>NZ_CP093219.1:1815000-2210000 GCF_051034795.1 Bacillus sp. jun7
CGGTTTCAGGATCTCTTTCACTCCCCTTCCGGGGTGCTTTTCACCTTTCCCTCACGGTACTGGTTCACTATCGGTCACTAGGGAGTATTTAGCCTTGGGAGATGGTCCTCCCGGATTCCGACGGAATTTCACGTGTTCCGCCGTACTCAGGATCCACTCAGGAGAGAACGAAGTTTTGACTACAGGGCTGTTACCTCCTATGGCGGGCCTTTCCAGACCTCTTCATCTACCTCGTTCCTTTGTAACTCCGTACAGAGTGTCCTACAACCCCAAGAGGCAAGCCTCTTGGTTTGGGCTGGTCCCGTTTCGCTCGCCGCTACTCAGGGAATCGCATTTGCTTTCTCTTCCTCCGGGTACTTAGATGTTTCAGTTCCCCGGGTCTGCCTTCTCATATCCTATGTATTCAGATATGGATACCACTCCATTACGAGTGGTGGGTTTCCCCATTCGGAAATCTCCGGATCAAAGCTTGCTTACAGCTCCCCGAAGCATATCGGTGTTCGTCCCGTCCTTCATCGGCTCCTAGTGCCAAGGCATCCACCGTGCGCCCTTTCTAACTTAACCGTTAAAAAGAATCACTACGTGATATCTTGCATTACTAATTGAATGTGAATTACTTCTGTTATCTAGTTTTCAAAGAACAACATCTCGAAGAATCGAATGATCCTTCAAAACTAAACAAGACAGGGAACGTTCTGTTTATAAGACCCAAGGTCTTATATTCCGTTAAAATCCTTAGAAAGGAGGTGATCCAGCCGCACCTTCCGATACGGCTACCTTGTTACGACTTCACCCCAATCATCTGTCCCACCTTCGGCGGCTGGCTCCATAAAGGTTACCTCACCGACTTCGGGTGTTACAAACTCTCGTGGTGTGACGGGCGGTGTGTACAAGGCCCGGGAACGTATTCACCGCGGCATGCTGATCCGCGATTACTAGCGATTCCAGCTTCACGCAGTCGAGTTGCAGACTGCGATCCGAACTGAGAACAGATTTGTGGGATTGGCTTAACCTCGCGGTTTCGCTGCCCTTTGTTCTGTCCATTGTAGCACGTGTGTAGCCCAGGTCATAAGGGGCATGATGATTTGACGTCATCCCCACCTTCCTCCGGTTTGTCACCGGCAGTCACCTTAGAGTGCCCAACTGAATGCTGGCAACTAAGATCAAGGGTTGCGCTCGTTGCGGGACTTAACCCAACATCTCACGACACGAGCTGACGACAACCATGCACCACCTGTCACTCTGCCCCCGAAGGGGACGTCCTATCTCTAGGATTGTCAGAGGATGTCAAGACCTGGTAAGGTTCTTCGCGTTGCTTCGAATTAAACCACATGCTCCACCGCTTGTGCGGGCCCCCGTCAATTCCTTTGAGTTTCAGTCTTGCGACCGTACTCCCCAGGCGGAGTGCTTAATGCGTTAGGCTGCGAGCACTAAGGGGCGGAAACCCCCTAACACTTAGCACTCATCGTTTACGGCGTGGACTACCAGGGTATCTAATCCTGTTCGCTCCCCACGCTTTCGCTCCTCAGCGTCAGTTACAGACCAGAGAGTCGCCTTCGCCACTGGTGTTCCTCCACAT
This sequence comes from Bacillus sp. jun7, assembly GCF_051034795.1. NCBI lineage: Bacteria > Bacillati > Bacillota > Bacilli > Caryophanales > Bacillaceae > Bacillus > Bacillus sp. jun7. Next base: position 1,816,580 of record NZ_CP093219.1, read on the forward strand.
CTCTACGCATTTCACCGCTACACGTGGAATTCCACTCTCCTCTTCTGCACTCAAGTTCCCCAGTTTCCAATGACCCTCCCCGGTTGAGCCGGGGGCTTTCACATCAGACTTAAGAAACCGCCTGCGAGCCCTTTACGCCCAATAATTCCGGACAACGCTTGCCACCTACGTATTACCGCGGCTGCTGGCACGTAGTTAGCCGTGGCTTTCTGGTTAGGTACCGTCAAGGTGCCGCCCTATTTGAACGGCACTTGTTCTTCCCTAACAACAGAGCTTTACGATCCGAAAACCTTCATCACTCACGCGGCGTTGCTCCGTCAGACTTTCGTCCATTGCGGAAGATTCCCTACTGCTGCCTCCCGTAGGAGTCTGGGCCGTGTCTCAGTCCCAGTGTGGCCGATCACCCTCTCAGGTCGGCTACGCATCGTCGCCTTGGTGAGCCGTTACCTCACCAACTAGCTAATGCGCCGCGGGTCCATCTGTAAGTGGTAGCCGAAGCCACCTTTTATGTCTGAACCATGCGGTTCAAACAACCATCCGGTATTAGCCCCGGTTTCCCGGAGTTATCCCAGTCTTACAGGCAGGTTACCCACGTGTTACTCACCCGTCCGCCGCTAACATCAGGGAGCAAGCTCCCATCTGTCCGCTCGACTTGCATGTATTAGGCACGCCGCCAGCGTTCGTCCTGAGCCAGGATCAAACTCTCCGATAAATGGATCACAGACTACATTCACTGCATCCTGCAGTAACGTCTGTGTGATCTGCATCGTGCAGACCTTAGTTTGACTGACTACGCACATTGCTGTGCGATTTATTTAAAACTTTGAATTAACAGGTACGTTTTGTCTTGTTTAGTTTTCAAAGATCATTATAATGGAGCGGGTGATGAGAATCGAACTCACGACATCAGCTTGGAAGGCTGAGGTTTTACCACTAAACTACACCCGCATTTGAATTGGCGCGCCCGAGAGGAGTCGAACCCCTAACCTTTTGATCCGTAGTCAAACGCTCTATCCAATTGAGCTACGGGCGCTTATCAGGCGACTTAACTATCATACTACCAATCAGTTATGATGTCAAGTGTTTTTTATTTCTTTACGAAGTCTTTTTTCTCGACCTTATTTATTATACACGCTTTTGAGAATTTGTAAAGTCTTTTTTTCAAAAGATCATTTTCTCATTTAGCGTTATCGCTTTGTTCATCAGCGACGTTTAATAATATACCACGCACTTTAAATTAGGTCAACACTTTTACGAAACTTTTTTCCCGCTTATTATTCCCTTCTATATAATAAGTAAAAAGCGGGATCCCCAGGAACCCCGCGTCTATTCAGATTACCCGCTCACCTCGGCTTCTGCGCTATTACGATCTGTTTTTTCATAGGCACGGAAGTTTTGTTCAAGCTGTTCGAGCGACAGACCTTTCGTTTCCGGAAGGAACCTTTTCACAAATATAACGGACGCTATCCCTAACAGGACAAAAATGAAGAAGGTTGCAGACAATCCGATGTTTGCGAGCAGGACCGGAAAAGTTAAACCAACAATGAAGTTCACGATCCAGAGGCAGAAGACAGTGACCCCCATACCAAGCCCCCGCAATCGCAGCGGGAATATCTCCGACAGCATCAGCCAGGTCACCGGAGAGACAGCCCCCTGCTGAAACGCAAGGAAAGTGACTGTTAATGAAAGAACCACATAAGGAAGAGCAGTCGATCCTTTCAGCACGACAGACAGAACTCCGATCAAAAGCAGCATCGCAGTCGTTCCGATGAGCCCCGTCATCAGCATCGGGCGGCGGCCGACTTTGCCGAGAAGCCATATTCCCACAAAAGTCGCGAGCACTGAAATCACACCGTTAGCGATATTGCCGATTAATGCGGCTTTTGTCTCGAAACCGGCATCTTTTAAAATTTGAGTTCCATAGTACATAATCGAATTCACGCCGGTGAGCTGCTGCACTACCGCAATTCCGATCCCGATAAACACAATGCGGCGCACCCACGGAACGGCAAGATCCTTAAAGGTCGCCTGCTCCATCTCAGCTTCCTTACGAAAGGCAGATTCAATCTCAGCGAGCTCAGCCTTCGCTTTCTCTTCATTCCTTATTCGCCGGAGAACGTGCAGAGCATCTTCTTTTCTTCCTTTAGAAACCAGCCAGCGCGGACTTTCAGGAACTTTCAGCATACCGAAAAACAAGAATACCGCCGGAAGGGCCGCGATAACGAGCATATAACGCCAAGCGTGAGAGGTATCACCAAGCACATTGCCGATGATAGCATTACACGTGAAGGCAAGCAGCTGGCCCGTTACAATCATCAATTCATTTTGGGTAACCATTCTCCCTCGGCTTTCCGCCGGCGACATTTCAGCCAAATATGCCGGAACGGTTACGGATGCTCCCCCGACGGCAAGCCCCAGCAGAAAACGGGAGATGATCATAACCGACACGTTAGGCGCCAGTGTACATCCGAGCGTCGCTGCAAAGAACAAAACGGCAAGGATAAGGATATTTTTACGTCTGCCGTTATAGTCCGACAATCTCCCTCCGAAAACCGCGCCGATCGCAGCCCCCAAGAGCAGGGAGCTCGCCACCATCCCTTCAGTCAAAGCGGTAAGATTAAGCTGGTCAGCTTCCGCCATAAACGGCAGCGCCCCATTAATCACACCGGTATCGTAGCCGAAAAGAAGTCCCCCGAATGTCGATACTAAAATGATGGTTCTCAAAAATGAATGCTGGCTGCTATTTTTATTCATCTTCAAATCCTCCTAGTTTTTACACAGAGATAATATCCGAATATTCAGTTATCAATATTTACACCTCTAACGTCTGCATACAAGTTCTGACCGTCCAAAACAGTTTTATAAGAAGAAAATATTTCGAAAACGTTATCATTTATAGTGATTATTCGCTCTCCCCTCTCGTTATATTGTTATTTTATAGTTACTTTGTAGTGAAGTTATAATGATATTATTGGCACTTATGTTATTATCATAATTTTAAAAGCGCTTTCAGTCAATGAATATTTCAGAAAATTTTATAACTTACCTTTATATTACCTATATATAATCAATTTATGTTTTACATCAACTTATTTTCATAACGTGATCAATGAATTACCCCTATCATAACCAACAATTGATTATATAACAAAAACCCCCCAACTGCTAGTTGGGGGGTTTTTGTTTTATTCTTCGTTTATTGTAACAATCGTTCTCCCTCTCGCTTCTCCTTTTAAAAGGGCAGGAAGCGTATCCGGCAGCTCTTCAAGTGTAATTTCCTTTTGAATAAAGGCCTCCAGATCTGCAGGCTTGAAGTCATCAGCTAAACGCTGCCATATTTTCTTTCTTGTCTCCATCGGACAGAATACGGAATCAATTCCCAAGAGACTGACGCCGCGCAATATAAACGGAAAGACTGTAGCCGGGAGTTTCGTTCCCGCTGTCAGTCCGCTCACAGCAACTGATCCGCCGTACTGAATCTGACTGAGAACTGAAGCAAGCGGCTCACCTCCGACCGGATCGACGGCCGCTGCCCATTTTTGTTTTTGCATCGGTTTTAACGTGCCGTTATACACTTCGTCACGGTGAATGACCGTCTTTGCTCCGAGGCTCTTCAAATAGCCGCTTTCTTCTTCTTTTCCCGTACTGGCCTCGACCTCATAACCTAAGGTTGAAAGAATGGAGACGGCAAAGCTTCCGACGCCGCCTGTCGCTCCCGTCACCAGCACCTTCCCTTTTTCAGGAGCGGCATGGTTTTCTTCAAGACGCTGGACGGACAATGCGGCAGTGAAGCCGGCGGTTCCGATCGTCATGGCTTCTTTAAGTGTCAGACCTTCAGGCAGCGGCACGATCCAATCTGCCGGAATGCGGGCCATCCCGCTATAGCCGCCAAAATGGGAAACGCCTATGCCGTAGCTTGTCGCAATGACTTTGTCCCCTTCTTTAAAACGGGCGTCATCTGAAGAAACGACGATTCCCGCTAAATCAATTCCCGGCACGAAAGGATACGACGTTACGATCTTGCCGTCAGGAATGGCAGCCAAGCTGTCTTTATAATTCACCCCTGAGTAGCAAACCTTAATCAGCACTTCACCCTCGGGAAGGTCCTGAACCGCCAGCTCCCGTACGCTGACTGAAAACCGGTCTTCATGTTGATCGACTACTAACGCTTTAAATTGATCTGTCATCACTACGTCTCCTTAAAATGAATTGAATGGCTCTGGAAAAGCATAAAATAAGTTTGATTTGTTTTCAAATGTCCTGCCCTGTGTAGTATGATCAAAAGTAAAAACAGCGAAAGAGTGGTTACGCATCATGTCTGATAAACAAAACAAAGATAACAAAAACAACAGCAATCAGCCATTACCGGACATTATTCATACCGCCGTTTTCAAGGCGCCGATACAAGTTGTCTGGGATACGGTCTCTACGGCGGACGGCCTGTCTCTCTGGTTTATGCCGAATGATTTCACACCTCAAGAAGACAGTGAGTTTCAGCTGGAATCTCCGTTCGGTCCGTCTCCGTGCAAGCTGCTGGATATTGAAGCGCCGTACCGCCTTTCTTTTTCATGGGATACGGAAGGCTGGATCGTTTCTTTTGTCTTAAAGGAAACGGAAAGCGGAAATACTGAATTCACTCTCATTCACGGCGGATGGAAAGAGCCGGAAGCCGTTATCAATAAAGTCAATCGGAAAAGCTCCGAGATTCACAGTACGATGGATCAAGGATGGAACGGGCTTGTCAACACGAAACTTCGCGGGGCGGTTGAGGCTTAACACAAAAGGACGGACACGCTTTCCGTCCTTTTTTTGATGCCGATACATAAAAACTGACTTTGCAAAGACACTAACAGAAGAACCGAAAACTTCTTTCAGGGGGCGCTGTTTATGTATTATTACAAAGAAGAGCTGATCAATATCATTAAACCGGACAAGCCGGACCCGGCCGCGGCCAAGGTGCTTCAGGAAATTTTAGGCGGGCATTACGGGGAAATGCGGACGATGATGCAATACTTTTTCCAAAGCTCTAATTTCAGAGGAAAAGAAAAACAGTTCCGCGACCTGCTTCGCGGTGTATTTTTAGAAGAGATCGCACACGTTGAGCTCGTCCAGCATACGATTAATGCGCTGCTCGATGAAAGCGGCGCTGAGGGCGCCGGAAATCGGGCAGCAGATCAGGCGCCGCTTGACGAAGCGGTTAAACACGCCAATCCGCACCATTTTATCATCGGGGCGCAAAGTTCTCTTCCTGTAGACGCCGGCGGCAATCCATGGAACGGGTCTTGGGTATACAACCACGGGAATCTGATTGCCGACTTATTGGACAATGTCGTGCTGGAATCAACCGGCGTGCTGCAAAAAACGCGCATTTATGAAATGAGTTCTAACCAGACGTTCAGAGAAACACTCGGTTTCCTGATCGTCCGTGACAACGCCCATCAAAATGCATTTACAAAAGCGCTGGAAACACTGGGTGTCGAATGGGGCAAATTATTTCCCGTGCCGAATTATGATATTGAAAAATACCCGGAATGCCGGAAAAGGGAACGACGCCGAGCCGAAACGGCGGCGAATTAAGTGTGTCCGAGCCTCCTAAAGGTTTCCCCGTCCCGGAACTTCCCGAGCTTCCGAATGAGCAAAGCCCCGGACTGAAAGATATGAACTTGTAACAAAAAACGCCTGTTTCGGGCGTTTTTTGTTTTTCTGAATATGAGGTTTGAATGTGTTCAAAACGGGGAATATAAGCCGGGAGATCTTGCCATACGGCCGTTATTTTGATGTGAGCACATTTCTGTACATACTTCGTTTCGAAAGTTGTCCTAATTTTCCAGCCGGCCGGCTGGGTATGTTTGAATGATAATGGGAATTATGTAAAGAGAACAATGTCTTTTTTAAGGAGGCAGCGAATGTCTAAGCAAGGAAACTTCCAGAAAACTATGTCACTTTTTGATCTTATTTTAATCGGCATGGGAGCCATATTCGGTTCGGCATGGCTGTTTGCCGTCAGTAACGTCGCCTCTAAAGCGGGCCCGTCAGGCGTTTTTTCCTGGCTGATCGGCGGGGGAATCATCTTATTGATCGGCTTGGTTTATGCGGAACTGGGCGCCGCGCTGCCGCGGACCGGGGGAATTATCCGGTATCCCGTATATTCACATGGACACCTGGTCGGATATTTAATTTCCTTTGTCACCATTGTGGCATACACGAGTCTTATTTCTATAGAAGTCACGGCAGTCCGCCAATACGTGGCGTATTGGTTTCCCGGTTTGACCGTAAAAGGCTCTGATTCGCCGACAATTGCCGGATGGATATTGCAATTTGCGCTGCTCTGCCTGTTCTTCCTCCTCAATTACTGGAGTGTCAAAACCTTTGCGAAAGCAAACTTCATTATTTCGATTTTTAAATATGTCGTACCGATTACGGTAATTGTTGTACTGATTTTTCATTTTCACCCGGGCAATATGACCGTTCACGGATTCGCGCCTTTTGGTTTCACCGGAATTCAGGCCGCGATTTCCACAGGCGGCGTCATGTTTGCATACCTTGGGCTGCATCCGATTGTGGCTGTCGCGAGTGAAGTGCAGAATCCGAAGCGGAACATTCCGATCGCATTGATTGTCTGTATTATCGTTTCTACTATTATTTACACCGTACTGCAGCTCACTTTTATCGGGGCGATCCCGGCGGATACCCTGAAGCACGGATGGCCGGCTATCGGGACTGAATTCTCCCTTCCGTTCAAAGATATCGCCGTTTTGCTCGGTTTGGGGTGGCTGGCGACATTGGTCATTTTAGATGCGATTTTATCACCGGGCGGTAACGGAAATATCTTTATGAATACGACTTCACGTCTCGTCTATGCCTGGGCCAGAAACGGAACATTATTCAGCATTTTTTCTAAAGTCAATAAAGAAACCGGGACACCGCGCGCCTCCCTTTGGCTTTCGTTCGGTCTGGCTGTTTTTTGGACGCTTCCGTTCCCTTCTTGGAACGCTCTTGTTAACGTATGCTCCGTCGCATTGATTCTGTCTTATGCGATTGCGCCGATTTCTTCTGCGGCGCTGAGAGTCAACGCGAAGAATATTAACAGACCGTTTTATTTAAAAGGGATGAGCATCATCGGGCCGCTGTCGTTTATTTTTACCTCTTATATTGTATATTGGTCCGGATGGCGCACCGTATCCTGGCTTCTCGGTTCTCAAATTGTCATGTTTCTGATCTATCTCTGTTTCAGTAAATATGCTCCCAAAGATGATGTCAGCATACGCCAGCAGCTGAAATCCGCATGGTGGATCGTCGGCTTTTATGTCATGATGCTGATTTTCTCCTATCTCGGCTCGTTCGGCCACGGATTGGGCATTATCAGCAATCCGCTTGACCTGATTCTGATCGCCATCGGTTCGCTCGGTATTTATTACTGGGCAAAATATACGGGTCTGCCGAAGGCTATGATCGACAGTGATAAATGACGAATGCCGGAAAGAAGTATGGTCTTCTTTCCGGTATTTTTATGTTAAGGGATGACAAAAAAGCGAACATACGATAAAATGAATGACAGTCATTCATAAAAGGAGGAACCCCTCTATTGGCAAAACAAAGCTCGGGAAAATACGAAAAGATCCTGCAAGCCGCGATTGAAGTCATTTCTGAAAAAGGATTGGATAAAGCATCCATTTCAGAAATCGTCAAAAAAGCCGGAACGGCCCAAGGTACGTTTTACTTATATTTTTCTTCTAAAAACGCACTGATATCCGCGATTGCAGAAAACCTGCTCGACACTACGCTGGACAGAATAAAAGGGAAAACGGACGGTTCTGAAGATTTTTGGACGTTGCTGGACATTTTGGTAGATGAGACATTTCACATCACCCGGCTTCATAAAGATATTATCGTTCTCTGTTATTCCGGTCTTGCCATCGATCATTCAATGGAGAAATGGGAAGCCATTTATCAGCCTTATTATTCCTGGCTGGAAGGTGTGATCAATACGGCCATTGAACAGGGTGAGGTCATCAGCGGCATTCATGTCAGATGGACGGCCAGAACGATTATCAACGTTGTCGAGAACGCAGCTGAACGGTTTTATATCGGCTGTGAACAGGATGTCGATCTCGAAGTATATAAAAAAGAAATATTCAGCTTTCTCAAAAGAAGCTTGCAGAAATGATTGGCGGAGACCGATCATTTTTGACCCCCGTAAAAATGACTGACATTCATTCATAACTGAGGTGACTGTATCATGTATTGGCTGCTTGTATTGATAGCCGGATTGTTAGAAGTAGTTTGGGCGTCCGCCCTGAAGCATGCGGATTCGCTCTTTGATTGGATTGGTATTTTCCTTTTGATTGCCGTCAGCTTTCTGATGCTGATCCGCTCTTATAAAAAAATTCCGATGGCTGCCGCATATACCGTTTTTGTCGGAATAGGCACCGTCGGCACATATGTAACGGGCGTCATTTTAGGCGAATCGTTTTCAATCGGGCAAATATTCTTTTTGGCTTTGCTGTTGTCCGGCATTTTAGGAATGAAGGTATTTACGAAAGAAACTGAAACAAGGGGTGAACATTAATGGCATGGCTGCTGTTATTTATTGCCGGAGCGGAGGAAGTTGTAGCGGCCGTTGCCATGAAACATATTGACGGTTTTAAAAAAAAGTGGCCGCTGATTGTCATGGTAACAGGCTTTATGCTTTCATTCTTTTGCCTTTCCGGCGCGATGCAGGTTCTTCCCACAGGTGTCGCGTATGCGGCTTGGACCGGCATGGGAAGCATCGGCGTTTCTGCCGTGGGCATACTTTGGTTTAAAGAAAAATTCAATCTGTCACAATTGGTGTCTCTGGGGCTTATCCTCATCGGTGTCATCGGCTTAAAACTGACAACGTGACGGCCTGAGACAGCTTTTTAAACAAAAAACAAAGGACCCTAAACGGGCCCTTTGTTTTTTTATGCTGTTTTGATCTGTTCCGCTTTTCCCGCTCCGACTCCGAAAATGAAGATCAGAACGGAAACTGCAATCAGCATGAATAACGGAACCGTCCAGCCGTGCGTGATGTCATGCAGCAAACCGAATACAAGCGGCCCGAACGCGGCAAGCAGGTATCCGAATGACTGGGCCATGCCGGAAAGCGCCGCGGCTTCATGAACATGCCGGGTCCGCAGGCTGAAGAACATCATCGCCAGACTGAACGCACAGCCTCCCGCAATTCCGATCAAAATGACCCATAGCGGAGTGAGAGCCGGGCTTCCGAAAAGAACGCCGGCAATGCCGATAAGGAAAAATAAAGCCGTCAGTCCGGCGAGTGCGCGCTGATTTTTCATTTTAGCGGCAGCGATCGGCACGATAAAAGTAATCGGCAGGACTGAGAATTGCATTAATGAAAGCATCCATCCCGCCTTACTTGAGCTGAGTCCATTCTGCTGAAGAATTTCCGGCAGCCAGGCGATGACGGTGTAAAAAATAAGGGATTGCAGCCCCATGAACATCGTCACCTTCCAAGCCAGCGGAGACCGCATCAGACTGTTTTTCTTCTCTCCGTTTGTCCCAGTCGTGCGGACGGGCAGTTCACGTCCTCGCATTTGCGGAATCCACATGACGAACGCAATAAAAGAAAGGATAGCCCAGCAGCCGAGCGCGCCTTTCCAGCCTAACCCCGCTGAAGAGGCGATCGGCACGCTGATGCCGGATGCAATCGCACCGCACAGATTCATAGAAACCGAGTAGACGCCGGTCATGATGCCTAAATTTCCGGGAAACTTATGTTTAATGAGACTCGGCAGCAGGACGTTGCATACGGCGATCGACAATCCCAACAGGATCGTTCCGAAAAAGAGAGTGCCGATTCCGGCGATGGAGCGCAGCAGAGTTCCGGCTGTCAGGACAATTAATGATGACAGTAAGACAATCTCGGTCCCGAAGCGCCGGGACAATAAAGGAACAAACGGCGACAGACATGCAAAGGCCAAAAGCGGCACTGTCGTAATGGTGCCGGCAGCCGCATTGGTCATGCCGAGGCTGTCCCGAATTGAGGAAACGAGCGGCCCGACCGATGTCAGAGGCGCTCTGAGGTTGGCCCCTATCAATATGACTCCGATGACCAGCAATATCAGTTTTTTACGATGACTTGCTTGCAGAATTTGATGTTCGTCTTCAATTTTCATGTTCATCCTCCATGTGTATTGTATCTTTAAATACTGTGATGTATTGGTTGACGGCCTCCATGGCCTGATCCGGTTTCTGTCCGATAATCGCGGCGGCAAGCTGGGTGTGGATCCGGATAGCAGGGGTGATTTCCAACAGGTTATGGACTGACGCACAAAGCGCCTCCGTCATATGCTCGTATAGATCAGAAAGCATATTGTTATGGGCCGCCTGTACAATTGTTTTGTGCAGCTTAATGTCGGCTTCGGCATACCGTTTTCGATCTTCATTTTGCAAGGCCGCTTCACATTCATCCAAGCATGCCTTCAGTGCTTTCAGGTCTTCGTCATTACGCCTTTCCGCCGCCAATCGTGCAGCTTCTCTTTCGAGTGCGTATCTGACTTCTAATGTTTCAAGCAAATTTGATTTTTTAATATGGCGGTAAAATGCCGCGCCGAGAACACTGGATGAGCTGACATACGTACCGCTCCCCTGCCTTGTCTGCAGCAGGCCGGCATATACGAGCGCCCGAATGGCCTCACGCAACGTGTTTCGGCTCACATCAAATTGCTTCATTAAATCCAGCTCAGGGGGAATGCGCGTCCCGACCGGCCATTTATCCGATTGAATTAACGATTCAATTTGCGCCACCACTTGTTCTACGAGCGACAGTCTGCTTGTTTTGGATATCTCCATCAAAACACCTCTGAAATTTGTAGGATGATTCTATCATTGGGTAATATAACATAAAAGAAGCGACGATGTAAATCAGCGGCAACAAAAAAAGAGTGAGTTTTTCTCTCACTCTTCGGCGCTTTTATGAACGTTTTATATTGACTGAGGTCACGACAAACTTGTCATGACGGTGGCGGGAAAATGAATATTCAAAGGGAGTGCCGTTGTCCAAAAAGCCTACATGCTCGACTTCAAGTATCGGGTCATCCGGCCGGCAGCCGAGATATTGCTGATCCATGTCATCCGACTTGCACGCTCTGATTTTTCTGTGTGAGCCTGCGATTTTGAGCTGCAGTTCCCGTGTAATATGATCGTAGATGGAATGGTTGAGCACCTCGTCATTAATGCCGGGTATAAGGCTCGCCGGCATGTATGTTTTTTCAAGAACGTACGGTTCGCCTTCAACAATTCTGAGCCTCACTACATAATAGACGGGAGTCTTTTCATCGATGGCCAAATGTGCGGCGACATCTTGAGACGGAAACTGCACTTCAAACCGGATGACCTTGCTCTTGATATTTTTGCCTTTTAATAAATTGCTCAAGCCGAGAATTTCGTTGCTGACTACGTGAACGTGCTCATCCTGCATGGCTGATTGGATGATAAATGTGCCGTGCCCTCTTTTTCTGAAAAGCATCCCTTCAGCCGCAAGTGTATCAAGCGCCCGCTTCATCGTCATCCGGCTGCACCCGAACTCCGCAGCGAGCGTCTTTTCATCCGGGATCGGCTGATCTATGTCATATACACTGCTTTTAATCCTCTTTCTCATTTCGTTGGCGATTTTTTCGTACTTATTCATCGGTTTCCTCCGGCTGTATAATGTTTGATCTGTATAGACTCCTTACGGTTATCATAAATTTTTTTCCCTGCTTCATCAATGACGTTACAGCCGCCGATATTGAAATTGAAAGGATTTCCTCGAATTTTCTATGGAATCTCCCTCACTATTATGGTAGAATTTTTTGCAGAAACGGACACAGCCGAATATTGCATACATTGTATAACCTCAATGATATGGTTTGAGGGTGTCTACCAGGAACCGTAAAATCCTGATTACAAAAATTGTCCCGTACACTTTTTGTAATCAGGATTTTTTATTTTCTAAAAAATAAAAAAAGGAGTATCTGTACATGAATTTCAAAGTATTTCTGCTTGCAGCATCTACCATCGCAGTCGGTTTGGTTGAATTAATTGTGGGCGGTATTCTTCCGCAAATCGCTTCCGACTTAGATATATCCATCGTCAGCGCGGGGCAGCTGATCAGCGTGTTTGCGCTCGGTTACGCGGTATCCGGCCCGCTGCTTTTGGCAGTGACGGCAAAGGCTGAACGAAAGCGGCTTTATTTAATCGCACTGTTTATTTTCTTCCTAAGTAATCTGGTCGCTTATTTCAGTCCCAATTTCGCCGTACTTATGGTGTCACGGGTGCTCGCTTCCATGAGCACAGGGCTGATTGTCGTCCTTTCTTTAACGATTGCTCCTAAAATCGTGGCGCCTGAATACAGAGCGCGGGCGATCGGCATCATTTTCATGGGGTTCAGCTCCGCAATCGCTTTAGGCGTGCCTGTCGGCATTATCATCAGCAATGCCTTCGGATGGCGTGTTCTGTTCTTGGGAATCGGCGTATTATCTCTCATTTCCATGCTGATTATCAGCGTCTTTTTCGAAAAAATACCTGCTGAAAAAATGATTCCGTTTCGTGAGCAGATCAAGACGATCGGGACCGCCAAAATTGCCAGCGCACATCTTGTCACCTTGTTTACATTGGCGGGGCATTACACACTCTATGCCTACTTTGCGCCTTTTTTGGAAAGAACGCTTCATTTGAGTTCCGTTTGGGTCAGTGTATGCTACTTTTTGTTCGGTCTGTCAGCGGTATGCGGCGGCCCGTTCGGAGGCTGGCTGTATGACCGTTTAGGAGCATTTAAAAGCATCATGCTTGTGACCGTTTCTTTCGCTCTGATCCTGTTTATTCTTCCGCTGACAACGGTTTCTTTAATCATTTTCCTGCCTGCGATGGTGATCTGGGGATTGCTCAGCTGGAGCCTTGCGCCGGCGCAGCAAAGCTATTTAATCAAAATTGCGCCTGAGTCTTCCGATATTCAGCAAAGCTTCAACACGTCCGCTTTGCAGATCGGCATCGCGCTCGGGTCAGCCATCGGCGGCGGCGTGATCGGACAAACCGGTTCTGTCACAGCAACAGCCTGGTGCGGCGGTTTGATTGTCATTATCGCTGTCGCGTTAGCTGTATTCTCTTTAACGAGACCTGCCTTGAAAAGAAAATCCGCATAAATGTGAGACCGCAAAAAAGCCAAAGGAGTTCCTTCGGCTTTGGCGGTCTTTTTATTTTGCGGCAGCAAGCTCGTCTTCTGTCACCCATTTATGATTGGTTACTTTTTGGCCGCCGTCAGTCGGTGTATAGTCGACCATATAAACGGTTGTCTTTTTGGCTGAATCAATAACGGCTTCGGCACCCTTCATGCCTTTCATATGGGATGCCTCGATCACGGCCTTGTCACCCGGTTTTAACGTTTGATCACCGGCGCCCTTCAGCTCTTCCTGAATGACCCATTTGTGATCTTCGACGCGCTTTCCTCCCGTTTCCGGAGTGTAAGATACACTGTAAACCGTTGTATCATAAGCACCTTTTACGGTTCCTTGCGCATTTTTCATGCCTTTCATATGAGAAGCTAAAATCATGACGTCACTGCCGACTTTATAAGTCGGATTTTCGGCCTTCTTCAAACCTTTCGGCACCTCGGATGAACCTGAGTGATTCATGTCTTCGTGAGAGTGCGTTTCATTGTCTTTCGCTTTTTCGCTTCCTCCTGAAGATTGGCTGTTGCATCCGGCAAGCGCCAGAACGGGGATCAGGAGAAACATGCTGAATAAAAATAGTCTCGCTTTCATTTCAAGAACTCCTTTGCCTTTTTGATTTTTCATTTTCCCTTTCGTTTCTTCGGTAAAACAAAAAGATGGCCTGTCATTTCTCCTAATTCTTCAACTCTCTCTTTATTGCCTTTTATCAGGTGAAATTGTTCACAAAATGTACACATTAATAGAGATGCAGTATAATTCAATTATCAGATATTAGGGGGAACTCATCATGAAAACGAAGGTTTTTGCGGTGGTATTGGGCGCTGTTTTAATGATTGCGGGGTTGGTTTTGGCAGAAGTTTCGCTTTATATGGAATACATCACAATGGTCGGAGCTATGATTTTTTCTTCTATATTTATGTCAGAGCCGAAAAGAAAATTTCGCGTCATCAAAGGGGTTTGACTTTTCTATTACCGCCGTCTTCTCAGGACGGCGGTTTTGTTTTGCATGTCACTCAGTCTATCCGCAAAGCCGTTTCTTCTGTGCCGTCCTGATATAAAACGAAATGCGGGGCTGTTTGTGCTTTATCACCTGCAAATTCAATTTCAAGCGGCAGCGCCCTGACAAAATAACGGGTTTCCGTCATTGGGAATAATTCGAATGGTGTCTGCCCGTCTATTGTAAGATACAATTGGTTTTCTTTTACCGTCACCGATGCATGTGTGTCATCCTGAAATGAGTAATTGCCGGTAAATCTGCTGTAAATCGCAGGATCGATATCTGCTTTTTTCTGATCCGCCGGACGTTTCGGAATCACGTATGGCTGATCAAATAAGATGTTTACGGCCGCGGCAATCACAGCTTGTTCAAATTGATACGATTGTTCCATATTGCTGAGATAAATCAGTGTTTTGTTCTGGTCAATATACCGGATCATCAGAGTTGAATAGCCCGGCCAGCCTCCGTCGTGACTGATAACCTTCCCTTTTTGGCGGCTGTTTTGAATCATCCAGCCAAATCCGTATCCGAATTGCTCTTCTTCATTCCAATAGCCCGGCGTAAACGCTTGATCTTTAGACTCTTTGCCGATGATTTCTTCCGTATAAAGAGCCTGATCAAACAGATATAAATCTCTAATAGTGGAGTTAACGGTTCCGTCACCTTGAATCCCGTCAAGAAAGACGACATAATCGGTTTCCTCAAGTTCATCCGGCAGCACATATTCTCCGGAATGAACATCATACACATAGCCATATGCATAGTTCGGAATGTTTTCTTTACTCAGCCTTCTGTTATAAATCCGCGTATCATGCATACGAAGCGGATGAAATACGGCTTGTTTCATAAATTCAGCAAAACTCATGCCTGATACAATTTCTATAATAACCGCTAACACCGCATACCCCGTATTACTGTAAAGCCAATCCTTGCCCGGCGGGAAATAAGCATCCGGTTTATGCTGCTTAAGCATATCGATCACATCTTGATTAACGGCAATTCTGTCCCGGTCCCAATGTGTTAAAAATAACTCCATATAGTCCGGCAATCCTGACGTATGATGGAGTAGTTGCCGAATGGTAATGCCCGGATAAGGAAAATCAGGAAGCCACCGCTCTATCATATCGTCATAACTCAGCTTCCCTTGCTGCTCTAAAATGATAACGCCTAAAGCTGTAAACGGCTTCGATACTGAGGCCAATTCAAAGACCGATTGGTCATTCAGCATCCTCTTTGTTTTCAGTTCTGCAGCGCCGAATGAACCCTGATATAAGATGCGGCCGTTTTCCGCTGCCAATACAGCTCCGTTTATTTCATGTCTTCCGTCTAAAGTGCTGAAAAGCTGTTCAAAAGCTTGTTTTTTCTTATCGTTCATTTCACGAACCTCCATATACAAGCTGATTTACTCTTTTATACGAACAGCCGCTTTAGAAGTTTCAATATTTTTCCTTACTGGAACACCAGTCAGTAAACTGCCGTTCAGGCAGCCGCGGGGGTTTGATGAAGGTCTTTTATTCGCACCATACTGTGCAGGCTTCGAACTCAACATGCTTCTCGTCTTTTTTTGCACCGGCAATTTCCATAGTCGAAAACATCGCACAGACGACGGCTTTGTATTCGTTCATGACGGTTTGAATTTCAATCAGAAACCGTTCGGATGAAGCCGCGTATTCCGTTACGTATTCTTTCATTTTGCCGATAATATCATCTGCCTGACGGATGAAGCCGGCCGCCTCCAAGTCACTCTCAAACTGGTTTTTGTTGATCATATGAATATGCATTTTTCAAGGCCCCTTTCAGCAGCGTTTTGTGGTTATATCCACTGTAAAGGACAGGCTTGGATAAACTTTTAATAAAATATGAACAAAATATGAATTGGCTCATCGGCCTGACCGGCGGGCTTTCGGCTGTGCTCCGTTTCATTTGGACTACCTGAAATAATGACTTCTTTACTCTATGAAAAACAGCTCATATATGATCTAATACCAGTAAAATGAACGTTAGGAGGCGGCCTATGTCAGCAGCAGGAAATCGGCAAAAATTTTGGGTCATGGCGATGCTTATAGCGGTCTTTGCCGTGTTTGTTTTCTCTTTTTCTGAGAATCATTCACAAAAGAACTGGCACACGGCGGTTGACCAGGCGTCAGTGAATGTCTTCGGCCAGCAGATCTTTGAAAAAGACCGTCTGGCAAAAACACTCGACGCACGTGAGGCAGAATCTCTTCTGACTCTTGTGAAACTTGCAAATGAAGAACATCACATCATCTAAAAGCCATTATAAAAAGCCTGTTTCCCTTTGGCAGAGGAAACAGGCTTTTTCCATGTATTATTGAGCATGTTTTTGTTCAATAAACCGGTCGATCCGGGCCAGAACATCCTTCATGTCCATACATTCTTTAAAGCTTTCATTAATGGCTTGAATGCCTTGTTTGTATTTTCCGTTATGCAGCACTTCTTCCGCGGCAAGCTTTACCTTTTCAGCGCTCACTTCATCTTTTTGCACTGTATAGCCTGCATCCAATTCAGTCAGGCGGCGCGCAACCATCGGCTGGTCTTTATCATGCGGAATAACGACCAGCGGCACTTGATAATGAATGCCTTCATTTACACTGTTCATTCCGCCATGCGTGACAAACACGTCGGCCTGCTCCAGCACTTCAAGCTGCGGCACGTACGGGGCGATGATAAAGTTTTCCGGCGCCTGTTTGATTTTCGACAGATCGGCTTTTTCCCCGGCGGCAATGACTACTTTTCCTTCAAAATCTGAGAACGCGTCTATGCACAGATTGAAAAACGCTTCCGTGTCCCCGAGCACCGTTCCCATTGAGATATAAATGACTTTTTCATTCTTTAATGAGTCAATCGGGAAGTCGACGCGCCCTTTTCTCTTCGGAAAACTCGGACCGATAAATAAATACTCATCTCCGAATGTCTCACTTTCGGGCTGAAAATATCTGCTTGTATAGACGACGTTCAATTCACCTGTGTTGTTCATAAATTGAACCATGCTGTCAGGGGCGACACCGTATTTGTCTTTCATCTCGGCCAACAGCTCTTCACATTCCCTGTCCGGCTGAAACGGCACGCCCGATTCCGGATGGAGCGGCAGTATTTTCAGACGGTCTTCATTGAACAGGAAGGATGCTGAAGAAGAGATGCCGGGAATGTTGAGATAATCCCGCACCAGCTCTCCCGCACCGAATTTATCATAATAGACGGCGTCGAATTGAATGTCCTCTGCCAGCCGCTGCACAATATGTAAAATCTCCAGTGACGTTTTGATATGAACCTTTAAAAATGCAAGTATGCCGGACGGACTGCCGGGATCAATGGGTGTCAATCTGAGCAGATCGCTGTGAAGGTGAACTTTCGCTCCTACTCCTTCCAGTCTGCTTTTGTATTTTTCCGTTGAGATATAATGAACGTGATCGCCCCGTTCGCTGAAGGCCTTTGTCATACCCAAAGTCGGGTTTACGTGTCCTTCTGCGGGAAAATTGATCATCAGAATATGTTTCGCCATTTTTCAAACTCCTTTGCCTTTTTTGCGTCTCTTCCATATCCATCATAAATGACGCGGAAAAAATCATGCAAGGAACATCCGTCAGGTCTTTATGACGGTTCGATGACATCGGCAAAAAAAAAAAGACAAGGCTTTTCACCTTGTCTATCGTGATGATTCGTCTGTTTCTCCCGCTTTGAGCACGCCTTTCAGATGTTCTTCATCATGCTTGAGATGCTCCGTCATATATTGCACGGCTTTTGTTTTATCGCCCTTTTTTATTTCTTCAAAGACTTTCCGGTGCTCATGCAGGATAACCTCCGCACGGTCATCTCCTTTAAAATTAAGAACTCTGCAAAAATGAATCAGCACATTGACATGCTCAAGCAGCATGGCCAGCCGGCTGTTGCGGCTGAAATCCACAAGAAGCCGATGAAACGACTCGTTTAAGGAAATAATCTCAGTCTCTTTGACGCCTTTATTGATGGCTTCTTCCGTCTCCCGCAGCTGTTTTTCAATGAGGTCAATTTCACTCTCAGCCGCTTCATCAATAACCAGTTCGACCGCCAGTGATTCAAGTGACATTCTGATTTGATAAATCTCTTCAACATCCTTAACGGACAAAGAATAAATGACAAAGCCGTTTCGATCGTCTGCCGTCAGAAGCCCGTCCTTTTCAAGGAGCCGCATGGCTTCTCTGACCGGCGACCGGCTGACTCCGAAATCCTTAGCCAGCTGAGTCTCATTCAGCCGTTCACCCGGTTTAAAAATCCCGTCAAATATCATTTTTTTCAATTGGGAATAAAATTGCAGATAATACGGGATTGGCTTATCTAATTTAAAATTATCCATCTTTCCTACCTCTTCATACAATTTAGGCCTTATTGTTACCAAGATCATATAACAGTTTATCTATGGAAGCAACATTCCCGAGCTTGTCAGCATATCGGATGTGGCGTAATATGGAATTATAGCGAACGACGGTCGACGGTCTGCCGTAAACCGAAAACAATTCATTCAGAGGTGACGGAACATGAAAACATACAAGATTGCCAGCATACCGGGGGACGGTGTGGGGAAAGAAGTCGTTCCGCAAGCGGAGCGGGTGTTGAACGCGATCGCCGAATTACATGGAGGCATTGCCTTTGATTTCACTTCTTTTCCGTGGAGCTGCGAGTATTATTTGGAGCACGGGACTATGATGCCGGATGATGGACTAGAAACGTTACAGCACTTTGATGCTTTGTTTTTGGGAGCGGTGGGGAATCAAAAACTCGTCCCCGATCATGTTTCGCTGTGGGGGCTGCTCATCAAGATACGCCGGGAATTTGAACAGGTGATTAATGTGCGGCCGGCGAAGCTCCTGCCGGGAATCACTTCCCCCCTCGTTAACCCGAAGGATTTTGATCTGATAGTCGTCCGCGAAAACAGTGAGGGCGAGTACAGCTCTGTCGGCGGCAGAATCTATCAGGGTGAGGACGAAATCGCCATACAAAACGCGGTCTTTTCCCGACGGGGTACAGAAAGAGTGATGCGGTATGCTTTCGAACTGGCGGCAAGTCGGCGGAAACACGTCACAAGCGCGACGAAATCAAACGGTATTGTTCACTCGATGCCGTTCTGGGATGACATCTTTAAAGAGGTCAGCCGGGAGTACGCCGGGATTGAGACGGATTCCCAGCACATCGATGCACTGGCGGCCTTCTTTGTCACGCAGCCGGAACGCTTTGATGTCATTGTCGCTTCGAATCTGTTCGGAGATGTGCTGACAGATATCGGCGCGGCGATTATGGGAAGCGTCGGAATCGCTCCCGCAGCCAACATCAATGTAAACGGCAAATATCCTTCCATGTTTGAGCCTGTTCACGGTTCCGCCCCGGATATTGTCGGAAAAGGAATTGCCAATCCTATAGGACAAATATGGACGGCGAAATTAATGCTCGATTCATTCGGAGAAGAGGAACTGGGCCATCTCCTCTTACAATCTATTGAAACGGTCACAAACAGCGGCATTCTGACTCCTGATGCCGGCGGAAAACATTCAACGGAAGATGTCACTTCCGCTATTATTTCTCAAATAAACAAATAACATTTTATGAGGAGAGAGAAAATGGATTCTTTTCGTGAACAATTTGAAAAGCATGTGACCCATGATTCAATTGAGGTAAATGGCATCCGCCTTCATTACGTCTTTACGGGAAAGGAGGATGCTCCCCCCGTCATTCTCCTGCACGGCTTTCCGCAAAGCTGGGTGACGTGGCGTTATGTGATTCCGACGCTTGCCGCTTCTCATAGAGTCATCGCAGTTGATCTGAGGGGCTACGGCGATTCTGAAAAGCCGAGCGGCATAAACGGCTATGATAACAAAACGATGGCAGGCGATATACAAGGTCTGATGCGCCGCCTGCATATACAAAAAGCGTTAATTGCCGGGCATGACAGAGGCGCAAGAGTAGCAAGGCGGCTCGCTTTAGATGCGCCGGAGCTGGCGGCAGGCCTTGTGCTCATTGACATTATGCCGACTGAATACGTCTATGATTCTCTGACGGCAGCTGAAGCGGCAAAAAAATACTGGCACTGGACATTTCAGGTCGTTCCCCATCTGCCGGAAGAATTAATAAAAGGAAAAGAAGAGGAATATCTTAGATTTTTATTAAGCAGAGGTGACGGGCTTTTTGACCTTCTGGCATCAGACGGCGCCTGGGACCGGTACTTAGCCGCCTGGAAGCAGCCCGGCGCTGTTCAAGCTGCGCTTAATGACTACAGAGCCGCTTATCAAATTGATTTGCCGAGATATCGTTCAGAAAAGGAATCACAGAAAAAACTGGATGTTCCCACGCTTTTGCTGTGGGGAGAAAAAGGGAACTTAGCCGGCCTTCCCGTGCTTGACACATGGAGAGAATCAATTCGTGAAGTCAGCGGATATGAGGTAAAAGGCTGCGGCCATTATGTTCCCGAGGAAAAACCGACAGAAGCTGCCCGCAGGATTATCGATTTTTCAAAAACGGTTTTTTAAGGGGTGCACCACACCGAAACAGACAGACTCTTAAAACCCGGCCTGATGATTTACCCTTCTCTATCACAGGCCGGATCATTCATAAGTGAAATGGTGCTGAACCAGTTCCTCTCTTTTTCCTGCTTGCTGCCTTAATCAAAATAAACGGGTTCGTCCGGATGTTTGAGATATGCGAACATCTTTTTAATCTGACTTTCCGTATTGCGGGCTTCAGATAGCAGCGGCAGTTCCGTTTCCGCAAAAAAGCCGGCCGCGCTTGTTTCCGTTCCCTCCCTGAGCCGGCCGCCGATGATCTCGCATCGGATAAACACTTTGTAAACGTGGGCGGCGGACGGCGGGTGGGAATGGCATTTCTTATCCATTACAGCTAACAGTTTAACGGGCTTTACGTCGATTCCCGACTCCTCTTTTACTTCTTTGACAGCGGTCTCGCCCGGTGAAATCCCGATATCAGCCCATCCGCCCGGCAGCGCCCATCTGCCATCGCTTTTCTCTCTTACCATTAATATGCTCTGATCTTTAAAAACTGCCGCTCTGATATCAACTTTCGGAGTGGGATAGCCCGTGTCACCGGCGAATACGTCTTTGATGATCCTTTTGTCGATGCCGGTATGTTGCGCCATGATATCCACGCTTATTTTTCTTATTTCTTCAAATCTCTCAATATCATATATGTCTTTGGAATAAGCCAGCCCCGCTTGCGCCGCGGATTGAAGCTGTTTTGCCCATTCAAGCCATTTTGGCTCCATTTTTTCCACCGCCCGTTATGTTAATTAAACGAAACCCGAATTGCACCTTGAGAGTACCCCGTTTCTGCTCCTTGTTTTCTGTTTATGGCGGAGCGAATCCTGCCGGGAAATCAGAAAAAGCCATTCATTTGCTGAATGGCTTTTTTTCATTTTCTATTTTTCTTTCATGACGAGAACGACGCCTGAAACAATAAGGGCCGCCCCGATCCAGAAGGTTCCTCCGATCGTCTCTCCCAGCAGCAGCCAGCCGAGCAATGTCCCGGAAAGCGGCTGAAAGAAGAAAAACAGACCGCCGCTTGCCGCATTCAGCAATTGTAATCCGCGATTCCAAAGCATGAACGCGCAGGCGGTTGAGATCACACCCAGATATAAAAGTCCGCCCCATATCTCAGGCCGGGCAAGCTGAGACAAAGGAATCTCCCGAAGCGGGCCCGCTGTAAACGGGGTTAGGATGACAAATGCGACGCAAATGGAATACGTTGTGACGACAAGCGGTGAGTAATGGCCGGGAACCCGTTTCATCAGCACGGACATCAAAGCCCATGTCAGCGCCGCAGCCAGAAGCGAGAGACCGCCGAACTGGCTCGACATATTGAGATCTCCGTTCCCCACAATGAGCAATACTCCGATCGTCGCCAGCCCTATCGATATTCCTTTTTTCAGCGTTAACCGTTCTTTCAAAATCAGCCGGGCAAATACAACCATAAATGCGGGAGTGGATGCTGTAATAATCGCACCCATCTGCGCGGTTGATAATTTCGTGCCGATTTCCTGCGTGACGATCGAAATCGTGTTGCCGATCAATCCGATCGCAGCGATCAGTAATAAATCACGTTTATGAACTTTCCAGGATTGGCGTGTAAATAAACTGAGAATCAAAAGCGAAAGAAGCGCCACCGCATATCTCAGCCATACCAGTTCAAGCGGCGGAATGACCGCTACCACTACTTTAACGACGACATACATACCGCCCCAGATACTGGCGGCCAATGCCAAATAAATCGAACCGAACAATGTATTTTTCAATTTGATGCACCCTCCGTTATCATATTAGGTCACGTCATATGCCCTAACGGAGAGAAGCGCAGTCACTTTCCTCCATTAAGGGCGGAGAAGTGCTGCCGGTACATCATGTTCAAATAAGGGTGCTAGAAACATATCGTTTTTCACCTCAATTGCAATCTGATTTTTCTCATTATACAAGGTTTGTCAGAAGACGTAAACGAACGGCGGCATCGGCTTTATCGATTGCGGACTTGCAGCTGGATTCTTGTGATCTGATTGTCAAACCCGTCCGCCACAACCTCATCAAGCATATATTCTTCATATGCATAATCGCCCATTTCCAGCCCATACTCTTCAATAAACTGCATGATGCTACGGTAAGCCGCTTCCGCTTCATCCCCTATTTGGTACCCGACGGCATAAAGCCCTTTCGGCTTGATATGGAGGTCTCTATTCTCTATGCCTTCTTCTGTCTTCATATAAAAATGGGTGTAATTGTAGAATTCTTTTTTCAGAATCTGCTCCCGCGCAAACAGTCCGCCGACCGGATGCCCCTGATCGAGTTCATGTACCCGCATATAGCGGATCAATTCGGAAATGGCGGCAGTGTATTGCCGTTCTGGCAAATGGAGTACGGGTCGTCCTATCATAAGTGTCTCTTCATCTAATCGCTGCAA
This sequence comes from Bacillus sp. jun7, assembly GCF_051034795.1. Taxonomy (NCBI): domain Bacteria; kingdom Bacillati; phylum Bacillota; class Bacilli; order Caryophanales; family Bacillaceae; genus Bacillus; species Bacillus sp. jun7. The sequence continues at coordinate 1,839,713 of NZ_CP093219.1, forward strand.
TGAGACGGAGGAGAAGTCTGTCTCCAAAGCTTGTTCGGTCAGCTTCACCTTTGTCTGAATCATTCTTTGCAGGTGCTCCAGCTTTTTGATTTTGCTTTCGATTTCTGATGATTTCTCTTTTAAAAGCGTGATGATACCCTCAGGGGTTTTGTCTGTTAAGAGCGGTTTGATCTGCTTCAAGGGCACGCCGACCTCCTTAAACAGACCGATAACCTGGAACAGTTCGAATTGATGATAGGAATAGTATCTGTATCCGTTCGCTTTTTTGATTTCCGGAGAAAGCAGGCCGATCTCGTCATAATGGAACAGGGTTTGTTTTTTTACGTGGCACAGTTTTGCAAATTCACCCGTTGTGAAGTATTTTCTGACGTCTTCGCTCATAATGCCTCCTTGACTATACGGTAACCATATCCTTTATGATGATCATTGTATCCGAGAGAAGGCTGATTCACAAATGGCTTACGCAATGAAAGCTTTACCGTCTCAGAAAAAGCAGAAGAGGAGTATCAAGTATGACGATTGAAATCAGAGCAGTCACGGAAGAAAACCGTGCCGATATACTGGCGCTTCATGTAAGGGAAAGCCAGACTTCATTTATTGAAACCGCGGAAGAGTGCTTACAAGATGCTGAGGATTGCCGGCATTATCAGCCGGCCGGTCTTTATGTTAACGGGGAATTAGTCGGCTTTGCCATGTACGGATGGTTTCCGGAATATGATGAGGAAAATGAAAACGGCAGAGTGTGGCTTGACCGTTTTTTTATTGATGAACGTTATCAGGGACGTGGATTGGGCAGGCTGTTGCTTGATGCCCTTATCCGCCATCTCGTTCGAATATATGAGTGCAGACGGATTTATTTAAGTCTGTTTGAAGATAACGTGCACGCATTGCGGCTTTATCAAAAATTCGGCTTCTTATTCAATGGAGAGCTGGACTCAAACGGGGAAAAAGTGATGGTGAAAGAGCTGTAAACCCTCTGTATAAAAGCGATTCGGCTTCTTGCCAATCCCTCAAATTTGAGGTAACATAAAGATAATGGACGACGGTCGACGGACTACGGTCGATTGTTAAAAACCTGATAAAGCGGATCTGAACATGGTGATCAGGCATCTAAATGGAGGAGAAGATTGTGCTTATTATACTCGTTATGTTTCTTCTCGGGATTATTCTCGGGTTTATCGGCGCGGGGGGAGCCGGTTTTGTCATTGCACTTTTAACTATACTGTTTCACGTACCGATTCATACGGCTTTGGGCACCTCCCTCGCCGGAATGGCTTTCACAAGTTTATCGGGGGCTTTCAGCCACTACCGTGAAGGCAATATTCAGATGAAGATCGGCCTCATTGTCGGCGTTTTTGCGGCATTCGGTTCGTTTTTCGGGGCAAGGCTTACTTCCCTTATCCCCGCAGATTTGCTGCATTACTTAACGGCCGGCATGCTGTTTTTATCTGCTCTGCTTATTTTAGTCCGGTTATTTATTGTAAAAGAAACACAAGAAGATTCCGGACGGCAAAGCAACCTGAACATATGGGTGAAAGCCGTTGTACTCGGTATCATCGCAGGAATCTTGTCCGGAACGTTCGGTATCGGCTCTGCCCCTTTTATCCAAATCGGCTTAATGATTCTTTTGCGCTTATCCATCCGCCAGTCGGTCGGCACCACCATGCTTGTCATTATCCCGCTTGCGGTCGGCGGAGGACTCGGTTATGTGACGGAAGGATTTGTCGATTATATGCTGTTGGTCAAAGTGCTGATCGGAACGATGTGCGGCGCATATGTCGGAGCGAAATTCACCAACCTCGTGCCGAAAGTCATTCTGAAATCAGCCATCTTTTTAACACCGGCCATCGCCGGTTTGATGCTTTTATTTTAAACTGAAACGGGAGGCGGCGGCCTCCCGTTTTTTTCTGTTCTTCACCTGTTTTCGAAGAGCTTTTTCAGCTTTGCTTCCGTTTCGGTATGATCTACCGGCGTATACACACTGCAGCGCAGATCACTGTTACCCTGAACCTGAAATGAAGTCAGGTTAAAGACCATTTTTCCCGCCTTCGCATGGCGGAACTCAATTAATACTTCGGGTGCCGAGCTGACTTCGCTCTCATTCCACAGCGTATGAAATTCCGAATACGTTTTCTCCATTTCTTCTATAAACTGAGAATACCACGTATCAGCTACATACTGGCCGTAATACGTTCTGAAAATGGCGATGAATCCTTTCACAAAGTGCTCCCAGTTCACGGCTAAACTTCTTAATTCTTTTCTGGAAAACAATAGCTCTATGAGATTCCGTTTTTCAGGAGGAATTTGTTCAAAATCTAAAAACACGTGAGCCGCGGCCTGATTCCATCCTACGATATGACACCGCCTGTCCGAGATAATGGTGGGACAATAACGGAGCTCCTGCAGGATTTTTGAAAGCGACGGGCTGATAACCGCTTCTTCCTCCGCGGTAAACGGCTGCTTCACGCCCTCCTCAATGGCAAGCGCGTATAAATAATTTCTCTCATCTTTATTAAGCTGCAGCGCATCTGAAACCGCGTCCAACACGGCTGCGGACACTTTAATGTCTCTGCCCTGCTCCAGCCACGTATACCACGTGGTGCTTACGCCGGCTAATTGCGCGACCTCTTCTCTTCGGAGTCCGGGCGTTCTTCTCCGTGTGCCCATCGGCAGCCCGGCCATCTGCGGAGAAATTTTGGCCCGCTGCGTTTTTAAAAACTCTGAGAGCGCCTGCAATCTTCCTTCTGGTATCATACCGAATCTCTCCTCTCTTACCCTGGTATTTATTATACTAGGATAATCAACAACTTGTAATAGGATAATTGCGAGTTACAATAAATACATACCGAAGGAGGAATGACCATGAAAAGAGTTGTGATCACCGGAATGGGAGTGATTTCACCTCTCGGCAATGATGTGCATACATTTTGGAAACACCTGACGGAAGGAACATCGGGAATCTCTCTCATCGATTCGTTTGATGTCTCCGGCTCCAAGACAAAAATAGCCGGCACCGTCCGTGATTTTGACGCAGAAGAAAGATGGGGCAGAAAAGAAGCGAGACGGCTTGACCGTTTCAGCCAGTTTGCTTTAGCGGCAGCGGAACAGGCGCTTGAAAGCTCCGGGATTCAGCTCGATCAGATTGACCGTGAACGCCTCGGCGTGTACGTCGGCTCGGGAATCGGCGGCATCACGACTTTGATTGACAACGTTCATACTTTAAATGAACGGGGAGCGCGAAAAGTGAGCCCGAGCCTTGTCCCCATGATGATCTCAAACGCGGCCGCCGCTCAAATCAGCATCAGATTAGGCGCGCTCGGCCCCTCACTTTCTCCCGTCACCGCGTGTTCCATCGGCAATACGTCGATCGGGGAAGCATTCAACGCCATTCGGAATGATGACGCAGATATCATGTTTGCCGGGGGAGCGGAAGCGGCGATTACGAATTTGTCATTAGCCAGCTTCGGCAATGCCCACGCGCTGTCAGCGAGAAACGAAGACCCCGCCGCGGCAAGCCGGCCGTTTGACGCGGATCGCGATGGGTTTGTCATGAGTGAAGGCGCGGGCATCTTAGTATTGGAATCATTGGATAGCGCAATCGGCAGAAACGCCCCGATCCTCTGTGAGGTGCTCGGCTACGGCGCAAGCTCTGACGCGTATCATATGGTGGCCTCCCATCCGGAAGGAACGGGCGCATACCTGGCGATGAAAAACGCTTTGAAAAAGGCGAACGTTTCAGCGAAAGACATTGATGTCGTAAGCGCCCATGCGACAAGCACAAAAGCCGGAGATCTTTCTGAAACATTGGCAATCAAAACATTATTCGGGGAGCTTGCGTATGACATTCCGGTTACGGCCAACAAATCAATGCTCGGCCACATGCTTGGCGCGGCAGGCGGCGTTGAAGCCATCGCTCTGACAGAAAGCCTGAGACACGGCATCATCCCGCCGACGATCAATCTGCAGCACCCTGATTCGGCATGTGATTTGGACTATGTGTCAGACGGGCCCCGCCATCAATCGTTAACGATCGGCCTTTCCAACTCATTCGGCTTTGGCGGACATAATTCGGCGATCGTGCTGAAGAAATATGAATAGCGGGCATCAAAAAAAGGAGTGAATCATTTCACTCCTTTTTTGCTTTCTCCGGTTTTGTTGTTAAGGCGAAAAAAGCGATGGAACCGATAACGGATGTCGTGAACATAATTGCCCCCATCGGCACGGCCGTCGCTTCATTCATCCCCACAAGCGGCGACACGATGGAACCGAGAAGAAGCGGAAGCATGCCGAGCAGTGCGCTTGCGCTTCCCGCGCGGTGTCCCTGCTTTTCCATCGCCAATGTAAAGGTGCTTGTCAGCGTCATGCCGATCGTAATCATATAAATAAAAATGGAAATCACCAGTGCCGCAAGCGGCCCGTGAATGATCGTCATGACGAGCAGAACGGCAGTCGCCGTCATCGCTGTAATCACGCCGATTCTCAGCAGGCTTTTTTCGTGAATGATCCCGCCGAAACGGCCGATGATAAAGCTTCCGGTAATGATCGCCAGACCGTTTATGCCGAATAAAACACTGAATACCTGAGGCGATACTCCGTAAATATCCTGATACACGAAAGGCGTTCCGGAGACATACGCAAAGCTCCCGCCGTGAATAAAACCGACCGTCAGCGCATAGCCGATAAATGACCGATCCTTCAGCAGGCTTCCCATTGTCCGCACGGAATTTCCGATGGAGCTCGGAATCCGCTTTTCCGGCGGCAGGGTTTCTGTCAGCTTGAGCGCAATGATGAGAACAAGCAAAAACCCGATAAAGGTTAAAAACAGAAAAATCGTATGCCATGATGCAAACGGAAGCAATAAAATCGCACCTCCCGTCATCGGCGCCACCATCGGCGCGACGGCGGTAATGACCATCAGCAGCGAGAAAAATTTAGAAAGCTCTCTTCCCGTAAACACATCTCTGACGATTGCACGGGATAAAACGAGTCCCGCCGAAGCGGTGAATCCTTGAAGAAAACGGGCAATCACCAGTGTTGCAATGTTCGGTGCAAGCGCGCAAAACAGAGAAAACAAAGCAAATAAAAAAATACATAGCAATAACGGTTTTCTTCTTCCCTTCGCGTCACTTAACGGGCCGACAACAACCTGTCCGATTGTCAGTCCGATCAGACAAGCGGTTAAACTGAGCTGGACAAGCGAAGCGCGGGCGCTTAAATCTTCGGCGATTTCAGGGAAGCTCGGCAGATACATATCTATATTGAGCGGCCCCAGTATCGCAAGCATTCCGAGTAGAAAAGCCAGCGCAAGCCGCTCCTTACCGGTCGGATTATGCAGCATATCGTTCCCACCTTTCCTTTGTCAATCTCTCAAAACATTTGTATATTGTATCATAATTTTTTCTTTATTTTTAAAAGTTTTCAAAGGGCATAAAAAAAACCAAGGGCTGTAACAGCCCTTGGTTCCGGGTCACGCGGTAAAAGGTTTTACGCGTGTTTTTCTTTAAATGCTTTTGCGTATTGATCAGCCGCTATAATGGCATCCGCCACGTCGTCAGCCGTCACGTCAAAAGCGGCATGAATCGTTTCTTCTTCAATCGTCGCGGCTTCTGCCACTTTCATAATGTCCTCTTTAGATGCGTCTTTCAATTTGATGTCTTCAAGTGTGACAGGCAGCCCCAAGCTGATATAAAACGCGATATACCGCTCAATTTCCTCAAGCGAACGTTTTTCCAGCGCCAATTGAACGAGCGTGCCGAATGCCACTTTTTCACCGTGGGTCAAGTGATGGATTTCACCTTCAAGCGCGGTAAATCCATTATGAATGGCATGTGCCGCAGCTAAGCCGCCGCTTTCAAATCCCAGTCCGCTCAGAAGTGTATTGGCTTCAACCACCGCTTCCAATGCGGGCGTAACGGCTTTCGCTTTCACAGACTCATAAGCGAGACGGCCGTATTTGAATAATACCGCTTCACATTTTTCCGCGATAGCCTCTCCGGCGATTGTCGGAATTCCGCCTGCCATCGTTTTACCGCCATTGGCGATGACACTGCGCGCCTCTATCCACGTCGCCATCGCATCGGCAATCCCTGATGCTAAAAAGCGCGGCGGAGCTTCCGCGACGATTTTCGTATCGACCAGAACCAAGTCAGGATTCTTATGATAAAAACGATAGTTTTCGAACGCGCCTTGTTCAGAATACACGACAGACAGCCCGCTTGTCGGAGCATCCGTTGAAGCGGCCGTCGGCACGATAACGGTGTAGCCGTTTATTTCATCTGATACGGCTTTGGCCGTATCAAGCGTTTTACCGCCGCCGACTCCGATGACAATAGTCGCCCCTGCTTTTTCTGCGATGCCGGCAATTCTTTTCATTTCTTCCTGGGAGGCTTCGCCGTTGAAAACCGCCTCTTCAGAAGAAATATTGCTTTTCTTTAATTCAGCCGTCACTTTATGGCCCGCGATATCCCATACGGTTTTGTCCGCGATGACGACGGCTTTTTCACCAACACCCTCCAGATGTCCGCCGATTGTTTCAATGGCGTTTTTTCCCTGCACGTATTTGGCCGGACTGATAAAAATTCGTTCCAATGTCATCATCCCTTCTTCGTTGTCTCTCATTACATTTCTCTTATTGATAGAGCAGAAATGAAAACTCTTCTGATATCATTCCTCGTTTTGGTTTGATTCAAACCTCATATACACTGCAGAAAAATCAATTTTCACGGCATTGACAAGATGTGAAGGTGTCTATATAATCTTCGATATTGAAGCTGATCATTCTTTACTGAATGAACAAACGAGATTGTGAATGATTCGTCTTAAAAATTATTTAGTTCTGCTGGATAATTTTTGAGGCGTTTTTGTTTTTTATATATTTTTGACTGCGGAGGAGGTTTGCATATGAAGAACATTTGCAAGGATATACTGATGATTATGGCCGGAGCCTTTCTTATCGCGGCGTCCGTGGAATTTTTCGTCATCCCGAATCATTTAGGGGACGGCAGCACCGTGGGAATCGCTCTCGTTTTATATTATCTTTTCCATATACCTGCAAGTATTACGACTCTGGTTGTAAATCTGATTTTTATCGGGTTGGCTTATAAATTTTTAACGAAAAAAACGATTTTATACACGATACTCGGTACGGGAATGACTTCTGTTTTTCTCAGCATCGTCAGCTTTATTCCATTCGGCGTGCACGACATGGTGCTCGGGATCGTATTCGGCGCTCTGCTGATGGGAGCGGGGCTGGCATTGATCTTTATCGCTGACGGATCTACCGGCGGGACCACGCTTTTGGCGTATTTATTGAATTACACAAAGGGCTTTAACATCTCCAAAAGCATGTTTTATATGGATTGTGTCATCATTTTCGCATCCGTTTTAGCGATCGGAATCAATCATATGCTGTATACGTTTATATTCGTTTATCTGTGCGCCAAAATCGTCGATATTGTCATTGAGGGTTTCCATAATAAAAAAGCCCTCACCATTATGTCTGACCAATACGAAGAAATCGCCAAAGCCATCACCTCCGAGTACGGCAACGCGGCGACGATTTTTTACGGATACGGGTATTACGGCAGCAAAGACAAGCGCATTATCTATGTTGTCATTAAAAAGAACGAATTGCTGAAAATCAAAAAACATGTTCAAAAAATTGATCCGAAATCATTTATCGTTATTCATGAAGTAAAAGAAGCTGTCGGAGGGCAATTCGGTTTTACAAACCTGCCCGCCGCCGCAAATGAAAAATAACCGCCTGCAGTGTATAGCTGCAGGCTTTTTTTATTCGGCTCTTCCCCGCTCAAAGGTTTTTTATATCTTTCAATCGAAGTAGTAAATGAAACCTTTTTTGATGGAGGAACATAAAAAATGAATATCAAAACTGACAGGCTTGTCATTCGGACATTTGAACCGGAAGATTGGCAGGATGTCTATGCGTACACCTCAAATCCGAATGTCATGAAATATATACCAGAGGGTGTCTTTACCGAAGAAGATGCCAGGAAATTCGTTACTGAAAACAGCCGTGAACATGCCGGGAAGTTTCCCGTTTTATTGAAGGATGAAAAAACGGTCATTGGCCACATTGCTTTTTTTCAGTATTTTGGCGATCATACGTATGAAATCGGCTGGGTGTTTCATCCGGAATACCAGGGCAAAGGATATGCTTCAGAGGCGGCGCGCGCCGTGCTGGCATTCGGGTTTAACAAGATGAAATTACACCGGATCATTGCGACATGTCAGCCGGAAAACATGGCTTCGCACCGGGTGATGGAAAAGATCGGGATGAGACGGGAAGGCTTTTTCAAAAAATGCATCCCCCATGATAATGAATGGTGGGATGAATATTATTATGCCGTTTTAGAAGAAGAGTGGGAAGCCTCCAATCTGGAATAAAAAGGCTTATACCCTTTGCTTTTACAGATAAGTGTGTGCTACACTGTTCGTAACAAATACGAAGGGATGATGGGTGGACAATGATTAACTAATCTTATTTTGACCGTTTGAAATCAAATATTTCAAATCAGAAAAAATAGGATTAGTCTGCCCATTTTCTATACGATACGAAAGCTATGTAAAAATAGCTTATTTGATCATGCACAGGTACGGCTAATCCTTCCAAATCAATTGGGAGGATTTTTTTGTCCTCCCTTTAAAGCGAGGGATTGACATATGAAAGAAATGTTAAAGTTAAGCGGCATCAGTTATGAAATCAACAGCGTTCCCCTTTTTGAACAGATCAGCGCGAGTGTCCAGCAAGGCGACATCATCGGCGTTATCGGTAAAAACGGCGCCGGCAAATCTTTATTGCTGCAATTGATCTGCAATCAAAAAGCGCCGTCACAAGGACAGATCCAGATGCTGCAAGATGTGAACATATATATGGTGGAACAAGAAACGGAAGCTTATGATTCCGGCCACCCGGAGCCTGCGGAGGCAGCCTTGTTAGAAAAGTGGAACGTGCCCGCACGCGCCTTTTCGCAATTAAGCGGCGGAGAAAAATTGAAAGCCCGTCTTGCCAAAGGTTTCTCCTCCTCAAGCGGCCTTTTGTTATTAGATGAGCCGACGAACCACCTCGATCAGCACAGTTTAGAAATACTGCTGAATCAGATCAAGAATTACAAAGGCACCATTATTTTCGTTTCGCATGATCGTGCTTTTATAGATGCAGCGGCGACAAAAATCTGGGCCATCGAAGGAAAGAAACTCATTGAACATAAAGGGAATTATTCAAGCTATATGGAGGTCCGCAAACAGAGAAGGCTGACACAGCAGCGGGAATATGAGAATCAGCAGCATATGATCAGACGGATTGAAGCTCAAATGAACGAGCTGAGCGCCTGGTCAAAAAAAGCCCACGCCCAATCAACGAAAATAGAAGGCTTTAAAGAATATCACCGCGTAAAAGCAAAACGCACGGACGCCCAGATTAAATCAAAGCAGAAGCGTCTTGAAAAAGAGCTTGAAAAAGCGAAAGCAGAACCGGTTGAAGCAGAGTATGAAGTCCGTTTTTCCATTGAGCACCGTAAAAAAGCGGGAAAGCGTTTTTTAGAAGTAAGTGATGTCACAAAGTCATATGACGGCCGAACGCTTTTTAAAAACGTAAATTTCACTGTGATGCACGGTGAAAAGATCGCGATTACAGGCCCGAACGGCAGCGGGAAAACAACATTATTGAAGGTCATCCTCGGGCAGGAAAAAGCGCAGGGCGGCATATGGATTTCTCCGTCTGCAAACGTCGGATATTTAACCCAGGAAGTATTCGACCTTCCGCTTGATAAAACCCCCGAACAGCTTTTTTACAAAGAAACGTTCGAAGCAAGGGGAAATGTTCAATCCCTCATGAAGCATTTAGGATTTACCGCAGCGCAATGGACGGAACCCATCGGCAAGATGAGCATGGGAGAGCGGGTCAAATGCAAGCTGATGGCGTTTATTCTGGAGGAGAAAGATGTGCTGATTCTGGATGAGCCGACAAACCACCTTGATCTGCCGTCACGCGAGCAGCTTGAAGACACTTTGGCCCGATACGACGGAACGCTCATCATCGTATCGCATGATCGCTACTTTGTCGAAAAGACGACGGACATCCGGCTTGATATCTCAAACGGCAGCGTCCGAAAACAATGGAAAGAATCTCCCTCCGTCAGGGATGATGCTGAAGAACTGCGATTAAAGCTTGAAACCGAACGGCAGGAAGTCCTCGGAAAACTCAGCTTCATGACTCCGGCTGATAAACAATATCGTGAGCTTGATCAAAAATTCAAAGAGCTGACGGAAGAAATCAAGAAATTGAAATGAATGTAAAAAACCCGTGATTGTCACGGGTTTTTTTGGAAAGTTCACGTACCCTGAGGAATAATTTCAAACTGATTTGTACAACCTACGTTCAGATTTATACGAGAAGGTTCAGAAAGAAAGGTTCAGGTGAACGCAGGATGGCCAAACGCATCGGAATTACGGGAAACATTATGGCTGATCAATCCGGCCCTTTCCCGGGTTATAATCGGGCTTATGTCAATAATGATTATATTCAGTCTGTTTCTGAGGCCGGCGGTGTGCCGTTTATATTGCCGGTGATTCAAGAGACAGCGCTTGTAAAGGAACAGGTCTCTCATGTTGACGGCATCATTCTGTCCGGCGGCCAGGATATAGACCCGCTGTTTTACGGCGAAGAACCTTTACAGGCTTTAAGAAAGACCTTTCCTGATCGGGACGCCTACGAAAAGGAGCTGATTCTCACGGCGGTTGCTTTAGAAAAGCCGATTCTGGCCATCTGCCGGGGGATGCATATGTTAAACGTCACTTACGGGGGAACTTTATATCAAGACCTGACACACGCTTCGTTTGCTGACATTAAGCATGATCAAGAAAAAGATCCGCCGTTAAAAACCCATCATGTTTCTTTTGAAAAAGGGACACGTCTCCATTCCTTGTTTGGCGATTCAGCGCGGGTGAATTCATTCCATCACCAGATCATAAAAGAGACGGCGCCTTCGTTTAAAGCCGCGGCTTATGCGAAAGACGGGGCCATTGAAGCGATTGAACGGACGGGTGAATTATTTGTCGTCGGCGTGCAATGGCATCCCGAAATGCTGACAAAAAAGCACGAAGACATGAAAAAGCTTTTTTCTCTGTTCATGAATGCGGTCAGCACATAAAAAAAGCAGATCATAACGATCTGCTTTTTCATTTTATTCTTCCGGTTTCTCCGGTGTTTTGCCTTGTGTCAGCTTATGGCCTTCGATATCACAATGAGTGATGCTCAATGCCGTTTTTTTCTCCCTGCATCCCCCAACTATTTTACGATCATCGTACTGATCGGCATCGTGCTCAGCGGGCTCGTCTCCCGCGCGGCAAAACCGCCCGCGCATCAGAAAAATGTTCATGACACCAACAGCCATTCCATGTGAACAAGAGGAAGCGATTGTGCTTCCTCTTTTTTTGATGCACCGTCAGACTTTTTCTCCGCTTTTCTGATAAACAAAATTTGTAAGACTAGAGCTCTTTTCTCAGGGGAAATTAATTACGTAATTGAGAAGAGGAGGTTTAAAGATAATTATGGAAAAGCGTGAATTAGCGGCTCACGAGTCGCTTGACTTACATGAAATCATTAACTTCAAGACGCTTTGTGTAGCGAAATCCAAGCTCATGCAAGGGCTTGTGTTTGATCAGGACCTGAAAACGTTAATGGAGAAAGATGTTCAGCAAGCCTCACAAGACCTGGCTGATCTGCAGACGGTTTATGAACGGGCATCTTTTCAGGCTCCTGTTCCTCAAAACCGGCCGACTTCGATCATCAATTGAAAGGAAGGTAAGCATCGTTGAATCATGACCATTTAGATCCAATCAATTCATTACACGTCCCTGAACTCGCAGATATGACATTCGCAATGGATTTTCTTTTACGGGCAAAAGAAGGCGTCAGAAATACCGCCGTCGCTTTAACAGAAACCGCTTCACCTGATGTAAGAGCTTTGCTGCGCAAACAGCTCATGCAAGGAATCGCGATGCATCAGGAAATTACAGACTTGATGGTCAGCAAAAAGTGGTTTCACCCGCATGATCTGAGCGAACAGTATAAACTGGATCAGCTCTCTGCGAAAAATACCCTCATGGTCGGAAACATGAACCTGTTTCCCGTTGAAACGAACAGAAAAGGGATGTTTGACCGCACACCTGATGAACACTAACACTGGAGGTATTACAGCATGAAGGCCGTAACGTATCAAGGAGTTAAAAACGTCGTCGTCAAAGACGTGCCTGACCCGAAGATTGAAAAACACGATGACATGATTATAAAAGTCACAAGTACGGCAATTTGCGGGTCTGATTTACATTTAATCCACGGACTCATCCCGAACTTGCAGGAAGACTACATCATCGGGCATGAACCGATGGGCATCGTGGAAGAAGTCGGCCCCGGCGTGACGAAAGTCAAAAAAGGGGACCGTGTCATTATTCCTTTTAATATCGCCTGCGGAGAATGCACTTATTGTAAAAATCACCTGGAAAGCCAATGTGATCAATCAAATGAAAACGGCGATATGGGCGCTTATTTCGGCTATTCAGGGAGTACCGGCGGCTATCCGGGCGGCCAGGCCGAATATTTACGCGTCCCTTTTGCGAACTTTACTCATTTTAAAGTCCCCGAAACATGTGAAGAACCGGATGAGAAATTGAGTGTTATTGCCGATGCGATGACAACCGGCTTTTGGAGCGTTGACAATGCCGGCGTAAAAGCAGGCGATACGGTCATCGTTCTCGGCTGCGGGCCTGTGGGTCTGTTCGCTCAAAAATTCTGCTGGTTAAAGGGAGCGAAACGCGTAATAGCCGTAGACTATGTCAACTACCGTCTCCAGCATGCGAAACGGACGAATAAAGTGGAAATCGTGAACTTCGAAGACCACGAAAATACGGGCAGCTACCTGAAGGAAATCACTAAAGGCGGCGCCGACGTGGTTATTGACGCCGTCGGCATGGACGGAAAAATGACGGACCTGGAATTCCTCGCCAGCGGATTAAAACTTCAAGGCGGAGCGATGAGCGCTTTAGTCATTGCCTCCCAAGCGGTGCGCAAAGGCGGAACGATCCAGATTACGGGTGTGTATGGCGGGAGATATAACGGTTTTCCTCTTGGCGATATCATGCAGCGAAACGTCAATATCCGATCAGGCCAAGCTCCGGTTATCCATTATATGCCGTATATGTTTGAACTGGTGTCAACCGGCAAAATTGATCCGGGCGATGTTGTAAGCCATGTCATTCCGCTTAGTGAAGCGAAGCACGGCTATGAGATGTTTGACACGAAAACAGATGATTGCATAAAAGTTGTACTCAAACCTTAGAGAACGGAGGCTACAGAAATGGCCAGCGCCTTACATGAATTACTCGAAATTCAGGAGATGGCTTCTTTTAAGTCACTTTGTCTGACGAAGTCCAAAACCATGAAAGCGCTCGTATCCGATCCGCAGCTGAAAGAAATCATGCAGCAGGATGCGGATACATCAACAAGGCAATTGCAGGAGTTTGCCTCGATTTTATCTGATGCAAAGCATGAATAGGAGATGAATAACGAATGAATCCGATTATGGAATACCTGACGGGGGTGGATGCACTGACAGACCAAATTGTCGCTATGGATTTATTGAATTCGGCAAAAAGCGGTGTCAGAAACTATGCGATGGCGGCGACGGAAGCCGGAACGCCTGAAGTGAAAGCGATCCTCACCCGTCACTTAGAAGAAGCCATCGACATGCATGAGCAAATCTCACGCTATATGATGGAAAAAGGCTGGTATCATCCGTGGAACACAGATGAACAAGTCCGGTTTAATTTGCAAAATATTGATACGGCGCTCCGCCTGCCCGTCCTATAAATGTTTTCCTGCTGAGACAGCACCTCTGGCTCAATCTTCAGTATGTCAAACTGAGAACTGCCTTTACAGCGCCCAGGCAACGAAACAGCTCTGCAGCTTCTCCAGCCTTTCTTCGGGCTGTTATTGGGGCTTGCGGCGGCGGTGATTACGTGCGTGGCGGCCGCCGGGCGGTTCGCTAATAGAGCGAAGAAGGCAGAACAATTTGTTCTGCCTTTTCATTATTTTCTGCCCCATAGGCACAAATACTTTGCACCCGATTCGAGCGGTTATTCACGTAGCTTGAACTCCCTTAAACGCACTCATCACAAGATCATGCACATAGGAATCATTCACCTCATCACCTGTGATCAACAGGCGATAGAAAATCGGTCCGTAAATGAGATCGATGCTTACGTCAATATCAAGTTTCTCTCTTAATTCACCTTTCTGAATTCCCTTTTCCAGAAGGCCTTTCGCTTGGAGGCGGCGGGGCTGGAAAAATCGCGTGCGATATTCTTCCGCCAATTTTGCATCCAGCTGTCCCGCACCGATTAATTCCTTAATAACGGTTCCTTCCCGGCTTGTCAAAAATTTTGCTAAATTCGCGGCGTGGGTCAATATATCTTGCACTGTTGATCCTGTATCGGGCACAGGCAGTCTGTCCGTAGCGGTCGAAAGAAAGCTGTCCATGATAACGGCAGCCTTGTTTGACCACCATTTATAAATCGTTGCCTTACTCACTTTGGCACGCTCTGCAATTTTATCGACTGTCACCGCGTCAAAGCCATTTTCCAACAATAGGTCATAGGCAGCAGAAAGAATCGCCTTATGTGTTCCTTCATCACGCGGCCGTCCTCGTTTACTCTGCACATGAATCATTCCTTCCCGAATTATAAACGATACGTTCAGTATACTTAACATGATAAAAAAATAAAACAGAAGTCTATTCACAAAACTGAACGTTCAGTATATTATTTACTTATAAAAACTAAACGTACAGTTTAGTAAATACTCAACACTCCGCAAAACCTTAGCACTAAAAATCTATGGAGAGGAGATGAATCAGCAAAATATTTATCAAACCTCATAAAATCATTAAAAAGGAGTTCATTCATATGGCTAAAGAAAATAAACAAACAGCAGATCAGAGAATCTCAACCAGTTTAACCCTTCTTCTCGCAACGGCATGCGGTATCATTGTCGCTAATCTTTATTATGCACAGCCCTTGGCAGGATTCATTAGTGCGGCAATCGGGCTTTCTCCAAGCAGTGCCGGATTGATTGTCACGCTGACTCAAATCGGATACGTTGCCGGCCTACTGTTTCTCGTCCCTTTGGGAGATATTATCGAAAACAGAAAACTTGTCGTGGTATCGCTCCTACTAAGCGCAGCCGCTCTAACTCTGACAGCATGTGTGAAGCATGGAACACTGTTTTTAGCCGCTGCGTTTTTCATCGGACTGGGATCCATCGCAGCCCAAGTGCTAGTTCCGTTCGCATCATACCTTGCACCAGATGCCGCACGAGGCCGGGTTGTCGGCAATGTGATGAGCGGCCTGCTTCTCGGTATTATGCTTTCCCGTCCGATATCCAGTCTGGTTGCTGATATATGGGGGTGGAATGCCATATTTGCTTTATCCGCCGCGTTAAGTGTTGTCCTGGCAATCGTCTTATCAAAAGTGCTTCCTGCCAGAAAACCAACAGCAAACACAAGCTACACCGTCTTACTCGGTTCAATGTGGAAGCTGCTGCGCACGACTCCGGTCTTACGCCGCCGTGCCATTTATCATGCGTTTGTATTTGGAGCTTTCAGCTTATTCTGGACGACTGTACCTTTATTATTGTCCGGTCCTGCTTTTCATTTTTCTCAAAAGGCAATCGCGCTGTATGCATTAGCGGGCATTGCGGGTGCAGCGGCTGCACCGATAGGCGGCCGTCTGGCTGATCGCGGCTTGACCCGGCTTGCCACCGGAATCGCTCTCGGTGCTGTCATCGTTTCTTTATTACTCCCGCTCATGATTCAAAGCAGCTCCCACGTCGGCATAGCAGTTCTGGTGGCCGCAGCTATCCTGTTGGATATGGGTGTATCTGCCAATCTCGTACTCAGTCAGCGTGCCATTTTTTCGTTGGCACCTGAATTTCGCAGCCGATTAAACGGATTATTTATGGCCATCTTCTTTCTGGGCGGTGCTATAGGATCATCAATCGGAGGATGGGCATACGCCTCAGGCGGGTGGAGTATCACATTATGGATTGGAATCGCTTTTCCGGTCATCGCATTGCTTTATTTCACCACGGAGAAATAAGCCATTCACCAAAAATAAGCCGTCAGGACCAAGCTGACAGCTTTTTTTGATGTATTCTTCTTTACATCCTTCAGAACAAAAAACCCCTGTTTCATGAGTAATTTTGCTTCATACGATTCCATATTCTCACCGTTAAGATCGTAATCAATAGAAACGAAACGATTACTAACACAATACCTGTCATTGACTCACTGAAATTGATAACGACAAAGCTGGTCAATACGATGATAGGAATATTTGAAATCAATACAGTTAACATGTATGCAGAATACTTTAACCCGACTGCAGCGGATAAAAAACAAATCACATCAGTAGGAGCTGCCGGACAAAGCATCCCCACTGCCAAAAACTTATAATTGTACGCCTCCAATAACTCCTTCAAGTCAGGGTATTTATCTTCCAGTAATTGAGTCGTTTTTTCGTTGGCGAATTTTCTTGAAAACAGATAAACCAATGTTTCGCTTATAAACAGGCCGGCCATTGATAATAAAATGCTGACCATCGGATCAAAGCAGATTCCGCCCAAAAACATCAGCGTCATGCCGGGAATAAAAAAGAGAAGCCTGACGACCCACAAAGCCAAAAACAGCAGCATCGCGTATTCCGCATGCCCTGATATAAAGTCCGTTACATCATTCATATCAAATGACAGCAAGTCCAGTTCCTTCAAACAATAAACGCCTAAAAACCATATACATAATAAAATCATTTTATTTTTCAATTTCTCCACTCTCCTCGCTTCCCATCACATCATAAGCAAAGAAAATGAAGAAACAGCCGGTAAAATCCTTAAGGATTCTTAAGTTATTCTAAAAAAAGCTTACGGAACGTTTGTCCCGCAAGCTCTAGTCAATCGGGTGTTCAACAGTAAAACGAAGCCAGCCGCCGCTGTAATCCGCATGGATACGGCCGCTGTGAAGCTCAACAATTCTCTTTGAAATGGCAAGTCCGAGCCCGGTGCCCTGATGACCCGTTCTGGCCTTATCCCCTCTGAAAAACCGTTCAAACAATTGATTGATATCGTCAGCAGGGAGATGTTCGGCCTTGTTTGACACTTGCAAAATTGCTTTTTCATCTTTCAGCTCAAGGTTTATGAACAATTCAGATGGTTTGATGCTGTACTTCAGCGCATTCATAAAAAGATTATCATAAACGCGAACCATCTTTTCTATATCAATACAGACGGGAACATGCTCTTCCGTAATTGATTTTCGGACAGTTAATTGTTCCTTTTCAAACATGGGAATGTACTCTCCGGTGATTTGTTCCAATAGGGCAGACAAGTCTGTTTTGCTGCGGTTCAAAGTAACATCCGGACTCGATAAATGTGTATATTCAAACAGTTCATCTATTAAATATTTCAGCCTTTGCGATTTTGAATAAATCGTTTCAAGGTACTCCTGAAATTGGGCTTTACTGTTGTATTGTTCTTTTTTAAGCAGATCCAAATATCCGATAATTGATGTTAACGGGGTTCTTAAATCGTGCGATACATTTGAGATCAACTCACTTTTCGCTCGTTCTAATTCTCTTTCATGTTCAAATTTACTCTCTAATTCTTCGGACATATAATTGATATGTTGTGCAAGCTGTGTCAATTCATCCCTGCTTTCAGTCCTGATGGTCAAGCCTAAATTTCCATTGGCAATATGGTGAACACTCTCCGTAATGTGTTTCAAATATAATATTTTTTTCCGCACCAATAACAAAAAAACCGCAATAAAGGTCAAAATAGCTGCAGTAAATTGAATCAGTATCCTAAAATTAGCGTTTCCTTGGCTCACATCTGTTAAATAATTTATTTTGTACAGATATGAGATAGATAAAATAACAAGAATCAACACACCAAATGCAACAAGATAACTAATTGCGATCGCGATCAGAAGCCTGACAATCAGCTTATTTCCAAACTTCCTCATATTTTATATCCCGTTCCCCATACCGTTTTGATATAAATCGGATGTTTAGAATCCTCTTCTATCTTGTCTCTGATCTTTGTGATGTGGACCATCACCGTATTGTCCGACTTAAAAAAGTCTTCCTTCCATACCGCCTCATATATTTTTTCAACACTCATGACAATTCCTTTGTTTCTCGAAAGCAGCTCCAGAATATCAAACTCTTTCGGAGTGAGCCTGACTTCTTTCCCCCGCACCCACACCTGCCTTGTATCCGTATTAACGGTCAAATCACCGATTTCAATGACGTTCGCCGTGCTGATCGTATCTGTATTGTATTTTTTATACCTTCTCAGCTGCGATTTCACTCTGGCGATCAATTCCAATGGGTTAAACGGTTTCGTTAAATAATCATCTGCGCCGGAGGCCAGTCCTTGAATTTTATCCATATCCTCCGATTTGGCGGAAAGCATGATGATGGGCAGATTTCGTTCCTGTCTGATCTTCATGCATGCTTCAATCCCATCCATATTGGGCATCATAATATCCAAAATGATCAGGTCAAACTCCTTTTGCTCCAATAATTTTAATGCTTCAGCAGCATCTTCCGCCTTCTGTGTGTCTATTCCTTCATTTTCTAAATAGACAGAGATCAGGTTTCGGATATCTTTGTCATCATCTACGATTAGAATGGTTGTCCCCATATGAATCCTCCCTCTTTTTTTGCGGCAATGAACAGCTGAAAACATAAGCCGGCGGAATATTCCTGAATTCTCTCCTTACTTCTGTTTTCGGAAAGAATTGCTCAATCAATGCCTTCTTATATTGAGTATATTGGAACGTAATGAATTCTCCGTTATCTTTTAAGATTTTAGCCGTATCCGTCAAAATATCAGCAGACACTTTTTTCGGCAGGCTTGCAAAAGGAAGTCCGGAGACGACATAGTCGGCATAAGGAATTCCATGCTCCTTCATATGACTCTCAATATGTTCAGCCGATCCATGTACAATAAATAGGTTCTGTTCCTCTTTATATTTTTCTTGCAGCAAAGCATAAAATTCCTCATTTTGTTCTATCAATAAGATCATCGTCCCGGGCTGCCGTTTTTCAAGCAGCTTTTTTGTAAATACTCCCGTACCCGGCCCGTATTCAACAATGTATTCAGCTTTATGAAAATCAATTTTTCCCATCATCTTCTCAGCAAGAAAACGCGAGCTGGGCAGAACGGCGCCGACAGATCTGGGATTCATAATATATTGAAATAAAAATAACAGACGTTTCAACTTTAATCTCTCCATTTGTTTTGAATTTATAAAACACACTCTACATTCAAAACCTGAAGAAAAAGCGGTGAAAGTTCTTAAGAAATCTTAAGATATAAAAAAGACGGCGGGATTTGCCGTCTTTTTCAGCTGCCGATTCTTTCAGCAGCGGTAAAACCATGTCATAATATGTTAAGAAATAATTGCGCCATAGGCAGGTGAACACATGAAGAAGTATTTATATAAACACCTTTTGTCAGCTCTCGTTTCGTCCGTTTGCTTTTTATTGGTCTTTTATGTGGGTTTAAAAATGACACAGGAAGACACACCGCCGTTGTCTTCTTACCCGTTTTACCTTTTTATTTATCTTTACATAGCAGCCGGATATTTGACGGTCGGCCTTGTTTTAGCTTGTATGACTGATATCTTGAAGAACCGCTGGACATTCAATAAACCGTCTACCATTCTATTGAAACTTATCGTTTACTTACTCATACCGTATGCTATTTTTCATTCTTTCTTCATTTTAATGGCGCCGTTGATTTATGTGCTGTTTGAGTCGTTATTCATCCTGAGAAAAGCTTCATAACCTGAAAAAACATACCGCATGCTGCCGGTATGTTTTTAACATGCTTGTCAGTTGTTCGCAGTGATCCGTTTGATGTTTTCTTCCATCAAGCCGGAAATGAGCTGTTCGTTTGTATGAGGAATCTGTTTGAGCTGTTGTACGACCAGCCCTTGTCTTGCAGCTGAATGATTTTGACTCAGCTTTGCTTTCCCCTCTATTTTGCTGATTTTGATTTTAAAGCCTTTTACCCCTTTGTTCATGCCTGCCAGCAATTTCGCATCGACATCCTCTAATTTGTACGGGCTGTCGGGGCTTTCGTATTTCAATACGAGATCACTCATCGACTGCACGGTTTCTTCCTCATCCAAAAGCTCCGCCTCTCCGTAAACATGAACCGCCACATAATTCCATGTGGGAACAGCCTGATTCGTCTCATACCATTTAGGCGAGATATAACAATGAGGCCCTTGAAAAACGGCTAACACGTTTTGGCCATCAATCTCTTTCCATTGGGGGTTCGGCAATGCAAAATGACCGTATAAGCATTCGTTATCCTTACTCATCATCAATGGCAGGTGGGTTGCATACGGCATGCCTTCCGCCGTTGAAAACAATGCTGCGAAACCATACTCTTTGATGACATCGCACGCTTGAGCTTCACTCAGCTGAAATGGAGCCGGAATATACATACAAAACTCTCCTCTCAAACATGGATTGATAAAGCGCTTTCCGCTATAATAAGATATCACCTGACATTTAAAAAGGTACAGTTAGGAATAAATACACATGTCAGAGGAGGACATCTGATGAAAAATATGATTTTCGCTTTCGAAAGCGACACCCCGAAATACAAACAAATTTACGAGCAATTTAAAACATTGATTGAGCAGGGAAATATTCAGGCAGATGAGCGGCTGCCTTCGATTCGGGAGCTGGCAGATTCCCTGCGGGTAAGCCGTAATACAACGCTGATGGCTTATGATCTTCTTTTAGCGGAGGGATACATTCGCGGAGAAACACGCAAAGGTTATTTTGTAAATGAAGTAGAACCTTCTATATTTCAAAAAGAAAACGATGTTGTTTACGCTGAAAAAACCGAATCAACTCAGCCGGTCCTGATTGATTTTCGCGCCGGAGCCGTCGATCAAAAGCATTTTCCTCTGAAAACATGGAGAAAATTATACAATCAAGTTTTGACATCAGAGAAAAGCTTCCTGTACGGTGAACCGTTCGGCGAGAGAGACCTGCGTGAACAAATTGCCGCTTATCTCTTGGAATCCCGCGGAGTGAAAACAGATGCGGATTCCATTATCATCGGCAGCAGCACGCAGCAGATGCTGATATATCTCAGTCGGATTCTGAAAGAGGATTTTTCGGGAATTATTGTTGAAGACCCGGGATTTGACGGTGCCAGAGCGGCATTTCAATTTCACGGGCTATCTCTGGAAACGATGCCTGTCTATGAAAACGGAGCTGATTTTTCTCAATTACATGCAATGAAAGAAAAATTAATCTATGTGACCCCATCCCATCACAGCCCTTACGGCGTAAGCATGTCCATTCAGCAGCGCCAAACTCTGATCAATTGGGTGAATCATAGAGAGGGTTATATTCTTGAGGATGATTATGACAGTGAATTCCGTTATACACAGCAGCCGTTTCCCGCTCTTGCTTCCATTCAATCAGACCGGGTGATTTATTTAGGGAATTTCTCAAAATCCTTTCTTCCGGGCATCCGCATAAGCTATATGGTTTTGCCGCAGCGCCTTTTGCACCGGTATAAAAAGCGGTTTATTCATTTCGAAAGCACAACTTCTTCGCTTAACCAGCTGACCATGGCTGAATTGATGAAGGCCGGTGAATGGACCCGCCATATTAAGCGCATGCGCATTGTTTACAGGCGAAAAATGCAGCACTTGATTTCACATGTAAAGCAGCAGTTCGGCGATCATGTGACGATCATCGGCGAGCAGTCGGGATTGTATATATTGGTGAGAGTTCACCTGAACTATACAGAAGAAACATTAATCGAACGCGCTTTTCAGTACGGAGTGAAGGTATATCCTACCGCCGTTTATTTCGTTGCCGAAAAACCCGAACCGCCGATCATAAAACTGGGTTTCGCCCATCTCGATACGGATCAGATCACACAGGGCGTACAGCTTTTGAGAAATGCTTGGCTGTCATGAAAGAAAAAAGGCGCCGAACGGCGCCTTTTTTTATTTCGTATTTCTTGTGAATTTCGGCAGTCCAAATATGATGGCGGCGATGCCGCAGATTCCGATTAAAACGGGATAGAAAGAGTATGGCAGGATGCTGACTGGTGAAATATTCCCGAATTTCCCGGCTGATAACAGCTGCGCGCCGTAAGGAATCAATCCTTGAATCATGCACGAAAAGATATCCAGAATACTTGCCGATTTTCTGTTGTCGATGTTGAATTTATCAGCGATATTCTTTGCAATCGGCCCGGCTGCGATAATCGAGATCGTATTATTGGCCGCAGCCAGATTCGTCACGCTGACCAGTCCGGCAATGCCGGCTTCGGCGCCTTTTTTCGAACGGATTCGTTTCGTGATGAACTCCAGTAAAAAGTCGATCCCGCCGTTTTGTTTCATCACGCCGACCATCCCGCCGATCAGCATGGACAGGATGATCAGATCGCTCATTCCGGCAATTCCATCCGTAATCGCCTTAAAATAAGAGTCAAGCGTCAGGCTGCCGCCCGCTAATCCGATGATCCCCGTCAAAACCAATCCGCCGAAGATGACAGCCATTACATTAATACCGATTAACGCAAAAACCAACACGGCGACATAAGGAAGCACCTTAATCCAGCTGTAAGATTCAGCACCCGTATGGCCGGCGTGGCCTGCCGGAATAAAAAATAAGATAATAACAGTCACAATGGCAGCAGGCAAAACAATCAGAAAGTTCGTTTTGAATTTATCCATCATTTGTGTTTTTTGCGTCCGGACTGACGCGATGGTCGTATCAGAAATAAAAGAAAGATTATCTCCGAACATAGCTCCGCCGACCACAGCCGCCATCGTAATCGCGCCGGAGATGCCAAGCTCTCCGCTCAAACCCGCGCTGATCGGCGCAACCGCCGCAATCGTGCCCATTGATGTTCCCATCGATATAGAAATAAAACAAGCAATGATAAACAGCCCCGGCAGCAAAAACTGCTGCGGAATAACGCTCAAAGCAAGATTGACAGTTGAATGCACCGCCCCCATCGCTTCAGCCGCTGAAGCAAAGGCACCTGCCAATATAAAAATCATAACCATAATGATAATATCAGGATGTCCCGCACCGGAAGCGAACCATTCTATTTTTTGATTGAGCGATTTCTTCCGGTTAAATAACAGCGCAAAAGCTGACGCAATGATCGCGGCAATCAAGATCGGCAATTTATAAAAATCTCCGGTCACCAGACCAGAGCCGACAAAAAGCCCTACGAATAAGACTAAAGGCAATAACGCCCAAGGGTTCTTTTTATTGTTCATCTGGGTAAACCACCTCTTTTCAGCATTAAAGTCGCTAATCACAGTCTAAGCAACATTTCACACTTTAAAAGTCTGCAGTAAAAAAGTCAAGCTGAAAAAAGGATAAATAATGATTGATAAGATAGAAAAAGCTGTTTTGTTTCCACTCTTTAGAAAATAAAAAAACCAAGGCTCGTTTCCCTTGGTACATTTCATGCGGCCCCGCGTCCGGGACAACTTCTCTTCATTCAGAAATACATTCAGCTTTCAATCTGTTTTTAAGTTTCGCTTCATTTTCAAGGATATCTTCGTAATCCTCAATCTTCCTGTTTAATCGTTTTATGGTTTCATCAATTTCCCTCTGTTTCTCCGTCAGCCTTTTCCTTTCATTTATCAGGATGTTTTTTCGGGGTTCGATCGTATGATCGGCTCCTTCAATAAATAAAGCGGTATATTCAATCAGCGCCTCAATCGACAGCCCGGCACTTCTCATGCATTTTATAAATTGAATCCAATTCACATCATCTTCGTCATAATCGCGGATGCCGCTTTCATCGCGTTTTACCGGAGGAATCAGTCCTATACTTTCATAATACCTAAGCGTTGCGGCTGATAACTCAACCTGCTTTGCAGCCTGCGCAATCTTCATATTTTTACCACCCGTCCTTCATACCTTTCATAAGCGTGCCATTATAGAATATCATTTCATAAAAAAATAAACCAAACTCCTTGACTTAAAGTCCGCTTTAACATTTAAAGTAAAATCGAACAGAGGATTCATCACTTTATCTTGGAAAGGAAGATAACCATGTGCAATAATCATCCGACTCGTGTATTAAGCGCTCCGCATGCAAAAGCTAAATTTGAGCGGACAACGATTGAGAGAAGAGCATTACGGCCGCACGATATCCTGATTGATATTAAGTACAGCGGGATTTGTCACTCAGACATCCACAGTGCATTCGATGAATGGGGCGGCGGAATCTTTCCGATGGTTCCCGGACACGAAATTGCCGGAGTTGTGGAAGCCGTGGGTGAAGAAGTCACCACATTTGCCGTCGGAGACCGTGTGGGTGTCGGCTGTTTTGTAGACTCCTGCGGAGAATGTGAATACTGCCTTAACGGAGACGAACAATATTGCACAAAAGGCGTTGTTCAGACTTATAATAACCTGGACTACGACGGAAACCCTACGTACGGCGGCTACAGCCAGAAAATAGTTGTCACTGACAGATTCGTTGTCCGGATTCCGGATCAGCTGGATTTGGATGCTGCCAGCCCGCTATTGTGCGCGGGCATTACCACCTATTCTCCGCTGAAACACTGGAATGCCGGCCCCGGCAAAAAAGTGGCGATTGTCGGAATGGGCGGGCTCGGACATTTAGCCGTTCAATTCGCGCACGCTTTAGGCGCAGAGGTCACCGTCCTCAGCCGCTCAATGAACAAAAAAGACGAAGCGCTTGAATTTGGAGCCGATCACTACTTTGCAACAAGCGATCCGGATACATTTACTGAGCTGGCCGGACGATTTGATCTTATTTTAAATACAGTATCCGCGAACCTTGACGTAGATGCCTACTTATCCCTGCTTCGCATTGACGGTACATTGGTAAATGTGGGAGCGCCCGCTAAGCCGGACTCATACAGTGTGTTCTCCTTAATCACGGGCCGCCGCAGCATTGCGGGTTCACTCGTCGGCGGTATTCCGCAGACTCAGGAGATGCTTGATTTCGCCGCCGAGCACGGCATTGCTCCTAAAATTGAGGTGATACCGGCCAATCAAGTTGACGAAGCGTACGAACGGGTTCTCCAAAGCGATGTCCGCTACCGTTTCGTCATTGATATTTCAACTTTATAATCGACATAAAAAACATACCAATATCTATTGGTATGTTTTTTTCTGTTCAGATTATTTTTTATTTCAGCAGCCATCCGGGCACCGCTTTTATATAAACCAATTCGCCTATCAATTCAACGATCGTCTGTGTGACGATAACAGCGGCGGCTAATGAGGCCCAAGCATCCGGCAAAGCCAGCGCTAACGGAAGAACTGCGAGAGAATTTCTTGTGCCCGTGCTGAAGATCAATGCTCTTCCTTCACCTGTATCCAGACGGAACGCATATGCGATAAACCGGGAGACAAACGGCATAATGAGCAGGAATAACAGATAGATCGGAATCACACGTATAATGATGCCAGCATCACTGATGACCTTTCCGATTTGTGTGGCGACGACCGCCAGTAAGACCAGAGCCATAAAAGGAACAGGCAGCCAGGCCGTCCACTCTAACATCTTTTCTCCAGCCGGCTTCTTATCAGCCCATAATTGTGTCATCACTGCCGCCAGCAGCGGTCCCGCTATTAAACATAAGAATGCTTCCAGAAACGGCCCCGCATGAACAGCCCCTATCACTTCTTTCCCGATAAACAGCCACAGGTATAACGGAAGCAATACCATCTGAACGGCGAACAAAACCGGCGTGGAAGCCAGTATTAATCTCTCATTTCCTTTGCCGAGCTGAGTAAAGACGATGACGTAATCAATACAAGGTGTAAGCAATACCAAACAAACCCCTGATAATATAGGAGGAGATTGAGGAAAAATGGCGGTTAACACCCATACAACGACAGGTACAGCTAAGAAATTACCGATCAATAAAGCCGCCATAAACTTGAGGTTTGACATGGCTTCCCTCAGCTTCAAGAATGGGATTTGGGCAAACATGGCATACATGAGAACAGCGATAAGCGGTGATATCGTCCATCCCCAGCGAAGTCCTGAATCTTTCCCGGCGATCCCCGCTATTCCGCCGATTACAAGAGTCACACCATATATCCAAATTTGCTGTTTTTCTAATGTCTCTCTGGTTATTTTCATTGGCTGACACCTCTTCTCCGCCCATTATACCTTCTTTTCTGCCGCTCTTGCATTATGGTTCTGCCGGAATTAAAAAACACCAAGGGTCTGTGACACTTGGTGTTTTTGGAACGCGGCGAGAAAAACGGGTTGAAAACCGTTAATCCTTGTAAATAACCCCCAAAAAGTATTTTTGACATACTGTTCCTTATCGAATAAAAGCATTCTCTTTCATTTCCAAAGCATCATCCAGCCATCTCGGGTGCATCGGCAAGAGATGTTCAGGTAATTCATGGATATCAAAATATCTGATTTCCATGGCTTCCTCTGTGGACTTTTTCAAAGTGCCGCCGATGACGTCACATTGAAAACAATTGGTAATAAAATGGCTGACTCTGCCGTCAGGGTATATAAAGGTTTGTGAACTCGGATCAGAATAAACGCCTATCATTTTAGAGACTTTCACCACTAATCCAGTTTCCTCTTCTATTTCTCTTATAATTGCTTGTTCAACTGTTTCACCAGGTTCCACATGTCCTGAAGGAATGCCCCATAAACCATTATCAGCACGCTTCATTAATAAAACGGAACTTGATTCTTTAATTATAATTCCAGCGACTCCGGCTTTCACTTGTTCTGTCCATTGGAAATCCGGTTTTTTCCGTACTTCTGCCTTTATTTCATTATCGAACAAGTCTTTCAGATCGCGGATCACAACATCCGGATTTCTAAAATCATGTTTTGCAGGAAATAAAGTATTTTGTTCAGAAACTAATACGGAAGTTATGCCTATTTGGTTTGCTCCGACAATATCTGTTTCAGGCGTATCCCCAATCATAACGCATCTCTCTTTATCTTCAAAAGACTCGAGTACTTTTTCAAATATTGAAGACGCCGGTTTTCCAATTATAATCGGCTCTTTAGCAGCTGCTGTTTTAACAGCCGCGACTATAGCGCCTGTCGCGGGAGCCGGTCCGTTAGCGGCAGGAAATGTTTTATCCCCGTTTGCAGCGATAAATGAAGCCCCGCAGCGGATGAGGTTTACTGCCTTATGCACATCCTGAAATGTAATATTTTGATCCCATCCAATGACAACAGCCTCCGCCTGATCTTCCGTAAGATCAATATCGGCCTTTTGAATTTCACTTTTAAGTTGGTCATTTCCCAATATATATGCCTTCTTTATTCCTTCGCTGACAAGGTAATCAGCTGTTGCCCACCCCGCAGTAAACACTTCATCAATACTTGCTGAAATCCCCAGTTTATGAAGGCGTTTCACAATCGTTTCTCTTGTAACACAAGGATCATTCGTTAAAAAGCGAATGGCTTTCTTTTCTTCACGGAGTCGTTTTAAAGAGGCCACAGCTCCTGGTAAAGCTTTATCTCCTATATATATCACTCCGTCTAAATCAAATAAAAATACATCATAATTCTCGGAGATCATCATAACACTCCTTAAGCGGTTGTCTCTTGGTTAATAGTTGAGCGATACGCAAAATGATTTGTAGGGCCTTGTCCTTTCCCGATTCCTAAGGGATGTTTAATGGCTGCTGAAATGAATTCCTTTCCAGTTGCCACTGATTCCGGTATGCTGTGCTGCTTTGCCAGCTCTGCAGTTATCACAGCTGAAAACGTACAGCCTGTTCCATGAGTATGCTTTGTATCAAAGCGGGGAGAAACAAATTCCTCGAAGTCCTCGTCAAAGTACAAAATATCACGGGCTTCTCCGTTCAGGTGCCCCCCTTTTACGACAGCACTTTTTGCCCCGTATACCTCCACTATTTCTTTCGCCGCATCACGCATCTGCTGTACAGTCTCGATTGATTTGCCGATGATTGCTTCCGCTTCCGGAATGTTCGGTGTAATAACAGTTGTTTGGGGTATTAATAATTTCTTCAAATGATCAATGGCGTCCTTATGGAGCAGATGATGTCCGCTTTTAGCAATCATAACCGGATCCATCACATACGATTGAATATTTGCGTCTTTTAACTTTTCTGCCAGCAATTCAATAATTCCTATACTTGCAAGCATACCGGTTTTGACAGCATCCGGTTTTATATCATCCATGACACAGTCTATTTGCTGAGATATATTCTGAAGAGACATCTCCTCAAAACTTTTCACACCAAGTGTGTTTTGTGCAACAACTGATGTAATAACTGCCATTCCATATACCTTTTGTTCCTGAAATGTTTTTAAATCCGCGTGAATTCCCGCCCCTCCGGAAGGATCAGTCCCAGCAATCGAAAGCGCTTTATAAATATCCGTCAACTTACACTCCTCCTTCAGGCAGGTTTCACTGCTTTAAAAATGACAAAAGGCGGGTATTCCTTTTCACATTTCCAATTATTAAATTGAAACTCTTTCTCTATGGCTTTTACATGCTCTTGGTCAATATCGTTTAACGTTGGTTCTGATAAAGTTACATTTTCAAAACCTGCATGAGTTAATAGTGTATAATACATTGACTTCGGCCAATGAAAATCATTTAAAATTAAATCTGCTTGCCCGGGAACATGGAGCCATTCATTTCTTTCTTCTCCGTAAGAATATTCTTTCCCCGGTATTCCATTGCGGAAGGTTGAAAATTCAATTCCGGTTGAATCAGGATTCGTATCGAGTATGACAAATGAAGCTCCTGGTTTTAACACACGAAAAATTTCATTTATGATACCTTTGATACGCTGGTCACTATCCGTATTAATAAAAACATAACAGGCCATTGCAGCATCAACTGAGTGATCTGGTAAGAAGGAAAGATTATCGTGTTCAATTAAATGATAGTCCACATGAGGATGTTGTCTTTTTGCCTTTGCTATATCTAACATCTTCCTTGATTCATCGACTGCGATCACATTGCAGCCTATTCTGTCAGCCAGCCTATAAGCTACCTTTCCTGGACCGCATCCGAAATCGAGCACCTTTTTAATCTCCGCTTTATCAAAAGTACGAAAAACAAACTCAAAACCTAACGTTTGTTCTAAAACGTCATTATAAGCATCGAATTTACCAGCAACACTGTCTTCTTTCCATGAAGTTTTCATTGAATTTCCTCCTTTTGCTCAGTTGAGAAATAATGAAACCACTTATTCCTGACGAAAAATTGATATATAGGAAGTAAACTTTGAAATAGAAAATGATCCATATCCCGTTTATATGCAATATGCTGGTATATACTGAAAAGGAAAAGAATCTGTTTCCAGTAATCAGGTAAATCAAGCATTTCAATATCGTTTTTAGTCATAGAAATTTGATCTTTCCTAAGTAATTCTTCGTACTTTAAGACTGTTTCAATGGACGGCCAGTTATTTCCCTCAGGCATTTTCGGAAATTCAAATTCCGGAATATCATGGTGATTTTCAGCTT
Organism: Bacillus sp. jun7; assembly: GCF_051034795.1. NCBI lineage: Bacteria > Bacillati > Bacillota > Bacilli > Caryophanales > Bacillaceae > Bacillus > Bacillus sp. jun7. The sequence goes on from NZ_CP093219.1 coordinate 1,869,327, forward strand.
CTTCAAGCACCGTTTTCGCCCATTCATGATCTGAATCATAAATATGGATTGATCCCGCATTATGAAAATATTCTCCGACTTCTACACGCAGTTCTCTGGCCATTAATTCCTGCATGAAGGTAAATGAGAAAAGATCACTGATCATCCCGCGAAAAGCATCATTTGCACGCATGACAGAAGACATGTATAATTCGCCTTCCCTCACAAAAAACTGCAAACCGATTGTGCAGGAAACATCTATATTTTCTAAAACGAAGAGTTCCGAAGCATCGAATATTTGAATAAATGCCCTTTTTGAATCAATATCTTCTTGTGTCAAAAGATTTTTTATTCTATTCCATTGATTTAGTTTTGCATTTCCGAATTCAAATATTTTAGGCCCGTACGCAGTGCCTGTTAATGTTTTTTTATTCATTGAGTATGAAGGCATTTTTTTATTGTAATAACTGATAAAATCTAAGTCGTTACTCCCCGATAAATACCATAGCACTTCAGCAAAATTAAACACGATATTGGTTTTTCTTGAGGATAAATAAGTGACACGTTCTATTGGATTTTCCAGAGTCAGATGGTAGTTCAATTGTTCTCTGCTTTTTTGTCCGCGCGGTGAATTGAAAAATTCAGGGTTGTGATAGATGTCATACAGCGTTTCCGTATATGCTTCATGAAAAGTTCTCTTTCTCATTGAGATTCCGCCTTATATGCTGCAAAGGTATTTTTAATGTTCTCTAATAAATCATCTGTATCTTTATAGCTGATGTACTCAACATCCGCCACTGCATGTAACCCTTGAATTAAGAAAGCATAATCCTTGTCCTTTTCTAGAAATAGCACGATCTTTTTTTTCAAGGCGGAAGCCCATCCAATTTCTATATGTGTTCCAGGAGAAGCGGGTGATCCGGGAAATGCTGCAAAAAGGTCGCAAGTACTTATTTCATCAAAATCAATTTTAGTGCATTGAAGGGGTGTCATGAAATCTTTCCCCCACCCTTCCCGCTTGTGAGCATTATGAACCAGCCATCCTTCATTCTCAAAAAAGGAAATTAATGATTCCAGCTTTCCCCTCTCATACGCACTCATCAATCCAGTTTTCTCATCTACTAAACTTTTAAAAGGCCCTGCCAGAAAAACTTTTTTAGTCGCCACTTCATATCACCCTTTCAAAATAAATAAAGCCACTTTCCTCTATGGAAAGTGGCTTAAATATAGATAAGATAAAGAATCTCTCTAATTTTTCACTTCCCTACGCTGGTATTAACCAAATCAGGTTCAAAGGGTCAGGACGTATTGTCTCTTCTCAGCTATTAAAGCTCCCCTAGTGACTTTTTATAAATATTTACTTTAATTCTATGCTATTCCATATAAATAGTCAAACAATGACTTTCCCTTCAATATTGCAGCTTACCCACTAGTTTTAAAACCTTCCGGCCTCTTTTTTCCTGCCAACGAATAAGGTCACGGCAACACTCGCTGAACTGACCAAAGTCCCCAGAACGGCAGCAAGAATTGTCAAAAAGCCATTGGGAATCAGAAATCCAATCGGAATGAGCCCCGCAAACGTGAGGACGATAAAACATTGATAGACTCCGGATATGATTCTTACAACCAAGCTGCCAAAAAAGGACATGACGAATGGCGGAATGAACAAACATAAGATGATTCCGAGTGAGATCAATAAAATCATAGGCTCGTCAAAAGAAATGACACGATCGCCGGGAGACTCTTCAGCAGCCGCGAATACAGCAAATATAGACATCATCAGCGTAAGAAAAACAAGAAAAAACCTTTTCAGCAACGTTATGACTCCTTTTTTTATAAAAACGGGTATCTTTTTTTCAATCACGATAACCATTTTATGTTATCAAATGAAATAATATGAAGTCAATTGATGAATGAATAATGTAATAAACGGCTTGCTGCTGTGTCGGTCTTATATAAGGCGGAAAACCAATCCGTACAGAATCAATATTGGTTTTCTCGATGTGTTTCATCAGTTTGACGGCATCACTGGTTCTTACGGCTGAAACCCCGAACTTCAGTTCAACATCTTCAAATTTTCGCTGATTAACATACTCAATGATCTGAAGGCGCTCATCCATGCTGAGTGAATGCTGTTCACCAGTCGTGCCGCATATGAGTAACGAATGGATACCGCTGTTTTTCAAATGTTCGACATTAGGATCAAATCCTGCTGAATATAAACGTTCATCTTCATGAAAAGGCGTAGGGATAGCAATAAAATTTGCATGAGAGTGACCTCCAAGTACTATTCTTGAATATCTGCAGAGTATCATATAACACTGTCTGACATTTAAAAAGGACAGTTTCAGATAACCCAACATGTTCAGATGTAAAGGCTGACACACAAAAAAGACAGGCAAAGAGAGCCTGCTTCATTGCTTCATCCTATAGCGATTCATTCTCTGGATTGCTTGACAAATAAGAGTAATAAGGCAAACTAAATATAAAAATTGTACTAATGAGGCGGGGTTTTATGATTTTAGATTTAAAAGGTGAAACGCACATGGATCATCTTGTGGGAATGCTGTATTCTGCCGTTAATGAAAATTACTGCCGCTTAATATCCATTGTGTCAGACATGTCACAGCAAGAGATCGATTATAAAGGACCAAATCAAACATACAATAGTACAGCTCAGCTAATAAGACACTTAGCATATGTTGATCTCAACTGGATATTTAGAATAAAGGGTGAACCGATACCAAAGCAGCTTGAAGAGAAGTATGGACCAATGTTAGATCAGAACAATAAGATCCCTTTCATTTCCGGTGTTTCATTAAAACAAATTCTCACTGATTATGAAGAAGTATTCAGCATGTTTAAGTCTGTTTGTTATCAGTTAACTGACGATCAGCTGAATCATACAGTAGATTATGAAGCAGAAAAACAAGCAACCATTCAATGGGGAATATGGCATATGGCAGACCATAATAGATATCATCAAGCTCATATTCATCAGCTTCGCAAATGGTTTGAAGAGAAACAGAAACCTGGCTGTTAAAGCCGCTTATAGGAGGAGCAAGGATAAATTTATTACAAATTCATTTTCACTGACTGCCAATCAATTAAAATGGTCAGACAAAAAACCACATTTGCTGTTGAGTAGTTGTGGAATAAAGCATCGCATCAACTGCACTATGACAAGCTGAAACGTTAATATTTTGTGTTTCAGCCATTCAATCGCTATATTTGATCATGCTGTCCCAATACGATTTTTTTATAGTCTTTGCAGCAGCAAAGTCCTCTGGAATCCTATACTAATCTTCCGCAGCCGCTGCATCGGCCTTTGTCACATGAACTGTACCAAACGGATGGTTGGGAGGAGCGTAAATTGAATATAGTTTTAACGGCGTATTACCCGTATTAATCACATTGTGCCACGTGCCGGCAGGGACAACAATGGCATAATCATCATAGACATTTCTTCGGAAACTTAAATGATCTTTACTCTTGCCCATTTTAACTAGCCCTCGGCCTTGCTCAATCCGTAAGAATTGATCTACGTTAGGATGGATCTCCAAACCGATATCTTCTCCAATGCCAAGACTCATCAAAGTAATTTGAAAATGCTTTCCTGTCCATAGGGCCGTACGGAACGTATTGTTTTGTTTTGCGGCTTTATTGATATTCACGACAAATGGTTTTGGTCCATAATCTTTCAAGAGAAGGTTTCTATCTTCGTATGAAGGATCATAGTTATTTGGAACAGTCCAATAAACAGATCTTCCATCGCTATACATCGGCACATTCACACAATAATAACATTGATGCGAAAAAGGTATATAATACATTTTTCATCCCCGCAATTTTAAATTTTTGTGATATTATCCTATGCGTTTTGTAATGAGAGTGTGCCACACTAAGGAATTCCCTTGTTCAGCCTAAAAGACTGAAGTTAGCAGAATCGTTTTGGCCACAAAACCCGTTTGCATAAAAAATACCAAAGGCCTGTAACTCTTGGGTAATACTGTTGCAGCCGAGAAACTTGAACCTGCCCGGGGTATGCACTCACCAGTCCGACAACCAAGAGATATTGTGTTTTCTGTTCCACAAGCCGATTAAAACAGCCACAGTCACATAACTGGACGTATTCAACACAAAAAAGAGCAGTAAACCCGTAAGTTACTGCTCTCCTCAGTCTATCCACCGTTCATTTGTTTTACAATGTATTCAGCATCATTTCCTACACCTTGAAGCAGCGCTGAACCTCGCCTATGCTGCCAAGGCAAACCAATAAAGTACAATCCCTCCGCAGTTGAAACACCCCGGTGATGTATAATTCGGCCTTCCTTATCCAAAACACCTTCTATTTTCATCCACCAAAGCGGATTCTTAAAACCAGTTGCCCAAATAACATTGTTTACTTCTATTGAAGATGAGTCTTTAAAAATGATTTCATTCTGCTTTCCGGCTATGACTCTTTGTTTTAAGATGATCTTCTTCTGTCTTATTGCATGTTTTAATTCATACCCAAATATGGGGTCGCCTTTCTTTTGAATGAACTTGCCTAATATTGATGTATGACTTGCATGTAAAACTCCTAATTTATCAAACCACCAAAAAATGCTTCTTTTTCCAATCCATAAAGGGAAATAAACCGGTTTATTACTGCAAGCCAAATATGTAACTCTTTCTTTGGATAATTCAACAGCTATCTGAGCCCCGCTATTCCCGCCGCCGACTACTAGTACATCCCCAGGCGCCAGTTGTTTTGAATGTTTATATTGTGAAGAATGTAATTGATGAATATGACCGGCTACATCCTTTGATATTGATGGGATGTTAGGGGTATGAAAAGGACCTGCGGCCATCACAAGATTCTTCGTTTGATATTCTTCCCGGTTTGTTTTTATTAAGAAATAGTTGTTTAATTTTTGGACACTTATTACTTCTGTCCGTAATTGGATCGGGATTTCAAATCTTTCAACATATTTTTTCAGATAAGCAGCAATTTCATTTTTTGAAGGGAGTCCATGCTTGTCTCCTTCAAGATGCATTCCCGGCAAAGAGCTGTACATTCGAGAAGTAAATAAAACCAATGAGTCATACCGGTTTTTCCAGCTTTCCCCCACTTCATGACTTTTATCTAAAATGATAAACTTTTGTTTCGACTTCCTTAGATAATATCCTACTGAGATTCCTGCCTGACCGGCTCCGATTACTATCGTGTCGTACATATGAATCCCCCCTCCGGTTTTATCTTAATTGTCAGCAGACAAAGTGAGTCCCTATCTCCTCCTTTAATGATGATGATGGTCACGCGGATTCTCAGTTTGGGCCTGACAAAGAATCGTATTGTCGTGATTATGCGCAGCTGTTTCCATTTGAATGGTTACATGTGTAATGCCTTTATCTCCAAGTTCATGTTCAATTTTGCGTAAAATACTTTCACTTTCAGAAATGGTCAGCTGATCGTTAACAACAGCGTGGCAGGAAAGAGCATTCAATCCGCTTGTGATAGACCATATGTGCAAATCATGAATACTTTGAATTCCTTCTGTCTCTTCAATTGTATGAATGATGTCAGTGACATCGATATTTTCCGGAGTTCCTTCCATTAATACGTGAATGGAGTCTTTCGTCACATGGTAACCGCTTCTCAGCACAAGAATAGCCACAATGACACTGGCCACTGGATCTGCCCAGCTCCACCCGAAGAAGATGATAAGGATCGCAGCCAGTATGGCACCTACAGATCCGAGCATGTCACTTATCACATGTAAGTAAGCCCCTCTAATGTTCAGGTTATTCTTTGTATCTCCGCCGTTCAGCATAATCCAAGCGACCAATATATTCACAGCTAACCCGATGATACTAATCGTCAGCATGCCGGTTGTTGCTACCTCCGGCGGATGAGAGAAACGTTTGATTGCTTCATAAATGATATAAAGGGAAATCAATATTAATGCAACACCGTTGATCACAGCTGCAAGAATCTCAAATCGTTTGTAGCCGAATGTCTTATGATGACTTGCCTTTTTTTCGGCCAATTTAAAAGCAATCAGAGCAACCATTAAAGAGATTGAATCACTCAGCATATGGCCTGCATCTGACAAAAGCGCTAAACTATTGGTTAAAAATCCGCCTATCGCTTCTATTATCATATAACCTGTAATCATGATAAAAGAGATCAATAAAACCTTCTTATTGGATCCGCCAGCGTGATTGTGATTGTGACCCATAAAAATCTCCTCCTTATCTAATACACTGTATTTATTATTTCTTTTCTGCTATGAAGCATTCTAACACGGACACAAAAATAACCTTATATGATTATGTGCTCATATATGAATATATAGGTTCTTTACTGAAATGTCAAAATATTTTCAATGAAAATGTTTCTTATCATTAGCTTAGCTTGGGAGGTTGCATTGCTATGAAGCCGCGGATTACAGTAATTACTTTAGGCGCAGACAATTTAGAAAAATCGCTGCACTTCTATCGGGATGGCTTGGCTCTGCCTACAGAAGGAACAGCCGGTACAGATTTGAACGACTTGCAAACGGGACTGAAACTTGCCCTTTGGGACCGCAAAAACATCGCACATGAATCAAACGTTACGATAACTGATCCCGCTCATGATACTTTTTGTGGCGGATACGCCGTTCACTTCCAAGACCCCGACGGGCACTTGTGGGAAATCGTTTGGAACCCGCACTGGGATGCAAGTGAATAACCAAATTTTACAGCAACAATAAAAACACACCTGAATGTTCTGGTGTGTTTTTTATTTTGTTTCCCACAACGATCAACCTATTTATACGATGGCGGGATGCTTTGCGGAAAACGGAATACATTTTCGGGATCGTATTTCGCCTTTATTCTTTGAAGCCTTGCAAAGTTTGAGCCATAATATGCTTTTCCGAAGTTCTCGATATTTTGATCCGGAACATTCACATATGAACCTGTTACATATGGTTTCATCAGCTGACGCACTCTTTCAACTGATGCAAGATTCGAAGCTTCTTGTGATTTATTTTCCCAACTGGCCGTCCATTCCGTATAAAATAATGGACGGCGCCAATAGAAGGCTGTTTCACTGCTTGGAACTCTGCTTATCGCGCCGCCCCAATTGATAAAAAAGAAATTGGTTTCTGTCCCAGTCGCTTTTTCTAAAAATTGTCTCATTACTGCAATAGGTTCTTCCGGCCAAAGATTGAGCGCCCACGCCGAGGAGAATTTAACACTCTGATCAGACCTGCCGGGAATCGGTTCGTCAGGATCTAAGAAATCTATACAATCCGGATAGTATAGTGTTTTGATTACTGTTTGTGCCGGCGTTCCGGCATTTAATAAAGGTTTTAATAATTGAATCAGCTCCGGTTTTGACCCGAGGAACAATCCTTCCGCATGGCACAAACCATTTACTTTGCTGTAAATCTCAAGGTAGCATCCTAATCGTTCGTCTGTAAACGGCGCCCATTTTTGCCACGCTTTGAATACCGTTTCTAACTGTTCCCACGGCCAAATAATATTAAAGACGGTTGCGGTTTTAGGGGCACGGTGAACTTTGAACGTATATTGGGTGTTATATCCGAAATTGCCTCCTCCGCCGCCTCTGGAAGCCCACAGTAAATCTTCATTGCGGGAATGATTTGCTTGAATGATCCTGCCTTTGGCATCTACCATTTTCAGCGCGAGAAGGTTATCACTTATCAGGCCGATCGATCGTGAAAGCACTCCAAATCCGCCTCCCATCGTGATTCCTCCGATTCCGACGGTTGGACTGTCTCCGAACGGGGCCATAAAACCTTCCCGAGCTAAACCTTTTACAAGCGGGCCGACGTGAATGCCGGTTTGAACGGTTGCCACCGCGTTTTTTTCATCTAAGAAAACGTTATTCATGTCACTCACATCAATAACAATCCCATCACTTACCGTGGAAAGATTTTTATCCAGAGCATGGCGGCCGCTTCTGACACGCAAAGGCACATTCTTCTCACGAGCCCATTTAATAGCATTACTTACATCGTATGAATTTTGCGCAAAAACAAAGACAAGCGGACAGACATCAACATAAGGGTTCCAATTCTTAACCGCCTCTGTATAGCCGGGGTCCCCTTTGAAGATGACACGTCCCGTTAACTGTGCTGATCCCATCTATTTCACTCCCAATAAGCATTTGATTCCGATACCAGTATATGTAGGAATAGGACAAATTCTTAGACAGATGTTCTGCAAACTTAAAAATAGATACATATACGCGAAGATGAGAAAAAAACAAAAAAAAAGACAAGAGCGGCAAGCTGCCGAAACTCTTGTCTCTCCTGCCATGATAGGCACTTACATTTATTGGCGTGATATCCCGACCAAACTATGGAAGTCCATAGAACATTATGTTTGCCCTGCCATGCGTGGTTCTGCTGAGCAATCTTTCTGTTTGATCCCCCGACAAGAATCTTTTTCTTTATCGTTTTTGCACCCCTGTACGGATAAAATCAATACACATTGAATCTTATCTTTTACATGATGAAAAGCTCTTATTTTTTCTTCTTGTGCTTACGTTTGCAATCATGTTTTTTCTCTTTCTTATGACGTTTTTTACATTTCGCTTTTGCTTTGGCTGCTAATTTTGCCGCTTCTACCTTTGCTTCAGCTGCTGCTTTTGCTGCTTCTGCCGCTCTGGCTCTTGCTTCTTCCGCTCTTGCTATGGCTTCTTCCGCTCTGGCTCTCGCTTCTGCTTCTCTTGCCGCTTCCGCTCTTGCATCGTCGTCCGCCATATCAAAATCATGGCCAAGGTCACAGGCCTCGTTGTATGGCTTTTTCTTCTGGACGTACTGTTGATCGTCACCTTCGTTATAATACATTACGCCACTCCTTCTCTCGTTTTTTAATCTCTACATACTATGTAAAGAAAGAACTGCAGCTTGGACTGGTATTTTGATGAACCGGCACATTTTTAGGGCAATTTTCATTTATCATTGCAACAGAATCTGGATGCCTGCATGAAACTTGAATGATTTTGACGATTATCTTAAGCAGCGTAAAAAGGGAGACTACGAAAAAACCAAGGGGTTAAACCCTTGGTTTTTTTGTAAAAATGATAAAAAGGATGCTGCACGCTGCAGCATCCTTCTGTACCAACTTTTTATTGAACGATTGGAAAGTGTTTTTTGACTTTTAGTTTGCTTGCTGTGTTTGTTTTACTGGTTCTTTGCTAAAAAGTCCGACAATGTTCCACAAGATAATAGCAGCAGCTATGCTTACACGAGCCGTACTAACTTCTTGATTAGTAAACAATTTATAGCCATATATTGATCCCAGTGCTGTTATGCAAAAAATATTGAACCATTTACTCCAACGCAATTAGAAAACTCCTTATAAAAGATTACATTTCCAAACAATGTATTATAATATCAACAAAATTTTTCAATATTTAACCTTAAATCATTCTTAATTGGTTTTCCTGATCATTGTCTCTAATGTCATTCGGTCTTTCGGAGTTTTGATCGTTTTTTGTTACAGGCTAGACCCAGACATCATTTTCAGCTGTTTGATCAGTTATTTCCTGCCCGGTATTCACAACACCTTTAGGTTCTACAAGCAAAATGTTACACTCTGATTCTGCATAAGGTTTATGTTCAACATTTTTCGGAATGACAAACATTTCACCTTCATTTAATTTTACTTCTCCATCACGAAATTCAATGATTAAATGTCCCTTAATAACAATAAAGACTTCATCTGTTTCGTCATGCTTATGCCAAACAAAATCCCCTTGTACTTTAACAAGTTTAAATTGATAATCATTCATTTCAGCGATTACCTTTGGAGACCATTGATCTTGGAATGCAGATAATTTCTCTTGGAAATTAATCGGTTTATATTCCATTCTTTCCCCTTCCCGTGTAAAACTCAATCATTTTACTAGTCCCAAATTAAAGGCCTGTCAACCTCAGCAGTTCTGAGGTAGTCTAAAAGCTGACCCGTATGTACAGACTCATGGTAAGCGATTCTTAATAACATGTCTCCCAGTTCGCGAATATATCCAACATCAGACCTGTCAATCTTTATATTTGTTAAATCTGTTTCGTTTAACGATTTGATGAATGACAAAAACTCGGCCCGATACGGTTTTGCGAATTCTAATTCTTCGGTTACTGTGGTAAACGTTTTTGATTCATACGGGTTTTCGGATTCCTCTGAAGACTCATTCATTTGTTTTAGTAAAATGTGATGATAAAGAAATTCCGCTTCTAATACATGTCTTATCATTTCCTTGCACGACATTGCTTCGGAATCCGGGCGCCAGTCCATTTTTTCCTCAGGTACAGCTGTCCATAACTTGATGCTTCGCCGTCTTACCTCTTCAAAATGTAAAACAATAAGGTCAATTGTATTCAAGTATTTTCCCCCTTTTATTTTTAAATAATAATTCTCCTTCTTCACGGAAAAAACCTCTTCAAATAAAAAACATATCCTTTCCCGACTCGCTGGATTGATAATCAAACCATTTTTAAGATAAGAAGATATTCATTCATCCATACAATAGACTCTGGCTGAACATATACTGAATGATAGTTTGCATCAGAAAGGAGAAATCAGCTTTGGCAAAATATCGGATCATGACCTTTGACGGGGGCGGTACATTAGGTGCTTTAAGTTTACAACTATTGAACAGACTGGCTGAAGAAAATCCGGCATTAATAAGCCGAACCCATGTATTTGCGGGAAATTCAATCGGTTCATTTACTGCCCTGGCATTAGCAAGCGGAAGATCTCCGAGGGAAACACTTCAGTATTTTGAGGATGAAATCCTGCCCGCATTCAGCACTTCCCGGCCGGGCGGACCTGTTTTCAATCAGCAATTACCATATTCCGGTTTTATTAAAGCGGTACGAAACTTTTTCCCGCCAGGCCTTCGTCTTAAAGATGTAAGAAAACGAATTGTTGTCCCTTCATTCAAATTATACTCCCCGGCACTGGATCGTTGGACGCCCGTATTATTTCACAACTTTCCCGGCTCTCCCTATTTAAATGAGAAAGTGAGTGATGTCATACTGCGGAGCAGCGGTGCTCCCGCGACACAGCGCGCCTATCAAAACTACGTGGACGGATATGTAGTGGCAACGAACCCCAGTACGGCCAGTATCGCGTTTGCGGTTGGTAAAGCCAACGTGCCATTGGATCAAATTGCGGCGCTATCCATCGGGACAGGTGAAGCCCCGACTCGATTAAGAAGAGATACGAGGGGATGGGGAATGGTAAGTGCGGATAACATACGTCCCGAAAATCTGAAGAACCTTCCTCCAAATTGGGGAGTCCTTTTGGACAGGTCGCCTAATGAACCTTTACTGCCATTTCTTCAGATGATCTCCGGCGGAAATGGCTACTATGAAACCATGGTCAGCGCGAATCTGCTGGGAGATCGCTTTTTCCGGTTAGATCCGCGGATTCCTAACTTCTCCAAAACAGACCCTTCCGTGGTTCCCGCTGTCATTGAAATTGCGAACAAAACCAACTTACAGCCTGCGAATACATTTATAGAGAAAAACTGGAACGACAGCGCTAAATAAGCAAGAAGTTTACATCATCATACAATGAACAAAAAATACCAAGGGACTCAAACCCTTGGTATTTTTAATGCGTTCAATCGGGCCATTTATTGAATAGAACTGCCCCAGAAGTCGCTTCCCATTACGTAAAGAAAGCGACTTTTAGATTTGATTTTCAAGTTCCTTTTACAAATTTTGAAAAGGCCATTGACTATTCAGTTGTACTGTATTAAGTTTAACTATATAGTCGAACTGAATAGAGGATGAGGATATGAAACATAAATTATTACCGCTGTCTGAAACCATGCATTATATTTTATTAGCTCTGCGTGAGCCGCTTCATGGCTATGCCGCCATGCAGAAGATCGAAAAGATGAGTAACGGAACTGTTATTTTAGCGGCCGGCACATTATACGGCGCGATTGAAAACTTGAATAAGCATGGCTGGATTGAGCCTGTTGGAGAATCAGGCCGGAGAAAAGTCTATAAGATAACTGCGGAAGGAAGCGCCATTTTGAAGATGGAACAAAACAGGTTACTGCATATTTTATCCCTGCACGAAGGAAGTGAATCGAATGAAGAAATTTAAGATGTTTTTTGATATTGAAAAAGAGGAGCAATGGCTGAACGAGCAATTACAAAAAGGCTATCGCTGTACAAATATCAGCGGATTAGGAATATACACTTTCGAAAAAACCGACAAAAAATATGTGATGAGACTGGATTATCAAGATTATTTATCAAAGAAAAAATTTAAAGATTACAAAGAGATCTATGAAGACTTCGGCTGGAGTTATATAAATGGCCCTTGGGGGCTTGGAGCTCGATATTGGCAAAAAGAAGATGATGATCAAAATGAAATCTTCTCGGATCGCCAGTCAAAGAGTAATTATTATAAAAGACTAATGAGTTTTTCATCTTGTTTTGGGTTACTGTGCTTGTTTTATTGTAATATGATTTACACGAATTCAGGTTTGTATTTAGCTGAAGGTCTGTGGAGTATGGAAGGCGCAATGTTTTGGAAGGCATTTTTATTTGAAACTCCATTTGCCCTTTTGAGGTCGCTTCCCGCCCTTATGGCTGTTCTATTTGGCTGCAGTTTCTATAAAGCTTATCGAAAGTATTCAATGTTAAAAGAACAATAACGCGGGGAAGTTCCATTCAAAGAAGTAATTGAGGATCATGTATCTGCCGAATCCGGGCGCTTTAAAGGAAAAAAAGCGCCCTGAATTTGCTGATAAATCAGATGACTTATTTTGTTAATGATACATACTTATTTACAATGGCTTGAGCGAGACAGGCTGATGAATCAACAAAGGTAAGCCCGCTTCTTTTTTGATCCGTAACCATATTTAAATCCGTACATGCAATGATAACCGTATCAACCTTTTCTGCTAATTCACGGTGTAATTCATCATATAGTGTACTAGCCTCATCGATTTGACCTTGTTTAATCTTTTCTATTATTTGATTGACATAGATTTGCCAACTATCTTGATGTAAAAAATCATAACCTTCTCTGTTTAACGCTTCTTGAAATATTCCGGATTGAACCGTAGGAACGGTGGCTAAAAGAGCTGCTTTTTTTGAGCCTTTAGATATTTTTTTTATGGTTTCATCAATCATGTTTAGTAAAGGGACTGAAATCGATTTTTTTATTTGATTAAAATAGAGATGTGCGGTGTTACATGGGATGGCAATAAAATCAACACCCGTTTTTTCAAGCTTTACAGCACCCTTAATAATTGCATTTTCCATGTCCGTATGATTGAGAGGTTTATTCATGTAGAAAGGTGTCGGACAGGAATAAATCATCATATGAGGAAAATCCATGTCATGTATTGCTCCATATATTTTTTGGCACTCGTCTACGACTTTATCTACAAATGGCCCAGTAGATTTTGGCCCCATACCTGCCAGTATTCCAATCATAATTGTCCTCCTCTGTAAAAATGTGTACGAATACGATCATGATGAATTATTATTGTGTTTCTCATCTGAATCTGCACTCATTTCTTTTCTGGCTTTCTTCTCCTATTTTATCATTTCATTAATCGAATTATCATATCTAATTCCGCCGCACGCAGAAGAATGGCAGATACACTAAGGTTATGAAAGCTTGTTTTCATTACTATGTTTTCATGAATGATGGTTAAAAATCGGTGATTAAATTGTGCCCATATAGATTAGTAAACGTGTCATTGATGTCAAGGCATGAACTCCTAAAGGATATTTAATAACTCATTTTCAACGAAAAACTGATCTCTGTTAATTAGTCGAGATTCCAAGATATACCCCGACCAATTGACCTTCCTTTTTTAGGAATCCCAAAGGTTCCCTCTTGTTTTGATGTTGTTTTTTTAAAAAAGTTATTGACACAAATAAACGATCATGTTATTATTGAAAATTTGATATCTCACTTCATATATGGTAACCTTAAGTTAAGTTCCCATATATGGAGGTGGATTATATGTTTCAAATTGGCGATAACATTGTTTATCCAATGCACGGAGCAGGTACGATTGAAGCCATAGAAGAAAAACAATTCTTAGAGGAAAAACAACAGTATTATGTCATAAGAATGTCAATCAGTAATATGACAGTTATGATTCCAACGCGTAAAATATCGAGTTCAAATATACGGCCAGTTACTGATATACGTGCATTAAAACACATTATACACATTTTTCAGCATGGAGAATCAGATAGGTTACTGCCGTGGAAGCAAAGGTATATAGTAAACACGAACAAAATAAAAACGGGTGAAATACAAGAAGGTGCTGAAGTTGTACGTGATTTAATGCGAATGAAGAAAGAAAAAGCACTTAATTCAAGCGAAAAAAAAATGTTGGATAATGCATATGAATTTTTGATTAGTGAACTGGAAGTCATTAAAGGAATCACTGAAAAACAAATAAAAAGTTTCTGTTAAGGTTAATGATAGATAACTTTTCAGAATATTACGATTAGACGTTCAACTTCTTCAACTTACTTTTTAAACATTAACCGCTTTTATTACTCCTCAATCTAATCTGTTTTATTTTTTCTTCAACGAACACTTGAATTCTCGATGAAATAGTCACTTGATTTTTGTAATCCTGATTCACACTGGCACGGACAAGGAGCCGTAAGGATGGAAGAGAGGCAGGGCTTTCATTGTTTTAGGTCTAAGTGATTATTTCCGGAAGAAAAAACAACCACTCCCCTCTTTATCTTTAAGAATTTCTTACATCTCTTGCGACAGTGAATAGCAGTTGTTTATCTTCTTTTCATAGAAGAGATATGCGAAATGTAACAAAGAATAACATACAGTTACCTTGAGAACATAAAAACAAATCATTTATATATATTCCACATATCGTCAATCCGGTATGTTATACTGTAAACAATCCTTTGAGGTTTTAAACCTTTTTCTTACCTTGTAGCATCTGTCCCTACTCGAACGTTGAGTAGGGTTTTTTATTCAGTATGATACAGAGAACATAAAAAAACAGGCCCTATATAAAGAGCCTGTTTGTATAAACGATTGAAGATTAAGCAGTTTTTTGAACGTTAGCAGCTTGAGCTCCACGAGCACCTTGCTCAACGTCAAACGTTACTTTTTGACCTTCGTCTAAAGATTTGAATCCGTCACTTTGGATTGCAGAAAAGTGTACGAATACATCGTCTCCATTTTCACGTTCGATAAATCCAAAACCTTTTTCTGCATTAAACCATTTAACTGTACCTTGTTCCATTTTTGTTGCCTCCTAGTGTATTACACATTGTATTACTATCCTTGCCCAAAGTATCATCAAGACGAAAAGTCGATATTCATACTATCCTTTACACGAACAAAAATAATTCTCCTTTATCATAGCACGAAACGGAAATAACTGCAAATTAATAATATGTTCATTCATGTTTTATTTGTTAAACGTGCGGCAGGTTTTTTAGTGAGAACCTTCATTTGTAATTTAGAAGTTTTGACGGACCCCTTACCGTACTTAATAATAAATATCATGTTGAGAGGTGTATTTTTAAAAAGCCCACTCATGAAAACGAGTGGGTTTACAAAAGCTCTAACTAACCCGCAAAGGTTTTAGTCAGAGCTATTTATACGTATTTTTTTGATCCAACTCACTAAGCACCTGCTCTGTCATCAGTTCGATAATATTCATTGGAACATGATAAATCCCCTTTTTCATAAAAATAATCAGCTACTCTGATTGCAAAGTTTTCAATGTCTCCGTACATTCTTAAAAGGAAAATGCCATTAGCGATGACGCTAATGGCACCCTTTGTTTCTTACTCAATAACTTATTCAGCTTCTCCCACAACTGTAAAGCGTTCATTTATATGTTTTGGATTTTCTATTTCATCCAATACTGCAATTGCATAGTCTGCATAGCTGATATAACTTTCGCCTTTCGAATTCACCAGAAGATGATCTTTTCCTGACTGATAAAACCCAGTTCTTTTCCCGTCTGGGTCAAATACCGCTGAAGGACTGATAAATGTCCAGTTCATATCAGAAGTTTCCTTTAGCTCTTGCAAGTTACGACCTTGCCCTTTAGCTGTTGGAATAAAAATCTCCGGGAAATCAGGTGTATCCATTACACTGACAGTTTTATTTTCGTCTACATAAAGACTCCCTGCTCCGCCTACAATTACGGCTCTTGTCCCCATTCCTTTTAATACCCTAATTAATGCCCGGCCAGCGTCTATATGTGCCTGTTCTTCTCCTAATGGAGCTCCGAAGGCATTAACTACTACATCTAACTTTTTTAGATCATCCGATGTAAGATCAATTATATTTTTTTCAACGATTGAAATCTTTTCCTCTTTAAGTTTTGCAGCATCTCTTACAATTGCAGTTACTTCATGTCCCCTGCTTACTGCTTCTTTCAAGATAAGACTTCCAGCTTTTCCGGTTGCACCAATGATTCCAATTTTCAATTTAAAGTCCTCCTAATCATTCAAAATTTTAAATGTAACCAAATTGATTACATGTAATAATTTTAGTTACACCTTATTTATTTGTCAATACTTTTATCATCTTGTTAATTGAGCATATTAGAGTGAAATAAACTTGTAATACATTCAGTTACAAGTGTACTATAAAGAGTGTAAAGTAATTAGGATGGTGAAGAAATCATGTCTATTAGCAACCGTTTTGCTGTAGGAATTCATATATTGGCTCTTATTGAAATAAATGAAGACGGAATTAGCACTTCTGAATTTTTAGCTGGAAGTGTAAATACAAATCCCGCCTTAATAAGAAAAATTATGGGGATGCTGAAAAAAGCAGGTTTAGTAAATGTACGGCCAGGTATTGCAGGAGCTGAATTAGCGAAGGATTTAACTGAAATCACCTTACTTGATGTTTATAGAGCAGTTAATGTTGTTCAAGATAAAGAATTGTTTAGTATACATGAAAATCCCAATCCTCAATGTCCTGTAGGCCGGAACATTCAAAGTACAATTGGTCCAATATTTGAACTCGCCCAATCTGCCTTGGAAAAAGCTCTTGGACATATAACAATTGAGGATGTGGTAAAGGATATTATCGAAAAAGAAAAATCGGCCGATAATTGTTAAATGATTCACAGAAAATCTTTTATCAGACTGGGGATAAGAAAAATCAATAAAACAAAAAGGGACTGGATCATATTGAATCCAGCCCCGAATTGATATTGATTTTTTGATAAAAAAAAAATGGATTTTTAAGCAGTAAGCTTGTGAGAACTTTCTTCCGGCTGCTAAAACGCAAGCTGAATATACTGCCCGTCATCATATACACGAATTATGGCGTTATCTCTCTTGTACTCATCAGAATCTGCTCGCATTTCTTTTCTGACTTTCTCCTCCTGCTTAATCACTTCATTAATTGCATTATCCTATTTACTACCGCTGCCCGCAGTCAGCAGAAGGATGAAGGTGACTGACAAATCATACGACCTACTATAGTAAGTCTATAAACAAAAAATACCAAAGGTGTCAAAACCCTTGGTATCATAGGGATCGGCCGAGAGGACTTGAACCTCCGCAGGTTATTCACCCGCTTGGCCCACGATCTATATTCATAAAACTATTGCTCAGTTGTCAGCATGTGAAGTAAATTACGAATTTCCTTGTTATAACTTTTAATTTCTTCTTCATTACAACCGGTTCTATCAAATACTGCATTAGGGATCATTGTGACTTTTTCTTTAAACTCATTCCCTTCAGTTGTTAACGTAATAATTACACTTCGTTCATCCTCTTTTGAACGCTCTCTTATAATAAGACCTCGCTCCTCAAGTCGTTTTAAAACTGGAGTTAATGTTCCGGAGTCCAGATATAATTCTTCGCCTAAACCTTTAACAGATATTTTTTCCTTCTCCCATAAAACAAGAAGAACCAAATACTGTGGATACGTAATTCCTAATTCTTTTAAGAGAGGATGGTATAACTTTATCATTTCACGGGAAGCTGCATAAATCGCAAAACATAGATGATTACTTAACAGTAATTTATCATTCTTCATGTTAAATCCCTCACAATATTTATATTCATTACTACACATAATAGCATAAGAATTACATTAAGTAAAATTGAATGACTAACAATTTAATTAATCATAACTTATGCAAAATCAGAAAGAATCTATCACCAATAATATGATCTCCTATTTTCTCAATGTGGTTATTATGTACACTAACTTTAAACTGCCGAAAACTGTTCTTTATTTTAGTCTAATCAATCATTTAGAGGATTTTAATTGCGAATTTAAATTGAGAACAATTTAATTTTCAAAAATTTAATTGACAACGTTTGTTATATTGATTAAAATTCAATTGTGTTAAATTTAATTTATAGGAGTGTTTGATGATGACAGTATATTTTACAGCAGAAGCTACAACAAAAGGCGGAAGAGAAGGTCATGTAACATCTAATGATCTTATTATTGATTTGGATTTAGCTATGCCAAAACGAAATCAAGTATCCACGGCTACAAATCCAGAACAATTATTTGCGGCAGGCTATTCAGCTTGTTATGACAGTGCTCTTCATTTAGCAGCCCAGAGACAACGATTAAAAATCGAATCAGCTGTTACCGGTAAAGTAAGTTTATTAAAAGATGAAAGTGATAATGGTTATAAAATCGGAGTTGTTCTGGAGGTGGAAATTCAAGGGGTATCTCAAGAGCAAGCGGAAGAATTAACACATGCAGCTCATCAAGTATGTCCATATTCTAAAGCTACTCGCGGAAATATTGATGTACAAATCATTACAACAGCAATATAAGACGAAAGTTGCCAAGATCAATAGGTAATGGAATAAAAAATTTTGATTAAAACATATAGGTGACCAACCTTCAAATAAGGAGTGAGATTGATGTTAAAGAAAGTACAATTAGAAAAAGCAGCTCAAGAATTTGCAGAAGCAACCGCGAACCCACCCTATCTATTCGACCTTGGACCTGAGAAAGGACGAGAAGCTGTAGATGAGGTTCAATCTGCCCCAATTGATAAACTGCCAGTTGATATTGAAGATGTTATGATTTCAGGAGGACCGAGCGGACAGGTATCAGTAAGAATAATGCGCCCGCAGAATGCACCTGCGCACCTTCCTGTCATCGTGTACATTCATGGGGCCGGCTGGGTATTTGGTAATGAGCATACACATGATCGGCTCATCCGTGAGCTAGCAGTCGGAGCACAAGCTGCTATTGTCTTTCCAAATTACACCTTATCTCCAGAAGCAAAATATCCGACAGCCATTGAAGAAATCTATGCAGTAGTGAAGTGGGCAGCTGAAAATGGCCGTGAGAACGGCATGATTCCCGAGAGTCTAACAATTGCAGGTGATAGTGTTGGAGGCAATATGACTGCTGCTGTCACGCTAATGGCCAAAGCACGAGGTGACTTGAATATCCGGCAACAATTACTTTTCTATCCGGTAACAGACGCTTCTTTCGATACGGAATCCTATCAGCAGTTTGCTACGGGATACTTTTTGCGCAAGGATGCGATGATGTGGTTTTGGGATCAGTACACAACCAATTCGAATGAGCGTGCTGAGATTACAGCATCACCTCTGCGTGCAACTGCTGAGCAGCTTCAAGGGCTTCCACCTGCATTGATTATCACAGCTGAAGCTGATGTACTTCGTGACGAGGGAGAAGCATATGCCAATAAACTTCGTGAAGCTGGTGTTCCGGTCACCGCCGTACGTTTCCAAGGTATCATTCACGATTTCGTGATGCTCAACGCCTTAGCTAAAACTGAAGCTGCGCGCGGAGCAATTGATCTCGCCGCAACCTGGCTGCGTAAAGGGTTTTAATCCATTTATTGTTTCGTCACATAGAGACTGCTGCAAATAAATAAAAAACAAACAGATCCACTCAAATAATTGAGTGGATCGTATATTGGAATAATGGAACTTTTGATGAGCTTTTTAATCGGGCTGGTTATTATTTTGTTGTTGAGATGTCCCCCTAATTGAAAAGCTAACTCCACAACAAACTCCATTTTTTCACCACTTCACCCTCTTCATATCCAAAAAACCTTTGTTGATTAGTTAGCGTACAAGTTCTCGTTTTCTGCTTTGGACCCCATATAGAAAATAAAAAGCCAGCTCTCCTTCGGGAGAAGAACTGGCATAACAAAGCTTCTTATTTTGCTGTATTGCCCGGACCTTTTAATTTCTCTTCGTTCTTGCGTCAATGTTTTATTATTAGGACACAACCAATAAAATAATGACGATCGAGAATAGCAACGCTGCATTTGCAAAGCAGTAAGCCCTCCAGAATATAAAAGAGCTGCAGTCATTGCTGCTCGGATAATCCCAGCTTATTCTGAGTCTGTATTTCGAGTAGTCGGTCAATTAAATGGATGTTTTTTTCATTCCTTTTCTGTTTGTTCCATTTTCCACCACAGTGAATCTTTTGGATTTTCAACAGCTTCTTGAAACTCAGCTTTAGAAGCAACTGTTGGGTAAGAACCTTTTAAAGATTTACCTGAAGTATCTTTAAATAAGGTTAACACAACTATTAAGCCAATTAAACTGACTGCCAATAAATAGAAACCCGGCGCCAAATTGTTTCTTGTCACATGGGTTAACCAAGAAGCAACTAAAGGTGTTGTTCCGCCAAAAATAGAAACTGATAAGTTGAATGTCCAGGATAATGTACGATATCTAATGTCAGTATGGAACAACGTAGGTAAAGATCCTGGCATAGTACCTTCGTATACAGATAATACAATACCTAACATTAAAAGTCCTATAAATAAGAAAGTTATATTCCCCATATTAAGAAATTGGAAAGAGATAATCGAAAATACAATTCCTAATACTAATCCAATTGTTATAACTTTTTTATTTCCTAATTTATCTCCCAGTTTACCAAAAGTTAAAGCGAACGGTACCATAATAATCAATACAATTGCTGTAACCGGTGTACTTATATTATCACTTATACCAAGGTTCTCATCTAAATAAGACGGCATATAACCTAACAATAGGTAATTGGTTATATTGAAAAATGCCACAAATACGATACATAAAAAGATATCTTTTTTATATGTTTTAATGACTTCTAATAAACCTGGTTGTTGTTCTTGGTTTTCAGAGAGGTCACTTTCAAAGATTGGTGATTCATCTAAATGACTTCTCAAATATAAACCAAATAATCCTATTGGAATACTTAAGAAGAAAGGAATTCTCCATCCCCAACTATTCATTTGAACATCAGATAAAGTCCAGAAAAGTACTGTAACTAAAACAGAAGCTACTATATAACCAGATAATGTTCCGATTTCTAAACCGCTGCCTAACCTTATACGTTTATTATCTGGAGAAGATTCTGCGATATATACCATTGCCCCAGCGTACTCTCCACCCACAGAAAAGCCTTGCAGAATACGGGCAAAGAGTAATAATATAGGGGCCCATACACCAATCTGATCATAGGTAGGAAGCACACCAATTATTAAAGTAGATAAAGCCATCATTAAAATAGTAATTGTTAATACTATTTTCCGACCAAATTTATCACCCATTTTACCAAAAATAATTCCGCCTACCGGTCTAAGTAAGAAGGCAATTGCAAATGTAGCAAAAGTAAATATTAACTTTAATTCATCGTTTTGAACTGGACTGAAAAAGTTTTTACTAATAATAACTGCCAAATAAGAATATAAAGCAAAATCAAACCATTCCATCGCGTTTCCTATCCCTGTAGCAAACACGCTTTTCTTCGCTTTTTGAATGTCTACAACGTTAATTTTTTTCTTGTTAAACTTCATTTAATAATATCGACTCCTTAATTATCAAATCCACATTATACAAGCACGTAAACGGTCCGAGCATGCAGTCCCAGAATGTATAGCGTAATGCTTCTCTAAAAGTCCGGGGGTTTCTGTTTCACCTGATGGAGAGCTAACGGCATAGTGGCTGATTGGTTCAACTGTACCTTAAAAGACTAGACTAATATCCATATCAGCGCCAAATAACATTGTAAACCAGAAAAGAAGGATGAAATTAAGTGTTTTCGCTGGTTTCCTTAACTTATTTTTGCCGATTGGGCTAAAAATAATACAAGAAGCAACAAAAAGAGAAACAGCCAACAGATAATACCAGCCAAAGCGGTTAGTGAGATATCCTTGGGCTGTGGTCGGTATTTTCTGCAGACTATTTGGAGAAATGATTCCCCTTCATACAGCTCTATTGTGAATATGATCACAATCGAAAAAAAACTTTTATTCCTTCAAAGTATCCTAAACCTTAATTTTAGATCTTCCATTACGTCTTCCAATATGTTTATTATAAGATTGAGGTCGTTCCTAAGAATTATTTACTGATTCTATCTTTATTACCCCACAATCAGGTGAAACAAAACACTATAAACGTAGCATACCTTTTTAAAATCTGACAAGCCCAACAGGGTGATAGAAACCCGGCTAAAGCCAAGCTAGTCAATGGATAGAGAAATTTTTTTTGTTTTTCCCAAGGAATAACCGTCTGCGTTTAATCTAGCCCAATTAGAAAGAAAAAGAGCAGGAGTAATCCTGCTCTTTCATTCAAAACTTTAATTTGTATGACGAATTTCGTATACCTTTTCGACTTTTCTTACCTATTAATCAGTATGCAGACTACAACAGAAATAAGTAGCACCGGGTATGAAATAATGGTTTTATTTTTGATCAATGATTAAATTACCCTCAATGACAGTAAATACCAATAATCGCTAAACATTATAGGAAATCCCAATATTCTTTATCTTAATTATTGTTTAATTAATTGGGATTGTAACAGTAAACTCACACTTATAGAAAGTTATACCAATCAAAAATTTTCCGACTCAAGTCTGTTTAACCAGTTGTGAACCACTGAATTAAATACATCGGTTTGTTCGATTTGCAGGTTGTGACCAGCCATATCAAGCACTGCAAAAGTTGCCCTTGGGTAATCTTCGAGTAGCCGCCACGCATCATGGTATCCGACTACATTGTCCTGACGCCCTGTGATAATTAGCGTGGGATACTCAAGTTTAGATGAAATATCGAAGGTAAACCCATATCCATTTTGACGAATGTTGTTTACGAATTCATAATTTGTTTGTTTAGATGGAAGTAAAATTTCATCCCGAAACCTCTCCCATTCAGTTTTACCTTGCACAATCCCCATAGAGCAAAATTCATCCGCCTCCTCTGAAGACAAATGTGATATCAAGTCGCTGTCTCTTTTTAGAACAGTCTTCTGCGGTACTACCCTTTCATCGAATTCGGGTATAGTTAATGGTGCCATCAGCAGTAATCCACGAACTGTTTCCTTACGTGAACGAACGATACCTCTGGCAATGTACCCTCCATATGAATTACCGCAAACAATAAACTGTTGATCAGGAATAATCTCGTCCAAAAGACGCAATATCGCTTCTAAAACATCATCAGAGTTCTGAATAGACGGTTGTGGCTTAGAATGTCCCATACCCGGTAAGTCTATGTATATTCTCTTCCAACCGCTTCGTTTCTCGAATAACGGTTCCATTGCATTTAACATCACCTGATGGTCAAGTGTCCAACCATGCAACATAACGATCGGATATCCATCTCCAATTACTTTATGGTAAATCGACATGTATTTGTTTCCCCTTCCCTTTAATCCCAATGTTTCGGTATGAACATTTAATCCTTTCTTACATTTATCACAATTTTAACAAACTTTTAACTGAACTTGGTAAGTTGAACAAGGGTTATACATTGAATTTCGACAATCGCAAACTGTCATATGTGTCCGTCATATCAAAAGAATCTGTTTAATGTGTTGTTTAGTGCTTTCGTTACTGCGACTATCGACAAATAAGAACCAAGCAAAGTATTGTCCAGATACTTTGAGTATTTTGATCACTTTGAACTTTAGGTAAGTGGGCAGTTTGTGGGCAGTAGATCATTTAAAAATAAGCACAAAAAAATACCAAGGATCTCTCTATTACCCTTGGTATCATTGAGATGCGGCCGAGAGGACTTGAACCTTCACGGGTTATTCACCCGCTGGGCCCTCAACCTAGTAAAAACCTATCAAAAGTTTCAAAAGCTTTTATTCAAAGCATCTGTTTATTTTATTTATACTTATTTTCATCATTTTTCATGAATTCTGAGCACAAACTGGGCACCTATTAGAGACCAAGGAAATCTACATTTCAACAAGAAATATCTACTCATCGCCCTGCTGTAATTAGTTTATTTCAGCTTCCCTCGCGAATACCGGATCAATGCTCAGCTTTAAGATAGTCAACCAATTTCTCCGCACTGTTCTTAACATCTTCTTTTGAAAGGTGAAGTGTCCCATATTGTGCAAAGGCAGGAAGAAAACGCATTCCTATATAGTTAGCAGTGATTTGAAACGGTCTGATAAGCTCGCTGATCGTGATATTATATTCTCCGCCTGCTTGATAATCAGATTCCTGTGCGCCTAAGGAGATAGCTAAGAGTAGTTCTTTTCCATGCAATTTAGTACCTCCAGTTCCATAAGCCCAGCCATGTGTTAACACATCATCTTCCCATTGTTTGAGTAACGCGGGACTGCTGTACCAATACATTGGGAACTGAAAAACGATGCGCTCATGATCTAACAGGAGCTGCTGCTCTTTTTCTACATCAATGATAAAATTAGGGTATTCACCGTACAGGTCATGAACCGTAATGTCATTCTCTTGCTTTAAACGATTCATCCAGGTTTTGTTGACAACAGACGTTTCCAAATTAGGGTGTATAACGATAACTAATGTTTTCATTTGACTGATTATCCTTTCTTCGCCGATTAGTTATTATTGCTTTTGCGATAATGAATTGAATCTAATTTTAAAATAGCAACTTTATTTACACCTATTTTATCCTTTTTCGTGAATTCAGGGCAAATAATTGGGCACAGATTACATTTATAGCCAAAAAAAGACTTAACCTTTTAAAAAAGATTAAGCCTTTTCAGTACCTTTATGCCCCTACCCTATTATCTCGTGTCTAAATTCTAATAGCTGATAATATAACAAGTCCTCTTTGTTTTCCTCCATGCTTAGCAATACTTTCTCTGCCTTTTGCAAATTGGAGTTTGAGGCATTAGTAACTACCTATAATGATGAAAATATTTTGCGCGACGTAAACTGTAGATGACTTACTCCAGGTAAGTGGGCAGTTTGTGGATAGTAGATCATTTAAAAATAAGCACAAAAAATACCAAAGGTAGTTAAACCCTTGGTATCATTGGGATGCGGCCGAGAGGACTTGAACCTCCACGGGTTATTCACCCACTAGGCCCTCAACCTAGCGCGTCTGCCATTCCGCCACGACCGCGTGCTATGAAGCTGTCTTTCCACTAAGCATATAAGCTAGTGATGATGATCAGCACTTTGAAAAGAAAGTGCGGGTGAAGGGACTCGAACCCCCACGTCGTAAGACACTAGATCCTAAGTCTAGCGCGTCTGCCAATTCCGCCACACCCGCGTGACAAGTGGTGAGCCATGAAGGACTCGAACCTTCGACCCTCTGATTAAAAGTCAGATGCTCTACCAACTGAGCTAATGGCTCGCTCTAAAAGTGATTCAAAATTTTTAAATAAAATGGCTGGGCTAGCTGGATTCGAACCAACGCATGACGGAGTCAAAGTCCGTTGCCTTACCGCTTGGCTATAGCCCAACGAAGGTAAATGGTGACCCGTACGGGATTCGAACCCGTGTTACCGCCGTGAAAGGGCGGTGTCTTAACCGCTTGACCAACGGGCCGTCTGGTTGAGAACTTATCTGGCGGAGAAGGAGGGATTTGAACCCTCGCGCCGCTTACGCGACCTACACCCTTAGCAGGGGCGCCTCTTCAGCCACTTGAGTACTTCTCCATAATGGCTCCACAGGCAGGATTCGAACCTGCGACCGATCGGTTAACAGCCGATAGCTCTACCACTGAGCTACTGTGGAATAATCAGACTTTCTTCATTATAAATGATGCGACATATTGTGTCAATAAGCAACATTTATTTTTTTGAGAAAGTATCGTTGTCTCTCAACGACTTTTATAATTTAACACAGATCATTGAGATGAGTCAAGCCTTTTTAAAAAATTCTTTTGATTTTCCCTCTGCATTTTCCGCAGGCATATCTTTCCGGGTTCATTGCCCGCTTCTTTATATACTGTTGGCCGCAAGCCTCGCATCTATACATATATGTTTTCTTTTGTGTCTTTTTGGTTTGCAGCGGCGTGCAGAATCTTGGCGCTCCGACTTTCTGAAGCAGGTCTCTGAAGTCTTTGTCTCTGTGCTTGTACCCTTTTCCCTCAAGATGAAGATGGTAATGGCACAGCTCGTGCTTGATGATGCCTATCAGCTCGCTCCGTCCGTGTTCGAGCAGATATTTGCGGTTTAATTCGATGTTATGGGAAGACAGCATGTAGCGGCCGCCTGTCGTTTTCAGCCGGTCATTGAAAAAGGCCCGGTGACGGAACGGCTTTCCGAAATCCTGTGCAGAGATGTCTTCCGTCAGCTTTTGAAGTTGTTCGTTATCCATATGTGCACCCCGCTTTAAAAACATTGAACGGGACAATTCACCGTTCGCATACAATGTGTTAAAACCGACCTCTAACTAAAAGCTGAGGAGGAATGAGCCATGCCGAATTGGCTGATGAAACAAATGCAAAAAGCGTTTTTAGAAAAGGACAATTACCAAATCAAACTGCTGAACCAGTGCTGGTATTTCTACAGAAAAAAACACTGCTCGTAAGCAGTGCTTTTATTTTACCATAGACAGCGACACTCTGCCTTTTTGCACGTCCACCCCTTCGACCCATACGGTGACGATGTCTCCGACCGATACGACGTCGAGAGGATGTTTGACGAATTGATTGCTCAGTTTTGAGATGTGCACAAGCCCGTCCTGCTTGACGCCGATATCAACGAAAGCGCCGAAGTCCACAACGTTGCGGACGGTGCCCTGCAATTCCATTCCTTCCTTTAAATCCTCAAGCTGCAGAACGTCTTTTTTCAGCAAAGGCTTCGGCACTTCGTCACGAGGGTCTCGCTCCGGCCTTGTCAGCTGCCCGCAAATATCCGCAAGCGTAATCTCCCCTATACCGAGCTCTTCAGCCGTTTCAGACAGCGGCAATGCGCTTATTTTCTCTTTGGCGTCCGCGCTTCCGATCTGATCCGCAGTGAGCTGCAGTTTTTTGAGCAGCGCCTTTGTCTCTTTATAGCTTTCCGGGTGTATCCCGGTGCGGTCGAGCGGCTCCCGTCCTCCGGGCACTCTCAAAAAGCCGATGCACTGTTCATATGTTTTTGCGCCGAGACGCGGGATTTCTTTCAGCTCTTTGCGGTTTGTAAATTTTCCGAGCTCTTCCCTTTTTTTAACGATATTGCCGGCAACGGTTTTGGATAACCCGGCTACATATTGAAGCAGCGCGGCTGATGCTGTATTGACATTCACCCCGACTTGGTTGACGACGGTCTCTACGACAAAACGGAGAGATTCGTTTAAATGCTTTTGGCTGACATCATGCTGGTATTGCCCGACACCGACAGATTTAGGATCAATTTTCACAAGCTCGGCCAGCGGATCCTGCAATCTCCGCGCGATGGAGACGGCGCTGCGCTCTTCGACCTGAAAATCCGGAAATTCCTCACGGGCGATTTCTGACGCGGAATACACGCTTGCTCCGGCCTCATTGACGATGACATAATAAATGTCCCGCTCTGTTTCTTTCAGCACATCAACGACGAATTGCTCTGTCTCCCGTGATGCCGTGCCGTTTCCGATCGCCACAACCTCGACTTCGTACCGGTCCAGCAATTCTTTGATTTTTTTCCGGGCTTCCGCTGTCTTTTTGACGGGAGCGTGCGGGTAAATGACGTCGATTTTCAGCACTTTTCCCGTCTCATCAACGACTGCAAGTTTGCACCCCGTACGGAAGGCCGGATCGACGCCGAGCACGACTTTTCCCTTCATCGGCGGCTGCAGCAGGAGCTTACGCAGGTTTTCAGCGAAAATATGGATCGCCTGCGCGTCTGCTTTTTCTGACAGCTCTTTGCGGATATCGCGTTCAATAGCCGGCTGGATCAGGCGTTTATAACTGTCCTCAATGGCTTCTTTCAGCGTTTCTTTCACAGGTGTTTCACGGTGTTTGATGATTTGCTTTTCTAAATAAGCTTTTATCTGATTGGCGGGCGGTTCGATCGCAACCTTTAAAATGCCTTCTTTTTCACCGCGGTTCATCGCAAGCACTCTGTGAGGAACGACCTTTTGGATCGGCTCTTCGTACTCGTAGTACATTTCATAGACGTTTTTCTCGTCATCTGCGGCTGACTTGCCTGCCGCGGAAGTGAGAATTCCTTTTTTATACGTTTCCTGGCGGATCCACTTTCTGAAATGAGGATCATCCGAGATTTGTTCGGCTATGATGTGCTTCGCGCCTTCAATGGCTTCCTCTCTTGAAGCGACTTCTTTTTCTGCACTGATATATTGATCAGCGACGTCGTGAAGGCGGTTTTCTTTCGGGAGAGAAAGAATATAGTCCGCAAGCGGTTCAAGGCCTTTGCTTTTGGCGACGGTGGCTTTTGTTTTCCGTTTTTGTTTGAAGGGGCGGTATAAATCCTCGACTTCCTGAAGCTTGACCGCTTGCTCGATTTTTTGCTTCAGCCCGTCTGTCAGCTTGTCCTGCTCGGAGATCAATCTGATGACTTCTTCTTTCCGCTGCGTCAGGTTTTGTATGTATTGCCACCGCTCGGAGATTGCCTGAATCTGCACCTCGTCCATTGAGCCGGTCTGCTCTTTTCGGTACCGCGCAATAAACGGGACGGTATTGCCGTCTTCCAGCAGGCGGATGACACTTTCGACATGTTTTTGGGATAACGCTGTTTCTTCAGCAATTTGTTTTTTCAAAAGGGCTAACGTTTCCATATCACAAAAGCCTCCATCTCTTCTTTCTTTCTCTAGTGTATCAAAAAACGGCGGAACATAAAAAAAGCAGCCTTACGATAAAAGCTGCCCGAGAATATAGGTCAAATCATCACGTCTGGATGTTGTGTACGGATGAAGTGATTTTGATATTTCTTCTATTGAGTGTCCCTGCTTTAAGCAGGTGCGGATATGCGGAACCTCAAGCCCATCCGTGTAGATGATGAATGTCGCCCCTTTTTCGTATGATGACGTATACGTTTTGTATCTTTGCGGTTTGCCTGAGAGGTAACCCGAAATCGGCAGCGGATGAAAAACTTCGCCTGATGGGGAGTGCAGGAAGAAACGGACGTTGCCGATCGAGCAGTATGTCAATTCCCTTTTGATGAAATTGATTTTTAAGATGGAGGCAGTCGCCCCTCTTTTGTTTTTCATCGCTTGATTGCAGCGCTCAATGATGCTTTCCACATCCTCATCCGCATACGTTTCCACGATGTCTTTAATGGCTGACGAGGATTCATTGGCAAGAGATCCGCTGCCGAGACCGTCCGCTACCGCGCAAACTAATTCTTCTTCATTCGCCTTCATAAAAAAGCTGTCGCCGCATATGGACTTGCCTTCTTTATTTAATTGGTATACAAGAGTTTGAACATGTTCATTTTCTTCAACCTGAATCATTACATTAGCTCCATGGAGGGATCTCCAATCAAGGCCTCTCTCAGTTTTTTCACCGCTTTCCGCTGCAGGCGCGAGACGTGCATTTGAGATATTCCGAGAATGTCCCCTGTTTCTTTTTGGCTTTTATTTTGCACAAATGTTAGATCGATAATCTGTTTTTCGCGGTCGGACAGCACATGAAGCACGCTTTTGATCATCATCTGCTGGTTGACGCGTTCGTATCCTTCCTCCTGCGACCCGACGATATCTAAAATCGTGACGGTGCTTCCGTCCGCATCCGCTTCGATGCTGTGATCGACAGAAAGCGCCTGATAGCTTTTTCCCATCTCCATCGTTTCAAGCACTTCCTCTTCTGACACATCGAGAAAGGCTGCGATTTCTTCGACTTTCGGCGACCGCTGCGTCTCTGTCGTCAGCTGATCCACCGCCATTTTAATGCGCGGCCCGAGTTCTTTAATCCGTCTCGGGACGTGTACGCTCCATGTTTTATCCCTGAGGAAGCGTTTGATCTCGCCGATGATGGTCGGAATCGCAAATGCTTCAAAGGATTTGCCGACCTCGGGATCATACCGTTTAATGGCTCCGAGAAGTCCGATCATCCCGACCTGGCGGAGGTCTTCGTGAAAGCTTTTTCCTTTTGAATATTTCTTTGCCAGCATTTCGACGAGATTGGTATACACCTCGACGAGTGTTTCCTGGGCTTCTTTATTATCATGTGTTTGAAAGTCGCGTATGAGCCGATCAACTTCATCTTTAGTTAGTTTCGTAGTTTTTGATGGTTGTGCCATGATCAACTCGCTCCCCATTTAAATACTTTGTCATCGCCACGGTTACGCCAGAGTTGCTTTGAACTTTGACTTCATCCATGAGCGTTTCCATTAAATACAGACCGAGCCCTCCTTCTGACAATTGATCGACTGTGTGCGAAGGTGTGTACGGCCCGAGATCCTGCTGCTTCTGATCAAAATCAAAGCTGTCTCCCTGATCGGCGACAATGACCTCCAGCCGATCCTCAAACACACCGAACCGCACGGATACTTCTCCCTTATTTTCATCGTTGTATGCATGCTGGACAGCGTTTGTACAAGCTTCGCTGACAGCGATTTTTAAATCTTCAATGTCATCATAGGTATAGCCCATTCTGCTTGCGACCCCTGATAACGTAAGCCTGACGATTCCTACATATTCCGGTTCGGCCGGAATTTTCATCTCTATATAATCAACTGATGTACTCATTGCACGCCACCTTCTGACTTTGCCGAAATGTCGATGATGTCCTTAAGCCCCGTAATTTCAAACAGACGGACGAGCCGGTCGGAAAGATTCTCAAGCTTCAGAGAGCCGCCTTCCTTGCTCACCGTTTTAAACACGCCTACAAAAACGCCTAAACCCGTACTGTCCATATAATTTACATCTTTTAAGCAGATTCTCATGTCCTTCCCCTCGTTTGCCAGGGGCATCAGCTTTTCACGAACCACCGGAGCTGAGTATACATCGATTTCTCCAGCGATATTGATTTGTATATCTGAAAGATTCTCCTTCATATCTACCGTTAAATTCATCGTATCACCTCTGAAAGTTATCCTTACTCGTGCTAATGGCTTTTTACCCGTGCTGCTGTTTTTTTAAACCTTTCTTTTCAAAACAATTAACGTAAAATCGTCATGAAGCTGAAAGTCCTGAAGTCTCAGCAGGCTGTCGTAAATATTTTTGACCATATCCTGCGCGGAGCAGTCCATATGTTCTTCCAGCATGCGCTGAATGTCGCTGCGTTCTAAGAAACCGTTTTCGGTGCGGCATTCGGTGACGCCGTCAGAAAAAAGAACGATCATGTCTCCTTCGTCCATGTGCTGTTCATATTGGCTGTAATCAAAATCCTGGGAAATTCCCAGCACCAATCCTTTTGCCTCCAGATCATAAAACTTTTTTTCTTTTTCAGAGTAGTAGAAGCCCGGTTCATGCCCCGCAGAAGCATATGTAAATTGGTGATTTTTCGTATTGTAGTTTGCGTAAAACATGGTGATAAACATGCTTGAGTCCACGTTCTGTTCTACAACGCGGTTAAGATTTTTCAGCACTTGGGAGGGGTGAATGCCGATCTCCGGAAGAGAGTCCATGGCATACTTGATCATCGACATGCACAATGCGGCGGGTATTCCTTTTCCGATGACATCGGCTATCGCGATGTTAATCGATTCCTTGTCTTTGACAAAGTGATAATAGTCCCCGCTCATTTGCTTGGCGGGGACGCTGATCGCCCCGATATCCAGTTCTTCTTCTTCAGGAATTTTTGTGCCCAGCAGCGTCTGCTGAACATTTGCGGCAATTTCAATTTCTGAACGAAGCTCCTGCTGGATATCTCGCAGACTTTGGTGTTCCTGATAAGCCATCCCGTAGCCAATCATGACTTCTATTAAAAAATCCAGCGAATGAAAAACATCTTCCGGCAGATCCGGATACAGTTCCTTTACCACTTTTCGGTGGATGCTGATGATCTCCTCCGGAGGAACCTGATGTTCAATCGTTTTTCGGCTGAATTTTTGGGCTTGATATAAAGATGTTTCTGTTAATTCGGCTATATATCGGCTAAGCAGCTGATGATACCGCTGCTCTATAACCTCCCTGAAATACACGTTCTAACCTCCTACCGAAGCCATTTTACGGCTTGAATCTCTGTTCCTTCCTCTGCAACAGATTGCAGGCTGAATTCGTCCATCAGCCTTTTGACGCCCGGAAGTCCCGCTCCCAGTCCGCCTGACGTTGAAAAGCCGTCTTCCATCACTTTACGGATGTCGGGGATTCCGGGTCCTTTGTCTTCTGCTATAATTTTAAGGCCTTTTTTCCCTCTGTCGTTTACTTGTTCTATGCTGACCTGGCCCTTGCCTGCATATAAGTAAATGTTTCTGGCCAATTCTGAGATTGCCGTCGTGATTCTGGCCTGGTCCACCGTGCCGAAGCCTAATTCCTTCGCAACGTTGCGGCCAAGCTGTCTGGCGGCTACGATATCCCATTCTGTCATGATTTTCACACAGGATTGGTCGTTCATCGCTATTCCCCCAATTCCCGCTTCAATGTCTCAAGCCCTTGCTCTAAATCGAGCGCCGTTTCGATTTCCTCAAGTGAGATTCCGAGTTCAATCAATGTGACCGCCACAGCCGGCTGAATTCCCGTCAATACGACCTTTGCACCCATCAATTTAGACATGGTGATGACATCGCCGAGCACTTTCGCGATAAATGAATCGATCATGTCAACGGATGTCAGGTCAATGACGACCCCGTTTGCGCCGGTTTCATATATTTTGTTCAGCAGATCTTCTTGAAAATGCAAAGCTGTCTGGTCGTCAAGCTCCCATTGGATGGATACCAATAAGCAGTTATACAGTTTCAGGATCGGGATTTTTGGATGTCTCACAATGTTATTCCCCCAATGAAACGATTTTTCGATTTGTCATTTCAAGCGCTGTTTGAATTCCTTTTTGAAGGGTATTCTTCGTAATAACCTGCGACAAATCAATTCCCAGATTAACGATCGTCTGCGCGATTTCCGGACGGATTCCGACGAGCAGACATTTCGCGCCGACAAGCCGCACCGCTTCTGATGCCTGAATAATATGGTGCGCCACCATCGTATCAACGACCGGCACGCCCGTGATATCAATTAATACAACCTGTGAACGGTGCTTTACGACGCCGTTTAACAGATTTTCCATAATATGCTTTGCACGCTCTGTATCAATCGTCCCGACAAGCGGCATGACCGTTACATGCTCAAATACCGGGATCAGCGGAGCCGACAATTCCTGAAGCGCGATTTTTTGCAAAGTAACCGTTTTTTCCCAGGAGATAGAATACTGATTTAAGATTTCCGTGTTGATCGGATTAAAAAAGCTGTCTATTTCCAAAATCAAATCTGCTCTGTCCTGATCGGCCATATTAAGGTCGACCATCGTTTCGTAAAGCAGTTTCCAAAACTCTGACAGGGTGGCTGAAAGAAGTTTCAGTGACAGGCCGAGCTGAACGGCGCGCAGTGCGAGTTCACTGATCTGCTCTTCCGTAGCCTCGTCATTTTTTGTCGATAATAAAAGAATGTCTATATAGTCTTTACAAATATTTTCACATATGTGATTCGTAAGCTGATAGTCTTCCTGATTGCCTACTTCTTTTAGTTTGGCTGTCCAAGTATCAAGCAGTTCATCATGCTGATCAATAATGAACTGATACACTTTCTGATTCGACATGGGTTTCACTGACCTCCCGACACAAAACAACAAATTTTGTTTGATTATCTCTTTATTATAGCGCTTATGTTTTTCGAAAACAAAAAAAGTTGCTCTATATGAGCAACCAAAATATGACTAAAAATCAATGAGTGCCAAACTGATTTGCAGGGCTTCATCAACCTTATCCATCATTTCATCATCCAGATGAGTTATTTTATCCGTTAATCTTTGCTTGTCAATCGTCCGAATTTGCTCCAGCAAAATAACGGAATCTCTTTCAAAACCGTAGCGTTTTGCATCAATTTCGACGTGGGTTGGTAATTTCGCTTTCTGTATTTGGGCTGTTATGGCTGCAACAATAGCAGTCGGGCTAAAGCGATTTCCGATATCATTCTGGATCACTAAAACCGGGCGTACGCCGCCTTGCTCTGAGCCAACAACAGGAGATAAATCAGCAAAATAAACATCGCCGCGCTTTACAATCAAAATGATTATCCTCCGCTGACTAAGCGCTCAACGGTCGTTTCTGCTTCGCACTCAGCATAGTGAGCCTCAGAAGAGATATTCAAGTTGATTTTCGCCATTTCCATATACCCGCGTCTCATCAAATCACGGTTATGGCGAGTTGTCCGTTCGCTGACATACGCTCTCACTGCTTGTGATATCAGTTCGTTTCTGCTTCGTTTCTCCCGCATCGCTACACCATCCAATTCAGCTACTAAGTTTTCGGGCAAGCTGATTTTCATTTCGGTTCTTGCGCTGGATTCAGACAAAAAACATACACCTCCACCAAACTTACGGATACGACCAATTCATCCATCCAGACATAATGATACCATTATTCAAACGTCAAGCAAAGCTGTTTTATAAATTCTCTTTTTCCGGATGACGGCTACTTGTTTGTATTATCTTGCAGTAAAGGATTTCTTACTTCCATTATACTCTCATTTTCCAAAAACATACGGGGAACGCGGGAACTAATGGTACAAGGGACCTCGTAATTAATCGTCTCAAGCCGCCCTGCGATTTCATCCATCGTGATCGTTTCTTCCTTCTGGCTGCCGATCAGGGTGACTTTGGTGCCCGGCGGATAAGAGTGATCTAATTCGACCATCAATTGATCCATGCAGATTCTTCCCGCGATGTTCATCCGTTTGCCGCCGATCAGCACAGACGTGCCGCTCAGCTTGCGGAGCCACCCGTCTGCATAGCCGATGGGAACCGTTCCAATCCATTGATCCTTCTCTGCCGTATATGTTGCGCCGTAGCTGACGCTTTCCCCTTTGCGGATCTTTTTCACATGGGATAACACAGAGTGCAGCGCAAAAGCCGGCTTTAATTGAAACGGAATTTCGCTTTGGATGTCAGCAGAAGGACGAAGCCCGTACATACTAATGCCGAAACGAACCGCGTTAAAGAAGCCTTTTTTAAGGCGAAGTCCGGCGGCGCTGTTCGCGCAGTGCACCATCAATTCTTTTAAAGGGAGCGGAGCGATCAATGTTTTAAAGCGGTCAAACTGGAAGAGGAAATAATCTCTGTTTTTCTCATCCGCGGTAGCAAAATGGGTGAATACGCCTTTACAGACTAAACCGGGATTTTGGCTGAGGATTTTTAACACGCTTTGGATTTCTTCCTCCGTTTTGACTCCGAGTCTGTTCATGCCGGTGTCGACTTTCAGATGAAACGGCAATGTGGCACCTCCGAGGTGGCGCGCAGCTTCCTGAAGCCATTCAACAGAATACCCCGTGAGTGTTACGTCATACTCGGCAGCTGCTTGTACATATTCGGGCGGCACGGCGCCAAGCACGAGAATCGGCGCTGTAATGCCCCGTTTTCTCAATGAAATCGCTTCATCCAGTATGGCTACGGCAAGACAAGAGGCACCCGCTTCAAGCGCGGCTTTCCCAACTTCCAAATCTCCGTGGCCGTAAGCGTTCGCCTTTACAACCGCCATGAGATGGACGTTTTGCCCGATGTGTTTTTTCATATGCGTGACATTTTCTTTAATCGCGGACAGGTTGATTTCCGCCCACGTTTCTCTGTAAAAGGATGCTGTGTTCATTCGATACACTTCCTAGCATTATTTTCAATTCATATTGTTATTATCATACTAAAATTATTCTGCAAAGTGAAATGGAATCAAAAAAGAGACCGACAGCGGCGGCCTCTTTTTTGACATTATTTTGACGACTGTCCCTGCATGCTTTTGGCGGCGGCCACCATTTCATCTTTTGTCAGATCCTGTGATGACAGAAGATAATCGACTCCGTCATATGTCCACGTTAAAGACGTATCAGATAATGCGGCCACCGTGAAGCCGAGATTAACCGGTTCGCCTTTCAGCGTGACGGCAGAGGCGGCTTTTGCGATATGGGCTTTTTCTTGAATAAGGGTGAAGGATTTTTCTCCGCCGTAAGTCATGACGATTCGTTTGCCGTCCGCCGTTGAAATATCTTTCTCTTCAAGCTTTTTGACGCCGGCCGGCACTTGAAGCGGTGTTTTGACCGCAAATGAATCAGACGGCTTGGCGCTTGTGGCGACGTCCATCTGGGAAAGCGTCATATTTTTCTTCTCGTCAAAAGAGTCTTTATCAAACGGCTTGTTGAATTCAAAGCTTTTGAATTCGACTTTTACCATCACTTTCCGGTCTGTATCCATCACTTTGACGAGCGACGGGCTCATGTCCTTTTTGTTGAAAGTGATTTCCTGAGTCGGCAGCATTTTGTTGTGCTGATAGTTTGTTTTTGTTTCAAACGTGTACTTTTTATCTTTGGCGGAATAGACGGCGTCTTTGTCATGCTGCACGTCCTTTACAAGTGACTCAAACAAATATACTTGGCTGCTGTTATTCGGCCAATCGCTTTGGAACCTGAAGCTCTTATTTAAAGACGGCGTAAGGACAAAGACTCCGTTGGCGTTCCGTAAAATGACTTGGTTTTGGTCTTTTTTCGGATTTTCCAGATAGACCCGGTACAGGGAAGGTTTTTTATGCCAGATTTCCACATTGTATACTTGCGGATCACTCCCCGTCTGAATGGTCATTTTGGCTTTCGCTTTGTACGAGGTGTATTCTTTCGCCTTCTTATCTAAACCGTTCACGATATCTTCCTGTGATTTTTGGCCGCAGGCCGAAAGAATAAGGACGGCAAGCAGTCCCGTTAAAAGCAAAACAAAGCTTTTTCTCACCTTTTTTCAACCCCTTCTTCTCAATTGATGTAAAGGGAAGAAATCGCTTGTTTGACTTTAACGGTACGCCCTGAACGGACGGACGCGTACCATAAAAGCCTCAAACAACTTGTCTCCCTTAATGCACTATCAAATATATGAAGGGGTTTCGGCTAATATGCAGACTAGCGTGACAACCTTTCAATCACGACCTGTGCCGCGGCGTATTCTTTTGTATGGGTAATGGAGACGTGAACCGCCGCGCCGTCCAGCTTGGCGCAGGTCAGCACCGGCTTGCCCGCCGTGTCGTTTCCGGTTTCAATATCCTGAAAGCTGAGCTCTTTGCCGATACCTGTGCCGTATGCTTTCGAAAAGGCTTCTTTTGCCGCAAATCTTCCCGCGAGAAATTCAATTTTCCTTTTATCCGACAGCAATGTAAAACGGGCGTATTCAGCCTCCGTCAATATTCTTTGCGGAAACCTCGCCTGCCGGCTGATCATGTTTTCAATTCTGTGCAGTTCAACGATGTCGATTCCGATTCCGAAAATCATGTGAATTCCTCCTAAAAGTCCGTACTAAAAAACGGTTTATGTCATAAACGTGTTACTATATATGTAACAAATCAGATGCAAAGGGGCTTGCGATGTTTATACGTACGGAAAATTTCCAGACTTTTATCAGACGTTATCCGGCCGTCAGCTGTATCTTGGCGCTGCAGGCGTTCTTGTGGCTGTTTTTCAGTATGCCGCTTCATTCCGTCATGATGTGGTCAGATGCAGTGACCGGCTATAATTACGGCGTTTCCTCGGGAGAATGGTGGCGGCTGGTGACACCGATGTTTTTACATGCGAATTTCACTCACCTTTTGTTTAACTCCATGTCTCTCTTTTTATTCGCGCCCCCGCTGGAGCAGATGCTCGGAAAAGTCCGTTTTCTGATTGTGTACATCGCATCGGGCATTATCGGCAATATCGGCACGTATCTTGCCGAACCGCTTGATTATGTGCATGTCGGCGCATCCGGCGCGATCTTCGGACTTTTCGGCGTGTATGTGTTTCTGACTGTTTTCCGAAAGGAGCTGATCGGCCGGGATCAGTCGAAAATGATTATGACCCTGCTTATCATCGCGGTACTGTCGACGTTTATCAATTCTAATATTAACATTATGGCGCATTTGTTCGGACTGGCAGGCGGATTTTTGCTTTCCTTTTTATGCGTGCAGCAAAAAAAGCGGCGGTATTAACCGTCCGCTTTTTCATATGAATACCAGCGCCCGATGCGTTCGGCATCTTCCTCGCTGACATCCTTCAGCATGACATGCTCCATGTGGTGAGCTGATTTCACTGCGGTAGCCACAGATGCGAGCCGCCTTCTTTTTTGCAGAAAGGAGCGGCTGACTTCAAACATCTGCATTCTTCTTCTCAGCATAATCGTGGTCGTCTTCCCGAGCAGCCGTGTGGTGAGCTGCAGCCGGCCGCCGTTTAAGCACCATGACGCGCTCTTAAATGAGGCGTAGCCCAGCACCAGTTCGACGGGAAGCACAAGGAGCGATGCATATCCCCACGGTTTAAACAGAATACAAAGCGGAATGATCACGAAAACCGAGAAGATAACGGAGCGGAATAAATACCGGCGCAGCGCCCTTTTCGGCAAATGATTCCGATTTTCTTCCAGTACGTAATCCGGTGTGAAACCGTTCAGCATCACACCGAGCTTTGATTTGCGGATGATCGGAAACAGAATCGTCTGAGCTCCTTCTTTCTCATTCCCCGCACTCCCGGCGCTGACAATCGCAACCGTCGCGTATCCGAATAACTGCCTGATCACATTTTCTTTAATTTTAATGGCTTGGATTTTACGGAGCGGGATGGTCACTTGATGTTTTTCAATAATTCCTCTCGTAATGACCAATTCGTGTTCCTTTTTTTCTATCTTAAAGTTGGCATGCTTGATCATCATACCGGCGATGCTTAACAGCCAGGCGATGAACAATCCTATGAAAATGATCACGGCGTATATGCCGATGCTCGCATGCTTGAGAAAAGAAAACCTGTCGTAGAGCCAGTCCATCGGAAGTACTTCATCAAGCTGAGAAAAGAGGGCGAATACCGCTGAGATGATGACACCGATCCCCCCGGATGTTGAGGCGGCCATAAGCAGCTCACCTACAGACAGGCGGTAAACGGATTGCACATCTTCCCCGCGCATCGGCTCCTGCTCCGCTGCGGTCTCCCCTCGTTCTTCTTGCTCCGCTTTTTGCTGAAAAACAGCCGCTCTGATCCGTTCCGCCTCTTCCACAGTAATGGCGGATAAGACAGCCTCGGCGTTTTTCCCGTCGCCGGCCGTTTCGATTTGAAGCTTAACAAGCTTAAAAAGCTGCTGAACGATGCCGGCACTCGTATTCATTGATTGAATCCGGTCAATGGAGATGTATCTCTTTTTCGTAAAAAACAAGCCTTCTTCAATTCTGAATTCTCCGTCCTCAATCCGGTATGTAAATTTTCTCCACTCGATCACACTTGCCGTAATCAGCCAGATAAGCAGGACAGCGAGCGCAATGCCTCCGTAAAAGCGGATGAAGTGGTTGGAATTAACAATATAGACGAGAAAAAATGGCAGAATAATGTTTTTAATGGTTTCGATAATAATATGGAATAAGTTCAAAATCACGGCCGCCGGGTGCAGACGTTTCGGCTCAGACATCATCTTCCGTCACCCTTGCCAGACGGGAAATGGAATCCCTCAGCCGGTCAGCTTCCTCCATATCAAGCGCCGGAATGGAATGAACGGTTGCCGCCGTGGAGATTTTGACTGAGGCCAGGCGGTACCTTCTGAGGAGCGGGCCTTGTGAAGTATCTACGTGCTGCACCCTCACCATCGGCACAATGACCCGTTTGACTATAAAAATGCCGGATTGAATATCAATTTCATTTTCATGGACCTCATAGCGCCAGATCCTGTGCCTGATTTTCGGTATGGCATAGACGGATATCACTGAACCGATGACCCAAATGATGCCGAGGACTCCGGTGATCCAATACGGCCAATGGAAGAAATGGCTTAAAACAGCTGCTGCTATAACGGCCAGAAGACAGAAGGCGGACAGGATGATTTCCTGAAGACGCCAGACTTTTAAGCCGCTTGGACTGATTCGATTTTTTGGCTGTGCTCTCAACATACCTACCTCCCATTTTTTATCATACATACAAATACGGCTGATTTGCAAAAAAGATTCACTTTCCGGCATATCAAAAAAAGCGGACCCCGTAAAAGGGTCCGCTTCCTGTGTTTTAGTATGATTTTTTCTGGCGTCTGTCACCTGAAGAACGGCGGTCGCTTGAGCGTTTTTTATCGTAGGAAGAACGGTTGTTGTTTTTCCCTTTGCCGCCGCGGTAGCCGCCGCCTTGGCCGTCTCTGCGCTTAGAAGTACGCTGGTTTTTATAGCGTTTGCTGACCATCGGCGCTTCATCAGTGAGGCGTACAGGCGTGCTGTCCGGCTCTTTTGTCGCCATTTTAATGGCTGCAGCCACAACTGTCACTGCATCATGATCTTCTAACAATTCCGCAGCTGCCGTCATGTAGAAGTTCAGGTTGTTGTCGCTGATCGCCGTACGCAGACGGTCAACCGTCACCTGCTGCTGACCTTCTAATGCTTCGTCAAGCGTCGGCTCTTTCATGCGGTCCATTTTGCGTTTTGTCGTTTGTTCGATCGCGCGAAGCATGTTTTTCTCACGCGGTGTGATAAACGTCATCGCCATACCCGTTTTTCCTGCGCGTCCCGTTCTTCCGATACGGTGAACGTAACTTTCAGGATCTTGAGGCACGTCAAAGTTGTAAACGTGGGTAACACCTGAGATATCAAGTCCGCGGGCAGCAACGTCAGTCGCTACAAGCACTTCGATCGCACCTTCTTTAAACTTGCGGAGCGCTACCATACGCTTCG
This sequence comes from Bacillus sp. jun7, assembly GCF_051034795.1. Lineage (NCBI taxonomy): Bacteria > Bacillati > Bacillota > Bacilli > Caryophanales > Bacillaceae > Bacillus > Bacillus sp. jun7. Next base: position 1,910,249 of record NZ_CP093219.1, read on the forward strand.
CCTGCGTTAAGTCGCCGTGAATTCCTTCAGCCGCATATCCGCGAAGGTTCAGCGCTTCCGTCAATTCGTCAACACGGCGTTTTGTACGGCCGAATACGATCGCAAGTTCCGGAGACTGAATGTCAAGAAGACGAGTCAGCGTATCGAATTTTTTGCGCTCCTGCACTTCCAAGTAGAACTGCTGAATGTTGGACACAGTCATTTCTTTCGCTTTTACTTTTACGTGTTCCGGCTCAGTCATGAAACGCTCTGCGATCCGTTTGATCGGCGCAGGCATTGTTGCTGAGAATAAGAGCGTTTGGTGGTCGCTCGGCACGTTTGAGAGAATGGATTCAATATCATCAATGAATCCCATGTTCAGCATTTCATCAGCCTCGTCCATGACAACCGTGTTCACGTTGTTTAAACGGATCGTGCGGCGGTTGATATGGTCAAGAAGACGCCCCGGCGTACCTACGATGATATGCGGGTTTTTCTTCAATGCGCGGATCTGACGTCCGATATCCTGACCGCCGTAAATAGGCAGCACTTTCGCACGCTTATCTTGTCCGATTTTATATAACTCTTCAGATACTTGAATGGCTAATTCACGGGTTGGCGCGATTACGATTGCTTGAATATTAGGAGACTCGGGGTTCATTTTTTCAACAAGGGGTATACCGAACGCAGCTGTTTTACCTGTACCTGTTTGCGCTTGTCCGATGACATCTTTATTTAAAAGTCCGAGCGGAATCGTTTGTGCCTGAATCGGTGTTGCTTCTTCAAATCCCATACGATTGATTGATTTCATGAGATCAGAACTTAATTGGAAATCTTGAAACGTTATAGTCAAATTATTCAAACTCCTTCTGATTGCTGTTTCAGTAATGTCGTGATTTACCACTAAAAACTGCCCTTTCATCCAAAGGACAGGATCATACGTATACAAAGCCCGAATTACTTTACGTTTAATCTTACCATTACACTATGTGTTTTTCAATAAGGCGAGATGGTCAGGCGGCCGGAAGCGGCCTGACCGGATTCTTCCCGCGAACGAGGCCGGACCCCGCGCCGGACGGGATTTCCCAGCCGGCGGCCTTTCTTTTTCATACGGACAGAATTATTTCACCCTGAATTAGTTTCTTCATTTTTGTATATTTTTATGATGCTGATCGGTATTTTTTCAGTTCTTCTCTAATAAATCTTTAACGATTTCTTCGAGCTTCATACCTCTTGATGCTTTAAACAGAAGGAGATCGCCGGAAGCGGTCTTTTCCTGTATGGCGCAAAGCAGTTCTTTTTTGTCAAGATAATGGCTGACGCGCCCTTCTTCAAAATGCCGGCGCGCTCCGTCAGCGATGAATGCGCCGAGTGTGCCGTAAGTAAATACATGGTCGATTTCCGCCGGATTGATCGCAGCTCCGCATTCTTCGTGGAATGCTTTTTCTTCATCACCGAGTTCAAGCATATCACCGAGCACGAGCATTTTCTTCCGATAGCCTTTCATCGTTTCGATTAATTCGACCGCCGCTTTCATTGACGTCGGGCTCGCATTATACGCGTCGTTTACGATCGAGATGCCGTTGTCCGTTTTAACCAGTTCCAATCTCATCCCCGTCACCTTCAGGCGGCTCAGTCCCAGAGCGGCATTTTCCGGCGTAATGCCGAAATAGATGCCGGCGGCGTATGCGGCCATGGCATTCATCACATTATGTCTGCCGAGAACCGGAATAAAGAAAGAACGTTCGATCCCGTCGATATTGAAGTACGTGCCTTCTTCCGCCTGTTTTATTTCTTTCAGACGGAGATCATTGTCAGCGCCTGCGCCGTATGTCGTTGTCCGGCAAGTGTACGCCTTTTCGCGGAGCAGCGGCTCATCCCCGAAATAAAACAGAACGCCGTCTTCCCGAAGTCCGTTTATAATTTCAAGTTTCGCCTCCGCAATTCCTTCTCTTGAGCCTAAATCCTGCATGTGGGATTCGCCGATATTGGTAATGACGGCAGCTTCCGGTTCAGCAAGACGGCTCAGAAAATCAATTTCGCCTCTCGCGCTCATTCCCATTTCTAAAACGGCGATTTCTGTATCTTCAGGCATGGCAAGCACGGTCAGCGGCAGGCCGATATGGTTGTTGAAATTGCCGGCGGTTTTGTGAACGCGGTACTGAGTGCCGAGAACGGCGTGAAGCATGTCTTTCGTTGTCGTTTTTCCGTTGCTCCCGGTCACCCCGATGACCCGTGTGCCGAGTTCTTTCAAATAAGCTTTCGCCAATGTCTGCAGCGCCTCCAGCGTGTCATCGACAAGGATGACAGCACGCTCTTCCGGCGGATTCGGTTCAGAGCGGTCCCACAACACCGCGGAAACGCCTTTTTCGAATGCTTGCGGCACAAAAGTGTGGCCGTTAAAATGCTCGCCTTTTAAAGGAATGAACAGCTGATTTTTTTCCAAAGTCCGCGTATCGGTTGCGGCGCCCTCAATCATTGTTTGTTCAAATACAGGATTTGTCAGTGTGCCTTTGACCATGTCGGCGATTCGTTTTACAGTTCGCTTTATCAAAGGTGGCACCTCGCTTTCTGAAAATGTTGTCTGTTACGGGAAAAGACACTGCCCCTTCAGGCAGTGTCCGTCTTCATTAAAATGTATGTTTAATCAGCTGTTTTTCGGCATGGCGTTCTTTTGCCAGCTCAACCAGCTGTTCGATCAGATCACTGTAATCTACGCCTGCTTCTTTCCAAAGCAGCGGGAACATGCTGAATGGCGTAAAGCCCGGCATTGTGTTCACTTCGTTAATGAGCACTTGACCGTCATTGGTCAGGAAGAAATCGGCGCGGACAAGGCCTGATCCGTCAATCGCTTTGAAGGCTTTAATCGCCATCTCGCTGATTACCGCATATTGTTCATTCGTCACTTGCGCGGGAATCATTAAATCCGTGTCGCCGTCTTCATATTTCGCTTTGTAATCGTAAAAGTCGGTTTTCGGCGCGATTTCACCGACGGCGGAGCATTTCGGTTCGTCATTTCCGAGCACGCCGATTTCGATTTCTCTGCCGGCGATTCCTTCTTCCACCACAATTTTCCGGTCATACTCAAAAGCCAGTTCGAAGGCTTTTTCAAGCTCTTCACGGTTTCGGCATTTGCTGATTCCGACGCTTGACCCGAGGTTCGCCGGTTTGACGAAGCACGGATATCCCAGCTCCTCTTCAACCTGCTGTAAGCAGCTGTCCGGCGTCTGTTTCCAGTCCTTTTTTAAAAAAGCGGCGTACTTCGCCTGCGGAAGCCCCGCTTGAGCAAACAAATGCTTCATGATGACTTTATCCATGCCGGCTGATGATGCAAGCACGCCGTTGCCGACATAAGGAACGTTCAGCAATTCCAGCAGACCCTGAATCGTGCCGTCTTCACCGTTCGGTCCGTGGAGAAGCGGAAATACGACATCGATCGGCGCCTTTTCGTCAGGCGACGCTTCTGGAAACATTTCCCGGTTCAATGCTGATAGAGCGAAACTTTCACCGTTTTGTTCCAGCTGAAGCATTTTCACGTTGGACACCGGCTCAGTCAGCAGCGGGCCTCTTTGCCATTCTCCTTTTTCAGTGATGTAAATCGGATGTATATCAAACTTCTCAGTATTAAGCGCTTTTGTTACAGCTAATGCTGTCTGCAGCGATACATTGTGTTCGGCTGACTTTCCGCCGTACACCAATCCTAGACTTGTTTTCAATGGATATTCCCCCCACAACAATTCATCTTTACTATCTTATCACTTTCCTCAGAAAATGATCTAATTATTTTTGGGCATTCTGAATATGAAAGCATTTGTATGTAATTCCTTTTTATTTTATATTAAAATGGCATGGAAAAGGAGATGTGTCATATGAAAAAAATCAGTACAACAGAACAATTTAATGAACTTATTCAATCCGACAAGGAAATCATCGTGAAATTTTTCGCTGACTGGTGCCCTGACTGCACGCGCATGAATATGTTCATCGGCGATATTTTGGAAGAATATAATCAAAATGATTGGTATGAGCTGAACAGAGACGAGCTCCCTGAGCTTGCCGACAAATATCAGGTAATGGGCATACCGAGCCTTCTGATCTTTAAAAACGGCGAAAAGAAAGCGCATCTTCACAGCGCAAACGCGAAAACGCCCGAAGAAGTCACAGAGTTTTTATCACAGCATATTTAATTCGTTTCACGATCTTTGTTTATGACTTCAGGCTCTACATGAACATGGACATGAGTCACATCATGTTCATGTTTTATTGCATATTCGACTTCATCGGCTACTTCATGGCCTTCTTTCACAGACAGTCCCGGATCTACCGTAATGACCATTTCCACATGAACCGTGCTCCCCAAATACCTTGCTTTCACATCCTTCAGCCTGCTGACCTCTTTTATTTCTTTCACTGTGTGTTTATACGGCTCCAAATCTTTCAGATCAAACCCGTCCGTTAATGAGTGGGAAGCATCTTTGAAGATGTCCCATGCCGTCTTACAGATGATGATTCCGATCAGAAAAGCAATGACCGGATCAATCCACGGCAGATGAAGCCGGGCCGTTAAGACGCCTATAAACGCCCCAATACTGACATAGGCGTCAGAACGGCTGTCTTTCGCCGCCGCATGAAGCGCAGAACTTTTAACCCGATCCGCAAGACGGCTGTTATATACATACATGCCGTACATGACAATCGCGCTTCCGAGCGCCGTCCATGCCGCAATGAAGCTCGGCTCGGCCTCCGTTCCGCTGACAATCACCTTTGCTCCTCCGATCAGCACTTCAATACCGACCGCCATCATAATAAAAGACGCAATTAATGAAGAAATTGTTTCAGCCCGATAATGTCCGTAGGCATGATCACTGTCCGCGGGGCGCTGGGAAATCCGGAGCCCGATCAGCACAGCCAGTGATGCGACAATATCCGTGGCATTATTTAACCCGTCCGCTCTGAGCGCTTCGGAATGATAAATAAGACCGATCACCAGTTTGACGGCGGCAAGGATGAGGTACGCGGCGATATTAAGAATCGCGCCTTTTTCGCCCCGTTTTAAGTTTGCCGTTTGATCATTCATGTAAGGACTCCTCCATTCTCATTCATAGTATGGATGGAAAAGCGGAAAAATAGCAGCTTTGATCTGACCAAATGCAATATTCGACAGCATTATTCCCCGGGAAACTTTTTGTCGAAAAATTGGCGGTATTTTTCCTTTACATATGAATATGTCCATTGTATACTTTCATTAACTGATAATGATTATCAATATCATTTGATTAGGAGGGTAATCATGAGGTCTTCTCCTCAGCTCAGATCATCAGTTGAAGGACGAAAAAAACATCTGATCCATTTGCTGATCAATAACGGAATATACAAAAAGTCGGAACGGCATTTATATGAATTATCGCTCGGAGAATTAGAAAGCGAATACAAATATGTAAGGAAGGTGCGGGCTCATGGCGAAACGTAAAATAAAAACATACGAACAGCTGATAAAAGAAAACAAGGCGGCCATTATGAATAATCAGAAGCTAATGAATGTGATCTATGACAGAATTGACCGCAAGCATCAAAAACTGCTCCGGCACAACAGCCATACATAAAAAGAGCCTTTTTCAGGCTCTTTTTTTTATTGCTCAAAGGCTTCCGCCGCTAATTTGCCGATGACCGCATCGTCCATCGGCGGATTGTGAAGGCCGGCCCGGGCATCCCGATAATACCGCTGAAGCGGATTATTTCGCTCCAGGCTTTTTGCGCCGGTGATTCTCATTGCTTTGTCAACAACAGAAAGGACGGCATTTGTCACAATATGTTTTGCCGCACCGAGCTCGCTTTTGATGAAAGGGCGGCGTTTCGGGTCATCATACATTTGCGCCGCCGTGAAGAGAAACTGTCTCGCTTTTAACAATTCAAGCTCCATTTCCCCGACACGCTGCTGAACGGCCGGCACGTCTTTAATCGGTCCGTTCAGGCTGTTCGGCGAATATTCGGATGCAAACCGGACGGCATAGTCCCTTGCCGCTTGAGCGATGCCCAGATAAGCGGCGGGAATGTGAAGCAGCCAGCCATTCACTTTCGCCGCTCTCGGCCCGCTGATAAGCTCCACAAGCCGCTCGTCACTGACCGTGACATGATCTAAAAGGAGATCATGGCTTCCGGTCGCCTTCATGGCAATCATATCCCATGTTTCTTCGACTGAAACGCCTGCCTGATCTTTATGAATGAGAAAAACACCGGTCGTTTGTTTTTCTTCAATCCATGCCGTCACAAGCATATAATCCAAAGTCAGCGAAAGGGTTGTAAAGGTTTTTCGGCCGTTCAGCACCCATTTTCCGTCTTTTTTGACAGCGGAGGTGCCGGGTCTTCCTCCCCTCGTCGGACTGCCTGTCTGCCGTTCCGTCGCTGCCCTGTTCAGGACGGCTCCCTTTTTCACCTCTTTTGTGATAAATGAAAAGACATCTTCATCCCAGCTGTTTCCTTCTCCGAGCTCACCCATGACGGATAAATGCCAGCCGATTCCGAGAGCGACGGCCGCGTCTCCCCGCGCCAGCCGTTCCTGAAACAGCACCATCTCATAAACGGAAATGCCTGCACCGCCGAATGCCTCAGGTACCGTTAACGCCGTATATCCCGCGTCGCGCAGTCTTTGAATTTTCTCCGCGGGAAAACGGCCCGCCTCATCATCAAGCGCGGCTGTTTTTTGAAATTCGTCTGCAAGCAGGCCGATTTTTTCCATCCATTCCCGCTGCCGTTCATTCTGTATCCATAAAGACACTGGAATCCCCCCATTATAATTCCGATAAAGTTAATAAGTATTATAGAGATTCAAGTCTCGTTTCGCAACTGTAAGGCTGTACAAAAAAACGCGCTATTCCATAGAATAGCGCGTTCAGACTGCTTCCGGGCCGCGGTCCTGCTTGAGCCCGAGATAAATCAGCATATATGTGAGATAACCCATCGTCATCACAAGCCCGCCAAAGAAAAAGCTTGAAAAAATCGGCTCTTCAAACGCGGTAACCGCCGCAAGCACGATCCAGCTTGCATACAGGTAGATGATGAAATAACGGAATCCCGTCTTCATTTTATATAAGAGAAACAGCCCCACTGTAGAAAACAAACCCAGCGCAAGCCTGAAATAAACAAGATGTTCGAATTGAAACATGAATGACACAAAGGAAAAACCAAGCAATAACACAATCGGTAATGCGGTAATAAAATTTCTCAAGTGAGCACCTCCGTCATTACCTTTATTATAAATCAAAATAGCATAAATTATTGATTTATCGTGATCTTTTTCACAAAAATGTCATTCCTTTACTTTATACCCGAACATCTCGTTTGCAAAAGCTCCACCAAGCGACGGCTAAAAAGAATACGATATGGATAATGATAATGCCTGCGGAAAATAACGGCGTCATTCCCGCAAACAGCGGTTTCGCCCCGCTCATATATTGCGTCAGGTCAGTATTTGCGAACAGCAGAAAACTTCCCCATTTGTTTTGGAAGAGCGACATAATCGTCACGAGTGATTTTGCGCCGTACAGCACGATAAATGACAAAATGACGGCCGTTGCGCTGTTTCGGAATACAGAAGAACACAACAAGCCAAAGCATGCCATCGCAAACGCCTCGACCCAGTTCGTGCCGATTACTTTCAGGGTGTTCATCAGAAGCGTCCCTGATTCAGATGTCACCGACACTCCGAAGAAAGCCATGCCGAACAGCAGAGACAGAATATAGTACGCCGCGTACAGGTACAAGCTGACCAAAAATACGGTAATGAGTTTAGATACAAAAATCCGCTCCCGCTTTACCGGACGGATTAACAAAAATTTGATCGTTTTCTTATCAAATTCAGCGGAAATGATCGTTGCCGCGATCACGATTGTTAATGCCTCAAGCAGAATATTCAGCCCGGGGGCGTACGCCATATAGCCGATGAAATTCTCATCCGTTCCGGAACTGATGACAAGCCGTTTAATGACAAGCGCCATAATAAATTGGAGAACAGCCATCAGAATCAGCGCCACTAATGAGACTTTTCGGTTAAAGAGTTTCATATGCTCATTCGCTGTCAATTTAAACATTCGTCTCCCCCTCCTCTTGAAGCGCCGTCGTCACTTTCATGAATTCATCCTCCAGCGATTCCGCATACGGCATGATGGAATACACGAGAAAGTCTTGTCCGACGAGCGCACGGTTTAATGCCGGGATGTCCTTCTTCGCTACGGTGACGGTAATGCTCCCGCCGTTTTTCTCCGGAACGAATTGCTGCTGGGACAGCCATTCGAATGCTTCGTCAGCCGGCTGAATGTCGAGGATGGCTTTTTCTTCTTTTTCCGCAGCGCCGCGCAGAACAACCTCTGTTTTGATCTCACCTTTTTGAATGATGATGACACGGTCGCAAAGGTCCTCCACTTCACGCAATAAATGCGTCGCAAAAAGGATGCTCGTCCCTTCAAGCTCCGCGAGTTCCTTTAAGTGATCGCGGAAATCCTTCATTCCGCCGGGATCAAGCCCGTTTGTCGGTTCATCTAAAATGAGCAGATTCGGACGGTGAAGAATGGCCTGTGCAATCCCGAGACGCTGACGCATGCCAAGGGAATACGTTTTAACTTTGTCATGAACGGCATTTCTGAGCCCGACCCGCTCGATGACTTCCTGAAGCCTGTCCTCTTTGATGTTTTTGTGCATGTTGGCAAAGTGCTTCAGATTTTCCCACCCCGTCAGGTACGGGTAGAATTCAGGATTTTCCACGATCGCTCCGACGGATTCAAGCGCTTTTTCGAAATCAGCATCGTGCTGAAAGCCGTTAATTGTAATCGTGCCGCTGTTTTTCTTTAAAAGGCCGACGATGATTCGGATAAGTGTGGTTTTTCCCGACCCGTTCGGACCGAGCAAACCGATGATCTCGCCCTGCCTGACATCCATGCTGATGTTTTTTAAAATGTGCTTTTTGCCTATTGTTTTGTCAAGGCCTTCAATATGTAAAATCGGCTCAGTCATACAGCCTTCCTCCTTTTTCACAAAAAATAAACAGTGCCCGTACATAGGCACTGTCTGCATTATAACATTAGTCATATATTCGTGAAGAGCCGGAGCCGACGTTATGTCTTATCAGGAGCCGGTCCGTTTTTTTCCTTGTCCTCATTATTGACGACATCCAGAATATCAAGCAGGAACACAAAAATCGGAATTCCGATAATCAAGCCCCAAATGCCGAAGAAATGTTCTGAGAAAATCAGAACCGTAAAGGTAAAAAAGATCGGCAGTTCCGTTTTCGCTGACATCAGTTTCGGATTAAGGAAGTACGTCTCAATCGCATGGATGACGAAAATGACCAGCACGATGTAGATGACATACGCTGCACCGCCCGTCGTATAAGCGATGATGCTGAGCGGAATGAGCGAAATCACCACACCCGCAACGGGAATGAGCCCGAGGAAAAAGACCATGATGGACAGGCCGAACAGCTGCGGAAAATGCAGAATCGCCAATGCGATCAAGGTGAGGATACAGTTCACCAGCGCGATAATAAATTGGGCTTCAAGCACTTTGCCGAATGTTCTCGCAAATTTGCTGCCGAAATAAGCAAGTTCGTAGTAAAAAACAGACAGCTTGCTGTGCTGAAATTTTTTCATAAACTCCGTGAGCCGCTTTTTCTCGAACAGGAAAAACATGCTGAGAATCAGTGACATCACGACCTGCAAACCGAAAGTGCTGATATCGGCCAAGTATGTATACAGTACATTAAAACCTTCTTTTACATAGGAACCGATATTGATATCGCCGAACACGCTCGATATCTCATCATAAAACGGAATGACATCGGGATGATACGCGATGTGCTTGATCTGCTTAATCAGCTGTTCAATCTGCTTGGCAACAATCGGGTAAAAGACAAAGCCTCCGACAGTCGCCCCGACAGCCAGCGCAATATATAAAATGGTGATGACCACCCTCTGGCTGATCCGGAAAAAATGGTTCAACACGTGCCGGATGACAGTCTCCAGCCGATCCATCAGAAAAGTAAAAATAAACGTAAGCAAAATCAAATTAATCATACTTCGGAATACAACTAACACCCCAGTCAAAACAAGAAAAACCGAAAAACGTCTGACACCCGGATGCTGAAAAAATTTAAAAATAGCCGCCATTTATACACTCCTGCTAGGACAAAAAGCCCTTAGATTTCATCTTTCACTCTCTAATTGTAAATTATATAACAAAATGACGCTAAGGTCTTTGTCCACCTCCTAATAAATTTAAACAAATTTATCTTTTTTACTCATGGCAGCCGAAAAAAAGAACGGCATGCCCGATGCATGCCGTTCCTTTCCTTTTATACCGCCGTTTTCATTTCTTTTACGGCCTGTGTGCTTTTCGCTTCGTCAAACTCATTTTCGCTCTTGGCTACGATGATGGTGGCGATTCCGTTTCCAATCAGGTTGACGATCGCCCTTCCTTCACTCATAAAGCGGTCGACGCCGAGGAGCAGCGCCAGCCCCTCCAGCGGAATAACCTGAAGCGCCGATAAAGTGGAGGCGAGCACGATAAATCCGCTTCCGGTTACGCCCGCCGCGCCTTTTGATGTCAGCATCAGCACGAGAATGATCGTAACCTGCTGGCCGATGGTAAGGTCAACACCGAACACCTGCGCCAGAAAAACCGTCGCCATGGACAGATAAATCGAGGTGCCGTCCAGGTTAAAAGAATATCCCGTCGGAATGACAAGGCCGACAACCGATTTGGAACAGCCGTAGCGCTCCATTTTATCCATCATCCGCGGAAGGACGGACTCAGAAGAGCTTGTGCCGAGAACGATGAGCAGTTCATCTTTAATAAAACGGAGATAGTTCCACAAGCTGAAACCGAATAGTTTGCAAATGATATTCAAAGCGACAAATACAAACAGGAACATCGTAACGTATACAGACAGCATCAGACTCGCCAGCGGCTTGATGGAATCAAGGCCGAAGTGCCCGATCGTATAGGCCATGGCCCCGAATGCGCCGATCGGCGCCGCGCGCATGATGTAGCCGATGATTTTGAAAAAAACGTGCGACAGTTTATCGAAGAAATCAATAATGCTTTTGCCTCTTTCACCGAGCGCCGCCAGGCCGACACCGAATAAAACAGAAAAGAATAAGACCTGAAGAATGTCGCCTTTTGCGAAAGCGTCAACCATATTTGACGGAACGATGTGAGTGATAAATTCAATCCAGTCAATCCCCTGTCCCCCGTTTTGCGTGTACTGGGAGACATCCCCTTTTTCAAGCTTGCTGTAATCAAGCCCCTCACCGGGTTTCATGATATTGACGACCAGAAGTCCGATAATAAGGGCGATGGTGGTCACGACTTCAAAATAAATAAATGCTTTTCCCCCGACTTTGCCGACTTTTTTCATGTCTCCCATCTTGGCGATGCCAAGCACGATCGTCAGGAATATGATCGGTGCGATAATCATTTTTACCGCATTGATAAATGTATCGCCGAGCGGCTTCATCTGCTTCCCGGCCTCAGGCCATACGAGTCCGACAATGACGCCGATGATAACCGCCGTGATGACCTGCACCGTAAGATTTTTGAAAATTTTCATCCCTACTCCCCCTTGCCTCTCGCTGCGTCTATATGAAAATGATAGCGTTTTCAAACAAAGAGGGGAAGCTTATGATCATAACGGACATTTTGGTCTTTTTGGTCTCGGCTAGCGGACGAATTTGTAGCGGTTAACCGGCCGGCCCACTCCCCCGTATTGAATGTCGAGCTTAATCTGGCCGTCTTTCTCAAGAAAATCAAGATAACGCCGCGCCGTCACCCTGGCGATTCCGAGCGCTTTGGCGGCTTCTTCGGCTGAAAGCGGCTCCGTCTGCTGTTTCATATAGGTCAAAATTTCATTCATCGTAAAATGATTTAACCCCTTCGGCAGATCCCGGGACGGATTTTGCGGAATTTTAAGCAGCATGTCAAGCTGCTCTTGCGACATGGTGTCATGCTCTTCAATTTTCCGTTTATATTGTTTATAGTTTTCGAGCGCCTGTCTCATCCGCTCCAGCTTAAACGGCTTCAAAATATAGTCGGCCGCACCGTTTTGCAGCATAAGCTGGATTGTTTCTTTGTCTTTTGCGGCCGAGACGATGATGACGTCCACTTCGAGCTTTTGTTTTCTGATTTCCTGGAGCGTTTTAATTCCGTCTTTTTTCGGCATATATACGTCTAATACCACGAGCCCGGGCCGCAGATCTTTAATAAGCCTGATTCCCTCGTCTCCGTCAGCGGCTGTGGCGATGACGCTGAACCCCGAAACACCGGTGATAAACTCTTTATTCACCTCCTGCACCATCGGATCATCTTCAATAAGCAGCACCTTGATGTCCATCGAATGATTCCTCCCCCTTCATCGGAAATAAAATAGAAAATGCCGTTCCCTGTCCCTGCCGTGTGTCGACTTCAATAACGCCCATCCCTTTGTCGACGATTTGTTTGACGAGGTACAAGCCGTATCCCGTTCCTCCCGTTTTATTGACGGTAAACCCTTTGTCATAAAGGCGCGGGATGTGCTGATCGGAAATCCCGCTTCCGTTGTCTTCTATTAATATAGCAAGCACTTCATCATTTTGCTCGATACTGATGTCAATATGTTTGTCCTCCGTGTCCGCTGTTTCGAATGCGCCGAACGCATTTTCAATTAAATTGCCGAGCAGGACGACGATGTCATGCTGGTCGACATGCTCCGGAAATGCCGAGAAACTGCTGTTTTCATCAATTTTCACAGAAATGCCAAGCTCTTTTCCTCTTTTGATTTTGCTTAACAGCAGCCCCGCCGCAGCGTCATTCTGAATGGCCTGATGAAGAAAATCGGTGACGCTTTCTTGTTCTGATGATTCCTTAAAAGCAAGTTGGAGCGCTTTTTCTGATTTTCCGAGCTGAATCAGTCCCGCGATGGTGTGAAGCTTGTTCATATGTTCATGATTTTGGACTCTGAGCGCATCGACAAAATTTTTCACGCCGGTCAGTTCTTCCGCCATTTTCGCCGCTTCCGTCCTGTCCTGAAAAATGGCGACGGCTCCGATGACCTTCTTTTTCATGACGATCGGAATTCTGCTGCTCATGATCACCTTTCCGCTGACTTGGATTTCTTCATTATATACGGCTCGGTTCCGCTCGACGATCTCAGGGAGCCGCGAATCTTTTAACACGTCCCAGATCAGCCTGCCATCGGTCTCTTGTCTGACATTGAATATCTGCTTCGCTTTTTCATTAAAAATGGTGATGTGATGCTGATTATCGATCGCGATGACGCCCTCATTCATCGAATGAAACGTAGCGGTCCGTTCCTCATACATTCTCACGATCTCATGGGGCTCCAGCCAAAACATTTGTTTTTTGATGTGGCGGGCCAGCAAAAAGGAGCCGGCCAGTCCGAACCCGAGCGCCAGCAGAACGATAAACAGTATTTCATGTTTCAGCTGAAGAAGAATTTCACCGAATCCGGGCAGCGTTTTACCGGCCAGAACGACGCCGATCTGATTCAAATCCCGGTCTTTGATGGGATAAAAAGCGCGGACGGCGGTGCCGATCTCTCCCTTTGCTTCGGAAAAATAAATGTGCTCGGCGAACGCCGCGGCTTCGTCCTCACCCCTTGAACGCTTTCCGATCATTGTGCTGACGGGATGTGAATAGCGAATATGATCCATATCCATAACGACGATGTAGTCCGCTTCATTGATGATCCTTATTTCTTCGACCGCATGGCGCACGTCTTCCCTTTGTTTTTTCTGCTCTAGGGCGCGTTTGACATCGGTCATCTCAGATACCGTCCGCGCGGTATTCATCAGCCGTTTTTTCAGCTCGCGCTCCTCTGTATGCTGAATATTGCCGATCAGCACGATGCCGACGATCAAAAAGGTAAAAAGCACGACGATATACGAAAGTATGGTGATTTTCCAGCGGATGGTGAGCTTTTTTTTCGTCATTGGCCTCTTCCTTTCCGTCTCTTTACGAAAACGGCCCGCCCGATTATGCTTGTTATAGAAAATGGCGGAGGGGGTTTTCGATGAAAAGCTTGCTGACTTGTCTCAGCCTGATGGTACTCGGTATCGGAACCGCTTTATTCATCGGCTTTCATGATCGTTTCTCAACGGAAGAACCGTATTATGATGACGAACAGGAAGGCCTGAAAGATCAAATCGTTTTCAAATTCAGCCATGTCGTTGCTGAGAACACGCCTAAAGGGCGGGCGGCGAATAAGTTTGCGGACCTTGTCTATCAAAAGTCCGGCGGCACCATTAAAGTAGAGGTGTTTCCAAACGGGAGCCTCTATTCAGATAATGAAGAAATAAACGCCCTCCAAAACGGGGACGTGCAATTCATCGCTCCCTCCACCTCAAAGCTCGGATCACTGTCTCCCGAATGGGGTGTTTTGGATCTGCCGTACGCGTTTACAAACTATAAAGCCGTGCAAGAAGGCCTCAACGGCAAAATCGGCACACGCCTGTTCGCTTCATTAGAAAAGCATCATTTGAAAGGACTGGCGTACTGGACGAACGGGTTTAAGCAGCTCACGTCAAATAAAGGGCCGATCTTCACTCCGGACGATTTGAAAGGACAGGCGCTCAGGATCATGCCGAGCAGCGTGATCGAAGACCAGTACCGTCTGCTCGGCGCGCACCCGCGGCAGGATTCCTTTAATTCCACGTTTCAGCTCTTGGAAAGCAATCTCGTAGACGGAGAAGAAAATACGATTTCAAATATCTATTCTAAAAAATTTTATAATGTTCAAGATTATTTGACAATCAGCAATCACGGGTACCTCGGTTATGCCGTGATGACCGACGAGCATTTCTGGAATTCGCAGACAGAAAAAACGAAAACCATCTTAACGGAGGCGATGAGAGAAACGACGGAATGGAACGAAGCCTCCGCTGAGAAAATGAATAAAGACCAGCTTGAAGAGATAAAGAAGAATTCATCCATTCATATTCATGTGCTGAGCAAAGCGGAAAAGAACACATGGATGAAACGCCTCGACCCGATTTACGGACAATATGAACAGGTGATCGGCCGCGGGCTTGTGCAGGATTTGTTATCCTTGCGCCGCGAGCCTTAGCAGGACCAATACGCCCATCTCCGTTTCATCCCTTTTCCCGCCGGGGAAGTAAATAGGGACAGATCAAAAAAGGAGATGGAGACATGTTTACACATACGAAAAAACTGCAGCATCCGGCTAAACCGGATCGTCCTGACCCGCTGTTCGCAAAAAAGATGCAGGAAATTTTAGGGGGACAATACGGGGAAATATCCGTCGCCATGCAATATTTGTTCCAAGGATGGAATACACGGGGCAATGAAAAATATAAGGATCTTCTGATGGATACCGCGACGGAAGAAATCGGCCATGTCGAAATGATCGCGACGATGATTGCGAGACTGTTAGAAGACGCCCCGCTGGCAGAGCAGGAAAAAGCGGCTGATGATCCGGTCATCGGGTCCATTTTAGGCGGGATGAATCCGCATCATGCCATTGTCTCAGGACTCGGCGCAATGCCGGAGAGCAGCACGGGCGTTCCGTGGAGCGCAGGCTATATCGTCGCAAGCGGAAACCTTCTGGCAGACTTCCGCGCCAATCTGAACGCCGAATCACAAGGAAGGCTTCAAGTCGCACGCCTGTATGAAATGACCGATGATAAAGGCGTGAAAGATATGCTCAGCTTTTTATTGGCCCGCGATACCATGCATCAAAACCAATGGCTTGCGGCCATTAAAGAATTAGAAGAACAGGAAGGTCCGATCGTTCCTTCCACATTCCCGAAGGCGCTGGAAAAACAATCATTCTCCCATAAGCTTATTCATTTCTCAGATGGAGCAGAAAGCGCTGAACAAAATTGGCTGAAGGAAACAGCGCCGGACGGAGAACCATTTGAATACGAAAAGGAACCGAAAGCGCACGGCGAAATAGCTAAGCTGGACCCCGTCCCGCCGTATGTCCATAACACGCTTCCCGGACGCGAGTAAAGACACAAGCCCAAAACAAACTGTTTTGGGCTTTCATTATGCCTTCAGAACCGTCCAGTCCGGTTCGTATCGGATGTCCGGATGATGTAACAGCTTATAAATGACAGGTTCATCCTCTTCGTACAGCATCACTTCTATTGAAAGAATCGCAGCCTTCTGCTCGTTTTCTTCGTATATGCGGTCATGTTCGTTCTCCATAAAATCATCATAGGCTTGTCTGTTCTCCCAAACGCTGATGATCTCTGCAATGAACAGGCCGTCTGCGTTTTTCCGCCAGCCGCCGGCCTGTTTGACGAAGCCATTTACACATGATAATGCTCCCCACCTTGACTGTGCTTGCGCAAATGCTTCAGCGTTTGCGGCGTCTGTTTCACATACAATCTTTTTGATCAGCATGGCAGTCCCTCTGTGATGACTGTTTTCGCATGCGCATGCTCGACACAGAGATTCACGGTTCTGACGTAAGAGCGGGTGCGGTGAATCGTGCCTTTCGGGATGAGCAGGCTGTCATTTGCTTTGAGCACTGCGGTTTCTTTGTCCTTAAAATCAATCAGCAGCTCCCCTTCCAGAACGATGAACCATTCATCTGAGTCAGGGTGATGGTGCCAGTCATATTCTCCCGTAAACACTGCGAGGCGCACACAGTGGTCATTGATCTCCGCGATTGAAAAATTGTCGTGTTTTTCTTTGACTTTATTGGCGATAGCGAGCAAATTCAGCATGTCAGACACGAGTGAAAAACCCCTTTTTCATTTAATTGTATCGCAACGGCGGCTCAGATCAAGATTTTCCCAAAATAAAAAGCGATCCAGCTGATGCGCCGGATCGCTTTTGATCTGCAGGTTCTCTGCCTTTATGCTTTTATTAGCTGCTTCGTCTGTTTCCGCCTTTTTGGCCGATTTCTTTATAAAAATCTTTGTCATGATTTTTGCTTGTGGCTTCTCCGCCTTTTTGGCCGATTTCTTGATAGAATTCCTTGTCATGGTTATTGCTAGTGGCTTCTCCGCCTTTTTCACCGATTTCCTGATAGAATTCTTTGTCGTGATTTTTGCTAGTGGCTTCTCCGCCTTTTTCACCGATTTCCTGATAGAATTCTTTGTCGTGATTTTTGCTTGTGGCTTCTCCGCCTTTTTGACCAATTTCCTGATAGAATTCTTTGTCATGGTTATTGCTTGTCGCTTCTCCGCCTTTTTTACCTGCTTCTTCTCTGCTCATTTTGTTATTATCTTGTGCCATTTTTGAATTCCTCCTTTAATTGGTGTTGGTTGTTGGTTTCCCGATTTCAGAACTGCTAAACAAAGAAAACACATTGAATGTGTTTTCGGGTGGTTTTTTATTATTCTGTATCCTTCATGCGTTTTAGAATCCGGCGTTTTTTATAAAGCATGATGCCTGTTTCCGCGATGCTTTCTAAAGCTGAACGGTTGGCGGACGCGCCGAAGATGATGCCTGCGGCCGGAACCATTTGCAGCAGTTTTTTCGCGGCGAACGTATCGCGGTAGCTGTAAACGACTTCCCGCCAGCCTTGGATTTGCGAGGCGACGCGCTGATAGGCGCGGTCGTTTTGATCATATTGCCGTAAATCTTGCAGGATCGCTTTTTTTCCGATGACGTCACTGGATGCAAGCTGAAGCAATTTGACGATAAACACGCGTTCTTTTTTGTCTTTCGGATCAAAGCCGTAAGCAACCGCGATATCTTGCAGCGTCTTTAAGGACAGGCCGAGCATCGCCGGAATGTCTGCCGCCAGCGTGAATACACCGCCGACTCCCGTTGCGGCTCCCTGCACCGTCGCGGCCTTTACGCTTGTACGCGCTATGCCTTCTGCGATTTCGTCCATGACGGCAAGCGGCGCATTGCGGATGTCGTGAAGCGTTTGACATGTACCGTGCGGCAGCCGTTTTTGAAACTTTTTCATGATGCGCTTTTCTGATGTAAGGTACTGTCCGCCTGACTGAATAAACGTTCCCGTTTCATCGAGAATGAGTCCGATTTTCCTCTGAATAAATTGCGGTGTCAGCTTGTCCAAAAGCTGAAACGGCAAGCGGGTGAATGTTTGCCAGAACATCACCCTCTGCTGCGCCTTTTCCCATTTTTGAATGTCTCTCAGTTGTCTTTCCAGGTCTGTCCGCTCTTCTGTCACCCGTCCTGCACGTCCTTTCTGATTTCTTTGTTCATAGTATACCTTTATGGCGTTTTCTTTTTACACCCGGCCGGATTTTTTATCCGGAAAACATTTCATTGTTTAATTTCCTTCAAATTCTATATATTGTATAATTCTGAATAATACGATTGAAGGAGAATGCTGAATGCAATGGATTTATTTAAGTTTAGCGATCATTTTTGAAGTATTGGGTACGGTCAGCATGAAATTATCAAATGGATTTACAAAACTTGTCCCAAGTATTTTATTATTATTGTTTTATATCGGCAGCCTTTGTTTTCTTACTTTGACTTTGAAATATATAAGTGTCTCCATCGCGTATGCGGTCTGGTCGGGAATGGGGATCGTGCTGATTTCCATGATCGGAATTTTTTTCTTTCATGAACAGTTCTCTGTCATAAAAGCCGTCTCTGTTCTTCTGATCATCATCGGTGTCGTTTCCTTAAACTTTATTTCTGAAAGTGAAACGTCATCAAACGGCATCAGCGTTCATACGGACAGAAACAGATGATGAAAGGGTTAAAGGTTCTCTTCCTCATTACAGATATTGGATTTATCGTTTATTGGATTGTTACTTTTTTTGAGTGGATTCCAAAAAACATGGTGTTTAAAGATTATGATAATGCCATGATAATGGCCTGGAACTGGTCATTCTTTCCCTTAGATATTTTCATTTCGATAACCGGGCTGTACAGCTTGTTTCTTTATAAACGGAAACATGCGTTATGGCGCCCTTTCGCATTAATATCACTTGTGCTGACCTTTTGTTCAGGCCTGCAAGCGATTGCCTTTTGGGTATTTATCGGTGATTTTGATCTTATGTGGTGGGCATTCAATCTGTACTTGCTTCTTTATCCTTTATATTTTATTCGGAAATTGCTGGTCTCTCATAAAAATAGCTGTCATTCTTTTTGATGAGGCGGTTTTCTTTTTCTTCAGGCGGGAAACACTTTTCATAAAGGAGTGATAGACATGCCTTGGTCTATGAAGGATTATCCGCAATCATTGAAGAATCTCGAGGAACCTGTGAAGAAAAAAGCGATCGAAATCGCGAATGCGATGATAGATGAGGGTTATGAAGAAGGACGGGCCATTCCCATTGCGACAAGTCAGGCGAAAGAGTGGAAAAAAAACGCTTCTAAGGAAGAAATCGATCAGCTGATGAAACACGATGATGAAACGAAACGCGGAAATTGAATCGGAATAAAGGAAAAACCCCGCTCTCAAGAGAACGGGGTTTTTCTGATTATAAACCGTAATAATAAGATAGTGTGGTGACTGAAACGTAGCCTGTCGCTCCTGCATACGTGACTTTCAGCCATTTATTAGAATTAGTGTAGTGGCCTTGAACATATTCTCCGGTTACCCAAGAACCTGTAATTTTTTTACCGCTTGAGAATGTTGTGATCGTTGAACAGCTGACCTTAGAGCATGAGCGCATATTAGCACCGTAAATACCGACTGTACCCCCGCTGGCTAAAATGGAAACGTCCGGTTCAGCTTTAGGTTTGAAAGCTGCTGCTGATGCAGAGCCGCCAAAAGCGAATAAAGAAACAGCAAAAATCATGGCTAAAGAAATGATCGACAAACGACGTACCAGGAAAATTCCCCCTCTTTTATCATATGGCTGGAAAGCTTTCCTGACGTTATTATACTTTTTTGCCCGGGAGACTGAAATAAGTCTAATGCTCCAACTTCTTTTCTTCGCAAGTGGCCATGCCGATTCTTTAATTGATAGATAACAGCGGTTTATTGGACTGGAATCACTGATATATCGTTGATTCAAACGTTTATTCAGAGCGGCCGGAGTTTTTCCGGAGGTCATTTGAATGGTACAGAAAGGTTTTATCTTCCAATGGAAAGAAACATTATTATTCTATTTACCCGGGAAAACGGAGGAAATACAGCGTCTTTTTCTCAGGATCAGTTGGGCGGACAGAAAGTTGTGAAGTTATATGGGCAAGTGTCCTCTTTTCACCTTTTTAAAAGAACGCTCCACGCATCCGCGCATGATCGGACGCGGAAACACGCTTTGCGAACGGCATCGCTTCTTTCCCGGAACGATGCCGTTTTCATTTTCGGACCTTTCTTCGGCGGGATACATATCATAGATAAAACAGGGCATCAATGTACCGGTTTATTGAACATAAAGAACTTGACATCTCATAATAGCGGATTTATGATGTAGATAAAATAATTTGCATCTAGGAAACTTTTTGTTATTTAGCTAAAAATCTATCGGAATTTAGGTGAGACATAATGAGCAAAGACATCTCAGCACAATCACTGCAATCAAAAGCCGTGCAGGATGCACTTGACGGCAAAAGCAAGGGATTCAAGCGGCTTCTGCCTTTTTTAGGCCCCGCCTTTATCGCGGCGATTGCCTACATTGATCCGGGAAACTTCGCTACGAATATCTCAGCTGGTTCGAAATATGGGTATATGCTGCTGTGGGTCATCCTCTTTTCAAACTTGATGGCTTTTTTAATTCAAGTTCTTTCCGCGAAGCTCGGCATTGCCACGGGTAAAAACCTTCCGGAAATCGCCAGAGACCGGTACCCGAAATGGGTATCCGCCGGGCTGTGGATACAGGGTGAACTGGTAATTATGGCAACTGATCTGGCAGAATTTATCGGGGCGGCGCTCGGGCTCAACCTGCTGTTCGGCATACCGATGGTTGAAGCGGCCATTATCGCGGCGATCGGATCATTCGCGATTTTAGAGCTGCAGCGCAGGGGTTACCGGGCGCTGGAAGCGGGCATCGCCGGACTTCTGTTTGTCGTGGTGATCGCCTTCGCTCTGCAAACCTTCTTTGCCAAACCTGACGCCGCCTCCGTTCTCGAAGGGCTGTTTATCCCGAAAATTGACGGAATGGACAGTGTGCTCCTGGCAACCGGGATACTCGGCGCAACCGTGATGCCGCATGCCATTTACTTACATTCCGCACTGACACAGCGCCGTGTCGTCGGAAAAACGGATAGTGAGCGGAAAAAGATTTTTAGATTCGAGACGATTGACATTCTCATCGCGATGGTGATCGCCGGGGCGATTAACGCAAGCATGCTCATCGTCGCTGCCGCGCTTTTCTTCAAGAACGGGCTGTATGTAGAAGATTTAGACGTGGCTTATCAGCAATTCGGCCACTATATCGGGCCGGCTTCAGCCATTCTCTTCGGGATCGGGCTGCTGGCCGCAGGGCTTTCAAGCTCTTCTGTCGGCACATTGTCAGGCGATATTATCATGCAGGGCTTCATCCGTTACCGTATCCCGCTTTATTTGCGGCGTTTCATTACCATCATTCCGCCGATGATCATCATTATCTCGGGGGTCAACGCCACAGAAGCGCTCGTATGGAGCCAGGTCGTTCTTTCATTCGGCATCGCCTTTGCGCTCGTGCCGCTGATTATGTTTACAAGCAACAAACGCCTGATGGGCGCCCTGACGAACCGAAAATGGGTGACGGCTCTCGCCTGGCTGATTGCGGTTTTGGTGATCGCGCTTAATCTGTTTGTGATCTACGATTCCTTCCGTTAGAAAAAAACCGGCCATAGCGGCCGGTTTTTCTTTTGGCGCCGGGTGCCGTTCGTATCTTTTTCCGGGCGTTTTTGGTATGATAGAAGAAAAATCGGAGTTTTGCTTATGTCAGTATTTATCCTTTTTTATCTGTGGATTGTGCCGATTGTCATCGGCATCTTCTGTTCTCTTTTTGCTTATCGGACAACGGGTAAGAAACGTCTGATTCCCGGCTTTTTGATGATCGCATTAAGCATCGTTTCCTTAATCACGGGGCTTTGGATCGGCGGGGTGAACTATCATGTGTTCATCGGGGGCATGTTTTTATTCGGTACGTTATTGGCCGGCTCCGCCTTCCCGTTTTTCTTCGCTCTTTCACGCAAACGAAAATAAACAGGCATGCTGCCTGTTTATTTTTTTACCTAAGCCTAAATGATAAAAACCGCTCCGATAATGTGATTCCGCCTCAAACAGCCTGTACATGCAGGCTCCAGCCCATGTTCTATTTCACGAAACTGCAGCTAAAATAAATCCTGCTAAAGAAGATTTTGAATTGCGAGAAAAATATCGTATTAAAATCCTATTTACCCAAAAAATACCTATTGATAGAATGGTATCTGAGAGGGAAAAATGTTCAAAGCGGATCATACAGGTCCCGCCTAAATACATAGTCTTTCATTTCTCTCTACACTACATTTCTAAAGGAGGATTTCCCATTAGACACGCAGCTAAAGGCATTCTGTTTGCCGCATCTTTAGCCCTTGTAACTACTACTTTTGTCCCCGCATCCTTAGCTAAAGAAAATCATAATAATACTGCCAATGCCACTGGAACGACCAAATCATTTTTTTATCAGACTGATACGCAATTTTCCTACGGACTTAAAGCACAAAGCGATGCATCTGTGTCAAAACCAGTCAAAGATGTAATCAGAGAAGTGCTGAAAAATAAAACAAAATTATTCAATCTTGTTGAAAAATTAGCAGGAAAGAAAATAAGAAATGAACTCGAATCCGTTTTCAATCAACACATAGAACCGGTTTTAAAGAAAATGCTGAACGAGTATGTCGCCTTAAGCTGGACTGACGTGGAAAAGAATCTTTATCTTTCACTTAAAAAGTCCGGACTTTCTGACAGTCAGGCTAAAAACCTCGCTCATTTGACAACTTTAGCAATGAAAGCATTTTAAAATCATTCATAAATGATCGTCAGGAAAATACGTATGAAGTAAATGCAAAGTGCTGTTAGATTCACTCTAATAGCACTTTTTCATTGGAGATGTCACATGACTGTCTTTTTTACTGTTTTGCTCACTTTCTTATGCTGCCTTGTGATTTCATCTCTTATTTTTATGATTCTATTAAAAAAAGAGATCGTGGATACACCGCCAAACCGCTTAGCTCATGCAGCATTCATCGTACTTATTGGATTCTCTCTGTTCTTCGCTGTGACTGTCCCCAGCCTGATTATTTGTTTTGCAGCTGTAACAATACATCATTTTTTCGGAGATTACATCATATATGGTTCACTTTCAGACTTATACATATTTTCTGTCGTCGTCAGTATCTTAGCTTTAGTTTATATGCTAATCCTTACGGCAATTGTAAAAGGAATGACTCATGTTTTTACATTACCTGCTTGGTCAGCCTATATCCTTGAATTCATTTTTGCATGGGCTGCTGTTTACTTCTCAATCCAATACGTTTCCAATCATATCATTGAGAACATATCTATATTTCAAGGTGGAGAAATTCTTCTTTCATTGTTCATCACTTTCTTATTTTCGGGATTGGATATCCTTTTTACTAATTTGGATAAGATCACAAAAGAGAAATTAGGCTAAGGGGGTAACAAATATGAGGATTATGACATATATATCTTATTTTTCTATTTCTTTAGTTTTGCAGGTGGTATGGCTGCTATTAATAAAAGATACTCCTAATATATTTCTGATAGATATGATTACGGTGTCCTTCTTATTCACTCTCTTTATGTTCATCTTGGATCAAGTTTTCAAAAAAAAGCGGACACATTAGGGGCTGTTTTTTAATAATCCCCGGGCTTCTCTTTCGTTTTGAAATTGTTCCGGATCTGGGGATGTTGCGGCGAACCGTTCATTAATGTTTAACACCAGCCTCGGTAAAATACTTCTCCTTTTATATAACATCCTGACTTTTCCGTCATATATTAAAACGAAAAAACGGCAAAAAGGAGTAATGAAACATGATATTGTTTATTGGCAAGTTCATGTTGCTCTTTTTATTCTGTTCGCTGGCATATTATTTGTTTAAAGTTGTTTATTACAATATAGGGAAGAACATTGCGCTTAAAACTCCGAAAGGGACAAAGACGAACCGGACGGCACATGTGTTTATCAAAAATGGAACTAAACTGAATGATGGAGATTACTTTATGATCGCTGTTGTGACCGCTCTCTGGCTGTTCTTCAGATGAAACCGCGCTGATCCATCACGAGTTTTTGATCAGCCATCGCTCGCCAGCTGCGGCTTTTCACAATCTCCGTTTTCGTTTAGGACGGCTATATGCAAGCCAAGTCGCTCAACAAACAAAAAAATAAACAGGCATGCTGCCTGTTTATCAAGCTGTCGAGATCTTCTCGATAGCTCCTTTGTTTTTCCTTGAATTATTGAAGAAAGGCTTAAAAATGGACGGCGTTTTTCTCATGCATGCATCGTTCAAGAAATCATCACAGTAAAACGGAAAAGTGAACGCAATACAAGTAACGCTTAAGAACCTTATGAGGCTGCGTATGTTGATTACTGGATTAGAAAAAGAAATCCCCCAGTCTTAAAAGGTGGAGGTCAAAAATTGGAGAACACTTTAAATATTTATAGCTTTTTCAGCGATGTGGAAAGTTCCAGAAACACTCATTTCAGCAGTATAAACATTTGTTACACTTAATAATCCAGTAAAAAGAATACCGATTAAAGCGGAGCTGATTATAGCCTCCGTAACCTTAAAGATTTGTGTTTGGGCATGTATAGTTTTCTTTAAAAAGGTTCTTCCCTCTGCATAGTTTCTCTTTTCAAAATGAAAGTCACCTAATTTTTCAGTCAGCTCTGCGAAATCAGACCAAAGGCGCTTCTCTTCTAAGTAGCGTCTATTGCCTTTTTAAAATTCTCTTCAGCGGCACTCAAACTTTCCCCTCTTAAATAAACTAAGCCTAAGTTATGAAAGATCACTCCGATAATTCTTTTCACTTTTTCCTCATCCAACCCACGGGCGATACTTAATGCTTCCCGATAAACCGGAGATAAATAGCTCCCCGTCATCATAGCCATCCACCTGAAAAATGTCGGCTCGGCACCTATTACAATAAACATAAATGTCAATGACAACGAATACAACAGCCATAATCCATACTTTTTTGAAGATGAGATACCCTAAAATCCCCAACAGAAAAGAAACTGCCGGAAAAATGATGAGAATAATATAAACAGGACTCAATGGCATGCTAATATAAACACCTTCAACTTATTTTAAAATTTCAAAACGTGCAATTTCCCACTCTTTTTTTGCTTTTAGCGGGATTGTTTTTACCTTTTTGCCTGATTTCAAATCATAAGACGTGATATCTCCAAGCTTGTTATCACGCTGGATATCAAAGTTTTTGAGTAAAACATACATCTCTTTGTCATTGAATTGAACATCATTCATTAATTTGTTATCATCCCCAGCATAAAAATCAAAAGATTTTTTCTTAACCATTTTTTTATCAAACACCTGCATCTTCCCATCAAAAGAAACAGCTAAGATGCTATCTTTTAATATTTTCAATTTTGCAGGATGAAACCCTTTCTCCATCTCGACTTCTTTTTTTACCTTAAGAGTCTCTCTGTCTATTAATATGAGCTTAGAATTCTCTTTCTCATTCACGTTATCATTAACTGCCAGTACAAATGTATTTTCATCTAGAGCTTGGAATGCATCCTTTTCATCCATGAAGTATATCCCTTTATTCGGTATGGATGCCTTGTTCTCTTGCTTTTTTGTCTCTGGGTTAATTGAAAGGATGGACATACTTTCTTCACCACTTGAAATGACATAAATTTTATTTTTGGCGACGATTGCTGATCCAAGTTCTCCGTCAAGCTTTATTTGTTTCTTGTTTTTTCGGCTGTTTCCCTTCCAATATACCAGTTCACTTTCCAGCCCTTTGTCTGTATATCCAACGTTAATGTCATGGATGATATAACCGTCAGAACTATTTATAAAGAAAGCACCTTCATCCTCAGTTGTTTTTGACAAACTCTTTTCATTTATTTTGTTTATTTTTCCGGTTTTATTGTCTATCATCAAGTGATTATTGCTTCTATTTGATGAGAAGAACGTATCGTTTTTGTTATATGAAGACATCGTGAAATTTATACCATCTTTCAATTCCAAGCTATCCATTTTAGTACCATCTTCACCGTAAACCCCAATCTCACTTCCCCTATCTAAAGTGTTAGAAAAACCAACAATAAATTTTGCATTGTCAATATCCTTTAATACAGTCTTTTTATTGCTGCTTCTTTCCTCTTTTTCATTCCCAGTTGGGATGAGACCGCAAGAGGTTGTGACTATCAGTATGCAAATGAAAATAAACAGGGTCTTAAGTCTATTCATATTTTCCTCCCTTTGAAATGACAAAACAACCGGTGCATCACCGATTGTTTTTGTCAATTTGTTTAACCCTTATGATAAAAGATTGTTGTGTTATTGGATTTTACAAGCTCCATTGGTGTTACAACGGTGTCCCATTTGACATTGTCAATATCAATACCTTGGTTTTTCCAAGAACGCCAAGCTAATTGAGAACAATAAAATTTAGCAGTTGTCTTTTTATTCAAAAAGTTGAAATTATATTTCTTTTTATTATTTGCTTGCTTTTCCGCATATTTTGCAGCGTTTATATACTTATTGTTATTCGATCCTTTAACCCATAGACCATAAACTTTCTTTTTACTTCCCCAGTTATTATTATATCTGCGAACTCCATCTTGGTTTATAGGGCTCCAGCTTTTCGCCCATGCTTCAACTGTTTTTGATTTGTTAGTTGAAACAATCGCAGCATGTCCTACACCAATAGACCAACTTCCAGAATTAATTTCATAGCTTGTAAGAACATCACCTTTTGTACCTAACGCTTTTGCTGCAATTTGGTTCTTGGGCTGATATTCAGGCTCCTTGTATTTAGGAAGAACTTCATCAATTTGACCAGAGGCTTTCAATTCTTTGATTTCTTTTTGGGAATCCTTATACAAGTCTTCTGCATGTTCTTGTACATACGCATACTCTTCTTTACTCATTTCATAGAATTTCTGTACTTCCTCACTTGTCATGCCGGCATCTTTCATTTCCTGTATTTCCGTTTGGACTTTTTCATTAGTAAGTTGCGGAAATCCTTCAGCATGTACACTTTTCCCAAATCCCAATCCTAAACCGGAAATCAACATAGTTGTAGAGAACATGGTGGTAAGTAAAAATTTAATCTTTTTCACATCAGTATCCCCCTACTATTGAATAATTTTTCCTTCTATTCTAAGATATAGGATGTAAATAAGGTTGTAAACACCTTTTTTGAATTATTTGGGATATTTTAATCATTTCTATTGAGTGTATAATGTCATACAAAATCGGGACATGTAGTGCCAACTGAACTATAGGATTTGGGCTTTAAACAATGTTTACCAGGAAATGTGTTGTTTCACTATTTCTTCGTAAGGTTAACCTTCAAATTTTACATAAATTCACAAGCATTCAAAATATCTTTCTTAACAAACATATTCTACCATTAATGCGAACCGCAATTCTATATACTTCTTTATTTTTATGAAATATATAGAATTGTGGTACAGCCTTATTAAAGGGTTGTTTCATTTATTTCAGAAGAGGCAACATTTTTTCTTTCGTTTTTGGCCTGTAAATGCCGTTATCAGATAGGCCATACATGGACTGGAACCGTTTGACTGCATTTGCTTTCTTCGGTCCGTAATAGCCGTCTATTCTGTTGTTCTTTGCCCCTTTGTCCGGATAATAATAGAGAGCCGCTAACGCCGATTGAATTTGCTTTACGGACGTTCCCTTAGTTAAGGGGCTTTGTCACTTTAAAAATGTCTGGCGGCAGCGTGTAAGATGATGTCTTTTTACCGAATGGAGAGCTGGACGAGCCAGTCAGCTTTAATACTTGGCCAACTTTGATCAGGTTCGGATCCTTGATGCCATTCAAGCTTTGCAGGGTTGCCATGCTTACGCCTGACTCCTATGCAATGACGATAATATTCCACCTTTTTTGACAGTGGACGTCGTCACCGGTCCTTTTTCCTGTTTTTGCTGATCAGGGGGGCTGACGGCGCTAATGTGCGAACCACGTTTGGCAGGAACTGTCCTGGCCCTTCAAAAGCTTTTTTTATCAGCCATCGCTCGCTAGCTGCAGATTTTATGATCTCTGTTACCGTTTCAGCAAATTTGAATATGATAGACTTCCTGTGTCCAAGCGGGCTCGAACTGCTGACCTCTTCCTTACCATGGAAGAGGTCAGTAAAACTGATAAGAACTAATCTTCTCAATAAATCAAGGCAGACAGCGAATACTGGCTGAAGCCTTTTGCTTAGCCGTAGTGATTTTTCCCGGAAGCGGCGGCTCGTCGCCGATGACCGCGTCGATGATGGCCGGCTCATTTGAGTTAAGCGCTTCATGAGCATGATTCCGCCTTCTTATTTTTTCTTAGGCAACAAACCGGTTCAAAACCAATTTAAAGTATTGAATAATTTAGAATGTTTGTGTAAGTTTTGTATAACAAAAATTAAAAAAAGAGTGAGGAGGGAAACATTTGATAATCAGAAGCGCAGAACACTATGATGTAAAACAATTGACCGATTTAATGTATTTATATATCGTGGATTTTTATAAAAGACCTAAGCCACCGATTGAAAAGATACATCATTTGATTGAAATGTTATTTGAGAAGAACAGGGGTATTCAATTCGTTGCTGAACAAGATGGGGAACTTATTGGCTTTGCAACATTATATTTTAGTTTTAGTACGACGAAAGCAGATAAAATAACAATAATGAATGATTTATTCGTGGCAGAAAAAGCAAGAGGCACAGGAGCAGCCCAAGAACTGTTTAAAAGATGCGAAACTTTTACAAAAGAAAACGGGTATGCGCATATGTCATGGATAACTGCATCTGATAATTACCGTACACAAAAGTTCTATAAAAAGATGGGTGGCTCCCTTGGGAATTGGCTGACCTATTCCATATAACCCGGGAAGACCTTATTGAAGAAAAAACTAAAATAAAAAGCCGGGCTTTTACTATGGCTTATCTGGGTAAATAAATAAAAATAAACAGGCATGCTGCCTGTTTATTTTTTATAAGCGCCGGCTTTTTAAAACAGCCGTTTTAAGCTTTTCTTGAGTGACGGCATTTCGATTTTTTGGTTTTCAAAGAAGTTTTTCAGCATGTATTTGCTGAAGCCCTTCGCTTGGCCGTAAGTGATTTTTCCCGGAAGCGGCGGCTCGTCGCCGATGACGGCGTCGATGACGACCGGCTCATTTGAGTTGAGCGCTTCATGAAAAGCGGGAGCCAATTCCTCGTGTTTCGTCACTTTGATGCCTTTTGCTCCGCAGCTTTTTGCAAAAGCGGCGTAATCCATATTTTGCAGCTGGGTGACGTAGTCAATGTTGCCTTTGACCCGCTGTTCATATTCAATCATGCCTAAATTTTCGTTGTTTAATATGACAACCGTAATCGGCAGTTTATATTTAACAGCCGTCGGCAGATCCTGCATCACCATTGAAAATCCGCCGTCTCCGCAAATGGCTATGGACTGCCGCTCAGGTTCGGCAAGGCTTGCGGCAATCGCTCCCGGAAGCCCGCATCCCATTGTGGCGAGCCAGCTTGAGACGATAAAGTCCTGCTTCTTCATTTTAAAATGGCGGGCCATCCACACCGTAACCGTTCCGACATCCACTGACAGGACGGCGTCCTCTGCGGCGGCATCCTGAAGCCGGGCAATGACCTGCTGCGGCTTGAGCGGATGAGTCGCTTCGGTTTCATCCTTCTCGATTTCCTTCCACCAATGCTTCATGTGCTCGGTGCAGGCGTCTAAAAATCTTCTGTCTTCTTTATATTCAATGTATTCCGTCAGCTCTTTCAGCCCCAGAGCCGCATCACTGACGATTCCCGCATTGACGGGATAGCGCTTGCCGATTTTCGCCGGATCCGAATCAAGCTGAATGGCAGGCGTATCGTCCGGGAGATAATCCCTGTATGGGAACGATGTGCCGAGCATGATCAGCAGATCGCATTCCTCCATGGCTTCGTAGGCGGGCTTTGTGCCGATTTGCCCGAGATTCCCGAGAAAGTGTGGATGGCTGTCAGGCACGACGCCTTTTGCCGGAAGGGTAATGACAATCGGGGCGGCCGCTTTATCGGCGAATGCGAGCAGCTCCTCTTTTGCCGATTTTAACCCTTGGCCGGCGAGAATGACCGGTTTTTTTGCGTTGTTAATATATTGCGCGCATGTGACGAGATGTTCTTTTTTCGGCTCTATATCGGCTTTGAGGTATATCGGCGATGTGTAAACCGGCTCCCGTTTGATTTTTTGCGCGAATAAATCATCAGAAACGGTTAAAACGGCAACGCCTTTTTTGCTGTAAGCCGTGCGGATCGCCTGATTCAGAAGATCGGGCAGCGCTTCCGCCGTATGTACTTGCTGGTTGAATACCGCCACGTCCTCAAACATTTGCTCTAATTTGATTTCCTGAAAGCTGTCACGGCCGATTTCATCGGAAGCCACCTGTCCCGCAATCGCCAGCACCGGAACGCCGTCCGCTTTGGCGTCGTATAAACCGTTCAGCAGATGAACGGCCCCCGGTCCTGCGATTGAAAGGCAGACACCGATCTGTCCGGTCAGTTTTGCCTCAGCCGCGGCAGCCAGGGCTGCGACTTCCTCGTGCCGGGTTTGGATGAATGTCAGGTTATTTCGTTCATGTCTCAGTTCTTCGATAAATTCATTAATGCTGTCTCCGGGAATGCCGTATATATGACCGACTCCCCATTGTTCAAGCAGCTCCGTCATTACGTGTCCTGCTGTTTTACTTGGCATACTGCATCCTCCTTTTACCTGTATTCATCCCCGTTTTCATACGGGTTGAAACACGGGCTATACTCTCAGCTTTTTTCTCAGAAGATCAAGGATGGATAACAAATTTAGGTCTTTAAGGACTGCCTTACGATTTGCCGCCCCATTGAGTCCGTCTTTTATCTGCCGTTTTCTGTTCGGCACCATGAACAGCGGCAGCCGGTTTGGGGAAAACCAGCGTAATGCGGCGGTTTCCGGCCCGTTCATCAGCGGTGTTCCTCCGGTAATGGCTCCGATGAATACGTGCTGTGTATCTTCAAATGCCGGCCTTTCATACTCACCGGCTTTATGCAGGATGGTCACGTTATAACCGGTTTCTTCGAAGGCCTCTCTGACGGCTGCGGCTTCAGGTATTTCACCTTCTGCGATCCTGCCCCCGGGCAAATCCCATAAGGGAATGTCTTTTCGTTTTACGAGCAATATGTCCCGCTCCTCATTTTGTATGATGACAAACGCGCCTTGTGCCATGTCGTCCTCCTTTACAAAAAAGACCGCGGCATTTTAGCCTGCGGTCTTTACCGTTACTTTTTAAAATGATACGGCAGGGTGGCGACAATGATGTCCTTCTTCCAAAACAGCCGGACGCGGAGCAAGAAGGCTGATTGGTTGTGAAGGATGGTCTGCCAGCGTTTTTTCGTAATAAATTGCGGAAACAGCACCATCACGGAGAACTGTTCTTTTTTCGCTTTTTGTTCGACCGTTTCCAAAAACTTATCAAACGGGTGAACCAGACTGCGGTATGAGGAATGCAGGGTGACGAGGCGGACGCCGTTATGAAGCTCTTCCCAGCGCTTTTCCATCTTTTTTTCGTGTTCTCTGTCAAAGGAAACATGAACCGCAATGACCTGATCCGATAATGATTTCGCATACTGAATCGATTTTTGGACGACGGTGGTGACACCGGCGACAGGCACGATGACGACGGTTCCCTTGATTTCCTCAGGCTGCTGATCAACGACCCGCAGCTGTTCGCCGACCGCGGTGTAGTGATTTTTAATGACGAAAAACAGCATGACGACAGCAGGCATGAATAACAGCACCGGCCAGACAAGATTGAACTTCGTCGCGAATAAAATACACAGCACCATAAATGAAATGGCGGCGCCGCATGAGTTGATCAGCATTTTTACCGCCCAGCCCTTCGGCTTCTGCCTGATCCACTTGATGCACATTCCCGTCTGCGACAGCGTAAACGGAATGAACACGCCGACGGCATAAAGCGGAATTAAATGTTCCGTGCGGCCGCCGAATAAAAGAATGAGCAAGATGGACGCGATACCGAGAAAGATGATTCCGTTTGAAAATCCTAATCGGTCGCCTCGTACCGTAAACATTCTCGGCATATACTGATCGCGCGCTAAATTAAACGCCAGCTGCGGAAAAGCGGAAAAGCCCGTATTTGCCGCAAGCACGAGAATCAGGGATGTAACGCCTTGAATGAAATAGTACACCGTATGCCGTCCGAAAGTTTCCGCTGCGATTTGTGAAATAACGGTCTCGTTAGGCTTCGGACCCGTGCCGTAGCCGTACGCCAGCACCGTAATCCCCGTAAATAAGATCGCCAGCAGAATCCCCATCATGGCCAAAGTGCGGGCCGCGTTTTTCGCCGGAGGATTTTTAAAGGCCGGGATCGCGTTTGAAATGGCTTCCACACCGGTCAGTGCCGAGCAGCCGGATGAAAAGGCCTTCAGCAGCAAAAACAGCGTGATGCCCGCCACGGGTGTGCCGATCGGTGTATGCTCGGCCGGATGAACCTGCCCCGTCATGAGCTTAAACAGTCCGACGACGATCAAAAGGACAAGCGCCGCCACAAACAGATAGACGGGATACGCCAAAATGGATGCCGACTCTGACAGTCCTCTCAAATTTAAAATCATAATCAGAATCACAAGCAAAACAGCAATGAGCAAATGATACGGGTGCAAAGCCGGAAATGCCGATGTAATCGCATCAGTTCCGGCAGAAATGCTTACCGCCACCGTCAGAATATAATCAACAAGCAATGAGCCGCCCGCAATCAGGCCCGGCTTCTCACCAAGGTTTTCTTTTGACACCATATAAGCGCCCCCGCCTTGCGGATAAGCGTAAATAATCTGTCTGTAGGACAGAATCAAAGCAAGCAGCAAAATGAGAACACCTGCTGCGATCGGAATGGAATACCAAAACGCGGCCGCGCTTACCGCAGCCAAAATGATCAGAATCTGTTCCGTTCCGTAAGCAACTGATGACAGCGCGTCTGAAGAAAGCATGGCGAGCGCCTTGAGTTTCGTGAGTTTCTGCTCTCCGGCCGCCTGTGATTTCAGCGGTTTCCCAATCAAAAATCTTTTGATTGAATGGTACATTTTTTGTCTTCCCCTTTTTTTCATTTTCCGTTTGATTTACAAACCCTTACTGCTATGATGTCTCTGAATAACGATTGCATGCCATATTTCGGCACAGCAAAAAGACACAGAGGCAAACGGATGCCCCTGCGCCATAATCGAGCACAGGTTTCATTCATCTCCTCTCATGAACGCTTACGAGGTTAGCTGTCGGATTCGGGCTGATGAGAGTTGGCCCTACCTGAAAAAGGATTCACCCCAAGCGGCATGACGCGCCGCAAATTGGTTCCCCCGCTCTGATTACAGATTAAGCGATATAGATTATAAAAGAGATCATACTCCCGTCCCGTTCAGTTGTAAAGGGGCTTTTATGCTGTTTCAAAAATAAAAAAATCACCGCCAAAAATGGAAATAAAAATACAAAAAAAGAGGCCTGTTAACGGCCTCTTTTTCCTTCATTACTCTTCACTTTTTTCATTGTCCGCTTTTCTTTTTTTCCTTCTTGCCGTCAGCCAGATCAGACCGGCCGCAATAATTATAAGCGCCGCGAAAACAGCGATATACGTGACGTTCAGTGCTGCGGAACGGCTTTTCGTATCAGGCGATGGACTGCTGTCGTCGGATTTGATTTGCTGATGGTTTGAAAACAGCTGCTTGCCGGCCGTTTCGTTGACGACGGTTGCGGCATCGCTTGTGCTGTCTAAAAAGCTGATCAGCTCTTTTGTGACAGACGCGCCGCTGCCTGATAACGGAGCAAAAACAGCGATGCTTCGGCCGGAGTCCCAAGGTGATTCCTGGGTAAACGCGACTTGTTTCGTTGTCTCATTCAGCATCTGAAACGAAGAAACATCGTACGCGCCGCTGCGGTCTGACGGCACGAGAAGCTTAGATGCGTCTGACTTCAAAAGCGGAATTTGCGGCAGACTTCCGATAAATACAACATTCCGGCCTTTGGCATCCGCTTCCTTCATGTCTGATGCCGTCTTTACGGTAAAGCCGTTTCCGAATGAATCCGCCACCAGAGAAAGTTCTTTCAGTGTCTGTATGTTTACGTCATCCGGGATGACGATCACTGTTTTCTCTTTCACGCCGCCCGCAAACGGGAGCGGCCATTGCCCGAAATCCGCTTTCTGCGCCGCATCACTTACCGGATACGTCAGCATGCTGCTTTTATCAATATAGACCCATTTATTTTCGTCACGGTCGATACACGGGTTGTTATGTTTCAAACCTGACGTGACAAATTGCAGATCAATGTACCTGCTGCTTCGCAAAAGCTTCGGATCAATCGGGATTGAGACGTGGTAAAAGCCGTCTTTATCTTGATTGCCGAGATCATCAAGACGCACCGCATTCGGCTGTCCGTTGACCATGACGTTCAGCTCCGCTCTCTCGGCGTCATTAGCTGAATCCGCCTTCGTCCGGATCGATTCCGACGTTTTTAATGTAAGTGAAAGCTTAACCTTACCGTCTTTATCAACAGCGGCCGCCGCAGGGTAAAAGAAGTGCTCTGACGCCGTTTTGTTTGATCCGACCGTTACATTTCCCGCGCCGAAGTCCTCTAATGTCAGTTTATTGCCTGTTTTTTCCGCAGCGGGCTGAAGGCGGCCGATTGTCAAAGTATCTCCGCCCAGCTGGCTTGAATAAGCGCTGTCTGTGATGACGCGGATTTTATCCGCCAGCGCTTTGTCTGAGTGCGCCGTGACAAACAGGACGGGCTGCCGTTTGTCCCCTGATGTCAGAACCCGTTCAGCGAGAAGGAGTTTGTTGTCTTCCGCTTTGAGGTTCCCGCGATCTAAAAGCTCTTTTATTTTCCCGTTCCAATGCTGATCAGCGCCGATGACAATTGACGGATTGCTGATTTTGCCGGCGTCGGATTCTTTTACATAGGATACCTTCAGCCTGCTGTCAGCCGTTTTCAGAAATCCTTCTGTTTTGACTGCGGCTTCAGCTTCAGCAGAGGTCGGTTTGTCAGGAAGGATAATATCGGTTTCTTCACCCGTATTGCCTGATTGGGCAAACGGATATGGGAAATGGCCGAGATCCGCTCCCTTTGACTTGCTTGCTTCTGAAAGCACAAGGCGGCTGTCCGGATAAATTTTTATCCAGTTGCCTGACGTATCCTGCCTGACGCAGACGCCCTCTTTTAATACGCCGTAAAACCGTAATGATATATTGTGATAGCCTTGGGCGGATTGGCTTTTGCTGAGATTGAGCTTCACCGTTTTCCGCTTGGAGCTGCCGTCAAGCTTTATGGATTTGACGGGTTCATCATCAATGGCGATGGTTAAAGAAGACGGGGCAATTAATAAGTTTGACGCCTCGTAATCAATCAGAAGCGACTGATCGGCATTCGAAGCTCCCGCAGGAATCTGATAGGTCAGCTCTGAGCTGTCTTTCGCCCCGTACAGTGTCATCAGATCGCCAGTCAGCGCCTGCTGCTCTTTTGCGCCGGCGCTTGTTCCGAGGGCGGAACGGTCCGTTTTCAGCTCCCGGGCCGCGGCCGCCTG
The DNA here is from genome assembly GCF_051034795.1 of Bacillus sp. jun7. Lineage (NCBI taxonomy): Bacteria > Bacillati > Bacillota > Bacilli > Caryophanales > Bacillaceae > Bacillus > Bacillus sp. jun7. The sequence goes on from NZ_CP093219.1 coordinate 1,945,906, forward strand.
CCCGTTATACATCAATAGCAAAAGGCCGGTTATCAATATGATCGCTTTTTTCAAAAAGGTCACCCGCTTTTATTTTGATTGTATCGCTCCGTTTTGTACCACCTGACTTCCTGCTTGAACAAGCGGTGCTTGATCTCTGTGAATAATGACCAGATGACGAGCACGATCCAAGCCTGGGAGTATGTAAAGTACATCAGAAATACGATAAAGAAGTTTTGTTTGTTCATTTCTGTTTTTTCAATGCTCAAAGTAATCATGACCTCAGTCATAAACAGGAAAAAGGCCAGTATCCACAAAATCATCGCCAAAAACCCGACTGCCAGATGCAGGTCGTAAAAAAGATTGATGATAAAAATCGTGTTTGACATGATCACACCGAAGAAAAACAAAAAATACGTAAAAAAGAAATAAAACAGATCGAAGATGATCCGCTTGCGTTTCAGCTTGAAAAATTGGGATAAAAACTTAAGAACGACGTACTGGTTGCCGCGCGCCCATCTTGTCCGCTGACGCCACCAGACCTTCCATGTCTCAGGCTCCTGCTCCCATGTCACAGCCGCCGGGAAAAAGCGGATATGATAGCCAAGATTATACACGCGGATGGTCAGCTCGGTATCCTCCGCCAGCGCCTTATCATCCCAGCCGCCGAGCTGTTCGATAATGCTCCGCCTGATCGCGAAGTTCGTTCCCGGGATGGTGGCGATTTTGAACCATTTCCATCTGCCGCCCTGCGCCATCCACTGAAAACAGATGGTTTCAATATTGATAAACTTCGTCAGGATCGTTTTGGCCGCATTGATAACACGGAATTTCCCGACAACCGCTCCCGCTTTCTCATCATTCATCAGACCGAGAACCAGGTAGTACACCGCCATTTTTTCCGGCGTATTGTCCGCATCATACACGCAGATCACGTCTCCGTTCGATTCCGCGAACCCTGAGTTCAGCGCCGAAGATTTTCCTTTTCCGGCGTTAGGGGGCTTTGTGATAACCATTTTAATGAAGTCATACTGACGGGAAAATTCATTGACGATATCTCCCGTCCGGTCGGAGGAATTATCATTAACGACAATGATCTCAAGCCTGTCTTTCGGATAATACAGATTCACCATCGCCTTCAGCGTCTGCCTGATGACGACCTCCTCGTTATGCGCGGGAATGAGCACGCTGACCTTCGGGAGCTCCCCCATCTTTGCGCGCCATTTCGGAATGTTCCGTTCGAAGGTCATATAATGCCTGAATCCGCCCTGCATCAGAAACATGTGATAGAGAAGCATCACCCATATTAAACTTAATGAGATAAAAAACAGAATGTTACTCAAGGCTTCTTCTCTCCTTAAAGATTCGTTTTTTTAATGTGGCGCGCAAATAAAGGACGTAGCAGGCGAACATGATGATAAACAATAACACCACGCCGGAGAGAATCCAAAGCGCTTTTTCCAGAGGCGTCTGCTGATGATGATTGAAAAAGGCCGTTACCGGATGAATCTTGTTTTCCACATGAATGGTTCCGTCTCCGTCCGTTTTGATCCTGACGCTGTCCGACGTTACCGTTTGCTTCGTTTTCTTCAGATCGAGCCACTCGCCGCCGGGAATCCGCTCCATCTGATTGACGAGCTCGGGGAGGTATTTCATGCCGAGATACGGATGGTAGAAACCGCCCGCCGTTCCGCCGCCGAAATCAATCATCTGCGAAATATGATTCTCCATATCTCCGAGCGGATTTTCCTTTGAGTTATCGGCATAACCGATTGTTTCAGGGTACAGCGTCATCCCGTCCAGCATAGCAGGCTTTGAGACGAACGGAGGGGCGCCCGAGGTTTTCCACGTCGTGCCGCTGAGCTGCACTTGTCCGAAAATGCTGGAGAAATAAGAAGATGCGATTTTGTAGCCTTCTTCAGACATCGTGTAGTGCGGCGCTTCGAATGACAGCGGGTAAAGGCCGAGCTCTGTCAGATCGTCAATCGCCTGCTCCAGCTTCGTTCTCGTGTAGATGTTTTCTTTTTCACGAAAAGGCTTCACATACGCCCGGTACGCTTTTTCATTCGGAAAATCCTGTTCCTTTTCAAGCTTGACCGGAGTATCATCCGCATTTTCTGACGTAATCGGCTGATCCGCTTTGGCATCCCAAAATTCAAAGCCTTCTCCCGTTTCGCTGTATCGGTAAGCGTGCGTGTAGCCGTGAATAATGATGCTTCCGCCCATTTGCTGAAGTTTTTTCAGGACACTTACCATTTTCGGCTTGTCCGCCAGGTATACTTTTTCTCCGTTTTCCGGATTGAGATAGACCGGAATGACCGCCAGAATAAACGGAATGTGTCTTTTATGCAGGTAAGCGCCCGCTTCGTAAAGCAATGTTTCATCTGACATCGGACTGATGTCTTCAAGCCGCAAGTAAAGGAGGGTGCCGCCCTGTGATTCTCCGAATGCGCTGCGCAGCGCTTTCGCCGTCAGAAACGAATCATTTAACAGGCTCGTCACACCGAAATAATAGTCAGAGCGCGCCGTTTTCCACATAAAAGGGCGGGTGCTGCCGTCACCGGACCGGTATGTATAAAGGGACTTTCCTTTTACTCCCGATACGCCGAGCACGGACATCCCTTTTTCAAGCGGCATGTCTGTTTTTTCTTTTTTGCCGTAAATGCGGTATACCGTTTCTTTTTCTGTCAGGGACAACCCCGCAAATTGGCGGAACTGTCCGGCGTTATAGCCGATGCTGATAAGCTGCTGCGGCATGCTGCTGATCAGTGACACAAATGATGTGCTGAGCTTTTTTTTCGTGACGCCGTAATAGATGACGCGCCGATTCTTTTTGAGGTCCGCGGCTGTGATGTCTCCGTCGCTTTTCACGGTCACGGCGGATGAGAAATGGCCCGCGGTCAGATCAAGCATTTTGACCTCAGCGGTTTCTTTGCCGTCCGTGCTTGTATAAATAATGAGAATGCCGTCCTTTTTGTCTTTTGCTTCCGCCGGACGGGGAACATAAACCGCCGAAATCATGAAGAGCGCCGAGAGTAAGAGACGTATCCATTTAGAGTTCATTCATCATCATCTCGTTTTCCAGTTCGTTTAAAAATTGCTCGGCCGTTTGTAAATCTTTTCGGTACGCCAAGTAACATACACGGAAGGTGATGGAGACGTATTTACCGTTTTGCAGCCGGTACGTATCCAATTCCTTTTTCAGCTTCGCCAGAACGGCCGGCATGTTTTCTTCAGGCGTATGGGTCAGCACGATGCCGAACCGTTCGGCGGACGGCCTGAATTTTTTGTCTGTTTCCCGAACGCTTGACCGGATTTGGCGGCTGATAAACGCCAGCAGCCGCTCGGTCTCTTTTTCTCCGTACAGGGATTTGAATTCCTTGAAATAATGCATGTGCAGCAGCAAAAAGACGAAGGAATTGCCGTAGCGTTCCGCCCGCTTGATTTCCTCAGAAAGCTCCAGCTTCATCCGCAGATGGTTGTCAAAGCCTGTCACCCTGTCGACGGCGACAAAGCTCGTAATCTCTTCACGCAGCTGTTTCACTGAGCGCTCAAGCCCCTTCGCCAACTCGTGAATCCTTCCCGCTATGTAAGAAAAGAGCAGCAGCGCAATCCCCCAAATGACCAGCACCTGCAGACTTTCGGCACCGGCAGACGCCATAAAACTCCCGGTCTGAAACCACAGGAGCAGGCTGCCGAGAACAAATAAGACGAGTAAGGTGATGACGAGCGCGTAGATTGCCCCGAACCATATGCCGGCTCCCGCAACAAGCAATGTGATGCAGGTTATCAGAAGCCCTGCGGATTGCTGAGACGCATAGTAAATAAAAAAAGACAGCAGCACCAGCATAACTGCTGTGTAGCTGCACAGTTTTTGTGATTCATTGAATGATATTTTCATTAAACAATTTCCTTTCAGCCAGAAGCGGCAGCAGGTTATCGAAAGAATGTGTATCGCTCCCGCTCATATAGCCGCCGTAATCAGGTTTCAGCGTGTCCAGTGTTTCAAATGAAGTCATTCTTTCATAAAGCGGCTTGATGACAGCCGGATCAGCTTTTTGTTCTGCTAAAAAAAGAACGGCCAGGGCGTAAACGGACGGTGATTCGTATTGAACCGCCGGCTCCTTCGTGTCTGCGCTGTATCGTCCGTACAGCTGTCCGCGCGACTTCCATTCTTCTATGATCCATTTTGACAGCGCGGCGGCCTTGTCATCGCCCCGCTTCAGATTCACGGCGGCGTACAGCTGGTCGATGACATTCACTTCGCTGTCATATTTGTATTCCTTTGTTTCGGTATTGAATGATTTCGGCAGAAAACCATTTTTCAGGGGCGCAAGATTGAGAACATCAAGGTTCCGGTTTTCCGTTTTCTCATCGATAATCCCCTTTTCTCTGAGCATCTGTAAGGCGCCGGGGTCAACATAGGACAACGTCACGGTCTTTGATGCGGCATTTGAAGCGGCATCATAATAATCCGTAAAATACCCGTCATTCGTATTGTATTTTTCCAGCGCCTTCCCGATCTGCACCGCTGTTTTCCCGTATTCACTGTTTCCCCACAGGGTTCCGGCCTCATTCAGACAGTTCATGATTCTGAAATCGTCAATTAAGGCATTGGTGCCGCTCGCTTTATTCCCGTCAATCTTCCACGACACGAGCCCGTTTTTCGTCAGAAACGAATCGGTGAGAAGCTGATATTGCGATTGAAACTGCCGTTCATCTTTCCTGTTCAGCAAAAATGCCATCCATAGTCCGAGAGACTCAGATAAATATTCCGGCTCACCGGATATGTTCGTCCGGATCATCCCCCGCCCGTTCATCAATTTATGATAAATAAAATGCTCTGCGGGCTGAAGCGGTCCGGACGGTTCGGCTGCCGCCTGTTTTTCAGTGCCGGCCTCCGCGCACCCCGCCGTCAGAACGATCGAAATCAAAAGGATCATCAGACGAAAAACGAATTGCTTCACAGTCCATCCTCCTATTTTACAATTCCTTTTTTAGACCCATATCTTATTTTTTCACAAAGTATTTTTACTATAAAGGAAACGATAAAAGAATACTAGCATTTTTTCACATTGGAAAATTTTAAATGGAAGCGCCGCCTCTCACCTTTTCCCTCTTCACATGGATCGTATTCCCATTACAGTAAAAAACACAACAAAAGGCAGCATTTCTTTACAAATGCTGCCTTTCTCTGATCTATTTATCCAGGCCGAGTTTTTTCAGCTGTTCTGCCAGCGCGTTGTTCATCGGCTCCTCTTTGTTTTGGCTTTTCATATAAGAGTTGATGTCCCGCTTGGATGCGCGTCCGGATTTATCTTTCGCCTTCCGCTTTTCAAAGACGGACAGTTTCTCCCGGTGGCCGCATACACATGCGAAGGTTTGGCCTTCGCCCTGGCCGCGAAGCTCCATTTTCTTATGACAGTTCGGACAGCGGGCGTTTGTTTTTCTTGCCAGCGTTTTCCGGCTGCCGCACTCACGATCCTGACATACGAGCATCGTGCCGCGTTTGCCGTTGACTTTAAGCATCATTTTGCCGCAATCAGGGCAGGCGGTGCCTGAAATGTTGTCATGTCTGAAAGTCTGGCTGCTGTTTTTGATTTCCTTCACCGTTTTGCCCGCATATGTTTTCATGTCTTTAATGAACACGGCGGATTTCAGTTTGCCCGCTGCGATGGCGGAGAGCTTTTGCTCCCACTCAGCGGTTAAGGCCGGCGATTTTAAATCTTCCGGGACGAGCTGTAAGAGCTGCTTCCCTTTTGACGTAATGAAAATATCTTTTTCTTTTTTCTCGATCAAGAAACTGTTGAACAGTTTTTCAATGATATCAGCGCGGGTGGCGACTGTTCCGAGTCCGCCGGTTTCACCCAATGTTTTCACAAGGTTCTTCTCTTCTCCCTGCATAAAGGCGCTTGGGTTCTCCATCGCGGATAACAGCGTGCCTTCATTAAAGCGCGCCGGCGGTTTCGTCTGTCCGCTCGTTTCTTTCAATGATGAGACAGTGAGGCGCTGACCCTGCTGAAGATCCGGGAGCGTCTGGTCTTTGTCTTCCTCATGATCGTCGTCATCCTCGTACATATCATACACGGCTTTCCAGCCAGGCGATTGAACCGTTTTCCCTTTTGCGGTAAATGTTTCGCCGCCGATATCGGCTGTGACCTTTGTTTCTTCGTATTCGAACGCCGGCATTAACACGGCGAGAAAACGTTTGGCAATCAGATCGTAAAGCTTTCGTTCTTTGTCGCTGAGGCTTGAAAGGATCAGCGGCTCCTCTGTCGGAATGATGGCATGGTGATCCGATACTTTCGCATCATTGACGAATCCTTTATGCGCTTTGACGCCCCGCTTCAGTATTTGATTGACGTACTGGGCGTACGGCTTAACTTCCATGCCGTTTAAACGGTCTTTTAAAGTCGGCACGATGTCTGCGGAAAGGAATCTGGAATCCGTCCGCGGGTAAGTGACAAGCTTATGCTGTTCATACAGCTTTTGAAGCACGGACAGCGTCTCTTTTGCGGAGAAACCGAAGCGCTTATGAGCGTCCCGCTGCAATTCCGTCAAGTCGTAAAGACCGGGAGCGAAGCTTTTCTTCGCCGTTTTTTTCAATTCTGAAATGACTGCCGGCTTTCCTTGCAGGTCTTTTGCCAAACGGCCGGTCACCGTCTGATCGAACGTTCTTGTCTGTTTTGTTTTTTTATCCTGCCATGTCAGCGTCATCTGATCAGACGCCGCGCGGAGACCGTAATAAGGAACGGGTTTGAACGCCTGAATATCCGCTTCGCGTTTGGCGATCATCGCCAGTGTCGGAGTCTGGACGCGTCCGCATGACAGCTGCGCGTTAAATTTCGTGGTCAGGGCGCGGGTCGCGTTGATGCCGACGATCCAATCCGCTTCCGCTCTGGCAACGGCGGAATGATACAGGTTTTCGTACTCTTTGCCGCTGCGGAGCTTTTGAAATCCTTCTTTAATCGCCTTATCCGTCACAGAGGAAATCCACAGCCGCTTAATCGGTTTGCGGACGTTTGCCTTTTCGATAATCCAGCGGGCCACAAGTTCCCCTTCCCGTCCTGCGTCTGTAGCGATTACGATCTGGCTGACGTCTTTTCGGGCAAGCTGAGCTTTGACCGCATTGAACTGTTTTCCTGTTTTTTTAATGACGACGAGCTTTAAAGGCTCCGGAATAATCGGCAGATCCTCAAGCCGCCATGATTGAAATTCTTTGCCGTATCCTTCAGGGTCAGCGAGCGTTACCAGATGCCCGAGCGCCCATGTGACGATGTAGCGGTCGCCTTCAAGATATCCGTTTCCTTTTTTATGACATTTCAGAACGCGGGCCAAGTCCCGGCCGACTGAAGGTTTTTCAGCTAATACAACTGTTTTTGACATGCTTTTCACTTCTCTTTCTTTCACACTCATCCTGTTATTATAACAGACTTCCTCACGCTCTCTCTAATCGAGGACGTTTTTTGTGTCAATTTCTGAGAAAATGACGTGGGTCACGGTTTGGGCATACGGAGAGGTGCGGTTGATGAAGTGTTCGATGGTTTCCAGACTGTCCGCGTTAATCTTCAGCATATAACACGCCGCCCCGGCGACCCGAAAACAAAATTCAATGTTAGGAATGGATTGAATGTAGGTTTTGAATTGATCGTATTTTCCGTTTTTCACCGTCGCTTCGACAATGCAGGAGACGGGGAGCCCGATCTTTTTTTGATCAATGTCCAATGTATAGCGCTTAATAACGCCGAAGGATTCAAGCTGTCTGACACGCTCTGTGACGGACGGGGCTGACAATTTGATTTTTCTGCCCAGCTCCCGCATGGACAGGCGGCTGTCCCGCTGCAGCTCTTTAATGATGCTCAGATCCACATTATCTAGTTTCATGACTGTAGTCCTTCCTTACCCTTTTGGCTATATTATCAAGAGAAATCCGAAAAATGACAAGAACAACAGGCTGAAATCATGAAGGTTTTTTCAGGAACAGACGCGAAATGGTCATATTAGGACTGCCCTTTGCTTATAGTATAGAGGAAAAAAGATGTCCGACAGGAGGGAGCTGTATGTTACACACGCCGATCGGCAGACTTCGCACGATGGGGTTTATTGAAGGAATGTCGCTTTTGGTGCTGCTGTTTATCGCGATGCCGCTGAAGTATTGGGCTCATCATCCGCTCGCCGTCACCATTGCCGGTTCCATTCACGGCGGTTTGTTTATCATTTATCTGGCGGTGCTGGCGTATGCGGCGTTTACTGTCAAATGGCATGTGAAATGGTCAGCCGCCGGTTTTATCGCGGCCTTTATTCCGTTCGGTAATTTTATTTATGATCGCGGCCTGAGAAATTATCAATAATAAAGCTCCTCTTCTGCAGAGGAGCTTTTTTCATGCGTTACATCCATTTCGTCACCCAGGCGATATAATAAGCGCCGGGGATGAATACGAGCTGGGCGAGAAGCGTGCCCGCGACCCTTGATGTGACCATCGTCAATGAGGTCCATTTTAAGGAGACGTAGCTGCGCTTGCCCTTCGCCACATCGTCTGCCAGTACGGAGACTTTCGGGTCAACAAACACGGCCAGCAGCATAGTCGCAACGCCGTTGATTAAGCCTGATGCCATCACGGCGGTCGTGCTGTGCTCAGGCGCCAGAAGGCCGGCGTACAGAGCGGACAGAACACCGATCGTGTAAATAGACGTAATGACCATATTAATGACAAACAAGCGTTTCGGGATCATTCGGAATTGAAGCCCCTTTAAATAGGAGACTGACGGCAGTCTGATATAAGAACGCGCATGCTTCAGCCCGTTCAGTGAAAATCCTTTTTTAAATACCTGCATGACGGAGCCTCCTCCGTCCGCCAAGTGTATAATCGCCCTGGAGAATAACGCGACGAATGTCGGCAAAAGACAGATGCCGAGCATCGTTCCGACCGTGGAGCCGAATATTAAAAATCGAAACTGGGCGCCCACAACAGACAGAGCGTTTGATCCGGCGGCATCAATCAGATGTCCGGTAAACGGCTGCTGAACCATGTTTGACATGCGCGACACGATAACCATGACATTAAATAATGACAGCGCGGACGCGATAAATCCGACTCTCGCGCCGGAAAGCCGTGTTGCATAGGCAAGCGTTTCAATCGAATGTATCAGCAGCAGAAAACAGAAGATAAACAGTACTTGTGAAGTAATAACGTGCAATGTATGATTCCTCCAAATCTTTTCATACTGATTAGACTCTGCAGACTGCGGCGAGGTTTCGGCCGTTTACATAAAAAAACCGCCCGGATGTCCGGCGCGGTTTTGTCTTATTCTTTTCTTACGCAAATAAATAATATATGGTTGCCCGCCTTAGCCCGCGGGTGATTCGTATTAACAGTTCCGACAGAATCATTCTTCGAAAGTAAACACCATGGAAGTTCTTGAACACAAGACAACGAAAGCCCTACCTCTCAATCGTCACTGCGGCTCCGAAGCCGCGCCGGTGTGAATTGTAAAACAAAAAGTCTTTTTTCCATCTCTTCGTTAGGGGCGAATATCAGAAGGAAAAGAATAAGCTCAGCTTTTTTTCAAGCTGTCCGTTGAAGCCTGAAGCTTCTATATCAAAACAGAAAAAAGAAGTTTACTTTCTTTTTTATTTGCATGTTGTCACTTAGCAGTTAAGTATAACAGATTGCCCCTGAATAATCAAATGATTTATTAAAGTTCCAGCTCGGCCGGCGTTTTTTCACCCGCGTTCATGAGCTTGATCTGCTTCGGTTCAATTTCGAGAATCACCAGGTTCGGATCGTCTTTTCCGTCAAACCAGCGTTCCAGTTTCGGATCCCACAGCTTTTCTTTTAAATCTGCTGAGTTGTTCAGTTTGGCGGTTCCGGCCACTTCCACATAAGCGTCACCGAATCCTTCACAGTCATACCCTAACAGAATATGAACATTCGGATTGTTTTCAATTTCTTCCGCTTTATGAGTGTCTTTGCTCGTCGGCGTGTAAATCGTTAAGCCGTCATGGAAAAATGTCATGTAGCGTGAATGCGGTTTGCCTTGTTCTACCGTCGCAAGCGAACCGACTTTATGATGATCCAGTACTTCAAGCACTTTTTCTTTGATTTCATTTTGATTCATGAAGAATCACTCCTTTTTAACGTCTCCGCTGTTACTTTTCCACATTGGGGAGACATTTAAACCAAGAAATGTGCTCTTCTGCCGATCTTCGCTCCATTCCCGCTTCAGCATGCTGTAGTTCACCGTGTCATGATAGGCGCCCTGTACGAAAATGCCTTCTCTCGTCAGTCCTTCTTTCTGAAATCCGAGCCGTTCCGCCACCGCCCTGCTTTTCGTGTTTTTTTCAGCCGCGCTGATCATGATGCGGTTCAGCCCGAGGTCCTGAAATGCATGGGTGATGACCGCCCGGCAGCTTGCGGTGATAATGCCGAATCCTTCATGCTCTCGATCCAGCCAGTAGCCGATCTCTGCTTTTTGATTGACTGTATCGACATTATGGATGCTGATCATGCCGCAAAACCGGCCTTTCACAAAAATTCCGGCGTCAAACCCATTCTCTTCCGCGTATTTATAGCGCCATTCGGGGATGATCACATCGCGGTACGTATCGATGTCAGCCAGTTCTTCCGCCCAGCTGAGCCATTCGCTGAGATGGTTTTGATTTCGCTTCATAACAGAATACAATTCGTCCGTATCTTCTTTGGCAAGCAATCTGATCGTCAGATGTTCCCGGATTTGACAGGAAAACACGACCGCACCTTCTTTCCTTTATTAGCCATTATACAGGTAAATTTATTTTTTTCCATACAAAAAAGATGAGGCGTGCAGCCTCATCCTTAAATGCGCGGATCGGTGAAAACATCGTGATCATCCGTGCTTGTCGATGACATTTCCGTAACGACCGCCCCTTCTTCTCCCGCTTGAAACCAATGCTTCGTATCCGGCGGAATGGTGTATTGTCCGCCCGGCTCAAGCACAATCTCATGCCAGACGGTGTAGTACTCCTTGTCTTCTTCCGGCGGGAGGACGCTTGGGTTCTCTGTCTTTTCGCCTTCCACGTAGAGATACACCTTCCCCCAGCGGCAGCGGAATGTCTCTTGTTTTCCCTTCTCGCCGCCGACCGGCGGATGGCGGTGTTCCGGACACGTCTGGCGCGGGAAGAGCACCAATTCTTTCGAACAGTAGCGGTCGGTATTCACGTAAATAAACAGCTGAAGCCCGGTTTCCTCAAGCTTGCCTAAGCCGTAATCCATGATTTGAATGTCTTCGACTTCATCATCAGTCAGAACGATTCCCGCTTTTTGATAGTATGCATTCACGTCATGTTTCGATATCGTCATCGGTCAGCCTCCTTATGTGGTCACAAATCTGCCGCCGTTGACATGCAGCGTCTGTCCGGTCATATAAGAGGATTCGTCTGAGGCCAAGAGCACATAGCATCCGACATGCTCAACAGGCTGGCCTGCCCGGCCCATCGGCGTATCCTGACCGAAGGAAGCGACTGTTTCTTCTGAGAATGTCGCCGGAATAAGCGGTGTCCAGATCGGCCCCGGCGCCACGGCGTTGACACGGATACCATCGCTGACGAGCGCTTGCGCCATGGATCTCGTAAAACCGTTAATCGCGCCTTTCGTAGCCGTGTAGTCAATCAGCTGCGGATTGCCTGTGTAAGGATTAATGGATGTCGTATTGATGATCGCGCTGCCCGGCTTCATGTAATCAATTGCTTTTTTAGTCAAATAAAATTGTGAGTAAAAGTTTGTCTTAAAGGTTCTGTGAAGCTGCTCGCTTGTGATGTCTTTAATGCTTTCTTTCGGATGCTGTTCCGCGGCGTTATTCACGAGAATATCAAGACGCCCGAATTCTTCAACCGTTTTTTCAACGGATTCATTGCAAAAGTCTTCCTCACCGACATCGCCGGGGATTAACAGACATTTTACGCCTTCTTCTTCCACTCGTTTTTTTGTATCTTCCGCATCACCGTGTTCATCAAAATAGACGATCGCGACATTTGCGCCTTCCTTCGCGTAAGCAACCGCAACGGCGCGTCCGATACCGCTGTCGCCCCCTGTAATGAGCGCGGTTTTCCCTTTTAATTTGTCAGCGCCTTTATATTCTTTGTATTCGTAAACAGGCGCCGGATTCATTTCGTTTTCAATGCCCGGCTGGCGGTTTTGTGATTCCGCCGGGAATTCCTTCGGATAGTTTTCCATGTCAAGTTCCTCCTTCTGGTTCGTTGTCATATTTCTTGTCTACCTCGGCTGTCTTCCGGATAAACATGATTGAGACAGTTCAAAACGTTTTGGAGAAAAATGTTTCACATGGAACGCAAGAAAAAAACCCGGCTGGCAGCCGGGTTTTTGTTCACTATTATGAACGTACCGCTTGTTTGCGGAGCACGTCTTTTCTCACTTTTCCAAGGTTGTTTTTCGGAAGTTCGCTGACGAACTCAATGTCCGGAATTTTAAAGGCAGCAAGACGTTCTTGCAGGAATCGGGTCACTTCTTCTTCTGTCAGGTCTTCTCTGCCGTTTGTCACGATGAACGCTTTCGGCTTTTCGCCGTAAAGCGGATCAGGGATACCGACAACCGCTGTTTCGAGAATTCCCGGCACTTGCTGAATGACTTCTTCAATCTGGTCAGGATAAATATTATCGCCGCCGTAGATGATGACATCTTTATAACGTCCGGTGATAAAGATAAATCCGTCTTCATCCACATAGCCGGAATCGCCGGTATGGAACCAGCCGTCTTTCAGCACTTTTCGTGTCGCTTCTTCGTTACCTTCGTAGCCTTTAAATAAAAACGGACTTGTCACAACGACTTCTCCAATTGAGCCTTGCGGAAGGACTTCACCTGTTTCCGGATCTACAACGCGGACGTCCACTTCTTCCATCGGTTTACCTGCGGAAGCGGCTTTATCCATTCCCATTTGCGGATTCCAAGAGCTGATGCCCCACGCTTCCGTGCTTCCGTATCCGTGCATGAGCGGGATGCCGATGTCGAGATACTGCTGGATCAGGCTGCTTGGCACCTTTGTGCCTCCTGTCATCATATAAACGATAGAAGACATGTCAGTCTGGTGCGTTTCCCATGCTTTCAGCAGGTATGTGAAATAGACTGGCAGCGCCATGATGGTTTGAATTTTTTCTTTTTCGATGAGCTTCAAGTTTTCCACAGGGTCCTGATTGTCTGTCATAATGAATGTCGTTCCGCTCATCGTGCCGACCATCTGGCAGATAATCGCGCTCGTATGGTAATTCGGATGGCATGCTAAGAAGCGGACATGCTGCATTCTCCCCGTGTAAGCCAATGTCGCGTTTACGTAGTTGTATATGCCGCCGTGAGTGATCATGCAGCGTTTCGGATTGCCGGTTGTACCTGAGGTAAACATCAGCAATGCCGTATCGTTTTCAGACACCGTTTCGACATCCGGTGTATCACCGGAGCCTGTCAATAAAGCGTCAAACTCAGGCGTTGTCTCCGCAGCTGCTCCTGTCTCGACCTTCAGTTTAAGAGAAGATACCAGCGCAGGAAGCACTTCTTCCATAATCTCTTTAAATTCAGTGCCGAAAAAGACAGCTTTCGGTTCACAGGCTGCTAAAATGCCTTTCATTTCGTAAGGTGTTAATTGCCAGCTGACCGGCACAACAACCGCGCCGATTTCGAGTGCCGCAAACATGACAATGGATGACGCGTGGCCGTTTTTGCAAAGCATCGCCACTCTGTCGCCTTTTTTTATTCCTTTATCAAGAAGCGCTTGTGCAAGCTGATTGATTCGTTTTCGATATTCCGCGTAGGTCAGGGTATGCGCACCGCTTTTTACAGCTTCGATCTCTTCGCTATTTGAAATGTCATGCAGAATCATATGCTGTAATGTCTCCATATTTTCATCTCCCATAATCATAAATCACAAAAAACTCTGTCAGATTTTCTTCCTCACGCAACCCATTTTAAACCAAAAAATATAACTTGTAAAACAATTTTGTTTTAGAACTATTCCATTCGTGAATGATACAATAGTCCCATGTTTTTAGTTTCTTCCCTTCCCCTTACCCTCATACATGCAGAAAAAAACACACCCCATATGAGGTGTGCGCTTTCTGTTTACCGCTGTCCTTTCTCCTGAATGAAATGATAAAACAGCTTGTTTAAACGTTTGTATAAATCGGCTTCATCCTCCGTCTGGAAGGCTTTTATACTGTCTTCGGACTCGATGATGGCCGAGCTGACCGCACTTAGTATTTCCGACCCTTCAGCGGGCATATCAGCCGGCGCCATCATCACCAAAGCGCGGCCGACGGTCAGGGAATTTCCGTCCATGCCTTTGACACTGCATGGAGCCGTCAAATCATAAATTTTGAAAAAAGGCGTGACAATTTCTTCATTTTTGAGATGGTACAGCGCCATCGCCGTTCCCGGAATGCCGAGTCCGCCCTGTCGTTCACGCTCTGCAAGGCGCTGTGCAGTTTGTTTGGCATTACGGACAAATCCTTCTTGCTCAAGCATGGCAAACAAACGATTCAAAAACAGTTCGTACGCCGTGTTTGACTCAATGGATTTGACCGAAAAGTTCCGCAGCACGCTTTGGATAACCGCCGCATAATGTGCCATACGGCCGGCCGCTTCCAGCATATCAGGCGTCTCCGGCTGCTTCTCTTCTCTTTTACCGTTTCTTTTTTTGTCAAGAATCAGCGGAATTTTTCTTTTGATGTACTGCTTCACCTGATCAGCGTCTTCTTCGTTTAAAAGCGGACTGACCATGACGTAATCAATGTTTCCATACGGGATCGGAACGGTGGATACGATCATGTCATACGCGGTGATGTCTCGGTCCTTCAGTTCGATGAGGGAAGACATATCAAAGGAACGGATTTCCGGAAGCTCCTTTTTCAGTCTGGATGCGAGCATTTTGGACGACCCGATGCCGCTGGAACAGACGATCAGCGCCCTGATCTTCGCTTCTTCCCGTTTGATTTCCAGAGCGGAGCCGAAGTGAAGAACGATGAAAGCGATCTCATCATCAGAGAAAAGAAGCCCCGGAAAGAATTTTTCCATTCCTTCTTCTACGGCCATGTACAGCAGAAAGTAGTCGCGTTTAATTTGCTCGGTCATCGGGTTGTACATGTCGATATTTTCTTTCACCCGGTTGATCGCAGGCTCCAGATGGGCGATTAAACCGTCGTATAAAGAACCGTTTTCCGTCAGATCAATTTTGATTTTTTCAGAAATGAAGCCGATCAGCTGCTTCGTTTGCAAGGCCGTTTCAACTTCAATGTTTTCCGGTTTGAATTCCGTTTTGTATTGGCGGTTGGCGCTCCGCAAATGAATGGTGATATAACCGATCTCAGCTTCCGGAATTGAAACGCCGAACGCTTTTTCAAGCTCTTTTGCCATTTCCAGCGCAGAGCCGTACTCCTTCGTCTGCTGCAGCGCTTTTAGTTCCGAAGCCTCCATCGTGATGGTTTCTCCGAGTCTGATCCGGTCCATTGCAAAGGTTAAATGAACCGCAAGCGCCATGTATGAGCTGTCAGATAAGGCGATCGCGATTTTTTCCTTGAGCTGAATCAAGAGCCGGTCCATTTTCAAAAGTTCCGCTTTATTTACGACGCCGAACATTTTTTCAGCATCGTCAGGTTTTCCTTTAATATTGAATTCAACCGCTTCCAAAAAGCTCTGAATATCAAGCCGGTTGACGATGAGATTGCCGACGATTTTCCGTTTCGCATTTTCCGGCCCCGTCAGCTGAATGCCGAAGCCCCTTTTTCGGATCAGCGTCAAGCCGAAGGGCGCAATCCAAGTCTCCAGCTCATCCAGATCATAACTGATTGTCGCGTTTGTCACTTGCAATTCGTTCGCCAGACTGTAGAGCTTGATCGGCTCTTGCGACTCTAATAGAGAACATAGAATTAAAAGTTTCCGCTCCTCAGCGCTGTATTCATGCTGTTCATAGGACAGGTCTGACAGGAGTTTTTGTTTGTCCTCCGGGTTTCCTACCGCTTTCAGTCCTTTGCCGGGCTGTTTATCAAGTGCCAGACCGAATGATTCCATTATCGGTTTGATTGTTTTTAACTCGCGGTGAACGGTTCTTGTGCTGACTTGTAAAGCTTCTGCCAGTTCATGCACTGTCTCGTAACGGTTCTGCAGTAATAGATGTTTCATTAATTTTTGTTCTCTCGCTGTCATATACATGAAACGCGCCTCCAGATTTTCTAGTTGTGAGAAGTATGGCATATGGGGAGTGCTGCCGGGGAAAGTGGTGTAAATTATAATATAAAACGCTTTCAATGATTATTCAACCATTTTCAAATGGCAATTTGGCACTGGGCCGTGTGACAGTATTGAAAAAGAAAAATGTGTCAGATAATATGCCATGACGCTTGTTACTCTTGATCCGCACGGCTATACTTCAAAGTGACCTTACTTGTTTTTAGACATTGCACACCACATAAACAAACGCCCGGAAGATACCTTCCGGGCGTTTGTTCTGTTTATGGAATATCGCAGCCTTGGACACCGGTATAAATCCGGAACCACTGATCATGGCTGAGTTTGTATGCGGATGCACGCACCGCGGCGGAAATGCGGTTCTCTTTTCCGCTGCCGACAATCGGCATGATGTCTGCCGGGTGGGTGAACAGCCATGCGTACATGACTTCGTCAATGGAAGCGGCGCCGATTTCTTCCTGTACGGAACGAAGCGCGGCACGGATTCGGAGGTCCTTATCTGATTGTCCTGTAAAAACGCTCCCGCCCGCAAGCGGTGACCACGCCATCGGCGGAATGCGTTTTTCCTGACAGAAATCCAGCGTGCCGTCATGAATATTTTGCAGCTCGTACGCCGAGATTTCAATTTGGTTTGTGATGAGCGGATCATCCAAATAGGATTCGAGCATTCTGTACTGGTGCGCTTTAAAGTTCGATACCCCGAAATATCTGACCTTGCCCGAGCTTTTCAGCGCGTGAAACGCTTCAGCCACAGCCTCCGGGTCCATAAGCGGGTCCGGTCTGTGAATGAGCAGCACATCCAGATAATCCGTATTCAGATTCAAAAGCGACTGCTCCGCCGACGCTAAGATGTGAGACTTCGACGTATTATAATGATGCGACTTGTTTCCGGGCCGCTCCGGTGATTCAATGACAATCCCGCATTTTGTGACGATTTCGATTCGCTCCCTTATTGAAGGCGAAAGGGACAAAGCGCCGCCGAACAGCTTTTCACACGTATAACCGCCGTATATATCGGCATGGTCGAAGGTGGTGATGCCTTGGCTGATACACCATTCAATCAGATTCAGCAGCTCTCCGTCTGAAACATTCCATTCGTTCAGACGCCAAAGCCCGTGTATCACTCTTGAAAATTCCAGGTCTTCAGCCAATTGAATGCGCTGCATGTGAAATCCCCCTTTTTCTTAGAGCCTCTTGTATCTCTGTTTTCAGGAATTGCCCATGCTGTTTCATTCTGCTTCGGCGGCCGATTTTCCTTTCAGCCCGCAAAAATCGTCATTTAATGATTCTGAAACTGCTTTTTCGCTTTTTCAACGACGTAATGGCTTCCGCCGCGTTTTTTGACGTCTTGAATCATCATCGCGATCAAGAGGTCTTTCTTTTTATAATCGTAACCGACAAACCAGCCGTTTTCTTTGCCGTCTTTATCTTCTTTAGACGTTTTCAGCTCGGCTGTGCCGGTTTTTCCGGCTACGGTAATGCCGCTTACGGCCGGCTGATATGCAGAGCCGCGCGGATCTTCAACGACGCCTCTCAGCCCTTTTGTGATTTCTTCGGCATTGGCTTTCGACACCACTTGCTTATGCCAGATTTGCGGTGTTTTTTCTCCGTCTTTGATCAATGTCGGTTTGACGAGATTTCCGTCTGTTACAAATGCGGTATAGTCAGCCGCTAAGTGCAGAGGAGACATCAGCATCTGCCCCTGGCCGTAGCCCGTATCTCCGAGAAGGATCTCGGAATCAAGCTTGCCGTTAGCGATTGAGGACTTTTCAATCGGAAATTGGTACGGAATCTCTTCATCAAAGCCAAATGTTTTTAATCCTTTTGTAAACGCGTCCGCTCCGGCATCTATGGCATTTTGCGCAAAGTAGATGTTGTCCGATGTGATCAGCGCGTTTTCGAGATCCACTTCATTCAGGCGCTCTGATACGCGTGTGACATGGTAACCGCCCCAGCTCGAATCTTTCTGCCACTCTTTACCGGTGATTTTTTTCTTTTCCGACGCTTTCAATGTGCCGTTTGTCAGGCCGACTGCCGCGGCAATCGGTTTAATCGTTGATCCCGGCGCATAAAGTTTGTTGAATTTCGCTGAAAACGGATTGTTTTTATCTTCATTCAGCTTTTTCCATTCTTTGCCGCTCCAGCCGAAAATAAAGCCGTTCGGGTCATAAGACGGTGCGCTGACGAGCGCGAGGGTCTCTCCCGTTTGCGGTTCGAGGGCGACTGCCGCTCCGCTGTCGTCTTTCATAGAATCATACAGCTTCGTCTGCGTTTTCATGTCAATCGTTACATGAATATCCCGCCCGCTTTCGGCTTTCTTTTCAGCAATGACCTCACCTGTTTGCGGGACGTAAATTTTCCAGCCGGTCGTGCCGCGCAGCTTGTCTTCATATACATTTTCAAGGCCGGCGATGCCGATTTTGGAAGTATCGCTGTATTGGCCGTCTTTCGCTTTTTTCAGCTGCTCCGCTGTGATGGTTTTAATATAGCCGGTCAGATGGGCCGCTTTTTCGCCGTACGGATAGTAGCGGGAGCTGACCTTCGTTTTCGTCACGCCGTCTAGTGCGAGCAGGCTTTTGACCTTGCTTTCATCATCCGGTCTGATTTTTTGAATCGGGACATAGGAGTCGTCTTTTACCCAGCCCTGGTTCAGTTTGCTTTTGATATCGTCTTCAGAAAGGTCCAGTTTTTCAGACAGTTTTTTGATCACGCTGTCTTTATCCTTGCCGAGTTTTCCAGGGATAATGCCGATTTCCGGCACCTCAGTATTCACGGCGAGACCTTTTCCGTCTTTGTCGTAAATTTGTCCGCGCTTCGGTTCTTCATTTGCGATCTGCACGGTTTTGTCATCGGAAAGCTGTTTGAAAATAAAAGAAGGATTCCAGTCGATGTTCCATGATTCCCCATCGTCTGTTTTTTCTTTTTTCAGGACGGCCGTGTTTTCAAAAGCGACCTTCCCTGCTTTTGTATCCATGCTGACCTTATAATCGATGTGCTGGAGGTCATCTTTTTTCTTGTCGTCTTCGTCCTGTTTTTCGGCAGTGACTTTCAGATTTTTAACCCCTGCTTGTTCATAAATGGTTTCATATCGTTTTACAAAATCCTTTTTGGATCGTTTTTTCTTTTCATCCTGGGTGAGGCTTTGGTACATCTTATCGTAATGACC
Organism: Bacillus sp. jun7; assembly: GCF_051034795.1. Lineage (NCBI taxonomy): Bacteria > Bacillati > Bacillota > Bacilli > Caryophanales > Bacillaceae > Bacillus > Bacillus sp. jun7. Next base: position 1,965,277 of record NZ_CP093219.1, read on the forward strand.
GCCGTTCCAGTCTTTTACGAAATCTTTCATTCTGTCTTCGGCCGATTCCGTTTTCGAGCAGCCGATCAAACCTATGATTCCTGCGAGTAAAAGTAATAGGTATAACCCTTTTTTCACTGTCTATTCCCCTGCCTTCCAACTGTTATTTTCTCCTAAACCAAATCAGGCTGGCAAGGATTTTTTTCTCATAGTGTTTAAAATTTTTTTGTTTTTCCTGCCGTCACGGGCCATATTCTTATACAATGTATCTATTAAAAAAAGGGGGAATTTCAGATGATCAGAGAAGCAGCCATGCTGTATGTAAAAGAAGGTCTTGAGGGGGAATTCGAAGAGGCATTCCGCCGGGCGGAGCCGATTATCGCGGGCATGAAAGGTTATCTGTCCCATTCCTTGTCCAAATGTATGGAAAAGACGCATAAATATTTGCTGCTTGTGGAATGGGAGACATTGGAAGATCATACAAAAGGCTTTCGCGGATCGCCGGATTATCAGGAATGGAAAGCCTTACTGCACCGTTTTTATTCACCATTTCCCGTTGTGGAGCATTTTGAGGATCTATCAGACTCAGATCGCGTGAAGCGTAAAACCGATTAAGGAGATCGACCATACAAAAACGGCGGTATAGATATTGAATTTCCCGGAACCGTCGTTTTCTTTCCGTTTTTCCTCCAGCCCCTGAATGAACATGACCGCACCGAGAAACACGAGCATAACCGGCTGTATGACAGAGGTATGTTCCGCATACGTAAATGCGGCGGCCGCAAGTATAATAATTAGCATCGCGAGTGACAGTTTTAAGGCGCGCAGCAAAGCAATCCATCCTTTCTGTTATCATTTTTTGAACACAATTCTATTTCTGTCTTTATCCCCCATTATTCTAGCGTACTTTTTGCGCGGATAGAACGAAAGTCGGACAATTTTAAGTTTGTTTTAAGGAGCACGAAAAGCGCGCTCCCCATGAAAAGGAGCGCGCGGTTATGAGCGGGCGAGGCTTCCGTATCCGAGCCCCCGCAGGACGCATGCCATGACTTCATACCCCTTGCTGTTGGGGTGTACGCGGTCATGAGAAAGATATTCATTCATTTTTCCTTTGAAAGCGCTGTGGACGTCGGCAATTTTGACGTGCGGCGCCGATGCGAGCGTGCTGAGGTGCGCATTATAAGAGGATATCCATTTTTCTGCAATGGAGATGCCCGGGAAAGGATTGTATAAATTGAAGACGCGGATCTCATAAGGAGACGGGTGCGGTCCTTTTAAGGCAGCAATCTTGGCTATCATCTTTTCAAAGTTCTCATGGCAGTGACTGGACACGCTGGTGAATACCGAAGCATCCGATGTTTGCTGATATGCCTGAACCGAATCAATCAAATCGTTGCCGCAGCCTGTAATCGTAATCATATCAGCAGCCTGAATCCGCCTCTGAATATACGGTAAGGACATAAGCCCGAGAATTTCTCCAGTCTCAAGGCCTGATTTGGCAAAGATGGATACGTCGGTTTTTGTCTGTAAATCTTCTGCCATCATGCGCCCGAACCGCTGGACAAAACCGGCGGAAAACGGTCCGGATCCCCTCCCCGTCGTCAAAGAATCCCCCAGCGCCGTATAAACAAGTCCCATTTACTTTCCTCCACTCGTTACTATCGATATTGTAATGTACGCGAGTGAAGAAAAATTGGCTCGGTCAATAACCTAATTTCTCAGAAATATGCTGTGCGGCGTTTTTGACCTTTTCGGTTAAATACGGCAGCCTGTCCTCTGAAAACCGGGCTTCGAAGCCGGCGATGCTGATTCCGGCAGCCACCTTACCTTCGTGATTGAAAATCGGCGCCCCGATCGCCGCCGTATAATCTTCTAATTCCGAATAGCTGATCGTATAACCTGATTGCAAGGATCTTTCAATGGAGTGAAGCAGTTCAGCCCGATCCGTCATCGTGCCTGAGGCGATTGCGGCAAGCTTTGTCTTCTGAATGTATGTGTCAATCTCCTCTTCCGGCAGAAACGATAAAATGCTTCTGGCGCACGCTCCCGCGTACAGCGGCGACCGGCGGCCGATTGCCGTATACAGGCGGACGGTTTGGGTGCCTTCAATTTTTTCGACGTAAATGGCTTCATCCCCGTCCCTCATGATCAGCTGAACGGCCTCATCCACTTCGCTGCACAGCTCTTCCATAATCGGTTTGGCTATTTTCCTGATATCCAGACGTTCAGAGACGAGCTGGCCGAATTGTAAAAAGATCAGGCCAAGCTGATAACGGCCGTCCGCTGCCCGGGTGAGAAATCCCGTTTCTTCCAGTGAGCTTGCCATCCGGTGAACCGAAGTCTTCGGCATTTCCGATAGAGAAACCAGCTCATTTAAGCTCAGGCTCGGTTCAGTCAGAAACAAATGAAGCAGTTCCATTGATTTGATGACGGTTTTGTTTTTGTTTTCCATGGTCTTTAGCCCCTTTGTCAGATCACCCATTCCATTTTGAGCCTTGCTTTCAGCTCCTTCAGCTGCTGTTCCTTCTCCAAAAGCAGCATTTCCGCTTCCTCCAGCGAAACGGCCCGGAACGTAATATGTTCCCCCGGCATCGTTTGGGCGACGAGAGGAAGATCGGCGGATATGATATGCGCCATCCGCGGATAGCCCCCCGTCGTCTGTCTGTCAGCCAGCAGAATAATCGGATTGCCGTCCGGCGGCACCTGCACCGTTCCGAACGTCACGGCCTCAGATACCATTTCCAGCGGCTCCCGCAATTCAAGCGGAGCGCCCTTCAGCCGGTAGCCCATTCGGTCGGATTGAGGCGTGACCGTATATGACTCTTGATAAAAACGTAATTTTGCTTCTTCTGTAAAAGCGTGAAATTGAGCGCCTTCAAGCACTCGTATGACCGGATTTTTTTTCAGCGGCAGAAACCCTCTGCTGCTGACAGACCAATCAGGCGCTGAGAAACCATGCTGTCCGAAAGAATCGCTCAGACGGTACGCGATTGATTCCGAACATGGCGTCATACGGCCGAGCGGCAGCTCATCATCTTTTTGCAGCGCTCTTCCGCAAAAGCCGCCGATCCCCGCTCTGACATACGTGCTTTTGCTTTCCATGACGGCGGGCACGTCAAATCCCCCCGCGACGGCGAGATATGCGCGGCTCCCCATCTTGCACGGCCCGAATGAGACGACGCTGTTTTCCTTTATCAAAACCGGTTTCCACAGAGGGGCGGGCTCCCCATTAATATGAAAGGCGAAATCAGCTCCCGTAACGGCAATAACCGCGGGTTCTGAGAACTCAAAGGAAGGCCCTGGCCCCATGAGCGTAACTTCAAGCCCCGCCTCTTTTTCTTGATTTCCGGCAAGAAGATTGGCGATGCGCAGAGAGATCGTATCCATTGCGCCGCTTCCCAATACACCGTATTTCTGATATCCCGTCCGTCCCGTGTCCTGAACCGTCGTCAAGAGACCGGGTTTTACCACTTTCATACTCATTCGGCTCCCTCCTTGATGCGGCTGTACTCCTCTGCTGTGATCCGGACGAATTTCACCGTATCGCCCGCTCTCAAAAGACTCGGCGGATGTTCTTCCGGCCTGAAAAGCCGGAGCGGGGTGCTGCCGATCAGCTGCCAGCCGCCGGGAGTGGATATCGGATACACACCGGTCTGCATTCCCGCGATTCCTACTGAACCGGCCGGGATGGACGGCCTTGGCGACGCCTTTCTCGGCGCTCTGATCCGCTCAGACATTCCTCCTAAAAACGGAAATCCCGGCGCAAATCCGAGCATATAAACGAGATATTCGCCTTCAGTATGAATGCGGATGACGTCTTCCGGGGTCAGATCGTTCATCTCAGCCACCTCTTCTAAATCGGGACCGAAATCACCGCCGTAGCAAACGGGGATTTCCATCACCCGGCGCTCTTCTTTGCGGCCGGTCATTATATGACTGAGACGTTCTGTCACTTCTTTCTTGACCAGGGCAAAAGGAGAGATGCCTTTTTTTATGTTTGAGACGGCATACACGTCATAAAAGATCGTTAAGCTTGTGAATGCCGGAATACATTCAACGAAGCCCGGAAACGGCCGTTCTTCCATACAGGCTGCCGCCGCATGCACCCGGCTGTTGACCTCTTCGCTGATGTGCCCGCCAAAGCGGATGATAACGGCGGAATCACCGTACGGCTGTATATCAAGCGCTGTATTTCCGCTATACTGCATCATTGTCATCACCTCGTTGTATTCTTTCTCACTTACAGGACAGCAAGCGATTCATTTCGTATATCGGTGATCAGCATATGCCCCGGTGAATGTGTTATTACGATATCAGGCTTTGCTTCCATGATCACCGCCTGGGGTGTAACGCCGCAGGCCCAGAATACGGGAACTTCACCTTCCCGCACCGTTACGGCATCTCCGAAATCCGGCTGATGCAAATCGCTGATGCCGATGCTTTGCGGATTTCCGATGCGGACGGGGGCGCCGTGCACGGCGGGAAAACGTGACGTGACCTGCGCCGCGCGGACTGCAAGCCTTTCCGGAATCGGTCTCATACTGACGACCATCTTTCCTGAAAACGAGCCCGCCGGAACACAGTCAATATTTGTTTTATACATGGGAACGTTCACGCCTTCATCAATGTGCCTGATTGGAATGTGCTGATTGATAAGGGCCTGCTCGAATGAAAAACTGCAGCCGATCAAAAACCCGACATAATCATCCTTCCAATACGGCGTAATATCCGTTACCTCTTCAGTAAGCACGCCATGCCGATAAATCCTGTATTTCGGAAAGTCCGTCCGGATATCAGCTCCCGGCGCCGCTATTGCCGGAACAGGTGAACCCGCATCCGTCACATCAAGCACCGGACAAGGCTTTTGATTACGCTGGCAGAATAAAAGAAAATCAAAGGCAAGATCCTTTTGCAAAACGACGAGATTGGCTTGTGCGTAAGAAGCGGCCAACCCCGCCGTCGGCCCGGTCATCTGCCCTTTCCTGATAAGCTGTCTGACTTCTTCGGGACTCGTATCTCTCATATGGTTTTTCATATCATCAGCTCCATAGCTGCGGCATTTGCGAGAATAATGTATAGATGCCCATAACCGCCATGACAACCACTACGATTGCCCCTGCAATCGTGAGCCAGATCGGATGCTTGTAATCGCCGACGATTTTTTTCTTATAAGCGCCCAACAGAATCATCGCTAATGCAAGCGGCAGAATTAAGCCGTTAAGCGAACCGACCGCGACCAGAATTTTGGCAGGCTGGCCGATCGTGACAAAAATAAGAGTGGATACAATGATAAAACCGATAATTACGCCATGTGAGTGCTTTTCGATTTTTGCCGAAAACGATTTGAAGAATGACACCGATGTATAGGCGGCGCCGATGACAGACGTGATAGCGGCAGACCACATGATGACGCCGAAAATTTTATAGCCGACATTTCCCGCCGCAAGCTTGAACACAGAAGCCGCGGGATTATCAGGATCGATGCGCAGGCCCTTTGAAACGACGCCGAGCACGGCGAGAAACAGGGCAATCCGCATAATAGATGTAATCAAGACGCCCGTGATGGAGCTTTTCGTGACCTGAGGAATGACTTCCTTCCCTTGGATGCCTGAATCAAGCAAGCGGTGGCCGCCGGCAAATGTAATGTATCCGCCGACCGTGCCGCCGACAAGCGTCACGATTGCCAGCACACTGATATGATCAGGCATAAAAGTTTTCACAACGGCGTGTCCGACCGGCGGAGCCGTCGTTACGGCAACATACACCGTCAATACGATCATGACGATTCCGGCGATCTGCATAAAACGGTCCATGACTTTTCCGGCTTCCTTTATGACGAAAATCAGAACCGCAATCGCAGCGCTTATTAAAGCGCCGATCTCCGGTTTGATTCCGAATAATACTTGAAGACCGAGACCCGCGCCGCCGATGTTTCCGATATTAAACGCAAGTCCGCCGAGCACGACCAGAAAAGCAATGGCATAACCGGCGCCCGGAAGCACCATATTGGCAATCTCTTGGCCGCGCTTTCCGGAAACCGCGATAATCCGCCATACATTGGTTTGCGCGAAGATGTCCAAAATAATAGAGATTAAAATGATAAAGCCGAAGCTTGCCGCCAATGTATTGGTAAACGTGGCCGTTTGCGTCAGAAAGCCGGGCCCGATTGATGATGTCGCCATCAAAAATGTCGCGCCTAAAAGAAGCGACCATTTGCCGGAAGCCTTTCCGGCTGTTTTTTTCTTTTGCTCCATGCTGTCTTCCTCCCTCTGCTGCTCAGTCTTTTGCAAGCGCACTGATTTGAATGTCTGCCGCTTTTAATTCTTTTTTGATTGTTTTTGCGAATGTCAGCGCGTGGGCGCCGTCTCCGTGAATGCAGACCGTGTCCGCTTTCAGGTTTACAGCTTGTCCCTTACGTGATGTCACCGTGCTGTTTTTCACCATTTGAATCACTTGACCGACCGCTTTTTTGTCATCCTGAATCAGCGCATCCGGCTCTGAACGCGGCGTCAGCGTGCCGTCTTCCTGATAGGTGCGGTCCGCAAACACTTCGCTTGCCGTCCTCAGTCCGAGTCGATCTCCCGCTTTAATCAGCTCGCTTCCGGAAAGCCCGAAAAGAACGAGTCCGGGATCAAAATGAAAGACCGCCTGAGCGATGGCTTCTGACAGGCCGGGATTGACGGCGGCCATATTATATAAAGCGCCGTGCGGCTTCACATGCTGCATCTCGACACCTTCCGCTTTTAAAAACCCTGACAGCGCGCCGATTTGATACAGCGTCAGATCATACGCTTCCTCGGGCGTAATCGCGATCTGCCTCCGCCCGAATCCCTGCAGATCAAACAGTCCCGGATGAGCGCCGATTTTCACGCCTTTTTCCGCCGCAAGCGCAACCGTTTTGCGCATCACGCTGGGATCACCCGCATGAAAGCCGCAGGCGATGTTTGCAGATGTCACATAATCCAAAATCTCTTCATCCAGTCCGATTTTATAAGCACCGAAACTCTCTCCTAAATCACAATTGATGTCAATCTGAAACATAAGCTCCCTCCTGTATTGTAAACGTTTTATTTTATTATCATTCCGATATTCGGAACGATTATTCCGAATTGTTGAATTTCTCTTCATTATATTTAATTCTGACAGGTTTGAACATCCTTTTGTCAGAAAACCTACCATAGACCTAGTCACAAATCTGACAAAACAAAAAAAGAGAGCCTCATGCTGAGACTCTCTCTTTTTTCTATTATAACACCCAGTGGCGGATCGCTTTGGCGACCCCGTTTTCCGTGTTGACATCAGTCACCCAGTCAGCTGTTTCTTTCACGATGTCCTGCGCGTTCCCCATGGCGACGCCGACACCCGCTTTTTCAATCATGGCAATGTCATTCAGACTGTCACCCATGGCCATCACATTTTCCATCGTGAAGCCGAGTTTTTCCGATACCTTCGCCAGCGCAGCCGCTTTGTTGATACCGAGGGCATTGACTTCGATGTTGATCGGACTTGAGTTTGTGATTTCGAGCTCCTTGTATTCTTTGAGCTCTTTCAGCACCTCATTCCGCACTTCGTCATCCTCGATTTCGAACCCGAACTTGAGCCACTGATGATCCGTAATCGTTTCCGGGAATTCCCCTCTCCACACTCTATCGACGGTAGAAGCCCAGAAATTCGTGTTGTGCTTATTCCTCAGATCCCATAATTTTTGAATATGATCGGTATGAAGAAGCTTGCGCTCAACCAGCTCAAAGTTGGAATCCCAGATTTCGCTGCCGTTTGCCGTGATTAAAAAGGATGACAGCTCGAGAGACTCAGCCAGTTCGCGGCAGGTCATCAGCGTGCGTCCTGTGCTGATGACGACGTGAATTCCTTTCGCCTCCGCTTCCTTGATCGCCCGCCGGTTTTCCTCCGGGATGAGCTGCTCGTCATTGAGCAGGGTTCCGTCCATATCAATCGCGATCAGTTTAATATCTGCGTCTTCTCTTTGTATCGGCATATATGTACCTCACTTTTTATATTGTAGTCGTCTCTATTTTAATACATATGACCCACAGGAACAAAAAACCGCTTCCTGCGTTTGGCAGGGCGAGCGTTGAGGAAAATAAATATTGAGGTGATGGAGGATGAAAGAAAGAAAACAAAAGAACAAACCGAATGAAAATCCTGAACATCATGATTTAACCGATCCGATTCCGCTGGAAGAGCTGAAGGAAAACGCCAATGACGAAAAACACAAACATGACCAGAGGGACAATTCACAAAGTGAAAGAGATTATGATACAAAATAACACGCTTGTCCGAAAGCCGCCTCCAGTGGCGGCTTTTTTTACGATAGCTGGATAAATATGCTGAGCTCAGCTTCCGCCACAGGCTTCCCGGCAACGGACGCTTTCGCCCGGCCGAACACAAAACCGCGTCTGATTCGCGTGACCTCAAAAAAAAGATCCAGACGGTCTCCCGACAAAGCGGCACCTAACCTTTCCGCTTTCTTCACCGCGGATAAGAGACCGAGGCCGTCACCGCCGGTAATTCCCGCGCAAGCCGCCGTTTGGGCCATTGCTTCAACGACGAGCGAAAATGGCATCTCTCTTTGGGATTCAGTTATAAACCAGTCATTTTCACTGATGTTTTTGTAAGCACCCGCCCATTTTCCGGCTTCACTGTTCGTCGTGCCGTCAATCAAAAGAAACGGAAAACGATGGGGCAATAGCTTCTGATTCATCACGCAGCCTCCCTTCCCTCTCATTATAACGCAAGAAAAAACCCGCGTCCCCCCGACGCGGGTTCATTTTTATTGATTGAGCTTTCTGAGCACGATGCCATGCAGCGGTTCATGCGGCTGAATACCGCAAATGTCTTGAAGAACGCCGCTCGTGCCTTTTTCCGTGATAAGCTTTTGCAGCTCAACCGCTTCCGGATCATCCTGATAGTCAAAGCGCAGGGCGGCGGCGATACCTTCCGCCAGCGCGTTCGGTTCTTTTATTTTTTTGGCCGGCCCTACTAATCTGTCATTCGCTCCGAGTTTTCTGAGCGGTGATCTGGCGACTCTTGTCACATCATCCGTGATGTATTCATTTTCAAAGCGGCCGATGATTTTTTTCATGTACTGCTCATGTTCGGATTGCTTAAAGCCGTACGCTTTCACCAAGTACTCGCCCGTTTCTGAAAGTGCATCGTACACGACACGCCGGATTTCCGGATGGCCGATGGCCTCTTTGACGGTTTTTAATCCGCGCTGATAGCCGACGTACGCCGTAACGGCATGGCCGGTATTGACGGTAAACAGCTTTCTCTCGATGAAAGGCGTAAGATCATCCGTAAACAACGCACCTTCCAGTACCGGCTGGCCGCCGGCAAAGCCGGTTCTGTCTATGACCCATTCAAAAAACGGTTCTACGGATACTTTCAGCGGATCTTCATGGTGCTGAATCGGCACAATCCGATCCACCGCAGAATCCGGGAAGCCGACCGTCCGGTTCACGAGTTCCCGCTCCGCTTCCGTCAAATGTCCGAAAACTTCTTTTTTCAGAAAACTGCTGCCGCCGATCATATTTTCACAGGCAATGATATTGAGAGGCTCAGAGGACGTTCTGCGCTTCAGCCCTTCCGCGATGGACGGGGCGATGAGTCTGAGAACGTTCGGGCCCACCGCCGTCGTAATGATCGCCGCTTCATTGATCAGCCCGTACAGCTCTTGTTCTTGCACCGCGCTGTTGATGGCTGAAACGGGGCCGATGATTTCGGTCTGCCGGCCGCCGTCGGCAAGCTCCACGGTATATTCCTTCTTTTCATTAAGAAGGCTGACCATCGTTTCATTCACATCAGCGAAAACTACGTCATAGCCGGAATGATGGAGCAGGGCGCCGATAAAGCCCCGCCCGATGTTTCCCGCTCCGAAATGAAGGGCAATCATGTCAGTTCACCTCGCTGAAAATAGCGGCCAGTTCTTCTTCCGTCTTTGCACTGATCAGCCGTTCGATGTTTTCTTCCTCTGAGCAGATGATGGCGATGTTTGACAGGATGTCTAAGTGTTCATTGTTTTTTCCGGCGATACCGAAAACGACCTTTGCCGTATTGCCTTCACCGTATTCAACACCGTCCGGAATCTGGATGACGGAAATGCCTGAATGAAGCACCTCATCCTTTGCATCTTCCGTGCCGTGCGGGATCGCGATGAAATTCCCCATAAACGTGGATGATGTTTCTTCACGTTCGAACATTTTTTCCACATAGCCGTTCTTCACGTAGCCGTTATCAATCAACGTCTGTCCCGCCAGGCGGATGGCATCCTCTTTTGAGTTCACTGTCTGGTTCAGTTTGATGTTCGCTTTAGCCAATACTTCCATGATGAAGATCCCTCTTTCTGTTTGATTAGTTTTTAAGCTTTTCAATCAGTTCATCGTATTTCGGGCTGTTTAAGAAATTATCAACCGAAATGTGCACCGCCTGCGGCAGCTTCGCTTTCGCGCGGTCAGTCAGGTCCTTATGCGTAATGACGATATCCGCGTCATTCGGAAGATTATTGATCGACGTATTTGTCACATCAATATCCAGGTCTGCTTTTTTCACTTTGTTTCTTAAAATGGAGGCGCCCATTGCGCTCGATCCCATACCCGCGTCACATGCGAAGATAATGCGGCTGACTTGGTCAGCGGAAATATCAGCGGCGCTGTTTTCCGGCTCTTCCTCTTTGTCTGCCAATGCGGCCGCCGCTTCACTTTTCCTGCCTTTCATTTCCTGCATTTTTTCCGCCGCGGCTGTCAAATCTTCTTCGCCCGCTTTAGACGATTTCAGAATAAGCGCCGAGACGATAAACGATACGGCCGCGGCAACAATGACGCCCGCCAGCACGCCGAGATAGCTTCCTTTCGGCGTCAGCGCCAAAATGGCGATGATGCTTCCCGGAGATGATGCGGCGACAAGACCCGCGTTAAAGATCGAGAATGTAAGCAGTCCGCTCGCTCCCCCGGCGATCGCCGCGAGGATCAGCATCGGTTTCATTAAAATGTAAGGGAAATAGATTTCATGAATCCCCCCGAAGAAATGAATGATCGCCGCTCCGGGAGCTGTTGATCTTGAAGAGCCTTTCCCAAAGAACATATAGGCCAGTAAAATACCGAGTCCCGGTCCGGGGTTCGCTTCCACTAAGAACAGAATGGATTTACCCGCTTTGGCGGCCTGCTCGATTCCGATCGGACTTAAAATGCCGTGGTTGATCGCGTTATTCAGGAACAGGACTTTCGCCGGTTCTACGAAAACGCTTGCAATCGGCAGCAAATTCGCGTGGACAATGACTTCCACACCCGCCGCCAGCAATTTGTTAAGAGACAGGACGACCGGGCCGATCGCATAAAACGCGATAATCGTCAGCACCGCGCCGATAATTCCCGCCGTGAAGTTGTTGATCAGCATTTCAAAACCCTGTCTGACTTTATCTTTAAACACACGATCTAATTGTTTAATGAGATAACCGCCCAAAGGCCCCATAATCATTGCCCCTAAGAACATCGGAATGTCCGCTCCGACAATGACTCCGATGGCGGCCGTCGCTCCGACGACTCCCCCGCGGTGATCATAGATCATTTTTCCGCCCGTATATGCGATTAAAAGCGGCAGAAGATACGTAATCATCGGGCTTACCAATGTATTCAGCTGCGGATTGGGAAACCATCCCGCCGGAATAAACAGCGCGGTGATAATTCCCCATGCGATAAATGCGCCGATATTCGGCATGATCATACCGCTTAAATAACTGCCGAACCGCTGTATCTTCACTTTCATGCCAGCTTGCTGTTCTTGCTGCATGTTCATTCCCTCCCTGTTTGCCTGCCTTCAGATGAAAATAAATAAGACACGGGGTTTCTCTCTCCCCTGTGTCTTCATCATAAAACGCTTACAATCCCCATTCAATGAAAAGTAAAGAGGAGTTTGGCACAGAGACTGTGACAAATCCTTAACAAAAAAAAGACACCTCATCAAAGGTGTCTTACCGCTTTCTGTATATAATGTGTCCTTTTGTGACGACGAGCTTGGCAATGAGCCGCTCACTGACAATAAACACCGGATACGCACATACGAGCGCGAAAATGGCGGCCGGCACATACCGCGCTGCCGGAAACATCGGCATGACGGCGGTTCTGGCCATCTGCACAAGATAAATCAAAAGCACCGTGATCGCAATAGCCGCAGCCATAATCGGGGCTGATACTTTATATTCACGCAATTTCACATGGCAATGCCCGCACTGAAACTGGCACGGGATCATCGATGATCTGACCATGTCGCCTGTAATCGGCTTGCCGCAGTTCGGGCAGGTCGTTTCTTTCATGTTTATTCCTCCATTCAACTCTTCTATTATAACAGAGTCCGACTGCGTGTTTTACATTTGTGATTGTTCAACATTTTTTCACATATTTTATCATCAGGCTCTTGTGTGCATTTGTGAAAACATCTACTCTTAGAGGGAGGTTCATCACTCATTCGCATAAAAAGGAGGATGCAGAATTGCTTCCGATTCACAGACAGCAAACCTTGCTTGAATGGCTGAAAGAAGAGGGCGCGCTGAAAATCTCTGACATAAGCGAGAGATTCGGCGTCTCCGAGATGACCGTGTACAGAGACGTCAATCAGCTGGCGGATGCAAACCGGATTATCCGGACACCCGGCGGCATTACGCTCCCTCCCGCTTCAGAACAAAGCGCCAATCAATGCGGCTATTGCCTGCGGCCGATTCAGCATTCGTATTCTGTTCAGCTTATTACCGTTTCACAAGCCGTTGAGCAGATGTGCTGCATTCATTGCGCGATTTTGCGGTATGAGGATAAAAAGGAAGAAGTGTCCCACGTCATTTGTAAGGATTTTCTTCTCCAGACGACACTGACGGCCGCTTCCGCATACTTTTTAGTCCATGCCGATATTGACCTTCACTGCTGCCGGCCTCAGGCGATTCCCTTCTCAACGCTTGATTACGCAGAACGGTTTCAAAAAGGATTCGGCGGGGTCATTTGCACCTTTGACGAGGCGGCGGACATCATCTTACACGACAGGCAGAAGGGATGCACCTGCAGCAAGACATAACAACAACCAACCGGAAGGCGGTGTCATCATCCATGAGACAGAACAAACGCTGGCTCATCTTTTTGCTGTTCCTTGTTTTGATTCCGAAAACAAGCTTCGCCCACGCCTACATCACAAACTCAAATCCGGGTGAGAACAGCGAATTAAAACAAGCGCCGAAGCAGATTGAAATTGAGTTTAATGAACAGATTGAAGAAGGCTTCCACTCCATTAAGGTCTATAATTCATCCGGCGAACGGGTTGACGCGGGCAAAACGGTGATTCAAAAAAATGATGCCCGCATCATGACCGCGGCATTGAAAAAAAATCTGCCGCATGATATTTACAGAGCGGAATGGAACGCGGTATCGGCCGACGGACATCCGGTATCCGGCGTCATCCCTTTCAGTATCGGAAAAGCCGGTGGTGAACTTCAGGAGCAGACATCATCGCAAGCGGCGCTTCATCCCGAAGCGGCAATCGACCGCGGTATTTTGTACACCGCTCTCTCCCTGTTTATCGGCACGGCTTTTTTCCATCTGTTTTGGTACAGAAATAATGAAGATTCATCAAAAGCAAAACGAACTGTAAAGCTGCTCGTGATTTCTTTATGTTTAACGGGGCTCGCGCTCGTGTGCCAGCTCCCGATCCAGACGAAAGAAAACGCGGGCGGCGCTTGGAGCGCCGCGTTTCAGCCGGACTATGTAAAAGAAACGCTTCTGAAAACGGCAGGCGGGTACGTCTGGATGATCCAGATCAGCTTATTTATCCTGCTCGCCCTGTCCATGATCCCGATGCTGAAGAACAAAGCATTCCGGTCATTTGCGTACTGGACGGCGCCGCTGTTATTCTTCTTCGCTTCGCTTTTGGCAAAAGCATTCGCCGGGCATGCGGCCGTTATCGACGAAAAAGCGGTCGGCATCGCGATGGACTTTCTCCATTTATCGGCCGCGTCTGTATGGATGGGCGGTATAGCTGCGCTTGTGCTGCTTCTTTCATCAGAGTGGAGAAAACCCGATAAAACCATCGCTTGGGAAACGGTCAGACGGTTTTCTCCTTGGGCGTTCGCCTCTGTCGGCGTGCTGTTATTTTCAGGAGTGCTGAACGGATTTTTCATTATCCGCTCGTTCGATTCACTCTTTCACACCGCTTACGGCAAGACGCTCCTTTTGAAAATCGGACTGTTTGTCATCATGCTTGCGCTCGGCGCCGTTCACGTATGGATGACGAAGTTCAGCAGAAAAAGGAGCATCAGCGCAACGATAAAGGCCGAATGGGCACTAGGCATTGCGGTGTTATTCACAACCGCCGTCTTCACAAGCCTGCCCAGCCCGCCGCCGCCTGCGCCATTGCCTTTTAACGGCTCAGAAACGATCGGAAACGGGGAGACCCTGTCCTTGCACATTACGCCGAACCAGCCGGGTAAAAATGAATTTCAAGTCATTGTCACCGATCATAACGGCAGCTTAGTAAAAGACATTCAGCAATTTACGGTCACTGTTTACCAGACGGGCTTCAGCGGCAAACAGCATGAAAGCACCTTTGATTTGAAGAAAACGAAGGAAGGCACATTCGAAGCCGCCAACCTGTCCATCACCGAAAAGGGAAACTGGAAGATCAAAGTCCACGGGCTGACAAACGATTTTAATGAAATCAACCAAATATTCTCAACGACAAACTAAGGAGTGTATCTCATGTTGAAAAAAAAGGCTTTAATATTCATATCCGCCGTGACCCTGTCACTCGTCGGTTTTACGGCGGCAGCAAGCGCCCACGTCTCAGTCAAACCCGCGGAATCCGCGGCCGGTTCTTGGGAAACATACACGATGAAAGTGCCTGTGGAAAAGAATGAGCCGACAACGAAAGTCGTGCTGAAAATGCCCGCCGGCGTTGAATTTCAGCAGTATCAGCCGATTCCGGGCTGGAAAACATCCGTATCCAAACATGATGACAAAGCGGTCTCCGTCACTTGGGAAGCAAAGGACGGCGGCATTCAGCCCGGCCAATTCCAGCAGTTCACGTTCGTTGCGAAAAATCCTGAAAAGAGCGGAGATGCCGCTTGGGACGCTTACCAATATTACAAAGACGGCAGCATTGTAGAATGGACGGGGGATGAGAAAGCTGACACGCCTCACTCGATTACGAAAATCACGAAATCGGCCAGCGTGACGGATGCGCACGGAGCTGAACAGTCAAACGAAGAAAGCAAATCCGGCGTATCAGCGCTTGATATTGCGGCCATCGTTCTGTCAGCTGCGGCGATTATCCTTTCCATCGCGGCGCTTGTAAAGAAAAAACGCGCGTAAGCAAAAAGCGATCCGGCTCTAAAGAGCCTGCGATCGCTTTTTTTCTTATCCGCGGCCTGCCTGGAAAGACGGATATTTGGTCATTCCCCCGTCAGCAAACAGCGTAATGCCGGTCACATAGCTTGATTCCTTCGAAGCAAGCCAGACGGCGACAGCCGCGATTTCTTCCGGCTCACCGATATATCCCATCGGAATCATGCTTTCCACATCTTTTCTCTGAACGGGATCCGCAAATTTTTCCGCGTTAATCGGCGTATTGATGGCTCCCGGTCCGATATTGTTAACACGGATGCGCTTCGGCGCGTACTCAAGCGCCAGCGTTTCCGTCATCAATTTGATACCGCCTTTACTCGCCGCGTAGTGAACAAACAGCGGCCACGGAATCATTTCATGTACACTTGACATGTTAATGACGTTTCCTTGAATATCATTCTCTACGTAATATTTAATGGCTTCGCGGCTTCCTAAGAAAGCGCCGGTCAGATTGGTATTGATGACTTTGTTCCAGTCTTTGAGCGGCATTTCATGCGACTGAACCGGATTTTCCATGCCGGCGTTATTGATCATGACATCCAATGTGCCGAATTCCTTCACCGCAGTCTGCACGATGTTTTTGACATCTTCTTCTTTTGTGACGTCTCCTTGAACGATGACCGCTTCGCCTCCCGCTTTTTGAATCTCTTCTTTAACGGTTTGGGCGTCTTTTTCATTACTATAGTAGTTAATGACGACTTTCGCCTGCTCCTGTCCGAAACGGATCGCCATCGCTTTTCCTAATCCTGATGAAGCTCCCGTAATGGCAACGACTTTTCCTTTTAAATCCGTGTACATGTTCAAACCTCCTGCATATGTTATGAATTTGATTTCGCAACGCCTAAGAATACCGCTGCTACAATGATCAGGATAATCCCGATGGCAATGGCGACCAGCTGACGCTTCGTTTTGCTCTCACGGAGAATGAAGATTCCGCCGAGCGTGCTGATGACGATCCCCATTTGAGAGAGGGAAAAACTTGTCGCAACTCCGACACGCGGCTGTGAGATGAACAGAAACATGTTCCCGAGCGCCCAGATGATTCCCGGCAGAATGTTCTTGAGGGCGTACTTATTAAACGGTTTATGCTTGTACGTCAGGAGCAGTCCGCCGATGACCATCCCGATCGCCTGCGGCAGAAGTGCTGACCATCCGGATACGCCGAACAGCCGGGCGACGACGACATAGACCAAATAGCCGAGCGTGGAGATCAGCAGGATAACAATGCCTTTTTTTAAGTTTCCCGGTTCTCCGTCCGCCCGCCCCTTTTTATCTTCTAAAGATGTGAGCACAATCCCGATGATGATAAAAATAAGGGCAAGAATACCCAGCGTAATCGCGATCGGGGTTGACCATTCTTTAAATACGATCACACCGAACAAAGAAGTCGAGACGAGCTGCATTCCCGTTGATATCGGCATCGTTTTTGAAACGCCCATCAGCTGTATGCTTTTAAGCTGATTGCTTTGGCCGAGCGACCAAAACAGCCCTGAGATGATGCCGACAATAAAAATGCGCCCGGACAGGACCGGGTGGACAAACAGATACAGCACAAACGAAACGATGAGCGCCCCGATTGTCGTTCCCAGCGTCTGGCTGTAAGGCCCGCCGCCTAATTTGACGTTAAATAACACGATGCTCCCCCAAAATAAAGCCGGGAGAAGAGCCAGTAATATATCCATGATGGCGACCTTCTTTCAATCGTATTTGCTGTTATTTTGTCTGGAATCGAACCGATTATTCCCGCAAGATCAAAAAAGCCTGCCGGCGATATTCACCGGCAGACCGCTCAATAAAAACAGCCCCGCTTAGAAGCGGGGCTTTCTTTTCGGCTCATTAAAGTCCGATAGACATGTATTTGGTTTCCAGGTACGGTTCAATGCCTTCCGTACCGCCTTCACGGCCGATGCCGCTTTCTTTCATTCCTCCGAACGGCGCTTGAACCGCGGACGGACCGCCGTCATTCCAGCCGATGATGCCGTATTCAAGCTGTTCAGAAATATAGATGCCGCGGCGGTAGTTTTCTGTGAAGAAATAAGCCGCAAGCCCGAACGGCGTATCGTTCGCAAGCTTGATCGCTTCATCAATATCTGAGAACGTAACGATCGGCGCAACCGGGCCGAAAGTTTCTTCATGCATGATGTTCATGGATGTGTCTACATTTGAAAGCACGGTCGGCGTCACGAAATAGCATCCTTTTTCATCGTTTTGGTCATACGTTCCTCCCGTCAGCACTTCTGCACCTTTTTCCACGGCGTCATTAATTTGGCCGACGATTTTATCGAAGCCTTTTTTGTTGATGACAGGGCCGACGTTTACGCCTTTTTCAAGACCGTTTCCGACTTTGAGTTTCGCAGCTTCTTCACTCAGTTTTTTCGCAAACTCGTCTTTCACGGATTCGTGTACGATCAGCCGGTTCGCACAGACGCAGGTTTGGCCGGCATTTCTGAATTTAGAGGCCATTGTTTGGGCTACCGCCAGATCAAGATCAGCGTCTTCATCCACGATCAGCGGCGCATGTCCGCCAAGCTCCATTGACATATGTTTTACGGTGTCGGCGCTGTTTTTCATCAGGATTTTGCCGACAGGCGTTGAGCCGGTAAAAGTAATTTTACGGATTTTCGGGCTGCTGGTGAAGACGTTTCCGATTTCGGCTCCGTCACCGATCACCACTTGCAGCACGTCCTTCGGAATTCCCGCTTCATATGCGAGACGCGCAAGGGCGTAAGCGGAAAGCGGCGTATCCTCCGCCGGTTTGATGATGAACGTACAGCCTGCCGCCAAAGCGGGCGCGGCTTTTCTTGTAATCATCGCATTCGGGAAATTCCACGGCGTGATCGCGGCTACCGGGCCGACCGCCTGACGGGTGACGACAATCCGTTTGCCCGTTGTCGGCGCAGGTACGGTTCTGCCGTAAATCCGTTTTGCTTCTTCGGCGAACCATTCAATATAACCGGCGCCGTATAAAACTTCTCCGACCGCTTCTTCATACGGTTTGCCGTTTTCTTTCGTAATTAATTCCGCAAGTTCTTCTTTATTTTCAACAATCAGCTCATACCATTTTCTCAAAAGTGAGGCACGTTCTCCCGCTGATGTTTTGGACCATGATTGAAACGCTTGATGTGAACGTTCAATCGCTTTTTCAACATCTTCGGCCGTCTGCTGGGGGATGCTTTCGATCGCCTCTCCCGTTGCCGGGTTGTACACTGTTAATTGTTCTGGCATATTGAACATTCCTTTCTCTGCTATAGTAAAGCCATTGAATGCTTGTTGATGTATCTCACACTTACATGATAGCAGACACATCCGGCGGCATTCCAATAATTGAACTCACAGAGCTGCTTCGATAATGGAAAGGCCTTCTTTGAGCTGCTCATCCGTCACGACAAGCGGCGTCAGGAATCTGATAATGTTGCCGTTAATGCCGGCCGTCAGCAGCAGCAGTCCGTTCTCGTTCGCCGTTTTAGCGATCGCCGCGGCTTTTGCTTTGTCCGGTTCCCGCGTGTGCGGATCTTTGACAATTTCGATGGCCGCCATCGCGCCGAGTCTGCGCACTTCTCCGATGCAGGCATGCTCTTTTTTCCACTCGAGCGCTTGATGCTCGATGATCCGGCCGATCTCTTCGGAACGCTGATTCAGCCCTTCTTCTTCAATAATATCCAAGACCGCGAGCGCAGCCGCACAGCCGAGCGGGCTTCCCGCATATGTGCCACCGAGTTCCCCCGGCGCGGCGGCATCAAGCATTTCCGCCCGGCCGATGACGCCGCTCAGCGGCAATCCGGCCGCAAGTGATTTGGATACGGTGATCAAATCCGGAACGGCTTCGAAATGTTCAATCGCAAAATACGTTCCCGTTCTGGCAAAACCGGTCTGAATCTCATCCGCTACAAAAACGATACCGTGTTTTTTACAAAAAGCGGCGACGTGCTGCACGAAACGTTTTGAAGGAATGATGAAGCCGCCTTCTCCCTGAACCGGCTCCATTACGACACAGGCGACGGTTTCCGGTGCAACTGCGGCGATAAAGAAATCCTCAAAAGCGCTGATGATAAAGTCGTCATACTGCTCGTCGCTCATGCCGGCCGGCTTTTGATAATAGTAAGGAAACGGCGCCTGATACACCTCTGAGGCAAACGGGCCGAAACCGAATTTATAAGGCTTCACCTTGCTCGTCATGCTCATCGTCATGTTCGTGCGGCCGTGGAACCCTCTTGTAAATGACACGACAGCCTGGCGCTTCGTATATTTTCTGGCGATTTTCACGGCGTTTTCCACCGCTTCCGCCCCCGAATTGAGAAAAATCGCTTTTTTCGCATGATCTCCCGGCGCAATGCCGCAAAGTTTTTCGGCCAGCTCAATATAAGACGGATACATCATGACGTTAAATCCCGGGTGAATCAGATCCTCCGCCTGTTTCTTCACGGCCTCCACCACTTTCGGATGGGAATGGCCGACATTCAGCGTTCCGATCGCTCCGGCAAAATCAATGAATCGTCTGCCGTCCAAATCGTACAAAAGCGCCCCTTCCCCTTTTACCGCCATGCTGCGGTTTCCGTTGCCGACCCCCTTGGAAACGAATTGATCCCGTTTTTGCTGCCACTGGGCTGTTGTCACTTCCGATGATGCTGTTCGACTCATAGATTCCATCCCCCTGCATTGTTTTCTTATCATTCTGACTTCTTTTTGGTATGATGAAAAGTACCAAAATCAATTTTTCTATGGTATCAGAAAGGAGCAGGGTCTGGATGCTGACGATTTCCATTGATCATTCGGAAACGGCGGATTATATCTATCAGCAGATCTATCAGCACATAAAAGCGGCCGTTTTGAAACGCAGCCTGATGCCTCATACAAAGGTGCCGTCTAAACGGGAGCTTGCCGAGACGCTGAAGGTCAGCGTGAATTCAGTGAATTCAGCTTATCAGCAGCTGCTTTCGGAAGGTTATTTATATGCAGTCGAAAGAAAAGGCTTTTTCGTGGAGGAAATTGATACGGTTTATCATGAAGAAACGCCTTCGCTCTCATTGCCTGAAGATTTAAAAGAGCGGGAGCCGGATAAGAGCGGCTGGATTTCGTTTTCTCATATGAGCGTGGATACGGCGCATTTTCCCCTGAAAAGCTGGTTCCGCTGTGAGCATAAAGCAGCCGCCCGTTCATTTCATACACTCGGAGACCTCGTCCATCCGCAAGGCTTATATGAAGTCCGTGAAACCATTTCGCGGCTTATTTCCCTGACAAGGGGCGTTACATGCCGCCCGGAACAAATCGTGCTCGGGGCGGGCACGCAAATGCTGATGCAGCTGCTGACGGAACTGCTGCCAAAAGACGCGCTGTACGCCATGGAGAACCCGGGATATATGAGGATGTACCGGCTGCTGCAAAGCCTCGGGAAAAAGGTTGCGACGATCAGCCTTGATGAAAAAGGCATGTCCATGGCCGAAATCGAAAAACGCCGGCCCTGTGTATTGATCACCACGCCTTCCCATCAATTCCCCTCAGGCGTGATCATGCCCGCTTCCCGGCGGATTCAGCTTTTAAACTGGGCCGCCGAACAGAACGGCCGCTTCATCATTGAAGATGATTATGACAGTGAATTTAAATATGACGCCGATACGATACCGGCGCTTCAAAGCCTTGACCGGTTTCAAAATGTCATCTACATGGGGACCTTTTCAAAATCCCTTTTCCCAGGTCTGCGCATCAGCTATATGGTTCTGCCGCCCGGGCTTTTGCGGACGTTCAAAGAGAGAACGTATGACCTGCATACGTGCAGCACGCTTGCCCAGCTCGCGCTGAAAGAATTTATCGACTCAGGTGAATATCAGAAACATATTAAAAAGATGAAGCAGCATTATAAGAACATGCGGGAACGCCTCATTTCGGCTTTGGAAGAAACATTCGGAGAAAGAATCAGTGTAAAGGGCGCCAATGCGGGGCTTCATTTTGTCACTGAGTTTGACTGCGCCCGTTCAGAAAAAGTGATATTGGCACGGGCGGATGCAGAACAGCTCGATCTGTTTGCGATGAGCCGGTTCCGTCTGAAAACGGGAGGCGATTCAAATAAGCCGCAGCTCATTCTGGGGTTCGCCCGCCTGAAGGAGAGCGATATTCAAGAAGGCGTCCTCAGGCTTTACCGGGCGGTTTTCGGCGCATAAAAAAACCCCCGGAATTCGGGGACTTATTTACCAGCGGTCCTGTTCTGTCTGCAAAATCGCCTCCAGCAGGCCGGGAAACGCCGCTTGTAAATCATCTTTGCGCAGGGAATAATAACGGTGCTTCCCGTCTATGCGCACTTGGGCGATCCCCGCTTCCCGCAGCACTTTGAAGTGATGGGACAGCGTTGATTTAGCGACCCGGACATCAGCGCAGGTTCCGCACGTTTTTTCTGTTGTTTCCGCCAATTGTTTGACCAGCTCTAAGCGGAGCGGATCACTCAGAGCATGAAGAACCTTTGTCAGCTGTAAGCGGTCGGTTTCAGGATGGTTTGGAATGTTCATAAGTCAAATGTAACACATAAAAGCGGCGGGTGACAATTTAGGCGGTGAGGGTTTTTCCTTTACCATTCACTGCGAAACATGTTACAGTTAGTTCGATAATATTCGAACTATAACAAATAAACCCAATCAGGAGGAATAACAATGATCGTCTTACAGGCTTACATGAAAGTAAAAGCGGATAAACGCGAGGAATTTTTAGGAGAAGCGCAATCACTTGTTCAGCATTCACGCGCGGAAGAAGGAAATGTGCAATACGACCTTTTCGAAAAAGTCGGTGAGGAAAATACATTCGTCATGCTTGAGCAATGGAAAGATGAAGAAGCGATGAAATTCCACAACGCAACTGACCATTTCCAAGGATTCGTGGCAAAAGCAAAAGAAGTGCTGAGTGCGCCGCTTGACGTCGTCCGCACAGAACTGCCAGAGTAACGAAAGGATGAATGACATGAACGAAGTCCTTCAAATATTAACAGACCACCGTTCCATCCGCAGCTACACAGATGAACCCGTATCGGATGATCAGCTGGATCTTATCATCCAAGCAACTCAGGCAGCGCCGACTTCCATTAACGGCCAGCAATTTACCGTTATAGCGGTGAAAGATAAGGAACGGAAGAAAAAAATATCCGAATTGGCGGGCGGCCAGCCGTGGATTGACCAAGCGCCTGTTTTCCTTTTATTCTGCGCTGATTTTAACCGCGCCAAAATTGCGCTTGAAGAATATAATGATACACCGCTTGAGATCACGAACGGTTTAGAGTCCGTACTTGTCGGAGCCGTAGATGTCGGGATTGCGCTGGGTACGGCAACGGCTGCAGCTGAATCAATGGGACTCGGCACTGTGCCGATCGGCGCCGTGCGCGGCAAGCCGGACGAACTCATTGAATTGCTGAAACTTCCGAAATACGTTTTCCCGGTTTCCGGTCTCGTCATCGGCCATCCGGCAGACCGCTCCGCGAAAAAACCGCGTCTGCCGCAAGCAGCCGTTCTGCATCATGAAACGTATCAAGAAGAAGATGTAAGAACACATATCGAGGCCTATGACAAGCAGATGTCCGAATACATGAAAAAACGCACCGACGGACAGGAAACGAGAAACTGGTCACAAGGCATCACCTCCTACTATAAGCAGCTTTATTATCCTCACATTCGTGAAATGCTTGAAAAACAAGGATTTAAGACGGATAAATAAGCGGATCAGCCTGCCGGAACACTCCGGCAGGTTTTTTCTATTTCTCAAACAAAAGCGTTGACACTATGTAAAAATTTTTGTTAATATTTTCATCATATACTCATTGGTTTTCTGTGAACCGATGGGTTTTCTATTGTGACGAAAGAAGGAATCTGGGCTTATGAATGATAAGAAAACGGATATTCTGCTGGCGGCAAGAAAGCTTTTTTCCGGGAAAAGCTTTTCGTCAGTTTCGATGCAGGCGATCGCAGAGGAGTGCAAAGTCTCCAAAGCATCTTTATATAAGCTGTTTGAATCAAAGGAAGACCTGCTCCTGGAGCTGCTCGACTTTAACCAGAAACAGATGGTAGCCGCGGCTTCATTATTGAATGAAGAAACAAGCCTCTCCCCTGAGGAACGGTTTGCCAAAAAACTGATGGCTGAGCTTGAAGGCTTCAGGCGCAATCAGCAGTTTTTTAATATGCTGATGTACGGAAGCCCCTCTTCCATTAATGAGCGGGTAAAACGGCATATTCACAGGGCCCGCTCCACCTTTATCTGCTGGCATCGCGATTCACTGATTCAGACGTACGGCGAAGACATTATTCCTTATGTATGGGAGCTGGTGATCGTCCTGCAGGGGCTCCTGAGAGAATGCATCACGCTGATTAAGCTGGAAAAAGAACCGCTCGCCCTGGAGCCGCTCACGGAGTTTATCATCCGCCATCTCAATCTCATCGTCGAAAACAGGACAACCGAAACCGCTTTGCCTCAGGAGATGATTGACCTTTATATCGCCTCCGCTTCCTCATTTGAGCCGAAAGGCAAAACCGTATTGCTGGCTGAAAGCCTGAAGGAACTGAAAGAAGCCGTCTCAGCCCTTCCGGAGGAAAAATATGACGCCGCAGGACTCGCTTCCGCGGCGGCTATGTTGGAGAAAGAATCAGCGGACAAACAGCCGCGGGATTTTCTCATCAAAGCGCTCATCGGTTATTTGGAGCAGGCCGGACCGCTGCACCAGCCGCTTGCAGCCGTTAAAACATTGCTCAAACTATAAAGAAAGAAGGAATCAGCTTGAATAAGAGTATTAAAACTGCACCATACAACCGCTCTGTCATTGTCGGGATTCTTTTGGCGGGTGCGTTCGTCGCCATTTTGAACCAGACACTGCTTATCACGGCGCTGCCGCACATTATGAATGACTTCAATATAGACGCCAACAAAGCGCAATGGCTGACAACGTCGTTTATGCTGACGAACGGGATTTTGATTCCGATTACCGCGTTTTTAATAGAGAAATTCACAAGCCGCACCCTCTTGATTTCCGCCATGAGTATTTTCACGGCGGGCACCATTGTCGGCGCATTCGCCCCGAACTTTCCGGTGCTCTTAACGGCCCGGATTATTCAGGCGGCCGGCGCCGGAATTATGCTGCCTCTCATGCAGACGGTATTTCTCACGATTTTCCCGATGGAAAAGCGCGGCCGCGCCATGGGTATGGTCGGCTTGGTTATTTCGTTCGCGCCGGCGATCGGCCCGACGCTTTCCGGTTGGGCGGTCGAAGCATTCTCTTGGCGGTCTTTGTTTTATATTATCTTCCCGATCGCAGTCATCGATTTGCTTTTAGCGATTATTCTGATGAAAAACGTCACGACATTACGAGAAACACAGATTGATATTTTATCTGTGATCTTATCGACCCTCGGATTCGGCGGTCTGCTTTACGGCTTCTCAAGCGCCGGTTCATCAGGGTGGACCAGTACTGAAGTGCTGACTTCACTGCTTGTCGGAGCGGTCGCGCTGATTTTCTTTATCGCAAGACAGATGAAGCTCAAAAA
Source organism: Bacillus sp. jun7 (assembly GCF_051034795.1). NCBI lineage: Bacteria > Bacillati > Bacillota > Bacilli > Caryophanales > Bacillaceae > Bacillus > Bacillus sp. jun7. The sequence goes on from NZ_CP093219.1 coordinate 1,990,157, forward strand.
ACCGATGCTGGAATTCCGCGTGTTTTCTTTCGGGATTTTCAGCCTGACCACCCTGCTCGGAACGCTTGTTTTCGCGCTGCTGATCGGAACGGAAACCATTCTCCCGCTTTACACGCAAAAAGTCCGGGGCGTATCCGCGTTTGATACCGGATTAATGCTTTTGCCGGGCGCGATTGTGATGGGGATGATGTCTCCGTTTATCGGCCGGGTGTTTGACAAAATCGGCGGAAAAGGCCTTGCGATGACCGGATTCTTCATCATCCTGCTCACGTCCCTGCCGTTTATGAATCTGACGGACTCGACGTCTCTCATTTGGATTGTCGTCGTTTATACCGCGCGGCTTTTGGGAACAGCCATGATTATGATGCCGGTAACGACAGCGGGAATCAACGCCCTGCCGCGCCACTTAATTCCGCACGGCACAGCCATGAACAATACCGTCCGCCAAGTCGGCGGTTCTATCGGTACGGCACTTTTAGTTTCCGTGATGAGCAGCCAGGCCGCGCACGCAAATGCGTCAACTCCGGCAAACGCCGCCCTGCACGGCATGAATGCGGCATTTGTCGTAGCCGCCTGCATCGCGCTGGCCGGCTTCCTCCTATCTTTTACATTGAAGAAAAAACCGCGTCAGCCCGAGCAGCAGCAGGCCGTTACGCGGTAAACCAAAAAGAACCCGATCACGTATGTGACCGGGTTCTTTTTTTACTTCTCGATTCCGTCTTTTACTTCTTTCACCATTTGCGCCATGGATTCCAGGCCGCCTCCTGATAAATACCATGTAGCTGAATCAAGGTAGACAACATGGTTGTTTTTCACGGCTTTCACCGATTTTACATAATCATTTTCAACAACTTGTTTTGTTGAAGATTTTGTGCCGATCGCTGTTCCGCGGTCAACGACAAACATGTAATCAGGGTTTGTTTTGGCGATATATTCATAGGAAATGCTTTGTCCGTGCAGTGAGGCTTCGATGTTTTTGTCAGCCGGTTTGACGCCGAACACATCATGAATGAAGCCGTATCTTGATTTAGATCCGAACGCGCTGATTTTGCCGTCGTTCGCCATCACCACTAACCCGTTTTTATCCGTGCTGCTTGTCTTTTTCTTCAGATCGGCAATGGATTTGTCAATTTTCGCAAGCTTATCTTTCACTTCATTTTCTTTGTTAAAGATTTTGCCGATCACTTCGGTGTTGTGCTTGAATCTGTCAACGTAGTTTGTATAGTCATCATCAAGATAAATCGTCGGCGCGATTTTTGAGAACTCTTTATAAGAATCAGATTGTCTGTGGGCGATAATGATTAAATCCGGATCAATATCCGCGACTTTTTCAAAATCCGGTTCTTTTAAACCGCCGGTATTGGCGTATTTATCACTTTTATATGAAGATAAGTATTTTGGAAGGTTTTGTTTCGGAAGTCCCGCCACGTGATCCTGTAAACCGAGTTCATCCATCGTGTCCAGCATTCCGAAGTTGAATACGACGACTTTTTTCGGATTCTTCGGCACTTTGACTCCTTCTTTGTTCAGGTCATCTTTGATTGTGATTGTTTCTTTTGATTTGCCTGATGTTTTGTCCCCGTTTCCGCATGCAGAAACAACAAAAATCGTAACTAGCGCAATGAATAGCAATGCGATTTTTTTCATGATTTTCACCTCATCTGGTTTTTAAGAAAAGTACACACCGATCCGCTGACTGTCAATCTCTTGAATCGGGATGGTCATATCATAAATATCTTCAAGCACGGAGGTTTCAATGATCTCCTCCGCCGGCCCTTCTTTGACGATCCGGCCGTTTTTCAGAGCGACGATATGGTCTGAATATACGGATGCGAAGTTGATATCGTGAATCACTACGACGACCGTTTTTCCGAAGTCTTCCACAAGCCGCTTCAATAGCTTCATCATTTCAACGGAATGCTTCATATCTAAATTGTTCAGCGGCTCATCGAGAAAAATATAGTCCGTATCCTGAGCGATGATCATCGCGATAAACGCCCTCTGACACTGGCCTCCGCTGAGCTGATCGAGGTATTTATCCTTTAATTCATCCAGCTTCATATAACTGAGGGCCTGGTTGATATGCACCCAATCTTCATCCGTCAGTTTCCCTTGGGAATACGGAAATCTGCCGAAGCTGACCAGGTCTTTAATTGTCAGTCTGATATTGATTTGGTTCGTCTGCTTCAAGATGCTGATTTTTTTCGCCAGATCGTTGCTTTTGCAGGCCCCGATCTCTTGCCCGTCGACCGTGATTTCCCCGGAATCCGTCTTAATCAGCCGGCTCATGATAGACAGCAGCGTGCTTTTTCCCGCGCCGTTCGGACCGATAAATGAGGTGAGCCTGCCCTTTTGAATGGATAGAGACGTTTTCTCAAGGACGGTTTTCCCTCCGTATTGTTTGCTTACATTTTTGACCTCTACCATGATTTATTCTCCTTTAACAGCAGATAGATAAAATAAATCCCGCCGGCAAAATTAATGATGACGCTCAGCGTCGTGGAAAACGTGAACACTTTCTCCACGACGAACTGGCCTCCGACGAGCGCGACAATGCTGATCAGGACAGAACCCGCGATTAAATACGTGTGCCTGTAGGTTTTTAAAAACTCTCTCGCCAGATTGACGACAAGCAGTCCTAAAAACATAATCGGCCCCACAAGAGCCGTAGAGACAGACACAAGAATGGCGACGACAATGAGCATCTGTTTCACAAGCTTATCGTAGTCAATCCCCAGGTTGACGGCGTGCTCCCTGCCGAGGGACAGCACGTCAAAAAACCGCGTGAACCGCCAGACATAAATGCCCGTCAGAAGAAAGACAGCACCGGCAAACCATAAAAGATCGGTGTTGATATTGTTAAAGCTGGCAAACATTTTGTCCTGAACAACCTGGAACTCATTCGGATCAATCAGCATCTGCATAAAGGATGACAGACTGTTGAACAGCGTGCCGAACACGACGCCGACAAGCAGAAGAAAAAACACGTTCCGCCCCTCGCCTTTAAACATGAGCTGATACAAAACGAGTGACAAGAGCACCATCAGCCCGACGGAGATGACGAAATTAAGATTTTTGTTCATCATGACGATATTCATTGAACCGAACAGGAACACGATGACGGTCTGAATGAGCATATACAGGGAATCGAGGCCTAAAATGCCCGGTGTCAGTATGCGGTTATTTGTAATCGTCTGGAAGATGACCGTTGAAAACGCGATCGCTCCCCCTGTGAGCATCATGGCAAGCACTTTGAAGCATCGTCTCGGCAGGGAGTATTCCCAATTGCCCAGTCCGTAGAACAGAAAGAATCCGATACATATCATGGCGAGCGCCGCCAGCAGCGTAATTTTTTTATTATGACTCATATGCTTTTCTCCTTAACAGCATATACAGGAAGATGCCGCTGCCGATAACACCGACCATCAGGCCGATGGAAATTTCGTACGGGAAGATGATCACCCTTCCCAAAATGTCGCAAAACAGCACAAAAACAGCGCCCAAGAGAGCTGTGTGAGGCAGGCTGCTCCTCAGGTTGTCCCCTTTGTAAATCGACACCATATTGGGAATGATCAAACCGAGAAACGGCAGCATCCCGACGGTCAGGATCACCAGTGAAGCGATGAGCGACACGATAATCAGACCGATATTGACGACGCGTTTGTATTTCAGGCCGAGATTGACGGAAAAGCTCTCTCCCATTCCCGCCACCGTAAATTTATCCGCATAGACATAAGCGATGATCACCAGCGGGATACTCAGATATAAAAGCTCATACCTGCCTTTGACAACCAGTGAGAAATCTCCCTGCAGCCAAGATGACAGGTTTTGGATCAGGTCGTATTTATATGCGATAAACGTGGCGATTGAGCTGACGATATTCCCAAGCATTAAACCGACGAGAGGAATAAAAATCGCATCATTGAACTTGATTCTCTCGAGGATTTTCATGAAAAGGAAATTTCCCGCCAACGCGAAAATAAAAGCGATAGACATTTTCACAAGCGGACTCGCTGACGTAAAAAGCATTAATGAAATCAAAATTCCGAGCCTTGCCCAGTCCATCGTTCCCGCAGTCGTCGGCGATACAAATTTATTCCGGCTGATCTGCTGCATGATTAATCCGCAGATGCTCAGGCTCATGCCGGCGATGATAATGCTCACCAAACGCGGCAGCCGGCTGTCAAACAATGTACCTGCCTGTTCTTTATTTAAATGAAAAATATCCAGCGGCGACAAATCTTCTACACCGATAAATATAGAAGTACACGCCAAAACCGCCAGTAGCAAAAGTAAGTAACGTAGCTTCATGCTGCCTCCCTGCACCCATCACAAACGGTATGACTGATTGCCAAACAACTCCCATATATCCCCACTCGTAATGATTATCATTATCAACGACAACTATAATCTTATCATCTTTCCAAGCGCAGTCAATACAGTTTTGCTTTCAAAAGCGGTCATCCGCGGGCCGTACACTAAATTGTCTTACAATCAGTCTATCAAGAATTTGCAGGATTTTCTATAACCTTCATTTGGCTGCTTATCATTTTTTGCACATGATGACACGCTTGAGGGAAAAAAATCTGACAAACAGCGGAAAAATTCCTCCATGAAAATACAAATGTTCTTCCCACGTAGAAAAAATCCTTGATTTACATGTTTGAAAGAGAGATAATAAAAATTAAATTTGTGAGAAAATTTAAATATTAGGGGATGTAAATCATGAAAGTTGTAAAATTCGGAGGCAGCTCTCTTGCGTCAGGAGCCCAGCTTGAGAAAGTGTTTCAAATCGTGACGGCTGACCCCTCGCGGAAAGCCGTCGTCGTATCGGCGCCGGGAAAACGCTTCTCGGACGATACAAAGGTGACGGATCTGTTAATCAGCTGTGCGGAGCATTATTTGCAAAAAGGTGCAGCGCCTGAGCTTGCCGAACCGGTCATTGAACGGTACGCCGCCATCGCGCGTGAGCTGAACCTGGATTTCTCTATTATAGAAAGAATCCGCAGTGACCTATTCGCTCTCTTAAACAACAGCAAAGCCAATCCCGAACAATATATGGATGCGGTGAAAGCGAGCGGCGAGGACAACAACGCGAAGCTGATCGCAGCCTACTTCCAACGGCAGGGCGTGAAAGCGGAATACGTAAGTCCGAAAGAAGCGGGGCTGTTTGTGACGAATGAACCCGGAAGCGCGCAGGTGCTCCCTGAATCTTATGATCATTTGTACCGTCTGAGAAACCGTGAAGGCTTGATCATTTTTCCGGGATTTTTCGGTTACACGAAGGAGCATGAGATTGTGACGTTTTCCCGGAGCGGCTCAGATATTACCGGCTCCATTCTCGCCAACGGCTTAAAAGCCGACCTGTACGAAAACTTTACTGATGTGGACGCCGTCTATTCCGTCAACCCGTCAATCGTGCGGCATCCGAAAGAAATTAACGAACTGACGTATCGGGAAATGCGTGAGCTCTCCTATGCCGGATTTTCCGTTTTTCATGATGAAGCGCTGATTCCCGCATTTCGGGCCGGCATCCCCGTTCAGATTAAGAATACGAATAATCCGGATGCGAAAGGAACGCGCGTCGTCAGCAGCCGTGACAATACGAACGGGCCAGTCATCGGCATCGCAAGCGACACGGGCTTTTGCAGCATTTACATAAGCAAATATTTAATGAACCGGGAAATCGGTTTCGGCCGCAAAGCCCTTCACATTTTGGAGGAAGAAGGATTGACGTATGAACACGTTCCATCCGGCATTGACGACATCACGATCATCCTTCGGCACAATCAGATGGACTCAGAACTGGAACACAGGCTCGTCACCCGTCTGAAGCAGGAACTTCAAGCAGATGAAGTCACAGTCAGGCACAATCTGGCGCTGATTATGGTCGTCGGGGAAGCGATGCGCCATAATGTCGGCACAACCGCCAGGGCATCCAAAGCACTGTCCGAAGCCGGCGTCAACATCGAGATGATCAATCAGGGGTCATCGGAAGTCAGCATGATGTTCGGGGTGAAAGAAGAACAGGAAAAACACGCGGTGCGGGCGCTGTATGACGAGTTTTTCGCCGGAGTCTTACTCTCATAGGACACCGCCTCTTTTTTCTCTTGTCCACTAATATCCCTTACAAAGCAGCTTCTTTTACATATTGTATGGTATAGACAATATGGAGGTGAAGCTCATGTCAGGATATTCTGGAATCAGCTCTTTCGCTTTGATCGTTGTTTTATTTATCCTGTTGGTTATTGTAGGTACTGCCTATGTTGGCGGTTTCTAAGCATCACTCCGTCTATATGAGGACGCTGCGGGTTTTGACCTGCGGCGTTTTCTTTTGTTTTGCGCCGCTGTCCAAGTCCGGCCGCGCAAAAAAAAGACTACCGGGAACATTCCCGGGCAGTCTTTTCCTTTGTTCAGGTTATTTTCTTCTCACGTCATTCCTCTTTCAGCTACATGGAATTCAGCCTGATCTGTCTGGCCTGCACCTGTCACTGTAAAAATCGCGGCGGCTGCTAAACAAATAACAAACCATTTAGATTTCAATTTCATACAAACCCTCACTCCTTTGTATTTGTTTCCTTGCCTCTTCGACTTTCAGAAAATAGTCAGAAGAAATCTTAAAGCAATTTTGTTCATAGTAATATTTAGCTGCTTCTAGTGCTAAATCCTCTATATCGGCGTATAAATTTTTATCTTCCAGGTAACGGAAACATGCGCTGATTTTTTCCTCGTCCGGTTTCGCCTGATACAGAGCCTGCAGCCATTCGAATTTTACCGTGTAAACGGGATCGTCTGTTTCTTTAGCATATTCATATCCCCGCTTGTGATATTCCGACGCTTTTTCTTTTTTTCCGAGTTTAAAGTAAATGAGTGTGATTAGAAAATATGCTTGAGGAAGAGAATTGACGATTCTTTGTGATTCAAATGTATCGACCGCCCGTTCAAAGTACGGAATCGCTTCGCCGATGCGGTCCTGATTGTAGTAGCACAGTCCGAGGTTATACAGCGCCCTCCCGACAAGCTGCGCTTTTTGTTCTTTTTCGGCCATTTGCAGAGCGTGCTGAAAATGTTTGGCCGCCTGTTCAAAGCGCCTTTCATCCATTAAATTGACGCCGAATACAAAATGGCATTGAATGATCCGGACGTTATATGTGTCCTGCTCTACGTATATTTCATAAGCGTTTTTTATATGTATCAAAGAAAAATACGTTTGTTTCATATGATAATAAGCTTCGGCCACTTTAAAATAAAACTCCGCCCGTTCCACATGGTCCGATACGAAGGCCAGTTTTTTCTCAGCTTGTTTATAATATGTAATCGCTGAGATAAATTCTCTTTTATCAAATTCAAACATGCCTTTGAAAAAGTTGACGTAATAATCGAGAAGCCCTTTGAGGCCGGCCTGGCTGTTATCAATGTTATCAAGAATTTCCGACAGGGTCGGCTGGTCTTCTATCTTCAGTTTTTCCAGCGGCTCCAAGTAGTCCAGCATCAGCTGATGGCGAAATTCCATGAGGGAATAATAAAGCACTAAGTTCGAATCAGGCTCCATACGGTCAAGCTCTTGTTTGATCTCGGCTTTCAAGATCTCCGCATCCGGCACGCTGAATGTTCTGATGTATCGATACCACTCGTTAATTTTCTGCCCGACTGCTGAAGAAGGAATTAACCCGCTCTTCATTCCTTCACCCTCCCCATCCAAGACCTGTTTACCAGTTATTTTATCACGTTTCCGTCTCTTTCCATCCCGAAAAACACGCAAACTTTGTTTCGGCAGAGCGCAATTTTCCGAGTGGAGTTAAAACAGACGGCGGCCAGACGGGACCGCCGGTTTCAAGATTATTCATTTTTCGTATTCAGCGGAAGGCGGATTGTAAAGGTCGTGCCTTTTCCTTTTTCGCTGTCAATATCTATCGTGCCCTTGTGCATTTCGACGAGCTGCCTGACGATGGACAGGCCGAGTCCGTATTCGCCGTATGCGGTATTCCTCCGGGACACGTCCGCCTTATAAAACCGCTCCCATATATGCTCAATTTCCTCTTTGGAGATGCCGATCCCGGTGTCTTCGATTTCAATCACCGTTTCTTTATAGCCTTCATACCCGCGCAGCGTGATGTCTCCCTTTTGCGTAAATTGTATGCTGTTTTTCGTGATGTTGACGAGAATCTGGATCAGCCTGTCATAATCGGCGAACACTTTGACGCCGTCCTCCACTTGAATACGCAGCTGATTTTGTTTTTCCTCCGCCTGCTGATTGAGATGCTCTTTAATAATTTCAAACACCTCGATGAGCGGCAGGCTGAGCTTGTCCAGTTTGATTTGCTGGGATCTGATTTTTTCATAATCCAGGTTTTCTTTCACGAGCCTGAGCATCCGCTTCGTTTCTTCGCTGATCAGCGAGAAGCATTTCTCTTTATCTTTTTCCGGGATGGTGTTGCTGTTAAGCCCCTCCACAAGTCCGTTAATGGTCGTCAAAGGCGTTCTCAGCTCATGGGAGACATCGGCGATAAATTGGCGCCTCCGTTTTTCAAGGCGGTCAATCTGCTCTCTCGATTGCTTCAGATTTTTGGCCATGATGTTGAAATCGGACGCCAGCATGCCGATTTCATCGCCGCCGCTGTTCTTGAGCGAAATATCGTAATCACCGGATGCCACTTTTCCGGTCGCATCCCGCAATGTCTGAATCCGCTTGACGTGAAATTTAGATAAAAGCCAGCTCAGCAGAATCGTGATGATAAGGGTGCTGATGATCGCGTAAATCATATAGCGGTTGACCTGACTGATCATCTGCTCGACCCCTCTGACGGGAGACACGAGCAGCACCGCTCCTTTAAATTGATCGTTGATAAAAAGCGGTTTTGCGACAAGCGATACTTCCAATCCTTCCGTATTAAAACGGTTCATTTCTGCTCTGATCTGAACGGTTTTCCCTTGCTTCAGCATGTGCCACTCTTTACTTTTCAGCTTCTCGCGCGGCGGCATATCGTCAGGAAAAAAGTAAGGCTGCTGATGTTCATCAAAAATAATAAATCTGGTCTCGCGCGTTTTTAACATGTCCTGATACGGATACAGGCGGCGCAGATCAAGATCACGGCCGTTCAGCTCACTTGTGATCTGCTGGGCGTAAGATGACAGCTCATCCACTTTATTTTGATACGCAAAATCTTTCACAAAGTGCGAAAACAGGGAAATGATGATGAAAAAGGCCAAAATCAAAATGCTGACATGGCTTAACAGCAGCTGATATAAGTATTTAATCCTCATCAAATTTGTATCCTACCCCCCACACCGTGTATAAAAACGGTTTTTCGTCACTGGACAGTTTTTTGCGCAGCCGTTTAATATGAACATCAACCGTACGTTCATCGCCGTAAAATTGATAGCCCCACACCTGCTCAAGCAGCTGCTCTCTCGAAAAAACCTGGCGCGGGTTTTGTGCGAGATAAAAGAGCAGATCGAATTCCTTCGGCGTCAGATTCTCGACAGGCTTTCCGTGCAGAAACACTTCCCGCGTCTTCTTATTGATTGAAAAACACGCCGTTTCGATCAAGTCGTCGCTTTTTACGGTCTGCCCCGTCGCCCGGTATCTTCTGATCACCGCTTTAATCCGCGCTACTAGCGTCAGCGGGCTGAACGGCTTGGTGACATAGTCGTCGGCCCCCATTTCAAACCCGATCACCTGATCAGACTCCGTGTCCTTTGCGGTCAGCATAATAATCGGCACACTGCTCGTCTCTCTTATTTTCCGGCAGATCGTCACTCCGTCCATAGATGGAAGCATAATATCCAGAATGACCAAATCCCAGTCCTCTTCCGTGAACCGCTGATAGCCTTCCACTCCGTCATGGACAAATTCGGCTTCAAATCCTTCTTTAAAAAAGAACATTTCCGTCATGGTGCATACGCTTATATTGTCTTCTATCATTAATATCTTCATTGGTTCCTCCGCTTATCTTGACGCTTTTACTTATAATAGCACCATTTTACCCGGATATTTTCGGGTTTCACAATTGTTAGTTTTTATTTCATCACCCGGAAATAGTTTGTTCATATTTTTTTCACACATTTCTCCTACTATATACATATCGGATAACCGGTTCTAAAGAAGGTCGGTTTTACAAGATCTGACACCCACACGGAGGAACAGACATGAACTTTATAAAAAGAGCCTTTTGGAGCATGAAGGCAAAAAAGGGAAAAACGTTTTTGCAGCTGGTTGTGTTTTCAGTGATTTGCATTTTTGTCCTGTCCGGTCTTACGATCCAGTCAGCGGCAAAGAAATCAAGCGAACTGGCAAGGCAGCAGCTCGGCGGGAGCGTCACACTCCAGGCTGACCGCCAAAAGCAAATGGCGCAGCAGCAAAAAGACGGTGAAAAGAGGACGTTTGAATCAGCGCCGATTTCCGTCTCGGATGCCAAGAAACTTACATCTTTACAGCACGTTAAAAATTACAACTTCCTCACGACAGCGTCAGCAAATGCAGAAAGCTTTGACGCGATAAAAAGCTCAGGCGAATCAGCCGATAACAGTTCCGGCGGAAGCCGTTTTCAAGGCGGCGGAAGACAGATGATTTCAGCGGACATTTCGGTCGAAGGCGTGCTCTCTACGGCGCTGCTTGATGATTTCACAGGCGGGAGCTCAAAAATCACTGACGGCCGCGCCATCACAAAAACAGATGCGGACGCAAAAGTCGCAGTGATCAATGAAACGCTGGCAGATCAAAACAAGCTGAAGGTCGGCGGCTCCATTACGGTTTCCTCAGCAGCGGATGATTCTGTGAAAACGAAGCTTAAGATTGTGGGAATTTATAAAACAACATCATCAGGAGACGATCAGGCAGAGCATTTTTCATTCTTAAATCCTGACAATAAAATCTATACGCCTTACACCGCCGCGGCGGCGTTAAAAGGGTCTGATAACAAAAACAAAATCAGCTCAGCCGTTTATTATATGGATGATGCAAAATATATTGACTCATTCGTTGCGGCTGCGAAAAAAACATCTATAGATGATAAAACCTACACGCTGACGACAAATGATCAGGTGTATCAGCAAATGGTCGGCCCGATTGAAAATGTCGCGTCATTTTCTAAAAACGTGGTGTACCTTGTATCCATCGCGGGGGCGGTCATTCTCGGGTTGATCGTGATGATGTCGATCAGAGAACGCAAGTATGAAATGGGTGTCTTGATGGCGATCGGCGAAAAGCGCTGGAAGCTCATCGGACAATTCTTAACGGAAATTCTGATTGTCGCGGTTATCGCCATCGGGATCGCATCCGTCACGGGCAGCCTTGTGGCGAATCAGCTCGGAAATCAGCTTCTTTCCCAGCAGGTCAGCTCAGCCGATGATTCACAGCAGCAAACAAGCAGCTGGGGCGGCGGAGAAATGCCGCGGGGAGGCGGCATGTTCGGTCAGCATTCACCCGGTGCAGATGTCATCAGTACAATGCAGGTAAACGTTTCGCTGAATGACATTCTGATTCTCGGCGGGATCGGCGTCGCAATTGCCGTCATCGCCACATTACTGCCGTCTGTATCAGTCATGCGGCTTCACCCTAAAACGATCCTGACCAAGCAGGAATAAGAGGAGGCAGCATAATGAGCCTATTAACCTTTCAACAGACCGGCTACTGGTACCAAGATAAATCACAGCCGCTGTTTCAGGATATAACGATCAGCTTTGAAAAAGGGAAGTTTTATACAATTGCCGGCGCCTCCGGGACGGGAAAAACAACGTTTCTGTCTCTGGCGGGCGGCCTTGACACACCTAAAGAGGGAAGCATCCTTTATAACGGAGAAGACATCTCCAAAAATCGGATTAACCAAATTCAGAAATCAATATGTCTCTATCGTCTTTCAATCTTATCATCTGATCCCGTATATGACGGCGCTCCAGAATGTCACAACGGCGATGGAGATTACCGGATCTAAGGAGAACAACAAAGATGAGTCCGCGCTCAGCATGCTGGATAAAGTCGGCATCACCGAACAGCAGGCCCGTCAGCGGGTGCTGACATTAAGCGGCGGACAGCAGCAGCGCGTTTCAATTGCGCGGGCTTTCTGCTGTGACACGGATTTGATTTGCGCGGACGAGCCGACGGGAAACCTCGACGAGGATACGTCAAAGGAAATTGTCCGGCTCTTTCAGGATCTGGCGCATAAAGACGGCAAATGCGTCATCATGGTTACGCACGACGAACAAATTGCCAAAGTGTCTGATATCAACATCCGCTTATCAAGAGGAAGTTTCACGGTCAAAGAAAACGGCACGGCCGTTTCCTGATACCGCGCCCCTGCCAGCGCAGACAGGGGCGCACCCTATATCCCCCTATTCAATAGAAGTGAACGTAAAAAGAGCGAGGGCTGCATCCCCTCGCTCTTTTTATTTATATCAGCTGTAAATAACGGTCCATATTTGATTGTCCGGCTGCTTTGATCAATTCTTCCGCCTTTTTCTCTTCTCCCGGCAAAGCGAGCCGGAGCTTGTCTTCAATGTCTTTTTCAGAAAGACCGTTTCCCGGCGCTCCTTTCGGACAGTCGATACGTGTTTCATAGACATGACCGCCGGAAGCCGTGACCCGTACAATTGTAAAACGGCCCTTCGGAACGGCGTTGTCAGCCGGCTGAATTTGGTCATCGCAGCTGCGGTGAATCCGCTCAAATCCTTTTTGAAGGGATTCCGGGATCGGCTCGGATGTGAAATGTTCAACTGAAAAATCCTTACCGTGCAAAGCCAAGGTGATCACATATTCTACGCTGAACCGTCCCGCTTCGCCTGTTTTCGGACGCCGTTCTGTCAATGCGGCGTCCCCTCCCGGCGGATAAATCACGTCAATCCGTTCCGTTTGGCCGAAAGTGAGACCATGTTCGGCCTTCAGCTTGAGAATGGCGTCCGCCGCATGATGGGCCGCCGAGCAAAACGGATAAACCTTAAACCAAAGTCCCGGACTCACAATCCGCCAAGGGTTTCCCCACCCGTTTACAAGCAGGGTTTCTGCCCGTTCAAGATCGCCGTACAGTCCGAAAAAACCTTTCTCCCCGTCAAGCGCATGAGCTGAGCCGCCGAAACCGGCCTTTGCAAGCTTTACGGCGAACAACCCGGCTTGGGCGGCCAGTCCGGCGTGGAGCGGCTTCATTTCTGTCCCGAATTGCACTCTCATGCCTCCGGAACGGGCAGCCGCAAACCCGATTGCTTTCTGCAATTGGGTTTGATTCAGATTCTCCGCGAATCCGACGGCGCATGCGGCCGCAATGGCACCTAACGTTCCTGTATTGTGCCAGCCTTTCTCGTAATGATGCCTTCCAGCTGACTCGCCGAGCCGCGCCATCACTTCGATTCCCGTCACATAAGCGCCGAGAAAACGGCTCTTGTCTATCCGGCCGGCTGATGCGGCTGCAATCAAAGCCGGAAGGATGACCGCGCTCGGATGTCCTCTTACATCAGAATGAACATCGTCAAAATCAAGCGCATGTGCGATGAATCCGTTAATGAGCGCGGATTGGGACGGCGTGGTTTTTTGATTTCTGCCGATAAGCGGCGCTATCGGCACCCCGCCTTCTTCTTCGGCCAGTTTTACCAGCTTTTCAACTCCTTTATCCCGTCTCCCCGCAAAAGCCGCCGCTGTAAAATCAAGCAGTCCTTTGCGCGCTTCTTTCATCGCTTCGGCGGATGTTTCCGGTACAGACGACATGACGGCCTGAGCAAGTCCGGCCGTCAGATTTTCCGTATTCATTCCGTCTGCTCCAATACATTGACGGCAAGCCGGGCGAAAAACTCAGCCGCTTTCGGGAGCGCTTTTTCGTCGAGTGTGAAGGCGGGATGGTGCCATTCTTCTGTTCCGTTTGTTCCCATCCAGACGAAGAAGCCGGGGATTTTTTCTTGATATAACGCGAAGTCTTCGCCGCCGGGCGACTGTTCTGCCCGAACGGTTTGAAGCCCGAGATCTTCAGCCGTTTGTTCCGCCGCCTGTATGAAACGGGCGTCGTTCATCACTGACGGCAGGTAAGGAAACCAGCGGAAGTCAGCCTCTGCCCCGAATCCGGCCGCGATTCCTTCAGCAACCCGCTTCATATGTTTCGGAACAGCGTCACGCGCTTCTTTTTGAAACGTCCGGACGGTGCCTTCCATTTCAACATGGTCCGGAATGACATTCCAAGAACTGCCCCCCTGAACTCTTGTGATGCTGACGACGGCATTGTGAAGCGAGCTGATGTTTCTGCTGACAACCGATTGCAGGCCGCCGATGATCTGTCCTGCCGCCTGAATCGGATCAATGCTGTTGTCGGGAATCCCGGCGTGGCCGCCTTTTCCTTTCACGGTGATTTCAAAACGGTCGACACTCGCCATCAGCGGGCCTTCTTTCAGACCGACCGTACCGACGGGGAGGTCAGGTTTGTTATGCATGCCGAATATCGCCGATACACCGTCAAGCGCGCCGGCTTCAATGACCTGTCTTGCTCCGGCGGCGATTTCTTCCGCGGGCTGAAAAATAAACCGCACCGTTCCTTTCAGCTCATGCTTTCTCTCATTTAATAAGAAAGCCGTGCCGAGAATAGATGCCGTATGGAAATCATGGCCGCATGCGTGCATCACGCCGCTGTTTCGCGAAGCAAACGGAAGGTTTGTTTTCTCTTCGATCGGCAGTGCGTCGATGTCCGCTCTGACGGCGATGACGGGGCCGCTTTTATCTCCTTTGATTTCAGCGATCACTCCGGTTTGAAGTTTCGGCACATCAAGAACCGTGATTCCTTCTTCCTCCAGCCAGCGGCGGATTTTATTCGTCGTTTCGAATTCCTCGCCTGACAGCTCAGGGTGTTCATGAAGGTCGCGGCGGATATTGATTAAACGTTTGTTTAATGATTCATACGTTTCATTTGCCATTTCTTCTTCTTCCCTTCTTAGACAAGTTCGGCAGGCTCTCCCACTTGCTTAATGAATTTTTTCGTCCGTTCGTTCTGCGGATTGTCAAACAGCTCCTCCGGCGTTCCCTGTTCGATGATGCGTCCGTCCGCCATAAAAATAACTTTGTCGGCTACTTCACGCGCAAAAGCCATCTCATGCGTGACGATGATCATGGTTGTCTGTTTTTCGGCGATTGATTTGATGACTTGGAGCACCCCGGCTACAAGCTCAGGGTCAAGGGCTGAAGTCGGTTCATCCAGTAAAATCGCGTGAGGATTAACGGCCAAGGCTCTCGCAATCCCGATCCGCTGCTGCTGCCCGCCTGACATCGTAATCGGGTAGCTGTCCGCTTTGTGTTCTAAACCGACTTGCCGCAGCAGGTCCATACCGATCTGTTCCGCTTCTTTTTTCGGTTTCTTTTGCGCGGTGATCAGCGCCTCTGTCACATTTTGCAGGGCGGTTTTGTTTTTGAACAGGTTGTAATTCTGAAACACCATCGCCGTCTGCTGGCGAAGCTTGTGTACGTCTTTGCGCGAATAGGACGCTGCATTCAGCTTTGCATCGCCGATTTCAATGATGCCGTCATCCGGGCGCTCCAGCAGATTCAGACAGCGGAGGAGCGTTGATTTTCCCGAGCCTGACGGGCCGATGATGGCCGTGACTTCGCCGCTTTTGATCTCAAGATCGATCCCGTCAAGTACGGTAAGGTCTTTAAATGCTTTTCGAATATGTCTGACTTGTATCATCCTGAGCCTCCTCCTATGTGCGATAAGGCTTGCTGATCGCCCGTTCGAGCAGATCCTGCAGCACACTGTAAATAATCGTAAGAATCCAGTACATGACCGCGACGGCTAAATACGTCTCAAAATATTTGAGGTTGCCTGATGCGTACATTTTTCCTTGGGCGAACATCTCCATCACTCCTAATGTAAAAGCGAGCGATGTTTCTTTTAACAGGCCGATAAATGTATTTCCCGTCGCGGGAAGCGCGTTTCTGACGGCTTGCGGGAAAATGATCCGTCTGTACGCCTGGGATTTTGTCATTCCGACAGACAGACAGGCTTCAAGCTGCCCCTCATCGACTGAGTTGAGCGCAGCGCGGAAGATTTCAGCCAGGTAGGCGGCATTTTTCAGGCTTAGCCCGATAATCGCCGCAGTTAACGCCGTCATCTTGCTCATTCCGGGAAAGAGCTGAGGCAGGCCGTAATAAATTAAGAAAAGCTGCACGAGCGTCGGCACGCCCCGGAAAAATGAAATATACACCTTTGACAGCTGGTGAAGCACAGGAATACGATTTTTTGTGATAAGCGCTAATATAAGGCCGCCGATCACGGCAAATACCATGGCCGCGACGGCCATTAGTAATGTGATCGGCAAGGCTTCGATTAACGCGGGAAAAGCTGAAAACATAAATCCCCAATCAATGCTGTTCATTCTCGATTTTCACCGCCGTTTCTTAATGCTTTGCTTCCTTTGTGATATCTTCGTTAAAGTACTTTTCAGACAGCTTTTTCAGCGTGCCGTCTTTCCGCAGGTCTTCAATGGCTTTGTTTACTTTTTTGCGGATTTTATCGTGAGCCGCATCTTTCGCAAACGGGAAAGCGACTTTTTCATAGACAATCGGGTCTCCTGCTAATTTCAGAGGCAGACCGGTCTTTTTGATCTGGGCGATCAGGACGCTGCGGCTGTTTACATAGGCGTCAACCCGTCCGTAAGCCACGTCTTTCAGCGTACCTTCTTGTGTTTCATATGTTTTTATGTTGATTTTTTTATCCGGGTCCTTGCTCTCAAGGTTTTTCGCGTGGTTTGAGCCCAGAACGGCCGCCACTGTTTTTCCTTTCAGATCATTGACTGATTTGATGTCTTTGTTATCGTTTTTGACGACGATTTGAGTGCCCGCATACGAATACGGTTCTGTGAAGTTATACGTTTTCTTGCGTTCGTCCGTGACAGCGACCTGGTTTGAGATGGTGTCGAGTTTGCCGGTCTGGAGCTCGCCCATCAGTCCGCTGAATTCAAGCAGCTTCCAGTCCAGTTTCATGTTGATTTTTTTCGCTACGGCTTCCATGACATCCACGTCAAAGCCTGTCAGCTTGCCGTTTTCTTTATATGCGAACGGATAGCTTTGCCCCGTGGCGCCGACATGCAGCACGTTATCGCCGCCTTCGCTTTCTTTTCCGTTTCCGCATGCTGTTAAGACCGCCAAAAGCGCGGCAGACAGCAGCAAAGCCCATGTTTTCTTCTTCATTGAAATCCCGCCTTTTCCTATTAAAATGTTAATCCTGCAATTGTTTTTTTAAATAGATGGTGATGTGCCCTTTTCCTAAATCCTTTTCGCCTGCGCGGACGTAGCCTTTCCGCTCGTACATGCCGATCAGCCACGGATGCTTGTCCGCTGTGCCCAGTGACACGAAAGGCGCTTTTAATGTATCGCGGAGCACTGTGTTCTCCAGCCACTCCAGCATGTCTGAGCCCGTCCCTTTTTTACCGGTTTCAGGATCGACGGCGAACCACCAAATATGAGGGACACCGTACGGCCCGGGATTCGGCCCCCACGGCATCCGCAGAGAAATCGTCGCCAGAATCCGTCCGTCTTCCTCCAAAACGTAACAGGCGTTTTTTTGTATGTTAGTTAATACGAGTTCTTTATCCGCCGTGGCAGCGGCAAAATTGATGCCGAGCTTGCGGATCGGTTCATACGCCCGCAGTGTCAGTGAAAGCAGCTCATCAGCATCTGCCTCCGTTGCGAGCCGGTATTGTCTTGACATGATGAGCCCTCCTTTAGTCGGCATATCGGTTTGTCGGTTTTTCCAGTCCGAAATGTTCTCTGAGCGTCGTTCCTTCATACTCTTTTCTGAACACGCCCCGTTCTTGTAAAATCGGAATCACTTTGTCTACAAAAAGAGTGAGACCTTCAGGCAAAAGCGGCGGCATGATGTTGAAACCGTCACAAGCTTGTTTTCCGACCCATTCTTCCATCTTATCGGCAAGCTGTTCTGGCGTTCCGACAAAGATATGATGGCCTCTTGAACCCGCCACATATTTGTACAGCTCGCGGATGGTCATGTTATCGCGTTTGGCCATCTCCTGAACGAGCTTGAACCGGCTTTTAACGGCATTCGACGCATCCGCATCCAATTCAGGCAGCGGGCCGTCAAGCGGGCAGGCGGAAAGGTCGACGCCGCCCAGATAGTTTTGCAGAATGTTCAGGCCGACAGACGGAATGATGAGATCTTGGAGCTCTTCATATTTTGCCTGCGCGTCTTCCTCGGTATCGGCGATAACGGGAAAGATCCCCGGCATGATCGCGATTTTTTCAGGATCACGGCCGAAAGAAGCCGCTTGTTCTTTAATAGATTGATAGAATTCCTGCGCGGACTCCAAATGATTTTGCGCGGTGAAAATGACCTCCGCCGTTTTGGCGGCCAGCGCTTTTCCGTCTCCTGATGATCCGGCCTGAATAATGACCGGGCGCCCTTGAGGTGTGCGGGCGACATTTAACGGCCCTCTCACGGAGAAATATGTTCCTTTATGGTTCAATTCATGCATTTTTTCTTTATCGAAAAATGCTCCTGACTCTTTGTCACGGATAAAGGCGTCTTCCTCCCACGAATCCCATAATCCTTTGACGACTTCAACGAATTCTTCCGCGCGCTGATATCTGAGATGGTGCTCAAGATGCTTTTCGCCGCTGAAATTAAGCGCGGTCGATTCAATCGAAGATGTGACGACATTCCAGCCCGCTCGGCCGTTGGAAAGATGATCAAGCGATGCAAATTGTCTCGCGATATGGAACGGTTCGCTGTATGTGGTAGACGCGGTCGCCGTCAGACCGATGCGGGATGTGACCTGAGCGAGCGCCGACAGCAGCGTAAACGGCTCAAAGCGCGTCAGCACATTCGGATGTGATTTGCCGTCTATTGATAAACTGTCCGCCAAAAACAGCATGTCCAATTTCCCCCGCTCAGCCGTTTTCGCCAGTTCTTTGAAATAATCCAAATTCATGCTCGCGTCCGCCGGTGCCTGAGGATGTCTCCAAGAAGCGACATGATGGCCGGTGCCCGCGAGAAACACACCGAGTTTGATTTCTTTTTTCTTTGTCATGATGGATCTCCTTCTATTCTGAAATACGGTTCGGAAAATATTAACTCCACTAAACCTATATTTCCTAGTAATTTTATAAGAATAAATCAAAATGTACAATTGTCACGCAAGTTTGTCAATGCATTAAGACAAAAATCATGATTTTAAAAATAACCCGGCGCACCGTCCGGGTTATTTCTTCGAAACTGTATAGACGGTCCCTTTGACCTTTTTCTTAATAACGGCAATGATAAGCAGCAAAACGGGGAACAGCACTTGAAACGGAAGATGAATATAGATCGGCACAATGTTTAAGCCTTCATTCATGTGTTCCGAAAAATTGCTTGCGATGCTGATGGAGAGAATCAGCACCCCCAATCCGACCGGAAAGGCCAGCTGAGACGGATTTTTTTCTTTAAACAGCGTGGACACACCCACGACAACCGCATATGTAAAAAGGCTGACTTTGAAAAAACCGCCGATGACGAGCACGAGCATGAAAAAGACATCCAGCCGGTCTAAAAACTCTTCTACTTTAATCGTCTGTATGGTGCTCAGCAGCGGAAATTGAGAGCGGAGCATTAAGTTGACGTCCAGCACACAAATATTAATCGCCACTGACATCGCCAAAAACAGCCCGCTGATGATAATCGCCAGAAATCCGGTTTTCTTCACCTTTTTCCGATCTTTTAAATAAGGGAAAATCATGACAAACACGATTAATTCACCGAACGGGATGAACATCGTCTGTTTAAACACGGAATAAATGACCGTTCCTGCACCCTCCGCTAAAACGGGCTGGAGAAATCTGAGGTTGATCGTGCCTGAGCTGATAATGAGGATCAGCCCGACGGCTGTCAGAAAATACATAATGCCAAACAGCAGCTCGCCGGCTCTCGCTATCACTTCAATACCCTTTCTGACCGCAAATATCGCGGCGATCATCAGCATGGCATTCACAATTAAAAGCGGCGTGTCCTGGTAGGCGAAGGTGACAAGCATTTCGCCAAAATCCCGCAATACGCGGGCCGCGATATAAGAAAAATAGAGAATATAAAGAAGCGAGACCGCCCAGCTCAGATGTCTGCCGATCAGTTCGTTCATGTAATCTCTCGGTGAAGACTCAGGAAAAAATTGATACAGGGCCTGATAAACGTAGAAAAGTCCGAGACCGGTAACGCACCCGAGAAGCACGGACAGCCACGCATCCCGCCCGGCCATCGTGCCCGGCGGGATCAATAACGAACTGCCCAATTCAAACAAAATGATCATAATAAACAGCTGACGCGTGCCGATTTTCGCATTTTCCATACGCTTCGCTCCTTTCTCCTCAAATCAATCATGCTCAAGCTTGTCTGAGAGAGGATTATTCCGCAAGCCCGTTCTTCTGATAATGACTTCCGTTTTGACATCTACGGGGAGATTGGGGAAATATTCTTCCTCCCACTTCCCTTTGAACTTTTTCCATTTGTCCGGATGCTTCCGATAGATCAGGTCTCCGAAGCCGACGAAGTCATTCTTACGGGCTTTTATATCTTCAATTGATTTGGTGATATCTTTGTCAAGCTGCACGCTGAGCGCCTTTTGCATCGTCATCAGCACTTGCGGATCAGACAGATGGAAAGGGTATCTGACAGCGTCCACCAGCCCCTCAACCTGAGCATGCACGTGAATATGCGGTTTTCCGTTCGGAAAAGTGGCCGTCACCTTTGTATTCTGGCGGGTGACCTGCAGACTGATTGCATGCTTCACGTTCTTCCAATCCGCATTGATGAACGTATGCTTGATCCTATTGAGCAGCCATACAGCCCCCACACTGTCGTCATCCTCAATCCAGTAATCCAGCCTCCCATCCTTTTTGAACACCGCCAGTCCGTCCGCTGACAGCACTGCTTTCGGTTCAGTCGTCTGCGTATTTTCCATTGTAGGGCCGGCTTTTTCATCTCCGTGCATTTCATAACCCGGTATAAACGGCGACCCGGTCGGAGAAGCGAGATCAATCAGAACGTCCTGAAGGCTGGTTTTAATGACTCTGCCGTATTGTTCCTGCGTGAAGCTGAGCGTCTTGTTCACTTTATTGGAAGGGATTTTATCAATCGGCGTCAGCACTTTAATAATGTCTTCAGCCTTGCAATTATGCGCGATAACCGCGGTTGCGGTCGTCCTGAATTCGGTGTCGCGGTCAAGATTGTCCAGAATAAAACTGAGCCCTTCCTCTTTCGCCAGTTTTTCACTGAACACCACGAGATTCGTATGCGCAAAATAGAGCCTTCTGGACACTTTCATCGAGCCTTTTCTCAAAGCTTCCGTCATATTGTCTCCGGACACCGAATAGACGGAAACCGGAGGCCGGTCTCCCGCTCCGCCGCCCTGCAGACCGCCGGCCACGTTTCCCGGATTGATAATTTGCAAGTGAAGGACGTATTTTCCCGTTTCGGTCCGGTCAATACCGATGGCGGAGATCACAGCCAAATCAGTCAGCTCCCTTTTATCCCAGCATCCGGATACAAACATAAGGGAAACCATCGTACAAAGGATAAGTATCCATTTACGTCTTTTCATTACCGTCGCCCTCTTCTACATCTTTATTAACCATTCCTCTGGATGTCTCCGGTTTCGGTCTTTGATGTTCCCCTTCGCGCCTGTTGTTTTCCTGCACGAGCAGTTCCGGCCTTTTTTCATCCGCCCATAACGGAGCGCGGAGGATGGAATCCTTCAGCCCGCCCGGGGTCAAAGGAGCGAGCGGGGACATATACGGAAAACCGAATGAACGCAGGCCGCACAGATGGACGAACATCATGATAATGCCCAGAATCAGCCCGTAAAATCCCATGACCGCCGCTGACAGAATAAAGAGAAACCGGATCAGCCGCGCGGATATCGCCATGTCAAAAGCCGGGGTCGCAAAGCTGGCAATCGCCGTCAGCGCGACGACGATAACCATGGCCGGGGAGACGATGCCGGCCTGTACGGCGGCCTGGCCGATGACAAGCGCTCCGACTATGGAAACGGCGGAGCCGACAACTCTCGGAAGCCGGACACCCGCCTCCCTGAGAATCTCAAAGGCCACTTCCATCGTCAGCGCTTCAATCACGGCCGGGAACGGCACCGTCTCCCGCTGAGCAGCGATGACAATCAGCAGCTGCGTCGGAATCATTTCCTGGTGAAAGGTCGTCGCCGCCACATAAATCCCCGGCGCCACCAGTGAAATGAAGAAAATCAAAACCCGCAGGACCCTGATGCTTGTGGCGATATCAAATCGTGAATAATAATCCTCAACGGATTGAAAAAATTGAATAAATAAGGCCGGCGCGATGAGAACGAACGGCGTTCCGTCCACGATAATCGCAAATCGTCCTTCCAGCAGATTCCCCGCCACGACGTCCGGCCGCTCCGTATGATATACGGTGGGGAACACAGAAAACGGCGCGTCTTCAATGAGCTGTTCAATGTAGCCGGATTCCAGAATGCTGTCGATGTCAATGTGCTTCAGCCGCTTGCGGACTTCCTTAATCAGCTTTTTATCGCAAATTCCGTTAATATACATCAGCGCGACATCCGTATTCGTTTCGTGTCCGATCTCCATTTTTTCAACCCATACATCAGGCGTTTTTACATACCTGCGGATCATGGAAATATTGGTTTGCAGAGATTCAGTGAATCCCTGCCGCGGGCCGCGGAAAGAGACCTGAGTGCTCGGCTCTTGAATGGACCGGTGCTCGCCCCCTTCCGTGCTGGCGATCAGCGCCTTGTCAGCCCCGTCGACAAAAATGAGCGTGCTCCCCGCCACCAGCCCGGCATAAAGGCTTTTCCATTTTTCTTCCTCTTTCACCCCGCCGATCGCAAGCGTTTTATCGTATATCAGGCAGACCGCTTGTTCCGGCTGAACGGACGGGATGTCAATTAAATCCTCCAGAAGGGATTGACTGACAAGCTGTTCGTCTACCAAACCGGCGATATACACAATTGCGGCCGGAAGCTCTTCTTTTCCGATTTTCAGCCGGCGGATGACGACATCGGCACTGTTGCCGAACCTCTCAGACAGCTTCTTCATATTTTGCTTTAAGCTGAGGGAGATCGGCTCATCCCGCTCTTTGTCCGGCTGGCTGTCCGCTTCTTTTCTGCCTTCATTGTCACGGTCGTTTTGATCGGCTTTTTTTTGTTTCCTCTGCTTAAAAAATGGCGGCATATCGCAAAAAACCTTTCCTCGTTTTTTTCATATTCTTCCTGTACGGCAAAAGATTATGCACGGCGGAAAGTCTGTATAAGTTCTGCGTAATCGAAAAGAATAAAAAGGGAGAGTGATGTGCATGAAAATATTGGGGGTTTCATTATTTTTGCTGACTGCCTGTCTGATCATTTCAGTAACGATGGATATGCTGCAAGGTTTCAGTTTCTATGGAGCGGTCCAAAACAACCTGTCCGCTTTTAAATTGACCACCTTCTCAGAATGGCTGATGCTGTTTTTATTCGCCCTCTTTTTAATCAGAGAAATGATCGCTTTATATAAATCAGGTAAAAAAGATGCCTGACAGGCGCACGGCTGTATTGTGTCAAAAAAGAACACATCCCTCCTTCTCTCGGAGTTCATGTGTTCTTTTTATTTTTCCGGCGCAGATTGTTCTCAGATGACGATATTTCCGCTTTCCGTATCTGTCGCGTGTTTCACAATGACGCCTTTGATAATGCGGTTGCCGATGATTTTAGTACTTGCGGAGGAGCTGGTTTGGATGGCGGAAGCAGAAGCGGCGGAAAGGTTGTTGATGGTATTGCCCGAAACGAGGGAATTGGAGGCTCCGTTCAGATAGATGCCGATCGGGCTGCCCGCTGTTCGGTTGATCGTGAGCGTATTGTCTATGACTTCATGCGTGCCTGCGTTCAGATACACGGTAACGATAAGCGGTGATGATTCAAAGCGGTTGCTGATGACAGAGGTTCCCGAGGATGTTGAACTGAATACGGGATAGTTTTTATAGTTCTTAAAGAGATTGCCTTTGATGACAGCCCCGGCGTCATTTGTCACAGATACGGCATAGGACTCCGCGGCGCCCTGATACGCATTCGGAAGGAGCGTATTTCCTTCAATAACGGCATTTCCGCCTGTGACCCATATGCCCCGGCTGAACGATTTCAGCACATTTTGTTTTACAATGTTACTGCCGGCCGACATGGTGATTCCGTCTGTCACCTGATTCAGAGTGTTATTCGTAAAGACGGCGTTCTCCGACAGCGTCGCCCGTATCCCCGTGCTTCGTCTCGTTTCGGAACGTCCGTTTTCAATGACATTGCCGTCAACGGTCACATCTTCTGCCTGATAGACGGAAATGCCCGTATTTTCAAATTGATTGATTTTGTTGTGGGTGACGAGGACGCTTTTTCCCCTTACATCTATTCCGGTGGAAAACCCGGTAATCAGATTGTTGGAAATGACGGCATTGCTGCTGTCCTGTCCTTGTGACACACCTTGTCCGGCGACTGCGGTCCTTGAGCCGCCGTCTGACCGAAAGAAGACATTCCCCGAAATGACGGTATGTGCCCCGTACCCGTAGCTGATTGTGTTATCGGAATGATTTCCTTCAATTAACACATTATATCCGTTAAAATTGGTGACTGAGCTTGCGGCGTTTCCGGAAAAGAAGTTGTTGCGGACCGTAATATGAAGAGCTTCTTCATAATCAATATCGCCTTCTCCGTACGATTCAATATCGATTCCGAATTTCGGAGCCGTTCCGTTCCCTTGCCCGGCGTCTTCAATCACGCATTCTTCCACCGTAACGGTATTGCAGCCGGTGATTGAAATGTTGTTCCGCCTTGACTGCCTGATCTCACAGCGGCGGACGGTCACCTGTTCTGAAGTTTCGTAATCACTGTTTGTTTTTAACCCGAGCGGGCTGACAATTATGCCGTCTCCCGTAAAATCCGAAATCTTCACATTTTCGATCAGCACATTACTGCTGCCTTCAATACAGATTCCAAACCCCCATTCATGGGTCGACCGCAAAGGGACATTGGTATACGTGTGTTCATCCCGTTCCCCGATGATCCGGCCGCCGGTGATGGTGACATTTTCACGCCTGCCTATATAGAAAGCCGAGTAGCCCCAGGAGCTGTTCGGCGCCACTTTAATCGTGCATTCCGGATCTAAAACGATGGTGAGATGGCTCGGCACGTTAATCCCGGCGTTCCGAAACGGCTGGCTTCTGTCCCCGCCAAGCGTGCCGTTGATTTTATACGTTCCGGGCGGAAAAAACACCGTATGACAGCCTTCGCTGACGGCCCTGGCCAAGCATTGGTTGATGGCGCCCGTCACATCGGTTTTTCCGTCTGCCGCCACACCGCAATCCGTAATATCCAATATACGATTCGGCAAGTGATAATCTCCTCCTTCCTCTCTTATTGTCATCTTATTCCGCCATATCCCGCTCCGCCTGTACATACTTTAAATTTTATTAAAAAAGTTTATAAAGATAGTTTAGTCAGATAATATAACAAAATAAGTCATTGGAATCAGGAAAATTCGTCTATATTAAACGTTTTAATATCTTTTCATTCTGGAATTTTTTGAATTCAGTATAAATTATATTGACACAAGTATTATATAAGAATATGATTTTTGTAATACACTTTTTTAAGAAAGGGTTGGCTCAGGTGGCATCTATTGATAAGGAATCTATAACAGAAACTGTGCCGCAACGAGGCTTTTTCGGTCATCCCCGCGGCTTGTTCACACTGTTTTTCACCGAATTTTGGGAGCGTTTCTCCTACTATGGTATGAGAGCCATATTGCTTTACTATTTATACACGGAAGTCGCTCATGGCGGTCTCGGCTTTGATAAAACGACCGCAGTTGCCATCATGTCCATATACGGATCTCTCGTATATATGTCGAGCGTCATCGGCGGATGGCTGGCCGACCGGGTATTCGGCACGGCAAACACCGTATTTTACGGCGGAATTTTAATTATGTTCGGGCACATCGCTCTTGCCTTCCCCGGCAGCACGGCGGCGTTTTTTACCAGCATGGCTCTGATCATTATCGGAACCGGCCTGCTTAAACCAAACGTATCCAGCGTTGTCGGAGATTTATATACGAAGGAAGACGAGCGCCGCGACTCAGGTTTCAGCATCTTTTACATGGGGATCAACCTCGGCGGATTGCTTGCGCCGCTAATTGTCGGAACACTCGGACAGAAGTACAACTACCACTTAGGCTTCGGATGCGCCGCGGCCGGTATGTTCCTCGGACTGATTGTTTTCGCTCTTACGAGAAAGAAATACCTCGGCAAAGCAGGCTCCAATGTACCGAATCCGATTTCTAAATCATCAGTGATCGGCACGGGAATCGGAGTGGTCATCGCAGCAGCCGTTATTATCGTTCTGATTCAAACCGGCTGGCTGACGATCCAGCGTGTGATTGACACCGTCAGTATCCTCGGCATTGTCATTCCGGTTATTTACTTTATCGTGATGTTCACAAGCAAAAAAGCGACGAAAACGGAAAAATCACGGCTTGCGGCTTATGTTCCGCTGTTTATTGCAGCGGCAATGTTCTGGGCGATTCAGGAGCAGGGCGCGACGATTCTTGCTTTATATGCGGATCAGCGCACGAGACTTTCCTTTGCGGGCATGCATCTTGAGTCTTCATGGTTCCAGTCTCTGAACCCGTTATTCATCGTTATTTTCGCGCCGGTGTTCGCATGGATCTGGATGAAGCTCGGCAAACGCCAGCCTTCAACACCGATTAAATTCGCGATCGGCATTATCCTTGCCGGATTATCATTTTTAGTCATGGTGCTTCCGGTTATGGGCGGAAGCGGGGAGCTTGTGAGCCCGCTTTGGCTTGTGCTCAGCTTCCTTTTGGTTGTGCTTGGTGAGCTTTGCCTTTCACCGGTCGGTTTATCCGTCACAACGAAACTTGCGCCTGCAGCTTTCTCAGCGCAGACGATGAGTATGTGGTTTTTAACAAACGCCTGCGGTCAAGCCCTGAACGCAAAAGTAGTCGGTTTGTTTGATAAGATTTCTGAAGCGGCCTACTTCGGCTCAATCGGTCTTGTTTCGATCATTCTCGGTATTATTTTAATTCTTCTGTCTCCCGTCATTAAACGGGCGATGAAAGGCGTACAATAAAAGAAAAGCCTGCGGAATCGTCCGCAGGCTTTTTTTGTGCGTCTATCGTTTTAACTCCTCAAGTGTTTCTCTCCATCTTTTCAGGACAACTTCCGGTTCGTGGAGCTGGATGGCCGGTCCGGATGTCAGATCCGCGTATTTCGCCCGATCTTCCTTGACGGTGATCACGCGGCAGCTGAACCGTTCCCGCTCGTGTTTCGCCTCTTTCAGCGGCGGAAGCGCCTTACATTCCAATGTGACGTAATATGCGGCTCCTCCGTGCCAAGCGATGAAAAGAGCTTGTCCCGAATGCAGCAGGCTTTTTACGGTCGTCGTGTTTTTCCATAAGGCGAGCCGGAGAT
Source organism: Bacillus sp. jun7 (assembly GCF_051034795.1). NCBI lineage: Bacteria > Bacillati > Bacillota > Bacilli > Caryophanales > Bacillaceae > Bacillus > Bacillus sp. jun7. The sequence continues at coordinate 2,017,612 of NZ_CP093219.1, forward strand.
TTGTTCTGCTCACGGCCGCGATTTCACCGGCGCTGATCATGGCCGCGTGCGGACGGCCTTCTTTTGTCACGGATTGGAGCACAAATGCGTCGTGCTGCTTTTTTTCAAGCTCCGTTCCGTCTAAAAGCGTGTAAAGCGCCTCCGGCAAGTGCTCCGTCAGCATTACGCTTTTCTTTCCGGGACAGCGGGAACATGTGTGGCCGTCTCCGTTTCTTTCGGATCGATTTTAAATGCCGGATTGAATGCCGCCGGATTCGTGATGCTTTCCGGTTCACAGGATCTCCATGTGAAAAAGCAGGTTTGGCATTGGTATATTTCCCAAGCGCCTTTGACCGGCGATTGGCTGACGGTTTCTCCTTTTTGCGATTCACAGCGCGGGCATGTTTTCATAGTAACCTCATCCTTTCTTATTGATTCATTAAGTCCATCAGTTTTTGTTCCCACTCTTTCGTTGTCAGCGGGGAATCAAGCGGCTGCGAATAATGGCCTCTTGTTTCCGGCGCGACAGGCGTCGTGGCGTCAAGAATCATTTTGTGTGTCATCCCTGCCGGATCAGACCCCGGGTCAAGCGGAAGGACGGACAGATCAGGAATGATGACTGCATCGTGTTTCGGATGCATTTTCGTTGAGAGCGCCCACATGACTTGCGGCAGGTTAAACGGATCGACATCCTCATCCACGACAATGACCATTTTGCAGTAGCCGAGTCCGTGCGGCGTCGTCAGGGCGCGCATGCCGACCGCCTTGGCAAATCCGCCGTAGCGCGTTTTCGTGGAAATAATGGCGATCAGCCCGTGCGTATACATCGCATTCACGGCGACGATTTCGTTCGGATAGGCTTCCTTGAGCTGCTGGTAAAGCGGCACGCACGTATTAATGCCGATCATATAGTCGCACTCCGTCCATGGCATGCCTAAGTATAAATGTTCAAAAATCGGATTGTTTCTATGATATACCCGTTTGATTTTGATGACCGGCATGCTGCGGCCGCCTGAATAATGGCCCGTGAACTCACCGAAAGGTCCTTCGTATTCCCGTTCTCCCGCAAGGATCTCTCCTTCCAGAACGACTTCAGCGCCCCAAGGGATGTCTAAATCAGACAATTTAGATTTAACGATTCTGTAGGGCTCCCCTTGAATCGCGCCGGCCATTTCATACTCGGATTGATCGTATAACAGCGGAGTTGATGCAGCCGTTGTAATCACCGGCTCACAGCCGAGCGCGATCGTAACGGGAAGATTCACGCCGCGTTCTTCAGCTTGGCGAAGATGAATCGCAATATCATGCTGAGGCACGGGCTGAATGCCGAGGCGGTCTTTTCCCTTTACCTGCATTCTGTAAATGCCGACATTCTGCTTGCCGAAATTGTCCGGATCTTCAAGATCGCGGGAAATGACGCACGCTTTATCCAAATAGTAGCCGCCGTCCCCCTGGTTGATTCTGAATAGCGGAAGGATGTCAAAAAGATTGATATCTTCCGTTATTTCATTTTCATGAAACGGCGCGGTTTCTTCCCGTTTGACCGGCACCGGAAATGCATCGTACCGTTTGGCAAACTCAAAGAATTGTTCTTTTACAGGCGTATCTTTCGGCATGCCGAGCATCATCGCGTGATTCGGCCACGAGCCGATGACATTCAGAGCCACCTGCGCATCATGATGTCCGTAAATATTGTTAAACAAAAGCGCAGGGGTTTTATCCCCGAGATTGCTGGCTGCACGCGCGGCGGCGCCCAGGTCCGGCTCCGGTTTTACCTCTTCGTTGACGGTTAAGAGCTGCCCTTCTTTTTCAAGAGCGGCGAGAAATTCCCTAAAATCCTGATAGGCCATTATCAGATTCCTCCTTTTTGTTTTTCAATTCCGTACCACCGTTTCGCTTCCGGCAGACGGATGCCGAACTGATCGAGCGTCCGGAACACAATATGGTCTATCAATTCATCCATGTCAGCCGGCTTGTTATAGAATGCCGGCATCGGCGGAAGAATGACGGAACCCATTTTTGTAAGCGCTAGCATATTTTCTAAATGAATTTGGCTGAGCGGCGTTTCTCTTGTCAGCAGCACAAGTTTTTTCCGCTCCTTCAAGATGACATCAGCCGCTCTTGTCAGCAGATTGTCAGCCATTCCGGTGCGGATGCTTGCCAGTGATTTCATACTGCACGGAGCGATGATCATCCCGTCCGTTTCAAACGAGCCGCTTGAAATCGCCGCTGCCTGGTCTCTGTGAGAATACGTATAGGATGCGAGTTTCTCGACATCTTTTAACGTATAATCGGTTTCATGTGTAATGGTGACATTTGCCCAAGGAGACACGACAAGATGGGTTTCGATCTCCGCGGCTTTTAAATATTCTAAAAGCCTGATCCCGAATATGGCCCCCGTTGCCCCGGTCATTCCGATGACGAGCTTCATATTGACCCCTCCTTTACGCTTGAAATGTGGTGTCAAATCCATCATACTCCTGATATATCCATATGAAAAATATTCGTTAAATCTATGTATCATACCTTAAAGGTATAATAGAAAGGAGCGCGTTCTCATGGATATCCGGCAATTGCGTTATTTCATCACCATTGCCCAAGAGCAGAAAATCACGACGGCCGCCAAAAAGCTTCATATGGCACAGCCGCCTTTAAGCAGACAGCTGAAACAGCTCGAAGAAGAATTGGGCGTCATTCTGTTTGACCGCAATAAAAAGAAACAAATGACCCTCACATATGAAGGAAATGTCTTTTTGAAAAGAGCGAAAGAGATTCTTCATAAGTTTGAGGACGCTATAATCGAGGTACAAGAGCTGAAGGAGGAGGTGGCCGGGACACTTGCCGTCGGGTCAACCATTTACTGCGCAGCGCTCATGCTTGAGAAAGTGTCACAGATGAAAGAGCGGTTTCCGCATCTCACCTTTAACATTTGGGAAGATGAGCCCGTCTCACTGCTGGAGCTTCTGGAAACCCGGCAGATTGACGCCGCCGTCACCACCACCTTGATTAAAAACGACGGCATTGAATCGAAGGAGCTTGAAGACATTCCGTGTGTATTGGTACTGTCCGAGCATTCAAAACGACTGTGCGGAGAAACGATTAAACTGAGTGACATCGCCTCTTTGCCTCTGATCCTTTTGCGCACCGTCAATGGAAGAGGTGTGTATGACCAAGTCCTCCAAGTTTGTGAACAGTACGGTCTCGATCTCCAGGTTGTTTGTGAATGCCATGACTCCGCGACGCTCTTGAGCCTCGTATCATCAGGATTCGGTGCCACGATTCTGCCTTTGACGATGATTCCCGTCCATATGCGCTCGCATGTCAAAACGGTTATCATCGAAGACAACCCGTTTGTCATGACACCGGCCGTCATCTGGAGAAAAGACAGCTACCTGCCGAAGCCTGTCAGACAGTTTTTGGAATTATTTTGATCCGGAACACGATGAATTCCCGCTTATGAAAACCAATTACTTGACTCATACTAAAAAAAAGTTATCCTTTACAATTGGGAGCTATTTTTTCTCAATAAAACTACTCAGAAAAGTGGGGAATAAAGAAGATGAAAAAAGCATTATTCGCTTTGTTCATGATGGTCAGCATCGCAATGCTTGCAGCCTGCGGAAACTCACAGGACAGCGGATCTAAGTCAAAAGACGGCGATCTTTGGGCTTCTGTCAAGAAAAAAGGCGTACTGACCGTCGGTACAGAAGGAACGTACGAACCGTTTACCTTCCATGATAAAAAGACTGACAAACTGACCGGATATGATGTTGAAGTGATTCAAGAAGTCGCGAAACGCCTCGGTCTGAAAGCTGACTTTAAAGAAACACAATGGGACAGCATGTTTGCCGGTTTAAACGCGAAACGGTTTGACGTCGTCGCCAACCAAGTCGGCAAAACAGGCCGTGAGAACCAATATGATTTTTCTGATAAATACACAACGTCAAATGCAGTCGTCGTGACGAAAAAAGACAGCACGATTGCGAAAGAGGCTGATGTCAAAGGAAAAACAGCGGCTCAGTCATTAACAAGCAATTACAATAAATTAGCGAAAGAAGCCGGCGCGAAAATTGAAGGCGTTGAAGGCATGGCGCAATCCCTTCAGCTCATTCAGCAGGGCCGCGCTGATCTGACTTATAACGATAAGCTTGCCGTACTGAACTACTTAAAAACGTCCGGCAATAAAAACGTGAAAATCGCGTTTGAAGCAGGCCAGCCGCAGCAGACGTATTTCGCATTCCGAAAAGGAAGCGGCGAACTTGTGACTCACGTCAACAAAGCGTTAAAAGAAATGAAAGAGGACGGGACTCTTTCTAAAATAGCTAAAAAATGGTTCGGCGAAGATGTTTCTAAGTAACATGCCGGAACCCGTGATTGCAACAGCCATTCCGTGGGATTTGGTGCAGCAGTCATTCTGGCCGATTCTTTCCGGGGGAATCTATTATTCGATTCCCCTTACCATTCTTTCCTTTATTTTCGGAATGATCATCGCGCTGATTACGGCGCTCGCCAGAATGTCAAATATGAAACCATTGAGATGGGTGTTCAGCGTATACGTATCAGCGGTGCGCGGCACTCCTCTTCTCGTTCAATTGTTCATCATTTTTTATCTGTTCCCGACATTTAATATTACGCTGGACCCTTTCCCAAGCGCAGTCATCGCGTTTTCATTAAACGTGGGCGCCTATGCTTCTGAAATCATCCGGGCATCTATTTCATCCGTGCCGAAAGGGCAATGGGAAGCCGGTTATACGATCGGCATGACCTATCGCAAGACATTGTTCCGCGTGATCCTGCCGCAGGCGTTTCGCGTGTCCATTCCGCCATTATCAAATACATTTATCAGCCTGATCAAGGATACATCTCTCGCGTCACAGATTCTCGTCGCGGAGCTGTTCAGAAAAGCGCAGGAAATCGGCGCGCAAAACCTTGATCAAATCTTGGTCATCTATATTGAAGCCGCCTTTATTTATTGGATCATCTGCTTCTTGCTGTCAATCGTACAGCATGTGATCGAACGGCGTCTCGACCGTTATGTGGCCAAATAAGGAGGTTTCGATATGCTTTCCGTCAAAGGATTAAATAAATCATTCGGACAGAATGAAATTTTAAAAAAGATAGATATGGAGATAGAAAAAGGGAAAGTCATCGCCATTCTGGGACCGTCCGGTTCTGGAAAAACGACGCTTCTGCGCTGTCTGAACGCGCTTGAGATCCCCAATCGCGGCGAGCTGGCATTCTCCGATTTTTCAATAGATTTCTCTAAAAAAGTGAAGCAGGCTGATATTCTCCGCCTCCGCCGCAAATCAGGCATGGTCTTCCAGGCGTATCATCTGTTTCCTCACCGCACGGCGCTTGAAAACGTCATGGAAGGACCCGTTCAAGTGCAAAAGCGCGACAAGGAGCAAGTCAGAAAAGAAGCGATGGAGCTTCTGGAAAAAGTCGGACTGAAAGACAAAATGGATTTATATCCGTTCCAGCTTTCCGGCGGTCAGCAGCAGCGGGTCGGCATCGCCCGCGCGCTTGCGATTCAGCCCGAGCTGATGCTGTTTGACGAACCGACGTCAGCACTTGATCCGGAGCTGGTCGGCGAGGTGCTCAAAGTGATTAAGGATTTGGCGAACGAAGGCTGGACGTTGGTCGTCGTCACCCATGAAATCAAATTCGCGCAGGAAGTGGCTGATGAAGTCATCTTCATTGACGGCGGCGTCATTGTGGAACAAGGACCGCCGGCCCAGATTTTTTCCGCGCCGAAAGAAGAACGCACGCAGCGGTTTTTAAACCGTATACTGAATCCTTTGTAGGAGCCGGAGAAGAAGCGAAACACTGATTTCGCTTCTTCTTTTTTTTGGCGGTTATGCTACAATGACAATTAATGAAATTTTATGAAAGAAGGGACCTCTTTGAAGCGGGAATTCTTGATGCGCTGGACGTTTTATTTTGCCGGTCTGTTGATTTTGTCTTTCGGGGTATCGTTAACCATTAAAGGAAAAGCTCTCGGCATCAGCCCTTGGGATGCCTTTCATTATGGGCTTTTTCAGCATTTCGGGCTATCTGTCGGCCAATGGTCCATCTTGGTCGGCGCGGTCATCGTGGCTTTAACCTGCCTGTTCACGAGGACACTCCCGAAAATCGGCGCTATCTTAAACATGGTGCTGATGGGAATGTTTATTGATTTCTTCTCGTTTCTGCTTCCTGAGGCGCACGCTTTTTCCTTAGCGGCCGTGTTTTTTTCTATCGGATTGCTGCTGATCGGCTGCGGCGTCGGTATTTACGTATCGGCTGGGCTCGGCGCGGGCCCCCGGGACTCTCTGATGATGCTGATATCTGAAAAAACGGGCTGGAACGTGCAATGGGTGCGGAACGGCATTGAGCTGACGATTCTTGCCGCAGCCTGGGTGATGGGCGGACCGATCGGCGCCGGAACCATTATTACGGCTGTTTTGACGGGGCTGATTCTGCGTTTTTCTTTGCCGCAGTCCTCTAAACTGTTAACATACGCGATCTCCGGGCGGGCAACGTCCGTGCATTAAAAACAAAGCCGAAACGGTTTTGTTTTTTTATTTTCGGACAGCTTTCGTTTGATATGATAGGATGGTTTTGACAATATTTTCAGACGGAGGATCTGGACATGAAGATTTACGGAGTATATATGGACCGCCCGCTTTCTGCAGGGGAAGAGGATCGGATGATGGCAGCCGTGTCCGCCGAAAAGCGGGAAAAATGCCGGCGCTTTTACCATAAGGAGGATGCTCACCGCACCTTGATCGGCGACATGCTGATCCGCACGGCTGCGGCGAAGGCTTACGGACTTGATCCGGCCGCAATTTCATTCAGCGTCCAGGAATACGGAAAGCCGTACATCCCCGCGCTTCCGGACATGCACTTTAATATTTCCCACTCCGGGCGCTGGATCGTGTGTGCCGTTGATTCAAAACCGATCGGCATTGATATTGAAAAAATGAAGCCCGGCACGATTGATATCGCCAAACGTTTTTTTTCGCCGACGGAATACAGTGATCTGCAAGCAAAACACCCCGATCAGCAGACCGATTATTTTTACCACCTGTGGTCGATGAAAGAAAGCTTTATCAAGCAGGCCGGAAAAGGGCTTTCCCTGCCGCTTGATTCATTCAGCGTCCGTCTCAAAGACGACGGCCATGTGTCCATTGAGCTCCCGGACGGACATGAACCTTGTTTCATCCGCACATATGATGCGGACGAGGAATATAAGCTGGCCGTTTGTGCGGCGCATCCCGATTTTTGTGACGGGATTGAGATGAAAACGTATGAAGAGCTGCTGTAAGCATAGAAAAAGGAGGGTGTCCCCCTCCTTTTTTGTCAGCCTGATATTTCCGCCTGTTTCTGCAGCTGCTTTGCTTCTTGAAAAATTTCTTCGAACAGATCCGCGATGTGTTCTTCTTCAACACATGAAAATGCGATTCGCAAATCGGTTTCATTAATGGATATCGTCCCGATTCCTCTCTTTTCAAGCAACGACACTCTCAATTCGCCGGCGTTTATGTCTTTCAGCCGGACACACATGAAATAACCCGAGTTAAACGGATAAGGCGTCCATACGTCTTCATAGTGCTTGTTTTCTGCAAGAACGGCTTTCACTTTGTCAGCCCGTTTTTTCATAATGTTATATTTCAGCGATTTTTCTTTCTCGTATTCCGGTGACTGCATCGCCCGCAGCATAAACGTTTGGGACGGATGCGGGGCGCTTGAAATCGTTCCCCTGATAATCCCTTTTGTTTTTTCCTCGAGCACGCGCAACGCTTTTTCGCTTTTTGTGCTGTACGTAATAAAACCGACGCGGAAGCCCCACGCGTAATTTTCCTTCGTCGCGCCGTCTATTTTCACGCAAAGCACCCGGTCGTGCACTTGGGCGAGTTTGCTGAAGATGGATTCCTGAATGGCTGTTTCATCGTAAAACAGATTGTAATACGCATCATCTACGAGCACGACAATCTCTTTGCCGGCCTCCGCCGCCTCCAGGATCACGCTGACGATTTCTGCCGCTTCCTCTTCTCCCGGCGTATAGCCTGTCGGATTATTCGGGAAATTCAGCACGACAATCGCCTTTTCTTCCTGCTTTTTCAGCAGCTCGGACAGCCCCGCCGCATTAAAACGCCCATCCTGATGAAAAAGCGGGTACGTCTCAATGGATGCCTTGCGCCGGACACCGAAAATGAAATTGTAATTTCCCCAATATTTATCAGGCAGAAGCAGCGCATCCCCTTCATTGACGAACAAGTCGGCGGCAATGCTCAGCCCGTGTGTTAAAGCGTTTGTCACGATCGGCGTGCTGATATCTTTGCCGGCTAATGAAGGATTTTCGAGACGCATTTTTTTCAGCCATTCCTGTCTGAGCGGCTCTTTTCCCTGCGGCGGAGCATAATCGTAGATATCATCGGGGTTATAGGCGGACAATGTCTCTTGAATATGGGAAAAGTGCATGGACTCGCCTTGTGAGGTGGCAATCCCGATCGTGGCATTATACTTTCCGGCCTTGGCTTTCGCTTCCGCCGATTGTGTCAGCACCCCTTTCGGATAAAACAACTCTCTGCCCAAATCAGAAAGCATATGAAGCACGTGCGGGTTTTCTTCAGATAATGTTCTGTTCAGCTCTTTTGCTGCATCATTCATGTACGACAATCCCTTCAAAATTATATTCCATCAAATCATAACATAAAATTTTTGATAAATGAGAAAACTCACGGGCAGATTTTGTTACAAAAAACAGACAGCGAATGCTGTCTGTCATCTCCTATAACAATTGGCCTGCAGTGCTCCTGTTAATAATCTCATATATTCGTTCCGCCACTTTTTCAGTTTCACTTAATATGAACATGTGGCCGTCCGAAAACTCATGAAATACGGGATTGTCGGCCCATTTTTTCCATCCGTCCGCATCTTTGATACATTTTTTATCTTTCCGCCCGTTAAAAATATGGACGGGTGATTGAATCATGTGAGAATCAGACGGACGGAAGCTTTCAAGCGCGCGGTAGTCGGATCTGAAAGAAGGCAGGAAAAATGACATGACCTCCTTATTCTCCACTAACTCCTGCGGCATTCCGCCCAGCTCGATAATATGGGCGAGAAATTTTTCATCATCAAGATGAGACACTTTTTTCCTTTCAATATGCGGCGGCTGAATGGCTGAGATGATCACGGCCTGCGGGTAAATCCCCTCCCGCTCCAGCTTTTGCGCCAGCCTGAAAGCGACCATGCCTCCCATACTGTGGCCGAACAGGACAAACGGGCGGTCAGGATGGAGATTCAACTCCTGCTTGTATAAACTGACAAGCTGTTCAAAATCCTCAACGGCGGACATTTGATTTGTTCCGTGTCCCGGCGGTTCCGCGGCAAGCATCTCACACTCACCTTGAAGATAGGTGTGGAGCGGGCGGAATGATGCGGAATAGCCTCCTGCGAACGGAAAACAGATAAGCTGCGTTTTTTCCGTGGTATCGAACGATTTAAAGAGCTGGACCATTGGCGGGCTTCCTCCTTTTCTATCGTGAAGCTGTCAGCTTCGGATGTTCCTTCCTTAGGAATTCGAGCAAATATGCCGCATTCCTTTCGAGACATTCTCCCTGAAGCATTTCTGCGTGACTGCCGCAGCCTTTTTTCACACGGTATTCACCTGTCGTGGCTTCCTCCCACGAAGCGAGCCACGGCGGCATCGCAAAGTCCGGTTCTGACGTTAATAGATCTATATCCGCATTGACCGTGCCGGTGCTGACGGTATGCACGAAATAAGAATAAAACGCGTTTGTTTTTTTGGCGAGACCTTCTTTGACGGCTTCGTCATTCAGCGCTTCGTTATCCCGGTTTACCTTCATCAGCGCCTGGACATCGCTTTCTACGGTGCGGCCTTCCAAGTCGCTGACGCCTTGTTTTTTATAGGAATCAACCATGATCAGCCGCTCCACTTTACGTCCTTCGGATTCAAGCCGTTTGGCTGTTTCAAAGGCGAGCGTGCAGCCTGCCGAGTATCCGAACAGCTTGACCGGTCCTTCCGGCTGGAGCTGATTGATCAGCTCTGTGTAGCGTTCGACGCGGTTGTCTTCCTCGATAAAATCAAACGCACAGATTCTATAGCCGGACAGCTGTTTTGCCAGCGGCTGGTACATCAGCCCGTAACCGAGAACCGGCGGGAACGCAAACAGTGTGTCAGACTGATTTTTATTCATGATGGTGAGATCTTTCATTCCTTTTTCTTCACCGTGAAGCAGATAACCGGCAATGTCTGCGATTGTCGTCGCTTCGAATAACAGCTGCACCGGGATGTCCGTACCGAGCTCTTTTTTAATGCGCGACGCTGCCGTCATCGCTTTTAAGGAATGGCCTCCGAGCGCGAAGAAATCATCATGAATCCCGATCTGCTGTCTGCCGAGAATCTCGGACCAGATGTGTGCAATTGTTTCTTCCGTCGCGTTTCGAGGCCCGATCCATTCTTTCGCCGCCTGAGCCTGATCCGGTTTCGGCAGCTGCCGTTTATTGACCTTCCCGTTTGTCGTTAAAGGAAGCTCCTCTAAGAAAGTAAAGGTTTGCGGCACCATGTAAGCAGGAAGCTGTTTTTTCAAGTGCCTCTTTACGTCTTCAGCTGAAAGCGGCGTCCGGTTCACGAGATAGGCGTTGATTGATGCATCTCCGGACTCATGGCGGTCTGCAACAACGACCGCATCTTTCACACCCGGGTATTCCTGCAGCTGCTTTTCGATTTCTTCAAGTTCAATCCGGTGTCCGCGTATTTTGACCTGGTCGTCAATACGCCCGGCGTATTCAATCGTTCCATCCGGCAGCCATCGTGCTAAATCCCCTGTTCGGTAAAGCGTTTCTCCCGGCTTGAACGGATTTGGGATAAACGTTTGCTTCGTCAGGTCGTGACGGTTCAGATACCCTTTTGATACACCCATTCCGCTGATGCACAGTTCACCGACAGCTCCGAACGGCTGAAGCTGGTTTTGCCTGTTAAGAATATAAATACTTGCATTGCTGATCGGCTTTCCGATCGGCAATGAGGAAATGGAATCCGGTATATCATGCACGACGTGAGCTGTCGCAAACACCGTTCCCTCAGTCGGCCCGTAGCAATTAATCAGCTTGCCAGGCCCCATGATCTCAAGCGCCTTTCTGACGTGAGGCACAGACGCGCGCTCACCCCCGAATAACACACAGCGGAGCCCCTTCAGCCACTCCTCTCCCGCATCGGTGAGAAGATTAAAAAGTGCGGTTGTCGCAAACATGACATTGACATTCTCCTGCCGGATCAGATCAGTGAGCCGTTCTGTATCAAGCAGTGTATGTTCATCTGCGATAATGAGCCGTGCCGCATTCAGGATTGATGCGTAGAAATCAAAGGTAAATGCGTCAAAGGCGTAATTCGAAACAGATAAGAACGTATCTTGTTCAGAAAATGCCATATAGTCTACATGCTTGACCAATCCTTGTATATTGGCATGAGTGGTGATATTGCCCTTCGGCTTTCCGGTTGTGCCGGACGTATACATAATATACGCCGGATCATCGGGATCAATTGCGATTGCAGGATCGCTTGCCTGTTCCTCAAACCGTGCTTGATCATCGATGATGAGTGTTGTTCCTGTATACGGCAGCTGAGCCGCTTTTTCTTCCATCTCCTGATGTGTCAGCAGACAGGCTGCCGCACTGTCTGTCAGCATGTACGAGATTCGGTCCTCCGGCAGCTTCGGATCAACCGGCAGATAAGCCGCTCCCGCTTTTAATACGCCGAGAATGCCGATCACCAGTTCAAGCGAGCGCTTCGTGTACAACGCGACAACGGTGTCTTTACCCGCACCTTGCTTTTGCAAACGGCGCGCAAGACGGTTCGCTTCCTCATCTAATTCGCGATAGGAAAGAGTCTGGCCGGAATACGTAAGCGCCGGTGCATCAGGATTTACATTCACCGCTTCCTTGAACCAATCCGTCAGAGGCTTCGCCTGATGAGTCTGAGCCGGCGGGTTTAAGCCGGTAAGCAGAAGCTCTCTTTCCTTTTCATCAACAAGTCTGATCGTATTGACAGGCTGTTCCGGATTCTGGATGAGCTGCTGAATTGCTGTGAGAAGCTGGGATTTCAAGCGCAGGATAAACGCCTCATCAAACACATTCCCGTTATAGGCAAGCTTAATCAGCATCTCATCACCTGGAGAAGCCATCAGGTTGAGATCATAATTCGATTTCTCAAAAACATGGACGTCCTCCATATCAAAGCCGTTTTCACTGTTCTCCTCATTTTTTGCATCCTGAAGCGGATAATTTTCAAACACAATGATGTGATCAATCAGCTTTGGCTGATCGGCCTGGCTTTGGATGTCATAGAGCGGCACATATTGATGAGGCTCAGACTGCAGCGATTGCTCCTGCAGCTGCTTGAGCAAGCCGTTAAATGTGGTATCCTCAGACAGCTTCACCCGCCTCGGGACAGCATTGATAAACAGCCCGACCATATGTTCAACGCCTTTGATTTCTGCGGGACGCCCGGAAACGACTGTGCCGAAGATCAAATCGCCGGACTGCTGGTAGCGGCTGATTAATACACTCCAAACCGCCTGCAGCGCCGTACTCAAAGTGGTATGCTGCGATTTTGCAAGCTCGGTAAATGCTTTTGTTTCCGCCTCCGGCAGTGAGAAGAGCAGCTCTTTCGGCTCATAGCCGTCCTTTTGTTTCTTTCTTTGCTCCGCAAATGTCGTTTGTCCTTCAAAATCTTCTAAGTACCCGCGCCAGTAATGCAGTGATGCTTGTTTATCCTGCTTTTCAAGCCACTTGATATAGTCTTTATACGGTTTGACCGGCGGCAGGCTGTACGGCTTTTGTTCGCGCAGGGCATTGTACACCTTAAACAGATCCTGCACGACGATGCCGAAGCACCAGCCGTCCAAAATGATGTGGTGGTAGCTCCACACCCATTCAAAGCTTTCTTCCGATTTTTTGAATATGGCTGCCCGCATCGGAATATCCCGCGTCAAATCAAAGCCCTTGATCTTATCCTGTTCTTTGTATTCATTAATTTTGGATGCTTGCTCGCTGCCCGTTAAGTGTGTCAGATCGATTTCTTCTATCTGAAACTGCCGTTTTTTCAATACGACTTGGACCGGCCTTTTTACTTTTTCGTGAATGAACACGGTACGAAATACATCGTACCGGTCCATGATCACATTCATGCTTTCTTCAAGGCATTTGATATTCAAGCTGCCTTTTACTTTCATTGTCATCTGCTCGATGTAAAAGCTTTGGCCGGGATTCAGGAGAGTATGAAACAGCATTCCCTCCTGCATCGGCGACAAATAATACATGTCCTGAACTTGATCTTTTTTGAACTGGCTCATCTGCTCCGCTCCCCCCTTCTGTTAACTGTTTTTGTCACGTTAAATTCTCCTCAAGCATGTCAAAGATGTCTCCCATTTCATCCATCTCAAGATCCTGCGCGCTGAAATCGCTCGGCGTAAATTCTTTCTCCTCTTTGGCCGTGCAATGGCGGATGATCATTAAAAGATTGTCTTTAAACCGCTGCATCTGTGTTTCGACGGTGCTTCTTTCATATTCTTCCTGGTTGTATGAGCAGGAAATGACGAAGCGGCCGCCTGTAACCATCCCGCTGAAGCTCAGTGCGTATAACGCCTCTGACTCTTCGCTGACTTGACGTCCCATATCATATGGAGACGGCTCAAACCATTCCGTTTTCACTTCATTGTCAAACTGCCCCAAGTAGTTAAAACTGATTTCAGGCGTGACGCCTTTTTCTGTTTCATCGGATGACAGATACCGGAGAATCCCGTATCCTACACCTTTATCAGGAACGCGCCGCACTGTCTCTTTTACCGTTTTAATGATGGAAGAGACGCCGTCTTCCTTGCTGATCTGCAGAATCAACGGATATTGGGCCGTAAACCAGCCGACCGTCCGTGAAATATTGACGTTCGGTATGATTTCTTCCCGGCCGTGTCCTTCTAAGTTGATGCCGACTTTGCCGTTTTCCGTCCATTCACCGATCGTTAAGCCGAGCGCGCTGAGCAGAATGTCGTTGATTTCCGTTCCGTACGGATGATGAACATCTGTCAGCAGCTGTGCCGTTTCTTCCTCAGTTAATTCACATTTCACGGCCGCCGTATGTTTGACGAGCCGTTTTGTCGGCTCATGGTCTTTCGGCAGCGGCCGGAGTTCTTCCGCATCTGCCTGCGCCCAATAAGCCGCCTGCTTTTTCAGCTCTTCTGATTGCGCAAACGTGTTCAGCGCCTCCGCCCAATCTTTAAAGGAGTGGGTTTTTTGCGGGAAGACGATGCTGTTTTGCTGCTGCGCCTGTTTATAACCTGAAGCGAAATCCTCAAGCAGAATTCTCCATGAAACCCCGTCCACGACGAGATGGTGAACCGCGATTAACAGATGATCGCCTTGTTCTGTCCGGTATTGCTCGGCTTTTAACAGCGGGCCGTTCTCCAGATCAAAACTTCCCTGAAGATGATCGGCAAGCCGCTGAATCTGGCTTTTCAGCATATCCTCGTCCGTTCCGTACAGATCAACGATTTCAAAGCTTGCCTTGCATTCTGTGACAGGGAGGTATGTCTGAATGATGCCTTCCCTTTCTTCACGGTAAACCATGCGGAGTGTATCATGGTGTACAATCAATGCTTGCAGGGTTTTTTCCACCAGGTCCGGATCAAAGCCGTCTTTCGCATGAAGCATGACGGATTGGTTCCAGTGGTGTTTGTCGGTAAAGTTTTTCTCAAAGAACCAGCGCTGGATCGGCGTTAAGTCCGCTTCGCCTTCGACAGGTCCCTGGTCGGCCTGCTTGCCTTCCGTCCGCTCCACATAAGAGACGAGCTCTTCGATGGTCGGGTGCTGGAAGAGATCTTTCATCTCCAACTTGTAGCCGTGCTGGTTCAGGCGGCTCGCCATTTGGATGCCTTTGATCGAGTCGCCGCCGAGCGTGAAGAAATTATCGCTTACGCCGATCTGATCAAGACCGAGCACTTCCTGCCAAATGTCGGAAAGCAGCGTCTCCATTTCCGTTTCCGGCGCTTTATACGCGGCGCTTCCCGCTTCAATGTCCGGTTCCGGCAGGGCTTTTTTGTCAATCTTTCCGTTTGCGGTGACCGGAAGCTCGTCCATCTCCACCCAGAACGCCGGCACCATGTAGTCAGGCAGCGTGTCTTTCAGCGCGGCTTTGAGCGCTTCAATATCGTTCTGCTGAGGCGCGACATAGGCGCAAAGCGCGGTATTGCCCGCTTTGTCTTCCACAGCCGTCACCGCTGCGTCATGAACGTCCGCAAGCTGGGCGAGACGGACTTCGATTTCTGAAAGCTCGATCCGGTAGCCCCGCACTTTGACCTGCTGGTCGATACGGCCGATGTATTCGATGCCGCTCTGCGCGTTCCATTTGACGAGGTCGCCGGTCCGGTACATGCGCTCGCCGGGCACGAACGGATCTGCGGTAAACCGCTTCGCCGTTTCTTCTTCACGGTTCAGGTATCCGCGTGCCAGACCGCGGCCGGCCACGCACAATTCACCGGCAATGCCTTCCGGCTGTACCTGATCTCCGTCGCCGAGAATATAAGCTCTCGTATTGGCAATCGCCCGTCCGATCGAAAGCGATCCTTCCTCAGGATTGATGACGCCGCTTGTCGCGACGACGGTGTTTTCCGTCGGGCCGTAGTTGTTGACGATCGTGTACGGCTGTTTCACCGCCCGCTTCAGCTTGTCGCCGCCGACGAGAAGCATGCGGAGAGAGGTATTTTCCAGCTCCATAAATTGTTCGGCCAGCTGCGTCGGCAGGAAGGTGATGGTCACGCCGTTCTCCTCGAAATAGTGATTTAAGCGGGTGATATCCAGCCGGATCGCCTCGTCAATGACGTGAAGCTCCGCGCCGATGGTCCATGTCGGGAACATCTCCCAGATGGAGGCGTCAAAACCGAAGCCCGCGTATTTGGCGCTTTTATCATCCGCCGTCATGGCGAATGCGTCGTGATGCCAGAAGCACAGGTTCACAAGCGCATGATGTTCGACCATGACACCCTTCGGCTGTCCGGTCGTTCCTGACGTGTAAATCATATAAGCGAGATGATCCGCCGTTGTTTCCGTCTGCGGGTTCGCTTCATCGTTTTCATCAAGCGGCAGGCTCAGAATGGAGCGTCCGCCGTCAAGCAGAATCGTTTCACCTTTGTAGCCATCCGGCACGTCCAGCGCTTCCTGTGTGAGAAGAAGCTTGGCGCCGCTGTCCTGCAGAATGTAGCTGATCCGCTCTTCCGGGTAATCGGGGTCAATCGGCACAAATGCCGCGCCCGCTTTCAGGACGCCGAGTACGCCCGCGGCCATTTCCAAGGACGGTTTCGTTAAAATGCCGACACGTTCGTCAGCCGTGACGCCGCAGTCCATGAGAATGCGCGCGATCCGGTTCGCCCTTGCGTTCAGCTCGCCGTACGTCCATTTCGCGCCGTTGTATGCCGCGGCCGGCCGGTTCGCGTAGCGGGCGGCCGTTTCTTCAAAGAGACGATGAACCGTTTTGTCCCGCGGCACAGGAATTGTTTTTCCTTTCCATGCGTCAAGAAGGGCTTGTTTTTCAGTATCGCTGATCAGTGAAATCTCAGGCAGCTTTCTGTCCGGGCTTTCCGCCGCTTGCTTCAGAATCCGCAGGAACCCGGCGCTCCACTTTTCAATGGTTTCTTTTTTAAACAGATCAGTCGCATATTCAAACTGAAGGCCGAGACCTTCTTGATCCGTAAAACCGCCGAGTGTCAGATCGAATTTCGCCGTGCCTTGGTTTGACTCATACGGAGTGATGCGCAGGTTCTCCAGTTCCAGTGTTTCTTTATCCGGATCTTCTGTCGTCACCATCACCTGGAACAACGGGTTGCGGCTCATATCTCTCGGCAGGTCAAGCTTTCCGATCAGATCCTCAAACGGATAATCCTGATGCGCCAGCGCGTCGAGATTGGTTTGTTTCACCCGTTCGAGCAGCCCGGCGAAGGTCTGCTCTTTTCGCGTTTCATTGCGAAGCGCAAGCGTATTGACAAACATCCCCGGCATTTCCTGAACTTCGGCGCTCGTTCTTCCGGCGGTCACCGAGCCGATAATGATATCGCGCTGCCCCGTGATTTTGCTCAAAAAGACATGGAACGCGGCGTGAAGCACCATATGAAGAGTCGCTCCCGATGATTCCATTAATTCACGCACCGCTTTTTCCGTTTCACGCCCCGCTCTGAAACGGACGGATTGTCCTTTAAAACTTTGAACCGGCGGACGGGGAAAATCGGTCGGCAGATTCAATTCAGGAAGCTCGCCGGAAAATGCGGAGAGCCAATAACGTTCATGGTCTTTCATCCGTTCGGCCTGCCCGGGTTCATTCTGCCAGACGGCGAAGTCTTTATAGTGCAGGTTCGGCGACGGCAGACTTCCGCCTTTGTAAAGGTGAGCGAGCTCTTTGACCAGCATGCTTCTGGACACGCCGTCGGCAATAATATGATGCATATCCAGCAGCAGCAGGTGTTTCTTTTCATTCAGTCTGACAAGAGCGGCCCGAATGAGCGGAGCCGCGCTCAGATCAAACGGCTTAATGAATGCCTGAATGATAAGATCCGCTTTCTCCTCGTCCGCTGCTTCAAAAATGTGCAGGTCAATGTCAGCCTGTTCTGCGATCTTCTGCATCGGCTGGCCTTTTTGATCGATAAAGGACGTCCGCAAAGATTCGTGGCGATTGATCATCTGATTGAGCGCTTCCTGAAGCCTTGAAATATTGACTTCTCCTTCCATCAGAAGAACGGACGGCATATTATAGCTGATTGTCTCCCGGTCAAGCTGGTTCAGGACGTACATCCGTTTTTGGGCGGATGATAACGGGTACGCGTCTGCACTGTCTGCCGGTGTGATCATCCGATATCCCTCAGATACCGCCGATTTTTCGATATATGCGGCAAGCAGGCGGACAGTCGGCTGTTCGAACAGCGCTTTTAACGGAACCGTTTTGTCCAGTTCAGCCTGAATATTGGCGAGGAGCATCATGCCTTTTAAAGAGTGCCCGCCGTAATCGAAGAAATTATCGTCGATGCCGAGCGTATCCGTACCGAGTGTCTGTTTCCAAATGCGGCACAGCTTTTCCTCCAATTCCGTTTCCGGCAAGGCTGAAGCTGTTTGCGCCGTTTGGCTGACGCCCGGTTTCGGGAGGGCGTTTTTATCGGTTTTTCCGTTGGCTGTGAGCGGAATGCGGTCTACCTGCACGAAATAAGCCGGAAGCATATGAGACGGCAGTGTTTCGGAAAGCCGTTTGCGAAGCTCAGAGCCTTTCAGCCCGCTGTCGGCTTTATAGTACGCGCACAGTTCCGGCAGCCCGCCTTCGCTGACTGCGAGAACGACCGCCTCCTGAATGCCGTTTACGCTTAACAGCACAGTTTCAACCTCTTTTAATTCAATGCGGTAGCCCCGGATTTTCACTTGATCATCCGCACGGCCGATAAATTCAATCGTCCCGTCAGAAAGCCTGCGGACGACATCTCCCGTTTTGTACATCAGGCTGTCCGGTGAAAAAGGATTTGAGAGAAATTTCTCCGCCGTCAGCTGCGGACGGTGAAGATATCCTCTGGCAAGCCCCTTCCCGGTAATATAAAGCTCGCCGCTTGCGCCCGGAGGAACGAGCTGCATTGCTCCGTCCAATACAAGCGCGCCGGTATTTGCGATCGGGCGGCCGATGACGGGACGCTGCTCATATTGATCAAGACGCTCCATATTGATCCGTTCCGCAATGGCGCCGATCGTCGTTTCCGTCGGCCCGTAGTGATTGATGAAGTCGGTATGGGCGTATACGTCATGAAACTTGCGGACATCGGACGTGATGATCTTTTCTCCGCCGAGCACCACTAAACGAAGCGGGCTGAAACGGCGTTCTGACGTAAAACGGGCTGTGTTGACGATCATATGGAACAATGACGGCGTCAGTTTCATATACGTAATGCCGTTTTTCTGTATATACTCACCAAGCTGATCAGGCGCGGTGTACGTCTCTTTCGGCACAATGTGCAGCTCGCCGCCCGCCTGAAGAATCGGGAATATGGCCGTATAGCCGAGATCAAATGCGTAAGAAGACAGCAGCACGGATTTGTCAGCTTCGGTCAAACCGGCTTCACGGCTGAACCATGTAACATAATTGATTAGATTGCGGTGCTCCAGCTGGACGCCTTTCGGTTTGCCCGTTGTTCCCGAGGTATAAATGATATAGGCAAGCTGGTCGGCGCCGGGCTCCGTTTCAAGCCGGTCGGCGCTTTCGTTCTGCCATTCTCCGTCTTCCATTACGACCGTTTTTCCTTTATAAACGGCGGCCGCGGTCATGTTTCTCTCATTAACGACCAGAAGCTTCGTTCCGCTGTCTTCAAGAGAGTAGCGGATTCTCTCTTCAGGGGTCTCCGGATCAATCGGGAGAAATGCCGCTCCGGCTTTCATGACGCCGAGAATCGCGGTAATCAAGTCGGCCGAACGATCCATCATAATGGCCACGATGTCCTCACTGCCCGTTCCGCAAGCCTGAAGGTGGCGGGCAAACCGGTTCGAGCGTTCATCAAGCTCACGATATGTCAGACTTGTGCCGCCCGCAACCGCCGTGAGATCAGGCGTTTTTTGCGCTTGCCGTTCAAACAGCGAAACAAAAGTGCCCTCAGGCAGATCCGCTTCCGTCCGTTTTTCATCAGAAAGGAGCGCTTCCCGCTCAGGAGCGGACAGCAGGCTTGCGTCGGACAGCTGAATATCCGGATTTTCAGCGCAGGCTTTAATCAGATTGACAAAATGAGCGCTCCAGCGGCGGATGGTTTCGTCCGCAAATAAGGCTTTCGCGTAATCAAAGCTCAATCCGACCTCTTCTCCGCGCTCAGCCGCTTCTAAGGATAGATCAAATTTAGCGACATGATGATGCATGGAGTAAGAAGAAATCTCCAAATCTCCGAGCCGCAGGGCCGGGATCTCCATGTTCTGCATATTAAATAACACGCTGAACAGCGGACTCCGGCTTGTGTCCCTCGTTAACGGCAGTTTTTCAATTAATTCTTCAAGCGGATAGCTTTGATGCTCAAAAGCTTGAAGGCTCGCCGTTTTCACTTCATCCAGAAATTGCTTGAACGTTTTTTTGCCGGCAGGATGCGACCGAAGCGCCACAGTGTTGACAAACATGCCCGGCACGTCTTGGAGATCAGGATGCTGTCTTCCGGCCGCCGGAGACCCGACTATGATGTCTTCCTGCCCCGAATATTTGGACAGCAGCACTTGAAAAGCGGCTAACAAGAACATGTACATCGTCGTATCCGTATCAGCCAGCAGCTTCTTAATCTGCGCCGTCACCTGTTTATCAAGCCCGAAGATGACGCGTTCCCCTTCAAAACTGCGCTCGGCAGGACGCGGGAAATCAAGCGGCAGATCCAGCACCGGCAGATCGCCTTTGAACGTATCAAGCCAGTAAGCTTCGTGCTGATCGAGATTTGCTTTTTCACGCTGCCAGACTGAAAAATCCTTATAATGAATCTTTGGCAGCTCAAGCTCCGTGCCTTGATAAAGCTTCGCAAGATCACCGATGAAAATGCCCATTGAGCTTCCGTCCGTAATAATGTGGTGCATGTCAATCAGCAGAAGATGCCGATCTTCTTCAAGCCGGATCAGCTTCGAACGGACCAGCGGCGCATGATTGAGCGCAAACGGCCTGATAAAGGCTTTTGTCAGCTCTTCTGCATCTTCTTCCCGGCCCTCGGCGGTTTCAAGCTCGAACGACACATTTTTATGAATGGTCTGCACGACTTCTCCATCTGCCATGTCAAACGACGTACGCAGTGTCTCATGACGGTTGATTAATGCCTGCATGGCCTCTTCAAGACGGTTTTTGTCTACTGATCCTTCCAGCAGAAGTACAGCAGGGACGTTGTAGCTCGTGCTGGCCTGTCCGAGCTGATTAAGGATATACATCCTGCGCTGTGCTGAGGAAACAGGATAATGCTTCTGATAAGGCGCTTGTCGGATCGGTTCAAACTGCTGTTCCTCCTCGCTCTCATGCTCCAAATAATACGCAAGCTCCTGAATGGTCGGCTTTTCAAATAACACTTTAATCGGCACTTCTTTTTGAAAGTGTTCCTGGATTTTAGCGGTCATCATCATAGCTTTTAAAGAATGTCCGCCAATCGTGAAGAAATTGTCAGTCACACCCGCTTTTACACCGAGAATGCCTTCCCAAATGTCCGCGAGTTTCTGCTCCGCTTCCGTTTTCGGCGCTTCGTATTCTTTTTGAACGGCTTCAGCCTGAGGCTCAGGCAGCGCTTTTTTATCAATTTTTCCGTTCGCCGTCAGCGGAAACTGATTCATCTGGATGAAGTGCGCGGGAATCATGTATTCCGGAAGTGATTCCGAAAGCGTTTTGCGCAGGTCTTCCGGCGAAAGGGCTTGGTCTGCGGTAAAGTAAGCGCAGATTTCATTTTCATCCGCTTTATTTTTCCGGATCACAGCCGCAGATTCCGTCACATTCTCCGCCTGGCTGATTTTCGCCTCGATTTCGCCGAGCTCGATTCTGAAACCGCGGACCTTTACTTGATTGTCAATTCTGCCGAGAAACTCGATCGTGCCGTCCGGAAGCCACTTCGCCAAGTCCCCCGTCCGGTATATCATTTCATCCGGTCTGAACGGATCGCGGACAAACTGCTTCTCCGTTAGTTCAGGCAGATTCACATAGCCTCTTGCCACTCCGCTTCCGCCGACGCACAGCTCACCGGGAGCGCCGATCGGCTGAAGGTTGCGGTTTTCGTCCATAATGTACGCAGTGGAATTTCCGATCGGCTTCCCGATCGGGATCGAGCCGTCGTAGTCCTGATCAATGAGAAAACTCGTCGAAAACGTCGTATTCTCCGTCGGCCCGTAGCCGTTCCAAAGCGACAGCTCCGGTGATGCCTTCCTCACTTTGCTGACGATATGCGGCACAAGCGCATCACCGCCGATGATGAGGTGCCGGAGCGTGTTAAACATGCCGGCATCCTTTTGGGCAAGCTGATTAAACAGCGGAGACGTCAGCCACATGGTCGTGATCCGCTGCTCTTTCAGAAATTGGGCGAATTGTCCGGCGTCAAGCAGCGTCTCTTTTTTCACCGGGTGCAATGACGCTCCGTTCAGCAATGCGCCGAAGACTTCGAAGGTTCCGGCATCAAAGCTGACGGCTCCCGTTTGCGCCATCCGGTCTTCTTCATGAACCGGCACGTAATTCGAATGTTTGACGAGCCTGATGATATTTCTGTGTTCAATCATGACGCCTTTCGGTTTGCCGGTCGATCCGGATGTATACATGATATACGCCAAGTCGTTGCCGCCGGCCGGAAGATTCAAGTCTGTTCCGCTTACCGTTTCATCCGCGCTTTCATCCAGCATGACGACCGGGACTTGCAATGCGCCCGCTTGTTCTTGATATGCCTGAACCGTCAGCACGAGCCGAATCGAGCTGTCTTCCGCCATAAAGCGGAGACGGTCCTCCGGAAAAGCCGGATCAATCGGCACATATGCGCCGCCTGCTTTTAGGACGGCAAGCATTCCTATAACGGTTTCCGCAGACCGGTCGTTCATAATAGCGGCGGTCCGGCCTTTTTCCAGCCCGCTCTTCACAAGGCGTCTCGCCAGGCGGTTGGCCGCTTCGTTCACTTCACGGTAGGTCCATTCGCGTCCCGCTTCTTTTATTGCGCTGCTTGCAGGCGTCCGGTTTGCCTGTGCTTCAAACAAACGGTGAACGGCCTCCTCTTCCGGAAGCGCCGTTTTCGTATCATTGAATACCTCAACAATCTGCCGCTCTTCTTTGCCTGAAACAAGGCCGAGTTCCCGCACAGGCGCGTCAGGCGTTCCGACCGCGGCTTTCATCATGCGGGTCAGATGGTGCGCCGTTCGTTCGATGGCATCATGAGCGAAAGCCGCTCCATTGTATTTGATTTTGACAGTCCACGTTTTTCCCGGATACACGATGAGATTGAAATCAAAGCTCGTCTGCTCAAAAGCATGTTCAACTTTAATGGAAAAGCCCAGTCTTTCCTCCATGCCCCCGTTTTCCAGCTCTTTGTCCAGCGGATAGTTTTCAAACGCGACCAAATGATTCAAGAGGCTGCCGTCCAGGGCGGAGCGCTTTTGAATGTCATAGAGCGGCACATAATCATAGCGCTCGGCTTCCACGGCGTTTTTCTGAACTGCCGCCATCACGTCCGAAAAGGCTGCATCTTTGTCAATCTTGATTCTGACGGGAATCGTATTGATGAACAGCCCCGCCATCGTTTCAATGCCGTTGATTTCTGAAGGACGGCCTGATACGACGGTGCCGAACACCACATCGTCTGTATAGTTGTATTTGCTGAGCACCGCACCCCAAACGGCCTGAAACAGGTTAGGCCCCGTGACTTGATGCCGGTTGGCGGTCTGCTGAATCTGCGCGACCAGCTCCTCATCCCAGACAAAAGAATATTCTTCATTTTGGTAGTCTTTCTTTTCTGCTGCCAGACGGCCCGGCAGCAGGCTCGGCTGTTCGAAATCCGCCAGGCGGCTGCTCCAATATTGTTCCGCCTCCTCATAATCCCGGCCTCCGAGCCATTTGATATAGTCAGAGTAAGGTTTGCCCTGGCTTCCCCCGGCGGGCCGGCCGGCACGAAGCGCTTCATAGTTTTGAAACAGGCTTTTCATCAAAACGCCCATACTCCAGCCGTCCATGACGATATGATGATTGCTCCAGACGAGATACAGCTCCTTCTCACTGAGTCTGAACACCGCCGCTTTAAAGAGAATATCCTTCGCCAGATGAAAGCCCTGCTGCTGCACGCTGCGTTTATAGCGTTCAATATATTCGGTTTGGCGCGCTTCATCTAATTGACTGATATCTTCATAGTGCACCTTCGTCTTCCGCTCCGCCAATACGACTTGGCGCGGTTTTTGAAGCTGCTGGTGCACGAATACCGTACGCAGGATGTCATATGTCCGGATCAGCTCATTGACGCTTTTTTCAAAAAGCTCCAGCTGAAAGCTTCCGTGAATCCTAAGCTCTAATTGTGTGAAGTAGGAGGAAGAATGCGGATCAAGCAGCGCATGATACAGCATTCCCTCCTGCATCGGTGTGAGTGCATACACCTTTTGAATTGATTTTTTGCTCATATGTCACCTCTGTCTTTTCTGTTAGAGAATTTCCATTAATTTATCAAGTTCATCAAGCGTCAGATCATCATCGCCAAGATCGCTAGGCGTAAGCTCAGGTCCGTCTTGGGCCAGGCAGTGATCTATGATTTTCAAGAGGTGCCCTTTAAAGCTGTCACTGAACGATTGAATGGTTTTTTCATGAAATTCGAGAGAATGATAGGCAAACGTCATCGTCATCTGCCCGTTTTCTATAAATCCGACAATATCAAGCGCATTCGGCTTCTCTGTGTCAGGGCTCAGCGATTGTCCTGACGGCATCCCGGATCTTGTAAATAAGCCGGAATCCGACATCTCATTAAACTGGCCTAAGTAGTTAAAGCTGATATCCGGATCAATCTCAAATGAAAGATTCTCTTTATGCTCAGGCGCCGTTACATAACGCAGAATACCGTAGCCGACTCCTTTGTTCGGGATGTGTCTGATGTCTTCTTTCATTTGTTTCAGCTGATATGAAAGATCGTCGGCGTGCTTCATCTCAAGGATCATCGGATACATGCTCGTAAACCATCCGACCGTCCGGGTGATATTCAAGCCGTCAAGAATGTCTTCGCGCCCGTGGCCTTCCAAATGAACGCCGATCGTGTCTTCACCCGTCCACTCTTTCAGCGCCAGTCCGAGCGCCGTGAGCAGGATGTCGTTCATTTCGGTGTGATAGGCTTCATGTACGTTTGTCGTCAGCTGTTCCGTTTGTTCAGGCGTCAGAGAGAAGCTGACCGTTCTCGTATGTTTCATGCGCTGATCACCAGACTGCCTGTCTTTCGGAAGCTGAGTGCACACCTCTTTTTCCTCAAGCTCTCTCCAGTAATCCGCTTCTTTCAGAAACGCCTTCGTATTTGCGTATTCTTTGATTCTCTCGGCAAATTCGGCGAATGAATGTGTTTTCGGCGGCAGCGCCGGTTCATTGCCTTGCTTCAGCTGCGTATAAACGGACGTGAAGTCCTCCAGTAAAATCCGCCAAGATACACCATCCACGACTAAGTGATGGATTGCGAGAAGAAGGTGGTCTCCATCTTCAGCCCGGAAGAGCCCGGCCTTCAGCAGATGTCCTGTTTCCAGTGAAATACTGCTTTGAAGACGGTCTGCTTCCCTTTCGATACGGTCCTCATGGTCTTCAGCAGGTCCGTTCAGCTCAAAGACGTTCAGTTCAACAGACACATCCTCAAGTCCTCTGTAATACGGTTTTTGTTCACGATAAATCATCCGGAGCGCATCATGGTGCACCGTCAGGACATGTAATGTTTTTTCTGTTATCTCCGGATCAAAGCCGTCTTTCGCGTGAAGCATGACGGATTGATTCCAGTGGTGTTTGTCCGTGAAGTTTTTCTCAAAGAACCAGCGCTGGATCGGCGTTAACTCCGCTTCACCTTCGACAGGGCCCTGGTCGGCCTGCTTGCCTTCCGTCCGCTCCACATAAGAGACGAGTTCTTCGATGGTCGGGTGCTGGAAGAGGTCTTTCATCTCCAATTTATACCCGTGCTGGTTCAGGCGGCTCGCCATTTGGATGCCTTTGATCGAGTCGCCGCCGAGCGTGAAGAAATTATCGCTTACGCCGATCTGGTCAAGACCGAGCACTTCCTGCCAAATGTCAGAAAGCAGCGTCTCCATCTCCGTTTCCGGCGCTTTGTACGCGGCGCTTCCCGCTTCAATGTCCGGTTCCGGCAGGGCTTTTTTGTCAATCTTTCCGTTTGCGGTGACCGGAAGCTCGTCCATCTCCACCCAGAACGCCGGCACCATGTAGTCAGGCAGCGTGTCTTTCAGCGCGGCTTTGAGCGTTTCGATATCGTCCTGCTGAGGCGCGACATAGGCGCAAAGCGCGGTATTGCCCGCTTTGTCTTCCACCGCCGTCACCGCTGCGTCATGAACGTCCGCAAGCTGGGCGAGGCGGACTTCGATTTCTGAAAGCTCGATCCGGTAGCCCCGCACTTTGACCTGCTGGTCGATACGCCCGATGTATTCGATGCCGCACTGCGCGTTCCATTTGACGAGGTCGCCGGTCCGGTACATGCGCTCGCCGGGCACGAACGGATCGGCGGTAAACCGCTTCGCCGTTTCTTCTTCACGGTTCAGGTATCCGCGCGCAAGTCCGCGGCCTGCCACGCATAATTCACCGGCAATGCCTTCCGGCTGCACCTGATCGCCGTCGCCGAGAATATAAGCTCTCGTATTGGCAATCGCCCGTCCGATCGAAAGCGACCCTTCCTCCGGATTGATGACGCCGCTTGTCGCGACGACGGTGTTTTCCGTCGGGCCGTAGTTGTTGACGATCGTGTACGGCTGTTTCACCGCCCGCTTCAGCTTATCGCCGCCGACGAGAAGCATGCGGAGAGAGGTATTTTCCAGCTCCATAAATTGTTCGGCGAGCTGCGTAGGCAGGAAGGTGATGGTCACGCCGTGCTCTTCGAAATAGTGATTTAAGCGGGTGATATCCAGCCGGATCGCTTCGTCAATGACGTGAAGCTCCGCGCCGATGGTCCATGTCGGGAACATCTCCCAGATGGAGGCGTCAAAACCGAAGCCCGCGTATTTGGCGCTTTTATCATCCGCCGTCATGGCGAATGCGTCGTGATGCCAGAAGCACAGGTTCACCAGCGCATGGTGTTCGACCATGACACCTTTCGGCTGTCCGGTCGTTCCTGACGTGTAAATCATATAAGCGAGATGATCCGCCGTTGTTTCCGTCTGCGGGTTCGCTTCATCGTTTTCATCAAGCGGCAGGCTCAGAATGGAGCGTCCGCCGTCAAGCAGAATCGTTTCTCCGTTGTAGCTGTCCGGCACGTCCAGCGCTTCCTGTGTGAGAAGAAGCTTCGCGCCGCTGTCCTGCAGAATGTAGATGATCCGCTCTTCCGGGTAGTCGGGGTCAATCGGCACAAATGCCGCGCCCGCTTTCAGGACGCCGAGTACGCCCGCGGCCATTTCCAAGGACGGTTTCGTCAGGATGCCGACACGCTCGTCAGCCGTGACGCCGCAGTCCATGAGAATGCGCGCGATGCGATTCGCCCTTGCGTTCAGCTCGCCGTACGTCCATTTCGCGCCGTTATATGCCGCGGCCGGCCGGTTCGCGTGGCGGGCGGCCGTTTCTTCAAAGAGACGGTGAACCGTTTTGTCCCGCGGCACAGAGAGTGTTTTTCCTTTCCATGCGTTGAGGAGAGCTTGTTTTTCTGTTTTATTCACCAATGAAAGCTCAGAAAGCTTCGCAGCCGGATTTTCCGCTGCTGCTTCTAACAGTTGAAGCCAGTAATGCTTCCATGTCTCTGCCGTTTCCGGTTTAAACAGCGCGGTGTTATATTCAAGCACAAACGTTAAGCCTTCGTCTGTGTCCTCAGCCGTCATTGTCAGGTCAAACTTGGCTGTTTTTCTGTCAAACGGATGGTGCTTCAGCTCAATTCCTTCCATGACCAGATCTTCCGCATTTGCATTTTGCATTGAGAATACCGCATCAAACAGCGGATTTCTGCTCGTATCACGCTGCACCTCAACCTTTTGCAGAAGGTCTTCAAGCGGATAATCCTGCGCGTCAAATGCATGTAAAGCGGTTTGTTTCACTTCTTTAAGATAGTCCGTGAACGTTTTGTCCGCTTCCGGATACGTACGAAGCGCGAGTGTATTCACAAAAACACCGATGACGTTTGCGAGATCCGCATGTGACCGTCCCGCAACCGGCGAGCCGACAATGATGTCATGCTGTCCGCTCAGTTTTGAGAGAAAGACGCTGTATGACGCCAGCAGCACCATGTACATGGTAGAATCCGTTTGTTTCGCAAGACTGCGAAGAGCCGACGTCTGTTCCTCAGTCAGAGAAAAGACCAGCTTGTCTCCTTCAAAGGTTTGCACGGCCGGACGGCTGTAATCAGCCGGCAGCGTCAATACCGGAAGCTCGCCGTCAAGCTCCCGAAGCCAATGCTCCTCCTGCTTGCGGTACTGCTCTGATTGAATAAATTTCTGCTGCCATACCGCATAGTCTTTATAATGAATCCGCAGCGGCTCAAGCGTTTCGCCGCCATACAATCGGGACAGTTCATCTATCAGCACGCCGACTGAAGCGCCGTCCGAAATGATATGGTGCATATCAAACAGCAGCAGGTGGTCATGTTCAGCCAGCTTGACCAGTCCCGTTCTGACGAGAGGAAGCTGATCCAGGCGGAACGGCCGGATAAAGCTCTGAATAATCCGTTCAGCATCTTCTTCAGAGGCTTCATAATATTCCATGTCGATATCAGCTTCCGCCCATATGCGCTGAACCGTTTCTCCATCCTTTATGTCAAATGTCGTTCTGAAGGCTTCATGGCGTTCTGTCAGCTGTTTCATGACGGATTTCAGCTTTTCTGCATCAAGCTTTCCTTTTAAGCGGAGCACAGACGGCATGTTATAGCTTGTTTCAGCGCCTTCCAGCTGCTGAAGCACGAACATCCGCTTCTGCGGTGAAGAAACCGGATACGTTTCCCGCTCGGCCGCCGGTGTGATGCTCTCAGCCGCCTTCCGCTCAGCCCCTTCAATCAGCTGCGCCAGCCCCGCAGCCGTCGGAGAAGTGAACAGATCCTTTAAGGTAAGCTGCACGCCGAATGTCTTCTGGATGAGGGCAAGCAGTTTCATCCCCGCTAACGAATGGCCTCCGATCTCAAAGAACTGATCATGGACGCCGACCCGCTCCATTTGCAGCACCTCAGCCCAAATATCCGCCAGTTTTTGTTCTGTTTCGTTGCGCGGCGCCGTATAAGACACGGCATTCGCTGCGGTCACATCCGGCATCGGCAGCGCCCGCCTGTCGATTTTTCCGTTCCCTGTAAGAGGCAGTTCATCCAATTGAATAAAGACGGACGGAATCATATAAGCCGGAAGATCCTTCGCCGTATGCTCCCTAAGCTCCCGGGAAGAGATTTCCCTGAGGCCGACAACATACGCGCAAAGAAGTTTGTCACCCGCGCCCTGATCCACAGCGAGCACAATGCATTCCTGAATCTGGTCATGGCTTTGGAGCTGATGCTCAATTTCGCCAAGCTCAATCCGCTGACCGCGGATTTTCACCTGATGATCGATACGTCCGATAAACTCGATATCGCCATTCGGAAGCCATCTGGCCAAGTCGCCCGTTTTATACATCCGTTCACCTTCCTTAAACGGATGCTCTACAAATTTTTCTTCCGTCAGTTCAGGACGGTTGTAGTACCCTTCTACGAGACCTTCCCCGCTGACGCACAGCTCTCCCGCGATACCCGCCGGCTGAATGCGTCCGGCTGAGTTCATAATAAAGACTTCCGTATTGCTGACCGGTTTCCCGATCGGAACGGAGAGCGTATCCTCTTCAATGACATCCACCGGATGGTATGTCGCAAACACCGTGCTTTCCGACGGGCCGTACATATGAAGCAGTCTTCCTTTTCCGACTGCCGCCAGCGCTTTTTTGACATGTTCTACAGACGCTCTTTCGCCCCCGAACATGATTTTCCGAAGCGTCGTCAGACAGGACGGCTCCATATCAACAAGCAGGTGGAACAGGGCCGTCGTAATCATCAGAATGCTGACGTTCTCCCGTTTGATCACACGGGACAGGCGTGACATATCCAGCACCGTATCTTTCGGGACGATCACAAGCTTTGCACCGTTTAACAGCGAACCGAACATATCAAACATAAAAGCGTCAAAGACGTAGTTTGACAGACCGAGCACTGTGTCCTCTTCAGAAACAGTCAAATAGTTCGTGTTTTTTACCGTCCGCAAAATGTTGGCATGTGTGACGATGTTTCCTTTCGGCGTTCCCGTCGTGCCTGATGTATAAGTGAGATTGGCAATCGTTTTGGAATCAAACGGCAATGCTGGATTGCGAGAGTCCTTTTCATAGCTCGCCTCATCATCAGCAAGCACAATGACGCCTTGAAAACCGGCCTTTTCCGCAAGCGGCTTGAGGCTTTGCTGAGTCATGAGCACATTCGCCCCGCTGTCGCGGAAGAAATGCTGAATCCGCTGAACCGGATGCTCAGGATCAATCGGCACATAGGCGGACCCCGCTTTTAACACAGCCATAATGGAAACAATCATATCCATTGACCGTTCACACAGAACAGCCGCGGTTTTTCCGCCGCCTCCGACCGAAAGAATATGCCGCGCAAGCCTGTTGGCGCGTTCATTCAGATGCTGATACGACAGGGTTTCCCCTTCGAACTGAAGAGCCGTCCGGTCAGGGTTCTTTCGGGCTTGTTCTTCAAAGATCTGCACGATCGTTTGCTCTTTCGGGTATACCGTGCGTTCCGGGTTGAATTGCTGTAATTGAGTCAAAGCCTCCCGTTCAGAAAGCAGATCATATTCGCTGATTTTCGCATCCGGCTGAGCTGCCGCGCTCTCCAGCAGACGGACATAGTGCGCAAGCATGCGATCCGCAGTTGAGCGCTTAAACAGCTTCGTGCAATAATCCAAATCAAGCGCAATGCCTTCCGCTGTTTCCCGGGCCTGCATGGTCAGGTCGAATTTGGCGATGTTGAAGTTTGTTTCATGAAGAGACAGCGTCAGATTACCGATCTCCGGAATTCCGTCCGAAGCATTTTGCAGACTGAACATCGTGTCAAATATCGGATGCCTGCTCATGTCCCGGGGCACGTTCAGCTCCTCGGTCAGCCACTCAAACGGATAATCCTGATGGGAAAACGCGTCCAGCACCTGCTTGCGCACATGACCTAACAAGCCGGCAAATGTCTGATCA
The DNA here is from genome assembly GCF_051034795.1 of Bacillus sp. jun7. Taxonomy (NCBI): domain Bacteria; kingdom Bacillati; phylum Bacillota; class Bacilli; order Caryophanales; family Bacillaceae; genus Bacillus; species Bacillus sp. jun7. The sequence goes on from NZ_CP093219.1 coordinate 2,048,480, forward strand.
TGCTTCACGGAGCTTCGCAGCGCAAGCGTGTTGACAAACATCCCGATAAGCCCCTCGGTATCAGAGTGATTTCTTCCCGCTGACGGTGTTCCCACGATGATGTCTTCCTGTCCCGAATACTTAGAAAGCAGCGTATAGTATGCCGATAACAGCACCATGTAAAGGGTGGCTCCGTTTTTCTCGGCAAGCTTCTGCAGCCGTTCCCGCAGCATTCTCGGCAGCTTGACGGACACGCGGTCACCTTCAAAGCTTTGCACCTGCGGCCGCGGATAATCAGGGAGCAGCTGAAGCACCGGCAGTTCGCCGCTGAAGACTTCTTTCCAGTACGCCCGCTCCTTCTTGTAGCCTTCTTTCGCCCGTTCCGCCTGCCATACGGCATAATCTTTATATTGAATGCGCAAATCAGGCAGCTGATTTCCGCCGTAGATGTCAGCCAGTTCCTTCAGCATGATGGAAATAGACACCCCGTCAGAAATCAGGTGATGCATATCAAACAGCAGCATATGGCGATTGTGACCGAGCGTTTGCAGGCCGATTCTGAACAGCGGCGCCTCAGATAAATCAAAACGGCGCACAAAGTCCTTCATGACCTGTTCATTCGTTCTTCCGCGCGCTTCGATCATTTCAATATGAAACGGAACATGTTCGTGAATCACCTGTCTCGGCGTGCCGTCCTCTGATTGAAACGATGTTCTGAGCGCTTCATGCCTGCTGATTAAGGCAGAAAATGCACGCTCAAGCTTTTCACGGTCTAAAGCGCCCTCAATCATGGCCGCAGCCGGCATGTTATATCCGACTCCCGCGTCTTCAAATTGGCTCGCGATATAAGTCCGCTGCTGAGCGAGCGAAAGCGGATAGCTCGCCTGCTTCTCAGCCGGCTCAATCGCACTGAATGCCTGTCCTTCGTTTCGGTTTTCCGCATAATCGGCAAGCGCCGCAATCGTCGGATGCTCAAACAAGTATTGCAGCGGAATTTCAACGCCCATTTGCTTATGAATTTTCGTCAGAAGCGTCATTGCCTTTAATGAATGACCGCCAGACTCGAAGAAATGATCATAAATGCCCGCCTTATCCATTCCGAGGACTTCCTGCCAGATGACGGTGAGCGTTTCCTCCGTTTCATTTCTCGGCGCGGCATATTCGGATGAGCTGACAGCCTGCACATCGAGCGCAAACAGCTTTTTGCGGTCTGCCTTTCCGCTCGGCGTGAGCGGAATTTCGTCCGTTTTTGTAAAGTAAGCGGGCACCATGTAATCTGGAAGGTGCTTGGACACATACTCCCTGTACTCGGCAGGGTGAAACTCGGTTCCTTTTTCCTGAACGATATATGCGCAAACATCTAAGCTGCCCTGCTGATCCGGCCGCGCCAGCACAACGGCCTGGGCCGCGCCCGGAGCTTTTCTGAGCACCGTTTCAATTTCTCCCAGCTCAATACGGTAGCCGCGGACTTTCACCTGATCATCTTCACGGCCGATATATTCGATCGTCCCGTCCGGCAGCCAGCGCGCCATATCACCCGTGCGGTACATGCGGCCGCTTCCGTTAAACGGATCTTGCAAAAACTTCTCTGCGGTCAAATCCGGAAGATTTAAATAGCCGCGGCCTACACCGTCACCCGCGATATACAGCTCACCGGCCGTGCCGTCGGGCTGAAGCCGCTGGTGCTTATCCAATATATACAAACGGGCGTTGCCGAGCGGTTTTCCGATCGGAACGTACGCCGCCTGTTGATTCATTTCGTTATCGGCTGACACCTGATGCACGGATGCATCTACGCACGTTTCTGTCGGCCCGTACACATTCGTCAGACGCGGCGCCCTGCCCGATTGATGAAAGAGCGTCATCAGCTGTTCAGCAACAGCGGCGGACAGGCCCTCTCCCCCAATGAGCATGTGGCGCAATTCAATTCCGCTGACATCTCCCGCCGCAACCATCATCTGCAGATGCGCAGGGGTTCCGTCAGTGGCTTCAATCCGGTTTTGACGATAATAGTCCAGCAGTGCCGAGCCATTCGTTACAGTCGTTTTCGGCACGATATAAAGCGTCTGTCCCAAAAGAAGCGAGGCAAAAATCTGTTTGACGGACGCATCAAAATGAAACGGAGCCAAAAGCGCCATTCTTAATGTCTGCTCACCGCATTGATAAATCTCCTGCTGCAGTGATTGCACCAGATGATGAACTTGCCGGTGCTCAATCATCACGCCTTTCGGCCGCCCGGTTGTACCTGACGTGTAGATGATGTAAGCCAGCCGGTCTGATTGTGTGCTGACACCGTCCGCAGCCGTTTCAAACTGAACAGCCTCGTCAAAATCAATCCGTTCGGCATCCGATACAGGCGCCTGTATTCCGGCCTCCGTCAGAACAGCCTTCGCTCCGCTGTCCTCCAAAATGTACTGAATCCGATCCGCCGGAAAATCAGGATCTATCGGCACATAAGCGCCGCCCGCTTTCAAAATTCCCAATATTGCCGCAATGACACGCTCAGAACGGCCAAGCAGCACCGCGACAGGAGTATCGGCTGATATCCCGGCTTTAAGAAGGCGTCCGGCAATTCGGCCTGACTGTTCATGCAATGTGCGATAGGACAATGTTCGGCCTTCATACACCACCGCCGGTTTGTCAGACAGTGACTTCACTTTCTCTTCAAACAGCCCCGGTATCGTCATCTCCCCGCGGTAATTCACCGGATTGCCTGAGGCCCGTGTCAGCAGCCGCTCTTTCTCGGATTCAGAAAGAAGAGTAAGCTCATCAATTATGCGATCAGGAGATGAAATCGCATCTTCAATCAGCGTGATCAAACGTTCAGAAACAGATACAATCTCCTCTCCCTTGAATATGTCGCTGCGATAGTCAAAATCAATCGTCAATTTCCCAGTGTCCCATCGTTCCTTCACATGAATCGAAATATCATTTGTACCGCTTCCGCTGAAAATAGGGTCTGTCAGGAAGGACAGATTCTCTTTTTTCTGCCACTGCATCACCTGGTACTCCAGAGCCACCGTAAACAATCTGCTCAGCGAACTTTTCGAAGCGCGCAAATCATTGACAAGCAGGTTATACGGATACTTTTGGTGGCGGAGAATTTTCATCAGATCCTTCATCCGGCCTTTAACGAATTCCAAGAACGACTGTCCTCCGTCAACGCTTGTCCGCACAGGAACCGTAGATACGAACATCCCGAGCATCTGCTTTTCTTTCGCATTCGTCCGGTTTCCCATAAACGTACCCGTGACAACGTCATCCCGGCCGGTCACTTTGTAGAGATAAGTGATCAAAGCTGATTGGAACAGAGATAGTACGCTGACTTTATGCTCCTCGCAGAATGAATGAATGCGGCCATATAAGTCGTGAGGAATTTCTTGAGAAAACCGTTTCGCATCAAGACCCGCATCTGCCCGGCTCCGTTTCAGGGACACAAGCTCCGGCACGGTCTCAAACTGCCCGTTCCAAAAATCCCGATCCTTTTTAAACCGCTTCGACTGCACATATTCCTGCTCAGTCAGCACATGCTCGATAAAGGAAGGAATCTCCGTCTGTTCCATACTTGCTCCGCCCGAAAGCTCCAAATAAATCTCAGTAATCGCATTGCCCAGAATCGTCATGGAAATCCCGTCTGAAATAACGTGATGCACATTAACGTAAAACCAGACCTCATTTTCGCTGATGGTATACACGGAAAAACGGAATAAATCCTGATCATATAACGCCAGAGGCTTGCCAGCTTCTTCACGCCCCCATTTGGACAGCTCGTCCGCAGAGCAGCCGGCTTGCCTGATGTCTGTATGTTCGATAGTCAGCGGACGGTATTCGCTCACATATTGAACGGGCTCCCCCTCATCATCAAGCCGCAGACGGATTCTCATCGACTCATACCGCCGGACGAATTCCTGTATCGCTTTCTCAACGTAATGAGCCTGTACGCCGTCATCAGAAATGAGTTTCCCGAACCCGGCAAGATTTGAAATACTTGTGTTCGGATAGAATTTTTCTGTATACCAGATACGTTTTTGAGCATTTGTTAAAGGATAAAAAGTTATTTCCATATGTGTGCGCCTCCCCTTTTTAAGATAAAATTGTCAATTCTCCCTTAGAAACAGCCTCCCTCAATGTCCCTAACTCATTATCAAGCCAAAAGAACCACTTACCTCCAAAACGATCCCGATTCAATCACCGCCGAAATCCACTCACCCGCACAGTCCGAAATGCGGCTCAAATTTATGAGAAATCAAGACAAGAATCCAATGTTTGTAAGCAACAGGGTTTACCTATTTCTTCATGAATTACTATATATCTACTTACGTTCACTTTATATGAAATTATTGTTTTTATCACCGAAAAATGGGTGAAAAGTTTCATTCGGCACACCGAAAAAAATTCCGACAATTCCAGAGGGTATTTTGCGGCATCCCGCAATTTATTTTTAAAAATATTATTTATGTAAAATTAAAAATCTTTAAACTATAGTATAAATCTCTCGAATATCCAGTTATGGCAGAATGAAAATAGTTTTCATATATGAGCTGATGGGGAAAAAACAGCGCAAGAACCGAAACAGGAGATTTAATCGTTCGCAATATGATTTCATTAAACCGCAAAAAAAGCACTCTATTTTACATAGAGCGCTTCAAAAAGATTCCTTTATTGCAGTTTTATCAATGTTGATTAATTCCATATATTCTTTTCCCCACTTATACATGGCGTCCAAAATCGGCATAAGGGTCTCTCCTTGCTCTGTTAATGAGTACTCCACTTTCGGAGGGACGACAGGGTAAACTTCCCTGTGAACGATCAGATCCTGCTCCAGCTCCCTGAGCTGATTCACAAGAATTTTGTGCGTAATATCCGGAATTAAAGCTTTCAGCTCATTAAACCGCTTTGTTCCTTCTTTTCCCAGGTGCCACATAATCAGCATTTTCCACTTCCCGCCTATCACGGCAAGCGTCAATTCCTTTTCGCAATTAAACGTTTTCTCATCCATTCGGCTCACGGGCCATTCTCCTTCCTCTTACTTTTTGTACGTTCATCATCTATTCATACACGCTTACTTTTTTACACAACTTTCATCAATTTATACTACCACGCAGTTTTGCTGAAACAAAGCGCATTGCCTGCGGTGACAGTATCCTCAAAGTAACTATTAGACTTCAAAGTGCGTACTTCTCAACATGCGGGGCACTCTATAGAATGTAAATACATGAAAAAGAGGAGTGGATATAAAGTGGAATTACAGCTGGCATTAGACTTAGTGAATATCCCGGAAGCAATTGAACTTGTGAAAGAGGTCGAACAATATATAGATGTTGTAGAAATCGGCACTCCCGTTGTCATTAATGAAGGCCTGAAAGCCGTACAGGAAATGAAATCAGCCTTTCCTCACCTGAAAGTGCTTGCCGATCTTAAAATCATGGATGCAGGCGGCTACGAGATCATGAAAGCGGCAGAAGCGGGCGCCGACATCATCACCGTTTTAGGAGCGACAGACGACTCAACGATCAAAGGGGCGGTTGCCGAAGCAAAAAAACAGCAGAAAAAAATTCTCGTCGACATGATTAACGTAAAAAACCTTGAAACACGGGCAAAAGAAATTGACCAACTCGGTGTTGATTATATTTGTGTTCACACAGGTTATGATCTTCAAGCAGAAGGAAAGAATTCATTCGAGGAACTGACGGCGATTAAAAAAGCGGTCAAGAGCGCTAAAACCGCAATTGCCGGAGGCATTAAACTTGATACGCTTCCTGAAGCCATCAAACAAAACCCAGATTTAATCATTGTCGGCGGAGGCATTACGGGAGCTGACAATAAAGCGGATGCTGCTGCTAAAATGAAACAGCTGATTTCACAAGGATCATGAAAACGACTGAATACTTACATGAAATACTCAATGAAATATCCCGCACCGCAGCATTAATAGCCGACAGTGAAGCTGACAAGCTTGCAGATGAGATTTTATCGGCAGATCAAATCTTCACCTCCGGAGCGGGGCGTTCCGGCTTTATGGCTAAAGCGTTCGCCATGAGGATGATGCACATCGGCCTGAACGCTTACATCGTCGGTGAGACGCTTACCCCTCCCCTCCAAGAAGGCGGTCTCGTCATCATCGGCTCAGGCTCAGGCGAAACAAAAAGTCTGCTTCATACGGCTGAAAAAGCCAAAAGCCTTAACGGCATCATCACTGCATTAACGATTAACCCCGATTCAAGTCTCGGCAAACTTGCTGATCTTACGATAACGATTCCCGGCTCTCCTAAGGAAGAGACCGGCGGAGACAGAAAGACGATTCAGCCGATGGGTTCTTTATTCGAACAAACTCTTCTGCTGTTTTACGATGCGGTTATTCTAAAAATCATGGAGAAAAAAGAATTGAATTCAGCAGACATGTTTACAAAGCATGCGAATCTGGAATGATTTGCTGACGGCCTTCTTATCAGATGGCCGTCTTTTTATCGTCCTGTTGCGCACAATGACAAGACGGCCAAGGTTTTCGGGTCGGACACTCGCAGACGAAGATATCCTGCCGGTGAGCTTATCGCTATAATAAGTCAATTGACGATACGGCCGCAACCGTTCATTTCTGAATAGAGAAACGGCAAAAAACACTTTCTGATCGGATATTTAATGAATAAAATTGATTTGTGCGGATGGTTTTACAGATATTCAGCTGAATTGCGGCTGAGAAATATATTTTAACAGCTTTACAGCCGGCTGATTCTGCTTTATTCTTGGACCAGCTTTACAGCAATTTAAAACTGGAGGTGATTGATACTCTTGAAAACATTAAAAGCACTGCTGCTTGTTCTTATCATCATTGCCGGAGCAGTCGCGGCCCTGATCAAGGGTGATCTTTTCTCAGATAACGAGCAGACCGTTCAGAAGAGTGATTACGACAAAGTAATCCTATTTCCGTCCGATCGATATCCGGAAACAGCAAAGCATATTAAGGACGCGATAAAAGAAGGGCATTCCAGCATATGCACCATTGACAGAGACGGAGTACATAAGCGGCGTGAGCAATCTCTTAAACATGTGCCTGTCAAAACGGGATACGATAGGGATGAATGGCCGATGGCGGTTTGTAAACAGGGCGGAAACAATGCCTCCGTAGAATATATTTCTCCGGCAGACAACCGCGGAGCCGGCTCTTGGGTCGGACACCAGCTTACCAATGATCCCGACGGAACGAGAGTATTATTTAAAATCAAGTAAAAAAACAGGAGGAACAGCGCATTGAATAAATCATGGAAACCGCAAGAACTGGCCATTTCTTATCATCAATTTACAATCTTCCAAAAAGATTCAGAACCGCCTGTTATCGATTGGACCGATGAAGCCATTGAAAAAGGATGTGCGGAAACTGACGGAGCTGTTTCATTCGAAGCAAGGAGAAATACGAGGGCATTTATCGTCCTCAGGCTTAACACAAGTGAACCGGTACTATCCTATGAGAAAAAAGCGACTGTTCCCTTTGAGGCTGTAAAAGATGGAATTGAGATTGAAAGCGTGATGTCAAAGCGGCTTTTCTTTAATATTCCGAAAGGCCGGTACAGCCTTACCTGTTATTCAGTGCCTGCCGAAATATCCGATCTTCATGCGGATACGTATATTATTGATGCAGACGCAATGTAAAAGAAATCCCTGAGAGAATCATATTTCTCTCAGGGGACTTTTACCGTTTGTTTCAATTACATTTTGGTACCAATAAAAACTTCTTTTCCTGATCCGTTTCAAATCCTTTTCATCTTCTTCATCTCGATTGATATACACAAACCGTAGCGTTTTTGATAGCCGTTCAGCCAGCTTAACAGATCAGTGAATGACCAGCTGCAGCAGCCGATGAGATGAACTCCGTCACTAATGGCCTCTCTGCACTGTTCACCCATACTGAAGGTCCTTTACCGCCTTTATTCCAGGCTCCTTCCACCTGATAGGCAGACGAAGCTGACCCCCATAGAAATGTATCAGGGAACAGGCCCTGTTTTTTATGTACCATGGGTTTCATCCTCCTGATGCGTATGATATTGATATCATACGTTATGAAACGCATTTCAGAGCAATCCCGATCAAAACAAAAAAGCATCCGGCTTGCCGGATGCTTAAGAATGATGATGCCGCTTTTCCAATTTATGAGGCGGAGGCTTCGGGACAAAGCCATTTTGTTTCATCATATTAAAGCGCCTGTCCATATGCTGTTTAATATGTTCTGCTTTTTCTTTCGGCAGGACCCCGTACTCAACATATTTGGATATGACATGTTTTCGTTTTTCGAGCACTTCTTTTTCAAGTGATTCAATTTCTTTTTTCTGCTGTTCCGTGAGTGACATTGTTGAAGGCATTTTTGTTTCGGCGTGTGCCGGCATTGTGAAAACCATTGCTGTAATGAAAAACGCAGCTAAAGACAATGCAGCTTTTTTCATGATTCTCTCCTCCTTTAACGTTTGTTATATGTTTCTCCCTCATCCATTTTTTATGCAAAAAAAAGAGCGAAATTATTCGCTCTTTTCAATCGATTCGTCCGGCAGCGCGTATGTGACATACGTTCCCGCTACAAAATCGTGGATTGACCGTTTGTCTTCTCTCATTCCGACCATGAATGCGCTCACGATCACACCGATTCCAAACGTCACGCCATATATCAGGCCGCCCACAAGCACTCTCAAAATCATAGTGAGAAAGCCTACCTGAGTTCCGTCTTTTTTGACGATGCGGATACCGCAGATCTTTTTGCCGATAACATAACCGTTCCAGTATACAGGGAGCAAAATACCATAAAGAGTCAAAATGATGCTGATCATTGCGCTCTCATTCGGATCTTTTCCTGTTGCCAGCATAAAAATAATCGCCAAAGGCACTGAAGTAATTAAATAGTCGAGTACAACGGCTCCCAATCTGATCCAAAATCCCGCCGGTCTGTAAATATTCATCATGTTTCCCCTCGCTATGGCTTCAAAATCACTTTAATGTTGCCATCTTCTTTTTTGTCAAATATATCATATGCAGCAGGAGCTTCCGCAAGACTCATTTTGTGTGTAATGATATCTGTCGGATCAATTTCATTTTGTTCGATCAATTGATACAGCATCGGCATCAGATGAATAACGGGTGCCTGGCCCATTTTTAAAGAAACGTTGCGTGTGAAAAAATCGCCGAGCGGAAAGCCGTCCGCTTCAGAAATGTATGCGCCCGTGAGCTGCACGGTTCCGAACTTCTTAACGGCTTCTGATGCTGTAAGAATCGGGCTGATCGTTCCGAACTGATTCGGTTTTTGCTCTGCTTTTTCTTTTGAAAGCGGCGTGCCGTCCATTCCGACACAATCAATCACTACATCCGCGCCCCCTGACGTTTGTTCGTGCAGCAGTTTCCCGATCTCATCATGTTCTGAAAAATTGAAGGTCTCTGCTCCGTTTATGCGTCTCGCATGTTCAAGGCGGTGCGGGACTTGATCAACTGCGATAACCCGTTTAGCTCCTTTTTTCCACGCGAATTTTTGCGCCATTAAGCCGATCGGACCTGATCCCAGAATAACGACTGTATCTCCTTTCTTCACTCCGCTGTGCTGAACGCTCCAAAAGGCGGTCGGCATGACATCTGACAGAAGCAGCACCTGCTCATCTTCAAGCTCACTGTCTGCCGGAACCAGAAAAGAAGAGAAATCAGCGTAAGGAACACGTAAATATTCAGCCTGTCCGCCGGGATAATTTCCGTTAAACTCCGAAAAACCGAATAAACCGCCGGCATCTGTATGAGGATTTGGATTTGATTCATCACACTGGCTTTCCATCTGGTGCTTGCAATAATGACATTCTCCGCAGCCGATGTTAAAAGGAATCACGACCCGGTCGCCTTTTTTCAGTTTTTTGACTTGACTGCCCGTTTCTTCAACGATTCCCATCGGCTCATGCCCGACAATATAACCCGGATCGGCGGGTATTCCGTTTTTATATAAATGAAGGTCTGAACCGCATATCCCGGTTGCGGTGATTCGAACGATGACATCTCTCTCATCTTGAATGGCGGGTGCCGGGACTTCTTTCACTTCCATATGTTCTTTTCCTTGGTATGTCAATGCTTTCACACTTGGTCAGCTCCTTTTTCATCACTCCTTCCCTTTTCACCTGCTTCTAAACTTGGCCGGTATGTTATTCGGCCCGCTGAATATCCCATTGAAAAGGATCTTCAAGCTGCGACCAGTCGGAATCGAACTCAGACGGCGTGAGCAGGCACTGATCCAATTCCTTTGTAATGGCGGCTTCATCTAAATCTGTTCCGATAAACACCAAGTTCGTATGACGATCTCCGAATTGGTCGTCCCAATCTTCCAGAATCTCCGGTTCCTGCTTTTTGATCTGCTCCTGCTCAAGTTTCGGCATTGCCGCCACCCAATAAGAAACAGGCTCAACCGAAACCGCCGGACCCGCCTGAGACATCAGCAGCGCAAGGCTGTTGCGGGTTGCGCACCAAACAATTCCTTTTGCGCGCACAATGTTGTCAGGCATTGATTGATGCAGCCAGCTGTCAAAACGAACGGTATGAAACGGCAGACGCCGCGAGTACACAAACGAAGTGATGCCGTACTCTTCCGTTTCCGGAGTGTGCGCTTCATGACCTGCCGTCAGTTCCTTTATCCATCCTGCTGATGAACTCGCTTCCTCAAACTCAAATAAACCGGTATTCAATATGCATTCGGCGGGCACTTCTCCGCGAACGGACCGGATCAGTCTGGCACGGGGCTGTAATGCGCGAAGAACCGTTTCCAGCTGTTCAAGCTCTTTTTCGCCCACCATGTCGCATTTATTTAAAATGAGCACATCACAAAACTCGATTTGGTCAATTAATAAATCGGCAATCTCCCGTTCATCCTCTTCTCCCGCCGCTTCCTTCCGGTCAAGAAGGCTGTCACCGGACTGGAAATTATGCCAGAAGCGGTTTGCATCCACCACGGTCACCATTGTGTCCAGCCTGCAGAATGTTGTCAGATCAATGCCCATTTCTTCATCTATATAAGAAAATGTCTGGGCAACTGGAATCGGTTCGCTGATCCCTGTTGATTCAATGACAATATAATCAAACCTGCCGTCTTTCGCGAGTTTCTCAACTTCGACTAATAAATCTTCACGCAGCGTGCAGCAGATACAGCCGTTGGATAATTCTACAAGTTTCTCATCCGTCCTTGACAAACCGCCTCCCTGCTTCACCAAGCCCGCGTCTATATTTACTTCGCTCATGTCATTGACGATGACGGCAATTTTTAAACCGTTGCGGTTTTGTAAAATATGATTCAAAACGGTCGTCTTTCCGGCACCAAGATAGCCGCTCAATACTGTAACCGGAATTTTTTTCATATCAATAGCCCCCTGACAAAATAGAATGATTACGATTTATATCTCGCAACTGCCTTATTTTCATCATGATGTACATAGTTTTAAATCGTAATCGTTACTATTTATTTTGATGTATTCTCCGTTTAAAATCAAGTAAAAGTCAGACACATCACACGTTGTTTGTCCCCATCCATTGGTCTAACACGCAAAACGTCAACGATTTAATTGGTGAAGCCTTGGATCCGGACTGTAAAATGCCCGGTTTTAAGATGTGTGCGGTACGAATCAGCCCTATCTAATTTTCATAAAATTTTTAGATTTTTTCGTATTTTTTGTTACATTTCATAACATGCATCTTAAATATTTGTTTTTGCTGTGCTACGCTGAAAAAAACAAAGATAAGGAGCGGATCATCTGATGGGAAAAAAACAGCTAGTCCTTGTTGGAAATGGAATGGCCGGGGTAAGAGCGATTGAAGAAATACTGCGTGTTTCAAAAGACGAATTTGAGATTACAATATTCGGGGCCGAACCTCATCCCAACTATAACCGAATCCTTCTGTCAAAAGTGCTGCAAGGCGATACCGACATTCAAGACATTACGTTAAACGATTGGAACTGGTACAAAGAAAACAACATTCAGCTGTATACCGGTGAAACAGTCATCAAAGTCGACACGGAAAACCAAACCGTCATCACCGATGCAGACAGAATCCAGCCTTACGATGAACTCATTCTGGCGACAGGCTCTGTCCCTTTTATCCTTCCGATTCCGGGCGCAGACAAACAAGGCGTCACGGCATTCCGGGACATAAAAGATACCGACACGATGCTCGCCGCGTCAAAACAATATAAAAAAGCAGCCGTCATCGGCGGAGGACTGCTGGGTTTGGAAGCCGCGCGCGGACTGCTGAATCTCGGAATGGACGTGTCTGTCATCCACCTCGCCCCATTCCTGATGGAGCGCCAGCTTGACGCAGCGGCGGGACGCCTGCTGCAAAACGAATTAGAAAAACAAGGCATGACCTTTTTCCTTGAAAAGCAAACCGAAGAAATTCTCGGTACTGACCGTGTCGAAGGGATACGCTTCAAAGACGGCACAAGCATCGAAGCTGATCTGGTCGTCATGGCGGTCGGCATCCGCCCGAATACACAGCTTGGCACAGAAAGCGGCATTCCGGTAAACCGCGGAATCATTGTCAACGACTATATGCAGACTGACATTCCGCACATTTACGCGGTCGGTGAATGTGCCGAGCACCGCGGAATCGCATACGGTCTTGTGGCGCCGCTCTATGAACAGGCGAAAGTGCTCGCAAAGCATATTTGCGGCATTGAAACAAAACCGTATGAAGGCTCCGTTCTCTCCACTCAATTAAAGGTATCAGGCGTCGAAGTCTTCTCTGCCGGTGACTTTAACGAATCAGAGGACAAAAAAGCGATTAAAGTGTTCGATGAGCAGGACGGCATTTATAAAAAAATCGTCCTGAGGGGCAATCAAATTGTCGGCGCTGTTTTGTTCGGCGACAGCAGCGAGGGCAGCCGCCTGTTTTCAATGATTCAAAAAGAAGCCGATATCTCCGAAACTTCCAAGATATCAATCTTACAGCCTCTTGACCAGGAAGCAGGCGCAAGCATGACCGCGGCGATGAGCGACGATGAAATCATCTGCGGCTGCAACGGTGTATCAAAAGGCGCGATTATTCAAGCCATTCAGGAAAAAGGCTGCACATCAACGGACGAAATCAAAGCATGCACCGGGGCATCCCGTTCCTGCGGAGGCTGTAAACCGCTCGTGGAAGACATTCTTCAATATACACTGGGCTCAGAATTTGACGCGTCCGCGCAAAAAGAAGCGATTTGCGGCTGCACCTCACTGTCGAGAGATGAAGTCGTAGAAGAAATCAGAGCCAAAGGGCTGTCCCATACAAGAGAAATCATGAACGTGCTCGGCTGGAAAACGCCGGAGGGCTGCTCCAAATGCCGTCCTGCCCTCAACTACTACTTAGGCATGATTAATCCGGCTACATACGAGGATGACAGAACATCCCGTTTTGTGAACGAACGGATGCACGCCAATATTCAAAAAGACGGAACATACTCAGTCGTGCCCCGTATGTACGGCGGCGTGACCAACTCTCAGGATCTCCGCAAGATCGCCGATGTCGTCGACAAATATGAGATCCCGCTCGTTAAAATGACCGGCGGCCAGCGGATTGATCTCATCGGCGTCAAAAAAGAAGACCTGCCGAAAGTATGGGCCGAGCTTGATATGCCGTCAGGCTACGCGTACGGAAAAACACTCCGCACGGTAAAAACGTGCGTAGGCGAACAATTCTGCCGCTTCGGCACGCAAGACTCCATGGCACTGGGCATTGCGCTTGAGAAAACATTCGAAGGGCTCAATACGCCTCATAAGGTCAAAATGGCCGTGTCCGCCTGCCCTCGGAACTGTGCGGAATCAGGCATTAAGGACCTTGGCGTTGTCGGCATCGACGGAGGCTGGGAGCTTTATGTCGGTGGAAACGGCGGAACCCATTTGCGCGCCGGTGATTTGCTGATGAAAGTAAAAACGAATGAAGAAGTCTTAGAATATGCGGGTGCTTACCTTCAGTACTACAGAGAAACGGCAAACTATCTGGAGCGGACATCCGCATGGCTTGAGCGCGTCGGTTTATCTCATGTCCAATCCGTATTAAACGATCCGGAAAAACGGCAGGAGCTCAACGACAGAATGAATGAAACACTCTCTGTTCACAAAGATCCGTGGCAATACTTCCTTAAAGATAAAAAAGCATCTAAAGATCTATTCGAAAATGTCGTCACGACTTCATAAAACAGTAAGGGGGAACGGACATGGTTAATAAAGATATGACAAAGGTTTGCATAGGCAAAGTAAACGAATTACCGGAGGAGTTAGGAAAAACCGTATATATAGAAGATAAAGAGCTTGCCGTATTTAAGCTTTCTGACGGGAGCGTCCGCGCCGTCGAAAACCGCTGTCCCCATAAAGGGGGCGTCCTGGCTGAAGGCATCGTCAGCGGAGAATACGTCTTCTGCCCGATGCATGACTGGAAAATCTCCTTAGAAGACGGAAAAGTCCAAGAGCCGGATCATGGCTGTGTCAAAACATACGAAACACTGATTGAAGGAGAGAATGTATACCTCCTGTATTGAGCAAAGACCGGATCACTTTTTCAAGTGGTCCTTCATTTTTTAAATTGCTGAAGGGATGACGCCATCATGAAAAACGGAATCGTATATTTTGTCGGTGCCGGACCAGGAGACCCGGGGCTGATCACCGTAAAAGGAAAACAGGCTCTGGAGAAAGCGGATATCATTTTGTATGACCGGCTCGCAAACCCAAAGTTTCTTGAATATGCCTCACCGGACTGCCGGTTCATTTATTGCGGAAAGCTGCCCGACCGCCATTTTATGAAACAGTCTGAGATAAATGCCCTGCTGATTGAAAAAGCGGCGGAGGGCTGCACCGTCGTCCGCTTGAAAGGCGGAGACCCAAGTGTGTTCGGCAGAGTCGGCGAAGAAGCAGAGGCGCTTCATCAGCACGGCATCCGCTACGAAATGGTGCCCGGCATCACCTCGGGAATCGCAGCGCCGCTGTATGCGGGAGTCCCCGTCACCCATCGTGATTTCGCTTCGTCCTTCGCGATGATCACCGCTCATGATACATCATTGCAAGGCAGGCCGAATCTCGACTGGGAAGGGCTTGCCCGAAGCGTTCAAACGCTTGTGTTTTACATGGGCGTTAAAAATCTGTCATTTATATGCCGGCAGCTTACGGAGTACGGAAAATCCCCTTCCGTTCCCGTACTCGTCATTCAATGGGGGACGTGGGGGCGGCAGCGGAGCGTTAAAGGAACGCTTCAGGACATCCATGAAAAAGTTCAAAACCAAAACATCACCAACCCTGCCATTATCGTCATCGGTGATATTGTCAATTTTCAAACACACAGCTGGTTTGAAAGCAAACCGTTCATCGGGCGGCATATCATGGTTGTCACTCATGGCGATGAAGAACATACATTGACAGACAAGCTGCGCGAGTATGGCGCCGATGTTATTGAATGGCCGAAGCGGATCGTTAAAAAAATGCCCGCAAACGAAAACATCCTGAAACAGATCAGCACCTTTGAACAACTATTTTTCACATCACGCCTTGCGGTATGCGAATTCTTTGACACACTGGCTTTCAAGCAGATCGACATCCGCCGGGTGACCGCAAGCCTGAATGCAGCGACTGAAGCCGCAAAGACGGAACTGACAAAACGGGGCTTTCTCCTATCCGAATGTCAAATTGATTCTCCGCATTCACTCATTGTAGGAAGCCGTCAAGCAGCAGAAAACTTGTCAGACTCAAAATCATGCCCGCTTTATATCACCCATGAACATATCGCGGATGAGCGGTTCACTTCCATGATTGAACGCACGATCAGTGAGTCTCCTCTGCAAATGATTATCTGTACGGGCAAAGAATCCGCTCAGCATTTGATCAGCGCCGGAAAACAAATCGGCATATCACCGGATCCGTCGGCAAACCGCCCTCCCGTCATCTGCATGGGCGAAGACGTCCCCGCCGGCTGCGGGTTTACCGCTGTGAAAAACCAGGAGCAGTTATTTGCGTTTATACGAAATGAAATGAAAGACATGCTCGTTCACAGCTGATACGCCGGAATGCTTTTCTGACCCCCCAGACTCAACATCGGGGGTCAGCCTTTTTTATTGTGTCACCAATTTTTTATGGTGAGTCGAATACATCGCCATCTGATCCGCCTGCGGGTCCAAATAGGCTTTGGCGCTGTTCACGGCGGTCGGCCCCTCCGTGAAACCGCCTGCAATCAATCTGAGCTTGCTTTCATAATGGGCGGCGTCACCGGCGACAAACACGCCCGGAAGATTCGTCCGCATATGTCTGTCAGCTTTAATCCTGCCTTCTTCTATCTCAAGCCCCCAGTCCTTCATCGGGCCGAGATCAATTTTAAACCCGTGGTTGATAATGAGCTCATCAAGCTTGATGACTTCAGAAAGTCCGGACTCAGTTTGGCAAACGGTGACGCTCTCGATCCGTTCCCCTGTGCCGTTGAGAAGCTTCAGACGATACGGCGCAAGCACCCGCACGGAAGACCGCTTCATTTTCGCCACGCTGCTTTCCAAACCGCCGAACTCCTCCCTGCGGTGCAAAACGGTAACAGACGCCGCAATCGGTTCCAGCTCATTCGCCCAGTCAACCGCAGTATCTCCCCCTCCGGAAATCACGACATGCTTATCTCGAAACGCATCAAGCTTCTCCACCTTATAATGAAGGTTCTTTCCTGAATAACGGCTCGCATCCGCGCTGTCAAGTTCATTAACCTCAAGCGTCCCCATGCCGACGGCCAAAATCACCGTGCGCGTATAGTGCTTTTCCCCTTCGGAACTTTCGAGCACAATGGTTCCGTCTTCCAGCCGTTCAAATCCGGTCACCCGCTGATTCAACACGATATCCGGCTCAAATGTCGCCGCCTGCTCCTTCAGCTGCTTAATCAGCTGTTCCCCGGCAATCCCGGGTATTCCGCCGATATCCCGGATGATTTTTTCAGGAAAAAACATAGACACCTTTCCCCCGAGCCGCGGCAAAAACTCGATCACTTTCGTTTTCAGCTCCCGCATCCCGCAATAAAAAGCCGCAAACAGGCCGATCGGGCCTCCGCCTATAATCGTGACGTCGTACACCTCATGATTTTCCGCCATCGTTGTGCCTCCCGTTATATCTATACTTCATACATTTTTAATTGAGAATCAATATCAATGAAAGTATAACACATATTGAGGATCAGTGTTTATTCATTTCTCATCTTGCGGGAAAGGAGTGATTCAGAAGTGAGGTTCTGAGATTGATAAGCGGGAAGGTATTAAAACTGAAACCAGTACGGCGACTGGTTTCTTTTTTATCTCTTTTTCATCAGCATGATATCGAGATACAGCTGGCACCTTGTCCTGAAGTCGTTTAAATTAATTGATGTCATGTCAAGAATCTGTTTGATGCGGTAGTTCAATGTGTTTTGATGAATAAAAAGCTGTTCTGCGGCTGGTTTTGTTTTGCAGTTATTGAGGAGATAGATTTCTAACGTTTTCAGCAGTTCGGTGCTGCTTTCTCTGTCTTTGGCTTTTAATAACGCTAAATCATCGTTTACATATTCCAGTGAGGCGTTTTTTTCTTCGATGCTTTCAAGATAGCGGTAAATCCCGAGCTTACTGTATTCGTACGGGATATTTTCCTGATTTCCGGTAATTTCGGCGGCCTTTATGACTTCAAGGGCTTCTATATAACTTTTCCCGAGCTTCAGGATGCTGCTGTATTCATTGCCGATTCCGATATAGATGGGAGTGGGGATCTTCTGAAAGTGAAAATGAGTCAGCAGTTTGTGGATGAATTCAGATGCTGCCGAAGTGCCGGAGCTTTTTTGCGAGAAGCTTGCGACGACGATGACAATATTGGAATCAATGGTTAAGACGTGACTGACTTTATCCCGCAAATTCAAGTACGATTTGATATTTTCCTTTACATCTTCGACTGCCTCCCCATCCCCATTTGCGGCATGCAGGACGACTACCGAAAAAACCGACGGCAGCACGGCGTTCATCTTTTCCGCTTCCCGCCTGAACTCCTTTTCAGAGGAGAATTGCTGAAAGATCGCCCGTTTCACCAGGTCTTCCGCTCTCTCTTCTTTTTCCTGTTTCAGCCGGTTCGTTTTATAGATGATTTTTCCGACATGGAATGAAGTTTCATATAAAAAATCGAGCTCCTCGTCCGTCAAGTTTCGGTCGAGCTCCTGAATCCAGATGTAGCCCATCACTTCCCCTTTATGTTTTGCGCTTACAACCACTCTCTGATTCAGTCCGATACTGTCTATTTTTTCGACACGGAACGGTTCAGGAACGGTTTTCAGCTTTTCGATCACCCCGTCCTTCAGAAACCTTTCAAAAATCTGCACGGGGCATTTTTTTGAGAATATCGTCTGCTGGTTGGCGGAGTCGAAGTGATTAATGTAATAAGAATTATAGGCAAGCAAAAAGAAATCCGCGCTTTCCAGAATAACGGGCTTCTGCAATTCATAACTGATGAAATCAATTAATTTATCAATGTCCGTAAATGAAAAAACTCTCTCTAAAAGCTCTTCCATACCTATTTCTCCTATGCTCTTTTTATCTTTATCATACTCTGAGGGGTGACTTTTTGTATAGAAAAAAATTCATATACTCCCAAAACGGAATGATCCGAAAGCCTGTATCGTGAAAAGAGGAAAAAGGGCGGTCCCTTCTTCCTCTCGTTCCTTGCTTTTATTGAGAAAGTGTATCACGGTAGTCATGAAACTGATCTGTGACATCTTTTGACGGAGCCTGTGTCAATAAGCTGACGACAAATACAGCGGCAAGGCTTACAGCAAAGCCCGGAATGATTTCGTACAAAAAGTCTGAAAGACCGGCATTCGCCCAAATGATTACGGTAATCGCTCCCGCAATCATGCCGGCGAGTGCCCCCCATTTCGTCATCCGTTTCCAAAATAAACTGAGCAGTACGACCGGCCCGAATGAAGCGCCGAATCCCGCCCATGCATAGCTGACAAGACCAAGTATCGTGTTGTTTTTCTCCCAGGCGAGCACCAGAGCGACGATTGACACCGCAAGCACTGCCATTCTCCCCAGAAATACGAGTTCCTTATCAGAAGCTGAACGCCTGAACATGGACTTATACAAGTCCTCCACTAAAGAACTGGACGTAACGAGCAGCTGAGACGAAATCGTACTCATAATGGCCGCTAAAATCGCAGAAATGAGAAATCCCGTAATAATCGGGTGGAACAGAATGTTGCCGAGCTGAATAAAAATGGTTTCCGGATCATCCAGCTTCAACCCGCGCTGGTGGTAATACGCGATTCCCGCAAGACCCGTAAACAGCGCGCCGAGTGCAGACAAAATCATCCATCCCATTCCGATCCGTCTGGCGCGTTTGATCTCTTTCACAGATGTGATCGCCATAAAGCGCACAATAATATGCGGCTGCCCGAAATAGCCGAGCCCCCACGCAAATAAAGAAATAATGCCAAGGACGGTGGTCCCTTTGAACATATTAAACAGTTCCGGGTTGACGGAACGGATATCGGCAACGGTTTCTCCCGGGCCGCCCGTATGGAAAATCGTCACAATCGGCACGAGAATAAGCGCCGCAAACATAATGATCCCTTGGACAAAGTCCGTCCAGCTTACCGCCAAAAAGCCCCCGAACAAGGTGTAGGCGACAACGACGCCTGTCACGACCCACAGTCCCGTGTGGTAATTCAACCCTAAAATGCTGTTGAATAAGACGCCTCCGGATACCATGCCGGATGATACGTAAAATGTGAAAAAGACGAGAATGACAAGACCCGAAAACAGTCTGAGAAGCTTCGTATGATCACCGAAACGATTTTCAAGGAAACCCGGAATGGTGATGGAATTCCCCGCTTTTTCAGTATACGTTCTCAGCCTCGGCGCCACGAAAAGCCAGTTCGCCCATGCCCCGAGCACAAGCCCGATCACAATCCAAGCGCCGCTTAATCCTGTCGAGAACATGGCGCCCGGAAGCCCCATCAAGAGCCATCCGCTCATATCCGCCGCTCCCGCGCTGAGCGCTGTGACGGCAGGGCCTAAAGAACGCCCCCCGAGCATGTAATCCGTCAGATTTGACGTCCGTCTGTAGGCGAAATAACCGATAAACAGCATGCCCGCCATATAAATACAAATGGAAATAATCAACTGAATGTTTGCTATGGCATTTCCTCCTCCGCTTTATATGTTTATGGTGAAATGGACACCCCCCGCGAGGAGGATGCCCATTCAGTCCCTCTTAAAACATTTCACTGATTGTTTTCGCCTGCATGTGGAGGGCCAAATAATCCGGGCCGCCCGCTTTTGAATCAGTGCCGGACATTTTGAAGCCTCCGAACGGATGGTAGCCGACAATCGCTCCCGTACAATTGCGGTTGAAGTACAGGTTGCCGACATGGAATTCCTGTTTCGCCCGTTCAATATGTTTGCGGTTGTTTGTAATGACCGCGCCTGTCAGACCATATTCAGTATTGTTGGCCACTTCCAGTGCTTCATCAAAGTTTGATACTTTAGAAAACGCCACGACCGGCCCGAAGATTTCTTCCTGCATGAGTCTGGCTTTCGGATCAAGGTCAGCGAAGATCGTCGGCTTGATAAAGTAGCCTTTTGAATCATCTCCGGTGCCGCCGCTTACTAAACGGCCTTCTTCTTTTCCGATTTCGATGTAGCTCATGATCTTGTCGTAAGAACCTTGGTCGATGACAGGTCCCATATACACGTCAGCGCTGTCAGGGCTTGCCGTCACTTTTGATTCAGTGATTTCGATGACGCGCTCTAATACTTGATCATACACTTTTTCATGGACAACTGCACGTGAACCTGCAGAACATTTTTGTCCAGCGAAGCCGAATGCTGATGTAAAGATGGATTGAGCCGCCAATTCAATGTCCGCGTCCTCATCGACAACAACCGTATCTTTACCGCCCATTTCAGCGATAACACGCTTTAAGTGCTGCTGGCCCGGCTGCACTTTCGCCGCGCGTTCGAAAATTCTCGTACCGACTTCACGTGATCCCGTAAACGTAATGATGCTTGTTTTCGGGTGATCGACGAGATAGTCTCCCACTTCCGCTCCGCTTCCCGGCACAAAGTTGACAACGCCCTTCGGAAGACCTGATTCCTCAAGCACTTCTACGAATTTCGCCGCGATGACCGGTGTCGCGCTTGCCGGTTTAAGAACGACCGTGTTGCCCGTTACGATCGGTGCCACCGTCGTTCCCGCCATAATCGCAAAGAGGAAGTTCCATGGCGGAATGACGACCGTTACGCCGGTCGGTGTGTAGACATATTGGTTCTTCTCGCCTTCGCGGCTGTTGACCGGCTTGCCTTTTGCCAATTCAACCATCTGGCGCGCGTAGTATTCCATAAAGTCGATGGCTTCCGCCGTATCCGCATCAGCTTCGTTCCAAGGCTTTCCTGCTTCCTTGACGAGCAGGGCGGAGAATTCGTGCTTTCTGCGGCGGACTTTGGCAGCCGCGCGGAACAAAACGGCAGCTCTTTCTTCAGGGGATGTGTATCTCCACTCTTCGAACGCTTTCGCAGCCGCTTCAATCGCCTGCTCAGCGTGCTCCTGGGACGCCTTTGACACTTTTCCGACGACTTCTTCTTTGTCTGCAGGGTTAATGGATACGATTTTCGCTTCCGTCTCTACCTTTTCACCGTTGATGACGAGCGGATAATCTTTTCCCAGATACTCATTTACCGTCGCAAGCGCTTTCTTAAATTCTTCAACGTTCGATTGATCTTGGAAATTCGTGAATGGTTCGTGTTTATAAGGTGTAGTCATTGTCATCTCTCCCTTTTTTACTTCTTAGTCATTCCTTTAAAGGCGAATGCGATGTTTGAGGGGCGTTCGGCGAGCCGTCTCATGAAATAGCCGTACCAGTCATCCCCGTAAGGCAGGTAGACTCTCATGCGGTATCCTTCTTCCACCAGGCTGAGCTGGGTTTGCGAGCGCATGCCGTACAGCATCTGAAACTCAAAACGGTCGTTTGGAATGCCGTGCTCTTCGGCAAGCTGTTTTGTAAACTCGATCATTTTGTCATCATGCGTGGCAACTGCCGTATAATGTCCTTTTAAAAGCTGTTTGCGGATGAGTCTTTTATAATTTTCATCGACGTCGCTTTTTTCAGGATAGGCCACCTTTTCCGATTCTTTATAGGCTCCTTTGACAAGCCGCAGAAACGGATTCAGCGGGCTGAGGTCATCAAGATCCTTCTCCGTTCTGTACAGATAAGCCTGCACCACGGTGCTTACATATTCATACCGGCTCCGGAAGTCTTTAAAGATATCCAGCGTTTTCTGGCATCTCGTTTCATCTTCCATGTCAATCGTCACCATGACTTTATGTTTTTCAGCCGTCTGGAGGATTTTCGTCATATTTTCATAGACGAGATCGAGATCTATATCAAGACCTAAAGACGTCATTTTTAATGACACTTGGGAATTCAGCTGTTCATCAGCAATTAAGGCGATGGTCTGCATGCACTCCTCGGTGCGTTCTTTCGCAACGTCACCGCTGTTGACAAATTCCCCCAAATGATCGACAGTAACTGACAGCCCCTGGCTGTTCAAATGTCGGATTGTCGGGATAGAACTGCGGAAATCCATTCCTCCGATGATTTTGCCGGCTGCCACACGGCTTCCCCAGCTTCGCGCCATCTTATTGAGAAAGCTGCTCTTGGATAAAAATAAGAAAAAATCTCTTGTAATCACTTCCAACCTTAACACCCCGCAATCTAAGAAGTATTTGTATGAGTCTATTGTAAATGGACAAAACATCCTCTCACAATATTCTAAAAATACAAAGATTCTGATAAATTTTTGTGGTTTTACCACAATCAGCTTCTTAGATAGCAGGCGGATTATGCCGAAAAAAGGCGGACGGAAATGACGGCAATCGTCAATTTCCGCCTTTTTCCCCCCACGCCTCTTCGACGGTCTGAATCAATAGCTGATTCAGTTCCTCCGTTATGTCAGGTTTCGGTGTTTTGATCGTTTTGACATAGTGCCCGATGCGTTCTATTTCTTCTTCTATAAACGCGTGAATGATCATATTTCTCGGTTCCGGAGCCAGCTCCTGACCGCTTTTTTTCCTTGTAAGCAGTGTATTGATTTCAGAAATGAGCGCTTCATCCGTCAATAAGGCATCGGCCAGTACGGGAAATGACATCGGCGGTACGGAGCCGAACGTTTCAATCCATCTGCAGGCAAGGAGAGGACGCAGAACATAAAAATACTTTTTAATCTTCACTTCACTGCCCTGCAATTCCGTTTTTTCATTCCGTTTTGCCATATTGAGATAATGATAAATGCCGGCTTCAGGCGAAAAGGCGCGGATTTTCAGTTTTCGAAGCTTTTCAGCCGCTGAGAAAGCTTCATAATAGATCATCTCAGAAGAGAGCCATTCCAAAAGAGGCGGATTTGATTTTTTAAAAAGCCGCAGCGCTTTTCTCAGTTCCCAGCCGCTGATGTCAAGCATGTCATGAATCGGCTCTTCTATGACATCCCTATGCGGTTCGATCGAAAAGTACCATTCTTTTTTCGGCACATAGAGAAACCGCACATCGTAGTCGCTGTCGCTTGACGGAAATCCCCATGCGCGGCTCCCTGATTCTACGGCGTAAAGCACCTTGACGCCGTGCTGTGCTTCAATTCGTTTTAATTCTTCGATGATCCTTTGTTTCATCTGTATCCGTCCTTTTCCGTGATCATTCCTGAAAAAAGCCCAAGTACTTGGGCTTTTCGCTGTCGTCAGCCTTTCAGATGCGCTTTCAGAAAGGCCAGCTTTTCCGTATGGAAAGAAGGTATGTATTCATGTCCGAAATATCGGTACACCTTCAATTCTTTTTCCGTTTCCAGATGATTGTAAGCGGCAAACACCGTCGACGGCGGAGTCACGCGGTCAATCAGCCCGATGGACATGAGCACCGGAACTTTTACGCGGTCCGCCAGATTCATGATATCAAAATAGGCCAGTGTATTCATCGCGGCCTTCTCCGTTTCAGGGCTGCCGTTCTTTCTGAAAAAGGAGTTAATCTCAAGATACGGCTCATCAAGGGCGACATCAATGGCCCGCTCAAAATTGCTTAAATAAGGATAATCGGCCGCAACCGCTCTCGGAATGTCAGATAGTGCAGCCGCGGCGATTGAAAGTCCGCCTCCCTGGCTCCCCCCGATGACGGCGATTCTCGTCTCATCCACTTCATCAAAGCCGCTGATGACTTCCAAAGCCCGGACGGCGTCTAAGTACACGCCGCGGTAATAATATGTATCTTTATCTAAAATCCCTTTCGTCATCCAGCCGGGAACGTGTCCGTGCGGTGAAACGCTTGTATCTGTGCTGCTGTGCTGGCCGCGGACAAGCATGCCGAACGCGGCATATCCGTGAAGCGCCCAATTTACGATGTCATGTATATCCCCGTCATAGCTCGCGTTGTAGCCGTGATATTTCACGATGGCCGGATGCGGTCCTTGCCGGTCGGGAACGGCGTACCATCCCTCAATTTCCGCCTTGCCGAAGCTTCGGTATGTCAGCCGGAATACTTTCACGCCGTCAGCCGGGTAGCTTTCAGCCGTCAATTCAGGCTTTGCCTCTACCTTTGCAAGCTCATGTAATGATGAT
The DNA here is from genome assembly GCF_051034795.1 of Bacillus sp. jun7. Taxonomy (NCBI): domain Bacteria; kingdom Bacillati; phylum Bacillota; class Bacilli; order Caryophanales; family Bacillaceae; genus Bacillus; species Bacillus sp. jun7. Next base: position 2,073,067 of record NZ_CP093219.1, read on the forward strand.
GCCCAAAAATCCGAAAAGTCATGAGGAGCGGTTTTATTTGGTTTATAGGTTTGCAGTTGGTCGAGCGGCAAGTCGTATAATTGCATATCCGATTATTCTCCTTTGTTTTATAAGATTTAATTTTCTGACTCTATCTTAACACGATTTTACACTCATTTTCTAAACATTTTAATAAACGTTTGTTTAAAAGAAAACAAAAAAGCCGTACGCTCACAGCGTCACGGCTCTTTTTACATCGGCTGATACAGATCCCAGCCGATTTTTAACGTTTCTACGATATAATCGGCGATTTCTTCTGGTTCCAGATTATCCGTCGCCACTTTTGAATTATGTTTATCATAGATGCTTTGGCGCTCGTTAAAGAGCTGCTGCATTTCATCCATGGAACGGTTATGCAGAACGGGACGGCTTTCAATCAGCAGGTCAGCCCGCTGCTTCCAATTCTCCCATGATAAATCAAGATGGAGCACGAGACAGTTTTCAAGGCAGCACTGTCTGATTTCCTCTTGTTTAAACGAACCGCCCCCAAGTGACACGATCTTGAATTTCGTATTGCGGCAGATATCTAATATATAGTCCTTTTCAGTCTGACGGAAAAAGGCTTCACCTTTTTTCTCAAACATTTCAGGGATGGACATATTGAAATCTTTCTCAATCTGCAAATCAATATCAATGAAGTCTCTGTATAATTTCTTAGCGACCAGCTGGCCGATTGTTGTCTTTCCGACACCCATGAATCCGATCAGTACGATGTTTCTTTCTCTTACGGGAATGGCACGTTTTGCGTTCATCTTCGGCGAAATCCTCCTAAGAAATGAAAAAGTTATGTTTATTATATGATAACCCAATATTGAAATATAGAGATAATGCAATGAAAGAAAACCCATCCTTTATAAGAAGAGATGAGTTTTTCTTTCTATCGGAGCGTAATGCGTTCCACCTTTCCGACAATGAAAATATAAGAAAATGCCCCGATAAATGCGACAGCGCCGACAAACAGAATCGCTCCGTTATATGAACCGGTCGCAGAAACGATAAACCCGATGATAAGCGGGGTGATAATGCCGGCCATATTGGCGAAAAAGTTAAACACGCCTCCTGCCAATCCGATTGTTTCGCTTGGCGCCACCTCACTCAGCATCGTCCAGGATATATTGGACATGCCCTGCGCAAAAGAAGCAATGGATAAGATCGTCAAAACCGCAGGAGCAGAATCCGTAACATTCGCGAGCACGATGGAGCCTGTCAGCAGAAGACCGAGGATGACGGGGGTTTTCCGGGCAACGTTCACCGACACGCCCCGTTTCATCATTCCGTCAGACCAATATCCGCCGAACAATACGCCGAAAAAGGCGGCGATATACGGGATTGATGCGGCGAAGCCGACTTTTAAGAATGCCATGTGCTTTGCCTCCGCCAGATAAGTCGGAAACCATGTCAAAAAGAAGAACAGCGTGGAGGCTACGGCGAATTGGCCGATATACAAGCCGACAAGCTTGCGGTATTTAAGAAGCTGGACGAAATCCCGCCACGTGATCCTGCCGGCTGATTCAGACACCTCTGTCAGTCCGCCGCCTTCTCTAATATAATCAAGCTCTTCCCGGTTCACTTTCCGGTACCGATTCGGCTCGTGATACATTTTGAACCAGAAAACGGAGAAAACAAGCCCGAGCACCCCTGAGGAAATAAAGACGGCGCGCCAGTCAAATGCCGTTAACACCCAGAATAAAACCGGTGTGGCGAACGCCAGTCCCACATATTCCCCCGCCGTATAAACACCCGTGGCAAAGGCGCGTTCCCGCCTTGGAAACCATGTCGTGACAATCCGATTGTTTGCCGGAAACGCAGGCGATTCAGCCAGCCCGATAATCAGGCGGCAGCCGAATAAAAATCCGAAACTGGCCGCAAAAGCCTGCACTCCGGTGAAAACAGACCAGATCATTAAAGAAACGCCGTACGTCCGTTTTGACCCGAATTTGTCCAAAATGAGCCCGCCGGGAATCTGCATACCCGTATAGGTCCAGCTGAATGCGGAAAAGACGACGCCCAAAAGCGCGGGGCTTATGTTCAGCGATGTCTGAATGGACGGGGCGGCGATGGATACACTGGCACGGTCTATATAATTAATCGCAGTGATAAAAAACAAAAGAAACAGTATCACATAACGAGCGCGAGTCGGTTTATTGCGGACGGGACCGAAGTCCGTCAGCTCCGTTTCATTTTTCAATGGCTTCTCCCCCCTTACTCGAATGAAATTAATTGTACAACACTTCGGTCAATTATTTAATACTTTGACGCAAAAAAGCGCTAAACAATTTGTGCGCCGCACTGACACCCCGCTTATAAAAGTGTCTGCCCTTTTCACCTGTTTATCCGTATCTCACCCGGGGAAAAGTACACATATGATAGACAGTTACGGGAGGATTACCGATGAAACTGAGTTTTTGCACGACAGGATTTAAAAAAAAGCATATTTTCGACATCATTTCTTTCGCGAAGGAGCACTCCTTTGACGGAATCGAACTGTGGTACGGACACGCTAAACAATATATAGAGGAAATCGGCCCGCTCGACAGGCTTGATCAGCAGCTTCAGGAGGAAGGCCTCGGGGTGCCTGCCGTCAGTTTGTACACTGACTTCGCCGCTCAGGATGAAAGGCAGGCGTTAAAGGATGTTCAAGGGGCATTAAGCGCGGCACGACAGCTGCACAGCCCCTTGATCAGAGTCTTTGCCGGCAATCTTCCTTCGCATCGGACGTCACCGGAAAAGTGGCAACGTGCGGTTGATCAATTTCAGCAGGCGGCACGGCTCGCAGATGACTATGAAGTCGATATCGGGCTTGAGATTCATTACGATACGTACGCGGATACACCGGAGGCGGCACTGGCATTTTTGGAGGATGTCGGACATCCGCGGGTCCGCACCATTTTTGACGGCTCCAACCTACACGTCAATCACGTTGACCAAATGTCCGCTTTAGAAAAGCTGTATCATACCGTCAGCCATATTCATCTGAAAAACTATCACTGGAATTTTGACAACTGGTATCTCAGCAAGCCAACTCCGATTTTCCAAGGAGATCTCGATCAAAAAGCATTTTTAAAAGAGCTGATGAACAGACAATATGACGGTTTTGTTTCTCTTGAGTATTTTGGAGAACATGCCTTTACGCATATAAAGGAATCGCTCCGGGAATATACGTCTGTTTTTTCCCGCTGACTCTTCGATCGAAGGGTCTTTTTTTTGTATCATATAGAAAAAGGGGGATATCATGATGATCATTTGGATAAATGGGGCTTTCGGTTCCGGAAAAACACAAACAGCGTTTGAACTGCACAGAAGACTGAAACCGTCTTACGTATATGATCCTGAAAAGATGGGGTTTGCGATGCGTTCGATGATACCGCCGGATATCGCTGAAGATGACTTTCAAAGCTACCCTCTGTGGCGGGAATTCAATTACAGCATGCTTTCCTATTTGTCAGATACATATCAGGGCATCATCATTGTGCCCATGACCATTACGAACGATCAATACTTCCATGACATTATCAGCAGGCTGAGACAGGATGGCCGGACCATTCACCACTTTACCCTGCTGGCTTCAAAGGAAACATTGCTGAAACGCCTGCGCACCAGAGCGGAAGGAAAAAACTCCTGGGCCGCAAAACAAATCGACCGCTGCATCAACAGCCTGTCTGATAGCCTCTTCACAGAACATCTCCATACAGACCAAATGTCTATTCAGCAGGCCGCAGAAACGATCGCTGCCCATGCAAATCTGCCTCTTAAGCCTGATTCGAGAGGCAGCCTTCGAAGATTTACCGACAAATTAATGGTGAAGCTGAATCATATCCGTATCAAATAAAAAAGCGTTTTGAAAACATGTCCCTGATCCATGCAAATGGATCAATAAATAAAAAGTCCCTCCGAAGGGATGTTTTTTCAAATTAAGAAAAAAATTTAGAAACATAGAAGTAATTATATGGATAATCGTCTAATTATTAACACTGTAATACATTTCATTTGAAAAGGGAGTGTTCGAAATGAAATTCAAAAAAGTGTTAACCGGTTCTGCGCTGTCTCTTGCCTTACTGATGTCTGCCGCTCCTGCCTTTGCCGCATCACCAACAGCATCCGCATCCGTGGAAAATAGCCCAATCTCAACGAAAGCAGATGCCGGCATTAATGCCATCAAACTCGTTCAAAGCCCTAACGGCAACTTCGCTGCTTCTTTCGTTTTAGATGGAACAAAGTGGATTTTCAAAAGCAAATACTATGACAGCAGCAAAGGGTATTGGGTAGGAATTTATGAAAGTGTAGATAAATAAAAACGATAAACAATAACCTCCCTTTCAAAAGGGAGGTTTTTTCATTCTATTTCCACCAATCATCAAACATTGATGCCGGCACCTGGCGCTTGTGCTCCGTACTGAGGTAGCGTTTTTCCAGCGCCTCAATCACTTCGGAAGAAACATCCTTGCCTTCTAAATAATCATCAATGTCATTGTATGTGATGCCGAGTTCGGTCTCATCCGTCTGCTGCGGTTTTTCATCGAGCAGATCGGCCGTCGGTAATTTCAAATACAGGCGTTCCGGCGCGCCGAGTTCTTCTAATAAACGTCTGCCCTGGCGTTTCGTTAATCCGGTCAGCGGCAGCAGATCAGCTCCGCCGTCACCGTATTTCGTGAAGAAACCGGTCACCGCCTCGGCCGCATGGTCGGTTCCGATGACAAGCAGCCCCTCTTGTCCGCCGATGGCATATTGAGCGATCATTCTCATTCTGGCTTTTACATTTCCTTTGTTAAAGTCAGACAGCTGATCGCCCGTGTCTTTTTTATACTGATCAGCGAACGCGCTGACAGCGGACTTAATATCAAATGTCCATGATTTATCAGGTTTAATGAATTTGAGCGCCAATTGGGCGTCATCCTCATCCTGCTGTGTGCCGTGCGGAAGACGGACGGCGATAAATTCCGCGTTTCCGCCTTCTTCTCTGATGCTTTCAGCCGCCAATTGGGCGAGGCGTCCCGCAAGCGTGGAATCCTGCCCCCCGCTGATGCCGAGCACAAAGCCTTTGGCACCTGTTTTTTTCAAATATTGTTTCAGAAAGTTCACTCTGTCCTCAATTTCTTGTTTCGGATCAATTGAGGGTTTTACATGGAGATCATTCATAATTTGTTTCTGGATGCTCATCCCAATCACTCCTCCTGCATTGTTTCTTTATGATTCATTTCCCGTTCATACTGAAAATGAATCATGCCACTATGTACGACTCTCTGTTAAATATAGCACAGGTGCAGTTTTTAAGTGAATCAAATACACCGGGATCAGCTGATTTCCACCCGCAGCGCCGTGATGCTGTCCCCGTTGCATTTCCCTTTTTCGATCGGACAGGATGAAAACGCGACGACGAGATCCATTTCCGCACGGAGCCGTACATAATCACCCGCGTCAGAAAGAGGGGTTTCGACTGATAAGTTCCCCTTCTCATCGAGCACCGTGTTCATAAAGATGGCAAATGGGTAATGCATATGCGGCCGCGGCACCCCGAACGGTTCAAGCGCCCCGCTCATATTGTCATAGCACGTATCCTGGAGCTCGTCTTTATGCTTTCCGTATAAAAGCCTGTTCATATCCGGACGGCAGGCGGGAAGCAGCAAGTCGTGCTTGCCGACTGTATCCTCAATCAGCGTCAGCATCGGCTTGTATAAATTCGAATAAATATGATCACCCGTTTTTACATGAATGGACTGGTTGGCATCGATCGTCGCGCCCTGATCAAGATGTTCATAAAAGTCCTTGGCATGATACGCCGTAAAATCAGCCACCTGCTGTCCTTCCACATCGACAACTTTTATAATCTGCCCTTTGTGAACCTTCAGGCCGAGCCCTTTTTTCGGCGGTACGATAAATTGCTGTGTCATCAGACTGCTCCTTTTTTTCTTCTATTATGAACTCCGGCCGTTTGTTTCATGTAAAGCAATTTATTGGATGTATATTCCCCTTCTGACGGCCGCAATCTAAGCTTTGATAAAGGGGTTGAACTTCATGAGTAAATCACAGGACCAGCCTAAAGGAAATCTCGCTTGGTGGCAGCTCTCCTTAATCGGCGTCGGCTGCACAATCGGGACGGGCTTTTTTCTCGGGTCCAGCATCGCTATTGTCAAAAGCGGATATTCCGCGCTGATCTCATTTCTTATTGCCGGGCTTGGCACCTATTTTGTCTTTGAGCAGCTCGCGAAGCTTTCGGCTAAACAGCCCGAAAAGGGGTCTTTTTGCGCTTATGCGAGAAAGGCTTTCGGCACTTGGGCCGGTTTCAGCAACGGATGGGTGTACTGGTCGTCCGAGATGCTGATCACGGGAAGCCAGCTGACAGCGATCTCGCTGTTTACGAAGCATTGGTTTCCGAATGTGCCGCTGTGGATTTTCGCCTCCATCTATGCGGTGCTCGGTCTTTTGATTATATTTACGGGGCTGTCCGTTTTTCAAAAAACGGAAAATGTGCTCGCTGTTGTCAAGACGGCGGCGATTGTTATGTTTATCGTCATCGCCATATTGGCGCTGTGCGGTATATTTTCTCATAAACCGGATGTGCAGGTGCCGAACGAATCAAAGGATTTGTTCCCGCACGGAGCGATGGGGTTATGGACGGGATTGATTTATGCGTTTTACGCCTTCGGAGGAATTGAAGTCTTGGGGCTGATGACCGTGCATTTGAAAAAGCCGGAGGAAGCCTCAAAATCAGGCCGGCTGATGCTTGCCGTTCTTGCGGTGATTTACGTCATTTCTCTCGGCCTGGCGCTGCTGTTAGTGCCGCTGGGCAAATTCACCGAACAGGACAGCCCGTTTATTACATCGCTGAAGGGTTTTCATTTAGATATCATTCTTGATATTTTTAACGGGATTTTTATTATTGCGGGATTTTCCACGCTCGTCGCCTCGCTGTTTGCGGTGACGACATTGCTTTGTACAATGGCTGATGACGGAGATGCGCCGAAATGCTTCAGATTAAAGGAAAACAAAAAAATCTGCTGGCCCGCGCTCGGATTGACGTTTGCCGGACTCATCGTCTCCATCATCCTGTCATTGGTGCTGCCGAAAAACATATATGAACACATGACAACCGCGGCGGGCCTCATGCTTCTTTATACGTGGCTGTTCATTTTGTTCTCGGGCAAGAAACTGCTTGAAACGACAAAGATGGGAACCGTACAGATTGTTATCGCCCTTGTGCTGATTGTCGCGGCCGTCTCCGGGACGCTGTTTGAGAAATCGAGCCGGCCCGGTTTTCTGGTCAGCCTTTGTTTTCTCGCCGTCATTGCGATCGTGACATGGATCGTACAAAAAAAGCAGGGACACAGCCCTGCCGGATCATAGCTTATTTCGTCGGTTTAAACAGTCTCTTCAAATAAGAAAAGGGACACTTTGACACTTGGGTCTCATCATCACGGAGGAAATATTGCTTCCATTCTAAATTGTCTTTTCCTCCGTACCACCCCAATCGGGGATGAAGAGGGGCTTCATCATACGCCTCTAAGCGTTTTCTGATCAGCCGGCTCATGTTTCGTCCGAACGCGGTTGAATCATTTAATCCTTCGAAAACCCATCTCGGCTGAAACGCCAGCATAAAAAACGGGAAGCTTCTGCTTTGTCTCGCTTCATGCGCAGGCGTCGCGCACAGAATAAAATACGGTTCGCCGTCAAAGCAGAACTCCCATTTATAATGTTCAGGGTCTTCCGGCATGTCTTCCGGCCAGTCTTTCGGGTCGCAGCCGCTCAGCCGGTTTAAAAAAGACCAGAACAGCTCTTCATACGCCTCAACGGAATAATGCTCAGCTAAATCCTCACGCGTATCAAAAATCACAAGCAGCGACGCGTATCTTCCGGTATTCCTTGAGATCTTTCCGTACTCTGACAGCAGCATCCCCACTTCCTCCGGGGTTCCCTCTTCGCGGGGATCACCCGCAAAGGATATCCGGAGCTGATCTGTCAAAAATCCCTGACGTCCGGGAATGCACGGAAACGTATCCGCTTTATCGCCTACTTTTTCTGATAGAAGCTCAAAAGCGATTCTCTGCCAATTTGGCAGATCCAACAACTTTTCCTCAAGGCAACTTTTTGTGTACAGCCCGCTTGCCATCGGCCCACCTCCAGTATCGTCATGATACGTTATGACGGAGATAGGCGATGGGTGACTCTTCTATTTATGAGATGAGCATTTGAATCCCCTGCCATCCGAAATAAAACCCGAAAACGATCAAAGACACACCCGCCGCTCCCGTCAGCCAGCGGAGCGCTTTTTCATGAAGGAGATTTCTGAAAGTGCTCGCGGCGACCGCCATGCAGAAATCCCAGATCAAAATGCCGAGAAGAATGCCGGAGCTGTAAATCAAAAGCTGATTTGCATCGAAGGATTCAGCGGTTTTGGCGAGAATGCTCCCGTATATGCCGAGCCAGAATAAAATGCTCAGCGGATTGGAAAGAGAAATAAAAAATCCCGCGCCGAATGTTTTGTAAAAAGCCGGTTTTCCTTTTCCGCTTCTGACATTCATGGCTTCCCTGATATTTTTTAACGTTTCGACTCCCGTGTAGGTCAGCACGAAAAAACCGAAGAGCCACAAAAACGTTTTTACAAAAGGAGCGGTCAAAAATTGAGACAGCCCGAAATAGATCAGAATCATATACAGCCCGTCCGCGGCCATAGCGCCGAGACCGAAAATCCATGCATGCCAAAAGCCATTTTTGATGCCTTTGTCAATTTGCGCCGCATTGACCGGTCCGACAGGTGCTGACAATGACAGCCCGAGAACGATGTAGCTTAAAAAGATGTTCATTGGCTTCCCCCTCATTCATGCAACTTGTACAAGTTATTCATGAATGGGCCGTGCTATGCAAAAAACAACGCCTATAGTTTCGAATTTTCATGAGTATTTAAATATTTATCCAGTATAACTTAATAACAGTTGTCTTAAGACCCTTGTATATATATAATATTACCCATCAAGTTAGCTACTAAAGTTATGAACTAAAATTTTCGAGGAGTTTTAATGATGTTAAATGAATACGTAAACCTAGACAATGACATAACCATTATATTTTGTGAGCATAAAAAGTCTGGTGAGCAAAAAGAAATATACATAGATACACACGACCTCCCACAAGTTTCTAGCATTGAAGGTAGATGGAGCCTTAGCAGGGACAAAAGAGGTTTTTATTTCGTTACGACGTTTAGTAATGGTAAGCAGTTAAACTTAAAACGTTTTATACTTGGACTATATGAAAAAACAACTAATAACACTCAACAAGTAACATTTATTTCAGATAACTTCCTAGACTATAGGAGATGTAACCTTTTCTTAGCAAATAACTCCAAAGAGTTAAACACAAAAGAAACAAAAATAAAGCTTAAAAAACTGGCAAAAAAAATACCTGTTATTGATAAGAGCGGTACACCAGCTCCAAAGAATAATTCCAAAATATTTTTTACAACTAGAGAAATCAGCGAAAAAATAGGTACAGACCAATGGAATATTAGAAAATGGGCAAAGGTACATAATATTGTACCTAAAAAAAATAAAGCAGGACAATTATTATTCACGAAAGAACAATTTGATTTATTTGCGAAACTTAAAAACACAAGCAAAAGGTTAAATTCTCAAGAACAACCTGATACTAAATCACACAACAAACACAATGAAACTTATGATATCTTTCACAGTATAACCAACAAACAGGTTGTCGCTATTAATCAGAATACAGGAATGTCTGATTATACGTTCAAAGACATCAATGAATTCAATTTACTAAGAAAAATTTTCAAAAGTATCAATTGAATAAAAATATTAAGAAGCCTAATAGAAAATTTCTGTTAGGCCTTCTTTGATTAGTAATTTATTTTAATTTCTCAAGCTCGTCTTCCATCATGTCCGTCGCTTTTCCTAAAAAATCGAATATCAGCCGCAGTTCTTCTTCTTTATATTGCCGGCAAAGGCTGATCGTGGACTGGGATAAGGAGCTGAACAATTGCTTCACATTCGCTTTTCCTGCTGTCAGCGGCACGATGATCACACGCCGTTTGTCTTCGGGGTCTTTTTTCCTCATGACATATCCCGCTTTTTCGAGCCGGTCAATGAGCGCCGTTACCGAACCTGTGCTGAGGCCGGTTTTTTTCCCGAGCTCGCCTGCGGTCATCGGGCCTGCTTCATTTAAGATATCAGCTGATTTCAAATCGGTCGGAAACAGACCGAGAGATTGAGCGGCCGCCTGATGAAAAAGGATCGTCCTTGTGGCCATCTTCCGGAATAACTGTATGGCGGTTTCCTCCGTCTCGCTTCTGGTATTTCTTGTTGACAACTGACAGGCCTCCCTATAAAATCAATTTATCTTGACGATCAAGATAATTTTCGGCAAATCTAATATGATCATAGCAAATTTAATGATCAAAAGTAAGTATGGGAGGAAAAAAGCATGGAACAAACAGCCGCGAAGGACGCCTCGACGAAGTTTGTCGTCATCGGACTTTTGCTGGGCATTTTAATGTCGGCTATGGATAATACAATCGTTGCCACTGCGATGGGAAATATCGTGGCGGACCTCGGAAGTTTCGATAAGTTCGCGTGGGTGACGGCATCATACATGGTAGCCGTTATGGCCGGTATGCCGATTTACGGAAAACTGTCCGATATGTACGGACGCAAACGTTTCTTTTTATTCGGTCTTATTCTTTTCTTAATCGGATCTGCATTATGCGGAATCGCCCAAACAATGGATCAGCTCATTATTTACCGCGTCATTCAGGGAATCGGCGGAGGCGCGCTGATGCCGATCGCCTTCACGATCATTTTTGATTTATTTCCGCCGGAAAAACGCGGAAAAATGTCGGGCATGTTCGGTGCCGTTTTCGGCCTGTCCAGCGTTCTCGGGCCGCTTTTAGGCGCGCTCATTACCGACTCCATCAGCTGGCACTGGGTGTTTTACATCAACGTGCCGATCGGTATTTTATCATTGTTTTTCATTCTTCGTTACTATAAAGAATCCCTTGAACACAAGAAGCAGAAAATCGACTGGGCCGGCGCGATTACGCTGGTGGTTTCCATTGTCGGTCTGATGTTCGCCCTTGAGCTCGGCGGAAAAACGTATGATTGGAACTCCGTGCAGATCATCGGTCTGTTCGCTGTGTTCGCCATGTTCTTTATCGCCTTTTTTATCGTGGAAAGAAAAGCGGAAGAACCCATTATCTCATTTTGGATGTTTAAAAACCGTTTATTTGCCACGGCACAGATTCTGGCGTTCCTTTACGGAGCCACGTTCGTCATTTTAGCGGTGTTTATCCCGATCTTCGTTCAGGCTGTGTACGGAAGCACCGCGACAAGCGCGGGCTTTATTTTGACGCCGATGATGATCGGTTCTGTTATCGGAAGTATGATCGGCGGAATTTTCCAGACGAAAGTGCGGTTCCGCAATTTAATGCTGATTTCCGTGGTCGCTTTCTTTATCGGAATGCTGCTGCTTTCCAATATGACACCGGATACAGCGCGTACGATGCTGACGGTATTCATGCTGATCTCAGGATTCGGCGTCGGCTTCAACTTCTCACTGCTGCCTGCTGCGTCCATGAACGATCTGGAGCCGCGTTACCGCGGAAGCGCCAACTCAACAAACTCGTTTTTGAGATCATTCGGTATGACGCTCGGTGTGACGATTTTCGGAACCATCCAGACGAATGTGTTTACCAACAAGCTCACAGATTCATTCAGCGGCATGAAAGGAGCGGGCGGCGCGATGCAGAACATCGGAAATCCGCAGGACATTTTCCAGGCCGGCACGCGCGCTCATATTCCGCCGCACATTCTGGATCGCATTATTGACGCCATGTCGCAAAGCATCACATATGTATTTACGCTTGCGCTGGCGCCGATCGTCATTGCGGCCGTTACCATTTTGTTTATGGGAAAAGCGAGAGTAAAAACCTCTCAGGAAATGGCGAAAAAAGCGAATTAAAAAAAGCAGTACATGGCGTTTGTCATGTACTGCTTTTTTGTTTACTCTGCGAAATGCGGAGCGAGAATATCTTTCAGCACGTTTGCGCTGCGGCTGAATTGAGCCTGTTCTGTTTCATTCAGCTCAAGTTCCGTCACGCCTGCGATGCCGTTCCGATTGACGACGGCCGGAACGCCGATAAAGACGTCGTTTACACCGTATTGGCCGTCCAGATATGTGCTGACGGTTAAAATACTGTTTTCATTACGCAAAATCGCTTTTGTGATGCGGGCGAGGCTCATCGCCACTCCGTAATATGTCGCGCCTTTTTTCTCGATAATATGGTAGGCCGCGTTTTTCACATCGTCAACGATCTGATCCAGCTCGTCCTGTTTGTAAGCTGCATTTTTCTCCAGCAATTGCTGTACCGGCACTCCGCCGATATTGGCGTGACTCCATACAGGAAGCTCGGTATCGCCGTGCTCACCGATAATGTGGGCGTGTACGTTTTGCGGAGCGGCGCCGAAGTATTCACTCAGCATATAACGGAATCGCGCAGAATCCAGTGTCGTGCCGCTGCCGATGACGCGTTCTTTCGGAAGGCCGCTGAATGTCCATGTCGCATAAGTGAGAATGTCGACCGGGTTTGTGGCAACGAGGAAGATGCCGTCAAATCCGCTTGCCATTACTTCACCGACAATGTTTTTAAAAATGGCGAGATTTTTTTCGACCAGCTCAAGTCTCGTTTCGCCCGGTTTTTGATTGGCTCCGGCACAGATGCACACGATATCGGCATCCTTGCAATCCTCATATGTGCCGTAAGACGTTTTGACCGGATGAGGCGCAAATGCCTTTCCGTGATTTAAATCCATGACATCGCCCATGGCTTTTTCTCTATTTACATCAATGATCACAAGCTCATCTGTGATCCCTTGGTTAATTAACGCAAATGCATAACTGCTTCCAACAAAACCTGCTCCGATTAATGCTACTTTGTTCACTCGTTCGTTCATCATGTATGCTCATCCTCCAGTGTTTCGTGGTGTCTGTTTTTAACTTGTGAAGTATTTCACATATATATTGTGCAACACTTCACAAACTTTTGCAAGAGAAAAGTTTGATTTTTGGACAAAAAAATATCGGTGATGGTTTCCAGATTGTTGACAACATCCTAAAACGGAACCGTTTTAGGATGTTGTCATCTTTTCAGCGTGATTGAAGACGTGCTGTCCCTTTCCTAATCGAAGCAAGGGTTTGATGTAATGATAGCCCTATCCATTAATGCGGAAGATAACCGTTTAAACCGGAGTTGTTATACAAACCATTCTGCACATAATCAAATCCGGGCTGGTTCTGTCCGGGCACTTGGGCGCTGCCATTGTTAAAAATCACTTTGGCATTAGCCGTATCCGCATTCGCAGGCAGCGTCAGCGTGTAAATTCCATTTGCATTCTTAGTCATTGCTTTCCCCGGCCACGATCCGGTTAATTCTATGGCCCTGCCTCCATCATGTTTGTAAATATAAGCATTTACCTGGCCCCAATGATCCGGATTTTGATAGCCAATGATGTTGGTTTGGGCCGGGTCTTTTTTGACAAACGTGTATTCTTGGGTTCTCTCTGCACCCTCGCCGTTCGTTCCGGTTAACTTGATGTTGTATGTCGTGCCGATTGGATCTCCTTTCCCGATCGTTAATCGGTCTCCATCCTTAAATGCTGTCTGCTGCCCATTATTGATTTGGTAAACGGCTTTTGTTGTTTTCGCATTTGCACGCAGGGTGACTGTCAGCTGATCATTGAAAGAATGGACTGCCCCCGTTTGGTAATTCTCAAGAAAGACCTGAGGCGCATTTCCAATATCATCAGAATAAAGAACAGCCGCGGATCTGGCATTGATCGTACCTGTCAGTTTGCCGTTCGCTACTTGAAATGAACCGGCGCCGGCCCTATTATCATACCTGCCGTCAGGCAATTTCGTTGAAGTATTGACGGTGACAGAAGACGATCCCGCATTAGCCAGCACAACGCCTTTTGAGCCGCGCTGATTCATAAATATTTGATTGTTCCCATTCGGATTCGAGAGTTCCTCAGGCTGCCCGACCATTACATTGTGAAATTGATTGACCGCGGTGATCGCCTGATCTTTAAATAAGGCGCTCCCGCGATCTCCTATTTGACTTTTTCCGGGAAATCTTACACCATTTCCTCCGCCCTCAGGTCTAGAAAAGAAAAGAGGCGTGCTTCCTGAGCGGGAACCAATCACTGCCCAGCCTAAACGAATATCGTCATCACTCATCCATGTGGACTCTTCCTCATCATTGGCATACGTATCATGTGATTCCACCCATGTGACCAACTTGTCCGCAGACACGTCAGATGCATAATGGGAGATATTCGACACACTCAGATTACGGTTCTTTAAAGCGGATCTGATGGAATGCCCATAGTTAGAAGCCGTCACATTCATATAATTCGCATAAGCAGTATCTCTAGAAGCGCTGTCTTGCAGGATTTCTCCGTATTGGAACTCCGCCGATGTATTTGTGATATTCGGCCAAAATCGGCTGCCGTAATTCCCATCATCCGGAAGCTCTATATGCTTGGCGGCATCATAGCGGAACCCGTCTGCTCCGTCATTCAATGCTCTTTCCAAGAAACGTTTCAGATAGGCCTGCACCTCAGTATTCTGTGTATTCCAATCATACAGCCCAAGCAATGAATTTTGAGTGACGTCCCACCTGTCCGACCAATTTTTAATTTGTGTGTTTCCATGGGTCCAGTTTGGAATACGCTTAATCTCGTCAGAAATCGCGGCGTAATCGCTGGTGGTATGATTGATAACCGCATCGACAATGACTTTTACGCCATACTTTTCCGCGGCTGCACACATGTCCTTAAATTCTTGTTCAGTGCCTAAGTAACGGTTGCCGATTTGGTACGATGTCGGCTGATACAGCCAGTACCAGTTCCTCATGCTTTTATCTCCTTGGTTCCCTTCCTTTACTTGGTTAATCGGAGACGTCTGAATAGCTGCATAGCCCGCATCACGAATATCTTTCATATTTTGTGTTAACGTATTGAACGACCAATTCCAGGCATGAAGGATGGTCCCGTTTTTGACCGATGACGCGGCCGCCTCATTCGATTTGTTTGCAGTTTCAGCGTTTGCAGCCGCCGGGCCTGACAAAACCAAATGAAACAGCAATAAAAATCCGGCGAATAACGGCAGTAAAGAGGTTTTGAATCGTTTTTCAAACATTTTTGACACTCCTTATTTCATTTTTGAAGACTGACTGCGGAGTCAAAAATTCCTCTTACTCTTTCTTCAGCTCCTTTCAACTGTTGTGAAGACTGGAGAATTCTGTTAACGCTTACATTTCAACTTATCACACTCTCTCTATCAAAGCAACGTGACAGAGTGAATTCAAATCTATATTCCTATCAATTAAAAAGACTTCCCGCTTTCAAACAAAAAAAGAAACCACCTGTCAGGATGATTTCTTTTTTATTTCTTTTATCGCTCTTCTGTAAGACAGCTTCACAATGACATACCGAAGCAAAAACAGAACGCCTCCGCAGACGATAAAAAGAAAGATCATTTTCAGCCAAGCAAAGAATGTATGGGGAAACCCCCTGTCGTACATCGTAAGCGCCGCCACCGCAAAAGTGACCGCAATTGAATCTATCCGCTGCTGCTTCACCCGCTTTTTCAGTTCTTCTTTGGTGTCTATTCTCGGCATGAGCATTCCCGACGCTCCCGCCCTGATGCAATAATAAACAATTATAATGAAGAAAACCGCCAAGCTTCCGGCCCATTCCCTAAATGGACAGTTCAGAACAAGTCCGCGTACGATGATGTCAAGCAAAGACAGTGTGCCCACAAGCATTCCGACTTCTGACCAAATCATTCGTTCTTTCTCTTTCACACTCTCACTCTTTCCATTCACGTTTGAAAGTCCGTTCCGACGCTGATTCATGACTTCCTCCCGTACTATTAAGAATGGCTTACAACTCCCATTATATCTTGCCGATTCATAATGATAAACCGAAATATCATTGACAAAATGTTTAATAAGGACCCCAATTGATCAGGACGCCTATGCAGATAAACACGAGGCCGATGACAAACCAAATCAGCGCCAGCGGAATCATGAAGCGAAGCCACTTTACGTACGGAATGCCGCTGGCAGCCAGTACGGCCATCAGCACGCCGGAAGTCGGATTGACACAGTTTACGACGCCTTCTCCGAGCATGACCGCTTCAACCGCGACCTGTCTCGTGATGCCCATCAGATCGGCAAGCGGCGCCAAGATCGGAATAAATACGACCGCCTCCCCTGAGCCCGATGATATCAGAAAATGAAGCAGGGCGCTGGAAATATACATTCCGATTGCGCCTGCCATCGGGCTGAAACCGTGCAGCAGTGACGCAAGTCCATTGACTACCGTATCAAGCAGCTTTCCGTGTTCCAGAATAACGGAAATGCTTCTCGCCATTCCGACGATCAGCGCGCCGTAAACGAGGCCCTGACAGCCTGTAATAAACGTTTTTGCGATATCATTTGCCGCCATTCCCGCAATCAGGCCTGACACGATTGAGATAAAAATGAACACGGCGGCCATCTCTGAATCAGACCAGCCAAGAGTAAGCGCGCCGTATAAAAAGCCGGCAAGCGACAAAGCCGCGACAGCCAGAATCAATTTATGGCGGACGGTAAACGGGACATGCTTGTCCTCTGGATCGGAAGCCTGCGGGAGTGAACCTGCCGCCGGAAACCAATCGTTCCCCAGCAGACTGGCGTCCTTTGCTTTTCTGAGTTTTCTCGTATACCGATAAATATATAAAATAGATGATAACAGAAAACAAATGTAGACGGCAATCCGCAGGCCGATACCGGAAAACAGCGGCAGCTCCGCGATGCTTTGTGATAACCCGAGCGGTGAAGGTGATAAAATCGTCGCGTTAAACCCCGCATAGCAGCCGATATAAATGACGGCCGCTCCGGCCACGGCGTCCCATTTCAGCGAACGGGCGACGATCAGGCCGATCGGAATAAAACCGATCACGGAATTAACGACGATGCCGGTTGTGCCGAGGATCGAAAATAGAGATCCGACAATCGCAATAAACAGCAGCTGTTTTGTGCGGAACGTACTGATGACATTACTGATCAATCCATTGATGGCGCCCGTTTTCTCCAAAATCGCAATGGTGCCGCCCGTAAACAGGATTAAAAAAATAATCGGCGCGGAACTTGTCATCCCTTCCTGAATCGCGGTAAAAAAAGCGATCGGGCTGACAGGAGACTGGTCTAAAGAATGATAACTTCCCGGGACGGCGGACGTCACACTGCCCTTTGTCACCCTGTCAAATTCCCCCGCGGGAACGATGTACGATGCTATCGCGCATAGTAAAGCGACAATGAACAGCAGCACATAAGCATCAGGCATCACAAACAATTTCTTCTTTTTCAATACAGGTTCGGCCTTCGGCACAGCCATAACATCACCATCCCGCTTTAAATTTATAAACTATTCAGAAAATACAGATATGTGCTATATTATATACAGACCGATTGCCTGTTTTCAATATCAAAAAATAAAAACAGACAGCTTTTGAAGGAGGACTTACGGCATGAACAGACTCACAGAGCATGAAAAGCAAGTCATTATGGACATTTTTGACCACCTGCACGCCAATCCCGAAGTAAGCTGGAAAGAATATCAAACAACTGAATATCTGACTGAAAAACTGAAAGAGGCCGGCTGCCGAATCCGTACGTTTGATGATTGCACCGGTGTTGTCGGCGAAATCGGAGAAGGCTCGCCCGTTGTGGCTGTCCGGGCGGATATTGACGCGCTGTGGCAGGAAGTGGACGGTGTCTTTCAGGCGAACCATTCATGCGGACATGATTCACATATGACGATGGCGCTCGGCACGATGATGCTTTTAAAGAGTCAGCCGAAGCTTCCGAAGGGCACCATCCGCTTTATTTTTCAGCCGGCTGAAGAAAAAGGCGGCGGAGCGCTGAAAATGATTGAAAAAGGCGTACTGGATGATGTTGACTTCTTATACGGCGTGCACGTGCGCCCCGTACAGGAAACGGCAAACGGCCGATGCGCACCGTCCATCCTGCATGGCTCAAGCCAACATATAGAAGGCCTGATTATCGGAGAAGAAGCCCACGGCGCGAGACCGCATCTCGGGCTTAACAGTATCGAAATCGCCGCTCTTCTCGTCCAAAAACTCAGCTTCATTCATCTTGATCCCGGCATCCCGCATTCCGTGAAGATGACAAAGCTTCAGGCAGGCGGAGAAAGTTCCAATATCATTCCGGGAAAAGCATCGTTCAGCCTTGATCTCCGCGCACAAACCAATGCCGCCATGGAGAAATTAACCGCCGAAACCGAAAGAGCCTGTGAGGCGGCGGCTGCCGCATTCGGCGCAAAAATCGAACTGCAAAAAGAACACAGCCTCCCGGCAGCCGAGCGAAACAAGGAGGCGGAAGCCATCATGGCATCTGCGATCAGCAGCATTCTCGGAGAAGAACATGTGGATGAACCTCTTGTGACAACCGGAGGAGAGGATTTTCACTTTTACGGGTTAAAGGTTCCGAACTTGAAAACGACGATGCTCGGCCTAGGGTGCGGCCTGGAGCCTGGACTTCACCATCCCCAAATGACATTTGACCGAAGCGCCATCTTTACTGGCGCTGAGATATTAACGGCCGCCGTCCTCAAATCGTTTGAAGCATAAAAAAAAGCAGCCCGTTACAGGGCTGCTTTTCCTCATTACTTCTTAAGATCTTCAATTGAATTGACGTTTTTCATATACTGAGGAACGACCAGACCCATCTTGACGCCTGTCAGACTCGTTCCTACATCTTCATATTTGCCTTTATATTTAGACGCATATGCCTTATGGGTATTCGGAAGCCAAGCAGACAATGACGCATCCGCGCTGCCTGTCGCAATCGCAGTCCACATCGGTCCTGCCTCCACTTGCGTCAGCTTCACGTCATAGCCGAGGTCTTGAAATACTTTTCCGATTACATTCGTACTTGCGATTTCACTGTCCCATGCCACATAAGCCAGGTTGATTTTATCCCCTTTGACTTTATGGGCGCCTTTTGTCCATTGAGCCACTTGGTCTTTATGTTTTTTCACATATTCAGCAGCGGCTTTGGCCGGCTTTTCGCCTTCCTCAACGGCAATCATGACTTCTCCCATATCGTCCTGCGTCCATTTGAACTGGCTGAGAACTTTGGCCGCGTTAGGCTGTTCCTTACTGAAGCCGGTTCTTGTAATCGTATGAATCTGCTCGGCAGTTCCGTACGTTTTTTTCGGATCATCAAGGAACTTCAGCTTGTATCTGGAGAACATCCAGTGCGGCGTCCAGCCCGTTACGATGATCGGCTTTTTCCGGTCATATGACTTCTTCAATGTCGCCGTCATGGCGGCACTTGACGCCGTGACGACATTCCAGTCTTTCAATCCGTAATCCTTCACGGCCTCATCCGTCAGGGCCATGATCCCCGATCCCGGATCGATACCGATAATGGTTTTGTTCACCTGGTCCGCAGCCGTTGCCTTACCATCAGTCTGCGAACCGCAGGCAGCCAAAGAAAGAGCCAGCGCAGCGGTAACGCCGACACCGATGATTTTCTTAAGCATCAGGCATTCCCCCTGCTCTTCTTCTTCACTTTAATGTTTTGCGTGATACGGTCGAGTGTAATCGCTACGATAACGATCGCAATACCCGCTTCTACTCCGACACCGGTTTTCAACTGTGTCACGGCGCTGTATACTTCAGAACCGAGGCCCGGCGCACCGACCATGGCCGCGATAACGACCATTGACAAAGCAAGCATGATGCTTTGGTTAATACCGGCAAGAATTGTTTTTGTGGCAAGCGGAAGCTGCACCTTGAACAGACGCTGAGACGTCGTTGAACCGAATGCTTCCGTCGCTTCAATCAGATCAGCCGGAACCTGTTTAATACCGAGAACCGTCATGCGGATCGTCGGAGGCATCGCGAAAATAACAGATGCCACAACGCCTGGCACAACCCCGATATTAAAGAAGAAAATGGCAGGCAGCAGGTATACGAAAGCCGGCATGGTCTGCATTAAATCCAGAATCGGTGTGACAATGCGGCGGACCGTTTCTTTCTGAGACGCCCATATGCCGATCGGAACCCCGATAATAATGGAAATCAAAACAGATGTGACGACAAGCGCCAACGTTTGCAGCATCGGCGACCAATAACCCAAATAATCAATAACAAGGAATCCGATTAACGTAAAGAGTGCAATTCCTCTCGTACTGATCCACCAAGCGAGAGCTGCAAAAATAACAGTCAATAAAATAGACGGGATGAAACCCAAACCGCTCACAATCGCGTTTACGAAAGCGGCCAAACCGTTTGAGATTCCGTCAAAGAAACCTCCGAACGTCATGGTAAGCCAGTCAACAAACCGGTCAACGATATCTGCTAACGGAATTCTAGGCAATCTGTCCATTTACTTCACCCCCTGAACAGAAGAATCCTGAGCTTGTTCAGCAGAATCTTCAACATTTATATAATCGTTATTTCCTGAAAGCGCGCCGATTAATGCGCCTTTTACGACAATGCCTCTCATGCGGTCCTTATCGTCCGTGACGGCGATCGGAATATTCGCATCAGACACGACATCGAAAATTTCCGTCAAGTATGTGCTTTCATGCACAGTCGTAAATTCAGTATTTAAAATATCCTGAAGCGATAAGTCGGATTCCACCGCTTTTTTCGCATCCGCCGCGTGAATGACACCGAGAAGCTGTTTCTGTTTATCAACGGCGTAAATAGAAGAAATACCGAGATTCTTCATGAGCTGCAGCGCTACACGAGGCCCTTTGTCAATCCGCACGGTTTCAGCGCGCTTCATGATGTGGCCCGCTGTCAGAACTTTGGATAAGTCAACGTCCTCAACGAATTTCTCAACGTATTCATTGGACGGGCTCATCAGAATTTCTTCAGGCGTCCCGATCTGAACGATGTTACCGTCTTTCATCAGCACGATTCTGTCACCGATGCGCAATGCTTCATCAAGATCATGCGTGATGAAGATGATCGTCTTGCCGACAGAGTCATGAAGGTCTAAAAGCTCATCCTGCATGTCTTTGCGGATCAGCGGATCAAGCGCACTGAAAGCTTCATCCATCAGAAGAATGTCAGGATCATTCGTCAATGCGCGGGCAAGTCCGACACGCTGCTGCATTCCTCCGCTAAGCTGATCAGGGAATTGGTGTTCAAAGCCTTCAAGACCGACAAGTTTAAGCGAATCAAGCGCTTTTTGCTCACGCTCTTTTTTGTCGACGCCTTGGAGCTCCAACCCGTATTCCGTATTTTCAAGAATCGTTCTGTGCGGAAACAGCGCAAATTTTTGAAAGACCATGCTGATTTTTTTCCGGCGCACTTCCCGGAGCTGGTCTTTTGACATATTTGTTATCATGTCACCATCAATATAAATATTCCCGGCAGTCGGTTCAATAAGCCGGTTTAACAGCCGAACTAAAGTTGATTTACCGCTCCCCGATAGACCCATGATGACAAATATCTCCCCATCATATACATCAAAGTTTGCTTGATTGACACCAACGGTTGATCCGGTCGCTTTCAGGATCTCTTTTTTGTTTTTTCCGCTGGACAGCATCTGAATGGCTTTTTTTGTCTGTTTTCCGAAAACCTTAGATACATTTTCGACTTTTATCTTAATTGGTTTCTCATCTACACTCATATTTTCCCTCCATATTAAGCAATCTTTATTAACGTAACATTTATGTAACATCCCCACAAACAGCATATTTCCTTTTATTCTGTACCATTTCTTTATAAACATCCCTGTGGCCGTTTGACCTTATTTATGCTTCTAAATACTCTGTTATACTCCTTTATGATTGTATTTTACAGGTGATATTTCGCTCACCTATAGTTGAAAGCGCTTTTAATGGAACTTAATTCCTCTCTTTTTTATAATTGTTATCCTTTACTGGAAAAATAAGTTGCTTTTCCACCTCCCATTATGTATTATAGTTTCATGACTATGAAACAATCAGATGATCAAATCAGAGCCCAAATCTTTAAAGCACTGTCTGATGAATCGAGGCTTGCCATTATTCGTACGCTTTATTACAGCGGAAAAGAACTCAGCTGCGGTGAAGTAGGTGAAAAATGCGATATTGTCAAAACCACAGCATCCTATCATTTTAAAACGCTGCGGGAAGCGGGATTAACGGCAACCCGGAAAAATTCACGGACAAAATACGTCCGCCTGCGGGAAGACACATTTCAAACATACCTGCCCGGCTTTTTGGAAACCCTTTAACAAAGGGTTTTCTCTATACATATCTGTTTCATAGTTTCAAAATTATAAAACTATAGGAGTGATAACATTTGAATCGTATTTGGCTTTTCTTCAGTGTGATGTTTGTCATTGGCACGGATACTTTTTTACTTTCTCCGCTTCTCCCGCTTTTACAGAATCAGTTTCATGTCTCTACCGATTTGTCAGGTTGGATGGTCAGTGCTTATGCACTCGGTTATGCGCTATTCGCTTTCATTGCGGGTCCGATCTCAGACAGGCTTAACAGGAAAACAGTCATGCTGTGGGGACTTGCAGGCTTTATTGTATCCACGTTTTTATGCGGCATCGCACCCTCTTTTGCCGCCATGTGCCTGTTCCGTTTTGCCGCAGGCGTTAGCGCTGCGTTTGTGACGCCTCAAATTTGGGCGTCCATCCCTATCCTCGTCCAGCCTTCTCAGGTCATGAAAAGCATGGGGATTGCGACAGCGGGATTGGCCGCTTCACAAATGCTCGGACTGCCGATCGGAGGGTTTTTCGCTTCCTTTACATGGCATACTCCCTTTTTCGTTTTGTCAGCGTGCTCGCTTATTCTTCTATTGATCCTGGCAGCTGTTATGCCTGATATTCGACCTTCTGAACAAACAGCGCGCACGTCAATTGCCGCTCCATATCGGGAGCTGTTTTCGCTGCCGAAGACAGTGGTTATTTTGCTTGCCTATTTCCTCTTTCAAACCGGAAATTTCGCGTCGTTCAGCTTTCTCGGCACTTGGCTTTCTGCGGATTATCATTTAACCGTGTCGCAAATTGGCGCCGCTATGCTTGTACTCGGACTGGGAAATATGCTCGGAAGCCTGATCGGCAGCCGGATTTCAGAAAAGCTGGGCATGTTTAAAACATTGATCGGCGGCATGCTGCTGATGGGCGCTTTCTATTTCGCTCTTCCTTTCTTGCCTAACTTATTTTTTGTAGAAACAAGCTTTTTTCTCACGTTCTTTACAGCTGGCATCATCTTTCCGTTAATGATGGGTGTCTTTCAAGCCATTTCACCGAATGCGCGAGGAACTATCGCTTCCCTTTCCAATGCCGCTATGTATGCAGGTACCACTGTCGGCACATGTGCTGCAGGTTTTTTATATCAAAGCGCACACCATTTCGGAGCCGTCACAGGATTTACAGCCATTCTATTCATCCTGTCTATGACGCTCTACCAGACAACCGGGAATCGCCAACCCTCAGCCCGGGCGCACATGTAAAAAAAGCACCTCAATCGCGAGGTGCTTTCCTTATTCAAGCTCAGTTTGTTTTGTTTCTTTCCCCATAATCAAAATACAAGCAACCGCGAGTAAGATGGCAATGCAAAAGATTGAAAAGATGACCGAAAACGAAATATGACGGGCTGCCAGGGTTCCGACGAGCAAAGGCCCGAAGATGCCGCCGATTCTTCCAAACGCTGCTGTCGTTCCTGAACCTGTTGCTCGAATCGCAGTCGGGTATTGCTCCGGGGTATAAGCATACAGCACGCCCCACGCACCGAGATTGAAAAACGATAACAGCATGCCAGCCGTAAGGAGAAGACTTAAGGAATCCGCCGTTCCGAAGAAATAGGCGCTTCCTGCTGTACCAATCAAGTAAATGACGAGTATCCGCTTCCGGCCCGCTTTTTCAATCAGCCATGCGGCAGAGAAATAGCCAGGTAGCTGAGCAAGCGTCATCAGCAGGACATATTCAAAGCTTTGAATCATGCTGAAGCCTTTCAGCAGCATGACACTCGGGAGCCATAGGAACATGCCGTAATAAGAAAACACCACACAGAACCAAACGATCGACAGCATCACGGTCGGCCGTATATACTGTCTTGCCCAGACGCTTTTTACATTCTCCCACACCGACCTCTTTCTGGCAGAAAGCGATTCATATTTCGGCGAATCAGGCAGACTCGTCCGCAGGTACAGCGCATAAAAAGCAGTCAGCGCAGTTAACAGAAGGGCAGCCTGCCAGCCGAAGCTTGGTATCACAAAGTAAGAAATCAAGGCCGCTGCGAGCCAGCCAATGGCCCAAAAGCTTTCCAAAAGCACAATCACTCTGCCCCGCTTTTCAGGCACAACCGCTTCCGAAACGAGTGTTGAAGCAACTGGGAGCTCTCCGCCAAGCCCCATCCCGATGACAAAACGAAGAATGAGAAATGCTGATAAGCTCGTTACAAAAGCGGAAATACCGCTTCCGATGGAAAAGCACAAAAGGGTAATGATAAACACTTTTTTGCGGCCGATTCGATCAGCCAGTAAACCAAACAAAAACGCACCCGCTGCCATACCTATGGAATTGACGCTTCCGATCCATTTCATTTGATCGGGTGTTAAATTCCAATCAGTGTGTAGCGCGGCGATAATAAACGATAAAATTCCGACATCCATCGCATCAAACAGCCAGCCCATTCCGGCAATCGCCAGAAGTTTTCGCGGAGTGACGGCAGGTTGTTTGTTCATAAGCAGCACCTCAAATCGAAAATGATTACCGTATAAGTTTACACCTGTCTTTACACATTGTCATTACCTTTTTCACAAAAAAATCCCGCTTGCCGTAAGCAAGCGGGGTGTGCGTTAATTCTTTAAGACTGCGTTTTTAATATTATCCTGAAGCTGTTGAATCCGTTTCGCTCCGTCTTCTCTGATACGTCTGTTCTCTTCCTCGATCTGTTTCGTTTCCTGCATACCGCTGACAATCGTATTCCAAGACGTTTCAATCGTCTCAATGTCAATGCTCGGACGGCCTGCCATACGGGCAATCTCCACGCTTTGGTTTGAAATATTTTCAGCGTTGCGCTTCAGCATTTCATTCGTGCGGCGGTCCAGCTCGCTCATTGAATCAGCCACAAGCTTTTGCCGTTTGACTGTGACAGCCTGAATAATGCCGTTTTTGAAAATCGGAATTGTAATGACGAAAGCGGAATTGATTTTCCCGATGAGCTTCGTATTTCCGCGCTGAAGGAGGCGGATCTGCGGTGCCGTTTGCAGCGCCACCATCCGCGCCATATCTAAATCATAGACACGTTCCTCAAGCGCTTGAAGCCCGTCGCGCAGCGTATCGAGCTGCATTTGCGCAAGCTGGTTCCCGCCGGCCGCTTTTTCTTCATAAGAAGGAATGAGCGCCTGCATTTCCTCAAGCTTCATCTGCCCGGCAACGACATATTTTTCAAGCTCCATGTAGTAGTTAATGTTGTTTTCGTACATCTCTTCAAGTGTATGGTTCGTCTTTGCCATTTCATCTTTGTATTTCGAAATTTCAACATGGATTTTTTCAATTTCTCCGCCCAGGGTGCGGTACTTCTGAAAGATCTTTTCAATCATGCTGTTGCCGCGTTTGAACATTTTAGCAAGGAATCCTTTTGGTTCATCGAAATCATTTTTGTCGAAACGGTCCATGATTTTTCCGAGCTGCGTCAGCATTGTGCCTGAATCTGTGACACTTGTTGTTTTCATCATATTTAAGATGCGGTCGGAAAACTTCGAGATCTCAACTGCCGGTTCTTTTCCGTACTCCAGCAGCTCCATTTGGTTTTTCACGTCAATCTGCTGCGAAATGCGCTGCACCTCAGGGTCTTGGCGCAGCTGCGCCCTGATGTCATCTGCTTTTTGTTCAGAAATCTCTTCATTTTTATCAAGAACAAGCGGATTTTGATTTTCTGTCATATTTATTTACTCTCCCTGCTTTTGCGTAATGGTTCTAAACAGCTTTCTTACGAGTGACGGCTCCTTATATTCCTGCCGAAACACCATGTCCTCCAGCCAATGGACATCAAATTGGCTTTCTTCAATATAATGCTCAATGTCCTGATGACCCGGCGGATTATACAAGATGATATCGACGCCGAATTTATTTAAAAACAAAAGAGCGGCGGCATCAGAACGTGTGAGTTCGCCATTTTGTTCCGTATGATATAAAACGAGTTTCGGAACGGTTTGGGCGTAATCAAACGTCTGAATCAATTGCAGCAGCGAAGCGGGCAGATTCGTCGCCTGGCGGAACAAATAGATTGCGGCATCCCTTGACTGCTCCCCGGGCAAAGCCTTCAGCCCTGGGTTTCTGCACATGTCAGAAATCACATTGGCGATGGCGCTCTGCACACCTGAAGGCAGATGCTTGTACTGCCAGATGTTGCTTCTTTTCAGCCTGTCCGCGTCAACCTCTCCTTTTTCATTTAAAACCTGACTGTAGTGATACTGGTAGTTGGCTTTCAGCTCTTCCGTAAACGGAAAACTGCGGATCATGTGTGTCTCCTGATAGTCCGCGGCGGTATGGAGTCTGTTCCAATATTCTTTCGTATCTTTGGAAACCCCCATCACTTTAGCAAAAAGGTTCGGAACGGCCACCCGCTCCCTGTCCGCTTTAAATTGCGGCCGGATAAACGCCCGCTCCTTCGCAATGAGAAATAACTCATCATACGTCGTTTTTAAGGTCACGGACTGCGGGGTGTGCTCCCTGAACTGCCAAGGCTTATACATCATGGATTCCTCATGGTTCAGCACATGCTCAATTTCTTTCGTTGACCGGTAGGCCGTCGTGGACGTTCTGTCCGGCTTTTCTTTCGGAAAAGGCTCAAGACCGCCTGTTGCGGGGAGCTTTATCACAAAGCTGAGCTCCTCATCCGGATCAATCAAGCTGAACGGATCTTCCGCAGCCGGATGAAACAATAGGACATCACAGCCGATCAGCATGAGATAATAGAGAAAATAGAGCTGGCTTTTGGTCGCGTCTCCATACCACACCACCTTCGGCATCTCACGCTCTATATCGGCTTGTTCGAGCCATGGATTCAGGTGGTTCAGCGAAAACTTTGACACATCCAAGAGCACACGCCGGAAATCGGGATGATTCAGCCCGTTTTCATGCCGGTCCGCAAAGGTTTCCAAAAGCGTCATAAACGCGGTTCTCAGCCGGCGGTGCATAAGCGGATCAGCGTGTTTGGCAAGCAGCCTGCCCCCATCGAGAAACGCGACAAACCTGGAAACCGAAAGCCCTTTCTCTTTTTGATTGACCGAATGGATGTGCTGCAGCGCCTGAAACGTTTCCGGCGCGATGGTCTTATCCAGCGTCTCGCTCAACACATGGATGTTTTCATGAGAAGACAGCTCGAAAAGCTTACTGTAATACTCCGTCTCATCATAAGGAGTGCCCAAAATCCGGACGGCAAGACGGGTAAACGCCAGCCCGTTTTCCCGCTCGTAACCGGGACGTTCCGGCAGCGGCCGCATCAGAAACGTTTCCCAGTCATCATTTTCCGGCTCGGCCTTTCGGATCAACAATTCCTCCTGCTTCATCATTTTCCTCCTTTCTCTTCATGATAATCGGTACAAAAAAGGAAGGAAATGAACTCTCCCTCCTTTTTTGTTTTATTCTTCTTTAGATGCAGCCGTCTGCTCCTGAACCTGCTTTTGTTTGTTGAAATAATGGATAATAAACGTGACCACAAACGCAGCGATGATGATTCCGAAGAACACCACGTGCGGCATTTCATAATCAAAGGCGCTCGCCGCCATTTTCACGGCGATAATCCCGATCAGCACAAAAGCCGTGTTTTCAAGTTCAGGGATTTTATCAATTAACACAAGGAATACTTTTGCGACTGTACGCATCATGAGAATGCCGAGCATACCGCCGATCAAGAGCACCCACACTTTTTCCGATACCGCAAACGCGGCTAAAATGCTGTCAACAGAGAAGGCCAGATCCATTAACTCAACTGAAACGACAGTGGCCCAGAAAATTCCGAACGTACGGACCATCCATGAATTTTTCTTCATGCCTTCCGTATCGTCATCACCTTCTCCGATCCAGAAATGCTTAATGACGAGCCAAGCCAGGTACAGCGCGCCAAGCACTTTGATCCACCAGAACTTAATGAGCAGCATCCCGATTCCGATAAAGATAAAACGGAAAATATATGCCCCGAACAATCCGTATGTTAATGCTTTCTTCCGTTGTTTTTCAGGCAGATGCCTTACCATAACCGCAAGCACTAACGCATTGTCGGCCGACAGCAGCCCTTCCAGCAGAACCAAGGAACCGATCAGCCCCCATGATACAGGGTCAGTCAGCACCTCACCCCACATTTTCCAATCAAAAAAGGAAGCGTAGGTCGACATAATATGATGTAGAAAATCCAAGTTTTTTCCTCCTATTTAGTAAAACGGTAATTTCCTGCTTACACCTGCAAGCCGTAATTCCGGCAAAGTGATGCCAGACCGCCGGAAAACCCGCTGCCGATGGCGTTAAACTTCCATTCAGCCCCATGGCGGTAAAGCTCACAAACGACAACCGCCGTTTCAATCGAGAAGTCTTCCCCTAAATCGAAACGAAGCAGTTCATTCTGGCTGTTTTCATCGACGACGCGCACGAACGCGTTCGAAACTTGTCCGAAATTTTGGCCGCGCGCTTCCGCATCATGAATCGTGACGGTGATGCCGATCTTTTCAATATTTGCGGGTATTTTTGAGAAGTCGACGATAATTTGTTCATCGTCTCCCTCTCCCTCGCCCGTCCGGTTGTCTCCCGTATGGATGACGCCCCCGCTCGGGTGTTCCAGGTTATTGTAGAAAACAAAATCAAGATCATTAACACAGTTGTCATGGGCATCGACAAGAAAAGCCGACGCGTCAAGGTCAAAGTCATGCCCTCCGGAGTACTTGTTCGTATCCCAGCCTAAGCCGATCACCGCTTTTGTAAGACCGGGGTTCGTTTTTGTCAGATCAACACGCTGTCCTTTCGCCAATTGAATAGCCATGTGCCGTCTCTCCCTTCTGTGCTTGATATGGTTTTAGCCGATTTGCAGGCCGTAATCTGTCGCAATACGGGCCAGTCCGCCTTGATAGCCTGAGCCGATCGCGGAAAACTTCCATTCGCCGTTATGTCTGTAAAGCTCTCCTGCGATAATGGCTGTTTCAATTGAGAAATCTTCAGCCAGATCGTAGCGGATCAGCTCTTCATTTGTCTCTTCATTGACAATGCGAACGAACGCGTTGGAAACTTGTCCGAAGTTTTGGCCGCGCGCTTCCGCTTCATGAATCGTGATGACGAATGAAATTTTGTCAATAGCGGCAGGCACCGCGCTCAGGTTGACCCTTACGCTTTCGTCATCGCCTTCGCCCTGGCCTGTGAGGTTGTCGCCTGAATGTGCGACAGAGCCGTTTCCGCCTTCAAGCTGATTATAGAAAATAAAATCATCGGGCGACGCGCATCTTCCTGCTTCATTTAATAGAAAGACGCTGGAATCTAAATCAAAATCATGTCCGCCGTCGTATTTGTTTGTATCCCAGCCAAGGCCGACAACGACTTTAGAAAGACCCGGATTTGTTTTAGTCAAATCTACTTTTTGTCCTTTTGCCAATGAAATTGCCATGTGTGCACTCTCCTTTTTATCGTTTAGGCGTATCGGTTAACGATATCGCCGATTTTTGTATCGTTTGTGCCTTCTCCTACCGCGGCGAATTTCCACTCGCCGTCCTCGCGGTAGATTTCAGCCGCGATCAGGCTCGTTCTGCCTGAATAGTTATCTCTTAAATTGTACGTCACCAGTTCTTCGCGATTAGCCTGATCAACGACGCGGATGAACGCGTTTTGAATCATGCCGAAGTCCTGTTTTCGTCTGACGCAGTCGTAAATATTGACGACAAACACAAGTTTATTAATCTGAGCGGGCACTTTCGCCAAATCGATGAGAATTTGTTCATCATCGCCGTCGCCTTCACCCGTCAGATTGTCACCCGTATGTACGACACCGCCGCACCGGCTTTTCAGATTGCCGAAATAGATGACGTTTTTGCTGTCTGTCATTTTATCATTTTCAAGCATCAGTACGGAAGCGTCACAGTCGATATTGGCACCGCCTCCGCCGAACAGCTTTCCGAAAAAGCCGCCGGATGATACAGGGTCCCAGCCGAGTCCGACCAGCAGTTTTGACAGGCCGGCTTTTCCTTTTGTTAAATCAATCCGCTGTCCTTTTTGTAAAGAGATCGCCATATGATTCACTCCTATTCTGTAAGGGTGCCGCTAAGCACGCCGCAAGTGCGCATTTTTACTAAATTCCGGGACAAGAATCCCGGTGTTTATTAAGATATACGTCTTTTATTATATCAAAGTTTCATAAAACATAAGAATTTTTGGCGAAAAACGGCGAAAAATTACTTCCTATATTCTCCTTCGTTCCGGAGAGAATAGAGAAAACAAAGAAATTGACGGAGACTGAACATTTTTCCTATCCTTGTATCAATACATGTCAGGAAAGGGGCAGACGAGTGATTGATTTAAGCATACTTGATCAGGCGCCCGTATCCAAAGGAAACGGGCCGCACGAGACGCTCCGCCGTTCAGCGGAGCTCGCCCGCCTCAGCGAAGGTTGGGGCTATAAGCGGTACTGGTTTGCCGAGCATCACGGCACAAGAGGGCTCGCAAGCGTTTCGCCGGAAATTATGATCGCTCATACCGCCGCAGCCACAACATCCATCCGTGTCGGATCAGGCGGCGTGCTGCTGCCGCAGTACAGCCCCTATAAAGTCGCGGAAACTTTCCGTCAGCTTGAGGCGCTGCATCCGAACCGGATTGACCTTGGGGTCGGACGCTCACCGGGAGGCACGACGAAAATCCGGCTCGCCCTCACAGACGGGGTAAAGAAAAGCATGACCGAGTTTAACAGGCAGCTTCAGGATTTATCATCCTTTCTGACAGATTCGGTTCCCTCGGACCATGCTTATGCCGGAATAAAAACAGCGCCCTTGATTGAAACAGCCCCGCAGCTTTGGGTGCTCGGCCTCGGGGAAAACAGCGCCAGACGCGCAGCTCTTCAAGGTGCGGGCTATGTCTTCGGCCATTTCATTAATCCGGAACGCGGGGAAAAAGCCTTTCAGATCTATCGGGACCATTTCCGGGCTTCCGCCCATTTTTCCGCT
Organism: Bacillus sp. jun7; assembly: GCF_051034795.1. Taxonomy (NCBI): domain Bacteria; kingdom Bacillati; phylum Bacillota; class Bacilli; order Caryophanales; family Bacillaceae; genus Bacillus; species Bacillus sp. jun7. The sequence goes on from NZ_CP093219.1 coordinate 2,104,336, forward strand.
CCCGCCTCGCTCTGTGCCATTTTCGTCATATGCGCAGCTACGGATGAGAAAGCGGAAGAACTCGCCTTAAGCCAGGATTTATGGCTTCTTCGTGTCGGAAAAAGCGCCGACAGCCGCGTGCCGAGTGTGGAAGAAGCGAAGGCTTATCCGTATTCGCCGGAGGACCGTAAACAGATTGCAGAAAACAGGAAGCGGATGGTGATCGGCTCACCTGCCGCAGTGAAACGCCGTCTGCTTGAACTTTCCGAACGTTATCAGACAAAAGAGATGATGGTGCTGTGCAACGTCTTTGATTTCGAAGCAAAAAAAGAGTCATATGAGCGTCTTGCTGATATATTTCTGTAAAAAAAAAAGCCGTCAAACGGCGCAGCAGATGAAACTGCTGCACCGCTTAACGGCGGTTTTTTCGTTCTTTTCCTTTTTTAAACGCATTCCAAATCCCCTGCAGCATAAAGCCGAGCAGAAGCAGAATGATTAACAGTAAAGTGATTGACGGCCCCGGAGGCGTTCCGAGCTGGTACGAAGACGTCAGCCCCATGAACACACTGAAAAGAGAAATAATAATGGCTGCCGCAAACACCCATTTAAACCCTTTGGCGATACGGATTGCAAAAGCCGCGGGCAGTACGAGGAGCGCGGAAACGAGCAGCACGCCGATAATCGGAATAATGACCGAAATCGCCAGCCCCGTCACGATGCTGAATGACATTGACAGGAGATTTGTGTTAATGCCTGATGTCTTCGCCGTCGCCTCGTCAAAGGTAAGGAGATAGAGCGGTCTGTTTAATATAATGAAATAAAGCAGAATCAGCAGGGTAATGCCTCCGATAATATAGACCTGCTGCTGGCTGACCGTGACAAGCGATCCAAATAAATATTGATCGATGCTCATCGACGCGCCGCCTTTTGACAGGCTGATCAGAAACATCGCAAACGACAGCCCGGCCGCCATTAAGATTGCGATGGATACCTCTGAATATGTACGGTATGCCCGCCGCATATATTCGATGCCGATCGCTCCGATCGTGACGACAACGATGCTCGCCGCCGTAATATTGGTACTGAGAAAAAAACCGATGGCCACGCCCGACAATGAAATATGAGACAGCGTATCCGCCATCAGCGCCTGTCTTCTCAGCACGAGATATACGCCTAATATCGGCGCCATAATTCCGATCATGCTTCCCGCTAGAAAAGCTCGTCGCATGAATTCCAAGTCAAACATTTCCATCCGCCTTTTTCCCCCCTCTCAAGCCGTATGACTTTATCCAAATACTGCTGTACTTCGTTTTGTTCGTGTGTCACCATGACGACGGTGCGGTTGTGATTTTTCACCTGATGGTGCATAAATTCGTAGAAACCCTGTCTGCTTTCATAATCAACCGCGGTTGTCGGTTCATCAAGCATCAGCAGATCCGGATTGCTTGCAAGCATTCTCGCAATGCAGATTTTCTGCTTCTGTCCGCCGGATAAATCGCCGATTTTCCGGTGGCGGAAATCCCACATTTCCACCATCTTCAGCGCGTTTTCCACCTCGTGGTGATCCGTTTCGTTCAATCGTTTAAACCATTTTCCTTTCGTATAACGGCCTGATTGCACAAGCTCCAGAACCGTGCTTGGGAATCCTGCGTTAAATGAAGAAATCTGCTGCGGAACATAGCCGATTGTCAGGCGTTTTCCGGCTGCGTTTTTTTTACTGATCTCGGCCGTTCCTTCCCAAGGTCTGAGCATGCCGAGCATGACTTTCATGAGCGTCGATTTTGACGCGCCGTTCGGTCCTGTAATGCCGACGAATTCGCCGCTTTTGATTTCCAGCGACACACCGTCAAGCACGGGTGTATGCGAATAACCAAAAACGATATCCTGTAATGTAACGAGATTCATGCTGACCTTCCTTTCCCGCATAGAAATAGTGTGCACCCCGCGGCGCACACTATGTTATTTAACCAATAGCGAATCTTTCAGTGCATCAAGGTTTTTCTCCATAATGTCGATATAACCGATGCCTTTATCCCGTTCTTTTTGGCTTAAACCTTCCAGTGTATTGAGCACTTCCGTTTTCGCGCCGATTTCACCGGCAAGTGTATCTGCAACTTTAGGCGATGCAACTTCTTCAAAGTAGATGATCTTCACATCATGCTTTTTGGCAAACGTTTTGAGATCCGCCAGTTTGGCCGCACTCGGCTCTTCTTCAGGAGAAAGGCCTGCAATCGCGACTTGTTTTAAGCCGTATTCTTTGGCGAGATAGCTGAATGCCGCGTGCTGTGTGATCAATTCTTTTTTCGACGCTTTATTTAATGTTGTACGGTATAGTTTATCAAGATCCTGCAGTTTTGCAATATATTCTTTACTATTTTTCTCATAGTATGCTTTATTCTTCGGGTCCTGTTTTACGATCTGCGCCGTAATGGTTTTGACCTCTTTTTGCGCAAGAACCGGGCTGAGCCACACGTGAGGGTCCATGCTGTGGCTGTGGTCATGACCGCCGTGTCCATGTTCCTCTTCCTCTTCATCCGAACCTTCGAGCAAGTCAATTCCTTTTGACGCCTTTACAAACTTCGCATGATCAGAGCTCATGCTTTTTTCCGCTGAAGGAACCCATGTCTCCATATATTCGCTGTTGTATACGAAAAGATCGGCGTTTTGAATGCCGGCGATATCCTTCGGCGTCGGCTCCCAATCATGGGGTTCGACCGAAGACGGGATGAGAATGTCTACATCGCCTTTGTCTTTGACAATTTGTTTCGTGAATTCGTACATAGGATAAAAGGTCGTCACGACGTGCAGTTTGCCGCTTTTCGAAGAACCTTTCGAAGATGAATTGCCGCAGCCCACCGCGATTAAAAAGCATGCCGCAATGACAATGATTCCGCTCCATTTTTTAAACAAGCCGTTTCCCCCTGTTCTGTAAATCAGAATGATGACGATTTCCAAAGCGTACTTTCTCGTTCATTTGTTACCTATACCATAATAAAACGAAGTAATTACGTTTTGCAAGATATTTTTTCTAAATTGATATCCGACTTACCTAAAAAGCGCCCCCGCCATGTATGGACGGGGGCGTCGTATCACATATCAGGCAAGCAGATAGACTCTTGTTTCATAAGGGCGGAATGTGATGCGGGATTCCGCGCCGCCGCCATTTTCATAGTTGCTGAGAAGCAGCTCGGCCCTTTCAGATCCGGAACCGTCCGGCCAATAAAAGACGGCTTCTTCTTCCGATACGTTACTGATGGACATGAGTTTTTGCCCGTTTGCCTGTCTTTCATACACAAACAGCTGCGGATCATCAGGAAGCAACAGCGTGTAGCTGCCTTTTATGATATCAGCATACTGTTTTCGCAGGCGGATCAGTTTTTTGTAAAAGTTCAATATAGAATCGGGATCATCCTGAGCCTCGGCCGCATTGACGGTTTTGTAATTGGGATTGACCTTCAGCCACGGTTCGCCCTCCGTAAATCCGGCATTCTTGCTGCCGTCCCACTGCATCGGTGTTCGTGCATGGTCCCGGCTTTTCGCCATAATGGACGCCATGACTTCTTCTCTGTCACGGCCCATTTCAAATACCCTTTTATGATACATATTGACGGTCTGAATATCTTGATAATCCTCTATTCTGTCAAACGGAGCGTTTGTCATGCCGATTTCTTCCCCCTGGTAAATGTACGGCGTGCCTTTCATGAAATAAAGCAGGGCGGCAAGCATTTTGGCGGATGCTTTGCGGTATGTGCCTTCGTCTCCGAAACGGGATACGATCCGGGGCTGGTCATGATTGCACCAATACAGCGTATTCCAGCCTTGATGTTCCAGTTTTTCCTGCCAGTCTGTGAGCACTTTCTTCAAATCGGCCAGCTCAAGCGGTTTTACATCCCAATGCTCTTGGCCCGGCTTTTGATCAAGCTCCATATGCTGAAAATGAAAAATCATATTCAGCTCATGCTCATCGGTTCCCGTATAAACGAGCCCCTCCTCAGGCGTCACTGATCCCGCCTCGCCGACCGACATCACGTCATATTTGGAAAATACCTCTTTCGTCATTTCTTTTAAGTAATCATGTATCCGTGCTCCGTTTGGCCGGAAAGGCTTTGGATCGGCCCGGCGAGCGATATAATCTTCATACGGCGGCAAGTATTCTTTTTTTGACAGAAGATGAAGCTGGTCTATTCGCAATCCGTCCACGCCTTTATCGAGCCAAAATCTCATCATCTCGTGTACTGATTGCCGAACCTCGGGATTTTCCCAATTCAGATCGGCTTGTTTGACGGCGTTCATATGCAGGTAATATTCGCCCGTATGTTCTTCGTACTGCCAGACGGATTGTCCGTAATCCGACACCCAATCGGTCGGCGGGCCGTCCGCGGTGCCCGGCCGCCAAATATAATAATCGCGGTATTTGCTGTCCGGATTCATTTCCGCCTCTTTGAACCAAGGATGCTCCGTGGAGGTATGATTTAAGACGAAGTCCATCACAAGCTTTAATCCGCGGTTGCGGCATTCTGTAAGCAGATCGTGAAAGTCCTCCATCGTTCCGTATGATTCCATAATCGCTTGATGATCCGTCACATCGTAGCCGTTATCGACATTTGGCGACGGATAAATCGGGCAGATCCATATCACATCAGCGCCAAGTTCTTTTATATAATCGAGACGCGCGATAATCCCCCGCAGGTCGCCTATGCCGTCGCCGTTCGTATCTTGGAAGCTTCGCGGATAGATTTGATAGACAACGGCGTCTTTCCACCAGTCACTCGCCATCTTGCGGCCCTCCTGTTTTTTAGAGAACCATTTCCTTTATGACCCTTCTCTAAACAAAAAAGAGAAGGTTTCCCCTCCTCTTTTTAACTTTCCAGCTGAGACGGATAAAGCGTCATGCCTCCGTCGACGAAAAGTGTCGTTCCGGTTACGTAACTCGCTTCTTCCGACACCATCCATGCGGCGGCCGCGGCGACTTCTTCCGGTTTTCCGAAGGCGTTCATCGGAATTTTTTTCAGCTGGGCCTGTTTATGTGTTTCATCTTCCAGATCCTTATTGGACTCTGTGGCGATCGTTCCGGGAGCGATGGCATTCACCCGGATGCCTTTGTCTGCGTAATTGAGCGCCATCGTTTCCGTCATCATTTTGATCCCGCCTTTGGATGCCGAGTACTGCACGTTTTCAGGACGCGGTATTTGCTGATGAACGCTCGATATGTTTAAGACCGTTCCTTTTTTGCCGCGCTCGAGCATATGTTTCAGTGCCGCTTTCGCCCCCAAAAAGGTGCCGGTCACGTTGACGTCGATGACCCTTTGCCAATCCTCCAGGCTCATTTCATGGGGCATCGCTTCGGCTCCGTTAAAGCCGGAATTGTTGACCATCACGTCCACGCCCCCGAAATGCTCCTGAGCGGCATTAAACAGCGCCTGAATCCCTTCTTCTGAGGATACATCGGCTTTTACGGTGACGGCTCTGCCTCCCGCTTTCTCAATGATGTCCGCCGCTTCTTCCGCTCCGGCGGAATCACCGAGGTAGTTCACTACCAAATTCATCCGCTCCTTGCCGAAGCGTTCGGCAATGGCTTTTCCGATTCCTTTCGAAGAACCTGTTACGATCGCTGTTTTTCCCTGTAAATCCTGATACATTGTCTCATTTCCTCCCTGATGTTAATACAGAGCATGTACCCGGTTTTAATCGGCTGAAAACAAAAGGAATCATAAAAAGAACGATGAAACCGAAGCTCCCTCGTTCTTTTTTTCATTATGCGTAGTTGTTCATTTGCAGCCTTTTTTGCACGCCGACAAGCCTGCTGAAAAAATAAGATGCCGCTTTGTAGTTCTCCCGTTTATGAAAGAAATGAGCCGCGTCCTGAAGCAGTTCCTCTGTGTCAGCCAACAGCTCCTTTGATTCCAGGATGTCAAAATACTCTTTGAGCGAATCCTGTCCGCCTTCCCCCTGATAAAGCTCTTTAATCAGACGGAATTTCGTCATATAGATCTCATCTTCCCACTCCGCCGCGCTTCTCATGCCCCGCGCGCAGCTGGCGGCGGCTTCACTGTATTTTTCCGTTTTAAAGTAGATATGTGTGAGTGAAAAAACAGCCTGGATGACCTGCCGGAAGCTGTGTGCTTCAAATCCGGCAGCCGCCCGTTCAAAATCCTCCGCCGCCTTGCAAAAGTCACCCAGACTGTACATACAGTGCCCGATATTATAATAGGCCGCAGCAATCATATATTGATCATCAAGCCGCTCCGCGTGCTCCAAGGCGCATTCGAGGTATTCCAGCGCTTTTTTATGCTGCTGGGCGTCCATCAGATTTCCGGCAATGATAAATTTGCACTGCACCCTTCGCATTCCGTATAATTCATATTTCTTGTAAATATCAAGCGCCTGTCCCGCGTAATTCATCGAAAAGAAAGTCTGCTTGATATGATAGTACACCTCAGAAATTTTATACAGAAACTCGGCTTTCTCTATGTCATCTTCCACATATTCAAGCTTTTCCTCAGCCCGCTTATAATGAGAAATCGCTGAGATGAAGTTTTTCTGCTTAAATTCATACATTCCTCTGAAATAGTAAAAATAATATTCCAGTAAGCCGGTCAGCTTTTGCTGGTTCATCTCAATCTCAGTGAGCATTTCAGAGAACGGAGGCTGGCAGTCGCCGTCTTTCATGGGTTTTAATTTATCCAGCATGATGCGGTGCCTAAATTCCATCAATGAAAAATACAACAATAAATCCTGATTTTCTTCCATATCTTCGAGTTCATATTGAATCTCCCGCTTCAGCGCTTCAGCTTTATCGGCTTCAAACGCGCGGATCAGCTTATACCATTCATTCATCTTAACGGCCACTTCTTCAGATGGAATCTTGGATTTCATAGATTTGCCTCCTTCCTCCGGCTACTAATTATGTTATATTTTATCATAGCAAATTTATGGCAGTGAGCAAACAAAGATTTTAATCAATTAAAGAAAGAGAGAATTCACCATGAAACTACCAGTCAGAATTGCGCTGCTTTTGATCCTCTTCTTTTCCGCAGACCTATGTTTTTCCTATGTGCAGAAAGAACTGAGGCCGCAGACGGCATTACAAGATAGAGCCATTCCAAGCGCTCTTCATCCGCTCGTGAAACAGAATGCGGAGCTATTGCAGACGGCCGCTCTGAAAAAAGGCATCACCGTCGTTATCACAGAGGGTTTCAGATCAATTGAGGAACAAAACGAATTGTACCGTCAAGGACGTTCAAAAAAAGGAAATATCGTCACCTACGCAAAAGGCGGGGAATCTTACCACAATTACGGCCTTGCGATCGACTTCGCCCTGCAAAAAAAGGATGGAAGCCTGATGTGGGATATGACGTACGACGGAAACCGAAACGGCACGCCCGATTGGCTTGAGGTCGTATCGATTGCCAAAACGCTCGGTTTTGATTGGGGAGGCGATTGGAGAGGCTTTAAAGATTATCCTCATTTACAAATGATCCCTGGCTAATAAAACCTTTTCTTTTTTCGCTTTTGCGCATCAATGTACGGAGGATAGACAGGCCTGTACACAAGCTTATATCCTTCATTGCCGGACGGCGTAAAATCGCGCTGCCACTCCAGCCGCAGATGGAAATCGGATAAAAAAGCGGCCTTTGCTTCTTCGGGAGTAACGGCCGGCACCGGATTGATCTTCTCCAGCTGCTCCGGGTCAATGTCAGGCGCCATGTAAGCTTCCACAAGCCCCGTTACGGGACTGACAAGTATTCTCGCAGCGCCGAACCGCAGCGGAATATCCTGATGCCATACGGAAAAATGGAAGCGGAACCTGCCCCTTCCGTCCGTTTTCAGCGGGTTCATTTTAAAAAACTCGTCCGCTCTCGGATAAAGCTTGTATAAAAATTGAAGCGCGACGGTCTCACACTCTTCCGCAGAATAAAAGGCCGGGCCCTGATGCTCAATAAAAGATTTAAAGGCTGTCATTTTCCCTGTCTTTTTGTCCGTTTTCATCTTCATTGTATTTTTGTTGCTGGTTTCAAAATAGCTTTCGATACTCAAATCTTTCCGTTCCGGAACCGACCCTTTCCGCCATGTCGTTCCGATCTCATCCCCGAGATCGCGCCGGCGCGTCTGAACCATATCCGAGGTAAACCCCATTAATTCATCCAGGCTGATTTCCCGTTTATGTTCAAACGCGGGAAGCGGTTTTGCCGGCTCATTCCTGTCTTCGCAAAGCTGCTGATCCGGCACGATATCATCTTCACCGGCCGGATAGCTGTAAGCCGGCAGAATCGGTTCATAGACGAGACGCGGTATTTTCTCAAAATTGACCACATCATAGACGAGACTGAATGTCAGCACACTCATATAATGCGAGACGACTTTTTCCCGATCGACGAATGTTTCCGGGACGGGCGCTTCACCCTTATCCCCGTAATAGATAAACTGCACGACGAAGCCGCTCCTGGTTACATCAACGAAAAAACCTGAATCGGGAAGCGGCCGGCCGAGCACTTTTTTTGTATAGATAAATCGGATGCACCCATTGCGTTCTTCCCTCGCCTGAAAGATGAAATTCATAAAAGTAAGCGGGCGGTGTCTCGCCGCAAACCGAAGAGCCGTCAGCTTTAATTCGGCGTCTGACAGCTGCATGTCTGAACCCGGACAGTCGTTGCGTGAGTATGTAAGCAAAGATCCGTCGTCGCCCAGCTCAATCGTTACCGTTTTATCCGGATGGTTACGATCTTTCCATATATAATAGGCTCTCGTTTTTTGTTTTTCATCATAATCTTCTATTTCAAGCTCATAGTGCGGCGGTATATTCCCGATCTCCAGCGCTTTTTTTCTCAGATGTTCTTTCAGCAATGGGGTCATCCTTTCAGAAGAGTGTATAAAAAAGAACTGTTTTTAATTATATAAAAACGTCCTTATCCTTTTAAAGGGAAGAAAGTGCCTTTTATGTGTCTATTTTTAGCAAAGAGGGAAAAGAGCCGTATTCAGAGCGGCTGTTTCCCATACAAAAGTCACATTTCCTATGAAAGACCCGGGACGAACGCCCATGACCTTCAGCCTATTAAACTCGTGATCACTTCTCCCGTATGAGCCTCAATAAACCGCGGGAAAACCGGCTTATATACGAGCCTGTACACTTTTCCGCAGCTGCCGTCTTCGTAACAACGATCCCAAGCGAGCTCGGCTTTGATGGCCCGGCGGATCGCGTCCTTCGCCTCTTCCATTGTCAATGAAGGAACGGGATCAATTTCCTCGAGCTCTTTCGGATCAATTTCCGGCGGCATATAAAACGTGACAAGACCCGTCTTTTTGCTGACGCAGATTCTCCCCTCTCCGAATCGCAAATCAACGCCGCCCGAACAAGCCTTATATGTAAGTCCCACGTTTTCTCCTTCATCATCCGGCTCATCATATTGAACCCGGAAATACTGATCCGCTTCCGGAAACATGGCGAATAAAAAGCGGATGGCCATGTGATGGCATTCTTCCTCGGAAAACTCCGGTTCGCCTTCACTTTGTATAAATGACATTACCCCGGTGAGCCGGCCCGATTCTTTATCATACCTTGTTTTCAATACATGTTCATTCCGCTCTTTTAACAGACTTTCAAAACTTTTATCTTCCCGTACGGATTTTGTTTTTTCAGGACGCCAGGCAATACCGATACTGCCCTCTCCAAGATCGCTTTCCCTCTCTTTATAAAAACCGTCGTGCAGCCCGATCATGTCATTGATGCTCATCTTTTCCGCTTCAGGTGCAGGGCATGAAATCGGGACATACGGCAGCGTGCCGTCTTCCAGCTCTTCATATTCGTCTATTTCTGCATTCTCTTCCTTCAGGTCGGCCGATATCGGCCGCGTCGGAGACACGATTTCATAGACGAGATGAGGCTTGTCATCCCCCTGCACATAGACGGACTGATGCAATACGGTGAACAACAGCTCCGCTTCAATATGTTTGACAAAGTGAGCCAATGCTTCCCGCTTGTCCGCAATTGTCCCGGGTCTTAAGAGATTATCGGACTTCCCATGGTAAGAAAAGCCGGTTACTTCCCCTGTCAAAGACAGGTCGACGTAAAACCCGGTCAGCGGAAGCGGCAGACCGTCAGCCATCTGAACATAGGAATATCTCACATCACCATCATTGGCGGAGCCGCTGTTTTCCAATTCGAACTCAGCCAATGCCCCAGGACGATGGGTTTCTACAAACGCCCGCATCCGTTCTTCTATGTCCGATTCCGAAAGAGCCGGCAGATCAGTCCGGAAAGCCGGACGGGATAAGGATTTCAGTTTTCCGTCCCGGTCTAGTTCAACCATGATGCCGGCTTCCGGATCATTCTTATCTTCCCACCAAAACAAAACCTCATCTTCCTGATATTCTTCCACATTACTCTCATAGCGGGCAGGTACGTTTCCGATCCGGAGAGCCAGCTGTTTCAATTCTTCTTTTTTCATCATAACACTTCCTTTTCTTCCAAAAAGATTGATGATTACCAAGACTCTTTTATACAAAACTAGTATAATTAACCTGTCTGTCTTCATGACTATTGAATTAATCATTATAACAACAGGGGGTAAACCAGATGTCCATCAAAAAAATGAGCGCCGTGTTTTTCATACTGCTTCTCACGGCATTTACCGCCGCATGCAGCAGCGAAACGAGCGGCGGCCAGGAAAGCAGCACGGCGAAAGTGAAAATAAAAGAGACGGCATGGGCCGCTTCAGACGATACTGAACATCCGGCCGCGCTGAAAGTAACGGTCACCGTCAAAAATACGGGCAAAGACCCGTTTACCGTCAAAAGCAGCGACTTCTCGCTTTATCAGGATGACGCGAAAACAGCGGCGGCCGATAAGGATGACCAGATGCAGAGCGGCACGCTTCATGCGGGCAAGACAGTGACGGGCAATCTGTACTTCACGGCTGACGAAGGCAAATCATATGAATTGGTATATCAGCCGCAGGCAAAAGACGCGAAGCCTTTATCTTATAAACTGAAAGTCAAAGGCACAGCCTCAAACGCAAAACCTGACCCGGCGGACGCATTATCCGCATACATTGATGTGATGCTGTACGGCAAGCACAATAAAGATTTCACCCGCCTGACCGGTGTAAATGAAAAAATGACGGCCGCCGCATATCAGGAATCGGCGAAAGCCAGCTTTATCGCTTCTGCAGGCATTTCACAAGAACAGGCGGATTCAAAAGCCATTTCCGCTATTATTGACGCCATGTCATCAGCGCTTCGGGATAACACAGAGCTCAAGGTGCATACCAAATCCATGTCAGGCAAAAAAGCCGTCCTTGAAGCAAAAGTGACGCCGCTTGATATGTCTCCGCTTGCGGGCCAGCTGCAAGACCGCGTGCAAGACTATGCCGGAAAGCACCCCGATGCTGATGAAAACGAAATTGTCAGCCACCTGCTTTCTGTCTATCCGGAAGAGTTTATGCGCCTGAAACCGGCTTCTTCTTCCGTAACAAGAGAAATCGAGATGAAGAAAAACGCCCGCGGCCAGTGGTATCTGGATACAGACGCGGATCTGGAAGGATTGACAGAAGCGTTTTTGAAAACGTCCTGACAGCAAGAAAGGAAATAGCGCAGGCTATTTCCTTTTTTTATTTTCACTTGAAGATGTCACTGATATATTGAACCTCATCCTCGGTCAACTGCACATCAAGCGCGCCCAGATTGTGTTTCAGCTGGCTAGGGCGTTTGGCTCCGGGAATGATCGCATCCACCGCCGGCTGCGACAGAAGCCACGCGAGTGCGATATGCGCTGTCTGCGCCCCTTTTTCTTCCGCAACGGACCGAAGCTTATCCACTCGCTCCAGGTTTTGGTGAAAAGCTTCTCCCTGAAACGGCGGCCTGTTCTTTCGGCTGTCCTCAAAGACTGTGTCTTTTGTAAACTTTCCCGTCAGCAAGCCGGAAGCAAGCGGAAAATAAGGAATAAAAGAAATGCCGTTCTTTTCACAATAAGGCAGCAGATCATGCTCCGCCTCACGCTGAATCAGTGAATATTCCGATTGAAAAACCTCTAAATAACCGTCGGCGTTAAACTCCTGCAATTGCCGGAAGCTGAGATTGGACGCGCCGATTGCTCTGATTTTCCCTTCGTCCTTCAGTTCTTTTAGCGTGCCCGCCACTTCGGAGAGCGGTGTTTTGCCGTCAGGGAAGTGGACGTAATACAAATCAATTACGTCTGTTTTCAGCCGCTTCAGGCTGTTTTCCGCCTCACTCCGGAGAAATTCACGGCTGTTGTCCAGCTCGATTTGTCCGTTGACCTCTTTGTGCGCGCCTTTTGACGCAATCACGAGGCTGTCCCGCACGCCGCGCTCTGCAACAACTTCACCGATTAACTCTTCGGAACGCCCCAAACCGTATATAAACGCCGTATCAATAAAATTGACGCCGCCGTCCAACGCTGTGCGGATGAGTTCTTTTCCCGTTTCATCATTAAGATTCGGAAACAGATTATGTCCTCCGACCGCATTAGCGCCAAAACCGATACGCTTTACCCGTAAATCCGTCCTGCCCAGCGTACGTGTCTCATCCATGGCTCAGGCTCCCTTCCTTTTATCGCTCTGTTTAGTATTAGATAACCGGTAAGAATTATCCTGCCCCGAGAGCATTTCTGCAGAAAAAACCTTGAAAAGCATGTGCCCTTCAAGGTTTTTTGGCTGTGTATTAAGATGTCAGAGCTGCGGCGAAGCGTTCGGCTTCATCCGTGAGAGCACCCTCAATTTCCTTATAACGGCTGGAAATCGTTGAGGCGCTGACGCCGTACTTCTTCGCCAGCTTAGCTTGAGAAACGGACGCGCCGTTCAGAGAAATACTGTTTACGTAATATTCGACCGCCGCCGCGAAAGCTTCCGGCTTTCTGATCGTCGGTGTTTTTTTGACACAGAACGTTTTCCACAGGTCAATAACGGCCGGAACCAGCTCAGCCGGGTATTCATCCCCGCTCAGGCCTTTTTCAATAGCGTCCGCCGTTTCCTTCTCCATGTCGTTCGCCCACTCTGTCTGTTTTTCTTCAGCAGCCTGCTCAGGCTCTTCCGCCGTTCCTAAAAGAGCGGCCAGCACAGTGTCGAAGTCCTCCTGCATAAAGCGCTCAGGCGATTTTCCTTCCGCAAGGGCCGGGGCAGCCGCCTTTTTCACTTTGCTGATTAGAGCTTCGGTCCGCTTCACAGGGAAGATCGTAAACTGCATGAAGAACTCCGCTTTTTCCGCTTCGTGGATCGGATAGCCGAGAATCAGGCTTCCCGCCGGCGGAAGATCCTGCTGGCTGACGTCCATTTCCACTTTGAATTGTTTTTTCGTCATCACATCTTCAAAGTGAATCATTCCTTCTTTCACATCTTCAAGCACCATAACGGCAGGTGTCATGCTTTTCCATGATTCAACGATTTCCCGTGTTTTCGGGCGGTTGATGCCGCCGGCTTTTTTCTGAAGATATTCTTCAAAAATCGTCTTGCCGCCTGCCAGCGGACGGAAGAAAATTCCCCAGATGCCGAGGTTGAAGACTCCGATGTCTTTAGTCTGTCTGTCCAGCTCCGTAATGAACTCATGCTGGTTAATAAATGATGATATGCCGTCTCTATGTGCTGTAAAGGCGTACTCCATTAAGCTTTCCTGAATCTGTTTCGCTTCTTTTGCCGCGATGTCTGCCGGAATGGCAGCTTCTTTGCTTCCGCAGCATTTTTTATATTTCTTCCCGCTGCCGCATGGGCAAGGGGCATTTCTTTTCACTTTTCCCACAATAAACCCTCCGAATTCTGATATAACTTTATTATTTTAACAAAAATAACTTCAGAGGGCTTGGTTTACGGCGAAAAAAGAATATGGAAGAAAAAAAGACCCCGGGATATTCTCATTCTCCGGGGGCTTTGAAACTGTTAATTTGTATTTTGTCCGCCGCCGTTCAGACCTTCTTTAATCAGCCCGTTTACTTGGCTGTTCATCAAAAGTCCGATGTGTCCGACACCGTGAATCTGCACGTTTTTCCCGCCGATCAGTCGTGACAGCGGGTTCAGGACGATCAAGTCCGCTGAGCTGTAAATCGATGTATATAAAATCTTTTGGTTCGGATCAGTCCCCGGAAGCGCCCGGTTGGTCACAAGGCCGTTCGCTCCGCCGAGTGTGACGACGTTGGCGATTTTGTCTCCGCCGTCAAGATTTTTAATGTAATAGAGCGTGTTGGCGCCGCCCATGCTGTGCGCGACGATATCGACTTTTTCGCACCTGTTTCACTGAGCACTTTTTTCACGTAATTGGACAGTCTCGGCGCATTGTGTCTGTTGTTCCCGGTTTTGTCTAAGAAATCAATGGCGTACATCTCTTTTCTTGACCAGCCTTGGGATGCCAAGTATGTTTTGATTCCCGCGAAGTTAAAGGACGCCCCGCCGATTCCGTGGACCATGACAACAGGGTTATGCCCTGAGGAGGCTTTCGATACGGTCGGCTGGAAGGCAAATACGGAAATGACGGACAGCATGCAAACTGTAAGAATCGCTAGGATTTTGCTTTTGATTTGTTTCATGAACTTTCCTCCTGCTATGTAATATTTTTGCAATTTTCATTCTATTAGAGAAGGAAAGGAAAAAATAGTGTATTTTTTACTGTTTTCAACAATTGAAAAAGAGGCGAAAAAATGAGAAAGACGCCCCTTTCCCGAAAGCACGCTTATGCTTTAATACGTCATACCGAAAAAGGAGAGAACACCCGGTTCTCTTCTCCTAGTACTCATTGAAATAGGTTTGAATCCGCTTAGGATCATGCGTTTTTGTCAGCGCGAGCATGAGCAGAATCCGCGCTTTTTGAGGGTTGAGAGAGTTTGAAGCTGTCAAATGGTCTTTTTCATACTCTCGATTAGGTGTTACCGCCCCGTTTCCCGTCCTTGTGGAGCGGACGACCGCCAGCCCGCTTTTGACCGACTTTACAGCGCCTTTTAGCGCCGCATCAGACATTGAGCCGTTTCCCGGGCCTGCAAAAATAATGCCTTGCGCCCCTGATTTTACGGCGGCTTCAAAGAGATAGCTTCCGTCATTTTGATAGCCGTATATAATATCGACCTGCGGCAGTTTATCAAGTTTATCTATCTTGAAATCTGTATCCTTCGTATGCTTTCGGGTGATGATGTTATTAAAATAGACGTCATCAGCAATTGTTCCGATATAACCCATTTCTTCCGATTTGAAAGTGTCGGTCGCGGTTGTATTGGTTTTTGTCACATAACGCGCCGAAGCGATTCTGTCATTTAATACGACAAGCGTCCCCTTGCCTTTCGCCTCAGGCGCAGCCGCTGTTTTTACCGCGTTATATAAGTTGGACGGCCCGTCCGCTCCGATCGCCGTGGACGGCCGCATTGCCCCGGCGACAACAACGGGTTTGTCACTCTTGACCGTCAGATTGAGAAAGTAGGCGGTTTCCTCAAGTGTGTCTGTTCCATGTGTAATGACAATGCCGTCTGTATCATCAGACTTGAGCAGCTTGTTTACCCGTTTTGCAAGTTTCAGCAGTGTCTCGTTATTCATATTCTGGCTGCCGATATTCACAACCTGTTCTCCGCTCACATGCGCGGCCTCTTTTATCTCCGGAACGGCCTGAATCAGGGCATCAACTCCGATTGCCCCCGCCCTGTACTCCGTAGCGGACGTCTTTGAAGGAGCAGCGCCTGCAATTGTGCCGCCGGTGGCAAGAATTTTAATATTCGGAAGTCCGTCTTTTTTCGCAGAGGCTGCGGCTGCCATCTGGGGCGGTGTTTCTTTCGTTTGAGGAGATTGGGAGCAGCCGGCCGCGATGAAGAGCAGAGCCGTGATAAATGTAATGAAGGGCATGAATTGTTTTTTCATTCTTTTCTCTCCTTTTCTTTATTTATGAAGATTTTCCTCTCACCGTCAACGCGCTTGTCAGGCAACCTTCCGAAGAAAATAACCGTTAAAAAACCTTGACACCGTCA
This sequence comes from Bacillus sp. jun7, assembly GCF_051034795.1. Lineage (NCBI taxonomy): Bacteria > Bacillati > Bacillota > Bacilli > Caryophanales > Bacillaceae > Bacillus > Bacillus sp. jun7. Next base: position 2,120,261 of record NZ_CP093219.1, read on the forward strand.
TGCGAAATCAAGATAATAGACCAGTCACTATATTTTAAATTTGTCACAAATCAGTAAGGTGGGAACATTATGAGCTATGGAGATTCTCGTGAAAAAATCCTCGCCGCGGCAACCAGGCTGTTTCAGCTTCAGGGGTATTACGGCACGGGACTGAATCAGATTATTAAAGAAAGCGGTGCGCCGAAAGGTTCTCTTTACTATCATTTTCCGGACGGCAAAGAGCAGCTCGCCATTGAGGCTGTCAATGAAATGAGCCATTATATCCGTATGAAAATAAAAGAAAGCCTTGATGCCTATCCTGATCCTGCGGAAAGCATTCAAGCGTTTTTACAGGACTTATCAAGCCAATTCACATGTCCGGAGAATTTTGAAGGGTTTCCTGTCGGTTTACTGGCTGCCGAGACTGCTTTAAAGAGCGAAAAGCTCCGGCAGGCCTGTCAAAGCGCTTATCAGGAATGGGAGAATCTGTTCGCGGGCAAATTAAGATCAGCTGGTTTTTCTGATGAGAAAGCGGCGGAAATCAGCACTGTTTTAAATGCCATGATAGAAGGCGGCATCATTGTGTCCTTAGCCAAAAAAGACAAAATGCCGATCCTCCATATTTCTAAACAAATCCCCAACCTGCTGAAGACATAAAATACGAGAGACATGTACGTATAGAAAGAGAGGAGAATGATTTTGGAAAACGCTCAGCCTTCCAAACAATATAAAGTCATGCCGATCATGATTTCTTTGCTGACGGCAGGGTTTATCGGCATGTTCAGTGAAACGGCGCTGAATATCGCCCTGACTGATCTGATGAAGGAGCTACATATCACTCCTGCGACCGTCCAGTGGCTGACGACGGGCTATCTGCTCGTTCTCGGTATTCTTGTGCCGGTATCGGGTCTGCTTTTGCAATGGTTTACGACGAGACAGCTGTTCATCGTTTCACTCGCTTTTTCCATTATCGGCACGCTGATTGCAGCGCTTGCGCCGAGCTTTCCGTTTCTTTTGGCGGCAAGAATCGTGCAGGCTTTAGGAACCGGGCTGCTGCTGCCGCTGATGTTTAATACAATCCTCGTCATCTTCCCGCCGCATAAGCGCGGAGCGGCGATGGGGACGATCGGGCTTGTCATTATGTTCGCTCCTGCGATCGGTCCGACATTTTCAGGGCTTGTGCTAGAGCATTTGAACTGGCATTGGATTTTCTGGATTTCCCTGCCGTTTCTTGTGTTGGCTCTTTTATTCGGCATCGCCTACATGCAGAACGTGTCTGACATTACAAAACCGAAAATTGACGTACTTTCCATTATTCTGTCTACGATCGGGTTCGGCGGCATCGTATTCGGATTCAGCAATGCGGGCGAAGGATCAGACGGCTGGTCAAGCCCGACGGTTATCGGTTCGCTCACTGTCGGCGCGATCGCGCTCATCTTATTTTCCATCAGGCAGCTGACAATGAAGCAGCCGATGATGAATCTGCGCGCTTTCCGCTATCCGATGTTTGTTCTCGGTGTCGTGATTGTGTTCATCTGTATGATGGTTATCTTATCGACAATGCTCCTATTGCCTATGTATTTACAAAGCGGACTGATGCTGACGGCGTTTACGTCCGGGCTCATCCTGCTGCCGGGCGGTATTTTAAACGGCTTTATGTCTCCGGTGACGGGGCGTCTGTTTGATAAATACGGGCCGAAGTGGCTTGTCATTCCCGGGTTTGTCATCACGGCAACTGTGCTTTCGTTTTTCTCAAATATTAACGGCGCTTCAACGGCGCTTCTGATTGTCGCGCTTCATACATGCCTGATGATCGGCATTTCCATGATCATGATGCCGGCGCAAACGAACGGCTTAAATCAGCTGCCGCCGGAATTTTACCCGGACGGAACGGCCATTATGAATACGCTCCAGCAGATGGCCGGCGCAATCGGCACTGCGGTGGCGGTCAGCATCATGGCGGCCGGCCAGAAGAATTATATGAGCACCGCGAAAAACCCGAATGATCCTTCCGCATACTCTCACGCGCTGATTGCGGGCGTCCAGCACGCCTTTATCTTCGCGATGATTGTCGCCGTTATCGGCTTGATCAGCGCTTTCTTTATGAAACGGGTCAAAGTGAATCATTCATAAGAAAACAGCAGACTCCCCGGGAGTCTGCTGTTTTTTTTTATATACCGCGCGCTTCAGCCAGTTCATCAATCGCATAGATCAGATCGTCAGCCGTGTTATAGAAATGAGGCGCCAGCCGGATGATTTGTCCGCTGGGTGCGCATACGATGTTTTTCCGCCTCAACAGCGCAGCCGTTTCCGCCGCTTTTTCATCCCGTATGGAAATCATGCCGGGTCTGTCATCGGCAGACGGCGGCCCTGTGAGGTTCAGTCCTTTTTCAGAAGCGTATTCATACGCAAATGCGCTGAGTTTTTTTTACTTCTTGGTGAATGCGGTCTGTGCCGGCATCGTTTAATAGAGATAAAGCCGCCTGTGCCGCATATATGCTGATAAATGCCGGGGTTCCGGTCTCAAAGCGTTTGGCTCCGTCCGCATAAGAAAAACGGGTTAAATCCGGCATCGACGCCCGCTGCTGCCCGAACCATCCGGTGACTTTCGGCTTCAGCCGTTCGGCAAGTTCCTTTCTGACATAAAGAAACGCCGTTCCCGGTATGCCGAGCATATACTTTCTCGCACCCGCGGCCAGCATATCAACTCCCCATTCTTTTACATCAATCGGGATGTGCCCCGCCGATTGATAAGCATCGACAAAAAGAAGCGATCCCTTCTTTGCGGATATCTCGGCAATGCGCTTTATATCCTGGACAAATCCCGACGTATATGACACATGGGGCACACAGGTGAAAAGCGTCTGCTCCGATATGTACGTCTCATACCGCTCTAACGGGATCATTCCATCTTCAGACGGCACGACTGAAAGCTCCATCTCAGTCTGCGCCTTCAAAATGTGGGCGATCGCCGGAAAATCCAATTCCGTATACACCGCCTGTTTCTTTCGGCAATCCGGTAAAGCAGAAACGACGGCAGAGACAGCAGCCGTTACTGAAGGTAAAACGGCGATTTCTTCAGGATGGGCGCCGATCAATTTTGCAAATTCACACCTTGCCTGCTCCGTACGTCCAATGGCTTCTTCCCAGTTTCCGCCATGCTGAAGCAGGCTTTCCTGATAGTCATTGACCGCTTTTGAAACCGGCAGGGCAAGAGCGCTTTGAGAGCAGCTGGCGAGCATCGTATGTGTGCGGAGCACCGGAAATAAAGATCGGTATTGCACCAGAGGCGAATTCAAGACATGTTTCCCCCTTCGGCAGGAATATATGTCCATTATAGAGTATGGTAAAAAGAAAAGGAGGGTTTTATATGGAGAAAAAAGTATTACTGACAGGCTTTGACCCCTTCGGCGGGGAAACGGTCAATCCTTCATGGGAAGCGGTCAAACGGCTGGACGGTTCTCATGAAGGCCCTGCCTCTATCGTATCTGAACAAGTGCCGACCGTTTTTTATAAGTCTCTTGCCGTGCTGCGCGATGCAGTCAAAAAGCATCAGCCTGACATTATCATCTGTGTCGGCCAGGCAGGCGGCAGAATGCAGATCACGCCGGAACGGGTCGCGATCAATCTGAATGAGGCGCGCATACCGGATAACGAAGGAAACCAGCCTGTCGGGGAAAACATTTCTCAAGACGGTCCCGCGGCCTATTGGACCGGCCTTCCGATTAAACGGATCGTTGAGGAAATCAAAAAGGAAGGCATTCCCGCGGCTGTATCCTACACGGCGGGGACGTTTGTATGCAATCATCTCTTTTACGGGCTGATGGATGAAATCGCCTGCCATCATCCGCACATCCGCGGCGGGTTTATACACATCCCGTACATTCCGGAGCAAACCTTGCAGAAGTCTGCGCCGAGCCTCAGCCTGGATCTCGTGACAAAAGCGCTCAAAATCGCCGCGGTGACCGCCGCGGCGCATGAGGACGATATTGAGACCGGCGGAGGCGAACTTCACTAAGCTGCAGACGGCGGCGCCTCGGCCCATTTCTTCCGGTAAACGATGCGGGACAGCGTCACACTGATTTCATAGAGGACGAGCAGCGGAATCATGACGAGAAAGTCAGACATAAAATCCGGCGGCGTAATCAGCACCGAGACGACGATCAGCAAAAAATACGAAAGCTTCCGCGCCTTTGCCAGCCGGGTTGGATTCACGATTCCGAGCCGTGTCAGAAACATGACGGCCAGAGGCATTTCAAACAAAAATCCGAACGGCAATGTAAGATTCAGCATAAAGGTAAAATACTTGTCCGCCGTAAATACCATGTCAAAATGGCCGGCGGATAATTGTGTTAAAAATCCGAGCACAATCGGAAACAGCACAAAATACCCGAAGGAAATTCCGATAATAAACAAAAGCGAAAGCCCCGGAATGTAAAGCAAAGCGGCGCGGCGTTCAAACGGGGTCAAAGCCGGCGCCGTAAAACGCCAGAGCTGAAAGGCCGCAACCGGAATCGCTGCCGTAAGGGCGCATATTCCCGCAATCATCATATACACCCATAAAATCTCGCTCGGCCCTAAAACGGCCAGCCTGTCATCCAAATCCTTGATCAGCCAGTCATAAATATCCTGCACAAACCAGCAGGCGCCGATAAAAAACACGAGAAAGGCGATAACGGTTTTAATGAGACGCTGCCGGACTTCCTCTAAATGCCCGATCAAGTGGGTTTCTTTTTTATCCAATCGTACATCCTCCTTATAGAGAAAGAGGCAGAAGCGGATTCGTCTGCCCCCATGTCAGGATTCAGCCTGCCGTTTTGTCTTTAGCCGTCTGCTTGTCCGGCTCTTCATTTGAGACCAATGTTTTTGCGGCGCTTTTAAATTCAAGCAGCGTGCGGCCGGCGGCACGGCCGATTTCCGGAAGCTTTGAAGGCCCGAAAATGATGAGAGCGATGACGAAAATCAAAATTAACCCGGGAATGCCGATATTTGAAAACATGAGTGCGCCTCCTTATTGTGAGATTTTGGCCCGTTTCTTTCTCATTTGCTTTTCATGCGCATTGTTATGGGCGAAGAAACGATCCTCTTCCACCTCGTTTGACTGCTTTAAACCGCCTGCAACCGCCGCTTGAGAGACCTTCCGAATCCCCGTCTGGTCTTTTTGATAAATGAATGAAGCCCGCGTGGAAACCTCAGCCCCCGGCTCCGTCACGTACGGCACCACTCTGTAATCCGCTCTCCATTGGGCAGGCGTCACCGTACAGCGGACATAGCCGCGGTAATCGTTGAAAAACTTAATATGCGGGTTTTGTTTTAAGATCTGATCCGTATCGGCCCGTTTATCCGCCCCGTTTCCTCCAGATGTAATGGAAGTCCCGACGAATTCGGCTCCGAAAATTTTTGAATTCGTTTGATTAAAATCGGTATGCAGGTTTGACGCCCAGCTTGCATGAACATCACCCGTCAGCACGATGACATTGTTCAGGTTTTTGTTTTTTATAAAATCGATGACCCGCTCCCGCTGAGCCGGGTAGCCGTCCCATGAATCCATGCTGTATATCGGATTGGCGGTTGTTCCGAAATTCCATTGCGCGAAAAAGATTTGCTGCGCCAGCACATTCCACTTCGCTTTTGAGGCGGCTAAATTTTCGAAGAGCCATTGCTCCTGCTCTGTCCCCATCAATGTGCGCTTCGGGTCTCTCCACTCATCAGAAGGCGGCTTATTCCCGTCGCCGTTGGCCTGATCATCTCTGTACTGTCTTGTATCAAGCACATTGAACGATGCTAAATTGCCATAAGAAAATTGCCTGTACAGCCGCATATCAGGACCGTTCGGCAATGACATGCGCCTGAGCGGCATGTGTTCATAATAAGCCTGATAAGCTGCGGCCCTCCTGAGCACAAACGCTTCAACGGATTGGCCTTTTTCAGGGATAACATTGGCATAATTGTTTTCCACCTCATGATCGTCCCACGTCACGACCCACGGAAATGCGGCGTGGGCGGCTTTCAGATTGGCATCAGAGCGGTATTGGGCGTGACGGTTGCGGTAATCTGACAGTGTGTACACTTCGGCGCTGCTGTGCGTCCTGACATTTCCCGTTTTTGACACATACTCGTTCGGTCCGTATTCATAAATGTAATCTCCGAGATGGAATACGAGATCAAGCTTTTCCTTCGCCATATGTTTATACGCCGTATAATAGCCGTGTTCATACTGCTGGCATGAGGCAAATGCAAACGTCATGGCGGATACGTCAGCGCCTGGAGCGGGCAACGTTTTCGTCCGGCCGACGGGACTGAGCTCATGCCCGCTTTTAAACCGGTAATAGTACACTTTATTGGGCTTGAGCCCGTCCGCCTCGACATGGACGGAGTGTCCGAGATTCGGCTTGGCCATTTCCGTTCCGCGTTTGACGATGTGACGGAAATGTTCATCTGTGGCGATTTCCCATTTTACCGGCACGGCCTGCTTCGGCATGCCGCCCCCATTCAGCGGGTCAGGGGCAAGACGCGTCCAGAGAATGACGCTGTCAGACAGCGGGTCGCCGGAAGCTACGCCGAGGGTGAACGGATAGTTTGAAAATTTCGGAGCGGCATTCACTTCAAACGCGCCGATGGATTGCGCGATCGCTAACCCGAGGGAAAGACCGGCGATTTTCCCGGCGCCCTGTATAAATGCGCGGCGGTTAAACGTATTGTTCTGAAAGCTTTTGTTCTCCAATTCCTTGATCCATTCATCTAAACGGCCGTCATGTGTCATGTCAGTTCCCCTTTCGTCTCATTGATCGCCCTTATTATAAAAAAGAAATGTTAAACCGCTATGAAGAAGTGTGAAGGGTTTGTAAGGCTGAAAAATGAACGGCGGGAGACATTTTTCACATTGTTTCGACAAACCTTGCCCCGCCGGAAGAAAACCCCCTCTGTTTCTTTTTGGCTTGTCATCCGTCAAGCGCACTTTTTTCCTATTTTTCTTCACAAAACATTAAAAAAACACCGTTCATTTTAAGAACGGTGCCCCCGGAATTAAAATGTATTGTACACGTTTTCGCACGTCTCACCTGTCGGCTGATAGAAGCAGTGGGATCTGAATCTGGCGACAAACGGCTGGCCATACCAAGTCTGCGGGCAGTTGCCCGGCGGCTTAAAGTACCACAGACTGAACTTAGCCGGCCAAAACCGTTCTCCGTTAATGTTCCTGCGGGCAAGCCTCCGCTCGGATTCACGCGGTCTCTGGTAAAAGTATCCGTGAGTCACCGCTTCAAACGCGTGCGGCTGAAACACCATCTGCCTGATGGTGCGCAGGCCTTTAAAATCAGAACAATTCGCCCGCACCCGATTGATTCCCACATTGCCGACCAAAAGCATTCCCTGCTTCCCTTCGCCTTCCGCTTCCGCCCTGAGCAGCCTTGCCATTAGATCGACATCGGCGCTCGACGCTTTTACGACTGCCATCATGACACCTCCCGTATTTTCTCCTTTCATCATATTCAGCAGCGGCCCAGTGATGACAGCCAAAAGCCAGAAAACAAATGTTCACGAAAAAAGGGTTTATATTTCACGTTATGAGGAAACATACTAACATGATTTCCATAAGGAGGAATTCGAATGGAACACATTAAAGCGCTTGCCATTAAAGGCATTATGACCATCATTATTCTGTATCTGATACTCGGCTTAGGTTTTCGCTTTACATTCGGTGACGTGCTGCTGATGACCATTGTGCTGGGAGCCGTTTCCTACTTTACGGGCGACCTGTACGTGCTTCCGAGATGGAATAATATCACGGCGGCGTCCGCTGATTTCGGAATCGCGTTTCTTGTTGTCTGGCTGATGGGAATGCCGCTGTCCATGGGCATTTCCGGAGGAAGACTGGCGTTTGCCGCTCTCATTTCCGCCGTCATCATCGCCGTCGGAGAATATTTTTTCCATATCTATCTGATGAGAAAAGACTTGGGAGGGTCCCGTTTTTTAGAACCCCGGTCCGAATAATGTAAAAAAGGCCGGATAACGGCCTTCAGCTTGTAGAGAAAATGATGTTTTTTCTGCAAGCTTTTTTGTTTTTTGCTGTTTCTTTACATATGCCCAGCCTTGCTTGGCTGGGTATGCGGCAACCTTCAACATCATTTTGAATAAGATCAGCGGATCAAGTGAGGGGCGGCCTTTATTTTCGCTGCAGTAAGGTTTGACCTTTTCAACGATAAAAAAGAAGTCTATGTACTGATCAATTTTTCGAAGAAGGTGATCCTCTTCAACGAGTTGGTCAAACAGAACGAATACGGCTGTGTTTTGAGAAGCGTCTCTTGTGCGGGTCTTTTATTTTATGACAGGGGAATGGATATTTTAAGGGAAAAATAAAGGCTGTCGAGATTTTCTCGACAGCCTGAGCCCCTTAAAGGGGGCTTTTTATTTGTAAAGTAACGCTTTATACATCTTGATATAACTGATAAACCCTTTTCAGCCTTTTTTCGAGCTGTTCAAAATGAACAAAGCGGGCTTCTCTCAGAAACTCAGTCCCATCAATGAACAAAAGAAGCACGGGGACAGTGAAGACTGAAAATCTGCCGGCTACCTCTTCTACCTCGTCAGCGTCGGTATGCCCCAATTTGATATTCGGAAACTGATCCAATACGTTTCTGAGCTGCGGCAGAACAGCGTGACATACTGTACAGGCAGGTCTTGAAATGTAGATAAAACTGAATTGATGCTGCTTAATAAAATTCTCGATAGAATCTAATGAATGTAAGTCTGTCAGCTCTTTCATCAAAACCCTCCTTCAAATCGGCTCGTCTTTCATGACCAAGCTCATCAATACTCGTACATTCACTATACACATTTATATGGATCATATCCGCTTTTTTGCGATTCAGAGCACCTTAACGTCGTGCTTGAAAAATAAAAGAACAGTTACCGCTTTTCAGTAACTGTTCTTAGATACTTATATTAAAAATGCAAAGCGTAAGCTCCTGAACCGATGAGTGCAACTCCGATGGAGACTGCAATCAGCACCAAGTTATATTCAAAGCCGCCGGCACCGTTCGCAAACCCTTTCGCTCCATGAACTTTTACAATGGCACCTAACATAATGATCGTTATGATAGCAGCTCCAAGCGGGAGGAATACACCTAAAATAAATAAAATTCCGCTTGCGAGTTCCCCGAGACCTGATAAAGCGGCCGCGGCATTGCCTGGTTTAACTCCAATTGACTCGAACCATTGTCCGGTTCCTTTAATTCCGTATCCGCCAAACCAGCCGAATAATTTTTGTGATCCATAAAACAGAAACACCACACCAATCATGATTCGAATAAGTAATAGTCCTGCATCTTCCATTTTTATCTCTCCTCATCTTTGATTTCATCTGATTCTTTGCTGGACGGTACCATCCAGCAATCATCAATTGACTATATGTTTCTTTATTTTTTATGTGTCAAATCAATCTAATTCTCTTACTTCAAACGGCAGCAGCCCTTGTTCAATTTGTGCCCGGTGCGGTTCATACTGCTCAGGGAGCATCAATTTTCCGCCCATTGTTTCTTGTGACTCATCATGGGCAAAGCCCGGCGGATCAGTTGCGATCTCAAATAAGATTTCCCCATGTTCTCTGAAGTAAACCGCATTAAAATAGTTTCTATCCTGAACAGGAGTCACACCATATCCGTGCGCAGCAATGAATCTTTGCCAATCTAATTGATCTTCGTCATCCTGAGCCCGCCAAGCGATGTGATGCACTGTGCCGACACCCATTTGTCCGCGGCCGATCGGCGTTAATTTAAGATCAATCACATTCCCGATATCACCGGCAGAACGATAACGAACGAAGTCTCCTTCCTTGCCGACTCGCTCAAGCCCCATGATGTTTTCTAGCAATTCACCTGTTTTTTCAGGCTGTGCTGATAACAGGGTTGCACCGCCAAAGCCTTTAATGGCAACATCCGGGGTTACATCTCCGAAAGTCCACGTATTGGCCTCCCCTGCTTCTCTTTCCACGATTTCTAAATGCAGGCCATGCGGATCATCAAATTCTATATATTGTTCTCCAAAGCGCTCGATTTTTGTGTATGGCACGTTGAACTTTTCAAGTCTCTTTTCCCAAAACGCCATAGCACCTCTCGGCACGACGTAAGATGTCACGCCAACCTGTCCGTCTCCAATGATGCCTTGACGGGCGTCCGCCCACGGAAAGAATGTGATGATTGTTCCCGGCTTCCCGCCTTCATCCCCAAAATAAAGGTGATACGTACCCGGATCATCAAAATTGACCGTTTGCTTGACCAATCGCAGCCCCAGCACTCCAGCGTAGAAATCAGCATTCTCTTGAGGGTGGCCGACAATTGCTGTAATATGATGGATTCCCATCGTTTTTTTAGCCATTTCTATGCGCTCCTTTACAAATATTTAAATATACTCCACAAACTCATTCACAGGCTTTCGGTAGCCGCGCGGCCTTCTGCTTTCTATTTTTTCTTTCCCGATTGTAATCATCATGACGACCTCAAATTGATCATCTATATTCAAAATCTGTTTCACGGCTTCAGTATCAAACCCTATCATCGGACAGGTGTCCCAGCCTTTTTCCTTAGCACTCAGCATAAACATCATCGCAGAAAGTGAAGCATTTCTTATCGCCTCATCTCTCTTAAACGGTTCTCCCCTGTTTTCATAAAACGAAACGGTGTTTTGAACCATGTGATCATACTCTTGTTTACTTAATACCCCCAGCATCTTCAACCCTTCATAGATGCCAGCCGCTTGCTGATATGCCTGCTTATCCCCTAAAACCAAAAGAACCGCTGATGAGCTGAACACTTTATATTGTCCGTTTGCGGCCTGCTTCAGCTTTTCTTTTACCTCCGGGTCAAGAACCGTCACATATTTTGTATGCTGCAAATTAAAAGCTGATGGAGCCAACGCAACCAATTCAAACATTTCGTTGAGCTCATCTCTTGTGATTGGATGTTCTGGAAGAAAGTTGCTTGCAGATCTTCTTTCATTCACCAGCTGTACAAATTCAGCCATTTCTCTCGCACTCCCCTTTATCTCGAATTCGAGATATTATGGTATAAAAAATCAAATAGCATATGATCAAAAAACGAAACGATCGGCAGGTTCTTATCCTGCACTCTAATTAAATTATCTCGAATTAAAATATCTTGAATTCAAGATAATAATAAAAGATAAATACTCAAATGTCAACAGTTCATTTTTAAATTCAGCGCAATTTTGTTTATGTACTATTTAGCCCTGCTCCAACTTTTTTTCTGTCACCTTATTTATTAGTAAACAGGAAACAACCTTGCTATAGACCCACTCGAAACTGAATTGGTACGATAAGCAAAGTGATTACACAAGAAAGGATACGGAGAGCGAATCAAAAGCGCCCCTATTTTTTTGTGCAGTTTTATAGGAGGAAAAAATGACAAGTGAAAGAGAACAAATAAGCAAAAAAGTTGCTTTGATTGCATTGATAGCCAATCTGATCTTAATGGCAGGAAAGATCTTTTTTGGACTGATAGGCGATAGTGAAGCAGTTTTTGCCGACGGTATACATTCTGCAGCGGATGTCGTGGCTTCAATTGCTGTCCTGGCCGTCATCGGCATTTCTAATAAGCCGCCCGATCAAGACCATCCTTTTGGGCATGGCAAAGCTGAGGTCATCAGCGAAGCGATTGTAGGAATCATATTAGTGCTCGTTTCCGTGTATATTCTGATAGAAGCGATTTCGTCCTTTGTTGAAGGTCCAAGCATCCCGCAATACAGCGCATTGTTTGCGGCTCTGATATCCTACGCGGCTAAGCAGATCTTATATCGTTATTCGATCAAACAAGGGGAAAAATGGAACAGTAAAGCGATTATAGCGATTGCATACGATCATAAAGGCGATATCGTTGCCTCTCTTGCCGCTTTTATCGGCGTCCTATTGGCGATTATCGGGAACACACGCGGATGGTCCTATCTGTTGTACGCCGATGCAATTGCCAGTGTCATCGTGGCGTACCTCATTTTTAAGATTTCAATGGGATTAATCAGGCCGTCTGTTGACGTTCTCATGGAAAAAAGTGTTGATCCCGAACTGATAGAGGAATATAAATCGGTTATTTTGCATTGTCCTCAAGTCAAACGGCTCGATAAAATCCGAGCAAGAGAACACGGCCACTATAAATTGCTTGATGTCCGGTTATCTTTGGATCATGATTTGACGATTAAGCAGGGACACGATATAGCCCGGGAAATCCGAAATGAAATCAAAAGACACTTTTCAGATGTTGAAGAAGTGCTCATCCATGTGAATCCTTATTTTGAAGAATGAAAAAGCAGCTTGTAGAGAAAACGATGTTTTTTCTACAAGCTTTTTTGTTTTGTGCTGTTTCTTTACATATTCGTTTGATTTCACTGATCCATATGCTTTCTGATAAAATGCAGCAGCGTGTTTCCTTGAGCGGTCAATATGACGCCCTTCGCGCCGCACTTCGGACAGGGCACACCTTCTTTCTCCTCGCCGGTTCCTTCACAATGCGGACACGTGAGCTCAAGATCGTCGGTTGCGATCACCATGAATATCCCTCCTTTTTTGATTGTCTGTCCGTCTCCAGTCACTTTCCATGGTCATCACCTCCTTAACAACGCAAAAAAACCCCGTCCATCAAAGGACGAGGTTTTCGCGGTGCCACCTTTATTAACGGCTGAAGAGCCATTCTCTCAAAAAGTACAGAAACTCAGGGTTTCAATACACCTTTCTTGATAACGGGGAAAGAATCCCGGCACCGCCTACTGTCATTTCAGCGCAGCAATTCAGAAGCCCATTCGGCACCGGACGGGGATCGGTTCACAGCGGCCACCGACTCTCTGAACCCCGCGCGCTGATGCGTACTTACTCTTCCTCAGCATTGTTCATCCGTTCTATGATTTTAAAATGTATCATACGCTGTCATCCGGCGGAAGTCAATAACCTTTCGGATCGGACAGGCCGAGCATGTCCCGCGCCATTTGCATATGCTCCTCTTGCCCCGTCTGAAGCGCGAACTTCGCCGTTTCCACAGGGTAAGCGGCCTGCCATTCTGTCACATGCTCCTGCATTTTCGGCCAGACGCGCCCGCCCTCAGCTTCGTAGCTCTTCATCAGCCGTTTTGTTTCTTTTTCTCCTAATATCACTTGATAAAGGACAAAATCCTTGGCCGGATCGGCAACCTTTGCCTCCGTCCAATCGAGGAGACCCGTCACACGCTGATTTTCGCCGATCAAAATATGCGGAGGATGCAAGTCGCCATGGATCAGCGCGGAAAAATCAGGCCAGTACGAGCTGTCATTTATCCACGTTTGCCATCTTTTCCAAAGCTGTTCTGAAACCCCGATTTCTTTTTTTATATGATCCATTGATTCCGCCGCCCTTTGCCTGACGTCATCCGGTTTTATAATTTCAATTCCGGATCTGGAGGCCGCATCCGGGTCTGCCCCGTGCAGCCCGGCTAATGCTGCGGCAAGCGAGCCGACAAAACCGTCTGAAGGCGGCTCGTGTTCCATATTCCAGACATACTGTTTCTTATCCAGATCAATTGCGGCAGCCGGTATTCCGTCCAGTTTCGGATAAGCGATCAGTTCCGGTGTATGAATCCGCCAATCGGGGACTGATACCGTGGCATGGCTGCGGAGAAACGCGAGAACATCGCTTTCTGCAGCCGCTCTTTCGATAACATCGGGACGGCGCGGCTTTCGGAGCACCCATGTCACGCCGTTGTCATCTTCAGCAAATACGACTTGGAAGTCCATACCCGTTTCATTTATGTCCGCCCCTTCATATTTTAACCGTAAGCCATTTTCCTTTGCGATGTTCAAAACGGATTCTATTTCCCTTTGTTTTTTTGTCATCTTGTTTCCCCATTTCCCTTATTGACTGACACAGAGCTTCGCCTTTAGGCGGAGGAGAAAGAGATGTGTGAAGACGCCAAAAAGAGGGCGGCATAATCGCCGCCCCCTCACTATTACTGTCAGGTTCCTTATTCAGGCAGACAATCCCGGTTTCCTCCGCGCTCAAGGCAGAGACTTTGACACTATTTCATTAGTGCGAAAACCGGAATTTGATCAGCCATCAGGATCCCTCCGTTCCTTCTTAGTTAACATTATTTTACACAAAAACCTTATATACGTAAACCCTATTTATCAGCTTACCGGCTGCCTCCGCTGACAAATTTTGATCCTTCACGTAAATCTTTCGCCTCCAAAAAAAAGACGTGAATGAATTTTTTCATATTCACTTTAACCGGAGAAAGCGGCACGGTTTCCTTAGCCTGCATTTCTTTCATTCTCTTGCTGACAGCGGGGAAATCAAAGAATTTCGAGGCGTAATATTCAAATTTGGGGTTTGAAAAATCAGTTGTGCCCAATGAGGCGAAATGGTTTAACGAATGAATGACGGCCCTTCTGATCCGCTGTTCCGAGGCTTTGATTTCTCTGTTAACCTCAGCTTGTGCCGCCGCAGGCCCCAGCTTCCGGATGGCGGCGTTTGTAAACATCTGCTTTAAAGACGGGATGTTTCTTTCCGCCTGTTCATCCTCAAATAAATAGTGAAGGACGGCCATGAGGTCATGCGCCCCGCTTTCTCCCACGATGCCTAATTCCGATAAAAGAAATTTTCCTGTTTCTTTGATTGATTTCTCGCGCACACTCCCTGGCCCGCTTTTTTTCGGCTCATTCCGCTGAATAAGACGGCTTAACGAGTGTTGGATGTCGCCGATCGACGTTTCCAGTTCAATCCGCTCTTTTACTTTTCGCAAAACGGTGACGATCTCGATTTTGTTGATCGGTTTATGGATAAAGTATTCGATGCCGAGAGAATAAGCTTCTCCCACCATTTCCTTTGCCTCCACCTGCGATATCATCACTGCTTTTCCGTTGTACGACCCCTGAAGATGCCGGATCGTCTCAATCCCGTCCCGACCCGGCATCAGCAGATCAATTAATAAAATATCGACTTGTTTGAAATGGAGATAATGCCCTTCAATCTGGCTTCCGTCCTCTGCCTCACCGACGACTTCGCCTAAGTCCTCGTCCTCAATCATCTGTTTTAAAATGGAACGGATCGCCCGGTCATCATCAGCTATAAAAAAACGCATATTATGAGTTCATCCTTTCTGCAATCAAATGCTTCACCGGCAGCTTAATCGTAAATATGACGCCTTTTGGCTTGTTATGAAAGGAAATGTCTCCGTCAAGTTCGGTTACGATTTCCTTCACGTATGAAAGCCCAATGCCCGTTGAAGGTGTGCCGAATTCATCGTATTTGGACGTAAATCCGGGATCATAGATTACCTCTCCGATTTTTTCCGGGATGCCGGGACCGTCATCTTCCGCCTCAAATTCGGCCATCTCCCCCTCAGCCCTGCGCAGCGCGAGGCGGATCTCACCCCTGTCACCCATGGCTTCGACGGCATTGGCGGTCAGGTTATTTAAGATCGACAGGACGGTAAAGACGTGATAATCGGGGTGTTCTCCTTCAATCACGCTTTTGAATTGAATGTCTTTGCCTAAAGATTCGGCGTATTTTTCATTGATGCGGATAACGAGGCCGACCAGATCGGCGGCATTCATGTAATCCCGGAATCTCTCATTTGAAATCAGCTTCGACAGGCCGGCGAATATTCGCTGATTGTCTTTTTTCACTTCATGAATTTCTCCCGCAAGGCGCAGCATTCGGCTCCCGAGATCCCGGTCGTTCCCGCTCATTTCCCGATACAGCTGATAGGATTCTTTCGTCACATGCTCCGTCGTTTTTAACGTTTTTTTCAAATGAATCGTTTCTTCATATAAGTTAGATACAATCATCAGCATGTGCTCATGCTGCTTTCTCGTTTGTTTTTCCCTGACCTGAGATTCGTGCAGCTTCATCACGTTGAAAAAACTCAGCACAATAAATGTGTGAGAAACAGCGATAACCGCGATATCCGCCAGCTTGTCCGGCATCATAATCTGCTTGCCGCCGGAAAACTGAACCGTCATTTCAACGGCATCGGACGCCATTTCAATGAGAAAACCGAGAAACCCGATCATGAGCGGCCGATCCCAAAAAAGCCTGACCTTCAGCACATAAAACAAACAGGCATATGTAAAGTAAAAAAAGAAACTGGGATATTGGCTGAAAAAAGCCGCCGTAAATCCGGCATGCTCTCCTCCCCAGCAAGCCAGGCCGATTCGGAATGCCACAACGGCTGCACCTGTCAACAGCCCTGACAATACCGCCGGCACATGCCGAAGCAGCAGCAGAAAAAAGAAAAAAGCCGGGGCGCCGAAGCTGATCCGATATACCTCATTCAGGGGGTAAAATTTCAGTTCCCCCGCCAGCGGCACGGTGATCAGCATAAGGGCGAAAAGATAGCCGTCTTTTTTCAGTAAATAGTCGAGCCTGATCATAATCACTTCCTTCTTCTGTCTATTTTGAACAAGACCGATACAGTCCGCAAATTTCTTTAGACCCGAATGGCGGGACACTCCGGCTGATTTATAAATCTATCGGCTTATTTTAAGAATGATTTTGTCGTATTTTGTATGATTCTGTAGATGTCATTATACATTAACATGGAACACGCTATTTTTGAAAACGTTTTCCAAGACCGGTTTCCGCTTCGGACAGGCTTGCAATAGAGGAGGAATGTTATGAAAGATATGGTCAGAGAGCGCCTTGAAAAAGAGGAACTGGCTTCACTTTTACAAGATTGGGTCGAGCATTACCGACCGTTTTCCGTCAATGGAAAAAGCGCAAATTATATACCCGCCCTCGGAGAAATCAACGACTCTCAGCTGGGCATTTGCATATTAGAGCCGGATGGCTCAATGATTCATGCCGGTGAATGGAATGTCCCGTTCACATTGCAGAGCATCTCAAAAGTCATCAGCTTTATTGCCGCCTGCATGAACAGAGGCATTTCTTACGTGCTGGATCGTGTGGACGTGGAACCGACGGGTGATGCGTTTAATTCTATCATCCGGCTTGAAATCCATAAACCCGGGAAGCCCTTCAACCCGATGATCAATGCCGGCGCCATTACCGTCGCCTCGCTGCTTCCGGGTGAAACGGCGCATGATAAATTAGAATATCTCTTTTCCGTTTTTGAAAAATTAATAGGGAAACGGCCTCACATTCACGAGGAGGTCTTCCGTTCTGAATGGCAGACCGCGCATCGGAACCGAGCGCTCGCCTATTATTTAAAAGAAACGAACTTTCTCGAGGCGGATGTGGAAGAAACGCTTGAAGTGTATTTAAAGCAGTGTGCCATGGAGAGTACAACCGAGGACATCGCTTTAATCGGATTGATACTTGCCCATGATGGCTACCATCCGATCCGACGGGAACAGGTCATTCCGAAAGATGTCGCGAAACTCGCCAAAGCCCTGATGCTGACGTGCGGGATGTACAATGCGTCAGGCAAATATGCGGCTTTCGTCGGCGTCCCGGCCAAAAGCGGGGTATCCGGCGGCATCATGGCATTGGTTCCCCCAAGCGCCAGAAGAGAGCAGCCTTTTCATAACGGCTGCGGCATCGGCATTTACGGTCCGGCCATTGATGAATACGGCAACAGCCTGACCGGCGGCATGCTGCTGAAACATATCGCACAGGAGTGGGAGCTCAGTATTTTTTAATCAAACGAACCAAGAGGTGATTGGATGCAGGAATTCCTTGAAAATGTAATCGGCTCGGCAAATGATTTTTTATGGTCAAAACTGTTAATCGTACTGCTTCTTTCTCTGGGACTGTTTTTTACGTTCAGATCAAAGGGTCTGCAAGTCCGCATGCTGAAGGAAATGATCCGGGTTTTGAAGGAAGGCGCGGCCGCCCGGACAAAAAACAGCATTTCCCCGTTTCAGGCATTTTGCATCAGTATGGCGGCGCGTGTCGGAACAGGGAATATTACCGGAATCGCCATTGCGATCGCACTCGGCGGTCCGGGCGCTATTTTCTGGATGTGGATTATCGCAGTCATCGGTTCGGCTTCAAGCTTTGTTGAAAGCACGCTGGCCCAAATTTATAAAGTAAAAGATCAAAACGGATTCCGCGGCGGCCCGGCCTATTACATGGAAAAAGGCCTGAAGAAACGCTGGATGGGCGCGCTGTTCGCCGTATTAATCACACTGTCATTCGGGGTTGTTTTTAATTCCGTTCAATCCAATACGATCAGCGTCGCCTTTCAAAACGCATTCGGCACCAGCCGGCTTACATTGGGCATTATTTTAATCTTGGTTTTCGGCGGCGTAATCTTCGGCGGCGTCAAACGAATTGCGAAAATGGCGGAATACATCGTAGTCGTCTTGGCCGTTTTATATATCGGTGTCGCTTTCTTTGTCATTCTGACGAACATCACCCAATTGCCCGGCGTTCTGTCGCTAATCGTAAAAAATGCGTTCGGCATTGATCAGGCAGCGGGCGGCGCTTTAGGTGCGGCCTTGATGCAAGGTGTAAGACGCGGGATTTTCTCAAATGAAGCGGGTATGGGAAGCGCTCCGAACGCGGCGGCGACAGCTACGACGAGCCACCCGGTGAAACAGGGGCTCATTCAGGCATTCGGCGTCCTGACGGATACGCTCGTCATTTGTACAAGCACGGCGCTTATCATTTTATTTTCAGACGCTTATCACCAGCCGGGACTGAGCGGCATCGCGCTTTCTCAGGCTGCCTTGAGCGATCATGTCGGCGCGTGGGCGTCAGGTTTCCTTGCCGTCTTAATGCTTTTGTTCGGCTTCAGCGCTCTGATGGGCAACTATTATTACGGAGAAACCAATATCGGATTTTTAAGCCAGAACAAAAAATGGCTGTTCATTTACCGCATCTGCGTGCTCGGAATGGTACTGTTCGGCTGTATTTCCAAAGTCCAGCTTGTGTGGGATATGGCTGACTTGTTCATGGGCTTAATGGTGGTCGTGAACTTAATCGCGATTTTCCTTCTGTCGAAAAAAGCGTTTGCCGCTTTGAGCGATTATGCCCGGCAAAAGAAAGCCGGAAAGGACCCCGTCTTTTACAGAGATGTGCTCCCTGATGATGACGGGATCGAATGCTGGGAGTATTCAGATATCGCGAAAAGCGCGAAAGGCAAACACATTTCCTAAACAAAAGGTGTTCGGGCAGCGTCCTGAACACCTTTTTTCCGCCGGTTCATTGACAAAGAGAATAGCGTCCATTACCCTTTTTATATATTTTCAGTAAAGTCAGAAAGGAAGGCCTATGAATCCCATTACACAAATATTAAATGAATACCCGGTTATGATCATAGACGGCGCGATGGCAACCGAGCTTGAGCGGATGGGCTGTGATTTACATGACGATCTGTGGTCGGCCAAAATTCTTTTGGAGAGACCCGAACTGATCAAACAGGTGCATGCAGAATATTTTGCCGCCGGCGCTGATTGCGCGATCACCGCCAGTTATCAATCGACAATTGAAGGATTTGCAGCGCACGGCATCCCGGAAACCGAGGCGATACGTCTCATTCAGACATCTGTTGAACTTGCCGCACAAGCACGCGATGAATTTTGGGCGCATGAAGAAAACCGTTTACACCGGCCCAAACCTTTGGTCGCCGCTTCTATCGGACCTTACGGCGCTAGCCTCGCTGACGGCTCTGAATATCGCGGGCATTACGGACTGACGGAAGATGAGCTGATCAGCTTTCACCGCCCCCGGATGAAAGCCCTCATAGAATACGGTGCCGATCTTTTGGCCTGTGAGACCATTCCGTGCCTGTCAGAAGCAAAAGCGATCACAAGGCTGCTGGAGGAATTCCCCGGCACTTATGCATGGATCAGCTTCAGCGCTAAAGACGGACGGCATATCAGCGAAGGCACGCCTATTTCCGAATGCGCGTCCCTGCTTGACTCCTGCAGCCAAATCGCAGCGATCGGCATCAACTGCACACCGATCGAACATATTCCGCCGCTGATAGAAGAAATCAAACGGGCAGCATCCAAACCGATTATCGCCTATCCGAACTCCGGTGAACAATATGACCCGGTGACAAAAACCTGGAAAGGCGCAGCGTGCGAAAACCATTTCGGAAAAAGCGCGCAAAGCTGGTACGAAAACGGCGTGAGCCTGATCGGAGGCTGCTGCCGGACGAAACCCGCGGACATCCAAGCCATTGCCGATTGGGCCAAGACCTTAAAAACAACTTGACTAATCGGAATAGTTTGTATATTCTATTCAAAAAGCCGGTTCGCCGGAATCTCGTGCCGTTCGCCGGCATGAGATTTTTTATTAGAACGGCCCTCGCAGAAAGTTGGAAAACAATGAACAACAAGAACGAGACGAATTTTCAGAGAAGTATGAAAAGCAGACACCTCTTTATGCTATCACTCGGAGGTGTGATCGGAACGGGGCTGTTTTTAAGCTCTGGGTATACCATTCATCAGGCGGGTCCGGCGGGCACCATTTTCGCTTACCTTTTGGGCGCGGGCATCGTCTATCTTGTCATGCTTTGCCTCGGTGAACTGTCAGTGGCCATGCCGGTGACGGGCGCATTCCACACCTATGCGAAGACCTATATCGGGCCCGCGACGGGCTTTACGGTCGCATGGCTGTACTGGCTGACGTGGGCGGTGGCGCTGGGCTCTGAATTCACGGCGGCCGGGCTCTTCATGCAGCGCTGGTTCCCGCATACTTCAGTTTGGATGTGGAGTGCGGTATTCGCTCTTTTCATCTTTTTATTAAACGCCTTCTCCGTGAAATTTTTTGCTGAATCGGAGTTTTGGTTCTCAAGCATTAAAGTCTTAGCCATCTTACTGTTTATTTTATTGGGCGGAGCGGCGATGTTCGGCCTCGTCCCGATGAAAAGCGGTGAGGCCGCACCTATGCTGTCGAACTTTACGGATGGCGGCAGCCTTTTTCCAAATGGTTTTTTCCCAATACTGATGACGATGCTTTCAGTAAACTTTGCTTTTTCAGGGACGGAGTTGATCGGAATCGCCGCCGGGGAAAGCGCCGATCCGGAAAAAACCGTTCCGCGCGCCATTAAGACCACAGTCTGGCGGCTGGCGCTTTTCTTTATCGGAACGATTTTTGTGCTGTCAGGGATGATCTCCATCAAGGAAGCCGGTGTGATTGAAAGCCCGTTTGTCACGGTATTTGACAGAGTCGGCGTGCCTTATGCGGCCGATCTGATGAATTTCGTCATTTTAACGGCGCTTCTGTCCGCGGCCAATTCAGGGCTGTACGCGTCATCACGTATGCTGTGGTCCCTGTCTAAAGAAGGGGAGCTTCATCCCGCCTTTGCCAGGCTGACCTCTAAAGGCATTCCTTTTAATGCTCTGATCTTCAGTATGATCGGCGGCATTCTGTCATTGTTGTCAAGCGTATTTGCAGCGGATACAGTCTATCTTGTTCTCGTCTCCGTCTCAGGATTTGCGGTAGTGGCTGTGTGGATGAGCATCGCCGCATCGCAATTTTTGTTCAGAAGACGGTTTCTTAAAGAAGGGCACCAGCTTTCAGACTTGAAATACAGGACGCCGGGATATCCGGCCGTACCGATAGCGGCCTTTCTCCTATGCCTCGCCTCCTGTATCGGCATCGCTTTTGATCCGAACCAGGCCATCGCCCTTTATTGCGGGATTGCCTTTATGGCCGTTTGCTACACCGCTTATTACTTGAAAAACCGGAAAAGCAGAGCCCGCGTGCAAGCCGTAAAATCCCAATAATCCAAAAAAGAACCCTGCAGCGCAGGGGTTCTTTTTTCATTTATACTTCAACAACCCATCTGAACGAATCCCGCACCTTCCCGACTTGGATGCCGGCAATCGTTTCATAGAGCTTTTCTGACACTTCACCGATCAAACCGTTATTCAGCTCAATCGTTTCGCCGTGAATGTGCAGCGCGCCGACCGGCGAGATGACGGCCGCGGTTCCCGTACCGAATACTTCTGACACCTCGCCTCTCATTGCAGCCTCATAGATGTCATCAATGGCGACCTGTTCTTCTCTGACACGGATGCCCCAGCTTTTTAACAGCTCTATCACAGATGCGCGTGTGATGCCCCCGAGAATGCTTCCGTTTAACGCCGGCGTTACGGCCTCTCCGTTTATGATGAAAAAGATATTCATACTCCCTACCTCTTCGGCATATTTCTTTTCCACCCCGTCGAGCCAAAGCACCTGATCGTACCCCAGTTCTTCGGCTTTCCGCTGAGCCTGTAAGCTGGCCGCATAATTTCCGGACGTTTTGACGTCGCCCACTCCGCCGGTGACGGCGCGCACATACTCATCTTCCACATAAATACGGATCGGTTTCAGCTGATCGCCGTAATACGAACCGACCGGCGTCAGAACAACCATGAACTTATAACGCTTGGAAGGCCGGACGCCTAAAGAAGGCTCAGTCGCAATTACAAACGGACGGATATATAAAGAGGTTCCTTTTTCTATCGGTATCCATTCCTGCTCCAGCTCCACCAATTGTATCAATGCTTCCAGCGCCAGCTTCTCGTCAAGAGGCGGCATGCTCATCCGCCGTAACGATTTATTCAGCCGTTTTATATTTTGGTCAGGACGGAACATCAACACCCGTCCGTCTTCTGACCTGTAAGCCTTCAGCCCTTCAAATACGGCCTGCCCGTAATGGAAAACCGATGCGGAAGGATCCAGATGGACCGGTTCATAAGGTGTGATTCTCGGATCATGCCACCCTCTCTCCTCTTCGTAATCCATGACAAACATGTAATCTGTGAAGTATTTGCCAAATCCCAATGAAGCGGAATCCGGTTTTTCTTTTCTAGCTGTGACCTTACGTCTTTCAATCAGTTGATTCAACAAAAGCACACCTTTCTTCTAATTGTTTAAATTTTCAGTCTTCTCTGGGCTGCATGTTTTTTCTGTCCCGAATCTTGTATGCACAGATATATGAGAATGCAGTTGACCATATCATATCAAATATACCACTTATAAGAGGATAATTATCAAAATTTTTAATATTTTCAGCGGAAATCTTTCTTTATTCTTATGCTCCTTCATTTTTTTCAATGAGGACTTTCTGTCATATTCAATGATTGCGCTTACATAATGTAAAGCAATCCTTCCTTTCGCACAGTCAATAATGTGACAAATTTATGGCGGAGAGGAAGGTGGTTGCCGCCTGCTTCACGAATTACGTAAGAAATGCGCAAGTAAAAGGGGGATTCGCTTGAAAAAATTTATCGCATTCCAGATTTTGATCGCTTTAGCCATCGGAGCATTGATCGGCCATTTCTTCCCGGATTTCGGGATGGCGCTGCGGCCTGTAGGAGACGGATTTATCCGCCTGATTAAAATGATTGTCGTGCCGATCGTGTTTTCGACCATTGTTATCGGAGCCGCCGGCAGCGGCAGTATGAAAAAAATGGGCAGTCTCGGCATCAAAACGATTATTTGGTTTGAAGTGATTACGACGCTCGTTCTGGCGCTCGGTCTGTTATTGGCGAACGTGCTGAAGCCGGGAGTCGGACTTAACCTCTCTCATCTTGCTAAAAAAGACATTCACGAGCTTTCCGGCTATACGGAAAAAGTAGTCGATCTGAAACAAATGCTTCTTGATATTATCCCCGTTAACATCATTGACGTTATGGCGAAAAATGATCTTCTCGCCGTCATTTTTTTCGCAATCCTATTCGGTGTTGCCGCAGCCGGCATCGGCAAAGCCTCCGCACCTGTCATGAGTTTCTTCGAATCCACGGCAAATATTATGTTCAAGCTGACGCAGATGGTGATGGTCACCGCTCCGATCGGCGTTCTCGCCCTGATGGCCGCCTCCGTCGGGCAATTCGGAATCGCGCTTCTGCTCCCGATGCTGAAGCTGATCGGCACTGTGTTTCTCGGGCTGTTCCTGATACTCTTCGTTCTGTTTCCGATCGTGGGGCTTATCTTTAAAATCAAGTACTTTGAAGTGCTGAAAATGATTTGGGATCTGTTTTTGATCGCTTTCTCCACGACAAGCACAGAAACCATTCTGCCTCAGCTGATGGATCGGATGGAGAAATACGGCTGCCCGAAGCGGGTCGTCTCCTTTGTGGTTCCGTCAGGTTTATCGCTGAACTGTGACGGCTCCAGCCTCTATTTATCGGTGTCCTGTATTTTCCTGGCGCAGGCGTTTCATGTGGAGATGCCGCTTTCTCAGCAGCTTCTGATGATGCTTGTGCTCGTCATGACAAGCAAAGGCATTGCCGCCGTCCCGTCAGGCTCACTCGTCGTGCTTCTGGCGACAGCGAATGCGGTCGGTCTCCCCGCGGAAGGCGTCGCCATCATTGCCGGTGTCGACCGCGTCATGGACATGGCGCGAACCGGTGTCAACGTGCCCGGCCATGCGGTCGCCTGCATCGTCGTATCCAAATGGGAAAAAGCTTTCAAATATAAAGGACCTGTCACGGCAGACCAGACCGCACGGACAGAAAGTATGTAAACACAAAAAAGACCACCTCATTGGTGGTCTTTTCTATTAATCAATCGCCGCATGATCCTCTTTTTCAATCAAAGCAAGGCGTTCATTGATTTCTTCCTGAGTCATTTCGTGCTCTTTCACATACATGTTGCGTTCGTTCGTACGGCATTCGTGACTGCAGCTGCGCATGTATTTGTATTCATTCTCAGGTGTGCAGATCATTTTTTTATTACATGCCGGATTTGCGCAGTTCACATAACGCTCGCACGGCTCGCCCGTGAAATAATCTTTTCCGATGATAACGTGCTCTACGCGGTTGACCGGTACGCTGATTCTTTCGTCAAACACATAGCACTGTCCGTCCCACAGCTGCCCTTGCACTTCAGGATCTTTACCGTAAGTGACGATACCGCCGTCAAGCTGGGACACGTCTTCAAAGCCCTGCTTCAGCAGCCAGCCGGAAAATTTCTCACAGCGTACGCCGCCTGTGCAGTACGTGAGGATTTTTTTGCCTTCAAGCATGTCTTTGTGTTCTTCAATCCAGTCCGGCAGTTCACGGAACGCCTCAATATCAGGTCTGACCGCTCCGCGGAAATGACCGAGGTCATACTCATAGTCGTTTCTGGCGTCGATCACGATCGTGTCAGGATCCTGCATTTGCTCATAAAAGTCTTTCGGTTTCAAATGCTTGCCCGTCGTGACATTCGGATCAACATCATCTTCGAGACGAAGCGTCACCAGCTCTTTTTTATGGCGCACAAACATTTTGCGGAATGCATGGCCGTCAGCCTCGTCAATTTTGATCGGCATGTCGGCAAAACGCGGATCAGCTTTCAGCGCATTCATGTATTGATCCGTCTGTTCAACTGTTCCGGACACCGTGCCGTTAATGCCTTCCTCAGAAATCAAAATACGGCCTAACAGACCGAGCTCCTTACAAAACTTCAAATGCTGAGCCGTGAACTCTTCAGGCTCATCAATCTTTACATATTTATAATAAAGTAAAACTCTATATTGTTTTTCCATGATTTATACACCCTGTTCAATTATATTAATGATCACGCACACTATACTATATCATACAGGAAAACGGGCGAAAGATGAACATTTCCGTCCGTACTCTTTCTTCCAGTCACGCTTCGCCTTTTAAAACCTGCTGAAAATAAAACCGATACGTATTGCGCAAAAAGGTCTCAAGCGAAAGGCCGGCCGCGGTCTGATACTTGCCGATAATAAACGGAAAACGGTCACGGCCTTTTGCCCGCAGAAGATCCGCGCTGTCTTCAGCCAGTTCTGAGATGAGCGCCTCAACAACAGGCCGGCATGCTTCCCGCACCGCTTCAAGAATTTGCTGATCGCCTGTATGCCGGTACTGTTCGATCAGCTTTCCCAAATCCTTTTCTTCCATAAAGTTCACTTCCTTACACCATATAAAAAAGAGGAGCAGCTTTTATAAAGCGGACGCCTCCTCCTGTGACTCCGCATAACCGATGATCTGACCGACCTGTAATTCACGGCCTTCAGTCAGGTTATCCGAAGGGGTAAACATATCTTTCTCGAATACTAAAATAACGGTCGATCCAAATGAAAAATAGCCCAGCTCTTCCCCCGTCTCAAGCCGGTTTCCGGTGTTTGTCTGAACGATCGAGTTAATATTCATCGCACCTACCGGAATCATGAGCATCTGCTGATCAGCACGGGTCAGCTCGTACACATAACGGTAATTTTTTGAGAGCACATCTTTCCCGTACTTTAACCCCATCGTATTAACGGGATAGGAGCGTTTCCCCAGCTCGGCCAGCTTTTGATACGTGCAGCTGACGGGAGAATGGAAGCGGTGGTAATGTCTCGGGCTCAGGTAAAGCACGGCAAAACACCCGCCGTTATACTTGTGATCGGCGCTTTTAAACCCCGTCAGTTCAGCGAACGAATAATCCTTCCCTTTTACCATGAAAGTTTGATTGGGATTAATCATGCCCACCGTCTGAACGACGCCGTCCACCGGGCTGACGATGGCGTTCTTCTCTGTTGCCACGGGGCGGAGATTCAAATTAATATCACGAATGAAAAATGACGCCAGTGAATCAAAGTCAGAAGCCGTGCGTTCCGTTTCATTCCAGTTAATGCGATAGTGTTTGGAAAACAGCGGAATCATCGGCTTGCTCAGTTTCGATTCACAGAAGTTTTTAATGAGATAAGACGTCAATCGATTATTAGTCAGTTCAATCAATGAACGGTAAAGAACTTTAGCGGCAGTATTAAACATTGATTACTCCTATGAATTTTCCTATAGTAATAAAAATAAAACACCATAAAAACGCTCCGATGGCGGCGAAGCATAAGTAGGTTTTGAATTCCATTCTGCCGATTCCGGAAAAGTAGCAGGTCACGTGTCTGATGCCGGGGATAAAATAACCTAAAATAATGGTGTACGGCCCGTACTTCTTCATCCACCTGTCTACTTTCGCCATCCTCTTTTCCTTCAGGCCGACCCATTTCCCGAACTTATTAATAAACGGGCGGCCGGCTTTTCTGCCGATGAAGTAGCTGATAATCATCCCAAGGAGCGCTCCGATAAAGCTGATCAGAATGGAGAGCCCGTAATTCAGCACGTTTATATGAGCGAAGTAGCCCACAAGCGTCATCATGACTTCATCCGGAATAGGCAATCCGATAATACCGAGTGTCAGCATGAGAAAAATCGCGATATATCCGTAATCGGATATTAATTGCTGAACTAATTCCATCTTCTGCTCTCCAGGTTTTCAGGCGCCTGTTTTTTAAAGTGCGGAAATTTAATATTGCTGACCATTAAATAACCGAGCGCGATCGTTCCCGCCCCCAGAAGAAAAGCGTTATTGATAAAGCTCAAAATGACAAGACACATACCCGCAAACGGAATCGGCATCCCGATAAACGTCGGCAGCTTGCTTTGTTCAATATTAAATCTGGAAAGACGGATCATCCCGCAGATGCTGTAGGAAAGCGCGATTAAAATTCCGATGAACGGAAGCGTATATAGTGAAACACTGTAAGCGAGCATGGACGGCGCTACGCCGAACGTCACGAGATCAGCAAAAGAGTCAAGCTCCCTTCCCATCTCCGATACCGCGTTCAGCTTACGGGCGGCCAAACCGTCAAAAAAATCAAGGAACATCCCGGTGAAAATAAAGATCACCGCAGAGTGTATATTATGATACAAAAGGGAATGAATCGATAAGAGCCCGCAAATGAAATTTCCAATTGTAATCATACTAGGTATATAATTCACAGTTTACACAAACCTCCAATTAAAACCATATCAAATCGGACTGCGTATGCATAAAGAATACATTTTAAGGAAACATAAAATGAAATTCTTTCGATGCTATCATTCAAATTCTTTTATTATACAGCATTTGGTGTTATTTGAACAATCTAATCTGGTGATTTTTGTTTTTTCGCCGTTCATATTAAGGTAAGCAATCATGGTTTCCTCTATTCCGGATTACCCTGCTTAAATATTCCATGCTGCGATCCGGATTGTCCGTTCTTGATGAATGAAAAGCCGTATGATGTATTGTTATTTCCTTCTCCGTCAAATGAGAACATTACATATAACGATTGTGGACATAAAAAGTTTCAAGAATTAAAAAACCGGCACAAAACGGCCTCATACATTATCTCACAACCCCGTTTTCCAGTATATAGTCTGTCCAAACAAAAAAGGCGCCTTACCATTACGGTAAAACGCCTTTTAAGATCATTTTATGTAATTGATAAATGACTGAGTGCTTCGGCCGCTCTTTCTCTGGCCTCTTCAACGGTCTCGGCTGCAGAAAGCGCAACCGCCATACGGCGTCCGACTTTCGTGACGGGTTTACCGAATACGCGGACCTGAGTGCTTTTTACCGCCAAAGCTTTCTCCAAACCTTCAACCGCATAATCAGCAAGCTCTTTTGGCGCCTTCAGCGGACGGCTTGCCCCCGGCGACAGCTGAGTGATTTCCGGAATCGGGAATCCCAATATCGCGCGGACATGCAGCGCAAACTCTGACAAATTTTGCGTCACAAGCGTAACGAGCCCCGTATCATGCGGACGGGGAGACACCTCGCTGAAATATACTTTATCTTCAGTAAGGAAAAGCTCCACCCCGAACAAACCGTATCCGCCGAGCTCATCCGTTATGCTTTTCGCAATGTGTTTCGCCTCTTCAATCTGCTGTTCCGTCATATGATGAGGCTGCCATGATTCAATATAGTCACCGTCTTTTTGTTCATGTCCGATCGGCGCGCAAAAGGACGTACCGTTCGCCGCGCG
The DNA here is from genome assembly GCF_051034795.1 of Bacillus sp. jun7. Taxonomy (NCBI): domain Bacteria; kingdom Bacillati; phylum Bacillota; class Bacilli; order Caryophanales; family Bacillaceae; genus Bacillus; species Bacillus sp. jun7. The sequence continues at coordinate 2,148,919 of NZ_CP093219.1, forward strand.
CACTGTCAAAAGAGTGATTTCTGACTCAAATGGAATGAATTCCTCAACGATGACCCGGCCGTTTTTCACCCGGCCGCCTTCCATTGCCATGTCCCAGCAGCTTTTCAGCCCGGAAGCCGAGCGGCACACGCTTTGCCCTTTTCCGGAAGAGCTCATCAGCGGCTTTACCACGCACGGAAAGCCGATTGTTTCTGCCGCTTCTTTAAATTCTTCATATGTATTCGCGAATTCATAGCCGGCAGTCGGAAGATGAAGCGTCTCTGCCGCAAGCCGTCTGATGCCTTCACGGTCCATCGTCAGCTTTGCCGCACGCGCATTCGGAATGACGTGAAACCCTTCTTCCTCAAGCTTCAGCAGCTCATCCGTCGCAATGGCTTCCACTTCCGGCACGATCAAGTCCGGTTTTTCTTTCTCAATGACTTCTCTGACCTGCGCTTTATCAAGCATATCAATCACATAGCTTTTGTGCGCGGCCTGCATGGCGGGAGCATGCTCATAGCTGTCAACGGCTATAGTGACAACCCCGAGCCGCTGCGCTTCAATGACGACTTCTTTCCCCAGCTCGCCTGATCCTAATAACAACATCTTCTTCGCCTGATACATGTCCTTTGGCCCCTCCCTTTCTATACCCCACTCATTATAACGGAAATATTCAAAAAATAAAGACAAGACAGATTACAAGCTCTATCCTGTCTTTTGTGCTGATTCGAGCGATTCAATCGCCGCTGACACGTCCTTCTCGCAATATTGCCCCATTAAGCATAACGATTCTTCCGCCCGGCAGGCGTGAGAAGCGATGCGGCGCTTTGCTTCCTCATGGTTGTCAAGGATGCCGAGATCACAGAGACTGACGGGGAAACCGAGCCGGCGGTAAAACGGAAGCAGCTCTTCAATCTCATGTCTCCGATTCTCAAGCGCGAGCTGCACCAATATGCCGTAAGCAACCTTCTGGCCGTGCAGCACCTGATGTGTCTCCTGAAGAAAACTGAGGCCGTTGTGGACCGCATGCGCCCCTGCCATCCTGCACAAACGGCCGCCATACCCGCCGACCGTTCCCGCAAGCATAATGATCGTTTCCGCCGTATGGATGAACGGCACGGACAGCTCGCCTTTCTCCATGCTTACGACGGCGGCTTCACTGTAACGCAATAACAGATGACGGATATATTCCGCCTGTCTCAGCCCCGCCTGCGCCATCAGCGGCGGCGCCTCCTCCGTATTTCTGATGACCGCCTCGGCCTCATACCATTTCGCCAGCGTATCACCGATCCCGCTTTTCATATATTCAATGGGAGAGGAAAGCAAAAACAGCGGATCAACAAGCGTCAAATAGCTTGAACGCTTGTGATAATCAACTCTGATAAAATTGCCGCTGTCATCATATATGACACTCAACGGCGTACTTGCCGCACACGTCCCCGCAATGGAAGGAACCATCACAGCCTCAATATCAAGCCGGTCTGCCGCCGCTTTTGCCAAATCCAAAATCGTGCCGCCTCCGATACCGATGATCACATCCGCGTCTTCCGCCTGCTCACAGACCTTACGCACCGCCTCAGGTGAACAGTATCCTTTGTGCTGAATCACATCCCAGGAAGAACCGCCGCCGTAATCGGAGAACGCCTGATAGGATTTGATTCCGGTCACAATAACGGGTTTTCTGAATGTCTCCAGCAGCCCCGGAAGTTCTTTTGCGATTCCTTCCTTGCATATGTACCGATTCGGGCCGCTTCGCACGATATCTTCAGGCTTCATTCGAATCTCTCCTTTGGCTGGAATTTATATATATTTTCCCACTTGTCAGAAAATACATCAACCGGAGGTGCGTCAGCGCTTCGCTTCTTCCGCCTCCAAAAACAGCTCATCAAGCCGCTCCAAAGCCTCTGCCTTTTCAAAACTGCTGAACCACAGATCATCATAGGAATCAAGGATGCGGTAATGGTGGGAAATCAAATGCTGCTGCAAGCGGAACTCGCCTTTTTTCTCGATGGCTTTCCACCACACCTTGCCGCCCATCGTCTTCCCCTTCGGCCTGTCAATTGTGCGGTGAGCAACCGTTTCAATGACCTCCAGCGGATCATCTCCTAATACGGATTGCAGTGTTTCACTTGATCTGAAAAGCGCGCAAACCGCCACAACGTGCGGCCATTCCGCAAGCGCCCGCCCTTTCTCAATCTGCACCAGCGACTTTTTAGAAAGGCCGATCACATCTGCCATTTTCTCCTGTGTGTAGCCTCTCTCCGACCGGATTTTCTTCAGCTGGACTGAGACAAGCTCAGTCATATAATCTTGATCCATCTCAACCTCCATATTTATCAATATAGCCATTTTACACCGCGGCACGCCTTTTTTATATCAGAACATTTTCAAACAAATCAATCAAAAGGACCCGGGATTGGCTTATCATTGAAGCGATGTACCTTTCCGCATAATCCAGAATGATGCGGTGAATACAAACGTACGCCCGAAGAGACAGGTGCGGACTCCCTGGCGGTTGAGGGAGAAAATAAAAAGCTGCCGCAGCTGCGGCAGCTAAAACATTATAAGCTGAAAATCAAAATTATGAAGCGAATACAATCCAACTCGCACTATAATTGACACGTTTTTTCGAACCTTGATTGACCATTTTAAATCTGTATGAATCTCCTTTTTTTAACGAAGGTGTTTCAAAATAAGTCGTTCCATTTTTCTTTGCATTGGCGGTTTTGATTGTTTTCCAGGCACCTTTGCCGTTGACTTGCTTTTGGACGTATATTTTATACGTGCCCTTCCCTTTACTGTTGGATTTAAAAGTCACGGCTCTCAAGCTGTACTTTTTTGTCGTCTTAGTGAATTTAGGGTGATACGTATTGATCACATAGTTAGTGAAATACCCGCTTTTATAAGTATGAAGCCAGTCTTTAGCCTCTGCTTTTTGCGGAGAAGAAAAACCCATAAAACCAATTCCGCTGATTAAAAGAGTAAAAATAATGATGAGCGACTTAAAAATCTTTTTGCTTTTCATCGAGAAAATCCTTCCTTCCTGTAACTATTTACCCTATTTATGTTAATGACAATATAGCTAATCATAAATCCGTCCAACTAACCATTTTGACTGCAGGAAGAGGTATGAACAGCCCTAAAAATGACTATATGACTACTACTTATGATTCTTGTTATTTTTGATTAAGTGATAATATTACTTTAAACCGCTATCCATTTTGCTGTTTTTATATCAATTGTCATAGAGAGATCTTTTCCTATCAATGCCTCTCTTTCGGCGTTTGTGCTGCGATTGTATGATGGGGCTGTCCCTGCTTGAACAAACTCATAAACCCATGACAAACTGTCATACGTTTGCCACCTATGAATGAACGCACACTACACATAATGGAGGGATTGCAATGGACGAAATGGTCCTGGAAACACAACAATGGCTGAATGAGACGTACAAAGGCAGACATGGGTACAACAAGGTGCCGGAAAACGGAAAAACAGGCTGGGATACCATTTACGGTCTGACACGGGCGCTTCAAATTGAGCTTGGTATTTCAGAACCCGCCGATAACTTCGGACCGACGACACAAAGATTGTTTAAACCGCTGAAAAAGCAGGCTCCCGATTCTAAGCCGACAAACATGAATTACATTCTGCAAGGGGCGCTGTGGTGTAAAGGATTTAACCCGGGCGGATTTTCTGGCGTTTTCTATGAAAATACCGAAAGCGCTGTAAAAGAGTTTCAAAAAGCGGCCGGGCTCACTAAGCAAGACGGCATCGTCACGGCACTCATTATGAAGGCCTTGCTGGATATGAGCGCTTTTCGGTTAGTAGCGGGAGGCGACAAAAGAATCCGCCAAATCCAGCAGAACCTGAACCGGGATTACAATGACTACATCGGCTTGATGCCTTGTGACGGCTTATATGCCCGCGATACAAACAAGGCTCTCATTTATGCTCTGCAAAAAGAAGAAGGCATGAGCACAAGCGTCGCCAATGGATTTTTCGGGAACGGAACGACCAGCTTATGTCCTACCTTGACTCCCGGCGATTCACGGACAGGCTTTGTTTTGATTGTGCAATACGCGCTTTACTGTAATGGGAAATCATTTGACCCCGGTGAATTCGACGGAAAATACGGCGTCGGAGTTGTATCGGCAGTGAAAGCTTTCCAAGAATTTATGTGTCTGCCGCAGACAGGTTATGCGGACATGCCGACGATTAAAGCTTTATTATCAAGCTCAGGCGACACAACACGGGCTGCTTCAGCTTGTGACACCGCTGCCATTTTGACGGCAGATACGGCTAAAACTTTGCGTGAGAATGGCTATAAGATCGTGGGAAGATATCTGACCGGGAATGTGCGGACGAGCAGCGGACTGACATCGAAAGCGTTAACGTCAAAAGAACTTTCCGCGATTTTCAATGCCGGCTTAAGCGTGTTTCCGATTTATCAGGACGGCGGCTATGAATCTTCTTATTTTGTAAAAGACCAAGGAACGAGAGATGCGTACAGCGCTGCATCAGCCGCCCGAAGATTAGGTTTTCCGTCAGGAACGACCATTTACTTTGCCGTCGATTTTGATGCGTATGATTATGAAGTCACGGATAAAATCATCCCTTACTTCCAAGAAATCAAGTCAGCTTTTATGAAAATGCAGGCGTTCTCAACTGCGCCGAAATATGAAATCGGGGTATACGGACCGAGAAACATTTGTATCCGGACGTCAGAAGCAGGTCTGACCAAATATAGCTTTACGGCTAACATGTCGACCGGATTCAGCGGCAACCTCGGATACCCGATGCCGAAAAACTGGGCTTTTGATCAATTTTATGAAGGCACGATCGGAAGCGGAGCGGGAAAAGTCGCCATTGACAAAGACGGATACTCCGGAAAAGACTCGGGTGCAAGCAGCGTCCATCCGCCTTCTGATCCTGTGTATGATGCAAGACTGCGCACACTGACGGACATTTTAACAACCATTCCTGCTTTAGAAAATATATCGAATCTTGCGAATGCCATGTTTGAATTCGACAAGACAGAAACCATTTATACATCACCTGAAATGGATATTCTTTTATCTACTTCACTTTTGGCAACAGTGCCAAGCGAAGGTTCTCCCAACACAGTTACCATTACAAACGGCAAACCGGGAGCTTATATTACCGGTCTGATGGGAGATTCACAAGTCTCTTTTACAGCATCACAAATTGATTCCTATCAAAACCTGCTTAACAGTCTGAGCTTGTCAGTCCGCAACGGTTATTTAGAAGTGTATGTCAATCCGTCTGCGGGATCGCTGAATATTCAATTTAAAATTTATACACCTGATATTCCGGTCGGTGACAGTGCTACAACTGGACTAACAACTACTATTACATTTAAAATAAAACAAAAGAGCTTCAGGCTGCCGGATTCCGAAGAGGTGTACTCTCCGGATTGGGATTCTGTCGTGAATACCATGGCTATTGCAGGCGCAGGAATTATTGTTATTGTAGGGATCGGTGCTTTAGTCGTTTTAGCACCTGAATTAGGAGGAGCTGCAGCCTTGTTCAGCACAGTTTTATCACTATTTCTATAATTGAACAGGCAGCTCCTTGCTCCAGGAATGCTCAATGAGTATTCTTGGAGTTATTTTTAAAGGAGGATTCGCATGAAGATTGATATGGAGACATACAGGGAAACCGTTCAAAAAATAGAAAATGATTTGATTCCGCGAAGTCAAAATGACAAAGAACTGCTTACATATTTGATGAAACAGGATTCGCTCACACTGAATCAAATGAAAATGTGTTTCATTGAACCGCCCCTCACATTCCGACATACTGTCAAAATTGTATGTACAGTCACATTCATCACGTTATATATCTTTTTTTTCAGCACTCATTTTAATGATTTGATTGAAATGGCTCTGCAGATGGTTTTTGGCCTGGCCGGCCTTGTTTGGATTTTTGCTGTATTTCCGTTTTCAAGGAAAATCCAAGTGTCTGACCGTTTCAGACAAAAATCTGAAAACACCCGTATCACCGGAATGATAGACTTTGTCCTCGAACAACGATACAAAGACATGATCAGTTAAAAAACCCCTCTGCTTAAGGGGTTTTTTTTATGATGCAATCCCTTCACCCCCCTTATCAAAAAAGGCTCTTCCCCTTTGGAAATAACCGGAACACCCAATTTCGTTTTCAATATAATGAGGTAGTGGATCTGCAAAGAAAGAAGGGCGACATGATGGGTATCATTAATGGCAAAATGTTCATTGACCGATTAAATCAGCTAGGAAATGAGATTTGGCTTGATGGTGAAAAGATCGAGGGACAGATTTCTGAACATCCCGCATTTAAGGGCCTTCTGGAAACGAAGCGCTCTCTTTATGATTTGCAAACGAAACCGGACATGAAAGATCAAATGACTTACAGTCTTCCCGGTAAAAAAGAACGGGCCGGGCTTTCATACCTGCAGCCGAAAACGAAAGAAGACGTAAAAAGAAGAAGAAACATGTTCGAACATTGGGCCAGACACACGCACGGAATGATGGGACGAAGCCCGGATTATATGAATACCGTGCTGATGAGCTTCGCCTCCTCTGCCGCGCTTTTGAAAGACCGTGATCATTGTTTTCCGGAACATGTTCAAGCGCTGTACGAACGCGCTGCCGCACAGGATCTTTCTTTTACGCACACGTTTATCACCCCTCAGGTGAATCGTTCACAAATGGGTGTAAACGTATCGCCGACACCTATCTCGGCAAAAGTCGTCGATAAAAATGAAAAAGGCCTCATCATACACGGCGCGCGGATTTTAGCCACACAAGGCGGCCTGACGGATGAAGTGCTCGTGGTTTCTCTGCCTAAGATGTATTTTGAATCGGATGAAGCGTTCGCTTTTTCAATCCCTTCCAATACAAAGGGAGTAAAATTCATCTGCAGGGAATCTTTCGTACTCGGAAAATCATCGTTTGATTATCCGCTCAGCTCAAGATATGAAGAAATGGATTCTATCGTTGTATTTGATCACGTTTTGGTCCCTTGGGAACGCGTATTTTTTTACAATAATTATGAGGCGGCTTTTGATTTTAATATGAAAAGCTCTTTTAACGCCTTCGCATTTCATCAAGTTATCACGAGACAAATTGTAAAGACGGAGTTTCTCCTGGGCCTCGCCCAAACGCTTGTCGATGCGATAGATGTGGGGGAATATCAGCATATTCAGGCCAAGATGGCTGAGATCATCACCGGTCTGGAAACGATGAAAGCCCTTTTGGAAAAGTCGGAGAATGATGCCGAAACAGACGAATGGGGTTATATGCGTCCGAGTGTCACTCCGCTTCGCGTGGTCAGCGCGATTTTCCCTGACATCTACCCGCGCTTCACGGAAATCATCCAGCTGATCGGGGCAAGCGGAATGGTGACTTTGCCGACTGAAAAAGCGTTCCGTTCCGACATCAGAGGAGACCTTGACCAATATTTACAGGCGGCCGAATTGAACGCTGAGGACCGGGTAAAAGTGTTCCGCCTCGCATGGGATTTGACCATGAGCCCCTTTGGAACAAGGCAGACACAATATGAGCGGTACTTCTTCGGTGACCCCGTCCGCTTAGCCAGCCATCTGTACAGAAGCTATCCGAAAGAAGAACAGACCGCGGTCATCAAGGAATTCCTGCACATTCATAAATAAAACAAAGCAGAGAACGCATCTCTGCTTTTGATAGCTGGATCGGCTGCCGCCGATCCTATTTTTTATTTTGGCTGATCACCACCATCGTAATATGCGATAACGCGAAAGAGACGAGCGTGTACACGACGGCCCACCCGATAAACGAGAAATTCAATATGGTAAAGGTGCATATAAGGCAAACGGCCAAAGCGGCAGCCGGCATAATGAACGCGTTTTTAAACAGGTACGTTCCGGCGACTGACAGGATGATGATACAAAGCGGCAGAACACCGAACGCAAAATCCAATTCATCAATCAACAGATGCACTCCCTTCGCTTTTCTTAGTTCGGCCTAACACATCTTATGCCTGAGTACAAAATCGAGTACATCAAATCTTTCGCGCTCCGGCTGATATTCCCTCCGGTTATTTATTCAAAAAAATGAAAACTTTCCTTAAAGCGTTTACATTCACGCCAGACTGTGATAATTTAAGAAAGCGCTATCATATACAAGTTAATGATTTTTGGATGGAGATGAGGAGAACCAGGAAACCGCGCCCTTTCATAAGGGTGATTTCTGGTTCTTTTTGTCATTTTCAAGGAAAGGAGTCATACATACATCATGATAGACGTTCAGCAAAGGGGAGGATATGATGTTTCAATTGTTCAAGCCGGCTCCGCATATTGAGAGATTGGATGATTCAAAGACGGATGCGGCCTATAAACGGCTCAGGCTGCAGGTGTTTTTGGGGATTTTCATCGGGTATGCCGGGTATTATTTACTTCGCAAAAACTTTGCCTTCGCTATTCCTTATTTTCAGGAACAAGGGTTTTCAAAAGGGGAACTTGGCTTGGTGCTTGCGGCCGTATCAATCGCTTACGGCTTCAGCAAATTTATTATGGGGATGGTGTCTGACCGCTGCAACCCGAGGTATTTCCTTGCGACAGGTCTGTTTTTGTCAGGTGTCGTCAACATTTTATTTGTTTCCATGCCATGGGTCACGTCAAGCGTGACGATTATGTTCATTTTTATGTTTATTAACGGATGGTTTCAAGGGATGGGCTGGCCGCCTTGCGGACGGACGATGGCTCATTGGTTTTCCATCAGTGAACGCGGAACGAAAATGTCGATATGGAATGTCGCCCATAACATAGGCGGAGGTATTCTCGCCCCGCTCGTGACTCTCGGCATCGCCATGTTTGTTACTTGGAAAAGCGTATTTTTCTTTCCGGCGATTATCGCCATCGTCATTTCATTTGTGATTGTTCTTCTCGTTCGGGACACGCCGCAATCCTGCGGGCTTCCGCCGATTGAAGAATACCGGAATGACTATCCGAAACATGCGTTCAAAGACCAGGAAAAAGAGATGACGACCAAAGAAATTCTTTTCAAATACGTGCTGAATAATAAATTTCTGTGGTATATCGCATTTGCCAATGTCTTTGTTTATTTCGTGCGGTACGGTGTCGTTGACTGGGCGCCGACTTATTTGACGGAAGCGAAAGGGTTCTCTCCTGAAGATTCCAGATGGTCTTATTTCCTTTATGAATATGCGGGAATTCCGGGAACGATTTTGTGCGGCTGGATCAGCGACCGATTTTTCAAAAGCCGCCGCGCACCGGCCGGCGTGCTGTTCATGGCCGGCGTATTTATCGCTGTATTGGTCTACTGGCTTAACCCTGCCGGTCATCCGCTCATCGATAATATCGCGCTGATCAGCATCGGATTCTTAATCTATGGGCCTGTCATGCTGATCGGACTTCAGGCCATTGACCTTGCGCCTAAAAAAGCGGCGGGAACAGCAGCCGGCTTAACCGGGTTTTTCGGCTACATCGGTGGCTCTGCTTTCGCCAACGCCATCATGGGTTATGTCGTAGACCGCTTTGACTGGAACGGCGGCTTTATCATGCTTATCTCCTCATGCGTGCTGTCCATCGTCTTCTTGGCGATGACGTGGAATACGGGCAAGCGGGCGGAGCATGTGTAAGAAAACAACATAAAAGATTAATATTTTTGCAGTACAGCATTTACAACGATTTTCTACACTAGAGACAGATATTGATTTTTAAGGGGGAAGAAAACATGCGGAAACATAAGTTGTTTGCTTTGGTATTGCTTTCATTCGGTTTATTGTCATTCATCGTCACGCCTGTATCGGCGGCGGGAAAAGGAAACCTCTTGTCTCCTGACAGAATTTTGACCATTGCCCATCGCGGTGCTTCGGGGTATGTCCCGGAGCACACGATCCTTTCTTATGAAACTGCGCAAAAAATGAAGGCTGACTATATTGAGCTGGATTTACAAATGACAAAAGACGGCAAGCTGATCGTCATGCATGATGAAAAACTGGACCGCACCACAAACGGACAAGGCTGGGTGAAGGATCATACATTAGCAGAGATTCAAAAGCTCGACGCCGGTTCTTGGTTCAATAAGGCCTATCCGGAAAAAGCAAAACCGCAATACGCCGGACTTCGTGTTCCCACACTTGATGACGTGTTAAAACGGTTCGGCAGACATGCAAACTATTATATTGAAACAAAGGCGCCCGAAACATATCCGGGTATGGAAGAAAAACTGATCGCCTCACTGAAAAAATACAAATTGGCAGGTAAGCATGCGAAACTTGGACAAGTTATCATTCAGTCTTTCAGCAGGGAGAGCCTTCTGAAAATCAAACAGCTCGATCCGAAACTTCCCGCCGTCCAATTGCTTGAAGCGGAACAGATGACCTCAATGACTGACGCAGATTTAACAGACATAAAAACATATGCCGTCGGAATCGGACCGGATTACAAAGCGCTGAACGCTCAAAATGTCCGAAACATTCGCAGCCACGGCCTACTGCTTCACCCTTACACCGTGAACAGCGAGACGGACATGCGCCGTCTGCTGAATTGGGGCGTAACCGGTGTGTTCACCAACTATGCGGATATATTCCAAAAGGTCAAAAAAGAATATAAATAATAAACCACATGGGTTCGGGGATGATGCCGAACCCATGTTTTTTGCCCGATATAATGCAAACGCCATCATGGGTTATATAGCGGGCGGGGCATGTTATTAAAAGGCTGAGAATCACCTTAATTGTAAAAAGGTATCACAGTAATGATGAATTACTTGTGATACCTTTTTAATCAAAGGAATATAATTATTTATTTCTATTATCTATTTTCTTTCTTATACTATTTGTAATATATGATAATATTAGTGATACTAAACCATAGACAACAACCCATCCCCAGAAAGATAGATTAAAAACAGTAAACATTAGTATGACAGAAACAACTATGCTGACAAGCGGCATTATATACACTTTTTTGAAAATATACGTGAATATAATCGATAAGACAATAATAGAAAGTGGTAAAATACCAAAAGCAATATCTAGCTCATCCATTATTATTCTCCTTTGTGAATTTAATTTCCCCTTAAGTATACTCACTCAGCTGTCTAGCCATTTATATCTAATCACTCCATACTTCTTTGTTTTTCTTAATCATAAAAAAGTCATATTCAGAAACATGGGTATTGTTAATAATTTTTTCAAGTCCTCTGATAGGAGTAGATTTTAATTTTTTTCCGTTTTTATAAGAGTAAGAATTAATCACATATTTCCCGCCCTTGCTTATTTCTAACAAGAAAATTTCAGACTCGTCAAAATAAGTGAATTTTGCTTGGTTTTCAAATTTTGTTGACCTATGTAATGGGAGTTTTTTCTTCGGCTTCATACTTTTCAGATCGAAAGTATAAAGTATTGAATTAGCTGCCAAATGATATAAAGTGTCATTTTTTACAAAAAAGTTATTAGTGGAAAGAGGAATAGCCAGCTGAGAAATTTCATCAGGGATATTATAACTGCCTAAAGGATATGCACCTTTAAACTTATTATGCTTTAAATCAATTTTTGCTACTTTGAATTGTACTTTGTTTGATTTATCCGTTTGGTTATATAGTATAAAAAAGGCTGAGCTTTTTTTAACTATTATCTGTGAATAAACACTCCAATTTTCTTCATTTAATATAGGAATTGTTGTTCCTTTCCCAACTGTAACTTTATCTTTATCTATTTTAATACCCTGAAAAGTCGGTGTTTTGATTGAAGAATCTTCATTTATCACGTAAATATATTCACCGTCATTACCGGTACTTGTATAGAAACCCGGAATAACTTTTTCATGAAATCCACTGCTGTTACCCCATCTGATTAAACTATTATAATGGTTTTCACCGACTCCTTGATTATTCAAAAAATAAAAGATATTTTCTTTTATTAAATGGCCTGATGATTGCCCATAACTTGTATGTACTTGATGCTGCATCGGGAATTTTTTAAAGTTATCGCCTATCATATAAACTTCTTTTTTGTCCTGTCTAACTATGTTTTTTTCATCTTGTGCAATGGTTCCAACTTCAATAGCATCTCCTTTTACAGCTGTTGCTTTTCCTTTTTCATCAATATATACAGTATAACTCCCATCTTTAGGGTAATCTATTGTAGCTGAATAATATATAGCTGCAATTTTATCATTCAAGAAATTCTTTTCTTTTTCTGTTTCAGTTTGTTTAACATCAGAAACTGTATTAGTATATTTAAAAGTTCCGATACATATAAATATACCTATTAATACTATGACCGCAATTATTATTAACCACTTAATCTTGTTCAAATATAATCTCACTCCTTAAAATAATATGACTCCCTAAATAAACTTAGGGAGTGAAAATAATTCATCTAATTGTTTTAATAGTTTTTGTATAACCGGAATCTCTGATGTCTCTAGGGTAGACGCCCAGTCCTAATTTTCGCGTTTTCATACTTATTACCTCCTGCTATTTGTTTATCCTCCTATATTTTAATTTATTATACAATTATTGTAATCTCAACTTACGTACTGTATTTTTTCTGTGGTTAATTATTTGTTTTGTCTCTAAAACTTTGACTTTAGAGTACAGGAAAAAGGATGAAGCATGGAGAAGAAGAAACATAAAAGATTAATAGTTGCCCAACATATCTTTTGCATTCATTGTTTAGTATGGAAGGCAGTTATTGATAAGGCGGAGAAATCATGAAAAATAGAATACTGGCCTTGGTTTTCGTCGTTAGGCTTGCTCTCATTCATCGTCAGCCTGTATCGAGCCAGCATGGGTTCGGGGATGATGCCGAACCCATGTTTTTTGCCCGATAAAAAACCTTGCGGGAAATGTACCGCAAGGTTTTTATCAATCATTATTCTTTTCCGGCAGCGGCTTCCGCCTGTCCGCCTTTTAATTGATCGTTGATTGCTTTGGCGTCTTTCAAATACTCAGTCTTGAATCCGCTCTTCAGCGCCCACGCATAGAAGGCAAGGGCAACGATTGCGATCAGCCCCATATCCCATCCGTACGGAATGATGTTCAGACCGCCGAATTTTTCACTTCCGAGCCATGAAATGACCATCATGCTGAGCAGATAGACAACCATCCAGACGCCGCCTTTAAAGTTTCTGCGGAATCCTTTCCACTTCACTTTCGCTTGGTAGTAGAAATAAATCGGAAGGCCGATCAAAATGATAAACAGCACCTGCCCTGTTAACGGCCAGCGCGCCCAATACAGCACGAGAGACGCGAACACGAAGCCGAGCGGTGCAACCACGCTGAGGCCTTTCAGACGGAGAGGCCTGTACAAATCCGCCGCCGTCCGCCGCAGCGTCATCACCGTCACTGGACCCGTGATATAAGAAATCAGCGTCGCAACGGAAATGATTTCAGCAAGCACGCCCCATCCTCTGAATAAAAACAGAAAGATAAACGATACGATCAGGTTGAAAATCATCGCTTGGCGCGGCACGCCGTACAGCGGATGAAGCTTTCCGAAAATGCTCGGCATATATTTATTTTTTTCCATGCCGTAAATCATGCGGGACGTCGTAGCGGTATAAGTGATACCCGTTCCCGACGGAGATACGAACGCATCCGCATAAAGAATAATGACAAGCCAATTGATATTCAATGCGATCGCCAAATCGGCAAATGGAGAGTTAAAGTTCAGGTGACTCCAGCCGTGAACGATCATGGAAGGTTCAACCGCACCGATAAATGCGATTTGCAATAGGACGTAAATGACGGTTGCGACCAACAGCGAACCGACAACCGCAATCGGAATCGATTTGCCGGGATTTTTTGCTTCTCCGGCCATGTTAATCGGGCTTTGAAACCCGTTAAACGCAAATACGATACCTGATGTAGCCACCGCCGTCAGCACGCTCGCCCAGCCGTTCGGCGCAATGCTTGAACCGGATGTGAAGTTTCCGCCGTGAAAACCGGTAAACAGCAGCGCTCCGATTGTCAGCCCCGGAATAATAATTTTAAAGATGGTAATCAATGAATTCGCTTTTGAAAACAAGTTAACTGTCCAATAATTCAGTAAAAAGTAAATAATCAGCAATACGGATGCGAAGCCGAGCCCCTCTCCCGTAAGTGTGCCGTTGTGAACGAGATTGCTTGTCCATTTTGCCCAGTCCCACGGCCATGAGCTCATATATTGAACAGACGCAACCGCCTCCACCGGAATAACGGAAACAATCGCAATCCAGTTTGCCCATCCTGCGATAAATCCAATAAATGATCCATGAGAATATTGAGTATATTTTACCATTCCCCCGGCTTCCGGGAACATTGAACCCAATTCACTGTAAGAAAGTGCGATAAACAAAATTACGATCATACCGATAATCCAGGAAATAATTGCGGCAGGTCCCGCAATCTGAGCCGCCCGCCACGCCCCGAATAACCAACCGGAGCCAATCATCGACCCAAGTCCGACCATCATGAGTGCAAACGTTCCCATTCTGCGATGTAATTGATTCATAAAGTTAACACCTTTCAATTAAAATATGACTCCAGCGCTATCATATATTTATAATATTATTCTGAAAATAGTTTTGTCAATCTTTATCGCATTAAAGCGGCAAGCCAAAATTAACCTTCCGATGTTTAAACAGCCGTTAAGCGGGAATAACTACTGCAAGCCAGAAATAGAAAGGAGTTTTTATCGTGAAACAAAAACTGCTCATTTCAGGACTTGCCGTGTCGACTGTCGGAGTGACTTCCTACCTGCTCAAAGATAAATCAAACCGCCAAAAGGTGATGAACTTTATCCGCAATATGAAAACATCGCTCTCCGGGAAGCAGGATATTGAATCATTCCCCGTCAACAAAGCAGGCAACCCGCATCCCGAAGATATTGAAGATAACAAAATGGTATCCGAAGGCTCCATGTACCCGGTTCAATATTATGATGACAAGAAGAAATAATCTGTTCCCGGGCTGCCCGGCCGTATCAAACGGCGGCAGCTTTTTTTATGCAGACGGCGTTTTATAGATCCGCCAATATTGGCGCGATCCTTTCTCCCGCACAGTAATGCCCAGTTTGGATATTTCCGCTTTCAGCTCTTTCGCATCTGCCTTTTCCTCCTCTTTCAGCGCCTTTTCTCTCGCTTTTAAAAGAGCATTTGCCCCAGGCTCCAAATCCGGCGTGTCCGGCACCCACCGTTTGTATTCTTCTTTAAAAGGATCTTCCGTCCCCAGCCAGACATACCCATGCGCGCGAAACGCATCAGCCGCTTTTTCAACCGCCGGCTCAAGCTTCTCCCGAAAAAGCTCCTGTCCTTCAGTGCCTAATAAGACAAGATACTTCCCATCCGTAAACACACCGGAAATGCTGTCTTTCGAAAACACGCTTTCTTCATTATATATGGTTAAGGACGCCTCGCTGTCCGTCACGACTGCCACAAGACTTTCTTTAAAAGCTGCCTGCGTCAGCCACACTCCCCCAATTAAGCCGATAACGGCGGTTGCAGCCGCAGCCTTCCATCCGTGAAAGGAAGCGATTATTTCCAGCGGCCCGTGAAAAGGCAGCCAATCCAATGTTACGGCCCACTTCGCAATGACCGGCAGAAACCATCCGATGACCAGCCCTAATAATGGCGGCACCAGAAAAACCAAAGCTTTTTCAACCGATGACAACTCAAGAACCGTCTGTTTTTTTATTTCGTTCATGTTTCTCCTCCGTCTGTGTTTTTCACAACTATCCATTATACAAAGGGTTGGATGATTCTGTAAACTGTTTCCGAAACAATAAAAAGCCTCCCGGCCGCCGGGAGGCTTTTTAAAACAGGAGCTCATATACTTCATTCAATTCCATCGTGCGCTTCTCATCCTGCTCGTTCTCAGCATATTTGATTTCCTTTTCAAGCACCTGATTCAGCGCATCCATTTCCAGATCATTTAGATCTTTCACGAACTCGCCTTCATTTGCATAATGCTTCACCTGAAGCTTTTTATAAATCCCCCGGCACACATCATGCTCCAAGTGGTTCGAAAGCGACTCGCGCAAATATCCAAGTGTCCTGTCCATCATGTAAGCCCTCCCTTTTCTTTAGGAATAGCTTCCCGGAAAGAGAGAAAAACTATACATGAAAGCACCGGGCGGCTGTTTTAACTCTGTACCTGAATGGAGAAAAATCCGCTGCTTAACGGCGTGTACGGCCCGTTCAGCCCCGTTGCGGAGAAAGAGAACGTTCCTGAACTGACATAAGAAAGAGGAACGCTGTAATATTTAATATAGCCTGTAACGATATTGCCGTTTTTCGTATATTCATCTTCCAGCGCTTTTGACGTAAGATTTGTAATATTCGTTCCGTTGTTAAACGCCTGGATCGAGTTATTGTTCGGATACCCTTGGAAATATACGGCTAAATAACCCGTTGTCCCCTTCATCGGTTTTGATGCGCTGATTTGGTTCGGCCCGATATTTTCCCATTGGTAATTCTGACCGTCAGACGTCACCCCGATAATACGGATTTGTGTTAAAGCAGGAGCGGGCGCCGCAGACGCTGACGGAGCCCACAACCCGCTCACAAGCAACAAAGCAGCGGCGGCCGCGGCAAATAGCATAACGAGTCTCTTTTTCATATTTCTTCCTCCTCTTAATCTTTTCGTAGAATCCTATACTATTTTACATGATTCCCAAGGAAAAAGATTACATTTTATAAAAGAGTCCGGAATATTTTGTGAACTAGATATGAAACGCTCTGGAAACGCCATTGATTATGAGAAAGATGCCGCAGATTCTTAACACGACTCTTGAACTTCTGTCATCCTTACCGAAAAAGGTTTTTCCGAGCCAGCCGATCCATACGTTCATTGCGGCTCCAGCGAGCACTTCTATGATTCCGATGATTTCTGCCATATACAAAGCAGCCATCCTCCTAACTGTGTTTTTTCATATTACGGTTTATCAAATAGAGTGATAAAACCAATGACGCTGCACCGGCGGCAAGAAACAGGCTCAGCGGCACTATCTGCATGCTGCCTCCGCCATTGTTTTGAAACGCGCCGATCGCCCATTTTTCAGGGGTAAACAATGACAGCATCCGCATGTACTCCGGAGCCGTGTCTAATGTGAAGAAAGCCCCTCCCAATAAACCCGTGACAGCTATAAAAACGGAAGCAAGCGACGTGAATTGCTTTTGGCTCTTCATGAACGGTATCACGGCCATCGTTACAGCAGTCAGCGCAAACGAGCAGGCCGCAAGCACCGCTCCAGCAGCAAAAACATGATCAGCAAAACGGATGTGCAGCATGAATGTTCCGGCAGCGAGAATCACGATAATATGGAGAAGTCCGAAAAGATACGCCGCCGCAAACTTAGAAATTGCATATGCCGTATAGGAAACGGGCGTGCTCAGCAATCTGTCGTATGTATGATTTTCTTGTTCATCTATAAATGATCGCAGGCTTTGGACTGCAACGAACCAGATAAACATCACTAAAAATCCGATAAGTCTGTCGGCTGCCTGTCCGCCTTCATAAACGTGATGGCGGTCAACGGTGACGGCGGAATGACCCTGAATATCCTTCAAGAGATCAGCTGCCGCCTGCTTTCCATCGGTGTGCAGCGTACGGGATATCACTTTTGCATCGCGGACTATTTTTTTCAGCGCGCCCGCCTGCTGCGCAATCAGCTGCTCTGTCAAAACAGCATCACCCTTTTCTTCATTCTGAATAAATGAAACGTTCAATTCATCTCCGGAAAATAATGTCTCTTCAAAATGAGAGCCGATCAGCAATCCAAAGGATATATCCTGATGATTAACCTTTGTTTTTAATACGTCCTCCGTGACCTTCGTGACTTTTATATGGCCGGCTGTCTGAATCATTTTCATAAATTGCGCTGAATAGGCGCTCTGATCCTCATCAGCTACATATACTTCCTTCTGCTGACTGCCTTCCGCAGAAAAGGAAAAGAAATATGTGAGAAGGAGCGGAGCGGAAATCGTCGCAAAGATGGCAGCCCGATTTTGCAGCATCAGTTTCAGCTGATGTCTGATCATGAATAACAGCTGCATCATGAAACAGCCTCCTTCCGTTTAAACACCCAGATGGTCAAACATAAAAACACGGCGCCGATGGCGGCAAGCTCTGCCAAATCCGTCAGAATACCGCTCAGACCGGCATGCTGCGTGACACTGATATAGCTGTTGATCGCTTTGCCGTTCGGTATCAGCTCCTGCACGATTTTCAAACTGTCAGGCAAGCCGTCTTTTGCGATAAAACTTCCGCCTAAAAAACTGAAGCCATACAGAATAGGAGCCGCCATGCTTGAGACGGTCTCGTGGTTTTTTGCAGTAACCCCCCAAAGGAGCACAATACTGCCGATCGCAAATGAATAAACGATCGTCACCAGCAATACTTCAAACAAATTGCCCCATTTTACCTGATATAAGATGCTGCTTGCGATGATGACGGCAGCCATTTGCATCAGGATGGCAAACATGATTCCCAAAAGCTTACCCGCCACGTATTGGATACGTAAAACAGGCATTGATTTGATTCTGAATAACGTGTGCTGCTGTCTCTCTTCCACTATCCCGTGAATGAGCGCAAACGCGGTCATAATGGAGAACATGACGACCATTGCGATTGAATAATACTGCATCGCATCAATCGGAGCCGCGTGATTGCCTGCGGACTGTTTCGGAATGGTGACAGTCTGTCCACGTTCACCCGAAAGGCCGCTGATGATTTTGCTGACATCTCCCTTTGACAGATGTCCCGACTGCTTGAGCACCGCTTTTTCTTCGCTGAATTCCGCTTTTACTCTGGTGACAAACGAATCGGCCATCATTTCCACAATGTCTCCATTTACAGAGCCTTGTTGGTCCGAGATGACTTTGATACTTGTTTTTTCATTGTGTTCCGCCGCTTTTGCAAAGCCTTTCGGCACGTATACAAAAACGGAGACTTTGCCGCTTTCGACAAGCTGTTTCCCTTCTTGATAACTGCCTATATCTTTTACACGGATGCGATCATTTTGGTTCAGCACGTCATTCTTTAATTGGTCACCCAAAGAACTCTCCGCGTGATCCGCATTATAAAACGCGGTCTGAAATGGCTTCACTTTTGAATCGCCGTGAAAAACCGTTCCTAAAATGAAAATCATCAGCGCCGGAAACAGAAGCAGTTTTATATAGAAAGACTTTGCGCCGGCCAATAACCGAAAATCTAATAAGATCAGCCTGAATAATATTTTCATGACGCCCCCTATGAATCCCGCAGCGTTTTGCCGGTGAGCCGGAGGAAAATGCTTTCCAGATTGGCTTCCTCGAAATGAATGCCCTTAATGGTGATACCGGTTTTCCTGATATCATCCGCAATATCAAGGATATTGCGATCTGCCGCAGAGACGAGCATCGTAATGGTCTGCCGGCTGACAGCAGCCTCGGCAACACCGGGAATGCGGCGGATTTTTTTAACGGCATCATCATTCAGCCCCTCTGCATTCACGGTCAGGGTATCAGAGGCTTTGGCTGACTGCTTCAATTCGTCTTTCGTCCCGCAGGCAATGATTGAGCCGTGATCCATGATCGCCGCTTTTTCACAGAGGTATTCGGCCTCTTCCATGTAATGGCTCGTGTAGATGACGGTCATCCCTTTTTCTTGATTTAACGTCTTCACGGTTTCAAGAATGTGGTGTCTGGATTGCGGATCAATTCCGACGGTCGGTTCATCTAAAATGAATAGTTTCGGTTCATTCATTAGCGCGGCACCTATATTCACCCGTCTTTTCATGCCGCCCGAAAACTCAGATATCCTTTGATTTCGCTGTTCCTGTAATTCGATGATGTCCAGCACTTCATCAACCCGTTTACAAAGTTCCTTACCGGAAAGTCCGTACAGACTTCCGAAAAAAGCCAAATTATCCTTTGCGCTTAACGCTTGATATAAAGCGATTTCCTGCGGGACGACTCCCATCACTTTTTTTATGGCCGCAGGCTGCTCCTGCAATGAGGCTCCGTCAATACAGATTGTTCCGCCCGTCGGCGGGAGCACGGTGCTGATCATCGACACCGTTGTTGATTTACCGGCGCCGTTTGGCCCCAGCAGACCGAATATCTCTCCTTTTTCGATGCGCAGTGATATATGATTGACAGCGGTAAAATCGCCGTACTTTTTTGTCAAATCCGTTAATTCGAGCATTCGTGCAGCACTCCTTGTGTCATGTCTGCACTTATTCTACTCTTGGCGATCCTTGTTTTCTATTCACTTTCGTACTCGATATGGGTATTACTTTCGTCATATGTTTAGTGATAAAAAGGGAGAGAGGAGGGTGAAGCGGGGTTATAGCAATTTTTGCAAATATAAGGTAAGCTCGGTTCTGTTTGACACTTCAAGTTTATCGAGGATTCTGGATACATAGTTTTTCACAGTGCCTTCAGTCAGAAATAAGTCTGCGGCAATGCGTTTATTGCTTTTGCCTTCCATAATGTGTTTCGCCACATCAAGCTCTCTCGGCGTGAGAATCTCCTTCAGCTTTGACCGCGGCTCTTCCTGCACCGCAGGGATCTCCATATTGTTCAGCGCTTTTACGACGGAAACCGTGATTTTGGGATTCAGCATCATCTTCCCTTCATAAACGGCTTGAAGGGAGGCGGTAATTTCATCTGAATCAGCATCCTTCAAGAGATAGCCGTCGGCTCCGCTTTTCAGCCCGGCAAAAATATAGTGATCATCTTCAAACGTTGTCAGAATGATGACTTTTACGGAAGGATATCGCGCTTTTACCGCTTTTGTCGTTTCGATTCCGTCCATACCGGGCATTCTGATATCCATCAAAATCACATCGGTTTCGGTTTGAGAAAGCAGCCGGAGAACCTCTTCGCCGCAAGAAGCCTCTCCCGATATTTGAATTCCTTCGTGAAGACTCAGAATCATTTTCAGCCCCTCTCTCACAATGGACTGGTCGTCTGCAATCATGACATTCACTTGATTATTCCTCCTTGCATGGAATCCTTATTTTCACGTCAAAACCCGTTTCCTTCCCGGAAGAGAAAACAGCCTCTCCGCCAAGTGCGGCCGCTCTTTTCTCAATTCCTTTCAGACCATTTGATTTTATGATCGTTCCGCAGGCTGAGCCGTTATTATGAATGTGCGCCAATATCATATTTCGGTTTTTTTGAATCCGGACAGAAACATATGAAGCATGTCCATGCTTTATCGCATTCGTAATCGTTTCCTGAACGGATTGATAAAGACAATGCTTCACATCCGGCTGTTCCGCTTCTATGGCCGCGTCCGTCTCCAGCTCGAAGCGAATGCCTCCCGCCTCTTGAAAATGACTGAAAATGTCACGGAGCTCTTGCTCAAACGCCCGCCCGGACAACGAGCCCTGCAGCAGCGTAACCGCCTGGCGAAGCTTTAAAATGGATTCTTTCGTAAGATCATGCGCTTTATGAATGATCTGCTTCACTTTGTCCGGCTGATGCCCGGCTGTCTTCCCGGCAAACTCTAAATTCATTTTCAGAGCAGCCAGATAATGACCGAGAGAATCATGCAGCTCCTGCGCAATTCTTGTTCTTTCTTTCGTAACGGCCAGTTCCTCAATCCGGTCTGAATATTCCTTCAGTGTTTTATTAGCAGTTTTCAGCTCTCGGTTCAGCAATTCTACCTTCGACTTCTCCTGCAGGTTTTTCCGATATAAATAAATCACCGCAAACATGATGAAGTATGGCGGCACGATATCACTGACACCCGCTCCTCCGGCGTATAAAGCTGCCGCAAATGCGGCGGCATTCACCGTTAATAAAACAGCCGAAATCTGCTGATCAGTAATAAGCACCTCCGCCAATAAAAGCACCATTACGGCCTGTGTCCCCACACTATAGACATTGTACAAAAGAACTCCCGCGATAACGTTGCTCAGGAGAAAAGAGCCTTGATATACAGCCGGCCTTCTCTTCATATATAGCGGCCGCAGGCAGTCATTAGCCGTCAGCATCATCACGAGCACAGACAAAAAAACCTTCAGTTCCCCCCGGCCGGGAGGAAGCTGAAGAATCGCGTGAAAGATTGATAGTAATGCAAAACCCCTGATCAGTAACTTCGTATGTGCAATCTTCATCGTATTCTCCTTACAGATGAGCGGCGGCTTTTCGCTCCACGTTCAGCACATCATACAGCTCATCAAGCGAATGAATTTCATACGTCGGGATGATCCCGGACTCATTTGCTTTCTTTCCGGGATTAAACCAGCACGTATCCATTCCCGCCATCTGACCGCCTTTTATGTCCGCGCTCAATGAATCGCCGATAATAAGACCGTGCCCGGCAGAAAAACCGGGAATTCTCGCAAATACATAATCAAAGTATTCCTTCATCGGCTTTTGAAAACCCGTGTCCTCAGATACAAACACATCTTTAAAAAACGGATACAGACCGGAGTCGCCCAGCCGCTTATATTGTGATCTTGAGACGCCGTTCGTCACGATGTATAAATCAAATAAAGGACTCAGCCGTTCAATCAGCTCATAAGCTCCGTCTATCATCTGGTGCCCTTCTTCTAAGTATTGGCGGTACGCCTGATTCATCAGCACGCCGTCGGCTTCGAGGCCGTATTCTTTAAATAAAAGGGCAAACCGTGTATTCACCACTTCATCGCGGGTCATTTCCCCCTCTTCAAACGCCTGCCACAGCCCTTGATTTAACGCTTTATAACGGGCTTCCACCTCTGCCGTCAGCTCCAGCTTTGAACCTTGGAACAATTTTTGAAGAGCATCGGTTTCTGAAGCGGTAAAATCCAGCAGCGTATTGTCTATATCAAATAATAACGTACGGTAATGACTCATCGATGTTTCCCCCGGTTCTGCTTTTTTTAACCAGTATACCACTCGCGGACAAGCCGAAAAAGACACCCCTGTAAGAGAGGTGTCTTTTTGAATTATACAGCGTCTTCTATTTTCGATTTTTCACCAGGCATGCGCTTGCCGATACCGAACGCATAATAGCTGACCGTCACAATCGCCAGGAAAATCACCCCGACAACCAAAGAAATCCGCGTATCTTTGTTAAACCACATGCCGATCAATACCATGAGTAAGAAAGCGATCGTCAAATAGTTTGTAAACGGCGCAAAAGGCATCTTAAACGGATGCTTATCAAGCTCAGCGCCCTTCGCTCTTCTGAAACCGAGATGGCTGATTAAAATGACGAACCACGGAATCATTCCCGGCAGCACACTCGCGCTGTACACATAAACAAAAATTTTCGGAGGCGCGATGTAGTTCAGCACAACACCGATCACAAGTCCGATTAATACCGCAAGCGTACCGAATATCGGCACACCGCTCGAAGAAACTTTCTTAAAGAATTTCGGTGCCTGTCCGTTCACGCCTAACGTATAAAGCATACGTCCCGCACTGAATATCCCGCTGTTGCATCCGGACATCGCAGCGGTAATCACCACAAAGTTAATCAGACCGGCCGCCGCCGTAATCCCGACTTTCGCAAATGTCGAAACAAACGGACTGCCGAGTGAGTGAAGCTCATTCCACGGATATACGGTAACGATTACGAAAATCGCACCGATGTAGAAAATTAAAATCCGCCAGATAATACTCTGAATCGCGCTTCGCAGCGTTTTTTGCGGGTCCTTCGCTTCCCCTGCCGTAATTCCGATCAGCTCGACCCCTTGATAGGCCGCAACAACCAAAGACAAAGCAAAGAAAAATCCTGAAAAACCATTTGTAAAGAAACCGCCGTGCGACCATAAATTAGATAATCCGATCGCATGCCCTCCGTTACCGAAACCGAAGAAAATAATTCCGATTCCGGCCACAATCATCAGAATAATGGTGACGATTTTGATCATGGCAAACCAAAATTCAAACTCACCGAAAGATTTTACTGAAATTAAATTCGCCGCACCGAGAATGGCCATGGCGATAATGCCGGGAATCCATGCCGGCAGATCAGGAAACCAATATTTCATATACGAACCGACGGCGATAATTTCAGACATCCCGACGATCACCCATTGAAACCAGTTGCTCCACGCCGTCATATAGCCGGCTAACGGATGTATATACTTATGGCCGAATGTCGCAAACGACCCTGTACTCGGCTCTACATAGAGCATTTCGCCCATCGCACGCATGATAAAAAAGATAAAGATACCCGAGATCGCATAAGCCAGCAGGACAGACGGCCCGGTCCATCCGATCGTGCTGGATGACCCCATGAATAAACCGACACCGATTGTGCCGCCCAGCGCAATCATCTGTATATGACGCGCGCCTAAGCCTCTCTTTAATTCTTTGTTTGCCACTTCGCTTCCTCCTCTTAACAGCTCTGATATATGTGAAATAATGAAGCAGAAGGTGCACCTGTTGAACCTAACTCAATCTTCATTTCCCGCAATATTAGAAATATTCTATCTTCCTATCGTTATATAATCTCCAATTTCCTTATTCCATCATAATAAATTTTCGTGAAAAATACAATTGTTTTTTTCAGGTAAACACCTTACACTCTGAACCAATGGAGTAAAAATAAAGCGCTTCATTTTCATTGAATTATGAATATTGAGATAATAAATGCCGCAGCCTCCGAGAAACATTATTTCCCAGGAGAAACGTTTTCCGCCCCCTATTCAATATTATTTTTGCTAAGCAGAATGGCGTAAAGCCTTACTCTCTTCCATTCTCCCTTGTATACGCCATAATCCTGCTTAACCCGGCAAAAATCATGCATTAATCGATAAATGCCTCATTCAGCCGCAGCAAAAGCCGGCCGAACATTTCTTTTTCATCGCCGGACCAATCGTCAAGCATACGATGATACCGCTCAAGGCGCATCTTTTTATCAGCTTTTAACCTCTGTTTGCCAAGCTTCGTAATCGCAAACAGACTGACCCGCCCGTCAGAAGGATCAGAAAAACGCTGGATCAGCTCTTTCGACTCCAAGGCCGCTGCCTGGCGTGACAATGTGGAAATATCCAGCTTAAATGATTCGGCCAATTCCTTCACACGCGCAGGCCCGAATTCATCCAGCTGCCGTAGTAACAAATACGCAGCCCTTTCCAGATGTCCGATTTTACGGTCGGAGTTATCAAGATAAACAGCTCTCCTGATAAAAGTGGTGAGCTCATATTCAATTAATTCAATCGGATCTTGTTTTGACAAACGCCTCACTCCTTACATTGACAACAGCAACATTAGTTGTATAATACAAACATATGCACATTTACTCAGAAAACATATAGAAATATTTTGCATACATATATTTGTATAGTACAAATATATGTGCCAAAAGTAAAGAAACTTATAGAAACATCAAGAAAGGGGGAAGCTGCTCTTCTCCAAAGAACAGCATTGTCGTGAAAGTCATACGCATCATCTTGCAAATCATTATTTTATTCGCATTTTCCTTTATCGGGGGAGCCGTTCAGCAGTTCTTTCACCTGCCCATTCCCGGAAGCATCATCGGTTTGATCCTGCTGATCATATGTTTATCGGTTAAGATCATTCCCGTCAAAATGATTGAAGACGGAGCCGGATTTTTGCTGTCTTTTCTTCCGCTCTTATTCATTCCGGCCATGACGGGCGTCATCAATTACCCGTCACTGTTTTCCGCCAGCGGGGCTGCTCTGTTTCTGATCATCGTGCTGAGCACCATCGTCACAATGATCGCCGCAGGATACGCCAGCCAGCTGTTAGAGCATAAAGCCAATCAGAGAAAGGAGAAAAAGAAGTGCAGCAAGCATGTATCGCAATCGTTATAATTTTGTTAACGGCCGCCGCCTATCTGGCTATGGTGAGATTATATGTGCGCTTTCCATATCCCTTTCTCATACCGGTTTTGACGACTACGATTTTCATTATCGCCGTGCTGCTTGTTTTTCATATTCCGTATAAAGCGTATATGATCGGCGGACAATGGATCAATTCACTGCTCGGACCCGCCGTGGTGGCTTTGGCATACCCGCTTTATAAGCAGCGCCGGGTGTTAATCAAGTATATGTTTCCGATCATCGGCGGCGTGTTGGCCGGTTTATTCTCCGGAATGGTCAGCGGCCTGCTATTTGCAGAGCTGTTCGGCATCAGCCGGAGTTTGATTTTGTCAATTATCCCAAAATCAATTACGACTCCTGTCGCCATACAGATTGCGTCCGGTATCGGCGGTGTCCCTTCCATGACAGTCGTGTTCGTCATGATCGCAGGGTTTTCCGGCGTTATCTTAGGACCGCTGCTTCTCAAGTGGATCCGCATCCGCAGCTCACTCGGGAAAGGAATTGCATTCGGGAGCGCTTCCCATGCGCTCGGCACCTCAAAAGCAATGGAGTACGGAGAATTAACGGTCTCCATGAGTTCTGTTTCCATGACGCTCTGCGCCGTGTTAGGGTCGGTCTTCGGCCCCGTTGTAGCATGGATGTTTCAAATTTAAAGCCGGCGGTTCTCCGTCAGCTTTTTTCATGTGCGGATCATCTCATTTCCTTCCATTATTATGTTTCATTTGTAAGAATAATGGTAAAGTAGAAAACAAGGAGGGATTTAATGATGACTGGAGCAATTCCGCAAAAGAAACTGCTGGATGGGACAAGCATTCCCGCGATCGGCTTCGGTACATACGCTCTTAATGGAAACAATGGCGTTCATGCCATTACCAGCGCCATTGATATCGGCTACCGTCTGATTGATACCGCTTATAACTATGAAAATGAAGGGACGGTCGGAGAAGCCATCCGCAGAAGCTCTGTTCCGAGAGAACAGCTATACGTGACGTCCAAGCTGCCCGGGCGCTACCATGACTATGACAAAGCTGTACAAACCATCCAAGAATCTTTATACCGCGCCGGTCTGGACTACTATGACCTGTATCTCGTCCATTGGCCGAATCCGAAACAAGACCGCTACACGGAAGCATGGCAGGCACTGATTGATGCGAAAAAATGGGGCCTGATCCGATCCATCGGCGTCTGCAATTTCCTGCCTGAGCACATCGAACGGCTCGAACGTGAAACCGGCGTAAAGCCAGGCATCAACCAAATTGAACTGCATCCCGCTTTTAATCAGCAGCAGCAGCGCCAATGGCACGAAGAACAGGGCATCGTGACAGAATCATGGAGTCCGTTATCCCGCGCCGGCGAAGTATTGAACGATCAAAAACTCGGACAGATTGCGGACAAATACGGCAAAACCATTTCTCAAGTCATTTTACGCTGGCATATCCAGCTGGGCGCCATCCCGATTCCAAAATCAGCATCGCCCGAGCGCCAGCTTGAAAACATCTCTGTTTTTGATTTCTCCCTTGATGAAAACGACATGAGCATCATCGACTCGCTTACCCGCCCCGACGGACGCATAAACGGCCAAGACCCGGCGGAGTATGAGGAGTTTTAAGAAAACACATAAAGAAAAGCTGACGGCATCGTTCGTCAGCTTTTTTCTGAATCTTTATCTGGTTCTCGCTAACAAACACAATGTACGATTTCAATATGGCTTAAAGGCCTATCAATTTTAACACTCAGTGTTAGAGCCATAAGGAGTACACCTTTCATCTATTATGGCTAACACTGAATCCTAAATGGAATATTTATTTTAAGTACTCAACTCGGCTATTTATAGATACGTTTAGTCCTTATTTTTTCTTTAAGACGGCTGCAAAAAACTCTCCGTTATTTTTATATTCCTCGCCATTGACATCTGCATAGACTTTTTCAAGGTTAAACCCTGCTTCATTCACTTCTTTTTCTAAATTTTCAATGCTAAAATGCTGGTTCCAATAATTATAATTCACTAATTTCCCATCATCAAAAACCAAAACATTTTTTGCCAAAGTAACATTATCAGGATATTTAATTGCAGCGTATAAGGTCAAATGTTCCTTATCCGATATCAGACTGTCCTTTTTTGATAGGAACCACATTAAATTCTCTTCAAATTTTTCATAACTCTTCTCTGATAAGACATCTAATAGAACTAATCCTCCAGGTTTTAAACCGCGATAGATGTTGTTAAGTATTTTTCTTCTGTTGGTCGGACTAAAAACACCATAGATTTGATAAATGAGCAGAGCTACATCAAATTCACTTTCGATTTCGAGATTCGTAATATCTTCAATCTTATAATCTATTTGCAAATTCATTTTATCCGCTTCACTAATAGCATAATCGATTGATTTTTTATTATAATCTACACCAGTCACGTTATAGCCTTTTAATGCTAAATTTTGAGAATAGAGCCCCGGGCCACATCCTAAGTCAATAATTTTATTATTACATTCTACTGGTGCTATTTTTGTAATAAAATCCACAGTCTCATCAACAAATGAGCTCCCTTTGCTGCCTCCGGGTATATTCTCATCAAAATGTGATTTCAAAACAAGTTCAGCTCTATCTGGATCAAGCCATACCTCTTGTGTACCTTCTTCAAATGGTTCAGGGTTTTTTGCCAATCCTAATAACTTTTTAATTGTTGTCACCTTCTATAGTTTTTTCATGATTTGTTAATGATAATTAAGAACTCTTGGGTGCTGATTTTAAGTACAAGCACCCAAGAAATGATAAACTTGAGGCTTCTCCGACAGTCCAATACAGTGTTCATCATTTATACTTCATTAATATTCAATGAAGCAAGATTGTTTTAACAATGATTACTTACTGAAGAAACAAAACCGCTAGTTGTTGTTACTGTCCATGTCGTTGTAATTGTCGCATCCACAGCTATACCTTTACCATCTGTCTCTTTCTCTAACTTTTGCAATTCCAAAACATCATTCATCTTTCTCACCTCCTTTCGAGTGTTAACAGACATTCATTTATCATCTATTGGGGATAATATTATTAATTTATTCCAACTGGAATATCTTTCATTTTTGTTTCCGCTAAAAATTTATCTGTGTTGACCAATGGTAACCAATAAAGTGGATTGCTTTTTACAATTCCCATTAGTGCTAACACTATACCTGAGCTGCCTGTATAAACATCATCAGATAATCTATAAGAAAATTGCCCCGGATAAACATAATAATCATTTTTCTCAATTAAAAAGATATTAAGCAGATCCATTACTTCCATAAGAATTCCCTTCCTTAATTTTCTATTATCAACCATAGAAGGAATTAAAAGGAAGCTACCTGCGCCATCAAATAAACCTCCACTGATTGTGCAGCGTATCTTTGATAGATTTAAAATGGCTCTAAATTCTTCATTAAATAGATCTTGTCCACTTACATGGTTTAAAAACCAAATTGACGCAGCAACTCCAATAGACCCTCCAGAGAGATATGGCAATAATCGGTTTCTATCATCCAAAGTCTGTAATACACCGGTTACATCATCTTTTTTTGTCTTTTCCAAGTCTTTCTTTAAAAATAACTCAGCTTCCTCTAAATATCTTTTATTATTGGTTGCTGAATAAAGCGCTGAATAAAACAGAGATACGCCAGATAATCCATCAATTAAACCTATACCTACCGCCATCCAGTCATTAACTTTTAATGACTCGTCTTTAACCTTATTTAGGTCAATCAATTTTTCTATCTCTTTCGCAAACTCCAAGTATTCTTTACTTTCCGTCTCAAAATATAAACTGATTAAGAACAGGCCTATTCCTGAAAGACCTGATCGTAAAGAAATGTTGGTTGTTTCATTTACATTACTTCTCAGAACATTCAATTCATTTAAAACAGTTTCCTTGTACCCCTTCTCATAAAGCAGAGCCAGCATTCCTGTTTTTCCAGTTAATAAACCATTATCATCGCCAGTCGATAGGTTATCCACCAAAAAACTTTGAATCCAATTATCTACATTCTCAGACTTCGAGTTACATCTGGTAAGAATATAGGCAGCGCCACTCCCCCCAGTGAGAAAGTTGAATTTTCCTCCGTTCATTTCAAACTGACGAATATCACCGTTTACGAGCCTTTCATCATCTATTAAATTGTTTTCTAGACCCTTTATCAACTTATTAATCATGGAATATAAGTTGATATCCCTTTTCTTGTTATAAAGGTTAATCTCTCTGGGAAGATATTTGTGATAACCTTTTATTTTATCATCACATTTTTTTTGCAACTCTAAAATGAAATGATAAAATGATTCTCCATAATTCATCTTTATCCAGTATAAATGGTTATCTTGCAGATACCCATCCATATTGTCTGATGAGAGCACTGGCAGTGCTAAATATCTTACTAATCTCTTTAACCCAAACCAGTCTCTAGAACCACCTGCCTTCATTTCTTGAGAAACAAACCCGATTGTTGCCATACTAGGTTTTTCTTCAGACTCTACGGGCATTGCAGTCTCAAAATCTATTATCTTAACGGTTAAATCTTCAGTTACCATCACATTTGCTGGCTGCAAATCACCCATAGCAACTCCGTTATTATGCATTTGATCTATCAGAGCAAAGAGTTGTAACAATATTTTTTTTATATTCTTAGCATGATTACATATACTATCGCCATCTTCATCTCTAAAGAATGGATACTCTTGTGCAATCCATTGTCTCAAATCTCTTCCTTCAATGAATTCCTCTACTAAAAAGTAATGTTCCCATTCTTGGAAGTACTCAATTAGATTGACCACGCCATGTATGTTCTTAAGCTTTTTTAAAGTATCATATTCAATTTTTTGCCTTTCTAACGCATCTCTGGGTCCTCCATCTAAACCAGCATTTGGTCTGGCTTCTTTAAGAATAACTTTCAAGTTATCTTTCTTTCGAGTCGCAAGATATACCCCTCCTGCGTTACTGTAGCTCAGTGCAGTAATGATATCATACTTCGCTAAATGGCTTTCCCCCTGTTGTTCTGAGTCGTCAGAATGATTGATCGTATTAAGATAATCATCAAAGTCTTTTACAAAATCAGGGGTCTGATAAAAGGGTGTTCTTTGATCCTTAATTAAATTACCACTTTCATCCCTAATACAGTGCTCACCATGTTCATTAAAAATAAGCTTAAATCCGCCATATCTGTAAAATACATTAGTATTTTTCCACCTCTTATCACTGAGTATATAGGGACCTTTTTTGAAATCCTTTGTTATTTCAGATAAGTCTTGCAACAATTCAACAAAGATTTCTTCATTAGCCGGGTACACCGTTATAAATTTGCCGGAAGAAGCTCGATTTGCATTTTTTGAATTCATATTAATAAAACTATGCATATCCTTTAGGTGTTTAAATTCAATTTTCTTACCCATACAAAAGCGGGCAACCCTATCCAATACACTTTGTGCGTCCTCTAACAATGAAGTTAAATGAATTTTCCACCCCTGCTCTGGTAACGATACACCCTTAACATGATAATATTTCCATACTGAGTTGCTATCTGAGATAACAGTATAGGTATCAGGGATGTCATTCACTTCATATGTATTCAGTGTCATCTCTTGTTTCCCGAAATACTCGGAATTTGCCTTCAGATATTGATGATATAGCATGTTGCCTTCCATAAAAGCCCCCCCATTTTTATATGCTAAATATTAACCCTCAAGGTCACAAAGTTCTTTATATGCAAAGACAACACCTTATCCTGTTATAACTTGATCAGCATAAAATCAATACACACGCTGCTAAAATTCTTTTTTATGATATATAGCTGAGGCAATGAAAAATGAAATGATATATAAGATAACGCCGATCATGAGATATATAATAGGGACATATAAAGAAGAATTTATGTGCAAAAATGACAGCGGTACTTGTTCTGCTACATACCCAACGATACTTTGCAATCCAAAGGTAGCAAAAAGTCCCCC
This sequence comes from Bacillus sp. jun7, assembly GCF_051034795.1. NCBI lineage: Bacteria > Bacillati > Bacillota > Bacilli > Caryophanales > Bacillaceae > Bacillus > Bacillus sp. jun7. The sequence continues at coordinate 2,180,635 of NZ_CP093219.1, forward strand.
CATTGCCCCTCCAATCACGATAGCATCGGATTTTTCCGGGCCTATCATGTAGAGAAGAGGATAAACGATTGCACCGGCAAAGAGAACGATGAACGTTCCAAAAGAGACAATATTAAATATACCGTCAATTGGTTCATCAGAACCCAGGCTGTATACAACGAAAATACCATAAGATATTACAGCTCCGATCACAACAATCAAAAGATAAAAGAAATAGTGACTTTGAACAATATTTGTTCTGCTGACCGGTAAAGTCAGGACATACCTGTCATAGCCAGACTTGCTCTCATACTTTATAACCTCAAGTGCGGGCATAACGACAAACAATATAATCAGCATAGCAACAAAACGATGCATTGAAGCATCCCCAAAATAAAAAATGACTGCTGATACCAATATGGCCAACCCTGTGTATGCAAAGAAACTCCGATAAACCAAGTAATAGTTAGTCAGTAATAGACCTCTCAATGTTTTCACTCCTCGTTAAAAAGACGCTGATTTCTTCTATGGAAATGGTGTTGGCCGTTACGCCATTCGGCAACTTCTGTTGATCCGATACAAGCACACTCCAATAAGATCCATGATTCCTTTTTGCTAGAACGATATCTTCGTCAAGCTCAGCCAATTGGCCTTCATCAACATCTATAACGGTATAGCTTTCAAGAACCTTATCTTTCTCTTCATTTAATAAAATTTCGCCATCTTTCATAATAATGATATGGCTGGCTATCTTCTCGACATCAGTCATAATGTGCGATGAAAGTAAAATACCGCCGTTGCTTTTACTCACAAAGCTTTTTAATTCATTTAACAGATCATCTCTTGAAGAAGGATCAAGCCCTCCCGTTGCTTCATCCAGGAGTAATAATTTTGCATTATGCGACAAAGCAACAGCTACAGATAACTTCATTGACATGCCGCGCGAGAATGTATTCACTTTTTTGTCCATAGGTAAAGAGAAAGAATGAACCAACCGGTAAAAATGGTCTTGGTCCCAAGCGTCGAATAGTTTCTTAAATACATGGTTCAGCTGCTTTATCGTAAGGTGCGCGGGCAGATTCATCGCATCAAATACGACCCCAATATCTTCTTTAAACTTTATATGTTTATCCAGATTCTCCTCACCAAAGATTTTCACTTTTCCTCTATCTTGAGAGATTAACCCTAATATCGTCTTAAATGTTGTTGATTTGCCTGCGCCGTTATCACCGATAAAACCGACAATTGATCCGGCAGGCACATTGAATGTAACATCCTTTAAAACAGCTTTATGACCAAAAGATTTGCTGATGTTTCTGATTTCTAAAAGATTTGACATCATTCCACTCCTATCATTGTTGTCAGGACTTTTTTAAGAATTGAACCGGATTATTGCAAAAATGTTGTGATTTTCATATCTAGTCTAGGTATTCATAATGGATCAGGAGTCGGCAAATACAAAAGGGATTTTAAAGTTCTAAGCATAATATGGAAGTGTAATCGATTGATTAGGTTTATATAATGGGATATTCATGATGAAAACTGCTGGAGGTGACTTACATGCTGGAAAAGAAAATGTGTATTCTATAATCTATATATGTAGTCTCATCAGATAACAGATTTATTGTCTAATTGAGTAGCCCGTTCAAGAGTGAAGTATGTCATAAAAAGTAATCAGACATGGGAATAAAACACCAAACAAATACTTATTCAAAAACCAATAATTGATCGCTACCATTCTTTACTAATGGTTACATTTATGGGTTTAAACTGGAATATATTTATATTATAAAATAGGCGTTACTTCTTTTCAATATATATATGGGGATTTCTTTATAAATATAAAATTCTTCAGTTTATCAACAGGCGAACACTTCTTATTTTCATACTAAAAACCCCTCTGGTTTATCTAAAACCAGAGGGGTCAAACTTTCCGACTATATTTTAAGTTTACCGTGAATTATTTATTCCTATTCCACAGTCACACTCTTCGCAAGGTTGCGCGGTTTATCAACGTCACAGCCGCGGTGCAGTGCAGCGTAGTAAGCGATCAGCTGCAATGGCACAACAGAAACCAGCGGAGCAAGCGCAGGGTTGACTTCCGGCAGGATGAACCTGTCGTCTGCGTCTTCTAAGCCTTTCAGCGAGATGATGCAAGTGTTGGCGCCGCGGGCTGCGACTTCCTTCACGTTTCCGCGGATGCTCAGGTTGACGTGTTCTTGTGTCGCAAGCGCAAAGACCGGTGTTCCTTCTTCAATCAGAGCGATTGTTCCATGCTTCAGCTCGCCGCCGGCGAAGCCTTCCGCCTGGATGTAAGAAATCTCTTTCAGCTTCAGGGCGCCTTCGACACAAACGAAGTAGTCGAGGCCGCGGCCGATGAAGAAAGCGTTTCTTGAAACAGTCAGGTACTCACGCGCGATCATTTCCATTTCGTCCTTCTGGTCGCAGAGAGCTTCCATGGCATTTGCCGCGATACCTAATTCTTTGACTAAATCAAAACCGATATCAACGCCGTTGCGTTCTGCTGCAACGGACGCAAGGATCGCGAGGACGGCAATCTGAGCCGTATACGCTTTTGTTGATGCCACGGCGATCTCAGGGCCTGCGTGCAGAAGCAATGTGTAATCCGCTTCACGGGAAAGCGTTGATCCCGGAACGTTTGTAATCGTCAGCGCTTTGTGACCCAGCGCTTTGACTTGAACAAGCACGGCACGGCTGTCCGCTGTTTCTCCGCTTTGAGAAAGGAAGATAAAGAGCGGCTTCTTAGACAGAAGCGGCATGTTGTAAGAGAATTCACTCGCTACATGCACTTCAACCGGTACGTTTGCCCACATTTCAATATATTGTTTCCCGACAAGACCGGCGTGGTAGCTCGTTCCGCAAGCCACGATATAAATGCGGTCCGCTTCCGCCACGGCGTCAGCGACATCGCCCGCCACGGCCAGTCTGCCGTTTTCGTCCTGATACGTTTGGATGATTTTGCGCATAACAAGCGGCTGCTCATCCGTTTCTTTTAACATGTAGTGAGGGTATGTGCCTTTTTCGATATCACTGGCGTCAAGCTCAGCGATATAAGACGCACGTGTCATGACTTCACCGTCAAGGTTTTTAATCACGGCTTCGTCTTTTGTCACGATCACCATTTCTTTGTCCAAAAGCTCAACGTATTCATTCGTTACTTGAAGCATAGCCATCGCGTCAGATGCCACGACGTTAAACGTATCTCCAAGACCGATTAACAGAGGGCTTTTGTTTTTTGCAACGTAAATGGTGTCTGTGTTTTCACCGTCAAATAATGCAATTGCGTAAGAGCCTTTTAACAGAGTCAGTGTTTTACGGAACGCTTCTTCTGTGCTGAGTCCTCCCGCCACAAATTGCTCAATCATTTGAACGACTACTTCAGTGTCCGTGTCGCTTTTCAGTTCAACGTTTTCAAGATACTCGCGCTTCAGCTGAACATAGTTCTCGATCACACCGTTATGAACAAGTGTAAAGCGGCCGAGTGCGCTTTGATGCGGGTGAGCGTTCAGGAAGCTTGGTTCGCCGTGAGTCGCCCAGCGTGTATGGCCGATTCCCGCTTGAGATTCAACCGTGTGATCCACCACTTCACGAAGGTCGGCGATGCGGCCTTTTTCTTTGTACACATGCACGCCCTGCTCATTCGCCACAGCGATACCGGCAGAGTCATAGCCGCGGTACTCCAGCTTCTCTAATCCTTTTAACAAAATCTCTTTCGCATCAAGCTGACCGATGTAACCTACAATTCCACACATATTTTCTTCCTCCTAAAGGTGTAAAAGGAGACGAAGAAAGTCAAATTACAAGGGGACTTTCAATCGTCCCCTCCCACATGTTTTTTTGGAAGATCATGTGATTTCTCTTTGTTCGGAGAGTCGCCCCTCCGGTTTGAAGAAATCCTTACGGCTGTGATCTAAATGAATCAGCCGGGAGGCATCCGCCGAAAATTCGATAACCTCCATCCTCGTCAACTAAGCCGTTTTTCGGGCGCTTAGTTCGGGCGCTGTAATTATAAAAGATGCAAACAATCCCGCCTTTCCTGCAAGTGAAAAACAAAGGCTGAACAAGCTTGATTTTACAGCATGTGCCAAGGACGGTCAATTATTTTTTGCCGCCCCGGCATCATGTTTACTATCATTTTATGCTGATCGCACTTGTCTTGTTCGCTCTCTGCTTATAAACTTCGCTACTCCGCTCCCATTTCTGTCCGCACGACATCCACGATTTTTGTGACATATTCGTCACAAAGCTCTTTTGTTCTCGCTTCCGCCATCACGCGTACGAGCGGTTCGGTGCCTGACGGGCGCACTAAAATCCGGCCGTCTCCGTTCATTTCTTTTTCCACTTCAGAAATCACGGCCTTCACCTTAGCGTTTTCTTCTACCTTATATTTATCCGTCACTTTCACGTTCACTAAGAGCTGCGGGAATTTTTTCATTTCATCCGCAAGTTCTGAAAGGGTTTTGCCGGACGCCTTCAGCGTATTCACAAGCATGATCGCGGACAAAAGACCGTCGCCGGTAGTGTTGTAATCAAGGAAAATAAGGTGCCCTGACTGCTCGCCGCCGACATTATAGCCGTCTTTTTTCATCGCTTCTACGACATAGCGGTCGCCGACTGCCGTTTGAACGCTTTTGATTTCTTCTTTTTCAAGCGCTTTGTAGAAACCGAGGTTGCTCATCACGGTCGATACGACGGTATCATCCTTCAGACGGCCTTCTGATTTCAAATACTTCGCGCATATGTACATGATCTGATCGCCGTCGACGATGTTTCCTTTTTCATCAACGGCAATGAGGCGGTCGCCGTCTCCGTCAAACGCAAGGCCGATATCGGCGTTTTTTTCTTTGACGAAAGCACTCAGCGCTTCCGGGTGTGTAGAACCGACGCCATCATTAATGTTTAATCCGTTCGGAGACGTCCCCATTGTAGATACGTCAGCATCGAGATCGGCAAAAAGGTGCGTCGCAATGGAAGATGTCGCACCATGGGCGCAGTCAAGCGCTACATGAATGCCCGTAAAATCTTCGTCCGCCGTCTGCTTTAAAAATTGCAGATACTTTTGAACGCCTTCAAAATAATCGTTCACAAGCCCGAGGTCCGCGCCTGTCGGTCTCGGCAGCTTATCTTCCGGTTCATCCATGAGACGTTCAATCTCGGCCTCCTGCTCATCAGAAAGCTTAAAGCCGTCCCCTCCAAAAAATTTAATTCCGTTATCCTGTACGGGGTTGTGAGAAGCGGAGATCATGACGCCCGCCTCAGCATCCATGGCTTTCGTTAAATAGGATACCCCCGGCGTAGAAATAACGCCGAGGCGCATCACTTCAGCTCCGATCGATAAAAGTCCGGCGACAAGGGCTCCCTCCAGCATATGTCCGGAGATACGTGTATCACGGCCGATCAGCACTTTCGGGCGCTGCTTATCTTTGGTCAGGACATAACCGCCAAAACGCCCCACTTTAAAGGCCAGCTCTGGCGTAAGCTCGCTGTTGGCAACACCTCTTACACCATCTGTTCCAAAATACTTGCCCATTTTGTATCGCTCCTTTTTCATTCTGTTGAAGAAGAATCAGCGCTTGATCCGTCTTCATCCTGGTCTTGATTTTGATCCTGGTTTTGACTTTTATTCTGATCGCTGTCAGTGTCGTCTTCCCGGTTCTTGTTCTTGTCTTTGTCTGCGTCTCCGCTTGTGCCGTTATTATTGCCGGAATCAGCGGAGCCGCCGTCATTTTTATTTGAACTTGTGTTTTTCTTAGAAGTCAGCTTGATCTTAACCGTGTCTTTTGACAGGGACCATGTGACGTTTTGCGGGCCGTTTACTTCAAGCTTTACAGAGTGCTCTCCGTCATCCAAGTCCGAGACATTGGCATACAGTTCAATGTCCGACTTTTTCAGCGCCTTAATGTTGGCGGGAGAGCCTTTGGCCGTAATATTTATCGCCTGCGATTCAGGGTCGAGAAACTCAATCTGCTGTGAGCCTCCCAGTCCGACCGTCTTGATTGCGACATTGTCAAAATCCTTTTTGTCTTCACTGTCCACTTTAACATGAAGCGTGATTTTTTCCGGTGATACCTTAGTGACACCCTTAGGAAGCGGGATATCGGCATTGATATCGGTATCTTTATCAATTTTGCCTAAATCAAGAGATACGCCGTCAATAAATTCCAGTGAATCCAGCACATCCTGCGGGCCGTAAACCGTCACCTCACTCGGATTCGAGTCAATGCTCGCAACACTCACCCCGTCCGGAAGACTTCCCTTTCTTTCGATTTTGAAAGGAAGCTTTTTGCTCGGACTGGCTACGGGAACCGTCACTTTAATGACTGACGGTTCAACATCAACAGGAAGTGCGTTGCCGTCTTTGTCATAGACGGTCACCTTCACTTCCTTTTCAATGGTCTCATTTGCATTTTCAAGGTTCACGGATGCTTTGACAAGTGAAATGTTATCAATCACATTTTTCGAACCTGTAATCTGCACGTTTTTCGGGCTGATAATCGGCTGCTGAGGGGTATATCCCTTTTTCATTTTGCTTTTATTGTAGTATTCAACTTCCACGGGAAAACTCTCAGCCGTTTTTTCCTGAATCGTAACCGTCGTGACTGATGGGTTAATGGAGATCGTCAGTCCGTCCGATACGTTTTTCGCCTTCAATTCGACCTTATGAGTCCCGGTCTTCAGCTTATTCATATCGGCGTATATCTCAAAATTCTTCGTCTGTCTCGCCTTTTTCACCGCGCTTGTCGAGCCTTTAATCGTGACATTTACCGTCTGGGGCACGCCGGTGACGACATAGTTCGCTTCATCGTAGTATGCTTTTACAGGAATATCAGTAAGCGTAGCCTCGTCAGTCGTTGATGTCGGAAAAAAGGATTCCCCCGGCTTTTTCGGAGTCGGCGCCTGGTTGTTGTTAACCGCAACGTAAAGCAGCAGCGCCAAGAGCAATGCAATGATCTTTACAGCCCAGCGGTTGTTTAAGAATTTATCCATTTTTCTTGCCCCTCCAGTACCAGCGGTTAGAAGAAGTGTCTCTGGCGTTCTTCTTAAACTCGGCTTCAAGCATTTCTTTCAGTTCTTCTTCCGTCAATTCTCTGTGAAGGTCTCCGTTTTTGGCCACACTGATGGCGCCCGTCTCTTCAGATACAATAATGGTTAAGCTGTCCGTCACTTCACTGATGCCGACAGCCGCTCTGTGACGCGTCCCCAGCTCCTTTGAAATAAACGGGCTTTCAGAAAGCGGCAGATAACAGGCTGCCGCCGCAATCTCGTTATTTTTCATAATGACCGCTCCATCATGCAGCGGTGTATTCGGGATGAAGATATTAATCAAAAGCTCCGAGCTGACCTGCGCATTAAGCGGGATGCCCGTCTCAATATAATCGCCCATTCCCGTATCGCGCTCAACGGCGATGAGTGCGCCGATGCGGCGTTTCGCCATGTAGCTGATCGATTTTGTAATCGCTTCAATTGTCTTATGCTGCGCTTCTTCCACGGGGGTTCCGCTCCTGGAAAAGAACCGGCCCCGTCCGAGCTGTTCAAGCGCCCGTCTCAGCTCAGGCTGGAATATAATGATGATCGCTAAAAATCCCCATGTTATCGCTTGGTCCATCAGCCACTGAAGCGTGCTGAGTCCCAAATATGAACTGGCCATCCGGACCAATACGATGACGACGATTCCTTTTAAAAGCTGAACCGCCTTCGTCCCGCGTATGACCATGATTAATTTATATATCACATACCAAACAAGGAGAATATCAACGGCATTGCCGAGGTATTGCAAAAATGGGATGTCCTCAAAAGCCATTTCCTCGTCCTCCAAGAATTCAGTCATTTCGTTTTTTCCGTTATGAATTGTGCTGCATGAGCAATATGTACATCATATAGCGTGCTCATTATACCACATTTTGATTTCTCAAGTGAAATGGGCCGGCACGGCGATGCACAAAAAAAGAGTAAAGCGATTATACGCTTTACTCATCTTCATTCGGGTCCAAAGCGCTTACGACGCCCTGGCCCGCCGATTTCAGTTCGTACCAGACCCAGTCAAACAATTGGTTAATCTCTTCAATCTGCCCGGTGACTTGTCCGGCTGAGGCCATGTATTTTTCTCCGTTGACGACGGTCACATTGCCGTCGACTTTTCCTTCAATGAACAGCTTGCCGTTTTTTACTGTGACATCGCCCTTTACGGTCTCGCCTTCAGGGACGGTGACCGTGTGATTCTGCACGATAAGGTTCGGCTGTTTGGACACACTGAAATTGTGATCATTATGCCAGCTGTTGAAAAAACCGCCGCCCATTAAAATCACAAAAACCGCTGCGGCTGCAATCATCGGATGAGTTTTGATCCATCGTTTTACAGAAGCGCGTTTTTTCTCTTTTGGAAGATTCGCCATAACTTTGGCAGTAAAATCAGCAGGGGCCGTGACATGCGATGTGCTTCGGACGAGTGCTACGGATTTCTCCATTTCATGAAAATGCCGTTTGCAATTCCCGCATGACTGCAAATGTTGTTTTAATACGTTTTCATCTTCAGGAAGGATATCTCCATCAAGATGCTTATGCATAAGCTGCACGATCTGTTCAGGACAGCTCATTTCATCACCCCACTTAAAGATCCCTCAATTGTTTTCTAAGAGCCTCTCTGCCTCTGTGTATCCTTGTCTTGACGGTGCCGACAGGGATATTCAGAATCTCCCCGATTTCAATTAAAGAGAGTTCGTCAATATACTTTAATACAATAACTGTTCTGTACTTGTCCGGCAGCTTTAAAATCTTTTTCTGAATTGTGTCCGACAGCTCCAATGACAATACGGCGTCTTCAGGGAGAACCCCGTCTGCGGCGATCTGCGAATACATCGTCAGACCTTCTGCTCCCGCTACTTCTGCGTCCAGATAGTAATCAGGCTTTTTCTTGCGGATGCGGTCAATGGTCAGGTTGGTCGCAATTCTGTAAAGCCACGTTGAAAACTTTCTGTTGATATCGAAACTGTCGATATTGACATACGCTCTGATAAAAGCTTCCTGCGCAATATCTTCCGCTTCGTGAACATTGCCGAGCATGCGGTAGCAAAGCTGGTAAATCTTATCTTTATAAAGGTCAACGATTTCTGCAAACGCATTTTGATCGCCTTTTTTGACTTGCTTGATTCTTTTTTTAATCAGGTTTTCCATGTTTTATCTTACCTCTGCCCTTCACCGGTCTGTATCTATACGTTGATTGTTTTAAAAGGTTTCATTTTTTATTACATTTATTTTACCAAATTTCAGGCAGGGTGTAGATGGAAAATACAGAATATACTGCCTTAACAGCAGCTTAAAAATAGTATATCTGATGAACAATCAAAAATCGAAACAAAATGCTGATAAAAAAAAGACACCTTTATGCAAAAGGTGTCTGATACTGGGCTAGCTGGATTCGAACCAACGCATGACGGAGTCAAAGTCCGTTGCCTTACCGCTTGGCTATAGCCCAAAAATGGTGGAGGGGGGCAGATTCGAACTGCCGAACCCTGAGGGAGCGGATTTACAGTCCGCCGCGTTTAGCCACTTCGCTACCCCTCCGTATTTTTTTGGAAAACAGTGCCGGCCAGAGGACTTGAACCCCCAACCTACTGATTACAAGTCAGTTGCTCTACCAATTGAGCTAGGCCGGCAAATATGGTGGAGGATGACGGGCTCGAACCGCCGACCCTCTGCTTGTAAGGCAGATGCTCTCCCAGCTGAGCTAATCCTCCATATGACCCGTACGGGATTCGAACCCGTGTTACCGCCGTGAAAGGGCGGTGTCTTAACCGCTTGACCAACGGGCCGCTGTGTCCGCGTCGAGCTGACAAAAGTTATTATATACAGGTTGTACCCCATTTGTAAAGAGAAAAATTATTTTTTTTATTTTCAAACTTTTTTACCCGTTTTTTAACTGAAAAACTCATCCCTCCTCTCTTATTTCATTTATGATGAAAGTATCAAAATATTGAAGGGAATGGACACAGATGATCTTAGTCAGCTCTTGTCTCGGCGGTATCGAATGCAGATATAACGGCTCTCACGCCGCTTCGGAAAAAATCCGCAGACTCGTAGAAGAAAAGAAAGCTGTTATGGTCTGCCCCGAACTTTTGGGCGGCTTCACCACTCCCCGCGAACCGGCGGAAATCATCGGCGGCACGGGTGAAAACGTGCTGAACGGAACGGCAAGAATCGTAACGGCATCAGGCGAAGACGTTACGGCTTTATATATGGACGGCGCGGAAAAAACGTTAGCATACGCAAAAGAAATAGGCGCCGCAACAGTCATCCTTAAAGAAAACAGTCCGTCCTGCGGCAGCAGCTTTATCTATGACGGCACTTTCTCAGGAAAAAAATACTCGGAGACGGCATCACTTCCGCTCTTTTAAAACGGGCAGGCTGCCGTGTTCTATCAGAAGATGAATTGGATCAATTATAAAAAAGGAGAGTAGATATCATGGATGTAGCCCTGTCCTTTTATAAACCGGAGCATGCAGACGGGCTGAACGGGTTTGTGCTGAGTGAAGAAGATAAAAAGTTCACAGCTCTGCCGATAGATGTCCTGCCGCAGGCGCTTGTCATCCGGGATCGCTACCCGACAGTCATTTTAAAAGAAGACCGTCCCGTCGGTTTTTTTATTTTACATACCTCAAAAGAAACCATTGCCCCGTATTCGAACAATGTGTCTGCCATTTTGCTGAGTGCGCTGTCATTACATGCGCCGCATCAGGGAAAAGGTTATGCCAAACAAGCGATGCTGCAGCTCCCCGCTTTTGTCGCAAATTATTTTCCTTGGTGTGATGAAATCGTGCTTGCTGTAAACCATCGCAATCAACGTGCAAAGAACCTGTACCGGTCTTCCGGTTTTATTGACAAAGGGCGGCGCAGGATCGGCCCGATCGGTGAACAGCACATTCTGCATCATTTTTTGTGAAAGCGCTTGATTATTCATCTCATCCCTGCCGATTTTTCTTGAAACATCTATTCAGAAGCCCATATACTTCAAGTATTAACGACTTGGGAGGGTACAATCATGACAGACCGGCTTAACATTCACAGATTGACCACAGAAACCAGAAACCCGCAGACCGCTTCAATCCATCAGGCAGACACGATGGAAATTCTCCGCATCATTAACGAAGAGGATTTCAAAGTGGCTGAAGCCGTTCAGCAGGTGCTGCCCGATATTCAGATTGCCGTTCAATTCGCCCATCAGTCCTTACGGCGAAACGGCAGGCTGATTTATGCGGGAGCGGGCACAAGCGGCAGACTCGGTGTACTGGATGCGGTTGAATGCCCGCCTACATACAGCGTAAGTCCCGACACCGTCATCGGTCTGATGGCCGGAGGGGCAGACGCCTTTTTGCAAGCGGCTGAAGGTATAGAAGACAGCGAGGAAACCGGCGCTCTCGATCTCAAAACGATCGGGCTTACCGCAGAAGACACCGTGATCGCCATCGCGGCAAGCGGGCGCACGCCGTATGCGGCCGGTGCGCTGAAATATGCAAAAACAATCGGCGCCAAAACCGTCGCGCTCACATGCAATAAGGACTCATTGATCAGCACCTTTGCCGATCACAGCATTGAAGTCATTGTCGGCCCCGAAGTGATTACAGGGTCAACACGAATGAAAGCCGCGACGGCACATAAAATGATTCTGAACATGATTTCCACGGCCGTGATGATTAAAAGCGGCAAAGTGTACGAAAATTTAATGGTGGACGTTCATGTCAGCAACGAAAAATTGAAAGAACGCGCCATCGGCATTATCCAAAGCGTCACTGGCGTTCCGTACGACAAGGCAAAAGAAACGCTTGAGGCCGCAGGCAGCCATGTCAAAACGGCAATCGTCATGCTGAAGACGAATTCGGACGAAACACACGCGAAGGCACTGCTCAAAGAATCAGAAGGATTCATTGATAAAGCCATTGAACAGCACGTTTCAAGAGAAAAAGAACGCTGATCGTTCTTTGGTGAAAAATAATGTGCTTTTACGAGCCCGCGCCGTTTTCATGTTCGGCGCAGGCGCTTTTAGGACGCGTTTCAGGCATAGCTCCCCGGGAAAAATCGTACGGAAAAAGGAGGATCTCCATGAGCAAAGAGGCATTTTATCAGTCACTGGCCAAAGATATCCTGGACAATTGCGGCGGTTCAGCGAATATTTCAGGCTTTACCCACTGTATGACACGCCTGAGGATTACACCTTTAGATCGGGACAAAACGGATATTGAGGCGCTGAAACGGCTTGATGGGGTAATAGGCGTCGTCGAAGCTGAAACACTGCAGATCATTCTCGGCACGGGTGTCGTCAATCATGTCGCCGACGCTTTCGCAAAACTTATGCCATCCGGAAAAAACATTGATTTAAAAGAAGCCGCCTCACGGAAAAAAGCCGATCTCAACAGAAAAAACACCACACCCATCAAATTGTTTCTGAGAAAAATATCAAGCATCTTCATTCCCCTTATTCCCGCACTCATTGCATCAGGTTTAATCACCGGTATTACGAAAGCCGTCATTCAGGCCGGCTGGCTCCCGAAAGAATCTCAAATCGCACTTATTTTAACGGTTATCGGTTCAGGCTTGTTCGCTTACCTCGGCGTCCTTGTCGGCATCAATGCGGCGAAGGAATTCGGCGGGACACCCGCGATGGGCGGCCTTGCGGGCATATTGATCCTTAACCCTGAGATCGCCAATATCAGTTTGTTCGGAGAGAATCTGCTCCCTGGCAGGGGAGGATTAATCGGCGTTCTTTTCGCTGCGGTTTTTATCGCTTATACCGAACGGTTTATCAGAAAGTACGTCCATCAATCCATCGACATTATCGTCACGCCTACATTGTCTTTACTTATCACCGGGCTGGTGACATATGTCGTTTTTATCCCTGCAGGCGGTTTTATTTCTGATCTGATTACATCAGGTTTATTGTCGCTGCTGAATGTCGGGGGAGTGCTCTCAGGGTTTGTACTGGGAGCCGCCTTCCTGCCGCTTGTCGTCACCGGCCTGCATCAGGGCTTGACTCCCGTACATTTGGAATTAATTCGATCAATCGGAGATGACCCGCTTCTTCCGATTCTCGCGATGGGAGGCGCGGGTCAAGTAGGCGCGGCCTTCGCCATCTTTATGAAAACAAAAAAAGCCTCATTAAAAAGAGCGATCGGCGGCGGACTTCCATCCGGTCTGCTCGGAATCGGAGAGCCGCTCATCTTCGGCGTCACGCTCCCGCTCGGCCGGCCGTTTTTGACAGCGTGTTTAGGGGCGGGAATCGGCGGCGCTTTTCAAGCCCATTTTCAAGTGGCTACTTTTTCAATCGGTGTCTCCGGCCTTCCGCTCTCGTTTCTCGTACAGCCGGCTCAAATCGTTTTGTATATCATCGGTCTCTTCATCTCTTACGCGGCGGGCTTTGTCTTCACTTATGCATTCGGATTTAAGGATGACATGGCTGCTGAATTTGAATAAACCGGGAGGGATCAGAATATGAAAACACTGACAGCCGCCGTACTCACAATGGTCATCAGCCTCTCTTTTCTGCCGCAGCACAAAGCCGAAGCCCAATCCAAATTATACGACGCAGCAAAGCTCAGAAAGGTTGATCAAATGATTGAAAAAGACATCGCAGCCAGGATTCCCCGGAGCCGTCCTCGTCGTCGTAAAGGACGGACGGGTGATCAAAAAGAAAGCATACGGCTACAGCAAAAAATATGACGGGAACACCCTTTTATCCCGTCCGAAAAAAATGAAAACATCAACCATGTTTGATTTAGCTTCCAATACAAAAATGTACGCGGCCAATTTTGCACTACAGCGACTCGTCAGCCAGGGAAAGCTTGATGTGTATCAAAAAGTCTCGGCTTACCTTCCTGATTTCAAGGACAGAAAAAGCGATCCGATTCAAGGAAAAGACCGCATACGCGTCATCGATGTGCTCCAGCATCAATCCGGTCTGCCGGCAAGCTTTTATTTCTATCAGCCGGACACCGCAGGCCCTTTATATTCACAAGAACGGGATAAAACGATCCGTTTTCTCACCCAAATCCCGCTTGAATACAAGCCGGGAACAAAACACGTATACAGCGATATCGGTTACATGCTTCTCGGCTGCATCATTGAAAACATAACCGGAAAAACCCTTGATACCTATGCGGAACAAGAACTGTACAAACCGCTGAAACTGACGCACACACTGTTCAATCCGCTGCGAAAAGGTTTTAAAGAAAAAGCATTCGCAGCTACTGAACGTTTAGGCAACACACGTGACGGAGTCATCCATTTCCCTCACATCAGGACGTATACGCTGCAGGGGGAAGTTCACGATGAAAAAGCATTTTACTCAATGGGAGGAGTGTCCGGACACGCCGGGCTGTTTTCCAGAGCTGATGATATGGCCGTCCTACTTCAAGTCATGCTGAACGGCGGCAGTTATAAACATGTTTCTCTCTTCAATAAAAGAACGGCCGATTTGTTCACAACCGCGGCATCCTCTGATCCGACATTCGCTCTCGGCTGGCGGAAAAACGGCAGCCCGGATATGGAGTGGATGTTCGGACCTTATGCAAGCAGGCAGGCATACGGCCATACGGGATGGACCGGCACCATCACGATTATTGATCCCGCTTATAAGCTGGGGATCGCACTTTTGACCAATAAAAAGCATTCCCCCGTCGTCAGCCCCGGTGAAAACCCGAATGTTTTTGAAGGGGATCTTTTCCCGACCGGAAGCTACGGCAGCGTCATAAAAGCGATTTATGAAGCCATTGAATGACAACCCATGTCTTTTGTCCAAACTATGACGGCAGGAGGGCACCATTATGAAACTTTTCATCTCAGCTGTATTACTGTTGTTTATTGTTTTCGGCACGCATCATGCATCGACAAAACCGGATATTCCGTCACAGGCGGAACAAGCGGTATCCCGTATGACATTAGATGAAAAATTAGGGCAGATGCTTATGCCTGATTTTCGTAATTGGCAAAAAAAGGGGCAGTCATCACCTGAGGCTCTTACCCAAATGAATGACGAAGTCGCAGGGCTTATTCAAAAGTACCGGTTCGGCGGCGTTATCTTATTTGCAGAAAATGTAAAAAATACTGAGCAAACGGTACGCCTGACAGATGCCTTTCAAAAGGCGAGCCCTGACATTCCGCTATTATTAAGCATTGATCAGGAGGGCGGCATCGTAACTAGACTTGGTGAGGGCACTCATTTCCCAGGCAATATGGCGCTCGGGGCTGCTAGAAAAACAGCCTACGCGTCCCAGACCGGCGCCATTATCGGGAAAGAACTGAAAGCACTGGGCATTAATACGAATTTCGCTCCCGTTCTCGATATCAATAATAATCCCGGAAACCCTGTCATCGGCGTCAGGTCGTTCAGTTCAGACCGTGATCTGACAGCTTCACTCGGCCTTGCCTCAATGAAGGCTCAGCAAAAGCAGAATGTCGCTGCCGCCGTCAAACATTTCCCGGGACACGGCGACACGGATGTCGACAGCCACTACGGTCTTCCGCTTGTCACCCACAATCAAGAAAGGCTGCGTCAGATTGAACTTTATCCGTTCCGGCAGGCCATTCAGGCCGGAGCTGATATGATCATGACAGCCCATGTGCAATTTCCCGCTTTTGACGATACAACCTATAAAAGCAAGCTGGACGGTTCAGATATCCTCGTACCTGCCACACTCTCGAAAAAAGTGATGACTCATCTTCTCCGTGAGGAAATGGGATTTAACGGCGTCATCGTTACGGATGCATTAAATATGAAAGCCATTGCCGATCATTTCGGCCAGGAAGAGGCGGTCGTCATGGCAGTAAAAGCAGGAGTCGATATTGCCCTGATGCCGGCCCAAGTGACATCGCTGAAAACGGAAAACCGCTTTGCCCGGGTTCATTCCGCTTTAAAACAGGCGGTGCAAAAAGGGGAAATTCCGCTTCAGCAAATTAACAAATCAGTTGAACGCATCATTTCCCTGAAAATAAAACGAGGGATATATCCCGCACCGAAAGAGACAAATCTGAAAAAGAAGATTGCAAAAGCAAAGAAAACCGTCGGCAGTAAAAATCACCTGAAAACTGAAAAACAAATCGCGGAAAGATCCGTCACCGTCTTACAAAACAAAAACCGCACGCTCCCATTCAAACCGAAAAAGAACAGCCGCGTTCTCATTGCCGCTCCTTATGAAGATCAAACAGCGTCAATGGAACAAACCATCCGGCAGCTCATCAAGAAGAAAAAAATCCGGCCGGTAACCATCAGTAAAATGAACTTCGCCGAGCGCACATTTCATGATGAACACAAAAAGCTGGTATCCGACGCGGATTACGTGATTACAGGCTCATATGTCGTAAAAAATGACCCTGTCGTAAACGACGGCGTGATTGACGATTCCGTCACAGATCCCGGCAAGTGGACGACTGCATTTCCGCGGGCCGTCATGAAAGCCGCACAATCGAACCAAAAACCCTTTGTGCTGATGAGCCTGCGTAATCCTTACGACGCCGCGAATTTTGAAGAAGCTGAAGCCCTTATCGCAGTCTACGGCTTTAAAGGATATACAGACGGACAATTCCTCCAGCCAAACATTCCGGCAGGCATTGAAGCGATATTCGGACAGACAACACCGCAAGGCAGGCTGCCCGCTGACATTCCTTCCGTCACGCATCCGGGAACGACACTGTATCCTTATGGTTTCGGTATCAATCTGAAGACCGGAAAACCGCTTTAAACAGGAGGGCTGATTATGAAAACACATACGGCTGCACTTCTCGCCGGACTTGTCGTCATCAGTGCTATGACGGCAGTCTCGGCGGCTTCTGACAGAACCCTTCATACCGCCAAGAAACCAAGCATCCAAACAGGGATCGACCGCCTGCTGAAAGATTATAAACAGGAACTGAAGGGAAAAAGGGTCGGGCTGATCACCAACCCGACCGGTGTGAACGCATCATTGAAAAGCAGCGTTGACGTGCTGTATGAGGCGCCAGACATCCACTTGACGGCATTATTCGGACCCGAGCACGGTGTCCGCGGCGATGCTCAGGCCGGAGACAAAGTCACATCCTATATAGACGAAAAAACAGGGCTTCCCGTCTACAGCCTATACGGGGAGACGAGGAAACCGACGCCTGACATGCTGAAAGATACAGATGTGCTGATTTTCGATATTCAGGATGTCGGAACGCGATACTACACCTACATTTATACAATGGCCTATGCCATGGAAGCGGCCAAAGAAAAAGGCATTCCTTTTTATGTCTTGGACCGGCCGAATCCGCAAGGCGGACGAAATCCGGACGGCCCGGTTCTTGAACCGGATTACGCTTCATTTGTCGGACTGTATCCGATCCCGCTGAAGCACGGCATGACGATCGGTGAGCTTGCTCTTTTATTCAATAAAGAGTTTCATAT
This sequence comes from Bacillus sp. jun7, assembly GCF_051034795.1. Taxonomy (NCBI): domain Bacteria; kingdom Bacillati; phylum Bacillota; class Bacilli; order Caryophanales; family Bacillaceae; genus Bacillus; species Bacillus sp. jun7. Next base: position 2,198,042 of record NZ_CP093219.1, read on the forward strand.
TGGCGCCGACCTCACCGTCGTAAAAATGAAGCGTTGGAAGCGGACGATGACGATTGAAGATACCGGTCTGCCGTTCGTCCTCCCTTCGCCAAATATCCCGACCCCGGACAGCATATTCGCATATTCGGCGACAGGACTAATCGAAGGCACAAACGTGTCCGAAGGAAGGGGCACGACAAAGCCGTTTGAACTTATCGGCGCGCCTTATATGAAAAGCACCGAGCTCGAAGAACGCCTGAACAGTCTCAAGCTTCCGGGCGTCACCTTCAGAGCCGCTTCATTCATCCCCAGCTTCTCCAAGCACCAGGGCAAGCTGTGCCACGGCGTACAAGTCTACGTAACAAACAGAAACACATTTGGAGCGGCAAAAACAGGGCTCTCCATTCTGAAAACCATGCATGACTTATATCCGAATGACTTTTCATTCTTGCCGACAGGCTCTTTTGACAAGCTGATCGGTAACGGCTGGGTACGCAAAAAAATAGAAAAAGGCGCTTCCATTGAAGACATCACCGGCACATATCAACGCCGGCTGGACCAATTCAAAACTCTAAGAAAACAATACCTCATATACTGACAACATTCGTGTTACACGTGTAACATTTTGTCGCATTTCACATTTCCGCTTTTTATAGGAAAACATTCATTTATTTGGTACAATTCAATTGATAACAGTTATCATTTAAATGAATGTTTCCTAAAAGGTGGTTTCTCATGAAAAACACATTATTCTTTCAGCCCATTGATATCATCTCCGTAAAAAAAACAGCCGACCTTCTGTCAGAGCATCAGCTCACTGATTCCCCCGTATTGATCTTTCATGTGAAAGGCGAGGGACAAATTGATATCGGCACAGACAGCTTTCCGCTGCAGAAGGAAACGCTCTACATCTGTCCTTGTGATGAGACATTCAATATTGCCCCTATATCGTCAGGCGGCATCCATTTGTATATCGTCAGACTCCGTGTTTTCTCCTATTCCTCAGATGATGAAGCGATGCTTCCGGATAACGGGGAAGACATCTTCCACGGACTTCAGCAAATGAATTTACAAACGGTTGATCATTTGACAAGCCGGCTCCAATCACTTTCTGAAAACGTGCGATCGGCGGATGGATTGCAGAAAATGAAATATACAGCCGACTTTCAGCAGCTGATGTACGACCTCTATGCCGCAAAAGTATGCCATCAAAATAATACGAAAGCGGCGATCGAACAGACAAAACAATTCATACATGCTCAGTCCGACACAAAAATCACGCTCACCCAGCTCGCTCATATGGCGGGAATCAGTCCCAAGCATTACAGTGAAACCTTTAAAAAACTATACGGGCAGAGCGTAACTGAATATATCACAGACATCCGCATAACCAATGCGAAAAAACTGATGGCCAAGGCAAGCTGCAAACTGCGGGAAATCGCTCATCAAATCGGCTACCAGGACGAATTTTATTTCAGCCGCATCTTTAAAAAACATACCGGCAGCTCACCTACAAGCTATATGAAAAAAAGACGAACAAAAATGGCTGCGTACGGAAAAGAAACGATGGGGCATCTGATTCCTCTGCATCACGTGCCTTACGCTGCGGCGCTGCACCCGAAATGGACGGCCTATTATTACAAACAATTCTCTTCCGATATTCCGGTTCACCTGAGCGCTTACCGCTATAATGCAAATTGGGAAGAAAACCTGCACACGCTGTCTCAAGCTGCCCCGGACATCATTTTCAGTCTCGATTCTGTCAGTGAAGAAGAAAAACAGCGCCTGAATGACATCACTGAAGTTTTTTATCTTCCGGCTCAAGAGAATTGGAGAGACCAGTTTCTTCGCACAGCCGCATATCTGAATGAAGAGCAGGAAGCGCGGCACTGGCTTAAAACTTATCAAAGTCTCGCCCATTCAGCGAAAGATGCTCTTAAACACGTGCGGCACCAGCGATTCTTATTTGTCCGTGTATATAAAGAAAATATGTACATCGCCCATAACAACAGTATTGAGGAAGTCTTCTTCGGTGATTTAGACTTTGCCTCCGCAAAACCGGCATCTTTTGCTCCTGACGAAAAGATTTCCTTGGAAATGCTGGCGGATTGCCAGGCTGACTGCATCATGCTTTTCACTTGTAAAGAACCGGAAACGCTTCGCTATTTTCAGCGGATTCAGCAGACCGGGATATGGCAGAACCTTAGTGCCGTCAGCAATAAACGCGTGTTTCCCATTTCATCTGACCCGTGGATTGAATATTCTCCAAGCGGACATCAGCGGATGATCGAGCAAAGCATTTCCATTTTATCCGAAGATCGTCCATGGTAATGCCGGAAATTATCCATGGTCTTATCCCTATTCATTCTCTATAATTCCAATTGATAATAGTTATCAATTGAACAGGAGGAACAATAGATGAAGAAATTGGCATTCGCTTTCATGATTTTGCTTTTGGCTTTCACGGCCGCGGCTTGCGGAAGCTTAGAAACATCTGATACAGCAAGTAAAGGAAAGGACGCTTCTTCAGATAAAAAGAAAATCGAATATCTCGGAAAAACATATGAAGTCAAAGCGCCGACTGACAAAATCGCCATTACAGGCAGCGTAGAATCAATGGAAGACGCCAAATTGCTTGACGTTCATCCGGCAGGAGCAATTTCTTTCTCCGGCAAATTCCCGGAACTGTTTAAAGATATTACAGATAAATCCGTATCAACGGGAGAAAAAATGCAGCCGAATATGGAAAAAATTCTTGAGCTGCAGCCGGACGTCATTCTGGCATCAACCAAATTCCCGGAAAAAACGTTGAAAAAATTGAGCGGCACCGCTGAAACCATCCCTGTCTCTCATATCTCATCAAACTGGAAAGAAAACATGATGCTGCTCGCCCAGCTTACAGATAAAGAGAAAAAAGCGAAAAAAAATCATCGCAGATTACGAACAGGACCTGAAAAAGACAAAAACAAAGATCAACAGCAAAGCGAAACAGTCAAACGCGCTGGTCATCAGAATCAGACAAGGCAATATCTATATTTATCCTGAACAAGTTTATTTCAACTCCACGCTTTACGGTGATTTAGGCCTGAAGGCGCCGGACGAAGTCAAAGCGGCGAAAGCGCAGGAACTGATCTCTCTTGAAAAATTAAGCGAAATGAACCCTGACCATATCTTCGTACAATTTTCTGATGACGAAAACGCAGATAAGCCGGACGCTTTGAAAGACTTAGAGAAAAATCCGATCTGGAAGAGCCTGAAGGCAGTCAAAAAAGACCATGTATACGTCAATACGATTGATCCATTAGCCCAAGGCGGAACCGCGTGGAGTAAAATCAGCTTCTTACAGGTTGCGGCTGACAAATTGACTCAAGACTAATAAAGAGTAGGTTTTTCACATGTATGCAAAACGGCGGACACACATTATTATCATTGCTTCACCGATTGCCATTGTTCTGTCACTGCTGCTTTCCGTTTTATACGGTGCAAAGCAGCTTGACTTCCATACCGTGTTCTCCGCATTGCTGCACTTTAATCCGGAGAATACCGACCATCAGATCATATGGCATTCAAGAATCCCGAGGGCTGCCGGCGCTATGTTTATCGGCGCCGCCCTTGCTGTTTCCGGAGCGCTCATGCAGGGAATCACACGGAACTATCTGGCCTCGCCTTCGATCATGGGTGTGTCGGACGGCTCCGCTTTTATCATCACCCTTTGCATGGTATTGCTCCCTCAATCGACATCCATTGAAATGATCATATACTCGTTTATCGGTTCCGCATTCGGCGCGGCTCTTGTTTTCGGGCTGGCCTCCATTCTTCCCGGCGGTTTTACCCCTGTGCAGCTTGCCATTATCGGAACGGTAACCAGTATGCTTCTCAGCAGTCTGTCGGCTGCGCTTTCGATTTATTTTCAAATTTCGCAGGATCTCAGTTTTTGGTACAGTGCGAGACTGCATCAAATGAACCCTGATTTTTTGAAACTGGCCGTCCCATTTTTTGCGATCGGAATCATCACGGCCATGATTCTCAGCAAAAAGGTCACTGCCGTATCATTAGGAGACGACATTTCAAAAAGTCTGGGACAGCAGAAAAGAACCATCAAACTCATGGCGATGGCAGCCGTTGTCATATTGACCGGAAGCTCGGTGGCGCTCGCCGGAAAAATTGCCTTTGTCGGTTTGGTCGTTCCGCACATCACACGTTTTCTCGTCGGATCGGACTACAGCAGGCTGATCCCATGCGCGTGCATCATCGGCGGCGTCTTCCTGACCCTTTGCGATCTTGCCAGCCGATTCATCAATTACCCGTTTGAGACGCCTATTGAAGTAGTTACTTCTATCATCGGTGTTCCTTTCTTTCTTTATTTGATTAAAAGAAAAGGAGGGGATCAGCGTGGTGCGTAAAATGGCCGGAATTTATATCATTCTGATTGCTCTCATATTGCTCGTAAGCTATTTCAGCATGACAAGCGGTTCTTTTTCCGCAAAGCCGGGTGAACTGCTCAGTACGCTTTTCCGCATCCATCCGAATCCGCAATATGACATTTTGCTGTTTCAGCTGAGGCTGCCGCGCATAGTCATGGCTGCTGCCATCGGACTCGGATTGGGGATAGCCGGAGCCGTTATTCAGGCCATTACCAAAAACGGTCTTGCCGATCCCGGTATTTTGGGCATTAATGCAGGAGCCGGAGCGGGAATCGTCACGTTTATGCTTCTGTTTCAGGGACAATCTGAAGCGACGGCACTTGCCTCTGCGATGGGTATGCCTGTCTTCGGCCTCATCGGAGGATTGATGGCAGCCGTGCTGATCTATATTTTCGCCTGGCACCGGGGGCATCTGGAATCGGGCAGAATTATTCTCGTCGGGATCGCCATGAATTCCGGATTCAGCGCGCTGTCTTTATTTCTTTCATTAAAAATGGACCCGCAGGATTATGAGATGGCGATGGTTTGGAAAAACGGCAGCATCTGGTCGGCAAACTGGATGACCATTACGGCAATCCTTCCGTGGCTGATCTTGTTCATTCCTCTTCTTATGGCGAAAACGTCATTGCTGGATACCATTCGTTTCGATGAGGACACGGTGAAAAGCCTCGGTGTTTCAACCAATAAAGAAAAAAACCATTTTACTCATTGCCTGCATCGCTTTGATCAGCGCATGTGTAACCGCAGCGGGCAGCATGGCATTTGTCGGACTGATCGCGCCCCATATTTCCCGCAGGCTCGCCGGCATTGAGCACAGATACTCATTACCGGTCAGCGGACTGGTCGGTATGCTCCTCGTCATATCCGCCGACTTTGCGGGCAAATTGTTCTTTCAGCCTTCAGAAGTGCCGGCGGGAATTATTCTTGCGATTCTCGGCGTTCCTTATTTCTTTTTTCTTCTGTTTAAGCAAAAGAAGGGGCTGGACGCATGAGAGGCACCCTTACAGAACACCGGATAAACGGAAGGGAATGCACTGTGTATCTTCCTCCGTCCTATTCGGTTCAAACGGGGGCTTTACCCTGTGTGTACGTACTTGACGGAGGGACTTTGTTTTTAGAACAGATAGATAAGCTTGAATTCCAATTTGCAGACGGAACACTTTCCGAATTGATTTTCATCGGCATCAAACCGGCTGACAGACTCGATGAGTACACACCGTGGCCCGCGCCTTCCCTGAGCCCTGCGTTTCATGATTTCGGCGGCAAAGGGAGGCTCTTTCTTGAGGAGCTGACAAATGTCATCATTCCAACTGTTGAAGATATGCATCACATTTCTGCACATTCGGAAACGAGAGGACTGATCGGCGCGTCATTAGGCGGACTGTTTTCGATATACGCGATGCTGCAAAAGCCTGAAATATTCGGCAGAATCGGCTGTATTTCCGGTTCCTTCTGGTATGAAAAATCAGCAGATTATGTCCGCTCCGCACCTTTGCGGCCGGCACGGCGGCGTATCTATATGTCTGTCGGCAGCCGTGAAGCAGAGCAAAAATGTAACATCCAAAACACCATGATCGGACAAAATAAAGGCGTGTACAAAAGCCTGAGCCAAAAAGGCTTTTCTCAATCTCAGCTCTCATTTACGATCGAAGAGGGTGCCGTGCACCATCAAGAAGCGTTCAAACGACAATTCAATTCAGCACTAAGCTGGCTGTACGGAAAAAACCGCTCACGTAGCTGAGCGGTTTTTTTCATACTTGATCACGACCGGCTTAAGTTCAAAGCGTCTCAGCAAATAGCCGAACAAAGCGGCAAGGATTTGCTGAAAGAGCATCCCGATGACGACCGGAACCGCCACTTGAGACGGAAAAAAAGACACGGCGAGAACAGCTCCGGCGCTGATATTGCGCATGCCCCCCGTATAAATCAGAGACACGATTTCATCCTGGCTCCGCTTCATCAGTCTTCCGATCAGCCAAGCCACGGCATAACCCGTCATGGCAATAAAAAATACCATGCCAGCGATGCCCGCAAATTTGATATCCACATGCGTGACATACGGCGCGATTTCCGAACTGTTAATGGCAATGACAATCATCAGACAGATTTTTGAAAAAGGAGACAATGACCGGCTTATCGCCTGAGTCCTTACCGGCGGGGAAAACTGGTTGACCATCATCCCTGCGATGGACGGAATCACCACCATCTCCGCCAGCCCTTTCATCATGCCCCACACATCCATCTGAACATTCGCCCCGGCCAGGACAGACAGGCTTAACGGTACGATAAAAGGAGAAAGTACGGTATCAACCAGGATAATAGACAGCGTCAATCCGACATTTCCCTTATACATCGCAGCCCAAATCAAACTCGTAATTCCGGTCGGGATCACCACACCCATAATCAGCCCCGTCACAGTTAAAGGGTCACCGCTGAAAATCAGATGGCCGCTTCCCCATGCAAAAACAGGCATGAAAATATGCAGAACAAACAATGCCATGATCATCGGGAGCGGCTTCTCGATACTGCGCTTCAGCGATTGAAAATTGGCACTCAGACTGCCCGTAAATGTAATAAATGCAAATATCCACGGCACAGCGCCGGCCATCCAGCTGATATGCTGAGATAACAGCACACCCGCCGCCACACTTGACGGAGTCAAAAGCGGCATGATTCTCCCCAACACTTGGTTCAACTTCTGAAGCCACATCATATGCAAGTCTCCTATATACGGTTTTCAAGTCTCATTCATTATAACAATGCACACCGGCAAATTTAACCGAAAAAAAGCCCGGATATATTCATCCGGACTTCACAAATTCTATGCCATTTGCTTCATTAAATCTCGGCTTTTCTGATTTAATCCCTTTAATTCAGCCTCAATTCCGTATTCTTTACATTTGGCGACAATCTTCTCAAGAGCCGCCGCTCCCGAATCATCCCACACATGGGCATCGGTCAAATCGATGATAATCCGTTTCACGTCTTCATCATAAACGATGGCATTCATCAGTTCAGACACGGAAGCAAAAAAGATTTGTCCCGTGACCTTATAAGTTCTGACATCTTTCTGTTCGGAATGTGACACAATCTTCAGCTTAGAAATTTTCGCCGTAAAAAAGATTGCACTTAGCAGCACACCCGCGAAAACACCCTTCGATAAATCATTTGTCAGAACGACTGTCACGACGGTAATCACCATAACGATCGAATCAGTAAGGGGCGCTTTCCGCAAACCTTTAATCGATGACCAGTCAAACGTGCCGATGGACACCATAACCATCACGGCCACGAGCGCAGCCATCGGAATTTTCACGACGATACCGCTTAATACGGCAATTAAAAACATTAAAAACGCTCCGGCCGTAAAAGCCGACAACCGGCCGCGACCTCCGGCTTTCGTATTAATGACAGACTGGCCGATCATGGCGCATCCGGCCATGCCTCCGAAAAATCCGTTCACAATATTGGCGATGCCTTGTCCGCGGCTTTCTTTGTTCTTATCACTATCCGTATCCGTCATTTCATCAATGATCTGGGCCGTCAGCAATGACTCAAGCAATCCGACGAATGCCAGCGCCAGTGAATACGGGAAAATAATCCGCAATGTCTCAAACGTCCACGGAACATCCGGTATCAAGAAATGCGGAAGTGAACTTGTAATCCCGCCCATATCACCGACCGTGCGGACATCCGCATGGAAGACCACCGCAATGATCGTCATGACAAGAATCGCCACCAGCGGAGACGGCACAGCCGTCGTAACCTTCGGCAAAAGATATATGATAGCCAGTGATCCGGCAAGCATGGCGTACATGACCCATGAAGCTCCTTTGAACTGCGGCAGCTGCGCAGAAAAAATCAAGATCGCCAAAGCATTCACAAATCCGATCATGACCGAACGCGGAATAAATTTCATCAATTTCGCTATCTTACTGACACCAAGAATAAATTGAATAATACCTGTCAAAATGGTTGCCGCAAACAAATACTGCAGCCCGTAACCAGCCACCAATGTCACCATGACAACCGCCATTGAACCCGTAGCGGCTGAAATCATTCCCGGTCTGCCGCCGAAGATAGAAATAATAATCGCGATACAAAATGATGCATAAAGCCCGACCATCGGATCGACACCTGCAATAATTGAAAATCCGATCGCCTCAGGGATCAGGGCGAGAGCAACCAGAATACCGGCCAGAATGTCTTTACGGACATTCCCGAACCATTGCTGCTGTAACGTATAATCTTTCAAATGATAACGACTCCTTTTTACTATAAAAATCCGCACCCTATCAGTTGGAAACATTGATTTTCATCTGGGGAATATGAGGCAAGCTTGCGGGGAAAAAGGGGACACGCTCAGAGTATAATGTCGTTGAGGAAAGGAATGGTTAACAAAGAGTATCATATTAAACTTTAAAGAAATGTGCAAGACCGTATAAATAAGAAAAGAAAACGGCTCTCACTGGAGCCGTTTCCGCTTTTATAAAAGTTCCGGATCAGACACAAGAATCGTTTTTATTGCGCTGATATCCTTTCTTTCTTTTGTCACCGGGTCGATGCCCATGAGATGATCAATGGCTTCTTCATAATTCTTCAGTTCCGTCTTTTCCGTAATAAAATCATAGAGCTGCGGAAGGTCGGACGCGCATGCTAACGCAGCCTCCATGATCTGACGGGCTTCACCTGTGCCCACAATCGTTACGCCGTTTGACAGCAGCTGGTACGGCCTGACTGTCATCTCATACGTATCATCAAAGCCCATCGGCACGATTCTGCCTCCCTTTTCAATAAAAGGATAAGCCCAATCAAGCTGATTGCCGATCGCGTCAAAAATTACATCAAATTTTCTTCCTTGATTAATCCGTTTCACTTCATCCACGGTTAATGCTTCAGGGTGGTAGACATAATCCGATATCCGGCTCGCCGCCTCGCTTCGGAAACTGCCTATTTCAGTCGCAACCGTCAACCGCGCCAGTTTTTTCACCATCATTTGCACAAGCAGTCCGATCGGTCCGGACCCCAAAACCAAGACCGAGTCCTCCGGCTGAATCGAAGCTTTGTCCACAACATTCAGCACACAGGAGAGAGGCTCAACCAATGTGGCCCGCTCCCATTCCATTGAATCGGGAATTCTATACATGAACCTGTCTTCTCCGACGTAATATTCCGCAAACGTTCCGTGCGCCCCGATTCCGAGCTGCCAATCCTCGAAGGTTTCGCAATAACACGTCAGCCCTCTCCGGCAATAATGACATTTCCCGCAAAACTGCGTAGGATCTATCACGACGCGGTCTCCGACTTTTACATTTGTCACGTCCGGTCCGATTTCCACGACCGCTCCCACCGATTCATGCCCCATAATCATATGATGGGTTGCATTCATTTTTCCTTTCAGCACATTTAAATCCGTTCCGCAGATACCGGTGCCGAAAATTTTCACTTTCACATCATTGGATTTCCGAATTTGAGGCTCGTCCACCTCTTGATATTCAAGCTTATCATTAGGAGTCCAGACCAACGCCTTCATATTTCTCTTCCTTTCTGCCCCAGCGGATTTGGTCTAACAATGTTTGATGAAGCTCCTTCGTTGATGCCGCAATACATGATTGCTGGTTCTGATAACTTAAATCTGTCAGAAGCGTTTCGTCCAAAGACCGGCCGTATGCATCCGTAATGACCACTCCCGCTTTCTTCGCCAAAAAGACGCTTGCGGCAATATCATAAGGAAACAAATGCAGCACCTGTCCGTTCCCGACCTGCTGAAAATCTGAAAGCAGCTTCGGATCATCTTTCAGCAGACGATTGCCGATATCCACATAAGCATCCATCTGCCCCGTGATAATTCGTGAAATCGAATAAGAAGCGCTGTTGAAAACAAAAACCCCGCCATTATTGGCCGATTGGTCAATCAGATGGCCGTATGCGTCCGTCATCAGCTGCGCCGGATGCCCGTTAAATTCAAGGCTCCAAAACATATTTTTAATATCCCGCACTCCGCTCAAATTGGGCAATTCTCCATGATACCCCTCAAAATGAATGGCATCGCTGTATATATCACCGTACATATAAGCGCCCGATTTCAATTCAAGCAAAAAAGCAAATTCGATATCCTTAATCTTTGCGTTTGGCTTATATGAAGCAAGCGCAATCGAAATACACGACATTTCAAGCCCTGCGGCGGCCGGGCGCGTTCCGTCTATCGGATCTACAATTAAAATATATTGCGGATCTTCTCCAATCAGCTTCTGGCCGCCATCCTCCGTGTAAAAAGCAACCGGATGGCCCTTTTCTTGAATATAATCCAGCACCGCCTCCTCAGCAGCGGCGTCTATGTTAAATTGGGCGTCGCCTCCCGGAGAATAGCCGTTTACGAGCCGGTTTTTCAGCGTGCCTTTTTGATTTTTCACCTTATGATAAACAAATTGTCCAAGCTCAATGATATAGTCTCTCACTTGATTTCCTCCAATAGCTTGCGAAGTCTGTAGCAGAGCACTTCGGCTTCACTAAGTGTAATGGTTAAAGGCGGACGGATTTTAAATACATTTCCGAACCCGTAACGGGATGTCCGGAGAATCAGCCCGTAATCCATCGCCCGTTTTGCAATATAATTGGTCAGCTCCACATCCGGTTCATTGTTCTCTTTAACAATCTCCACACCGATCATAAGACCGACGCCTCTTACCTCAGAAATAAAAGCGAACTCCTCTTTCATCGTTTCTAAGCGATCCATAATATAATGACCGACCGTCGTTACATTTTCCAAAAATCCCGGACGCTGCATGATATCTATGGTTTTACACGCGGCAGCGGCGGCCATCACATTTGAGCCGTACGTGAAGGAGTGCGTATACCCCGGAAGCCCGGTATACTTGTCCTCCGTCAGAGTGGCGGCGACTTGGAAGCCTGTGCCCCCGAGCCCTTTTGCTACCGTCATCATATTAGGTTTCACATCGAAGTGGTCCGCGGCAAACATTTTGCCCGTCCGTCCGAACCCGGTCTGAATTTCATCAAAAATCAGGGCGATATCGTGTTCATCACAAAGCTGTCTCAGCTGTTTAAAATACTCTTTAGGCGGAACGACGTTTCCACCGTTGCCGGATATCGGTTCAATAATCATGGCGGCAATTTTTCCATTGCTCGCATACTCAATAAAATCATTAATTCTTTCTACACACAGCATACCGCATGAATCAGGTTTCTGATTATAAAAACAGCGGCTGCAATACGGATCGGGGACTTGAAGGCCAAAAGAAATTTGCGGCGGGAAAGGTTCTTTTCTGAATGAGTTGCCGGACAAAGCGGAAGTCATATACGTTTGTCCGAGGTGGCTTCGAAATAAGGAGATGACATCGGTTTTTCCGGAGTAATACTGAGCCATTTTAATAGCTCCTTCATTTGCACCGGAACCGCTGCTGACTTTAGGGTGTACTTTTGTGAGATTATCGGGGGCGATTTCTACTAGTTTTTCTGCCAGTTTATTTACGGCGTCTGTTTGAAAAGATGATGTCACATGGATCAGCTTATCGGCTTGTTCTTTAACCGTATCAATG
>NZ_CP093219.1:2215000-2217500 GCF_051034795.1 Bacillus sp. jun7
CGATACGGCTACCTTGTTACGACTTCACCCCAATCATCTGTCCCACCTTCGGCGGCTGGCTCCATAAAGGTTACCTCACCGACTTCGGGTGTTACAAACTCTCGTGGTGTGACGGGCGGTGTGTACAAGGCCCGGGAACGTATTCACCGCGGCATGCTGATCCGCGATTACTAGCGATTCCAGCTTCACGCAGTCGAGTTGCAGACTGCGATCCGAACTGAGAACAGATTTGTGGGATTGGCTTAACCTCGCGGTTTCGCTGCCCTTTGTTCTGTCCATTGTAGCACGTGTGTAGCCCAGGTCATAAGGGGCATGATGATTTGACGTCATCCCCACCTTCCTCCGGTTTGTCACCGGCAGTCACCTTAGAGTGCCCAACTGAATGCTGGCAACTAAGATCAAGGGTTGCGCTCGTTGCGGGACTTAACCCAACATCTCACGACACGAGCTGACGACAACCATGCACCACCTGTCACTCTGCCCCCGAAGGGGACGTCCTATCTCTAGGATTGTCAGAGGATGTCAAGACCTGGTAAGGTTCTTCGCGTTGCTTCGAATTAAACCACATGCTCCACCGCTTGTGCGGGCCCCCGTCAATTCCTTTGAGTTTCAGTCTTGCGACCGTACTCCCCAGGCGGAGTGCTTAATGCGTTAGTCGCGAAGCACTAAGGGGCGGAAACCCCCTAACACTTAGCACTCATCGTTTACGGCGTGGACTACCAGGGTATCTAATCCTGTTCGCTCCCCACGCTTTCGCTCCTCAGCGTCAGTTACAGACCAGAGAGTCGCCTTCGCCACTGGTGTTCCTCCACATCTCTACGCATTTCACCGCTACACGTGGAATTCCACTCTCCTCTTCTGCACTCAAGTTCCCCAGTTTCCAATGACCCTCCCCGGTTGAGCCGGGGGCTTTCACATCAGACTTAAGAAACCGCCTGCGAGCCCTTTACGCCCAATAATTCCGGACAACGCTTGCCACCTACGTATTACCGCGGCTGCTGGCACGTAGTTAGCCGTGGCTTTCTGGTTAGGTACCGTCAAGGTGCCGCCCTATTTGAACGGCACTTGTTCTTCCCTAACAACAGAGCTTTACGATCCGAAAACCTTCATCACTCACGCGGCGTTGCTCCGTCAGACTTTCGTCCATTGCGGAAGATTCCCTACTGCTGCCTCCCGTAGGAGTCTGGGCCGTGTCTCAGTCCCAGTGTGGCCGATCACCCTCTCAGGTCGGCTACGCATCGTCGCCTTGGTGAGCCGTTACCTCACCAACTAGCTAATGCGCCGCGGGTCCATCTGTAAGTGGTAGCCGAAGCCACCTTTTATGTCTGAACCATGCGGTTCAAACAACCATCCGGTATTAGCCCCGGTTTCCCGGAGTTATCCCAGTCTTACAGGCAGGTTACCCACGTGTTACTCACCCGTCCGCCGCTAACATCAGGGAGCAAGCTCCCATCTGTCCGCTCGACTTGCATGTATTAGGCACGCCGCCAGCGTTCGTCCTGAGCCAGGATCAAACTCTCCGATAAAGTAGTTTGACTGACTACGCACATCGCTGTGCGATTTATTTAAAACTTTGAATTAACAGGTACGTTTTGTCTTGTTTAGTTTTCAAAGATCATTACCGCTTGTTGAAGCAGCTTTATTATCTTACCACTCAGCTTCTTTTGTGTCAACAACTTTTTTTAAGTTGTTTTCGAAGCTTTTTGTTGTTGTCTGCTGTCCATCAGCGACGTTTAATAATATACCACGGTGCTTCTCTATAAATCAAGCATTTTTTTTTAAAAGAGAAAAAAAGAAAACCAGTATATTATCTTTAAAGCTTGAGAATGGTCGGGAAGACAGGATTCGAACCTGCGACCCCATGGTCCCAAACCATGTGCTCTACCAAGCTGAGCTACTTCCCGATTTTTTAAAATATTATGGCGCGCCCGAGAGGAGTCGAACCCCTAACCTTTTGATCCGTAGTCAAACGCTCTATCCAATTGAGCTACGGGCGCAATTAATTTCACAATATCCCGTTGGGATAAAATGGAGCGGAAGACGGGATTCGAACCCGCGACCCCCACCTTGGCAAGGTGGTGTTCTACCACTGAACTACTTCCGCAAGTAAAAATGTAATGCATGGCCAGGATACAGCCTCAGATGGCGGTAAACCGTATTGTTATTTATACTGTTCATTATGACAAAAGTAATTATATCAAGGTTTTGATAAAAGTCAATACCGTTTAACAATTAATTATGTTAATCTCTTTTGCATCATTGAAGAGAGGCTTCATCAGAAGACGCGCTAAATACCTATACCTTAACTGGTACAATCAGCAACAGATTTTTACTGAACTAAACAAAAAATAACAGTTCCATAACATTCGGAAACTGCTTCAGATCAACGTATTTAGATAAGCTTCCAAGCGGGCTCGAACCGCTGACCTCTTCCTTACCATGGAAGTGCTCTACCTGCTGAGCTATGGAAGCAATGGCTCCGCAGGTAGGACTCGAACCT
>NZ_CP093219.1:2220000-2282500 GCF_051034795.1 Bacillus sp. jun7
TTCAGACTCGCTTTCGTCGCGGCTCCGCATCTTCTGCTTAACCTTGCACGGGATCGTAACTCGCCGGTTCATTCTACAAAAGGCACGCCATCACCCGTTAACGGGCTCTGACTACTTGTAGGCACACGGTTTCAGGATCTCTTTCACTCCCCTTCCGGGGTGCTTTTCACCTTTCCCTCACGGTACTGGTTCACTATCGGTCACTAGGGAGTATTTAGCCTTGGGAGATGGTCCTCCCGGATTCCGACGGAATTTCACGTGTTCCGCCGTACTCAGGATCCACTCAGGAGAGAACGAAGTTTTGACTACAGGGCTGTTACCTCCTATGGCGGGCCTTTCCAGACCTCTTCATCTACCTCGTTCTTTTGTAACTCCGTACAGAGTGTCCTACAACCCCAAGAGGCAAGCCTCTTGGTTTGGGCTGGTCCCGTTTCGCTCGCCGCTACTCAGGGAATCGCATTTGCTTTCTCTTCCTCCGGGTACTTAGATGTTTCAGTTCCCCGGGTCTGCCTTCTCATATCCTATGTATTCAGATATGGATACCACTCCATTACGAGTGGTGGGTTTCCCCATTCGGAAATCTCCGGATCAAAGCTTGCTTACAGCTCCCCGAAGCATATCGGTGTTCGTCCCGTCCTTCATCGGCTCCTAGTGCCAAGGCATCCACCGTGCGCCCTTTCTAACTTAACCGTTAAAAAGAATCACTACGTGATATCTTGCATTACTAATTGAATGTGAATTACTTCTGTTATCTAGTTTTCAAAGAACAACATCTCGAAGAATCAAATGATCCTTCAAAACTAAACAAGACAGGGAACGTTCTGTTTATAAGACCCAAGGTCTTATATTCCGTTAAAATCCTTAGAAAGGAGGTGATCCAGCCGCACCTTCCGATACGGCTACCTTGTTACGACTTCACCCCAATCATCTGTCCCACCTTCGGCGGCTGGCTCCATAAAGGTTACCTCACCGACTTCGGGTGTTACAAACTCTCGTGGTGTGACGGGCGGTGTGTACAAGGCCCGGGAACGTATTCACCGCGGCATGCTGATCCGCGATTACTAGCGATTCCAGCTTCACGCAGTCGAGTTGCAGACTGCGATCCGAACTGAGAACAGATTTGTGGGATTGGCTTAACCTCGCGGTTTCGCTGCCCTTTGTTCTGTCCATTGTAGCACGTGTGTAGCCCAGGTCATAAGGGGCATGATGATTTGACGTCATCCCCACCTTCCTCCGGTTTGTCACCGGCAGTCACCTTAGAGTGCCCAACTGAATGCTGGCAACTAAGATCAAGGGTTGCGCTCGTTGCGGGACTTAACCCAACATCTCACGACACGAGCTGACGACAACCATGCACCACCTGTCACTCTGCCCCCGAAGGGGACGTCCTATCTCTAGGATTGTCAGAGGATGTCAAGACCTGGTAAGGTTCTTCGCGTTGCTTCGAATTAAACCACATGCTCCACCGCTTGTGCGGGCCCCCGTCAATTCCTTTGAGTTTCAGTCTTGCGACCGTACTCCCCAGGCGGAGTGCTTAATGCGTTAGTCGCGAGCACTAAGGGGCGGAAACCCCCTAACACTTAGCACTCATCGTTTACGGCGTGGACTACCAGGGTATCTAATCCTGTTCGCTCCCCACGCTTTCGCTCCTCAGCGTCAGTTACAGACCAGAGAGTCGCCTTCGCCACTGGTGTTCCTCCACATCTCTACGCATTTCACCGCTACACGTGGAATTCCACTCTCCTCTTCTGCACTCAAGTTCCCCAGTTTCCAATGACCCTCCCCGGTTGAGCCGGGGGCTTTCACATCAGACTTAAGAAACCGCCTGCGAGCCCTTTACGCCCAATAATTCCGGACAACGCTTGCCACCTACGTATTACCGCGGCTGCTGGCACGTAGTTAGCCGTGGCTTTCTGGTTAGGTACCGTCAAGGTGCCGCCCTATTTGAACGGCACTTGTTCTTCCCTAACAACAGAGCTTTACGATCCGAAAACCTTCATCACTCACGCGGCGTTGCTCCGTCAGACTTTCGTCCATTGCGGAAGATTCCCTACTGCTGCCTCCCGTAGGAGTCTGGGCCGTGTCTCAGTCCCAGTGTGGCCGATCACCCTCTCAGGTCGGCTACGCATCGTCGCCTTGGTGAGCCGTTACCTCACCAACTAGCTAATGCGCCGCGGGTCCATCTGTAAGTGGTAGCCGAAGCCACCTTTTATGTCTGAACCATGCGGTTCAAACAACCATCCGGTATTAGCCCCGGTTTCCCGGAGTTATCCCAGTCTTACAGGCAGGTTACCCACGTGTTACTCACCCGTCCGCCGCTAACATCAGGGAGCAAGCTCCCATCTGTCCGCTCGACTTGCATGTATTAGGCACGCCGCCAGCGTTCGTCCTGAGCCAGGATCAAACTCTCCGATAAAGTAGTTTGACTGACTACGCACATCGCTGTGCGATTTATTTAAAACTTTGAATTAACAGGTACGTTTTGTCTTGTTTAGTTTTCAAAGATCATTACCGCTTGTTGAAGCAGCTTTATTATCTTACCACTCAGCTTCTTTTGTGTCAACAACTTTTTTTAAGTTGTTTTCGAAGCTTTTTGTTGTTGTCTGCTGTCCATCAGCGACGTTTAATAATATACCATGCATTCGCTGAATTTAGCAAGTGTTTTTTTCGTTTTTTTTTGAAACGTATTTCGTTATATTCATCTCCGCCGCGGCATACGATGTAATCAAGCATGGACAAGATAAGGAGGCGTCATCAGTGAACCACTTCTACGTGTGGCACATCAGAAGGATAAAACAGCTGCTTATTATTATCATTGCCGCATTTGCAGCAGCCAGCTTTTTTTATATACAGAGAGCCGTCCCCCTTCCTGTATTTTTAACTGATAGCGGCCCGAAGGCTATTTCAAAAGGGGAAACGAAAGCGGGCGAAGTCGCATTAACATTCGATATCAGCTGGGGCGACGAAAAAGCGGTTCCGATTCTGAATGCGCTAAAAGCAAACGGTATTAAAAACGCCACTTTTTTTCTGTCAGCTTCTTGGGCGGAACGGCACCCGGACACAGTTGAACGTATGGTAAAAGACGGACATCAAATCGGCAGCATGGGATATGCGTATAAGAATTATACCAACCTAGAGGACAATGAAATAAAAAAAGACATCCTCCGGGCCCAGACCGCATTTAAAAAGCTGGGTGTGAAGAATGTTCATTTACTCCGCCCGCCGACCGGACAATTTAATAAAAAGGTTCTTGCCATTGCACAGCAGTACCGCTATTCAGTGGTTCATTACAGCGTTAACTCGCAGGATTGGACAAATCCCGGTCCTGATAAAATCATTGAAAATGTAAACAGTCATATAAAAGGCGGCGACATTGTCCTGCTGCACGCCTCTGATTCAGCAACACAGACCGAAGAAGCGCTCCCCGCCATCATTCACAATTTAAAGCAAAAAGGACTGAAAAACGTGACAGTCGGCGACCTGATCGCAAATACTGACGTCAAGTCATCAGAAGTGAAATAACTACCTCTGGGCAAACTTCGGCAGCATTAACAGCTGAAACGCATTGCAGCCCATCAGCGGAATCAGCATCAAATAAAGCCAGTCCTCATTATTCACTCTTAGCGCAGGAACCCATTCAAGCGCTGTAATAACGACCATTAAAAATAATGATGAAACGAACGTATTTTTTGAGGACTGCTTTTGTTTTATATACGCCGTCAACAGGCCGACGGCAAGCAGAGCCAGCGGCAGCCAGACAAACCCCGCAATCGAGTCATCCCGCTTACCGAAAAACAAAAATCTGACGTACATTAAATCAAAAGCGACAAACAGAATGATAAACAGCTGAAGCAGATTCCAAAGCGAGTTTGATCTGAGAATTTCAAGGGCAAACCGGTGCACTGTCAGAAAAACGAAGAATCCCATCTGGCTGATCACACTGAAAATCATGCCTACCCCGATAAACCAGATCAGAACGGAGAAAATCTGACCGGCCTCAAAATTCAGAAAGAACCCCTTGTACTCCCCCCACTTCAGTGCAAATCCCACGACGCTTGTAATAAGAGCGCCCACAGCTAAAATCGAAAAGAAAAATCGAACAAGCCCGCGGCTTTTCATCTCTTATTCATCCCCCTGACAATCGCGTTCAGCGATATTTTGTTATGTATAAATCCATTCCGATGAATCATATTAAAAATAAGTACAAGTAAGGAAGGAGCTTATGCATGTCAAAAGCCAAAACGCTATTGATAAGCTGTTTTGTTGTATTATCTGTAACAGCTTGTGCTCCAAAAGACCAAGCAGCGGATATGGATTATGACCAGACTAAAAAAATGGTTGTTGATATATTAAAGACAGATGATGGAAAAAAAGCAATTAAGGAAATATTAAATGATGATGCGATGAATGAGGCATTGGTGATTGATCAAAATGCCATTAAAGGCACAATAGAGAAAACCCTCACCTCTAAAAAAGGGGCGGAGTTCTGGAAAACCATCTTTGAAGACTCAAAGTTCGCCGAGAGCTTTGCAAAAACGCTTCAGCCCGAGCACGAAAAAATCATAAAAAAACTGATGAAAGACCCTGATTATCAGAAAAGTTTTATGCAGATCATGCAGGACCCCGGCATGGATAAAAAATACTATGAGCTGGTGAAAAGCCAAAAGTTCCGCAGTTACTTAGAAGATGTAATTACAGAGACACTTTCCAGCCCGCTTTTCAAAAAGCAATTCGAGGATGAATTGAAAAAAGCGGCTTCAAGCTCTGAAAAAGAAAGCCAATAAAAGGCCGGGCCGTGTTGATCCCGGCCCCTTTTTTATTCAGCTGTTTTTTCAATGACTTTCTGGGCGATTCCCATATAAATTTCCCCGATCGGATGACTTCTGTCATAGACAGAAGGCGCAAACTGGTCCTTGTCCCAATCAGGCTGTTTTAAAGGAATTCTGCCAAGCAGCGGCACCTGCAATTCCTCTGCAAGCTTGTCTCCCCCGCCTTGACCGAACACATATTCTCTCTCGCCGGTTTTTGCACTTTCATAATAAGCCATATTTTCAATGACCCCTACAACTTCATGATCGGTCTTAATCGCCATAGAACCCGCTCTCGCCGCTACAAATGCGGCTGTAGGGTGCGGCGTCGATACGATAATCTCTTTGCAGCTCGGAAGCATCGTGTGTACATCGAGCGCCACATCACCCGTGCCGGGCGGCAGATCGAGAACGATATAGTCAACCTCTCCCCAGTCAACCTCATGGAAGAAGTTATTCAGCATCTTGCCCAGCATCGGCCCTCTCCACACAACCGGAGCGTTTTCTTCGACGAAAAAGCCCATCGACATAACCTTTACTCCAAATCTTTCGACAGGAAGCAGTTTTTCTCCTTCAACTGTCGGGCGAACGGTAATACCCATCATGTCCGGCACGCTGAATCCGTATATATCCGCGTCGATCAAGCCGACTTTTTTGCCGAGCCGCGCAAGAGAAATGGCCAGGTTGACGGAAACCGTTGATTTGCCGACACCGCCTTTTCCGCTTGCCACCGCAAGAAAGACCGGCGGATGTTTCCTATTCAGCAGAGTTTCGCTTTCAGCAGCAGGCCGGCTGAATTTTGCCAATGTTTCTTCCGGCAGCTCTTCAAACCGCAGTCCGACAGTTTCCGCACCCGCTTCTTTCAAAACGGATACGATTTCCTGCTGAATGCCCATCTGTTCAGCCGTCCCCGTTTTTGCCAATGCAATTTTTACACTGACATGCCGTTTTTCCGGCTTGACCTTTACTTCTTTAATGGCATCCAATTCTCCCAGCGGTCTATGAAGAAAAGGTTCGCGCATGTTTCCGACTATATTTCTTACTTCATCTTCTCTTATCATCGAACCCTCACCCTTTGTGTATTCGTTTACAAATGGTATTATACCATATATTAAACGCAGAATCGGCGAAAAACCCTCCTTACTCGGGAGGGTCTCCTTTCTCTGTGAAGTATCTCAATACGCCCTTATACACGGAAGAAGCGATTTTGTCCTGATATTTAGGCTGGCCGAGCCTTTTCGCTTCCGCGGGATTGGACAGAAATCCGATTTCCACCAGCGCGCCCGGTTTGGTTACATTCTGCATTAAGTAAATGCCGTGTATCCGTTTTGCCTTTCTCGTTGTATTCTCCAAATTGATTCTCAATTCGTCCTGTATATATTTTGCCACTTTTTCATTCTCTTCGTATTTTCCATAGTAGAAGCTTTGGGCGCCGCTCCATCTCGGTGACGGTATGGCGTTCAGATGAATGCTGATATAAAGCTCCGCCTCTGAACGGTTGATGATCTCCACGCGCTTTCTCAGATCTTCCGCTTTGCGTCGGCTGTAGCCTCTCGTCCCTTCAGGAGCTAAATCAGTATCCGTCTCCCGCGTCATAATGACCAAAGCTCCCTGCTCCTGCAAATAGTCTCTGACCCTGGAGGCCACTTCGAGAGTAATGTCCTTTTCAAGGTGACTGCCTCCCGTGGCGCCTCCGTCCGGCCCGCCGTGTCCCGGATCGAGATAGATGATTTTCCCGCTCAGCGGCAGGCTCCACGGCCGCCAGGAATCATCATTATGGAATTGAAACCGGAATAAACACAATAATATGATAAAGCCAAGTAAAAAACCGAGCCATTTCAGCTTTTTTGTCATATCTTCCCCTCCCGCTTGTCCCCGTTATTAATAAGTATGGGACAAGGGAAGAAATTATGATTACCTCATGCGGAGCTTACATTGTTTTTCCCTTTGCAGAAATCCTTCCGTCCACCAGCTGTTGATAAACCGGCAGGACGCTTCATAGATTTCTTTTTGTTCAACGGAAGAATATTGCTCATGCGTCCAATTGCAAAGATATTCAAAAAAATCGGCCGTCAGTTCTTCCTCTTCTTCAGCCGAACGGGCGTTTGCCCTCTGCAAAGACTCGCCATAATAGCCAAAGACGCCGAACCTGCCGCCTAATAAATACGCTTCAATTGCAAAATCTATGCATCCTTCACTCAGAATGCCGTTTTCGTCTTGAAGAAAGGGAAACAAAGGGGTAAGACATGCTTTTACGGACTGAATGATCTGCGTCAGTGACAGCTCCTTTAGTAAACTCTTCTCAAGCTCATAATCCTTCTGCCGTTTCACGTCTGAAAAAGATAATACTTCTGCCATTGCCAGCCACGCTCCTTTTTACTGTTATTTTGAAAGGAAAAGGGAAAAAGCATGCTTTGTTGATAGTGGAAATCCTCCCAAATGAAGGAGTTTCATGTTAACTGGAAGAATAAAGAGCTGAGGTGACGTGATGAAAAAGCTGTTTCAATACAATTGGACGGTGCGTGACGAGTGGCTTATGATATGTGAAAAGCTGAGCCGGGAGGAATTGACGAAAACCCGGACGGGCGGAATGGAGAGCATCTTGCGGACTTTATTTCATATCATTGATGTCGAGATCAGCTGGGCTCGTGCCATTTTAGGTAAAGATGATGTTTTACCCGCTGAGTCTGACTATACGAGCATTCAGGATCTCAGAAAGCTGTCTGAACAGTATCGAGAGGATGTTATTCATGCGGTCTCCCGCAAAGGGGCGGATCTTGTTAAGCCGGACTGGATGGACCAAACCTTTCCTAAAGAAGATATTCTCCGCCACATCCTTGCGCATGAGATTCACCATATGGGACAACTGTCGGTTTGGGCCAGAGAAATTGGAATAGAACCGGTTTCGGCTAATGTGATCAGCCGTCCGCAGGAAAAAGCCGCAAAAAAACAGCACCTCTGACGGGATGCCGTTTTTATATTTTAATGCTTCTTGTTACGGAGTATGTATTAATGTATTCATCCAGCACGAGGCCGCCTTTGTCCTCGTAAAAACCGGCAACCATAAAGCCTGCGTCAATCTGGCCTTTAATTTGATCCTCCAGCGTATGGCCGAATTCAAGCGCTTCATGATTATCAATAAGTTCCTTTACCTTTTTCTTACTCAGATCTTTTTCATCCGAAAACGGAATGGAATACTTTACTTTTAGTACGCCTTCCTGCTCTAAATCCATATCAAATAAGAACACGACGGGATTTACAAAACCGGAGACTAAAGACCCGCCTTTTTTCAATACGCGATGAGCTTCTTTCCATACCGGAAGAACCGTATCAACAAAGCAATTCGATACTGGGTGCACGATAAAATCAAATGTCTCATCATCAAAACAGCTCAGATCATTCATGCTGCCTTTGACAGTCCGAAGCGTAAGATCGTCCCGCTCGGCAACCATTCTGTCTTGCGCAAGCTGTTTTTCCGAATTGTCAAAGATGGTGACGTCCGCTCCTGCAGCAGCAAGGACCGGACCTTGCTGTCCTCCTCCTGAAGCAAGACAAAGAACCTTCAGACCGTCTATGGGCGGAAACCAATCCGCCGGCACATCTTTCCCGGGGGTCATTCTGATGCTCCAATTGCCTTTTTTCGCTTCACCAATCGTATGAGAATCAACCGCAACCGTCCATTCATTGCCTGTTTCGACTTTTTTATCCCATGCCTTGCTGTTATGTATGACTAACTTATTCATTATAACTGCGCTCCTTATTGGTAATGAATAGAGTATAACAAACAATTCTAGAAAAACATCGGATAACCTCTTCGATATGAGAAAAAAATACAAAAAAACCACAACCAAGAAGTTGTGGTTTTTGCCATCCAAAACGATTAACGTTTTGAGAACTGAGGTGCACGACGAGCGCCTTTAAGACCGTATTTTTTACGTTCTTTCATACGGGCGTCACGAGTCAGAAGACCAGCACGTTTAAGTGTTGCACGATATTCTGGATCTGCTTCAAGCAAAGCACGAGCGATACCGTGACGGATTGCTCCAGCTTGACCAGATAAGCCGCCTCCATGTACGTTTACTAAAACATCATAAGTACCAGCTGTTTCAGTTAAAGTTAATGGTTGTTTGATATCTTCGATTAGAGCCGGAGATGGAATGTGCTCGCTGATTTCACGATTATTAACGACGATACGACCTTCTCCTGGAACTAAGCGCACACGCGCTACAGAACTTTTACGACGGCCAGTACCGTAATATTGAACCTGTGCCAAATTGGTAACCTCCTTTTTAATTAACCGCGAAGTTCGTAAACTTCAGGTTTTTGTGCTTCATGTGGATGCTCAGAACCACGGTATACGTTCAATTTCTTGAACATTTGACGACCTAGAGAACCTTTTGGAAGCATGCCTTTGATAGCAAGCTCAAGCATTTTCTCAGGGTAGTTTGTACGCATTTCAAGAGCTGTTCTTGATTTCAGACCGCCTGGGTGCATTGTGTGACGGTAGTAGATTTTATCAGTTAACTTTTTACCAGTTAACTCGATTTTTTCAGCGTTGATGATGATCACATGATCTCCAGTATCAACGTGCGGTGTGTAAGTCGGTTTGTGTTTCCCGCGAAGGATAGATGCAACTTCTGTAGAAAGACGTCCTAAAGTCTTGCCTGCTGCATCAACAACCAACCACTTGCGTTCAATAGTACTTGCGTTAGCCATAGGTGTTGTACGCATTTAATTCCCTCCTAAATGATCTGTCATTTTTTCATAAACTTCTGTTACGTTCTATTTCACAACACAATAAGTTCCGGGGCTTATCGTGGGGTTGAAATACATACCATATGATATCTTATAACTTTATGCAGACTCTGTCAAGAAAATGTTACACCTGGTTTAGTTGTCATAGCAAACGCTCCATAAATACAGCCCGTGCCCCGGTGCGGTGCGCCCCGCGGCTTCGCGATCCTTCGCTTCGAGCATTGCTTTTACATCATCGGGAGAAAATTTTCCAGCTCCTGTATCCAATAACGTTCCGGCAATGATTCTGACCATATTATAGAGAAAACCGTTTCCGGTGATCCGCATCTGCAGGCCGTCTCCGGTCTCAGTCCAATCCAGCTCGTAAATCGTTCTGACCTTATCCTGAACCGCGGTATCAGCCGCGCAAAAGCTTGTGAAATCATGTGTCCCGATGAGGTGCCTTGAAGCTTCCCTCATTTTCTGCACATTAAGCTGATATGCAAAATGGTAAGCGTAATGTCGTTTAAATACGTCCGGGTGTTTCTCCGTATATACAAAGTAGCGATATTCCTTTTGGACCGCGCTAAATCGTGCATGGAACCCATCATCCGCAATCTCTGCTGTTTTGACGGCAATATCATCTGGCAGCAGGGCATTGAGCGCAAACGGCCATTTCTCAGCCGGGATGGACAGCGGCGTATCAAAATGAATGACCTGCCCGGCAGCATGAACATCGCTGTCCGTGCGGCCGGATGAGATGACAGGCACCCTGCCGTCCGTTTTATGGATGACGGCCAGCGCTTTTTCCAATTCACTTTGAACGGTCCGCTTTCCAGGCTGAACCTGATATCCGTTAAATAAATGCCCGTCATAAGCAATGGTACATTTCACTCTCATTCAGCAGCACCTCTAACTTCTTAAGAAAAACAATAACACGGCTAATACGATGATGAGCAGAATAGCTCCGGTATCCTTTCCGGTCCAGACGAGCTTTCTGTATTTCGTTCTCCCCTCACCGCCCTGGTAGCCTCTCGCCTCCATAGCGACCGCAAGCTCTTCCGCGCGTTTAAAGGCGCTGACAAACAGCGGGACAAGCAGCGGAACAACCGCTTTGATTCTGTCTTTCACCGGGCCGCTTGTAAAGTCCGCACCCCTCGCCATTTGCGCCTTCATGATTTTATCTGTCTCTTCCATTAATGTCGGGATAAATCGCAATGATATCGACATCATCAATGCGAGTTCGTGTACAGGCAGCTTCACCTTTTTAAAAGGATTCAGGAGCTGCTCCATTCCATCCGTTATTTCAATCGGCGTTGTTGTCAGCGTCAGCAGCGTCGTCATAAAGATAAGGTAAACGAAACGGAGGGAGATAAAAATCCCCTGTATAAGTCCGCCCTCATACACTTTAAACCAGCCAAGCTGAAAAATGACAGATCCTTCATGCGTCATGAAAATGTGTAATAAAAAGGTAAACGCCACAATCCAGATAATCGGCTTAAGTCCCTTCAGCAAAAAGCTGAACGGCACTCGTGTTAAGGCGATCACCCCGAATGTAAACAAACCGAGCAAAGCGTACGTCTGTACGTTGTTTGCCAAAAAAACGATACATACAAAAAGAAAGATGCTGACAAGTTTTGTTCGCGGGTCCAATCGGTGAATAAGCGATGATCCGGGAACATACTTTCCGATAATCATGCTGTCCATCATTGGTCCTTTTCCTCCTGAAAGAAAGCCTTAATTTCACTGGCGGCATCCTGCAGGGTCAGCATGGGTTTCTCATACTTGACTCCGAGAGCCTTCTCAAGCCGTCTCTGAAACTTCACCGACTCAGGAAGATCCAGTCCCATTTCGGCCATCTCTTCACCTTTTACAAACAAGTCACGCGGACTCCCCGTCGCTTTAATGGTTCCTTTGTGCATGACGATCATTTCGTCAGCATAGCGGGCGGCGTCCTCCATGCTGTGGGTGACGAGAACGGTAGTCAGGTTTCCCCGCTGATGAAGCGCATAGAACATGTCCATAATGTCCTGGCGCCCTCTCGGATCAAGACCGGCCGTCGGTTCATCCAAAACCAGCACTTCCGGCTCCATCGCGAGAACGCCGGCAATCGCCACTCTGCGCATCTGGCCGCCGCTGAGCTCGAACGGTGAACGATCCAAAATGTCTTCCGGAAGGCCCACAAGCCCCAGCATTTCTTTTGCTTTCCGTTCAGCGTCTTCTTTTTTTACACCGAAATTCATCGGTCCGAATGCGATGTCCTTCAGCACAGTCTCTTCAAACAGCTGATGTTCGGGAAATTGGAAAACGATTCCGACTTTTTTTCGCAAAGTCTTAAGGTCTTTATTTTTTTTACCGGCTGCCAGAATCGTGCTCCCGAGCTCAAGCTGTCCTTTAGTCGGTTTCAGCAAACCGTTTAAATGCTGCAGGAGCGTCGATTTGCCCGACCCTGTATGCCCGATGACGGCAACGTAGCTGCCCTCTTTTATCACGGCATTGATATCATACAGAGCAAGCCGTTCAAACGGTGTCTTCATTTGATAGCGGTGTTCTACATCTTTGATTTTAATGTCCACAGCTCATTCACCAGCCCTTCCTGAGTCAGATGGTTTTTCGTTAACGCCAGTCCGCTTTCTTTCAAAAGCAGGCTGAGCTGGAATGAGAAAGGCAAATCAAGACCGATGCGAACCAAGTCTTCATTTAATTTAAAAATCTCTTCAGGCGTGCCCTCTGCATATTTCCTGCCGCCGTTCATCACAATGATCCTGTCCGCCCTTGCGGCTTCTTCCAGGTCATGTGTTATCGAAATGACGGTGGCCATGCCCTGATCTTTTAAGCGTCTGACAGTATCAAGGACTTCTTCTCTCCCAATCGGGTCAAGCATGGATGTCGCTTCATCCAAAATCATAATATCAGGACGCGCGGCAATAATTCCCGCGATCGCCACTCTTTGTTTTTGACCTCCGGAGAGATGGTGCGGCTCTTGATCAAGAAAATCCTGCATATTGACTTGTGTGACAGCCCAATCTACTCTCTCAATCATTTCTTCGCGCGGAACACCATTGTTTTCTAAACCAAAAGCCACATCATCGCGAACAGTCGTTCCGACAAATTGGTTATCGGGATTCTGAAAGACCATCCCTATTTTTTTTCGCACATCCCACACGGTATCCTCAGTCAGCTTGATGCCGCCGACTTCAATTTCTCCGGCCTCAGGCAAAATCAGCCCGTTCAGCGCTCTGGCCAAAGTCGACTTCCCTGAACCGTTGTGACCTACGATAGCAAGCCATTCTCCTTCATATACCTCCAGACTCACACCGTCCAGCGCCGGTCTTTCTGCATCTTTGCGGTAGCGGAATAGAATGTCTTTTACGGATATAAGCTGTTTTTGATCCACGGGCGCCTGACCTCCTCTCAGCTATAGCTCTGCTTTTCTGTCTCATGATAAAAAGTTCTGATATCTAAAAAAAGGGCATAGATCCAGTTAGAAACTGTCCCGCCCTTCTTTAGATACACAAAAATATGTGATTAAACCAATTCGATGATTGCCATTGGTGCACCGTCACCACGGCGAGGACCAAGCTTCATAATACGTGTGTATCCGCCTTGGCGCTCCTCGTAACGAGTTGCAATGTCAGAGAATAATTTTTGAAGTGCATCTTGGTTATTTTCTTCATTAGCAACCTCGTTGCGAATGTATGCAGCAGCTTGACGACGAGCATGCAAGTCACCGCGCTTACCAAGAGTGATCATCTTTTCAACAACAGAGCGAAGTTCTTTCGCACGTGTTTCAGTTGTTTCAATTCTTTCGTTGATGATCAAATCTGTTGTAAGATCACGAAGCATAGCTTTACGCTGTGAACTCGTACGTCCTAGTTTTCTGTATGACATGTGATGTCCCCTCCTTTAATGGAATGCTGTTTCTAATTAAAAAACACACGAAAATCCTAGTTCACATGGAAACTAGATCAATCGTCTTTGCGAAGGCCGAGTCCAAGTTCTTCAAGTTTCGCTTTCACTTCTTCAAGTGATTTGCGTCCCAGGTTGCGAACTTTCATCATATCTTCTTCCGTCTTGTTCGCAAGTTCTTGAACCGTGTTAATGCCCGCACGCTTCAAGCAGTTGTAAGAACGGACAGAAAGATCAAGTTCCTCAATCGTCATTTCAAGAACTTTTTCTTTTTGGTCCTCTTCTTTTTCAACCATGATTTCAGCATGCTGAGCTTCGTCAGTTAAACCGACGAATATATTAAGGTGTTCAGTTAAAATCTTTGAACCGAGAGCAATTGCTTCCTTCGGTCCAGTGCTTCCGTCAGTCCAAACATCAAGTGTAAGTTTGTCATAGTTTGCAACCTGGCCTACACGAGTGTTTTCTACCTGATAAGATAAACGAGAAACTGGCGTAAAGATTGAATCGATCGGAATCACGCCGATTGGCTGATCGTCTCTTTTGTTCGAATCAGCAGGTGTATACCCACGTCCTCTTTGTGCAGTAAGGCGAACTCGGAAACTCGCATTCTCACCAAGAGTCGCGATATGAAGATCCGGATTAAGGATTTCAACATCGCTGTCGTGTGTAATATCAGCTGCTGTGACAGTTCCTTCGCCCTGTACATCAATTTCAAGCGTCTTCTCTTCATCAGAGTAGATTTTCAATGCAAGCTTTTTAATGTGCAAGATTATCGTTGTAACATCTTCCACAACGCCTTCGATTGTCGAGAATTCGTGCAGTACACCATCTATCTGGATCGATGTTACAGCGGCACCAGGGAGTGAGGATAAGAGGATACGACGTAAGGAGTTACCCAGAGTTGTACCATATCCACGCTCAAGCGGCTCTACGACAAACTTACCAAATTTGGCATCGTCGCTGATTTCAACCGTTTCGATTTTTGGTTTTTCAATCTCGATCATTACTTAAAACCCTCCTTCAAAACGTCGAAACCTCGAATAGAATCATATGAGATTCCATCCGAAATTCCCCATTGTTTAGTCCCGTATGTGCTCAGGCAACGAGTCGGTGCATTCGTTTCATAAATAACTGTATCATAACCCATTATTGACAGGGACACAAAATCTATACAAACAAATTACACGCGGCGACGTTTTGGTGGACGGCATCCATTATGAGGAACAGGAGTTACGTCTCTGATAGCTGTAACTTCAAGTCCGGCAGCTTGTAAAGCACGGATTGCAGCTTCACGGCCAGAACCTGGTCCTTTAACAGTTACTTCAAGAGTTTTAAGTCCGTGTTCGATTGAACCTTTAGCAGCTGTTTCAGCAGCCATTTGCGCAGCAAAAGGAGTCGATTTACGAGAACCTCTGAATCCTAGAGCTCCGGCACTTGACCAAGAAATAGCATTACCATGAGTATCAGTGATCGTAACGATCGTGTTGTTGAAAGTTGAACGAATATGAGCGATTCCTGACTCAATATTCTTTTTCACGCGACGTTTACGCGTGTTTTGTTTACGAGCAGCAGCCATTGTTTAGGTACCTCCCTTACTTATTTTTTCTTGTTAGCTACAGTACGACGCGGACCTTTACGAGTACGCGCATTGTTTTTAGAGTTTTGTCCGCGAACAGGCAAACCTCTGCGATGGCGGATTCCGCGGTAGCTTCCGATTTCGATCAGACGCTTGATGTTAAGAGAAACTTCACGGCGAAGGTCACCTTCTACTTTCAGTTTGTCAATAACATCACGGATTTTACCAAGTTCTTCTTCAGTAAGATCACGCACACGAGTATCTTCAGAAACACCAGCCTCTTTCAAGACTTGCTGAGCCGTTGTGCGGCCAATTCCGAAGACATATGTTAAAGAAATAACAACACGTTTGTCACGTGGGATATCTACACCAGCAATACGAGCCATTCTCTGGGCACCTCCTTATTAATTATCCTTGTTTTTGTTTATGCTTTGGATTTTCACAGATCACCATTACTTTTCCTTTTCTGCGAATAACTTTACATTTCTCGCAGATTGGTTTAACTGATGGTCTCACTTTCATGTGTTTCCAACCTCCTTCAGTTTCCGGAGTGCTTTATTTGTAACGGTACGTAATCCTGCCACGAGTTAAGTCATATGGAGATAATTCTACCGTAACTTTGTCTCCAGGTAAAATGCGAATGAAGTGCATGCGGATTTTACCAGATACGTGAGCCAAAACCGTATGGCCATTTTCGAGTTCAACTTTGAACATCGCGTTTGGCAGTGTTTCGACAATCGTACCTTCCACTTCAATTACATCGTCTTTCGCCATTCAAGTGTTCTCCCTTCTTCAAATCAGTAACTTGCTCTCTGACAAATTTCAAAAGAGAAAATCTCAGTTATCCGTTTGTCACACGCCCTGTTTCGTTTATACTGTTCTGAACTTCCGGAGATACGCAATCATAAAGGGTGAATGATTGATATTCTTTTTCTAAGGAGAATGAAATGTACGCTTTTCTCCGTCTGCTTTAGTACACGATGATGAGTCTTCATTCCGATGACAGCAGCTAGCCGGTTTTTCTTCCGACCAATTGTAAACCTACAATCTGCCCAAGTGCGGAATGAAAAACATGTGTCATGGAATTCATTTCATCATCTAGACTTTTGTCAGTATATCAAAACCCGTTTCCGTAATCGCAATCGTATGTTCAAAATGAGCACACTTTTTCCCATCTACCGTTACAACCGTCCAGTTATCAGCCAATGTTTTCACATATCGGCTGCCAGCGTTAACCATCGGTTCTATAGCGAGAACCATACCAGGCTTCAGCCTAGGTCCTTTGTTTGGCGGACCGTAATGAGGAATTTGCGGATCCTCATGCAAGTCTTGACCAACACCATGTCCGACATACTCCCTAACAACTGAAAACTGCTCCTTTTCGACATACGTTTGTATTGCGTGGGAAATATTCGACAAACGTTCACCTGGTTTTGCTTCCTTCAAGCCTTTATATAAAGACTCCTCTGTCACTTCCAGCAGTCGTTTATCATCATCACTGATGTTTCCTACCGGATATGTCCAAGCAGAGTCACCATGATAACCATTTAATTTAGCACCGATATCAATGCTGATAATGTCACCGTCACGCAAAACCCTTTTACCGGGAATTCCGTGAACGAGTTCTTCATTAACTGATACACAGATGCTCCCGCGAAACCCATTATACCCCTTAAAAGATGGGATTGCACCCTGCTTCTCAATAAAACGTTCGGCAATTTGATCCAATTCTTTTGTCGAGATTCCTGGTTTAATGTGCTTTTTCATCTCTTCATGAGTCAAAGCCACGATTCGCCCTGCTTCCCGCATGATGCTAAGCTCACGAGGGGTCTTACAGATAATCATTTGCTCAATCCTCCAAGAAGCTCTTTCACATCTTTGTACACGTCGTTAATGTCCTGCTGGCCATTGACGTTGACAAGATACCCTTTCTCAGAATAAAAATCGAGTAAAGGCTGAGTCTGCTTCATGTTGACCTCAAGCCGTTTTGAGACGGTTTCCTCATTATCATCTGCCCGTTGATAAAGGTCTCCTCCGTCTTTATCACAAACACCCGGCGTTTTCGGCGGATTGAAAACCAAATGATAGGTTGTGCCGCAAACACTGCAAATTCTGCGTCCAGTCAAACGTTCCATTAAAGAGTCTTTGTCTACTTTAATGTTAATGACATAATCAATCGGCTTGCCGTATTCCTCAAGAATGTTTTCAAGAGCTTCAGCCTGAGCGACTGTTCGCGGAAATCCGTCCAGAAGAAAACCTCTTTCACAATCATCTTTGCCGAGTCTTTCTTTGACAATGCCGATTGTGACTTCGTCCGGTACGAGCTCGCCTTTATCAATATAAGACTTTGCTTCGAGCCCGAGTGGTGTTTCTTCTTTCATAGCAGCACGGAACATATCTCCCGTTGAGATATGAGGTATCCCATAATCCTCAACAATTCGTTCTCCCTGTGTGCCTTTACCGGCTCCAGGAAGTCCCATTAAGACTAAGTTCATTCGGATTTCCCCCGTCCTCTCTTATTTAGAGGAATGGTTAAAACCAGTCCTCTAATTTTTCATAAATCCTCGGTAATTACGTTTCACTAACTGGCTCTCCAGCTGCTTCATTGTCTCCAAGGCTACCCCGACGACAATTAACAATGATGTTCCGCCAATCTGTGCACTTTGAGGCAATCCAGCGAATTGAATGAAAAAGATAGGAAGAATGGAAATCACGGCTAAGAATATAGAACCCACAAACGTAAGTCGATACAAAATGCTCGTAATTCTATCTTGAGTCATTTTCCCTGGACGAACCCCCGGGATATAGCCACCCTGTTTTTTAAGGTTATCAGCCATTTGTTCAGGGTTTACCTGCACAAAAGCATAGAAGTACGTAAAGGCGATAATTAATGCGACATAAACCGTCATGCCCACCGGATGTGTATTGTCAAAGTTGGCTTGAATCCACTTTGTCACATCGTTTTCTCCGAAAAATGACGCGATAGTACGCGGCGTAATAAGGAACGCAACCGCAAAGATTACCGGAATAACCCCTGCCGGATTCACTTTAAGCGGAAGGTGAGTTGACTGGCCTCCGCCAACAGGTGAACGACCTTGCCCTTTTGCATATTGAATCGCGATTTTGCGTACGGCCTGCTGAATGAAAATAACACCAACAATAACGGCCAAAATCGCAATCACCAGTAAAGCGATTTTTACAATATGAATAAACAGCTGATCGCTGCTGCCGACAAATTGAGTCTCATAAATCTGCCCAACAGTTTTCGGAATACTAGCCACAATCCCCGCGAAGATGATGATCGAAATTCCGTTACCTACTCCATTGGAAGTAATTTGTTCTCCCAGCCACATTAAAAAAGCAGTTCCTCCAGTGAGTACTAAAGCAATAATCAGATATGTCGATATGCCGGATTTTTCAATCAGCATACCGTTTGCCAGGTTGTTAAACCCGTAAGACATACCTAATGCCTGGATAAAACCAAGCACAATCGTAAAATATCTCGTGAACTGAGCTAATTTACGGCGGCCGACTTCACCTTGCTTAGACCACTCGGTAAACTTCGGCACAACATCCATCTGAAGCAGCTGAATGATGATCGAAGCAGTGATGTAAGGCGTAATTCCCATCGCAAAAATGGAGAACTGATAAAGCGCACCGCCGCCAAATGTGTTAAGGAGATCAAAAACCCCCATCGAACTTTGTGTCTGCAACGCCTGAGCATTTACATATGGCACAGGGATAAACGCACCTATGCGAAAGACGATAAGCATGAGTAATGTAAAAATGATTTTATTCCGAATATCACTCACACGCATAAAGTTGGAGATTGTCTTAAACAAGTTAGATCACCTCAGCTGTACCGCCAGCAGCTTCAACAGCTTCTTTCGCAGAAGCAGAGAATTTATTGGCTTTTACAGTTAATTTTTTCTCTAATTTACCGTTGCCAAGAATCTTTACTCCTGCATTAAGTTTGCTAATAACACCAGTCTCAAGAAGAAGTTCAGGAGTGACTTCCGTTCCTTCCGCAAAACCGTTCAATTTGTCTACGTTCACAATAGCGTATTCCTTACGGTTGATGTTTGTAAAACCGCGCTTAGGAAGACGTTGGAATAAAGGCATTTGTCCCCCCTCGAATCCAGGGCGTACACCGCCGCCAGAACGAGCGTTTTGACCTTTGTGACCTTTACCAGCTGTTTTACCGTTACCAGAACCAATACCACGACCTACGCGATTGCGTACTTTACGTGAACCTTCTGAAGGCTTTAATTCATGAAGTTTCATTAGGACACCTCCTTAGCCTATAATTTATTTTTATTGTTCTTTAACAGAAACTAGATGAGAAACTTTATTAATCATACCGCGGATCGCAGCGTTATCTTCATGAACGACAGTTTGGTTTGTTTTCTTTAAACCAAGTGTTCTTACAGTAACGCGCTGATCTTCCGGGCGACCGATTACACTGCGTTTGAGGGTAATTTCTAATTTAGCCATTAATGTTCCCTCCTTATCCTAACAGTTCTTCTACAGATTTTCCACGAAGCTTCGCAACGTCTTCGGCACGTTTAAGCTCACTTAAACCTTGAAGTGTTGCACGGATCATGTTGATCGGTGTGTTAGAACCTAAAGACTTAGAAAGGATATCAGCAACGCCAGCAAGCTCAAGTACCGCACGTACAGGGCCTCCAGCGATAACTCCAGTACCTTCAGAAGCAGGTTTCAACAAGATATTGCCTGCACCGAAACGTCCGATGATTTCGTGTGGAATCGTAGTTCCAACCATTGGTACTTCAATCAAATTCTTTTTCGCATCTTCAACAGCTTTGCGGATTGCTTCAGGTACTTCTTGTGCTTTACCAGTACCGAAACCTACGTGACCGTTTTTGTCACCGACAACGACTAGAGCTGCGAAACGGAAACGACGACCACCTTTAACAACTTTCGCTACGCGGTTAACCGTAACTAAGCGTTCTTCTAACTCTAATTTGCTTGGGTCAATACGACGCATAATCATGTGTCCCTCCTTTTTTTATTAAAATTTCAGTCCGGCTTCACGAGCTGCATCGGCCAGAGCTTTTACACGTCCATGGTATAAGTATCCGCCGCGGTCAAATACTACGTCAGAAACACCTTTCTCAGAAGCGCGTTTCGCAACGAGTTCACCGACTTTAGCAGCAGCAGCGCTGTCACCAGTGCTTTCCACGTTCAAATCTTTATCGAGAGTAGAGGCACTAGCAAGTGTAACACCATTTACATCATCGATGATTTGAGCATAAATGTGTTTGTTTGAACGGAACACATTCAGACGAGGTCTTTCAGCTGTGCCTGAAAGTTTAGCACGAACACGGGCATGTCTTTTTTGACGAGCAGCATTTTTGCTAGTTTTCGTAATCATCCTTAGGTCACTCCTTTCTTCACTTTAAGCGGTCTTACTTAGCAGATTTACCTTCTTTACGGCGAACAACTTCACCTTCGTAGCGGATTCCTTTACCTTTGTAAGGCTCTGGAGAACGTACAGCGCGGATGTTAGCAGCGATAGCTCCTACACGCTCTTTGTCTGTACCTTTTACAACTACTTTAGTTTGAGAAGGAACTTCGATTTCGATGCCCTCTTCAGGAACGATCTCAACAGGGTGAGAGTATCCAACGTTTAAAACAAGTTTGTTTCCGGATTTAGCCGCACGATAACCGACACCGACTAATTCCAAACCTCTTTCAAATCCTTTAGATACGCCTTCAACCATGTTTCCAAGCAGACTGCGAGTCGTACCATGCAGCGCACGGTGCTCTTTGTGATCAGAAGGACGAGTAACTGTAAGCACGTTGTCCTCAATTTTGATTTCCATATCAGGATGGAAAGTACGAGTTAATTCTCCTTTTGGTCCTTTTACAGCTACAGTGTTGCCTTCGTTCAGCGTTACTGTAACTCCAGAAGGGATCTCAAGCAGTTTTTTCCCTACACGAGACATACTAAAACACCTCCATTCTTGTTAAACTTCTTACCAAACGTATGCTAGAACTTCTCCACCAGCTTGTTTTGCACGGGCTTCTTTGTCCGTTAAAACACCTTGTGATGTAGAAATAATCGCGATTCCAAGACCGTTAAGTACGCGAGGTACTTCATTTGATTTAGCGTATACACGCAAACCTGGTTTGCTGATTCTTTTAAGACCAGTGATAACGCGCTCGTTGTTTTGTCCGTATTTCAAGAAAACGCGGATGATACCTTGTTTGCTGTCTTCTACGAACTCAACGTCACGAATGAAACCTTCACGCTTTAAAATGTCAGCAATTTCTCTTTTCAATTTAGAAGCAGGAATTTCAAGCTTCTCATGACGTACCATGTTTGCATTGCGAATACGAGTCAGCATATCTGCAATTGGATCTGTCATAACCATTATATAATTACCTCCTTCCCATTCTTGGGGATTACCAGCTGGCTTTTTTCACGCCAGGAATTTGTCCTTTATATGCAAGCTCACGGAAACAAATACGGCAAAGTTTAAATTTACGAATGACTGAGTGCGGACGTCCGCAGCGTTCACAGCGAGTGTACTCTTGCACTTTAAACTTTGGTGTACGTTGTTGTTTCGCAATCATTGACTTTTTAGCCACGATTTCGCCTCCCTTTCATTGATTATTTCTGGAACGGCATACCTACTTGAGTTAATAGCTCACGAGCCTCTTCGTCAGAGTTAGCAGTCGTTACGATAACGATGTCCATTCCGCGAACCTTTGTTACTTTATCGTAGTCAATTTCAGGGAAGATTAACTGTTCTTTGATACCAAGAGTGTAGTTTCCGCGACCGTCGAAAGATTTCTTAGAAATCCCGCGGAAGTCACGTACACGCGGTAAAGATACAGAAATAAGTTTATCAAGGAAATCATACATGCGCTCTCCGCGAAGAGTTACTTTCGCACCGATAGGCATTCCCTCACGAAGACGGAATCCAGCAATTGATTTCTTCGCACGAGTAACGACAGGTTTTTGACCTGCGATAAACGTTAATTCTTCAACAGCACTGTCGATTGCTTTTGCGTTTTGAACAGCATCACCGACACCCATGTTGATTACGATTTTTTCGATTTTTGGCACCTGCATAACAGAGTCGTAGTTGAACTTCGTCATTAAAGCAGGTGAAATTTCTTTATTGTACTTTTCTTTAAGGCGGTTCATGAGATAGACCTCCCTTCCTTTAAATACTATTTATCTAAGACTTGCCCAGATTTTTTTGCAACACGAACTTTTTTGCCATCTTCCACTTTGTATCCTACGCGAGTCACTTCACCTGTTTTAGGATCGAGCGGCATAACGTTTGATACATGAATTGGCGCCTCTTGATTAGAAATACCGCCTTGAGGGTTTGCTTGAGTTGGTTTAGAGTGCTTCTTCACCATGTTTACGCCCTCAACTAGAACGCGGTCCTTTTTAGGGAAAGCAGCAAGGATCGTACCTTGTTTGCCTTTATCTTTACCAGAGATAACCATTACTTTATCGCCTTTTTTCACATGCATCCTGATCGCACCTCCTTGAGTAAGGCATTTATTTCATTAGATAACTTCTGGAGCCAGAGAAACAATTTTCATGAAGTTGTTTTCACGTAATTCACGGGCAACCGGTCCGAAGATACGAGTTCCACGCGGGCTCTTGTCGTCACGGATGATAACACATGCATTCTCATCGAAGCTGATGTATGATCCGTCAGTTCTGCGTGCTCCGCTTTTTGTGCGAACGATAACAGCTCTTACGACTTCACCTTTTTTGACAACGCCTCCTGGTGTTGCTTGTTTAACCGTGCAAACAATTACATCACCAATGTTAGCCGTTTTACGTCCAGAACCGCCAAGAACTTTAATAGTAAGTACCTCACGCGCACCGGAGTTGTCAGCAACTTTTAAACGAGTCTCTTGTTGAATCATTATTTGTTACCTCCCTTCGGAAAAAGAATTCCGAACTTTATTAGATAATAACAGCTTCTTCGACAACTTCTACTAGACGAAAACGCTTAGTTGCAGATAATGGACGAGTTTCCATGATCTTTACGATGTCTCCGATTTTAGCTTGGTTATTTTCATCATGTGCTTTGAATTTCTTTGAGTATTTTACGCGTTTACCGTAAATAGGATCCTTTTTGTATGTTTCAACAACAACAGTGATGGTTTTATCCATTTTGTCAGAAACAACACGGCCTTGGTAAACTTTGCGTTGGTTACGTTCGCTCATGCTCACGACCTCCCCTCAGTGATTATTTGTTGGCAGCAATTTCTCTTTCACGAATCACAGTTTTCATGCGCGCGATAGCTTTGCGCACTTCACGAATGCGAGCAGTATTTTCAAGTTGTCCTGTCGCTAATTGAAAGCGAAGATTGAAAAGTTCTTCTTTAAGAGACTTTACTTTTTGTTCAATTTCAGCAGTGGTAAGGTCACGAATTTCATTAGCTTTCATTTGATTCACCACCAATTTCTTCACGTTTTACGAACTTCGTTTTAATTGGCAATTTGTGAGATGCAAGACGAAGAGCTTCACGAGCTACCTCTTCAGACACACCAGAAATTTCAAATAAAACTTTGCCCGGTTTTACAACAGCTACCCAGCCTTCAGGAGCCCCTTTACCGGAACCCATCCGTACCTCAAGCGGTTTAGCAGTGTAAGGTTTTGAAGGGAAAATTTTAATCCAAACTTTACCGCCACGTTTCATGTAACGAGTCATCGCAATACGTGCAGCTTCGATTTGGCGGTTCGTGATCCAAGAAGCTTCAAGAGCCTGGATACCGTACTCACCAAAATGTACTTCAGTACCGCCTTTAGCGCGACCGCGCATTTTTCCGCGATGCTCTCTGCGATATTTAACGCGTTTTGGTAATAACATATTATTTTCCTCCTTCCTCAGTTTTCTTCTTAGTAGGAAGAACCTCTCCACGATAGATCCAGACTTTTACACCAAGCTTACCGTAAGTTGTGTCAGCTTCAGATGTTGCATAGTCGATGTCAGCACGTAAAGTGTGCAATGGAACAGTTCCTTCACTGTAGTATTCAGAACGAGCGATATCAGCTCCGCCAAGACGGCCGGAAACCATTGTTTTCACACCTTGTGCTCCAGCACGCATAGTGCGTTGGATTTGTTGTTTCTGCGCACGGCGGAAAGAAATACGGTTTTCTAGTTGACGAGCGATGTTGTCAGCTACAAGCTGAGCATCAAGATCTGCTCTTTTGATTTCAAGAATGTTAATGTGTACACGCTTGCCAGTAAGGCTGTTAAGGGCTTTACGAAGTGCTTCAACTTCAGATCCGCCTTTACCGATTACCATACCAGGCTTAGCAGTGTGGATCGTAATGTTAACGCGGTTTGCTGCACGCTCGATTTCTACTTTAGAAACAGAAGCGTCAGAAAGGCGTTTGCTAATGAATTCACGAATTTTTAAATCTTCGTGCAGGAAGTCAGCGTAATCTTTACCAGCGTACCACTTAGATTCCCAATCACGAATGACTCCGATACGAAGACCGACTGGATTTACCTTTTGACCCACTACTTATCCCTCCTTCTTTTCTGATACAACGATTGTAATGTGGCTCGTACGTTTGTTGATTTGGCTCGCACGTCCCATAGCACGCGGGCGGAATCTTTTTAACGTTGGGCCTTCGTCAACAAATGCCTGAGAAATAACCAGATTGTTAGCGTCCATCTCGTAGTTGTGCTCAGCATTTGCGATAGCAGATTTTAAAACTTTTTCGATGATCGGAGAAGCAGCTCTCGGAGTTAGGTTCAAGATAGATACTGCTTCGCCTACTTGCTTACCTCGAATCAGGTCCATTACTAGACGTGCTTTACGAGGAGCAATACGGACTGTTCTTGCAACAGCTTTAGCTTGCATTTAAAAGCCTCCTCTCTTAGCGTCTTGTTTTTTTATCGTCACTGGCGTGGCCTTTGTAAGTACGAGTCGGTGCGAATTCGCCCAACTTGTGGCCTACCATGTCTTCAGAAATGAATACAGGCACGTGTTTACGTCCGTCATATACTGCGATAGTGTGACCGATAAATTGTGGGAAAATAGTTGAACGGCGAGACCAAGTTTTTACAACTTGTTTCTTGTCCGTTTCATTTAATTTCTCGATTTTTGTCATCAAGTGTCCATCGACAAATGGTCCTTTTTTCAAGCTGCGAGCCATTTTGGAACCTCCCTTCGTGATTGCACTACGGTCCGAAATGAACCGTAGACAACCCCGTTATTTATTTTTACGACGACGTACGATAAATTTATCAGATTTGTTCTTTTTCTTACGTGTCTTGAATCCAAGAGTCGGTTTGCCCCAAGGAGACATTGGTGATTTACGTCCGATTGGCGCGCGACCTTCACCACCACCGTGCGGGTGATCGTTAGGGTTCATTACAGAACCGCGGACTGTAGGGCGGATGCCTTTCCAGCGAGAGCGTCCTGCTTTACCAACGTTGATAAGTTCGTGCTGCTCGTTACCTACTTGACCGATAGAAGCGCGGCAAGCAGAAAGGATCATGCGAACTTCACCAGAGTTAAGACGTACAAGAACGTATTTGCCTTCTTTACCAAGAACCTGAGCAGATGTACCAGCTGAACGTACAAGCTGTCCGCCTTTACCAGGTTTTAATTCAATGTTATGCACAACTGTACCAACAGGGATGTTGATAAGCGGAAGTGCGTTACCTACTTTGATGTCAGCTTCAGGGCCGGACATGATTTCAGTACCTACTTGAATTCCTTTTGGTGCAAGAATGTAACGTTTTTCTCCGTCTACATAGTTGATTAGTGCAATGTTAGCTGAACGGTTTGGATCGTACTCAACTGTAGCAACGCGTCCAGGTATACCATCTTTATCGCGTTTGAAGTCGATAACACGGTATTGGCGTTTGTGTCCGCCACCTTGGTGACGTACAGTCAATTTACCTTGGTTGTTACGTCCGCCTTTTTTGTGAAGGGGCGCAAGCAAGGATTTTTCCGGCTGGTCAGTCGTGATTTCAGCAAAATCTGAAGTTGTCATGCCACGACGTCCGTTAGAGGTCGGTTTATACTTTTTAATCGCCATTTTGAATTTCCCTCCTTCTTTTTACAGATAATTAAGCTTCAAAAATTTCGATTTCTTTGCTGTCTGCAGTAAGTTTTACGATCGCTTTTCTGCGACGGCTAGTCATACCAGTATAGCGGCCGACACGTTTTGATTTCCCTTTGTAGTTCATGATGTTGACTTTGTCAACTTTCACTCCAAAGATACTTTCAACTGCATCTTTCACTTCTGTTTTATTAGCTCTTACATCAACTTCAAAAGTATATTTCTTTTCAGTCATTAAATCAGCAGAACGTTCAGTAATGACGGGGCGCTTAAGAACATCACGAGGATCTTTCATTATGCAAGCACCTCCTCTACTTTTTCAACCGCAGCTTTTGTAATCAGAAGCTTCTCGTGGTTGACAACGTCTAACACGTTGATTCCGTTAGCTTGAACAACTGTAACTCCAGGGATGTTGCGTGCAGAAAGAGATACTGCTTCGTTTGCATCCGCAGTTACGATTAAAGCTTTTTTCTCAACAGATAATCCTTTAAGGACAGCTGCCATTTCTTTTGTTTTAACCGTATCAAGAGTAAGATCTTCAAGAACAATAATGTTGTTGTCGTTCACTTTAGAAGACAATACTGATTTGATTGCCAAGCGGCGAACTTTTTTAGGTAATTTGTAAGAATAGCTGCGTGGTGTTGGGCCGAATACGACACCACCTCCGCGCCATTGCGGTGAACGGATTGAACCTTGACGGGCACGACCTGTACCTTTTTGACGCCATGGTTTGCGACCTCCGCCGCGTACTTCAGAACGATTTTTTACTTTGTGAGATCCTTGACGTAAGGAAGCTCTTTGCATAAGAATAGCGTCGAATACTACGCTCTCATTTGGCTCAATTCCAAATACAGAAGCGTTTAATTCGATATCACCAGCAGTAGAACCGTTTTGGTTGTATAATGCTACTTTTGGCATGATCAATTTCCTCCTTTCCTAAGAGACTTATTTAGATTTAACAGCACTTTTAACAGTGATTAAAGCTTTTCTCGCACCAGGTACGTTACCTTTAATCAAAAGAAGATTGCGCTCAGCATCTACTTTTACGACTTCAAGGTTTTGGACAGTGATTTGATCTCCGCCCATGCGTCCAGGTAATAGTTTACCTTTGAATACACGGTTAGGATCTACAGGTCCCATTGAACCAGGACGACGGTGGTAGCGTGAACCGTGAGACATAGGTCCGCGAGATTGTCCGTGGCGCTTGATTGCACCTTGGAAACCTTTACCTTTAGATACTCCTGTTACATCTACGATTTCTCCTGCAGAGAAAATTTCAACCTTGACTTCCTGACCAATTTCATACGCATCCATATCCACGCCGCGTAATTCTTTAACGAAGCGCTTAGGAGCAGTTTCCGCTTTTGCAACGTGTCCTTTTTCCGGTTTGTTTGAAAGCTTTTCGCGCTTATCGTCAAAACCAAGCTGGATCGCTTCATAGCCATCATTTTCAGCTGTTTTCTTTTGAAGAACAACGTTTGGAGCTGCTTCAATAACAGTTACCGGGATAAGATCACCGTTCTCTGCGAATACTTGCGTCATACCAATTTTTCTTCCTAAGATTCCTTTGGTCATTCGTCACACCTCCTATTAAGATCATTCTATATTTTAGAATTAAAGTTTGATTTCGATATCGACACCAGATGGTAAGTCTAATCGCATGAGAGCATCAACAGTTTGTGGTGTTGGGTTCACAATGTCGATTAAACGTTTATGTGTACGCATTTCAAATTGCTCACGAGAATCTTTGTATTTGTGCACCGCACGAAGGATTGTGTAAACTGATTTTTCAGTTGGCAACGGAATCGGACCAGATACGCTGGCACCAGAACGTTTTGCCGTTTCAACAATCTTCTCTGCAGATTGATCAAGGATTCTATGATCATATGCTTTTAAACGAATACGAATTTTTTGTTTTGCCATTATTTTCCCTCCTTTTCGCCTACATCACGTTAGACAGTTCTCCGTGAGAAAAACCTGATCACCTTGCCATGGCAAAGCGGCCGGGTGTGTCAGCAACCTCTCACTTCATCGCAGTCAAAGACCAACATACACTATTATACAGAAAATAGACGCATGTTGCAAGGTTTATTTAAAGAACCTTGTGGTTTTCACACTTTGATTATTATACAGGTGATACCATGATTAATCAAGGATATGACTGTTTTCTTTCAGAGATGGAACGATGAACTTCGGCAAAGCGATCCGGTTCCTCCAAGTGAGGCGAATGGGCTGAGTTCTCAAACCAATGCCATTCTTTATACGGCGCATCAACCTTCTGATAATATTCATAAGAAGTCGTCCCCGGAACCGTCAAATCGTATCTCCCTGACATAAAACAGCACGGTATTACAATAGAAGAAACTGATTCCCCTGCATCAAAGGAAATGAGATCCTCCCACAGGTGTTTCAGGCTGAACATTTGTCCCCGCGCGGCTAAGAAGCTCCCTCTCACACCGTACGGTTCACCAAACAGCATTCGCCCCCCTGCTTTAAGAGCGCCGATCGGATGATGGGTAAAGCCCCCTCCCCTCATCTCGATACAAAGCAGAAACAACGTTCGCTGCAGCATTTTCTCCCATGGAGGTGCTCCGATAAAGCTCAGCGTCTTTTCCAGCAGGATATGTTTGTGTTGCCTGCTCCATTCCATCATCAGCCGGTAAGCTTCCGTTTCTTCCTTTTGAATATTAACCACCTGACTGATACCGATATACGCATAATACAAATCAGGTTTCTCTTGAAGAACATGAAGCGCCAGAACTGAGCCCCACGAATAGCCGGCGATATATATTTTTTGCCTGCTGAATTGCTCGCATAAGCGTTCGGTCAGCTGAATGGTGTCAGCTGTCAGCTGATCCAAAGTCATAGATGAACCCGGAATTTCCTTTGAATAAGAGAGACCCGCCCCTCTCTGATCCCAGTTCACAACGGTGAAATGCTTTTCCAGCTTATTCTGGTATTTTCTCGCATAGCCGATTTGAGGCGTGCCGGGACCGCCGTGCAAAAACAAAAGCAGCGGATTACTCCTGTCATCACCATTAATCATAATGGTTTGTTCACTGCCATTAATCAGCAATTGCTGAAGCATTGAAATACGATTGGTTTTCTTGAAGTTATCGTCCATCGGTCTTCTCCTAAAATTTGTATACGTTCTATTATACATGGAATCAGCGGGGAAACAAAAAAACGAGGCCCCATAAGGGACCCCGCATTAATGAACGAGTCGATTACTCAGTGATTGTAGAAACAACGCCTGAA
The DNA here is from genome assembly GCF_051034795.1 of Bacillus sp. jun7. Taxonomy (NCBI): domain Bacteria; kingdom Bacillati; phylum Bacillota; class Bacilli; order Caryophanales; family Bacillaceae; genus Bacillus; species Bacillus sp. jun7. The sequence continues at coordinate 2,249,370 of NZ_CP093219.1, forward strand.
CCAACTGTACGTCCGCCTTCACGAATAGAGAAACGAGTTCCTTCTTCGATAGCGATTGTAGAGATAAGTTCAACGATCATTTCAGTGTTATCTCCAGGCATAACCATTTCTACGCCTTCTGGAAGATTGATGATACCAGTTACGTCAGTTGTACGGAAGTAGAACTGAGGACGGTAGTTAGAGAAGAATGGAGTATGACGTCCACCCTCTTCTTTAGAAAGAACGTAAACTTCAGCTTTGAATTTGCTGTGTGGAGTGATTGTACCTGGTTTAGCAAGTACTTGTCCACGTTGGATGTCTTCACGAGCTACACCGCGAAGAAGTGCACCGATGTTGTCTCCAGCTTCAGCGTAGTCAAGAAGCTTACGGAACATTTCAACACCTGTAACAGTTGTTTTGCTGTTTTCTTCTTGAAGACCGATGATTTCAACTTCGTCACCGACTTTAACTTGTCCGCGTTCTACACGGCCAGTAGCAACTGTACCACGACCAGTGATTGAGAATACGTCCTCAACTGGCATCATGAATGGTTTTTCAGTGTCGCGTTCTGGAGTTGGGATGTACTCATCAACTGCAGCCATAAGTTCAAGAATTTTTTCTTCGTACTCAGCATCGCCTTCAAGAGCTTTAAGAGCAGAACCTTTAACAACTGGTACATCATCACCAGGGAAGTCGTATTCGCTAAGAAGATCGCGAACTTCCATTTCAACAAGCTCAAGAAGCTCTTCGTCGTCTACCATGTCGCATTTGTTAAGGAATACTACGATGTATGGTACACCAACGTTTTTAGAAAGAAGGATGTGCTCACGAGTTTGCGGCATTGGGCCATCAGCAGCAGATACTACAAGGATAGCTCCGTCCATTTGCGCAGCACCAGTGATCATGTTTTTAACATAGTCAGCGTGTCCTGGGCAGTCAACGTGTGCATAGTGACGAGTGTCAGTTTCGTACTCAACGTGTGCAGTAGAGATTGTGATACCGCGCTCACGTTCTTCTGGAGCACCATCAATTTGATCGTACGCCATAGCTGTACCTTTACCAGATTTCTTATGAAGTACTGTTGAGATAGCAGCAGTTAATGTTGTTTTACCATGGTCAACGTGTCCAATTGTACCGATATTGGCATGTGATTTGGAACGGTCGAATTTTTCTTTAGCCATTCTAAAATCCTCCTTAAGAGCTTTTAATTAGTAATGTATAGAGTGATAGAAAGTGAAAGCAAGCTCTCACTTCCTCATCTTACAATAGTAGTTATACTTGAGTTAAGTGGCAAAATCAATTATTCGCCTTTATTTTTTTTGATAATTTCTTCAGCGATGCTCTTCGGCACTTCTTCGTAGTGATCCATGAACATTGTGAACGTACCGCGTCCTTGCGTGTTAGAACGAAGGGCAGTAGCGTAACCGAACATTTCAGCAAGAGGTACCATCGCACGCACAACTTGAGCGTTACCGCGAGCTTCCATACCTTCTACGCGTCCGCGACGAGAAGTAACATCACCCATGATGTCTCCCATGTATTCTTCAGGAATAACAACTTCAACTTTCATGATTGGTTCAAGAAGAACTGGGTTACATTTGCTGACTGCATTTTTCAATGCCATAGAAGCAGCGACTTTAAACGCCATTTCGTTTGAGTCAACATCATGGTAAGATCCATCAAAAAGTTTCGCCTTGATGTCGATTAGCGGGAATCCGGCTAGGACACCATTTTCAAGAGAGTCTTCAAGACCTGCTTGTACGGCTGGGATGTATTCACGAGGAACAACACCACCGACGATTGCGTTTTCGAATTCAAAGCCAGCGCCTTCTTCGTTCGGTTCAAATTCGATCCAAACGTGACCGAACTGACCGCGTCCGCCTGATTGACGTACGAATTTACCTTCAACTTTTGCACCGGTACGGAATGTCTCACGGTACGCAACTTGAGGAGCACCAACGTTAGCTTCAACTTTGAACTCACGCTTCATACGATCAACAATGATATCAAGGTGAAGCTCACCCATACCAGAGATGATTGTTTGACCCGTTTCAGGGTTTGTTTGTGTACGGAATGTAGGATCTTCTTCAGCAAGTTTCGCTAAAGCGATACCCATTTTATCTTGGTCAGCTTTTGATTTAGGCTCAATCGCTACGTCGATAACAGGCTCTGGGAATTCCATTGATTCAAGGATTACAAGATCCTTTTCATCACATAGAGTATCTCCAGTAGAAGTATCTTTTAGACCTACAGCAGCTGCGATGTCTCCAGCGTAAACAGTAGAGATCTCTTCACGGCTGTTAGCGTGCATTTGAAGGATACGTCCTACGCGCTCACGCTTGCCTTTTGTAGAGTTCTTTACATATGAACCGGAATCAAGTGTACCGGAATATACGCGGAAGAATGTCAGCTTACCGACATAAGGGTCAGTCATAACTTTAAATGCAAGTGCAGAGAACGGCTCTTCATCAGAAGAATGACGAACGATCTCTTCATCTGTGTCAGGACGTACACCTTTGATTGCAGCAACATCAGTTGGCGCAGGAAGGTAGTCAAGAACAGCATCAAGTACAAGCTGAACACCTTTGTTTTTGAAAGCAGAACCAACAAGTACAGGGTAGAATTCAACATTCAGTGTACCTTTACGGATAGCAGCTTTCAGTTCAGGGATAGTGATTTCTTCACCTTCAAGGTACTTTTCCATAAGCTCTTCATCAAGCTCAGCTACAGCTTCAATCAGGCTGCTGCGAAGCTCTTCAGCTTGCTCTTTGTACTCTTCAGGGATTTCTTTCGCATCTGAACGAGTTCCAAGGTCATCTTCGTAGAAATACGCAACGTTTTCTACTAAGTCGATGATACCTTCGAAGTTGTCTTCAGCGCCGATCGGCAATTGAATTGCGTGAGCGTTAGCTTGAAGACGGTCTCTTAAAGTGCCTACAGAGTAAAGGAAGTCTGCGCCGATTTTGTCCATTTTGTTGACAAATACAACACGCGGTACTCCGTAAGTTGTTGCTTGGCGCCATACTGTTTCTGTCTGAGGCTCAACACCTGATTGAGCATCAAGTACGGCAACCGCACCATCAAGTACACGGAGTGAACGTTCAACTTCAACTGTGAAGTCTACGTGTCCCGGTGTATCGATGATGTTTACACGGTAACCTTTCCACTGTGCAGTCGTTGCTGCAGAAGTGATTGTGATACCGCGTTCTTGTTCCTGCTCCATCCAGTCCATTTGCGAAGCACCTTCGTGAGTTTCGCCAATTTTGTGGATACGGCCTGTGTAGAACAAGATCCGTTCTGTAGTAGTCGTTTTACCGGCATCGATGTGAGCCATGATCCCGATATTACGAGTTTTTTCTAAGGAGAACTCTCTTGCCATTGGGTAATTTCTCCTTCCTTATTAGGGAATTATTATTTTGATTATATGAATCCTACCAGCGGTAGTGAGCAAATGCTTTGTTCGCTTCTGCCATCTTGTGAGTGTCTTCACGTTTCTTAACGGCAGCACCAGTGTTGTTAGCTGCATCAAGAATTTCGTTAGCCAGGCGCTCTTCCATTGTTTTTTCTCCGCGAAGACGCGCATAGTTAACCAACCAGCGAAGACCAAGAGTTGTACGGCGTTCAGGACGAACTTCTACAGGCACTTGGTAGTTAGCTCCACCTACACGGCGTGCTTTTACTTCAAGTACAGGCATGATGTTTTTCAATGCTTGTTCGAAAACCTCCATTGCATCATTGCCAGTGCGTTCTTTAATGATATCGAATGACTTGTATAGGATTGTTTGAGATTTACCTTTTTTACCGTCGATCATCATTTTGTTGATCAGGCGGGATACCAGCTTAGAGTTGTAAAGCGGATCAGGTAAAACATCTCTTTTTGCTACAGGACCTTTACGTGGCATCTGAATATCCTCCCTTCATAGTTTTAATGATTTATTATTTGATTACTTTGCTTTAGGACGTTTCGTACCGTATTTAGAACGGCCTTGCGCACGGTTTTCAACTCCGGCAGTATCAAGCGCGCCACGAACGATGTGGTAGCGTACCCCCGGTAAGTCTTTTACACGTCCGCCGCGGATCAGTACAACGCTGTGCTCTTGCAGGTTGTGACCGATACCAGGAATGTAGGCAGTAACCTCGATTCCGTTAGTCAAACGAACACGAGCATATTTACGAAGTGCTGAGTTCGGTTTTTTCGGTGTCATTGTACCCACACGAGTACATACCCCGCGTTTTTGTGGAGAAGATACGTTAGTGTGCTCTTTTTTAAAGCTGTTGTATCCTTTGTTTAGTGCAGGTGACTTAGAGTTTTCAACTTTGCTCACGCGTCCCTTGCGAATTAGCTGATTAATTGTAGGCATGTTGTGTTCCTCCCTTCATTACGTTTTATAACCCACATACCCAGGTGGTTCATCATTAGGCAAAAAACAATGTCTTTACACAAGACTGATATCTTATATAAAAACAAAAAGTACGCTATAACATAATGGCAACAGCTGCTGCTCCCACTTCAATTCCGCAGGCTTTGCCGAGCTTTTTCATGGAATCCACCATACAGACAGCGGTATTTTGGTTCTTTGCAAGCTGGATAACGCCAGCCGTAAGAACTGAATCCGCGTCTTTTGCCACGACGACTTCCTTCACTGAACCTCGTTTTAGAGCTTTCACTGTTTGCTTCGTACCAATAATAATTGATTTGGCCTGTGATACTTTATCATAAGACATAAACATATCCTCCAAAGTAACAGGTTTTATTTCGAGCACCTTGGTTATATTATCACTCTGCGGGACGGATGTCAACAACGTATGACATTTTTTAGTGCAGTCCCCCGCCAGAATAATTGTAATACTGAGGAAAAGCTGTCGAAACAGCCTTTCCTGCAGCAGTTTCTGTTATTCAGCCGGAACCATATCTTCCGAAGGCTGAACGTTTGAAACAGGTTTTACTTTTCTGTAATTCATCATACCGGTACCGGCAGGAACCAGTTTACCGATGATAACATTCTCTTTCAGGCCGAGAAGTTCATCGCGCTTGCCTTTAATCGCAGCATCTGTAAGAACGCGTGTTGTTTCCTGGAATGATGCGGCAGACAAGAATGAATCCGTCTCGAGTGAAGCTTTCGTGATACCGAGAAGGACAGGACGGCCTGTAGCAGGTCGATTGCCTTCAAGCAGCACTTTTTTGTTCGCTTCTGTAAATTGGTGAATATCAAGCAATGTGCCAGGGAGAACATCAGTATCTCCGGCATCGATTACACGGACTTTGCGAAGCATCTGGCGAACCATTACTTCTACGTGTTTATCGCCGATTTCAACCCCCTGCATACGGTAAACCTTCTGAACCTCATGCAGAAGATATTCCTGAACCGTCGTCAGGTCAGTGACTTTAAGAAGTTCTTTCGGATCGATTGAACCTTCTGTCAGCACTTGACCGCGGGTAATCTGATCACCCTCAGCCACTTTCAGGCGTGAGTTGTAAGGTGCCGTGTATGAACGGGTCTCAACAGCGCCCTGAACAACAATCTCCTGCTGTTTGTCGCGGACTTCATTGATTTCGGCAATTGTACCGTCAATCTCAGAAATCGTCGCTTGACCTTTAGGATTACGCGCTTCGAAAAGCTCTTGGATACGCGGAAGACCTTGTGTGATATCGTCTCCGGCAACCCCGCCTGTGTGGAACGTACGCATCGTTAACTGTGTTCCAGGCTCACCGATAGATTGAGCGGCGATAATACCTACTGCTTCGCCGACTTCAACATCAGTTCCGGTTGCAAGGTTTCGTCCGTAGCATCGTTTACATACACCATGAGGAGTGTTACATGTGAACGCGGAACGGATCCACACTTCTTCGATTCCGGCTTCAACGATTTCCAGCGCTTTATCTTCATCGATCAATTCATTTTCGTTAATGAGCACAGCACCCGTTTCAGGATGTTTGATCTGTTTTCTGGCGAAACGTCCGATCAGACGCTCTTCCAGACGCTCGATGATTTCCGTGCCTTCTTTGAGCGGTTTTGCAAGAATACCGCGGTCTGTTCCGCAATCTGTTTCACGAATGATAACATCCTGCGCAACATCAACAAGACGGCGTGTAAGGTAACCTGAGTCAGCAGTTTTAAGGGCGGTATCGGCAAGACCTTTACGCGCACCGTGAGTGGAGATAAAGTACTCCAATACTGTCAGACCTTCACGGAAACTTGATTTAATCGGCAATTCAATGATTCGTCCAGCCGGGTTGGCCATCAGACCGCGCATACCCGCAAGCTGTGTAAAGTTAGATGCGTTACCACGGGCTCCTGAGTCACTCATCATGTAGATCGGGTTGACTTCGTCTAATGATTTCATCAGTTTGCCTTGGATAACATCTTTCGCTGAACTCCAAATTGAAATGACTCTTTCATAACGTTCTTCTTCGGTGATTAAACCGCGTCTGAACTGTTTCAGAACATTATCCACTTTGCTTTGTGCTTCTTCAAGGATTTCCTGTTTATCATCGAGAACGACGATATCAGAAACCCCTACTGTGATGCCGGCTTTCGTTGAATATCTGAAACCGAGGTTTTTCATGCGGTCAAGCATTTTAGACGTTTCCGTGATATGGAATCGTTTAAAGATTTCCGCGATGATTTTACCCAAAATGCCTTTTTTAAACGGTGCGTTGATCGGCTGCTCAGCAATCACAGCTTTTACGTCAGCACCTTTATCTAAGAAGAAACGGTCAGGTGTCTTCTCTTCAATGTTGCTCTTCGTTGGTTCATTCATGTAAGGGAATGATTCCGGAAGAATTTCATTGAAGACGAGCTTACCGACAGTTGTAATTAACAATTTTGAACGCTGTTCTTCAGTAAATGTCACATTCTTAAGGGAGTTCGCTGCAACAGCTACTCTCGTATGAAGGTGAACATAACCGTTTTGATAAGCAAGAAGCGCTTCGTCCGTATTTTTGAAAACCATACCCTCGCCGACTGCTCCAGCGCGCTCAAGCGTCAGGTAGTAGTTTCCTAATACCATATCCTGAGACGGCGTAACAACCGGTTTACCATCTTTAGGGTTCAAGATGTTTTGGGCCGCAAGCATCAGAATGCGCGCCTCAGCTTGAGCCTCAGCTGATAAAGGTACGTGAACCGCCATTTGGTCACCGTCAAAGTCAGCGTTATAAGCTGTGCATACTAACGGGTGAAGACGGATGGCGCGTCCTTCAACAAGCGTCGGTTCGAAAGCCTGGATACCTAATCTGTGAAGAGTAGGGGCACGGTTCAGTAAGACCGGATGCTCCTTAATGACAGATTCAAGTACATCCCATACTTCAGGCTGCACGCGTTCGATTTTGCGTTTTGCGCTCTTGATATTGTGAGCAAGGCCTTTTTCAACAAGCTCTTTCATGACGAAAGGCTTGAAGAGCTCAAGCGCCATTTCCTTCGGCAAACCGCACTGATACATTTTCAGGTGCGGGCCTACGACGATAACGGAACGGCCTGAGTAGTCTACACGTTTACCGAGAAGGTTCTGACGGAAACGCCCTTGTTTCCCTTTCAGCATATGAGAAAGAGATTTAAGCGGACGGTTACCCGGTCCGGTAACCGGACGGCCGCGGCGTCCGTTGTCAATCAGAGCGTCGACTGCTTCCTGAAGCATACGTTTTTCGTTCTGAACGATGATGCTTGGCGCGCCGAGGTCTAACAGACGTTTTAAACGGTTATTACGGTTGATGACACGACGGTAAAGGTCGTTCAGGTCAGACGTTGCGAAACGTCCGCCGTCAAGCTGAACCATCGGTCTTAATTCAGGCGGAATAACCGGAAGCACGTCGAGGATCATCCAAGACGGCTTGTTTCCTGAATTACGGAAGGCTTCAAGCACTTCAAGGCGTTTGATCGCACGTGTACGGCGCTGTCCTTGAGAAGTCTTCAGCTCTTCTTTTAACATATCAACTTCTTTGACAAGGTCGATGTCCTGCAGAAGTTTATTAATGGCTTCCGCACCCATAGAGGCTTGGAATTTGTTTCCGTACTTATCCAGATACGCACGGTATTCCTTTTCAGATAAAAGCTGTTTCTTTTCGAGCGGTGTATTGGCCGGGTCAGTTACGACGTAAGAAGCAAAGTAAATAACTTCTTCCAGCGCACGCGGTGACATATCCAATACAAGACCCATACGGCTCGGAATACCTTTGAAATACCAAATGTGAGAAACCGGGGCAGCCAGTTCAATATGCCCCATTCTCTCACGACGGACTTTAGCCCGCGTTACTTCAACTCCGCAACGGTCACAAACTACGCCTTTATAACGAACCCGCTTGTACTTGCCGCAATGACATTCCCAGTCCTTAGTCGGTCCGAAAATGCGTTCGCAGAACAGGCCGTCCTTTTCAGGTTTCAACGTACGATAGTTTATCGTTTCAGGCTTTTTCACTTCACCAAAAGACCATGAACGGATTTTATCCGGTGAAGCAAGACCGATGTTCATATACTCAAAATTGTTCACATCTAGCAAGGGGCCTACCTCCCTTTTTATCTTCGGATTAACCGATGTCACTTGCCTTTATCAATCAGAGACTATTCTTTCGTTACTGCGTCACGTTCAACGTCTGGAGATGCTGTTTCTTCCGGCGCTTCATCACCTGATAATGCAAGGCCGTCAGCCTGTTTCGCATCTTCCTCGTCTTCTAGATCTCTCATTTCTATTTCTTCTTCATCGCCTGAGAGGATTTTTACGTCCATACCTAAGCTTTGAAGCTCTTTGATCAATACTTTGAATGATTCCGGAACACCAGGCTCTGGAACATTGTCGCCTTTGACGATGGCTTCATATGTTTTCACACGTCCGACCACGTCATCAGACTTCACAGTCAGGATTTCTTGAAGCGTGTAAGCTGCGCCGTAAGCTTCAAGCGCCCAAACCTCCATCTCACCGAAACGCTGTCCGCCGAATTGGGCTTTACCGCCGAGAGGCTGCTGCGTAACAAGTGAGTAAGGACCTGTAGAACGGGCATGAAGTTTATCATCAACCATGTGCGCCAGTTTGATCATGTACATGATTCCGACAGATACACGGTTGTCGAACGGTTCTCCCGTACGGCCGTCATAAAGAACTGTTTTAGCGTCTCTTGACATGCCTGCTTCTTCAAGTGTTTCCCACACATCTTCTTCACGCGCGCCGTCAAATACAGGTGACGCGATGTGAATGCCGAGGTAGCGGGCAGCCATACCCATGTGAAGTTCTAATACCTGACCGATATTCATACGTGATGGTACACCCAGCGGGTTAAGCATGATATCGATCGGCGTGCCGTCAGGAAGGTAAGGCATATCTTCTTCAGGAAGAATCTTCGAGATAACCCCTTTGTTTCCGTGACGTCCGGCCATTTTATCACCTTCAGAAATCTTACGTTTCTGAACGATATATACGCGTACAAGCTGGTTCACTCCCGGAGGAAGTTCGTCGCCGTCTTCACGGTTGAAGACTTTTACGTCGTGGATAATTCCGCCGCCGCCGTGAGGCACACGGAGAGAAGTATCACGGACTTCACGCGCTTTTTCTCCAAAGATCGCATGAAGAAGGCGTTCTTCAGCCGTAAGCTCAGTTACACCTTTAGGCGTTACTTTACCTACGAGAAGGTCTCCGTCGTTGACTTCCGCGCCGATACGGATAATTCCGCGGTCATCAAGGTTGCGAAGCGCGTCTTCCCCTACGTTTGGAATATCGCGGGTGATCTCTTCCGGTCCAAGCTTTGTATCACGTGCTTCTGATTCATATTCTTCAATGTGAATAGATGTGTATACATCATCTTTCACAAGGCGTTCACTCATGATGATGGCATCCTCATAGTTGTAACCGTCCCATGTCATGAAGCCGACCATTACGTTGCGGCCGAGAGCAAGTTCACCAAGCTCCATTGAAGGTCCGTCAGCAAGGATTTCTCCTTTGACTACTTCATCGCCGACACTGACGATCGGACGCTGGTTGTAGCACGTACCTTGGTTGGAGCGGACGAATTTCAGCAAGCTGTACTTATCCAGGTTGCCTTTTACTTTTTGACCGTCAATTTCTTCATAGCGGCGCACCCATACGTTTTTCGCTTCCACCCGTTCTACGATACCAGGGTGTTTACAAATAACGGCTGCACCGGAGTCTTTACCGGATACGTATTCCATACCCGTTCCGACGATCGGAGCTTCCGGCTGCATCAAAGGCACAGCCTGACGCTGCATGTTCGCTCCCATGAGGGCGCGGTTCGAGTCATCGTTTTCCAAGAACGGAATACATGCTGTCGCAGCAGATACAACCTGTTTAGGAGATACGTCCATGTAATCCACGCGGTTGCGGGCTACAACGGTGTTTTCCCCTCTGAAACGCGCTACGATGCTGTCATCCAAGAAAGAACCGTCATCGCTCAGCTTAGCATTCGCTTGGGCTACGACATAGTTATCCTCTTCATCAGCAGTCAGGTAGTCGATTCTAGGCGTTACTTTTCCTGTTTCAGGATCAACGCGGCGGTATGGCGTCTCAATGAAACCAAAGCGGTTTACTTTCGCAAATGATGACAATGAGTTGATCAAACCGATGTTAGGGCCCTCAGGCGTTTCAATCGGACACATACGGCCGTAGTGAGAGTAGTGAACGTCACGTACTTCCATACCTGCGCGCTCACGTGTCAAACCGCCCGGTCCGAGAGCTGACAGACGGCGTTTGTGCGTCAATTCAGCAAGCGGGTTCGTCTGATCCATGAATTGAGAAAGCTGTGAGCTTCCGAAGAACTCTTTAATAGACGCAATAACAGGTCTGATGTTAATCAGCTGCTGCGGCGTAATTGTATTCGTGTCTTGAATAGACATTCTTTCACGTACGACACGTTCCATCCGGCTTAAACCGATACGGAATTGGTTTTGCAGGAGCTCACCTACAGAACGCAGACGGCGGTTTCCGAGATGGTCGATATCATCAGTGTCGCCCACTCCGTGCAGGAGGTTGAAGAAGTAGCTGATAGAAGAAATAATATCAGCAGGCGTAATGTTTTTAATCGCCTCTTCGATGTAAGCATTGCCGATCACATTGATCGTCTGCTCTCCTTCTGCATCAGTAGGAGCATAGATTTTAATGGATTGAAGCATCACTTCATCCTCGACAACGCCGCCGTTAGGATAAAGCTTTCTGAAGCCGATTCCATTTTCTAAGTATGGCAGTACTTTATCAAGTGTTCTTCTGTCAAGAATCTGCCCTTTTTCAGCGAGAATTTCACCAGTTTCCGGATCCACCAGTGTTTCTGCAAGGCGCTGGTTAAACAGGCGGTTCTTGATATGAAGCTTTTTATTAATTTTATAGCGTCCTACATTCGCAAGGTCGTATCGCTTCGGATCGAAGAAACGGGAATCCAGCAAGCTTTTTGCGTTTTCTACTGTAGGCGGCTCTCCGGGACGAAGGCGCTCATAGATTTCAAGAAGCGCTTTGTCACTGTTTTCGGTGTTGTCCTTATCCAGTGTATTGCGGAGATATTCGTTCTCACCAATGAGATCGAGAATCTCTTGGTCGGAACCGAAGCCGAGAGCACGCAAAAGAACCGTAACCGGCAACTTACGTGTGCGATCAATGCGGACATACACAACATCTTTCGCATCAGTTTCGTATTCTAACCATGCGCCACGGTTTGGAATGACAGTCGCGGTAAAACCTTTTTTACCGTTTTTGTCTACTTTACCACTGAAATATACACTTGGAGACCGAACAAGCTGAGATACGATAACACGTTCTGCACCGTTGATGATAAAAGTACCGGTATCTGTCATAATAGGGAAATCACCCATGAAGACATCCTGGTCTTTTACCTCTCCAGTTTCTTTGTTAATTAAACGAACCTTCACTCTTAGCGGAGCTGAGTAAGTCACATCACGTTCTTTTGACTCTTCAACGGGATACTTAGGATCTCCTAAACTGTAGTCAATGAACTCTAGAGAGAGGTTACCAGTGAAATCCTCAATTGGTGATATGTCTTGAAACATCTCTCTAAGACCCTCATCAAGAAACCACTGATAAGAAGAGGTTTGAATTTCAATGAGATTTGGTAATTCTAACACTTCGCTAATGCGAGCATAGCTTCTGCGCTGGCGGTGTCGTCCATACTGAACTAGTTGACCTGTCAACTGATTCACCCCTCAAATCATGCGTATTATATGTGTAATAAGCATCTCTTACGATAAAGAAATACTTTTACAAGACAAAAGAAAAAAGGGTTTCTAATTAAGAAAACCACATCCAAAAACAAATACCGATTTTATTAGCATTTCCATGTTTGTATAATTTATACATGCACTATGATTATTTGAGCATATCATGCAAAATATATACATTGGCATTTTACAATATTAACATAGCTGAAAATTCAAGTCAAACTTTTTTTGCTTTTATGATATAATAGCCTTTCTTTTTTTGAACCACAGAAACTTCGTCAAAAAGCTCCTTCAGTTTTTCAATGGCAGAAGGCCCGCCCTGTTTTTTCTGTATAACGATCCACAATTCACCTGAAGCCCTTAAATGCTCAGCGCTTTTTTCAAAAATGGCATGGACAACTTTTTTTCCGGCGCGGATTGGGGGGTTTGTAATAATAGAAGCAAATGTTTGAGCAGAATCAATATTTGAAAATAAATCACTCTGATAAATCCGAACGTTTTTTATTCCGTTTTTTTCTGCATTTTCATTTGACAGCTCTACGGCTCTTTCATTCACGTCAATCATGTGCACGGTCCGGTCTGTAAATGCACCGGCGAGCGACAGACCGATCGGGCCGTAACCGCAGCCTGCATCCAGGAAGTCACCATCGATCTCCGGCTCTTCAAACGCTTCAATTAAGACACGCGAACCGAAATCAACTTCCTTTTTCGAGAAAACGCCGCTGTCACTTGTGAATGTATAAGATCTGTTCCGCAGTGTAAATGACCATGTCTGTTTATCGCTTTTAACTGAAGGTTTTTCTGAATAATAGTGTTCACTCATTATTAGAACCTCCTTTTTTAATTGCACTTAAAGAAAAGCAAAGAAAAAGCCCGCCTCATAAAAGCGAGCTTCCCCTACAGGCAAGTGAAGATTACTTAACTTCTACAGAAGCGCCAACTTCTTCAAGTTTAGCTTTAAGCTCTTCAGCTTCTTCTTTCGCAATACCTTCTTTAAGTGGTTTTGGAGTGTTGTCAACAAGTTCTTTAGCTTCTTTCAAGCCAAGACCAGTGATTTCACGAACAACTTTGATAACTTTGATTTTCTGAGAACCTGCACCAGCAAGGATAAGGTCGAATTCGCTTTGCTCTTCAGCAGCGCCGCCAGCAGCAGCTCCGCCAGCTACAGCTACAGGAGCAGCAGCAGTTACGCCAAATTCTTCTTCGATTGCTTTTACTAGGTCGTTCAATTCAAGTACAGTTGCTTCTTTAACGGAAGCAATGATTTCTTCGATATTTAAAGCCATTTGAAATTCCTCCATTTGTTTTATTTTAGGGTAAAATCAGATTAAGCGCCTTGTTCTTCCTTTTGGTCTGCAACTGCTTTAGCCGCAAGTGCAAGGTTGCGAACTGGAGCTTGAAGTACGCTAAGCAACATAGAAAGTAAGCCATCGCGTGAAGGAAGTTCAGCAAGAGCTTTCACTTCTTCAACAGAAGATACTTTTCCTTCGATAACGCCCGCTTTGATTTCCAGAGCTTCGTGATTTTTCGCGAACTCGTTAAGAACTTTTGCCGGAGCGACAACATCTTCAGTACTGAATGCGATCGCATTCGGTCCAGTTAAGACATCATTCAAACCATCAAGTTCAGCTTGTTCAACCGCACGGCGAGTCATTGTGTTTTTGTACACTTTGAACTCTACGTTAGCTTCGCGAAGCTGTTTACGGAGTTCAGTTACTTCAGAAACGTTAAGTCCGCGGTAGTCAACGATGATCGTTGATTTGCTTTCTTTCAGTTTAGAAGCAATCTCTTCAACAACAACTTTTTTTGTATCAATTGCGCTGCTCATGGTTACACCTCCTGTAGATTTTGTGTAACACTTATACCGCTAGGTGATCACGACTGTGACGACGATTTCATATAAAAAGCCTCCATGTGGACATGGAGGCTGTATATACAAGCATACGTAACGTAATAGCTGTGATATATATACACCTCGGCAGGATATTAAGCCTCAACGGCCCCTGCTGTCTACGGTATAAATGACATATTATATTTTACAACATTTTGAATCATATCAGAATGCTGATCTAAAGTCAAATATTATTTTACGTTGAAAGTAGAAGCGTCTACTTTGACACCAGGGCCCATAGTAGAAGTAACGGCAACGTTTTTCACGTAAACACCTTTAGCCGCAGCCGGTTTTGCTTTCAGGATTGTATCATACATTGTTGTGAAGTTCTCAACAAGTTTTTCATCCTCGAAAGAAACTTTTCCGATCGGAACATGGATGTTACCAGCTTTGTCAACGCGGTATTCTACTTTACCAGCTTTGATTTCGCCGATTGCTTTTTCTACTTCGAATGTAACAGTTCCTGTTTTAGGGTTTGGCATAAGACCTTTTGGTCCAAGCACACGGCCGATTTTACCGACTTCACCCATCATGTCAGGAGTCGCAACGATTACATCGAATTCGAACCAGCCTTGCTGGATTTTCGCGATGTAATCAGAATCGCCGACGTAGTCTGCACCGGCAGCTTCAGCTTCTTTTGCTTTTTCGCCTTTAGCGAATACAAGCACGCGCTGAGTTTTACCAGTTCCGTTAGGAAGTACAACTGCACCGCGGATTTGCTGATCGTTTTTACGAGGGTCAACCCCTAAACGAAAAGCAACTTCAACTGTAGCGTCGAATTTAGCTGTGTTTGTTTTTTTAGTAAGCGCCACTGCTTCAGCGACGTCGTAAGCTTTCGCACGGTCTACAAGCTTCGCAGCTTCAACGTACTTTTTACCTTTTTTAGCCATTTTAAAATTTCCTCCTTATGTGGTTATAGCGGAATAACCTCCCACGAATAAGGGTTGCGAACTTGTGAAAACTCGCAACCCGACAAGAAACAAATTAATCCTCGATAACGATACCCATACTGCGGGCAGTACCTTCAACCATGCGCATTGCCGCTTCAACGTCTGCTGCGTTTAAGTCAGGCATTTTCGTTTCAGCGATTTCGCGAACCTTATCGCGCTTAACGGTTGCCACTTTATTACGGTTTGGTTCACCAGAACCAGACTCAATTCCAGCTGCTTTTTTAAGCAATACTGCAGCAGGCGGAGTTTTTGTAATAAATGTAAATGAACGGTCTTCGTAAACCGAAATTTCAACAGGAATGATTAAACCAGCTTGGTCAGCTGTACGAGCGTTAAACTCCTTACAGAATCCCATGATATTTACACCGGCTTGACCTAGTGCAGGTCCAACTGGCGGCGCTGGGTTAGCTTTTCCAGCAGGAATTTGCAATTTTACAACTTTTACTACTTTTTTAGCCACGAGACACACCTCCTTAAGTCCGTGATGTGGTAATAGGGTAAACCCTCCCACTCAAGGTTTCATTCTTTATATGAATGACGAAATATCAAGCTAGCTGCCTTGGATTAGTCCAAGACGTACCTTTGCTATATTATCATTAATATATAGCAATTTCAAGTTTTTTCACATTACAATTTGTCGATCTGGGTAAATTCCAGCTCAACCGGCGTTTCACGGCCGAACATGTTAACGAATACTTTCACTTTGCTCTTATCATAATCAATCTCTTCAATTGATCCTGTAAAGTTGGCGAAAGGTCCGTCTATGACTTTGACTGTCTCATTCAATTCAAAATCAATGTCGGTTTTCCGCTCATCCATGCCCATGCGTTTTAAGATGGTTTCCGCTTCGCCAGGAAGAAGCGGAGTCGGCTTTGAGCCTGAACCGGCTGATCCGACGAATCCGGTAACGCCCGGCGTGTTGCGGACCACATACCAGGAATCATCAGTCATGACGATTTCAACAAGCACATAACCCGGGAACACTTTCTTTTTGACTACTTTTTTCTTGCCGTTCTTAATATCAGTCTCTTCCTCTTCAGGGACGACAACGCGGAAAATTTTATCCTGCATTCCCATTGATTCCACACGTTTTTCAAGGTTCGCTTTTACTTTGTTTTCATAACCGGAATACGTATGAACAACATACCAATTCTTTTCCATTCTATCAGGACTCTGCAGTCCTTCCCTCCCCGCATTTAAAAATGAAGTGTAAAACAAAAAATAGGCTCAGAGCCTATGAATCCTTTTTTCAACACAATAAAAAACCCGCTGAACGGGTTTTGGCAAACGATATTATGATCTATTATAGCACGTATTGCTGATCATTATTCAACTATTAAACGAATTAATTGAGAAATTCCTGTATCAAGGAGGGCAAAAAAGATAACAAAAAAGATAACCGTTGAAATCACCGTGATCGTATAGCGCGTTAACTCTTTGCCTTTAGGCCAGCTAACCTTTTTCATTTCTTTCCCAACATCTTTAAAGAAACTCATCATGCGCATGTAAAAGACCTCCACAATTTAAAAAGCGAACACTATTTTGTTTCTAAATGAGCTGTATGTGAATTGCAAGTGCTGCAGTACTTCTTAACTTCTAACCGCTCAGCCGCTGATGCAGAGCTTTTCATTGTCGTATAATTACGATTTCCGCATGTTTTGCATGCCAGCGTAATCTTTTTTCTCATGTCGTTACACCTTTTCCTAAACAATCATTTATCTTAATAAAATAGCACAGTCAGAAAAATTCTGTCAATATGACACAGAAACCCGCTACAGACTGATTTCTCTTATTTCCAAATACTTTTCAAGCTTGCGCTTCACGCGCTGCAGGGCATTATCGATTGATTTTACGTGTCGGTTTAAATCATCTGAAATTTCCTGGTAACTTCTTCCGTCCAAGTACAGAACAAGCACCTTTCTCTCCAGATCGCTCAGCAGTTCTCCCATTTTCATTTCGATATCATCAAATTCTTCCTGATTAATAATCATCTCTTCAGGATTTAACGTTTTAGCGCCTGAAATGACATCAAGCAGTGTTCTGTCAGATTCTTCATCAAAAATAGGTTTGTCTAAAGAAACATAGGAATTTAAAGGAATGTGTTTCTGACGGGTAGCTGTCTTTATTGCGGTAATAATCTGGCGGGTAATGCATAATTCTGCAAAAGCTTTAAATGAAGTAAGCTTGTCCTCTCTAAAGTCTCGGATAGACTTATATAAGCCTATCATCCCTTCCTGTACAATATCTTCTCTGTCGGCCCCTATTAAAAAATAAGACCTTGCTTTCGCCCGTACAAAATTACGGTACTTCGTAATCAAGTAATCTAACGCATCACTGTCCCCAACATGAACCTTTTCAATGACCTGCTCGTCCTCCAACTGGCAAAATTGCACTTTGTTGAACTTTCCCTTGCTGTTCTGTAGATTCACTGCGATCCCCCCGGCGCACGTAGATAGAAATATTATACATTAATGGGCGAAAAAGCGTCAACCTAATCCAGACCGCCTCGGCGCCACTTTTCAAACGTTTTCAAAACCTCTTCGGACAGCTCGATTTTCCCCGGTGGTTTTTCAGAAGTGATCTTTGAAACCCGCCTTTGAATCCGCCGTTCTATCGTATCCACTTCCCTCAGAAGCTCCCGGGCGGATTTGCGGAGAGCCCCCTGTCCGAAAATCGCCCACTGCTCCGTATAATCGGAGGTTGCGACATGAATCTGTGTCGCAATATTATTCAGTGCCTGGGCAAGCTTCTCGATCCGCTCATCCGCCGTCTCATTCTCCCGTGTAAAAATCACTTCGACTCTGTGATTCGTTTGTTTTTTCTCTATGCCTTTTACCAGATGTGCGTCAAACACCACAATGACTCTGATTCCCGTGTAGGACTGATACTCCGCCATCTTCTGGATCAGTACATCTCTCGCTTCTTCAAAACTGTTCGCTTTTAAATCCTTTAGCTGCGGCCAAGCTCCAATCATGTTGTATCCGTCTACTAACAGGATGTCCATCTGTCTTCATTCCCCTAAAGGATTGCGCTTCCGGTAGACTTCATACATGAGAAGGCCGGCCGCTACCGACGCATTCAGAGACGTGACTTTTCCGGCCATCGGAAGTTTAATGAGAAAATCACATTTCTCTTTCACAAGCCGGCCCATTCCTCTGCCTTCGCTTCCGATAACGAGCGCCAAAGGCATCTTGCCGTCCATAGAGCGGTAGTCTTCCCGGGCGGATGCATCCGTTCCGACGACCCAAATCCCCCGCTCCTTCATTTCATCAAGTGTCCGGGCAAGGTTGGTCACCTTCACGACGGGGATGTGTTCAATCGCACCGGTCGAAGCTTTTGCGACCGTCGACGTCAGTCCGACCGCTCTGCGTTTCGGAATCACAATGCCGTGTGCACCGACAGCGTCAGCCGTTCTCATGATGGAACCGAGATTATGAGGGTCTTCCAGCTCGTCCAATATGAGAAAGAAAGGCTGTTCGTTTCTCTCTTCCGCTCTTTTATATAATTCGTCTAATTGTGCATATTCATATGCCGCCACCTGGGCGACGACACCCTGATGCTGCCCTTCCACCATCTGATCGAGTTTTTTCCTCGGTACAAATTGAATGGTGACGCCGCGCTTTTTAGCAAGCTCCATAACTTGCTGCGCCTGTCCTTTTACTGTGTTTTCCGCCATCCATAACTTATACAGCTTGCGATCTGACTTTAACGTCTCAATCACAGCGTTTTTTCCTATGACGTAATCATGTTGCTGACTCATTTGTTTTCCTCCCTGACGTCCCGACTTGTATAGCCTCAGCAATCAGCTGATTCAGTCTTTCTTCTCTTTTCTCAAGAAAAAGGTATCCGAGTAAAGCCTCAAAAGCTGTACTATGGCGGTACGTCTGTACATCTGTGTTTTTAGGCGTCGTCCCTGATTTCGCGTTTCTGCCTCTTCTCAGCACGGCTTCCTCTTCCTCCGTGAAAAAGGATTCGTCCTGAAGGCGGAACAATATGTCTGCCTGTGATTTTGCCGATACAATCCGGCTCGCCTTCTTATGAAGGTCATTCGGTTTCGTAAAGCCCTGCTTAAGCAGGTGATGCCGGACGTATATTTCAAAAATGGCATCACCCATATAAGCGAGCGCAAGACCGTTTAACTGCTTTGAATCTTTGATTTGTTCAAATTGAAGCATCCGCTTATTCTCCCCGCTTCCAGCGAGTTCCCTGGGCCGTATCTTCAAGAATGATATTCATGCTTTTCAGCTGATCGCGAATCTGGTCTGACAAAGCAAAATCGCGATTGCGGCGGGCTTCATTTCTCTTCTCAATCAACTCTTCAATCTCTTCGTCGACAAGCTCTTCTTCGCCGAGCGTAAGTCCGAGAACAGATCCGATTCTGTCAAACATGCTGATAAAGGCTTTAATCACGTGATCCGCCGTATTGTCTTCCTGCATGTAGTAATTGGCGAGCTTCGCCAGATCAAACCAAACGGAAATCGCATTCGCCGTATTAAAATCATCATCCATTGCTTCTTCAAACGCAGTGCGGTGCTCTTCGATTTTAGCGAGCCATTCCTCATCATTGTCAGTCAGATTCGTGCTGCTAATCAAACGATGGTTTAAATTACTGTATGCCGTCTTCAGGCGGTTAAACGCGTTTTTTGTTTTCTCAAGCAGCTCTTCCGAATAGTTGATCGGGTGGCGGTAATGAACGGACAGCATGAAAAATCTCAAAAGCTGCGGGTCATATTGCTTAATGATATCGTGCACCAAAACAAAGTTGCCGAGCGATTTTGACATTTTCTCATTATCGATATTGATATATCCGTTATGAAGCCAGTATTTTGCGAATGTCTTGCCTGTTAATGCTTCAGATTGCGCGATTTCGTTTTCATGGTGCGGGAATGTCAGGTCCTGACCGCCGGCGTGAATATCGATTTCGTCACCCAAATACTTTTTCACCATTGCGGAGCATTCAATATGCCAGCCCGGGCGGCCTTTTCCCCAAGGGCTATCCCATGAAATTTCTCCGTCCTTAGCAGCTTTCCAAAGCGCAAAGTCCAGCGCATCCTCTTTCTTCTCGCCGACACGGATACGCGCGCCTGATCTGAGTTCATCAATTGATTGCTGAGATAGCTTGCCGTAGCCTTCGAAGGCCCTTGTTTTGAAATAGACGTCGCCTTCTGATTCATAAGCGTAACCTTTTTTAATCAGCTCGCTGACAAATTCAATAATGGCGTCCATGTTTTCCATGACCCGGGGGTGAAGATCCGCTTTCCGGCATCCGAGGGCGCCCACGTCTTCAAAATACGCTTTAATGAACCGTTCAGAAACGGTCGGGACGTCCTCGCCGAGCTCGTTGGCCGCCTTAATCAGTTTGTCGTCAACATCGGTGAAATTCGATACGTATTGAACATCGTATCCTTTATACTCCAAATAGTTGCGTACGGTATCATACACAATCGCCGGACGGGCGTTTCCGATATGAATATAGTTGTATACAGTCGGTCCGCACACGTACATTTTTACTTTGCCTTCCTCAAGAGGAACGAATGTTTCTTTTTTCCGTGTCAATGTATTATAAAGTGTAATGGTCATTTTTGGTTGATCCTTTCTTTTTTATCTTCCAGTTCAGCCTGCAGTTCAAAAATCTGCTGCTCCAATGCTCTAAACCGGTCAGCAACCGGATCGGGCAAGTCTTGGTGATTGAGATCGCGTTTGATTTTTCTTCCGTTCTGAATGACGACTTTCCCCGGTATGCCGACAACGGTCGAAAAGTCGGGAACATCACGAAGCACAACGGAGCCGGCCCCTACTTTAGAACCCTGCCCGACCGTAATAGAGCCGAGCACCTTCGCTCCGGTTGCAATTAAAGCATCATCTTTTATGGTCGGATGCCGCTTTCCCTTTTCTTTTCCCGTCCCACCAAGAGTGACACCTTGGAATACCGTCACGTTATTGCCGATTTCACATGTTTCCCCTATGACGACCCCCATACCGTGATCAATGAAAAACCTTCTCCCGATGGTCGCGCCGGGATGGATTTCAATTCCGGTAAAGAAACGGGCAATCTGTGATATCAGGCGCGCCAGGAAGAAAAATCTCCGTTTATATAAAGCATGTGCAATCCGATGCGCCCATATAGCATGTAAACCAGAATAAGTTAAAACAACTTCGAAATAGCTTCTTGCTGCCGGATCTTGATCGAACACTGTATCTATGTCTTCTTTTAGCATTTTAAAAAACACATGCTTCCCCCCATTCTCTCCCCGCTCCAGTCTGTTTTTCCGCCTATAAAAAAAGCGCCTCTGCATGTAAACATGACAGAGACGCTTTTACCGCGCGGTTCCACTCTGTTTGAAAAACAAGTCACTGTTTTCCCAACTTAAAAGCCGGTAACGGCGGCGGCCGCCTTTAAATACTGATTTCCGCAGAAATGTTCTTCAAAGGTCTTAAGGGCGCACTTCTAAAACATGACGCATGAATCTCTCTCAGCCGACGAAGATTCTTTCTGTAATGGTCATTGTTTTATACTCTTCCCTGTCAACAATCGTATATTTAAATGCTTTTCAGGCGTCTGACGGCTGTTTCTCTGCCGATCAGCTCAATGGCCTGCGGAAGCTCCGGACCGTGTGTCTGACCGGTAACCGCTACACGAATCGGCATGAACAGCTTTTTGCCTTTATGGCCTGTTTCTTTCTGAACAGCTTTGATTGAGGCTTTGATCAGCTCAGGCGTAAATTCTTCAAGCTCTTCAAGCTTCGCAGCAAATACGCTGAGCACTTCAGGCACCTGTTCTTCTTCCAGAACGGCTTTTGCCTCTTGATTATACTCGATCTCATCTTTAAAGAACAAATCAGTCAGCTCGACAATTTCAGCGCCGTAGCTCAATTGCTCATGGTAAAGAGAGATTAATTTACGAACCCATTCCTGTTCTTCGGCAGAAAGCTCAGTGCCGACTTTTCCTGCTTTTTGCAGGTGCGGCAGGGTCAGCTCAACCACTTGATCAAGATCCAGCGCTTTGACGTATTGGTTGTTGACCCATTTCAGTTTATGCATATCAAACAGAGCCGGTGACTTAGACAAACGATTTACATCAAAAATTTCAATGAATTGTTCTCTTGTGAAAAGCTCTTCTTCACCGACGGGAGACCAGCCGAGAAGTCCGATAAAGTTAAACAGCGCTTCAGGCAGGTAACCCAGCTCATCATACTGCTCAATAAACTGGATAATTGATTCATCACGTTTACTTAATTTTTTGCGGCTTTCGTTTACGATAAGCGTCATATGTCCGAAGACAGGAATATCCCAGCCGAATGCCTGGAAAATCATGATCTGTTTCGGTGTATTTGAAATGTGATCCTCACCGCGGAGCACGTGCGTCATTTTCATTAAGTAATCGTCAATCGCGACAGCAAAGTTATACGTCGGTGTTCCGTCTTTTTTGACGATGACAAAGTCGCCGATGCCGTCTGATTCAAAAGAAATCTCGCCTTTTACGATATCGTTAAATGCGATGATTTTCCCTTCCGGCACGCGGAAACGGATGCTCGGCTGTCTGCCTTCGGCTAAAAACTGCTCCTGCTCTTCCTGAGTCAGGTTTCTGTGTTTGCCGGAATAGCGCGGCATTTCCCCACGGGCGATTTGCTCTTCACGTTCTTTCTCAAGTTCTTCTTCCGTACAGAAACATTTATAAGCAAGCCCTTTTTCAAGAAGCTCTTCATAGTACTCTTTGTAAATGTCGTTACGCTCAGACTGGCGGTACGGGCCGTATTCTCCGCCGACATCCACACTTTCATCCCAGTCCATGCCGAGCCATTTCAAATAGTTGAGCTGGCTTTGCTCTCCGCCTTCAATATTTCGCTTTTTGTCCGTATCCTCAATCCGGATAATAAACTTTCCGCCTTGGCTGCGGGCAAATAAATAGTTAAAAAGCGCCGTTCTGGCGTTACCGATATGCAAATGTCCGGTCGGACTCGGTGCATAACGAACGCGTACTTCATTTCCCATGTTCAAATACTTCCTTTCATCTCGTCTGTAGCCTCTAGCCGAATATATGTATCTATTCTACCACCAAATAGACCCGGCATCAAAACAATGATCAGGCTTTTTGAATCAGAACGGTTGCCTGAGCGGCAATTCCTTCGGCTCTTCCGGTAAACCCGAGCTTTTCAGTCGTCGTCGCTTTTACGTTTACTTGAGAGACGTCCGCCTCAAGGCCTTCCGCTATCCGTTTTCTCATAGCATCAATATGCGGCGCCATTTTCGGCTTTTGCGCAATAATCGTGCAGTCTATATTTCCGAGTACGTACCCTTTTTCTTTTACAATGTTCCAGACATGCTGAAGCAGCTTAAAAGAATCCGCATCCTTGAATTCCGGATCAGTATCCGGGAAATGCTTGCCGATATCTCCTTCACCTGCCGCTCCAAGACACGCGTCTGCGACTGTATGCAGCAATACATCAGCATCTGAATGTCCGAGCAGTCCCTTTTCATAAGGAATTTCAATTCCGCCGATGATGAGCGGACGGCCTTCCGTTAATTGATGCACATCAAATCCTTGTCCGATTCTAAACATTATGATTCCCACTTTCCGCTTTCATGATTGCTTCCGCAAATATCAGGTCATCCGGCGTTGTCAGCTTAATATTGGTATAGCTGCCTTCAACGATACTCACCTGATATCCATCAAGACGCTCGACGAGGCTGGCGTCATCCGTACCTAAGAAGCCTTTGTTTTCCGCTTCCATATGCGCCGTCTTCAATAAAGAAAGACGAAAAGCTTGCGGCGTTTGAACGGCCCACAAGCTTGAACGATCAAAGGTCTCCGCAGCCCGGGAGCCTTCCGCCCGTTTTATCGTGTCTTTCACAGGAACAGCCAGGACAGCCGCTCCCGCCTCCTCTGCTGTTTCAACGAGCTTATCGATATGCTGATGAGTGACAAACGGGCGCGCTCCGTCATGAACAAGCACGACCGATTCCTTATCAATCACTTTCAGTCCTTCGTATACACTGTGCTGACGCTCCGCACCTCCGGTAACAAGCTCAATTTCCGTCTGAATCGGAAATTGGGCCAGCAGCTGGCGAAAATCTTCCCGTTCACTCTCGTTTATCACCAGGATTATTTTCTGACAGGGTGCGTGGCTTTCAAAAACCCGCAGTGTGTGTATAATAACGGGCGCACCTTTTAAGCTGATGAACAGCTTATTTTTCCCGGCCTTCATCCGTTTTCCTTGTCCGGCAGCCGGAATAACGACAACATACTCCATATGAACTCCCTCTTAAAGAGCTTTCTCAAGCAGCTTGGGCTTGGCAAAAATCATTCGTCCCGCCGCTGTCTGCAGTACGCTGGTTACGAGCACATCAATATGTTTCCCTATATAATTGCGGCCTTCTTCCACAACAATCATTGTGCCGTCATCTAAGTAAGCCACACCTTGATTATGCTCTTTCCCGTCCTTAATCACCTGCACATTCATCTCTTCGCCCGGAAGCACAACCGGCTTCACCGCGTTTGCAAGGTCATTAATATTCAGTACCGCAACCTTTTGAAGCTCGCATACTTTATTTAAATTAAAATCATTCGTCACAACGACACCGGATGTCAGCTTCGCAAGTTTGACAAGCTTGCTGTCAACCTCCTGAATGTCTTCGAAGTCGCCTTCATAAATTTCAACCGTAATATCCAGTTCCTTTTGAATGCGATTCAAGATATCCAGTCCGCGGCGTCCTCTGTTACGTTTTAAAACATCTGAAGAATCAGCGATATGCTGTAATTCCTCCAGCACAAATTGAGGAATGACAATGACGCCTTCTAAAAAGCCCGTCTGACAAATATCTGCAATTCTCCCATCAATAATAACACTTGTATCCAAGATTTTCAGCCTTTTATCCTGTTCTTCCTGCTCCTCATCAGCACTTCCCTTTTTCTTCTGCATTCTTGCAGAAATGGAGAAAAGACTGATCAGTTCATCCTTTTTCTTAAATCCGACTTGGAATCCCAGATAACCGAGAAAGAAAGCCAGAAAGACCGGAATGATGGTGCTGAATATACGGTACGGAATATTGTCCAGCGGAATCACGTTTACAATGAGGTATGCGATGATAAGTCCAAAAACCAATCCGAGACTCCCGAATAACAGATCCGGCACCGGAGCTCTCAGCAAAGAATCTTCAATCCATTTTACCCAATTAATCACATATTCTGTCGTCCATATACTGATGAGAAAAAAGATAATAGCACCAATTGCAGCAGACGTATATGCGTTTGTTATTAAAGGTATGTCCTGTATATTTGACAGCACAAACAATTCAGGTATTAAAAAGATACCGACAACGCCGCCCACAATAATGAAGAACGCCTGAACTATTCGTTTTAACATACCTCCACCTCCTTTTAAGTAGCATTTTTTCAGCAGACTGTCAGAGCCTACAAATTCAGAATAAACAAAAACTAACAATAATATACCCGGATTCCGACAGGTTTAAGCGATACTTAAAGCTGTCTATCTATATAGTGTTTTTCCTGAAGGCGTTTTAAGCCTTTTTTGATTTTTTGGGCGCGCACTTCGCCGATACCCTCGACATCATCAAGCTCTTCTACAGTGGCTTCCGTTATGCTTGGCAAAAATCCGAACGCCTCAACCACATTTTCAACAATCGGCATCGGCAGACGCGGAATTTTGTTCAGCAGCCTGTAGCCTCTCGGGAGCACATAATCATCAAGATTCGTAGAAGCCGGGTATCCAAGCAGTTTAAACAGAATGGAATCATCCAGCAGATCATAGCTGGACATATCCTGGAGCTCTTTTAACAGCACGAACGGATCTTTGATTTTTTCTTTGACATAGTCTTTGATGAAAAGTGCCGCCTCTTCTTCCATGTCCGTAATCAGTTCAATCACCTGCAGACGGATTAAGTGGCCTTCCGTTCCGAGTTCTTTAATATACATATTGATTTCATTTTTTATTCGGAGCACCATTTCATACCGATGCATGACAGACAGCACGTCACTGAATGTCACAAGCTCCTCAAACTCTAATGCGTTTAGAGCCGTAATTGTTTTGTCTAAAATGGTTTTATACTTCTCGAGCGTTTGAATGGCCTGATTTGCCTTTGTTAAAATAAAACCTATGTCCTTTAGTGTGTACTTCATGCTGTCCTGATATAACGTAATGACATTTCTGCGCTCAGAAATGGCGATGACGAGACAGCCGGTCTGCTTCGCCACCCGTTCCGCCGTACGGTGCCTCATTCCCGTTTCTGAAGAAGAAATGGTCGCCTCCGGCATAAGCTGCGTATTCGCATAAAGAATTTTCTGGCCGGAATCACTTAAAATAATGGCACCGTCCATTTTGGCCAGCTCGTATAAGTGAGCGGGCGCAAATGATGTATTAATATGAAAACCGCCATCCACGACTTGCTTTACCTTATCATTGTATCCGACAACAATCAGGCCGCCTGTATTTGCCCGAAGTACATTCTCTATCCCGGCTCTGAGCGGGGTGCCCGGTGCAACGAACTGCAGAATTGCAGACAGGTCAAGCTCTTGTTTCGCCCCTTTTTTCTCTTTTTCCATCTATTATGATCCTCCTAATGAAGTACGAAGCGCTTCTGCAACATTTGCTACTCCGACAACCTCAATCCCTTTTGGTATTGTCCACCCGTCTGCATTCGCCTCAGGTATGATCATGCGCTTGAAGCCGAGTTTCGCCGCTTCTTTTACGCGCTGTTCGATTCTTGACACCCTGCGGACTTCTCCTGTCAGTCCCACTTCACCGATAAAGCAATCTGCGGGATTCGGCGGTGTATCTCTGAAGCTTGAGGCAATGCTGACGGCTACTGCCAAATCAATCGCCGGTTCATCCAGTTTGACCCCGCCGGCGACTTTTAAATATGCATCTTGATTTTGAAGCAAAAGACCCACCCGCTTCTCAAGCACAGCCATAATTAACGATACCCTGTTGTGGTCAATGCCTGTAGCCATGCGGCGCGGGTTTCCAAAACTGGTCGGTGATATGAGCGCCTGGATTTCAACCAGAATCGGTCTCGTTCCTTCCATTGACGCAACGATACTCGAACCCGATGCCCCGGCAGAACGCTCTTCCAAGAAAATTTCAGAAGGGTTGAGCACTTCCGTAAGCCCCTCTTCCCGCATTTCAAAGATGCCCATTTCATTTGTTGAGCCGAAACGGTTTTTTACGGCCCGCAAAATACGGAATGTATGATGCCGCTCTCCTTCAAAGTATAGAACGGTATCGACCATGTGCTCAAGCAATCTCGGCCCTGCGATCGATCCTTCTTTTGTGACGTGTCCGACGATAAAAATAGGTATGCCGTTTGTTTTCGCGATTTTCATCAATTCGGCCGTACACTCTCTTACTTGTGATACACTGCCGGGAGCTGAGGTGATATCACTTTGGTAAACGGTCTGAATGGAGTCTACGACAACAAATGCGGGTTTCATCTCTTGTATAGCAGACGAAATATACTCCATATCGGTTTCAGATAAAACATGTAACATTTGGCTGTTGATGCCAAGTCTGTCGGCGCGCAGCTTCGTTTGCTTCACGGATTCTTCCCCTGAAATGTAAAGCACGCTGCCGGCCGTATCTGCTAATTGTGCGGATACTTGGAGAAGGAGCGTGGATTTTCCGATCCCGGGATCGCCGCCGATCAATACTAACGAGCCTTTCACAACGCCGCCGCCAAGCACTCTGTTGAATTCTTCGAGCTTTGTTTGAACGCGGGGTTCTTCTGATGTTTCAATTGATGTAATGGGTGATGGTTTCTGGACGGTTTGAACGGAGTGGGAGAAAGCCGCCCGCCGATTCGCCGGCGCTTTTTTTATGGTTTCTTCCACCATTGTATTCCAAGCCCCGCAGCCCGGGCACTTTCCCATCCATTTTGCGGATTCATAACCGCATGAGTGGCAGATGAATTTTGTTTTTGATTTAGCCATATATGTTGTAAGACCTCTTCCTTATCAAATATTTCTCTATATAACAAAGTGAGGCATACACTCGCTTACGTATGCCTCATGTTTGTCACTATATTAGTTCGTTTTAGCAGTTGTTTTTACGACAAATTCGCCGTCCTCAACATCAAGAACAATGTGCTGGCCTTTATCAATATTGCCTCTGAGGAGTTCTTCTGATAACCGGTCCTCCACATGCTTTTGAATCGCTCTTCTTAACGGACGTGCGCCGTATTCCAAATCGACGCCCTCTTCTGCTACTTTTGCTTTTGCAGCATCCGTCAGCTCGATAGAGAGATCTTGTTCTTTCAGACGTTTTGTTAACTGATCAGACATAAGCGACACGATGTCTGTAAGATGTTTTTTCTCAAGGGAGTGGAAGACGATAATTTCGTCAATCCGGTTGATAAACTCAGGTCTGAAGGCACGCTTCAGCTCTCCCATGACTTTGTCTTTCATGTCTTTATGGTTTTGTGATTCATCCTGGACATTGAAGCCCACATATTTGTTGCGCTTCAGCTCGCTCGCCCCGACGTTTGACGTCATAATCAGGATCGTGTTGCGGAAATCCACAGTGCGTCCTTTTGAATCAGTCAAGCGTCCGTCTTCAAGCACTTGCAGGAGAATGTTAAACACATCAGGGTGCGCTTTTTCAATTTCATCAAGCAATACGACAGAGTAAGGTTTTCTTCTCACTTTTTCTGTCAGCTGGCCGCCTTCATCATAGCCGACATATCCGGGAGGAGAACCGACAAGGCGTGAAGTCGAGTGTTTCTCCATGTATTCGGACATATCCACTCTGATCATCGCTTCCTCATCACCGAAAATGGATTCCGCCAGCGCTCTTGCCAGCTCTGTCTTCCCAACGCCTGTAGGGCCTAAGAAGATGAATGAACCAATCGGACGTTTCGGGTCCTTCAGTCCGGCTCTTGCACGTCTGACAGCCTTTGCAACGGCTACAACGGCTTCATCCTGGCCGATGACGCGGGAATGCAGAATGCTTTCCATATTGAGAAGCTTATCTGTTTCCGTTTGGGCAATTTTAGATACGGGAACCCCGGTCCAGCTGGATACAACCATCGCGATATCCTCTACAGAAACTTCGGAGTTCTCCTGGCCTTGTTTTTCTTTCCACGTTTTTTTCGTGTCTTCCACCTGTTCTCTCAGGCGCTGCTCTGTATCACGAAGGGAAGCCGCTTTTTCAAACTCCTGGCTCTGAACGGCAGCGTCTTTTTCCTTGCGAACTTCATCGAGTTTCTGCTCAAGCTCTTTTAAGTTCGGAGGGGTTGTGAAAGAACGGAGACGCACTTTTGAACCGGCTTCATCAATTAAATCGATCGCTTTATCCGGAAGGAAGCGGTCAGAAATATAACGGTCGGACAATTTAACCGCGGCTTCGATCGCTTCATCGGTAATGGATACGCGGTGATGCGCTTCATAGCGGTCACGGAGCCCTTTTAAAATTTGAATGCTTTCATCGGCTGACGGCTGATCCACCTGAATCGGCTGGAAACGGCGCTCGAGAGCCGCGTCTTTTTCGATATATTTACGGTATTCATCAAGCGTTGTGGCACCGATGCATTGAAGCTCTCCGCGGGCCAGTGAAGGTTTTAAGATATTCGATGCATCAATCGCACCTTCTGCTCCCCCCGCTCCGATCAGTGTATGCAGTTCGTCAATGAATAAAATAATATTGCCGGCCTGACGTATTTCATCCATTACTTTTTTCAAGCGGTCTTCAAATTCTCCGCGGTATTTCGTACCGGCTACAACCGTACCCATGTCTAATGTCATTACGCGTTTATCACGTAATATTTCCGGCACTTCATTATTGATGATCTGCTGTGCAAGGCCTTCAGCAATCGCAGTTTTACCTACACCCGGTTCTCCGATAAGAACGGGATTATTTTTCGTTCTGCGGCTTAATACCTCAATAACACGCTGAATTTCTTTGCTTCGCCCGATAACCGGATCAAGACTGTCTTCCTTCGCAATCGCAGTTAAATCACGCGCCAGACTGTCAAGCGTCGGCGTGTTTGCATTGCTGTTGGTACCGGATGCAGAAGATCCCGTCTCATTGCTTCCCAGAAGCTGCAGCACTTGCTGTCTCGCTTTATTCAAGCTGACACCGAGATTATTCAGAACCCTCGCCGCCACGCCTTCTCCTTCACGAATCAGTCCGAGAAGTATGTGTTCTGTTCCCACATAAGAATGTCCTAGCTTTCTGGCTTCATCCATGCTGAGCTCAATGACTTTTTTTGCTCTTGGCGTATAATGAATCGTTTGAGACATTTCCTGTCCCCGTCCGATTAAGCTCTCCACTTCTTTCTGAATTTTATCCGAACCGAGTCCGAGTGCTTGGAGTGCTTTAGCCGCAATCCCTTCTCCTTCACGAACCAGACCTAATAAGATATGTTCAGTTCCAATATTGTTATGGCCTAAGCGCAGTGCTTCTTCCTGTGCCAGTGCCAATACCTTTTGAGCTCGCTCTGTAAACCTTCCAAACATCATATCGAATCATCCTCCTGTCTATTTGCACTCATTTCTAAATGCAGCCTTTCCCTGATAAGAGCCGCTCTTCTCGCGTCTCTTTCGTTCGGCCGTAATGCACCGCCCGAATATTGCTGGAGAAAACCCGGCTGTGTCAAAATCATCAGTTCATTAAGTATATTGCTTGATAGCCCTTTGATGATCCCAAGGTCTATCCCCAGCCGAACGTCAGAAAGGCATTTCGCCGTTTCCTTTGATTCAATCATACGGCAGTTGGATAAAACGCCGTAAGATCTGAATACCCGGTCCTCCAATTCAATTTTCGAAGTTTGGTAAAGCGCTTCTCTGGCTGAACGTTCCTGCTCAATCAGCTGGGCAGCCACACTGTTTAAATCATCTACAATGTCCTGTTCTGATTTTCCGAGTGTGATTTGATTTGAAATTTGAAAGATATTTCCTAATGCTTCGCTGCCTTCACCGTAAATTCCTCTAACAACTAAGCCTAATTGGTTAATTGCCGGTATAATTCGATTCATTTGCCTAGTTAATACAAGACCCGGCAAATGCATCATGACTGAAGCCCTTAGTCCCGTCCCTACATTTGTAGGACAGCTTGTTAAGTACCCTCTCTTCTCTCCAAAGGCGTAATCCACTTTCTCCTCAATCCAGTCATCAACCTGGTTTGCCGCTTTTATGGCGTTGAGAAGCTGGAAGCCGGGGAAGAGGCATTGAATTCTGATATGATCTTCTTCATTTAACATAATGCTGACTTCTTCATTTTCAGAAAGCAGACAGCCGCCAAAAGGAGATTCCGTTAAATTCGGGCTGATCAGATGTTTCTCCATCAGCACCCGTTTTTCCAAAGGCTGAGCTTCACTCATTCTGATTAAATGAAATTGACCGATATCAGGCAGTTCCTTACCTGAAAAATGATCTTCGAATTGCTGAATGATGGATGAGGCTTCTTCATTCGTATACCGGGCGGGAAACTTTATATTTTCAAAGTTTCGGGCCAATCGTATACGGCTGCTGAGTACAATGTCACTTTCAGGTCCCTTTTGCTTCATCCAATTGCTTAGTGCGTCCTGAATAAAATGCTTGAGCGACATTACCCTTGTTCCCCCTCACTGTCTGTACTTTTTAATTCCTGCTCTAACGATCGGATCTGATCCCTGACCTCCGCTGCTCTTTCAAACTCCTCGTGGTGTATTAAAGATTCAAGTTCTTTTTTTAACATTTCCATTTGCCGTCTTACATGCAGGTTTCCGCCTATTCGTTTTGGAATTTTCCCGGCATGCACCGTATTCCCGCTGTGAACTTTTCGCAAGATCGGCGTAATTTGGCTGTAGAACGTATCGTAACATTCCGCACAGCCGAAACGCCCTGTTTTTCTCAGCTGCTGAAACGTCATACCGCATTTCTTACAAGCTGTCCCTTGCTCTGAGTAGCCGAACATTTGAGAACCGGTGTTTTGAAATGAGGACTCCATATTCAGCAGCCCTGATAATAAATTATGAATCGAGAACCCTTGGTTTCCACTTATACTGTATGAATCGCTATTTTCTTTTGCACATTGTTCACAAATATGAACTTCTTGCTTTTCTCCATTAACAACTTTCGTAAAGTGAAAAGTGGCCGGTCTCTCATTGCATTCTTGACAAATCAATCTTTTCACCCGCTTACTTTAGTTTTAAAGATGTGAGCATTGCTTTCATCATTCTGGCTCTTAGTTCATCCCGTTCGGGCAAATCAATATATAGAACTGAACGATCCATTACACTCACCATCATTTTAGCTTCTCTTTCCGAAATAACTCCGTCCTCTAACAGTCTGAGAATAATGTCATCAGAGGCTGCCTGGGACAAGTGGGTATGGATCTGCGAAATAATATTATTGATGAGGACGACTTCGTTATTCATTTTAATTTTGATAATACGAATATAACCGCCGCCTCCCCGTTTACTTTCAACAATATATCCTCTTTCACTTGTAAATCTGGTGTTGATGACATAATTTATTTGGGAAGGAACACATTGAAATTTATCAGCGATTTCACTGCGTTTGATCTCTAAAATTTCTTTGCCATTTTGATCTAATACTTGTTTCAAGTACTGTTCAATGATGTCAGAAATATTATGTCCCACTCAACCCCCTCCTTTATTGACTTTGACTATATTTGACTTTAATCTTACTATAAGGTGTTTCGCAAAATTTTTCAACTGTATCGCTCTATCTCTATTATTTCCACTTTGCACAAGCATAAAACCTGCTTTTGCAAAAAGGCATATCGTTACGTTTCTCATATTATATAACGTATGCAGAAAAACACAAAAAAGGCAGCTCATGATGAGCTGCCTTTACCGAAATAATAGCTTGGCGGCGTCCTACTCTCACAGGGGGAAACCCCCGACTACCATCGGCGCTGAAGAGCTTAACTTCCGTGTTCGGCATGGGAACGGGTGTGACCTCTTCGCTATCGCCACCAAACCATTGAGAGTGTTCTCTCAAAACTAGATAACAGTAAGCATACATTCAAATTGGTTAAGTCCTCGATCGATTAGTATCTGTCAGCTCCATGTGTCGCCACACTTCCACCTCAGACCTATCAACCTGATCATCTTTCAGGGATCTTACTTCCTTGCGGAATGGGAAATCTCATCTTGAGGGGGGCTTCATGCTTAGATGCTTTCAGCACTTAT
>NZ_CP093219.1:2285000-2370000 GCF_051034795.1 Bacillus sp. jun7
TGGTCCCGTTTCGCTCGCCGCTACTCAGGGAATCGCATTTGCTTTCTCTTCCTCCGGGTACTTAGATGTTTCAGTTCCCCGGGTCTGCCTTCTCATATCCTATGTATTCAGATATGGATACCACTCCATTACGAGTGGTGGGTTTCCCCATTCGGAAATCTCCGGATCAAAGCTTGCTTACAGCTCCCCGAAGCATATCGGTGTTCGTCCCGTCCTTCATCGGCTCCTAGTGCCAAGGCATCCACCGTGCGCCCTTTCTAACTTAACCGTTAAAAAGAATCACTACGTGATATCTTGCATTACTAATTGAATGTGAATTACTT
The DNA here is from genome assembly GCF_051034795.1 of Bacillus sp. jun7. Lineage (NCBI taxonomy): Bacteria > Bacillati > Bacillota > Bacilli > Caryophanales > Bacillaceae > Bacillus > Bacillus sp. jun7. The sequence continues at coordinate 2,285,324 of NZ_CP093219.1, forward strand.
CTGTTATCTAGTTTTCAAAGAACAACATCTCGAAGAATCGAATGATCCTTCAAAACTAAACAAGACAGGGAACGTTCTGTTTATAAGACCCAAGGTCTTATATTCCGTTAAAATCCTTAGAAAGGAGGTGATCCAGCCGCACCTTCCGATACGGCTACCTTGTTACGACTTCACCCCAATCATCTGTCCCACCTTCGGCGGCTGGCTCCATAAAGGTTACCTCACCGACTTCGGGTGTTACAAACTCTCGTGGTGTGACGGGCGGTGTGTACAAGGCCCGGGAACGTATTCACCGCGGCATGCTGATCCGCGATTACTAGCGATTCCAGCTTCACGCAGTCGAGTTGCAGACTGCGATCCGAACTGAGAACAGATTTGTGGGATTGGCTTAACCTCGCGGTTTCGCTGCCCTTTGTTCTGTCCATTGTAGCACGTGTGTAGCCCAGGTCATAAGGGGCATGATGATTTGACGTCATCCCCACCTTCCTCCGGTTTGTCACCGGCAGTCACCTTAGAGTGCCCAACTGAATGCTGGCAACTAAGATCAAGGGTTGCGCTCGTTGCGGGACTTAACCCAACATCTCACGACACGAGCTGACGACAACCATGCACCACCTGTCACTCTGCCCCCGAAGGGGACGTCCTATCTCTAGGATTGTCAGAGGATGTCAAGACCTGGTAAGGTTCTTCGCGTTGCTTCGAATTAAACCACATGCTCCACCGCTTGTGCGGGCCCCCGTCAATTCCTTTGAGTTTCAGTCTTGCGACCGTACTCCCCAGGCGGAGTGCTTAATGCGTTAGTCGCGAGCACTAAGGGGCGGAAACCCCCTAACACTTAGCACTCATCGTTTACGGCGTGGACTACCAGGGTATCTAATCCTGTTCGCTCCCCACGCTTTCGCTCCTCAGCGTCAGTTACAGACCAGAGAGTCGCCTTCGCCACTGGTGTTCCTCCACATCTCTACGCATTTCACCGCTACACGTGGAATTCCACTCTCCTCTTCTGCACTCAAGTTCCCCAGTTTCCAATGACCCTCCCCGGTTGAGCCGGGGGCTTTCACATCAGACTTAAGAAACCGCCTGCGAGCCCTTTACGCCCAATAATTCCGGACAACGCTTGCCACCTACGTATTACCGCGGCTGCTGGCACGTAGTTAGCCGTGGCTTTCTGGTTAGGTACCGTCAAGGTGCCGCCCTATTTGAACGGCACTTGTTCTTCCCTAACAACAGAGCTTTACGATCCGAAAACCTTCATCACTCACGCGGCGTTGCTCCGTCAGACTTTCGTCCATTGCGGAAGATTCCCTACTGCTGCCTCCCGTAGGAGTCTGGGCCGTGTCTCAGTCCCAGTGTGGCCGATCACCCTCTCAGGTCGGCTACGCATCGTCGCCTTGGTGAGCCGTTACCTCACCAACTAGCTAATGCGCCGCGGGTCCATCTGTAAGTGGTAGCCGAAGCCACCTTTTATGTCTGAACCATGCGGTTCAAACAACCATCCGGTATTAGCCCCGGTTTCCCGGAGTTATCCCAGTCTTACAGGCAGGTTACCCACGTGTTACTCACCCGTCCGCCGCTAACATCAGGGAGCAAGCTCCCATCTGTCCGCTCGACTTGCATGTATTAGGCACGCCGCCAGCGTTCGTCCTGAGCCAGGATCAAACTCTCCGATAAAGTAGTTTGACTGACTACGCACATCGCTGTGCGATTTATTTAAAACTTTGAATTAACAGGTACGTTTTGTCTTGTTTAGTTTTCAAAGATCATTTTGTTCACTTTCTCAAGCAACTTTTTAAGTATATAATAAGTTTCTCTTAAAGTCAACATGTTTTTTATAAATGGTGGAGCCTAGCGGGATCGAACCGCTGACCTCCTGCGTGCAAAGCAGGCGCTCTCCCAGCTGAGCTAAGGCCCCGAAGTGGTCGGGAAGACAGGATTCGAACCTGCGACCCCATGGTCCCAAACCATGTGCTCTACCAAGCTGAGCTACTTCCCGATTTTTAAAAATATTATGGCGCGCCCGAGAGGAGTCGAACCCCTAACCTTTTGATCCGTAGTCAAACGCTCTATCCAATTGAGCTACGGGCGCATAATAATGAATGCCGAGGGCCGGACTTGAACCGGCACGGTAGTCACCTACCGCAGGATTTTAAGTCCTGTGTGTCTGCCAATTCCACCACCCCGGCGTGGATGGTATAGTTGGAGCGGAAGACGGGATTCGAACCCGCGACCCCCACCTTGGCAAGGTGGTGTTCTACCACTGAACTACTTCCGCATACAGGATAACTATCCTGTATAATGCGGGTGAAGGGACTTGAACCCCCACGTCATAAGACACTAGATCCTAAGTCTAGCGCGTCTGCCAATTCCGCCACACCCGCGTAACATGGTGAGCCATGAAGGACTCGAACCTTCGACCCTCTGATTAAAAGTCAGATGCTCTACCAACTGAGCTAATGGCTCTTTTTAAAAGACTTGTGTTATTGTCTTGTCCAAAAATGGTGCCGGCCAGAGGACTTGAACCCCCAACCTACTGATTACAAGTCAGTTGCTCTACCAATTGAGCTAGGCCGGCAAATATGGTGGAGGATGACGGGCTCGAACCGCCGACCCTCTGCTTGTAAGGCAGATGCTCTCCCAGCTGAGCTAATCCTCCGTATATTACACTTGCGTGTAATAGCTTGGCGGCGTCCTACTCTCACAGGGGGAAACCCCCGACTACCATCGGCGCTGAAGAGCTTAACTTCCGTGTTCGGCATGGGAACGGGTGTGACCTCTTCGCTATCGCCACCAAACCATTGAGAGTGTTCTCTCAAAACTAGATAACAGTAAGCATACATTCAAATTGGTTAAGTCCTCGATCGATTAGTATCTGTCAGCTCCATGTGTCGCCACACTTCCACCTCAGACCTATCAACCTGATCATCTTTCAGGGATCTTACTTCCTTGCGGAATGGGAAATCTCATCTTGAGGGGGGCTTCATGCTTAGATGCTTTCAGCACTTATCCCGTCCGCACATAGCTACCCAGCGATGCCCTTGGCAGAACAACTGGTACACCAGCGGTGCGTCCATCCCGGTCCTCTCGTACTAAGGACAGCTCCTCTCAAATTTCCTGCGCCCGCGACGGATAGGGACCGAACTGTCTCACGACGTTCTGAACCCAGCTCGCGTACCGCTTTAATGGGCGAACAGCCCAACCCTTGGGACCGACTACAGCCCCAGGATGCGATGAGCCGACATCGAGGTGCCAAACCTCCCCGTCGATGTGGACTCTTGGGGGAGATAAGCCTGTTATCCCCGGGGTAGCTTTTATCCGTTGAGCGATGGCCCTTCCATGCGGAACCACCGGATCACTAAGCCCGACTTTCGTCCCTGCTCGACTTGTAGGTCTCGCAGTCAAGCTCCCTTGTGCCTTTACACTCTGCGAATGATTTCCAACCATTCTGAGGGAACCTTTGGGCGCCTCCGTTACCTTTTAGGAGGCGACCGCCCCAGTCAAACTGCCCACCTGACACTGTCTCCCCGCCCGATAAGGGCGGCGGGTTAGAAGGTCAATACAGCCAGGGTAGTATCCCACCGATGCCTCCACCGAAGCTGGCGCTCCGGTTTCCAAGGCTCCTACCTATCCTGTACAAGCTGTACCAACATTCAATATCGAGGTCGCAGTAAAGCTCCACGGGGTCTTTCCGTCCTGTCGCGGGTAACCTGCATCTTCACAGGTACTATAATTTCACCGAGTCTCTCGTTGAGACAGTGCCCAGATCGTTGCGCCTTTCGTGCGGGTCGGAACTTACCCGACAAGGAATTTCGCTACCTTAGGACCGTTATAGTTACGGCCGCCGTTTACTGGGGCTTCAATTCGCACCTTCGCTTACGCTAAGCGCTCCTCTTAACCTTCCAGCACCGGGCAGGCGTCAGCCCCTATACTTCGCCTTACGGCTTCGCAGAGACCTGTGTTTTTGCTAAACAGTCGCCTGGGCCTATTCACTGCGGCTCTCTCGGGCTTGCACCCTAACAGAGCACCCCTTCTCCCGAAGTTACGGGGTCATTTTGCCGAGTTCCTTAACGAGAGTTCTCTCGATCACCTTAGGATTCTCTCCTCGCCTACCTGTGTCGGTTTGCGGTACGGGCACCTCTCACCTCGCTAGAGGCTTTTCTTGGCAGTGTGGAATCAGGAACTTCGCTACTATAATTCGCTCGCCATCACAGCTCAGCCTTCACGGGAAACGGATTTGCCTATTTCCCAGCCTAACTGCTTGGACGCGGATATCCAATACCGCGCTTACCCTATCCTCCTGCGTCCCCCCATTGCTCAAATGGTGAGGAGGTGGTACAGGAATATCAACCTGTTATCCATCGCCTACGCCTTTCGGCCTCGGCTTAGGTCCCGACTAACCCTGAGCGGACGAGCCTTCCTCAGGAAACCTTAGGCATTCGGTGGAGGGGATTCTCACCCCTCTTTCGCTACTCATACCGGCATTCTCACTTCTAAGCGCTCCACAAGTCCTTCCGGTCTTGCTTCACAGCCCTTAGAACGCTCTCCTACCACTGTTCGAAGAACAGTCCGCAGCTTCGGTGATACGTTTAGCCCCGGTACATTTTCGGCGCAGAGTCACTCGACCAGTGAGCTATTACGCACTCTTTAAATGGTGGCTGCTTCTAAGCCAACATCCTGGTTGTCTAAGCAACTCCACATCCTTTTCCACTTAACGTATACTTTGGGACCTTAGCTGGCGGTCTGGGCTGTTTCCCTTTCGACTACGGATCTTATCACTCGCAGTCTGACTCCCAAGGATAAGTCATCGGCATTCGGAGTTTGACTGAATTCGGTAACCCGGTAGGGGCCCCTAGTCCAATCAGTGCTCTACCTCCGAGACTCTTACCTTGAGGCTAGCCCTAAAGCTATTTCGGAGAGAACCAGCTATCTCCAGGTTCGATTGGCATTTCACCCCTACCCACACCTCATCCCCGCACTTTTCAACGTGCGTGGGTTCGGGCCTCCATTCAGTGTTACCTGAACTTCACCCTGGACATGGGTAGATCACCTGGTTTCGGGTCTACGACCACGTACTCAATTCGCCCTATTCAGACTCGCTTTCGGCGCGGCTCCGCATCTTCTGCTTAACCTTGCACGGGATCGTAACTCGCCGGTTCATTCTACAAAAGGCACGCCATCACCCGTTAACGGGCTCTGACTACTTGTAGGCACACGGTTTCAGGATCTCTTTCACTCCCCTTCCGGGGTGCTTTTCACCTTTCCCTCACGGTACTGGTTCACTATCGGTCACTAGGGAGTATTTAGCCTTGGGAGATGGTCCTCCCGGATTCCGACGGAATTTCACGTGTTCCGCCGTACTCAGGATCCACTCAGGAGAGAACGAAGTTTTGACTACAGGGCTGTTACCTCCTATGGCGGGCCTTTCCAGACCTCTTCATCTACCTCGTTCCTTTGTAACTCCGTACAGAGTGTCCTACAACCCCAAGAGGCAAGCCTCTTGGTTTGGGCTGGTCCCGTTTCGCTCGCCGCTACTCAGGGAATCGCATTTGCTTTCTCTTCCTCCGGGTACTTAGATGTTTCAGTTCCCCGGGTCTGCCTTCTCATATCCTATGTATTCAGATATGGATACCACTCCATTACGAGTGGTGGGTTTCCCCATTCGGAAATCTCCGGATCAAAGCTTGCTTACAGCTCCCCGAAGCATATCGGTGTTCGTCCCGTCCTTCATCGGCTCCTAGTGCCAAGGCATCCACCGTGCGCCCTTTCTAACTTAACCGTTAAAAAGAATCACTACGTGATATCTTGCATTACTAATTGAATGTGAATTACTTCTGTTATCTAGTTTTCAAAGAACAACGCATAGGACATGCTAACACATGCGTTGCCACAGGAAGTGGCGCATTTAGCAGGTGTTCCTATGTTTTGAAGGAATGATCCTTCAAAACTAAACAAGACAGAGAACGTTCTGTTTATAAGACCCAAGGTCTTATATTCCGTTAAAATCCTTAGAAAGGAGGTGATCCAGCCGCACCTTCCGATACGGCTACCTTGTTACGACTTCACCCCAATCATCTGTCCCACCTTCGGCGGCTGGCTCCATAAAGGTTACCTCACCGACTTCGGGTGTTACAAACTCTCGTGGTGTGACGGGCGGTGTGTACAAGGCCCGGGAACGTATTCACCGCGGCATGCTGATCCGCGATTACTAGCGATTCCAGCTTCACGCAGTCGAGTTGCAGACTGCGATCCGAACTGAGAACAGATTTGTGGGATTGGCTTAACCTCGCGGTTTCGCTGCCCTTTGTTCTGTCCATTGTAGCACGTGTGTAGCCCAGGTCATAAGGGGCATGATGATTTGACGTCATCCCCACCTTCCTCCGGTTTGTCACCGGCAGTCACCTTAGAGTGCCCAACTGAATGCTGGCAACTAAGATCAAGGGTTGCGCTCGTTGCGGGACTTAACCCAACATCTCACGACACGAGCTGACGACAACCATGCACCACCTGTCACTCTGCCCCCGAAGGGGACGTCCTATCTCTAGGATTGTCAGAGGATGTCAAGACCTGGTAAGGTTCTTCGCGTTGCTTCGAATTAAACCACATGCTCCACCGCTTGTGCGGGCCCCCGTCAATTCCTTTGAGTTTCAGTCTTGCGACCGTACTCCCCAGGCGGAGTGCTTAATGCGTTAGTCTGCGAGCACTAAGGGGCGGAAACCCCCTAACACTTAGCACTCATCGTTTACGGCGTGGACTACCAGGGTATCTAATCCTGTTCGCTCCCCACGCTTTCGCTCCTCAGCGTCAGTTACAGACCAGAGAGTCGCCTTCGCCACTGGTGTTCCTCCACATCTCTACGCATTTCACCGCTACACGTGGAATTCCACTCTCCTCTTCTGCACTCAAGTTCCCCAGTTTCCAATGACCCTCCCCGGTTGAGCCGGGGGCTTTCACATCAGACTTAAGAAACCGCCTGCGAGCCCTTTACGCCCAATAATTCCGGACAACGCTTGCCACCTACGTATTACCGCGGCTGCTGGCACGTAGTTAGCCGTGGCTTTCTGGTTAGGTACCGTCAAGGTGCCGCCCTATTTGAACGGCACTTGTTCTTCCCTAACAACAGAGCTTTACGATCCGAAAACCTTCATCACTCACGCGGCGTTGCTCCGTCAGACTTTCGTCCATTGCGGAAGATTCCCTACTGCTGCCTCCCGTAGGAGTCTGGGCCGTGTCTCAGTCCCAGTGTGGCCGATCACCCTCTCAGGTCGGCTACGCATCGTCGCCTTGGTGAGCCGTTACCTCACCAACTAGCTAATGCGCCGCGGGTCCATCTGTAAGTGGTAGCCGAAGCCACCTTTTATGTCTGAACCATGCGGTTCAAACAACCATCCGGTATTAGCCCCGGTTTCCCGGAGTTATCCCAGTCTTACAGGCAGGTTACCCACGTGTTACTCACCCGTCCGCCGCTAACATCAGGGAGCAAGCTCCCATCTGTCCGCTCGACTTGCATGTATTAGGCACGCCGCCAGCGTTCGTCCTGAGCCAGGATCAAACTCTCCGATAAAGTAGTTTGACTGACTACGCACATCGCTGTGCGATTTATTTAAAACTTTGAATTAACAGGTACGTTTTGTCTTGTTTAGTTTTCAAAGATCATTTTGTCTTTCGTTCAAGCGACTTTATTATTATATCTTATCAATCTCTTGAAGTCAACAACTTTTTTTGAATTTCCTTTTTCGTCAGCGCCTTGTTTAGCGGCAACGAATAATAATATACCACCTCACAAATAATAGTGCAATAGTTTTTTAAAAGAAAATCAAAAAAGTTTTACGAGCGGCTTGTTTCTAAAAAAGCGCCGTACTGCGATAAGCAGAAACGGCGCCTTCCCTTTTATTAGCGTTGTCTCATTTGAGGGAATAATAAAACGTCTCTGATAGACGGAGCATTTGTTAACAGCATGACAAGGCGGTCGATACCGATACCCAATCCTCCGGTCGGCGGCATGCCGTATTCAAGAGCTTCAACGAAGTCTTCATCCATCATATGCGCTTCATCGTTTCCTTCTTCTCTTTCTTTTAATTGCGCTTCAAAGCGTTCCCTCTGGTCAATAGGGTCATTCAGCTCCGTAAACGCATTAGCGTGCTCACGGCCGACGATAAACAGCTCAAAACGGTCTGTAAAGCGAGGGTCCTCCGGATTTTTCTTAGCAAGAGGAGAAATCTCTACAGGGTGGCCGTAAATAAATGTAGGCTGAATGAGTGTTTCTTCAATTTTTTGTTCGAAGAATTCATTGATGATATGACCCACCGTCATTGAGTTTGTGATCTCGATACCATGCTCTTTTGCATGACCGCGTGCTTCTTCAACAGTCATCTCATTCCAGAAATCTACGCCTGTCGCTTCTTTGACCGCATCTACCATGTGGAGTCGTTTCCACTCAGGTTTCAGATCAATCTGCTCTTCGCCGTACTGGATTGTGGTGCTTCCAAGCACTTCCTGCGCAATATGTGCTACGAGGTTTTCCGTAAGACTCATAATATCTTTATAATCGGCGTACGCTTCATACAGCTCGATCATCGTGAATTCAGGATTGTGGCGTGTAGAAACACCTTCGTTACGGAACACGCGGCCGATTTCGTAGACTTTTTCCAATCCGCCGACAATCAGGCGTTTCAGGTGCAGTTCAATCGCAATACGCATATAAAGAGGCATGTCGAGCGCGTTATGGTGCGTGATGAACGGGCGTGCAGACGCTCCTCCCGGTATGCTGTGCATCGTAGGTGTTTCAACTTCTAAGTATCCATGGTCATCTAAGTATCTTCTCATCGCTTGGATGATTTTGCTGCGTGTGATAAACGTTTGTTTGCTGTCAGGGTTTACGATGAGATCGAGATAGCGCTGGCGGTAACGCTGTTCAACGTCTTTTAACCCATGATATTTATCAGGAAGAGGACGCAGTGCTTTTGTCAGCAGTTCAAAAGATGTCGCTTTGACAGAAAGCTCGCCTACGTTTGTTTTGAAAACTTTCCCCGTGATGCCGATAACGTCTCCGAGGTCTGAAGATTTAAAGATTTCATATTGTTCTTCGCCGACACTGTCTTTTCTTACGTAAATTTGAATTTGACCTTCTAAGTCCTGCAGATGCGCAAAGCCGGCTTTCCCTTTTCCGCGCTTTGTCATCATACGGCCTGCAATGGTCACTTCGATCGCTTTTTCTTCCAGTTCTTCTTTAGAAAGCTCCTGGTAGGCTTCTATGATCTGTTGAGATTGATGCGTTCTCTCGAAACGTTCGCCGAAAGGGTCAATGCCGTTTTCTCTCAGTTGGTTCATTTTATCTCGTCTGACTTGCAGCTGGTCGTTCAATTCCTCATGATTTTGCTCTTCTTGACTCATTGGTATCACTCCGTTACATTTTGATTTCACGAAAAAGCAGAAAAACTGCCAGCGGTAAGCTGGCAGTGAGCAGCAATAGAGGGTGTATTATTAACCTACTTTTGCATCTTGAAGCTCTTTTGCCTCTGCTTCGGCGGTAAATGCATCTAAAAGCTGCACAAATTCTTCACGCGTCTCACATTGGTTAATTTCATTGCGTACATTCGCATTGCCTCTGACACCTTTCAGATACCAGGCAGCGTGTTTTCTCATTTCTCTGACTGCCACATTTTCGCCTTTTAACTTAATCAGGCGGTCTAAGTGCAGTTTGCATACCGACATTTTTTCACGGACTTTCGGCTCGTCTTTTAACTCACCGGTTTCAAGGTACTGCACCGTACGGTAAATCATCCACGGGTTGCCGAGTGCGGCCCGGCCGATCATGACGCCGTCAACTCCTGTTTCCTCAAGCATGCGTTTCGCGTCCTGAGGCGTTTTGACATCACCGTTTCCGATGACGGGAATGGAGACGGATTGCTTCACTTCTTTAATGATATCCCAGTTCGCAGTGCCTTCATACATTTGCACTCTTGTGCGGCCGTGAAGGGCAACGGCTTTTCCGCCGGCACGTTCAACGGCTTGGGCGTTTTTCACCGCATAAATGTGATCTTCATCCCAACCCATTCTCATCTTCACTGTAACCGGCTTATCAACAGCATCTACTACTGCGGATACCATTTCATAAATCTTATCAGGATCGAGAAGCCATTTGGCGCCCGCATCACATTTTGTAATCTTTGGTACGGGACATCCCATGTTAATATCAATAATATCAGCAGTCGTGTTTTGATCTACAAACTTCGCCGCTTCCACAAGGGTTTCCTTTTTTCCTCCAAAAATCTGAAGGCTGAGCGGTTTTTCACGTTCATCAATGTAAAGCATCCCCATTGTTCTTGCGTTGTTGTAAAGTATCGCTTTGTCACTGACCATTTCAGCGCATACCAATCCGGCTCCGAATTCCTTTACAGTCAATCTGAACGCTGAGTTGCAGACACCGGCCATAGGGGCAAGCACAACCCGGTTTTTCAATTGAATATCACCGATTTTAAACATTTTTCCCCTCCTTTCATCTGTCTATTTTTCAGGCGGGGCCAATTCGTCCGCACTTATATTTAAAACATCTGCCGCATCTTGAATGATGGCATCTGACGGCAATCGGTTTCCGCGTTCAATTTCACCGACAATAGAAACTGATATACCTAATGCTTTTGCAAATCCTTCTTGAGTATAACCTTTCAGCTTTCTGAATGCACGAATTCGCCTACCCCAGATTTCTGCTTCCATACTCTTACACCTTCTTGGTTTGTTTCAGCGCTTATCGTGATATGATCCGCCTGCGGACATATTTCTTTTAACGGCGCAAGGACAAATAAGCGCTCATACATTCTCGGATGCGGAACAATCAGCCGCTCTGTTTCAATATTTTCACGATTATACAGCAAAATGTCAAGGTCTGCCGTCCGCGGTCCCCAGCGAATCTCTCTCGTTCTGCCTAATTCAGCTTCAATGCTCTGCGTTACATCAAGAAGTTCAAAAGGAGATAACGACGTTTTCACTTCAACCGCCATATTGAGAAACTGATCTTGATCCTCATAACCCACGGGATCTGTTTCATATATGGAGGACACCTTTGACACCGTCACGCCATGATGCCGGCTGAGCATGGCAACTGCCTGGCGCAAATAATGTTCACGGTCGCCCATATTGGAACCGAGGCCGATATATGCCGTATTGTTCATGATTTCTTTCTCGTCATTTCTATGGCTACTGATTTATAATGGCCGGGAATCGGCGGGTCAGGCTTAACAACCTTTACCGTACATTGCCGCACCGGCTCAAATTTCTCAAGGACGGTGTCTGCGATCCGTTCCGCAAGAGTCTCGACCAAATTAACGGGCTCGCCCTCAACGATGCCGCGGCAGACACTGTACAATTCCGCATAGTTAATGGTATAAGAAAGGTCATCCGTTTTTCCCGCTTTGCTCAAATCCAGTTCGGCAGTCAGGTCTACTTTGAAGCGCTGGCCGAGTTTGTTTTCTTCTTCGAACACGCCGTGATATCCGTAAAACTCCATACCTTCCACATATACTTTATCCATAATGTGCGCCTCCTTTGTTCAGCATAGCATCCATCATCTTAGTCATTCTGGCGATCTCTTTGACATCGTGCACCCTCACAATGTCGCAGCCTTTTTGGACGCCAAGGCATACTGTCGCTCCCGTTCCCTCGGCACGTTCTTCAGGGGGAAGGTCAAGCACACGGCCGATGAACCTTTTTCTCGATGTGGCCAGGAGCAGCGGATAACCTAACCCGCTGAACACCTCCAGCTTGTTCATGACAGCCAGATTGTCCTCATAGTTTTTCGCAAAGCCGATCCCCGGATCCAGAATCATGTTTTCATCTGTGACGCCGGCTTCTGCGGCAATTTTTACGCTTTCCATCAAGTCTGCAAGCATATCAGGAATAAGATCGTTGTAGTTTCTTTCCATACGATTATGCATTAAGATAATCGGAACCCCGTGTGCGGCGGCTACTGACGCCATGTCAGGGTCACCTTTCGCCCCCCAGATGTCATTAAGGATAGAGGCTCCCGCTTTGACCGCTTCGTCTGCCACGGACGCTTTGTACGTATCGATTGAAAGCGGAATGTCCAGCTCGCTTGTGATCCGTTCTATGACGGGGATGACTCGTGACATTTCCTCATCAGCCGACACGAGTGATGCGCCGGGCCTTGTCGATTCGCCGCCGATATCTATGATATGCGCCCCTTCTTCAGCCATCTTCGCCGCATGCAGAAGCGCCCTTTCCGTACTGTCGTATTTGCCGCCGTCAGAGAAGGAGTCTGGCGTTACATTTAATATCCCCATAACGAGCGTCTTCTCTTTATAGGACAGAGCGCCTTTTTTTGTATGAATCAGTTTAGGCTGTTCAATTGTTTGCTGCGCCATTTTGTTCCTCCTCCTGTACATTCATTTTGTTTATTTCCTGCTGATACTGCTTACGGAGCAATTGCACCGTTTTTCCGCTCATTCCGGGCAGCGGCACTTCCTCTATTTTAGAAAACGGGATGATTTCAAGCACGGAGTTTGTCAACCAAGCTTCATCCGCTTCAAGCATTGATTGAAAACGGAATCGGCCTTCGGTGACTTCTGTCCCCTGCCGTTTCAATTCATCAATGACAAACTGTCTTGTTACCCCATCGAGAATTCCCGTATCCAAAGATGGCGTAAAGACCTTGTCTCCTTTTCGCCAAAACACGTTGGAGACAATGCCTTCCGCGACATCTCCTTCTCCGGTCAGGAAAATCCCTTCAAGATTGGGATCATTCCCGATCTCCCGTTTAGCGTACATGTTGTTTAAATAGTGATGGGATTTTAACCGGAAATGTCCTTCAGGCGTATTTCTCCGGACAGAGAGAAGCCTGCCTTCTTTTTGAACAGGCAGAGTTTCCGGATTGAGCCGGTTGACGAAACAAAGAACGGTCGGCTTTTCATAAGTCTGCGCGGCAAATCCCTTATCGCTGACGCCTGCCGAGATGTTAAGCCGGACACGCGCGCTGCCGTCCTTTATGTCATTGAGGAGCAACAGTCTCCGAAGCATATCAAGCAGCTCCTGTTTGTTCACCTCATATGCAATCTGCAGATCCCGAAGCGCCCTGTTGAGCCTGGCGACATGCGCATCCGGCAGAAACGGCCGGCCGCTGTAAAGCCTGAACGTTTCGAACGCGCCGATCCCGTACAGATAACCATGGTCAAAAGGAGAAAGCGCCGCTTCTTTCTCCTCTATATATTGACCATTCAAATATATAATCACACCGATACTTCCTTTTTGCGGTGTGTCTCTATAAAGTTTCTGAGCATCTCTTTGCCGAAGGAGGTCATGATGGATTCCGGATGGAACTGAACACCTTCAACAGGCAGCTCATTATGGCGGATTGCCATAATTTCTCCTTCTTTGGTTTGAGCGGATACCGTAAAACAATCCGGCAGCGTGTCCGCTTTGACAATAAGTGAATGGTACCGGGTGGCGACCAGCGGATTTTGCAGGCCGTTAAAAATCGTCTGTCCGTCATGCATAACTTCTGACGTTTTGCCGTGCATGAGCCGCTCTGCTCTGACGACATCGCCGCCGAATACTTGCGCAATCGACTGATGCCCGAGACATACGCCGAAAATAGGAATACTGCCGGCAAAATGTTTGATGGCTTCGAGGCTGATCCCCGCTTCATCAGGACTGCACGGCCCGGGAGAAATCATTAAGAAGTCCGGACCCAGCTCTTCAATCTGCTCAATCGTAATCTCGTCATTCCGTCTGACGATCAGTTCCTCCCCGAGCTCACCCAAATATTGAACCAAGTTGTACGTAAATGAATCATAATTGTCAATCATTAAAATCATCTCTGCTCACCTCGTCTGATTTTTTGTCTCTTCTTCACTCAGCTCTAACGCCTTTTTCATCGCAAAAGCTTTTTTGAACGATTCCTTGTATTCATGCTTCGGAACCGAATCAATAACCACTCCTGCTCCGGACTGCATAAAAGCATGTCCGCCGGCTGCATAGATCGTCCGGATCACAATGTTAAACTGCAAATCTCCGTTGAATCCGAACCAGCCTATAGATCCAGTATAAAGCCCCCGTCTTGTCGGCTCAAGCTCTTCTATAATTTCCATCGTTCTCACTTTGGGCGCTCCCGTGATGGTGCCCCCCGGGAACACCGCATGAATAATGTCTGTCGCGTCATATCCGTCCTGCAGCTCTCCCTGTACGTTTGACACGATATGCATGACGTGGGAATACTTTTCGATCGCCATAAACTCGTTAACCCGCACGGAACCGTAGCGCGATACGCGCCCGAGGTCATTACGCTCAAGATCAACAAGCATGACGTGTTCCGCACGTTCTTTTTCGTTGTGAATTAATTCATCAGCCAAAGCCTTGTCTTCAGCATCGTCTTTTCCTCTTGAACGCGTACCCGCGATCGGTCTCGTTTCAAGCTTCTTCCCCTTCTTTGTCACCAATAGCTCCGGCGACCCGCATATCACTTGAAACCCCGGTGTCTCGAGATAGGCCATGTAAGGAGACGGATTGACGTTTCTCAAGTGTTTATACACCTCATACGGATGAACGGATAAAGACTGAGACTGCCTGATGGACAAATTAACCTGGAACACATCGCCGCTCGCGATATATTGTTTAATTTGTTCTACAGCCTGTGAAAATCCTTCCTCAGTGAACGGAGCGGCGTACGATCCGTCCCCATTCCGATTCAGCGGTGAAAAAGGCTCGTCCGCCGTTTGGAGGGAACACCACATGTCCTCTAAGCTGGACAGCTTTTCTTCCGCAAGATCCGCTTCTTCCGCTTCAGTATGGGTAATGAGCCATAACGCCTCTTCCTCATGGTCATAAACGGCCACATCATCAAAAACAAGAAAGTAAATATCGGGTGTTTCCAGATCATCTAACGACAGCATCTTAAAATTCTCAATATATCGGGCATAGTCGTAACTGATAAAACCAATCGCACCGCCCTGAAAGTCCGGAAACTCAACGTTTGTTTCCGTTCCGAGCGTTCCAAACCATTCATGAAAGGCCCGCAGCGGGTCACCTTCTTTAAACAGTGTTTCTCCCTCATGCTTGATCGTAGTAATTCCGTCTTTCCCTCTGACGGACGCAATCGGATCTAGACCGGCTATACTGAATCTTCCCCCTCTCGCGCTTTCGAGCAGAACATGCCGTTTTCTCGATTTCGAAAGGTTTTCATATCGCTGTAAAAATGCTTGTTTCGTAAAAGGTATTTTTCTTCCTGCCGGTCTGCGTTGTGCCATCATATCAATCCTCTGCTTCGTTTTACTGTAGTTTTATTTTAAAGCAATCACACTGGTGAAAAAAGTGAATTTCACTTCCAACCATAAAATTCGAAACGTTTTTTGGATTTTCGATACTTCAGGCACAAAAAAACTCCCGGATACAGCCGGGAGCCGTGTGTATGTCTCTATTCAAACTGATAAAGCGGTGTGCTTAAGTAACGTTCTCCGTTACTAGGGATGATCGCAAGCACTTTCTTGCCTTTCCCGAGTTTTTTTGCGATTTCCAGCGCCGCGTAAATGGCCGCTCCGGAAGAAATACCGCCGAGAATCCCTTCTTCTTTTGCCGTTTTACGGGCATATTCAAATGCATCCTCATTTTTGACGGGAATGATTTGATCATAGATGTCCGTATTCAATGTTTCAGGGACAAATCCCGCTCCGATACCCTGAATTTTATGCGGGCCCGGTTTTCCGCCGGAAAGAACTGGAGAATCCGCCGGCTCTACCGCATAGATTTTGATGGATGGATATGCTTCTTTCAGCACTTCGCCCGCTCCCGTGATGGTTCCGCCGGTACCGATTCCGGCCACGAACGCATCAAGCTGGTCGTCACCAAACTGTTCTACGATTTCTTTCCCCGTCGTTTGACGGTGAATTTCCGGGTTTGCCGCATTGTTGAATTGCTGAGGCACAAAGTATCCGTTTTCCTCCGCAAGTTCTTCCGCCTTTTTAATGGCGCCCTTCATTCCTTCTGCGCCGGGAGTCAGCACAAGCTCCGCTCCGTATGCGCGCAGCAGATTGCGTCGTTCCATACTCATTGTATCAGGCATAACGAGAATGGCTCTGAGACCTTTAGCCGCTGCCACCATCGCAAGACCGATCCCTGTATTTCCGCTTGTCGGTTCAATGATTGTGTCGCCGGCTTTTAATTTTCCTTCTTTTTCAGCCGCTTCAATCATCGCCGCTCCGATACGGTCTTTTACGCTGCTGCCCGGATTCATGTATTCAAGCTTCAGATATACATCTGCACTGTTTTCATCCGTCAGGCGATTCAATTTCACAATAGGAGTATTTCCGATTAGTTCAGTAATAGAATTTGCAATACGCACCATGTTGGACACCTCAATTTCCGACTAAATTTATTGGTATTATAAATATAAGTTATCAATTTCAAAATTTTTTGTCAATCATTTAGTTCTTTTTTCCCCGTAGAACCAAGAGACCCCCGCCTCTTTCCACAGCGTTTTGACTGTCGCCTTGTCACCTAATTGATCCATCGCGATCTGGCGTCTGATTTGGCTCTTCACTTCATTGTATGAGAAAGTTCTCGCTTTAAGCTTTTCTTTCAGCTGAATAACGGCATATCCTGAAGAAACTTTAATCGGTTCAGCGGACCACTCATCTTCTTTGAGATTTTTAGCTTCTGTGATATATGCCTGCGGGATATTTTCCTGGTTTTCTGTCACAAAGCCGAGGTCTCCGCCATACTGAGACGTGTATCTGTCCGTGGAACGCTCAGCGGCGACGGCTTCAAAGCCGGAACCGCCTTTCAAATCAGCAAGCACTCTGTCCGCCTCTTCCTTGTTTTTGACGACAATGTGCCGGATTCTGTAGGAATCATCGAAATGGTACAGTTCTTTATTTTTATTATAAAATGATTGCATTTCCTTATCCGATATATCGATGTCCTTCGTCAGCAGTTCTTCAAGAAGAATGTTGTAGCGGATCTGGTCTCTCCATTCTTTTTCGGTAATATGGCTGTCTTCATAAAATGAATTATTCACCGCTTTGATTAAAAGAAATTCACGTTCCAATTCGGTGTTTGAAACTGTGAGTTTATTCTTTTTCGCAAGTTCTTCCACTACTTGTGCATTAATCATGTCTTCCAGAGTTGATTTTCCGTACTCGTCTTCCATCTTTTTCATCCAGTCCTGCCGTGTGATATGTTTATCACCGATTGTCGCGATGGATTCTTCAGATGACCCTGCAGCTTGGGATTTTGTTAACTTATACGCCACTGCCACACTGCATACCAACAGCGCCGCTACAATAATCGTTAAAAGTGTTCTCGATTTCAAAATCTACCCCATCCCTTTTATAAAATAGAACAACCCGCTAAAGAGCTAGCGGGTTGTTTCGTCACGAAGCTCTTCCAGTTCTTCTTTTGTAAATAAATATTTCTCATTACAAAAATGGCAAACCGCTTCGGCTTTTCCGTCTTCTTCTATCATATCTTGTATTTCTTTTTTGCCTAGTCCTAAAATGGCCGTTTCGAATCGATCTTTTGAACAAGAACAGTGAAATTTGACCGGCATTGTTTCGAGAACGTCCGGTTTTTGACCCAGAACTTCTTCTAAGATTTCTTCCGGTGTCAGGCCTTTTTGAATCAATTTTGAAATCGGTTCGATTTGAGATAATTGCTTTTCAATTGTTGAAATGGTTTCTTCATCAGTCCCCGGAAGAAGCTGAATGATGAACCCGCCCGCAGCGAGAATCGTGTTATCAGGATTCACTAGAACACCTACGCCGACAGATGAAGGGACTTGTTCAGAAGAAACAAGGTAATACGTGAAGTCATCACCGAGTTCACCCGAGACAATCTCTACTTGTCCCGTAAAATAATCACGCAAGCCCAAATCTTTTACGACACTGAGTGTTCCGTCAGTTCCGACCGCCCGTCTGACATCCAGTTTCCCTTGTTCATTGAGGTCAAAATGAACATGCGGGTTTGATACGTATGCTCTTACCTCACCCTTTGCGTTCGCATCTGCGACAATGGCTCCGATCGGGCCGCCGCCTTCTATTTTGACTGTCAGCTTATCTTCACCCTTAAGCATCGCTCCGAGCATCAGAGACGCTGTCATCGTCCGGCCGATTGCGGCTGATGCCGTCGGCCACGTGTCATGCCTTCTTTGCGCTTCATTTACCATATCTGTCGTTCTGGCTGCATAAGCCCGCACTTTACCATCATATGCAATTGCTTTAATTAAATAATCCATCGTTTACCTCCTATACGTGACCCACGCGATTTCGCTCATAAATGATTTCCAGCCCTTTTAAAGTAAGAAACGGGTCAACAATATCAATACAGTCTGATTCATTTGCGATTAATGACGCAAGCCCGCCTGTCGCAATGACTTTCGGTTCTTGTTTGGCCTGCCATTTCATCCGCTTTACAATGCCTTCAACTTGTCCGACATAGCCGAAAAGGATGCCGGACTGCATGGCGCTTACCGTGTTTTTGCCGATGATATTGTCCGGTCGGGCGATTTCAATTCTCGGAAGCTTGGCCGCGCGTGAGTACAGCGCTTCCGTTGAAATTGTAATGCCGGGAGCAATCGCGCCGCCCATATATTGTTTGTTTTCATCAATGTAGCAATACGTCGTCGCCGTTCCGAAATCAACAACAATTAAGGGGCCGCCATACTGATGAATCGCCGCAACGGCATTGACGATTCTGTCAGCTCCCACTTCTTTCGGATTGTCATATTTTATATTTAAACCTGTTTTCATTCCCGGGCCGACAACCTGCGGCTCGATGTGAAAGTATTTTGTGCACATTCTTTCTAAAGAGAACATAATCGGCGGCACTACGGATGAGATGATAATCCCTTCAATCTGTTCAAACATCAGTCCGGAATGTTCAAATAAGGAGCGGAGCAGCATGCCGAATTCGTCTTCTGTTTTGTGCCTGCTCGTTTCTATGCGCCAATGATATTCTAGTTCCCCATCATGATATACACCAATCACGGTGTTGGTGTTCCCCACATCTATAACCAGTAACAACCTCTATCACCACTTTTGAATAGTTTCTAATCATAACATTTTCAACATTCTACAATACCATACACGATCTGCGGCTCTTTTGTAAACAAAACGAAACCAGTAAAAAAACCGCCGGTATACGCCGGCGGTTTTCATATCAGAAAGCGAACTATTCTTTCGGCTCGTCTTTCTTTTCGTCTTCTGTTTTAGACAGGATGTTTACTTTCACATCGTCTTTTTGAAGATGGTCATCTGAGAAATTGCGCTCAGGGAGTTTTCCGTGATCCACGAGATGCTTGATTTGTTCCGCATCTAATGTTTCCACATCAAGCAATGTCTGAGCAATCAATTCAAGCTTATCACGATTTTCAGTCAGGATGGTTTTCGCACGCTCATAACATTCTTTAATGATGCGCTGAATTTCCTGATCGATTTCGTAAGCGATCTGATCACTGTAGTTTTGCTCGTTGTTGAAATCCCGGCCCAGGAATACTTGACCGCCTTGAGATTGACCGAACTGAAGCGGTCCGAGTTTTTCTGACATACCGAACTCTGTCACCATTCTTCTGGCAATGTTCGTTGCCCGCTGGAAGTCATTGTGAGCCCCCGTGCTGACTTCACCGAAGATAATTTCCTCCGCAACACGTCCGCCCAGAAGACCGACAATTTTATCGAGAAGTTCAGGTTTTGTCTGGAAGTAACGGTCTTCTCTCGGAAGCATGACTGCGTATCCGCCCGCCTGCCCCCTCGGAACGATCGTTACTTTATGAACCATATCGGCTTCATCCAGCACAAGTCCGATAACGGTGTGACCGCCCTCGTGGTACGCCACGATATTGCGTTCTTTTTTCGAGATGACACGGCTCTTCTTCGCAGGACCCGCAATGACACGGTCCGTTGCTTCATCAATGTCGCGCATATCAATTTTCTTCTTGTTTTGACGGGCAGCAACGAGTGCCGCTTCGTTAAGAAGGTTTTCTAAATCTGCGCCTGAGAAACCGGGTGTTCTTGAAGCGATTGCTTTTAAGTTCACCGTCTCATCAAGCGGTTTGTTTCTCGCATGCACCTGCAATACGGCTTCACGGCCGATGACATCCGGACGGTCTACCGTAATCTGACGGTCAAAACGTCCCGGACGGAGCAATGCAGGGTCAAGAATGTCCGCACGGTTTGTCGCAGCGATAATAATGATTCCTTCATTCGCACTGAAACCGTCCATCTCAACAAGCAGCTGGTTCAGCGTCTGTTCGCGTTCATCATGCCCGCCGCCAAGACCGGCGCCGCGCTGACGTCCTACCGCGTCGATCTCATCAATAAAGATCAGGCAAGGCGCATTCTTTTTCGCATTTTCGAATAAATCACGCACACGGGAAGCACCGACACCGACAAACATTTCAACGAAGTCAGATCCGCTGATGCTGAAGAAAGGAACGCCCGCTTCACCGGCTGAGGCTCTCGCAAGCAATGTCTTACCGGTTCCCGGAGGTCCGACCAGCAGCCACGCCTTTAGGGATTCTGGCGCCAAGCTCGGCGAATTTGCGGGGATCTTTCAGAAACTCAACAACCTCAACGAGCTCCTGCTTCTCCTCATCCGCGCCGGCAACATCTTTAAACTTCACGCGTTTCTTTTCTTCCGTATACAGCTTCGCTTTGCTCTTTCCGAAGTTCATGACACGGCTGCCGCCGCCCTGAGCCTGATTGAGCAGGAAGAAAAACAGAATAAAGATGATGACAAACGGAATGATCGTCGTTAAGAACGTCACCCACCCGCTTGTTTCCTGTGCGGGATCAACTTTTACGTCCGTCTTTTTAATTGCGTCAAATATCTGGTCTGCTCCTTTTCCTTCAGGAACATGTGTTAAAAAGTACTGGTCTTTATCGTATTTTTTCAGCTGTCCTTTTACCTCATAAACACCTCTGACAGGCTGAACCGATACGCTATCAACTTTCCCTTCATCGAGGTTCTTGATAAACGTACTGTACGACATATTTTCTGTTTTCGGGTTTGAGGTCTGGAAGTAACTCACAACCCCGATTACTACTAATAAAATAAGTAAATAAAAAATGGTATTACGGAAGACCCGATTCATTCCTTACCTCCTCCCACAGTAAGCACAACTATGTTCAATAGTACCATAGAAAATCATTCCAATACAACCGATAACCATCTCGGAAGCAGGCAGCCGATCAGCTTTCATAAATCGCCGGTTTTAATACTCCGATGTAAGGCAGATTGCGATAGCGCTCGGCATAATCAAGTCCGTAACCCACAACAAACGCGTCAGGAACTTCAAAGCCTACGAAGTCTGCTTTAATGTCCGCTTTTCTTCCGCTTGGTTTATCCAACAGGGTAACAATCTTAATTGATTTCGCTTTACGATATCGGAAGAGTTCT
This sequence comes from Bacillus sp. jun7, assembly GCF_051034795.1. Classification (NCBI taxonomy): domain Bacteria; kingdom Bacillati; phylum Bacillota; class Bacilli; order Caryophanales; family Bacillaceae; genus Bacillus; species Bacillus sp. jun7. Next base: position 2,306,717 of record NZ_CP093219.1, read on the forward strand.
ACGAGATAGCTCAAGGTTAACCCACTGTCGATAATATCTTCAATGATTAAGATGTCCCGGCCTTCTACAGATGTATCCAAATCTTTGATGATTTTGACTTCTCCGGAAGAAACCGTGGAATTTCCGTAGCTTGATACATCCATGAAGTCCATTTCCAAATATGTATCAATATGCTTTATAAGATCAGCCATAAAAGGGAGCGCTCCCTTTAACACACCGATTGCCAACGGAAACGTGTCGCTGTACTCGCTTGTTAATTGTTCTCCAAGCTGTTTTACTTTCTGCTGGATCTCATCTTCTGAGATCAGCACTTTTTCGATATCCTGTTTCATGTTAATGCTTGCCCCCTACACTTTTCATGCTGTCTATATTGTAATACAATGCGGTCACTGTTTGAAATCACAAGATCGTCAAAGATGGATTTTTTCAAGCCAGGCAGCCAGATAATTTCACCGCTCGCATCCGTTACAATCGGCCATTCGTCCCGATCCCGCAGAGGGAGTTTATGATCAATAAATATATCTTTTACCTTTTTCGAGCCATTCATCCCTTTAAGTTTAATCCGGTCGCCGATTTTTCTCGTCCGGATTGTTAAAGGAAATTGCACCTTATTTCTGCTTGTCATAAAAACAGCATTCCCATTTTTGATATGAGGGTCAGCCTGATCGGCCACCTCTATCATAAAGCCGTTGGGGAGAACAGCAGTCTCGCCTTCCGCTCCTTGCAGCTGCAGCTCAAAGGGAACCTTTTCACATTGCCATTGTTCAAATGTAAACAAACATGTCTGATATGATTTGACCACCTTCAGCCCTTTCGGAAAATCAAGCACTCCCGAGGCGCTTCCATTTTCCGCCCATTCCAGAAACTGCTGTATGTGGCGGGCGGAAAACGACGATGGAACGTTTTCATAAAGATAGTTTAATATTAGTTGAACTCCTCTTCTTTGTAAAGGTATCGGAAGGGCAAGCAATTGAGAGGAATCGACTTCAACCGATGTGTCAGACTTGCTTGTAATAACCTTATTCATTCGTTCTTTCGTTAATGACTGCAAGTATTGTTCGTCTTCTGTCAGTGCTTCACTCACCTTTTGAAACATTTTATGAACGTCAGGTGATTCTTGTTTTAAAAAAGGAAGCACGGTCTTTCTGAATCTGTTTCTTGTATAATCGTCTTTTGCATTGCTCTCATCCGTTCTGTAGCTGAGCCCTTCTTGACGGCAGTATTCTAGGATTTCATCCTTTGCCGCATAGAGGAAAGGCCTGATCAGCCAGCCGGATGCAAATTCGCGGACGGGCTGCATTCCCGCGAGCCCTGCGCCGAGCGTACCTTTCGCAAGCCTCATGAGCATTGTCTCAACCTGGTCATCGCCGTGATGAGCCAGCGCCAAAAACTTCGCTTGGTGTTTTGCCATCAGATCTTCGAAAAACTGATATCTGCAATCACGCGCGGCAGCCTGCTTGTTCAGCTTATTCTTTTTTGCGTATGCAGAAACATCAATCTGTACCGTTTCGCAGAGGATGTGTTCCGCTTCGCAATATGACTGCACAAACTTCATATCTTCTTCAGATTCAGGACCCCTGAACTGATGGTCGACATGCGCCGCTATGATAACGGAAGAATGCCCGAAGTGCTTATTCAGCATACTGAGAAGCGCCATTGAATCAGGGCCTCCGGAGACCCCGGCAATAATCGTTTCTCCCTCCGCCTGAAGATGATATGTTTTGAAAAAATCTTCCACGCTTTTCACAATGTCCCCCTCACAATGAGCAGGTTTTTTAAAGATATACATATCCTATCACTTTCATTCCCTCCAAGCAAAGAAGAAGCATGAGCGCAGGCGTCCGGCCGGCATTAGATGAGAAAAAAGACGATGTAAGCGAAATAAAGGGCGAGAACGCTGATTAAAATAAGTGTTGTTTCAAACAAACCATTGTGCTTTGCGGGTTTTTGTTTAGGTTTATACCGCGTTTGAGATACAGCGCCCTGCCGCGGTTTTGATTGCGGCGGCTTAGGCTTGGCGGCGGCTTTCCTTTTACTCCCGGCGCTCTGCCCCGCCGTCAGGATGTCATGCTTCATGGCTTCCGCAGACGGATATTGGCCGTTTAAAGCAGAAAACAGAACCTTCTTATACTTATTCAGAAACGGGTGGCCTTCAATGATAGAACGAAGCTGTTCTTTCGGCTGTCCTGACTTTTTGCACTCTTTCTTCTGGACACAGTGGATCATGATCATTGCGACAGCAAACAGGTCATAGGATGGTTCTGCTTTTCTTGTTCCATACCCCCAATAGCCCCTGTCGTAAAACTCCGTATACTCTTTAATCGCGCGGCCTTGTTTTGTCGTTCCCCCTACATCAATGCAGCGGATGGCAGCCGGAGGTCCGGTTACAATGAGATTGTCCGGTTTGAGGTCGCCAAAAACCCACCCTTGCTGATGAAGGACTGACAGGCTGGAAAGAAGCTGCACCATCAGCACCGGAATCCACTCCGCTCCCTTACTGCTGATATATTGCGGAAGAAGCGGCCCTTCTATGTACTCCATCACGTAAAAAGAGACATTTTTATTCAGCTGCGGAATAAACGCATCGTCCGCATCAAAAAAAGAAGGCCCCATCGTTTGCGACCGGGCCTTTGAAAAGGATTTTAAGACATTCACTTCAGAGGTAACAGACATGCTGTCGCTGCTTATTTTCAAAGCGACCTGTCCGCCTGATGCTTCTGCCAGATATACAATACCGTTAGCCCCTTTTCCAAGCTGTTTGAGCAATCTGTAGGATTTGCCGTTCCATTTGCCCTGAATTGCCGTCCCCGGTGCCAGACTACATGCCAAACTCGTTAAAGCGTCGTTCATCATCTGCCAACATGCTCCTTCTTGAGCGGATTCTCTCAAACTGCTGCGTCGCTTCCCGGATAGCGGGGCCCGTAGGGGTGATACCGCCGGTCGACAGCTTCGCAAAGAGTGCAGAAAGGGATTCAAGCTTCGGCGTCCAATTCAGCACAAGCTCAACTTCCTGGCTTTTCCCGGGAAATATACACATGGCAAATTCATTTTGTCCGGCCCGGGAATTTAAACTGATGGAAAGATCGATCAGCGCTTCTTTCACCGTCGGCAGTTTCGGCGCCATACTCGCACTCGTATCAACCAGCACAAGCACCTGCAGATGAACTGTTTCTCCGAGTTCATCAACCACTTCCATCACTTCGCCCCGTTTTTCAGGAGAAAGCTCTTCCATTTCAACGTTTTTCCCTAAGATTTGTTTTAGCTCTTGATTGACGACACCTTGCAGCGTCTGGGTCATTGCTTTTTTCGTTACCATTTGAACCGTCTGAGACAATTGTGACGCGTACACAACTTGATGGACGCCGCCACCGGCCATGGCGATGCCTTCAACTTCCTTCATTGCCTCTTGGTCAATCGCATTTTCTTCCATAATTCCTATAACATTCACCGTAATCCCCTGCTCCTTGGCGAAAGCCGCCATTGCAATCGGGTCTTCACCATGATTGGAGCAGCCATCTGTAATCAGCAGAACTTGATTTAAATGTCCCTTATTCACATACATTCCTCCCGGTGATACGATTAGTCCCATCTTCGCCAGAAGGAAAGTGATTTATACGAAAGGATTAAGAAATCTCCTTTTTATTTTGGAATACCGCCGGCACCGGTATGGAAGCCCATTTCGGCGTGTTGTGATCAATCCGGACAACAACCACCGTCATATCGTCTTCGATTTGGCCGGAACGCGTTCTGATGACCTCTTCCATTAATATATCAGCGATTTCCTGCGGATCTTCGGTTTTCAGCCCTTTCATTTTCCGTTTCATCCACAGGTCGTGGTTTTCAACGTGCTTCGGTCCTTCAAAAATACCGTCACTCATCATGACGAGCAGATCTCCCGCTTTTAACTGTTCACTTACAACCTCCACATCAAATTCATTGATGATACCGATCGGCAGATTGCTGGCCTGCACTTTCATGACTTGATCTCCCCGCTTGATAAAACTCGGCGTTGAACCGACCTTCAAGAATTTGCAGCTTGCATCCTGAAGATCAATGATAGAAAGATCGAGAGTTGAGTAGATTTCATCTGTCGTCCGTAAAGACAGAATACTGTTGATCGTTTTGATCGCTATTTTTTCATCAATACCTGATTCGAGAATTTTTTCGAGCAGCTTAATCGTTTCGTTGCTCTCATAATGGGCCCTCGCCCCATTGCCCATGCCGTCACTGATCGCGGCCGCATATTTTCTCGCCCCCAGTTCCATCATGCTGTAGCTGTCGCCGGAGACAAGGCCGCCGCCTTTAGCCGCATGAGCCGCGCCTGTCGATACCCGGTACGATTTGGTCGAACCGAACGCAACATGGCTGTAGCCATTCGGATGAGCCGAGTGCTGTTCGCTTTTGACAAGTATCTGCTCCTCAAGAATGTCAGACAGCATCGGGGCGATAATTTTCTCACTCTCACCGTGTCCTCCGCTGAACGGGATTGTCATTTCGATATCAATATTGCCCTGCTCCAAGCTGTATATCTCGACATGCTGAATCTCGATTCCGAAATGCTGAAGCGCCTCTATCATTTGTTCTTCCTGAATAAAATGCTGCTCCCTCTCCCGTTTTATTTCCCGAGAAAAGTCCGCCATGACCTCAGAAACCCCCAACAGCTGCTCGGCAACAAGCCTCCTGCTGTCCTGAACTTTTCTCTTCAGTGTCAGATGGGCGTGATGGTGGGCAAGTTCGTCCTCAATCAGCTCTTCCACCTGTCTGGATTTGGAACAGTGCTGTTGAAACTCTTTTTTTAATCTGCGGTTTGAGGCATACTGTTTTTCCTCTGTTTCATGCATAACTTGTTTCATTAAGTCATATGTTTTATCAAAGTTTTGAACCCAGCATTTGCTTTTCTTATAGCAGGATTGGCAGGAATGCTCGGTGATTTTGCTTAAAAAGAGATCCACTTCCCCTTCTTCAGCCTGCTCATCGGAAGACGTCTGATGAAAGGTGGCGAAGCTCTCCGACAAGGCATGAAACACATTGGAGAACTGGTCTACTTTCTGGGCGGTGACATCTCTGATTTTCCTCGCGTACTGCTGCTGTTCCTGACTGTGCTCAGCAGTGCCCGGTATGTATCGCGCCACCTTTTTCGTAATCGATTGGGGCGTAATCAAAAACAAAACAACGGCAATCAAAGATTCATAAAGAGTGGTCATTAATCCGGCAGACCCTTCTCCATATAATGAAATCAGCAGTGAGCCGATCACCAATCCGACTGCGGCGCCGGCTTTCTTTCCTTCTTTCAGCAGCCCGCCAAGAAGCCCGGAAAACGCAAGCAGACTCATTTGATAGAGATTCCCGATATTCGCAAGCCCGAGGATCAGTCCGGTCACAACACCGACCGTACAGCCGATGCTTGCCCCGCCGACAAAGGAAAAACTCAGCACGACATAGCGGGCCAGGATATGCTCAGCCTGCATTCCCTGAAATGAAACACCGGCAAGCCCGGTTAAAACAGATGCGATCAAGATCATAAAACAGATGATTTCTTCTATTTTTAACGATTGCTTCACTTTTTTGATCGTGAAAATCGGCAGGCTTTGTAAAAAGATCAGCGTCAAAATAAAGGCCAGGCCCGCCTCGACAACAGCCATCACATAATCATAGGTTGTAAAAGCGCCGCTTTCAAAATAAACAAATCCGATTCTCGCGGCAGCCATTGAGAAAAACACCACGATCGGCAGCATCTTCACCCGGTCCTGCACGATATATGTACCGATTTTTGAAAATAGAGTGAAGACGGCCAAAGCTGTGAGAATCAATAAAGAGTGTTTCGGCGAAATGGTTAAAGCGCCCGCAAGCAAAGACAGACAAGCATAGAAGGCTTTATCTCTTCTGATCAAAAGCATCGCTCCGAAAAACGGCAGTGCAAACGGAAGAACCTCAGATAATATGAAAGCCCGTCCAAGTAAAAAACCGATCACGACATAAATGAAACCCTTATAGAAAAAAAGTGAATGCGCTTGATGGACTGTAAGCTTTGCCGCCTTTTCAAAAAACGATTGCAGTTTTTCCAGAGCTTGTCCCGCCATCGGCCCGTTCACTCTTCTTTCCGCTTTTTCCATTGCTCTCATCCCCCACCTGTTTTATTCGTTGCTTGTCATTATAAATGAAAGCACAGATAGGATTTTGTCAAAAGAAGGTAACAATTCCAAAGAACTCTTCGACGCTTTCTCCCTTGTTCCCCTTTCCTTTCGTATTTCCTCCGACATTTCTCAAAAAGTTGTCTAAATATGAAAAAATCGGCTTCTGCAACAGAAGCCGATTCGCTTGATGACCCGTACGGGATTCGAACCCGTGTTACCGCCGTGAAAGGGCGGTGTCTTAACCGCTTGACCAACGGGCCAGATATATATGGTAGCGGCGGAGGGGATCGAACCCCCGACCTCACGGGTATGAACCGTACGCTCTAGCCAGCTGAGCTACACCGCCATATAGGTGCTTATAAGCACAAGTTATATAATACAAAGGTTTCTTCATTCCGTCAACAGAAACTTCAAAGTTTTAATTTTCTGACTATAAAGGCGCATACAAAAAAAGCACCCGCTGGGATAGACGGATGCTCCATGTATTTATAGAAAGCAGCAAGTTATCCTCTTCTTGCTCCGCGCCCTCCACGTTTTGATTCCGTGTTTCGTTTTAAAGATGATAAGCGGTCTTCGCTATCTTTAAGAAACTTGTTCATTTTCTGTTCAAAAGATTCTTTCGGACGGAAATCATTTCTAGGTCTGGCTTGCGGACGGTCTTTAGCTTTTTTAATTGATAAACCAATTTTCCCGTCTTTTTCAACGTTGATGACTTTCACTTCAACTTGATCGCCGACTTTTAAATGCTCGTTAATGTCTTTTACATAATTATCGGCTACCTCACTGATATGAACGAGACCGGTTGAGCCTCCAGGCAATTCAACAAATGCTCCGAAATTTGTAATACCTGTTATTTTCCCTTGCAACTTGCTGCCAACTTCAATCGACATAAAAAAAGTGCTCCTCCTTAGGCTTATAAAAAGATCGTTTGTTTAATTATACCTAAATAAAAATTTAAGTGTCAACAAGGCTACTTGCTCTTCTTTTCTACATTAAAGAGAATCTCACCATTTCCTGACATAAACAAGTCTCTTCTGGCAAGCTCTGTGACGTAATCCTCATCCTTTAATTTGGAAATTTCATCTTTTAAATCAGCCTGTTTCGCATTCAATTCTTTTACTTGTTTTTCCAGCTGAGCCTTTTTTTCTTCGTTTGCGCTAAGGGAAGAGGTCTGTGACCACAGAGAACCCGCTAAGACAATAGCCGTCAACAACACAAGGGCGCCGAATACGATCAACCGTCTGAAAAGCCCTTTCCGCCTTCTTTTCATAAGCTGGGATTGCCGTTCAACCTGCTCTTTATAGTCGTTTTGAATTTCAGTTATTGTACGTTCCCTAGATAGATTCAAACCAGACGGTCCTCCTTTCACCTTTTCAAAATACGTATCATGGTCGATCTGATTGTTATGATTAGTTTCTTGCTCTTTTGTAAAAATCCTGCACTTTTTTGAAAATATCGTTTGAAAGTAAGACGCCACTTTTCAGGAAGAAGTTTCAATAATTGTTTCAACAGGAAAAACAGCGGATACAGCAAAAACGCTACGATCTTAAAAAGACACTTCGCAAAAAAGGCACTCACCCGATAGGAGTATAAAGAAATAACCGTGATCAGCCCGATGAGCAGCTTAAAGAGCAGAAGCACCGGACGGAACAGCACGTGCTGAATGAGCTTTTTTGCGAATTGGTAAAGAGACACCGCAAGATGAATGGCAAATTTCAGTATTTTTATATACATTCGTTTAAACAGGCTTTGGTACGTCGCAATACCCAGTAAGACAGCCAAGAAAATGTATACCCTGAGTTCCCCTTCATTCACGTTGAGCAGCACATAGAAAAACAGCAGACCTTGTACAATCCAAAAGAGAATGTCATGAATGAATAACAGCCATCTGGCCGTTTTGGCGCGGCTGACAAACAGCCTGTATGTATCAAGCGACGCTCCGAGCCAGGCGCCCATACCGGTCATTGCCAGCATCGTATAAAATTGGGTCGTCAGCGTCATTTAAACAACTTGCTAAAAAACCCTTTAGCTTTATCCCCTTGCTGCTCGTCTAAATATACAAGGTCAAACACCCTGCCTTTTATAGATACAATCCCTTTTTCCACATCAAGGTTTTTCATCTGCAGGTTCTCGCCTCTGACGGAAAGCATTCCCATAACCGTTTCCAGCAAAAACTCTTCGTTATCAAAACTTTCCACATGCTTGACGCCCGAAATGTCTAAATGCTTTCTCCCTTTCATCGTTACATCATGCTGTTCCGGAACAGAAGAAGAACCTTTTTGCTCATAATATGAATTCATCTATTCAGCCCCCATATCCTCGATACTTTTAGCATTATTACTGCATTGTATGAGGCGGGAGCCTTGTTTAGAACAAGCCTATTCGCCGAGTTTTTCTTCTTTGACGATTGTATACATGCCCGCGGCTTCTTCTTTTTTCGTTGTTTCTTTCAATTCATTTACCTTCACGGTGACAAGCTTCTGCCCGAAGCGGACCTTCAGTTCATCACCGGCTTTTACGTCTGAGCTGGCTTTCGCCTGATTCCCGTTAACGGTGATTCTCCCTTGATCGGCGACCTCTTTCGCCAATGTGCGGCGTTTAATTAATCTGGATACTTTTAAAAACTTATCAAGTCTCATATCAGAATCTCCTCTCCATTTCTTTTGCTTCATCCCACAATTTGTCCATTTCCTCAAGTGACATTGCGGTCAATTCAAGGCCCTTTGCTGCCGCTTCTTTCTCAATATAAGCAAAGCGTCTGCGGAATTTGTCATTTGTCATGGCGAGCGCTTCCTCAGGCTCAATTTTATAGTATCGGCCGATATTGACCAATGCAAATAAAACATCGCCGAATTCAGCTTTTAAGCTGATTTCATCTGCTGATTCGGCGGAAGCCTCTGCAGAAAATTCCTTCAGCTCTTCATTTACTTTATCCCATATGTCCTGAACGTTATCCCAGTCAAAGCCGGTTTTTGCGGCTTTTTTCTGAAGCTTGGCGGCTTTCGCAAGAGAAGGCAGTGTTTTCGGCACGGCATCCAGCAATGAAGAGGATGTTGTTTGCTTTTCCGCCTTTTTGATTTCTTCCCAGTTGGCGACGACATCATGTTCATCCTGAACCTTAACATCCTTAAACACATGCGGGTGCCGTCTGACCATCTTCGCACTGATGTCTCTGATGACATCATCAATTGAGAAATACCCCTCGTCTTCTCCGATCTGGGCGTGCAGCATAACCTGAAGCATGACGTCCCCGAGTTCTTCTATCATGTGATCCGTGTCCTCTTCGTCAATGGCCTCAAGCAGTTCGTAGCATTCCTCAATCATATATTTCTTTAATGACTGGTGTGTCTGCTTTTGATCCCACGGACAGCCGTTCGGCCCGCGAAGCTCGCGAATAATACTTCGGAATGCAGAAAATTCCTGGTAAAGGAGTTCTTCTTTTTTAATCGGCGGAACATACACGCTTGTTAAGTTATTTATTTCTACATTGCGGTCAAGTTCAAACAAAGGCACCTTGGTCATCTTTTCTCCCTGGCTCCCGGCTGCCGTAACGATGACCACTTCATAGTCGTCAGGCAATTTCTCCATGAGCGTCAGCTTCACCTCAGAGGCCGTCATTTGGTCATAAACCTGGCAGATGATCAGGTGATGCCGGAGTTCGAGCTCATCCGGCGTCATTGTTTGCGCATCCGTAAATTGAAACCCTTCAATCGGATCAATTCGCAATGCATTAAAAGTGGCATCCAGAAAGCTTTGCCCTCCGGCAGTATGAACAGCTATCTGTTGTTCTTCCCGGCGTTCAAATAACAGCTGAACGGTTTTCTCAGCGACAAACGGATGCCCGGGTACAGCGTAGACGACATCTTCTTGCTTCGCTTTTTCAAACAGAATGTCCGTGATCTCTTCATAGACTGCTTCAAACTGATCATGTTTTTCATAAATATCATCAAAATACCGGATGTCCGCTTCCGTCTCTTGCTCTAATTCCGAAATCAAAGGGTGGTCTTTCGTTCTTATATATAAATGCTTCGCCTGAGTCAGCAGCTTATGTACGCCCACTGTCAACTGATCCATGTCTCCGGCGCCGAGGCCGACGACCGTAATATTACCTGCCATGTTTTTCTCTCCTCTTTTTCAATTTGCTTAAAGCACTGCCGAAAGGAAGGCCGCTCAGCTCTTCATCCGTGAAAATCTTCATTCTTATCATACAATAAATAAACAATAGCCCTCCGATGACTGACGCAGACAGACTCTCACATACAGCTCCGGCCCTGCTGACAGGAACAAATAACTGCCAAAGCTTCATATATACGAGCAAAAAGAAGACCATCAGCAGACTGCACCAGCACAGACGGACAATCACGCCGCCGATATTCGTCAGCCAGCCCTTCGACCAAATTCTCCGGAGATTCAGGCACGCAACTGCGGCGAATGCCAAGACGGTCGCCAGTGCCGCTCCTGTAATACCCCAGCCGGGGACCAGCCAAACATTCAGCACCCATTTCAGCGCCCCTCCCGCCAAAACGGATACGGCGGGGAAAACGGTATGTCCCGCTCCTTGCAGAATCGCGGCTGCCGTAAGCGCAATTGAGGCAAAAAAGATAGATAAGCTGAATATTTGTAAGGTCTGCGTCCCCTCACTGTTTTGGAAAAGCATGATATTCACCGGTTCTAAAATACAAAAAAGCCCGGCTGATGCACCGATCCCTACCGCAAGGCAGAGCTTGACTGCAGATGACGCTTTCTCTTTTATGATAAACGGCTTGTTCCCATGCACCGCTTTTGAAATTGAAGGAACCAAGGACGCGGCGATACTGACGGCAAACACGGTTCCCAGCTGAAGGAGCGGCTGTCCGCGGTCATATATGCCTTTCAGCTGTTTCGCGGCATGGCTCTCCGTCCCGTCTGAAAGCAGCGAATATAAGTTTAAGGCGTCTACAAGCTGAATCAAAAGCATGAGTACACTGCTGATACAGATGGTGACTGAATAAAGCAGCAGCTTTTTTACAATGACGGCCGTTTCGATATGTCCGCCGTCTTTCTTTGTTTCTTCCCGCTTATACCAGAAAACAGCCAATACACAAAGGGCCGCAAAGCTCCCGGCTATTGATCCCGAGGCCGCCCCCGCACCCGCCGCGTATAATGAACGGCCGCTTTTCAAAAGCCAGAAGGATAAACCGAGAAGCACCGCCACGCGAAGAAGCTGTTCCGTAATCTGGGATAAGGCTGACGGCATCATATCATGCACGCCTTGGAAATACCCCCGGATAACCGCCGTAAACGGAAACAGTATGAAAGCGAACGCCGCGACCCTTATCAGCATCACAAGGCGGGCGTCACCCATAAAACCGGCCAACGGCGCCGCGCCGGCATACATGAGCGCAAACAGAACAAGTCCGGCCGCCGTGACATAAAGGGCGGAAATTTTCATTATTTTTTGTTTATGATCGCTATAATCGTTCATTAATTTTGAGATGATCACCGGAAAACCGGATGTTGACAGCATGACCGCGATCCCTAAAAACGGATACACCTGCTGATAAATGTAAAATCCGACGTCACCGACAATATTCTGAAAAGGAACCCTGTACACGGCGCTTAATATCTTCGTCACGATGCCCGCAACGACGAGCACAAAAGCACCTTTCCATGCCGATTGCCGCTTGGCGCCAACTGAATCGTTCATCCAAAAGCTCCTTCCAGCCGCTAGAAAATTACGTCTATAAAACGAGCTTATTATATCACAATCCTAACGGCCGAACCGATAGAGAGCACATATGAATATGAAAAAGAACAGCACTTGTATAAGAGCTGTTCTTTCCCCGTTTCTTATTTCAATAATGGTAATAAGACCTACTGCTCCATTTGTCTCGCCAAAAAACTGGCTGCCGTTTCTACCGCTTTATGCTCTACTTCTCCAAGCGCCTGTTCCTTGGAAAAGATGACTACGGCACCGATAGGATCGCCATTTGCCACGATCGGAGCGATTGTATAGGAGCTCATATCTTCATCAACGTCATTCACAAGCTGCGCGGACTTCACGTCGTTTTCTACCACTGAGCTGCGCTGATCCATCGTTTTTTCGAGCAAATCGCTGATGGATTTGTTCAGAAATTCTTTTTTCGAACTGCCCGAAACGGCAATATACGCGTCACGGTCGCAAATCAAGACGGAATGGCCGAGACTGTCATACAATGCATCTGCATATTCTTTCGCAAAATCGCCAAGCTCACTGATAGGAGAATATTTTTTCAATATAACTTCTCCGTCGCGGTCAACGAATATTTCAAGCGGGTCTCCTTCCCTGATCCGCAGTGTTCTCCGAATTTCTTTAGGAATGACGACCCGTCCTAGATCATCAATACGACGTACGATACCTGTAGCTTTCATCTCTCTGGTGCCTCTCTTTCATGTGATGATATTTAAGGGAAAGTACTAAAGCTCTTTACTTTATGTAGCTTCCGCCACTCGCTTGAAATTAGTATCCGTCACATCAAATGTAATATACACCAGAGAGTAACAATTTTTATGAAGATGCGATTGTTTCTTTCTTCACATTCTGAAGTCCTTTCAGCATGCCGAGAACGGTCTCCAGCCACTCTTCCGTTTTGCGGCCTTTCGTCTGTACTGAGATTTTCAGCTTTTTCCCTTCCATTCCCAGTCCGATCTGCCGGCCGTATTTATTGCCGAGTTCGAATAATTTCTGGCCGTCAATCTGTGCGCTGGCCTCTTCAGAAATGGTAAATCTGATCGCGTCTTTATCCTGCTTGATGAGTTCGACGCGTTCATATTTTCCGTATACCTTCATCTCAGCAACCGTAAACAGCCATTCAACTTCTTTAGGGTAGCTGCCGAACCTGTCAATGATTTCATCTTGGAGCTCATTTTTCTCCTCAATTGTGGCGATTGACCTGAAGCGTTTATACATGTCGATTTTTTGCTTGCCGTCTTGTATATAGTTTTCGGGAATATACGCGTCAAGCTCGATATCGATTTCTGTCTCAAACTGTTCGCTTTTCGGAATATCGCCTTTCCGCTCTTCAATCGCTTCCTTGAGCATTTGCGAGTACAGGTCAAAGCCGACTGAGTCGATAAAGCCGTGCTGCTGGGCGCCGAGAAGGTTCCCCGCTCCCCTGATCGTCAAGTCACGCATGGCAATTTTAAAGCCTGATCCCAGCTCGGTAAATTCTTTAATCGCCTGCAGCCGTTTTTCCGCCACCTCAGTAAGCACTTTGTCTCTGCGGTACGTAAAATACGCGTAAGCGACGCGGTTGGAACGGCCGACCCGTCCTCTCAGCTGATACAGCTGAGACAGCCCCATTTTGTCTCCGTCGAACACAATCAAGGTATTGACATTTGGTATATCTACGCCTGTCTCAATAATAGTCGTGCTGACAAGGACGTCTGATTCCCCTTCCAGAAAATTGAGCATGACGCTTTCCAATTCATTTTCAGTCATTTTTCCGTGGGCATATGCCACTTTCGCATCGGGAACAAGCATGGAAATTTCATCAGCCTTCCGCTCGATGTCATCCACGCGGTTGTACAAGAAATATACCTGTCCTCCGCGCGCCAGTTCTCTTTCGATAGCTTCTCGTACAAGCGCGCCGTTGTATTCCACGACATATGTCTGAACAGGGAAACGGTTTTCCGGCGGCGTTTCAATAACGGATAAATCCCGCACACCGAGCATGGACATATGAAGCGTACGCGGAATCGGCGTCGCTGTAAGAGTCAGTACATCGACATTGGCTTTGATCTGTTTGATTTTTTCCTTATGCGTTACGCCGAAGCGCTGCTCTTCATCAATGATGAGCAAGCCGAGATCTTTATAGACGACGTCTTTAGACAAGAGCCTGTGGGTTCCGATTACGATGTCTACCGTTCCGTTTTTCAGGCCTTTAATCGTTTCATTGGACTCTTTTCTCGTTCTGAATCGGCTGAGAAGACCGATGTTAATCGGATAGTCCTGAAAACGCTCCATAATGGTTTCATAATGCTGCTTGCGCGAGTATTGTCGTCGGCACAAGAAGCGCGACCTGCTTTCCGTCTGCGATCGCTTTAAAGGCCGCTCGGATGGCTACCTCCGTCTTCCCGTATCCCACATCACCGCAAAGCAAACGGTCCATCGGGCGCTCTCTTTCCATATCCTTTTTAATCTCCTGAATGGAACGGAGCTGGTCCTCTGTTTCCTGATAAGGGAAAGCAGATTCGAACTGCCGCTGCATTTCATGATCGGGCGAGAACGCATAGCCTTTGCTTGCTTCCCGTTCCGCATAAAGCTTAATCAGATCATCGGCAATATCCTGAACGGAGTTTTCAACTTTTTTCTTCACCCGTTTCCATTCACTGCCGCCCAGTTTATAAAGCTTCGGTTCTTTTCCTTCAGAGCCGACGTACTTCTGCACCTGATCGATTTGTTCTACAGGGACGTACAGCTTATCGCTGCCCTGATAATGAATGTTGAGGTAATCTTTATGAATGCCTTTGATTTCCAGTGTTTCGATCCCCAAATACTTACCGATCCCGTGGTTGACGTGGACGACATAGTCACCGACCTGAAGCTCGGAATAGCTTTTGATCCGTTCGGCATTTGTCAGCTTCTGCTTTCTCGGCTTTTTCTTGATTCGGTTTTTGAACAGCTCTTCCTCCGTAATGACGGCCAGCTTCATCAGCGGCAGTTCAAAACCGGATTGCAGCTCGCCTTCCATGACATAGACCTGTCCTTGCACAAGCGCTTTGGAGCTGTCCGTTTTTGCGGCTTCAATTTCGTAATCAGCCAGCACGGATGCCAATCTGTCGGTTCTGTCCTTATTTGCGCCTAAAAAGACGACGGTGAAGTTTGATTTCTTGAAGCGCTCCATTTCACCTGCAAGCACATTCATCTGCCCGTGAAAACTCTGCATCTGCCGGCTTGTCACATTCACGATATTCTGAGGGCTTGTATGCTGGACATGACGCAAAAATAATGAATAATAAATAGCCGGGCGCCGCTTTTCGCTCATAAGCTCCTGAAAGCTGAAGGATAAATGAATGTCATGCAGAATTTTCCCTTCCTCGAGCAGACTTGTCGTAAATTCGGCCTCTTCTTTTTGCAGCTGATCCTCCATTTCATGAATGCGGCTGACCTCGTCTAACAGTAACAACGTGTCTGCCGGTGTATAATCTAGCAAACTAGCAGGTTTTTCGTAAAAGTACGAGAGATACTTCACAAGTTCCTGATCAGTCTGTCCCGTTGATAACCGTTCTTTATCATGTGAGATATTGATATGAAGCATTTCCTTTTGTTTGTCCTGCTTCAGCTTTTTCAGACTGTCGGCAAGCCCTTTATCGAGCCTTTCCATTGCCCGGGCTTTTTCTTCCGCCCTGATGATCAATTCCTTCGCCGGTCCGATCGCCACATGTTTGAGCGTCTCAATTGATCTCTGGTCATCAGAATTGAAGCTTCTGATGGAATCGACCTCCGTATCAAACAGTTCAATTCGCACCGGATGCTCCGACGTCAGCGGATAAATGTCGATAATTCCGCCGCGAATACTGAATTCACCGGGTGCAGAAACCATATCGGAACGCTCATACCCCACCTCTACAAGGCGCGCGGACAGCTGATCCGGTTCTATATCGTCTCCGAGTGAAATGACGAGCTGGCTGCTTTTCCACAGCTCCTTCGGCGGAAGCATTCTTCTCACTGCCGCAACGGGCGCCACAACGACCGGCGCTTCTCCGTTTGTTAATCTATTAATGACATCAAGCCGCTGAGCGCGCAGTTCAGGACTGGCTACCGCAATTTCTGAAGAAATCAATTCATTCACGGGGTATAAAAAAACAGATTGATCCCCGAGAAGCGCCGTCAGATCTTCCGTCACTTTTTGGGCCTGATATAAATTATGAGTGATAAAGAAAATCGGCCTTTTCGTTTCCTGTGCAAGGGCGGAGGTAAAAACAGAACGCGCGGAACCTGACAGACCCGCAAGCAGCTGTTCCTTCAGCCCCTCATGTAAACCGTTGACAATGGATTTAAAATCATCGCTTTCTTTAATAAAGGTTTGAATGTTGTCCATATGGGCCCTCCTCTCTATTTTCTGCAAGAACAGAAAAACGCTTTGGTCTAGAATCTACACCAAAGCTTCTTATTGAATAAATGTGTTGTGTTCATGGTAGTGCGGATTGCGTTCCAGCGCCTCTTGGCAGTCTTCACAAATTGTAAGAACATGGACATCTCCATTGTCTTTATATGAAATCATATCGTTTCTTTCCTCATTTGTTAAGTGCTGAAATCCAAGTGACTGTGTCGGCACCGTCGAATATTCCAGGCTCCCTACCTTAAAGCCGCAGTGGCGGCAGAAATAATGCAAAGCCATACGTTGGACCTCCTGATGTGAAAAAATCATTTTTCCCTAGTATGGTCTCCCATTATTTATCTTATACATTTGCATTAAATTCGTTCATGACTTCTAAAAATGGTTTCGTTAAGGAAGCTTCGCAGGCTTTTACGGTTTTTGAGACGGCATCGTTGATATGCGGCGCTTCTTCCTTCGTAAAAGCTCCCAGTACATAGTCAACGACTTTCATTCCGTTGACGGGGCGGCCGATTCCGATTCTGACCCGGTCAAATTCAGGGGTTCCGAGGTGCTGTATAAGCGATTTAATCCCGTTATGTCCGCCTGCGCTCCCCTTCGTCCGGAGCCTGATTTTTCCCGTCGGAAGATCAAGGTCATCGTATATGACTTTCAGATCTTCATGATCGGCATCATAATAATCCAGCAGCGGCCGCAAACATTCCCCTGATAAATTCATATATGTAAGCGGTTTAACAAGTAGAACTTTTTTTCCGGAAACAAACCCCATTCCGTAAAGTCCGTTGAATTTCGTTTTATTCAGTTCAATATTCCATTCTTTAGAAAGCTCGTCAATGGCCATAAAGCCGACATTATGTCTCGTGTTCTCATAGGTTTTTCCCGGGTTACCGAGACCGGCAATCACAAGCATCGTAAATCCTCCCTCAACATCGCTGTAATTCTTCTCATTCTAGCACAAAAGACGTAACCTCGGGCGGGTTACGTCTTAAAGCGCTTATTGATTTTCTCCTTCGGGCTCTTCCTCAGGAGACGGTTCTGCATCTTCTTCGAATGCTTCCTGCTTAGGAGGAAGGATGGAAGCCACGACTTCTTCCGGGTCGTTTGTAAATGTATAATTGCCGTCAGCAGTCAGATCTGCGATGGTCAGCACATCATTCATTTCAAGCCCGGAAATATCAACATTGATTGTCTGAGGGATGTCCTTCGGCTTAGCCTTGATCGAAAGCTCATGCAGCGGCTGCTGGATGACGCCTCCGTCTTTGACTCCCTTCGCCTCTCCCGTCAGCTGAATCGGCACCTCGGCCTCCAGCTCCTCACTCATATTCACGACTTGAAAATCGGCGTGCGTCAATTCGTTTTTGAGCGGGTCTGTCTGAAGATCAGTCACCATAACCGATTGCTGATTTCCGTTGACATCAATTGTGATAATCGTGTTTTTTCCTTCGTCCCGCAATGTTTTAAGCAATTCGACACTGTCTAAAGAGACAGGCGTATTCGTTGTTTCTTTACCGTATATAATCCCTGGAACATGTCCTGAATGACGGATTTTCCGAAGCGTCGAACGTTTAAAATCTGTTCTTTCATTTGCTTTTAAAGTTGCCATATTCAGCACCATCCTAATTATCGTTTTATCGTCCTATTAGAACAATACCCACAATAACTGGGATTTAAACCTTAAAGTTTCGGTTTAGCTGAATAAATAGCTGACAGATTGTTTCTCGTGAACGCGGATAATCGCTTCAGCCAGAAGCGGTCCGACAGAAAGCTGCTTAAAGCGGTCGATTTTTTTCTCATCAGGAAGCTTAATGCTGTTCGTTACGACAAGCTCCTTGATTTTAGAGTTATTGATCCGCTCAACGGCAGGGCCTGACAGTACAGGGTGCGTACAGCATGCATACACTTCTGCAGCTCCGTTTTCAACCAGCGCGTTAGCGGCAAGTGTGATTGTGCCGGCCGTATCAATAATATCATCGATCAGAATCGCTGTTTTACCTTCCACGTTACCGACGATATTCATCACTTCTACCTCATTCGGTCTAGGACGGCGTTTGTCGATAATCGCGATCGGCGCTTTCAGACGGTCCGCAAGTTTGCGGGCGCGCGTCACACCGCCGTGGTCAGGAGAAACAATGACGATATCTTTCAAGTCTTTACCTTCAAAGTAATGGCCTAAAATCGGAACACCCATTAAGTGGTCAATCGGAATATCAAAGAAACCTTGAATTTGCGGCGCGTGTAAATCAAGCGCGATCACGCGTGTCGCACCCGCTGTTTCAAGCAGGTTTGCAAAAAGTTTTGCCGTAATCGGTTCACGTGATCTTGCTTTTCTGTCCTGGCGCGCATAACCGTAGTACGGAATGACAATGTTGATTGTTTTCGCGGAAGCGCGCTTTAAAGCGTCAACCATAATCAGCAATTCCATAATGTGCTCATTAACCGGCGCACTTGTAGACTGAATGATATAGCAATCACAGCCGCGAATACTTTCTTCTATGTTGATCTGGACCTCTCCGTCACTGAATCTTGTAACAGAGCACTTTCCTAATTGAACCCCTACATTATCCGCGATTTCTTTTGCAAGTTCTGGATTTGAATTCAAAGAAAAAATCTTTAAATTCTTATCTCCGTATTCGTTAGACATGGTAAACCTCCGATTTTAGGATTATTTTTTATGAATGTTTTTCACATAATCTTCTTTATTTACTTGTCTTGCTCTGGCAATGGCAAGCGCTTCGCCCGGCACATCTTCAGTTACGGTTGAACCCGCAGCGACGTACGCGCCTTCTCCCACTGTGACAGGAGCGACCAGATTGGAGTTGCAGCCAATAAAGGCGCCGTCTTCAATTTTGGTTAAATACTTTTTCTTCCCATCATAATTGACCGTGATGGAGCCGCAGCCCAGATTCACATCCGTGCCCACTTCGGCATCACCGATATAGCTTAAATGAGATGCTTTGCTTCGGTCGCCGAATTGTGTTTTCTTGATTTCAACAAAGTTTCCGATCTTCACTTCATTGCCGATTGCGGAATCGGGTCTGATGTGAGCAAAAGGACCGATATTTACATCATTCCCAACTTTGCTGCGATTGACAACGGATTGTTTAATCACAGTGCGGCTGCCGATTGAACTGTCCTCTATCTCAGTGTGAGGGCCGATGACACATTCATCGCCGATTTCAGCTTGTCCCTTTAACACAGTTCCGGGATAAATAACTGTATCTTGTCCGATGCGCGCGTCAGGTGAGATGTACGTATTCATCGGATCGATTAAAGTGACTCCGTTCTGCATATGCCGTTTGTTAATTCGCTCTTTCATATACATTTCAGCCTGAGAAAGAGCGACTCTATCATTCACTCCGAGCGTCTCTTGGAAGTTACCAGTCTGGTAAGCGGCAACAGTTTCGCCTTCGTCTTTGAGGATTTCGATCACATCCGGCAGATAATACTCGCCTTGGGCATTTTCATTCGAAACCTGTTCGATGACACGAAAAAGAGCCTCGTTATCAAAACAGTACGTTCCCGTGTTGATTTCTTTCACAAGACGTTCTTGCTCCGAAGCATCCTTGTGCTCCACGATTTTTTGAACGGCGCCGTCTTCACTGCGGATGATTCTTCCGTATCCGGCGGGATCGTCGGCAACAGCCGTTAACACCGTGGCTTTTGCACCTTTGTCTGTATGTTCATTCAGCATGGCTTCCATCGTCTCCGCTGTCAGAAGCGGTGTATCGCCGCAAATAACGATCGTGACACCCTTTTCTCCGTGAAGAAATGGTTTTGCCTGCTTGACCGCATGAGCCGTACCGAGCTGTTCTGCTTGGAGAGCGTAATCGCTTTTCTGTCCGAGCTGCTTCTTCACATCTTCGGCGCCGTGTCCTACGATGGTGACAAGCTTCGCTAAAGATAATTTCAGAGCTTCGTCTGCGACGTGCTCTACCATAGGCTTTCCGCATACCGGATGAAGGACCTTATAAAGCTTCGATTTCATTCTCGTTCCTTTTCCGGCAGCTAAAATCACTGCAAACCGCTTATCCATTTAATGGCCTCCAATATCCCTTTTATCCATAGAAAAATATATCCTAAATAGCTGTTGATTTCAAGAAGACATCAAAAAGTGCAAGAATTTTCTATGTAATCGCTTTATTACTGAAAAATCAGATTTAAAAAAGGACTGCCGGAAAAGGCCTTGTGTCAGCCTTTATCAGCAGTCCTTACATTTTGTTATGTTTAAGAAGCCCCGGCTTCTTCATATTCTAATGCTTCAGAATCACCCAAACGATGATACTCATTTAAAACAGCATCCTGGATCTTGCCCCGCGTGCTGGAATTAATAGGATGAGCAATATCGCGGAATTCTCCATCAGGGGTGCGTTTACTCGGCATCGCAACGAAAAGACCATTGTTTCCATCAATCACACGAATATCATGTACGACAAATTCGTGATCCAGCGTGATGGATGCAATCGCTCTCATGCGACCATCGGTATTCACGCGGCGTAATCTTACGTCAGTAACTTCCACAGTAGTTCACCACCTTTTCCCTATATAAAAGCATTAGTCTAACAATTCCACGATTCTTTTTAAATTCCTGCACGTTTCAAAAAGTTTTTTTGAAAATATAGGATATACATACACAATTAGGTGATAAACCATATTTGGGGATCATATACTGCATAAAAAAAGTGATCCCGGAGACCGGAACCACTTTTCTGAGATTTAAGATTTCACCAGCGCAATGACTTCAATTTCCACGAGAGCGTCTTTCGGCAGTCTCGCCACTTCCACACAAGACCTTGCCGGCTTATGTACATCAAAGTATTGTCCGTACACTTCATTCACTTCCGCAAACTGCTCCATATCAGCAATAAATACCGTTGCTTTGACAACCGTCTCGAGAGAAGCGCCCGCTTCTTTCAGCACAGCTTTTAAATTGCTGAACACCTGATGCGTTTGTTCTGTGATATCACCGTTTACCATTTCTCCTTCAGCAGTAAGAGGAATCTGGCCTGAGCTGTAGAACATGTTGTTTACGATGATTCCCTGTGAATATGGCCCGATCGCTGCCGGCGCGTGTTTCGTATGGATTGCTTTTGTCATTTTTCTGTCTCCCCATTCTTTAAATGCTGTTCTTTAAAAAATCGCAGAAAATTGCCGTTTTGAATCTCAATCGTTTTGTCTTTCATATTGATGGTTGAAAGCGTGAGCAGTGACATGTATTCATCGACAAGCCGTTCATTCACTCCCTCGGCTTCAACCAAGACGCCTATTCCCGCGACGTTTGCATTAAACTCATCAAGCAGGCTGATCATGCCGTTAATGGTGCCGCCGGCTTTCATAAAGTCGTCAATAATCAAAACGTTCGAACCCGTAGCCAAACTTCTTTTCGCAAGCGACATTGTTTGAATGCGGTTAGACGATCCTGATACATAATTGATGCTCACCGTGGAGCCTTCAGTCACTTTATTGTCCTTTCGCACGATGACAACCGGAACGTTCAGATAACTGGCCGCTGCGTAAGCAAGAGGGATTCCTTTTGTCGCAACGGTCATCACCACATCAATCTCCCGCTCCGCAAAAACGGAAGCAAAAAGCCTGCCTACATGAGAGAGGACAGATGGTTTTCCTAAGATATCCGTTAAATATACATAACCGCCCGGAAGGATACGCTCAGGATTTACTAAAGACTGTCCCAGCTCCTGTATAAACGCTTCTGCTTCAGCCTGTTTCACTTTCGGAATGTATTTGACGCCTCCGGCAGCTCCCGGCACTGTAAGCAGCGTCCCAATGCCTTGCTGTTCAAAGGTCTGTTTAATAATCGTTAAATCTTCACTGATTGATGACTTTGCTGATTGATACCGTTCTGAGAAAAACGTTAACGGTATTAATTCATGCGGATGGGTTAACAAATAATTTGTTAAGTCCACCAATCTGCCGCTGCGACGAAACTTCATGAACTTACCCCCAAAATCCGAATAATTTAAAAATAATATAACTTAACATACGGATTTAATCAAGAGCATTCTGTTCGCCGATCATCCGCACCGCGTACACTTGATCACAGAAACCTCTTAACCCGTTATAAATCCGCTGCACCTTAGATTCGTATTGAACCAAACCGAATACAGTCGGTCCGCTTCCGCTCATTAACACCGCATCAGCGCCGAAGCGTTTCATTTGATTTTTAATCATCGCCACCTCGGGATGGAGGCTGAGCGTAACCGACTCCAATACGTTCCCTAATTGTCCGCATACCTTTTGGAAGCTTTTTTCTTCAATCGCGTCAATCATCGCCTGCACATCAGGATGCCGAACCTGCTGTAAGTTCAGCCGGCGGTACACTTCGGCAGTCGATACCCCGATCGTCGGTTTGGCGAGCATGACCCAGCAATGAGGCGGAGCACTGATGTGCCTGATCTTCTCACCGCGTCCGGTTGCCAGGGCAGTGCCTCCGTATACACAGAAGGACACGTCTGAACCGATTTCAGCTCCAAGCTCTGCAAGCTCTTCGACAGAAAGCTTTAAATCCCAAAGCCTGTTCAGCCCTCTGAGCGTGGCTGCCGCATCGCTGCTTCCGCCGGCAAGCCCTGCCGCTACAGGGATCACCTTTGTAATCATAATCGAAACGCCTTTTTTAACTTGAAACCGTTCTTTAAGCAGTTTGGCTGCCTGATAAGCCAGATTCCTTTGATCATCCGGAACAAAGCGATTATGCGACGCCACTCTGATAACGTTTTCGGGCAGTTCTGTCAGTTCAATCCGATCTGCCAAATCAATTGTCGTCATGATCATCTCCACTTCGTGATAACCATCCGGGCGTTTACTCGTCACATCGAGGGACAGATTGATTTTGGCCGGCGCTTTTTCTAAAATACGCATAGCTTTCACCTACTTCTCCATCTAAACATAAGTATGAACATTGTATCACATTTGGAGACCCGGAGGTACTTATCCGAAATTGACGCCGGTTTCGACAGCCGATAGAAAAAACCGGGGAACGGATTGTCCCCCGGGCCACTGCTTATCGGTTATTTTGGTTCTGAGCCGCCATCTGCTGTTCGGCAATCTCGATCGCACGCTTTACCATATTCCCGGCGTCACGCGCCCGAATGCCTCCCCAGCCCTCGTTTTTCACCGTATCGTAAAAACCAAGGTCCTTCGCCAGCTCATATTTGAACTCATCTGACATAACTCCACGACGTCTGCCCAAACGAAACAACCCCTTTTATAGAATTGATCACCATTCGTGCACGCCACGATAAAACATGTGACACCTATAGCTTCCGTTTAATCGGCTGAAACTTTCGAGGGAATAATTAGAAGAGCTTTAGAAGGCAAAACAAAAAGCAGTAAACAAAAGGTTCACTGCCCATTAAAATGCTACTGAGCTTGCCGCATCGTCATTGAATGTCAATTCAACAGTCTCAGTCAGAATATCAGCATAACTGTATGAAACTCTTTCAAACGAATTCTCGTCTTGATCTAGTTGTATCACAAAAACAGAAGGGTACGTCTCAGCTAAAATGCCCGAACGCTCAATCGTTTTTCGGCGGCCGCCGTTTGCTTTTAACGTAAGCCGTTTACCTAAATTCCCATCAAGCGATCTTTTTATATCGGACAACGTCTTCGCCATTGCATCCACCTCACTACATTTATTGTACAACAAGAGCCCAATTTTGTCAAACAAAATTTAAATTATATCAACGTTAATAAGTCATTGTCAACAAAATTATTTTGACAAAATTCTATTGATTTCTGCGTTATTTTTCACAAGTTCCGGAAATTTATGTATCAATATGTAAAATAATTAACCCGCATAGCGAAATATATGCGGGTTTTATCACTCATCCATTTGATTTATACGGCATACCGACACGCAGCACACCCTTCGTTTCAATTCCTCCCAGCCCTTTCTCTCTCGTCAGCGTATTTCTCAGGACATCCCATACATTGATCCGCTCCATAAACGGAGTGAAGCTGATTTTCGCGACAATATATACCGGGTCAAGCGCATGAATATTGACTCGTGACGGCGAACTTGCGAAATTCGCGCCCGCTCTGATTAAAGACTCGAAATGAGATTGGCAGGCCCCCGCGAATATGACCAGCTGATCCAAATGAGGGACTTTACGCCTCGCTCTCTGAACGGTTTCGACAAAGTGTTTGGAATGCCTGTAGGCGCTTAAATCGTTCACGTCTCCCTTATGCTTGGAATATGCATCATGGCCGGTGATGACTAAAATATCCGGCCTGTATTTATCAAGCAGCTCGTCAATTGACGCCGGCATTTTTTTCTCATGGCAATGAATTCCGTATACCGGCACACCGATTTTTTTATAAAAGTTCAGGCACTTTTTCAAATAGGCCTCATCGCCGTCCAGATGCAATACCTTTCCGGGCATATGAAAGTAGTGCTCCTGATGCTGATATTGATTTGTCGCATAATATTCCTGTTTTTCCCGAAGCAGCTTATAATCCTGGCGGAGCAGCTCGAGAGATTCATTCATCCTGCTTTCATCTCTTTTCTTTCTCATGGCCTGTTCGTCTTTTCTGACAGGCTCCAAATCAGAAAAATCAGCATCCGCAATCAATCTGACTTCGTCACCATGCAGGATGGCAATTGAATTTCCGTTGCTTGTTTGCTCTATACCGATAATGCGAAATAAAACATCCATTTGATAGGATTTCCTGGCTACCATATCTCCTATTTGAAATTGCACGTTACCCACTCCACAAATAGACTAAGCCTCATCATGAAAGAAGTCTTGGCAAATGCACCTCTTTCCGCTGCGGCGCTTGATGTTTCAAGCTTTTCTTGCAGTTGAATGAATAAGGTTCTCCTCTAGCCTATGTAGCGGCAGTCCAAGTGGTGACGCAAAACAAAAAGCCCTCTTAGAAAAGGGCTTTATGCAATCCGTTGGACAAGAGCGCAAATTCTTCTATGGACAGGGATTCACCGCGCCGCTTTCCATCAATATTCGTTTCTTGAAGAACTTCTTCAATTTGAGCTTTTTTCTCTTTTCCGTCCGGAAGATTGTTCACAAGGTTGTTCAGCAAGGTTTTCCGGCGTTGTGCGAAGCTTGCTTTAATCAGCTGGAAGAAAAACGGTTCATTATCGACGTCAACCGCCGGGCCGTCACGAAGCAAGAGACGGATGACGGCGGAATCGACATTAGGCTGAGGTACAAACACCGTTTTCGGGACGGTCATGACGGTTTTGGCCTCCGTATAGAACTGAACCGCAATGGAAAGCGATCCGTACTCCTTAGAGGAAGGATCAGCGGCCATCCGCTCAGCGACCTCTTTTTGCAGCATTACGACAATTCCTTTTAACGGAAGATGTTCTTCCAAAAGCTTCATGATGATCGGCGTCGTCACATAATATGGGAGATTCGCCGTCACCATAATTTCATCACAATCCTGAAACTGCTCTTCAATGACGGATTTGACGTCTGCTTTCAGCACATCTTGATGAATAATCGTTACATTGTCATACGGAGACAGCGTATCATTGAGAATGGGCAGCAGACGCTGATCAATTTCAAACGCGACGACCTTTTTCGCCCGTTTGGCAAGCTGCTCTGTCAGCGCGCCGATTCCGGGCCCGATTTCAATGACTCCGGTCCGATCCGTAATTTCCGCATGGTCCACAATTCTGTCCAATATATTTGTATCAATTAAGAAATTCTGTCCCAGACTCTTTTTAAAAGAGAAACCGTACTTTTTCAGAATTTCCTTCGTTCTGATAGGTGTCGCGATATCTTTATTGTTCATCCTGTTCCTCCTGCCTCATAGCATCGAGCGCATCAATAAAATCACTTCTTTTGATTTGAAACATTTGCAGCCGTTTTTGAAGCTGCTTGCCGTTTGTATAGCCGATCTTCAGCAGGTCGCCCAATCGTTCGCGGCGTCTTTTGGCAGCCGGTCCGCCGATCAGACCGGCCTGTATGACATCTTCAGCTGAAATCTCACTCGGCTTTGCCTCCATCTCTTCATGCACATTTTCCAGACATGCTCTGATGCTTTCAATGGATGCGTGCTCAACGCCAATGCCGCGCTTGTTTTTCGGTTTGGCAAGATGTTTGGGCAGAAATGCGTGTTTACAGCCGGGTACTGCTTCAGAAATGGTTTTCCGGATCTTCTCCCCCGGAAAATCCGGGTCCGTCAGCACGATGACCCCTCTCGTTTCCTGCGCCAGCCGAATCTGCCTGATGACTTCGTCTCCGATTGCGGAACCGTTTGTCTCGATCGTATCCGCATCAACGGCAAGTTTTATGCGCGCAGTGTCATCGCGTCCCTCGACTACAATAATTTCTTTAATTTTCATTACTTCCTCCAAAAAAACTTTTTATATCCAAAACGAAACCTTTGCTTACATGTCACGTCTAATATACTGAAAATACACTTTACCTATTATAACGAAAAAAACAGAGGGCGCAAAACCCTCTGAGTGAATCGGAATTAATTTAAGATTTTTATTTTGACTTGTTTCTTTCCCCAGCGGTAAGCTGAAGATTTTTCAGGGAAAAAGACATCAATCCGTCTTCCTTTAATGGCTGAGCCTGTATCAGCGGCCACGGCATCCCCGTATCCGTCTACGTGGACTCTTGTGCCGAGTGGGATGACGCTTGGGTCTACCGCAATGACTTTGGCATTCGGATTGCTTGTCAGGTTAACGCCTGTAGCCGTTTGGCCGGAACAGCCGCTGCAGCTTGCGGTATAAGCCGTGGAAGACACGGTAATCACTTTACCGGAAGATCCGTTTTCGCCCGAAGATGCCTTCACAGGTGCACTGAGCTGCTCAATCTTGGGACTGTGCCGCTTTGTGCCGACCGCAATGATCTGATCTTTGCTTTTTTCAGATGTTTCTTCTTTGACAAGCTTTCTTGATACTTCTTTTCCATTTTCTTTGACAACATGAAAATGCTTTTTAAGTTTGCCTTCTTTTCCTTTTTGAACGATCTTTTCTTTCCCGCTGTCGAGAGACGCATCTTCTTTTTCTTTCACTTGATACGCTATTTTTTCCTCAACTACATCGGTGACTTTTTCGATACGAGTGATTTGTATGCCGGCCTGATTTTTTGTGAGCTTTTCGTGTAATGCCGGTTTTACTTTATCTTCGTCTTTCATGTCCATCTTATGCTGCGTTAAAAAGTCAGCGACCGTAGTCGAAGTCGTCCATATTTTCTTTTTCTTTCCCGCATCATTTACAGTGACCTGAAAAGCCGGGTCGACCGTGACTTTCATGCCGTTTGTCACTTTCGTATCTGCTGCTGGATCTATTTTATCGTGCTGATTCACAGGTGTATGCTGTTCGTTCAGAAATGCGCCGACTGTTTTTGCCGTTGACCATAAAGTCTTTTCTTCTCCGCCTCTTGTCACACGGATCTGCTTTGCAGCATCATACACGACATTCATGTTGTCTGCCAATGCTGTCTGCTTAGACGGGGTAATCCGGTCTTCATTTCTCGTCTCTATATGTAAATCTTCCAGAAGTTCCCCAACCGTTTTTGCATGAGTGCGTATTTGCTTTTTCTTGCCGTTGATGGAAACAGAAACTGATTGTTTTGAGAGCTCATGTGCCCCGTATGCAGTCCCGGTTCCGCCCAGCAGAATAATAGCTGCAATAAGAATAACCTTGCTTTTACCAAGCTTTACGGAAAACAGTTTTTTCATTTTTTGTGTGATGAAAAACGCCTCCTTCTCCTCGGAGAGATTATATAGAGTATCTAAAATGCTGTCAACCCTCCCATCTCGAAGATGAAAAACCTTCAGCGTATCCCTCATTATGCAAAAACAAAGCAAAAAAAGGAAGAGAGACATATCGACAACCTATCTTATGAGGAGAAGGAAGCTTGTAGAACCGTTATACATATCCACTGAATCGGACAAGCTTTTACACGTTATGACAGCGCATTCTGTCAGTTCATGCGGAAAAGTCTTTTTGCGTTTTCGGTTGTAATTGAGGCAATTTCTTCATATGTCAGCCCTTTTAATTCAGCGAGCTGTTCAGCAACATATTTTACGTAGCTTGGCTCATTTCGTTTGCCGCGGAAAGGATGCGGTGTCAGGAAAGGACAGTCCGTTTCAATCAGCAAACGGTCATTCGGAATTTCCTTTGCTACTTCTTTTGGTTTCTTCGCGTTTTTGAAGGTAACCGGTCCGCCGAATGAAATATAGAAATTCATATCCATACACTGCCGCGCAACCTCCGCGCTCCCTGTAAAGCAGTGCATAATGCCGCCGACTTCTTCCGCTCCCTCTTCTTTCAAAATTGTGACAACATCTTCCGTTGCATCACGATTATGAATGATAATTGGAAGGTTCACTTCTTTGGCGAGAGCGATTTGTTTCCGAAATACTTCTTTCTGAATGTCTTTTGGTGATTTATCCCAGTGGTAATCAAGGCCCATCTCTCCGATTGCCACGACTTTTTCGTGAGAGGACAGTTCCTTAATCCATGATAAATCTTCCTCTGTCATGTCAATTGCGTCTACCGGATGCCAGCCGATCGCAGCGTATATAAAGTCATATTCCTCAATCAGCTCCATCGCACGCGTGATAGTGGGTTTGTCGAATCCGACAACGACAATTCGTTCAACTTTTTCAGCCTTTGCACGCGCAATGACTTCCTCTAAGTCTGTGTCAAATTGCTCGGCATTTAAGTGCGCATGTGTATCAAAAAGCATCATAAAAACTCCTTTCTTGTTGAAAAACAAAAGGTGTTCGACGGAATGTTACACGTGAAACACCTTTTGCCCCTATTATTTAATTCGAGTGCCTTTCGGTAATGACTGGTCGACAGCTACAACTTTGAGAACGCCGTCCGATTCTCCTGCCAGTATCATTCCTTGAGAAAGCTCGCCTCTCAGTTTTACCGGTTTTAAATTCGTTACACAAATGATCTTCATTCCCACAAGCTGATCCGGTGTGTAATGCTTCGCGATACCTGATACAACTTGGCGCTGTTCAAAGCCCAGATCAATTTGCAATTTCAGCAGCCGATCTGCTTTTTTCACCGGCTCTGCGGACAAGACTTCTGCGACGCGAAGTTCTGTATCCATAAATTGATCAAACGTAATTTCAGGAAGACGCTCTGCTTCTTGCGGCTCTTCCGCCTTTTCTTCTTTAGCAGGAGCAGTTCCTTGCATTTTTTGCTTGATATAAGCTACTTCTTCTTCAGCTTCAAGACGAGGGAAAAGCGGTTCCCCTTTTTTCACTTTCGCGTTCTTCAATTGGCCGAATGTCTGAATGCTGTCCCATGCTTTAAGAGACTGATCCTCAACTCCGAGCTGGGCAAACATTTTTTCAGGCGTCTGCGTCAAGAAAGGCTGGAGCAATACGGCCGTAATACGCAATGATTCAGCTAAATGATACATGACAGAACGTAATTCTTTTTCTTTTTCCTGATCTTTAGCAAGCACCCACGGAGCAGTTTCATCAATATATTTGTTCGTACGGCTGATTAATTGCCATAGCGTTGATAAAGCGACTGAAAACTCCATGTTTTCCATTGCCTTTTCATAAGCTTTAACCGTTTCACCGGCTACAGAAGAAAGCTCTGAATCAAAATCGGTCACATTTCCTTCATATGAACCAATTTCGCCGTCAAAATATTTTTGGATCATTGCGACTGTACGATTCAGAAGGTTTCCTAAGTCGTTCGCCAAGTCATAATTAATCCGTTCTACGAAACCTTCCGGCGTAAAGACACCGTCTGAACCGAACGGTACTTCGCGAAGCAGGTAATAACGAAGTTCATCCAAGCCGTAGCGTTCAATTAACGTTACCGGATCAACGACATTTCCTTTTGATTTCGACATTTTTCCGTCTTTCATCAATAACCAGCCATGCGCGAATACTTGCTTAGGCAGCGGGAGATCAAGAGCCATCAGCATAATCGGCCAGTAAATGGTATGAAAACGGACAATTTCTTTACCGACAAGGTGGACGTCAGCCGGCCAGTACTTTTTGTAAAGCTCATCATTTTCCGTATCGTAACCGAGCGCTGTAATATAGTTGAACAGTGCGTCAATCCATACATATACGACATGCTTCGGATTTCCCGGCACTTTTACGCCCCAGTCGAACGTCGTTCTGGAAACGGCCAAATCTTCAAGCCCCGGTTTAATGAAGTTGTTAATCATTTCATTTTTGCGTGATTCAGGCTGGATGAAAGAAGGATTGTCCTCATAAAACTTCAGCAGGCGGTCTGCATATTTGCTCATGCGGAAGAAGTATGACTCCTCTTTGATTAATTCGACCGGGTGGCCGCTGTCAGGGCTTTTTCCGCCGACAACCTCACCCTTCTCATTTCGTTCCACATCCACCAGCTGTGTTTCCGTATAGAATGTTTCATCAGGGATGCTGTACCAGCCCTCATACTCATCCAGGTAAATGTCACCATTATCAAGAAGTTTTTGAAACACTTTCTCGATAATTTCTTTGTGCCGGCTTTCCGTCGTCCGGATGAAATCATCGTGAGAAATGTCGAGCTGCTTCCATAGCTTTTGGATTTCAGCAACTGCGCGATCCACATAAGCTTGAGGCGTGATATTCTCTTCCTCCGCTTTCTGCTGGATTTTCTGTCCGTGCTCATCCGTTCCGGTTAAGTAGCGTACGTCAAATCCTTTTAATCTTTTGTAACGCGCCATCGCATCGCCGGCCACGGTAGTATAAGCATGGCCGATATGTAATTTTCCGCTCGGATAATATATCGGGGTCGTAATATAAAAAGTATTATTGTCTTGCGGCATGTTGCAACCTCCCATTCAGAATGTCGAAAAGCTCACGCCCAAAGGACGAGAGCGGTTTTATTTGATATACAATATTGATATTTGTCCTCTATCTATGATACCATCTTAGCCTTTAAGATCAAGGATATATACGTACTGCGCGTAAAAGAGTAAATAAAATTAAAAATTTTTATTGAAATTAAAAAAAGTCTTAACATGTCGAAATTTGTCGTATATAATCTACTAATATAAAACATCTTGGTTCGAAAGTCTTGATTTAAAAGGATTTTCAGTAGGATAATAGGTTCGAAAAAGCAGTCAAAAAGCCTGTTATTTCAGGATTTCCAAGGCTTTACTTACTATAAGAACTAATTCTTACAAACAATAGCAAACAAAAAGATTGACGATTATTGGAAACCTTGTTATGCTAGGAATGTAAGGAATTTTGTCGAATAATGACGAAGAAAAATATAAACTACAAATAATTATCTCTCGGGAGGAGACTGTTAATGAAATCTACTGGTATCGTACGTAAAGTTGATGAACTCGGACGCGTCGTTATCCCTATCGAACTTCGCCGTACACTGGGCATCGCAGAAAAAGACGCTCTTGAAATTTATGTTGATGATGAAAAAATCATCCTTAAAAAATATAAACCAAACATGACTTGCCAAGTAACTGGTGAAGTTTCTGATGATAACCTTAAACTTGCCGGCGGCAAATTGGTACTCAGCAAAGAAGGCGCTGAGCAAATCATCTCTGAAATTCAAAACCAGCTTCAAAACCAAAAATAAGCTATTTCATACAAAAACCGTTCTTGTTACGACACAAGAACGGTTTTTTTTTATGATTGAATGTGATAAGCGTCATAAATCTCGCGTTTCGGTACGTCCCGATCTACCGCTGTTTGTTTTATGGCCTGTTTGGAAGAAGATCCTTCATTTATGTAATGCTCCACATGTTCTTTCTCAGAAAGCTCCGCCCACCAAGGCTTTTCCTCTTCATCCGGTTCAGCGCCTTGATTGCCTTCGACAACGAGACAAAACTCACCGCGGATTTGATCTTCATTTGCCCATTCAAGCACCTCGGCGATGGTTCCTCTGATGAATTCCTCATACTTTTTCGTTAATTCCCTCGTGACGGCGATGGTTCGATTCCCCAAAACGTCATGCATTGCTGTTAATGTTTCTTTTAATCTGTGCGGCGCTTCGTAAAATATCATCGTTTCCTGCCGTTTTTTCAGGAGTTCGAGTTCTTTCTTCTTTTCTTTTTTCTGTCTGTTTAAGAATCCGTAGAAGAAAAACGGCTGCGGGGTGATCCCTGATGCGGTCAGCGCGGTTAATGCCGCATTTGCACCCGGAAGCGGAACGACATATCCGCCGATTTGGGTGAAATCTCTCACAATCTCAGCCCCCGGGTCGGAAATTGTCGGCATACCGGCATCACTGACCAATGCCACATTCTTTCCGCTTTTCAGCCATTCAATGATTTTATGGCCGCTGCTTTCTTTATTATGTTCATGATAGCTGATGAGAGATGTTTCTATGTCATAAACATGGCACAGCTTTTTCGTCTGTCTCGTATCTTCGGCAGCTATGACATCGGCCGATTTCAGCGTCTCTACTGCACGAAAGGTCATGTCCTCCAAATTGCCGATCGGTGTAGGAACAAGGTACAGAGTTCCCATTTCAGATTTTCCGTTAAAACTCATCTGGCGTCTTAACATATACAGCCTCCTTGCTGCGTCGTTTTTCTTCTATATATTGCTCTTTTTTCTTTCGGGTCAGCTGTTTAAAACGGTATTCCGCCTGCATCGCTTCCCGTTTTGTTTCAAATGATTCCGCATGGCATAACGAAACCGGCCTTCTCGCCCTTGTATATTTCGCGCCCTTTCCCTCATTGTGGGTTTTCAGCCGTTTTTGCAGATCATTTGTATAACCGGCATACAGACTGTTGTCATTGCACAGCAGCACATAAAAGAAATGGCTATTTGTCTCCATATAAAATCGTGCGGATCTCTTTCGTATATTCATTTTGTTCATTGTATACAAAGAGCGGGGGAAGAATTTTGAGATCAGGGCGGCCGCCTTTAATTCCTTCAACCAAAATGGTATTCGCTTCTTTACCTTGTTTCGGATAAATAAACTGAACCCGTTTCGGTTCTATTCGGTATGCTTTCATTAATTCAAAGATTTCCAGAAGCCTCCCCGGCCGATGAACGAGAGCCGCTTTTCCGCCTTGCTTCAGCAGTTTGCTGCTGACGGAAATCACATCTTCAAGCGTGCAAAGGATTTCGTGCCTTGCGATTCTGAGATGCTCGTTCAGGTTCTGCTCCGCCTCTTTCGGTGTTTTAAAATAAGGCGGATTGCAGGTGACAACATCATATTTATTATGTCCGAGTCTTTCCGGCATATTTTTCAGATCATCATGAATGAGACTGATCTGACCGCCCAGCCCGTTGTATTCCACGCTTCGGAGCGCCATATCATACAAGCGTTCCTGAATTTCAACCCCGGTGATATCGGCTTTTGACCTTGTGCTGAGCAAAAGCGGCACAATGCCGTTCCCCGTGCATAAATCAACGATGTTCCCCTTTTGAATCGGAACGTATGCAAACTTAGACAGCAGCACGGCATCTAATGAAAAAGCGAAAACCGTCGGACTCTGTACTATTTTCATATCCTCTGCTAATAAGTAATCCAATCTTTCATCATCACGTAATGAAACCATAATCTTATTCCTTTCGGCACTCTTTGAAAAAGGCTTCCGACATCAGCGGAAGCCTTTTCCTTATTTTTTATTTAAGAAGGACAGACAAAAAAGGCAATCTCCCTTGCGGACGCTCCCATAATGGACGTTGCAAATATGAAAGCCTTCTTGATACAGCCGGGCCAGATTGTCGTACCCTTCTCCTATATCACTCTGCTCTGCCTTCTGTGTTTTTGTTTCTTTCTGATCGGCTTTGAATTTCTCAATTTGCTCCGTCGTGTCATCAAGCCGCTTACGCAAATGCTTATTTTCAAGCTGAAGATGATGATTCTCTTCAATCATTTCGCCGATATGCTGCTTTAAGTCACCCAGCTGACGGTACAGCGAACCGATTTGTTCCTCCAGGTTTATGACAGTATCAAATAACTCTTTTTTATCCAAGGTTCCACACCTCGTTAATCTGTGGTTTGTGCGGATACGACGCCCTCTTCCAAGAGCTCTTCCCAAGTATATTCTATCACTTTTTCACGATTCTTCAGTTCCACCTGAAGCACCCGTTCCAGAATATTAAGACCGACAACCTTTGCGGGGCCGTTTGCCGTCGTAATCATTTCGCCTAAATCCGGCAGCTGTTCTTTTGCCGTCTCATACTCATCATTTTCGTACTTCAAACAGCACATCAAACGGCCGCACAGACCGGAAATCTTCGTTGGGTTCAACGATAAATTTTGATCCTTCGCCATTTTGATGGACACCGGTTCAAAATCACCGAGGAACGTGGAGCAGCAAAGCATTCTCCCGCATGGTCCGATACCGCCGAGCATTTTCGCCTCGTCCCTTACCCCGATTTGGCGCAATTCGATTCTCGTTTTAAAGATAGAAGCCAAGTCTTTGACCAATTCCCTGAAATCAACCCGTCCGTCTGCCGTAAAGTAAAAAATGACTTTATTGCGGTCAAACGTAAATTCAACATCAACCAGCTTCATATCTAAGCCGTGGTCAGCCACTTTTTTCTGACAGACTTCAAAAGCGGACAGGGCCTCCTGTTTGTTTTCTTCTACAATGAGAAGATCGCGTTCATCAGCAACGCGAATGACCTTTCGAAGCGGAAGCACAACATCATGCTCGTCCACTTGTTTATTTGCGATGACAACCTGCCCGTATTCGACACCTCTTACGGTTTCAACAATGACGCAGCTGTCTTGTTCTATATCAAATCCGTTCGGATCAAAATAATAAATTTTCCCCGCTTTTTTAAAGCGGACGCCTATTACGTTGTACAAGCTTATCCCTCCTGCAACGTTAACACCAAGTGCTCCATTAATCCCTGCACATTCACATTGGAATGAAGCCGTTTTTTTGCTTCTAAAACAGCGAGAATTTGGTTCGTAACGCTTTGTTGTGTAAATTGCAGCGCATGCTGTTTTATTGATTGGAATAAGTCTTGATAAATCAGTTTATCTTCATTTCCAATTTGGATGGATAATACATCACGGTATATCAATAAGAGCATATCAAGACCCATTTCTTGATGGGTTTTTTCTTTGAAAAAGGGCACCCACTGATCCTGAATGAAGAAAAAGGCATGTCCTTTCCGCTGATGTAAGACTTCATACAATTTTATCACTTTCGCTCTGGACTCTGCAAACTCATCATTTCGACTTAATTCGACTGCTTCTGCAATATTATTTGTCATATTTGCTAAGAGCCGGGCCATGTGAGGGCTCACTTCCTGTTCAATCAGTCTTTCTTCTATGGCTTTCGGCTGAAGCGGCTGGAACGGAAGAACCTGACATCTCGAAACGATGGTATCCAGTATTCGGTGGAGCTGCTCAGTAAGCAGAATTGCGATGGTGTCTTGACTCGGCTCCTCTAAAAACTTCAGCAGACTGTTTGCCGCATTTGTCGTCATTTGATCCGCATGGGATATAATGTACAGCTTTTTATGCGATTCCAGTCCTGTTTTAGAAAACTCTTCCTGAAGCGATTGGATCTGAGCCTTTTTAATGGATAATCCGTCGGGCTGAACCACATGCAGGTCGGGATGGTTTCCGGATTCGATACGCTTACAGTTCCGGCACTCCCCGCAAGGCTCAGTCCCGCCTTCAAGGCAAAAAAAGCTTTTTGCGAGAAGCAGTGCGGCATCCAATTTGCCCGTACCTTTTTTGCCTTCAAACAGATATGCGTGAGAAAGCCTTTTCTTTTCAATGCTGTTATGCAAAAGCCGCATCACTCTGGGCTGCTGCCCGGTCATTTCCTTCCATGATATTGCCATTGTATCACTCTCTATGTGTAAAGGTTAATTAATAAACCTTTTATTTCTCCGATTCGATCCAGCAAATCAATTGCCGGTTTTTCCTGATCTAACATTTCTTCCGTCAGCTGAAGCAGTTTTTCATCTATTTCTTTCACAAGCCCCAGGGTCCGGCTGCTGCCGTACAAGTCAAAGCTTTTCTCCGTCTCATGCGATAATCCGCTGTCTACGGCCTCTTTTACAAAACGTTTTACCAATCCTTTGAATTTCGCTAAGTCTTTGAAGTTTCTCGACTTCGTCAGCCTTTTCCCGAACGTTTCTATATCCGTTAAGAACCTGCTCAGCTGATCAAATTTCAGCTTGCTGCTTTGGCTGTCCATTGAACTTTTAAACGTTCCGGAAAGCTCTGCCGCTTTATAAGCAGGCTGCTGCTTTTTCTCAATAAATGTACGTAAGTCAGAATTTATTTTCACGTCGTCAAATCCTTAAAATTGATGAAATTCATCGACCGGGAGGACAAAGACCGTCGCTCCGCCGACTTCCACTTCGACGGGATATGGAACGTATGAATCCGCATTCCCGCCCATCGGGGATACCGGGGCAATCATCTGATCACGTTTACAGCCATTCTCTTTAATGAGGCTGAGCGCCTTATCGACACGGATATCTTCCACGCCGATCATAAACGTCGTATTGCCTGATTTAAGGAATCCGCCTGTTGTCGCAAGCTTCGTCACCCTGAAGTTGTGGTCGGTTAATACTTTCAAAAGCCTGTTGCTGTCCTGATCCTGCACCACTGCCACTATTAATTTCATTCTCTAGGCCCCCTTTAGGTTGGAAAGAACATTGTCGTTACATTCATTATAGCAACTTATGAGAAACAGGTCACAACTGAATTTTTTTCAATGCTTCATTTATCACTTGAAGCGCGTCCTGAATGACGAGTTCCTTCTTTTTCGATGCGTCGATTGTATGGAATCTTTCCGGAAAACGCTGCATAACCTTTTGGTATCCTTCCCGTACTTTCGTGTGAAAGTGCAGGGCCTCAAGATCGAGACGATTCTTTTCTCTTGAATCATTCGACGTAATCCGTTTCAACCCTTCTTCCGGCTCAATAGAAAAATAGATGGTGACATCAGGCATCGTATCGCCGATTGCAAACTGGTTGATAGAAAGAACTTCATCAATGCCGAGCCCTCTCGCATAGCCTTGATAAGCCAGCGAACTGTCGATGAAACGATCACACAGCACAATGCGCCCTTCTTTCAATGCAGGCTGCACCTTTTCGGTTAAATGCTGTCTTCTCGCCGCGGCGTAAAGCAGCGCCTCCGTTTTTGCATCCATCAGTGTATTGTTTTTATTTAAGATCACTTCTCTGATCTGTTCCGCAATGTCGATGCCGCCCGGTTCTCTTGTCGCTGTCACCGGGAGCCCCTCTGCCGACAGAATCTCTTTCAGTTCCTGAAGCACAGTCGTTTTCCCTGCACCTTCAGGACCTTCAAATGTTATAAATAAACCGCTCATGATTTCTCCTCTTCTATATAGACAAGTAATTGTTTCCCGTTTAACAAGCCTTGAATATGCGCGTCCATGCCGATTAAACGGGAAAGCTTCTGTACACTCTCTTCTGTTATCCGTTCTCCGTCCATGATCAGCGGAATTCCCGGCGGATAAGGAATAATGTTCCCCGCATGCAAGCGCCCGGCCGCCTTATTTATATCTGCAGGCTCTTTTGTAAACTTCCGCATCTCATTTTGCGGATATTCAAGTGTCGAAATGGACGGAAATGTCCAATTCACGGCATCCGGCAATTTATTGGGCGGTGTATTCTCCAGTTTCTGCTGTATGTTTCTTACGGCTGCCTGTTCTATCATCCGCCGGCCGCCTATCGGCAGTACGAGCAATACTTGGTACTCGTCAGCCAGCTCGGCAACAATGCCTTCACTCTCCAAAATGCGTTGTAATGAATAGCCGGAATGTCCGAGCTTTGACCGAAGTATTAATTTTAACGGGTCCGCCCGCAGCCCATATCCGGAAGGCTCGATTATTTCAATAGAAGAAATTGATGCGAACCTTCGTTTGATTTTCTCAATTTGCTCCATATGGACGGGAAGTGTCCCTTTTTCAGCAATATCCTGCACATAAGCACGCGCCGTATCTAAAGATGCCATAATCGGATATGACGGGCTGCTGCTTTGCAAACTGCTTACATAATAAGTTAATCGATCTCTGTCAATTCGGGTGCTGTTTAAATGAAAGTAAGATCCCATCGTCATAGCCGGAAGCGTTTTGTGAGCCGATTGAACAACAGCGTCCGCCCCCATAGCCAGTGATGAAGGCGGGAAAGGCTGCCCTAACACAAAGTGAGCCCCATGAGCCTCATCCACCAGTACAGGAACACCGTATGAATGGGCTTTTTTAACTGCCGCAGTCAAATCGGCGGCGTGTCCGTAGTAAGTCGGATTGGTCAAAACAAGTCCTTTCGCGTTCGGATATGACGCCAGCGCTTTTTCGATGACTGAAAGAGATACATGTGCCGGCACATGCATGTTTTCATCGATTTCCGGCGCCAAATAAACCGGCTTGGCTCCGGCCAATGCCACCGCATGGAAAACAGACTTGTGACAATTACGCTGGATCAGAATGGGTTCACCCGGTTCACAAACAGCTAAAATCATCGCCAGATTGCCGGCGGTCGTTCCATTGACGAGAAAGAAGCTTTCCTGAGAGCCGTACAATCTGCTCACCAAATCCTGCGCTTCCTTAATGACCCCCGTCGGGTGATGCAAGTCATCAAGACCCGTGATCTCAGTCATATCAATAGATAAAAGAGATTGATATACAGATTTGGCTTCATCAAAAAAGACATCTCCATTGTGATGTCCCGGAACATGAAAAGAATACGTATTTCGGTGCGCATGCTTCATCAGCGCTGTATATAAAGGTGTGTCCATTTTTAAACAAATCCTTTGCCTGTCTTTCTTATTATATCGTGCCTGCGAGCCAACTTAAAGCTAAGACTTTTTGCCATCTAGCCGTTATCCCGGCCGGACCTCATATCAAGCAGCTTCTTTTTCAAATCGCCTTCCATGATAACAAGCTCCTCCTCGGCACGCCTGCGTTTCATCCTGCCTTCTTCTTGAATAGACATGATTTCTTCAAGTGTGCTGACTAAGCTTTCCTGCACTTTTTTGAGGGTGTCTGCCTCAACAAGCCCGCGCTCATTGGCTTTGGCCGTCTCGACTGTGCTTGTTTTCAGAAGTTCGGCGTTTTTCAGCAGCAATTGATTTGTCGTATCCGCCGCCTTCTGCTGCACATCTGCCGCACTCCGCTGCCTCATAAGCGTCAGCGCGATGGCGACTTGATTCTTCCATAAAGGAATAGCCGTAACAATGGAGGACTGAATTTTCTCTGCCAGTGCCTGATTCGTGTTTTGAATCAGACGGATTTGCGGCGCACTCTGAAGCGTAATCTGCCTGCTCAGCAGCAGATCATGCACCCTCTTATCCAGACGGTCGGCAAACTGGCGAAGATCATTCACTTCCTGTGCGTCCATTTGATTGTGTTCTCGTAATTCGGCTTTTCTTGCCGCTTCGGGAATAAGCTTTGTTTTCAGCTCATCTAATTTTAATTCACCCGCTGCTATATACACAGTTAAATCAGAAAAGTATTGTTTATTTTGGGCGTACAGCTGATCTAACCATTTATTGTCACTCAACAGCACATTTTTAGAATGTTCCAGCCTTCTGCTGATACGGTCAATCTGCACACTTGTCTTTTGATATTTCGAAAGCACTTCCTGCACAGATCCGGATACCCTTTTAAACAGCCGGGCGAAAAATCCTTTGTTCTTTACCTGCAGATCATCGGGGTTTACCTGGTCAAGCTTCAGCATCAGATCAGCCAATATCTGTCCCATCTCTCCTGCATCTTTTCTTTGCACGTGCTCTATCATCGTGTGGGAAAATTCCAGAAGATTCGCCTGCGCCTGTGAACCAAACAGAACAATGCTTTGCATGTTCCCAGGGTCCAGTTTTTCAGCGAGCTGAAGTGCCGCTTCTCTTTTTTCTTCCGGCAGCGTATCTGCAAGCTTTAGATGAGTCTGGTCATTTTGGGCGCCCATACTGTCGTCGGAACGGTCTTTGGCCATTTCCTTCTTCCTTTCTTATTTTCTCAGTGAATGCTTTGCCATATCTAATTCAAAGTGCAGGTCGTCGATGTCCTCCTTCATCAGTTCATGAAGATCCTCTTCCAGCCTTCTGGAAAGCTCCGCCAGAGTCATCCTCGTCTCACTCAAGGACATTGATAAATCTTTATTTTTTCGCGGCTGTGATGAGAGCAAAGCATACTTTTCCGTCAGTTCCACAACAGAATCAAGCGTTTGATAATAGAAACGCTCTGCCTGATAAAAACGCTTCGGCTCCTGCTTGGTGAGCAGATATATTCGTCGGGTTATCCGCAGTATCTCTGCATTCTGCTTCAGCATTTGTATACTTTTAGAGCGAAAAAGCGCCCTGCGTAATCGGATGATTTTACCCTTTGCTTCCTCAAGATTTTCCTTGATATAAGCATATTCTTTTCTTGTCAGCCGGTGTTTTTTTAAAAAGAGACGCTTCGCATTCCACAAGCCGGACGCACTGACTGCGGCTCCGCCGGCTGTTCCGTATAAAAGCGAATACAGAAAAGGCTGATGCCCTATCGTAAAGAAGGTTATCCCCGCTAATACAAAAACTGCGCTGCCGCAAAACGTCCATTTCATGTATTGAATAAACGGTTTCATACGTGATCGACTCCTATTTATTCACTTTTATCAGTATTATCTATTACATTCCATGTCTAAACAAGTTCCTCTTCTTATCGTATCAGTTCTTTTATAAAAAGTGAAAAAACTCCTCTGATTTCAGGCAAAAAAAAGACCCTTTTCAGGGTTAAGAATATAACGTCGGTGTATGAAGGCTTTTCAGTTTACGAACGAAAAATTCATAATTCGGATCAGAGGTCGGAGTGGAAACTACTTTCTTCTCACACTCTAAACATATAAATTTCGTATAAATATGGATTCCCCTGCTTTTCTTGGTTTCACACACAAT
This sequence comes from Bacillus sp. jun7, assembly GCF_051034795.1. Taxonomy (NCBI): domain Bacteria; kingdom Bacillati; phylum Bacillota; class Bacilli; order Caryophanales; family Bacillaceae; genus Bacillus; species Bacillus sp. jun7. Next base: position 2,347,712 of record NZ_CP093219.1, read on the forward strand.
ACATGTTTCTTCATGGCCGGACGTTTCATTCATTTTGCCCACCTCCGTATGAATAGCCTTCCCTTAAGCTGTTGATTGTATACACAATTTGGATCTTTTTGAAGTTTGCAATTAGTATATGGGCGTTCCCGTATTTCGGTGTTTGTTTTGTTTTTATTCAAAAACAAAAAAGGCAACTCATCATGAGCTGCCTTTACCGAAATGATAGCTTGGCGGCGTCCTACTCTCACAGGGGGAAACCCCCGACTACCATCGGCGCTGAAGAGCTTAACTTCCGTGTTCGGCATGGGAACGGGTGTGACCTCTTCGCTATCGCCACCAAACCATTGAGAGTGTTCTCTCAAAACTAGATAACAGTAAGCATACATTCAAATTGGTTAAGTCCTCGATCGATTAGTATCTGTCAGCTCCATGTGTCGCCACACTTCCACCTCAGACCTATCAACCTGATCATCTTTCAGGGATCTTACTTCCTTGCGGAATGGGAAATCTCATCTTGAGGGGGGCTTCATGCTTAGATGCTTTCAGCACTTATCCCGTCCGCACATAGCTACCCAGCGATGCCCTTGGCAGAACAACTGGTACACCAGCGGTGCGTCCATCCCGGTCCTCTCGTACTAAGGACAGCTCCTCTCAAATTTCCTGCGCCCGCGACGGATAGGGACCGAACTGTCTCACGACGTTCTGAACCCAGCTCGCGTACCGCTTTAATGGGCGAACAGCCCAACCCTTGGGACCGACTACAGCCCCAGGATGCGATGAGCCGACATCGAGGTGCCAAACCTCCCCGTCGATGTGGACTCTTGGGGGAGATAAGCCTGTTATCCCCGGGGTAGCTTTTATCCGTTGAGCGATGGCCCTTCCATGCGGAACCACCGGATCACTAAGCCCGACTTTCGTCCCTGCTCGACTTGTAGGTCTCGCAGTCAAGCTCCCTTGTGCCTTTACACTCTGCGAATGATTTCCAACCATTCTGAGGGAACCTTTGGGCGCCTCCGTTACCTTTTAGGAGGCGACCGCCCCAGTCAAACTGCCCACCTGACACTGTCTCCCCGCCCGATAAGGGCGGCGGGTTAGAAGGTCAATACAGCCAGGGTAGTATCCCACCGATGCCTCCACCGAAGCTGGCGCTCCGGTTTCCAAGGCTCCTACCTATCCTGTACAAGCTGTACCAACATTCAATATCGAGGTTGCAGTAAAGCTCCACGGGGTCTTTCCGTCCTGTCGCGGGTAACCTGCATCTTCACAGGTACTATAATTTCACCGAGTCTCTCGTTGAGACAGTGCCCAGATCGTTGCGCCTTTCGTGCGGGTCGGAACTTACCCGACAAGGAATTTCGCTACCTTAGGACCGTTATAGTTACGGCCGCCGTTTACTGGGGCTTCAATTCGCACCTTCGCTTACGCTAAGCGCTCCTCTTAACCTTCCAGCACCGGGCAGGCGTCAGCCCCTATACTTCGCCTTACGGCTTCGCAGAGACCTGTGTTTTTGCTAAACAGTCGCCTGGGCCTATTCACTGCGGCTCTCTCGGGCTTGCACCCTAACAGAGCACCCCTTCTCCCGAAGTTACGGGGTCATTTTGCCGAGTTCCTTAACGAGAGTTCTCTCGATCACCTTAGGATTCTCTCCTCGCCTACCTGTGTCGGTTTGCGGTACGGGCACCTCTCACCTCGCTAGAGGCTTTTCTTGGCAGTGTGGAATCAGGAACTTCGCTACTATAATTCGCTCGCCATCACAGCTCAGCCTTCACGGGAAACGGATTTGCCTATTTCCCAGCCTAACTGCTTGGACGCGGATATCCAATACCGCGCTTACCCTATCCTCCTGCGTCCCCCCATTGCTCAAATGGTGAGGAGGTGGTACAGGAATATCAACCTGTTATCCATCGCCTACGCCTTTCGGCCTCGGCTTAGGTCCCGACTAACCCTGAGCGGACGAGCCTTCCTCAGGAAACCTTAGGCATTCGGTGGAGGGGATTCTCACCCCTCTTTCGCTACTCATACCGGCATTCTCACTTCTAAGCGCTCCACAAGTCCTTCCGGTCTTGCTTCACAGCCCTTAGAACGCTCTCCTACCACTGTTCGAAGAACAGTCCGCAGCTTCGGTGATACGTTTAGCCCCGGTACATTTTCGGCGCAGAGTCACTCGACCAGTGAGCTATTACGCACTCTTTAAATGGTGGCTGCTTCTAAGCCAACATCCTGGTTGTCTAAGCAACTCCACATCCTTTTCCACTTAACGTATACTTTGGGACCTTAGCTGGCGGTCTGGGCTGTTTCCCTTTCGACTACGGATCTTATCACTCGCAGTCTGACTCCCAAGGATAAGTCATCGGCATTCGGAGTTTGACTGAATTCGGTAACCCGGTAGGGGCCCCTAGTCCAATCAGTGCTCTACCTCCGAGACTCTTACCTTGAGGCTAGCCCTAAAGCTATTTCGGAGAGAACCAGCTATCTCCAGGTTCGATTGGCATTTCACCCCTACCCACACCTCATCCCCGCACTTTTCAACGTGCGTGGGTTCGAGCCTCCATTCAGTGTTACCTGAACTTCACCCTGGACATGGGTAGATCACCTGGTTTCGGGTCTACGACCACGTACTCAATTCGCCCTATTCAGACTCGCTTTCGGCTGCGGCTCCGCATCTTCTGCTTAACCTTGCACGGGATCGTAACTCGCCGGTTCATTCTACAAAAGGCACGCCATCACCCGTTAACGGGCTCTGACTACTTGTAGGCACACGGTTTCAGGATCTCTTTCACTCCCCTTCCGGGGTGCTTTTCACCTTTCCCTCACGGTACTGGTTCACTATCGGTCACTAGGGAGTATTTAGCCTTGGGAGATGGTCCTCCCGGATTCCGACGGAATTTCACGTGTTCCGCCGTACTCAGGATCCACTCAGGAGAGAACGAAGTTTTGACTACAGGGCTGTTACCTCCTATGGCGGGCCTTTCCAGACCTCTTCATCTACCTCGTTCTTTTGTAACTCCGTACAGAGTGTCCTACAACCCCAAGAGGCAAGCCTCTTGGTTTGGGCTGGTCCCGTTTCGCTCGCCGCTACTCAGGGAATCGCATTTGCTTTCTCTTCCTCCGGGTACTTAGATGTTTCAGTTCCCCGGGTCTGCCTTCTCATATCCTATGTATTCAGATATGGATACCACTCCATTACGAGTGGTGGGTTTCCCCATTCGGAAATCTCCGGATCAAAGCTTGCTTACAGCTCCCCGAAGCATATCGGTGTTCGTCCCGTCCTTCATCGGCTCCTAGTGCCAAGGCATCCACCGTGCGCCCTTTCTAACTTAACCGTTAAAAAGAATCACTACGTGATATCTTGCATTACTAATTGAATGTGAATTACTTCTGTTATCTAGTTTTCAAAGAACACGTTGGTGGAGCCTAGCGGGATCGAACCGCTGACCTCCTGCGTGCAAAGCAGGCGCTCTCCCAGCTGAGCTAAGGCCCCGTATTGGGTAAAGATGGTGGGCCTGAGTGGACTCGAACCACCGACCTCACGCTTATCAGGCGTGCGCTCTAACCAGCTGAGCTACAGGCCCATCTACCATATGAAAGAATCAAAGTTCCTTCAAAACTAAACAAGACAGGGAACGTTCTGTTTATAAGACCCAAGGTCTTATATTCCGTTAAAATCCTTAGAAAGGAGGTGATCCAGCCGCACCTTCCGATACGGCTACCTTGTTACGACTTCACCCCAATCATCTGTCCCACCTTCGGCGGCTGGCTCCATAAAGGTTACCTCACCGACTTCGGGTGTTACAAACTCTCGTGGTGTGACGGGCGGTGTGTACAAGGCCCGGGAACGTATTCACCGCGGCATGCTGATCCGCGATTACTAGCGATTCCAGCTTCACGCAGTCGAGTTGCAGACTGCGATCCGAACTGAGAACAGATTTGTGGGATTGGCTTAACCTCGCGGTTTCCTGCCCTTTGTTCTGCCCATTGTAGCACGTGTGTAGCCCAGGTCATAAGGGGCATGATGATTTGACGTCATCCCCACCTTCCTCCGGTTTGTCACCGGCAGTCACCTTAGAGTGCCCAACTGAATGCTGGCAACTAAGATCAAGGGTTGCGCTCGTTGCGGGACTTAACCCAACATCTCACGACACGAGCTGACGACAACCATGCACCACCTGTCACTCTGCCCCCGAAGGGGACGTCCTATCTCTAGGATTGTCAGAGGATGTCAAGACCTGGTAAGGTTCTTCGCGTTGCTTCGAATTAAACCACATGCTCCACCGCTTGTGCGGGCCCCCGTCAATTCCTTTGAGTTTCAGTCTTGCGACCGTACTCCCCAGGCGGAGTGCTTAATGCGTTAGCTGCAGCACTAAGGGGCGGAAACCCCCTAACACTTAGCACTCATCGTTTACGGCGTGGACTACCAGGGTATCTAATCCTGTTCGCTCCCCACGCTTTCGCTCCTCAGCGTCAGTTACAGACCAGAGAGTCGCCTTCGCCACTGGTGTTCCTCCACATCTCTACGCATTTCACCGCTACACGTGGAATTCCACTCTCCTCTTCTGCACTCAAGTTCCCCAGTTTCCAATGACCCTCCCCGGTTGAGCCGGGGGCTTTCACATCAGACTTAAGAAACCGCCTGCGAGCCCTTTACGCCCAATAATTCCGGACAACGCTTGCCACCTACGTATTACCGCGGCTGCTGGCACGTAGTTAGCCGTGGCTTTCTGGTTAGGTACCGTCAAGGTGCCGCCCTATTTGAACGGCACTTGTTCTTCCCTAACAACAGAGCTTTACGATCCGAAAACCTTCATCACTCACGCGGCGTTGCTCCGTCAGACTTTCGTCCATTGCGGAAGATTCCCTACTGCTGCCTCCCGTAGGAGTCTGGGCCGTGTCTCAGTCCCAGTGTGGCCGATCACCCTCTCAGGTCGGCTACGCATCGTCGCCTTGGTGAGCCGTTACCTCACCAACTAGCTAATGCGCCGCGGGTCCATCTGTAAGTGGTAGCCGAAGCCACCTTTTATGTCTGAACCATGCGGTTCAAACAACCATCCGGTATTAGCCCCGGTTTCCCGGAGTTATCCCAGTCTTACAGGCAGGTTACCCACGTGTTACTCACCCGTCCGCCGCTAACATCAGGGAGCAAGCTCCCATCTGTCCGCTCGACTTGCATGTATTAGGCACGCCGCCAGCGTTCGTCCTGAGCCAGGATCAAACTCTCCGATAAAGTAGTTTGACTGACTACGCACATCGCTGTGCGATTTATTTAAAACTTTGAATTAACAGGTACGTTTTGTCTTGTTTAGTTTTCAAAGAACTTTGTCCATCGCTCTTGAAGCGACTTAATTATTATAACATCTCAGTGTCAGTATCGTCAATAACTTTTTAAAATTTCTTTTTCAAGAATTCGTTTCGTCATCAGCGACGTATATTAGAATACCACCCATGATCCAACATGTCAACAATAATCGACAAATTAAATGATGAAGCGTTTAATGACTATCAAAGCCGCAATGCCGGGAATTCCCAGAATCCCGCTGATGCCCGTTGTAATCAGGTTAACAGGGATATGAATACCGAGACTACCGCCGAACAAGTTCACACCCACCAACAGAATCGCGCCGGCAATAAACTTAATGGCAGTCACACCAATCCACCTTAACGGTTTTGAAGATACTCCCCATAAAAAAAGCAAAGCAACCAGACCGACAATCAAACCGATAATGAAAAAAGGCTCCATGAATCTTCCCCCTCGCTTGTTTAGTACAAGCTTATGAGAAGATTCCGGAGAATAGACCTCTTACTTCCATCTGCTCATTTTCAAATTCCGCTGCTTCGCTTCTTTCAAATAAAAAAAGTACTTAGATTCAGCGACTTTCAGCTCAAACAACACTTCAGCGGAGGGCTCTAGACTTTTCTCGACCAGACTCTTCTGTCTGTTCCATTCTTCTTTTTGTTTAAAGAGCTGTTCTATCAGCTTCTCGTCAAACTCTTTTCTTAATGTATTTCTGCGAAGAAAACCCATGCCTTGCCTTTTCCTCCCTTACAATTCACGTCTTCCTTCAAGAGCTTTTGAAAGAGTGACCTCATCAGCATATTCCAAATCACCGCCGACGGGCAGACCGTGGGCAATACGGGAGAGCTTGATGCCTGAGGGCTTTAACAGCCTTGATATATACATCGCTGTTGCTTCCCCTTCAATATTAGGGTTGGTTGCGAGAATAACTTCTGTCACTTGATCATCCTGAAGACGTTTCAGCAGCTCCGGAATCTTAATATCCTCCGGGCCGATGCCGTCCATTGGTGAAATCGCGCCGTGAAGAACATGATACTGGCCGTTATATTCCTTCATTTTCTCCATTGCGATCACATCCTTAGGGTCCTGCACGACACAAATAACAGACTTATCCCTTCTTGTGTCCTCACATATATAACAAGGGTCCTGATCTGTAATATGTCCGCAAATCGAGCAATATGTCAGATTCCGCTTCGCATTGACAAGCGCCTTAGCAAAATCCAATACTGTGTCTTCTTTCATACCTAGAACAAAAAAAGCCAGACGAACCGCTGTTTTCGGTCCGATCCCTGGCAATTTCATAAAGCTGTCAATCAGCTTTGATATTGGTTCAGGATACTGCATGTTTATTTATCCCCCTAGAATAAACCCGGTATGTTCATTCCTTTTGTAAATTGTCCCATTGTCTCATTCGTCATGTCATCCACTTTTTTGAGGGCGTCGTTTGTCGCAGCAAGAACCAGGTCCTGAAGCATTTCGATATCTTCCGGATCAACAACTTCTTCTTTAATGGCAACGTCTACAACTTCTTTTTGGCCGTTGACTTTTACAGTCACCATACCGCCGCCCGCTGTGCCTTCAAGCACTTTTTCAGCAAGTTCCTCCTGAGCCTTCGCCATATCCTTTTGCATTTTTTGCATTTGTTTCATCATTTTTTGCATGTTTCCCATTCCGCCACGCATATTCAATCACTCTCTTTCATCTTATTAGTCTTTTATTTCGATTAAATCCGCTCCGACAAGTTTTTTCGCCTCTGCAATCAGCGGATCTTCTTCAGCCGGTTCGTTTGATCCTTCACTTTCCTGCTGGTGATCATTTAAAAATTCTTCTCTTATTTTACCCCATTGTGCTTCCGGAACGCCAATCAAATCCATTCTTTTCCCGAGCATTGATTCGAGAATCTGTTCAAGATTCGTACGGACTCCGTTATTGTCTTCTGCAACCATTTTACAATGGATTTCGTATTTAAATTTAAGCACAAATGCCTTTTGAGCAGCCGCCACCGGTTCACTGTCATTCAAAAGAGCCGCATGAGATACCTTATTCTGCTGTTTCAGGTGTGCCAGCAGCTTGCCCCAGCTGCTTTTAAGCTGTTCAAGATCAGGTCTTGTGGCTTCCTTCAGTATCTCATGAATTCTTCCGACCGGGGCTTTATAATGGCTTTTTCCGCCTTTTTGAGGACGCGGAGCTTCTTTCGGAGCGCTTTCCATCTGAACCTTCACACCGGAGGTTTTCAGCCTTTCTACTTCCTGCTCAAGCTGCTGGATCTTATTCATCAGCATGCCGACCTCAGGGATGTCTCCGGCGGATTGCTGTGCCGTCTGGCATATTTTCACGACAGCCACTTCAAAAAAGATTCTTGGGTGGTTCGTCCACTTCATTTCCTGATGGCTTTTATTCAGGATATCAATCATCTCATATAAAGCGGGGGCCGGTATGTCACCGCTTAGATTCCGAAACGTTTCATCGACCTTCACCTTCTCCAGGACTCCTTCTAAACCGGGAGCGGCCTGGTACAAGAGCATATCCCTGAAATAGAAAATCATATCTTCAATCAGTTTGGCCGCATCTTTCCCCTGCTGGAGCAATTCATTCAGTGTTTCCAATGCCTCGGAAACCTGTTTGCGGTGAAGAGCAGATGCCAGTTTTCCAATATAGTGCTGAGAAACGGCTCCGGTAATGAGCAATGCGTCATCCACCGACAGCTCCTCGCCGCTGAATGATACAGCTTGATCGAGCAGGCTCAGCGCGTCCCTCATTCCTCCGTCCGCAGCACTCGCTATGATATCAAGGGCTCCTTCTTCCACCTTCAGCTGCTCTGCATCGACGATTGTCTTCATTCGTCCGACAATTGCTTTGGATGTAATCCGTTTGAAGTCAAAACGCTGACATCTGGAGATAATGGTTAAAGGAATCTTATGAGGCTCAGTCGTAGCTAATATGAAAATGCAATGTGCCGGCGGTTCTTCCAGCGTTTTCAGAAGCGCATTGAATGCGCCGATAGAGAGCATATGCACCTCATCTATAATATATACCTTGTAAGTAACGGCCGACGGGGCGAATTTTACTTTGTCACGGATGTCGCGGATTTCGTCTACGCCGTTATTCGACGCCGCATCTATTTCAATCACATCTGATATAGAGCCATTTGTGATCCCCTTGCACGCCGCGCACTCATTGCACGGTTCTTCTACAGGGGCGTGCTCACAGTTGACTGCTTTCGCAAATATTTTAGCTGCACTGGTTTTTCCCGTTCCCCGCGGTCCAGAAAACAGATATGCATGAGAAAATTTCTTTTGCAAAAGGGCATTTTGCAGCGTTTTCGTAATGTGTTCCTGTCCGACCACATCTTCAAACTGCTGAGGCCTAAATACTCGATATAAAGCTTGGTAACCCACAGGATGCGCCCTCCTCTGTTATTCATCATGTTTATTATACATGAACGTGCTTTTAACGCCAAAACCCGTTTTTCATATACGAAAAAACTCACCTGCCATAAACAGGTGAGTCTGAAATTTGATGATTGATTTACCGTGCACCTTCTGTCGATTCGCTACCCTAAGCGTTACTTAAGCAGTTAGCTCAGCCCAGGCAACCCTGCGGCACATGAGAGGTTTCACTTAATGCTGCTTCCTTCCGGACCTGACATGGTTCATGAATTCCCATTGCGCAGGACCCAGACGTCAACGCCACTTACTTAAGGCAGACCTTACAGTAAACGAACCTCGAGAAGGGATTCGGCCCCGCTAGAGCGGATTGCGGGTACAGGGCACCGCTACCTCCCCGCTTAGCACGGCAAAATAAATATCAAATTTTGATATGCGCACCATTCATGATGCACACATAAGTATATCTGCTTCAGGCAGAAAATGCAACCGTACTACTCAGACAACTTTTTCCTCATGTCTTTCTTTTGCCGGCGCAGCTTTCTGAAAAAAGCGCTGAGCATTTCTCCGCACTCTTCTCCGAGCACGCCGCTCACCACTTCCGCTTGGTGGTTGAACCGCTCTTCCTGCAAGAGGTTCATCAGCGTTCCTGTACAGCCCCCCTTGGGATCAAATGCGCCGAATACGACCTTATCGACTCTCGAAAGCACGACGGCTCCCGCGCACATCGGACACGGCTCCAAAGTGACATAGAGAACGGCATCCTCAAGTCTCCATGTCCCCAGCTTACGGCACGCTTCGTCTATCGCCAGCATTTCGGCGTGGGCAAGCGACCTCTGTTCAGTCTCCCGCAGATTATGCGCCCGCGCCACGATCTCATCGTGCAGAACAAGAACTGCTCCGATCGGCACTTCACCTTTCGCTTCGGCTTTCTTCGCTTCTTTTATGGCTTCTCTCATATAATATTCATCATTCATAGGTTCGAGCTCTCTTCTTAAGTTTTTTCATGTCTCATAAAGGTTAAAATAGGAATACCCCAGCAGAAAGGAGTTGCCGGTATTGTCTGAACCTAACAACACAGCCCTTCTGATTGTCGATATGATCAACAATTTTCAATTTGATATGGGCGAACGTCTTGCTGAAAAAACCAAACAAATTGTCCCCCGTATTTTATCATTAAAGAAGCATGCAAAACAAAGCAACTGGCCGATTATTTATATTAATGATCATTACGGGCTCTGGAAGGCTGATATTGATGCCATCAGGGAGGAATGCAGCAACGACAGAAGCGCCTCCATTATAAAAGATATTTCGCCTCAGCCGGATGATTATTTTCTCATTAAACCGAAGCATTCCGCTTTTTACGAAACGGCGCTTCACACCCTTCTGACCGAATTACAAGTGAACCGATTAATCATCACGGGGATTGCCGGGAACATTTGTGTGCTGTTCACGGCCAACGACGCTTATATGAGAGAATACAGCATTGCCATTCCGAAAGACTGCACCGCTTCCAATAACGACGAAGACAATGATTTCGCTTTGACCATGATGGAGAATGTTCTCTTCGCAGAAATAACCACGGAAAAACAAATTACCGCCGAAAAATAAACATGATCAGCCTCCTTTTTTCATATATTTGATAGCGGATATGAAAGGAGGCGTTTTTCATTCAGATCTATATAGTGAAACGGGGCGACACGCTTTCCGCTATTGCGGCGCGCTACCGGACAGCCGCAAATGTCATTGCGGAAGCAAATAAACTGCCTAATCCCAATACATTGGTTGTCGGACAAACCCTTGTCATCCCGATTGAGGGTCAATATTACGAAGTAAAACAAGGTGATACTCTCGCGTCAATCGCCGGCCGTTTCCATATATCGGCCGCGGAGCTTGCGAGGGTTAACGGAATTCAGCCCGGCACCACATTGAGAGTCGGAACCCGCCTTTACATTCCGCAGCAGGCGAATAAGCCCGATATCGAATCAAACGCATATATAGAACCGCGGGGAACGAGCGTAAGCGCTAATCTGCAGCAGGCGGCAAGGGAGGCCTCTCCTTATTTAACATACCTCGGCGCATTCAGTTTTCAAGTGCAGCGGAACGGGACTTTAAAGGAACCGCCTCTGACCAATTTAAAAAGCATCAGTGACAGGCACAACACCACACTGATGATGATCATCACCAACCTTGAAAATGACGCATTCAGCGATGAACTCGGGCGGCTCATCTTGAACGACAATACAGTGAAAACAAAACTCTTTCAGGAAATCGTCTCCACGGCTAAAAAGTACGGCTTTCGCGATATTCACTTTGATTTCGAATATTTACGTCCACAGGACAGGGAAGCCTACAATCGTTTTTTACGTGAAGCGAGAACGATTTTTCATCGGGAAGGCTGGAAGATTTCAACGGCGCTTGCTCCGAAAACGAGCGCGACTCAGGCCGGCAAATGGTACGAAGCTCATGACTATAGGGCACATGGAGAAATCGTCGATTTTGTCGTGATTATGACATATGAGTGGGGGTACAGCGGAGGCCCGGCTCAGGCCGTATCACCTATCGGCCCTGTAAGAAATGTCATAGAGTACGCGCTGACGGAAATGCCTTCTTCAAAAATCGTCATGGGCCAGAATATGTACGGCTATGATTGGACACTGCCTTTTAAACAGGGAACGACAGCGAAAGCCGTCAGTCCTCAGCAGGCAATCGCTCTGGCCGCACGCTATAAAGTCGACATTCAATATGACGAAACCGCCCAGGCTCCCTTCTTCCGATACACGGATGCAAATCAGAGACGGCATGAAGTATGGTTTGAAGATGCCCGGTCCATTCAAGCGAAATTCAATTTAATTAAAGAACTTCATTTAAGAGGAATCAGCTATTGGAAACTCGGCCTTTCTTTCCCGCAAAACTGGCTTTTGCTCGGCGATCAATTTCATATTGTAAAAGAGACGTTTCGTTAATTGGAAGCGTCTTTTTTCATGGGCTTTTCTGTGAGTGTGATACAATATAAAGGCCGGCAGCTGACGGATGTTTGCAGAATTAAGGAGGATTTTCAATGAACAGAGCCCCTTTTATCGCGGTAGAAGGTCCTATCGGGGCAGGAAAAACGACACTCGCTACGATGCTTTCTGAAGAGCTCGGTTTTCCTATGATTAATGAGATTGTGGAAGACAACCCTTATCTCGATAAGTTTTATGACAATATCGAGGAGTGGAGTTTCCAGCTTGAAATGTTTTTTCTATGTCACAGGTATAAACAGCTTGAAGACACCGATCGAGATTATATAAAACAAGGACAGCCCGTTTTGTCCGATTATCATATTTATAAAAATGTTATTTTCGCAGAGCGTACATTGCACGGCCAAAAGCTTGAGAAATATAAGCAGATCTATCATCTGCTCACTCACGACCTGCCGAAGCCGAATATCATTGTATACATAAAGGCAAGCCTGCCGACATTGCTTCAACGCATTGAAAAACGCGGGCGCCCGTTTGAAAAAAATATCGAACATCAATATCTGGAACATCTCATTGCAGATTACGACACAGCCATCAGACAGCTTCAGGAAGAAGATCCGGATATATCTGTACTGACCATTGACGGTGATACTGAAGACTTTGTTTTGAATAAGACAGACTATGAAAGAATTGCCCGTCAGGTAAAGGAGCTTATTAAATGAAAGACATTCATATTCCAAACAATGCCATTATAACAGTAGCAGGAACGGTAGGAGTCGGAAAATCGACTTTGACCAAAGCTTTAGCAAAACGGCTCGGGTTTCATACCTCACTTGAGGAAGTGGATGAAAACCCTTATTTAGAGAAGTTTTATCACGATTTTGAACGCTGGAGCTTCCATTTGCAAATTTATTTTCTGGCTGAGCGGTTCAAAGAGCAGAAAAACATGTTTGAATCAGGCGGCGGATTCGTGCAGGACCGTTCGATTTATGAAGATACAGGCATATTCGCAAAAATGCATGCGGATAAAGGAACCATGTCGCTGACAGATTACACAACATACACAAGCCTATTTGAGGCGATGGTCATGACGCCGTATTTCCCGCATCCTGATGTTTTGATCTACTTAGAAGGCGACCTTGAATACATTATAAGCCGGATTGAAAAGCGGGGCCGCGAGATGGAGCTGCAGACAAACCGCTCTTATTGGGAAGAGATGTATACACGGTACGAAGACTGGATCAGCGGTTTTAACGCCTGCCCTGTGCTGAAAGTACGCATTGAAGATTATGACCTTGAAGCTGATGAACAGTCACTGGAACCTTTGATCGAAAAAATCAGTCACGTGATCAACGAAAACAGAAACAAATAAAAATAGCAAAGCGATTTTCCCCGAACAGAGAAAATCGCTTTTTTTGCATATAAAAAATCCGCTGCATCACATGCAGCGGACAAAACAATCTCCAATATATGCTCGAGTTTCATTAGGTTTAAAATCAATATGGCGGAGGAAGAGGGATTCGAACCCCCGCGGGCTTTGACACCCCTGTCGGTTTTCAAGACCGATCCCTTCAGCCAGACTTGGGTATTCCTCCGTATCGACATTTAATAATATACCACATGACCCAAATTTCAGTCAAGCGCTTTTTCATATTTTTTATTTCATTTCTTAAACAGCTTTTCCGTCAGCTTTACTATCATACAAAAGTCTTGCGTCCAATTCAACCTCAGTATGCCATACGGGCAGGAAAACACAATAAAAATCAAGAATAGATTCAAACAGATAACCTGATCATAAAGGTGGAGAACATAGTGAAAATCATCATTGCACCCGATTCTTTCAAAGAAAGCATGACATCAAAAGAAGCAGCTGACAGCATAGAAAAAGGATTCAAAGCGGTCTTCCCTGACGCGGAATATATCAAGATACCCGCGGCTGATGGCGGAGAAGGAACCGTTCAGGCTTTGACGGATGCCACTGGCGGAAGCATCATCAAAAAAACTGTGACCGGTCCGCTGGGAACACCGGTAAACGCCGCATATGGACTTCTGGGAGACGGACGCACGGCAGTCATTGAAATGGCGGAAGCATCGGGTCTCCATCTCGTTCCCCGCCACCTCAGAGATCCGTTGAACACAACGACAAGAGGAACGGGTGAACTAATAGCAGATGCAGCCTCCCGCGGGGCGAGTGAGATCATCATCGGGCTTGGCGGGAGTGCAACCAATGACGGCGGAACAGGAATGGCGAGCGCGCTCGGTGTGCGTTTCTTAAATGAGGAAGGTCAGGAGATACCTGACGGCGGAGGCGCTCTGCACACCCTAGCTTCTATTGATATAAGCGGGCTCTCCCCTGATCTGAAACATATCCGTTTTCGTGCCGCATGTGATGTCGAAAATCCCCTGACCGGTGAAAACGGCGCGTCATATGTCTTCGGCCCGCAAAAAGGGGCGTCCGAGAAGACTAAAGTTGTATTGGATCGCAATTTACGCCATTTCGCTGACGTATTGAGACGTCAGCACGATATCGAAGCGGATACCGTAAAAGGCGCAGGCGCCGCAGGTGGGCTGGGCGCTGGACTGATCGCTTTCTTACAGGCAGAACTTCAAAGCGGGATTGACGTTGTATTAGATACACTGTCCTTCTCAGATCAGATAAGAGATGCTGACCTTGTCATTACCGGAGAGGGCCAGATTGACGGACAAACGATATTCGGCAAAACCCCCGCCGGGATCGCCGCACGCGCAGCCGCTCAAGAAATTCCCGTTATCGCATTGGCGGGCTCCTTAGGCAAAAATTTTGAGCATGTTTACAGCGCAGGAATAACAGCTGTATTTTCTATCGTGCCCGGCGCTGTAAGTCTTGAAGACGCCTTAGCATCCGGCCGTTTTAACCTTGAAAGTACAGCCCGGAATGCCGCCGCTCTATACCGGGCAGCAAAAAAGGCGCGCCTCTAGGGCGCACCTTTTTATGGTTTGATGACTTCTTTATTTCCCATATAAGGACGAAGCACTTTAGGAATGATGACACTTCCGTCTTCCTGCTGGTAGTTTTCCAAGATGGCAGCTACTGTTCTGCCGACTGCAAGGCCTGAACCGTTTAATGTATGCACATGCTCCGGCTTGCCTTTCGCTTCGCGTCTGAATCGAATGTTCGCACGTCTTGCCTGGAAGGCCTCAAAGTTGCTGCAAGAAGAAATTTCACGATATGTGTCTTGGCTTGGAATCCAAACCTCAATATCGTACTTTTTCGCAGCTGTAAAGCCGAGATCACCGGTACACATGCTCATGACGCGATACGGCAGTTCAAGCAGCTGAAGCACCCGCTCAGCTTGATTTGTCAGTTTTTCAAGCTCCTCATAAGAATCTTCCGGCTTCACGAACTTTACAAGCTCAACCTTGTTGAACTGATGCTGACGGATCAAACCGCGTGTATCACGGCCGGCGGATCCCGCTTCTGAACGGAAGCAGGCGCTGAACGCGGCATAATTGATCGGCAGGTTCTCACCTGATAAGATTTCATCGCGGTGCATATTTGTAATCGGCACTTCCGCCGTCGGAATTAAGAAATAATCCTCTTCTCTGATTTTAAAAGCATCCTCTTCAAATTTAGGAAGCTGTCCCGTACCTGTCATGCTCGTACGGTTTACCATATAAGGAGGAATGACTTCCGTGTAATCATATTCATCAACGTGAAGATCCAGCATAAAGTTGTAGAGCGCGCGTTCGAGGCGGGCGCCTAATCCTTTATAAAACACAAACCGGCTGCCTGTTACTTTTGAAGCGCGTTCGAAATCAAGAATGTTTAAGCGGTCTGCGATATCCCAATGAGGTTTCGGCTCATATGAAAATGCCGGCGCCTCTCCCCACTTGCGAATTTCAATGTTATCATCTTCCGTTTCTCCGACGGGCACTGAATCGTGCGGGATGTTCGGAATAGACAGAAGGATGGTTTCGAGCGTCGTTTCGACAGTACGAAGCTCTTCATCAAGCTTCTTAATTTCTTCGCCTACTTCACGCATCTCTTTAATAATATGATCAGCGTCTTTTTTCTCCCGTTTCAAAACGGCGACCTGCTGAGACACTTCATTGCGTTTTCCCTTCAGTTCTTCTACTTTACCGATAAGCTCTCTTCTCTTTTCATCCAGCTCTTCAAACTTGTCAAAATCAGATAAGTCTTCGCCTTTTGGAATGAGCTTCGCTTTTACCTCTTGAAAATTGGCTCTCAGCACCTTCGTATCAATCATGCCTAACAACTCCTATCTGTTTTTATCGAAAATAAAAAAGAGCCCTCATCCCCTAAAAGGGACGAGAGCTCTCGCGTTGCCACCCTGATTGAAAACAAGCTCACACTTGCTTCCCGCTTTAACACATAACGGTTTTCCCGTAAATGCCTACTTGTTTTCAGCATTTCGCTCAAGGACGGATTCGGACAGCATCTTTCACCGATTCGCACCACCCATCGGCTCTCTTTGAAAGAGGGGCTCCCTACTGCTTCCTGTCAACGCTTTTCGATCTTTATTTGTGATTATAATGTACTATAAGTATCAGCGGTTTTCAACTGTTTTATACAGCTGTTTCCTGCTTATGCTTTTCCGCCATCTTCACAAACAGCTCTGTCACCCGGTGATCATCCGTCAGTTCAGGATGGAACGAGCAGCCGAGGAAATTTCCCTGCTTTGCAGCCACGATGCGTCCGTTATGCTCACAAAGCACTTCAACATCTTCTCCGGCTTCTAAAATATGCGGTGCGCGAATAAATACACCCGTAAACGGCTCATCAAGGCCTTTAATCGTCAGATCAGCTTCAAAGCTGTCGACCTGACGGCCAAAGGAATTACGCTCGACAACAACGTTCAACAGCCCTAAATGAGCATTATCCGTTCCCGCTATCTCTTTGGCTAAGATAATCAGACCGGCGCATGTGCCGAACATCGGCTTGCCTTGGGCGGCAAACTCGCGAAGCGGCTCCATAAAATGATACGTATCCATTAAACGCCGCATTGTCGTGCTTTCCCCTCCCGGCAGGATTAAGCCGTCGATGTCATTCAGCTGTTCAGGACGCTTAATGACGACACCTTTTGAACCACATGCTTCAATTGAACGAATATGTTCTCTTACTGCTCCTTGAAGTCCAAGTACACCAATTGTTAACATGCTTCCAGCTCTCCTATGGTTTTACCAGCCGCGTTCTTGCATACGCTGTTCCGGCAATAGATTTGAGATTTCGATTCCTTTCATTGCTGTGCCTAATTCTTTAGAAAGCTCAGCGATCAGTTTGTAGTCTGTGTAATGAGTCGTTGCTTCAACAATTGCTTTGGCGAATTTAGCAGGGTTGTCTGATTTGAAAATACCTGAACCGACAAATACGCCGTCAGCGCCAAGCTGCATCATCAATGCCGCGTCAGCAGGCGTCGCTACTCCGCCGGCAGCAAAGTTCACTACAGGCAGTTTGCCGTCACGTTTGATTTGAAGAAGCAGTTCATAAGGAGCGCCGAGGTTTTTAGCTTCAGTCATCAGCTCATCATCGCTCATCGCAACAACTTTGCGCACTTGCGCGTTTACTTTTCTCATATGGCGGACAGCTTCCACAATGTTTCCTGTTCCCGGTTCGCCTTTTGTACGAAGCATGGAAGCTCCTTCGGCGATACGGCGAGTTGCTTCGCCGAGATCACGGCAGCCGCATACGAACGGGACTGTATATTCATTTTTATTTAAATGAAATTCTTCGTCAGCCGGAGTCAGAACTTCACTTTCATCGATGTAATCTACCCCCATTGCTTCAAGGACACGCGCTTCAACGATATGTCCGATACGCGCTTTTGCCATTACGGGAATGGATACAGCATTCATTACTTCTTCAACGATTGTCGGATCAGCCATGCGGGCAACACCGCCGGCAGCGCGAATATCAGCCGGAACGCGTTCTAACGCCATTACGGCAACAGCTCCCGCCTCTTCCGCAATCTTCGCTTGTTCAGCATTTACAACGTCCATGATGACGCCGCCTTTTTGCATTTCCGCCATGCCGCGTTTTACACGATCAGTACCTGTTTGAGCCATTATTTGGTCCCCCTAGTCAATGTATAGTTAGATAATGTCTATCTCTTATTGTATCCCAGAAATACAATATTTCATATGGGTATTCTTATTTTACAGCGAGATGAATAAGATAGATATCATTTTTTTACTAATAATTTGGTTTTTTCAGTATATTAAGCAAAAGAGCCCTAACTTTCATCAGAGCTCTTTCTTATTTCTTAAAACCAGCCTGTTACCGTGTCAACGGCGCTGTTCCAGATACCGGAGAAGAACCCGCCGATGCCGCGCATCATCTGAACAAACCAGTTTGCTTTATCTACATCATTTTTCGTTACAAGATTCACGCTGAACTCTTTGGATTTGAGGAAGCCATAGTCTTTGTCACTGCCTTTGTATGTAACTGTCAGCGTTCCGACTTTCGTTCCCTTTTTCACAGGAGCCGTGATTTCTTTTTTATCTATATTCACTTCGGCTTGATAGTTCTTTTCATCCCCGCTTTTCACAGGAATAGAAAGCGCCTTGTCAGTAACAATATCAACTTGCTTGTCTTTCCCTTTTTCAACGTCAACCGTTTTGTGCCCTTTTACTTGAGAGCCTTCAGGGTAAAGATCTTTCATTGAGAAATTGCTGTTAAATGCGTAATCGAGCATTTTTTTCGTTTCATCAAAACGTCCGGTATGCAGGTTGCCTTTTGCGTTTAATACAACGGTGATGACCCGCATTCCGTTCCGCTGTGCTGTGCTTGTAAAACAAGATCCCGCAGAATCAGTAGAACCCGTTTTTAAGCCGTCAACGCCAGGGTATTCAGAAACAAGACCTTTTAACATGAAGTTCCAGTTCGGCATGTCCATTTCATCATCAGTGCCGGCTCTGAATTTTGTTTTAGCGATGCTTGTTGTTTTGAGAACTTCCGGATAATCAGTGATCAGGCGGCCTGCAAGAAGCGCCATGTCTTTAGCAGAAACTTCACTCTCTTCTTTAACGCCTTCTCCTTGCGGCTGCTTGCCGTGAAGGTCTTCATTCACAAGCCCTGTGGCATTTTTAAAATCATAGTTTGTCATGCCTAATTCTTTGGCTTTCGCATTCATTTCAGCGACAAATTTCGTTTCAGTTCCGGCAAGAATTTCGGCAACTGCAATTGCGGCTCCGTTAGCAGAGTAAATCGCCATGGCCTGATACAGTTCTTTAACCGTGTATTTGCCGTCTTTTCGAAGGGGGACGTTTGATAAACTGTTGTCTTGAGAAATTTCATAGACATAATCATCAGGAGTATACGTTTGGTCCCATTTCACTTTTCCTTCTTTAATAGCTTCCAGAAGCAGATATTCAGTCATCATTTTTGTCATGCTGGCAATCGGCAGTCTTTTGTCTGCATTTTTACTGTATAAAATTTTTCCCGATGAAGCCTCAATCATTATCGCAGCTGATGCGTTGACATCAATCGGGTCATTGCCGGCTGCCTCCGCTTTAGACATCGGAACAAAGCAAGTTGCAGCCAGTGCCAGTACCACTAATGACACCAACAGCTGTTTCCATTTCGTGATGTTCAATCTTACGACCTCCGTCATTCATTTTAAATCTATAATTAAGCCGTTAAGGACATATTCAAATTCAAAACACAACAGTATAAATTTTATCACACTCGATATAAAAAAAATAGACAGAGTCAGCGACCCTGTCAAATGTTTTTTATTTGTAACAATTATGAGATTGTGTAGTTTGGTGATTCTTTCGTAATCTGGACATCATGCGGATGACTTTCGCGAAGACCAGCACCTGTCATACGGATGAATTGAGCCTCTTCTCTTAAAGCGCGCAAGTCTTTTGAACCGCAATATCCCATACCTGAACGAAGACCGCCGACAAGCTGATACACTGTTTCTTCTACAGGACCTTTGTACGGAGTCCGTCCTTCGATACCTTCAGGGACGAATTTCTTATTTTCTTCTTGGAAATATCGGTCTTTACTGCCTTTTTCCATGGCAGCGACAGAACCCATACCGCGATATACTTTAAATCTTCTGCCCTGATAGATTTCAGTCTCTCCCGGGCTTTCTGAAGTACCGGCAAGCAGGCTTCCGAGCATTACGGCATGTCCGCCTGAAGCCAACGCTTTCGTAATATCTCCGGAGAATTTAATACCGCCGTCTGCGATAATTGTCGCGCCGTGTTTTCTCGCTTCAGTGGCACAATCATAAATGGCAGTGATCTGCGGTACGCCTACACCTGCAACGACGCGTGTCGTACAGATAGAACCAGGCCCGATTCCCACTTTGACAATATTTGCTCCGGCTTCAATCAGAGCTTTTGTCGCTTCAGCCGTTGCAACATTTCCTGCGATAATGTTCAGTTCAGGATATGTTTCACGGATTTTCGCAACTGTGTTCAGTACGCCTCTGGAATGTCCGTGAGCCGTATCAACCACGATAACGTCGACATTCGCTTCAACAAGCTTGCTGACGCGTGTCATTGTATCGCCTGTCACGCCTACCGCAGCGCCGACAATAAGGCGTCCGTGTTCATCTTTAGATGAATTCGGGAATTCGATAACCTTTTCAATATCTTTGATCGTGATAAGACCTTTTAATTTGTTTTGGTCATCCACTAATGGAAGTTTTTCAATTTTATGTTTCTGTAAGATTTTTTCTGCTTCGTCTAATGTGGTTCCCACAGGAGCCGTAACCAGCTCTTCTTTTGTCATGACATCACTGATTTTCATTGAATAATCAGAGATAAAGCGTAGATCACGGTTTGTAATGATACCGACAAGCTTTTGATCGTCTTTATTATCTACGATCGGAACACCGGAAATTCTGTATTTCCCCATCAAATGCTCCGCATCGAATACTTGATGATCAGGTGTTAAAAAGAAGGGATTTGTAATAACGCCCCGTTCAGAACGTTTGACTTTGTCAACATGTTCAGCCTGCTGTTCGATGGACATGTTCTTATGGATAATGCCTAAGCCGCCCTGTCTGGCCATCGCAATCGCCATAGCTGATTCTGTTACTGTATCCATTCCCGCACTGATGACAGGAATATTAAGCTTTAACGTTTTTGTCAGTTCAACAGATAAATCCACATCACGCGGAAGTACGTCTGATTGAGCCGGTACGAGCAGTACATCATCGAACGTTAAGCCTTCTTTTGAAAATTTACTTTCCCACATTAGTAAATCCCCCTCTTTTCGGCAAAATATTATATGTAGATTATCAACTAGAAAACAGCATGTCAAGGAAGCGAAAAAGAGTTGAAATATTTAGATAAAGGAAAGGGTTTAAAAATACATATGAGAGATCATGAGTGGAAAGAGTTATCATTATTTTATTCCGTAGAATCTTCCCAAAAATTTCTAAACAAAGTCTATACAGAAAGCGGCATGGAAGAACCAAAACGATATGCGTTTAAGAACAGTGAGCGCTTCATATTCTTTATCAAACACGCCGAGTCCTTCTATAAGCAGGCATCTCTTTCCCCTTTAGAAATTAAGCCTATTCTGTTGTTTTACGGGATGTCACAATTGCTGAAAGCCTGCCTTCTGACCACAGATCCAGGCTATCCAAGCCACGCTTCAGTACTCGCACATGGCGTGACTGCCCGGAAACGCAAAAAGCAAAATTACTCCTTTAGGGATGATGAAGTGAAGGTGCAGCGCAATGGCTTATGTATTCATGTAATGAAGCACTTATTCGGGATAGCTGGTCTTGAGGAAGAACGGTACACAATGAAGAAATTGCTGACAGCCATACCTGAATTGCATACTGTCTTTTACTTCCAAGAGAAAAAGAATTGGCTGACCCAAGTAGAACTGAAAGATGACCTTATTTCAGTGCCTGAGCATGCGGTGATTCATTACAATATGTCTGATTCCCGCTTTGCTGAATATATCAGCCATCATTTGAAGTGGTCTTTTCTGAGGAAAGACCATAACCACTTGGTTTTTGAGGCTGACCCGATAGACAGAGAACCTTGGTCTTCTCCAAATTTATTGTTTCACTTGGAGAAAAATCAATATTACATTCCCTCTCAGCGTGACCACTTCCTGCATCTTCCGGAAATGATTATTCATTATTTGGTCCTCTACAATATCGGGATGATTGCAAGATATGAAACGGAGTGGTGGTATGAACTGCTGACACAGCATGTCAGTGATGATTATGTGATGATCCGCCGGTTCTTAGAGGTAACGGAACGCAAATTTCCGTATTACGTTTCTAATTTCCTGAAGCAATACTTATAAATAAAAAAGGCAGCTCATGATGAGCTGCCTTTACCGTAATAATAGCTTGGCGGCGTCCTACTCTCACAGGGGGAAACCCCCGACTACCATCGGCGCTGAAGAGCTTAACTTCCGTGTTCGGCATGGGAACGGGTGTGACCTCTTCGCTATCGCCACCAAACCATTGAGAGTGTTCTCTCAAAACTAGATAACAGTAAGCATACATTCAAATTGGTTAAGTCCTCGATCGATTAGTATCTGTCAGCTCCATGTGTCGCCACACTTCCACCTCAGACCTATCAACCTGATCATCTTTCAGGGATCTTACTTCCTTGCGGAATGGGAAATCTCATCTTGAGGGGGGCTTCATGCTTAGATGCTTTCAGCACTTATCCCGTCCGCACATA
>NZ_CP093219.1:2375000-3960207 GCF_051034795.1 Bacillus sp. jun7
CGCCACAGTGGCTACATGCTCTTGATCAGACATGCGGATCAGACGGACGCCTTGAGTTACGCGTCCCGTAGTGGAGATATCATTAATATCCATTCTGATTAACACGCCGCTTGCCGTAATAATCATTAAGTCCTCTTCGCCTTTTGTTGCTTTCACGGTTACTAACGGACCGTTGCTGTCAGTGATTTTACATGTTTTAAGGCCTTTTCCGCCCCGGCTTTGAACTCTGTATTCTGAAGCCGGTGTGCGTTTGCCGTAGCCGTTTTCTGTCACTATGAGGACATGAGAGTCTTCTTCAAGAATCTCCATGCCTACAACGACATCATCGTCTGTCAGCGTGATGCCTTTAACACCCGCAGCTGTGCGTCCCATTTGTCTTACATCTTCTTCAGGGAAACGGATCAGTAAACCGTTCTTCGTTCCGATGATGATTTGTTTCTTGCCGTCAGTCAGGCGGACGGCCATCAGTTCATCGTCTTCCCGGAGACCTAGGGCGATCAGCCCGTTATTCCGTATATTCGCAAACTGGGACAGTGCCGTACGTTTCGACACCCCTTGTTTGGTCGTAAAGAAGAGGTATTGCTCCTCATCAAACGTGCTGACCGGAATAATGGCATTAATCCATTCGCCTTTTTCAACTTCCAGAAGGTTAATAATCGGAATGCCTTTTGCCGTTCGGCCGTATTCAGGGATTTCATATCCTTTAGAACGGTATACCTTCCCTTTATTAGAGAAGAACAGGATCGTATCGTGCGTTGATGTGGAAATTAAGTGTTCCACAAAGTCATCTTCATTCGTTCCCATTCCCTGTACGCCTTTTCCGCCCCGTTTTTGGCTGCGGTATGTGGACGCCGGGAGACGTTTAACATAGCCGTTATGGGTCAGTGTGATGACGATATTTTCTCTCTCGATAAGATCTTCATCTTCAATTGTTTCAAGACCGGACGTCACAATTTCAGTGCGTCTCTCATCATTGAAACGCTCTTTGATTTCATTAAGTTCTTCACGGATGATCTCAAGAACTCTTTCTTCATTGGCTAAAATATCTTTCAGCTCAGCGATAAGCGCAACAAGTGATTGATATTCCTCTTCAATCTTTTCGCGCTCCAGACCGGTTAATCGCTGAAGGCGCATATCCAGAATGGCTTGCGCTTGTTTTTCAGTCAGTGAGAATTGTTCGATCAAACCCGTTCTCGCAATTTCAGCCGTCTGGGAATTGCGGATAAGAGAAATAACGGCATCTAAATGATCGAGAGCAATTCTTAAACCTTCCAAAATGTGAGCTCTCGCTTCCGCTTTGCGGAGTTCGTAAGCCGTTCTGCGCCGGATCACAACCTTTTGGTGATCAAGATAATGCTCCAGACATTGTTTCAGGCTTAGTACCTTCGGCTGTCCGTCAACGAGCGCCAGCAGGTTGATCCCGAAAGACGTCTGCAGGGCCGTTTGTTTGTACAGGTTATTCAAAATGACGTGAGCATTGGCGTCACGGCGGATCTCAATGACGATTCTCATTCCGTTACGGTCGGATTCGTCTCGCAGATCGGTAATTCCTTCGATTTTTTTGTCCCGGACAAGATCCGCGATTTTTTCAATTAATCTCGCTTTGTTCACCTGATAAGGAAGTTCCGTGACAATAATTCTTTCTTTTCCCGATGAAGTCTCTTCGATTTCAGCCTTAGCCCGGATTGTGATTGATCCCCGTCCGGATTCATATGCCTTGCGGATGCCGCTCCGGCCCAAAATCTGACCTGCAGTCGGAAAATCCGGGCCCGGGATGTACTCCATCAGCTCCTGGTTTGTAATCTCAGGATTCTCACTTACGGCAAGCACGCCTTCAATGACTTCTCCAAGCTGATGCGGGGGAATGTTTGTCGCCATTCCGACCGCAATACCGGCAGCCCCGTTTACGAGCAGATTCGGAAATCTCGAAGGCATGACGGCAGGCTCTCTTTCTGAACCGTCATAGTTATCTTGATAGTCAATCGTGTCTTTCGTAATGTCACGCAGAATTTCCATTGCGATTTTTGACATTCTCGCTTCTGTGTAACGCATCGCGGCCGCTGAGTCGCCGTCAACCGAACCGAAGTTGCCGTGTCCGTCAACAAGCATGTAGCGGTAGTTAAAATCCTGCGCCATTCTGACCATTGATTCGTAAACCGCTGAGTCACCGTGCGGGTGGTACTTACCGATAACTTCACCGACGATACGGGCAGATTTTTTATATGGTTTGTCACTGGTCATGCCTAAATCATTCATTGCGTACAAAATCCGTCTGTGAACCGGCTTCAGACCGTCACGCACATCCGGAAGCGCCCGGGATACGATAACGCTCATTGCATAGTCCAGGAAGGATGTCCGCATTTCCTGACTGATATTGACTTCACGTACTTGTGGTGTGTTTTGTTCACTCATTAAAAAAACCTCCCTGAAGTATCACATGAAATAATGTGGGAGTAGATTGTCCATTATGATCTTCAATACGATTTCACTATTCTCCATTATATCAATAAACTTGTGTTTATACACATTAATTTAGTAGAATATACGGGTTTTGCGGGTTTTCAGAGGCTTTAGAAGCCGCTTTGAGAAAAAAGCCTTATTTCTTAACGAAAATAAGGCTTTCTTGGTTAAATATCAAGATTTTTCACGTATCTGGCGTTTGCTTCTATGAAGTTTCTCCGCGGTTCTACTTTGTCACCCATCAGCATTTCAAAAGTCTCGTCAGCGTCCATTGCATCTTCAAGATTGACTTGCAGAAGCGTTCTGGTCGCAGGGTCCATTGTCGTTTCCCAAAGCTGAGTCGCGTTCATTTCTCCAAGACCTTTATAACGCTGGAGGCCGGGCTTAGGTGATTGCGGAAGCTCTTTTAACAGCTCATCAAGCTGCTTATCGTTATAAGCGTATTCCACCCGTTTTCCCTGCTGCACTTTATAAAGCGGCGGCTGGGCAATGTAGACATAGCCGTTTTCGATGATTTCCCGCATGTATCTGTAGAAGAACGTTAATAAAAGCGTTCTGATATGGGCGCCGTCAACATCGGCATCCGTCATGATGACCACTTTATGATAACGCGCTTTTTCAAGATTAAAATCTTCTCCGATCCCTGTTCCGAGGGCCGTGATCATTGATCTGACCTCATTGTTTGAGAGAATCTTATCAAGTCTGGCTTTCTCAACGTTCAGAATCTTACCGCGCAGCGGCAGAATGGCTTGGAAATGACGGTCCCGTCCCTGTTTCGCTGATCCGCCCGCAGAGTCACCCTCTACGATATACAGCTCGGAAATGCTCGGATCTTTAGAAGAACAGTCCGCCAGTTTGCCCGGCAGATTGGAAATCTCAAGCGCACTTTTGCGCCGGGTCAATTCCCGGGCTTTTTTCGCCGCCATCCGCGCTCTTGCGGCCATTAAACCTTTTTCAACGATTTTGCGGGCTGAGTCCGGATTTTCAAGAAGGAATGTTTCCAGCGCAGAAGAAAACAGCGTATCAGTGATCGTTCTCGCTTCGGAGTTGCCGAGCTTGGTTTTCGTCTGCCCTTCGAATTGCGGATCAGGGTGCTTAATTGAAATAATGGCAGTCAGCCCTTCTCTCACATCATCCCCGCTTAAATTCGGATCATTTTCTTTGAAAATCCCTTTTCTTCTTGCATAGTCGTTTATGACACGGGTCAGACCGGTTTTAAATCCGGCCTCGTGCGTGCCGCCTTCGTATGTGTTGATATTATTTGTGAAAGAATAAATATTGCTTGTATAGCTGTCGTTGTATTGCAATGCAACTTCAACCGTTATGCCGTCTTTCTCGCCTTCGATATAAATCGGCTCTTCATGAACGACTTCTTTGGAACGGTTTAAGTACTCAACATAGCTTTTGATTCCGCCTTCGTAGTGGTACTCGTTTTTCCGTTCTTGTCCTTCACGTTTGTCTTCAATCGTGATGTTTACGCCTTTTGTCAGGAAGGCCAATTCCCGGACACGGTTTGAAAGCAGATCATAGTCATATACGGTTGTTTCTTTGAAAATTTCCGGATCCGGAACGAAGTGCGTAATCGTTCCGGTCTTATCAGTTTCGCCGATCACTTCAAGATCAGCCACAGGTACACCGCGCTCGTACGCCTGATAGTGGATTTTCCCGTCACGATGAACCGTAACGTCAAGAGTGGTCGACAAGGCGTTTACGACGGACGCCCCTACACCGTGAAGACCGCCGGATACTTTATATCCGCTTCCGTCAAATTTACCGCCGGCGTGGAGAACGGTCATGATGACTTCAACCGCAGGGCGGCCCATCTTCTCCTGGATACCGACCGGAATTCCGCGCCCGTTATCCTTAACGGTAATGCTGTTATCTTTTTCAATCTCGATGTTAATATCTGTACAATAACCGGCCAGGGCCTCGTCAATACTGTTGTCGACGATTTCCCACACCAAATGGTGAAGGCCTTTGCTGTTAGTTGATCCGATGTACATCCCCGGTCTCTTTCGAACAGCTTCCAAACCTTCTAATACCTGTATCTGATTCTCATCATAACTATTTTGCTGCTGTTCCATAGCCATGCACATTCACCTACACTTTTCTTAAACGATAATATATTCATTGTAAAGATCCGCTAAGAATCTATTTCTAACATAAATTGCGCACGTTTCTTCAGTGTGCCGGAAGATAAGGGAGAGTAATATATATTCTCAGTCGTGACTACGATAGACTTTGGCGTGCCGTTTACGGACGGCACTACTTTTTCTTTCTGTCTGTCCAGAAATTCTTCAACGATCGGCGATACATTGACCTTGCAGTCAAAAATGCCGACGATATCGCGGGTTGAAACGACAAAGTCGTCACCTAAATGAATATACAATCGCTCACCTCATTTCTTCACTTCACTAACGCACCGTTTTCCACACGGAACATTCCTGCTTGATGTAAGGTATCGTGGTCAATGCCATCCACGCTCGTCGTGGTGACAAATGTCTGCACACGGCCTTGGATCGTATGAAGCAAATGGGACTGTCGGTAATCATCCAGCTCGCTTAGTACATCATCCAAAAGTAAAATGGGGTATTCTCCGATTTCTTCATGAATCAAATCTATTTCAGCCAGCTTCAGAGACAAAGCCGTCGTACGCTGCTGTCCCTGCGAACCGTAAGTCTGCACATCGCGTCCGTTCACATAAAAAAGGACATCATCCCGATGCGGTCCGAATAATGTGACGCCTCGTTCTATTTCTTTTTCTTTTAATTTCGAAAAAGACTCCTGGTAGCTGTTACCTATTTTCGACAAATCTTTAGGATCTGATACATCAAGCGCCGTGTGATACTTAAGCGTCAGTTCTTCAAGTCCCCGGGAAATGCCGGAATGGATCGGCTGCGCCCATTTTTCAAGCTGCGCCGTAAACTGCAGACGTTTGGCGACAACTTTTGCGGCTGCTTCAATCAGCTGATCAGTGAGAACGTCAAGCATGGTCCGGTCAGTCTGTTTCCGGCTTTGCAGCTGTTTCAGAAAATGATTCCGCTGTGAAAGGATTTTTTGATAAAGAGATAAATCATACAGATAAACGGCAGAAACCTGCCCGATCTCCATATCGAGAAATCTTCTCCTCACCTGAGGGCTTCCTTTGACGAGATTTAAATCCTCAGGGGCAAACATAATGGTGTTCAGCGCTCCGACATACTGACTGAGTTTTTGCTGCTCTATATGATTGACCTTGCCCTTTTTACCTTTTTTGGAGATGACAAGCTGCATCGGGATGTCCCCGTTGCGCTTCATCACTCTTCCTTCTATTTTAGCATAGTCTTCGTCCCACCGTATAAGTTCTTTGTCATTTGAGGTGCGGTGTGATTTTGCCATTGAAAGGACATAGATGGCTTCCATCAGATTGGTTTTGCCCTGGGCATTTTCCCCGATGATCACATTCACCTTGTTTTCGAATTGAAGCTCAGCGCGCTCATAATTACGGTAGGATGTTAATTCTAAATTTTGGATATACAACCGCTGTCACCCGCTTTAATTGACGACTTGAAATGAACCAAATCCTTCAATCGCGACCACGTCTCCAACGTAAAGCTTTCTGCCGCGGCGATTGTCAGGTTCATTGTTGACAGTCACCTCATGCTCGCTCAGAAACCACTTCGCCATGCCGCCGGACTGAATCACATCGGCTAATTTTAAAAACTGGCCAAGCGTAATCATTTCTGTATCAATCGAAATCGGATTTGCCATAATATCGACCTCTTTCAAATATCACTAATATCTAATTGTACTAAAAAATCCTGAAATAAGGAAAGGGAAAACTTGAGGGAGCGGCTGATGAATAGAAAAGCTGCCGAACTAAGCCGGCAGCACATTCTGTTTGATTAATACGTTCTGACCGGAAGGATGAGCTGAACGATGGTCTCATCATTCGGCGTACGGATAAGAAACGGTCTCATCGCTCCCGTAAAGCTGATGCGGATGTCCGCTCCTTCAAGTACTTTCAGTGCGTCCATCATATATTTTGGACTGAATGAAATATTTAATTCCTCGCCGTCAATCTGGTCAGCCAGCACAGCTTCGACCACTTTCCCGATTTCCGGAGAATTTGATGAAATCTCAAGCGAATCGGCCGGTTTGGCAGAAAGCTTTACAACGTTGTTGCGGCCTTCTCTCGCCAATAAAGAAGCACGGTCTATCGCCTGTAAAAATTCCTTCGTGTTCACGACGATTTCCGTTTTGCTTTCCTGCGGAATTAAGCTGGTCGTGTCCGGATAGTTTCCGTCAAGCAATCTTGAGAAGAACAATACGTTTTTCGCTTTGAACAGAACTTGGGTTTCTGTAATGACGATATCCACCAGCTCTTGGTTGTCATCAAGAATTTTGCTCAGCTCGGTTAAGCTTTTCCCGGGAATGACCACGTTATAAGTACTGTCTTCCGGAATATCAAGCTTCGCCTTTCTTAAAGCGAGTCGGTGGCTATCCGTGGCAGTGCATAATAACTCACCGTTTTCAACTTTCCAGTTTACACCTGTCAAGATAGGGCGTGTTTCTGAGGCGGACACAGCGAACACGGTTTGGCGGATCAGGTTTTTCAAAAGATCCGTCGGAATCTGAATGGCGTGATGCTCTTCGATTTGCGGTAGATGCGGATATTCATCTGCATCAAGGCCGTTTAAATTAAATTCGGCTTTTCCGGAACGGATAATCGTTAAATATTGATTTTGAACTTCGATTTCAACAGTCGCCATCGGCAGTTTTTTAACGATTTCACTGAAGAAACGCGCTTGAAGCACGATACTTCCCGGCTGATCGATCGTCACGATTTCTTTATCATCATCTTCTTTCGGAATGAATGACTCAATTGAAATATCAGAGTCACTTCCTGTGAAAGATACTCCTTCATCTGAGGCGACGATCTTAATACCGGTGAGAATGGGAATTGTGGTTCTGGATGAAACGGCTTTTAGAACGTCTTGTACACTTTCGACTAACCGATCTTTTTGAATCGTAAATTTCATGTTTATCCTCCTAACGGATAATATAATTAATATATTTTAAAAATAGCAGTAGTAATAGTAGGGCCTGTGGATTTGTGGATAAGTTGTGAAAAAGACAGGAAACACAGCCTATCCCCATGTGGACAGACTGTGTATGGCTATGAAAAAGTTATTCACACTTTCCCCGATTCATCCGAGGACACTATTATTTAAGCAGTTCTTTTATTTCTTTCACCTGCTGCTGAAGCTGCTCGTCATCAATCAGCAGTTTTGAAATCTTTTCGTGGGCGTGAATGACGGTTGTATGGTCTCTCCCGCCAAATTCTTCCCCGATTTTAGGCAAAGAAGAATCCGTCATTTCTCTTGAAAGATACATCGCAATTTGTCTTGGGAAAGCCACGGATTTCGTACGCTTTTTTTGCTTTGAAATCTTCAAGCTTAATGTTGAACTGCTGTCCGACAATCCGCTGAATCTCTTTTATCGTAATGACCTTCGGCTTAGAAGACGGAATAATATCTTTCAATGCTTCTGCTGCCAGGTCTGCGTTAATGTCTTTATTGATTAAGGATGAATAGGCGACAACCCGGATTAATGCCCCTTCCAGTTCGCGGATGTTGCTGTCAATCTGATTCGCGATGTAAAGCATGACCTCGTTCGGAATATCAAGGCCCTCCGCCTTCGCTTTCTTTCTCAGAATGGCAATCCGCGTTTCCAGATCCGGCGGTGTGATATCTGTAATCAATCCCCATTCGAACCGCGAACGCAGGCGGTCTTCAAGGGTCGGGATCTCTTTCGGCGGTCTGTCACTGGAAATCACGATTTGTTTGCTTTCTTCATGAAGCGTGTTGAATGTATGGAAAAACTCTTCCTGTGTTTGTTCTTTTCCGGCTAAAAATTGAATATCATCTATCAAAAGTACATCAACGTTCCGGTAGCGGTTGCGGAAATCAACGGCTTTATTATCGCGGATTGAGTTGATGAATTCATTTGTGAATTTTTCAGAAGACAGGTACACCACTTTGGCTGAAGGATTATGATCAATGACATAATGGCCGATCGCGTGCATTAAGTGGGTTTTTCCTAAGCCGACTCCCCCGTATATAAATAAAGGGTTGTACGCTTTAGCGGGTGCTTCCGCCACAGCCAGTGATGCTGCATGGGCGAATCGGTTTCCCGATCCGATGACGAATGTGTCGAATGTATATTTCGGGTTTAGCATGCTTTGGGGAAAATCAGACGGTTCCTCTTTTGCCGCTTTTTTCACTTGCGGTTTCGGCAAAAAGTCTTCTTCGTCCTGATTTTGAGGAATGACAAATTTGACGCTCAATTCTTCCCCGGTTAATTCATATATGGTATCTGCAATGAGATGTAAGTACCTGGACTCCAGCCAGTCTCTGGCAAATTCATTGGGAGCGGTGATGGTTAAGGTATCTCCTTGCAGCGAATGGGCTTTCGTCGACTTCATCCAAGTTTCGAAACTCGGTTTGCTTAGCTTTTTCTCAATTTGAGCTAGAGCTTGATTCCAAAGATCCAATATATTCTCCATTATCCGGCACAGCCCTCCTTTTCTTTAAAAATCAGCGCCCTTCCCCTGTTATAGAACACAAAAAAAGAGCATATGGCTCTGACCATTCGTACACACGAAATGTTGAAAACATATAGTATAGTAGAAAAATAGCTTTTCGACAAATTCCACAAGTTGTGGACAACAATCTACACAAGCTGTGTGAAAACAATCCACAACTTATCCACAATTTGTGGATAAAGAGAATGGACTGGATAAGTAATTAAGAGTTAAAACACAAATATAATATCAAATTAAGCGAGGACTTGCAATGGTTCTCGTAATCTTATCCACAAACCTGACAACTTGTTGAAAAATCTTTGTCCACAGGGGTTAGCAATGTGAAAATGTTGTCGATAACGATTGTGGATATTAAAAAAAGACCGAAAAATTATCCACATGTCGTTTTTTCGGGGGAGCGCGGCTTTTTTTGTGCGTTAAAAAAAGGAATATGAAAAATAAGGTTTCTAATCTGGTTAAGGTATGTTATCCTATTATGGTTGTAAGAAATAAAAGCACTGCTGAAGTTGACAATGAATAGGCAGCACAAATATAATAAGTAAGACTGTCTTTAACAGCTATTCCTCGAGGGAGGTGTCATAAATGAAAAGAACATTCCAACCGAATAACCGTAAACGCAGTAAAGTTCATGGCTTCAGAAGCCGTATGAGTTCAAAAAACGGTCGTCTAGTATTAGCACGCCGTCGCCGCAAAGGCAGAAAAGTATTATCAGCTTAGGCCACTGAATAATGTCAGTGGTCTTTTTTCACATTAAGAGAAAAGAGATGTCATGCGTCGCCCGGTACTGGAGAAATTTCTTCAGTATTCCGGCGGCCCGTTTTTTTTAGATAGAAATAAAAGTTTCTGCGAGTGAATATCGGAGTGAATTAAAGTGAAGAAGCGAAATCGGTTAAAGAAAAATGAAGATTTTCAAAAAGTGTTTAAACGCGGAACGTCTATGGCAAACCGCCAGTTCGTGCTGTATACGCTTGATCAGCCGAAACAGGAAGAGCTCCGGGTAGGGCTTTCTGTCAGTAAAAAAATCGGCAATGCCGTCGTGCGCAATCGGGTGAAGCGGTTAATCAGACAGGCGGTTCAGGAGGAAAAAGAGCTGCTCAAGCCGAAAGATTTTATTATTATCGCAAGAAAACCCGCCGGCGACCTCAGTTTTGAAGAAACGAAAAAGAGTCTGCAGCACTTATTCAGAAAAACCTCATTATATAAGAAATCTTCGTCAAAATAGCTCATATTTTGTTTTCTTCACGTTTTTAAAAGCGCTTCCTTTTATTTGGCGAAAAATGAACGCCATTTGAAACTGAAAGATGCTAAAATACATACAAGGTTTATAAAGATTGGTATAGGAGGAAACGTTCTTGAAAAGGAGAATATGGTTACTACTGAGTATGGTCGGTATGCTCGTGCTGCTGGCCGGGTGCTCGAGTGTGAAAGAGCCGATTACGGCGAATAGTCCGCATTTCTGGGACAAATATGTTGTGTATCCATTGTCAGAAGTCATTACGTACGTAGCGAAACTGACGGGCGATAACTATGGTTTATCGATCATCATCGTTACGATTTTAATTCGTCTGCTGATTCTGCCGCTGATGATCAAGCAGCTTCGAAGCTCAAAAGCGATGCAGGCGCTGCAGCCTGAAATGCAGAAGCTCAGAGAAAAATACAGCTCTAAAGATCAAAAAACGCAGCAGAAGCTTCAGCAGGAAACGATGGCCCTGTTTTCAAAGCACGGGGTAAACCCGCTGGCGGGATGTTTCCCGATCCTGATTCAAATGCCGATTTTGATCGGATTCTACCACGCCATTATGCGTACGCAAGCCATTTCACAGCACAGCTTTTTATGGTTTGATTTAGGAGAGAAGGATCCTTACTATATTCTTCCTATCGTTGCCGGTGTGGCCACTTTTGTCCAACAGAAGCTGATGATGGCCGGAAATGCGACTCAGAATCCTCAAATGGCAATGATGGTATGGATTATGCCGATCATGATCATCGTATTTGCGATCAACTTCCCGAGCGCGCTTTCTCTGTATTGGGTAGTCGGAAACCTGTTTATGATTGCTCAGACATTCCTTATTAAAGGACCTGACATTAAACACGATCCGGAAACGCAGAAAGCCGGAGGAAAGAAAAAGTGAAGAAGGTGACTGCTGCGGGACGGAATGTCGAAGAAGCAGTTCAATCAGGCCTTCAGGAACTTCAACTGACGAAAGATCAAGTAGAAATAACAGTGGTGCAAGAAGAATATAAAGGGTTTTTGGGTATTTTCGGAAAAAAGAATGCGATCGTAGAACTTGAAGAGAAAAGAAATCCTGTTCAGGAAGCGAAAGCGTATTTGGAAGAAATCATCCATTCTATTGCCGGGCCTTCTGAGATTGTTACGGAAGAAAACAAGAAAACAGTCTGTTTTCACATTAAAGGTGAAAAAGCGGCGCTGCTTATTGGCAAAAGAGGACAAACACTCAATGCATTGGAAACATTGACGCAGCTTGTTTTGAACCGCGGCTCCGGCCAGTATCGCCAAGCCGTTGTCGACGCTGAGAATTATCGGCGGAAAAGAAGAGAAATTCTGGATCAGCTGGCAAACAGGCTGGCCAAGCAAGTGTCGAAAACGAAAAAAGATGTGCATTTAGAACCGATGCCGTCAGGTGAAAGAAAAATCATCCATGACGCGCTGTCAAAGCATCCAAATATCAAAACGTTTTCTACCGGTGAAGGCCGGTACCGCCATCTCGTTATTTCCCATAAAGATAGCAGAAAACCGAAGTCCGGGTAAAATCGGAACTTCGGTTTTTTTATTGGTAAAAATGGCTCTATTCCTAAGCAGAATCGCATTTTTTGCGTTTAAGTTTTTTCTTTTTCGGTCTATGCTGTTGATAAAAAAGGTTTTAGGAAATAAAATTAATTGTTATTCACATGTGGATAAGTTAAAGTAATAAGGGATGAATTTCTGCCTTTGTGGATAACGTATCTTCCACTTCAAACCAAACTATGTTATCTTTTAATTTTGGCGTAAATAAAATTTTTTATATAGATGGAAACAGAGATAAAGAGAGGTGAACAGCATGGATACAATTGCAGCGATTTCAACTCCGATGGGTGAAGGCGCGATTGCGATCGTTCGGCTGAGCGGCCCGGAAGCCGTAAAGATCGCCGACAAAATGTACAAGGGTCCGAAAGGCAAAACGCTCAGTTCGGCAGAATCGCATACCATTCATTACGGGCATATCGCGGACAGTACGACGGGACGGATTATTGAGGAAGTCATGGTGTCTGTTTTAAGAGCGCCCAGAACATTCACAAGGGAAGATGTCATTGAAATCAACTGTCACGGGGGTATTGTGACGGTTAATCAGGTGCTCCAGCTTGCTTTAAGAGAAGGTGCGAGACTGGCAGAACCCGGTGAGTTTACGAAGCGCGCATTTTTAAACGGACGGATTGACCTTTCACAGGCGGAAGCGGTGATGGATCTGATCAGGGCCAAAACGGACC
This sequence comes from Bacillus sp. jun7, assembly GCF_051034795.1. NCBI lineage: Bacteria > Bacillati > Bacillota > Bacilli > Caryophanales > Bacillaceae > Bacillus > Bacillus sp. jun7. The sequence continues at coordinate 2,387,533 of NZ_CP093219.1, forward strand.
GTGCCATGAATGTCGCCATGAACCAGATGGAAGGACGGCTTTCTGCGCTTGTCCGCCGTCTGCGTGATGAGTTGTTAGAAACACTTGCCCATGTTGAGGTGAATATAGATTATCCGGAATATGATGACGTCGAAGAAATGACGCATCAGCTTTTAGTGGAGAAGGCAAGCGGCGTGAAGAAAGAAATCGAGGCGCTGCTCCGTACGTCCGAGCAGGGGAAAATTTTGCGAGAGGGACTGTCTACCGTGATCATCGGCCGTCCGAACGTCGGGAAATCCTCTCTGCTTAACAGCCTTGTCCATGAAACGAAGGCGATTGTAACCGATATTCCGGGAACGACGCGTGATGTGATTGAGGAATATGTCAATGTGCGAGGCGTGCCGCTTCGGCTTGTCGATACCGCCGGAATCCGTGAGACAGAAGACATCGTCGAAAGAATCGGTGTGGAACGGTCACGGCAGGTTCTGAAGGAAGCGGATCTCATTTTGCTTGTGCTTAACCACAGCGAAGCGCTTTCTGAAGAAGATGTGAAATTGTTTGAAGCGGTTGAGGGAATGGACGTCATTGTCATTATGAATAAGACGGACCTTGAGGCTAAGATTGACGCTGAGCGCGTCAAGGAACTGGCGAAAGGCCGGCCTGTCGTCACGACCTCATTGCTGAAAGAAGAAGGCATTCAAGATTTAGAGGAAGCGATTCAGTCGCTATTTTATACAGGAGCGATCGAAAGCGGAGATCTCACCTATGTCAGCAACACCCGTCATATCTCGATTCTGCATCAGGCCAAGCAAGCGATTGATGATGCGCTGAACGGAATTGAACAGGATGTTCCGATTGATATGGTGCAAATTGATTTGACAAGGTGCTGGGAACTGCTGGGCGAAATCATCGGTGATGCCGTCCACGAAAGCTTAATTGATCAGCTCTTTTCACAATTTTGTTTAGGTAAATAAAAGGGAGGAAAAAACCATGGGGTATGAAGCAGGCCAATACGACGTGATTGTCATCGGCGCCGGGCATGCCGGTGTTGAGGCTGCCCTCGCATCCGCGCGCCAGGGAGCCAAAACGCTTGTTTTGACGATTAATCTTGATATGGTTGCGTTTATGCCATGTAATCCGTCTGTCGGCGGCCCCGCGAAAGGGATTGTCGTCCGCGAAATTGACGCGCTCGGCGGAGAAATGGCTAGAAATATAGATAAAACTCATATTCAAATGAGAATGCTGAATACAGGAAAAGGTCCGGCCGTACGGGCGCTGCGTGCGCAGGCGGATAAATTCCAATATCAGCACGAAATGAAGCATACGCTGGAAAAAACACCGAATTTGACACTTCTTCAAGGGATTGCCGAGCGTTTAATCATTGAAGACGGAGAGTGCCGCGGTGTCATTACGCAAACCGGTGCTGAATACAAGGCAAAAACGGTCGTGCTGACAACCGGAACGTATTTAAGAGGGCGGATCATTCTCGGTGATCTGTCTTACTCAAGCGGTCCGAATAACCAGCAGCCGTCTATTAAACTTTCTGAGCACTTAGAGGAGCTCGGTTTTGATCTCGTCCGTTTTAAAACGGGCACGCCTCCTCGTGTCTCAAGCGATTCCATTGATTACAGCAAAACAGAAATCCAGCCGGGGGACCCGGTTCCGCGCGCTTTCTCATATGAAACGGTTGAATACATTACCGATCAGCTGCCTTGCTGGCTGACTTACACGAGTCCTGAGACTCATGAGATCATCGACAGCAACCTGCATCGTTCGCCGATGTATTCCGGTATGATTAAAGGAACGGGACCGAGATACTGCCCTTCGATTGAAGATAAAGTCGTTCGGTTTAATGATAAACCGCGTCATCAGATTTTCCTTGAGCCGGAAGGCAGAAATACGCAGGAAGTATACGTTCAAGGTCTATCCACGAGTCTTCCTGAGGACGTGCAGCAGCGGATGCTGGCGACCATTCCGGGACTGGAAAAGGTGCAGATGATGAGAGCCGGATACGCGATTGAGTATGATGCGATTGTACCGACGCAGCTCTGGCCTACACTGGAGACGAAAAAAAATCCCTAACCTGTACACAGCCGGTCAAATTAACGGTACATCAGGTTATGAGGAAGCAGCCGGGCAAGGAATTATGGCAGGGATCAACGCAGGCCGCAAAGCGCTTGGAAAAGAAGAAGTGATCCTCAGCCGTTCCGATGCTTATATCGGTGTATTGATTGATGATTTGGTAACGAAAGGAACCAATGAACCGTATCGTCTGCTGACTTCACGGGCGGAATACAGACTGCTGCTCCGTCACGATAACGCGGATCTTCGCCTGACGGAAATCGGCCACGAGATCGGCTTAATTTCTGATGAACGCTATGAAGCGTTTGAGAAGAAAAAAGCGGCGATCGAGGCAGAGAAAAAACGTCTCTGGTCTGTTATTATCAAGCCGTCTCCTGAGAATCAGGAATATATCCGTTCACTCGGCGGAAGCGAGCTGAAAGACGGAGTGCGCGGCACAGATTTAATGAAACGTCCGGAAATGAACTATGAAACAGTGACAAAACTTGCGCCTGCAGATTCTCCGGTTCCGCAAGATGTGGCGGAACAAGTGGAAATCCAAGTGAAATATGAAGGATATATCGAAAAATCCTTGCAGCAAGTGGAAAAGCTGAAGAAAATGGAAAACAAAAAAATCCCTGATCGGATTGATTATGACGCCATTAAAGGAATTGCTACTGAAGCCCGTCAAAAGCTGAAAGAAGTGCGTCCTTTATCAGTTGCTCAAGCGTCCCGTATTTCCGGCGTCAATCCGGCAGACATTTCAATCCTGCTGGTATACCTGGAGCAGGGCCGTATTGCCAAGGTAGCTGAATAGAAAGGATGACGGCATGAATATAGAGGAATTTACATCCAGTTTAGCGGAGAAAGGGATTTCCCTTTCTGACCGCCAGCTGGAGCAATTCGAGTTGTATTATCGGATGCTCGTGGAATGGAACGAAAAAATGAATCTGACATCCATCACTGAGAAAAAGGAAGTTTATCTCAAGCATTTTTATGATTCGATAACGGCGGCATTTTATATTGATTTTGAAAAGGTCACCACTCTTTGTGATGTCGGCGCCGGCGCCGGTTTTCCAAGCCTGCCCGTCAAAATCTGCTTCCCGCATCTGCATGTCACCATCGTCGATTCACTGAATAAGCGGATTACGTTTTTGGAAACTCTCTCTGATGCTTTACAATTAGAGCATACGACATTTGTCCATGACAGAGCGGAGACATTCGGACAGCGGAAAGACGTCCGGGAAAGCTTCGATCTCGTGACGGCCCGTGCGGTGGCGCGTCTGTCGGTCCTGAGTGAGCTTTGTCTGCCGCTGGCCAAGAAAAACGGTATATTTGCGGCACTAAAAGCTGCAGCCGCTGATGAAGAGCTGAAAGCGGGGCAAAAGGCGATTAAAGTATTGGGAGGAGAGCTTGAACAAGTTCATTCCTTTACACTTCCCGTTGAAGAAAGTGAACGGAACATTATGATCATTCGCAAGACGAAAAGCACTCCGAAAAAATATCCGAGAAAACCGGGTACTCCAAATAAATCGCCAATTGAAGGGTAATTTAGACAGCCTGATGTGACAATTCCATCATATTTTCTGCAAAATTGATGAAGATACAGCAGGAAAAACCATGAGAAAATAGAATTATAAAAATGGCAGTTTTTAAAGGTGGTGTAGGTAAATGAAGCATTCATTCTCTCGTTTCTTCGGGTTTGGTGAGAAGGAAGAGGAACCGGAGATAGCTGAGCATGATACAAACAAAGAAGAGATACTCGAAATACCGGTACATGCTATCGTTCCCAACCGTTTTCAGCCACGCACCATTTTCTCAGATGAAAAAATCAAAGAGTTAGCAATGACTATCCATACACACGGCATCATTCAGCCGATTGTTGTCAGACATACAGAAGATGAAGGACAATATGAGCTCATTGCGGGTGAAAGGCGCTGGAGAGCGGTACAGACGCTTGAATGGGAGAAGATTCCCGCAATTATTAAAGATTTTTCTGATACGGAAACAGCATCTGTCGCTTTGATTGAAAACCTGCAAAGGGAAGAATTGTCCTCCATTGAGGAAGCTCATGCGTACGCAAGGCTGTTAGAACTTCATGATTTAACACAGGAAGCCTTGGCGCAGCGCTTAGGAAAAGGCCAGTCAACGATTGCGAACAAGCTCCGATTGTTAAAGCTCCCGGAACCGGTCCAGGATGCGATTATGGAGAAAAAAATTACGGAACGTCATGCAAGAGCACTGATTCCGCTCAAACAGCCGGAGCTTCAGGTCACATTGCTTGCGGAAATCATTGAGAAAAGCTTAAACGTCAAGCAGACGGAAGACAGAGTGGTGAAAATGCTTGAACAGAATAAGCAGAAACCAAAGCCGAGACGCAAAGCGTTCAGCAGGGATACAAGAATTGCGATGAATACGATTCGTCAGTCACTGTCCATGGTAGAAGACAGCGGCGTCAGACTGAATACTGAAGAAGAAGAATTCGAAGAGTACATCCAGCTTACCATTCGGATACCTAAATAAAAACTCTCCTGATCAGCAGGGGAGTTTTTATTTTAATCAAAAAACTATTTTGAGATAATGATAGATTTATTGTGCACTATACATTATATATGTAAAATTTTATCTTTTTGTGTCGTGAATTGTCTTTTTACAGTCAAAAAAGTCACTTTATCGGAGAACTTATATTAGAAAGTGTCTTTTTCGTTTACATTTTTTTCACTTGCTGATAAACAAATTATGAAAAAAATAAAACGCTTTACTCTTTTTTTGATAAGATAGAAACAAGACAGTACATGTTCATGTGAAGGTAGGTGACATCGTGGGAAAAATCATAGCAATTACGAACCAAAAAGGCGGAGTCGGGAAGACGACGACTTCTGTTAATCTGGGGGCTTGCTTGGCTTACATAGGTAAAAGGGTTCTTCTTGTTGATATTGATCCGCAGGGCAATGCAACGAGCGGATTAGGGATTGAAAAAGCCGATGTGGATCATTGTGTGTACGACATTTTAGTAGATGATGCAGATGTTACAGATATTATTAAACCGACTTCAGTAGAGAACTTAGATGTCATTCCGGCCACGATCCAGCTTGCGGGAGCGGAAATCGAATTGGTTCCGACGATCTCACGGGAGGTCAGGCTGAAAAGAGCATTAGAATCAGTGAAACAAAATTACGATTACATGATTATTGATTGTCCTCCGTCTCTCGGGTTATTAACGATTAATGCGCTTACTGCTTCAGATTCAGTCGTTATCCCGGTTCAGTGCGAATACTACGCTCTTGAAGGATTGAGTCAATTATTAAATACAGTTCGGCTTGTGCAAAAACATTTAAATACCGACTTAATGATAGAAGGAGTGCTTCTGACGATGCTTGATGCCAGAACGAATCTCGGCATTCAAGTGATAGAGGAGGTAAAGAAATACTTTAGAGATAAAGTGTATCAAACCATTATCCCTCGCAATGTCCGTTTAAGTGAGGCGCCGAGTCACGGCAAGCCGATCATATTATACGATCCGCGTTCGAGAGGTGCGGAAGTATATTTAGATTTAGCAAAGGAAGTGGCAGCGAATGGCTAAAGGCGGGCTCGGAAAAGGGATTAACGCGTTGTTTAATCAGGTTGATTTGTCTGAAGAGACAGTGGAAGAGATTAAAATCAGTGATTTGCGCCCCAATCCTTATCAGCCAAGAAAACAATTTGACGATGAGTCATTAGCTGAACTGAAGGAATCCATCATTCAGCATGGCATTCTTCAGCCCATTATCGTGAGAAAATCATTGAAGGGCTATGATATTGTAGCCGGCGAACGCCGTTACCGCGCCGCAAAACTTGCCGGTAAAGAGACAGTGCCGGCTATCGTGCGGGATTTATCTGAATCGCTGATGCGGGAAATCGCTCTTTTGGAAAACCTTCAGCGTGAAGACTTATCACCGCTTGAAGAAGCTCTGGCATATGACTCACTGCTGAAGCATTTGGATTTAACCCAGGAACAGCTCGCTAAACGGCTCGGGAAAAGCAGGCCTCATATTGCCAACCATTTAAGACTGCTGACGCTGCCGGAAAGCATCCAGAACCTCATTGCAGAAGGTACGTTATCCATGGGACACGGCAGAACCTTGCTTGGTTTGAAAAATAAAAACAAGCTTGAACCGCTTGTGAAGAAAGTGGTTGAAGAACAGCTGAACGTCCGTCAGCTTGAGCAGCTGATTCAGCAGTTAAACAACAATGTTCCACGTGAAACAAAGAAAAAAGAACCTGTTCAAGATGTTGTGTTAAAAGAGCGGGAATCGTATTTGCAAAATTACTTCGGAACAACAGTAAATATTAAGAGACAAAAGAAAAAAGGGAAGATTGAGATTGAGTTTTTCTCAAATGAAGATCTTGAACGTATCCTAGAACTATTGTCTGAAAGAGAAGCGTAAAAACCATCTTTTTTTAAAAGATGGTTTTTTATATACGTCTTGTCAGCTTATGAAACGGACTGAGCCGTTCCTGCCGGCCTTCTGATTTATCTGTCAGCTGTAACCCCTCTGCTAAAACATTTGCCATGCTCATAACAAGATGAAGCCTCGTATTCTGCAGGACAAAATACTCCATAAACCCGCTGACATTGACGATTCCATTGATATGGACGTCACCAATTTCAGGAAGGTCTTTTTGAACACCTGCTCCGGGCTTCAGCGGCCCATCGCCGATTTGAAATGAGCCTACGCTTTTGACGCGGCCTAAACAAGCATCAACCGCTATAATAAACGGATTTTTATGTAGATGTTGAATATCTTTCAGCTTGTCTTTCATATTGACGGCGTGAACAGGATCTGACAGCGTGCCGTAAACGTGCAATCTGCCTAAATTCATTTTTTCTAACTTTGTTCCTACGAGCGGACCTAATGAATCTCCGGTCGACCGATCTGTACCGATACACACGGTGACTAACGGTCTGCCGGCTGCTTTACGTAAAGATGAAGTAAGGATCGCTTGTATTTGATTCGCAGCAGAAGAATCCGTATGAGATACATATTGTTTTGCCCGTTCTTGAGAAAAAAGCCCGCCTTTTCGATTCATAAGGTTCACTTCCTTGTCATGTCATACGAGTATTACATTGTTGTTTTTGGTGATGTAGGTTGTTTACAGTATATCCAGCGCTGCCTTTTTTTATGCTTATGTCATGATCAGCATGCCGGTTGTTTGAAAAGAGCGGGATAGAAAAAAGAACTCAGAGCAGTTATTCTTTAAGTTCATGAAAGAAATAAGACCATTTGATCTACATTACATATTGCTGATGATCTAATTTCAGCGCTCTTTTTTCTGTAGAAAAGAGGGTAAATCCTAACTGAGCGTAGAGTTTTTTTGCGGGTTCATTTGTTGAGTAACAGAGAGATGGAGCTGTCTGTGTCTTTCATCTTTTTTGCTGCCTGGCTGATGGCTTCCGTCAGTAACGCTTTTCCTGCGCCTGACCTTCGATGTTTGGGGGAAATATACATAGAACCGATAACCGCAATGTGTCTTAGTTTAAACAGCGAATGCTTGGAGATCTTGAGGATTCCTATCAGTCTGTCTTTTTCAAAGGCGCCAAGCACGATGGCATTACCGGATTCAAGCCTCGCGTCCGGGTGATCTTTTGAAGCTTTGAGCCTGATATCGGTGTAAGGCTTGGTATCATTTGCGGTTAAACGCCTGATGTACATGATTTGAGCTCCTTATATAAATAAAATTTTCTGAATAGTCAATCGTCGTTATCATACCATATTTGTCCCATTTGTATGAATGATTGCCGCTGTCACTCAATATAGTAGCAATATGCGGAGATGATCAGAAATTTTATGAGGTGATGAGGGTGTGGAGAGCCGGGATGAAGTGGATGCTGCTCATATTAAGCAGCCAGATTGGGGCTGGGTATGCAAGCGGGCAGGAAATATGGCAGTTCTTCGGTGTCGAAAGCGGACTGGCTATTGTATTGTTTACAGTCATGTTTACGATTTCGGCTTATATTGTGTTGAAGATCAGCTATCGGGTTCAATCAACGCACTTTTTACCTGTGCTTGAGCATCTGATGGGGCCGGCTCTTGCTAAAGTCTATGATGTGCTTATTATGTTTTATTTGTTTTCAATGACGATGGTTATGATTGCCGGCGGCGGTGTGACGCTGCAAATTTACAAGCTGCCGTTTTGGATCGGTATTTTTCTTCTTTGCATTGTGACCGTCGGTTTATTCTTTTGGGATATAAAAGGAATATTATCTCTGAATAGTATTTTGATACCGATTCTTGTAGCGGGGCTGTTATATGCATTGGTCTTTTTTCAGACAACCCATCATTACACGTGGACGATAGATTTGACCCGCCAGTATAATTGGCCGGCAAGCATTACCTTCACGTCCTTAAACATCCTTTCTGTTGTCGCTGTTCTTTCTTCAATCGGGAAAGATATGAAAGGACTGGGAGAAGCGAAAATCGCAAGCGTTGCAAGCGGGCTGATTTTCGGTGTGATTTCATTTGTTTACAATGAAACGCTTGTGCAGCTTTCAGGCAGTCTTACACAATATGAGATGCCTCTTTTCGCCGTCCTTGAAGGCGCTCCTTATCCGTTATTTCTTTGTATGGCCGCCGTGCTTTTTTTAGCCATCTATACGACAACCGTGACCGGTCTGTTCGGGCTTTCCAGCCGCATGCTTGCATTTGTGAAATTGCCGAGATGGACGCTCGTAGCTCTTCTTTTAGCTGTGATGGTGCCTTTTACGACAATCGGTTTTTCAGATTTGATCGCGATTTTATATCCCATTTACGGGCTTTTAAGTCTTTATTTGCTGGTATGTCTTCTTCTTTACCCTATTTTAGGGAGATGGAAAAAAGTATAATGCTCATTTTGAGTGCGGCCGTTGCTCTTATCCTGTCTTTTTTTGTACAATAAATAAAGCAGTCTATGGAGAGAGGTGAAGGGTCTTGGCGGATAAAGACTTTGGCCTGAATGATATTGTTGAAATGAAGAAACCGCATCCTTGCGGTGAAAACAGGTGGAAAATCATTCGGATGGGAATGGATATTCGGATCAAATGCACGGGTTGTTCCCACAGTGTCATGATTCCGAGAAGAGATTTTGAGAGAAAGCTGAAAAAAGTACTCGTCAAGCATGAGGAGCCTACATCATAAGGGCTGGCGCTCATGCTTTTTCATATAGAGGAGAGGAAGAGGCCAGATGAGCAAAGTGCATCAGTCAGCGTGCCCGCTGAATTGCTGGGACAGCTGCGGCTTTTTGGTGACAGTTGAGGATGGAAAGGTGACGAAAGTAGACGGAGACCCGAATCATCCCATTACGGAAGGAAAAATTTGCGGCCGGGGCAGAATGCTGGAGACGAAAACGAATGCGCCGGAACGGCTTCGTTTTCCTTTAAAAAAGAAAGACGGCGAATTTGTCCGCATTTCCTGGGAGCAGGCGTTAGATGAAATTGCTGAAAAAATGGCGGTGATTAAGGAGACGTTGGGCACTGCCGCAGTGCTGCACAGTCATGATTACGCCAATAACGGTCTTTTGAAGGCGCTCGACCAGCGTTTTTTCAATGGATACGGCGGTGTAACGGAGATTGCGGGCAGCATTTGCTGGGGTTCCGGCATTGAAGCGCAGCGCTGGGATTTCGGGCGTTCTTACGGGCATGGACCGCTTGATATTTATCACAGCAAGCATGTGATCGTATGGGGCAGAAACGTGTCCCGGACGAATATGCACCTCTATCATCATCTGCAGCAGGTGAAGAAAAAAGGAGCGACACTGACGGTCATTGATCCTATTTTTAACCCGACTGCAAAGCTTGCCGATCGGTATATATCCGTCAAACCCGGCATGGATGGCTGGCTTGCGGCGGGTGTTTTAAAAATATTATGCCAAACCGGCAGAACCGATTCCGATTTCATTCAAAGGCATTCGGTCGGTTTTGAAGAAATAGAAAAGCTTCTGAAGACGATTTCTTTTGAGGAGATCATTGAGAAAACAGAAACGTCTTTAGAAGTGCTTGAATATCTTGCTGATTTATATGCTGACGGTCCCGCCTCCACTTTTATGGGTCTTGGGATGCAGAGATATAAAAACGGGGGCGGGACGATACGGTGGATTGACGCTTTAGCTGCGGCGAGCGGAAATGTCGGTATCAAAGGCGGCGGCGCAAACTTCGGAAATGTGCAAGTCGGTGAAAGCTTTGCAAAGGCCGAGCTCACCCGTCCTGATCTGAAGAAAAGTTCGAGAACGTTTTCGATGATGACTCAAGCCGAAGAGGCGCTGAATGCAGCCGATCCGCCGATTGAGATGATCATCGTGACGTGCGGCAATCCGCTGACACAGGTGCCGAATACAAAAAAAGTGAAGGAAGTGTTTGAAAAAACACCGGTCACAGTGGCCATTGATTCGGTCATGACCGATACGGCGAAGCTCTGTGACTATGTGCTGCCGACGGCCGTTGTTTTCGAAGAGGAAGATATTTATTATTCCAGCATGTATCATCACTATGTTCAATATGGCAAGAAGCTTGCGGAACCGCAGGGAGAGGCAAAATCAGACCGTTGGATCTGGACGGAACTCGCAAAGCGTCTCGGATTCGGGGAGCTGTTTGATTACAGTACGGAAGATTTCTTGAAAATGGGGCTCTCTTCTTTGGAGAAAGAAGGAATCACCCTTGAGCAATTAAAGGAAAAAGGACATATGCCGCTTCCGGTCAAACAGGTTCCGTGGAGTGATTTTCAATTTTTAACCCCGAGCGGAAAATTTGAATTCGTCTCGTCACTGGCAGAAGAGAAAGGATACAGCGGCCTCCCTCAATTGGAGGTGCCGGAGGAGTCTGTTTATCATGACGCCGGGCTTGCCGGGAAATACCCGTATACGCTGCTGTCCATTCACCCGCAGCGCTCCAATCATTCACAGCACGTGCCGTTTATTGAAAAGCTCCAGCAGATTCAGGTGGATCTGTCGCCGGATATCGCCGAGGAGCTTTCACTTCAAGACGGAGATACGGCAGAGGTATACAATGACCGCGGCCGTCTGCGCGGCAGGGTGAAAATCATGAAGCAGGCTCACCCGAAGACGGTGAATATAGATGAAGGCATGTGGGCGGCATTCGGAGGCTCCGTCAACATGCTCACAAAGGATTCAAATTCCGATAATGGAATGGGAAGTACGCTTTTTGACTGTCTGGTAGCGGTTAAAAAAGGATAATCTAAGGAGTGAGAGGGCGGGAAATGCTTTTTTCTCAGCTTGTCTTTTCCTATGAACCTCCTTATAATTGCTCTAGGTTTACAATACGTTTATACGATGATGGTTTGATATAGAGGAGATGAAAGAATGGCTTTAACTGCTGGAATTGTCGGTTTGCCGAATGTCGGAAAATCGACGTTATTTAATGCAATTACCCAGGCTGGTGCCGAATCAGCCAACTACCCGTTCTGTACAATTGATCCGAACGTGGGAATCGTGGAAGTGCCGGATGAACGTCTGCAAAAGCTGACTGAATTGGTGAACCCGAAAAAAACGGTGCCGACTGCGTTTGAATTCACTGATATCGCGGGGATCGTAAAAGGCGCATCTAAAGGTGAAGGACTCGGAAATAAGTTTCTTTCTCATATCCGTCAGGTAGATGCGATCTGCCACGTTGTACGCGCATTCGCTGATGACAATATTACGCACGTGTCAGGGAAAGTCGATCCGATTGACGATATTGAAACGATCAACCTTGAATTGATTCTTGCCGACATGGAGACAGTCGAAAAACGCATCACGCGTGTAAGCAAGCTTGCGAAGCAAAAAGACAAAGAAGCGGTTTTTGAATTTGACATTCTGTCTAAATTAAAAGAAGCTTTCGAACAAGAAAAGCCTGCCCGTTCCGTTGAATTTACGGAAGAACAGCAAAAGCTTGTGAAGCAGCTTCATTTGCTTACGTCAAAACCCGTGCTTTATGTAGCAAATGTAAGCGAGGATGAAGTGGCTGATCCTTCAGATAATGAATATGTTGCGAAAATCCGGGAGTACGCCGCGGGTGAAAACGCCGAGGTTATCGTCGTCTGCGCGAAAATTGAGTCTGAAATTGCTGAATTGGAAGGCGAAGAAAAGCAAATGTTCCTTGAGGAGCTCGGCATCGAAGAGTCAGGTCTTGATCAGCTGATTAAAGCGTCATACTCTCTTCTCGGTCTTGCGACATACTTTACGGCGGGCGAACAGGAAGTGCGCGCATGGACATTCAGAAAAGGCATGAAAGCTCCTGAGTGTGCGGGTATCATCCACACTGACTTTGAACGCGGCTTTATCCGCGCTGAAACGGTTGCTTATGAAGACCTTTTGGCAGGCGGCGGAATGTCCGGAGCGAAAGAAGCCGGAAAAGTGCGTCTGGAAGGTAAGGAATATGTAGTCCAAGACGGAGATGTCATTCATTTCCGATTTAATGTATAGGACACAGTTGTAAAGGGACAAGAGCTTTGGTATAATATAAACTTGTGAGTAATAGAATTATTGCTCCTTGCCCATTATAGGGCCGCTTAGACCAAAAGGAGGTGCAAACAGATGAAAAAGTACGAAGTTATGTACATTATCCGTCCGAACATTGACGAAGAGTCAAAGAAGGCAGTTATCGAGCGTTTCAACAACGTATTGACTTCTAACGGAGCGGAGATCACTGGAACAAAAGATTGGGGTAAACGTCGTCTTGCTTACGAAATCAATGATTTCCGTGACGGTTTCTACCAAATCTTAAACGTTCAGTCTGAAGCTGCAGCGGTTGCTGAATTCGACCGTTTAGCTAAGATCAGTGACGATATCATTCGCCACATCGTTGTTAAAGAAGAAGAATAAGCAATTTGAAATATATAATGTTAAAAGGTGGTCTTTCATATGCTTAACCGAGTTGTATTAGTCGGAAGACTGACAAAAGACCCAGAGCTTCGTTATACGCCAAGCGGTGCGGCTGTCGCCACGTTTACTCTTGCTGTGAATCGTACATTCACGAACCAGTCCGGAGAACGTGAAGCCGATTTCATTAATTGTGTCACTTGGAGAAGACAAGCCGAAAACGTTGCAAACTTTCTTAAAAAAGGAAGCCTTGCCGGCGTAGACGGCCGACTCCAGACAAGAAATTATGAAAACCAGCAGGGACAGCGTGTCTTCGTGACAGAAGTCCAAGCTGAAAGTGTTCAATTTCTTGAGCCTAAAAACAGCGGCGGTTCTGGATCAGGCGGATACAACGAAGGAAACAGCGGCGGAGGCCAATACTTTGGCGGAGGCCAAAATGATAATCCGTTCGGCGGAAATCAGAACAACCAGAGACGAAATCAAGGGAACAGCTTTAATGATGATCCATTTGCCAACGACGGCAAGCCGATTGACATCTCGGATGATGATCTTCCGTTCTAATAGATTATCGCTATATTCATAACGAGAAAGGTGGGAAATGACAATGGCAGGAGGACGCAGAGGCGGTCGTGCGAAACGCCGTAAGGTTTGTTACTTCACTTCTAACGGCATTACGCACATCGATTACAAAGATGTAGATCTTCTTAGAAAGTTTGTTTCTGAGCGTGGTAAAATCTTACCTCGCCGTGTAACTGGAACAAACGCGAAATACCAACGTAAATTGACTATCGCGATCAAACGCGCACGTCAAATGGCTTTACTTCCATACGTAACTGGCGAGTAAGCCGAAAAAAGAGCAAGAGCCTACGGGCTCCTGCTCTTTTTTTATATCAGTCCCCCTCCATCCTGCCGAAATGTTTCACATGAAACATGGAAGTGCTCCTGACACCTATCTTTGTTATCTTGCTCCTCTATTCAAAAACGCGTACTTATGCAATGAATTTGTTTATACTGAAAAACAGGGGGTGGCTGAGATGGAGACAGACAGAAATATCCTGACTGATGAAAAGTGGAGCGCAATCATACGCAATGATGCTTCTTATGACGGAGTATTTTATTATGCAGTAAAAACGACGGGGATTTTCTGCCGGCCTTCTTGTAAATCGAGAGTTCCGAATAAAGAAAACGTGCTGGTGTTTGATACGGCTGATGCAGCGCTCGAGAGACATTTTCGTCCCTGTAAAAGGTGCCGGCCGAACGGTCTTCGTCTTCCTGATGAAGAATGGATTGCTCAAATCATTGAATACATTGAACGCCATTATCACGAATCCCTGACTCTGAGTGTACTGGCCGAAATGTGTCACGGCAGCCCCTATCATTTACAGCGGACATTTAAAAAAATCAGGGGAATGTCCCCGATTGAGTATATACAGAAAATAAGATTGTCGAAGGCGGAACACCTTTTAAAGCATACTGATATGACAGTCATGGAGATCGCTCTGACTGTCGGAATTCCAAACACAGCGCATTTCGCCACTCTTTTTAAAAAGAGAACCGGAAATTCGCCCACAGAATACCGAAAAACTGCCGGAATGGGAAAGGGAGGCTCAATATGAGTAAAGAGACAATGGTCTATTGGACACTTTTCACACGGAATGATTGGAGCCTGTATACAGCCGCCACATCTAAGGGGCTATGCTTTATAGGTTCAAATCATGGAAGCTTTGAAGAGCTTGAGCAGTGGGCAAAAAAATCACTGCCGCAATACCAATTGGCACGTGATGATGAGAAGCTGGCGTCTTACACGGCAGAGCTGTCCGAGTACATCGAAAATGGCAGATCAGCTTTTTCAGTGCCGGTGGATCTTTACGGGACAGAATTTCAGCTTGCTGTATGGAAAGCGCTTATGGACATACCGTACGGCGAGACATACTCCTATTCGGATATAGCAAAAATGATTCAGAAACCGTCAGCCGTAAGAGCCGTGGGCGCCGCGATTGGAAAAAATCCGGTATTGATTACGGTTCCGTGCCATCGCGTCATTGGAAAAAACGGGAAACTGACCGGATTCAGAGGCGGTTTAGAAATGAAAAAGCAGCTGCTGGCATTAGAGGGCGGAAACATTGAAACACTGGAATGACGGCTGAGCCGGACAGGAGGGAACACATGAAACTGATTTCTTGGAATGTAAACGGCTTACGTGCTGTGATGAAAAAGATAGATATCAATACTTACGTTCAGGAAACGGAAGCCGATATTTTATGTCTGCAAGAAACGAAAGTACAGGACGGACAAGTATCATTACAGCTTGAAGGGTACCATGGCTATTGGAACTATGCGGTGAAAAAAGGCTACTCAGGCACGGCTGTTTTTTCGAAAGAAAAGCCGCTTCACGTGTTTTATGGATTGGGAATTGACGATCATGATCAAGAAGGACGGGTGATCACACTTGAATTTGAGAACGTGTTCGTCGTCAACTGTTATACGCCGAATGCCAAACGCGGATTAGAGCGAATTGATTACCGTCTTCAATGGGAAGCCGATTTTAAGGATTATCTGAAGAAGCTTGACCGGAAGAAGCCCGTGATATTATGCGGCGATCTGAATGTCGCACACAGGGAGATAGATTTAAAAAATCCGAAAGCCAACCGGAAGAACGCCGGTTTCTCGGATCAAGAGCGGGAAGCGTTCAGCGCCCTGCTGAACACAGGATTTACCGACTCATTCCGCTATTTATATCCTGATCGGGAAGGCGCCTATTCCTGGTGGTCTTACAGGACGAACGTACGTGAGAAAAACATCGGCTGGCGGCTTGATTACGTCATTGTTTCAGACAGACTGAAGCCGCGGATCAGCCAAGCGGCCATTTGTGCCGATATCATGGGTTCTGACCATTGCCCTGTTGAAATGACAGTGGATTTATGATGAGATAGCAGTAAGAGAAATCCACTCTTGCTGCTTTTTTATCACCGAAAATGGAGGAGCACATGGCAAATATAAAAGAGATTGCGAAACTGGCGAATGTGTCGGTGGCCACCGTATCACGCGTATTAAACCGACACCCGTACGTATCTGAGGAGAAAAGGCGTCTTGTGAATCAAGTGATGAAGGAGCTGGATTATACCCCTAATCGAACTGCCATTGATCTGATTCGCGGAAAGACCAATACGATCGGCGTGATATTGCCGTACAGTGACCATCCCTGCTTTGACAAAATTGTAAACGGTATCACGAAGGAAGCGTTTGCCCATGATTACGTGACAACCCTTCTCCCCACCAACTATGACCCCGCTATAGAGATGACCTATTTCGAACTGCTGAAAATGAAAAAGATTGACGGACTGATTGTCACGTCCCGCGCGAATGAATGGGAAACCGCCGTGCCTTACCTGGAATACGGCCCCATTGTCGCTTGTGAATATACGCAGCATCAAGAGATTCCCTGCGCTTATAATGACAGGCAGGCAGCTTACAGAGAAAGCTTTTTGTATTTGAAAAACCGCGGACATCAAGACGTTGCTTTTACATGTGTGCGGGAAGCGGAAAAAAGCCCGAGTACGGCCGACAAGGTAACCGCATATAAGGCCGTTTTCGGCTCTCTTGATGAAACCCGCATTCTGGTCGGATGCCATGATATGGACGACGGAAAGCGGGCAGGTGAACACTTCTGGGGTTTCGACAAGGCGCCGACGGCCATCTATGCGCACAGTGATGACGTGGCTGCCGGCTTGTACCAGTTTGCGAAAGAACAGAAATGGGACGCGGAGATCATCGGCGAGGGAAATCTGAGCGTCAGCCGGGCATTGAATATCCCATCTCTGGAACTTCATTTGGAACGGGTCGGAAGGGAAGCATTTTTGCTGTTTTTGCACGGAGAAACGGCTAAAAAACAAATTATGCATCAATTTCAGCGGAAAAAGTCTTGAGCTGAAATGGGTTTCATGCTTTATAACTA
Source organism: Bacillus sp. jun7 (assembly GCF_051034795.1). Lineage (NCBI taxonomy): Bacteria > Bacillati > Bacillota > Bacilli > Caryophanales > Bacillaceae > Bacillus > Bacillus sp. jun7. The sequence goes on from NZ_CP093219.1 coordinate 2,404,355, forward strand.
GATTGAGAAAAAAAGGAGGCGGACATATGCGAATTGAACATGCGGCCATATGGGTGAAAGATTTAGAACGGATGAAAGAATTTTATGAGAAATACTTCGGCGCCAAGGCCAATGACCTTTATCATAATGAGAAAAAAGATTTCAAATCGTACTTTCTTTCGTTTGACTCCGGATGCAGGCTGGAACTTATGAAAAAAGGCGGCATTGATGAAGCTCCGTCACAGAATATGACCGGATGGGCGCATCTCGCATTTTCTACAGGCAGCAAGGAGCGGGTGAATGAATTGACGGAGACGTTTAAAAATGACGGATTTCAGGTTGTAAGCGGCCCGCGCGTGACGGGTGACGGATATTATGAGAGCGTGATAGAGGATGGGGAAGGCAATTTGATAGAAATCACAGTGTAACAGTGCGGGGGAACCCGCACTGTTTTATTGATTAAATTTGCTGAGCATTAGTTTTCGGACCGAAGAGAATTAACAAAACGGAACATAGAAGCCAGCAGCCGCCGATGAACAAAAAGACACTGATGTATCCGAGTTTTACGGCAATAAATCCGACGAGCAGGGAACCGAAGATGTTGGAAAAACGGCCGAGCCCGTACGCCAGCCCGCTCCCGGCCGAGCGATATTCCGTAGGGTACGGCTCCGATGTATATGCGTATAAGTTTGAGGTGAAAACCCGTTCCGTGACGTTGACGACAAATCCAAACACAATAATCATGACGGGAATAAACGTCATGCCGTATAACAGTCCGGCAATGGCAGTCAGAAAAGCGCTTGCGGCCAGAATCCATTTCCTTTGGAACGTCTCGGATATCATGGAACCGAGCAATGCGCCAAGCGGTGCGCCGACAGAGTGAAGCACATTGTACCACAGCGTTTTTTCCATGGTGATGCCGTTGCTTTTCAGCAGGCTGGGCACCCATGAAGCAAAGCCGTAAAAGCCAAAGGTTTCAAGAATCCATACCGCTGACAGGATGATGGTGATCTTTAAATTCCTGCCCTGAAACAGCCCTAAGTAGCCTGCGTGCTTCACTGTATGTACTTCTGCCGCCTCTTTTGGCGCGGGAAGCGGGCCTTTTTCTTTCTCTATACGTGCTTCAAGACGGTTCATAATGGCGTTTGCCTGATCATATGCGCCCCGATTTTCGTGCCAGCGCGGCGATTCCTCAAGCCGGCGGATAAAAAAGAAATAAATGAGACCGGCCGCCCCCCATACGAATACGAGCCGCCACCCCCATGAGCCTAAAGGAATGACAAAAGCGGAAACAACGTTTGTGACGGGAACGCCGATTAGTCCGATCATGGCGCAAAAGGAGATATATTTTCCCCGTACGGATGATGGGAAAAATTCCGCCAAATAGCTGTTCGTCACAATCATGGCGGCCGCGACGCCGAGCCCGGTCAAGAAGCGAAAAATCATTAAGGACGGAATGTCCCATGCCAGCGCATTCAGAAAAGATGAGATCGAAAAGACAAGGACAAAACAATTCAGCGCTTTTTTCCTGCCGATCCGATCGGACAGCCTTCCGCCGATGGAGGCGCCTAAAAACATGCCCAGGAAGGATGCAGCCGTGATGTCGGCAATGACGGACAGCTTCACGCCCCAATGCTCAATCAGCGCCGGAGCCACGTTGCTGAGCGTAAACAGGTCAGCGAGATCGAAAAAATAGATGATTCCGAGAGCGGTTAATACTTGATAGTGCACACGCGAAATGGGGAGACGGTCTAATCGGTTCGCTACATTTGAGAATGTCTGATGTTTCATAAAAAACCCCCTGACTTAGCAGTTGTAATCAGAAAATACTGTAAATTTATCTGACGAATACATTATAAAGGTCTTTTTTTGGCAAAAACAGAGTGTAAATAACCAGAGCCAAAGGAAACGGCATAGCGCTTTCTTCTTAAAATATATAACATTTCCTATATCTGTTTCTGTTTATATTGTAAAATGTTGAAGGAAAGGAAGTTGATGCATAAATATGAATACATTTGTACGGCCCGCAGAGGGAAGAAATAGTGTATCGAGATATCTTCTTTCTCTGTTGGTCATTGTGGGTTTATTCTTTTTCGGAAGCATGCTGACTGTGTTTTATATGTTTCTCACGTCCGCTTTCAATCCTTCACTGACGATAAATTGGGATGAGGCGGCATTAAGTGACCCGCTGGCGGATATTTATTTACAGCACCTCGTCTATTTCATAGCGATTCCGGGCATTTGGATAGCGGTTCGTTTCATTATGAAGCGGCGGTTTTTATCCATCATTACACCGAATCAGTCGCTGAACTGGAAGAGAATTTTCTTTGGATTCGGCACATATGTTGTGCTGATGTTTGTCGCGGGGCTGATTGATTTTTTAATTCATCCGGATCGTTTCACGCTTCAGGAATTCCATGCTTCACGTTTTCTGCTGCTGTTAGCGGCGGCCGTCTTGTTGGTTCCGATTCAAACCTCTGCGGAGGAATTTCTCTTTCGCGGTTTTCTGCTACAGTTCGCCGGAAAATTGACGGCAAACGCGGTGGTTCTGACGGTCATTATCGGCGGATTATTCGGCGCACTTCATTTCGGAAATCCGGAGATGGATAATGGGGCTCTATGGGCGGGAATCGGATATGTCACCATCGGCATGATCTGGACCTTTATCACGGTTAAAACGGGCAGTCTGGAGATGTCCCTTGGCGGTCACGCTGCCAATAATATGTTTTTATTTATCTTTCTCACAGAGGATCATTCGGTGTACGGCGGCATTCCGTCGGTATTTACAACAGCAGCCGGGGGCTATGAAATATACGATTGCATATCGACTCTGGTGATCAACATCATCTTCGCATGGCTCGCGTTCCGTTTTGTGAAAAAAGAAAAGCAGCAGGCCGCCTAGGCTCTGCTGCTGATTTGTAAGGTGTTCATCGCTTCATCAATATCCGTCGTCGGCCTCCGGCAGGCGAAATTCTCACAAATGTAGACCGTTGTCTTCCCATCGATCATTTGATAACCCGCGGCAAAGTCAGAAATGCCAGCAAGCTCATCCGGATGTTCTGCGGCGAGAATCGTATAGGCGGGAGTGAAATGCTCCTGAAGCGCCTCAATGAAACGTTTTCTGTCCGGGTCATCTTTCCTTCCGAACACAACGATTTCTTTTTGGGGCATTGTGTGTGCCAGTACGCTTTGCATGAAGAAAGCGCTGCTGCTCGGATAGGCCTCTATTTCCCGTTTGAACACGGAAAACATCGCTTCGGCTTTTTCAATCAGTGATACATCACCCGTCAGGCGGCCGAGACGAAGCAGCTGTACGGCAGCCGCGCTGTTTCCGGAAGGCACGGCCCCGTCATAAACCTCTTTTTCCCTGACAAGAAGGGTCTCAGCATCATTCCCCGTAAAGAAGAAACCCCCGTGCCGTTCATCCCAGAACAGCTCCAGCATGCTTGTACATAACGTTTTCGCTTTCTGCAGATAAGACGGATGAAAACCCGCTTCATACAGTTCAAGATAAGCCCAGATGAGAAAAGCGTAATCATCGATAAACCCTTTGTTTTTCACTTCGCCCTCGCGATAGCGGACCATGACGCGCCCGTCCGGCATGAGGTGCCGTTCGAGAAAGCGGATGGCTGTTTCCGCCATGCTGAGATAGTCAGGCTCGTGAAATACCTTTGCGGCTTTTGCCAGCCCGGCAATCATGAGCGCGTTCCATGAGGTCAGCACTTTGTCATCTGTATGCGGATAGCTTCTGTTTTCACGGGCCTCCAGCAATTTTGTTCTTGCCTCTTCAAGACGTTCGGCCAGCTCACGTTCGGTGAGGCCGGTCTCTTCGAGGATAGCCTCACGCCGCGTGAAAATGAGGTGCGGGATGTTTTCGCCTTCAAAATTGCCTTGATCTGTGATGTTATACACCTTGCAATAAAGCGGGCCGAGTTCATCACCGAGAAGATTCATGATTTCTTTTTTGGACCATATGTAATATTTCCCCTCACGGCCTTCGGTATCAGCGTCTAAAGCTGAGAAAAAGCTGCCGTCTTCATGCATCATTTCCCGCTGAATAAACGTTACGATCTGCATCGCAATCTGTTTGTAGCGCTCATTACCTGTGACTTGATAGGCTTCCGTATATGCGGTCAGGAGAAGGGCGTTGTCATACAGCATTTTCTCAAAATGCGGCACGAGCCATTCATTATCAGTCGAGTAGCGGGCGAATCCGAACCCGATGTGATCAAAAATTCCGCCGTTCGCCATGCCGTCGAGTGTCTTGGTTACACCGGCCAAAGCCTGTTCCTTGCCCGTATAGCTGTAGTAGCGAAGCAGAAACATGAGCATATGCGGCATCGGAAATTTCGGAGCCTGGCCGAACCCGCCGTACACCGTATCAAACCCGCCGACCAGCTGGCGATACGTGTCATGAACCGCCTGTTCGCCAAGCATGCCCTCAGCCGGGTGAACCTTGACTTCAAGATGAGCGGCGGCGTTTTCAGCGATATCCTCGACATGCTGCCGGTCATTCGCAAATGTTTCGGACAGATGTTCAAGCACATCGATAAAGCCCGGACGGTTAAATTTGCTCGTCTTCGGAAAATAAGTCCCCGCATAAAACGGCTTCTGATCTGGTGTGACGAACACGTTCAGCGGCCACCCGCCCTGCCCCGTCATCAGCTGGCAGATTCTCATATACACGGAATCCACATCAGGGCGCTCCTCACGATCAACCTTGATGGCTATGAATTTATCGTTTAACATACCGGCGATCTCTTCGTCCTCAAAGGACTCGTGAGCCATTACGTGACACCAATGACAAGTCGAATAGCCGATGCTGACAAGAACCGGCTTGTTTAAGCGTTTCGCTTTTTCGAAGGCCTCTTCTCCCCAAGGGTGCCAGTTTACGGGGTTGTGGGCGTGTTGGAGCAGATAGGGGGACTTCTCCGTGATTAAACTGTTGGGTTTACTATTGTTTGGCATGGGCTCACCTGCTTTCATCTAGCTATATTCCTTCTTAATGTATCACAAGAATTGAATTAGATACGTTCATTTAAAAATTGATAACCAAAGCATTAATATTTATTAATCGGACCATGTCTTTGTATTGTAGGGTGAATTTAGAGTTTAAACGTTTGACAAACCTTTTTAACTGTAATCTTTATAATTTTTATAGGTGAGATTCCGTAGTTCTGATTTTTCCCATTCTTACAAACTCAAGGAAACTTTACCCCAATTTACGTAAGAATTTTTATCATTCAGCATCATTCTCTAAACACCTGAAAAGCTGTAAAATAGCCTATGCTAGTTTTTGAACGTCTACTATCTCTTCCATGATAGCTATAACTATATTGTTTGAATTTAATATTTTTCTTTACTCAACAGCAGACGGAAATGCTATTACTTTCCCGTCTATGTTAATTTCATATGGCTCCATGCTTTTAACTTTTTTTAATAAGTGAACCATATTCATTGAGAACCTGGTTACTTGATTCATATTAACGTGATACATATTGTTACTGCCGCGTAAGTTTACACCAGTGTTCTCACTAACAATGTTTATTAATTCATAGGCGTGGTGCCAACGGGAACGCTCCCCATCATATACTCGTTTACACAATTCAGTTGCTGTAAGAGTAAACTGAGCCGCTAGTTGGTTTGGGTCTTGAATATCAACAAAAGTAAATAATTTTTTGTTATCTTTTTCTACAGTCGTTGAAGATGAGGTAAATGAATTTAACAAAAGCTCCCTGTCTGTTAAATATCGTAAACTAACAATATCCACTTCGAGGTTGGTGATAGAATCACTCTTTACTACATTATACACTGTTTCTTCAATCTGCTTTAAAATCCCGATATCCACAGAATCTTGATATAAGGCTTTATATAGTTTTTCATAAGTATGCAACTTTATATAATTTAATCTAACTGACTCGCCGTTTCCAACGGGTATTGATTTTTCTGTAAAGGGTGTTTCATTTTGGTCAATCGGTTCCCTGCTCCAATCTACGAACCAGATATTATCAATTATTGGCTCAGTATCTGGGTCAATAATCCGTTTGACATTGTATAAAATTGATTTGATATTTTCATCACTTAAACTGTAACCAATGAAAATAATTGGATGTTCCATAAAATATGTAAATAACTTTGCAATTAGATAGATATGATTTTTACGAAAATTGTCGTAGTCTTGTTGTTCAATAATAATGCTATTGCAATCATCAACTGAACCATGAATTTTTAAAATATGACCAATATTTGTTGACTTTTTTTGGTGGATTACTTGTTGGCCAACTATTGCTTCGAATTTAGGAAATAACATTTCTAATAAATTATCATAATTGGTTGTAACGATAGCATGGGGGTTTAGTTTTTGTATCAACTTAATTTCTGTTTTTAACTCATGAGTCTCTGGATCAAATTGTTCTAAGTGGTCAATTAATATACGAGCAATTTTATATTTTAAATGAATACTCTTTGAAGTTGATTTGAATAAAAATGAAGGGAAATTTGTTTCATCTTCGTAATTTTTCCAAGCATAGTCCTGATAGTAGCTCACTAACTCTGATCCAATTTTTGCATAATCGCCATTATAATTTTGAATAAAATACTCTATAGGCATCTTTATTTCTGGATTATCATCTATCAACTTTATTAATAATTCTTTCCATGTGGGAGAATTTATGTATCTTTGAGAGAAGCCTGAGCCAACAAATAAAATCGGCCTACTATTCATTTTAGCAATATATTGTTTTAAATGATCTAGAGAACTATTTAAATAGGAATCATAATTTGACATAGCTCTGACTCCGTTTTTAATTCAATATTATCTTCGTTATCTATAAGTGGACTATCTTGTCGGTTTAATTATGTTAAATATTGAATTTTATAGGGTTTTGATAGAAGATTTAAATTCAACTGACAAGTTTCGAAAGTATGGCTATCGCCGCAAACAAAACGCCATCATATAGTCGGGGTGTAGCTAAAATGTACCATTTCACAGTTAGAATTGTAAATGGCTTTTTGATCTGACATAATACAACTAATGTAAATATTTTAATAATATTTGAAAATATTCAGGTTGAGATTTTCTTCGATCATAGTCTATAAGAAAGAAAGGTCCATATGAGATTTTAAAATCTAAGTTGAATTCATGGTATACATCCATAAAGAAAAATATGATTGAAGAAGCCCAGAAGAAGAAGTTAGAAGTTGAATCTCTTTTAGAAGAAGTCGATATGTTAACAAGAAAATTATGGAGGGGCGTTTTATTATCTTAACTAGAACCTTTTGAAAAACATTTAGGTATGTTATGGCACCAGTGACAAGTCGAATAGCCGATGCTGACAAGAACCGGCTTGTTTAAGCGTTTCGCTTTTTCGAAGGCCTCTTCTCCCCAAGGGTGCCAGTTTACGGGGTTGTGGGCGTGTTGGAGCAGATAGGGGGACTTCTCCGTGATTAAACTGTTGGGTTTACTATTGTTTGGCATGGGCTCACCTCTTTCTATTCATATTTGTATGTTTAACATACCACAATCCTCTAAAATAATTCATACACTCAACTTTGTGACCCAAACCCAAGTCATTAAAAAGGAGAACTGCTTATGATTCTATTTTCAGGGTTAAACTTCATCCACCTTATTGCTTTTTAGATAAGAAATAAGGATTTAAAATCTTTATCTTTTTATTTACTGTTAGATAGGTGAAACACACCCCGGCGACTGTAACTGCGCCGCCCAGAAGAGAAATAAACGCAGGTACTTCACCTAACCACACCCAAGAAATGGCCAAGGCTACGGCTGGTGTTAAATAAAGTGAAATGGCTGCTTCTGAAGCACCGACGAGTGAAGTGACATACGCAAGTGCAAAGTAAGGCACAACTGTTGGTAATAAGCCTAAGTAAACGATAGACAATGTTGAGTTCATTGAAGCGTGAACAACTTCTCCCCATAATCCCGGAAGAAACATCAGCATAGGCAATGTTGCACCCCAAATGGTGAATGTCACAAATGGAATAAAACCATATTTTTTTATATAGCGGGCTTGAAAAACGAAATAAATACTCTCCGAAAAAGCTGCCAGCAGGATTAACAAAATGCCGTTCACTGAATTTGTATAGTTTCCTGCCCCGAAAGAAATGATCGACACACCCAATAAACTTATGATAGAGCCAATCCATTTATAAAGCCCAAAATGTTCACCAAAAAACAGACGAGATAACATTGCAGAAAAAATAGGTGTCATGCTCACGAGTAAGCTCGCAACTCCAGCGCTGACTGTTTTTTCTCCGATATTCAGCAAAATGTGATATAGTGCAAAACCTAAAAATCCTAAAGATAAAATAGCAGGGATATCCTTCATGTCAGGTAAACGCATACGAGTCAAAACAGCAAAAACAACCAATGCCATTGACCCAATCAACAAGCGAAACAAAGCGAGGTGTTCCGGTGTGTAACTCTCCAAACCCGCGCGAATTCCCGGGAAAGCTGATGCCCACAACCCAATCATCAGACTGTAAGATATGCCGATTCGAACTGTTTTCTTTCTCATCTTTCTCACTCCTCTTTACAAAAACCAACCAGTTATTTAATGTGTTTCTATATTAATAAAGATTTGAGGAGATGACTTCAACCAGTTAAATAGATTTTGACCCAACCACTTTAAGGGGGATCCTTTTTATGAGCGCTCCAGAAGAAAAAAAGATGAGAAAGCTTCCTAAGTACATACAAATCATTCAATTTATAAAAGAGAAAATAGGAAATGGAGAATGGCCGATCGGAAGTAAGATTCCAAGCCAGCGCACGCTTGCCAAACACTTTGAGGTGAACAGGAGCACAGTCATTACAGCTTTAGAGGAATTGACGGCGGATGGATTAATCGAAGGCAGAATGGGCAAAGGGACAGTTGTTACGAACAATACATGGACACTTTTGGCTAAGAATTCCGCTCCCGATTGGGATCAGTATGTAACCTCCGGAATCCAGCAGCCAAGCCAAAAAATTGTTCAAGAGATCAATAAATCAGAATCAAATTCTGATCTTATACAGCTCAGTAAAGGAGAACTTTCACATGAGATTTTTCCTTTAGCTGTTATGAAAGAGATCATGGGAAAGGTATCTCAAAACATAGAGGCATTCGGATATGAGGAACCAAAAGGATATTTGCCTTTGAGAGAGGCATTAAGCGGCTATTTAAGAACAATCGGCATTCAAGCTTCTCCTTCTTCCATTCTTATTGTTTCTGGAGCGCTGCAAGCCTTACAGCTTATATCAATGGGGCTTTTACAAAGAGGATCGACCGTTTATCTTGATCAGCCTTCCTATCTTTATTCATTACACGTCTTTCAATCAGCCGGTATGAAGCTGACTGGAGTTCCTATGGACAATGATGGACTTTTGCCGGAACATATCCGCATGGCAAGGGGGGAACGGGGGAGAGCTATCTTATATACAAATCCTTGTTTTCATAACCCGACAGGTATTTTAATGTCAAAAAAGAGACGAGAAGAAATCCTTGCGGCAAGTGAGAATGCACAGCTTCCCATTATTGAAGATGACATTTATCGTGAGTTATGGATCGATGAGATTCCTCCAGATCCTATTAAAACAATTGATAAAAATGGGCATGTGCTTTACATAGGCAGCTTATCGAAAACATTAAGTCCGGGCTTGAGGATTGGATGGATCGTCGGGCCGGAACCAGTGATTGAACGTTTATCCGACATAAAAATGCAAACAGATTACGGCTCCAGTTCGTTATCCCAGAGAGTAGCGGCTGAGTGGTTTATATCCGGTGAATACCAGCAGCATCTAGAACAGGTGAGAAGTCAATTAAAGGTGAGAAGAGAATTGGCCTTGAGTGTTTTAGAAACTCATTTGAAAGATGTGGCGACATGGAATATCCCAAAGGGAGGATTCTTTGTCTGGGTAAAAATATTGCCTTCCATATCCATGAAATTACTTTATACCAAAGCCTTATCAAAAGGGGTTCTGCTCAATCTCGGCAGTATCTATGCTGAGGAAAAAGGGAATTATATTCGCTTATCATATGCTTATGCATCTCTTGAAGACCTTCAAAAGGGAATTTATGAATTGGGTTTGATGATTAAGGAATTGGCAAGCAGACAAATTTAAAAGACAGCGGCATACCGGAATTCAAACTGCATGGTTCGTTTTAAACTTGGCGAATCGGGATGCAGTGAGTGGCAAGGCAGAGATAGATGAGAAAGTTAAAGGAGATCAGAATATTCTAACCTCCTTTAACTTCGGTCAATCTTGCATCCTTAATATACTAAAGATTAAAAAGGAAGAAGTCCGGCCGTTTGTTATTCGGTTAAGCCAGCTCTTTTGTCATTAAGACATGCGGGATGCCGTCTTCCATAAATTCCGGTGAATCTGTCTGATAGCCCAGTTTGTGATAAAAGCCTTCCGCATGTGTTTGTCCATGCAGTTTACATTGGGTGATGCCTTTTTCTTTTACCATGTTTTCTAATTCGCTTATGATTACTTTGCCCAACCCGTATTTACGGTAAGGTTTCAGGATGCAGATTCGTTCGAGCTTGCCTGTATGGTTTACGATGCGGACCCGTCCTGTGCCGGCAGGCTGATTTTCATGATAAACCAAGACATGCCCGCACTGTTCCTCAAGCGTATCGAACTGATCAAATTCATCGGATTCAGGTACTTGCTGTTCCTCAATGAATACTGCTTTTCTAATCTCAAGCGCTGCTTGCAAATCAATTTCCGTTGTTATTCTTATTATCCTCATGATCAATCAATCCTTTTCACATATTAATCTGGACTGCACGGCTTGCTTGTGGTCTTATAGAAGTAACGATAAAACAATTATATTGCAAATGCAACAAAAACAAGAAAGGTTTGAAAAGATATGACTGATATTTTGCGGCAAATCGGCATGATCGCACGGGCATTGGATTCCATCAGCAATATTGAATTTAAGGAATTAGACTTAACAAAGGGGCAGTATCTCTATCTTGTGCGTATATGTGAAAACCCGGGAGTGATACAGGAAAAACTGGCGGAAATGATTAAAGTTGACCGAACAACAGCGGCGAGAGCGATCAAGAAACTGGAAATACAAGGATTTGTTGAAAAGCGTCCTGATGATCAAAATAAAAAAATAAAAAAACTGTTCCCGACCGAAAAAGGGAGAAAGGTTTATCCGTTATTGCAAAGAGAAGGAGAGCACTCTGCGGAAGTAGCCCTGTCCGGCTTTACGTCTGAGGAAAAAGAAACCATTTTCAGCCTTCTTCAGCGGGTGAGAAAAAATATAGAGCATGATTGGGAATATGTGAAGAAGGGAAACAAAAGAGATTATTAATGGATGATAATCCCTTTTACTGAATGATTGCGTTGTGAATGATTAAAGTCATAAATGGATACGTTATCTGTGAAATCTCCTTCCTCGGTTCCTGCTTCAACTAGCCGATAGGCTTATTTTTAACGAAAAGTATCAATTATGGTATATTTAAATAAGACAAAATAATTGAAGCGGGGAATGATATGAGTACAATCGAAAAACAAAGACGTAAGAAATTCAGAGCGAAATCAATCGTACGGGCCATCATGGTCATCATCGGCGGAATTATTGCCGCGTATGGACTGGAAACCGTACTGATTCCGAATAGTGTATCTGACGGCGGTGTAACCGGACTCAGCATTGTCGGTTCACAGCTCTTTCATTTGCCTCTTGGGATCTTGATTGCGGTGATCAATATACCGTTTGTCTGGTTAGGATATAAGCAAATCGGGAAAGGTTTTGCGTTTCTATCAATTATCGGTATTGTCTCACTTGCCGCGGGCACGAGTTTTTTCCATCACACGCCGGCTATCATTGAGGGAGATACCCTGTTAATCACCGTTGTCGGCGGGATTATTCTCGGCTTGGGAATGGGATTGGCATTGCGCAACGGCGGCGCCTTAGACGGAATTGATATGCTGGCTGTGCTTCTGTCACGGAAATTGCCGTTTGGCACGAGCGATCTCATTTTATTTTTAAACATTTTTGTGTTTATTTTTGTTTCTTTTGTATTCGGGCTGCAAGGCGCATTGCTTTCCGTCATTGCTTACTACATCGCATCCAAGGTGATCCATGTGGTTGAGGAAGGCTTAAGCGGTTCTAAAACATTTCAGATTATCACCAACGAGCCTGCATTAATGGTAGAGACCATTCGTGAAGAATTGGGCCGGAGCGCTACGTATAAAGAAGCATACGGCGGTTTTTCTCATGAAAAATTCAAAGAAATCACATGTGTCATCAACCGTTTGGAAGAAACCAAACTGAAGGAAATTATTAATGACATTGATAATCAAGCCTTTGTGACGGTATATGATGTCGCTGAAGTAAAAGGCAGTAATTTCAGAAAAATCCATAATCATTAAGAAGGAGCTGCCGTTCACCGGCAGCTTTTTTTAAAAAAGGAGAAAACACTTGCAAAAAAAGAATAACGGATGTATATTATTGATATATCAAACATTGACTAGTCAATTAATTGCGCAAAAGAAAGTAGGGATGGGTTTTGACAGCATGTTGTTCAGAGGAAGGCGAGATTTTGTATCAGCTCCAATCACTGCACAAAGTGATCGGCACGAAGTTTGAAGCGTGCACCGGAATCAGCCAATCCCGCCTTGAGCTTCTCGCCGTGCTTTTTTACGTCGATGAGATCAGCCAAAGCGATCTTCAGAAAAAGGTGAATATTGACGGCGCAGCCGTGACAAGACACTTGAAACAGCTTGAAGCCAAAGAAATGGTCACAAGAAGGCGGAAGCCCGAGGACAACCGAATTATACTTGTCCGGCTTACTGATCAGGGGCGGGAGAGAATTGAGGCTTCCAAAAAGGAGAAAGAGCGTTTCATAAAGGAAATGCTTGCCGGTGTCAGCGAGGAAGAACGCAATATGTTAAAAAACGTATTGTCGCAGATGCAGAATAATATAGAAAATATGAAAGCATAGGAGTGTATTACACATGAAAACAGAACTGAAAACAAACGATTTTATGGACATTATGAAAGGCCGCCGTTCCATTCGGAATTACGATCCGGCTGTAAAAATCAGCAAAGAAGAAATGACTCAAATTCTTGAAGAAGCAACGACAGCGCCGTCTTCAGTCAACGCGCAGCCATGGCGTTTCCTCGTCATTGACAGCCCTGAAGGAAAAGAAAAACTCGCGCCGCTTGCCAGCTTTAACCAAACACAAGTCAGCACATCATCTGCGGTGATCGCGGTTTTCGCAGATATGAACAGTGATGACTATTTAGAAGAAATTTATTCAAAAGCGGTCGAACTGGGCTACATGCCGCAGGAAGTAAAAGACAGACAAATCGCTGCTTTGACGGCGCATTTTGAAAAACTGCCGGAGCAAGTGAACCGTGAAACGATTCTGATTGACGGAGGACTCGTTTCCATGCAGCTGATGCTTACAGCACGTGCGCACGGCTATGATACAAACCCGATCGGCGGCTATGATAAAGAAAAGATTGCCGAGGTTTTCGGAATGGATAAAGAGCGTTATGTACCGGTCATGCTGTTATCAATCGGAAAAGCGGCAGACGAAGGATATGCTTCCTACCGTCTTCCTATCGAAACAATCGCACAATGGAAATAAGGTTGAAGTGAAGCTGAGAGGAGAGGGACAGTGGACATAATTGCGGCTGTTTTCGTCGGAATTGTAGCTTTAGAACATATATTTATCATGATACTTGAAATGTTTTTTATCAATTCGAAGGCTGCCAAGCGGTCTTTCAAATTGCCAAAGCATTTAGAAGGTGACCGGAATGTAGCGGTCATGTTTGCAAATCAGGGTCTGTATAATGGATTTCTGGCTGCCGGCCTCATTTGGGGACTGATCCTCGGAGCTGATCCGATTGGCCATATGATTCAAATGTTTTTCGTTATTTGTGTGGTCATCGCGGCCATTTTCGGAGGCTTTACTTCAAACAAATCAATTATCGTAAAACAAGGACTTCCGGCTGTTTTAGCGCTTATTTTTCTTTTATTGGCGTAGCAGACGGAGTGAGTGAGGGCTTCCGGAAAGGAAGCCCTCTTTTTTTATTCTGTTTTGAAAATCATTTCTTATATACATCACTATAGATTGGGGAATGTCAAATCAGCGGGGGCAAGCAATGGATTGCAGTCGCTTGGAATGAGTATGGTTCCGGATGTGATCAGCTCGTTTCAACACATATATCCTTATGTCAATTTTCAGTTGAACCAAGCGTCAAATCAGCTGTCATTCCTTCTTAATTGTTATTTGCTGAAATAGATGGAGCGGACTCCATGTCAATCTGTTTTTTTGAAAAAAAGCTGATCGGCAAATATGGTATGATTTACATAATCAGGGAGTGGGGTTGCAGAGGATGAATACGAAGAGAGCGTATTACGCTATTTTATACAGCCAGACCGCTATCAACTTGGGGTTTTCACTTTATACGATGGCCGTTATCTTGTTTTTGTTTACAAAAACCGGTTCGACAGCGATGGCCTCTCTTATGACGCTCGTCAGCATTGTATGCCGCGTATTGGGCAGCGCCGTTTTGCCGCTGGTCACCGGCCGGTTCACGCTTCGTTCTTTGTTAATCAGTTCTCAATTGATACAGATCACACTGTTAGTCTGTTTGTTTTTTGTCATCCAAACCGGTTCATCCGCATTCTTTTTTCTGCTGTTTTGTCTGATCGGAGGCATTTCTTTTTGCAACGGATGGTTTGCTCCGATAAAAAGCGCGCTGATTGGGGAAATCATTCCTCCTGATCGAAGGGCGAAAGCGAACAGTTTATTATCTGCGGCGGATCAGACCGTTCAGTTTGCGGGGTGGTCTTTGGGCGGCGTCATCATAGCGTTCCTGGGAGAGAGCGATACAATGATCGTCACTGTCATGTTATTGGTTTCTTCGGTGTTGGGCATTATTCTGTTTCTTCAAGTACGCATGTGTGCGCCGGCAGCAGTCAGGAAACGTTCCCTTTTTGCAGATGCGGCAAGCGGCTGGGTGTATTTATTTCAGCAAAAACAGCTCAGGGTTCTCATTGTGATGGATGTGATCGAATCGTGGGCAGGCATGATATGGATCGGGTCTGTGTCCTTGACTTATGTGCATGACGTCCTTCATAAAGGAGAGGCTTGGTGGGGGTATGTGAACGGAGCCTATTATGCAGGGACGATGATCGGAGGACTGATCATCTATAAGTTATCCGGTAAGTTTCAGCATCATCTCATTCCGCTTATGCTGACGGGAGCCTTGGCATATGGAATGTTCACGTTTATTTACGGGCTGATCACAAGCGCCGTTACGGCCCTTTTTCTGGTGCTGTGTATGGGGCCGGCTTGTGTATTACGAGATCTCACGCAGGAAACATTACTTCAAAACATCACGACCGAAAAGACACGGGTCAATATATTAGCGGCGAGATCAGCTTTAGTTCAGTTCATTTTTATGTTTTCCATTATCGGAACGGGGATTATCTCGGATGTATTCGGCGTGCGGTTTATTTATATCGGCGCAGGCCTTCTCTTATTAATTTCGGCTTTTATCGGATTTTCTCAGCTGAGAATGAAGAAAATGGTACAGAGCGGCATGTAGTGTAGTATAATCAGGAACGTACGTTCTATATCGAGAGAGGAGAGGGTAATGTGGGACATCTGGCACTGCAATTGTATGATTATCATCTTTGGGCAAATCAGCAAATATTCACCCGGCTTAAAGAGCTTCCGGAGGATGTGTACCGTAAGGAGATTCAAAGTGTCTTTCCGTCGATAGCCGGTGTATTGACTCATGTGTATCTGTCCGATAAGGGGTGGTTTGATGTGTTCTCCGGAGAGCGTCTGGAGGATACGCTGAAATCAGCTGAACAGCAAAAAGGGGACATCTTGTCTAAAGAGATAGAAGAGCTGGAAGATCTATTTTTGGAATTATCAGACCGGTATCAACTATTTTTGCAGAAGGAGGAAAATATCAGCCTCCCCCTTGAAATAGAGCATCCGTCAGGTGACATCATGAAAACCGCAGCTGCCGATATGATCCTACATGTTGTGAACCACGGAACGTATCATCGCGGGAATATAACAGCCATGCTCAGACAGATGGGGTATGCTTCTGTGCCGACGGATTACGGTATTTATTTATATATAAACAAAAAGTAAACAAGACAGCCAACGCGGCTGTCTTGTGATATCCGTAAAAGAGCCAAATCATATGAGTGATTTGGCTTTTTCGTTTGCTATGCCATGTTTTGCAGCCGTTCTAAACTGTTTTTCCAATTCGCTTCAAGCGCTGTAAAAGCAGCGGCGGCATCTTGCTGTTCTAATGCGTGAATGATATCAGAGTGTTCATTATATGATCTGTTTAAAGCGCCGCTTTCACTGAAATAGCGGATTTCCAGTCTCTGAATTTTGACTTTCAGGCTTACAAGCAATTTGTGAAGTTCAGCGTTGTCCGCAAGCAGAATGATGTGATGGTGAAATGCATTATCCGCTTCCAGAACGGCCATTTTATCGCCGTCTTTCATCGTTTGAAGAAGATTTTCATTCAGCTGTTTCAATTCTTGAATCACGGCATCGTCCATACGCGGGAGGGCTTGCTGCAATGCGAGTTTCTCAAGCGTCCAGACGATGGAATACAAGTTTTCCGCTTCTTTTAACTCAATCGGAGCGACAAGCGTCCATCTGTTCGCTTTTGTTATCACCAAGCCGTCATCTTCCAGCCGCAATAAGGCTTCCCGTATCGGGGTGCGGCTGATTCCCAATGTTTCCGACAAATCCTTGTCCTTTAACTTTGTTTCCGGTTTGAGCTTGCCCGTTATGATCCAGTTTCTGAGTGTGCGATACACTTCGTCCCGCATGATGGTTCTTTTCAGCACAGGTTCTTTGTTTTGATTATCCAATGGAACACCTCATGAATCGTAGTATACATATTTGCATTTTACCACAGTCCGGGCGCCGGTTAGAAATGAAGAGGGACGTCTAAGAATGAATCGAACCGAGATGCTTCATCTCAATATGCTGAAAGTCAGCGGAGCCGCCTTCAGAAAAGAGCGTGATTCCCTGATCTTCGTGTTTTGGGAACACTTCATTTGTCAGAACGGTTTTTCCGTCGTCTGCAAATACTTCAATACTTGTTTTATCTACGAGAATTTTCAGATGGACGCGTCCTTTGTTTCCGTCAAATGGGGCTTTGCTTTCGACGTATGCGCCGGTTTTATCAGGCTGGTCTGTAAACGATCTGTTCACATACGCACAGCCGTCTTCTGCTGAAATACCGACATCAATATGCCGGCTTTGGTCTGCTGATTCTCTGAGTCTGACGCCTGCATTTTTGATATCTGACCAAGCGATATCCATATCAAGCTGATATGTATCACCTTTGATCGGCAGTGTCTCTGAACCGTTCACTTGTTTGTGTTCTATGCTGTCAGTTGAAGAGGTTAATTGGTTCAATGCTTCAACCGGCTCTGACACAAGGCTGTATGTGCCGCCGTCCTGCTGCTGAAGGCGGATTTCACGGACGATAGAATCCGTGCCGTTAAAGCCGTTTTTTAGTGTCGGTGTTTCATTCGGATAATCCCAATTGTTCATCCATGCCAGCGCATAGCGTTTTGTCAGCGGATCTTCGCTATTACCGTCTTCAAATGTGACGCCGCCGTACCAGTCAAAGCCGTAATCGAGCCATTGCGGTTCTTCTTGATCGGCGGTAAATTCCTTCCCGTCAAAGTTTCCGGTCCAATACGCGTACGTATTCGGTTTGCCTGCGGGTTTGCCGTTTGCGCTTGCGCCCAGAACCCATTTGGCTGTTCCGTCATCTGCACGCATCATATAAAGGTCGGGGCATTCGACGAGGCCGATCTGCTGAGTGATAAAGCCGCCCGTGTATTTCCAATTTTTTAAATCGGGTGATTCATAAAAACCGATTTTTTCTCCTTCGGCCATGGCCATCACCCATTTGTCATCCTGTTCATCCCAGATCACTTTCGGGTCCCGGAAATCCTTAGTTCCCGGGTTTTTCATAACGGGCTGATCACTATAGGAAGTAAACGTTTTTCCCTTATCCGTGCTGTACCATAAATATTGTTCCTGGGCTTTTGTTTTGGCAGTCGGCTGCGTTGTGACGGCGACCAGCGCGTTTTTGCCGAAGCCCGCCGTGTTGTGTTTATCAATGACGACAGAACCGGACCATATATCGCCGTTTTCGTTGGTGTATTTCGGAATAGCCGTGCCTTCGTCCGTCCAGTGCACCAAGTCCTCTGATACGGCGTGCCGCCATTCTGTGCCGTTGCCGTTCGGGTAATCCCGATTATAAAGATAGTAGTAATGATATTTCCCCTCGAAAAAAATGGGCTTTTGAGGGTCGTTTTTCCATTTGTCCGGGGTCGTAAAATGATACGCCGCCCGGTAATCCTTCTTATGCTCCGTGTTTGTGTCAGAGGAATTGTGGGTTTTGTTCGGCAGTAAGCCGACAAACAGGAACGCACCCAAAAAGATCAATATTACAACGGGCCATTTTCGAGCCATGATTGAGTTCACCATCTTGTTGAGAAATAAAAGAAAATGCCAATGAAGTATCGGCATTTTCTTTTTGTTGTTATTAGTTGTTAACCGTAAGCTGTCCTTGTTCAAGGATGCTGTTTTTAACAACGGATGTTTTCTTGCCTTTGATGTTCATTAAGAAGCTTGGCGCAAATGTCGCCTTTTTATCCTCAAAGAAGCCTCTGTTTGTCATGTAGCTTGTGATCACGACATTGTTGCCTTTGGCTTGCGGCACTGCGAAGTGAGAGTAAGTGAACGTTACATCGTTAGGATCAAGACCCATTTGCAGGACAAGACCAGTTTTGTTCAGCGGCTTGTAAGGACCTGTTAAAGAGTTTGATACATAACCAAGCATGTAAATATCGTTTGAGTTAATACCGTCGATCGTCATTTTTGAACCGCGTGAATCAGTGAACAGGTACCATTTGCCGTTCATTTTGAAAACATTCGCGCGCTCGATTTCATCAGTTACCGTGTTTGAAGTGATCAGCGGCTTCATGACTTTTTTCAATGTGTAATCATCGTTTAACTCTACCATACCGAGGGCGCCGTTCGCTAATTCAGCATCGCGTTTTTTAGCGCTTTGCTGAAGCTTCTGACTTTCTTTACGGAAGAAGTTTGTGCTGCCGCCGTAGTACGCTTTGTTAAATAAAGATTCTTCGCCTTGGTATCCGTTTTCTGTTCCCGTGTTGGCTTCGAATACAAGGTATTTATGGCCTTTGTCTTCAACGTAGTGAGGGTCTCTCAGCGTATGGTTGTCGCCGGATGTATAGTTCCCTTCATCGATAAACTGCTGAACGTTTTGATATGTTTTTCCGTCGCCGTCAAAAATCGTTTTATGATCTTCCACTCCGTTGATCTTGAGCGTGTCATCAGATTTTGACACATTTACCTGCGCCGTTGTCAGGCTTTGTTTGCCGTAATGTTTACCGGAAAAGTCAGTGTAGAATAAACGGATTTTTCCGTCAGATGTAAAGGTTGCAGAACCGGACCATTCTTGTGTCTGTTCTTTCAGGATTTCATCGTTGGCGTCGAACTTATCGCTGTCTTTAAAGACACGGCCCGCGTTTTTCCAGCTGTCGATCGAGTTGTCGCCGACTTTTTGGTAAAACATGTAGATGGATGTGTCATCAGCGTCTTTCGGGCTTCCGGCAAGAGCAAACACGACGTGATAGCCATTGTATTCAGCTACTGTTCCGTCAGCGTTTTGGAGCGGCCAGCTGTCCCACACATCCAGTCCTTTCGCGGACTCGATATTTTTAATTGTTGATGGGTCGAATTGAGGCACTTGGTATTTTTCACTTTGCTGCTGTTTAGGGATCTGCAGCATATCATGGCGTGTGATATGAGAGACGCCGTACGTTTCTTTGTAAGGTTTTTGGGTATTTTCTTTCGCGAAGGCTTGAGTCGCTCCCCCTGCCAGAAGTGCAGTCGTAAAAGTTAGAACTGTGGCTCGTTTTGCAAATTTTTTGATGTTCATGTTCATGTCTCCTTTTGTATGTACCTTTTTTTGCGATCTGCCGATTCGATCCTCCTGCATTCATGGATGACAGGTTTGTTACAGAAAAAAAGACCTAAAATATGTATGGGGTGACGCCAAAGAATACACTTTGCCCTTAACACATTTTAGGTCTTGCCTGCTTTATCAGTAACAATCCTGCATGATTTACTTGTCGACATCATTCTATTAGACTCTGATTCTATTGACAACTGGTCTATTTTCCTCTTTTGGATGATAGTAAAATGAAAAAAGGCCTTTTAATATATGGGTAATTGAGACTAAGGGGTGCTCTGGCCCTAGGAAAAAACCTCTCTAAAAAAGAGAGGTTATTTTTTCTTTATAGATAATAAAGCGATGGTGGTTAAAATCAGCAAAGTACCCAGCCATTCTGATATTCCGAAGGGAACATGCAGCCAGATAACAGCTAAAAAAGCTGCCGACAGCGGCTCTGCACAGGCGAGCAGGCTGGTTTCAGAGGCACTCAGATATTTCAGGCTTTCCAAGTAGCAATAAAAAGCGATGAGCGTTCCGAAAATGATGATAAACACAATCGCGGCATATGCAGGAAAGGACCACTCGCCTTCAAATGTCCAGGGCGGGCGGATCAAGCTGAGGGCGGCTCCGCCGATCAGCATGCCCCATCCTACAACAATGGCGGATCCCCATTTTTTCAGCAGACGATGCGGCTGAAGGGTGTAAAACGCCAGTGCAAACGCCGAACTGATTCCCCAAAAGACGGCCAGACCGGATATGGACAGGCTTCCGACATTCCCGTGCGTGACCAAAATGAATGTGCCGGCAACCGCCAATAAGACGGCGAACAGCTCTTTTCCTGAAGGAATTCTCTTTGCGCGAATCGCTAAAAAGCATGTAATGATCGCCGGTCCTAAATACTGAAGAACGGTAGCTGTTGCCGCGTTGCCATGCTCAATTGCCGCGAAGTAGGTGTATTGAACACCTAACATTCCGAAAATCCCGAATAAAAGAAGGGGAATTCTGTCCCGTCTGTCTTTCCAAACAGCCCATATCCGTCCTTTTTCTTTGCGGTACGCGATTCCGAGCAGAAGCGCCCCTGACACCAGAAGGCGCACTGAAGTCAGCCATTCTGTATTAAAATGGCGGTGCTGGAACAGATACTGGGCAACCGTTCCCGAGACCCCCCATAAGATAGCTCCTGTAAGCACAAGCCAAATACCTGTTGTTCGTGAATAAGAAAGAGCAGCGTGTTTTTCCAGGATAGACACCCCCGATTCTGATGTTGCGACAGCAACTTACAATAATTAGAAAAAAGAACGCCTTACATGTGATATATTATATATTGTATATTAATAGGCGTCAAAATAATTTTAGAGTAAGCGCTTGCAAAACGGACGTCTGATGAACGAGCTGTAAAAAAAACACCCCGGCTGGTTGCCGGGGTGTTTTGGTTATTCTGCAATCGCGTCTGTTAAAACAGGAACGACTTGTTTCTTTCTGGATACGACGCCTTTTAAAAGAGCCGTGTTGTTTTCTAACGTCACGTTGAATGCTTTTTCCACTTTTGACGCTTGATCACCGATGGCAAGCGCAAGGGAATCGTTTTCCAGAATATCCGTAATCACGAGAAGGAACAGGTCAAGGTTCTTCTCGGCAATTACTTTTGAAAGAGCCGCTTCTAATTCCGGCTGCCGCTTTTTGACATCTTCAATATCAACTGTGTTGACTTGGGCGATTTCGACTTTTTTGCTGCCGAGCGTGAACTCTTTCGCATCAAGAGAAATCAGTTCTTCCACAGTTTTTTTGCTTAAGTCGGCGCCCGCTTTCAGCATGTTTAAGCCGTACTCTTCCGCATCTACGCCGGCAATTTCAGCAAGCTCTTTTGCCGCTGCGATATCTTGCTCCGTGCAAGTCGGAGATTTAAATAACAGAGAGTCGGAAATGATTGCTGACAGCATGAGGCCCGCAATTTCTTTCTCGATTTTCACGTTATTTTCTTTGTACATTTTGTTTAAGATCGTAGCCGTACAGCCGACCGGCTCAGCACGGTAGTAAAGAGGTTCTGCTGTTTCGAAGTTGGCGATACGGTGGTGGTCGATCACTTCAAGAACCTGAACGTCTTCGATATCTTTGATGCTTTGCTGGCGTTCATTGTGGTCAACAAGGATGACGCCGTTTACTTCGTTTGCGGCTGTTTCCACCAAACGAGGGCTTTCCTGCTTGAAATAATCAAGCGCGTATTGTGTTTCGCCGTTGACTTGTCCAAGGCGGACGGGCTCAGCATTGAAGCCGAGTTTATTTTTTAGATCAGCGTAGGCAATGGCAGAGCAAATGGTATCTGTGTCTGGGTTTTGATGTCCGAAAATAAGAATTTTTTCCATAATAACTCCTTGTCCTTTTTTGTAGTGTAAACAATCTTTTTATAGTTTAACACGTCTTGCGGAGGGTGTAATCTTCAAAACCTTAAAAATTGATGTGAAAAAGAAGCATTTTTGTTGAGCGGTGAGGAGGATTGCGAGTAAAATACTGGGTAAGTCAGATGCTAATCAGCATATAGTATCAAAAAAGGTACTATGGAGGATGAAAAATGAACATATATCCGAATAAAGAAGGTTGTCCGGTTGAACTGACGCTTTCCGTTATCGGCGGAAAGTGGAAGGGTATTTTGTTTTATCATATGATCGGCGGAAAAAAGCGGTTTAATGAGTTTCGGCGCATTTGCCCCAGCATTACGCAGCGTATGCTGACGCTTCAGCTTCGCGAGCTTGAGGCGGACGGCATCGTGCATCGCGAGGTATATCAGCAGGTGCCTCCAAAGGTGGAGTATTCTCTTACCGAATTCGGCAGGTCGCTGGAACCGATCGTTTTGCAAATGAAGAAATGGGGAGATGCCAACCGGGAGTTTCTCGAGACATACCGGGAAAAAACGTCGCCTCAAGATCAGTCCGCTCAAAAATAAGAAGCAGCAAAGGATTAAATTCCTTGCTGCTTTTTTTTATTTCATCGCGATGGCTTTTCTGGCGTTGCGCACATCATTCTTCAGCAATTCGCTCAGGTTGTAAGCAGGATATTGACCGCGTTCTTCCATATACTCAAAGACCATTTGATGCCACTTGATAGCCGCGTTTAAGTGCTTGACGAAAACGTGTCTTAATTGGGGTGTGGCCGTCTCTGTAATGGCTCCGGCGTAATTGCGCACAGACGTTTTGGCCATGCTCAGCAGGCCGCCGCTGTAAAACGCGGAATCAGCGCGCTCTTCTGTTTCATCCTCACGAAAAGCGGGAGCTTCAGGGAAGAAAGGAAGCAGTTCACGCAGATTTTGTTCCAGCGAATGGATGGAAAATCGGTAAAGCTGTTTTAATCTGGCATCGCTTACGTCCCGCTCTGTTCTTTTTAATTTCACAAGTCCGTTTGCCTGGAAAGCCACTAACTCATGCAGTTCTAACGTTTCATGCCATGCTAATGTTCTCCGCTCGGTCATAGTGTAAGAATCTCCTTTATCCTTCATTTTCACTTTCAGCATATGCCCCGGTCCCGATGTTGTTCCTGATGTTTTGAAGTTTCCAGAAAGGGAAACTCAATGTAAAGGAAATACGAAATAGAGGTGAAACTATATGTGGGACATGATAAAGAACTTCTTCCTTTTCAGCAGCGGGGTTTTACAGGCGACCACTCTCTTACTTATCGTTATCGTCTTGTTATATGTACGAAAAACCAAAAAGAAAAACAGAGATACTTCTGGTTTCATGGATGATCAGGATCACTGATACAACGGGCATTCTTTCACGGGGATGTCCGTTTGTCTGTTTTCATGTTTCACATGGAACATTGCGGCTGTCCGCGCTCATTTTACTTGCGATTTCGACTTATGTTAAAATATATACGTGTATTTTGGAGAGTTTATGGAAAATTCAGGTCTTGAAAGAGACATTGCGGCGTCAAAAGAGCAGTCGTCTAAGCTGCTCTTTTCTATTCGTATGTTCGAATGATACAAGGTTTGAGGTGAGTAAGTGAAAAATACAAGGGCTCTAATAGAAGGCGCCATTTTGATCAGTATTTTTGCAATCATTTCCCTTTTGGTCGTGTACCTCCCTTTACTGGGGGCAATTCTTCTCTTTGCTTTGCCGCTGCCGATCATTCTTTACACCATTCGGCACGGTCTGAAGCCCGGGGTATGGATGGGGCTTGCCAGCCTTCCTGTCAGCTTTATTGTAGGTTCGTTTACCGGGCTTACAGGCGCTTTTATGGCGGCCTGTACGGGAATCGCCATGGGATATTATTTTAAAAAGAAACAGCCCGGCTATGCGGTTGCTGCCGGCGCTATGGCGTATGTGCTGTGCGGCGTCGTTTTTTTTGTGGTCAGCATCGTGCTTCTTAATATGAATGTGATCGATACCACCATGTCCCAGCTTCGGGAGTCGATGTCTTTAGCAGAAACCATGTCAAAGCAGCTCGGTTACGGAGATCAGTTCGGGAAGCAGATCAAGCTGATGGAAAGTCAGCTGAACACGGTTCAATATCTTTTTCCGACAGTGCTCGTATTGACCGGCATCGTTTTTTCTTTCCTCAGTTATGCTATGGCAAGGCCGCTTTTACGGCGATTTTCCCCTGATCTTCCGAAGATGAAGCCTTTTAGAGAGCTCAAACTCCCGCAAAGCGTTGTCATTCTGTATTTTATTGTGACGATATTAGGGTTTCTGCCTTTAGAAAAAGGGCATATGCTGTATTCGGTTTCATTGAATGGGGGATTTATTCTCAGCTTGCTGATTTGTATTCAAGGGTTAGCGTTTATTTTTTTCTATTGCCGCGAAATGGAGATGCCGAAAGCCGTTCCTGTTTTAGCAATTGTGCTGGGTGTGCTTTTTCCGCTCATCTTGTCCGTGTATCTCCTCTTAGGCATCATTGACATAGGCTTTAACATAAGAAATAAGGTGACGCGAAATTGAGTGTGACTTACAGGTGGGGAGTTGATAGAAATGCCTAGTTTTTATGAAAAACCGTTGTTTCGGTATCCCATCTATGCATTGATTGCATTGTCAATCATCATAATCCTCATCAGCATTTACTTTAACTGGCTGATAGGAGCCATCAGCGTTGTGCTGCTCGCCGTGATCCTGTTTTTCATTAAGCGTGCGGATTCTCTGATCAGAAAAGAAATTGACGATTATATCTCCACGTTATCGTATAGATTGAAAAAAGTAGGCGAAGAGGCATTAATGGAAATGCCTATCGGGATTATGCTGTTTAATGATCAATATTACATTGAGTGGGCGAATCCGTTTTTGTCTTCCTGTTTTAATGAAAGCACGCTCGTCGGGCGCTCGCTGTATGACACATGCGAGGCCGTCGTGCCGCTGATCAAGCAGGAGGTCGATTCGGAAACGATCACCTTGAATGAGCGGAAGTTTAAAGTAGTGATTAAAAGAGATGAGCGCCTGCTCTATTTCTTTGATGTGACAGAACAGATTCAGATTGAAAAGCAGTACGAAAATGAGAGAACCGTGCTGGCATATATCTTTTTAGATAACTATGATGACGTCACACAGGGGCTGGATGACCAAACGAGAAGCACGATGAACAGCCAGGTCACCTCATTATTAAATGCGTGGGCGCAGGAGTACGGCATTTTCCTGAAACGGACGTCCTCGGAGCGGTTTATCGCGGTGTTAAATGAACACATTTTAACGGAGCTTGAAAACGCGAAATTTTCGATTTTGGATGAAATCCGTGAAAAAACATCCGTTCACACTGTATCTTTGACCCTCAGCATCGGGATCGGCGCATCGGTTTCTTCTTTGAAGGAGCTTGGAGATCTGGCGCAGTCCAGCCTCGATTTGGCTCTCGGCCGCGGAGGCGACCAAGTGGCCATCAAAATGCCGAACGGCAAGGTGAAATTTTACGGCGGCAAAACAAATCCGATGGAGAAACGCACAAGGGTGCGCGCCCGGGTGATTTCTCACGCGCTCAAGGAGATTGTCTCAGAAAGCAGCAATGTCATTATCATGGGGCACAAATTTCCTGATATGGACGCAGTCGGAGCCGCAATCGGAATATTGAAGGTGGCGCAGGCCAACGGCAAAGAAGGCTACATCGTCATTGATCCGAACCAGATCGGATCAAGCGTTCAGCGCCTGATTGAAGAAATTAAAAAATATGAAGAGCTGTGGTCGCGGTTCATCACACCGGAAGAGGCGATGGAGATTTCAAATGACGACACGCTGCTTGTCGTCGTTGATACACATAAACCGTCCCTTGTGATGGAAGAGCGTCTCATGAACAAAATCGAGCACATCGTTGTGATTGACCACCACCGCAGAGGCGAGGAATTTATTAAAGACCCGCTGCTCGTTTATATGGAGCCATACGCTTCATCCACCGCAGAACTCGTGACGGAGCTGCTTGAATACCAGCCGAAGCGGCTCAAAATCAATATGATTGAAGCGACGGCCCTGTTAGCTGGTATAATAGTGGATACGAAGAGTTTTTCCCTTCGCACGGGCTCGCGGACGTTCGACGCCGCTTCTTATTTGAGAGCGAAAGGCGCAGATACGGTTCTGGTGCAGAAAGTTCTCAAAGAATCCGTCGGTTCTTATATCAAGCGGGCGAAACTGATCCAGCATACAGCTCTTTATAAAGAACATATCGCGATTGCTTCTCTTCCTGAGAACGAAGAGGAGTACTTTGACCAGGTGCTGATTGCGCAGGCGGCTGATTCCCTCTTATCGATGAGTGAAGTGGAAGCTTCATTTGCGGTAGCCAGACGGGATGAGCATACGGTGTGCATCAGTGCGAGATCGCTGGGCGAGGTCAATGTGCAGATTATTATGGAGGCGCTGGATGGCGGAGGGCATTTAACCAATGCGGCAACCCAGTTATCGGGCATTTCTGTATCAGAAGCGCTCGTCCGGCTGAAGGAAGCCATTGATGAATATTTTGAGGGAGGCGTTCAGAGATGAAGGTTATTTTCTTACAAGATGTAAAAGGTAAAGGAAAAAAAGGCGAAATGAAAAACGTAGCAGACGGTTATGCACATAACTTTCTCATTAAAAAAGGCCTCGCTGTCGAAGCAAATGCGACAAACATCAGCGCATTGAAAGGACAGAAAGAAAAAGAGAAAAAAGAAGCGATTGCCGAGCTTGAAAGAGCGAAAGATTTGAAAGAAACGCTTGAACAGCTGACTGTTGAGCTGAGTGCCAAATCCGGTGAAGGCGGCCGCCTGTTCGGGTCTGTCACAAGCAAGCAGATTGCAGAAGCGCTGCAAAAAACGCATAAGATTAAAGTGGATAAACGGAAACTGGAGCTCCAAGACGGTATCCGCACACTGGGATATACAAACGTTCCTGTAAAGCTGCACCCTGAAGTTCAGGCTGTGCTGAAGGTTCACGTAAAAGAAGAAGCGTAATACACAATGAAAAACCCGCCGATCCGGCGGGTTTTTTTTATGTCAGCAGACGGCGCAGCGCAAGAAAATGATGAGATTGTTTCATTTCCGATCGCTACCAGATTGCATATTATATTACATCATAACGAAGGATGTGTCGGTATGAAACGATTTTTTTCTGAAACATATTTTAATAATCCGGAGAATAAAAAGGCGCTGGAGCACTATCCGCTGATCGGAGACGGAAAAGACGGGGAAGTCTACCGCTTAACACACAACAAATGCATAAAATACTTCTTTGAAAAAGGGACATGCAAGAAGGAATTGGCGGCTTTAAAGACCGGACAAGGTTCCCCGGTGATTCCAAGACTGTATGAATACGGAGATCGTTATATTGTGATGGAATATGTCCAAGGCACCTCTCTTGCCCGCCATATCAGAAAAGAAAAATCTCTGTCCGTCAAACTGACTGCTGATATTTTAAATATGCTGGATGAATTAAAAAGAATCGGTTTTACCAGATGGGATGCCGAAATCAGGCACATTCTGATTAACGAACACGGAAATCTTAAGGTCATCGACCATAAAAGAGCTTTTTCCGCCATTACCCGGTTTCCCGTAAAACTATTAAAAGGACTGGACAAATACGGCTTGGCAGATGAGTTTTTGAACACTATAAAAAAATTAAATCCGTCACGTTACCTGGAATGGCAGCCGCACATGTAAGTTTCTGAAAATCCGCATATGTAAGTTTCCTTTTTTTAGGGTCGTCATATGATATTTGTAACATTTGTTTGGTGGAGTGTGGAAAAAATGGCAGAATACATTATGGTTATCGGCGCTCATCCCGATGATGAACTATTGGGAGCAGCGGGCACCATAAAACGGCTGATCAATGAAGGATATAAAGTGATTTCCATTATTACGGCATTAGGAAGAAAAGAAGAAGCTCATCATATTAAACAATTAGGCGAACGCGCGAATCAAGAGCTTGGAATTGAGAAAGTCATCTTTTTGGAGCATACGAATTTAGAGCTGGAATGTATCCCGCTTCATAAGCTTGTCAAAGAATTAGAGCAGCTCATTCGCGTCTATCAGCCTGATAAAATCTTTACACATCATTACGGCGATATCAATATGGACCACCAGAGAACATTCCAAGCAGTTTTAACAGCCGCCAGACCGCTTCCGAATCAAAAACCTATCGAACTGCTTACGTTCGAAACGCTATCTTCAAGCGAGTGGGAGAGGAATACGGCTGATAAACTCTTCAAACCTAATTACTTCGTTAACATCACAGACACAATGGATGCCAAACTCGCGGCGCTTCACCACTATGACGTAGAAATGAGGGATTACCCTCATCCCCGTTCATATGAAGGCGTTAAACATTTAGGAAGAGTCAGAGGGATGACGGCGGGTGTGGAATACGCTGAAGCTTTTGAAGTCGTGCGGAGGATCTGGAAATGATCAAGACATTTTCCGTCCCGTATCCGTATATGGTCCAGACGCTTGACCGCTACTACGGGGTCAAAACGCGCCCTCAAAAAAAGGCGGCAGTAAAGACACAGTTGAAACATGAACATCATATTCCGCGGTTATACAGGAAAAAAAAGAAGTTATCCATTTTGATTGCCACGTTTTGGGACTACCCGCACACGGGCGGTTTATCAAACTATATTAAAACGCTTAGTGAAGGCCTGAAAAAGAGAGGTCATAAGGTCGATGTCATCTCCCCTAATCTGTTTCCGTCCGCACAGGTAAAAGAACTGCGGGCGGCTGTTGTTCCGAAGTTAAAAGATTTCTTTAAGGACAGATATGGGGATTATAACAATCATATTTTGAAAAATAATAGGCTGATGTTTATATACGAGCAAATGCTTCAAAAGATTCATTTGGAAAGATATGATGTGTTTCATGCTCAAGATTTATTTACAGCCAATATATTAGGCAGATTCAATCAAATCTATAAGAAACCTTTATTTTTCACACCGCATGGCATGTTTACTTTCAACAGACTTAAATTTCACATCTTTAAAAAAGGATCGGTAGAAGAGTTTTATTATAAAAAACTAGAGATGAAAGCCATTGAATACGCAGATCGCCTGATTATTATCAGCGATACGTTCCGCAGCCCGCTCATGAAGCTCGGAGCCGAACAGGAAGACATGACAACGGTGATCACAGGAATCGATTACGATGCAAAAACAGGCGGGAAAAGAAAAATCCCGCTGCCGAAAAATAAGATCATCATCTCGTGTATTGCAAGATTAGGCCCGAGAAAAGGACATAATCATTTGCTTGACGCACTTTCACGAATTCCGTCTGATGTGCTTGAACATGTTCAAGTGCTGATCGCGGGCGACGGAGAGATGAGGAGCGCCTTAGAGGAACAGGCTCGAAAACTGAATCTATCTATGGTCTCCTTTTTAGGAAAAAGAGATGATGTTCCCGCTATTTTGAATATGACGGACATATTTGTACTGCCGACCATTAATGATAGTCTGCCCATCTCGATTATTGAAGCGATGTTCAGCGGCTCGGCTATCATCGCGACCGATTGCGGGGGTATTCCGGATCTGATCCGCCATAACAAAACGGGACTTATTGTCGAGCCGGGAAATGCAAAGGTTCTTGCCCGGGCTTTAGCGTTTTTTATCTCTAACAAATCTGCGCGGGAGAAGGCTGCTTCAAACGCAAAGGCCTACGCGGAGAAATATTTAAGCAGTGAGACGATGATAAAAAATATCGAATCGATTTATCAAAATACCAACAGCTCGGAGGGAGATCATGAAACATGAACATGCAGCCGTTGTACTTGATTTCAGTGCAAACGGGATTGGGATCATTCGCAGCCTGGCCCGAAGAGGAATCGATGTTTACGCGTTTGACACGGAGGGACCTTATCGTATCGGAAAGTCAAGGTTGGCAGATTGCGGGATATGTCCCAGCCCTTTAACACAAGAGGAAGAACTGCTGACATTCCTGACTGATTTCGGGAAGCGATTCCAAGCAAAGCCGGTTCTGTACGCAGGATCTGATGATTATGCGGGATTTATATCTAAATTCCGCGAGACATTAGCCGGTTTTTTTTTATTTTTGCTCCCGAGCCGCTCTCTGTTAGAAACGGTCTTAGATAAAAGCAAAGCATATGAATTAGCGGTCAAGCATCACATCCCCTGCCCGAAAACCTTTTTTCCGAACAACCGGGATGAGCTGGAAGAGGCCATCGCCAATATTGACTTCCCGTGTATTTTAAAACCGGTGGCCGGCCATGAATACAGAAAAAAAGTAAACAAAAAAGCAATTGTAATGAAGGATGCCGCACAATTGCGCAAGGAGTTCAGCTCCTACAGAGAAAATGGAGAACTGCTCGTACAGGAGATCATCCCCGGAGACAACCAGTGTTTTTATAAAGTCGCCACTTTTTATGATGACCAAATGAAATTAATGGGCTTATTCTCTCTGCAAAAGAACCATCAATTCCCTGCTGACTTTGGCGCGGGGGCCCACGTCGTCAGCAAACGGCTTCCTGATTTAATCGAGAAGACCCTGCCGTTTTTTGAAGCGATTCAGCTGAAGGGAGTAGGCATGGCGGAATTTAAAAAGGACCCCCGGGACAATGTTTATAAGTTTATCGAAATTAATCCGCGCTTTTGGCTCAGCCATAGTCTGACAGAACCGGCAGGCATTCATTTCGTTTACATGTACTATCTGTATTTGACCGGACAACATGTGAAGCCCCAGCTCGAACAAAAAGACGGAATCAACTGGATTTATGAGGTGCGTTACTTCTTAACGTTTTTGAAGAAACGAAAAAGAGGAGAAATGACGTTCCGGGATTTTTGGAAAGGATTTAAAGGAAAAAAAGAGTACGCTCTTTTTGCTTGGAATGACCCGATGCCATTTATCAGAAACACTTGGTCTCATCTCAAAAACAGCTGGAAACGGAAGCGGAAGGAAGATCGGCATGTATGAAAAGGATCTTTTGTATGACGCATTTCAAAAACTGAGAATTGACGAAAAACTGTCGTATTCGTTCGGTGAAAGGGCCGCGGTGAATCCGGATGACATCACATGCCTGAAATCAACAGACAGAAGCGCCATTTATAAACTGTTTGTAAAGAAAAAATCCGGAATTGTTCCGCTGATATTGAAGGTGTATAAATCTTCCCGTGAAAAAAACAAGGTCGAGATTAATATATACGGTAAAGCCCGTTCTGTTTTAGGGGATTTGCTGCCGGACATCTATCTTATAGAGGAAAGTGACCATGAAACGTGGATATTTATGGAGTTTGTCAGCCAGATCAGAGGACAGCTTACATTTCATCCGAAGCATTTCAAGTATATTATTCCGTCTGTCGCAGAACTGCACAGCCGCACCTTTGAAAACAAGGCTGTTTCTGACGGTAAATGGCGGTCGTGGCTGCCGGTATACGAATCGGAAACCATGAGAAAAGGGCGTAAAAAGCAGATCAAAAAGACAGCGGAATTATTGGATAGAGCTCTTAAAGATGAGCGCACAAAGGATATCGTGAAGCCTCATTATCGGCAAATCACAAACTTGCTGGAGCAGGAGGAGCCGGATTTTTTCCCTGAATTGGTCCAAAACGGCTCAGCCATCACACACGGTGATCTTCATATGCAGAATATCTGCACCCACGATGCGTCCGGACATGAACCGTGGGATATTCAATTCATCGATTGGGAATCCGCAAAGTACGCGCCGGTTTGGTTTGATATGACGGTGCTGGTCGAAATTCTGCTCGGCTTCAGAAAAGACTGGAGCCGGCACGCAGAAGATATTCGGACGTATTGCGTAAAAGTGTATACGAAAGAAATGAAAAAGCGGGGCATTCATTTTCAGACCCCTCCTATGACGCTTTATAAAATGGCTTATTTGCAGAGAACACTTGAGAAAGGGCTTCATACCCAATTGCGGAGAATCTTCGACAATCGGGGAGGAGAACTGCTGCCGTATCATGTTGACAAAGTGTCAAAATGGGGACGGGAATTAGGATTATAAGTTTAAGAGAGGGGGAGCGGATTTGAAAGGAGAGATCGGCAAGCCGAACGGTCTGGTGCCTCTTGCCTTATTGCGCGTCATGGATCAATTTTACGGGATCGAACATCAAAGTGAGCCGGAGATGCTGTATTCGTTCTGTGCGGAAGAAAAAAGCTCCCCCAAACGAAAAAAGCCATTGCGTATTCTGTACGCAACCTTTCTCCGTTACCCGAATGTCGGAGGACTGGCGAGTTATATCACGTCAATTAAGACGGGTTTTGAGCGCATCGGTCACCAGGCGGATGTCATCTCGCCGCTCCAAATGCCGCCAACTTTTTTTCAGGAAGATATCCCGCGGGCCGCTGACGAGATCAGAGCGTTTCTTGTTGGCAGATACGGGGCCGCAAACGAAAAGTTTGTGAAGAATCTCAGCTATTTACATGTCTTTCAAAGATTTTTGAAGGAGAAGGACTTAGAACAATATGACCTGTTTCACGCGCAGGATTTATTTGCGGCATTTTTGCTGGGATACCTTAATCAAACGTATCGGCGTCCGCTTTTTTTCACGCCGCACGGACATTTCACGAAAAGCCGGATGAAGTTTCATAAAATCCAAAAGGGTTCAATAGAAGAGGCATATTTCAGTGAAATAGAAAGGCAGGGTATTCGGGCTTCGGATAAAATCATTACAATCAGCGACTCCTTTCACGAGCCCTTGCTGGAGTACGGAGCGAAGGAGGCTCAGCTGACGACTGTTCATACCGGCATTGACATCCGGGTTGCACCCGTGCCAAAACGTGCTGAAAAGGTCGTGATTGCGTGCGTTTCCCGTTTGACCGAGCGAAAAGGACATGATGTGATGCTGGACGCTCTCGCCCGCATCCGGCACCATTTATCCGGAGTGGATATATGGATCATCGGGGACGGAAACATGAGAGGGTTTCTGGAAGAGAAGAGACGGAAACTGGGCCTCACAAATGTGTTTTTCCTCGGAAAACGACATGATGTGCCGGCGCTTTTGGCTGAATCATCTATATTTGTCCTGCCGACATTGAATGATAATTTCCCCATAGCGATCATCGAAGCGATGTTCTCAGGTCAAGCCATTGTCGCAACTGACTGCGGAGGAATCCCTGAGATGATCCGGCATGAGGACACAGGGCTTATCTGTCAGCCCGGCAACAGCCGTGAACTTGCTGATGCCCTCGTAAAGCTGATTACGGATCAGTCTTTCAGGGAACGGCTTGGAAAAGAAGCGCGCTCCTATGCCGGCCGGCATCTGCGTCAGGAACTGATGGTTTCAAAAATAGAAAGGATTTATCAATCATTTTTCTGAATGATACCGGCGCCGCATAGCAGGTGCTTCAAGAGCAAAAGAGGCCGGCGTTTAACTATCCAGCCTCTTTCCGAGCTGTTTTTTCATCTCATACAGAGTCTGCTGACTTTGTCCGCCCGGGCCGCCTGTCATTCTTCATCGGGCTGAGCCTGTTTTTCCGGTGCTGTGAGATTTTTGTGCCGTTCTTTTTAATCCATGAGACAAGCTTTGTGTTGCCTGAATTGTTTCCTGATTATAAGAAATAGTTCACTTTTCCTTCGTCAACAAGTTTTTTCAGCTGTGAGACGGTTTTACCGAAATTTCCTTCATGGAAAAAAGAGGCGGAAAGCCATCGCTTCCGCCTCCCGCACATATATATGAGAGAGCAGCCTTTATTTGTGATCGTTCTCTTTTTGGATTTCAGCTAATTTGGCAAGCAGAATGTGCTGAGGCATGTGCATGATTCTCTCAAGCGGCATATTCAGTGACTCTGCGAGCTTTTGCGCCGTTTCGGCGGAAATTTGCAGCGGTTTCATGTGATCACTCCTTCCGTTTCTTTATTGTACTAAAATCAGAAATCTATCGTAAGAGGATATGACAAAGGAATGGAGGTTTGAAAAGCGGGGCTTTATAACAGAATGGGGGAGGTTTTTTATGCAATCGCCATTGATGTTATTACAGCTGAAGCTGGCTGATTATCAGAAAAAAGCCGCAGAACTGCGGACAATTGACGAATTTATCATACTGAAACAGACATTGCAGGACATGATGAAAGTATTCGCCGCCTTTGAAGAATGGGAGCTGTATCAAAAAACGGCCGATCTCATGGCGCAGACGGTGCTGCACATCCGTTTCATCGAATAAGAAAAGCCCTCGCACGGGCGAAGGCTTTTCTTAAAAGGAACGTTCCTCTTCAATGTTTTTATGCTGATCATAAATGACAAGCTTAGCCGGGCTGTTCTCTTTCGCCATCTGCTCCGCTTTTTCAATCGCCGCGTCCTTTGATGTACAAAGAGCCGTCGGCGCCACATTTTCCACCTTCACAAACCATCCGTCCGCATCAACACTGGGTGTTACTGCATATGTTTTCATCCTTCTTACCTCCCGGTTTCGATTTATTTATTTGTTTCCCGGCATTCGGAACGGTAAAACACATAACCCTCTCCTGACAAATACAGGGAAAGTGATATTTTTCTATTCTTTTTCATGAGAAATGGTAAAATGAAATTTGGATATTTTTTAAGGAAAGGACGGTGCTTAGCATGACAGACCTTCTGAATGATCGGCTGCCGCCGCAAAACATAGAAGCTGAGCAGGCCGTGTTAGGTGCTGTTTTTTTACAGCCGTCTGCGTTGACACTGGCTTCTGAAGTGTTGATTCCGGATGATTTCTACAGAATGTCACATCAAAAAATTTACAATGCCATGCTCGTGCTCGGAGACCGCGGTGAACCGGTTGATTTGGTCACGGTAACGTCAGAGCTTGCGAATACCGATTTGTTAGAAGAGGTGGGAGGCGTCTCTTACCTGACGGACATCGCGAATTCCGTTCCGACAGCGGCTAATATAGAATATTACGCGAAAATCGTTGAGGAAAAATCCATTCTCCGCCGTTTAATCAGAACGGCGACCTCGATCGCTCAAGACGGGTATACGCGCGAGGATGAAGTTGAAGATTTATTAAGCGATGCGGAAAAAACGATTATGGAGGTCGCGCAGCGAAAAAATTCGGGCGCCTTCCAAAATATTAAAGACGTGCTTGTTCAAACATATGACAACATTGAGCAGCTTCACAACCGGAAAGGCGATATTACCGGGATTCCGACCGGCTTTATCGAGCTTGACCGGATGACGGCGGGTTTTCAGCGGAATGATTTGATCATTGTCGCAGCCCGTCCGTCTGTGGGGAAAACGGCGTTTGCCTTAAATATTGCGCAAAACGTGGCTACCAAAACGGATGAGAGCGTGGCGATATTCAGTCTTGAGATGGGTGCCGAGCAGCTTGTCATGCGTATGCTCTGCGCCGAAGGGAATATTAACGCCCAAAATCTCAGAACGGGTAATCTGACGGAAGAAGATTGGGGCAAGCTGACGATGGCGATGGGAAGCCTGTCAAACAGCGGTATCTTTATAGATGACACCCCCGGCATCCGCGTCAGCGAAATCCGTTCAAAATGCCGCCGGCTGAAGCAGGAGAACGGATTGGGCATGATTTTAATTGACTACCTGCAGCTCATTCAGGGAAGCGGCCGTTCGAGCGACAACCGTCAGCAAGAGGTATCGGAAATTTCACGGGCGCTAAAAGCGCTGGCGCGGGAGCTCGAAGTCCCGGTCATCGCCCTGTCTCAGCTCTCCCGGGGTGTTGAGCAGCGGCAGGATAAACGTCCGATGATGTCAGATATCCGTGAGTCGGGAAGTATTGAGCAGGATGCCGACATCGTCGCCTTCCTGTATCGTGATGATTACTATGATAAAGAATCCGAAAACAAAAACATCATCGAAATCATTATCGCCAAACAGCGTAACGGCCCGGTGGGCACCGTCTCACTGGCTTTTGTGAAAGAATACAATAAGTTCGTAAATCTGGAAAGGCGCTTTGATGACGGCGGTGTTCCGGCAGGTGCGTAAAGCCTCAAGCAATGTCTTGAGGCTTTTTTTCATCCGAAAGAATGAGAGAATGCCGTCTGTTCGGCAGTCGATAAAAAGAAAGCGCTTTTATATAATGGCATTAAGGGAGGGATGATGATGACAATTGAATTTCCGCAATTTCAAGCGGCGCAAATCCGGATTGCCCGGCCGACCGGACAGCTTAAGGAAATCATCAGGTTTTATGAAGAAGGCCTCGGATTGAAGAGGGTCGGCAGTTTTTCCGGACATGAGGGCTACAGCGGCGTCATGTTCGGCCTGCCGCATACGCAATATCACTTAGAATTCACCGAAGAAACCGGCTCGTCTCAGCCGGCGCCCGTTCCGCACGGCGACAGCCTGCTTGTCTTTTACATCCCTGATCAGCAGGAGGTCATTCGCATCAGCACGAAATTAAAGCAGATGGGATATGAGGAGAAAGAACCCGAAAACCCGTACTGGGAAGAAAAAGGCGTGACCATCGAAGATCCTGACGGCTGGCGGATCGTCCTGATGAATACAAGCGGAATATAAATGACTGTCTGAAGAACCCGGGATATGGGTTCTTTTTCATGTTAAAGTATGAAAGTTTCGGGAGTAATAGATAGCAAATGAAAGAGAAAACGCTTTTAATCAGGTTTAAGGCGAACAAATATAGAATAATAAGATTTTAATGTTCGGATTTACGATTGACTTTCTGTTTCGGCACTGATACACTTAATTTGTTTGAATGAGATATCGTTTTGAAAGGTTAACGGAGGTGCACGGATATATGTCTTCAGTAGTCGTAGTAGGTACGCAGTGGGGCGATGAAGGAAAAGGTAAAATTACAGATTTCCTATCAGAAAATGCAGAAGTGATCGCACGTTATCAAGGCGGAAACAATGCAGGACATACCATCAAGTTTGATGGCGTCACGTACAAGCTTCATTTAATCCCATCAGGAATTTTTTATAAAGAAAAAGCGTGTGTCATCGGGAACGGAATGGTTGTTGATCCGAAAGCGCTCGTAACGGAGCTTGCGTATCTTCATGAACGCAATGTGAGCACGGATAACTTGAGAATCAGCAACAGAGCCCACGTGATTCTTCCATACCATCTGAAACTGGATGAAGTAGAGGAAGAACGCAAAGGGGCCAACAAGATCGGCACAACGAAAAAAGGCATCGGACCTGCTTATATGGACAAAGCGGCGCGGATCGGCATCCGGATCGCAGACCTGCTAGATCGTGACGTGTTTGCAGAAAAGCTTGAACGGAACCTTGAAGAGAAAAACCGTCTGCTGGAAAAAATGTATGAAACGGAAGGCTTCAAAATTGAAGATATTCTGGATGAGTATTATGAATACGGCCAGCAGATTAAAAAGTATGTATGCGATACATCCGTCGTTCTGAATGACGCGCTGGATGAAGGCCGCCGCGTTTTATTTGAAGGCGCTCAAGGGGTTATGCTTGATATCGACCAAGGGACATACCCGTTTGTCACTTCATCCAACCCGGTCGCCGGAGGGGTGACGATCGGTTCAGGCGTAGGTCCGACAAAAATCCAGCACGTCGTCGGTGTATCTAAAGCGTACACAACCCGTGTCGGTGACGGTCCTTTCCCGACTGAGCTGAAAGATGAAATCGGAGATCAAATCCGTGAAGTCGGACGCGAATACGGCACAACAACAGGCCGTCCGCGCCGTGTCGGCTGGTTTGACAGCGTTGTTGTCCGCCATGCCCGCCGTGTCAGCGGAATCACAGATCTTTCTCTGAACTCAATCGATGTGCTGACTGGCATTGAAACATTGAAAATCTGTGTCGCTTACCGCTACAAAGGTGAAGTGATTGAAGAATTCCCGGCAAGTCTGAAAGCTCTCGCAGAGTGTGAACCGGTATATGAAGAAATGCCTGGCTGGACGGAAGATATCACAGGCGCAAAAACATTAAGCGATCTTCCTGAAAATGCGCGCCATTATCTGGAACGCGTATCTCAGCTGACAGGTATTCCGCTTTCTATTTTCTCTGTCGGTCCTGACCGTTCACAAACGAACGTCATCCGCAGTGTATACCGCGCTAACTAAGAATTTGCAGCAAACAAGCCTCCGGTCACGGAGGCTTGTTTTTTTATGTAGGAAAAAAATAATAGATTTTTTTCAAAAAAGTAGTTGCCACTTTCGAATGTTCTATGATATTATAAATCTCGTTGTTACGGAACAGCTTCAATAGAGTACTGCAAGAAAGCTTTTGTCTCAATGCTCTATGATACATAATCCGACACATCAAGAGCCATTAGCTCAGTTGGTAGAGCATCTGACTTTTAATCAGAGGGTCGAAGGTTCGAGTCCTTCATGGCTCACCACTTTTTATGGCCCGTTGGTCAAGCGGTTAAGACACCGCCCTTTCACGGCGGTAACACGGGTTCGAATCCCGTACGGGTCATTGATTTACTTTAGCGTTATTGCTAACTCCTTATTTGTCCTCGGAGGGCCGCCACGATACGGTTCTCCGGACAAATTACTGTAAGGTCCGGTAGTTCAGTTGGTTAGAATGCCTGCCTGTCACGCAGGAGGTCGCGGGTTCGAGTCCCGTCCGGACCGCCATTTTACTTTACTTTATAGTATAGAAAAGAAACATCTGGCTCGGTAGCTCAGTTGGTAGAGCAACGGACTGAAAATCCGTGTGTCGGCGGTTCGATTCCGTCCCGAGCCACTTACCCAAACGCATCTGCAATAGTAGGTGCGTTTTTTCTTTTGTTATAAAAAAGGGAGAGCCGGCTTTTCAGCCGGCCCAGAAGAAGACGTCAAACACTAGACGGCGTTTTTTTTCTTGAGGTTTCAAAAAAATATTATTTTTTAAAAGAAAATAAAAAACATGACAAAAGGATGGCAGTTCAATACGTTTTTGCGCTGTTCTCTTTAATTTTTTTATCTTTTGACCTGAAACCGTTATAATAGACGGGGAACGTTTTTCACGATACGAATTGTGATCATCATGAAACATCAATAGATGAAATGAAGTCATTCTGGCAGGAGGAAAATCAAGATGATGGATAAGAAAATCCTTGTAGTCGATGATGAAAAACCGATTGCAGATATATTAGAGTTTAATTTAAGAAAAGAAGGCTATGACGTGCATTGTGCGTACGATGGAAACGAAGCCGTGGAAATGGTGGAGGAGCTTCAGCCTGATTTAATTCTTTTAGATATTATGCTTCCGAATAAAGACGGAGTTGAAGTGTGCCGGGAAGTCCGGAAAAAATATGATATGCCGATTATTATGCTGACGGCAAAAGACTCGGAGATTGACAAGGTCATCGGGCTTGAAATCGGAGCGGATGACTATGTCACGAAGCCTTTCAGCACGCGTGAGCTTCTGGCCCGCGTCAAAGCGAACCTGCGCCGCCAGCTTACGGTTGCGCCGGCTGAGGAAGAATCAGCTTCTAATGACATTCATATCGGTTCTCTCGTCATCTTCCCTGACGCTTATGTCGTATCAAAAAGAGAAGAAACGATCGAGCTGACTCATCGTGAGTTTGAATTGCTTCATTACTTAGCCAAACATATCGGACAGGTCATGACCCGTGAGCATCTGCTGCAGACTGTGTGGGGCTATGACTATTTCGGTGACGTGAGAACGGTGGATGTAACAGTGCGCCGTCTCCGTGAGAAAATCGAAGATAATCCGAGCCATCCGAACTGGATCGTCACAAGACGGGGTGTCGGTTATTACTTGAGAAATCCTGAACAGGACTAACCGGCGATGAATAAGGTTGGTTTTTTTCGGTCGATTCAGTTTAAGATCACGCTGATCTATGTGCTTCTCATTATCATCGCCATGCAGATTATCGGCGTGTACTTTGTGAAACAGGTGGAGAATTCTCTTCTCAAGTCCTATGAATTATCGTTAAATCAGCGGATTGACAATCTATCCTATTATATTGAGCAGGAATATAAAGGAGATAATGACAGCACCGTCATTAAAGATGACGTCAAACGGATTTTGAATGATTTTACGAAAAACAATGAAATACGGGAGATTACATTTGTTGATAAAAGCTATGAGGTCGTCGGTTCTTCGAGGCCTTATGGCGAGGAAATAGCGGGGAAACAGACGACTGACCCGATTTTCAAACGGATTTTCTCAACAAAACAGGCCTATTCAAAAAAATATTATGATCCTAAAAGCAAAAACAGAGTGCTGATTTCAGCAAAACCTGTCGTCACAGAGAATCAGGAAGTTGTCGGCGCGATTTATGTCGTGGCCAGTATGGAAGATACCTTTAACCAGATGAAAACCGTCAACTCGATTCTTGCTTCAGGAACAGGCTTAGCCCTTGTTCTGACGGCTCTTCTCGGTATATTTCTCGCCCGCACCATCACCCATCCGCTGTCGGATATGCGTAAGCAGGCGATGGAACTGGCAAAAGGGAATTTTTCCAGAAAGGTGCGGAAATACGGGCATGATGAAATCGGTCAGCTCGCAACGACATTCAACCATCTGACGAGAGAGCTTGAAGATGCCCAAGCCATGACGGAAGGGGAGAGAAGAAAGCTTTCTTCCGTTATCGCGTATATGACGGACGGTGTCATCGCTACGAATCGCAACGGGGCTATTATTCTTTTAAACAGCCCTGCGCTTGAGCTGCTGAATGTTTCACGTGAAACGGCTTTAGAGATGCCGATTACGTCTTTATTGGGCATAAAAGAGAACTTTACATTTGAGGATTTAGTAGAACAGCAGGATTCAATGCTGCTGGAGATCGAACGTGACGATGAAACGACTGTACTGCGGGTGAATTTTTCCGTTATTCAGAGAGAGCACGGAAAAATCGACGGTTTAATCGCGGTTCTTTATGATGTCACCGAACAGGAAAAACTCGATCGGGAACGCAGAGAGTTCGTTGCCAACGTGTCTCATGAGCTGCGGACACCGCTGACGACCATGCGAAGCTATTTAGAGGCGCTTGCAGAGGGCGCGTGGGAAAACAAAGATATCGCTCCGCGTTTCTTAATGGTGACCCAAAATGAGACTGAGCGCATGATCAGATTGGTGAACGACCTGCTTCAGCTTTCTAAATTCGACAGCAAAGATTATCAGTTTAATCGGGAGTGGATTCATATGATCCGCTTTATGTCACTGATTATCGATCGTTTTGAAATGACGAAAGAACAGCATGTTGAATTTATCCGCGAGCTTCCGGACAGAAATCTGTACGTGGAGATTGATCAGGATAAAGTGACGCAGGTTCTCGATAATATCATTTCTAACGCACTGAAATACTCACCGGAAGGCGGGCATGTCACTTTCTCAGTCGATGTGAACGAGAAAGAAGAGCTGCTTTATATCAGCGTAAAAGATGAAGGTATCGGCATTCCGAAAAAAGATGTGGAAAAAGTCTTTGACCGTTTCTACAGAGTGGATAAAGCGCGCACGAGAAAACTCGGCGGCACCGGGCTCGGCCTTGCGATTGCAAAAGAGATGGTTCAGGCGCACGGCGGAGACATTTGGGCCGACAGTGTAGAAGGCAAAGGAACGAAGATTACATTTACTCTTCCATATAAAGAAGAGCAAGAGGATGATTGGGATGAGGCGTGAAAATATAAAAACAGTCATACTGTCAGTGCTGGTCGTCATTAGTCTTGTTTTAACATGGGGAATTTGGACATTCCAGCCCAATTTTTCAGAAGGCACGGCCTCAACCAAATCGACTGTCCGGGAAAAGCATAAAATTGATAAAACGAGCCAAAAAGTGTCGCAAACGGTAAAACCCCGGGATATGTTTATTCATACAAACGGCTCTCATTATAAAGTAGATGATGAGACGCTCTTTAATGACCTGTGGGCGGATTTGCCGCAATGGGAAGTAAAAGGGATGAAGGATATTTCCGATCAATACGACAAGCTCGGTTTTAAAAATTGGCTTTACGGCAGAAACGGCAATTCGGCAAAGCTCGATCTGCAATTCAATGACACCATTCCGATTGATTTCTTCCAATCGATGTTTAAATGGTCAAATCCGTCAATGGAATACAGCTCATTTGACCATATTGTTATTCCGTTTAATGAGAATAAGACGAATAAGAAGATTTACATGGTCTCGTACAGCAAGCAGCTGATTTTGGAAGTGACTGTGGAATCGGCGAATTACCGCAATCTGATGAATGAGCTGTACAGCAAAAAGTCGAGTATGCCGTTATACCACCTCTATTCGGTCGGAAAAAGCAAAGAATTTCTCATGCCGAATGCGCGGTTTAATATGAAGGAAAAAGAATTTATCACTGAAACCATTAAGACGAACCTGTTTAAGCAGACGCTTTTTAATGATCCGAGCACGGTCAGAGAGGACCCGAATTACAATCGGAATGTGCTGACTGACGGAATCAGCCGTCTGGAAATCAATTCGACACAGCGGCAGATTCAATTCCAGCATCGGAACCTGGCACAAAGCGCTTCTTACCAAACGGGTGAGCTGATTAAGAAAAGCTATAAATATTTAGAGGATACGGGAAGCTGGACGGATCATTATCAATTTTTCAATGTGAGTGATAACCAGCAGCTGAGTTTCTACATGTTTAAAGACCAAATGCCTGTGATCAACAGCACGTCTAAGCCTTTCGGATCCGGACCTGTTTTGACCCTGCAATGGGCCAATGACGAGGTTCTCAGCTACAAGCGGCCGAACTATGTTCTCGGGCCGAATCCGATTAAAACAAAAGACGTAAAAATGATGAACGGCAATGAGGTTGTGTCTCTGCTGGAGCAGCAGGATAAATACGACGTGAACAAAATCGACCAGATCTTCCTGTCCTATCAAATGGTCTCTTCTTCAACGAATGATCTCGTTGAACTGGAACCCGTCTGGAGTATGAAAATCAACGGGAAGATCGTCCCGATTACGAAAGATCTGCTGGGGAAGGAGGAGGACGATAATGGAGTGGAATAAGACAAAAACGATCTTCATCATTGCCTTCCTCATCCTCGATATTTTTCTCGGCTATCAGTTTTTTGAAAAACGCTCGAGCAGTGAATACGAAGTGATTAAAAATTCAAACGTGGAAAAAGACATGGAGATGGACCATATCACATTCGGCAACCTGTCTTCTGATTCCGCGACGGGCTACCGGCTGACGGCGGGCCAAAAGGTATTTACCGCTGAAGATATTGATGCTTTGAAGGATCAAAAGCCGTTAATGGAAATGCCGGCGGATGATCATAAGGTCACAACGCTGAAAATGAAATTTACCGATCCGGTCGGTTTATCGAAGCAAAAACCGCAGGAGGATGCGGAATCGCTCGTCAGTTCTAAAGTAACCGGCGGTGAAAAATATAAACTGTGGAAAGTCGACAAGGATCAAAAACAGATTATTTTTTACCAGACATATGACGGACAGTTTATTTATCAGGATTTTGACTCGTCCACGGATGCGATCGGACAGGTGATTCTGCATCTGAACGATAAAAACCAGGTCGTATCCTACGAGCAGACCATGCTGGAGTCATTCAAGCGAATCCAGACCGAGAGCCTGATTCCTGAGCTTGATGCGGTCGAATTATTGTATTCTCAAAATTACTTAAAAGCGAATTGCGCCGTTAAAAGCGTCAAGTTCGGCTATATTGCCCAATACCCGCTGACAAGTACGCAGGTGCTGGCGCCGGTATGGAGAATTACAATTGAAGATAAGTCAAAAGGGACGAAGAAAAAGACACAGCAAACGTACACTGTGAATGCATTGGAAAGCACAGTCATTGATAACAATCAAAATAAATAATGGAGTGAGGCACAATGGGCTTGCAATTTAGCGTGCTTGCGAGCGGGAGTACCGGAAACGCGTTTTAT
Organism: Bacillus sp. jun7; assembly: GCF_051034795.1. Classification (NCBI taxonomy): domain Bacteria; kingdom Bacillati; phylum Bacillota; class Bacilli; order Caryophanales; family Bacillaceae; genus Bacillus; species Bacillus sp. jun7. The sequence continues at coordinate 2,448,477 of NZ_CP093219.1, forward strand.
CTGGAGACAGAGGAGCATTCTTTTCTGGTGGATGCCGGCCTGAGCGGTAAAGCGATGGACGGGCTGATGGAGAGAATCGGCCGCAAGATAGACGACGTCGACGGCATCTTTGTCACTCACGAGCACAGCGACCATATTAAAGGGCTCGGCGTCATTGCGAGAAAGTACGGTCTACCCGTCTACGCCAATGAAAAGACGTGGAAAGCGATGGAGAATCAGATCGGCAAGCTGGATACCGGACAAAAGTTTTTGTTCCCGATGGAAAGCGTAAAATCTTTCGGCGGGCTTGATGTTGAGTCATTCGGCGTCTCTCATGACGCGGCCGAGCCGATGTTTTATGTTTTCCACTACCAAGGCAGAAAGCTCGCGCTGATGACGGACACCGGATATGTGAGCGACAGAATGAAAGGCATCATCCGTTCGGCCAATGTGTTTGTGTTTGAAAGCAACCATGACGTCGGCATGCTGCAAATGGGCAGATACCCTTGGAGCATTAAGCGGCGGATTTTAAGCGATGTCGGCCACGTCTCGAATGAAGATGCGGCGCTCGCCATGACTGATGTCATCGGCGACGGCACATCGCGCATCTATTTGGCGCATCTGAGCCAAGACAACAATATGAAGGAACTGGCGAGAATGTCCGTGCAGCAGACATTGGCTGCGAAAGGATTTGTCGCCGGGGAAACGTTTCAGTTATTTGATACCGATCCGAAAATTCCGACGCCGCTGTGCGCCGTGTAATTTTTCCAAATGAATCATGATTATTAATCCGCGATCTGACCCACACTATAAGCAAATCGAGTACTCTTGAAAGGATTTGAGATAGGGTGGATTATAATCGCGATGATGAACAGTACGCCTCCGAACAGCCCCGCCGCAGCAAGAGAGGATACTTTCTATCAAGTCTGATCGGCGTCATCGTCGGGGCCGCGCTCATGGCTTTCCTGATGCCGTACTGGACAGGCGGAGACCATGGAGACAGCAGCAAAAGCACCAGCCGGCGTCTCGGCAGCGAACAGGTGAAAACAGTCAACGTAAATGTCAATGACGCTGTCACGAATATGGTCAGCCGTGTATCGGATTCGGTAGTCGGCGTTCTCAATATCCAAAAGACTGATATTTGGGGAGAGGGCGGCGAAGCGGGAAGCGGGTCGGGCGTCATTTACAAAAAGAACGGAAACACTTCTTATATCGTAACCAATCACCATGTCATTGAAGGTGCGACTGAGATTGAGATCAGCCTGAAGGATGGTTCGCGCGTGCCTGCTGAGCTGATCGGGAGCGACCGTCTGATGGATCTCGCGGTACTGAAGGTGAAGTCTGATAAAATCAAATCGGCCGCCCAGTTCGGCAATTCTGATCAAGTCAAAGTCGGAGAACCGGTCATTGCGATCGGAAATCCGCTCGGACTTGAATTTGCGGGATCAGTGACACAGGGGATCATTTCAGGCACGGAAAGAGCGGTGCCCGTTGACTCAAACGGCGACGGACATCCGGATTGGAATGCGGAAGTGCTGCAGACCGACGCCGCGATTAATCCCGGCAACAGCGGCGGCGCTTTGATGAATATATCGGGCAAGGTGGTCGGCATCAACTCAATGAAGATCGCTGAATCCGCCGTTGAAGGAATCGGCCTGTCCATTCCGTCAAAGCTTGTCATTCCCGTTATTCAGGATTTAGAAAAATACGGAGAAGTCCGACGGCCTTTCCTCGGTATTGAGATGAAATCCTTAACGGATATTGCGAGCTACCATTGGAGCCAGACGCTGAAACTCCCGAAAGGCGTTAAAACCGGAGCGGTCATTATGGGTGTCGACGCGTTTTCACCGGCCGGAAAAGCGGGTTTGAAAAAGCTCGACGTGATCACCGGGTTCGACGGACATAAGGTCAATGACGTTGTGGATCTCCGCGAGCGCCTGTATCGCAAAAAGATCGGCGACCGTGTGAACATCACGTTCTACCGTTCGGGAAAGAAAAAAACATCGGAAGTCAAACTGACAGAAGCGGATCGATTACAGAAATAAAAAAGCAGCCCGGACATCCGGGCTGTTTTTTATTGATTTATTTGTTAATATTATACTATTGTGAAGCGGGGAGGTGAAACACATGAAAACGGCTGATGTGATCATCGTATTGAATGAAATCGAGGGTGAATGTGAAGAAGAATTATTTTAGAATGCAGAATTTAAGAAAATGAAACACGTCATATCAAACGTCCTTTTTCGGGGGCGCTTTTTTTATGCCTTTTTTCAGAAGCCATAAAAAAGAACTGAACGCGGGTCTCAACACGTTCAGTTAAAAATGGGTATGTTTAGAAAAAGGCAGACATGACCTTAGAACTTTGTGATTGAAACAGACTGGTGCTGAATTGAAGCGGCAGCTTATTGATTATGATTTGCAGATGGCTCCGTTTTCAGCGTTTACTTTCACCAATTCAGCTTAGCTTCCGTTTTGTTTCTGATAAAAGCGAATAATAGAAGGGGAAGCGAAAAAAATAAACACAGGCTGATACATCTAAGGAGAGACTGCATCATGAATAAGTTGAAAGGCATCAAGCTGCTGAGTGCAGACGGCGAGTCTGCACTCATTGATTCTTTAACGATGGGGCTTCATCACGGAACGGTCCTCGGGGAAGACAATATCGTCGAGGCATACATCCGTTCTTTGCGCGAAAAGCTGAAGGACAAAGAGCACAAGGTGATTCGCACGGTTCGGGGCGCCGGGTACAGGGTGGATCTGGCATGAAACGGCTTTACAGAACCCTGCGGTTCCAGCTCCTGTTCAGGTCACTGGCGATGTTGACCTTGCTGTTATGTTTCATCGGCGGCACACAGTACATGTTGATGAGACGGACGATGTATGAAAATCAGGCGATCAGCATTCAGAGTGATATCAATTCAATGGATCAAAGCGTATGGAAGTCAATCAAAACCCTTGCCCGTTCCGAAACACCGGCTCATCCGAAGGTGATTTACCCCGGGGTGACGGTTGCTTTTATCAATCAATCATACAAGATGTCAGTTTTATCAGAAGACCCGCACGCGGGGGCCGCTCCTTCTTTCCCGAAAAACGTGTATCGGGATGCGCTGACAGATACAATGGCGCTTCACTATCAGGTGGCTCACAATAAGGCGGGTGAGGAAATCATCGTCGTGTTTCAGGCGATTTCCGTTGACGGAAGGCAGGCGGGAGTTGTGCAGATGAGCACGCTGACCCAGCCTCTGAATGATTCGCTTTTCCGCCAGATCAGCATTTTCGCGGTGCTTTCCTTTGCGGCTTTGGTCATCGGACTGTTTGTTTTTTTGCCGGTGATCCGGCTCACACTCAAGCCGCTGTCCCGCATTGTGCATATGATGGGTGACATTCATGCCGGCAGTCTCGATAAACGGCTGCCGATTGATAGGAAGCAGGCCGAAATTGAGTCATTGGGCATCTCCATCAATCAGATGCTGGAACGGATTGAAACCGCGTTTCAGGCGGAAAAAGAAGCGAAGGAGCGCATCCGGCGGTTTGTATCAGACGCATCACATGAGCTGAGAACGCCGCTTACCTCCATTCACGGCTTTATCGAAATTTTAATGCGCGGAGCGGCGGAAAAGCCGGAACAGAAAGAAAAAGCGCTTCAAAGCATGTACGCGGAATCCGTCAGGGCGAATAAGCTGATAGAGGATCTTTTGTTTCTCGCGAAGATTGACCGGGAGCCGAGCTTTGAAATGAAAAAAGGGGCATTGGGAGACGTCATTTTGGAAATGGAGGCTGAGCTGAAGCTGCTTGCGAGAAACCGGAAACTCGAGTTCTTTGTTGATCAAAAGATAGACGCTGTTTTTGACAAAGACAAAATGAAGCAGGCCATTCTCAATCTCTTTTACAATGCGGTGCAGCATACGGATGAAGACACGGGTGTCATCACCGTCTCCCTGCAGAAAGACGGAGGAATCATGCTTATGATTGCGGATAACGGAACGGGAATCGCTCCGGAGCATGTGCCTCATGTGTTTGACCGGTTTTACAGGGCGGAAACCTCCCGATCCCGTCAATCCGGCGGCACGGGGCTGGGTCTTGCCATTACAAAAACCATTATCGACAGCCATAACGGAACAATTGAAGTGAAAAGTGAGCAGGGAAAAGGCTCCGTGTTCATCATCCGGCTGCCGGGATAAACCGGGATGCCGGAAGAAATATCACAATTTATATATAAATTCTAAATTTTCAAAAAATAACTTGTCCTTTTCCAATATTGATGATAATATCTAGTTATTGGTAAAGGGGGTGTGTACTGATGAAGATTGAAGAACTTGATCTTGATACAGAAACAGCAAGCTTGGTGCAGCGTTGCTAGTAAAGCCGTGACTCCCCTCATTGGGGAGTTATTATCTTTCAGGGGGTATGTCATGATGTCAACGGACTGTAAGAGCTGGAAGTTTAAAGACAGCGTGCAGGTGCTGACCTACACGGGGCATATTATCATTCAATATCGAAAGGCGATTAAGCTTGCGCATACGAGTGAGATCAAAGAGGCGGTTGAACGGCTGATCACCGGCTGTGAAAAACAAGAGCTTTCTGATCTTCTGGGAGAGGAAGCGGGAAACCGGTTTTTCGATGCGTTAATGAAATTGGATGCTTTAATAGAGCCATGGCAAAACGGCCGTGAAGGCTGCATCACTGAAAAGCAGCTGTACCATTTTGAGAAATACAACCAAAACCCCAATCTGATCCAAAACAGGTTAGACTGCAGCAGGGCAGCGATCGTGGGTCTGGGGGGCGTCGGAACGATCATTCTTCAAAACCTTTTGGCGGCGGGCATCCAGCATTTTATTCTCATTGATTTCGATGCCGTATCAGTACATAACCTGAACAGACAATTCGTCTATAATAAATCTTCTGTAGGCAAATTAAAGATCTCAGAATGCAGAGATTATATTGCGGGTATCAATCCCCATGCGGACGCAGCACTTTACCATCAGGAAATGACACAGCCGCAGGACCTGCGTGTGTTAGATCCGTACGAAATTGATATCGTCATAAATGCCGCTGACAAACCCCATAACATTTCTGAATGGGTTTATCAGTATTGTAAGCAGCGGAATATCGCGTTTATGACCGGGGGTGTCGGCAGCTTCAGCGGCCAATGGGGGCCTCTGCTCACGCCTGAATCCTATCAATCCGGCGTCACCTATGAAAAAAGCATGCCGGCCGGACTTCTGAACTGTTACCCCGATGAACCGATCAAAGGTTCTTTAGGAGCGACAAACGGTATTATATCCTCGTTTATGTCTCATGACATTATCACATACCTTGCAGGCGGAAGCCCGAAATCCCTGAATACCCGCATCGGCTTGGACTTTGACGGCCTTCATATTACAGAAACGAAGCTATCTCAAAAGGAAAGCGCTTTATGAAGACGATGCATCGTACGGCGAGAAAACCGGGCGACCCTCTGAAAATAGAAATCGACACAAGCCCGATACGCTTGAACCCATTAGATACGCAGGATTACACAAGCAAGATGATTTGCAGCATTATGTATGAAAGCCTGCAGGACGGCTATAACTGCCGAATCATCCGCAAAGATCCCCGCACCTGTCAGGTGGACATTCACCCGGACTATTTAGGTGACGCCGAGGGTGTGGTTCAAACGATCATCTATCATCTGACAAAAGAAAACCAAAGTCCCCATCTCGGCAGTTTCCTGAACATAAAACAGGCCGTTCCGTATGTAAAAGGCTTCGTCTCTTCCGATCAGCTCGGGGTGAACGTAACGGGCGAAAAATGCTTTGAAGTCACCTTGGACGAGCCGTCTGATGAAATAGAAGCCGTTTTGCAGAGCAGCTTTCTGATTCCGGGAACCGCCGGGGGCGATGTGCCGGAAAACGGCCCGTACCGATTCAAGCGTACGTTTGAGAAAGGGCTGGAATTTGAGCGGAATCCGCAATATAAAATGACGCCCGCGGATCACCGCACGGTTCAGACCATCCAATTTATTTTGAATGATGATCTGGAAAAAAGCATCGGTCTGTACGAAGCGAATCAGACCGATGTGACCTGCCACACCCAGTTTCATCATTCCAACATGAGGTATCGGCAGTATGCTGATTTTAAAGAAAATCATTTGCCGATGTTATTTACCTTCAAGGTAAAGGACGGCATGCTGAGAACTTTCATTCAGCATTATTTTGATAAACAAAAGCTGGCCGGGGATTTGGGGCATATTATCACACCGACTGATTCACTGATCGGTATCTGGGAAAGCGGGCGGACACCGAAGAAAGATCCGACCCTTTTGACAAAAGAAGAGCCGATCCGAATCGTTTATGCCGATTATTATCCCAACGGAGAAATCATTGAAAGGCTGGCTGAATTGTTTCGGCGGGCCGGAGCGGACGTATCCGTCTCCCGCGTCAGTCATTTCAATGATTATTACCATATGGATAAAAGCGGGTTTGATATTGAGCTCCATTTGTTCCTGCCGGCTTACATGCATGAGCTGAGCTATATCAAATATTTCATCCGCGACATCAGCGATCCGGGGAAGAAAAAAACGATCATTGATGCCATAGGATCTGAAAAAAAGAAGGAACTTTTTGAGTTATTCGAGAATACAACTCATTATTGCCCAATTTGTTTTGGGAAAAGTCTGTATCTGCAAGATCCATGTATAGAGGGTTTTAGTGTAAAGACTGACGGGCTCCTTTCTGTTCATGATGTTAAATGCAGATAGCTGGAAAGGGGTATTCATTTGCGGAATCGAAATTTGCTTTACTTCTCCGGTTTTTTCGGAAACTTCTTTTTCGAACGGGGAATTTGGATTTTATATTTAACAAGCATGAATTATTCATTGTTTCTTGTGGGCATCCTGCAATCGGTCCTGAATTTGGCGATGTTTCTGGCGGAAGTGCCGAGCGGCGTCATCTCGGACAGAATCGGGAGAAAAAAATCGCTCTTGCTCGGCCATTTTATGGTCATTGTCTATTTGGTGATGTTCCTGAGCTTCCATAACTTCATCGCCCTCTTCATCGCTCATATTATATACGGTATCGGGCTGACGTTTATATCAGGAACGGATCACGCCTTTTTGTTTGATTCACTGAAAGAACAAGGGAAAGAAAAGTGGTACGGCAAATCCATCGGAAATTATAACGGACTTGTCATACTCGGTCTTGCGATCGCCATGGGCATCGGCGGCTACTTGCAGGAAATATCATGGTCGTATGTGTTTATCGCCGGGATTGTGACTCAGCTGATTGCAATGGCGGTCATTACACAGCTGACGGAAATCAAATTTGAAAACAGTGAACACGAAACGCAGACGGTCGGGGACATCTTAAAAGAAGTCAAAGATTTCTTCAGGCTGAACAAAGCCTTTAAATATCTGGTGCTGTCACTGTCTGTTTTCTTTGCGATTACATCGGTTTTTTATATGTACGGACAAGATTTGTTAAGTCAGGAAGGGCTGTCCGTGCGCAATATATCCATTATTTTTGCGGGACTGTCCATCTTGCAGGCGCTGTGCTCCATCTTTTCTTCAAAGCCGGCGGAAAAATTCACGCCGAGGCGCGTGCTTCTGCTGACATTCTGCATCATCGGGGCGGCCTATCTGTTTATACCTTCGGGCAGCCTGTACGTGACGATTGCAGCTTTTGTCGTCATCAACGCGCTCTATGATGTGATAGAACCCGTATCCAGTCAGGTGGTGAATAATGAGATTCCGTCCAGAACGAGAGCCACGCTGCTGTCCATTATCAGTTTGATGACCTCGCTCTTCATGTTCATTGCCTTTCCGTTTATCGGATTCTTAACGGACTATTTTGATTCAGCTTTGCTGCTGACCGCAATCGGGGTATTATCCATCTTATTGTCGCTGTTTATGATGCTCAGCTTTTACAAACTGAAAGCGAGCGTCGCCATCCAGAATAAAGTCGAGCTTTGAACCAGAATGACAAAGGGATGATGTGAATTGCTGAATATTCATAATCTTACGGTAAATTTAGCGGGAGATACCATTTTCAAACAAGTTTCTTTCTTCATCAATGAAGGCGAAAAAGTGCTTGTGGCCGGGCCGAACGGGTCCGGCAAAAGCACGCTGTTCAGGGTGCTTTCAGGAGAGCTTGAGGCGGATGAAGGAACGATTGCGATCAACAAAGGGGCGAAGGTCGGTTTGCTGAAGCAGATCGCTGATCCCCATGAGGATATGACGTTGTATCAATATCTGGAAAAATCGTTTGAAGCTCTCGCGGCGATCCAGAAGGAAATGAAGGCCATTGAGCTGAAGCTTTCGGAACCGATGAGTGATGACGAGCTGACTGCTTTATTGGAAAAGTACAGTCAATACACGGAAACATTTGAGCGGAACAACGGCTACCAGATGCACGCGATGATTGACGAGGTATGCAATGGGCTCAGCCTTAGTGAATTAAAGGATCAGCCGTTTTCAAAGCTGAGCGGCGGCGAAAAAACAAAAGCCGGCCTTGCCGAAATTTTAATCCGCAACGACGACGTTATACTGCTGGACGAGCCGACCAACCATTTGGATGTTCATGCGATTGAGTGGCTTGAAGGGTTTATTAAAAAATCGAACAAAACCATTCTGTTTACGACCCACGATAAAACGTTTGCCGACCAAACGGCGATGAAGGTGCTCGAGATTGATGATACTGAGGTGAAGATTTGGCCTTACGGTTTCAGCGAATACCTGAAAAAGCGGGAAGAATTCATCATCGCCCAGTTTGAGAAATATGAAGAACAGCAGAGAAAAATACAGAAGATGAAGGAATCCATCGCCCAGCTGAGAGATTGGGCCAACCGCTCGAATCCGCCGTCTGTCGGCCTGCACAGACGCGCGAATAATATGGAAAAGGCGCTGAAAAGGATCGAGCTGATCAATAAGCCGGTCCGGACGGAGCAAAAATTAAAAAACGCATTTCAGGAAGCGGGCGCCGGTTCAAAAGATATTGTGTTCATTGAAAACGGAAAGGTGGCCAACGGATCTTCCCTTTTATATCAAAATGTGAATCTGCGCATAAAGCATAAAGACAGAATCGGCATCGTCGGCAGAAACGGCGTCGGCAAAACAACGCTGATCCGCTGCATCATCGGGGAAAGAGAACTGTCGGACGGCACCATTAAAGTAGGGGAAAATCTTAAAATAGGCTACATTGATCAAAAGAGCCACGTCGGAGATTCGAGTCAGACGATTCTGCAATTCTTTAAAGAAAATCTGCTGACTGAAGAGGGCATGGCCCGGAATATGCTGGCCAAGTACGGATTTTACGGGTCGTCGGTCTTTAAAAAACTTTCCGTCCTGTCGGGCGGTGAAAGAATCAGGCTGAAGCTGTCCATCTTAATGGAAAAAAAGCTGAATGTCCTGATCCTGGATGAGCCGACCAACCACTTGGATATTGAATCTCAGGAAATTCTCGAAAACAGCCTGATGCAGTTTCAAGGCACCATCATCTGCGTTTCTCACGACAGAAACCTGCTGGAGAAGTTCAACAAGATTTTCTGGCTTGAGAATCAAAACGTCACCATCTTTTCAGGTCCATACAGTTACGCCAAACAAAAAAAACGGCAGATTGCCGAATAAAAGGGGAATGGATATGACCATTGACAGACTGACAATCAATGAGTTATCGTACGATCTTTTTGTAAGCGAGTATGCTGATAAGAAACCTTTTATTTTGACGGGGGCAATGGATCACTGGGAATGCAGGCCGTGGACGCTTGAATACATTGATGAACACTATGGAGACAGAATGGTCACCATCCGGAAATCAGATATCGAAGGGGTCAAAACGTTTAAACAAGTAAAGCTTTCCAACTATATCGAGTACATTGATCAGAATGATGACAAATGGTACTGTGACTGGAATTTTACGCAGCTGAACCAAAATGACTTAGACCTTGTCTATTCCGCACCCGAGTATTTTACAAAAGACACATTGAGAGCGGATGAAGAAACGGGACGGGACTGGAAATGGTTCTTTCTCGGTTCTAAGCAGACAGGCACGCCGCTGCATCAGGATTTTAACAGCACGCACGCGTGGAACGGCGTCATCTTCGGGGAGAAGGAATGGATCTTCTATCATCCGGACGACTCTCCGTATTTGTACGAAGGAAATATCAATGTCTTTGATGAAAAAGACATTGAGCAAAAACCGCTGGTTCAAAAGGCGTCTCCGATCCGCTTCAGACAAAAGGCGGGAGAAATCATTTACGCGCCGCGCCATTGGTGGCATCAAGTCGAGAATACGGAACATACATTGGCAGTGAGTGAGAACTTTTGGTTTACCGGAGAGCGGCTTGCCAATCAGATATAAACGAAAGGCTGAGGAGCATCTCAGCCTTTTTTGTATGGATTCATTTCATCCGGTCCAGCCCGAATTTTTTCAGGCGGTATTGCAGGCTCTGTCTGCTGATTCCGAGCTCGTTTGCCGTTTTGGATATGTTATTGCCGTGTTTTCTCAGGGTTTTTTCGATCATGTATTTTTCGAAGTTTTCCATTTTGTCTTTTAAATCGGTGCCGGGCTGGGTGCTTGCGGCGGCTTTAGTTTCCGTGTCAGCGGGTTTGATTTTCATCCGGTATTGGTAAGGCAGGTGGGCCGCCGTAATCGTCGTTTCATCCGTCATAAAGTTCATGGCGCCTTCAATCATATGTTCAAGCTCGCGAATGTTGCCCGGCCAGTCATATTCCAGGAAGAATCGCTGCACATCGTCACTGATCGAATCGACATGCATTTGGAACAGGTGGTTGTTTTTCTGGATAAACACTTCGGCCAGAGGCAGAATATCCTCCTTGCGCTCCCGGAGCGGGGGAATGATCAGCGTGACAACGCTTAAGCGGTAGTATAAATCTTTGCGCAGCCGCTCTTCTGAAATGGCGGTGATCGGGTCTTCATTCATCGTGGCGATGATGCGGACGTCAATCGGTTTGTCCTGAGCTGATCCGATGCGCCTGATTTTCTTTTCCTGAAGGGCGCGGAGCAGTTTTGCCTGCAGGCTGAGATTGAGAGAGTTGATCTCATCAAGGAGCAGGGTGCCTCCCTGCGCCTGCTCAAATAAGCCGGGCTGGTCGATGGCTCCGGTAAAGGCGCCTTTTTTCGTGCCGAATAAAATACTTTCGACCAGACTGTCCGGCAGGGCGGCGCAGTTTTGTGAGATGAACGGGGCGCCTGAGCGCTGGCTGCCGTTGTGAATGCTTTGGGCGAACAGTTCCTTGCCCGTTCCCGTCTCGCCGGCCAAAAGCACCGATGATGACGTACGGGTTGCCCGTTTCGCGTTTTCGATGACTTCCCGAATAACCGGGCTGTTGCCGAGAATACTGTCAAACGTGTAGCTGTTCTGTTCTTTCCTGTGCATGTTCTCCCTGATCAGCCGTTCGAGCTTGGTGACGTCCTTGGCGATTTCTACGGCGCCCTTGATTTCGCCGTTTTGCACAATCGGGAAGGTGTGGTTGATCGTCGTGATTTCCTGGCCTTTGTTATTAAAATAGCTTTGCTTCACGTTTTTAATCGTTTTGCCTTCTTGAAGGGCCTGAACGAGCGTGCTGTCCTGCTGATTGGAAAACATAAATACATCAGTCAGGTTTTTATGCAGGACGTCCCGTTCATCCATATCTTCAATCTGCATCATTTTCTTATTGTAAATGACGGTGCTGCCCTTCTCGTCCACCACATGCAGCCCGACATCAATCTCTTCCAGAATGCTTTGTAACACGAGTGTGTAAAATTCGCTGGTTGTGTGCAGGTCAATTCCCCCTCTCAATCGTCTTAACATTCATTATTTTAAAATAAATCGAACAGGAAACGCAAAAAAATTTTGCGCTTGAACGATATTTAAAAATAAATGGAAATTTAGTTAATAAAACCATTGACTTTTTTAGGAAAATGGTTGATATTTAGATATATACTTAAATATCTAAATCATGTACGTATGAGAGGGGGAAAGTTTTTGAATAAAGCTTTTAAAGCACTGGCCGATCCTACAAGGAGAAGAATTTTGGACTTATTAAAGAAACAAGACATGACAGCTGGTGAAATTGCGGAACACTTCGACATGTCAAAACCCAGTATTTCTCATCACCTTACCATATTGAAAAATACTGATTTGGTTCACGATGAGAGGAAAGGCCAATTTATTATGTATTCATTAAATACCACTGTATTACAGGATCTTATAGGCTGGTTCTTTTCTCTGACTGATTCAGAACATGATAATAAGAAAGGCGGGGAATCATGAAAAAATATTTCTTTTCAGCAGGAATCATAGTTTTAACTGTTTTCACATGGGCTTTCACATATTCATCTTTACCGGACAATTTGGCGACACACTGGGGATTAAACGGAAGTGCAAATGATTACCAAACGAAAGCTGATGCGATGATGATGCTTATTGGCATCATGATTATTGTATATATTTTAATGGTTATCATCCCTAAGATTGATCCTAAAAATAACTACAAAACATTTATCCGGCCATATATGGCTATATTTAATACATTGTTTGCGGTTCTGTTTGTCATTAATCTGATGACCATCTTGACCGGCCTGGGATATGATCTCCCTATATCTTATTTAGGAAACTTTATAGTGGGAGTCATTTTCATGGTGTTTGGAAACTTTATTCAGAAAGTTAAGCCTAATTACTTTTTAGGGATAAGAACGCCTTGGACGCTGAGCAGTGAAAGAGTTTGGAAGGATACACACAGGGTTAGTTCGAAAATTTTTGTCTCAGCGGGCATACTCATGATGCTTGCAGCTTTTTTGCCGCCGGTGTATAGAGTGTCAGTCATTTTCATTGCGGCAATCGGCTGTATCATATTATCTTTACTATATTCTTACATTGTATATCAGAGACAATTGAATAAATAACTGTTGAGTAGGAGCAATCTAATTGGATTGCTCCTATTTTGTCAGCGGGAAACGCAAAAAAATTTTGCGCTTGGCTGAAGTTTGCACGCAAACTGCCGGAAAATTTTGCGGGAAAAGAAAGAATGTTGGCGAAACATCCCGTTTTTTCGGATTGGCACGGAACTTGCTTTATAAAAAGGGAAAGCAAGATCTAATGTTGAATGATTACAAAACAAGGGGGAATCAGATTATGTCAGCTTTCACAAAATCTCAAGAAATTATCAGCCAAACTTCACATTACGGCGCGAACAACTATCATCCTCTGCCGATTGTTATTTCCGAGGCGCAGGGTGTTTGGGTAAAAGACCCTGAAGGTAATCAATATATGGATATGCTGAGTGCTTATTCTGCGGTGAACCAGGGGCACAGACATCCGAAGATCATTCAGGCGCTGAAGGATCAGGCGGATAAAATCACTCTGACGTCACGCGCGTTCCATAATGATCAGCTCGGTCCGTTTTATGAGAAAACAGCCAAGCTGACCGGAAAAGATATGATTCTGCCGATGAATACGGGGGCAGAAGCCGTTGAATCCGCTGTCAAAGCGGCGAGACGCTGGGCATATGGGGTCAAAGGAGTAGCGGATAACCAGGCGGAAATCATTGCGTGTATCGGCAACTTCCACGGCAGAACGATGCTTGCGGTATCCCTTTCTTCAGAAGATGAGTATAAACGCGGTTTCGGACCTATGCTTCCGGGTATAAAATTAATTCCATACGGAGACGCAGAAGCGCTGCGCCGGGCGATCACGCCGAACACAGCCGCTTTCTTATTCGAACCGATTCAGGGAGAAGCGGGCATCGTCATTCCGCCGGAAGGATTTTTACAAGAAGCGGCAGCCATTTGTAAGGAAGAAAATGTACTTCTGATCGCTGATGAAATTCAGACGGGACTCGGCCGCACAGGGAAAACATTCGCGGTTGACTGGGAAAATATCGTACCGGATATGTTCATCTTAGGCAAAGCGCTCGGCGGGGGCGTCTTCCCGATTTCGTGCATTGCGGCGAACCGTGACATTCTCGGCGTGTTTAACCCGGGTTCCCACGGCTCGACATTCGGCGGAAACCCGCTCGCTTGCGCGGTATCGCTCGCATCTCTTGAAGTCCTTGAGGAAGAAGGGCTGGCAGAGCGTTCCCTTCAGCTTGGCCGGTATTTTAAAGAAGAGCTAGAGAAAATTGATAACCCGATCATAAAAGACGTGCGCGGACGCGGCCTGTTTATCGGTGTTGAACTGACAGAAGCGGCCCGTCCGTACTGTGAAAAGCTGAAAGGCGAAGGGCTTTTATGCAAAGAAACACATGATACCGTGATCCGTTTTGCACCGCCGTTAATGATTTCCAAGGAAGACTTGGACTGGGCGATCCAAAAGATCACAAACGTGCTTCAAAACGCGTAAAACCTTGATGCGGCAATGCTTTCCCTCGGCTTGTATGGAATTTACAAATAAAAAATTCAGCACACTCTATTTGCGCGGCGACAGTATTTTAGTATAATGTATCTTTATGTACGGAAATGAATTTCATATAACATTCATATACAAATAGAGGCTCTTTGGACAGCAAATCGGTTTCAAAGCACCGGCTTGGTTCCAATACAAGTTGCTGAAGGGGTGCAGAATAGTGAATACAAATCAAAAAGAGAATCAGCTTCAGCGCACAATGAAATCACGGCATTTGTTTATGATTTCATTAGGCGGAGTGATCGGCACCGGGTTTTTCCTGAGTACCGGATTTACAATTAACCAGGCGGGACCGCTGGGCGCGGTTCTGTCTTATCTGGTCGGCGGTTTTATTATGTTTTTGACAATGCTCTGCTTAGGCGAGCTTGCGGTTGCCCTTCCCGTATCAGGGTCGTTTCAGACGTACGCAACCAAATTCATCAGCCCCGCTTTCGGTTTCGCATTCGGCTGGCTGTACTGGCTCGGCTGGGCGGTGACATGCGCCATTGAGTTTTTATCTGCGGGACAATTGATGCTCCGCTGGTTTCCGCATGTTCCCGTATGGGTGTGGTGCCTCGTGTTTGTCGGACTGATGTTTCTTTTGAACGCGATTACCACAAAAGCGTTCGCTGAGTCGGAATTTTGGTTTTCCGGCATTAAAATTGTAGTCATTCTGCTGTTTATTATTTTGGGCGGCGCGGCCATGTTCGGCCTGATCGACATGAAACACGGCGAGCAGGCTCCTTTCTTCTCTCATTTTTATGAGGATGGATTGTTTCCGAACGGCATTAAGGCTATGCTTATTACGATGATTACCGTAAACTTCGCGTTCCAGGGAACGGAGCTGATCGGGGTTGCCGCGGGAGAAAGTGAAAATCCCGAGAAAACGATTCCGCGCTCTATCCGGCAGACGGTATGGAGAACGCTTGTCTTTTTCGTTCTCTCCATCATCGTCATTGCCGGCATGATTCCGTGGAAGCAGGCGGGAGTGGTCGAAAGCCCGTTTGTCGTGGTGTTTGAACAAATCGGTATTCCATATGCGGCCGATATTATGAACTTTGTTATCTTAATTGCGCTGCTCTCAGTGGCCAACTCAGGCCTGTTTGCATCGACGCGTATCTTATATGCCATGGCGAACGAAGGACAAGCCTTTAAATCGCTCGGCAAAACAACTAAACGCGGCGTGCCGATGAACGCTTTGATCGTGACGCTGGCCGTCGCCTGCCTGTCCCTGCTGTCTAAAGTGGCAGCGCCGGAAACCGTTTATATGTTTCTCTTATCATTAGCCGGACTAAGCGCGCAGGTCGGCTGGATCACGATTTCCCTGTCACAGCTGATGTTCAGACGGAAATACATCCGCGAAGGCGGCAAAGTGGAAGACCTGAAGTTTAAAACACCGCTGTACCCGGTGCTGCCTATTATCGGGCTGACGTTAAATACGGTCGTTCTGATCAGTCTCGCATTTGATTCAGAACAGCGGCTCGCCCTTTATTGCGGCATCCCGTTCATGGCGGTGTGCGTTATCGTCTATCATCTGTATGTAAAAAAGCATAAGCAGTCAGAAAAACAGATAGAGCTTTAAATCTTTTCGTGTCCAAGTCATCTTTGAGAAACCCGCACAGGACAACATACAACATGTTGAGGTGGAAAAACGGATGAACAAGAATATCTCAGTTATTGGAATGCCGATGGATTTAGGACAAGCACGACGCGGAGTGGATATGGGCCCGAGCGCCATCCGCTACGCGCATCTCATTGAACGGTTATCTGACATGGGGTATGCGGTGGAAGACTTAGGCGACATCCCCGTCAATCGTGAAAAACTCAAAAATGATGAAGATCTGAAAAATTTGAACTCTGTGCTCTCGGGGAACGAGCAGCTCGCCCAAAAGGTGGACAGCGTCATTGAGAATGAGCGGTTCCCTCTCGTCTTGGGCGGCGATCACAGCATCGCGATCGGAACGCTGACAGGAACGGCAAAGCACTATAAACAGCTCGGCGTCATCTGGTACGACGCGCACGGCGACTTAAACACCCTGGAAACATCGCCGTCAGGCAATATTCACGGAATGCCGCTGGCCGTCAGCCTCGGCGTCGGGCACGACACGTTGGTGAATTTGGGCGGGTATGCCCCGAAAATCAAGCCGGAGAACGTCGTCATCATCGGCGCGAGATCGCTTGATGAAGGCGAGCGTGAATACATTAAGGAAACAGGCATGAAAGTCTATACGATGCATGAGATTGACCGCCTCGGCATGACAAAGGTCATTGAAGAAACCATTGACTACCTGTCAGACTGTGACGGCGTTCACCTCAGCCTTGATCTAGACGGCCTTGATCCGAGCGACGCACCCGGCGTAGGCACGCCTGTCGTCGGCGGCATCAGCTACCGTGAAAGCCACTTGGCAATGGAAATGCTGTATGATGCCGACATCATCACTTCAGCTGAATTTGTCGAAGTCAACCCGATCCTCGATCACAAAAACAAAACCGGCAAAACAGCGGTCGAGCTGGTAGAATCTTTGTTAGGAAAAAAACTATTATAAAATATGCGCCTCCGCACCTGCGGAGGTTTTTTTTGTTGCCACGAGGAAACTAGCGGGCTTCCACCCTCTTTTTGGACCTGTAAATATGATATATTTATTACACAAAATGGGAAAGGGAGGTGTCTTGACAGATGGCTGAAGTGATGGCCCACGAAACAGTTGCGAAAAAAATCAGTGACTGGTATGAGGAAATCAAAAAGCACAACACTGAATCGGCTGAGGCGTTAAGAGAACAACTGCTTACGGATCTGCAAAATATGACACAAAATCAAACAGTGCTCCTTTATTTTAATTTAATTGATTCCCGCTATAAGCTTTTGATGGAAGAGTATGAGAAAACAGACGACATTTTAAAAACGATCCAGCTGAACGCCGATAAAGAAAAAACAGACCAGATGATTCAATACTATTATTATTTCTTTTCCGGAATGCACGAGTTTTACCGTAAACGGTTTATGAACGCCATTAATTTTTACCGGATTGCTGAAAGCAGGCTCCGGCACATACCGAATGAGATTGAAAGAGCCGAGTTTAATTATCAAGTGGCGATTGCCTACTATGAAATCCGCCAAAACTACTTTGCGATGAACCACGCGGAAAAAGCGTTGGAGATCTACAAAGCCAATGAAATGTACGCGGTCAGAGAAGCACAGTGTTTAATGGTGATCGGCTGTAACAGAATGGACTTGTTCCACTATCAGAAAGCCGAAGAGCTCCTGCAGACGGCGGTTCATCAAGCCGCCAAAGCGGGCGATCCGCATATTGAAGCGCTCGCCCACTTTAACGCAGGCATTTGCTATGAAAGACAGGAAAAACTGGAAGAGGCGCGGGTCGAGTTTGAAACGGCTCTTGATCAAAAGGAGCATTTGCGATCAGCGTATTCGGTGCGGAGTCTGTACATGCTGGCCAGAGTGTTATTGAAGCAGGAAAAGACGGATGAGGGCCGGTTTTGGCTGCATAAAGCGCTGAATGCTGCTGAAGAAAAAAACGAGCCTGTATACACCCAAAAGCTGCGCATTTTACAGCATGTCTTTATTGACCGCAATGAAGAAGCGCTTGAATCAGCTTTCGCCGAGTTAAGAAGGAAAGAGCTGTGGAGTGACGTTTCCGATTTGTCGTATCAGGCCGCGGCGCATTTTAAAAAACAGGAGAAATACAAACCGGCGGCGAAGTATTTTCAGGAATCAATTGATGCCAATGACCAAATTTTGAGATTAACGGAGGGGATTCGTAATGAAAACATGTAAATTCATTGTACTCTCAGCAGCCTTGGCAAGTCTCATTTCGATTGGATTATTTGCGCAAACTGGTTCAACGGCACAAGCCGACCAAATCATAAAACCGGCGGAAAACGGAGCCTTCGGATAATACTTCATGATACCGCTTTCGTGTAAGGAGTGATTCAATGGCTATCACGCTGCAGCCGATGACAGGACAAGAATTTCAGTCCTATCTCGCTCATTCAACCAAGCATTACGCTGAAGAAAAGGTAAAAGCGGGAACGTGGCTGCCTGACGAAGCGCCGGAATTAGCGGAACTGGCGTTTGAAGACCTGCTTCCTGACGGCTTGGAGACGGCCGATCACTATTTATGGACGCTGACATTGGACGGAAAGGAAAATGCCGGCTGGCTGTGGCTGCACGCCGATCCGGACAACCCGCAGCCAGGACGCATTTATTTATGATTTCGGCCTTCATCCGCCTTTCCGCGGCAAAGGCTATGCAAAAGAGGCGCTCGCAAGGCTGGAGG
This sequence comes from Bacillus sp. jun7, assembly GCF_051034795.1. Classification (NCBI taxonomy): domain Bacteria; kingdom Bacillati; phylum Bacillota; class Bacilli; order Caryophanales; family Bacillaceae; genus Bacillus; species Bacillus sp. jun7. The sequence continues at coordinate 2,467,112 of NZ_CP093219.1, forward strand.
ACAAAGCCAAAGACCTGGGTGTCCGCAAGATTTCTCTCCATGTGTTCGCTCATAACGAAACGGCGCGGAAGCTGTATGAGAAGACGGGATTTCTGGAGACGAATGTCATCATGAGCAAAAAGCTGTCATGAAAAGAGGCCCGCACGATGGGCCTCTTTTGTTATTCATCTAACAATGTCATCATTTGTTCCGGGTAACGCTCGCCGGCCGCCGTGCCGATCGGAAACATCTCATCCAACCGCGCCTTCACATCCTCCGGAAGCACAATGTCGAGAGCGGCGAGGTTCTCTTCCAAGTAGTGTTTCTTTTTTGTACCCGGAATCGGAATGAGGTCATCGCCGTTTGCGAGAACCCATGCGAGCGCAAGCTGAGGCGCGGTGATATTCATTTCCCGGGCAATGGCGGTAAGTTTTTGGACGAGCCCTATATTCACCGCCAAATTGTCTCCCTGGAATCTCGGCGTTCTTCTTCTGTAATCATCGGCATCCAGCTGATCTGTCGACGTCATCTTTCCGGAAAGAAAACCTCTGCCGAGCGGACTGTAAGGCACAAATGAGATGCCGAGCTCACGGCAGGCGGGCAGCACATGCTCCTCCGCTTCCCTGCTCCATAAAGAATATTCCGATTGAAGCGCGGCAATCGGGTGAATGCGGACGGCGCGCCTGATCGTTTCTGCGGAAGCCTCTGACAATCCGATATACCTCACCTTTCCTTCGTCAATCAGCTCCTTCATGGCGCCGACAGTTTCTTCAATCGGCACCCGCGGATCAACCCGGTGCAGATAATAAAGGTCGATATAATCCGTCCCAAGGCGTTTCAGACTGGCATCACACGCTTTTTTCACATAATCGGGCCGTCCGTTGATTTCGATAAACTCACCCTTTTCGCTTCGGACATAACCGAATTTCGTCGCGAGGCACAGCTCCTTTCTGAATGGGGCGAGCGCTCTGCCGACAAGTTCTTCATTCGCACCCAATCCATATTGATCAGCCGTATCAAACAAATTCACGCCGAGATGAACGGCATGATGCAGTGTGGAAATCGACTCTTCCTCACGCTGGCTGCCATAGTATTCCGACATGCCCATGCACCCTAACCCCATTGCGGAAACCCGCATCGAACCGATCGTTCTGTCCTTCATATGTCCTCCCCCTTTCTTGTATGATAACCAGATTTCCTGATATTTGAAAATGATTTATGTATATGATTTACATATTGTTATAAAATTTTTAAAAATCTGTAAATTGTATATTTTTTTATCACAATTTCGTCATATAATGAAAACGTGGAAAAATTAACCTTTGAGAAAAGAGGCGAAGTCAATGTGTAAAAAGCTGTTCAAAGCCGTCCTCCCGTTTGCCCTGTCATTCACCATGGTTCTGTCGTTCTCCGGTTTGAATGTAAAAGCGAAAGAAACAGAAATACCACGCTACGCAAAAGAAATCGCAGACCTTCAGCAGGGCACGACTCCTGAAGACGTTCTCCAATCCGCCAAAGAGCTTGCCAAACAGAAGCATGTTTCAACAGAAGCAATTCTCAAGCAGTTTCATCAAGAAATCACGGCAGACAAGGTGCAAGGAAATGTAATCGCTTCCAAAGACGGACTCTCTGCGATGGGCGGATCGTCAGGAACCAAAAAACTCCCGAAAAGCACAAAAGGCAATATTTATTACACGAACTCATACACGGCTTATTACAATCACGGGCATGTCGGCATGTATTCATCCGCTGATAAAATTGTCGAATCCGTGCCGGGAGACGGCGTCCGCCAGATTGCGTATAACGGCAGAGAAGTCGAAGACAATTCAATCGTCCAGACCGTGAAAGTTACCGATGCTCAAAAACAAGCCGCCGCTGACTGGGCCGTATCAAGAGTGGGTGATGAGTACTCCTTCAACTTCGTCAATAACAGAAATACGGGCCATGAAGGTGCCAAAAACTGCTCAAAACTGCTGTGGTCGGCATTCCTCTTAAAAGCCGGGATTGATATCGATTCTAACGGCGGCTTAGGCGTATACCCGCGCGACATCACAAGCTCGTCCTACACAACCACGATTCTGACCATTCACTAAGGAAAACAACGTGAAAAAAATCATTTGGATACCCTTAGTGATCATCGCCGCCGCGGTCTTAAGCTTCTTCTTTTTCCGCACGGAAGATCCTGCGGAGGTTGCGAGAGACACATTAAATGACCCTGATTTTCTGAAAGATAAAGAGGCGCTGCTGTATTTCTCCACTGCCGCTGACCAAGATACGTTCGGCGGCGGAAAAAGCTATGCCCTCTTCGCCGATGAAAAAGGACGGCTCTCTTCTTATCAAATGAAGGGGCTTGAGCTCGGATCGGCCAAAGTGCATGACGAAAGCGTCCTGCTGGAGGACAAAAAAGGAATCTACACCGTTCAGGACGGCCTTCACACGTATAAAAGAGCGTACCAGCATACGGGAGACAGCGCGGGATATATCGAACGGATGAAAGGCTTTTACACGCTGTATAATTCGGGCTACGACAAGAGCGGCGGCAGCTATCGCTCAGAGCTGTACCGCCAGATGGACGGCAGGTGGAAGCAAAACGTCATCCCGCACTATATCCGCGCTTCAGGCTTTTTTAAAGATCATCTTTTCGCACTCACGCCGACAGATGACGAAAAAGGCTATCACGTCCAAGACATTCAAGCCGATAAAGAAAAGCTCCATACAACATCAATCGCGACATGGACGTATAAAGAAGGCACGTCTGTCGAATCCCAGCTCGCCGCGGACGACAGCGCTGTCTGCTTTGTTACCAGAGGAGAAAAAGCCGATCACATCTATCAAATGGTGAAAGTCATGAAAAACAGCGGCGCCATCAAAACGTATGACATCGCCGCTTATAAAAATGACGAACAGACGATCTATGACTCCATGCCGTTCAGCTTCAAAAAAAGCTTTTTCATGGAGCATCGCAGCTTCTATTTCGTTGACGGCTTCGGAACCGTCTACCGTATCAACCCTGAGACCGGAAAAAGCAAAAAGGCCTTCACCCTCCCCGCATCACGAATGAAGGCCGACTTTAAAGAACTTATGCATCAAAACGGAAAGCTGTATCTGTTCACGTACAGCTACAAAAAGCCCGCCAAAATCGAATCCTTCGACCTGAAAACGGGCAAAAAACTGAACGACCTGACCATCCCAAACTTAAAAAACATCGTCACGCCGAAAAGCCATCTCAAGCTGTATGATGTGCAGGTGATGGGGGGGTTTTGAGAAGGAAAAGCAGTCATCATAATGAAAACACAAACTTTGGATGATATAAACAAAAAAACCTTTTATTGGTTTACTTGTACTCGTTTGAGGATATAGAGTAGTAGACTGAATAAAAGGAGGATATATAGTGAAAAAACGTTTCAAATGGTTTGTGGGAGTAGTTATTTTTGTTTTTATGTTCAGTTTTTCAGGTGTGACAGAAGCTATTAGTACAAAGACAATAAAAGATGAAATCACATGCCCTGTCTGTGATAAAACGATTAAGTCTGAAGGAAGTAAAAAAGACAGACAAAAAGCTTTGAATATCGTCAAAGACAGAGATGATTTGGATATGGATAAAACAGAAGTCTTTGTGACTGTTTTAAATAATAAAGATCATAAGATTGCATTGGTTCATTATGAAGATCAGCAAAATCATTCATTTGCGCAGAGGTATATTAATTTAAACACTGAGCAAATCGTTTTATCCGTAGAGGGTAAAGGAAAATGGGACAAAGAAAAAAAAGAAGGAAACTTCAAATTAAGAGTTGGAGATAAAGAAATTATTAATGAAGATTTTAATCAAGATGGATTAAAAGGCAAGGGGAATAATGCTTTATTGAACTCTGTCAAAAAAGCATCTCCGGCAAAATCAAAATTGGAGTCCTGTAACGATTTAGTCACAAAAATGCTGGGGCTGGGATCCAGTATTGCTTGCGCAGGTGCTTGTATGGCTGTCGGAGGTGCTGTCGGCGCAGTAGTGTGCTCGCCCTTATGTTTAGCAATTGAAAATGGAGTTGGCGAAGCAGGTGCTAAAGAAATTTGTGAACAATTCTTTGGTTGAAATATGCAGATTTGAAAAGAGCTTGCCGCTTTTGGTAAGCTTTTTATAATGAAACGTTACTGCAAGAAAGAAGGTGTTCATTTGAAATCATTCAGTATCTTCTTATTGTTGTCCGTCATTTGTATAACCATTGTTTTTGTCATAATGAATATGTTGATTGGATACCCTGATGTGAGCAACGGGGCATTGATTATGATTGTATATATCGTTGTGACCCTCTTGATAAGGCTATATAACAAGAAAAAAGCCGACCGAACATAGAGATAGAGGAATTTAGGAGGGAGCCGATGAAGAAAAAGCTTGCCGCGGTGACCGTAACCATTCTCCTGGTTTCCGTGATAACCAACTCTTTTCTAAACGGCGGAAAGCCGGACTGGATTAATGTATGCTGTACGCTGCTGGCGTGTCTATTAGGAATTCTGTTCGTCCTTCGCTTAGAAAAAAGAGAAAACACGTAAAGAGCCGGATGCTGAAAACACCGGCTCTTTTTGCGCGTGATTTGCCGAATTGTGGATAAAACTCAGCCCGAAGCACTACTAACATGTGTATAAATAGGTTATATTGAAAAGAGAACAATTGCCGCGCGCAAAAGAAAACCGGAGGATGTAACAATGAAAACCGCTTATTATTCTTGTGAAGAACATATCGAAACCGTGCTGGACATGTACATAGATGATCATGAGCTTCCGCCCGAAATCAGAAAAATCGAACATACTAACAGTTTATCCACAGCCTGTGAATTATGTGGGGACACTGCAACATATCTAGTAGGGAACGAATGATCCTACACAAAATACAGAAAAGATATCCACAATTGTGGACAATATATATGAATAACTTGTTTCTAAAGTGGGGATGACCTGTGAATATCAATATTGTGACCATCGGAAAACTAAAAGAAAAATACCTTAAGCAAGGCATTGAAGAATACAAAAAACGACTCTCAGCCTACGCAAAAATCGACATCATCGAACTCCCGGACGAAAAAGCTCCGGAAAACCTGAGCGACCAAGACATGAAAATCGTCAAAGACAAAGAAGGCGAACGCATCCTGGCCAAAATCAGCCCGGACACCCACGTCATCGCCCTCGCCATCGAAGGAAAAATGAAAACATCCGAAGAACTGGCCGATACAATAGATAAGCTGGCGACATATGGAAAAAGCAAAATCACCTTCGTCATCGGCGGCTCACTCGGCCTAAGCGACGCCGTCATGAAGCGCGCAGACGACAAACTGTCATTCTCGAAGATGACATTTCCTCATCAGCTCATGCGGCTGATTTTAGTGGAACAAATTTATCGGGCTTTTCGGATTAATCGTGGGGAGCCTTATCATAAGTGAGTGAGGTTTTTAGAGTAAAGAATTTATTTGCTAATAGTAACAGAGTAATGACGTAAAAAGAATCCTTCCAATTCGACTTTGAAAATCAAAAGAGAAGGCAACGTAGGAGTTTGCCAAAGAATATTAATATTAAAGAAAGGAGAGGGGAATGTGGTAAAGGAAGGATATAGAGGTGTAGAGTACTACAAAGGGCCAGATTTGGCAAAAGGATATATGCTAGATAAGGCTAAAGAAGTTTATGAGGAGTTGACGATAGGTCATACAATAGAGAATATCAATGAAGCTATAGAATTATATAATATAATCAAGTATGTGAAGGACGATACATTTCTATTATATCTTGGTGAAGATAAAGAGGAATGGCTTAAAGAAAAAGACGGTATAGCTAAATCGTTAGTGGGTAAATATATCAATCATCATTCAGACATATTAGCCGAATATGAAGAAGTAGATTTCGAATATAAGGAATGCTTTTGGGAAATAATAGAAAAAAGGAAGTTGGGTGATATTACAGAAAGCAGATTTAAGGTGTTTCTTGATAAACTTGATGTATTTGCATGGCAAATATTTAAGCAATATAAACTTGTGATGAAATATGACGTGGAATTAAGAGAATACATGCTTATCAATCCAGAAGGAAGTACAAATTTACTTTTGGATAAATATTTATTAAAGCATAGGAGCGAACGAGAGGAATCTTATTTGCCACAATCATTAACTACAGAAGATAAAGAAAAGATTATTAGCACCTATATTGATTTAGACAAGCCTAATTTAAATTATACCAGGCTTCTTAGTAATGTACAGAATACAAAAGAGTTTGCTTTAGATACTAGAGTTAAACTGAAAGCAAAAAGAGTAAGCGAAAGACTTGAGAGAGAACTCTTTAAAGATGGTAGTGGGCGGGGAACGGAAATAATAGTTGAGTTCAAAGAAAATGTAGAGGGTACAGTAAAGCAACATTTCACTTTAAGCAAAGTAGGAACAGAAGTTGATAAAGAATGGTTAGAATCAAACCTTGATAATCCTACATTATTGAACAACTTTATATACATATTCGAGTTCGTAAATAATGATATGGTTTCTAAATTCCCATATAATGAAATATATGCAAGTGTTTTTGAAAGATTTGGTTTTGCTCATGAAAAAGAATACAAGACCTGTACAGCTTTCTCAATAAGAGAATCGTTATCCTTAGCACAAATGCATGTATATTATTCATTTCTAAAGAGTAAAAACAAAGATTTAGAAGCAATAATTGAATGGTTCTTCAATGTTTATCTAAAAGAGGAATTCTATATTGAGGACTTCACCATTAAGCTACCACCTATAGATAATCCGAATTTTGAAAAGTGCAAATCTATATTTCCAACTATTGAAAGCATAATCAAGAAGTATAGGTTTTATTTAGAGGATGGTTACATTGATGAAGAACTTGTACAAATGGAAAGCAAGCCTTTGCCATTTTCTGAATGCCCAAGCATGACAAAAGACAGATACGTGTATATAGCGCCAAATAATGATGAGGCTATAATATTGAGAAATATTATGTTCTCTGACCAAAGTAACCTTACTTATTTCCCGAATTATGGTGATATTCAATACAATACGCTTATTGAAAGGTTGACTACTGATAAGCTGTATTTACATGACATAGAGGATTATCAAAAATCGTCTTTAGATTGGCTTATTGAACATGATTATGTGACTGTAAACGACGATAATGAAATAATGTTGGTCAATAGGAATCGAACACTTATACATTATTATATCCATATAAACGGTGTAGTTGTGACTAGTAAGTTAACTAATGCTCTAAAGCAAGAAGTTGATAAGTTATTAAATGAAAGAGTTTTAGTTTCCGAAAATACATTATTAACAAGGCAAGAATCCAATTATATAGATTACTACTTGAATAAGAAAAATTTTATCAATGGATATGACTTAAGGAACAAGTATTTACATGGTACATCTTCTAGCTATGAGAATGAAAATGAGCATTATGTAAATTATTTGCATGCTCTCAGATTATTAATAACGATTATGATAAAGATAAATGATGATCTTTGCACAGCGAAGGTTGTGGGTGATTAATATTAAGAAGAAACGAACCAGGCCCCTGTGGCAGGAGTAAAAATTGTAAGCATCAAGTTAAATTAGGTTCTTTTCAAAATTAGTTGATAATTCTTTCTAGGCATGTTCAGGGCTCAACAAGAAAAAGAAGAAGTAGAGACCATGAATGAATTGATACGGCTTCTCGACCGCATTTGGAATACGATTCTCATGAATTAACAGTCCATGCTGTGGTGATTCATGTATCGTCAAACCTTCATGAAGTTTCCTGACCCCATTGTGGTGTGAGTTCGTCCACCGTTCACTCCACCTATCCGAAAAAGCTTTCAAGATTTACCCATGCAGAGAAACAAGGCCATGATTCGTTTGAGTAATCGGGAATTATTTTATGATAATCCAACTTGTAGCCACGAAATTTTCTTAGAACGTGCAGTGTTCATTTACTGCAGTTCCGTAACGGTTTCGAAAGTCTTGAGTACCCTATTTAAACAAAAATCAATTAATAAAAACCATACTTAGATTAGTCAATGGAGCCTTATCATAAGTATTTTATTTTCTTAAACTGATTTTTTCAGAAAAAACATGAAACTCATGATAATATATAACCAGGTCCATTTCAGAAAAATTTGTCACAGGAGGGTATTTATGAAATCTATTGCAATGTTTAACAACAAGGGCGGAGTAGGTAAAACTACATTAGTATGCAATTTAGCAAGTTTTATAGCTGCTGAGTATGATAAAAAGGTACTGCTAATAGATGCGGATCCTCAGTGTAATTCTACGGTGAATTTACTATCTGATAAGCAATTTGAAGAAGTTTATTATAAAAAAGATGGATTCACAATATACGACATGTTAAAGCCCTTACATAGAGGACAGGGCTATTCACAAGAGTTAAATCTAATAAAAGTAAATAATTTTGATATTAGTTTCTTAGCTGGCGATCCACGGTTGGCATTGATGGAGGATTTACTATCCAATGATTGGAGAGATGCTGTTGCAGGTTTACCCAGGGGTTTGAGGACAACGCTTGTTTTCAGTGAATTGTTAAGTAGATGTAAAGAATTTGACTATGTTTTTTTTGATATGGGGCCATCTTTAGGCTCATTAAATAGATCTATATTATTAGCATCAGATTATTTTATAACACCTATGTCTTCCGATATCTTTAGTTTATTGGCGATTGAGAACATTGGCCAAACTTTAGAAGCTTGGAAAACAAGGTTTAATTATGGAGTTATAAACAATGAAGATCCAGAAGCTTTAGATGGATTAAAAACAGAGAGTAACCTGAAGTTTGCTGGGTATGTTACTCAACAATATACTGCAAAAACAAAGGATGGAGTAAAGAGACCAGTCAAAGCATTTGAACGTATACTTGAACCAATTCCAGCTACGATGAAAAGGGAATTAATTGAAGTCTTGAACAAAGAGGTTGGAGAGAATGATTATGATTTGGGAAGTATTCCTAACTTCCATAGTGTAATACCAATGTCACAAGTTGCCCATAAACCAGTATACAGATTAGAAGCAAAAGATGGAGTAGTAGGTGCTCATTTTACTAAAGTAAAAGAATTTAAATATATTATGGAAGGTATTTCTCGGAAACTGATTGAGAGTTTGGAGGTAATTGGATGATTAGCTGGCCACTTCCTCTCGTGAAAGATATAGCGAGAAGAAAGTCTGTTTTATTTTTAGGTTCAGGAATATCTAGAAATTCCATAAATGCACAAGGTAAAAGGCCACCTACTTGGGAAGAATTTTTGAGAATAGCTTCAGATAATATCTCTGAAAATACTGAACATATTAATACTTTTATAGCTGAAAAAGATTATTTAACTGCTTGTGAAATAATTTATTACAAATTAAGTTCCCATGGTTTTAATGAAATAGCTAAAGATTCTTTCATGAGACCTGGATTTGAAAAACATAGAATTCATGAAGCGATTTTTAAATTAGATTCAAGAATAGTAGCCACTCCAAATGTTGATAAAATATATGATACATTTGCCAACCAAGAATCAAATGGAACTATTAGTGTGAAAAACTATTATGATGACGATTTAGCAGATAAGCTTAGATCCGAGGATCGGATAATCATAAAAATTCATGGCACTATAGATTTCCCTAATCAAATGATTTTTACCAGAAAGCAGTATACAGAAGCTAGGTATAATAATTCCACTTTTTACAAGTTGTTAGATGCCTTAGCCTTAACCCACACATTTATATTTTTAGGGTGCGGTCTAAATGACCCTGATATTAGATTAATTTTAGAAAATTATGCTCATGTATATCCAAATAGCCGCCCACATTATATGGTAACGGCCTCAGATAATGTGACTGAAGATTTAGTTCGGTCTACAAGAGAGAATGCTAACTTGGAAATTATAAGTTATGATTCAACGAACAATCATATAGAACTCTGTCGATCATTAGAATCATTAGTTGTTTTGGTTGAAGAGGAGCGAGATAAAGTTGCTAGTGCAAGAATTTGGTGAGTAACATTCTGTATATTGAGAAATTAACTCTAGTATTACACCTGGCATTTTGTGGAATAGTTCGATAGATTGAATTTTATGCAAAACTATTGCTAGTTAGCAGTCAATGAGGTGAAACAAAAACCAGATTCCACTACAAATCTGGTTTCCCACAGCTATTGAAAGCAACCTACTGTTGCTTCTCTTTCACCATCTTAATAAAGAGAAAGAAGACAATGATTACAATAAAATAATTCAATGGGTTCTTAACGATGCTTATCTCCAGTGAAATCTGTAAGAGTATCCAGAGAATGAAGATGGCTAGTATTGAAGGAATGATGATTTTGTACATGTCGACCACCTTCCATAGTTAGTAAAAGAAAGGGGCGCGGGCCCCTTTTTCTTCATGGTTAAAAGCAAGATGCGGCAGCTCCTGTCATTGCACCGCCAACAGCGCCGGTAATGGCTCCGACGGCACCCGCTCCTACTGTTCCGATACCGGGTATTGTGACTGTTCCTACAGCAGCTCCTGCAAGACCCAGTGTGCCGCCTCCAGTTACCGCACCACCGCCAGTACCTAAAATACATTTCCCGACTGATTGGGTGCTGATTGACCCGCTCGTTTTTCCAGCGTCTTTGTTTACGACTTTGACTAAAACGCCATTTTTGACTTTTTCATATTTCAGTGTAACGGGGTCACCATTTTTGTCAGTAGAGCTTTTCGGAAGAGCCTGCTCCTCGCCCGTTATGTTGTCTTTTAGGGTTGCATTGCCTTTAGCGTCAATATGAACATCTGCATGATTGAACGTCATCTTCAGCTCACTGTCGTTGAGGTTTTCAACTTTGTATGTAGCTTGGGATTCTGCAGCAGCCGCAGCATGAGGTAAAACCGGGAGGGCAAAGGCACCTGCTAGGAATACCAAGGCTGCCAGTTTCACTGCGGTTAGCTTCATTCTGCTTTGCATCATTGATCCTCCTCCTTTGGTTGCCATACTAACAAAGGCATTCTGCTTGTTAAACCCTTACCATATAAAATGATAAAAAATTCACCCAATTTCATCACATTAACCAACAAGGTTTGTATGTTTCCCTTCGAAAGTCATAGGAGAGCAGGGTTCATATCTGATGCGAAGTTATCAAGGAGGATAGAAACCGTAAAGAAGAGCTCAGAGAAGCACCTTTATTGCGAACAACAGCTTCTTCCGCATTTTCCCTACGACAGTATAAATCCCTTTGCGTCACGGAAACCTAGTGGAAAAGGTTTCTGAAAGGAGGGGGATATGATGAAAAGTGAAAAAATTCAAAACAAAACATCTTTGGTTTGGAAGATGGCGATTGCCTCTGCTGTTTCGTGGGAAGCGGCAAAACTAGCGGGCTCTGATCACCCCTATTTAGCGCCTCTGTCTGTTATCTTATGTTTGCAGCCAACGATAGATCAGTCAATTCGCTTTTCTTTTCATCGTATTGCGGGAACTGCGATTGGAATCATGCTAACGTCCTTTCTTGTCAGTCACTTGCCAATGAATGGCTGGATGCTGGGGCTGTTCCTGTTAGGCGGGACTTACATAGCGAAGTGGTTGCGAATAGATGTAACGGTTCTGCATCAGGTAGCGCTCACCATTTTATTGGTCTTTACGTTTGAACGAAACTCTAAAGATTATGCATTCGACCGAATCATCGATACGGTGATCGGCGTCATCATCGCGATTCTGGTTCACATGTTCCTGTTTCCGCCGGATTACACAAAAAAGGCAGCGGACTCTTTTCAAACATTGGCCCGTCAGCTTTCCGGCACACTTTCAGACCTTTCCAAATGGGTGCAATCAGAGTGGGGGCAAGGAAAAGGGAACCTTATGGAATATAAAATGAACCATCTTCTGCAGGAGCTGCATATGACAAAAGAGATGCTGCAAACAGCCTCTGACAGCTTAAAATTCAACCCCGTCAGAAAAAAACATAAAAACATCATTTCAAGCTATCAAATAGAGATGCAAAAGTTGAACGCCGGATTTGAGTATCTGTCAAATATAGTGAAAACGTTAAAAGAATGGGAAAAAGAAGGAGCTTTATCTTCAAGTGACAAAAGGGAGCTGGGGAATAATTTACAAGTGTTAAGTGAATATTTTGCGGGTTTTAAAGGCATACAGCAGGGTGAAACAGACAATCGGAAACAGAAGGAACAGAACGTGTTATTGGAATCTCTCCGCTCCGACTTGCTGTCGCACCCGCCGCCCGGTCATAAGGTCTATAAAGACTCTTTTTTTTTAGAAACGAAGAAATTGCTGAAGCGTTTGTAATGTTTTCTGGAAATAAAGAATACGGATATACAGATGCAGATATGATCAGGTAAAAGCGGGGGACATGAGATGGATGATATACACCGGATTTTGGATGTCATCGCCAATTCTAAGAAAGCTAAGGTACTGGCTACCATCATTAAAACAGAGGGGTCCGCTTATAAGAAAGAAGGGGCCTCCATGCTGATTTTAGGGGATAAAACAAGAGTCGGAATGTTATCCGCCGGTTGTCTGGAAGAAGATCTCGTTGAACGGTCGGAACAGGTCTGGACTGCAGGAGAGCCGTTGATTGTCCGCTTTGATATGAGCGCGGAAGACGATTTATCTTGGGGACAGGGTGTTGGCTGTAATGGTGTTTTGACGGTTTTACTTGAGCCTGTAAAAGGGGAATTGGAACGAAATCTGATGACAGTCAAGACATGCTTAGATGAAAAAAAGTCTGTGACCCGAGTGAAACGATTCACTGAAACGTTAGAGCCGAAGGAAGATCTGTATATCGCTGAAGACGGCAGCGTGTTTGGAACCGGGGATGTTATGGAACAAGGCCGTATTCAAAAACTGAGACAGATAGAAAAGGGAATCAAAAGGGATGAACATACATCTGATTTATTTTTTATCCATCAGATGGTGCCAAAACCTTGTTTATACGTCTTCGGAGCAGGGGAAGATGCGAAGCCGTTAGTTTCTTTGGCAGCTGGTACGGGTTTTCATGTGACGGTGATTGACTGGCGTCCCGCTTTATGTCATCACGGGCATTTTCCTGAAGCCGGCCGTTTGATTACGGGAGCACCGGAAGAAGTCATGGAAGGACTGAGCATGACAAAAAGGGATTTTGTTGTCATTATGACGCACAGCTTTCAAAAAGATCAGATCATTTTACATACAATAAAAAACGAGAATGTGTTTTATAAAGGCGTTTTAGGCCCCAGAAGGCGCACGGAGCGGCTGTTAGGCGGGGCAGAGATTCCGGCAGATATTCATTCCCCTATCGGCCTTCCCATCGGGGCACAAGGCCCTGAAGAGATTGCTGTAAGTATTGTCGGCGAGCTGATTCAAAAAATGCGAAAACAAAGGTCCCGCTTATGAAAACAGCAGCCATTTACCTGGCAGCCGGTACAAGCAGACGCATGGGAACGGATAAGCGAAGTTTATTTCTCAATGGCGTCTCTCTGGGAAGTATAGCTCTTAAACATGCCTTGTTATCTGAATTAGATCATATTTTCGTTATTACGGGAAAGGGAGATTCACTGCATTGGCTTTCGGAATTTTTCTTTTTATCCCCTATGTCAAATAAGTGGAGCCAAGCAGAATGTGAGCAGGCGGGTAAGGGCCAAGGCCATTCTATACAATGCGGTGTAAAAAAAGCGGCAGTGTACGAGGCTGACGCCGTTATCATTCTCCTTGCAGATCAGCCGTTTGTCACCGCAGATATCATCAATACGTTAATTGATTCCTATCAAAAAGAGCGCCGTTATTCATTTATCGCCGCTGAAAATCAGCATCTTCCTATGCCCCCCATTTTATTCTCCAATCAATGTTTTCCGGTCTTGTATCAATTAAAGGGAGATCAGGGCGCCCGGCATGTCATCCGTGAAAGTATGATCAAGGCGGGAAAAATGATCAGCTTTCAAGACCCTTTGCTTTTTTATGACGTCGATACAGTTGAAGATTATAGGCTGCTGCTGAATAAATTCGGGGAGTGAATGAGTTGGAGTATATCGGGAAGAGTGTCATTCGGAAAGAGGCCCTTGAAAAAGTGACGGGTAAAGCGAAATATACGGATGATTTTCAAGAAACAGGGACGTTGCACGCAAAAATGCTGACCAGTCCATATGCTCATGCCGATATTGTGTCGATGGACTTTTCAGAAGCTTGGAAGATTCCCGGCGTGAGAGCGATATTGGGGGATGAACCTTTTCCGCTTGCAGGTGAAGAAATTAAAGACAGATCGCCGATTGCTTATAAAAGGGTCAGATACCATGGTGAGCCGGTTGCTGTTGTTGTTGCGGAAAATCCGATTACAGCTAAAAAGGCCGCGGATGCCATCAAAGTATCCTATAAACCTCTTCCCGTCGTCAATTCCCCCCGTGAGGCCTTTCAAAAGGATGCGCCACTCGTCCATGAACATGCGGACCGCTATGAGAAGACAAAAGGTGTATTCCCGGTTCCGAAGACAAATATCGCAAACGTGGATAAGGTTAGAAAAGGAAATATTGAAGATGGATTTAGGGAAAGTGATGTGACAGCAGAATTCCAGATTTCCTTTAACCCTTCTGATCATGCGGCGATGGAGACAAGATGCTCAATCGCTGAAATTCGGGCGGATGAGGAGATTATCATTACCACATCCTCTCAAGCCCCTTTTGCCATTAAAAAATTAATGCAGTGGTATTTTGGAATTGAACCCGGAAAGGTTATCGTCAAAACGCCTTTAGTAGGCGGGGCGTACGGGGGAAAAGCAGCCGTTCAGTTAGAGGTGATTGCCTATTTGGCATCAAAAGCGGTCGGAGGCCGGCCCGTCAAATTGTTTAATACGAGAGAAGAGGATATGATCACATCTCCCGTTCATGTAGGATTGGATGCCATTGTCAAATTAGGGGCCACAAAGAATGGAATTTTAAAGGCGGCAGACATTCAGCTTTTATTTGATGGCGGAGCATACTCTGATAAAGGAGTGGACATCAGCCGGGCTGCGGTGGTTGATTGTACGGGTCCGTACGCTATCGACCATATATCGTGTGATTCATATTGTATGTATACGAATCATCCATATCCCAGTGCATTCAGAGGCTACAGCCATGCTGAAGTGTTATTTGCTTTTGAGCGGACGATGGATGTATTGGCGGAAAAGCTGAACATGGACCCGTTAGAACTTCGCTATAAAAATGCCATTCGCCCCGGTGACACCACACCGACTCAAGTTCTTCTCAATTCAAGCACGGTCGGAAATGTGCCGAAATGTATTGAAAGATTGAAGGAATTAATGAATTGGGATGAGGGACAGCGAATTGAAATCGACGGCCGGAAGATACGGGCGAAGGGAATCAGCTGCATTTGGAAAACCTCAACATTTGATACAAATGCAACATCCGGGGTTCTTTTAACCTTTAATCCTGATGGAAGCATTAATTTGATGTCAGGGGTCGTGGAAATTGGAACAGGGACAAAAACAGTGCTAGCCCAAATCTTAGCGGAACGAATGAAAATGGATATCAGTCAAATTCACGTAAAAATGCTTGTGGACACACAAACAACTCCCGAGCATTGGAAAACCGTCGGGAGCAGAGGGACGTTAATGGCCGGAAAAGCCGTACTGAATGCAGCGGAGGAAGCCATTCGAAAGCTGAAGGACGCGGCATCATGTGTGTTGCGGGTTCCTGTCGAGGAATTGGAAGTGGCCGACGGAAAGGTTTATTTTATAGATCATCCTTCTGTACATGTTGACATAAAAGACATTGCTTACGGATATACGTTTCCGAATGGAAATACCATTGGCGGCCAAATCATTGCGAGCGGCAATTACACATTAACCCGGATGACGAATTTAGACCGGGAAACGGGAAGAGGAAAGCCGGGACCCGAATGGGCTGTCGGTGCTCAGGGAATCGAAGTTGAGTTGGATAAGCGGGATTATACGTATCGGATTACAAAAGCCTATTCTGTTGTGGATATAGGAACTGTACTGAATGAAAAAGCTGCAAGGGGTCAAGTGATGGGGGGGATGAGTATGGGAATCGCGTTCGGAGGAAGAGAAACCTTTGTCTTTGATTCATATGGCAGAGTATTAAATCCTCAGCTTAGAACATACCGCCCCCTTCACTATGGAGAGCAGCCTGAATATATCATTGAATTTGTTGAAACCCCGCATGAGATTGCGCCTTATGGAGCGCGCGGCGGCGGGGAACACGGACTGCTGGGGATGCCGGCCGCATTGGGAAATTGCCTTTCCGCCGCTTTAGGTGTCCAATTGAATCAACTTCCTCTCATTCCCGAACAATTATGGAGAACGCAAGAGGGGTGGAAAGATGATACCGTTTGATTTTGACTATTTTAAACCGAAGACCATTCAAGAAACAATCAATCTATTTCACTCACTTGCGGCTGAAAAGAAAACACCGATGTATTATTCCGGCGGCACGGAAATTATCACGTTAGGAAGGCTGAATATCGTCTATACGGATGCGGTGATAGATATGAACGCGCTTCCGGAATTTCACGCCATCCGTTTTTATGAACGTTATCTGGTGATCGGAGCGGGCGTGTCATTAACGAAACTGGAGGAAGAAAATCCATTTCCGCTATTAAGTAAAACGGTAAGTGAAATAGCCGATCGGACGACTCGAAATAAGGTCAGCCTGGGCGGAAACATTTGCGGGGGCATCTACTACCGTGAGGCCGTGCTGCCGTTGTTGATTTCTGATAGTTTGCTAGGGATTGCAGGGAGAGCGGGGATTCATTACCATCCTATAAATAAAGTATTTAACAAGGAAATACAATTGCGAAAAGGAGATTTTCTATTTCATATCGTTGTCGATCGAGCGTATGTTGACCTGCCGTTTGTCAGTATCAAAAGAAGACAGCAGTGGAATGTCGGATATCCATTGGTGACAGTCTGTGCGCTGAAAAAAGATGATGAGATCAGAATGGCTTTCAGCGGCGTATGTCCATTTCCGTTTCGTTCTGCTGAAATGGAGGCTGTGCTTAACGATAAAAGCTATTCATTAGAAGATAGAGCGCGCAGGTCTTTACAGTATGTACCCAAACCCGTTCTTGATGATGCGGAAGGCTCAAGTGAATACCGAATATTTGTCTTGCAACATACAATTTTAGATGCCTTACGGGAATTAGAAGGAGGTCCAAATGTCTGATCTTATTACGTTGAAAGTAAATGGCGAGGAAAGACAGATGACGGTCAGACCGGCTGATACTTTGTTATTTGCTCTTCGTCTTCGTCTCGGATTAACTGGTGCAAAACCGGGCTGCTTAAATGGGGATTGCGGCGCCTGTACGGTATTAACGGACGGGGTGCCAATGAAATCTTGCTTAATGCTTGCGGCAGAAGGGGAAGGAAAGGACATTACGACAATTGAAGGACTGATCAATACGCCGATTCAAAAGGCTTTTATTGAAAAATTCGCGTTTCAATGCGGTTATTGCACACCGGGTTTTCTCATGAATTGTCATGCTTTAGTGAATACTGAGCCGAATGCAAGTGATGACACGATAAAAAATTGGCTGGAGTCCAATATTTGCAGATGTACGGGTTACAGGGAGATTGAAGAAGCGGTTAAATCCGTTTTACATACAGGGAAAGGGACTTCTTAGTTCGCAACCGTAAAAAAAGAGCTCAGAGAATTATCTCTGAACTCCATATTCTTCACTTCATATAACGATACTCCCGCAGTTTCTCCAAAATCGCCACTTCTTTCAGCAGTTCTTCACCGACGTTTGTTTCTTTCACTTTCTTCCGCTCAAGCTCTTTGTCGACTAATCGTTTCACCGTTAAGACGTCGGTTCCGGTGCTCAGCACTTCGGCCTTGGAGTTAAAGTGTTTATGGGCGACGAGCTGCATGCCGTAGGAATTGTATAAGAGCGTGTAGCCGGCGATGCCTGTTGTGGATTGGTAGGCTTTGGAGAAGCCGCCGTCGATGACGATCATTTTTCCGTTTGCCTTGATCGGATCTTCGCCTTCGATTTCTTTTACCGGTGTATGGCCGTTGATGATATGGCCGTGATCCGGATTGAGGCCGAATTCCTTCAGGATGTTTCGGCAGGTTGCCTCGTCTTCACGCAAATAGTAATACGGGTTTTTCTTTTCTTTATGCGTTTCCTTCTCTTTAATGAAATACCGCTCAAAGGTTGTCATGGCCCGTTTTCCGAAGAGGGAGGAGTATTCGCCTGTCCATAAGTACCACGTCATATCTGTCGCCAGATCATCGGTTTCTTCCGGATGGGCAAACGCTTCCCGTAAGAACCGTTCAAATACATCGAGCAGCTCACGGCCCGCATAAGCTTTATCCTCTATCATCATCGTTTCCATGCTGCCGTTTTCATCGACGGGAATACAGCCGTGAATCAACAGGTTGCCGTTATATTTCAGATACAGGCTGCCTTTTTTCATCATAAAATTCATATGGCGGCCCAGCTTTTCGGAGTGCTGGACAGAAAACAGCAGCTTGTCCATGACTTCTGCTTCTTCTTCTAGCAGCTCGTCAGGCTGTTTGGGATTCACCGTCGCAAAGCAGGTGTTTTCCAGTTGATACGTTTTTCCGTTCAACGTGATTTCATTGCGGTCATAATCAATCTTTTCCAGTAACAGCCGTTCTTCCATATTAAAGTTCGGCCGTCTCTTAATAATCGGGCTCTCAAGCTTGAATTGGATCATAGCGATCGCCTGATGAATTTTTGTGATTTGTTTAATCTCATCTTCCGGTCTGTTTTCGTCCGCTTTCGGGCGGAAAGCCGGGTTATCATCGTAATATTTTTCGGCAAGGTTCAATAGCGGTCTCAGATTGATGCCGTAAACGTCTTCAATAATATCCAGATTGTCATAGCGGGCACAGATGCGGATAATATTTGCCAGGCATACTTTTGAGCCGGAATAAGCGCCTATCCAGAGAACATCATGATTCCCCCATTGAATATCCACTGAATGATAGTTGATCAGTTCTTCCATGATTTTATCCGGCTGCGGTCCGCGGTCATAAATATCGCCGACAACATGCAGATGGTCGACCACCAATCGCTGCGTGCTGTAGGCAAGACCGGTGATCAGCTTATCGGCCTGGCCGAGCGCAATGATCTGTTCTATGATTTCGGAGTAGTAGTGTTCCTTGTTGGCGGCTTGTTCTGTTTTGTACAGCAGCTCTTCGGAAATATAAGCAAATTGGGCGGGCAGTGCTTTGCGCAATTTGGAGCGGGTGTACTTGGAAGAACAATAAGAAACGAGCTTAATCATCCGATGAATCGTTTCTTTATACCACTCGTTTAATGCCTCTTTCGTATCAAAGTTATGTTTGATCAGCTTCAGTTTGTCTTCCGGGTAATAGACCAAAGCCGCCAGTTCATCAATTTCTCTATCGTAAATGACGCCGCTGAAAATATCGCGGATCTTCTCTTTTACTCTTCCTGAACCGTTCCGCAGCACGTGTTGGAATGCCTGATACTCCCCGTGCAGATCACTGACGAAATGCTCGGTTCCTTTCGGCAGGTTCAGTATCGCTTTCAGATTAATGATTTCCGTGACCACTTTTTCTTCACAATCGTATTTTTGTGCGAGCAGATCTAAATATTTGGTTTCCAATCTCGTCCATCCCCTTTTTATTTACGAGCAATTGTATAATAAAGTGAATTTAAAGTATGACATAATGTTTAAATGATTAGACCTTATATGATAGTACCGCATAACGCCTTTTTGAGACAATGAAAACGGAAAATACGGCGCTTCAGGCATCAAAAATTGGACCGGGATAACGCTGTGAGCGCATACCCCTGTTGACAATGAATTCAACTTCCATTAAAATAAAAAGTTAGCTGATAGTTATTTCTATCGGAAACTTAATACGTAGCAGGCTATGATTGCTGTGGGTCGCACTACAGCAGGAGCGGCTTCTGGAGAGACCGCGGGTTTTCCGCGGCGCCGAAGGGTTCACAATCTCAGGCAAAAGGACAGAAGAGTACCGAATATGTATTTGTCATGCTGTTGATTGTCAGCGGCGCAAATATAATTTGATATTCTTATGACCGTGAGATTGGAGGGCATCCAATCTCTTTTTTTATTGGCTTTTTTTGCTCGTCGTTCACTAGAGAGGTAAGGAGGAGTCAGATGTGGAGCAGCGAGAGCTAAAGAGGGACTTATCGAATCGGCACGTGCAGCTGATCGCTATTGGCGGCACGATCGGTACCGGATTGTTTTTAGGGTCCGGTAAGGCGATTCAGCTGGCGGGTCCTTCTATCATCTTTGCGTATTTTATTGTAGGTATTGCGCTTTTTTTCGTCATGAGGGCGCTGGGAGAACTGCTGTTATCTAAAGCGGGGTACCAATCATTAACGGATATAGCCGAGGCGTATTTAGGGCCGCGTGCAGCGTTTGTCACAGGCTGGACCTACTGGTTTTGCTGGATTATGACGGCTATGGCGGATGTGATCGCGGTCGGTGTGTATGTGAAATATTGGTTTGATATTCCGCAGTGGATTCCGGCACTTATCTGTTTGCTCATTTTATTAGGGCTTAATCTGTTAACGGTTAAGATTTTTGGAGAATTGGAGTTTTGGTTCGCCTTAATTAAGGTAGTCACGATTCTCGCGTTAATTGTCATCGGGGTGGTTCTGCTGGTGATTGGGTTCAAAACGCATACCGGAACGGTTTCAGCGGCGAATCTGTGGGAGCACGGCGGCTTGTTCCCGAACGGATTTTCAGGCTTTT
The DNA here is from genome assembly GCF_051034795.1 of Bacillus sp. jun7. Classification (NCBI taxonomy): domain Bacteria; kingdom Bacillati; phylum Bacillota; class Bacilli; order Caryophanales; family Bacillaceae; genus Bacillus; species Bacillus sp. jun7. The sequence continues at coordinate 2,487,795 of NZ_CP093219.1, forward strand.
TGCTTTCGTTCCAGATGGTGATCTTCGCCTATGTCGGTGTGGAATTAGTGGGTGTGTCGGCGGCGGAAACGTCAAATCCGAAAAAAAATATTCCGTCCGCTATCAATAAAATTCCATTGCGGATTTTATTTTTCTACGTCGGGGCATTGCTCATTCTTTTATGTATTAACCCGTGGATGCAGCTGAATGCAACGGAAAGTCCATTTGTAAAGACCTTCAGTCTGGTCGGCATTCCGTTAGCCGCGGGAATCATTAATTTTGTCGTATTAACGTCTGCCGCTTCTGCTTGTAACAGCGGGATGTTTTCAACAAGCCGGATTCTGTATAACTTAAGCAAAACAAAACAGGCGCCGGCAAGTTTTGCGAAGCTGAATAAAAATCATGTGCCGAGCCGCGCGTTATGGATATCGGTTATTGTGCTGTCAGCGGGCGCTCTTTTAAGCAAATTGATACCGGAAGCGGCCTTTGGCATCGTGACAACCATCAGCGCGATCTGTTTCATTTGGGTGTGGGGCGTGATTCTTGTCTGTCATATCAGATACAGGAAAACCCGTCCGGACTTACACGCAAGCTCGTCTTTCAAGGCGCCGTTTGCGCCGTTAATCAATTACGCCGTGCTGGCGCTGTTTGCCTTCATTCTGGTGATTATGCTGTTTGCGGATGCGACGCGCCCGGCTTTGCTGCTGACGCCGCTGTGGTTTATTGGATTGTTTCTTATCTATCGGGCGAGAGGGAGAAAGAAAAGAAGGACCTAACATTATGCTGAACGTTCACTTATTGAGATTGGTGAAAGCATATGTTACGGAGAGTCACATTTAAAAGGAGCATTTTTAAGATCAACCATCGGAATGCTCCTTTAAAAGTGGAAATGATCATATCTCTCCAATATCCTCAAATATTGCCCACGCTTTCCACAACAGAATATTCTATAAGAATATAATCCTCCCTCACACTATACTATTACCATCTCTACATCTGTTTTCTGGATTTGCCGCCGAATACGTCATTTTGTGCCACAATTGATTATTACCTAATATTAAACTTAAACATAATAGTCTTGATCAAATGGTTGTCAACTTTATAAAGTCTTTTTCCGTTTTCGGCATCATTTTTTGGCATAGTTCTGTCTTTTATCACTCATAACTTCATTCCTTCATTGATGATCAATTTTCTACATCAAAAAACCACTAAGGTTATTGTATATAGTCAGATTAAGATAATGAAAAGGGTTTTACTAGAAAAATATAGCACAATGTGCTTTTTTCTTTTATTATAACTAGAAAGGGAAACACTGGAGATGGTCATACGATAAATTCAGTGTCTTAACTGTCTATTTTAATCCAATCGGATCTGTTAATGAATAACGGCACTATACTTAAGTAAATGGCTAACAATGCGGTAGTCTATTGTTTAACAGCATATTGAAGAGATTGATACAAAGGTGGATGAATCTGTTGAACGGGTCAGATCCATGCATTATCGGATAGTTGGGTTTGGTGAGCATTATCAGCGGCCGTTGTTATTGAAGTGATACAACAACATGCCTACCAACAAAAAGGATTTTTGAATTCTGAAGAACATGACAAATCATGAATGAAGCGCTGAATATTTATATGGTGCGTCTGTCCGCCATCGTAGTGACATAGATCATATGGACAAGGATTATCATGATGCAGATATGACATTAGCGAATAAAATAGGAATTTATTCAAATTTCTATTATGTTAGATAAGGTTAAAAAGGAGGCTACGAAATTGAAATCCCCCAGCTCTATATTGATTTCTGAAGGGTTATTAGCAACTGCAGCTATGTCTAAATTTATTGATCGGTTAATGAAAAAAAAGGATTATTCCAGATTAGTTGTCATCATTTGTAATCTTTTATTTAGTGCTTTAATATCTTTATTTCCTTCATCACTAATTTCATTTATAATTAGCATGTTTAATCATCAGTTTCTTTTAGAATTTAAAACGTATTATCTACTCTCTATGGTGATTTTTATTTTGATGATATCAATAAATCTATTTACTGAACAAATAAATATACCCATGATACTTTTGCGAATTACATTTTATATTAAGTTAAAATATAAATCTGCTGCAAAAAATTATGGATTAGCTCTAGTGACAACTCTAATATTGGGCTGGCTAGGAAAGCAATTGTTTAATATTCTCTTTTCAGCGTTAAACAGATATGGGGTTCAAGAAGAAATTGCAGGTATAATAAGTATTATTTTAGCTATAGGGATAACTATATCTGGTTTTTATACATTCCCGACAAAGAAACAAGTTAGAGATACTAATGAACTATTGTTTTCTCCTTTTTTTATAATAATATCAATTGGTATGAGTTATGTTGTAAGTGAGAGAAATATGATAACAAACTTTGCTGAGGGAAATAGAGAAATATCAGCTTATATATTAGCAGTGTTTATGTTAACAGCTATTAACCAAATAATAAATTATCTAAAAAAGTTATTTGAAAAGATGCATGAATCTCCAGAAAATAAAGAAACGATTAATCCGATTGATTTATATATAAGTTCAGCATGGAGTAAATATGTTAGTCGAAGGAAACAGTTTAAAAAACAGTTGGGGTTATTGAAAGTTAATATAATTAAGTTATTTACTTTTATAAGAAAGAATTATAAAAACAAAAGGTTTTATCTAAAAACCACGACAATAGTAGCCTTATTTATAGTATCATACTTTATATTGAAGAAAGTTAATATATTTCTATCTGAGTTTAAAATCCCGGAATATATAATAAATTTTTTGTCCCCATTGCTCATTATAGGAGTTTTCTTGTATATACTTTTTAAAATGATATGCTTAACCATTTTTAAACTGAGAGGAGAACCGAAAGAAAAATTTGTTGCGTTGAAGTATTTTAGTATATTGTTATTGTTTCTAAGTGCATTTTTATATATTATAACTCATTATATATTAGGTGGTAACTCTCATCTTACTAATATTAGTGCTGTACTATTTGGTGTAGCATCAATTCTTTATGCAGTTAGCTATTTAGTTGAATGGTTAATAAGTGCTAGAAGATGAGTATAGGAAGATTAATTAAACTTTCCTTGTACTGCGGACCTGTTGCCGAAAAAGCTTGCATTTAAAGACGCGTATCAAGGCCCGCCAAAAAATAATACTTGTGAACCCGTTTGCTGCTAGCTTCAATATGTGCTGGAAGTGCTGCAAAGTCGCACATGAGGGGTGGGGCATATTAAATTAAATAGGAATGCTTGATCACAAACTGAAGTTCTCGCGTGACACGATAAAAGACGACATGTCAGAGAAGGCGATTGACGATCTGACTGAGAAGATGGTCGAATAGTAATCAAATGAGTATGCGCAAGCATTATTCAAAACTCATTGAGTCCATAAAAGTCCAATCATTAAAAAACCGGTGTACTGTCATTCAGTACACCGGTTTTATCTTTACATCTAGTTGATGGTAGAATCATTTTTTAACATATGAATAAGAAACGTCTGGCTCTCAACCGACCATACAGTATATTTGTATTGCGAAAAACAAACCGCAGCGACTGAGGGAATGCATGCTGATAATAAAGGGGATGTTTTTACACCAATCTGGAAGGGAAAGAAATCGGCTGTTGACAGTTTCATCAAATGTTTGTCGTCCATGATGCGAGGTTTTATTTATATGAGCTATTATAAAAAAGCGCTATCCTGCCGTGTAAGCAGGGTAGCGCTTTTTACATTAATTCCGGATCAAATAATCAAATGCGCCTAAAGCGGCAGTTGCACCTGATCCCATGGAGATAATGATTTGGTTGTACGGGCCGTCTGTGCAGTCCCCTGCGGCAAATAGGCCGGGAACGCTTGTCGCGCCGCTCTTATCGACGATGATTTCGCCGATGCGGTTGCGTTCGACGGTTTCGTCTAACCATTCTGTATTAGGCACGAGACCGATTTGGACGAATACACCTTGGAGTTCAACGTGTTTTTCTTCGCCTGTTTCACGGTCAACGAACGTAATGCCGTTTACGTTTTGGTCGCCTGTGATTTCTTTCGTTTGTGCATTTTTGTGCACAGTGACGTTCGGCAGGCTGTAAAGACGTTTTTGCAGGACTTCGTCTGCTTTCAGTTCAGGCGCGAACTCCAGCACAGTCACGTGATTGACGATACCTGCAAGGTCAATCGCCGCTTCGATTCCGGAGTTTCCGCCGCCGATAACGGCTACGTCTTTGCCTTCAAATAATGGTCCGTCACAGTGCGGGCAGTATGCAACACCTTTGTTTTTGAACTCTTGCTCACCAGGTACGTTGACATTGCGCCAGCGGGCACCTGTTGAAAGGATCACTGTTTTACTTTTCAGTACAGCGCCGTTTTCAAGTTCAAGTTCGAAGAGGTCTTTTTTCTCAAGGCGTTTCGCGCGCTGAAGGTTCATGACGTCAATATCATAATCTTTCACGTGCTCTTCAAGGCTTGCAGCGAGCTTCGGTCCTTCAGTCGCTTTGACGCTGATGAAGTTTTCGATGCTCATGGTGTCGAGTACCTGGCCGCCGAAGCGTTCAGCGACGACACCGGTGCGGATGCCTTTACGCGCCGTGTAGATCGCCGCGCTTGCGCCGGCAGGTCCGCCGCCGACAACAAGAACGTCAAACGGCTCTTTGTCGGCAAACTCAGACGCATCTGCGCCGCTGCCCATTTTCGCGAGAATCTCTTCGATGGTCATACGGCCGCTGCCGAAAGATTCACCGTTTAAGAAAACAGTCGGAACAGCCATGATGTTTTTGCTTTCTACTTCTTCTTTGAATGCCGCGCCGTCAATCATTGTATGTGTGATATTCGGGTTGAGCACGCTCATCATGTTTAATGCTTGGACGACATCAGGGCAATTGTGGCACGTCAGGCTGATATAAGACTCAAAGCGGTATTCTCCGCTGATGTTCTTAATCTGGTCAATGACCTTTTGATCAGCCTTAGGCGCTCTGCCGCTGACTTGAAGCAATGCCAGCACTAATGATGTAAATTCGTGGCCGAGAGGAACACCGGCGAATGTAACGCCTGTGTCTTCTCCGGTACGATTAACGCTGAAGCTCGGTGTTCTGTTTAATTCAGTTTTTTCAACTGAAATTTTAGATGACATGGAAGCCAGTTCGTCAACGAGAGCCAGCATGTCCTTAGAAGTGTCATCGTCACCGGCGCTTACTTTGAGAACAATGTCGTTCTCAATTAGCTGCATGTATTGATTTAATTGTGCTTTGATATTTGCATCAAGTACCAATGGAATGCACTCCTTAGATTTTACCTACCAAATCAAGGCTAGGTGTAAGTGTTTCGCCGCCTTCTTCCCATTTAGCCGGGCAGACTTCACCTGGGTTTTGACGAACGTATTGAGCTGCTTTTACTTTGTTTACTAGGTTGCTTGCGTCACGGCCGATACCGCCTGCATTGATTTCAACTGTTTGAATAACGCCATCAGGATCGATGATGAATGTTCCGCGGTCAGCAAGACCAGTTTCTTCGTCAAGAACGTCGAAGTTGCGGGAGATCGTTTGAGATGGGTCACCGATCATTGCGTAAGTGATTTTGCCGATTTTTTCAGAGCTGTCATGCCAGCCTTTGTGTACGAAGTGAGTATCTGTAGAAACAGAGTATACTTCAACACCTAATTCTTTCAGTGCAGCGTATTGTCCTTGAAGATCTTCAAGTTCAGTCGGGCAAACGAAAGAGAAATCTGCTGGGTAGAAGCAGAAAACGCTCCATTGACCTTTCAAATCTTCGTTTGTTACATCGATGAATTCACCGTTTTTGAAAGCTTTTGCTTCGAATGGCAGTACTTCTTTTCCGATTAAAGACATAATATCTTCCTCCTGAAATGTGATTTGAAATATATTAAAAAGACAAAGCATTCACTTTATCTTTCAATAATAATTCTAATTATATATAGATTATTAAATAACATTTATTTTTTGTCAAGCTATATGGGGTATTATTTTCTGCTTTTTTTGCTTTAGACATTTAAAAACGCCTGGTATAAGCGGTTTGGCGCTGTTTGTCATGTGTAGCGCCGGGCGAAAGGGGGATTCTCAATTGGTGAATCGAAACAGTAGGAATCCACCCCTCTATATGGCAGTATAAACCAAAGGGGGTATGATAATGCAAATAAATCACATTACTTTGTACAGTTGTGCGTTGGAGGAGACGAAACACTTCTATGAACGGGTGTTAGGTTTTCCTTTAATTGATGAGTCCGGTGATTCGTTTACCATCAAGGCGGGAGAAAGTGAGTTGGAATTCAGGCGCGCCGATTCTCACTCTCAACCGAATTATCATTTCGCGTTTAACATTCCGAATAATCGTTTTGATGAGGCGAAGGCGTGGATAAAGGATAAAGTCGTTTTTCAAACGGAAGATGGGGAGGATGAAGTGTATTTCACTCATATTCAGGCGCGTTCCTTTTATTTCAAAGATCCGTCCAACAATCTGGCGGAATTCATCGCGAGAGGCACATCGCCGGCAAGCGCGGAACGTTTTTCGATTGAGTCCGTCCTGAATATCGGCGAGGTGAATCTGACGGCTGCCGAGGTGGTATCGACGGGGAAGGAGCTGCAGCGTTTCGGTATACCGGTGAGAGACGGCGCGCCTCTTAAGGAAAACGGGTTTCATTTTATGGGTGATTACAATGATGGGGCGTTTTTGCTTTTAGGGCCGAGCGGCCGCCGCTGGATTTTTTCTGATCAGCATGCGGTGTTCCATCCGCTGTCTGTCATTGTGAACGGGTCGATCCGCATTGAGGCTGACGGAGAAGGCGGCATTGACATCAGGAGGGCACAGCCGTCATAAAAAAGCCCGGGCTCAAAAGGCCCGGACTTGGGGACATTATTTATAAACAACCCGGGTGCTGCACATGATGTCGTGCAGCGTTTTTTTCTCTCCGAAGGCACCCATGATGAATCCGATATAAAGAATGAGCTTAGATATGATATAAGCGAAAGCGCGTCCGAAGGCCTGGCCGATGGAAATGCGTCCGCCATCTTCATTGACGACCTTAAGGCCGAGCAATGCTTTTCCCAGGGTCCCCTGCATCTTTGAGGCCGTGAGCAGGCTGAAATATAAGATGCTGATTACAAAAGAGCTCACAAGAATCGGGATGACGCCGAACACCAGAAAAGAGATGTTAAACTGATTTTCGGTCATGAAGGGGTCAGCCGCCGCAACGCCTGCCGCAAATAAAAAAGAGACCATAAATTGAATGATAAAAATCGGAATTCCTATGATGATTTGATCAATGACGTAAGCCAGAAACCGAATCCAAAATCCTGCCGGTCTTTCCATGTATCTTTTTCTCTCCCTTGCTTTAATCTGGAATATTATACGTAATCATTCCGGATTTTGCAACGGAGCTTAGGCTTCTGCGAGCAGCCTCTTTCCCCATGCCAAGCGTCCCATGATCAGCCCGAAAGCCAGAAGGGCAAACATGATGCCGCACCACATCAGCTGATGGATTCCCAAATGTGAAATAAACCAGCCGCCCGCCGCCGTTCCGATGGTGATGCCGAGGTTGGAAAAAGAGACAAACAGGCTGTTGCCGAATTCGGGCGCCTCCTTTGCTTCCGCAGTAAGCCATGTCTGGCTGACAATGAGACCGCCGGAATGAACGGCGCCCCATACGAAGACGAGGACAGCCATCGGCGCAAAAGACGTCCCAAACCCGTATATGAGCAAGTAGGCGGCTGTATAAAGAAGCGGAAACAGGATGACAGTCTTTTTCATATTTTTATATAACAAAGCACCGAAGACGAAATTCCCGGCTATCATAATCACCCCGAAACTCATCAGCATGAAGCTGACCCATGTGCCGTTCATATGGGACACCCGCCCGAGGTATTCCGCAAAATAGCTGTAGACGGAAAACATGGCCGCAAAGAGACAGGTGACGGCAGCGATATTGAGCCACAAAGCCGGTTTGCGAAGAATGCCGAGCTGGCTACTGAAAGACATTTTTTCTGTGACCGGCATGGATGGCAAAAAGAGAAGAATGCCCGTGAACGCGATGAGACTGATGATAGCGCCGAATAAGAAGGCGGCTTCAAGGGAGAGACGATCCGCCAGATAAGACGTGAAAGGCACGCCGAACGCAAAGCCGGCGGTGATGCCTGAAAAGACTTTCGTTACGGCTTTTCCGGATTGGCCGGCGGGGACAAGCCGGGCCGCGGCCGCAAGCGCTACAGAAAAGAACACCGGGTGGCATAAAGCCGGAATGATCCGAAACGCCATCATGACACTGAAATGCGCCGTATACGCGTAGACCGCATTTGAAACGGCAAACATCAGCACCGCTAAAAGCAGAATGTATTTCCGGTTTATACCTGAAGCAAGCAAGGTCAAAAACGGTCCCGACACAGCGACGATGAACGCGAAAATACTGACAAGCCATCCCGCTTTTGAAGCAGAAATATGAAATCTGTCCGCCACTTGCGGAAGAACCCCGATGATGCCCATCTCGGTCGTAATAATTCCGAAAACCCCTAATGCCAAAAATAGAATGAAGATGGAACTGCTTTTTTTCATTGTTATGTATGCCTCCTTTTATAACTATATATATAGAAAAATAGATATGTTGGAATAAAAAAAGCCCTCCTTTCATGGTTATAGCTGGTGCTGAACATAGTCAGCAAAGGCTTTAATTTGTTTTTCATTTCTTCTGTAATAGGTCCACTTTCCGATTCGTTCGGATTCCAGCAGGCCGGCTTTTTGCATCGTCAGCAGGTAGCTGGAGATGACGGACTGCGCAAGCCCTGACTTTGCCTGAATATCACCGACGCAAATTCCGGTGCGGAAACTGAGTCCCTGATCAAGATAAGGTCTTTCATCAAAATGGTCTTCCGGGTGTTTAAGCCACGTCATAATATCACTTCGTGTTTTGTTAGATAACGCTTTATGAATCAATATCGGTTCCATAACGTTTATTATATCTATTTTTCTGGATTTGTAAATTCGTTTTTAACAAAACATTCTCAAAATAACTAAATATCGTGCTAAAATATAACATATTATCAGATTACCGGTAAAAAAGCCGGGTTATTGTCAGGAGGATATTCACATGAATCAAAAGAAAAAAGGTGCGGTTGCAGTGACCTTGCTTTCCGCTCTGATGTTTTGTTTATTGCCGGTCCTCGTCTCGCTTTCTCCGCTTTCAGAAACGGGGCCGAACGCGAATCGTTTTAATTCCGCGGGCATGTGGGCCGCCGTCGGCCAGATCCTTGTTATATATGCGGTCCCGCTCATTATGTATATTCTCGGTGTTCGTGGCATGAAAATCATCATGGCCGTTTTTTGCGGAATCGGGCTTATCATTTGCGCGGCTGTCTTGTTGGTGGCGTTATTGACCGCAATTTCCTTAGGGCAGGAGCTGTCTCTTTATTACGGCCTTTTCGTTTGGTCAGGCGCGGCTTTCATCGTCAATGTGGTGTGGTATATTGCTGCGTTTCGATCCTCCCCGAAGCATCAGCAGGCTATGTGACATTTGTTCTATAAATCTACCGAAAATACAAATATTTCATAGGATGATTATGGTATGATGAAAGCGGTATAGCAGTTTTTAATAGAAACGGGAGGAACTGACATTGAAAAAAAAGACAGCTTCATTGCGAATGAAAACATTGGCGGCCGGCGCTGCGGTTGCTGCGGCTTTATCTGTGGGGGCGGTTTCTGATCTGCCGGGGGCAAAATGGCTGCATCCGGCCGCTGCTCAAGCCGCGGAAACGGTATTTAAACAAAATCATGCGGCATCCGGTTTCTTGGCGGGACGGTATGACGCGCAGGCGGTGTCTCCGACGATGTTCAACTGGTCAAGGGAAAGCCGGTTTACAAGCACTGCCGATGGCGCGTTAAAATGGGAAAAGAATGTTCCGGCCACCCCTCAAAACGGTGCGGGAGCCGCGGTTGACGGGGACGGCACCGTATTTATTCAATCAAAGGACGGGAAGCTGACGGCGTATCATCCGGACGGTACTGTGAAATGGGTGACGGAAAACCTCGGGACGACCTATACGCTGACTCCGGTGCTCGGAACAAACGGTGTCATTTATCTTCCTTCTCACGATAAAAAACTGTATTTCATCGACAAAGAAACCGGAAACATTTTAACATCGGTTCCGCTGAGCGGAGCGCCGAGTTCCGATGCGGCTATCGGCTCTGACGGCACGCTGTATGTGTCGACGCTGGATAACTATATCTATGCGATTAAACCGACGTCGCCTTCGACATGGACGCAGAAGTGGAAGTTTAAAACAAACGGCGTGGTCGGTTCCGCTCCCGTGTTAGCATCAAACGGCACTCTGTATACGGCAACGTACAATAATATCTTTTACGCGATCAATTCCGGAATGGGCCAAGTGAAATGGTCAAAAACGACGTCCAACGGGTTTAAAGGTTATCCGGTTATTGATAGAGACGGCACCGTTTACGCCGGAAATCAGGACGGCAACTTATACGCCTATACATCAACGGGTGCTGTAAAGTGGACGTTCCCGTTAAACGGTTTCTCCAGCTCTTCATTAGCGATCGACCATAACGGCAATGTGTATATCGGTTCGGGAAGCGGCGAGCTGTTTTCCATCAGCAAAACCGGTAATATGAACTGGTCTTTCTATACGGACGGGCCTGTGAGAACGGCGCCGCTGATTGATGCGGACGGCAATGTGTACTTCGGTTCTGACGATAAAAATGTCTATGCGGTTGACGCTGACGGTAATGAAAAATGGCGCTATCAAACAGACAGCAATGTCATTTCCTCCCCGGTTCTGGCTGAAGACGGCACGCTTTATGTCGGTACTTATACGAAACTGCTCGCATTCGGGGCAAAAAAATAATAAAAAAGAATCCGCGTGCGCGGATTCTTTTTTATTTAGAGGCTTGAATAAATACGCCTTTTTCATGAGAGAATTCTTTAAAGCCGTACACACCGTGATATGAACCGATCCCGCTCGTATTGACACCGCCGAACGGAAGGTTGACGTCAGTGAAATGAACGACGACATCATTGACAGAAGCGTTGCCGGACGTCGTATGCTGCAGAACATAATCGATCAGCTCCTGATTATGGCTGAATACATACAAGGCAAGCGGCTTGTCCCGTTCAGTGATGTAATCAACGGCTTCACTGATATCTTCGTAATTCATAATCGGCAGAATCGGTGCGAAGATTTCTTCCTGCATGATCTTCATATCAGGCGTGACGTTTGTCAGCACGGTCGGAGAAATCGTGCGGTCATGCGCATCGAATACGCCGCCGAACGCCGTTTTCGCCCCTTTTTCAATGGCATCATCATACAGGGCTTTGACACGGTTAAAGTTGCGGTCGTTGACAATCTGCGTGAATTTGTTGCGGTCAACCGTATGATCATCCTCCATAAAACCTGCATTGACAATGGTCTGGAGAAGATCTGTAAAGGTGTCCTGTACATCTTCCTTCATAAGGAGATAGTCAGGAGCGATACATGTTTGCCCCGCATTGACAAATTTGCCGACGGCGATTTTTTTCGCCGCGTCCATCAAATCATAGCCGCTGTCGATGATCGTCGGGCTCTTTCCGCCAAGCTCAAGCGTGACGGACGACAAATGCTTCGCCGCTGCCGTCATGACGATTTTACCGACATTTGTGCTTCCGGTGAAGAAAATGTGGTCAAACGGCTGGTCGAGCAGTTCTGTCGCGACATCGACCTCACCTTCAAAAATGGCGACTTCTTCTTCGTGAAATGCCTCGCGAATAACTGTCGCGGCGATATGGCTCGTCTCCATCGTAAAATCGGACAGCTTCACAATCGCGCTGTTTCCCGCCGCAATGGCAGCCGCAAGCGGAGCCATCGTCAGCATAAACGGATAATTCCATGGGCCGAGAATTAAGGTAAGGCCTTTTGGCTCGTACATTAATACGCCGTCAGCGCCGGGGCTGACGGATGAGCCGACGCGTTTCGGCGCCATCCAGGTGTCGAGATTGTTCATATTATCTTTAATCGCCTTGATCGTTCCCTGCGTTTCCGCTCTTTTCACCTCATGATAAGGCTTGCGGACGTCCCGTCTGATCGCCTCGATGATTTCTTCTTCATGTGCGGTGACGGCATCTAAAAAGCGCTGAAGCTTTTCTCTGCGCTGCCCGGCTGTTGAAGCACGCAGCGTTTTTTGATTTTTTTTCTGAAGCGCAAAGACGCGTTTGATGTCTGCTTTTATATGCTGATCCATCGGTCTTCCTCCTCTGGTTGCTTTTTTGTTTCTTCAGGGCCTATTATAATGTGATGTGATTTTGCGGCAAAGACAGCGTAAACGCATCTATACGTTACCGTACAAATTGCCGTGATCTGTCTAATGAAAGGAGTGTCTCTTATGCCGGATTCTGTCACAAATGACATCAAACAAGCGCTTTTGGCCATGCTTGGAGAGCGGGATATCCGCCGTGTGACCATGAAGGACATCGCCGGACGGGCGCACGTGAGCCGGGGGACACTGTACCTTTATTACGAAGATAAATATGCGATTTTAGAGGATATAGAGGAAGAAATGAAAGACGGGCTGAGCGAAGCGCTGTATGATTCGCTGAAGAATAAAGATGTGCTTCATTTACAGGGCGGATGGCAAAAAGTGCATCCGACACTGTCTTTTGTTGACCGGCATCGGGTGTTTTTTCAAACGATGATGGACCGTCATAAAATGCCGTATTTTCACTTTCATGCTTTTTTAAAAGATGTGTTCCGGCATGATGTGCTGCTGTCACCGGTCAATGCGGATTTCTCACCGACTGAACAGGATATGTACATTCATTACCGCGCGTTATACACGTACGCCATTGTGTTGTACTGGCTGAATGAGGAGCCCGGGGCATCCCCGGAAGAAATCAGCGGACAGGTGTGGGATTTGATTTCTCAAAAACGGTTTTACTGGCTGTTTGGCCGCCGGGTGCCGGAACAAGAAGAAAAAAAGCCCGCCGACCGCCGGGTGACCCGAACGAGGCAGGCCTTGCAAGAAGCCATGATCGGCTTAATGGCGGAAAAAAAAGAGTACGCGGCGATTACGATTTCCGATATTGCCCGTCAAAGCAACCTCCGCCGTGCCACTTTTTATGACCATTACGCCAACAAAGAAGCATTGCTGAAAACGATCATCCATCAATCATGCCGGGATCTGATCGGATTATTGACGGTAAAAGGAGACCCTGCCGACTGCTCCGTGGAAGAAGCGGAAGCCGCGCTCGTCCGTCTCTTTTCGGCACTGTCGGACGGCCTTCCGCTCGTTCATTTTCTGAGAGAGGGTTCCGAAGTGCCTGACGTCATCCCGGAAATGTTCAGAGCGCTGCAATCGTTTTATCTTCATCAGCCTCTGCACATTCAGGCGGGCAAAAAGCTCTATGCATACTATGTCGCGTCCATGCTCGTCGGCCTGATTCAATATCGTCTTCATGAAGGAAAAGACCACGCGCCGGATATGCTGGCCCGGGAGTTTCTGCAGTTTTTGGATGTAAAGAAGTATCGGGTGATTTTGCTGTGAGGATGATGAAAAAGAACTCGGCCGAAAACAGGCCGGGTTCTTTTTTGCTGTTTTCTTTGAGAAGTGCCGATATGAAAGAAACCTTCCATATGGCGCCTGATCAGCATTCTGCCGCCAAACATGACAAATGTCATATTCGGGGCATGATGGCTGCTACTACAAAAGCGTCTGGCGCCCCGTTATACTTGGGATCATAATGAAAAAGAAGGGACATGACATTCATGATCAATCACGCCGCAACTCAAAAACAAGCGTCTTTAAAAAAGCAGGTTGCCGCATTTTCCGGCGCCGATACAAAGCATAGTATCATTCAGCTTTTCAACACGTTTGTGCCGTTTTTTGCCCTTTGGTTTCTTGCTTACTTCAGCCTCAATATCTCCTATCTTCTGACCCTCGCCTGTACTGTTATAGCAGCGGGATTTTTGACAAGAATCTTTATTATTTTCCACGACTGCTGCCATCAATCCTTTTTCAAACAAAAGAAGCTGAACCGGCTGTTCGGGTTTATTTCAGGTGTTCTGACACTGTTTCCGTTCCTTCAATGGCAGCGAAGCCACTCCATTCATCATGCGACGAGCAGCAACTTAGATAAACGGGGCACCGGCGATATTTGGATGATGACCGTCAAGGAATACAACGAAGCGTCAGCCTGGACAAAAATACGCTACAGACTTTATCGCAATCCGTTTATTATGTTTATTCTCGGTCCGATTTACGTATTTCTGATTAAAAACCGTTTCAATGTAAAAGGCGCCCGCCGCAAGGAGCGCTGGAACACCTATTTCACGAACGCGGCGATTGTCTTATTGGCTGCTGCGACGTGCCTGCTTGTCGGCTGGGAAAACTTTTTGCTTGTTCAGGGTCCGATTTTCCTTATTTCGGGGTCAATCGGCGTCTGGCTCTTTTATGTTCAGCACACGTTTGAGGATTCTTATTTTGAAGCCGATGAGCATTGGGATTATGTGCAGGCCGCGGTAGAAGGAAGCTCCTTTTACAAGCTGCCGAAGTTTTTGCAATGGCTGACGGGCAATATCGGCTACCATCATGTCCACCACTTAAGCCCGAAAGTGCCGAACTACAAGCTGGAAGCGGCTCATGAGGGGCACGAGCCTTTAAAAAACGTACCGACCATTACGCTTAAAACAAGTCTTGAATCCATGAAATTCCGTCTGTGGGATGAGGACGAAAAGCAGTTTGTCACCTTTCGGGAGGCGCGGAAAACACCGGCGCCCCATCCGGTGCCGAAAGAACCTTTAAAGAAAAATGCCTGATACGGCGCACGGCTGGCTCTTTCTCTTATCAGAAAGAGCCTTCTCTTCATGCGTGAGGGTGCAATGAAGGCGGTGTTTTGATAAAGTGATGGTAGACACAAGCAGCAGAAGGTGGAACAAAGATGAAGAAGTATTTTAAATTTCAAAAACTGAACGGGATTTCTCCTTATATATGGACGATTTTTTTCATCCTGCCTTTTTATTTTATTTTTAAAAGCTCTTCTACCTTCGTCATCGTGGCCGGCATCATTTTCACGCTCGTTTTCTTTGGCGCATACCGCTTTGCATTTGTTGCAAAAGGCTGGCCGCTTTACTTATGGGCGCTTCTTCTGATCGGCATTTCGACCGGCTCAGCCATGCTGTTCAGTTATATTTATTTCGCTTTCTTTATCGCCTACTTCATCGGCCATATCCGAGACAAAGTTCCATTTTACATCTTATATTACATTCATATCATCAGTGCGGCGGTTGCCGTCAACTTCAGCCTTGTTCTGAAAAAAGAGTGGTTTTTGACACAAATTCCGTTTATCGTCATTACATTGATCAGTGCCATCCTGCTTCCGCTCAGCATTCGAAGCAGAAAGGCACGGGAGCGCCTTGAGGAGAAATTAGAATATGCAAATGAGCGAATTGCCGATCTTGTGAAGCTGGAAGAAAGGCAGCGTATCGCCCGGGACCTTCACGATACACTTGGACAAAAGCTCTCCTTAATCGGACTGAAAAGCGACCTCGCCCGAAAGCTGATATATAAGGACCCTGAACAGGCCCGCGCTGAGCTGAAAAGCGTGCAGCAGACGGCCCGCACCTCTTTAAATGAGGTCAGACAAATCGTCTCATCGATGAAAGGCATCCGATTGAAGGATGAGCTCGGCAATGTTCGGCAAATTCTTGAAGCGGCAGGAATTGAATTTGTGTATGAAGAAAAAGAAGCGCCCAAACATATCTCTTTGCTGAACGAAAACATCGTCAGCATGTGCATTAAAGAAGCCGTCACCAATGTCGTGAAACACAGCGGCGCCAAAGTATGCCGCATCACCATTCAGCAGCTTTGGAAAGAGGTCGTCATTACGGTAGAAGACGACGGCAGCTTTCAATGCAGAGAAGACCGCTTTTTTTCAAAGGGGCACGGCCTGCTTGGAATGAGGGAACGTCTTGAATTCGCAAACGGCAGTTTAGCCATCGATACAGCCGCCGGAACAAAGCTGACCATGAGAATCCCGAATGATTCAAAATCAAAAGAAAAGGATGGTAGCAGATGATCAACATCTTCATTGCTGAGGATCAGCAAATGCTGCTCGGCGCACTCGGTTCGCTGTTGAATTTAGAAGAGGATATGACGGTTGTCGGCAAAGGCACAAGCGGCCAGGATGCCATCGATTTCGTGGAAAAACATGCGCCCGACATCTGTCTGATGGATATCGAAATGCCCGGGAAATCAGGTCTTGAAGCGGCAGAAGAACTCAAGGACAGCGGTGTGAAAATCATCATTTTGACGACCTTTGCCCGCTCCGGCTATTTTCAGCGGGCGCTAAAAGCAGGCGTCAGCGGGTACATGCTCAAGGACAGCCCGAGCGATGAGCTCGTCAGCGCCATCCGCAGTGTCATGAAAGGAAGACGCGTCTATGCACCTGAATTAATGGAGGACATCTATAGTGAAGAAAACCCGCTGACCGAACGGGAAAAAGAGGTGCTCGAGCTTGTCGCAGACGGAAAAAACACGAAAGAAATCGCAAACGCCCTCAGCATCAAAAGCGGCACAGTCCGCAATTACGTTTCGATGATTCTGGATAAACTAGAAGTGAAAAATCGAATTGAAGCCATTACCCGATCAAAGGAAAAGGGCTGGTTTAAGTAACCCGCCCTCAGCTTGTTCAGCCAGTGTTTTTGCACTGGCTTTTTTTATTATCTATCGTCACTCCGTCTCTTCCTTCCACTTCTTATCAATCAGCATTTTCCCCGGCCAAGTGTATGCCATGATGCCGCCGTCTGCGGTGATGTCTTCTCCCGTGACGTAAGAGCTGTCGTCTGAAGCGAGGAAGAGCGCGACAGCCGCCATTTCTTCCGGTTTTCCGAGCCGGCCGAGCGGCGTGATCCATTTGTTGGCTTCACGGAACGCCTCGCCCATTTCGTCTTCTTTCGTGCCTGCCAATTTATCAATGAGCGGCGTTTCAATTGTGCCCGGCGATAAGGAATTGACGCGGATTCCGCTTCTGGCGTAATCAATGGCCATCGCTCTCGTCAGGTTCGTGATTCCGCCTTTTGCGGCGTTATAGCCGGAGCGGTCAAGGTCTGCGGCCCGGCCGGACATGGAGGAGGTGTTGATGATGGAGCCTCCTTTTTCGAGCATGAGCGGAATCAGGTATTTGCTGCACAAAAATGTGCCGCGCAGATCGACGGCGATGATCCGGTCAAAAAGCTCGACCGGGTATTCATGGACTTTGCCGCCCTCTTGGTCAACACCGGCATTGTTAAACAGAATATCAATTGTTCCGTACTTTTGCTGAATGCCGTCCGCAAAAGACTTTACGTTTTCTTCGTCTGATACATCAAGGTGAAAGGCTTCTGCTTCTCCGCCGTTTTTTCTGATGGCGCTGACGGTTTCATTCAGTTCGCTTTCATTGATGTCACCGCAGATCACGCGGGCGCCTTCATCGGCGAAAACCCGTGCCGTCGCTTGTCCGATGCCTGTCGCGGCCCCTGTGATGATTGCGGTTTTGTCTGTTAATCTTCCCATAATGCGATTCCTCCTTTTTTTAACTGTTCCCGCTGAATAGGGGGATAAACATACGGAGGTTTATTTCTAAATACTTATTAAATATGTTAATATTATGTATATACATCATTGGGAGGTTTACATATTTTGAAGATACAGCATAAGAAGGAGATAGCGTTTTATTGTTATGCCATTGTTCCTATGGGATTTGCGATTTACACCGTTATCTCTATTCTGTTTCAGGACATCACGTTTCCTCTCACTGTAAGAAATGTTCTGCATGAGTCTTTGCGAAACTTGGGATCTCTTATCTTATTTAGTTTGTTTTTCTACCCGTCATACATATGGATGAAGAAGGAATTCGGCCGCCGGAAAGAAGCAGAGGGGAGAGGATGATCAACATTCTCTCTTTTTTATTGATAAAATGGGTGAAATGAATCCATTAACATGTTAAATTTACAATATATGCATCTGCTAATCCTAGTTGACAATTGTCACTGTATATGATAAATAGATGCTGAAAAGATTTTACATAACATCAAAGCATAATTAAAGGAGAGATCTGAAGTGCGGAAAAAAAAGTTTAAAGCAGAATCCAAGCGATTGCTGGACATGATGATTAACTCCATTTACACGCAGAAGGAAATTTTTCTCCGCGAGTTAATTTCCAACGCGAGCGATGCGATTGACAAAATCTATTACAAGGCGTTAACCGATGATTCATTAACGTTTGATCAAGACAATTACTATATAAAAGTGACGGCGGATAAAGAAGCGAGAACGCTCACCGTCACAGATACCGGTATCGGGATGACAAAAGACGAGCTTGAACAGCATCTCGGCACGATTGCGAAAAGCGGTTCACTCGCTTTCAAGCAAGAAAATGACTCGAAAGACGGCCATGACATTATCGGCCAGTTCGGCGTCGGGTTTTATGCGGCGTTTATGGTGGCTGATAAAGTCACGGTGAAAAGTAAGGCGCTCGGCAGTGACGAGGCGTATGTATGGGAGTCGGAAGGGGCCGCCGGCTACACGATCGCGCCGTGTGACAAGGAAACCGTCGGTACGGAAATCACCCTGAAAATAAAAGAAAACACAGAAGATGAAAGCTATGATGAGTTTTTAGAAAACTACCGCATCAAAGCGATCGTGAAAAAGTACTCTGATTTTATCCGCTACCCGATCAAAATGGAAGAGACGGTCAACAAGCCGAAAGAGGGCAGCGAGAACGAATTTGAAGAAGTTCAGGAAGAACAGACGGTCAACAGCATGGTGCCGATCTGGAGAAAAAACAAAAGCGAGCTGACGGATGAGGATTACGAGGCTTTTTACGCTGAAAAGCATTATGGCTTCGATAAACCGCTGACCCACGTGCACATCAGCGTCGATGGAGCGGTGCGCTACAATTCGATTTTGTTTATTCCGGAAAACATGCCGTTTGACTATTATACGAAGGAATTCGAAAAAGGATTGGAGCTGTATTCCAACGGCGTGCTGATCATGAACAAATGCGCCGACCTGCTTCCGGATCATTTCAGCTTTGTAAAAGGCATGGTGGACTCTGAGGATCTGTCGCTGAACATTTCCAGAGAGATGCTGCAGCACGACCGCCAGCTGAAGCTGATTGCGAAAAACATCAATAAAAAAATCAAAGCCGAGCTGAAGAGCCTGCTGAAGAACAAAAGGGAAAAATACGAATCTTTCTATGAATCTTTCGGCAGACAGCTGAAATTCGGCGTCTATAATGATTTCGGCGCGAATAAAGACGTCTTAAAAGATCTGCTTCTCTTCTATTCATCTAAGGAGAAAAAGCTCGTCACTCTGGACGAATATGTGTCCAGAATGCCTGAGGATCAAAAATATATCTATTACGCGTCCGGCGATTCATATGAGCGGATTGAAAAGCTGCCGCAAACTGAAATGGTGGCGGACAAAGGCTACGAGATTTTATATTTCACGGAAGATATTGATGAATTCGCGATCAAAATGCTGACAAGCTACGAGGAAAAAGAGTTCAAATCCGTCTCAAGCGCCGACTTAGGCATCGACAGTGACGAAGATGAAAAGCAGACTGAAGCCGAAGAAAACGAATATAAAGACCTGTTCGAAAGCATGAAAGAGATTCTTGCGGATAAAGTCAAGAACGTCAGAGCATCGAAACGCTTAAAATCCCATCCGGTCTGCTTTGCGACAGACGGCGAAGTGACGATCGAAATGGAGAAAGTATTAAACGCCATGCCTGACAGCCAGCAGGTCAAAGCGGAAAAAGTGCTGGAAATCAACCCGAACCACGAAGTGTTTGAGACGTTAAAGAACGCGCACGGGCAAGATCGGGAAAAGCTTGCTTTATACACAAACCTGCTGTACAATCAGGCGCTTCTGATTGAAGGACTGCCGATCCATGATCCAGTCGAGTTTACGAATGACATCTGCAAAGTTATGGTATGACGCCAAAAAGGAATCGCCCAGCGGGGGCGATTCCTTTTTTGATTACAGTGTGCGCTGTTTAAGAATTTGATTTTGTTTGCTGCGCTTCTTTAAGGAGAACCGTTTTTTCAAGTGCGTTTCGATTTCTTCTAAACTTTTGCCCTTCGTTTCAGGAACGATGTAAGCGGCGAAGAAGAAGGATGTGAGGCAGATGACTGAGAATATTCCGAATACCCAGCCGATGCCCATGGCGCTCAGCATAAGCGGGAATACCAGTGAAACGATCAGGTTGGTTGCCGACAGAATCAATGTCGTAAATCCGGTTGCGGCTCCGCGTGCGTTTGACGGGAACAATTCCGGCATCAGGACCCATACGACGGGACCCCATGTCGCCTGATAAAAGACGATATAGATTCCGAGAAACAGCACGGTCAGCCAAGCTGTTGAAGCTGACAGGCCGGCCAGAAGGAGAATGGCTGATAGTGACGCCAGGCTCAAGGTAATGCCGACACTTCCCCACATCAGCAGTTTTTTCCGGCCGATCCGGTCAATTAAGATCATGGCGGTGATACACATGATGACGTTTAAGACACCGATGCCCATCGTGCCGAGAACGGACGCCGAAGTGCCGAGTCCGGCCTTTGTAAAGATGGTCGGCGCATAGTAAATCACCGTGTTGATCCCGACCGCCTGCTGGAAGATGGCGAGGCCGATCCCGATCAGCAGCATAGGACGGATCCATTTTGCTTTCAGCAAGCCGAGCGTAGATTCTTTTTTCTCGGCTTCTCCTTGTTTCATTTCCGCCAATTCAACGGCGATATCCTCTTTGTCGTGAGTCATTTCCATGACTTGTCTGGCTTCCTGCTCACGGCCGCGTTTGACGAGCCATCTCGGAGATTCCGGCATAAACGCGATTCCGATTAATAAAAGCGCCGCCGGTACTGCCGCGAGACCGACCATCCAGCGCCAAGCTTCAAACGGGGTGAATATGTAATTCACAATATATGCGAGTAAAATTCCGGTCACAATCATTAAGTTATTCAATGTGCCGAGCGTTCCGCGTATTTTTGTCGGCGCCATCTCAGATAGATAAACGGGAACCAGCGCCGTTGAGCCTCCGACGGCTAACCCGAGAATGACACGGGAGATAATCAGCATAGTGACGGTTTGCGAAGCCGCACAGGCAAGCGCGCCGATAATAAAAATGAGTGAAAGGACGAAAACCACTTTTCTCCGGCCCCATCGGTCAGAGCATGTCCCGCTTAAGGCGGACCCGAAAATCGCACCGAGCAGCAGCATGCTGACGACCAATCCCTCGGTCAGCGTGTTTAAAGGAATATCATTGTTAATAAATAACAAAGCCCCTGAAATCACACCGGTGTCATAGCCGTAAAGCAGCCCGCCCAATGCTCCGAAAAAGTAAATCAGGTATTTTTTGGTGTTTTTCTTCACAGATGATCCTCCTCATCTTTTGGAACGCATAATAGTTTATTTAGATAACTATTTCATTCCCCGAAGAGAAAAATATAAACATAAAAAACACGCCCTTTCAAAAAGGCGTGTTTTTTTCTTATGAAAACAGCTTATCAATAAACGCGATTTCTTCAGCAGATAGCGTAATGGAGGCTGCTTTCACGTTGTCTTTTAATTGATCCGCGCGTTTGGCGCCCGGAATCAGGATATCGATTTCAGGTCTCGCCAAGTACCAGGCAAGCACGATATGCGCCGTATCGGCATTGTGCTTTTCGGCAATCGGTTTGAGCTGGTTGACTTTTTTGATGTTTTCTTTAAACTGCTCCCCTTGGAAATGCGCCTGATCATTGCGCAGGTCGCCTTCCGGGAAGGTTGTGTTCTCGTCGTATTTGCCGGCCAGCAGTCCGGATACGAGCGGGAAGTACGGAATGAATGAGATGCCGTGTTCTGTCGTATAAGGGAAGAAAGTCTTTTCCGCCTCACGGTTCAGCAGGTTGTATTCTCCTTGAACCACGTCGACTAAGCCGTCTTTATTGGCTTCTTTCAGCTGCTCCAAAGAGAAATTGGATACGCCGATGGAACGGATTTTTCCTTCTTTTTTCAGCTCATTCAATGCTTGAACGGCTTCGTCCTTCGGCGTGTGCTCATCCGGGAAATGGATGTAGAATAAATCGATGTAATCAGTCTGCAGGCGTTTCAGGCTGTCTTCGACTGATTGTTTCAAAAAGGCCGGTGAGTTGTCGAAAACAAAGTCATTGCCTTCTTTTCTGTGAGCGGCTTTTGTGGCGATGAAGACATCCTCGCGGTTATATTCTTTCAGCACCTCGCCGATCAATTCTTCAGAACGGCCCACACCGTAAATATAGGCAGTATCTAACATGGTAACGCCGCTTTTAATCGCTTCCCGGACCAATTCTTTTCCCGTTTCTTCATTCAGATTCGGATAGAGATTGTGTCCGCCGACCGCATTTGTTCCCAAACCGATCGGAAATACCTTTAGGTCAGTTTTGCCGATTGTTACTTTGCTCATGTTTTCGCCCCCTGAAAAAATTGGATATCATAGCGCCTGCCGGAAAAATACGGCAGCGTTCTCTATTAACTATAACGCTATGCCAAGTGAATGTCGATTTGGTGCTCTTGGCAATACTTCGTATATTCCTCATCGAGCTGCTGAGAAGTGACAATGCTGTGAAGCCGGTCGAAAGGCGCGTATGTCAAAAGCGTGGATTTGCCGAATTTGGAATGATCCGCGAGCAGATACACTTCGTTCGCCTTTTCGGAAATTTTCTTTTTCACCTCGTATTCCAGTAAATCGGAATTCGTCAGGCCGTGGGTGATCGTTGTCCCGGTAGCGGACATGAACGCCTTGTTAATGTTGTATTTATTGAGGGTGCTCGGATCATCAATGCCGACAAACGACCTTGTCTTCCGCTTGTAGTTATTGCCGATGATGATCAGGTCGATATTTTTCATGGATGAAGCGGCGTTAATAATATCAAGGCTGTTCGTCAACACCGTTACATTCTTATCCGGATCAAGCGTCTCCAGCATCGATTTGGTCGTCGTGCCGGAATCAATAAATACAAGATCGTGATCCTCGATAAACCGCGACGCATAGCGGGCGATTTTGATTTTTTCATCCTGATGTTGAATGGTGCGGTTCTCAAAAGGGACGAGCACAGATTTTTCTGCTGACGTCACGCCGCCGTACACCTTTTTGATCACCCCTTTTTCCGCAAGCTTATTAATATCGCGTCTGACCGTGTTTTTAGAGACGTTGAATACCTCGCACAGCTCATCCAGCGAAGTGGCTCCGTGTTTGAGAATGTATTCTTCCATCTCCTGAATCCGCATCAGTTTCATAAAAAAACTCCTTCTAGAATTCTTAAAGTAATTAAAATATATAATAAACACCAAGAGTTAATCAATAGTTACTTAACAAATGATAAAAAAGAGGGTTCCCACCGTACGATTCGACACGGTTCTCCAAGTTCCTGTTTTCCCGCTCAAAAAAAGTACGATAAAAATAATGAAAAAATTTTGATTTTTTAGATTGACTTGAAGGTGTGTTGGGCTTACAATGTAACCAAGAAATGACCAAAATATAACCTGTAAAATCAAAATTGAAAGATGTAATCGTTTGCTTTATCCGTCACATGACCAACTTTTACATGGAAAGATTGGGATTCACCATCATTTTAGCATTTGTAAGCGTTTAATTCATGTCTTTTATATGTAAAAGATGAATATATTCATCCGTTATTATCCAGCTGACAGGATGTTTACTATTTAAGGAGGCAATGAGAATGGCAGAGATCAGAAAACTGAAAAACTACATCAATGGTGAATGGGTTGAAAGTAAGACAGATCAATATGAAGACGTTGTCAATCCGGCGACAAAAGAAGTGATGTGCCAGGTTCCGATTTCTACACGGGAGGATGTGGAATACGCCGTCCGCTCAGCGTCAGAAGCGTTTCAAACATGGTCGAAGACGGCGGTGCCGCGCCGTGCGAGAATTCTATTTAACTATCAGCAGCTTCTCCAGCAGAACAAAGAAGAGCTTGCCCGTCTGATCACTTTGGAAAACGGTAAAAACACGACAGAAGCACTCGGTGAAGTGGGACGCGGAATTGAAAACGTCGAATTCGCAGCGGGAGCGCCGTCACTCATGATGGGCGATTCACTTGCCTCTATCGCGACGGATGTAGAGGCGGCGAATTACCGCTATCCGATCGGGGTGGTCGGCGGTATCGCACCGTTCAACTTCCCGATGATGGTCCCGTGCTGGATGTTTCCGATGGCGATTTCGTTAGGAAACACTTTCATTCTGAAGCCTTCTGAGCGCACGCCGCTGTTAACGGAAAAACTGGCAGAGCTGTTTGAACAGGCCGGTCTGCCGAAGGGCGTCTTCAATGTCGTGCACGGCGCGCATGACGTCGTAAACGGCATTCTTGAGCATCCGGAGATTAAAGCCATCTCATTCGTCGGTTCAAAACCTGTCGGCGAGTATGTTTTCAAAAAAGGCAGCGAACATTTGAAACGCGTGCAGGCGTTAACGGGAGCGAAAAATCATACGATCGTGTTAAATGACGCCCACCTTGAAGATACGGTCACAAACATTATCGGCGCGGCATTCGGTTCGGCAGGAGAGCGCTGCATGGCATGCGCGGTCGTGACGGTTGAAGAGGGAATCGCCGATGAGTTTATGGCGAAATTACAGGAAAAAGCAGCGGACATCAAGATCGGAAACGGACTGGATGACGGCGTATTTTTGGGACCGGTCATCCGCGAGGACAACAAAAACCGCACGCACAGCTATATTGAAAAAGGCATCGAGGAAGGAGCGAAACTGCTTTGTGACGGCCGTGAAC
The DNA here is from genome assembly GCF_051034795.1 of Bacillus sp. jun7. NCBI lineage: Bacteria > Bacillati > Bacillota > Bacilli > Caryophanales > Bacillaceae > Bacillus > Bacillus sp. jun7. The sequence continues at coordinate 2,512,568 of NZ_CP093219.1, forward strand.
ATGTAACGGAAGACGGCTATTTCGTCGGACCGACGATTTTTGACAACGTGACGACGGATATGACGATCTGGAAAGATGAGATCTTTGCGCCCGTTCTGTCGGTCATCCGCGTGAAAAACTTAAAAGAAGCGGTTGACATCGCCAACCAGTCTGAATTTGCGAACGGCGCCTGCCTGTTCACGTCAAATGCGAACGCGATCCGCTACTTCCGTGAGAATATTGACGCGGGAATGCTCGGCATCAACCTTGGCGTCCCGGCGCCGATGGCATTCTTCCCGTTCTCGGGCTGGAAGTCTTCTTTCTTCGGCACATTGCACGCAAACGGAAAAGACAGCGTCGACTTCTATACACGTAAAAAAGTCGTGACGGCACGATACCCGTCTCCTGACTTCAATTGATCAGACAGCCGGCCCGGACGGCTTTGTGATTCCGTCCGGGTTTTCTTTTACCATCCATTAAGGAGGAATAAACATGAGTCATTTGCTGCGCAAACCGCAGGCCGATGAGATTTCTCAAGGTGTGACCATCATACATGACGTCACTTCAGCCAATTCAGACCTCAAATATGTCGGATTTAAAGTCGTTGATCTCGCTCCCGGCTCAACATATACAGAAGATTTGAAAAAGACGGAGTGCTGCATCGTTGCGGTAACGGGAAAAGTTACCGTCACTGATTATGATCAGACATTTGAAAGCATCGGCACCCGTGAAAGCGTATTTGATAGAAAACCGACGGACAGCGTTTATGTGTCCAATGACCGCTCTTTTGGAATCACAGCCGTCAGCGGGGCGAGGGTCGCGCTGTGCTACTCTCCGTCCGAACACCAGCTTCCGACAAAGCTGATTAAAGCGGAAGACAACGGTGTGGAACATCGCGGCAAGCTGGCAAACAAACGAACCGTTCATAACATTCTCCCCGATTCAGATCCATCGGCAAACAGCCTTCTCGTTGTTGAAGTTTACACGGACAGCGGCAACTGGTCGAGCTACCCGCCTCATAAACATGACCAAGACAATCTGCCGGCTGAATCCTTTTTAGAAGAAACCTATTACCATGAAACGGACCCGCCGCAGGGATTTGTCTTCCAGCGTGTGTACACGGACGACCGCTCGATTGACGAGACGATGACCGCAGAAAATGAAAACGTTGTCATCGTGCCGGCGGGCTATCACCCGGTTGGTGTTCCGGACGGGTATACCTCTTACTACCTGAATGTAATGGCGGGACCGACACGAAAATGGAAGTTTCATAATGATCCGGCCCATGAATGGATTCTGGAACGCTGACAAGTGAGGAGTGGCAGATAACGATGAAATATACGTTTAATGAAGAAAAAGAGTTTGATATTGTCGCGATCGGACGCGCGTGTATTGATTTGAACGCGGCGGAATACAACCGGCCGATGGAAGAAACGATGACGTTTTCTAAATATGTCGGCGGCTCCCCGGCAAATATTGCGATCGGCAGCGCCAAGCTCGGATTAAAAGCCGGTTTTATCGGCAAAATCCCGGATGACCAGCACGGCAGATTTATCGTTTCTTATATGCAGGAAAAGGGCGTTGATACGTCACAAATGACCGTTGACAGAGAAGGGCGCAAAGCGGGGCTCGCTTTTACGGAAATTCTCAGTCCCGAAGAGTGCAGCATTCTGATGTACCGGGATGACGTGGCGGATTTGTATCTAGAGCCGTCCGAAGTCAATGAAGGCTACATCGCAAACGCGAAAATGCTGCTCGTATCAGGTACGGCGCTTGCGAAAAGCCCGTCGCGCGAAGCCGTCTTAAAAGCGGTGCAAATCGCAAAAAAACATGACGTAAAAGTCGTGTTTGAGCTCGACTACCGTCCGTATACATGGCAATCGGCAGAAGAAACAGCCGTGTACTACACGCTGGTTGCGGAACAATCCGATATCGTCATCGGTACGCGTGACGAATTTGACGTAATGGAAAACCGCAGCGGCGGAAATAACGATGAAACCGTCCGCCATTTGTTTGCGCACGCCGCCGACCTTGTCGTCATTAAGCACGGCGTTGACGGATCATACGCATACAGCAGATCGGGGGAAGTTTTCCGGGCGCACGCCTATAAAACAAAGGTGCTGAAGACCTTCGGAGCGGGTGATTCCTATGCGTCAGCCTTCATCTACGGACTGGTCAGCGGCCGGGATATTGAAACGGCTTTAAAATACGGGAGCGCTTCCGCTTCCATCGTCGTCAGCAAACACAGCTCCTCAGAAGCAATGCCGGCTGCCGGTGAAATCATCGAACTGATTGAAGCGCAGCACAGTCTTAACGGTAAATAGAACGTATAAAAGGTGGGATCGTTTGTGGGTAAGACCATTCGCTTAACGACAGCACAAGCGCTGATTCAATTCTTGAACCGGCAGTACATTCATGTTGACGGAAAAGAAGAGCCGTTCGTTGAGGGCATCTTCACGATTTTCGGCCATGGAAATGTGTTGGGGATCGGGCAGGCGCTCGAGCAGGACGCCGGGCACCTGAAAGTCTATCAAGGCAAAAACGAACAAGGCATGGCGCATGCCGCGATGGCATACAGCAAGCAGATGCTGAGAAGAAAAATTTACGCGGTATCGACATCGGTCGGTCCGGGTGCCGCTAACTTGACGGCTGCCGCGGGTACGGCGCTGGCCAATCATATTCCGGTGCTGCTGCTTCCGGCCGATACCTTTGCAACGAGGCAGCCTGACCCGGTGCTTCAGCAGGTGGAGCAGGAATACAGCGCCGCCGTCACAACAAACGATGCGTTAAAGCCCGTGTCCCGCTATTGGGACCGCATCACCCGACCTGAGCAGCTGATGAGCAGCTTAATCCGGGCATTTGAAGTGATGACAGATCCGGCAAAAGCGGGCCCGGCCACCATCTGTATTTCTCAGGATGTAGAGGGAGAAGCATTTGATTTTGATGAAAGCTTCTTTGAAAAACGCGTTCATTACATTGACCGGATGCAGCCTAGCGAGCGTGAGCTGAAAGGCGCCGCGGAGAGAATTAAGGAGAGCAGCCGTCCCGTCATTTTAGTGGGCGGCGGCGCGAAGTACTCCGGCGCGCGTGAGGAATTAATCGCGCTTTCTGAAACATACGGCATTCCGCTTGTCGAAACGCAGGCCGGCAAGTCAACGGTTGAAGCCGATTTCGCCAACAATCTGGGCGGCATAGGCATCACGGGCACACTCGCCGCAAACAAAGCCGCCCGCCAGGCTGATCTGATCATCGGTGTCGGCACACGGTACACGGACTTTGCGACATCCTCGAAAACAGCGTTTGATTTTGACAAAGCAAAATTTTTGAATATCAACGTCAGCCGCATGCAGGCATACAAGCTTGACGCGTTTCAGGTCGTAGCCGATGCGAAAGTGACGCTCGGCAGGCTGCACGGCTTATTAGACGGATATAAAAGTGCATTCGGCACGGCGATTAAAGACTGGAAAGATGAATGGCTGGCTGAACGGGACCGGCTCGGCAAGATCACTTTTACACGTAACGCGTTCAAGCCGGAAATTAAAAACCATTTCTCACAGGACGTGTTAAACGAGTATGCCGACGCGCTCGAGACTGAGCTGCCGCAAACAACGGCGCTGTTGACCATCAATGACACGATTCCTGAAGACAGCGTCGTCATCAGTTCGGCGGGATCTCTTCCGGGGGATCTGCAGCGGCTGTGGCATTCCAATGTCCCGAATACGTACCATCTGGAGTACGGCTATTCCTGCATGGGATATGAAGTATCGGGCACGCTCGGCCTCAAGCTGGCTCATCCCGACAAAGAAGTCTATTCACTCGTCGGCGACGGAAGCTTTCTGATGCTGCACTCAGAGCTGATTACCGCGCTTCAATATAACAAAAAAATCAATGTCCTGCTCTTTGACAACTCCGGATTCGGCTGTATCAACAACCTGCAGATGGATCACGGGAGCGGCAGCTATTTCTGCGAGTTCCGCACAGAGGACAATCAGATTTTAAACGTTGATTACGCGAAGGTGGCAGAGGGCTACGGCGCTAAAACTTACAGAGCCAATACGGTTGAAGAACTGAAAGCGGCGCTTGAAGATGCGAAAACGCAAGAGGTATCCACTTTAATTGAAATGAAGGTTCTGCCGAAAACGATGACGGACGGCTATGACAGCTGGTGGCATGTTGGCGTGGCGGAAGTGTCGGAGCAGGAAAGCGTTCAGCGGGCATACGAAGCGAAAGAGATGAAGCTGAAGTCTGCGAAGCAGTATTAGAGGGGAGGCATCACGATGGGCAAACAAAATATTCTGTGGGGCATCGCTCCCATTGGGTGGCGCAATGACGATATGCCGGAGATCGGAGCCGGGAATACGCTGCAGCATTTGTTAAGCGATATTGTTGTCGCCGGTTTTCAAGGTACGGAAGTGGGAGGGTTTTTCCCTGAACCCTCCGTCCTCAATAAGGAGCTGGCTCTCCGGAACTTGCGGATTGCGGGGAAATGGTTCAGCAGCTTTATCATTCAAGACGGTATTGAAAAAACGGCTGAACAATTTACAGAACACTGTGATTATTTGCAGAAAGTCGGAGCGGATGCCGCCATCGTTTCTGAACAGACGTACAGTGTCCAAGGCTTGGACATTGATGTATTTAAGAAAAAACCGCACTTCTCAGATGAAGAATGGGATACACTGTGCCAAGGCTTGAACCTTCTCGGGAAAATCGCTGACGAATACGGGCTGGATCTCACGTTTCATCATCATCTCGGCACAGGCGTCCAGACGGCGGAAGAAGTTGACCGGCTGATGGATGGAACGGACCCGCGGTATGTCCATTTACTTTATGATACCGGCCATGCCTATATCTCGGACGGAGACTATATGACGATTCTCAACAAGCATATGGATCGGATCAGACACGTTCATTTCAAGGACGCGCGGTTTGACATTATGGAGCGGTGCAGACAGGAAGGAAAGTCATTCAGGCAGTCATTTTTACAGGGCATTTTTACGGTTCCCGGAGACGGATGCATCGATTTTACCGAAGTGTACCAAACGCTCGTCCGTCATGATTATTCAGGCTGGATCGTCATTGAAGCCGAACAAGACCCGGCAGTCGCCAATCCGCTTGAGTACGCGCTGATTGCGAGAAAATACATCGACAGTGAACTGCTTGATCCTGCAAATTAGAGGGGGACTTATATGAATCGTGCCAAGGCGGAATCAGCTTTCAGCAAAAGGACCATCGCCGCAGCATTAGCAAATTACATTGATGCAGGTTCCATCGTGGCAGGATCAGCTGGTTTATCTATGTGGGTCAGCTATTTGAAGCTGTCCGACAGTCAGATCGGATTGCTCGGCGCCTTCAGCGCAAACGCGATATCAGCGGCCGTCGGAGCGCTGCTCGGCGGGTATTTGGCTGATAAGGTCGGCCGAAAAGCTGTATATACAAACAGTATGCTCGTCTACGCTTTAGGAATTTGTTTGGTTTTGTTTGGATTCAACTTTCCCATGCTGTTATGCGGATACATGATTATCGGGATTTCTGTAGGCGCGGATATTACGGCTTCATGGACCATTATCGCGGAAAACGCCCCTGAGAAAAACCGGGCGAGGCATTGCGGAGTGGCGCAGGTGGCGTGGGCCGCCGGAGCCGTTGTGGTTCTGCTGTTATCCGTTGTGGTCGGTGACCTCGGGCTTTTAGGAAATAAAATTGTCTTTGCGCATCTATTGGTGATCGCCCTGATCACATATGTGATAAGAAAGCGTTTACCTGAGTCGGATGCCTGGAAAAACAGTGAAGAGCGGCCTGCCGCCGTGAAAAAAACATCTTATTTTGACTTGCTTCAGCCGAAATTTTTCAAGAACATTTTGTTTTTAATGGGTGTGTTTCTCGTATGGAATCTCGCCGCGGGCGTCATGGGATTCTTCATGCCGTATATCTACCAGCAGGTCGGCGGCGTATCCGCAAATACGGCCAACATTCTGCAGATGGCCCTGTTTATCTTCACCGGGCTCGGCGTCGCCTGTATCTTCATGCCTTTTGCAGATCAATATCGGAAAACGGTGTTCGGAATCTGCGCCTTTATGGCTGTTGTCGGCTGGTCGCTGTTTTTGCTGCCGTTTCAGGGGCTCCCGATGCTGCTTTTGTTTGTTTTAGCGATCGGCATCAATAACGGAGCCGGCCAGCAGGCGAACTACCAGCTGTGGGCAAGCGAGCTGTTCCCGACAGAACACAGAGCGTCAGCACAAGGGCTCATGTTCTTTCTCGTCCGTATTTCAATCGGCATTTGGAGTTTATTTGTGCCGGTCATCATGTCACAATTCGGCATCGGTTTTATGGCCGGTATTCTGCTCATATGTGTGACGGCCAGTATGATCATCGGGCTTGTTTTCGCACCGAATACGTCCGGCAAGTCGCTTGAACAGATACAGGAGGAACTGTACGGTGCTCCTCAGGACGGCAGCGGGAAAAAAAAGACGAGAACCATTATTTGATTATCAGAAGGAGTGGCGATCAATGAATTTACGTATAGGTGTTATCGGAACCGGTGCTATCGGAAAAGAGCACATCAACCGCATCACAAATAAGCTGTCCGGAGCGGAAATTACCGCTGTCACAGATGTGAATGAGGAGGCCGCGCAGCAGACCGTTCAGCATTTCAATTTGAACGCCTCCGTTTATCCTGATGACGACAGCCTCCTCGCTGCTGAAAATGTGGATGCTGTCTTAGTGACAAGCTGGGGCCCGGCTCACGAGTCCAGCGTGTTGAAAGCGATTCAGCACGGCAAGCACGTGTTTTGTGAAAAGCCGCTTGCGACAACGGCAGAAGGCTGTATGCGCATTGTCGAGGAAGAAATGAAGACGGGAAAACGATTGGTGCAGGTAGGTTTCATGCGCAGATATGACAGCGGTTACGTTCAGCTGAAAGAAGCGATCGACAACCGTGCGGTCGGCGAGCCGCTGATGATTCACTGTGCGCACCGCAACCCGACAGTCGCATCGAATTATTCAACGGACATGGCCGTCGTCGATACGCTCGTTCATGAAATTGATGTCCTCCACTGGCTCGTCAATGACGACTATGAATCCGTACAGGTCATCTATCCGAAGAAATCAAAAAATGCGCTGCCGCATCTGAAAGATCCGCAGATGGTCATCATCGAAACAAAAGGCGGCATCGTCATCAATGCCGAAATCTACGTGAACTGTAAATACGGCTACGACATTCAATGTGAAATCGTCGGGGAAGACGGCGTCATTAAGCTTCCGGAACCGTCAAGCATCAGCTTGAGAAAAGAAGGGACATTCAGCACCGATATCCTGATGGACTGGCAGCGCCGATTTGTGGCTGCGTATGATGTGGAAATTCAGGACTTCATTGATTCGATCCGGAAAAAAGGCGAAGTCAGCGGTCCGACGGCATGGGACGGTTATATTGCCGCGGTGACAACAGACGCGTGCGTAAAAGCTCAGGAATCCGGACAGAAAGAGCCAGTGGTGTTGCAAGAGAAACCGGCATTCTATCAATCATTTACGACTGTGAACAAATAATAGATTTGGAGTGAAAGCAATGAAACTGGCCTTAGATCCATCCATGTACCGCGATGATTTAACGTTAGAGGAAATGGTCTATAAAACGGCGGAACTCGGATACGAATATATCGAACTGTCCCCGTGTGAGGATTTTTGTCCTTTCTACAAATATCCGAAAGTCGATTCAGCAAAAATCAAACAATTGAAGCGCCTTTTAAAGGATACAGGTGTGAAGCTGTCCTCTCTTCTTCCGCTTTACCACTGGGCGGGTCCTGATGAAGACCGCCGCCAGGCCGCCGTGCGCAACTGGAAACGGGCGATCGAAATTGCGGTTGAACTTGAAGTGGATTTGATGAACAGTGAATTCAGCGGTTCAAAGTATGATCCGTTGACAAGTGAAGAAAAATTCATCAAATCCATGGATGAGCTGCTGCCCGTCTTTGAAAAAGAAGGCGTTAAACTCAACCTTCAAGCCCATCCATACGATTTTATCGAAACGCACAAAGGTGCGATGGATATGATCCGCGCGCTCGATAAGGATTGGATCAATCTTGTCTACTCGACTGCGCATACGTTCTTCTATGATGACGGCAAAGGCGATATCGAAACCATGTTTGATGAAGCCGGCGACCGCCTCACGCATGTTTTATTTGCAGATACTTTTAATCATAAAGCGGCGCACGGCCTGCGTTACATCGTCAATCCGCCTGATGCAAAAGTAACGGTTCACCAGCATTTGGACATCGGGCAAGGCGAGGTCGATTTTGAGACGATTTTCAGAAAGATGAGAGAGATGAAATTCGACGGAATTGCGACGAACGCCGTGTTTGCTTGGGTCGGCGAAAGAGCGGATGAATCAAGCCGGACCACGCTTAAGAAATTAAAAGAAGAACTGGGTATGGCATAAGCTGAGTATGGAGTTCGGCGGAACGGGGCAAAAAAGCCCTTCAGCCGGACTCCCTTCATATCGAAAACGCGGATGGGAGAGGCTGACATGAAACTTTGCTTTAATGAAGCGACTACGCTGGAGAATTCAAACCTGAAACAGGATTTAGAACTGTGCGAAAAGCACGGCTATGATTATATTGAAATCCGCACAATGGATAAGCTGCCGGAATACTTAAAAGACCATTCACTGGCCGATCTGGCGGAATATTTTCAAACCCATCACATTAAACCGCTTGCCCTGAACGCACTGGTTTTCTTCAACAACCGTGATGAGAAGGGCTATAGGGAGATCATTTCGGAATTCAAAAGCATGATGGAAACCTGCAGGACGCTCGGCGTGAAATATGTGGTGGCCGTGCCGCTTGTGACAGAGCGGAAAATCTTGAAAGAAGAAATCAAAAAGAGCAGCGCAGAGGTGCTGACTGAGCTTTCGGACATCGCGGAGCCGTACGGCGTAAACATTGCCCTTGAATTTGTCGGCCACCCGCAATGCACGGTCAATACATTTGAACAGGCGTATGACATCGTGAACGCTGTCGGCCGCGATAATGTCGGACTGGTGTTTGACAGCTTCCATTTCCACGCGATGGGCTCCAATATTGAGAGCTTGAAGCAGGCGGACGGAAAGAAAATTTTCATCTATCATATCGACGATACAGAAGACTTTCCGATCGGCTTTTTAACGGATGAAGACCGCGTCTGGCCTGGGCAGGGTGCGATTGACTTAGACGCCCATCTGTCAGCGTTAAAAGAAATCGGATTCAATGATGTTGTCTCCGTAGAGCTGTTCAGACCTGAATATTATAAGCTGACTGCGGAGGAAACGATCAAAACGGCAAAGGAAACAACGGAAGCCGTCGTATCAAAATACTTCATGAAGGAGGCGTGAACATGGCTTTTGTCACCATGAAACATCTTCTTGCAGAAGCGAAACGGGAGCATTATGCAGTCGGCCAATTTAATATCAACGGCCTCCAATGGACGAAGGCGATTCTGCAAGCGGCGCAAAAGGAGCAATCGCCGGTCATCGCCGCGGCTTCCGATCGTCTGGTCGGCTACTTAGGCGGGTTTAAAACGATTTCCGCCATGGTCGGCGCGTTAATGGAAGAAATGGCGATTACCGTTCCCGTCGTGCTCCATCTTGATCACGGAAGCAGTGCGGAACGCTGCAGACAGGCCATTGACGCCGGATTCAGCTCAGTGATGATTGACGGCTCCCATCAGCCGATTGACGAGAATATCGCGATGACAAAAGAAGTCACCGATTATGCCGCAAAGCACGGCGTCTCAGTAGAAGCCGAAGTCGGCACGGTCGGCGGCATGGAAGACGGGCTGGTCGGCGGGGTACGCTATGCCGATATCGCCGAATGTGAGCGGATCGTGCAAGAAACCAATATCGATGCGCTGGCCGCCGCCCTCGGCTCCGTCCACGGCAAATATCAGGGCGAGCCGAATCTCGGATTTAAGGAAATGGAGGCTATCTCCCGCATGACTGATATTCCCCTCGTTCTCCACGGAGCATCCGGGATTCCTCAGGATCAGATCAAAAAAGCCATCACGCTCGGCCACGCGAAAATCAATATCAACACGGAATGTATGGTAGCCTGGACAGACGAAACACGCCGCATGTTTCAGGAAAACGGCGATCTGTACGAACCGCGCGGCTACATGACACCCGGCATTGAAGCCGTGGAAGAGACGGTGCGAAGCAAAATGAGAGAGTTCGGATCAGCCGGTAAAGCCGTAAAACAGCAGGTCGGCTGATGAAAACGGAAACCGCCAAGATGGCGGTTTTTTTGTGCGGTGTTGCGTCCGTACGCCCGAAACGATTATGATGATGGCAGCAGCGTAAGAAACGGGAGTGGTTCAGTTTGAATAAAATCATGATTGTGGAAGATAGTGAAGACATTCGCGGACTATTGCAGAATTACCTTGAAAAATACGGATATCAAACCGTGGCCGCTGCGGATTTCACGGCTGTTCTTGATGTCTTTTTGCGGGAAAAGCCTGATGTGGTGCTGCTTGATATCAACCTGCCGTCTTATGACGGCTATTATTGGTGCCGCCAGATCCGCCAGCATTCTACAAGCCCGATCATTTTCATCTCAGCCAGAAGCGGGGAAATGGATCAGGTGATGGCGATTGAAAACGGCGGAGATGATTATATCGAAAAACCGTTTTCCTACGATATTGTGCTGGCGAAAATCAAAAGCCAGATCCGCAGGGCATACGGAGAGTATGCCGCCAAGCAGGGTGAGAAAGTGGTTGAATATGCCGGTGTGCAGCTCTTTGTGGAACGGTTTGAACTGCGCTTTCAGGACGAAAAAAGCGAGCTTTCTAAAAAAGAAAGCAAGCTTTTGGAAGTGCTGCTGGAGCGGGGAGAAAAGGTGACGGGAAGAGACCGGCTCATGGAAAAAACGTGGGACACCGACATTTTCGTCGATGATAATACGCTTAACGTGTATATCACGCGGCTCAGAAAAAAACTGCGGGAGCTGAATGCACCTGTTTCCATTGAATCGGTGCGGGGCGAAGGCTACCAGCTGAGAGCGCTGTCATGAAGCTGTTTTTCCGGTCTCATGCCGTGCTGATTCTGCTTTTTCTCCTTCAAGGGCTGTTTGTCTTCTTTTATTACTGGTTTGCGGGTCTTCATTCTTTTTCCCACCTGTTTTACATATTGGGCGTGCAGCTTCTTATTTTGGCGGGGTATCTCGCCTATCGCTGGTACAAAGACCGCGGTGTGTATCATTGGCTCAGCGCGGAGCAGGAAGGGACGGACATCCCGTATCTCGGTTCTTCAGTGTTTTGTTCAGAGCTGTATGAAAAGCAGATGGAGCTGATCCGGCTGCAGCACCAGAAGCTCTACGAGACAGAAGCCAAACTCGACGCGCGGGTGACGTATATGAATCAATGGGTGCACCAAGTAAAAACGCCGCTGTCGGTCATTAATTTAATCATTCAGGAAGAGGATGAGCCCGTCTTTGAACACATCAAAAAAGAGGTCCGGCAGATTGAATTCGGGCTGGAGACGCTTCTTTATTCTTCAAGGCTCGACCTGTTTGAGCGGGATTTTAAAGTCGAAGCGGTTTCCTTATCAGAGCTTCTCCAATCGGTCATTCAAAGCTATAAACGATTTTTTATTCAATACCGCGTCTATCCGAAAATGGATATTCGCGATGATCATCAGATTTACACCGATGCCAAATGGCTCAAATTTGCGATCGGCCAAGTGGTCACAAATGCGGTCAAGTATTCAGCGGGCAAGAGTGACAGACTGGAGCTGAATGTCTTCCGCGATGAAGACAGGACGGTGCTTGAAGTCAAAGATTACGGTGTCGGCATTCCCTCGCAAGATATCAAGCGGGTGTTTGACCCTTATTACACCGGCGAAAACGGGCGGCGTTTCCAAGAATCTACGGGAATCGGCCTCCATCTCGTCAAAGAAATTACGGGCAAGCTCAATCATACGGTGGACATCAGCTCGTCCCCCGGTGAAGGGACATCGGTCCGATTTTCATTTCTTACAAAAATGTAAGACTGCGTTAAGAAAACAACATAGCTCATTCTGTTTCCCCTTGATAACATGGATTTACGTCAAGGGGATTTTTTATGCTGAATGCCCCGGCACTACATGAAAGCAGCCCAGATCAACAAGAATAAAACCATAAGGAGGATTCTCATGGCGAATATGCTTGAAGTCAAACATATAAATAAAACCTATAAAGGACAAGTATCCTATCAAGCTTTAAAACAAATTTCATTTTCAATAGAAGAAGGCGGGTTCACGGCGGTGATGGGACCGTCCGGCTCCGGAAAAACAACACTTTTGAATATCATTTCAACGATCGACCGGCCGGATTCAGGCGATATCCTGATTCACGGAGAAAACCCGCACCGGCTGAAGCGGACAAAGCTCGCTCATTTCCGCCGCAAGCAGCTCGGATTTGTGTTTCAGGATTTCAACCTTCTGGACACGCTGACAATCGGTGAAAATATCATGCTGCCGTTAGCGCTTGAAAAAGAAGCGCCGTCTGTCATGGAAGAAAAACTGCACGGCATCGCGAAAAAGCTCGGAATCGAAGACCTGCTCAATAAACGGACGTTTGAAGTATCCGGCGGACAGCGCCAGCGGGCCGCCATCGCAAGAGCGGTCATTCATAAGCCGTCACTTATTCTGGCTGATGAACCGACGGGAAACCTTGATTCCAAAGCGTCAAAAGATGTCATGGAAACGATGCAGAGCCTGAATCAGGATGATCATGTCACGGCTTTGATGGTGACCCACGATCCGGTTGCGGCAAGCTACTGCCGCCGCGTCATCTTTATAAAAGACGGCGAACTGTTTAATGAGATTTACCGCGGGGAAAACCGCCAAGTCTTTTATGAGCAGATTCTTGATGTGCTGTCTATGCTGGGGGGAAACGCAAATGACCTTTCTTCAGTTCGCTTATAAAAACGTCACGAGAAACAAAAGGGCCTATCTTGCATTCTTCTTGAGCAGCGCCTTTTCCGTTTTGATTTTCTTTACCTTTGCGATGTTCCTGTTTCATCCGGCACTAAAGGAAGGCTACCTGAATAACATCGCCAGAAAAGGCTTAACCGCCGCGGAATGGATGATCTTTGTTTTTTCTTTCTTATTTGTTCTGTATTCGGTTAACGCATTTTTGAAATCGAGAAATAAAGAATTCGGTATCCTGCTGATGCAGGGTATTACGCCGGGGCAGCTGAGAAAGCTCATTACGGCGGAAAACATGATCATCGGCGTCATGTCGATCGCAGCCGGGATTATCGGAGGATTCATTTTTTCGAAAACGTTCTTTACGGTCGGCGCTTATATTTTAGAAATGGACGCGCTGCCTCTGTACATGCCTTGGAAAGCGCTTGGCATTACGGCCGGCGGATTTCTGCTCTTATTTTTCCTTTTATCGCAGTTCACGATCCTTTTTGTCAGATCAAATACGGTGATCAAATTAATAAAGGGCACTGACAAGATCAAGCCGGAGCCGAAGCCGTCCGTGCTTCTGTCCTTATTCGGCATCGCCTGCCTGTGCGGCGGGTACGGCATGGTTCTGAAAGGCAATGTCCACGGGACCGAGCCGTTCATCATTTTACTGCTTACCGTCATCGGCACGTATTTCTTTTTCAGCCAAAGCAGCATCTGGATTCTGCGCGCGCTGAAGAAGTGGAAAACCTTTTATCTGCGCGGGAAAAATGTTATTTGGGTTTCTGACCTTGTCTATCGTTTAAAAGACAATGCCCGCCTGTTCTTTATCGTCAGTATTATTTCCGCGGTTGCCTTTACGGCGACGGGCGTGCTCGCGATGTACAAATCGACCGTCGGGGCGGAAGAGTCCCCCTATGAGATGGAGTATGTATCTTTCAGCAATAATTCAAAAGAAAAGACTCATTTGAAAGATATTGACCATGAACTGAAAACACACGGCTTTACGTATAAGAAAGACAAAATAAATGTTTCCTATGTCCGCTATCAGGAAGGAGATACTGTTCCGCCTGTTTACATGATCAGCAAATCGGATGTATCAAAATACTTCCATGTCAAGCTGAACGGGCTGAAACATAATGAGGCTGTCTATTTCCCGGGCACGTATGACCGCAATTTCAAAAACGACGCGCCGGATCAGCTGAAGCTGCTGAACCAAAAAGGCAAGCCGTCTGACCAAAAACTGACGGTAAAAGAAGTCAAAAAACCGCTGATTTCACTGAATGCCATCATCGCGGTGAACGATCAAACCTTTGATCAGCTGAAATCACTCGGTGAGAAAGCGTCATTATACGGCTACAGCTATGATCATTGGAAAGACAGTCTTGGGATCAGCCAATCCTTGAAAAATGAGATTTACGGCAACTATATCGACGTGCATTCTGATTTTATGGCAAAAGCCGGGACGTACTATGATACGGTGCAGCTGCCGAGCCTGAGTTTATTCATCGGCCTGTTTATCGCGATCGTTTTCTTTGTCGCGGCAGCGAGTTTCTTATATTTCAGGCTGTTCACCGATTTAGATGAGGACCGGGAGCGCTACCGTTCATTGGCCAAAATCGGTCTGAGCGAGCGTGAAATGGCACAAAGCGTGACGATACAATTGGCGATTCTCTTTTTCTTTCCTTTCGTCATTGCCGTCATCCATACGCTGTTTGCTTTGAGAACATTGGCGGTGGAAGGCTATTCCGATGTAGCGGGGCCGCTCAGTCTGACCATCGGAGGGTTTTTCATCTTTCAGCTTCTGTTCTTCCTCGCGGTGCGGACAAGCTATTTGAAAAAAATGAACAAGTAAGGGGAGTGCACAGATGAAAAAAGCATTGGCAATCCTGGCCGTCTTGGCGGCCGCTGCCGTCATATACGGACTTCTCTTTTTTCATAATGATGTTACAGACAGATTTAATCCGTTTATTCACCAGCAAGATGTTTATGTACAGATTGATCGAGATGGCAAACATCTTAGCCCGGGCGGTACTGAGTATACATTAGACGGATATAACGCATCCGGGAAAAAAGAAGAAGTGACCTTTTTCGCCGGGAAAGACCTTCGGAAGAACGCGTATTTGAAGGTGAAGGCGAAAGGAAAGTATGTCGAGACCTGGGAAGAAGTCAGATTTGAAGATATGCCGGGCTCCGTACAGTCAAAATTAAAGTGAACATGAAAAACGGCACAGTGTCATGACTGTGCCGCTTTTTTTATTTTTTATTTTCTTCAGCCCGTTTGATCAGCATGTCGGTGATGATATCCATCTGTTTGCTGACGGCAATCGGGTCATACGGATAGAAGGTGTTGAAATCGTTGATAAAGACACGGTTGTTCTTTACGGCATCGAGATTTTTCCAAACGGATGACTCTTTCAGACGCTCAAATGTTTTGCTTTCTCCATTCGGATTGTAATCGGTAATGAACATATAATCAGCCGCATATTGAGGGATGACCTCTTGGGAAACCTGTTTCATGGCGCCCGTTTTCATGATGTCTTTTTCGATTTTGGCCGGTGCTTTCAATCCGAGCGCGTTATAAACGGCTTGGCCGCCGCGGCCGGAATTGTCATTGAAAATCCAGATTTCGCCTTTATCTGTCGTTTCATAAAGGCCGACTGTCTCGTCTTTGCCGATCACGTTTTTGAGGCGCTTTTGATCGGCTTCTGCCTTTTTGTTGAAGTCTGCCATAAAGCTTTTGGCTTTATCCTTCGCCCCGGCAATGTCACCGAATAGGCTGACCGTATCTTTCGTATTCTTTGCGGTGTTAAAAGGAATGACAATCGTCGGTGCGATTTTCGATAGTTTCTCGTATTGGTCATCCTTCATCAGCACGATTAAATCAGGCTTCAGCTGCATCACTTTCTCCACATTGACGGGATTGCCGATGTCCGTGGTGTTTTTCAGCTGTTTTTTGATAAACGGATTTTTGAAAGCCCATGAGCCCGCCCCGACGACATTTGCGTCAACGGACAGCAGCTCACCCGCATAAAAGTCAGTGACGATCCGTTTCGGATGTGCGGGTATGTCAATATTTCCTTTTGTTGATTCATATGTACGCATGTCTGTCTTTCCTTTGCCTGATGCCGATCCGTTGTTTTCCTTCGCGCCGCTGCAAGCGCTTAATGCGAAAACAAGCAGAAGTGCCAGGCCGATCAGCCATGATTGTTTCTTCATAATGATCCCCCTATTTCGGTGATAATGATTATCATTATTAATATAGCAGGAAGACGTCATTCCGTCTATGTTTTTTATAGAAAACCTTCCTTGATTATCCATGTTATAGTAGTAAAGGAGGAGGAATGAATGTTGATTACGAAAAGAGGGACTTGGTGGGAAGTGCTGCACAGCTGGTGGCTGCTGCTGACTTTCGCGCCGTTTGCGCTGACCGCTTTCTTGGCCTTTTTCTATATCGGCTACCGGGCCAAGAACAAAAAATGGCTGAAATACGGACTTATCTATTTTATTATTTTAGCAATTGCTTTTGTGCTGCCGAGCACGCCGGGCGTGTATATCGTGCTGCCTTTATGGGTCATCTCCATCATCCACGGGCTGAAAGTGCGGGCGGCTTATTTGATACAGCTTGATGTGTTTAAACAAAACGTCGAAGCAAGAGCGTTTGAAGCGGTAAGGCATGAGGCGGAAGCAAAATTCGGCGGAAAACCCGCTCATCGCATTGATCTGACAAAACAGAGATAAAAACAAATGACAAAGCCGGTATCTCGCGCTTTGTCATTTGCATGACCGGCCTATTGCTGGTATGAATGCTGCTGAAACGGTGTGTGATGCTGTGTTTGCGGGAATGAAGAAACATTAGCGTTTGCCATCGGTGCAGGCATGTGTCCGCTTACTTCCTGCTGAAGCTGATTGCACACATTCACGATTTGCTGGCATTTCTGAATGGCCGCTTCATGCCCCTGCAGCGCTTGCTGAATGGTATGAACGGCATGCTGTTCATGGTTAAGCATCTGCTGAAGCATTTGAATGTTTTGCTGTTCCTGCTGGAGCATTTGCTTGTACTGCTGACTGCTTTGCTGTGTCTGCTGAATAAGCTGCTGTGCTGTTTGGCGGCATTGCTGCAGCTGATTTCCGCTGTATTGGTTTTGATACATCATGAAGACCTCCCGGAGTGATTGATTTTACACATTTATCATGTGAAAGAATAGGAGAGGCATTCATGCAAGAAAAGGATTCAAATATTTACCTGTTATGTACAGAGCGGAATACAAGGCTCGGGATGGCCTGTCGAGCTTTGTATTCCGGCCCTTTTTCTCAGAAGCCGCCTTCTGTAGCGTGAAAAGGAATATTGAGTCTGTTTTCGACTGCGCGCAGGCGCTGATTCAAACGGTTTAAGCGGCGGGTATGGATTTCAATGGACTGGCTCAGCCGTCTGATCTGCTCATTTATACGCGTGATTTCCCGGTTTTGGCGCTGGTCTTCTTGTGAGAGGCGGGTGAGCTCTCTCGTTTGCTGGGCGTTTTGTCTTTCAAGCTGGGCGACTCTCCGTTCTAAAGCCGTCGGCTGCCGCTCTTCAGACTGAGGGGGCGCATAATAATAGCTTTCCTGCTGCTGATACGGCTCATACTCAACGGGGCTCACTTCGTATTCCTGCTGCTGAGGGAAATAGGCAGATGGGGTGTAGTACTGATATGGGTTCATTCATCATTCTCCTTATCTAGTGAAGTCTTTATACACTATGTAGTCAATTGCACAGTGCCACGGCATCCGCCTAACTTACAGGCGTAAAAAAAGCTTCAAAAGAAGGTGATCATGTTGCGGAACATACGGATTTTCATCATGACGGTTCTTGTTATCGGGTGCGTCATGATAACAGGCTGCTCGCAAAAGAAAGCAGACGAACCCCCTTTTTATTACGGGACATGGGATGCGGGGCTGAAACCGGGCCCGATGGACGGGGTCAGATCTGAAACCGTCACGTTTACGAAAGACAGCGTGCTGACAAAGCAGGTCATTAAAGGCCGCGGCGAGGTTCCTATGCCCTCAGATGTTTACAAGGTGATCTCACAAAACACGGACGGAACGATCGAGATTGAATACCTCGGACATCCGCACCCCGTCAAAAGCACGTTGAAAAGAGGAAAAAACGATACGCTCATTTGGAAGATATACGGAGAAACAAAAACAATGACAAGAATAAAAACCGGCGGGGAGGATGCACATGAGAAATAAGGATGCCGACAGACTCGTTTTGACGGGTGTCATCGTACATATCATTCAATGGTTTTCACTGTTATGGTTATTTTTTATGCTTTTTGATCAGTTCGGGCGTTTTACCATTTATAATCCCAATGTCGTCAACGGCAGCATGCAGTCTTTTTCATTCTTTGATATGATGCGCGCTCTTCTGTTTTCCGGCACGCTGCGGAATACGCTCCTGCTGTTTCTGTTTGCGGCGATGCTCATTTACTTATGGGTGAACGCTCTGTTTATCCTGCTGGAAATCGTTTCTTATATCATGATCAGGCGGAACAGCCGTTCATTATGGGCATACTTTCCCGCAGCGATGGGAATAAAGCTTGCCCTTCTGGACATAGCGGCCGTCCCTTTCTTTGCGGCGGGGCTGATGCTCTTGAAGCAGAAAACAGATGACGGCGGCGAACAAGCTGACAAGGGGAAAAGACGGCCCCGCATCCGGAGGCAGGCCCGGTATACGAAGAGAAGGCGGAGAAACTTGTCCGTTTGATTTTTCATTGAAACGAAAAAACGATATGATGAAAGCATAAGCAGAAAAGGATACAAAGGAGATGCAGGATGTACAAGTTAATCGCAATAGATATGGACGGAACACTATTAAACGATCATCATGAAGTGACGGCTGAAGTCCGCGGGGCGCTTGATGCCGCCAAAGCGGAAGGGGTCAATATCGTCCTGTGCACGGGCCGGCCGATCGGCGGCGTGCGTCGGTATTTGGAAGAGCTGAACTTACAGGAAGAAGGCGACTTTGTGATTGCCTATAACGGCGCACTCGTCCAAAATACGTATACAAACGGTGTCGTGGCCGAGCAGTCATTAGGCTTTGAAGATTTGGAGTCGCTTTACGAGCTGAGCTTACTGCTGGATACCCCGATGCATTACTTTGACACAGCCAATCTGTACACGCCGAACCGGGATATCAGTGAATACACGGTATACGAATCATACATTACGAAAGTGCCGCTTCATTTCCGCACGATCGATGAAGTGCCGAAGGATATTCTGATTCCGAAAGTCATGTTTATTGACGATCCGGACAAGCTGGAGAAAGCGATCGCTTCCATTCCGGAATCATTCAGGGAAACATACACAATGGTCAAAAGCGCGCCATTCTTCCATGAGATTCTTCACCCGAAAGTCAGTAAAGGAAACGCGGTCAAGCTGCTGGCCGAAAAACTCGGCATTGAACAGAAAGACGTCATGGCAATCGGCGATAACGGCAACGACATGTCCATGATTCAGTGGGCCGGCTGCGGTGTGGCAATGGCCAATGCCATCCCGGAAGTAAGGGAGATTGCTGATTTTGAAACGAAATCAAATAACGAACACGGCGTGGCGCATGCGATTCAGGAGCTTGTGCTGAAAAAATAGGCACCCCATCAGAGGGTGCTTTTTTACCGCGTGTTTTGGTGATATGATAAGCGGAGAGGGGAGGCGCGACATGGATCGTGAAAAACAGCAGCTCAGCATAGAAGCGGCAAAACTATATTATCAATCAGGTTACAGCCAGCAGCAGATCGCCGAACGGCTTAATCTGTCACGCCCCACCGTTTCAAGGCTGCTTCAGTACGCAAAGGAAAAAGGGTATGTTCAAATTCGCGTCATGGACCCGTTTGAGGATCTGGACGAACTCGGCGCGAAGCTGGAAGAAAAATACGGGCTGCTTGAGGCGCACGTCGTCTTTTCTCCAAGCGACGATTACCAGGCCATTACACATTACTTAAGCCGCTATGGCGCAGACTATATGCATAAAACCGTAAAGGACGGCGATATACTCGGCGTAAGCTGGGGGACGACGATGTATCAGATCGCAAGCCGCATGGAGCCGAAGCAGGTAAAGAGCGTTGAAGTCGTGCAGCTGAAAGGCGGCATCAGTCATTCCAATGTCAATACGTATTCGTCAGAAACGATTCAGCTGTTCGCCGAAGCATTTCAGACCATGCCGAGGTATTTGCCGCTGCCGGTTATATTTGACAGCGCTGATGTGAAGCAGATGGTCGAGCGGGACAGGCATATTAAGCGGATCATTGAAATGGGCAGACAAGCCAATATCGCCCTGTTTACGGTCGGAACCGTCCGGGATGAGGCGCTGCTTTTCAGACTCGGCTATTTCCGGGAAGAAGAGAAACAATTGCTGAAAGCACGCGGAGTCGGCGATATTTGTTCGCGCTTTTTTGACGAGGCAGGCAGGATTTGCAGCAGCAGCATTAACGGCAGGACGATCGGAGTCGAGCTCAGCGACTTGAAAATGAAAGAGCGTTCGATTCTGGTGGCGGGCGGCAGCAGAAAATGCAAGGCCATTCACGGTGCCCTGAAAGGAAAGTACGCCAACGTTTTGATTACCGATCAGCATACGGCCAAAAAACTCATTCAAGAATTGTGACAATTCATGAACATAATTTCAATTACCAATTTACATATGTTCAAAATTCGGTTATTCTAAACGTATCCTAGGAAAAAGGAAGTGCATACAATGTCAATTGCAAGTCAAATAGACCATACTGCTTTGAAACCGCATACACAAAAAGCGGATATTTTACAACTGATAAAAGAAGCAAAAGAATATAAATTCGCTTCCGTTTGTGTGAACCCGACTTGGGTCAAACTCGCAGCGGAGGAACTGAAGGGCACCGGAGTTGACGTTTGCACCGTTATCGGATTTCCTCTCGGCGCAACGACATCGGAAACAAAAGCATTTGAAACGAAGGATGCCATCTCAAAAGGAGCCACTGAGGTGGACATGGTCATCAATATCGGCGCATTAAAAGACGGCGATGATGAAGCGGTTGAAGCTGATATCCGCGCGGTAGTTGAAGCAGCTGATAAAAAAGCGCTCGTCAAAGTGATCATCGAAACATGCCTTTTGACAGATGAAGAAAAAGAGCGCGCGTGCCGCTTGGCGGTATCCGCAGGCGCCGATTTCGTCAAAACGTCTACCGGTTTTTCTACAGGCGGGGCAACGGCTGAAGATATCGCTCTCATGAGAAAAACAGTCGGACCGGACATCGGGGTCAAAGCATCAGGCGGCATCAGAACAAAAGCTGATGTTGACAGCATGATCGCTGCGGGCGCGAGCCGGATCGGCGCAAGTGCGGGCGTCTCTATCGTGAGCGGCGGAGACAGCGGCAGCAGCGACTATTAATCAGCAGTGCGGAAGCCGAAAGCTTCCGCCATCCTCTTTCTTTGTTGATGCATAAAAAATTGTAAGCGAATACAAATAAAAGGAGAACACATATGAAGTATCTCATCGGAATTATCGGAATCATTGTGTTTTTAGGTCTTGCCTGGCTTGCCAGCAACGGCAAAAAAAGAATCAGAATCCGGCCGATCGCCGTCATGCTCGTGCTGCAGCTGATTCTCGGTTATATTCTCCTCAACACCGGTATCGGGAATTTTCTTGTCGGCGGTTTTGCAAAAGGATTTAACTACTTGCTGGAATATGCATCAGAAGGGATTAACTTTGTATTCGGCGGGCTTGTGAATGCGAAACAGACGACGTTCTTCATGAGCGTGCTTCTGCCGATCGTCTTTATATCCGCTTTAATCGGAATTCTGCAGCATTGGAAGGTCCTCCCCTTTATCACGAAGTATATCGGACTTGCGTTAAGCAAGGTGAACGGAATGGGGAAAATCGAATCTTACAACGCTGTCGCATCCGCGATTTTAGGGCAATCAGAAGTCTTTATCAGTTTGAAAAAACAGCTGGGTTATCTTACTGAACAGCGCTTATACACGCTTTGCGCGTCCGCAATGTCGACGGTCTCAATGTCGATCGTCGGTTCTTACATGATGATGCTGAAGCCTGAATACGTCGTGACGGCGCTTGTGCTGAACTTATTCGGCGGATTTATCATCGCTTCTATCATCAACCCGTACACCGTCAGCAAAGAAGAGGATTTGATCGTCGTTCCTGAAGAAGAAAAGCAATCCTTTTTTGAAGTGCTCGGTGAGTATATAATGGATGGATTCAGAGTCGCCGTTGTCGTAGCGGCGATGCTGATCGGATTTGTCGCACTCATTGCCCTGGTCAACGGCGTTTTTAACGCGGTCTTCGGCATTACATTCCAGGCGCTGCTCGGATATGTATTCGCGCCGTTTGCGTTTTTAACCGGTATTCCGTGGAATGAAGCGGTGAGCGCCGGAAGCATTATGGCGACGAAAATGGTATCGAATGAATTTGTGGCGATGCAGACGCTCTCATCCGGCGATTTCCATTTCAGCGCGCATACACAGGCAGTGGTATCTGTATTTCTTGTCTCATTCGCGAATTTCTCCTCTATCGGGATCATTACCGGTGCGGTGAAAGGGCTGCATGAAAAACAAGGAAACGTCGTCGCGCGGTTCGGGCTGAAGCTGCTGTACGGCGCAACGCTCGTCAGCTTCCTGACAGCGGCGATCGTCGGATTGATTCACTGAACATAAATGAAGGACAGGTGATAGATCATGAGAATGGTAGATCTTATTGTGAAAAAACAAAATGGAAAAGAACTGACAACAGAAGAAATTCAATTTTTCGTAAAAGGATATACGGACGGAAGCATCCCTGATTACCAGGCAAGCGCCCTTGCTATGGCGATTTACTTTCAGGATATGACGGATCAGGAGCGCGCCGATCTGACAATGGCGATGGTCAATTCAGGGGAAACGATTGATCTCTCCGCCATTGAAGGCATTAAGGTCGACAAGCACTCTACGGGCGGGGTCGGCGACACGACAACTCTCGTACTCGCTCCGCTCGTCGCGGCGCTCGGCGTTCCCGTCGCTAAAATGTCCGGCCGGGGCCTTGGCCATACGGGGGGAACCATTGATAAGTTGGAAGCGATCGAAGGCTTCCACGTGGAATTGTCAAAAGATGAATTCATCAAGCTTGTGAACCGCGACAAGGTAGCCGTCATCGGACAAAGCGGGAACTTGACGCCTGCTGATAAAAAGCTGTATGCGTTGCGTGATGTAACGGGTACGGTGAATTCCATCCCGCTGATCGCAAGCTCAATTATGAGTAAAAAAATCGCCGCCGGAGCAGATGCCATCGTGCTTGACGTCAAAACGGGAGCCGGCGCGTTTATGAAAACGGATGAAGACGCCGTGAACCTCGCCAAAGCAATGGTCCGCATCGGAAACAACGTCGGCCGCCAGACGATGGCCGTGATTTCTGACATGTCGCAGCCGCTCGGTTTTGCGATCGGGAATGCCCTGGAAGTACAAGAAGCCATTGATACATTAAGAGGGGAAGGCCCTGAAGACTTAAACGAACTCGTCCTCACGCTCGGCAGCCAAATGGTCGTATTGGCGAAAAAAGCTGAGACATTGGAAGAAGCGAGAACGAAGCTTCAGGAAGTCATGAAAAACGGCAAAGCGCTTGAAAAGTTCAAAGAGTTCCTGAGCAATCAGGGAGGAGACGCTTCCGTCGTTGACGAACCGTCCAAACTTCCGCAGGCGGCGTACAAAATTGACGTTCCGGCAAAAGAAGCGGGTGTCGTTTCAGAAATCGTCGCTGACGAAATCGGTGTCGCAGCGATGCTGTTAGGCGCGGGACGTGCGACAAAAGAGGACGAAATCGACCTAGCCGTCGGCATTATGCTCCGCAAAAAAGTCGGTGACAAAGTCGAAAAAGGCGAGCCGTTCGTCACCCTTTACGCCAACCGCGAAAACGTTGACGACGTGACCGCCAAAGTCTATGACAACATCCGCATCTCAGAAAAAGCGGAAGCGCCGAAACTGATTCATACGCTGATTACGGAATAAGACAAAAAAGGCACATACCTCATCAGTATGTGCCTTTTTTTATGGCATGGTTTTATCCAAATGAATGTCACGGACGGATTGTTTCGGCTGTTTCTTTCTCAAAAAACGAATGAGATAGCACAGGATCATACAAGGAATTCCGCAGAAGAGGGCGATTCTTTGATTGGGATCAAATGCAAGGCCTACGCATGAAGCGAAACATAAGATCACAGCGGCGATCGGAACGAGAGGGTATAACGGTGTGCGGAAGGTCAGATCCGCGACGCGTCCGCCGTTTTTCACATAATGTTTTCGAAATAACAGCTGAGACAGGGCGATGCTCATCCACACCACGACGCCGGCAAATCCGGCTATTGCCACGAGCACTACGTAGACCGTGCCCGGGGCGGCGATGCTTGAGATCAAGGATATGCAGGAAACGGCCATGCTGGCGAGCAGGGCATTCAGCGGAATGCCTTTCGGCGTGACTTTTTTGAACCGGGCGCTGATCATGTTTTCATTCGCAAGAGACCACAGCATCCGGGTGGAAGCATACAGTCCGGAGTTGGCGACCGAAAGCAAAGCGGTTAAAATCACGAAGTTCATGATATCTGCGGCGTATGGAATTCCGATTTGGGAAAAGACCGCGACAAACGGACTTTCAATCACACCGGCTTCCTTCCAGGAGATCAGTCCGGACAGCACAAAAATGGCGCCGATAAAAAAGATGACCGTTCTCCAGGCGACATTTCGGATCGAACGCGGAATATCTTTTGCCGGATTGGCGGTTTCACCCGCTGTAATTCCGATCAGCTCCGTCCCTGAAAAGGCAAAGCTTACGGAAATCATTGCGATGAAAACCGCAAGAAAGCCGTTCGGAAACAGTCCGCCGTGTGAGGTGAAATTCGACAGCATCGGAGCTTCACCCGAACCGTGCAATGAAATCAAACCGAACATCGCGGCGCCGCCTAAGATGATAAATAAAAGGATGGTGACGATTTTGACGCTGGAAAACCAAAACTCCGTTTCTGCAAACAATTTAACGGAGAATGCATTGGCGGCAAAAAGGAGAGCCGCGAAAATCGCGCTCCACATCCAGACGCTGCTGTGGGGAAACCAGCGCTGCATGAGGATACCGGAAGCTGTAAACTCCGATCCTACCGTCACCACCCAATTCACCCAATACATGATACCGACCATAAAACCCGTGGACGGCCCGATAAACGTTGTCGCATACGTTTGAAATGAACCGGTCACAGGCATGGCTACTGACAATTCTCCGAGACACTGCATGACAAGATACATCATCAAGCCGCCGATCAGGTAAGCGGCGATCGTCCCGCCCGGCCCGGCCTGGCTCAATGTATACCCTGTGCTCAAAAACAGCCCCGTGCCGATGACCCCTCCCAATGAAATCATAAATAAGTGCCTGCTTTTCATCGTGCGCTTTAGTTGATTGCCGCCTTGATCAACATCCATCGTGATCTCCCCCTTTTTGCGTGGCATGAGAATCTTCCGGCAGCCGAGATCACGCGTGCCGGATTTGACTTTAACGTGACAATTTAAATCCCTTCAATGCATGTAAAATGACGTGTGCAGCTGCCCGGCTTGTCATATCGCGAAAATCAAGTGTCGGATCAACCTCAACGATCTCAATGCCCGAGATGTCAGCCTCCTGGGCTAAATACCGGACCGCCTGAAGCAGTTCCTCGGTATACAGGCCTCCGGGGCCGATCGCAGGACAGCCAGGCGCATGAGCTTGATCCAGCACATCCATATCAACCGAAATAAAAATGGCGTCGGCTCTTTTTTGAACGGCCGGCAAAGTGTCTTGTATCGTTCGGAGAAGCCCTTTCTCCCGGATCATCTCCATTGTATGCACGTCTGCCTGACGTTCTTTTACATATTGTTCATATGCCAAGCTGTTGCTGAACTCCCTGATTCCAAGCTGAATCAGGTTTTGTCCGCTTATGATGTTTTCATCTAACAGACGGCGGAATGGCGTACCGTTTGTCGGCCCTCCGTCTTCTGTGTTGCGGACGTCGTGGTGGGCGTCGAATTGAAAGACGGCCGTTGTTCCTTTCGTTTCCGCAATGGCTTTAATGGTGGAATAACTGATGGAGTTGTCGCCGCCGAGAATGACGGGCACCCAGTCAGGCTGGTCCGTCAGAATATCATAAATGGTCCGATAAATGTGTTCGTGAGATTTGACGACATCCGTGACGTGAATCTGAATATCGCCGATATCGTACAGATGGTCAATGACATGCTCCCGCAGCTCCGCGGAATATGCGGAAATGCCGCCGAGCGCCCGGCGGATCGCACCGGGTGCAAAGCAGGCGCCGGAATGGCTGATTGACGACTTAGAAAGCGGAACGCCGATCAAAGCCGGCCCTTTGATCGTTTGTCCCGCCCACGCTTCCGTCACATCGCCGATCCTTGTCACATGGCGGTCGTTGAAGAGGGAGCCGGCTTTTTGCAGAAACGGATACTTATCCAAGAGCGGCTCCCTCCCTTGAAACGACCGTCTTCCCGTTCTTGATAACACGGCGGACATGATTGACGCCGTAATGATACGGGATATACATGTAATTCGGCGCTTCCCAAATGACAATGTCAGCCGCCCGTCCGGATTTGATTTGTCCGGCCTCTTCGCCTTTTCCGATCGCATACGCAGCGTTAACGGTGACAGCGTGCCAGATTTCTTCTGCGGTCATTTTTAAATGAAGCGCGGCAATCGACATAATGAGCTGGAGATTTTCCGTCGGTGAGCTGCCCGGGTTGAAGTCAGTCGCCAAACTGACCCGTACGCCCGCATCAATCATCTCCCGGGCTCTCGCATAAGTGTGTTTGCCGAGATAGAAAGTCGTGCCCGGCAGCAGGACGGCGATCGTTCCGGCCTCCGCTAGCTTTTCGATGCCTGCATCAGACGCCCCCACCAAATGATCGGCAGAAACAGCATGCAGCTCTGCCGCCAATTCCGCGCCGCCGAGCGGGTCAATCTCATCAGCATGGATTTTCAGGCCGAAACCAGCTTCAGCCGCCTTTTTCAGGTAGTCCCGTGACTGGCTGACGGTAAAGACGCCTGTTTCTGTGAAAATATCGGCAAATTGCGCAAGGCCTTTTTCTTTTATGTCGGGCAAAAGCTGCAGCATGCGATTCAGAAATTCGTCAGGGCTGTTCCGGTACTCAGGCGGAATGGCGTGTGCTCCCATAAAGGTCGTGACAAGGTCGACCGGCTGGCGCTCACCCAGTTTTTTCGCCGCGGTCAGCTGTTTCAGCTCCGTGTCTTTGTCGAGCCCGTACCCGCTTTTTACTTCAGCGGTCGTGATGCCGTATGACAGCATGCGTCCGAGGTGAAAAAGCCCTTTTTCAATCAGTTCTTCTTCGGAGGCGGCTTTCGTGTCTTTGACCGTTGACAAAATACCGCCGCCTTGCGCCAGAATATCCAAATAAGACATACCCTGAATTTTTAAATTCAGTTCTTTTTCGCGGGACCCTCCGAATACAAGATGGGTATGGGGATCGACGAGGCCGGGGGTGACGAGCCGTCCCCCGCAGTCGATAATGTCTCTTGCCTCGTATCCTTTCTCCGCTCCTTGATGTCCGGCAAAAACAATGCGCCCGTCGTGAACGCCGATGACGGCATTTTCCGAGACATGAAGATCCTGCATGCTCCCGCCGAATCGGGGGCCGCCGGATTCCATCGTCAGCAGCTGGCCGATGTTGGTGAGTATGGTATCTATTTGTTTCGGCATGTTACCGCTCCTTTTTCATCGGTATTATAATGTCTTGTTCCTCGGCGACTTGAACCGCTTTTTCATAACCTGCGTCCGCATGGCGGATGATGCCCATACCCGGATCGCTTGTCAGAACGCGGGAAAGCCGTTGTTCCGCAAGGATGCTGCCGTCAGCGACCGCGACCATTCCCGCGTGAAGGGAATACCCCATGCCGACGCCCCCGCCGTGGTGAAAAGAAACCCAGCTTGCGCCTGAGGCCGTGTTGATCAGCGCGTTCAGCACCGCCCAATCGCCGACCGCGTCGCTTCCGTCTTTCATCGCTTCTGTTTCCCGATTCGGAGAGGCGACAGATCCGCAGTCTAAATGGTCTCTTCCGATGACGATCGGGGCTTTCAGCTCGCCGTTTCTGACCAATTCATTGATGGCGAGCCCCATCTTTTCCCGTTCACCGTAGCCGAGCCAGCAAATACGGGACGGCAGGCCTTGGAACGTGACTTTTTTCTGCGCCATGTCAATCCAGCGGTGGAGGGCTTGATTTTCTGGAAACAGCTCTTTTAATAAAGCGTCCGTGCGGTATATATCTTCAGGGTCACCGGACAGCGCAGCCCAGCGGAACGGCCCTTTTCCTTCACAAAATAAAGGCCGGATGTAGGCCGGAACAAATCCCGGAAAATCAAAAGCATCGGCGAGACCCTCATCTTTGGCAGCCTGGCGGATGTTGTTGCCGTAATCAAAGACGATAGCCCCTTTTTTCTTGAAGGCGAGCATGGCTTCCACATGCTTTTTCATACTCTGCTTGGAAAGCCTTACGTATAATTCAGGCTGATCCCGGCGCAGGCGGTCGGCCTCTTCAAGTGAGTATCCTGCCGGAATATAGCCGATCAGCGGGTCGTGAGCGGAAGTCTGATCGGTCACGATGTCAATATGGACGCCGCGGTTCAAAAGCTCATGATGCACCTCTGCCGCATTGCCGAGAAGGCCGATCGATAAAGGTTCTCCGGCTTGTCTGGCTGTTTCGGCCCAGCGCAGCGCTTCGTCAATTGATGCGGTTTTCCGGTCGCAATAGTTTGTTTCTATCCGTTTATCAATCCGTGTTTCATCCGCTTCAACGGCGATGACGACGCCATCATTCATCGTGACGGACAGCGGCTGGGCGCCTCCCATTCCGCCAAGTCCGGCCGTCAGCGTAAGGGTTCCTTTCAGACTGCCGCCGAAATGCTGTCTCGCAAGCTCCGCAAAGGTTTCATAGGTGCCTTGCAAAATACCTTGTGAACCGATATAAATCCAGCTGCCGGCGGTCATTTGCCCGTACATCATCAGTCCTTTTTTCTCAAGGTCATGGAAATGCTCCCAATCCGCCCATTTCGGCACGAGGACCGAATTAGCCAGCAGGACGCGGGGCGCGCGGCTGTGCGTGCGGAACAGTCCGACCGGTTTTCCGGATTGGATCAGCAGTGTTTCATCATCTTTTAATGTTTTGAGGGAGCGCTCAATCGCGTGAAAAGCATCCCAGTTTCGCGCGGCCTTGCCTATGCCGCCGTATACGATCAGATCCTCCGGCTTTTCGGCAACCTCCGGGTCAAGGTTGTTTCGGAGCATGCGGAGCACGGCTTCCTGCTCCCATCCTAAGCATTCAAGTTCGGTGCCGCGGCCGGCGCGGATTGATTTCTTTACATCAGTCATCTTGTAAGTCCCCCTTCATTGGTCATCAGTTTTCGGTGATGCTCATTCGGCAGAAAAGACTCCTTCTTCAGCCAGTCACTCAGATGCTCGATGTCATAAGAAAACACGCGGTCTTCTTGTATGGACGGCACGATGTTTCTCATTTCGAGATAGAGCTGTTTTGTGTACGAGGCGCAATGTTCCGCACCCCGGTATTCCACAGCCTGCAGCGCGCAAATGGCTTCAACGGCAAGCACCCGTCTCGTATTCGCGATGATCTGGTAGGCGTGCCTTGAGGCGATGGTTCCCATGCTGACGTGATCCTCCTGGTTTGCCGATGAAGGAATGGAATCGACACTGGCGGGATGGGCCAGGGTTTTATTTTCTGACACGAGGGAGGCCGCCGCATATTGCATGATCATCGCTCCGGATTGTAAGCCGGGCTGAGGGCTCAGAAAGGGCGGCAGGTCATTCAGCTGCGGATTCACAAGCCGTTCAATACGGCGTTCAGAAATATTCGCAAGCTCGGCCGCCGCCACTTTGAGAAAATCCATGGCAAAGGCGATCGGCTGTCCGTGAAAGTTTCCGCCTGAGATGATTTTGGCGCCGTCTTCGAAAATGAGCGGGTTATCTGTCGCGGCATTCATCTCAATTTCTAATTTTTCTTTTACATACGCTAATGTCTGCCATGATGCGCCGTGGACTTGAGGGATACAGCGGATCGAATAGGCGTCCTGGACACGCAGCTCCCCTTGGACGGTCGTCAGTCTGCTGTCTGACAAGTAATAGCGGATTCGCTCTGCGACATCCATCTGTTCCTGATATCCGCGGGCGGTATGAATGTCCTCGTCAAACGCATCGATAATGCCCTGAAGGCCTTCGATCGTTAAGCTCGCAATCCGTTCTGACTGATAGGCCAGCTTTTCGGCCTCGAGGTAAGCGATCAGTCCCATCGCGGTCATGGCCTGCGTTCCGTTGATCAGCGCGAGTCCTTCTTTAGAGGTCAGGACGGCCGGCTGAAGGTTTGTCTTTTCTAAAGCATGAGCTGCCGGCATCCGGGTCCCTTCGTAAAAGACTTCGCCTTGCCCGATAAGCGCCAGTGCGAGATGAGAAAGCGGCGCCAAATCTCCGCTCGCCCCCAGTGACCCTTGCTGCGGGATGACCGGGTGAATGCGATGATTGAGAAACGCGAGCAGTTGATCAATCAGCTCAGTCCGTACGCCGGAAAAGCCTTTCAGCAGGGCATTGGCGCGCAAAAGCAGCATGGCCCGCGATACAGATTCCGGAAACGGATCACCGACGCCGCACGCGTGAGAAAGAATCAGATTCAGCTGCAGATCCGCGGCGTCTTCTTTTTGAATCAGCACATCGCTGAACTTGCCGAATCCCGTCGTAATCCCGTAAATGGTCTTCTCTTCTTGAACGATCCGTTCAACCGCCGCCCTGCTTTTTTTCACACGTTCCATGCTTTCGGCAGATGCCTGAACCTCTTCAAAATCAAACAGCACACGCTGGGCATCTGCGGTTGTCAGTGAGGAACCGTCTAACGTTACCATCATTTCAACCCCTTTTTCTTTACTTTGGTAAAGCGCCCATAGAAAAAGGAGCTATGCCATGAAAATGATATTTCACGCATAGCCCCCTATCATCTGAAATCTATGGGCTGATTCATATGTGATTAATTCCGACTCCGAATGTTTCGTGCTCAAGCCCCTTAATCGGAGCTCCGATCGTACCGTAAAGGGAAACGGCGATCCAATCGCCTTCCGCCTCGCTTTCATATGGATTTCCCCGCAAGACGGCAAACTTCAGGCCCACGGTACGAAGCAGCGAGCCAAGCAGCATTTCGCCCCGCGTCACTCCGTGCAAAGCTTCCATTGTGGCATGATACAGCGCATGTGATTCGCGATAACCCTCAGATTGAATGACACCGCTCTTTTTGGAAGCGGTTTCAATTGCAGCTACCACCTTATGCGCATCCATTGAACCCACCCTGCCGAGACAGACTTTCCAGCCGTCCCGTTCCAGCCGGCTGATCTGCTGGTTTTCTTCAGTCTCATGAAGCAGAAGAAGGACGGACAATCGCCCGATGCGGCGGTCTTTGTGTAAGGTCATATATGCTTCACTCAATTCTTAAATATTCTGATAACTAGTAACTGTTTTTTATATTAAGTGTTTGCGAATCAGAAGTCAAAACTTTTTTTCCAGTCTTTCACAAATCAGATTGCTATTGTATTAAAGCGGTACATCGGGAAGCCGGCGCTGTTGATCACATATTTCCGCCATCCGCGTCATAAAATGGAGCGTTGTCTTGAAAGCGTTTTAAGAAAAGAAGAGAGCGAGGAGATTTCAGAAAATGAAAACCAGTTTCTTTCGTGTGTGTCTGGTCTCAGCAGCGGTTATCGGGTTCACTCTGCCGCAGGCAAAAGCCCGGCATCCCGTTTTTTCAGAGGTCAGCGTGCATGATCCGTCCGTCATCAAAACAGGCGATACATATTATGTATTCGGCTCGCATTTGGCTTCCGCCAAGTCGAAAAACCTGATGCAGTGGCAGCAACTGTCTTCAAGCGTCAATCCCAATAATCCCCTGATCCCGAACGTCTACTCCGAATTAAAAGAGACATTCGACTGGGCCCAGTCTGATACGCTGTGGGCGCCGGATGTGGCTCAGCTGGCTGACGGGAAATATTACATGTACTATAACGCCTGTAAAGGAGACTCGCCGCGATCCGCTCTCGGTGTCGCCGTGAGTGACAAAATCGAAGGACCCTACAAAAACAAAGGCATCTTTTTGAAATCAGGCATGGAAGGAAAAAGCGAAGACGGCACGACGTATCATGCAAACGTTCACCCGAACGTCGTAGATCCGCAAACGTTTTTTGACCATAAAGGCAAGCTCTGGATGGTGTACGGCTCTTACTCCGGGGGGATTTTTATACTGGAAATGAATCCGAAAACCGGTTTCCCGCTCCCGAACCAAGGCTACGGAAAAAAACTGCTCGGCGGAAATCACAGCAGAATCGAAGGCCCGTACATCAGCTACAATCCGGAAACGAAATATTACTATCTGTATCTGTCATTCGGCGGACTTGACACAGCCGGCGGCTACAATATGCGTGTGGCGCGCTCTAAAAATCCGGACGGTCCGTACTATGACGCCGCAGGCTATAACATGCTTGACGCTAAAGGAAAAGACGGCAGTTTCTTCGATGACAAAGCAATTGAACCGTACGGGGTCAAACTCATGGGCGGCTACAGCTTCGCCTCACAATCTGAAAAAGGCACGGGCTACGTCTCTCCGGGACACAACTCCGTGTTTTACGACGGGAAAACGAAACGATCATACCTCATTTTCCACACCCGTTTCCCGAATAGAGGAGAAGAGCACGAAGTCAGAGTGCATCGGCTGTACATGAACAAAGACGGATGGCCCGTTGCAGCGCCGTACCGCTACGCGGGAGAACCGGATACACACATATCGGCAGCCGCCGCATCCGGAGCCTACAAACTCATCCAGCACGGAAAAGACATTACAGCTACGATCAAAACCCCAAAAACCATCCGGCTTAACAACGACGGCACCATTTCCGGGGAAATGACCGGAACCTGGACAATAACCGACAGCAGCAAAGCCCGAATCAACCTGAACGGTACAAATTATGACGGCGTCTTCCTGAAAGAATGGGACTCAGCGAGGGAGAAGGAAGTTGTGACGTTTAGTGTCCTGAGCGGTGATGGGGAGGCTGTTTGGGGAGTGGAGTGAGGCGGACTCAGAATCTTCTTTTAATTAAGAAGGTTCTTTTTTTTGTAATATAAAAAATCACTTGAAAAGTAATTAATACTCTATAGAGTATAATATTGTTATAGAGATTGTTTTATTATAGTTGTAAGTTCTTTTAAAACAAGTTCATTTTTTGAAAGAGGAGAAATATGAGTAATGTTGTACTTCAAAGCTTTTTAGAAAAGGTTATAGCGAAAAAGATTTTAGATAAGTTAAATAGTATCCGGGATAATAGTAATATTAAACAAACTCATTTAAGTACAAAAGCCGGTAAGAGTGATAATGCTTTTAACAAAATGCTGAATGAAATGAAGGTTCCTAAAATATCAACAGTTTTGAGATACCTCGATGCTACTAATGAGCTGCTGAAAGAAAATAAAATGAATGAAATAACAATAGACGAGCTTTTGGATATTGAAATTCTAGAAATAGTGAGAAGAACAAATAACATTACAGATGGCGATTTTGACAGTTATATTGAACACAATAAGGATTTTTTAAAAGGTATAACGTTCTATTTTGAAATTATGAAAAAGAAAAAAATAATGAGTATTGAAGAAGAAAAACTTTATATGAAAATTAAAGAATTATAAACAGAAATGGAGACTGAGATATGGCAGCAGAAAGGCTTATTTGGTTCATTACAAGGCCGGAAAGGGATCCAAAGTTTCACAAGGAAGCCATAAAGGCTTTATATAAAGCAACTGATGAATTAAAACTGACTTGGTCAGGTAATAGAGAAGTACACAAAAGATATGAACAAGAGTTAGCAGATATAGGTATTAAAAGACAGAATATAAGTGAGAGCGGATCGGGCGGGAGAACATGGATGGCATTACTAAGGACTTTTGCTTATTGTTATTTAGATGAAGAGGGAAAGGTTGTACTGACTAAAGCCGGAAGGTCTATACTAAAAGAGGAAAAAGTATATCAAAATATTCGGAAGCAGATACTCACCTTTCAATATCCAAATGCATACTTCTTAGAAAAAGGATTTAAACCTAAGTTTCATGAGGACTTTCAAATACGTCCCGTAAGATTTTTAATTAAATTAGTTAATCAAGAATCGCTAGATTATTATGTTACAAAAGAAGAAATTACCTATTTTGTAATGGTGGCCCAAAAAGATAATCAAATAAAAGAAATAACAGAAAGTATTATCAATTTCCGAAATTCTAGTGTTGGAGAACAAAATAAATTAAAACAAAATATAGCTGAAAAGTTCGAACATAGAGAGAGGTCAGATAAAGGAGCTCGAGATTTCAATACTGCTCATTCTGATGTTGCGCATACTTTTATGCTGATAAGCGAGTATACAGGATTGGTGAAATATGTTAGAGGCAAAGCATTAATAGTTGAAAATTCCAAAAAAGAGGAAATAAAAAATGAGATGGAAATATTGGATGCAAAGTATCCGTTTAATAAACGCTATCTCATTTCTTTGCAAAGAATGTTTGAAAATAACGGATTAGATGTTGACAGCTACAAAGCAAGCTCCTTCCATAACATAAAACCTGCAACTAATTCATTAAAAACAAAAAGGAAGCTTCAAAGTATTCTTAAAAATATACCTACTCCGTCTATGCTTGATAAAGAAGATCTTGTTGGAATTCTAAATGAAGAATTTCCTCGGAGTGATGCAGAAGAGTATGCCGATGAAATCCTGGCTGATAATCAATATAAAGCCTTAAATATTAACTTTGTCGAGAGCTACTTAAATGAGAACAGCGATCATCAATTTGAAAAAAGTACGGGAAACATTTTTAAAGCGTTGGGTTTTGAGGTCACAATGCATCCTAAAGCTTTAAATGGGGAAAGAACAGAAATTGATATTTTAATCAGTTATGGTAACGTGTATGGAATAATAGATGCAAAGAGATACAAGGATAAGTTTACATTAAGTGCTTCTTTTGCCTCTCATATGGCTTCGGAATATATACCAAATTATAAAGGTTACGAGGATAAAGAAATGGTTTTTTATGGGTACGTAACAGCATCAAATGAATTTAGAGGTGTTAAAAATTTAGAAAAAATAAAAAGATTAACTGAAAGAAATCTTCAGGGATACTCTGTTGATGGTATTATGCTGAATTCTAAAACTTTATTAGGATTACTGGATTATTGTATAGAAAATGAATTAATGCCTGAACAAAGAGTAAGTATTTTTCTCGGAGCAGTAAAAAATAAGAGCTTTTCATCATTTGAACAATTACTAAAAGAAGTCAACAAAAGTTAAGAGATTGAATTATGCATTTAGAGTAGAAACTTTAAATTATCTATTAGTACTATGTTTTTAAGCGTGCTTACAGAGTTGTGCTTATATTTATAGAGTGCCTGAATTAGAAAAAGGAATCTGACTGCAGATTCCTTTTTCTTAAATCATATAAGGAACTTTTTCCTCTTTAACTAACTCTTTAAAAGTCCATTTTGGCTCAATGGAGTCATATTCAATTCCAGCAAACGTTTTTAGTATCGCTTCTGCAATAATTTGAGCAGCTTTTGGAGGAACAGCCATGCCGATTTGCTGTCTTACCTTTTCTTTCTTTCCTTCAAATACAAAATGATCAGGAAAGGTTTGCAGGCGTGCCCGTTCTCTATTTGTTAAGGCGCGGGGCTCTTCCCAATGGTACACGTGAGTGCCGCCGCCGCCGCTTCCAGTCACCGTATAAGATGGTTCATCCGGATGAAGACGTTTATAAATCTGGCTCATTCGGGCACCTTTCACTTTAAGTCGTAATTCTTCCGGGATGCCCTCATACCAGGCGTTCTTTCCGGGAGGAATATAGTTCAGCATCTCAATAGTTTTTTGATTATGTTTCGTAGGCTCATGATTTTCAGTAAAATCAAGAATAGGCGGATTATTGAGTGCGTCGTATGCAGTAACATACTGATTAGGAGTAGTAGGAGCAGGAATTTTGAATTCTAAATTCTGGTCTTTTCTGATACCTACTATAATAATACGGTGTCTTTTTTGCGGTACGCCGTATTCCTCAAATTTATATAAGTGAGGAGTGATTGTATAACCCATCCCCGCTTCTCCCAGTTCTCTCAATATCTGAATAAAAGCTTTACCTTCATTTGCACTTTGCAGACCGCCCACATTTTCAGCAATAAAAAATTTCGGATTATGATAATTGAGCACCTTTACACCATATGAGTAAAGAGGGCCGTAATCTCCGCTCATTCCTTTATGTTCTCCAACTATACTGTAATCATTGCAAGGGAATCCAAAGGCTAATGCATCTATAGGAGGGAGGCTTTCTATATCCAATTCTTGTACAGGACCCTCAATTACTGACGGGTCATCAATATTTTTGCAGATATTTCTTCTGTATGTTTTACATGCAGATTCGTCATAATCATTAGACCACTCATGTTTTATGCTGTATTCATTACCGGAACTGTCAACGACACGGGCACTTGTAATTCCTAAAGACAGTCCTCCTGGTCCGCTGAACAATTCTCCTTTTCGGAAGATCATATAAAAACCTCCATTTGTTGATCTCATACACATTATAAACTATAACACATCTTAACGCTAAAAAGGGAACGTTTGTTTCGCGAATTTAAAAGGAGAAAACTTTTGTTTTAATAGAAGATTTAAATGTTTTCATTGAGGGAAAACTTTTACAAATCGGGAGGGGAATCGTATGGCTGATACTCATACAAAAGAACAAAGAAGAAAGAATATGCAGGCGATTAAAGCAAAATCAAAATTAGAAGATAAAGTATCCGCAGCCTTATGGAACAGGGGGCTGCGATTCAGAAGAAATGTTTCATCTCTTTTTGGTAAGCCAGATATAGCTATTAAAAAATACAAAATTGTTATCTTTGTTGATTCTTGCTTTTGGCATGGATGCAGCTCTCATGGAAATCAGCCAAAAAGCAACAAAGCGTATTGGGAGAAAAAACTGAAGCGGAATAAGGAAAGAGATCAAGAGGTTACTTCCTACTATATAAAACATGGCTGGCATATATTAAGGGTTTGGGAACATGCTTTTAAAGAGAATTTTGAAAGAACAATAGATGAGATAGAAACTTTTATAAAAACGAATATGTAAATAACTGATTATAAATTTTTCCGGTGATAAATAATTCCTTTTTCCTATTCATCCAAATAAACCCATAGTGTAACATGAAAATAGTCTATAATGCCCAAAATTTACAAGCGGGGTGTTTACTTATACTAGCAGAGATGAACGCATTACATTCGGCAAGAGCCGACTTTGCTATAAAACAAGAGCACATTCATGCCTTGAAACAAGTCAGACATGAAATAACAAATTTAAAACATGAGTTTGCAGATATCAACCATTTGATCAGTCAGCCTCATTTATCCCCGCATACGTGGAAAGGGAGCCATGCAAAGGCCTTTGAAGAGTGTTGCGAAGATATGGCACATGCCTGGGCTGATATCAAAAAGGACCAGGTGAACGGGATAATTGAACGCATTAATGAAAAGATTTCTATATTAGAGGGTGACGTGCATACACTTCAGCACAGAATACGATCAATTGAGAATGAGATCCGAAAACAAAAAGAGAAGAGATGAGGTGCGATATGGGACAGGAGATCAAGATGGATTTCCATATGGTAAAGCAGGGGACAAACTGAAGCTGTATCAAGCCCATTTTTGCAAAGTGAGGTTATGCCCTATGTGTGCGTGGCGCCGGTCGTTAAAAATTGCTTATCATAATAAATTAATTGTAGAAGAAGCTAACCGGCAGTACGGTTGCGGGTGGATCTTTCTCACGCTGACTGTCAGAAATGTAGCAGGAGAAGAGCTGAAGTCTAAGATTTCTGACATGATGAAAGGGTTTAATCGTCTCATGAAATACAAAAGGGTCGATACAGCGGTACTTGGCTATTTTAGAGCTTTAGAGATTACTAAAAATCATGAAGAAGATACATATCATCCGCATTTTCATGTGTTATTGCCTGTGAAGAGAAGTTATTTTGGCAAAAATTATATCAAGCAGGCAGAATGGACAAGTCTTTGGAAAAGGGCGATGAAACTGGACTATACGCCGATTGTTGACATTCGAAGAGTCAAGGGAAGAGCTGAAATTGATGCTGAGCAAATTGAGAGCGATGTGCGGGAAGCCATGATGGAGCAAAAAGCAGTTCTCGAAATTTCTAAATATCCTGTTAAGGACACGGATGTGGTGCGTGGCAGCAAGGTGACGGATGATAACTTAAATACTGTGTTTTACTTGGATGATGCGCTTTCTGCGCGAAGGCTGATCGGGTACGGCGGCATTTTGAAGGAGATAGGAGATACATAAAGATCTGAGATCTGAACCTTGAAGATGCGGAAGACGGCGATCTGGTTAAGATTGATGAGGAAGACGATGAGGTGGCAAACAGCGCTTTTGAGGTCATGGCTTATTGGCATCCCGGCATCAAAAATTACATAATCAAGTGAAAGGGAGCAGGCCATGTGGCTTGCTCTCTTACTTTGTGGAACCGTTATTCAATACAAGCAGAAACGATGGCCGTAATGCCAAAGAAGTCCATTATCGCCTCTTTTATTTCAGGGCTGGCTTTTGAAGCTGCTTTGGAGACTGCTTTGTTCCAAGCGGTTTTTTTACTGCGGTATTTTTTCTTGTAATAATTGTAGTACTGATATGTTTTAGTGACGAATGTCTTTACTCCACCCAAGGCTTTTATTGCCTTTTTGATCTTTAACAATTTTGCAGGAGCGAAAGCTAGGCTGGCAAGTGCGGTACCAACAGCACTTATACAACCTAGGACACCTTGAGTCTTGAATGGTTTGTCCGATTGATGAAGCTCAGTTGCAGCGGCGTTCATATCATTGATTAGCGATTGATCATCGATGTTATTTCTGAACCAATCTAAAATTGCATCAGAACCTTGGTTGACCACTGAGTCAGGTATGTTTTCAATTGCGTATAATGCTTTTTGACTAGAAAGCAAACTTGAAAATTCTTTTTCGAGATTAGTGTCTCGAACTAATGATTGATTATTCGGTGATTCAGCGGCTTCAGCGGCTGTCGTTCCAAGGATTGAAAATAAAAACACTGAAACAACTGCCAAAATAATTTTACTTCTGTACTTTAGAACAAATTTCATATTATCCCCCTTTTTTACTTGAAAATACCTTGTAAATTATAAACCATTTTACCGCTTGATTCCATAGCGGAAATTGTGTCATGATGGATTTAGGTATATAAAGTGTTTAACAGAAAGAGTGAGGGGATCAGCAATGAGTGACAAAAAATATGAATCTATACACTGGTTTGCGTCAGTACTAGCGTTTTTATTAATAATTTTGAATAGCTTTTTTACAAAAATTGAGGGTGTAACTGTTGGTATTGCGATTGTATACATAGTGATCATGGGAATTGTTAGGAGTGCATGGAAAAAAGCTAAAATAGATTAAGCAGGCCTTCAGGCCTGTTTTTTTATTGCGGTGCAAAAGAGAGAAAATTGTTATGCATGAGTGAAAAAATAAAAAAGTGGACTCGGTGAAAGTCTCCTTTTTTGTAACACGCCTGACGGAAATCGAGAGATTTAGCATGTACACAGGGTTGTGTGTATAAGTGCGCCATTTTCCGTGTGTTCTATTTCCAAAATTGCCACTACTTTTTTTGTTTAGTGGCTGCGATCATTCTTTGTGTCTCTAGCGACTTCCGTAATGCCGCAGTGAGTGTCTCGTGTCTTTCATGCTGTCTTTTTTCGAATTGTTCCATCCGTTCCGCCATTCTTTGGTTGAATTCTTGCCTGTCGCTTCATGAATTCCACCAAAGGATTGTCCTGTAGCGATGTAGCGGTATCCGATATGGTCAGTTTTGAACGATACAGGCTTGCTATATGCTTTACCGTTTCGTCGAGTGAGTGTCCATTGATCTTAGTCATTGTACATAGATACTCTAAAGTCTTTACGTCATCTTCGGTATAGAGTCGCCATCCTTTCGAATCTTTATTGAACGAGTAGCCTTGTTCTTCAAGCATACTGGCATACTTGCGGACAGTCACCGGCTCTATACCGAGGTGTTTTGCGACGTCCTTGGACGATAATTTGACTCCCATATCCATCACGAATCACCTCGTAAAATAGGTTCGCTATGGCGAGGTCAGACACCTTTAAGTGTTGCACCCTTTATTATGATTTGAGTTGTTTTGAAAAGGGTGCATTTTAAAAGTCGCTGCATACCTAAACGAGAGGAAAAATCCAGTCATGACAGGGGACTGACTGGGTTCTTTTGTGTTTGAGTTTGTTTTGGAATTTAGGAGCGGTCACGGAGTGCCCAGTTATACGCACCAAATAAATTGGGGCGTACTGGCGAAAATGACCCGCAGGGCCTTTTGATAAAGAGGAGGGGGTAGTAATGCAAGAGATTGATTTTGAAACAGGGATGAAATATGTAAGAGCAACCCTTGGCTTTGAGGGCTTAGTGCTGACGGAAGAAGAGGAAAAGCTCTTAGAAAGGCGGTTTCATGGAGAAATCACAGAAGAAGAATACATACGAAAAGCGCTAGAGCTGTCTTATTCCGGTAGTTCAAAATAAGGGATGTGAAGTTTTCGAGGGGGTGGGAAGGAGCCGAAAAAATGAATGTTGATAAGAAGAGGGAAATCCAAAGAAAATATAAAGAGCAAATGCGAAGGAAAAAAGTGACCTACACTGTAGAAGCAGTGGTTGTTACTGCGATTGTTGTGTTAATTATTTTTTTGAATTGCGTTATTAAAGGATTTTAGGGAAGCAAGCGAATAGGGCGTGAGTCAACGGTAACCGGACCGTAGGGAGGATTAAGGAGTTGACTCACTCAGCGCCACCCGAACCCTTTTAGAATGAAAAAACGCTACGGCTATATCTATGTCGACCGCGGCAATGACGGAAAAGGCACGTTTGAAAGAAAGAAAAAGAAAAGTTTTTATTGGTATAAAGACGTCATCGCCACAAACGGAGAAAGTCTGTAAGCGCAATGTTCCGGAGAAAGCCGGCAAAATTGACATTCAGCAAAGAGAGGAGGACAATAAAAGCAGAAAGGCGGGATTCATATGTTTAAAAAAATTCTTGCAGCAGTAGACGGTTCAGACATGAGCAGCAAAGCTTTGGACGCAGCGATCCATCTGGCGAAAGAACATCAGGCTGAACTCACCATTCTCTATGCGGGACGTGAAGCCGTTGTCTCCACATCAGCCTTAACAGGGATTGTCTATGTTCCGGAAAACTTCATTGAAGACATCAAACATGAAGTCGAGCAAAAAGGAGCGGCCATTCTGGAAGAGGCCAAGCAGAAAGCGGCTGAAAGCGGGGTAAATGCGGAAAGCCTGTACGTCCAAGGCGAACCTGCGCATCAAATTTTAAACATAGCGAAAGAACAGCATTTCAATCTGATTGTCGTTGGAAGCCGCGGAATCAGCGGATTTAAAGAAATGATGCTCGGAAGCGTGAGCCATAAGGTCTCACAATTGTCTCCTTGTCCTGTACTGATCGTTCATTAAACAGAAAGCCCTGCTGACGCGGGGCTTTTTTTAATGAGAAAAGACCGCCGTCTTTCGAAAAATAGGATGAAATCTTCCTCTGAATCAAGTAAAATGGCTGTTAGTATTTGTCTGAATAAACAGTCAATGATATGGGGGAAGCGAATCAATGCAAGCTGAACAAACATCAAATGCCGTCATCAAAATGGTCATTTCCATGGTCATTTTCGGATCAATCGGCTTTTTCTCGGAACATACGAATGTGCCTTCAATTGAACTGGTCTTTGTGAGATGTCTGTGCGCCTCATTGTTTCTGGGCGTTTGCTGGTTTGGTTCCGGACGGTACCGCACCGAACAATGGAACCGGCGTGAGGTGCTGCAGACACTGGCCTGCGGATTTTTTCTCGTGCTGAACTGGGTGTTTTTATTTAAATCATTTGAGGAGACATCAGTGACGATAGCGATTTCCGTTTATCATCTGGCTCCGGTTCTTGTTCTTCTCCTCGGGAGTCTCATATACCGGGAAAAACTGCATCTTGTGTCCGTCAGTTCCATCGTGATTTGTTTTCTGGGCACCGCCCTGATTTCCGGCATCAACGGAAGTACATCTTTTTCTCAGCTGATGGGATCGGGTATTATTTGGGCCGTGCTGGCCGCCCTTTTTTACGCCTTTACGACACTGGCCGGGAAAGGTATCAACAGTCTCAGCCCATATGCGGTCACCTGTTTGCAGACCGGGTTGGGCGTTATCATTCTTCTCCCGTTCGTCCGTTTCGGCGC
This sequence comes from Bacillus sp. jun7, assembly GCF_051034795.1. NCBI lineage: Bacteria > Bacillati > Bacillota > Bacilli > Caryophanales > Bacillaceae > Bacillus > Bacillus sp. jun7. The sequence continues at coordinate 2,554,850 of NZ_CP093219.1, forward strand.
TTTTTCTGATTTGTCGCATGTGAACTGGATCATGATTGTGTCAACCGGTATCATTCATACGGGAATTGTGTATTTGCTCTTTTTTGACAGCTTGCGGTTTTTATCCACCCGGTTTATTTCAATCATCGTATTTCTTGATCCGGCGGTGGCGATTGTGCTTGACACCGTATTTACGGGATTTCGCCCCGACCTTTATCAATCTTTGGGGATTGTGTTGATTTTTGCGGGAATGGCGCTGTCCCTGATTCGCAAGCAAAAAGCCGTGCCGGCGGAAACTCAGGCAGACAGCACCCGTATATAGGCGGCCGTACCGGCTGCTTTTTTTATTTTGGGGCTTTTCAGCCATAACGAAAAAGCAGACAAACAGATCATGGAAAAAGAGGATAGTAATTGTATAATACTCCATGTGTTTACAATTTAAGAGATTAAAGGAGTGAAGGGCATGAAAAAGAAGACGCGTCATCTCGCTTTCTTGGCTGCACTCGGCTTTGCGCTTTGTCTGGCCATTGTATGTTCCGCATCCAAGCAGGCAGAAGCGGCAGCGGCTTATCCGGATGTGATGCAGGGACTTACCGGATTCGCTGGCAATGCGAAGGATCATAACGGAAAAGCAAAATCCGCCGTATCGGGAGGCCAGGGCGGCCCCGTCGTCTACGTCAGCAATCTCAATGATCTGAAAAACAATGCGGGCGGAACGGACCGCAAAACCATCGTCATCACAAGTGATATTTCTTCCCCGGGTAAAGCCGTTGTGACAGTCGGCGCCAATAAAACCATCGTCGGCTCTTATACCAGCCACAGGCTGACCAACATCTATCTGACCACCGGCTCCGGCTCAAACAATGTGATTTTCAAAAATCTCATTATCAGCCATAATGCCGCCATTACAGGCAACAACGACATTCCGATGTACATAGCGAACGGGCAGAATTACTGGATTGACCACGTGTGGTTTGAAGGACACAGCTACAATCCGAACAGCCACAGCGATTTGGGAAAGCTTCTGTATGTCGGCGCCAAAGCGGATTTTGTGACGCTGTCTAACTCTAAATTCACAGACCATCTGTACGGCCTGATTCTCGGTTATCCGAATGATGATAACGAAGGACGCAATTATATCGGCTATCCGCATATGACGATCACCAACAACTATTTTAATAACGTCTATGTGCGTTCACCGGGCCTGATGAGATACGGCTATTTTCACGCAAAAAACAACTATGTGACCAATTTCAATTTAGGATTCACCATTCATACAAACGCGACTGTCTTCTCAGAAGCCAACTATTTCGGTAACGGAAATGAAAAAGGCGGAATGATAGACGACTACGGGACGGCCCAATTCACCGACATCGGTTCATTCCCGTCGCTCAAAGCCCCGAAATCACCGCGCACCGGCTGGAATCCGAGATCAAATTACAGCTATGGTACGCTTTCAGCCCAGGACGCCAAAAACTTCGCCCAATCCTACGCGGGAGCGCAAAATACAAATCTCCGCTATCCATAATACGAAAAACCGCCGGCTGCCGGCGGTTTTTTTATATGAATAAAAGGTTCAAAACTCCTTTAATCCTTAAAATAACCTTAAATACCTAGGAAAATATTGATAAACAATTTCAATAATATTACTATTGTTAAGCCTATATTACAAAAGAAGGAGGAGAACCTATGAAAATAGGAAAAAAGAACAAGTGGAAAAAATGGCTGGCCGGCACTCTTGCGGCAACGCTTATGATTTCCATTGCGCCTGCCGATGTATTTGCGGCAGAAACGCGTGAAGAACAAGATCAAGCGAAAACCGCCGCCATTCCGGCAGCAGACCCGGAAAAAGATCTTCCGGCGGAAAAAGCATCCGAGCAGATGCCGTTTGATCAAAAAGATATCAATCAAGACGGTGAGATCACGTCTGAAAGAACTGAGAATTCAAAACTTTATTATGAGGGCGAGGGTGTATACAAACAGGAAATCTACACAGACCCCATTCATACGAAAGAAACCGCCAATGCGGACTGGGAAGACATTTCTCCTGAATTGAAAACCGGCTCAAAGGATGTCGGGACGGAAAATACAGTGCTGAACTCCGATTTTCTGAAGCAAATGAAAAACGGATTATACGCTACATTTGAACACGGTGATCATAAGCTCACATACTCATTAACCGGCGCAAAAGGCCCCGATCAGGCTGCAATCACTCCGACAGATGCCTCAGCAAAAGTGAAGGAAGACAGCAACGAGCTTACGTATCAGCAAGTGTTTCCTGCTATTGATTTACAAACCTACACATTTAACGAAAACATAAAAGAAGACCTTGTGCTTCACAAATATGAAGGCTACAATTCCTTCACCTTTCAAATCAAAACCGACCTTCAGGCTAAAGAACAGGAAGACGGCTCGATCGCGTTTTCTGATGACAAAGACAATGTCGTCTACACCGTGCCGAAGCCTTTTATGACCGACTCAGATCTCGACGAGAAGTCAGGTGAGGTCAGCAGGTCAGAAGGTGTCAGCTTCAAGCTTGAAAAAAACAGCGAAGGCTACTTGCTGCATGTAACGGCCGATGAAAAATGGCTGAAAGATCCCAAGCGGGTTTATCCGGTATCTATTGATCCTTCCACATCAGTATCCGTGTCATCCGATACCTTTGTCATGAGTGCGTACCCGACGACAAACTACTCTGCCGCGTCGCAGAAATGGGACGCCGGATTGAAAGCGTACGTGCTGAAAACAGGTTATTATGACGGCACAACCGGAACGAACTACGCATTTATGAAGTTTGATAATCTAAAGCCGATCAAAAACATGACGGTGACAAAAGCGACGCTTAAAGCATACACAGCCCACTCCTATTACGGATCAAAGGCGACGGGGCTTTGGCTCGACACCGTAAACAGCAATTACGACAATGCCAAGATCACGTGGAAAAACAAGCCGGGCTCCAAAAACATCGGCAAAGCCGAGGTCTATAAAGGCCAATGGGCAAGCTTCGATGTCACATCCGCAGTCAAGTCGTGGAACAGCGGCGGCGCCAATTACGGCTTTAAGCTTCACACAAACGGAAACGGAAAAGAATATTGGAAAAAGCTGATGTCATCAGCAAACTCTGCTAAAAAACCATACATTGAAGTGACATACACGATTCCGAAGGCGGACACGCCGTCTGTCAAAGCGTATCATAACGGAGATTCGACAGGATTTTTCAATATCAGCTGGAAAAAAGCTGAAGGCGCCAAAAGCTATAAAGTGTGGCTTTATAACGGGAAAGAATATCAAGCCATTTCTGTCGGCAATACAACCTCTTGGAGCACAAAAGGAAAAAACATCTGGCCGACAAAAGCGGAAATCGACTCCGGCAAATATAAGCTGCATACAGACGGAAAAGGCGGAAGTGAATTAGCGCTTAATCCTTCGCCGGTCTATAAAAACTCCGGCGGCAGCTATCCGGCAAGTAAAAATTACTGGGTCGCGGTCAGCGCGGTGTTTGACCAGGGAGAAGGCGCCATGTCTGCGGCCGCCAAGCCCGTCATTCCGAATATTGGCAGAGTTCAGAAACCAAGCACGAAAGGCTTTAATAACAACAACGCCACAGGCTGGTTTGATCTTTCCTGGAAAGCCGTATCAGGCGCAGCAGGGTATAAAATGCAAGTCTTTAACGGCAAAAGCTTTGAAACGCTTGACCTCGGAAATAAAACATCCTGGTCCACAAAAAATCAAAACATCTGGCCGACAAAGGCGGAAATCAGCGCCGGAAAATATGCGCTTCACCTGAAAGACAAAAAAGGCGCGGAATTGCCGATTAACCCGGGCCCCGTTTATAAAAACGCCGGCGGAGATGCGAATCGGAAAACCTACGGATTTAAAGTCATTGCCTATAACAAAGACGGAGAAGCGATCGCCTCACCGGAATCAAGTCCGGCGCTGCCTGATATCGCAAAGCCGAAAAATCTGACAGGCTACGTCTATACGAACACGAAATCGAGCCAAACGGGTTATGTCAATCTCATATGGGATAAAGTCAAAAACGCGAAAGGCTACAAAATCAACATCTACAACGGAAAAGACTATCAATCATTCGATGTCGGGGATACCGATCATTGGACGACCCAAAATAAACACATCTGGCCGTCAGCCGATGAAGTGAAAGCGGGAAGATTCCAGCTTCACACGGACGGAAAGGGCGGCGAACTGGCGCTTGACCCTTCACCTGTTTACGAAAACGCAAACGGCAATTACAAAGGGAAGAAGAACTATTCCTTTACGCTGACCGCCTATGACGCAAATGGTGACAGTATACCGACGGCACCTTTTAACCCTGTTTTCCATGAAGGTGCGGAATTTCTCGGAACGGAAGAATTCTGGTCTATTATCGACATTCCGGACGGACAGCTGAACGGCGCGACGGGAAATGTCATCGTCAATGAAGAAGATATGTCAATCGACGGACGCGGACCGGGGCTCGGACTCTCCCGGACCTTCAACAGCCTTGACAGCTCTGACCATATGTTCGGCCAAGGCTGGTATGCCGATGCGGAAACGTCGATTCTTTCTGAAGACGGCAGAGCCGTTTATATTGATGAGGACGCGACAACACATGTCTTCACGAAAAAATCTGACGGCACGTATCAGCCGCCGACGGGTGTTTATCTCGAACTGAGGGAAACAAGCGACCAATTTGTATTAAAAACAAAGGATCAGACGAACGCTTATTTCAGCAAAAAAGGCGGCAAGCTTCAAAAAGTCGTTGACGGACACAACAACACAACCGTATACGAATATAACGACAGCAATCAGCTGACCGCCATAACAGACGCATCAGGGCGCAAGCTGACATTTACCTATGATGAAAACGGCCATGTCACATCTCTTACAGGGCCGAAAAACAAAAAGATTTCGTATTCATATGACAAAGACCTTCTCAAAAAGGTGACGGATACTGACGGCAGCGTCACAAGCTACGACTATGATGCCGAAGGGCGCCTCGTCAAGCAGTATTCCGCAAACAGCACGGATGACAAACCGCTGTTCACTGAATACCAATACAGCGGCCACCGTCTGACCAAAGCCGTCAATGCGAAAAAAGAAACGTACGACTACAGCTATGACGCGGACAAAAAAACGCTGCTCATGACGCAGCCGAACGGCCGCAAAGTGCAGTACGGCTATAATGAGGCGGGCAACCCGATTCAGATGATCGATGATGCCGAAGGGCTGAAAATCACGACCAACACTGTATACGAAGGCAACAACGTCATTCAGGACACCGATCCGAACGACGCGGATGCGGGCAAAGCGACAGAAAGCTATCAATATGATAAAGACGGCAACGTCACAGCCGTAAAAGACAACTACGGCACCGAAACGTATCAGTACAACAAAAACAATGACGTAACGAAAATGAAGGATACCGAGGGGAACATCACTGATATTGCGTACGACGGACTGGATGCCGTTTCTGAAACGGATCAAAGCGGAAAATCCTCATCCGCCGCCGTGTATGACAAATACGGTAATCTCATTCAATCAAGCAAAGAGCTGGCAGCTTCGGCAAGCCTGCTGAAAGACGGCAGCTTTGAAGCAACAAAGCTGGGCTGGAATCTCACCGCTACGAGAGACAGCGGAAGCATCGCGTCTGTAAAAGCAAGAAGCGGCGCGCTGTCCGGACAAAAAGCACTGGAGATCACCTCACAATCCGCTTCAGCCGGAACAGAGCACGGCCATGCGTCCGCAACGCAGGAAGTGCAGCTTGAGCCGAATACGACGTATACACTCAGCGGCCAAATCAAAACGGATCTGACAAAGGCGAGAGCGTATTTCAACATTGATCTGCGTGACAAAGACCAAAAACGCATTCAATGGATTCACAATGAATCAGGCGCATTAGCCGGAAAGAATGACTGGACGAAACGGCAGATTACATTTACAACACCGGCCAATGCAGGAAAAGCCATCGTCTATATGGAAGTGGATCATAAAGACAAGGACGGCAAAGGAAAAGCGTGGTTTGATCAGGTTCAGCTGGAAAAAGGCGAAGTCTCTTCAAGCTATAACCCGGTTCAAAACAGCAGTTTCACGGCCAAAACAGACGGATGGAGCACAAGCGGAACCGCCGCTGACCTTGATGAAGGCTTCGATGATGACAGCTCATTAAAAGCGTCCCGCACAAATGCATCACAAGCCAATGCGGCCGCAAAACAAACCATTACATTAGGCCAAAGCGCGGACGATAAGCCGGTATATATCACGCTGACAGGGATGTCCAAGGCTGACGGCGTAAAATTAACGAACGACAATGATTACGCGCTTCAGGCCGGCGTCACTTATGCGGACGGCACGACAGGCGTCTACACCGCCAAATTCCCGCAGGGGACACAGGAATGGAACCGGGCGGCGGCAGTCATTCCGAAAACAAAGCCGATCAATAAAATCGAAATCAGCATTCTATTCCAAAAAAGCGCCACAGGAACGGCGTGGTTTGATGATATCCGTTTAATCGAAGGAAGCATCCTGACGAAAAACACCTATGACGAAAAAGGAAACTACGTCACAAAAGAAGAAGACGAACTAGGGTATGCAAGCACTGCTTCATATGACGAGACTGGAAAGAAAATGTCTGAAACCGACGCGAAAGGCGAAACAACCGCCTACGAATACGATCAGGCCGACCAGCTGACAAAGCTGACCTTGTCAAACGGCACATCCATCCTTCACAGCTATGACAAGGAAGGAAATGAGCTGACAAAAACGATTCGGGCCGGCGCAGACCAGACCTATCAATATGAATATGACGTCATGGGCAAGCTCGTCAAAACAACCGACCCGCTCGGCAATGTATTAAAGAGTGAATATGACGCCAACAGCAACTTGACGAAAACCGTTTCCGCCAACGGCAATGAAGTGTCGCTGACCTATGACGGCACCGACCGGGTTAAGTCAAAAGCGTATAACGGCACTGAAAAATACAACTTTACCTATGACAAAAACGGCAATGAAACGTCGGTCACAAATAAAGAACAAAATACAACGAAAAAACGCACCTTTGACAACAAAAACCGCCTGACCGAATTAACCGACCGCGGCGGCAGCCAAAGCTGGACGTATCCGGCTGATTCAGATAAGCTGAAAACTTTCTCATGGAGCCACGGCGGCCAAAAAGGAACAAACAGCTTTACGTACAACAAACTTGATCAAATGATTGAAATGAAAGACGGCACTTCAGCCTATACATTTGATTATGATGAAAACGGTAATGTCCAGACATTCATCAGCGGCAATGAAGTCGGCACAAGTTTTTCATATGATGAGCGGAATCTCGTCAGCTCTCTTCATATCGGAGCCAAAAACGGCGGCAGCATCTTCCGGGAAAGCTATGAATACGACGCCAACGGCAACCGCACGGTCATCGACAGCTCAGCGGGCGGAAAGGTGCAGTACGAATACGGCAAGCTCAACCAGCTCGTCAAAGAAACCCATGAAGACGGCACCGTCATTCAATATACGTACGACGGCTTCGGCAACCGGACAAATGTTACCACCACAAAGGACGGCGCAAGCAAATCAGTCAACGCATCCTTCAACATCATGAACCAGCTGACGAAGGTGAATGACGAAGACATGTCTTATGATAAAAACGGCAACCGCATATCTGACGGCAAATACACATATACGTGGGACGCGGAAGACAACCTGACCGCCGTCACGAAAAAAGGCGAAGACAAGCCGTTCGCAACATACAAATACGATGAAAAAGGAAACAGAATCCAAAAAACCGTCAACGGAAACGTCACGAACTACTTCTACGACGGAGACAGCTTGAACGTCCTGTATGAAACAGACGCCGACAACAACGTCACAAAATCATACACGTACGGTGACAGCGGCCAGCTGTTATCCTATACAGAGAACGGCAAGAAATATTTCTATCACTACAACGCACACGGTGACGTCATCGCGATCTCAGACAGCACCGGAAAAGCCGTTGCCAAATATCAGTACGATGCGTGGGGAAATCCGACAAAAACCGAAGCAAGCGAAGAAGTAAAAGACAACCGCTACCGCTACGCAGGCTACCAATACGACGAAGAAACCGGCTTGTACTATCTCATGGCCCGCTACTACGAACCAAGAAACGGCGTATTCTTATCACTCGACCCAGACCCGGGAAGTGACGGCGATTCACTGGATCAGAATGGGTATGCATACGGAAACAACAACCCAGTCATGAACGTCGATCCGGATGGGCATTGGGTATGGCTAGCCATTAACGCCGGCTTTGCGGCTTATGATGGGTATAAGGCTTATAAATCTGGTAAGGGCTGGCGAGGTGCAGCCTGGGCAGCAGCTTCGAACTTTGGTCCTGGGAAGTTATTTAAGGGTGCTAGTCGGGCTTATAAAGCGGTTCATTCTGTCTATGTTTTAAAAAAAGGAAAGAAAGTTGTTTATGTCGGAAGATCAAAGAATCTAAAAAAACGAGCCGCTGTTCACAAAAAAAACCATCCAGATACGCGAATGGTTAAGAAAAGAGGAGGATTAACTTATGCTCAAGCAAGGGGGTTAGAGCATCGGTATTACTTAAAGTATGGAGGTAAGAAAAAACTTCGAAATAAAATCAGACCAATAAGTCGTAAAAATAAAAAATATAAGTATTATATGAGTTCTTCAAGAAGATTTTATAAGTAGAGAGGAGACTGTTCTATTGGGATATTGGGAAGAAGAATATAAAAACAAGAAAGTTTTACTTAGTGATGAAGGCTTAGATATATGTTTTGATGCTGTAGAAAAATTTTGTGAATTATATAAGAGAGAGCTGGATAGAGAACCGATATTAGAAGAATTCTTAGCAACTATAGTTACCGTAATGAATACAAATGGAGATTCTTCTTTCACAGAGTTAGTTGATAAGCGAATAGTAGAAATAAAGCCAACGACCAGGAAAGTGAAACCAATAGCTAAAGTAATACCGGGAGCTGTTATTCAAATACCTTTGGATAAGATCGGGAAGTATACTTATGCTTGGGTCATTGAAGGTGATCTATCAAAAAATAAAGACGATGACATTCTTATTCAGTATTATAATATTTTCACTGAAAATACACTTAGCAGAGAAGAAATCATTCGTCTAATGAAAGAAGAAAATAAGAAAATATTTGCGGCTAATACTGGGCACACAGGTTTTCTGCAAGGAGATTGGAAAGTAATATCCAAGATGCCTCAAGAGATCATAGAGAAAAACAGTCATTCTCAATTAAAATTTGTTTTATATGAAGACGGTAAATATCTCATAAGTGAAGGCGATTCATTTGCATCAGAAGATGAATTAGCAGAGGCAGATGAGAAAACGGGCAAGGACATCCCTAACCCATTAGGTATATTTGGACATTCGGCTGTAGAATCTATTCTCTATAAATATTTTGAAGGAATGTCAATGGAAGAAATCATAAAGAATGAATTGTAAAAGACTGATTCCTTACATTCTTGAAATTAATGTTATAGGATACTTACTGTGCAGAAACTGACAGTAGTAAGTGTTTTGAATGCTGAACGAGGCATAACATAAAAAAAATCAACCTGAATTCTATTACACAGAAAGAGATCTTACAAATAGAAAAACAATTTGAACGAATCGCATTAAACAATAGAAAACAATCAAGAAAAGTTTAGAAAAATGGGATTGGAAATTGAAGCTGCTTTTGGAAGAGTCGGAGACGAAAAGGAGATCGGAAAAGAGGTACAGCCCTCAGATTGTTTTGAGAATACCTATCATTCATTGATATTTTTTTCTGCAGCTTATTTGGATGGTACCGACTTTCACGATAATGAAGGTGGCTATTGTATAGACCATTTAGATATATGGGTTTGTGAAAAAAAGTTGTTTTCAGGTAAAGCGGGATATTTATCAGATCTAGAAAGTGATGAAGAAATCGCAAAAGAAATTCAAAATAGGATAAATGAATTGTACTTAGAAGCGGCAGAAATGATTTAAATGTTAAATGAATCCTAATCTATTAATATGAAGAGAGGTTCCCAGCCTCTCTTTTCTTACAAACAAAACCGCTTTTACGCGGGAAACCGTTTGCGGAGGTAATATGAGCACTCCTATAAATTCACAAAAAGAATCATTGAGGGCTATAGGGAATCTGGATGTGATTAACCCGCTGAAATACAACTCAATATATTCATGTGACCTAGTGAGTAAAGATATTCTTTCTCATGGATTTTATAGATTTTGAAAGCCGGATGCTTTCTAACAGTTTTACTTTAGTTGAGCCATCCTTCTTATTTGCTCTCTTTTTATTTCACACGGAATACGGCTGTGAGCTTGTGTATAAACCGCCGAAAAGAGGTACAAGATGCATCCCTTTTTTATAAAAAACACAAAGGAATCGGCAGTCTTTCAATCCCAAATATATTCCTTATTTCGTGAAGACAAAACGTTGCCCGAACAAGTATTTAAACAACGAAAACATTATCACCTATTCGAAGAATTCCACTGGGTATTGTCTGAAGAAGGCTAGGAGATGCTCAAAAGTTTGGCGCATCATCATCACGATGATTTTATCTTAATGGCTGTTCTGGAACACCCAGATGATATAAATCGGTTTTACGGGGAATTCGGATATTTTGACTGGTTAAAAATCCCCTTGAATATAACCAAAGATGAATATCTATCCATTTTAACGGATTATCCAAAACACAGTGAAGACAACTGTATCATGGAAATTGCATCTCGTGTTGTTTGGGCTTCACCGACTTTAAAGTGGGCGATTTACGGAGAGAGAGAATTTGAAATTTGTATTTTAGGCATTGATCAGGAGATTGCGGGAAAAACGTTAGAATCATGGAGGCCGTTAGATGATCATGTTTTAGACTGGATATCAGTTGTATTCCCGGATCAGACTGTTCCGGATGAATTTCAAAAAAAGCTCACCGCGCATTATAAATAAGGGGCAATGACATGAAAATAAAAATGAATAAGATAGTCGAAGAATCAATAAAAGGACGTTTCTTCCATTTTGATAACTGCGGGCGTCTGTATCTCGGACGGCATCAGAATGGCGGGCTTTCGTTTACGATCATCGACAAATCGGGCGATACGCGAGTGATTCATATCGATGAACAAATCCCGTATGAGGATATTATGCTGTTCCAACAGAGTTCGGCTGACTGGTATGTGTTGATTTTCTTTGAATCGCATGAGTATAAAGTGAAAGTGTTTTCAGCAGAAGGAACAGAACAAAGTGCATTTTCTCTCCCTTCAGGGGTTTCATGCAGTCTTTTGGATGAAAAACAAAACCTGTGGATCGGTTTAAGTGATGAAGGTATTTATAGTGATGAAAATCCTGAAGGGCACAGTGTGCTGTGCTTCACTTTAGACGGGCAGCTAAAGAAAACCCACATTGATCAACAGCTTTCAGAAATATATGCGCCCGTTGTAGATGACTGCTATGCGCTTGCAGAAAAAGATGGACTGATCTACATGCTGTATTACGCTTATACAATCATTGCTGCGTTTGATGAAACCGACGTGAAACGAGTTTGGATTGTTTCTGATAAAGCATATTCCGGGGTTTACGACCAGCTAGCGATTTCAGATGACGGGTTTTGGGTATGCAAAGATGATCATTCACTGTCTTTCATTCCGGCAGATGTCAGTCTGCCGATGCAAGAGATAACGTGCTGTGATGCGGATGGCGATGAGCTTTCCGGGCATCAGCTGAAGCTGACTGGCAATGCCATTTACGCGGTCTCGAATTCGGGGATTTATAAGCGGGATATCAGTAATGGAAAAGCATCAAAATGAGATGATGAAATCCAACAGATATTCTTTAAATGATGACGTCATCCGAAACCTGAAATTATACAAAAAAGAATTAGAGGGGCCGCTGCCTTCAGATGCAGGGAGATTCGAAGAAGACTTTGAGGGTGCTGCCTGCGCTGGGGATTTTTATGAATACTTCGCACTTGTCTGCGGCAGCTTAGATTTTGTGTTGGCGAATAAACAAATGCCTGCACGGCAGCGTAAAGCCTTATATAAATCCTTTTTTGAGCTGTATCCGCAATATGCGCAGCTGAAAAACGCTTTAATGGATTATCCGGAGCTCAGCCGGGAAATCGGGCGGCATGAACGGGCCAGGAGGCTGTTAGTCAGCATTTTAAACAAGAAATGAAAGGCAGGCTTCTGACGTGAAAGAACCAACAATAGCAGAATGTCTGAAAAAGGCTGGTCTGATCCTGAACGGTCAAGCGGCGAGGGAAGAAGTGTCGGATTGGGCGTCTGAGTATGTGAGTGCAGGTGATCCGGCGGTTGAGGACGAAACCGTTTGGGAGATGCTCGTATATTTGAGCGGGTTTGATCTGAAAGATTCGCCTGATGCGTATCTGCATACGTTAGAAGAATTAAGAGATTGGATGCAGGAATATAAAGAAGTTCATGGGGGTTTGTAAGAAAAAAATTCATTTGAGTCAGACATGTCAATTCAGGTGAAAAAAAGGAGGCGCAAAATGGAATGGCACAAACATGAGAAAGCAGTTCTGCCGGGGCCGGATTCGCCGGGTTGTTTTGAATTGACGGAGTTTACGTTCTATACCGGGTATAACGAGTATTATGATAAAATCCCGGTGTTTGAGCTGAAGCTGACGGACGGACAGTATGATGCCGTGCTGCGCTTTGAGGATGTGAGGTCTGCCCGGCTGGATGATCTTGGACATCCATCTGGATATAGCCCGGTCGACAGCGGCTGGGAATCGATCCGCTACTATGTCGATGGCGGGGAAGGAAGCATGAGCTTTTATTGCGCCAAATGGGTCGTGCTCGACATGAAGAAAAAGCAGTCCCCCGAACGGCCCGGCAAAACGTCAGGGTAAAGCGGCGGTATTTCGCGTATAATGAGGGGAGCCGGACAGAGAAGGAGTTTAGTCATGAATGAGTTTAATGAATATGCGATCAGCCCCGAGATCCGACGGGCGCTGAATGGCTTGCAATACACCGAGCCGACTGAAGTGCAGCGGCGCGTCATCCCCGCCGCGCTGCAAAAAAAAGACCTCGTCGTCAAATCGCAGACGGGCAGCGGCAAAACCGCGGCTTTCGGCATTCCGATCTGCGAGCTTGCGGAGTGGGAGGAAAACAAACCGCAGGCCCTGATTTTAACGCCGACCCGCGAGCTTGCGGCGCAGATTAAAGAAGATATCACGAATATCGGCCGTTTCAAACGGATAAAAGCCACGGCGGTTTTCGGAAAAGCTTCTTTTGACAAACAGAAAACCGAACTGAAGCAAAAAAGCCACGTCGTTGCCGGAACACCGGGACGTGTGCTTGATCACATAGAAAAAGGGACGCTGCCGCTTGAGCGGCTGGCGTATGTGGTGATTGACGAAGCGGATGAAATGCTGAATATGGGATTTATTGAACAGGTGGAAGCCATCATTCAGCATCTGCCGAAAAACAGAGTCACCATGCTGTTTTCAGCGACGCTGCCGGATGACGTCGAGAAGCTGAGCCGCACATATATGAAAGACCCTGAATTGATTGAAGTAAAAGCGGAAGGCCTGACGACAAAAGACATCGAGCATTTTGTCACCAGAACAGAAGAAGAAGACAAAACATCTTTGCTGCGTGATGTTCTGATCACCGAAAACCCGGACAGCTGCATCATATTCTGCCGGACAAAAGAAAGGGTCATCCAGTTAACCGATGAGCTGGACAGGCTGGGCTACCCTTGCGATAAAATTCACGGCGGCATGGTGCAGGAAGACCGCTTTGACGTCATGAATGAATTCAAGCGCGGCGAGTTCCGCTATCTCATTGCGACCGACGTTGCCGCCAGAGGAATTGATATCGAAAACATCAGCCTCGTCATCAATTATGATATTCCGCTTGAAAAAGAAAGCTATGTGCACCGCACAGGCAGAACGGGCCGCGCCGGACACCGCGGACGGGCCGTTACGTTTGTGACGCCGTCTGAATCGCGGTTTCTGAATGACATTGAGACATATATCGGTTTCCGCATCCAAAAGCGGGAAGCGCCGTCGGAAAAAGAAACAGCGGAACGGAAAGCGGCATTTGCGGAAAAATTGAACGCCCGCCCCGATGTCAAAACAGACAAAAGCGAACAGTTAAACAAAGACATCATGAAACTGTATTTTAACGGCGGGAAAAAGAAAAAACTCAGAGCGGTCGATTTTGTCGGGACGATCGCGAAAATCGACGGCGTTTCAGCCGATGATATCGGGATTATCACGATTCTGGACAACGCATCGTACGTCGAAATTCTGAACGGCAAAGGCCCGCACGTTCTTGACATCATGAAAAATACGACGGTCAAAGGCAAAAAACTGAAAGTCCATAAAGCCAAGAAATAAAAAAAGAAAGCCTGCCGCGTGCAGGCTTTTTTTACGCCGTTTCCTCAGGCACAAACGCAAGGATGGCAATGCCGATCACAAATAACAAAATCAGGCTGAACACGGCGGCTGACGAATTTCCGGTCAGCTGGGCGGTCACGGCAATCAAAAGCGGGCCGATAATTGAAGCGAACTTGCCGAAAATATTATAAAAGCCGAAAAACTCATTGGCGTTCTGTTTGGGGACAAGCTTGGCAAAGTAAGAGCGGCTCAGCGCCTGAATACCGCCTTGGGAAGTGGCGACAAGCATAGCCAAAACCCAGAAATCAAAAGCGGAATCCATAAAATAAGCATACGTGCAGACAATCATATACACGCCGATGCCGGCATAAAGCATTGTTTTTCCCTTAAACCGTTCGGCCAGCCGCCCGTACAAAATTGAAAAAGGGGCGGCGACGACCTGAGTGACAAATAAAACAATCAGCAGATTTGCCGCGCTGATACCGAGGTCAGCCCCGTATGACGTGGACATCGTAATGATGGTGCCGACCCCGTCGATGTAGAAGAAATAGGCGAGCAGAAACAAAAACAGCGCCCGGTGCTTCCTGATCTGCTTCAGCGTGCCGGCCAGCCGTATAAAACTGCTGATCACAAGCCGCGGCTCCCTCTCGATATAATAGCGCTGGCGGACGCGGAGAAGGAGCGGAATCGAAAACAGCCCCCACCATGCCGCCGTAATTAAAAAGGCAATGCGGCCCGCAGTCTGGGCGGACAGCGGAATCACCTCCGCTTGTGCTGAAAGAATCACGGCAATGCTCAGGAGAAAAGGGATTGTACTGCCGATATAGCCCAGTCCAAACCCCCTGGCGGACACCATATTCATCCGCTCCTTTGCGGCCACATCAACGAGAAACGCATCATAAAACACATTAGATCCGGCAAAGCCGATCGTGGAAATCGTATAACAAATTAATAACAGCATCCAAGATTCGCCGGGAATCAAAGCCAGCGCGGCGGTGCCCGCCACACCGATCAGAAAAAAGAAGGCAAAAAACCGTTTCTTGCATCCTTTGTAGTCGGCAATCGTTCCTAAGACGGGGCTGAGCATCGCCAAAATAAAAGTCGCGGCGGCAATCGTATAGCCCAAATAAGCGGTGGAATCAGCTGCGCTGACGCCGTTTTCCGCCGCCGCCGCTTTAAAAAACAAGGGGAACACCGCCGTCATAATAATGACCGAATAAGCTGAATTGGCCCAATCATACAGCATCCAGCTGCTTTCTTCTTTCGAAAACTGTTTCATCACACACGCTCCTTCCCAAAAACCGGTTCTCTGCATTATATGCGCCTCTGCCTCATCGTTGGACAATGATTTCTGAACGGCGTTTTCTGATTGACCTGGAGAAATTGACCTGGTACAAAAAGGATGTACAATCAAGGTGCAGCAGGTAAATGGTCAGGCGGGAGGGAGACGGAATTGAAGATTGCGAAAGTCATTAATAATAATGTCGTCAGTGTGCTCAAAGAAGGCAATCAGGAATTGGTCATCATGGGCCGGGGCATTGTTTTTCAAAGAAAACGGGAGATCCGGCAGATGAAGCCCGCATTGAGAAAGTATTCACCCTCGATAACAAAGATGTATCCGAAAAGTTCAAAACCCTTTTGTATGATATTCCGATCGAGTGTATGGAAGTATCCGAGGAGATTATCAGCTATGCGAAATTACAGCTCGGCAAAAAGCTCAACGACAGCATCTATGTGTCGCTGACCGATCATATTAACTTTGCGATCCAGCGCAATAAGAAAGGGCTGGATATCAAAAACGCCTTGCTGTGGGAAACGAAACGGCTGTACAAAGACGAATTTGCAATCGGCAAACAAGCGTTGGCCATGGTGAAAAACAAGACTGGCGTGTCTCTGCCGGAGGATGAAGCATGCTTTATTGCGCTGCATATTGTAAATGCCGAGCTGAATGAAGAGATGCCCAATATCATCAACATTACAAAAGTCATGCAAGAGATTTTGAGGATCGTAAAATACCATTTTAAGATTGAATTCAACGAAGAATCGCTTCACTATTATCGGTTTGTCACCCACATAAAGTTTTTCGCGCAGCGTCTTTTTAACGGCACACATATGGAAAGCCAGGACGACTTTTTGCTGGAGACAGTGAAAGAAAAATATCATCGGGCGTATGAATGCACGAAGAAAATCCAAACATGCATTGAGAGGGCGTATGAGCACAAGCTCACCAGTGACGAGCTGCTGTATTTAACGATTCACATAGAAAGGGTAGTCAAACAAGCATAATGAAAGCGTTGGCATTTTTGTTTTCTTGTATTCATTTTTTCTTACATTCACATATGATCTTGTTAGGATTGTTACTCATAAGCAGGCAAAACCTAAATTACAATGAGTGCGGATCATCTCTTACTGTGCTGATGGTAATTTAGGTTTTTTAAGATTCATTATTATCATTATTCTGACCGATGTTCCCTTTTAACAGAATCATGTATGATCGATAAAGAAATCGCTAAAGAAAGGGGAATGCCAACATGTTTTATCGTATGAAACGAGTGCTGCTCATTCTTGTCACTGGATTGTTTTTGAGTTTGTGTGCGATCACTTCTGCTGCATCAGCTCAAACAGGCGGATCGTTTTTTGAACCTTTTAACAGCTATAACTCCGGTTTCTGGCAAAAAGCAAATGGTTACTCCAATGGAGATATGTTCAACTGCACTTGGCGTGCAAATAATGTATCCGTGACGTCATCAGGTGAAATGCGTTTGGCGCTGACAAGCCCGTCTTATAACAAGTTTGACTGCGGGGAGAACCGCTCCGCTCAAACCTATGGCTATGGACTTTATGAAGTCAGAATGAAACCGGCTAAAAACACGGGGATCGTTTCATCGTTCTTCACTTATACAGGTCCAACGGATGGTACCCCTTGGGATGAGATTGATATCGAATTTTTAGGAAAAGATACGACAAAGGTTCAATTTAATTATTATACAAATGGCGCGGGAAACCATGAGAAGGTTGCGGATCTCGGATTTGACGCGGCCAATGCCTATCATACGTATGCGTTCGATTGGCAGCCGAACTCTATTAAATGGTATGTCGATGGGCAATTAAAACATACTGCGACAAGCCAAATCCCGACAACACCGGGAAAGATCATGATGAACTTGTGGAATGGGATAGGTGTCGATGACTGGCTCGGTTCCTACAATGGTGTAAATCCGCTATACGCTCATTATGACTGGGTGCGCTATACAAAAAAATAATGTACAGAAAAGGATTTCCGCCAGCGGAAATCCTTTTTTAATTAAAACGAAATAATCCCAATCAAAAGCGCCGCAATCGTCATCACAATCGTTGTTCCCACGGCCCATTTAATAGTGAATTTTTGATGGTCGCCAAAGCTGACGCCTGCCATTCCGACCAATAGATAGGTGGATGGCACAAGCGGGCTGAGCAGATGCACCGGCTGTCCCAGCAAGGAGGCTCTTCCGATTTCAGCGGCGTCTATTCCGTAAGCGGAAGCGGCTTCGGCGATGATGGGAAGAACACCGAAGTAAAAGGCGTCATTCGACATGAAAAAGGTGAAAGGCATGCTGGCAATCGCCGTGACCAACGGCAGATGCGGGCCCATGGCATCAGGGATGAGGGAAACGAGAGAATGCGCCATCGCATCGACCATTTTTGTGCCTGAGAGAATGCCTGTAAATATGCCTGCCGCAAATACCATTGAGACAACGTTTAACGCATTACCCGCATGCGCCGAAATCCGTTTCTGCTGCTCTTTGACATTTGGATAGTTGACCATCAAGGCGATGGCGAACGCGATCATAAAAAGAACAGGGATGGGAAGCAGGCTGGTGATCAGCGCGGCCATCAGAGCGACAGTCAGCAGCAGGTTAAACCACTGGAGAGCGGGACGCTTCAGCGGCGCCGCCTCCGGATCAGAAGACGGCGCGTGTTCAATCGAAATGATGCCGAGCCGCTTCCGTTCTTTTTTTTCCGAGGAGATAAGCAACGGCGATCACCCAGAGAACGCCGGCGATCATAGCGGGAATCAGAGGCGTAAAAACTTCTGACGTGTCCAATTTCAAGGAAGCCAAAACCCTCGCCGTCGGCCCGCCCCACGGAATAATATTCATGACGCCCGAACCGAGCATCGCAATCCCCGCCAGCACCAAACGGTTCATGCCGAGCCGTTTGTAAAGGGGCAGCATTGCCGCAATCGTAATCATATACGTTGTTGTCCCATCTCCGTCCAGCGAAATGGTCATCGTCAGAACCGCTGTGCCGATGGCGATTTTTAACGGATCCCCTTTGACAAGCGATAGGATTTTGGCAATGAGGGGATCAAACAGACCTGAGTCAATCATAATGCCGAAATAAAGGATGGCGAATAACAGCATGATCCCGGTAGGAGCGAGGTCTGTAACGCCCTGAATCATCATCCCGCCGAGATCTTTGCCAAATCCGCTGATCAGGGCAAACACAACAGGAACGACAATCAAAGCAATAAGAGCGGAAAGCCGGTTAGACATAATAAGATACATAAAGACAATCATCATCACAAAACCGAGTATGGCAAGCACGATATGACCTCCCCTGTTCAACAGCTGTTTTGGTAAGCGTTTTCACATTTTGTTTCTGTGAAAAGGGCTTATTTCAAAATGTGTATGACCGCATATGTAAATACAGACCTAAAATCCTAATGAGCGGATCAGCAGTTTATTTGAAGAACGCCGCGGGTAAATGTGCTGTAGAATGTTTCGTTTTAGAAGGGGGAACTGACATGAGTGATGATCAAAACAAACGAGTAAATGAACACTCAAAGGACGAACAGCTTGAGCAGTACCGATCTGATAACAGCGGCAAAAAAATGACGACCAATCAGGGGCTTCGCGTGTCTGAGGATGAGCATTCCTTAAAAGCGGGCGTCCGCGGCCCCACGCTGATGGAGGATTTTCATTTTCGTGAAAAAATGACGCACTTTGACCACGAGCGGATTCCGGAACGGGTTGTTCATGCACGCGGGTACGGCGTTCATGGGCATTTTCAGGTGTACGAACCGATGACGGAATATACACGGGCGAAATTTTTGCAGGACCCGTCTGTCAAAACACCTGTTTTCGTCCGTTTCTCAACAGTGGCGGGCTCCAAGGGGTCAGCTGACACCGTCCGTGACGCCAGGGGATTTGCGACGAAGTTTTATACTGAAGAAGGGAACTATGACCTCGTCGGAAACAATATTCCGGTGTTCTTCATTCAGGACGCGATCAAATTCCCGGATCTCGTTCACGCCATAAAACCGGAACCGCACAATGAAATGCCGCAGGCTGCGACGGCTCATGATACGTTCTGGGATTTTGTCGCAAACAATCCTGAATCCGCGCACATGGTCATGTGGACGATGTCTGACCGCGGCATCCCGCGAAGCTATCGGATGATGGAGGGCTTCGGCGTGCATACGTTCCGTTTCGTCAACGCGAAAGGAAAAGCGCGCTTTGTCAAATTCCACTGGAAACCCGTGCTCGGCGTTCATTCCCTCGTATGGGATGAAGCGCAGAAAATTGCCGGGAAAGATCCCGATTTCAACCGGCGCGACCTATGGGAAACGATTGAAAACGGCGGCAAAGTCGAGTATGAGCTCGGTGTTCAGATGATTGACGAAGAAGATGAATTTAAATTTGATTTCGATATCCTTGATCCGACGAAGCTGTGGCCGGAGGAACTGGTTCCCGTCAAGCTGATCGGAAAAATGACCCTTGACCGCAATCAGGACAATGTCTTTGCGGAAACGGAACAGGTTGCATTCCATCCGGGAAATGTCGTGCCGGGCATTGATTTCACCAATGATCCGCTTCTTCAAGGCCGGCTTTTCTCTTATACAGATACACAGCTCATCCGTCTTGGCGGGCCGAATTTTCACGAGATTCCGATCAACCGGCCGGTCTGCCCGTTCCATAACAACCAATACGACGGCTACCACCGGATGACGATTAATAAGGGCCCTGTCGCCTATCATAAAAATTCCCTGCAGAACAATGATCCGTCGCCGGCCTCAGAAGAAGAAGGCGGATACGTTCATTACCAGGAAAAAGTAGAAGGCAGAAAAATCCGCCAGCGCAGTGAGAGCTTCAATGACTATTTTTCTCAGGCCAAGATGTTCTGGAACAGCATGTCTCCCGCCGAAAAAGAACATATCATCTCCGCGTTCTGTTTTGAGGTCGGAAAAGTGAACAGCAAGGATGTGCAGCAGCAGGTGGTTGACGTCTTCAGTCACGTCGACGCCGGGCTTGCCGAGCGTGTTGCGAAAGGAATCGGCGTGAACCCGCCGCCGAAGGACCGTGAATCTGATGAAACGTTCACTTCCCCGGCCTTAAGCCAGGAAAACACGGTGAAGACGGCAGCGACAAGGCAGGTTGCGGTTTTAACCGACCACGGGTTTTCTGATGAGAAAGTCAAACAAGTGCTTGACGCATGCAAACAGGCGGGAGTCAGAGCCGATATCATCAGCCCCGCGCTGGGAACCGTCAAGGGAGAAAACGGCACGGAGCTCGAAGCGTCAGCCACGTTCCTGACAGCGGATTCCGTCCTGTACGACGCTGTTTTCATTCCGGGCGGAAAACAAAGCACAGACAGCCTCAAAGCCCAAAAATCGGCCAGAGACTTCGTCAACGAAGCTTTCAGCCATTACAAAGCGATCGGCGCCTCCGGTGAAGGAAAAGAACTTCTCGCCCTCGCCGCCGGAACCGAAAGCGGCCCCGGTCTTGTTCCGGACGGAAACCATGAACAATTTCTGAAAGCCGTGGCTGAGCATCGGCATTGGGATAGAAACATATAAGAATATATTTGAGTGCCTCTGAAAATGAGGCACTTTTTAAGTTATTAGAGTAGAATAACGAGAGTTGAGTTAATAATAGAACAAACAAAAAATTTAATCTCTATATTACTTGAACTGAAGTTGACTTTTAGTTAACATAAGTTTAAAGTTAGTAATTATCTCGCGATACAAGTTAGGAGAGTTTTATGAAAAAGAGAAGCCGTGGATTTCCGCGATTTAATTTAGAAAATACTTTAAAGTTTGCTAAGTTAATAAGAAGTTATTCAGGAGATAGCGATATTGAAAAGGACTTAATAACAAAAGCTCTGGGATATAAAAAATACAGCGGGGCTGTAGGCAACAAAATAGCATCCTTAAAACACTTTGGATTATTAGAAAGATCCTCTGGTAATTATAAGCTGACTCAACTTTCCAAAAGGATAATTGATTCAATGAGTGAGAAGGATTTTCAAAGTGCTTTGAGAACAGCATTTCTTCAACCAGAACTATTTGCTGAACTTTTCAATAAGTATTCAAGTGAAGGAGCAATTCCAGATAATTTACCTGAGATTTTAAATGTATACCATGAAATTTCAGATAACAGTAGTGAATATGCTTCTAGGATTTTCATTGAGTCAGCTTTATTCGCAAATATAATACATAAAAATAAAAAAATAATAAAATCAAATAGAGAGGAAACATTAATGGATAAAAAAAACAGCACTCCAAGAGAAGCGTTAGAACAAGGAACTATTGAAATGCAAAGGTTCGATTTTTCCCTTACTAATGGAAAATCTGCAAAAATTATAGTACCGGGGACATTAATTAAGAGAGACATTCAAATTATTCGAAAGCAGATTGAAACTTTGGAACTTCAAGTAGAAGATTAATAAAAGCAGAGGGATACATAGTGAAGCCGTTTACCGAAAAACAACTCGAAGAATATTACCGGCGTGACGAAAACATGATGATTTTGGTGTTCGCCCAATGGTGTGTCAATCATGACCTTGATCCGATGGCCATTTACAGCAAGGCTTACCCCGGACAGCCTTTAAACGAAGAGCTGCGAAAAACGGCTGAAGAGCTTGTCGTGCCGAAGGAGGAATCAGAACCGATTCCTGATCAAACCGTCATCGGCGTTTTGGAGATGTTCGGCAACTCCGATTTGGCGGAAGCCGTTTATGAAGCCATTGCGCAAAGACCTTCACGGTAAAAGAGGCGTGGATTATCCATGTCTCTTTTTTTCATGGAGAAAATGTGAAAGAAGGCCCAGAAACAATTTGCTGATCTGCGCTGTCTATAGAGTGTAATCCGTTTTCAAAAAGGGAACGGTAATGAAAAGGAGGAGTTGTGATGAAAAAGGCATTCAAAATGATGGCGGCCGTGCTCTTAACCGTGCTGACAGCCGCGCCGTTCGGAGGTTTCGCGCCTTCAGCCGAGGCCGCGCAAACCGCAAAGCCCGTCGTCAAAAGCCAGACGTATAAGTATGTAAAGCAGCTGACGTACCCCGAGGTCACAAATACGGGAAACGCATCTTTTGAAAAGAAAATCAATCAGGACTTCAAACGCTATATTGAAAACTCGTACAAAGAATATGTAAAAAACAAAAAAGACGGTGAAAAACAAGGCTACAAAGCGGAATACCAGTCAGATTTCAAGGTGAAGTATAATCAAGACGGCAAGCTCAGCATTCAGACGGAAAACTACAGTTACACAGGCGGCGCACACGGGCTGACAGCCGTTCAGACCTTTAATTACGACCTGGCCGCAAAAAAACAGGTCACACTCAATGATGTGCTGAATACAAAAACGAAAGCCAACAAAACGAGAGACTATCTTTACGGCTACATTAAGAAACATAACGATCTGTTTGACCAGGACGTCAAAAAACAAGAGATCATCCTCAATAACGAAAGACCTTTCTTCTTTACGAAAAACGGTATTGCCGTTGTGTTCGGACAATATGATCTCGGACCGTACGCGGCAGGAATCCGGGAGGTTTTCGTGCCTGCATCCGTCTATCAATAAAAAAAAGCGATATCACTCCAAAACGGAGCGGTATCGCTTTTTTTCTTTTACCAGACAAACAATCCGACAATCGCCGCGCTCAATAAGGAAACGGCAATTCCGCTGACAAGCAGCTTCCAGACGTTTTTCCCGATGATGGCTGATTTTTCACCATCAAGCAGAGATTGATAAGATCCGTAGATCATACCGATGGTGCTGAAGTTTGCGAATGATGTCAGGAATGTCGTAGCCACGGCAATCGTGTGCGGCGGAAGTGATTTCAGCTGCCCTTTCAGATCGGCCATTGCCACAAATTCATTCGTCGCGAGCTTGATGCCCATCAGCTGTGCGACATACATCGCGTCATGTACGCCTAATCCGAGAAGGAAGGCAAACGGACTGAAGATGTATGAGAAAATCTTTTGAATGGTCAAACCGTGCATGAACAGTCCGAGTACGCCGTTTAACGCAGCCGTTAACGCCACATAGCCGATTACCATCGCTAAAATGACAATGACCATGTTCATGCCGACAAGCATACTGTTAGAAATCGTGGAGAAGAAGTCTTTTTTCTCCGCTTTTGAAGGAACGTAAATAATATCATCCTCTTTAGAAACGTCCACGGGATTCAGCATATTGGCGATTAAAAGCGCGTTTAAGCAATTCAGCGGGATAGCTGTAAACACATAAGTGGACGGAACCATCGTCAAGTACGATCCGATGATCGAACCGCTGATGCTGCTCATGCTCATCAGCCCGAATGTCAGAAGCCGATTGTTGCTGACGGCGGCAAGCTGCTGGCGGATGACGGCTAAAGCTTCCGTATTTCCTAAAAACATCATCTGGATGGAGAAAAAGCTCTCCAGCTTCGGCAGACGGGATATTTTAGAAATCAGCCAGCCGATTTTATCAATGAGCCACGGCAGAATACCGAAATACGACAGCATATCAAAGAAGGTCACGACGAAGATAATCGGCAGCAATGCGCTGAAGAAAAAATCAACCGTCGGGTTCGCCATGACAGACGGAAAGGCGAAGGCAATCCCTTGACTGGCGCAGGAAATCAGCCATGTAAAGAACGCGCCGATCTTCCCGATGACAAAGCCGCCGACTTTTGTCCCTAACATAAACCAAGTAATCAGAAACTCAAAGACGAGGAGCATGACAATCGGACGCCATTTAATCTTCTTCTTGTTGGGAGAGCATAAGAAAACAACAGCCATGACAACAATGAGACCGACAATGTTCAATAAAAAGTACATGTGAGCAACTCCTATAAGGGTATTATGGAAATAAAAAAAGCTCTTATTCGTCACAAATTCCTGAAAGCCAGAAAGTGTGATAAATAAGAGCCAAAAGAAAAGAATAGACTGAGAGCATCATATGCTTTTCACTCGTTCAAATTTATGCAAACTTTCTTGTAGTCTAGTCTTTTACGGCACTAGGTAGAAACAATCAGACCATATTACTGATCATATACAAGAATAACGATATTACATGAGATAGCAGTATTTTATCGTTTCAATTTTTGAAAATCAACCTTTTTAGATATTTTCAAAATAATAAATTTATATTATAAATAAAGAAAATAAAGGATGTTCACAATTAATTGGATAATAAAGGTATAAAAAGTCCCCGAAAAACAGTTCCGGTTCATTGTAAAGACGGGATGCAGCTGATAAAATGGATCTGAGGGCACCGCCTTCAAAAGACGGCAGAAAAGGGGTCATTTTCATGATCATTCAGTTCATTCGTTACAGATAATGAGAGGTATAGATAAATAGGTTAAACTTCCAATTTTGCGAGGTT
Organism: Bacillus sp. jun7; assembly: GCF_051034795.1. Classification (NCBI taxonomy): domain Bacteria; kingdom Bacillati; phylum Bacillota; class Bacilli; order Caryophanales; family Bacillaceae; genus Bacillus; species Bacillus sp. jun7. The sequence continues at coordinate 2,579,835 of NZ_CP093219.1, forward strand.
TATTTGTCTATGCCTTTTTCATTTCATCGGAATAACGAATGAATGAGGTGTTTTTATTGACGTCTATAAAAAGAAAACGCGCGGAATTACTGCAATCATGCCAGTCCGTATTCAGGTGTCCGCTATGCAGTTCGGCCATGGCGGTCTCACAATTCCAAAGCTTGATGTGCGGACACGGGCATACATTTGATATATCAAAACAAGGATATGTGAATTTCCTCAATAAATCGGTCAAAACCCGCTATGACAGGCAGCTGTTCGAAGCGAGACGCGCTCTTTTTGACAGCCGGGAATTTTTTGGGCCGGTTCAAAAGGAGATCGCCGCCATCATCAGCCGCATTCAATCTCCGCAAACAACGGCGGCGATATTGGATGCGGGATGCGGAGAAGGCACTCATTTAGCCGCCGTATGCAAATTGCTTCAGCCCGCTTTTTCCGTGACGGGAATCGGCATTGATCTCTCGAAAGAAGGTGTGCTGCATGCCGCAAAGGCCTTCGGGGATCATTTTGTTTTTGCCGTCGCTGATGTGGCGGATGCGCCGTTTGCCGACAGCTGTTTTGATGTCGTGATGTCTGTTTTATCACCTTGGAATTACAAGGAATGCAGCAGGCTTTTACGAAAGGGCGGCACAGTCATTAAAGCGGTGCCGCGGCGTGATTATTTGAAGGAAGTAAGGGAATTCTTCTTCGGAGACAGTCCTCGGCGGAATGACACCGCCGATTCTGCGGCCGGACGATTCCAAGCGGGCTTTCAAACCTTTGAGCGCAAACGGCTGTGTTACACGAAGACCTTATTGCAGCCTGACCTCGAGCGGCTTGTGAAAATGACGCCCTTAACATGGAAATGTACTGATGAAAGCATCCGGCGGTTTATCAGCCGAAAAGCGGCGGATATTACGATAGATATCGATATTTTAATCGGAACCGGTCCTCTGTAAACAGAAAAGACACGCTGATCGCGTGTCTTTTTTTTATTTCCAGACTTCACCGGCAATGCTGACGACATGATGAAGTTTCGCCCATTGCTGTTCTTCTGTGATCAGGTTTCCTTCCTCAGTGGAGGCGAATCCGCATTGCGGGCTGAGGCAAAGCTGATCCAGGCTGACATATTGTGAAGCTTCTTCAATCCGGCGTTTAATCGCGTCCTTGTCTTCAAGTTCGCCATGTTTTGATGTAATCAATCCAAGCACAAGCTGAAGATCAGAGCGTTTGACATAGCGGAGCGGTTCAAAGCCGCCGGAGCGGGAATCATCATATTCCAGGAACAATCCGTCAAGGTCAAGCCCGTCAAAAATCGTTTCAGCCGCTGCATCATAGCCGCCTTCAGCCGTCCATGTGGATTGGAAGTTGCCGCGGCAGATATGCATCGTAACCTTCAGATCGTCAGGGCGGTCCTTGATCGCGTCATTAATGGAAGCGGCAAACAGCTTGCGCAGCTCATCCGGCGTTGTGCCGAAATCTTCAATCTGACGAAGCCCCGCTTCCGATAAGAAAACGGCCCATGCGGTGTCATCAAGCTGAAGGTAGCGGCACCCGGCGTCATAGAAAGCCTGAATCGCTTTTTTATACGCTTTTGACACATCGTGCTGAAATTGTTTGTAATCATTCTGGTAGGCCGCTTTTTCCAATTTTCCGCGGAAAAACAGCATATTCGGACTTGGGATGGTCATTTTCGGAACAGCATCGCCGGCAATGCTGTGCAGGAATTTATAATCTTCGAGCATCGGATGCTGAGAAAAATCAATATCTCCCGTTACTTTAATGCCGCGCGCTTTCGTCTGTACGTTGTGAAACTGAATGCCGCTTTCAGGCGTAAATGCCTCAACCCCGTCTAAATTTTCGAGAAAATCAAAATGCCACCAGGCACGGCGGAATTCGCCGTCAGTCACGACATTGAGGCCGGTTTCTTTCTGCTTTTCCACGCTGCGGATGATTTCTCTGTTTTCGATTTCGCGCAGCTGTTCTGCCGAAATCTCACCCGCCGCTCTTTGCAGGCGGGCTTGCTTCACAGCCGCCGGCCGCAGCAGGCTTCCGACCTGATCCGCGCGAAACGGCGGGTTTTTTCTTAGAAGAGTATGCAATGGTTGTTCTGTGTTTTGCTGTGACATGAACGATTCCTTCTTTCCTGATGAAATATAAAAAACTCTTCCCTCGGATAGGGAAGAGTTTGCGTCCGCAAATCTCAACCTTATCTTCAGGATTTAGCACCATTCTGCTGAACAGCGGTTGCCGGGTATCATAGGGCCAGTCCCTCCACCTCTCTTGATAAGGAAATATGCTATTTTTCAGAATAAACTGTAATACTCTTAATCTTAGTATGTTTTCTCATATTGTCAATATATTTCGATAAATATTTTTATTTGTCACCCTCAAATAGAATCATATCTATCACGATGGCGATCGCAAGACAAAGAGCAATATCCTCTTCCTTTTCAATCTGCAAATGATAGGAATCGCCCCAGCTCATCCATGATTTGGTGACGGTCATCCGGTTTGATTTTCCGTCTGTCACTTGAAAGTTCCGGCCCCACACATCGCCGGTAAGATCCCAGCCGAGTCCGGAAATTTCAAATTTCGGTTTGAAAAACGTGACTTTCTTGATGACTTGGCAGACGGGTTTGCCGCTGACGGAAATCTCGTAACGGGGAACGAGCGACATCAGTTTCTGATTGACGCTGGCGAGCGTGCGGCCGTCCAAATCAGTCAGCTTCAGTTCATCACCGAATGAAAACAGCTTTCCTTCAACATTGTAGACTTCTTTTCCGCTTTCAAGAAACACTTGAAAACGATTCTTAAACGTAAACATTCGCTCTTTGATGTAAAAATGGTACATAAAAAAACTCCTTTTTTATGTTGTACGAAAAAAGGAGGCGGAAGGTTTCATATCGGCCGGGTGCATAAAAAAAGGCTGCCGATTTTGCGGCAGCTGTCGTTTTTATGATAGCGGCATCCGGCGTTTTTGACGGATCGCATTTAAATCAATGATGTTATTCGTGTCGGCAGCTGTCACCAGCGGGCTTGTCTTTGGCGTTTTCCGGCGGTTGTCCTTACTGAAAGAGAAAACAAGATACCCTGTCAAAGCAGCGAAAATAAGTAGCATCATTTTACATACCTCCCAAAAAAAGTTTTGGTATTATTATTGTACGAAAAAACAAACGAAAAGTATTCAAACAATTGTCACTTTTTTAAAAAATAACGTCATTTTCCGTAAAAATGACTATGGGTTGAAGAAATTTTGCTCTTGTTGTGGTTCTATAGATTGTATCGGATGATGAATGATGATCGTTTATATAACTTTTTCACTATTTTTTGTAAGTGTCTAATTAACTACTTTAGTGTTTTCGTTTGCCTTGTGTTATTCAGTACCCTAAAAAACCTTATGATATGCAAAATAACTGCTTCTAACAGATGACTGCGAGTTGACAGCGCTTTCTTTATTTTTTTAAAGAAAACGAGATGTTATCTTAAAAAAATCGTTTGAACATTTTCCGCAGTTTTTTAAAAGGATTTGATTTCGTCTCCAGAACACGCGGGTCTTTTAAGGTTTTTTTCAATTCTTTCGCTACAGTCCCTCTTGCCATAGTCTTCACTCCTTCTTTCCATTTCATACCTTATATACGGAAAGAAAGAAGGAAAGGTTTCATGTGAAAGAAAAAAACCAAAGCAGGGGGCTTTGGTTTTAAGCGCGCTCTTCAAAGAGCCTGGCGATTTCAACAATGACGTTTACCGCCTTTTCCATATGATCGACGGAAATGTATTCATATTTTCCGTGGAAGTTTTGGCCGCCCGTGAAAATGTTCGGTGTCGGCAGTCCCATGTAAGAGAGCTGTGAGCCGTCGGTTCCGCCCCGGATCGGTTCGATAATCGGTTCGATGTCGAGGTTTTTCATGGCTTGATACGCGACATCGACTATCTCTTTGACCGGTTCGATTTTTTCTCTCATGTTGTAATATTGATCACGCAGTTCAAGCTTGATGCTTTCCTTGCCGTATTTGGCCGCTAGCGCATCGGCGGTTTTCTGCATATATTCTTTTCGTTCTGCAAAGCGGTCTCTGTCAAAGTCTCTGATGATGTACGACAGGGCGGCTTCAGAAACGTCTCCGTCCATGGAAAGTAAATGATAGAAGCCTTCATACCCTTCCGTATATTCCGGCGCTTCTTCTTTCGGCAGCGCATGATGAAATTCCATCGCGATTTTTGAAGCGTTGACCATTTTGTTTTTCGCCGTCCCCGGGTGGACGCTTTTTCCGTAACAAGTAAGCTTTGCGGCGGCTGCGTTAAAGCTTTCATATTGCAGTTCGCCGAGGGGGCCTCCGTCTATCGTGTAGGCGAACGCGGCGTTGAAGCGGCCGACATCGAATTTGTGAGGGCCTCTGCCGATTTCTTCATCAGGCGTGAACGCGACCCGGATCATTCCGTGCTTGATGTCCGGATGTTTGATCAAGTACGCCATTGCCGTCATGATTTCGGCAATGCCCGCTTTGTTGTCGGCTCCGAGCAGTGTCGTGCCGTCTGTTGTAATCAGCGTCTGGCCTTTATAGCGGGAAAGCTCCGGGAATTGCTCAGGCGACAGGACGACATTGAGTTTGTCATTCAGAACGATATCATGGCCGTCGTAGCTTTCAATAATCTGAGGATTCACATTTTTCCCGGTAAAATCGGTCGCGGTGTCCACGTGAGCCAGAAAACCGACAGTCGGCACGTCTTTATCCGTATTCGCCGGCAGAGTCGCCATGACGTACCCGTTGTCATCGACTGTGATTTCTGTCATGCCGATCGACTTTAATTCATCTGCCAGCATGTTGGCCAATGTCAGCTGGCCGGGGGTTGAAGGGCAGTTTTCATTGTTTTCGTCAGACTGTGTATCGACTTTTACGTAAGAGGTAAAGCGTTCAATGATTTCATTTTTCATACCGTCATCTCCTTTGTCTTATCTTACCATGCGCGGGGGAGGGATTTCTATTTCACAACCCGTTTGAATCGAGGGCTCTGTTTTTTACGCGAATGAAAATAAATTATGAAGAAACGATGACTAAACGATTAAACTTTTTGGAAATGGATGATTGAGGAAGAAAAAACCGATATAATATGGTCAATTCATTCAATAGGGGAGGCTTTCTTCATGGCGATTTTAGTGACAGGCGGAGCGGGTTATATCGGCAGCCACACATGTGTCGAGCTGTTAAACGGCGGCTATGACATCGTGGTTCTGGATAATCTGTCAAACAGTTCACCGGAAGCATTGGAGCGTGTGAAAGACATTACCGGAAAAGGGCTTGTGTTTTATGAAGCGGATCTCCTTGACCGTGACGCCGTTCACCGTGTGTTTGCTGAAAATGAGATTGAAGCCGTCATTCATTTTGCGGGATTAAAAGCCGTCGGTGAGTCTGTGGCTGTTCCGCTCCGTTATTATCATAATAATCTGACGGGAACGTTTATTTTATGTGAAGCCATGCAGGCACACGGTGTGAAAAAAATCGTCTTCAGTTCTTCAGCGACGGTTTACGGCGTTCCGGAAACAACGCCGATCACTGAGGATTTTCCTTTAAGCGCCACCAATCCTTACGGGCAGACAAAGCTGATGCTGGAACAGATTTTACGCGATCTGCATAATGCGGACTCTGAATGGAGCATTGCGCTGCTCCGCTACTTTAATCCGTTCGGCGCGCACCCGAGCGGCCGGATCGGAGAAGACCCGAACGGCATCCCGAATAATTTAATGCCGTACGTCGCACAAGTCGCTGTCGGCAAGCTTGAGCGATTGCAGGTGTTCGGCAATGATTATCCGACAAAGGACGGCACCGGCGTGCGGGATTACATCCATGTCGTTGACCTTGCCGAGGGCCATGTCAAAGCGCTCGAAAAGGTGCTGAACACAACGGGCGCCGACGCCTATAATCTCGGCACAGGAAGAGGCTACAGCGTTCTGGAGATGGTCAAGGCGTTTGAAAAAGTATCAGGAAAAGAAGTGCCGTACCGTTTTGCCGACCGGCGCCCGGGAGACATCGCCGCATGCTTCGCAGACCCGGCAAAAGCGAAGGCTGAATTAGGCTGGGAAGCAAAGCGCGGGCTTGAAGAAATGTGCGCCGACTCTTGGAAGTGGCAGTCCTCCAATGTGAACGGGTACCAAAAGGTGTAAAAAGAAAGAGACCTTCAAATGATGAGGGTCTCTTTTGTTATGATGATTATTTAATTTTCACTTCAACATCGTTGCTGAACTTTAATTTCCAAGTGCCTTTAGAGTATGCGTTTTTATCCACTTCAAAAGCTTTTACGTCAGTCACTTTAATGTTCGGGTTCAAGTCACTTAAAATTTTACTGTTGTCTACTTTTGTTTCTGTTGCATAGCTTGAAGAAGCATCAATATCTGAATCATAAGATGTTCCTTTAGAATCTACTAATTTCGCTCTTGGAATGGAGAAAGAGCTTAACGGCTTGTTTGAAACATTTTTAACCGTGTATTGAACAGCTACGATAACGCCGCCGTCAGACGCTTTTTTCTCGACAAATTGAGAGCCTACTGAATCTCTTTTTTCCACTTTGGTAACAGTAACTTCAGTTTTCTCAGTCTTAACAGTGTCACCGATGTTATACAGTTTTTCTTTAGATTCCGAAGCTTTTGAAGACGCAGTTTTAGATGATGAAGAACCGCCTCCGCCGCCGATGTTTACGAGAATGATAATAACCACCACTGCCAGAAGCAATGTGATGATTTTATGTCTCATGAAAAAGTTTCTCTGATCTTTACCGCAGTTTGGGCATTTTTTAACGCCTTTAGCGATTTCTTTGCCGCATGCCTTACAAGACACCAGGTTGCCTGCCATAATATTTCCTCCTATGTAAACTATTTCTTAAAAACTACATACTATAATGCCTGTAAAATAACCTATAGTCAATAATATTTTGAGAAAAAAAGTATTTTAATGATTTTTTAGTCATGTATTTTAAGGTCCTTTTTAGTATCGGCAGATCGTTCGCATTTTTCATAGGTTTGTTGAAAAAAGAGTGGTTGAACATGTTCGTGATTTCCCGTATAATCTTGAAAGATAATATAAAAACTGAACATAAAAAACAGTGGTTTTCTAGGGTTCCGCAATCTGAATTGGTCTGGACCGAGAGAAAACACACAGCAGGTTCCTGCTGTGACACGTTGGGATAAAAGCCCGGGAGTTTCTGCTCTTTTAATGAAGAGTGCTCTCCCGGGCTTTTTTGATTTTATAAAAAAGGGAGTGTCTGGGATGAAAAAGAGATTGCTGGATGTGCTGATGCTGATTATTGGAGCTTTTATCTTTGCTTTGGCCGTTAATTTATTCGCCATTCCGAATGATCTTGGAGAGGGCGGGGTAACGGGAATCACCCTGATCTTGTACTATGTGTTTGAATGGTCGCCCGGGGTGACGAATATCATTTTGAACGGGATTTTATTGATGATCGGATATAAATTTTTAGACGGAAAAACAACGCTTTATACGATTATTACTGTTGTCGCCAACTCACTGTTTCTGCATCTGACGCATGATTGGCACTCGCCTTCACATGAACTCATTATTAATACTATTTTTGCGGGTGTGTTTGCCGGTGTCGGAATCGGGATCATTATTCGAGTCGGTGGCACGACTGCGGGTTCTGCCATTTTGGCGAGGATTGCGAACAAATATCTCGATTGGAATATCAGCTATGCGCTTTTGTTCTTTGATCTGATTGTCGTCTTCAGTTCTTATTTCATCATCGGTGCGGAAAAAATGATGTTTACCATTGTTATGCTGTACATCGGAACGAAGGTGATGGACTTTATCATTGAAGGCCTGAATACGAAAAAAGCGGTGACGATTATATCTGAGCATAAGCACGAAATCGCCGAACAGGTCAACACGCTGATGGACAGAGGGGTTACGCTGCTGTCGGGTAAAGGAAATTACACGGGGCAGTCGAAGGAAATTTTATATATCGTCATCCAGAAACAAGAGCTTTCCATGCTCAAAAAAATTATTAAAAGCTGTGATACAAAAGCGTTTGTCATTGTTCATGATGTGCGTGATGTCTTTGGTGAAGGCTTCGTCGATATCTCTAAATAAAAAGGATCCCTCTGCCGGCGCGGAGGGTTTTTTCTTATGCCGGCAGAAGCGGTTATGATTCGTTTCCCGGGAAATAGCCTGAAAGCTGTTTCTTAAAACGAAGTGGATACAATCGGCCGGACGTTTTATACTGAAAATATGATAGAGCGATAGAAAGGAGCGCATATGAACCCGTTATTGGCAATTTACCCGAGGGCTGTGTTGTCTGATACGTGCTGTATGGCGGACGATGTCTTTTGCTTTTATGATGAGAAAAGGCGGGTCTATGTCGCCATTCCGAAGGAGGATATCACCCCGAAGGAGAAACTGCTTCTGGAATCATTTTTGACGCCCGCTGAAGAAAAAGGCGTTTTTTTTCCGGAGACGGCGGCAGCAAAGAGGTGGCGGCGTTTTCTGCTGGAAGAAGGTCCGGTGCCTGATGTCAAGGAGCCGCGTGTCCGTTTTATCCATTATGACTTATTGGGAGAACGGGACTGGGGGGCATTCACAGAAGCGCTGCGCCATTTCTGGCCGGTTTCATATACAGTTGTCCGGACGGGGAGGGATCATGGCGTGATTGTGGAGGAAGAAAAGCTGGAAGCGCCAGATTCGGATGACATCGCATCTTTTGTGAAGATTCTTGAAGGCGATTTTTATTTCAGTGTCCGTTTTTTCGTCGGAAGGTATTACTGCAAGGGGGAACGTCTGCGCCTTCATTATCAGAGAGAACAGCAATATTGTCAGATCGGCCGGCGTCATCTCCCGCAGCTGAGCACGCTGACCGCGGAAACGGTATTTCCGGCCATGCTCACGGAGGAAAGCAGAGAAAAGCTCTCAGCCTTGCTTCACGAAGAAGCGGCGCTGCTGTTTCAGAAAGAACCGGAGCTGAAGCATACGATTCAGACTTTTATTGAACATAACTCGAACATGTCGCTCACATCGAAAAAACTGCATTTGCACCGCAACAGTCTTCAATATCGGATTGATAAATTTGCGGAACGCTCAGGTATTGATATTAAGACATATCGGGGCGCCCTGCTGGCTTATTTCATTTGTCTGCAATATGAAAAATCACATTAAATGGGAAATGTGCACGAAGGCAGCGGACTTTTTTTATGAACATTGCCTATATCCGCCGCCGTCTGACGCTGTTACAATCCTATTTAAGAAAGCGTTTACAAATAAAGGGGGATATACATGGCGGAACTTCGGCTCGAGCATATTTATAAGTATTACGATCAAAAAGAAGCGGCTGTCGATGATTTTAACCTTCATATTAAAGATAAAGAGTTTATCGTGTTTGTCGGTCCCTCGGGGTGCGGCAAGTCGACAACTTTGCGGATGGTAGCCGGGCTGGAAGACATTACGAAGGGCGATTTCTATATCGGTGACACGAGAGTGAATGACATCGCTCCTAAAGACAGGGATATCGCCATGGTGTTTCAAAACTATGCGTTATATCCGCACATGACGGTCTATGATAATATCGCTTTCGGTCTGAAGCTGAGGAAGATGCCGAAACCTGAGATTAAAAAACGGGTCGAAGAAGCGGCGAAAATGCTGGGGCTCACAGAGTATCTGCACCGCAAACCGAAGGCGCTCTCCGGCGGGCAGCGGCAGCGGGTTGCATTAGGCCGGGCGATTGTCAGGGACGCCAAAGTGTTCTTAATGGATGAGCCGCTGTCAAATCTGGACGCAAAACTTCGGGTGCAGATGCGGGCTGAAATTATTAAGCTCCATCAAAGGCTGCAAACAACCACAATCTATGTGACGCACGACCAAACAGAAGCACTGACGATGGCGACACGCATCGTAGTCATGAAGGACGGAAAAATTCAGCAGATCGGCACCCCGAAAGAAGTGTATGAACATCCCGAAAACGTATTTGTCGGCGGGTTTATCGGCTCTCCGGCGATGAACTTTTTCAAAGGAAAGCTGACGGACGGCGCCATTCAGATCGGTTCAGCCGCTCTCAGCGTGCCGGAAGGGAAAATGAAAATGCTCCGGGAAAAAGGGTATGCCGGCAAAGATATCATCTTCGGCATCCGCCCGGAAGACATACATGACGAGCTGATTGTAGTAGAATCCTATAAGAATTCATCCATCACAGCTAAAATCAATGTCGCGGAATTGCTCGGGTCAGAAATTATGGTTTATTCCCGGATCGGGGATCAGGATTTTATCGCCCGGATTGACGCCCGCCATGACATTCGTGCCGGTGAGGAATTGACCGTCGCTTTCGACATGAATAAGGCTCACTTTTTTGACAGTGAAACAGAAATCAGAATCCGCTCATAACGCAAAGCCGGACAGCTGGATGTCCGGCTTTTTTGATGTAACAATTTATGACGCATAACCGATATAAAAAGTAAATAGAAGACAGAAAGCAGGAAAACGATGAAACGCATGATCATGTGCATGTGCCTTTTGGCTGCCGTGTTTACGCTTGCCGCCTGCTCGGGCCATGAGGCAAGCGCCGAACAAAGCATTCCGAAGGCAGAAGCGCACAGCGAAAAAAAGTCCGTAAAGCGGCAAATCAAAAAAGAGCCGGATACGTCCGCCTGGGTTCAAACGAAAGGAACGGCAAGACTGCCGATTCTGATGTATCACAGCATTTCAGAGGGAAACAGCCTGCGTGTGCCGAAGGAAGAATTCCGGCAGCATATGAACTGGCTTCATGATCACGGTTATTATACGATGACTCCTGAAGAAGCCTATCTGATGCTGACGGAGGATAAGGAGCCGCGTGAAAAATGTGTTCTGATCACATTTGATGACGGCTATACCGACAATGTGAAAGCGGCCTATCCCATTTTAAAGAAATACAAGATGAAAGCGACAATCTTTATGATCGGAAACTTTATCGGGCATAAGAATCATCTGACTGAGAAGCAGATGAAGGAGATGGCCGCCCACGGCATTTCCATTCAGAGCCATACGATGAACCATCTCGAATTGAACGGGCTCACACCGCAGCAGCAGCGACGTGAAATGAAGGACTCTAAGCGTTTATTTGATCAAATGTTCGGGCAGCGGACGTCCATGATCAGCTACCCTGTCGGACGATATAATAAGGAAACATTAAAAGCCGCCTCCTCGTCAGGCTACCGTATGGCGGTCACGACGGAGCCGGGAGCGGCGTCAAGAGATCAGGGGCTTTACGGGCTTCACCGCGTCCGTGTGTCGCCGGGCATGTCCGGCGCGGCATTCGGCTCTTATATTCAAAATGTGATGAAATAACAGAGCCTCCGCATATGCGGAGGCTTTTTTCAGTTTAATAGAATTGATGAAGCAGCAGAAGAGTGACGCTCACGGTAATCGCTCCGCCAATTCTGGTCGACACTTGGGCGAACGGCATAAGCTCAAGCCGTTCAGCGGCGCTCAAGATCGCGACGTCGCCGGTGCCGCCCTGGCCGGAATGGCAGGCATTAATAACCGCCGTCTCAATCGGGTACAGATTCAGCCATTTTCCGGTCAGAAAACCGACGGCCATCATCGTGACGACGATTGATAAAATGGTAATGATGTTGCTGATCGTAAACGCCGCAATCAGCTTGTCCCACGGTGTCATTGAAACGCCGATCGCAAATAAGAGCGGATAGGTCACGGCTGTCGAGAAAAAGCGCGAGACGCCGAAGGCTCCGTTTTCAATCGAAGCCGGCGCCAGCCTGAACAGCTTAATGAGAACGGCAAGGACGAGCATCACGACAGGAGCCGGAAGCTGAAAGAAATCATGCGCCAGCATGCCGACCAAATAGAGGGAAACCGCTAAAATACCGCCCGAAGCGAAAAAGGACAAATCAAACGTTTTATCATCGGCCGGCTGTTCCAATGCGGGAGCGGAATGATCAGACTTATCAACCTTCCCGTTGCCCGTCCATTCCGGTTTGCGTTTCCCGATGACATTCAGCAAACCCGATAACATAATAGCGCACAGGCTGCCGAGCATGATGGACGGCAGCACAAGCGCAAAGGCGTCTCCCTGGGACATCGGCATAATATCGGAGTAGCCGATGGATAAAGGAATCGCGCCTTCACCGACACCCCCCGCCATAATCGGAACGACGATATAAAGCAGCGTGTGCTGAAAGCCGAGCCCGAGCAGCGTCCCGACGCATAAGCCGACGATGGCGGCCGCGATCGAGCCGGCGATCAGCGGAATAAAAATCTTAACGAAAGCTTTGACGAGCGTCTCTCTTTTCATCCCGAGAATACTGCCGACGACGATACCGGCAATAAATAGATAGAGAAAGTTGGAGCTTTCCGTGAATTCTGTTGTTGAAGTAATAATGTCTTTCGGAAGCAGGTGGTAGTAGACGACAGCGGATGGAATAAAGGTTGCGAGAATCGCAGGGCCGCCGATGGACCGCACGATCGGAATGGATTTTCCGATCTGGCCGAAGGTAAATCCGAAAAAACTCATGACGGCAATTGATGTCAGAATGTCGCTTTTTACATCACGGCTCATGACAAACACCGTAATAAGCAAGAAAAGCAGGATATAGATAGGAAGAGGAATAATGCCGATTCTTATATTCATTGCTCTGGCAAACCAGTTATCAGTCCGTTCCTGTTTTTGGATTGAATCCGTTTGCAATTTTGGTTGAAGTTCTCCCATGCTTGTTCCCCCAGTCGTTATGTAGTGAAAAAATATCCCCATTTAAAGTATACTAAAAAATTTAAATTGTTCATATATTATGAATTTACTAGAGGACATGCTTTCTTCACATTTTCTTTCTCAAAATGGCGATTTGGCGGGCTTTTTCACCGAGAAAAGCATTTTGTTCGCCACACGAATAAAAAAGAGGTACGATATCAAAGGGACAAATATCCTAGGTGCTGACATAAAATCTCTACAAATCCGACAATAATCAGTCACAATTTCAGCCTGATTTTAGGTATATTGATCTTTTTTTTTGGGCTGAATCGTTGTAAAGTAATGATATTGAATCATTTCTATGACAGCCGCTGTCCCCCAGGGTGTACAGGCTGATATTTCAATAGTTTTGACGAATTTGTGAAACATTGAGCAAATATATCATTTTTTGTGAAATACCGAGCAATGATTTCACTATGTTTGTGAAATGTTGAGCAATTTACCAGATTGGAGGAAAAACATCATGAGTGAGTTGGTATTAGCCCGCATTCAATTTGCATCTACAACATTGTTTCACTTCTTGTTTGTGCCTATGTCTATCGGGCTTGTGTTTATGGTTGCTTTGATGGAGACGCTTTATGTTGTCAAAAAACAAGAGGCCTATCTCAAAATGGCTAAATTTTGGGGGCATCTCTTTTTAATTAACTTTGCTGTCGGCGTCGTCACAGGGATTCTTCAGGAATTCCAGTTCGGATTGAACTGGTCTGATTATTCCCGTTTTGTCGGGGACGTATTTGGGGCTCCGCTTGCGATTGAAGCGCTTTTGGCGTTTTTTATGGAGTCTATTTTTATCGGATTATGGATTTTCGGCTGGGACCGTTTATCTAAAAAAGTGCATTTGCTTTGCATTTGGCTTGTATCCTTCGGAACGATTATGTCATCTTTCTGGATTTTGACGGCAAACTCATTCATGCAGGAGCCGGTCGGCTTTACGATTAAAAACGGCCGCGCGGAAATGAATGACTTCGGAGCGCTTTTGACAAACCCTCAGCTTTGGGTTGAATTCCCTCACGTCATTTTCGGAGCGCTTGCGACGGGTGCTTTCTTTATCGCCGGTGTCAGCGCATTTAAATTATTGAAGAAAAAAGAAGTGCCTTTCTTCCATAAATCTTTCAAGCTTTCGATGATTGTCGGTCTGATCGCCGGTATCGGCGTTGCGTTCAGCGGACACATGCAGGCTGAGCATTTAATGGAATCGCAGCCGATGAAAATGGCCGCCAGTGAAGCGCTTTGGGATGACAGCGGTGATCCTGCCGCGTGGACGGCTTTTGCGAATATTGATACGAATAAAGAAAAAAACACATCAGAAATTTCAATTCCTTACGCACTCAGCTACTTGGCTTACCAGAAGTTCAGCGGCAGTGTGAAAGGGATGAAAACACTTCAAAAAGAATATGAAAAAACGTACGGAAAAGGCGACTATATCCCGCCTGTCAAAACGACGTTCTGGAGTTTCCGCATTATGGCGGGAGCGGGCGCGCTTATGATTTTTGCCGCGATTGCAGGCTTTATTCTGAACCGCCGCAAAAAGCTTCATACGAGCAAGTGGTATTTACGGGGCATGATCGCACTGATCGCATTCCCGTTCATTGCGAACTCTGCCGGATGGATTATGACTGAAATCGGCCGCCAGCCGTGGACGGTTATGGGGCAAATGACAACCGCACAATCCGTTTCGCCTAACGTAACGACGGGATCTCTGCTGTTTTCAATTATCGGTTTCGGCGTCATGTACTTGATTTTAGGCGCGCTGCTTGTTTTCCTATTCGTTCGTGAAATTAAAAAAGGTGCGGACCATGATGATCACAAGGATGTTCCTGTATCAACGGATCCGTTCAGTCAGGAGGTCTACCATGGGGTCACTTCATGATCTTTGGTTTGTACTCGTTTCAGTTTTGTTTGTCGGATTTTTCTTTTTAGAAGGTTTTGATTTCGGTGTCGGCATTTCGACCCGATTTCTTGGCCATAATGAATTAGAACGCAGAGTGCTGATTAACACCATCGGCCCGTTCTGGGATGCGAATGAGGTATGGCTGCTGACAGGTACGGGAGCGATCTTCGCGGCATTCCCGAACTGGTATGCGACGATGCTGAGCGGATATTATATTCCGTTTATCATCATCCTTCTTGCTTTAATGGGCCGCGGGGTGGCGTTTGAATTCCGCGGAAAAGTGAATCATTTAAAATGGGTCAAAACATGGGACTGGGTGATTTTCTTCGGCAGCCTTATCCCGCCGTTTGTATTCGGCCTTATCTTCACAAGCTTGTTCCGCGGCATGCCGATTGACGGCCATATGAATATGCATGCGGGTTTCTCAGATATTGTGAACGTGTATTCCGTCCTTGGCGGAGCAGCCGTCACCCTTCTTTCATTCCTGCACGGTTTAATGTTTGTCACACTGCGCACGATCGGTGATTTACAAGAGCGTGCGAGAAAAATGGCAAAACGCGTAATCGGTGTTATCTTTCTTGTTGTACTTGCTTTCTTTGCAATGTCTGCATACGATACGGATATGTTTACACGCCGGGCAAACATCACGATTCCGGTATTCGTGCTGATTGTCATCTGCAACGTTCTTGCTGTTGTGTTCATGAGCAAGAAAAAAGACGGCTGGGCATTCGGTATGACCGGCGCGGGTCTTGCTTTGACAGTTGCGATGATTTTTATCTCTCTGTTCCCGCGCGTCATGGTCAGCTCGCTGAAAAGCGCGTATGACTTAACAGTAGCTAACGCGTCATCCGGTGATTATTCACTTAAAGTCATGACAATTGCCGCACTGACTCTGCTGCCGTTTGTCATCGGCAGTCAGATCTGGAGCTATTATGTCTTCCGGAAACGCGTCAGCCATAAGGAGCCTATGACTTATTAATGGGAAAAGACCTGTTTCTTTATAAAGGAATGAAGCGGATTCTTGCGATCATTACGGGATTAACGATTATACAAACGGCCGCCATCATCTTGCAGGCGGAATGGCTGAGCCAGGCGGTAACCGGATTATTTAACGGGAAGCGGATTGCTTCTCTTTATCCGGTTATCGGCTTTTTCCTGCTTGCGTTTTTGGTCCGGCATGCGGTAACAGCGGTCCGGCAGAAAATCGTATACCAATATGCCGCGCAAACCGGCGCAGACTTAAGAAAAAGATTTCTTGAGCAATTGTTCCGTCTCGGCCCCCGCTTTGCGAAAAAAGAGGGGACAGGCCGGATGGTGACGCTGGCGATGGAAGGCATCAGCCAGTTCCGCCGTTATTTAGAGCTGTTTCTGCCGAAAATGGTCAGCATGGCGATTGTGCCGGCGGCCGTTGTTATTTACGTGTTTTTTCAGGATAAAACATCGGCTTTGATTCTGATTCTTGCGCTTCCGATTTTGATTGTATTTATGATTCTGCTCGGACTTGTCGCACAGAAAAAAGCCGATCGCCAATGGAAGTCCTATCAGACGCTTTCCAATCATTTCGTGGATTCGCTCCGCGGACTGGAGACATTGCGGTTTTTAGGATTAAGCAGATCACACAGTAAAAACATCTTTCATGTCAGTGAGAGATACCGCAAGGCGACGATGAGCACGCTCCGGGTCGCGTTTTTATCATCATTCGCCCTGGATTTCTTTACGATGCTGTCGGTGGCGACAGTGGCGGTGTTTCTCGGCCTGCGGCTGATAGACGGACAAATTCTGCTCGGTCCGGCATTGACAGCGCTGATTCTCGCGCCTGAATATTTTCTCCCGGTCCGCGAAGTGGGAAATGATTACCACGCGACGTTAAACGGGCAGGAGGCGGGGAAAACCATTCAAGCGATTTTGGCGCAGCCCGGTTTTAAAGAAGAAAAGCCGCTCGAACTTGATACGTGGACTGACGGGGATGAATTACAGCTTGCGCGTTTGTCCGTCCGAGAATCGATGTCTGAATTTCATCTGTCCTTTAAAGGGAAGAAGAAAATCGGGATTATCGGGGAAAGCGGTGCGGGAAAATCGACACTCATTGATGTGCTGGGCGGCTTTTTAGAGCCTGCGTCCGGTGAGATCAAGGTAAACGGTGAATCCCGCTCGCATCTTCAGTCGGACGGCTGGCAGAAGCAGCTGCTTTATATTCCGCAGCATCCGTACATTTTTGATGACACGCTTATGAATAATATCCGGTTTTATCATCCTGATGCTTCCCGTGAGGAAACGGCGCGCGCTGCTGATTCAGCGGGTCTTTCCGGACTGATCCGCGATCTGCCCGGCGGCCTTGACGGCCGGATCGGCGAGGGCGGACGGGCGCTCAGCGGAGGGCAGGCTCAGCGTGTCGCGCTGGCCAGAGCCTTTTTAGGAAACCGGCCGATTCTCCTTTTGGATGAGCCGACCGCTCACCTTGATATTGAAACAGAATATGAAATAAAAGAAACGATGAAAGACCTGTTTGAAAACAAACTTGTCTTTCTGGCCACTCACCGTCTTCACTGGATGCTTGAGATGGACGAAATTATCGTGCTTGATGACGGCGCGGTGGCGGAAATCGGCACCCACGACGAATTGATGGCGAAACAAGGCGTATACGCCAAACTTGTAAAGGCGCAACTGGGGGAAAGAACATGAGAAAAGAAGAATGGATTCTGCCGTATATAAAGCAAAATGCCCGTTTGTTTGTTCTTGTGATTTTTTTAGGCGCGGTGACGATTTTTTCGGCGGCCTTTCTCATGTTCACTTCCGGTTTTTTGATCTCTAAGTCGGCGACAAGGCCTGAGAATATCCTGCTGGTGTACGTTCCGATTGTGGCCGTGCGGACGTTCGGGATTGCCCGTTCAGTCTCACGGTACGCCGAGCGTCTGACGGGACACCATATCATTTTGAAAATCGTGTCCGACATGAGGGTGCGGCTTTACAATATGCTGGAGCCGGCCTCGCTCATGCTTTCATCCCGTTTTCGGACGGGCGACATGCTCGGCATTTTGGCTGAGGATATTGAGCATTTGCAGGATGCGTTTTTAAAAACGATTTTCCCGGCGGTTTCCGCTTTGCTGCTGTATGCGGCATCCGTTATCGGACTCGGCTTTTTTTCCTGGCCGTTTGCCGCTTTTGCGGCGATTTACCTGTTTATATTGGTTGTATTGTTTCCGGTTGTGTCGCTTCTTGTGACGAGAGCGAAAAACATAAGGCTGAAAAGCGGCCGGAATACGCTCTACAGCCGGCTGACAGATGCCGTGCTCGGCGTGAGCGACTGGATGTTCTCGGGACGACAGGCGGCCTTTATTTCCTCTTATGAAGAGAAAGAGAAGGCATGGTTTGACCTTGAAAGCAAACGTCAGCGGTTTACGAGATGGCGTGATCTCGCCGCGCAATGCCTCGTCGGCGGTTTCATATTAATCATGCTGTTCTGGACGGCGGGTCAGTATGCGGACGGCAGCATCGCCAACACGATGATCGCGGCCTTTGTGCTTGTCGTATTTCCATTGACGGAGGCGTTTCTGCCCCTTTCGGATGCGCTGACGGAAGTGCCTTCTTATCAAGATTCCATCAAAAGAATGAGTAAGGCGGCTCCGGAGCTGCGAAGTCGTGAGGTGAAGCAGACCGATGAGAAACTGGATGTATCCGATGTGACACTTACATTTGATAACGTGACGTTTTCTTATGATCAGCACAGTCATGTGCTTGACCGTTTTTCCTTCACTCTCCGCCAGGGGGAAAAAATGGCGCTGCTCGGCAGGAGCGGCTCCGGTAAGTCGACCTCTCTCGCTTTAATTGAAGGCGCCTTAGTTCCCGATTCGGGCAAGGTGATGCTGAACGGGCTGGAAACTGCGGCCGTGCAGGAGCAGATTTCCTCAGCGGTGGCCGTTTTGAATCAGAAACCTCATCTCTTTAACACGAGCATTATGAACAATATCCGGCTCGGAAACGGCAAGGCGAGTGATGAAGATGTTAAGCGTGCGGCTCGGCAAGTGAAGCTGCATGATTATATTGAATCACTGCCTGACGGATATGAAACGTCCGTGCAGGAGACGGGGATTCGTTTTTCAGGCGGGGAACGGCAGCGGATCGCGCTTGCCCGTATTCTGCTCCAAGATACGCCGGTCATTATCCTTGATGAACCGACGGTCGGCCTTGATGCGGTCACTGAACGTGAATTGCTTGATACGATTTTTGATGTTTTTAAAGAGAAAACGATCCTCTGGATTACACACCATTTAGCGGGTGTGGAAACAGCTGATAAAATCGTCTTTTTAGAAAATGGAAAAGCAGAAATGGAAGGAACCCATCAAGAGCTGCTTGCAGAAAACGAACGGTACCGGAAGCTTTACCGTCTTGATGTTCCGATCAGAACATAAACAGCCGCAAACGAGCGGCTGTTTTTTTGTGCGGTTTAAAATCTCTTCTTGTTTGGAATATAAATAGGAGACAGAAGAGGAGGTACAGAGATGAATATAATGGATTGGACGGAACAGGATGTGAAAGATACGCTGCCGAAACGGGAGGCAGACAGCCATAAAGGAACGTTCGGGACGGCGCTATTGCTGGCCGGGAGCGATGACATGCCGGGAGCCGCCCTTCTGGCCGGATTGGGTGCGATGAGAAGCGGTGTCGGCAAGCTCGTCATCGGTACATCGGCAGGCGTCATTCCGCTTATCGTCCCGGTGCTGCCGGAAGCCACGTACTGGCGGGACGGGTGGAAAAAAGCCGCGGCGGGCCAGCCCGGGGAAACCATCCGGGCCGCTGCCATCGGGCCGGGCCTTCCCCAAACAGACGAAGTGCAGCAGGCGGCTGATCAGCTGCTTTCTGGCGATTATCCCGTCATACTGGATGCGGGCGCCATTACGAAAAGAACCTATCCGAAGAGGAAAGCTCCCGTGATCTTGACGCCTCATCCCGGCGAATTTTCCAGAATGACAGGCCTTCCGATTCAAGAGATTCAGCAGAACAGAGCGGAATATGCCGCGGAATGGGCGGAGCGGCTTCATGTCACGATTGTCCTGAAAGGAAACGAAACCATTATCGCTTTTCCCGACGGGGAATGCCGCAGGAATACAACCGGAAACGGCGCGCTTGCAAAAGGCGGGACCGGCGACACGCTGACGGGAATGATTCTCGGCATGCTGTGCTGTCATCAAGACCCGAAGCATGCCGTATTGAACGCCGTCCGCCTTCACGGCGAATGTGCGGAATTATGGACGAAAGAGCGCTCCGCCCATACCTTATTGGCGCACGAACTTTCTGAACTGCTGCCGCGTGTATGGAAGGAATATGAATAAAGAAAAGGCGTCTTCATAGGGAAGGCGCCTCTTTTTGTTTTAACCTTGATTTCATCAGGACATAATACAGCAGCGACGGAACGGCCAGG
This sequence comes from Bacillus sp. jun7, assembly GCF_051034795.1. Taxonomy (NCBI): domain Bacteria; kingdom Bacillati; phylum Bacillota; class Bacilli; order Caryophanales; family Bacillaceae; genus Bacillus; species Bacillus sp. jun7. The sequence goes on from NZ_CP093219.1 coordinate 2,599,856, forward strand.
CCGATGACCCAGGCAATGTCGCCTCCGCCGAATATTTCAGCGAGCGGCCCGATGTAAAAGGAGGTATTGATGAACGGGATTTCTAATATAATCGACAAAACGAAGGCGGCCGCTGTAATCCAATTGACCCTGCCGTATTGCCCGTTGACGTCAAACATCGATTTGACGTGGTATTTTCCGCGGCGGATAAAATAGTAATCCACGAGGTTGATCGCCGTCCATGGAATTAAGAAATAACTGATGAAAAAGATGAAATTTAAAAACAGTTCCATGAAATTGCTTTGGCCCAAGAGACTTAATACAGTACCCGCTGCCGTCACACAAAGGATCATTACCACTCTCGTTTTCGGCGTCACCTTCAGTTTTAAAAACGGCTCCAAGGTAGTCGTGGTTGACATAAAGGCTCCGTATAAATTAAAGACGTTGATCGCCATTTGCCCGAACAGGACGATGATCAGCATAATAAAGGAAAACGGACCGAACAATCGGACAATCTCATTTCCCGCATTAGCGGTAAATTCCGGGAGCGCCGTCGTCAAAATGGCGCCGAGAAGCATCATCCAGATGGAACTGACTGACGTACCTGCATAGCTGTACCAAAAAGTATGCGATGCCGGTGTTTTGACCGGCAGATAACGGGAATAATCTGCGACATATGGCGCGTATGCCAGCTGCCATGTGGCCACCGCGCTGACCGCCACTAGAAAAACAGGCAGATCTAATGAGCCGGGCACCCAGCTTCCTGAAGGAATCGGCAGTTGAAAAATAAGAATTGTTGCAGCAAAAAAAACGGCAAAGGAGGTCCAAGAGAGGATTTTCTGCATTTTGTGAATCAGATCATGACCGTAGATCGTGAGTAAAAAACAGATGGCGCTTAAGCCGATAATACACCATGAAGCCGGAATCGGGACAAAGCTGCTCAGTGTACCGGCTGCGAGAATCGTACTGCTCGCAAAGAAGCCCAGGTAGATAAACATGACCAAAAAGAGGGGCAGAATCGCTCCGATCACGCCGAATTGCGCGCGGCTTTGAATCATTTGCGGAATTCCGAGCTGAGGTCCTTGTGCGGAATGAGACGCCATAAAGATTGCGCCGATAAAGGTTCCGATTATAATGGCGGCGATACTCCAAAAGAGATCGAGTCCCATTGTAACAGGCAGTGTGCCTGTGACTAACGTCGTAATATGCATATTAGCCCCGAACCAGACGGGGAATAAATCTTTGGCCTTTCCGTGTCTTTCGTCATGCGGAATATGTTCAATCGTTCGCCTTTCTACTTTCAATAGATAATCTCCTCCGTATGTTCTTCTTTAACATAAAGACATAGCTTAACAGATTGACCTGCCGTTTACAAATTCCAGCATGCAGGAAAAACATTGTAAAGCCTCGCTGACAGCCGTTCAAAGTTTTTTTGAAAAACGGTACAAACACTGCCGCCAAAACGATTTGCCAGGGTTTAAAAGGCATGGATACGCTTACTGACTAATATGTATGAAGGAGAAATGTGTCAATCTTTTGACGAATGGAACCATTATTCGTTAAGCTGAAAGAATAGTTTACTTTGTGTAAATTTCATTAATGAAAAGGGGATTGATGATATGTGTACAAGTCTTACATTGAAAACGACAGACGGTAATCACCTATTGGCGCGAACGATGGATTTTGCATTTCAGCTCGGTACGGACGTCGTGCTTTACCCTCGTCAGTACAGCTGGAAAAGCGAAGCTGACGGCAGGATGCATAAGACGAAATACGCATTTATCGGCATGGGGAGAAATCTCGGCAATGTTCTGTTTGCCGACGGTGTAAATGAAAAAGGGCTGTCGTGTGCGACGCTGTATTTTCCGGGCTTTGCGGGATACGAGAAAGCGGAACGGGAGGGCACCTGTCACATCGCTCCTCATGAGTTTGTCACCTGGGCCTTATCAAACTGTGACTCTCTTGAAGACATAAAGGAAAAGCTCTCAATGCTGACGATTGTAGAGAAGAAGTTAATGTTATTGGATACGGTGCTGCCTCTTCATTGGATTTTATCAGACCGCACGGGCAGCTGCATTGTCATCGAGCCGACACCGGAGGGAATGAAAGTATATGACAACAAACCCGGAGTGATGACCAACAGTCCGGAATTTCCTTGGCATGTGACCAATCTGCGCCATTATATCGGAATCAGGCCGCAGCAGTCAGAAAGCAAAACATTGGGCGGAATGACATTAACCGCTTTCGGCCAAGGATCTGGAACGATCGGCCTTCCCGGTGATTACACGCCGCCATCCCGGTTCATCAGAGCCGCTTATCTGAAAGAGCATTTAGAGCCTGCCGCCCATGAAACGGATGGCGTTACGGCCGCTTTTCACGTGCTGTCCAATGTGAATATTCCAAAAGGCGCGGTGATCACAGAGGAGAATGAAATTGATTATACGCAGTATACGTCGGTCATGTGCTGTGACACCGGAAACTACTACTTTCATCTGTACGACAACCGGCAGATTCACAAAGTAAGTTTATTCCATGAAGATCTTGACCGTCCGGAGCCGAAAGTATTTGCGGCCGCGGCGGAGCAGAATATACAGGAGCTGAATTAGCTCAAAAAAAAACAGGACGCGATTGTCCTGTTTTTTTATTTAATACGGATCAGACGGATGGCTTTCCTGTTCAGCCTGTTTTGCGGCTTGTGCCGTATCAGTAGTGCCGATCGGCCCGCCGCTGCTGCTTTCGGAGGCTTTTTTCAGCCCTTCCGCAACACGTTTTCCGTAGTCCGGATCTGCTTTTGTGAAATTCTCAATCATTTGATCCTGAATGTCTTTCCGGCAGGAAGAAAGCGTATTGACCAGGTTTGTGATCAATTCGTTCCGTTCAAATTCCGAAAATCTGCGGTATGTTTCTCCGGCCTGGCCGAAATTATTCGACCGGTCGATCGCTTCCCGCTTCACATCGCCTTCGACATGAGGTGTATGGTCTTTTCCGTCCTGCTTCGCTTCCTTCAGCCCGCCCATAATGGATGGCTCATAGTTGACGTGCGGGTTTTGTCCTTCTGCCCGATCGACCCGATACTGCATTTGCCCGCCTTCCTGGTTGGTGGCGACATGCTTTTTCGGCGAGTTGATCGGAAGCTGCAGGTAATTTGCGCCGACCCGGTACCGCTGGGTATCTGAATAGGCGAATGTCCGCCCCTGAAGTAATTTGTCATCTGAAAAATCAAGGCCGTCCACAAGCACGCCCGTTCCGAATGAGGCCTGTTCCACCTCGGCATGGTAGTTTTCCGGGTTTTTGTTCAGAACCAATTTACCGATCGGCTTCCAAGGAAAATCGTCTTTATACCACAGCTTGGTCGGATCAAGCGGATCAAAATCCAGCTCGGGGTGTTCGTCATCAGTCATGATTTGCGCATACACTTCCCATTCAGGGTAATCGCCTTTTTCAATCGCTTCATACAAATCCTGTGTCGCATGGTTAAAGTTTTTCCCCTGAATCTCTTCCGCTTCCTTCTGTGTCAGGTTGCGGATGCCTTGTTTCGGTTCAAAGTGATATTTGACGAGCACGGCTTTTCCTTCTTCATTGACCCATTTGTAGGCATGGACGCCTGAGCCCTGCATCTGCCGGTAGTTGGCCGGGATGCCCCACGGCGAAAACAAGAAAGTGATCATATGAGTCGCTTCGGGTGATTGGGAAATGAAGTCGAAAATACGCTCGCCGTCCTGAATGTTCGTAACGGGATCAGGCTGAAATGCGTGCACAAGATCCGGGAACTTCAGCGGATCACGGATAAAAAAGATTTTCAAGTTGTTGCCGACCAGATCCCAGTTGCCGTCTTCGGTATAAAGCTTAACGGCAAAACCCCGGGGATCACGCAATGTTTCCGGGGAATGCTTTCCGTGGTTGACGGTAGAAAACCGCACAAACGCCGGAGTTTTCGTTCCTTTCTTTTGAAACACTTTCGCTCTTGTGTATTTAGAAATCTCCTCGTCTCCAAAACTTCCGTACGCCTCAAAGTATCCGTGTGCGCCGGCGCCGCGCGCGTGTACGACGCGCTCGGGAATCCGTTCGCGGTCAAAGTGGCTGATTTTCTCCAAAAAATCATAATTCTCCAATGTCGTCGGTCCTCTATTGCCGACTGTCCTGACATTCTGGTTGTCAGTGACCGGATGGCCCTGCCGGTTTGTCAGCGTGTCTTCTGACTCGCCTTTACCGGTCGTCTTACTGGAAAGCGTTTCTTCGCTGTTTTTGTTATTTTCCATTGTTGAACCCTCCTTTTTGAACGGTAACAATATGCCCAGCAGAGCCGTTTTTTAAAACCGATTTTCAAAAGAAGCGGTTATTCCGCGATCGGCGTCAAGGACCCGTCGTTCCATATTTCGCCCTTGTTCAGCGTCCAGCTGTTTTGATAAAGGCTTTGCGCGCCTTGATTGGCCGCCGGACTTAATTGTTCATCCCATGTCAAAAAGTATATGGTCTCGGGGTATTTTTGCCTGATCGCATTGATAAAAGCAGCATAATCAAAGCTTCCGATATTGCCGGACGGACCGGTTTCGGCAAAGGCAAACGGTTTTTTCAGAGACAGCATTTCATCATAGCCTGATATCGCATACGGATCAGTGAAGTAAGCGTCCAGACCGGTAATATCCACATAAGATGAGCCTGGGTAGAAGTCTGTTTTAAAGTCTCTGTTGGCATCCGGCGAATACACCCACAAAAGGTTATCCAATCCTCTTGTCTCTGTCATATAGCGGTATATCTTCTTGTAAAGCTCTTTGTACAGCGAGATTCTTTCCGTGTCTTTTTGGTTGTAGCCTGTCAGCCCCCACCAGAACCACTCGCCGTTCATTTCGTGAAGCGGCCTGAACAGAACGGTGACGCCTTGATTTTTCAGCTGAGTAAGGCCGTCGGCGATTTTGCTGAGCAGCGCCTCAAGCCGTTTTCCTTCAACAGTTGAAGGGTCCAGGATGTTTTTGTACTGGCTGTTTGAGATGGCCGTTTTATAGTTTCCGGATGGAAAAGCCGGATTTGCGAGATGCAGGCTGACCTGAGGGAGGCCGCCGCTTTTCCAGTATGAGATCAAGCTGCTGTTGCAGCTGTAATCGATAGTATCGGTGATATCCGCTGTTTCCAGCCATCCTCTCCCATAGTCACAGCCGTAGATGGCGGGAGACTGTCCCGTCGCGTTTTTCAAGCGGTTTTCCTCTGTCATTGAAAAAGTGACATCGCTGTACCCGCCGAACGTACCGGACATGACCCTGTTTTCTGAACGGTTGGGCAGGTGCGCCAGCCAGTTCATGATATCTTTTGTCGTCTGCTGGGCATTTGGGTTTACGGGATAAACGGTGTGAGCCGATATCGGACTGGCGGCTCCTAAGAGTAATAAAACGATAGACAGGCAGACTGCTAACTTTTTGAGCATATAAAAGACCTCCTGATTTTTAGGATGATGAAGGATGTGAAACGATAACCTCACAATCTCCTTCTATAACAAAATTTCCGGAATCCGCCGGCACGATAAAGTGATCGCCTTTGTGAATGGGGCATCCATCCAGTTCTCCGCGTCCTTTAATGACGCTTGCGAGTAAATACCGGCCGGGTGCGGGGAATGATGCTTTCCCGCTCACATCCCATTGATAAACTGAAAAGAAAGGTGTTTCGGCAAGTGTTGTAATAAGAGCATTTCCGATCCGATGCTTTGTGCTTTTTACATTTTCATCGGTATGCGGAATACTTGTTACGTCAATTGCTTTCTGAAGATGAAGCTCGCGTTTATTCCCGTTCCCATCCGTCCGGTCATAGTCGTAAAGCCGGTAGGTGGCATCAGAGCTTTGCTGGATTTCAAGAACGAGCGTACCTTCACATAAAGCGTGCAGTGTGCCGCTCGGGACATAGAAAAAGTCGCCGGGCTTAATGGGGATGCGGCGGAGCAGGTGATCCCACTCGTTTCGTTCAATGTGCCGAACGAAGTCTTCTCTCGTTTGGGCGCGGTGCCCTAAAATGAGCTCCGCCTCTTTTTTGCAGTCCAATATGTACCAGCATTCCGTTTTTCCGAGTTCTCCGTTTTCATGCCGATGTGCATATGCGTCATCCGGATGAACCTGTACGGATAAGTCCATATTTGCGTCAAGAATTTTTGTGAGCAGGGGAAAGGCGTCTCCTTTCGGATGTCCGAACAGGTCAGGGTGTTCATTCCAGAGACGATGTAATGATGTTCCGGAAAAAGGCCCGTTCCGCACGATGGATGTACCGTGCGGATGAGCTGAAATCGCCCAGCACTCTCCCGTCCGCTCAGAAGGAATCTCATACCCGAATGTATCGCGCAGCTTCGTCCCGCCCCATAATCTTTCTTTAAAAACCGGTTCCAAAAATAAGAGTTTCGTCATTTTCCCGCCTCCCGGTTTGCCGTCTCTAATGCGCGCTCCGCCAATACGAGCGAACCGGCAGCGCCGGAGTGAATCCCTAATTGAGGGGGAACGATGAAGTGTTCAATGTCGGGCAGATCAATATATTGATTCAGCCGCTTTTTCACGTGCTGACGGATAGAAGAGAACAGCTGATGCTGCTTCATGACGCCCCCGCCGAGAATGATCTTTTCCGGCGAAAGTATGAGAATATACTGCACAAGCGCTTCAGCAATATAAAAGCCCTCAAGCTCCCACACTTCCTGCTGATCCGCCAGCAGATATGCTTTTTTCCCCCAGCGTTTCTCAATGGCGGGGCCTGCCGCGAGGCCTTCCAGGCAATCTGTATGGTAAGGACAATTGCCTTTGTAGCCGTCGTCCGGGTGTCTTCTGACATAAATGTGGCCCATTTCAGGATGAGACAGCCCTTGAACAAATCTGCCGTTCATGATGGCGCCCGCTCCGATGCCAGTGCCGACCGTCAAATAGAGGCAGCTGTCCGCGTTTTTGGCCGCGCCGAAAGAAGCTTCTCCGAGCGCCGCCGCATTAACGTCGGTGGTGAAGCCTGCGGGAATATCCAGAGCGCTTTTGATCGTTTGAAGAATAGGGCAGTTCCGCCAGGCTGTCTTCGGCGTCGCGGTGATGCACCCGTATGTTTGACTGTCGGGGCGGATGTCAATCGGTCCGAACGACCCGATGCCGATGGCTTCTATCGGGAAATCTTTAAAGTAACGGATGACCTGTCTGAGTGTGTCATCCGGTTCTCCCGTCGGAAACTCCGCTCTGTCCAGAATGGTTCCGTCTTTTTGTCCGGCGGCACAGACAAATTTCGTGCCGCCGGCTTCAATACCTCCAAGCATGGCCGTACCTCCTCATCTGTTAAAATCCGTTTTGATCGGAAACGGCTTTGAACCAGCGGCCGCTTTTTTTGACGGTCCGTTCGCCCCCGTTTTCCAGATTGACAGATACAAAGCCATAGCGGTTTTTATAAGCATTTGTCCAAGACCAGTTGTCCATGAAAGTCCAAAGATGATAGCCTTTTACATTTGAACCTTCTCCGATGGCCCGATGCACCCATTTGAGATGTTCCTGGATAAATTCAATCCTGTAATCATCCTGAATGATGCCGTTTTCATCGCGGAAGCGTTCCTCGCCTTCAACTCCCATGCCGTTCTCGGAAATAAAACATTCGATATTTCCGTAATGTTCTCTGAGATTGGTGAGAATGTCATAGATTCCTTTTTCGTAAATTTCCCACCCGCGGTGAGGGTTCATTTTCCGGCCGGGCATGACATACGGATCGAAGAAACGCTCGGGCAGGAAAGGGGCATGCGGATTCGGAACATGTTCTTTTGCCTTGACGCGCCTCGGCTGGTAGTAGTTCACGCCTAAGAGGTCAACCGTATGCTCCTGAATGAGGCGGAGATCTTCTTTCTCATAATGCGGCAGAAAGCCTTCCGCCTTGAGAATCTCGACAAGCTCCTCAGGAAATTCGCCCCTTACGGCGGGATCTAAAAATGAGCGGTTGAAAAAGGCGTCGGCAATCCGGGACGCTTTCAGATCTTCAGGATGTGAGCTTCTCGGATAAGAAGGCGTCAGATTCAGAATGATTCCGATTTGTCCGTCCTGTTTCAATTCTCTGTAGGCTTTGACAGCCCTTGCATTCGACAGCAGGGTATGGAAGCCGGCCTGCACCGCTTCTTGAAAATTAACGTGATTCGGGTAGTGAAAGTCGTATAAGTAGCCGCCTTCAATCGGCACAATCGGCTCGTTGTGAGTGAACCATTTTTTCACCTTGTCACCGAATAGCGAAAAGCATGTTTTGGCGTAATGTTCAAACGCGTCAACGGTGTTCCGGCTGACCCAGCCCCCCTTACGCTGAAGGGCGAGCGGCATGTCAAAGTGAAACAAATTGACAAACGGCTCAATGCGATGGGCAAGCATTTCATCGATGACGTCCTGATAAAACGCGACCGCTTTCTGATTGACCTCGCCAGTTCCGTCCGGAATCAATCTTGACCAGGAAATAGACAGCCGGAAGGAGTTGTGGCCGATTTCTTTCATCAGCCGGATATCCTCCTTGTATTGATCGTAAAAACGTGACGTGTCGCCGGGGCCGACGCCGTTAAAAAAACGGCTCGGCTCTTTTTCATACCAGTAATCCCATATGTTTTGGCTTTTTCCGTCTCTGTCGGCGGCGCCTTCTGTTTGGGTGGCGGAGGCGGAAGACCCCCACCAGAATCCTTTCGGAAAACGATATTGAATATTTGAATCAGTCAATTGATTTCTCTCCCTTACTGCGATTTTGATTACATACTCATGCTGTCATCCCGGGCATGCTGCTCGGTCTCGGCTTCTTTTTCCTTTGCCATATTTAATTTGTCCAGCGCTTTAAGAAACGGGAACCAGATGACAAACACAATACAGAGGTTGACCAGTTGCATAATGCCGCCCATGACGGAATTGGTCGCCATAATCCCGTTAATGAAAAGGGGGACGGTCCAGGGCACGGTCACGCCGGTAGGAGGGGGCACGATCCCCGCCGACATGGCCAGATAGGTGATGAGCGTGACAACCATCGGCGCGATCACCCACGGAATGATAATGATCGGGTTCATCACGATCGGCAAACCGAAAATAACCGGCTCATTGACGTTGAAAATACCTGGCGCGAGACCGAGTTTGGATATCTGTTTCATCTGTTTGCTTTTCATAAAAAGCAAGATGGTGATCACTATGGCCAATGTCATTCCGGTTCCGCCCATTCCGACGGTGTAAATCTCCATAAACGGCTTAGAAATAATATGGGGAATCTCTTTTCCCGCTGTATACGCAGCCAAATTTTCGACCTGTAATGTATTCCAGATCGGGTCCATCACGGAATTGATAATGATCTGTCCGTGAAGTCCGAAAAACCATAAAATCTGAATAAAGAAAACAGCGATTAATGTAGGAATGATGCCGCTTCCAAGTCCGACAAGCGGGGCTTGAACCGTATGATAAATGACATCATGCAGATTGGTGTGAAAAATCTGGGTGACAGCCGCATTGATCAAGAGGAAGACGGTAAGCGTGATAAAAGCCGGTATCAATGCGGCGAACGATTTAGCAACAGCCGGAGGAACACCGGCAGGCATCTTAATCGTTAAGTTTCTCTGGACGATTCTTCTGTAGATTTCACCTGACAAAAAAGCGGTCATCATGCCGAGAAACATCCCTTTTGCACCAAGCCGGTCAACCGGAATGACGCCTGCGACCGCTTTGCCCGTTTCCGGCTCTAAGACGAAAGGGGTGAGCAGCAGAAAAGAAACCAATGCGATCGCTCCGCCGAATACGGCCTCCACTTCGTAGCTTTTGGAAAGGTAATAGCCGATCCCGAAGACGACAAAAATAGACATAATCCCCATCGTCGCCGTCGAAGCGCCGCCAAATCCGGATTGAAAGACAGACAGGGCGGAGCTGCTCATGATTTTGTTTAAAAACGGCAGGTTCGTCAGCACGACGAACACCGAACCGAAAATGGTCAGCGGAAACGCCAGCATAAAAGCATCCCGTAAGACTTGCAGGTAGCGGTTATTGTTTAATTTGCCCGCGATCGGAACAAGGAATTGGCTGATTTTCTCAAACACGTCTTCACCCCCGGCTTTTTATAAATTCTTTGATTGAAATAAGTCGAGCATTTCTTTGACGATCTCTTTCATTGAGAGCGCTGACATTAAGTGGTCTTCAGCATGCATAAAAAGCAGGGAGACATCCGTCTTGGCGCCGCCGGCTTCTTTTTGAATCATCTGAAAATGGATGTCGTGCGCTTTTCCCAGTTCTTCTTCAGCCTTTGTCAGAAAGGTGTCTGACTCATCTGGCCGGCCGTCTTTATAAGCGCGTATCGATTGAATAATACAGCTGCGGGCATTGCCGCTGTGAAGAATCAGCTGAAAACTGATCTGTTCATCCGTGTACGTTTCCATGCTTATCGCCTCCTTTATTTGTTCTCTATCAAGGAAACGGCCTGTTCGTATGCTTTTTTGCCGTCTCCCATGCCGTATGCCATCATATCAATCACATCAACGGTGATGTGAAGCGGGTCCGCCTCTTTTTGAAGCTCGCCTTTTAAAAAACTCATCTGCGGGCCGATCAGTACGACATCTGCGTCTTTCATCGCTTCTTTTGCTTTATCCTGTCCGACTGCCCAAATCTCGGCCTCCTCACCGATGGAGCTGGCGTAATTCTGCATTTTCGTGACAAGAAGGCTGGTGGACATGCCTGAGCTGCAGGCTAATAAAATTCTTTTCATGAGGAATCCCTTCTTTCATAAAGTTAAAACGTTTTCATGAATATTATAATCTTTTGAAATTAAATGTCTATACTTTTAAAATATAAAAGTTTAACATTTCGGATTTTTGACACAAAAAAACCTTTTAAGATTCAACTTAAAAGGTTTTTCATCTCAAGCGAGCCATAACAGCCATAAATAAAGTCCGATCAGGGTGATGAATAACGTCGGAATGGTTAATATCAGACCTGTTTTGAAATACATTCCCCAGGAAATTTTCACGTTTTTCCGGCTCAGCACGTGGAGCCATAACAATGTCGCCAGCGACCCGATCGGCGTGATTTTCGGCCCGAGGTCAGAACCGATAACATTCGCGTAAATCAATGCTTCTCTCATCAGCCCGTGAGTGTCCGTTCCGCTGATGGCTATGGCGTCAATCATCACCGTCGGCAGGTTATTCATAACGGAGGAGAGGATCGCAGCGATAAAACCCATTCCGAGTGTGCCCGCAAACAACCCGTGATCCGCCGCTTTCTGAATAAGCTGAGAAAGAAGATCCGTCAGTCCGGCATTCCGCAAGCCGTACACGACAACATACATGCCGACAGAAAAAAACACGATGGCCCACGGGGCGTCCTTGATGACTTGTTTCGCAGGGACGGCGGGGCTTCGCTGCGCCAGAATGAGAAAAATGACCGCGATGGAACCGGCAACGAAGGAAACGGGTATCGACAGCAGCGCGCTGACGAAATACCCGATCAATAAAACGGCCAGCACAGCCCATGATAACCGGAAAAGGCGCTCATCCTTAATGGCGGATGCAGGATGTTTCACAAGGCTGGTGTCAAACCGTTTCGGAATGTTTTTTCTGAAATAGAGATACAGCACCAAAATGCTTGCCGCCAAAGAAAAGAGGTTGGGCACCAGCATGCGTGATGCATATTCAATGTATCCGATATGAAAGTAATCGGCGGATACGATATTGACCAAATTGCTTACAACGAGCGGCAGCGAGGTGGTGTCGGCGATGAATCCTCCCGCGATAATAAACGGAAAAACCAGCTTTTCAGGTAAATTCAAAGCCCGCACCATCGCCAGTACGATCGGCGTCAAAATGAGCGCCGCTCCGTCATTGGCAAACAGGGCGGAGACCACAGCCCCTAAGACCGACACATAGAGAAACATCCGCAGCCCGCTGCCTTTGGCCGCCATGGCCATATGCAGCGCGGCCCACTCAAAAAAACCGATACTGTCAAGAATTAATGAAATGATAATAATGGCGATAAAGGCGAGTGTCGCATTCCAGACGATCCCCGTCACTTCCGCGATATCGTGCAGGCTGACTGCTCCGGCGATCAAAGCGAGGACCGCTCCGCCGCAGGCAGACCAGCCGATTGATATATGTTTCGGCTGCCATATGACAAACACAAGTGTCAGCACAAAAATCAGCGCTGATAAAACCGCAACTCCCAAGAATATATCCCCCTTACCGGCATGTAACAGTGACTTCTTTTTGCCGCAATGTCTGTAAAACTTCGTCCTTTTCATCTATCTGCTGCAGAATCGAGCAAACCAGCGCGTATTCCGGTCCGGACGGATGAATGGCATAGTACCGCCACTGGCCCTCGCGTCTTTCCCGCACAAGGCCGGCGTTCTTTAATTTCCGCAAGTGCTGGCTGATGCCGGGCTGACTTATATGAAAAATAGCCGTCAGCTCGCAGACACAATATTCCTTATCCTCCAGAAGCTTCAGCATCAAAAGCCTCGTCGGGTCGCTTAGAAGTTTGAGGCACTGGCTGATCCCTTCGGAACTTAAAGCATTATGCCGCCGTTCCATGCGCTCACTCCTTTTTTACACTATTATATAAGCAGATATTTATATAAGTAAACGGTAATATAAAAAAAAGCCGGTCTTGCACTTTTCGCAAAACCGGCTCATGTTTATTTTTGGAACAGTTTTTTCGCTTCATCCATTGCTAATTTATTTCCCAGTGCCGAATAATCAAGCCAAGGCTGATCGGCAATTTTATAGACATGGTTTGCTTTCACGGCCTTAAGCCCTTTCCAGACAGCGCTTTTTTGCAATTCTTTATAAGCTTGCTGTGACTTGTCGTCTCTGTTAACGACCACGAAAATCGCATCTGCGTTGTAATCAGGCAGCCACTTCTTGAGAAATGACTTCATAAGGGCGGGAGGTGTTCATTTCTTTAATGCCGTCAGCCGGTTTCAGCTTCAGATCGTCAAACAGAATCGGTCCCATCGGGCGGCGTGTGCTGAAGACGCGAAGCTCTTTTGCGTTCACGCGGATCGCCATGACTTTGGCGTTTTTCCCTAATTCCTTATTCATCATGGATCTGACTTGTTTTGTTTCATCTTCGTAATCTTGAATAAATGTTTTCGCTTCTTTTTCACGGTTGACGATTTTTCCGATGTCTTTTAAATGATCGCGCCATGTGCCTTTATCAAGGTCGAAAACGTGTGTGTTTCCGATTTTCTTGTATTTTGACACATCTTTTCCCGCAAATTCTTTATCAAGATAAATGTTGTCTGGATTCAGCTCAAGTAAAGCTTCCATATCCGGGTCTGATGCAGGTCCGAGTTTTTTCGTGTCTTTCAGCTGATTTTTCACATGAGGGAGAAAATCTTTTAATTCTCCGCCCACGACGGAACCGGCAGGTGTAACGCCGAGAGCCAGCAGATCATTTGTCAGGTGAATGGACATCGAAGCGATTTTATGATCGCCGGATTTCTTTTTTGACTCCGGCTGTGATGAATCGGATTGGCAGGCAGCCAGTAAGAAAATACACATGAAACTGATGAGCGCAATTGTTTTTTTCATGGGAATACTCCTTGTTTTATGATTTGATTTTCATGACGAGATAGAGAAAATACGGCGCGCCGATGGCTGCCGCAACCACGCCGGCCGGAATGGCGTTCGGCTGAAACAAAGACCGGCCGATGGTGTCTGCCGCGACAAGAATGACAAGGCCGATTAATCCCGCAATCGGAATAATATGCTGATGCATGGTGCCGACGAGCCGTCTTGCCAAGTGAGGGGCGGCAAAGCCGATAAAGCCGATTCCGCCGGACATCGCGACGCTCGCGCAGGACAAGCCGACCGCTATGGCGATCAGCATGATCCTTTTTCTCTGCACGTGTGCGCCGAGCCCCGCGGCTGCCTGGTCACCGAGCATTAAAATATTCAAAGAACGGGCGTTAAGCCATGCAAGCGGTGCGAGAATGCCGATCCAGGGTAATAGCGACCACACGTGAATCCAATCTCTGCCCCAGACGTTTCCCACCAGCCAGCGGGAAGCGAATGTATAAGTTTCTTCATTCAGGCGCAGCGACATAAACAATGTAACGGCGCTGAAGCCCGCGGAAACGGCGATCCCGACCAACAGCATGCGGATCGTTAAAAAACCGTTCAGCCTGTCGTACGTAAGCACTACGATCAGCAGGGCGGCGAGTGTTCCGCCCGCAAACGTAAACAGCGGGATGAACATCGACGCCTGCGCCTCCAGGGAATGAAAGAATGTGATATACATCATCAAACCGAAGGAAGCGCCGGCATGCAGTCCGAGAATGCCCGGATCGGCAAGCGGATTTCGGGATACACCCTGCAAAATAGCGCCCGACACGCCTAAGCCGATACCGGCCAGCATCGTCACCAGTATCCGGGGGAGCCGGTAATCGAATAAAACGGTTGTGCTTTGAAACGTGCCGTAACCGAACAGCGTTTTTCCCACGGTGAGGGGAGAAAGCCGGAATGAGCCCGTATGCAGCCCGATCAGAATAATGCAAACGGCGATGACCAGCAGAACGAGACCTGCCGCCGCCGCTTTTTTTGTTTCTTTCTGCACTTTCATTTATAAGTCTCTCCCTTCCTTGCGGGCAATATAAAGAAAGAAAGGGACACCGACAAGTGCGACCATGATGCCTATCGCCAATTCTCTCGGGGGACTGACCGTGCGTGAGGCCAAGTCGGCCAAAATCAAAAGAATCGCGCCGAGTAACGCGGACATCGGAATAATCAGCCTGTACGTAACGCCGACGATCTTGCGGGCGATATGGGGGATGACCAGCCCGACAAAGCCGATCGCGCCGGCAGCGGAAACAGACACACCGGCAAGAACGACGGCGATCATTAATCCCGCGGCACGCGTCAGAGCCGTGTTCACCCCTAAATTCGCCGCCACGTCATTTCCCATTGAGAGAAGGGTGACGGACCGGCCCATGAATGTCGCGAGAATGATGAAGACTGCAATCACGGGAACAAGGACTTGTAAATGAGCCCACTTGATCCCCGACACCCCGCCGGCGTACCAGAAGGCCAAATCCTGGCTTAAATCGTAATAAATCGCCACACCGGTACTGAGTGAATGTAAAAGCGCGGCCACGACCGCCCCGGCAAGCGTCACCTTTAAAGGTGTCATGCTGCCTTTTCCCGCCGCACTGATAAAGAAAATCAAGCCGGTGCTTGCCAGTGCTCCCAAAAATGACATCACCATCAGCAGGGCGTATGACAAATGAGGGAAAAAAGCAAAGCTGAGCGCAACAACAAACATGGCGCCCGCGTTTACGCCTAAGACACCCGAATCGGCAAGCGGATTTCTCGTGACACCCTGCATGAGGGCGCCGGCTGCGGCAAAAGCGGCTCCTGTAACGGCCGCGCCGAGCACTCTCGGAAGACGCAATTCATGAATGATCTGCTGGCCCGTTATGTTCGGATTGTAATCAGCAACAGCCGACCAAACCGTATGTAAAGTAATGTCTTTCGCGCCGAATGAGACGGCGAAAAAAATAGAAACAAGCAGCCCGACCACCGCGATCAGGAAGAAAACCCCGTTTTTTAAGATGCTGATCAGATGGCTTGCGGACGTGACAGAATCGCTCAAAAATCAATTCACCTACTTTTATGATCATTGTCCGGTATTTATTGAATATGAGAATCATTTTCATTTGAACCATCATATTATACCGGGCCGATTTTCAAAACGCAATAGAGTGTTCAACAATGATGCCCTTTTTTCTTTCATGTTTATATTGTAAAAAAGAAGTGAAAAACGTGAAAGAGGAAATCGCTATATTCAGAAAGGAGGGAGGCAAATGGCGGGAGAAGGAAAGCCTTTGCCGATTGAATTTTACCAGAGACCGTCAGTGGAGCTTGCCCCTTTATTGCTCGGCTGTCTCCTGGTGAAGGAGACGGATGAGGGAACGGCTTCAGGTTTTATCGTGGAAACGGAAGCTTATATGGGAGCGGATGACCGGGCGGCGCACAGCTTCGGCAACCGGCGCACGAAACGGACGGAAATTATGTTCCATGAGGCGGGCCGCATTTATACATACGTCATGCACACTCATACATTAATGAACGTCGTCGCCGCGGACATCGGCATTCCGCAGGCCGTGTTAATCAGGGCGGCGGAGCCTCATGAAGGACAGTTCCTGATGGAGAGCAGGAGACCGGGCAGACCCCCGAGAGAGTGGACAAACGGCCCGGGAAAACTGACGAAGGCGATGGGCATTTCAATGAACGACTACGGCGGCATGATCACGGAACCGCCGCTGTATATTACGGAGGGCTTTACGCCTGAACATATATCAACAGGCCCGAGAATCGGGATTGACAACAGCGGAGAAGCCCGGGATTATCCGTGGCGCTATTGGGTGACGGGGAACCGGTATGTCTCACGCTGACCATGTTTATAAACGCTGATAACAGGGGAAAGACAAGGTAAAAGAAAGGGGATTCAGACATTGAAAAAATTTTTCAAAACGATTATCAAATGGGCGCCCGTCATCTATCCGATCATCAGAAAAATCATAAAAGAACGGAAGGCATCTAAGCGGAACCGCATGTCCGCATCCCGAACAGCCGGCTGATCCGGCTGTTTTTTTACGGTCTTGGCATCGGATTGCCGCATTGACTTGAAATCCTCCCCAGTATAGAATTTACATACATTTACCCCTTCCTCATTCTTTTTGCCCATTTTTCACGTCTGCATCTGATCTGATAGGAGGTTTTTCTCATGCTTCATGGGCGGCTTCGTGAACTTCTGCGCTTGCTTTTAGCTGCTGAAACACCGGTTACAAGCTCAGTCATCGCTGCAAATGTAAAGGTAACGACGCGGACGGTCCGCAATGACATAAAGGAACTGCAAACCATTGTAGAAAAACACGGCGCATCCATTCAATCTGTCAGAGGGAGCGGCTATAAGCTGCTGATCCGGAATGAGCAGCCGTTTAAAAACTGGCTTCAGGACAATTTCCAGCAGAACAGCACCGTGCCGATTTTTCCCGATGAACGGATAGATTACCTGATGAAAAGAATGCTTCTGGCCGACGGCTACCTCAAGCTGGATGACTTGGCGGAAGAACTGTTCATTAGTAAATCCACACTTCAATCTGATTTAAAAGAAGTCAAAAAACGGCTCCGCCCCTATGACATCATTTTGGAAACAAGGCCGAACTACGGCTTTAAGCTGCGCGGCGAAGAGCTCCGCCTCCGTTATTGTATGGCGGAATACTTAGTGGACGACCGCGAGCCCGAGCCTGATCTCCTGAGTGAAAAGGCCGGTATTCTGCCGAAAGACGACATTCATGTGATCCGCACAGCCATTATGAAGCAGGTTCGAAACCATAAGATCCCGCTTTCTTTCTTCGGCCTGAACAATCTCATCATCCATATCGCCATTGCCTGCAAACGAATCCGGACAGAAAACTATGTATCTCTCATTCCGGAAGATCTTCATGATATTAAGCTCGAAACAGAATATCAGTCAGCGGAAGCCATTGTAAAAGAGCTTGAATCTGCGCTTTCGGTCACCTTTCCCGAACAGGAAACCGCCTATATCGCCATTCACCTGCTCGGGACAAAGCGCATGACCCAGTCACAAATGGAAGGAAAAGAGCTTACAAGGCTGATAGACGGGGAAACCAGCCGTTTGACGGAGGCCATGATTGAAGCCATTGAGCGGGAGCTGAAGCTCGGAATCACGGACGACAATGAGCTGAAAGCGGGTCTTGCGCTCCATATCAAGCCGGCGATTAACCGAAACCGGTACGGCATGAACCTGAGAAACCCGATGCTCTCCGCCATAAAGGAGAATTATCCGCTCGCATTTGAAGCGGGAGTGATTGCGGGAATCGTGATCAAGGAGCAAACCGGCATTGATATTCATGAAAATGAGATCGGGTATTTGGCGCTTCATTTCGGAGCCGCCATTGAAAGGAGAAAGACGGAACGGCCGCCTAAACGCTGTCTGATTGTCTGTGCGTCCGGCGCCGGCAGCGCGCAGCTTTTAAGAGAAAAGCTCCGTTCCCGGTTCGCAAAACGTCTTGAAATCGTCGGAACGGCTGATTACTGCAGCCTTGACCAGCTTTCCTTTGAGTCGATTGATTTTGTGGTCAGCACCGTGCCGATCAAAAAAGACCTGCCTGTTCCCGTATTGAAGGTTCATACGCTGCTGGGCGGCGGGGATTTTACAAAAATCGACGCCATGCTGGAAGAAAAGCGGGAACAATTGAACTTTCTGAAACCGGAGCTGGTATTTTTGCAGCAGGATCTGGAGACGAAGGAGGATGTCATCCGTTTTCTCGGACAGCAGGTTGCAGAAGCCGGCCTCGCTTCTGATTCTCTGACCGATTCTATTTTTGAAAGGGAAGCGATTTCTCCTACGAGTTTCGGCAATCTTACGGCGATTCCGCACCCGCTCGTTCCGCAGACAGACACGACGTTTTGGGCGGTATGCACGCTGAAGAAGCCGATTGACTGGGCGGATAAGCGTGTCCAATTTGTCTGCCTGCTCTGCGTCGAGAAAGAAAGCAAAGCCGACCTCCAGCATATGTACAAATGGCTCGGCGGGATGTTGGATGATCCGGCCGCGGTAAGCCGTCTCTTAAAATGCACAACCTATCAGGAGGTTTTACGAGTATTCAGAGACAAACGATCAGCACCTTTTTTCCGTTAGCAGCGGAAAAAGCCTGAGTAGTTATGAAAGCGATTTCATAATATGATGGTACTAACATCGAGACATACAAAATATCAAACTTTCAGGAGGTCTTTTACATGAATATATTACTCGTTTGTGCAGCAGGGATGTCAACAAGCTTACTCGTCACCAAGATGGAAAAAAGCGCGCAGGAACAAGGAAAAGAATATAAAATCTGGGCGGTGTCAGGCGATTCAGTCAACCAGCATATTGATAAAGCGGACGTATTGCTGCTTGGGCCTCAAGTCCGTTATTTGCTTCCGCAGCTGAAAAAATTGGGTGAATCAAAAGGAGTGCCGGTTGAAGTCATCAATACCGTCCATTACGGCACTTGCAACGGAGCGGAGGTTCTGAAATCAGCGGAACAGCTCGGAAACGCATCGTAGAAAGGGGCGGGCCGTGTGAATAAGGTGAACCAGTTTTTAGAAGAGAAAGTCATGCCCATTGCCGGAAAAATTGCCTCCCAGCGGCATCTGCAAGCACTGCGTGACGGAATCATCCTCACCATGCCGCTTATCATCATCGGTTCATTTTTTCTAATCATCGGCAACCTGCCGATTCCGGGATATGCGGATTTCATGGCAAAGACGTTCGGAAGCGCCTGGTCTCAAAAACTGCAATATCCGGTTGATGCGACCTTTGAAATCATGGGCCTTGTCGCCGCTTTCGGAATCGCCTACCGCCTGGCCGAAAAATATGGGGTGGACGCATTATCGGCCGGTGCGATATCTTTGGCAGCGTTTCTCTTGGCAACGCCGTACAAAATTCCGTTTCTGCCTTCCGGCGCCAAAGAGGAAATCATGGTGGGCGGCGGCATCCCGCTGTCTCTCATGGGAAGCAAAGGGCTGTTTGTCGCGATGATCATCGCCATGCTGTCGACGGAAATTTACCGCCTGATCATCCAGCGGAATTTCGTCTTCAAAATGCCGGACGGCGTGCCTCCCGCGGTCAGCAAATCATTTGTCGCTTTAATTCCCGGCTTTGCCGTCATCTTTCTGATCTGGGGTGCGCGTTTAATTGTCGAAGCGACGCCGTTTGAAAGCCTTCATAACATTGTAAGCGTTGTACTGGGGACGCCGCTCTCGATTCTCGGGGGAAGTCTCGGCGGAAGCCTGGTAGCCGAAGCGGTTCAAATGCTCTTGTGGGCGTGCGGATTACATGGGGCGAACATTGTCGGCGGCGTCATGGCACCGATCTGGTTCGGAGCGATGGATGCCAACCGGGTTGCGTTTCAGGCTGGTGATGCGCTGCCGAATATTTTCACCCAGCAGTTCTTTGAAATCTGGATCAACATCGGCGGAAGCGGCGCGACACTGGCGCTCGTGGTCACCATGTTTCTCCGTTCGCGAAGCAAGCAGATGAAGCAGCTTGGGAAACTCGCCATCGGGCCGGCTGTCTTTAATATTAATGAGCCGATTATTTTCGGAATGCCGATCGTCATGAACCCGATGCTTCTCATTCCGTTCATTATCACACCGCTTGTCACACTGGTCTTTACCTATATCGGCATGAGCACTGGCCTCGTCGCCAAACCTGCCGGCATTGCCGTCCCATGGACGATGCCGCCGATTTTCTCCGGCTATCTTGCCACGGGCGGAAAAATATCAGGGGCTGTCATGCAGGCGATTAATATCATCACAGCCTTTATCGTGTACTATCCGTTCTTCAGAATGTGGGATTCGCAAAAGCTGAAAGAAGAAAACGAACTTGAACAATCGCAGGCGCCAGCCGTACAGGGAGACGAAAAAGCCGTGCTGTAGAGAAAGGGAGTGAAACACATGAATGAAAAAATGGAACAGACCATTTTTCAGATCATCCTGCATGGCGGCAACGGAAGAAGCGCATCAATGGAAGCCATTGCCGCCGCAAAGCGGGGGGACAGAGCCATGGCCGAGGAAAAGCTTCAGGAAGCCGCAAGGGAACTGACAGAAGCCCATCATTACCAGACAGAATTGATCCAAAATGAAGCCGGCGGAGAAAAAACAGACATGACGCTTTTAATGGTGCATGCGCAAGATCATTTAATGAATGCCATGACCGTGAAAGACTTGGCCGCTGAGTTAGTCGAAATTTACGAAAAAGTGAGTCTGCAAGGGGGAGCAAAAATATGACAAAAGGAATTAAAATTGTAACGATCGGCGGAGGTTCAAGCTATACACCGGAGCTTGTGGAAGGCATCATTAAGCGCTATGAGGAACTGCCTGTCAGAGAATTATGGCTCGTCGACATTCCCGAAGGCGAGAAAAAACTCAATATCGTCGGCACGCTTGCAAAACGCATGGTCGAAAAAGCGGGTGTTCCGATAGAGATTCACCTGACGCTTGACCGGAGAGAAGCCTTGAAGGATGCGGATTTCGTAACGACTCAATTCCGCGTCGGCCTTCTTGAGGCCCGCGCCAAAGATGAACGGATTCCGTTAAAATACGGCGTAATCGGCCAGGAAACAAACGGTCCGGGCGGTTTATTCAAAGGGCTGCGCACCATCCCGGTTATTCTGGAAATCGCGAAAGACATCGAAGAGCTTTGTCCGAATGCATGGCTCGTGAATTTCACAAACCCTGCCGGCATGGTTACCGAGGCCTTGCTCCGCTACTCGAATCTGACAAAAGTCGTCGGTCTCTGCAATGTGCCGATCGGCATTAAAATGGGCGTCGCAAAAGCATTGGATGTGGATGTCAGCCGGATCGAAGTGCAGTTTGCCGGACTGAATCACATGGTATTCGGATTAGATGTTTTCTTAGACGGCGTCAGTGTGAAAGATCAAGTCATCGAAGCGATGGGAGACCCGGAAAACGCCATGACGATGAAAAATATTTCCGGAGCGGAATGGGAGCCTGAATTCCTGAAGGCGCTCGATCTGATTCCTTGCGGCTACCACCGCTATTATTTCAAAACGAAAGAAATGCTCGAGCATGAAATAGAAGCGTCACAGACGGAGGGCACACGCGCCGAGGTCGTGCAGAAGGTTGAGAAAGAACTGTTCGAACTGTACAAAGATCCGAATCTCGCCATCAAACCGCCGCAGCTGGAAAAACGGGGCGGAGCGTACTACAGTGACGCGGCCTGCAACCTGATCAGCTCCATCTATAACGACAAACATGATATCCAGCCCGTCAATACGATAAACAACGGCGCGATCGCCAGCATTCCGAATGACTCAGCGGTCGAAGTGAACTGCGTCATGACGAAAGACGGTCCGAAACCGATCGCCGTCGGTGATCTGCCGGTGTCTGTCCGCGGACTCGTCCAGCAAATCAAATCATTTGAGCGCGTCGCCGCTGAAGCAGCCGTCACGGGAGATTATCAAACGGCGCTTCTTGCGATGACGATCAACCCTCTTGTCCCGTCAGACTCCGTGGCAAAGGCCATTCTGGATGAAATGCTTGAGGCCCACAAAGAACATCTGCCCCATTTCTTTAAGTCGATTGAAGCATAAGAGCAGTAAAAAAACCCGGATTCGCTTCCGGGTTTTTTGCTTATTTTGATTCGCTTAGTGAGGCGACTTTCGTCGTCCAGCCGAACACGTCGGCTTCCGCGCCTTTTTGAATGCCTGTAATGGTATCGTACAATTTCTTCGAGATCTCTCCGGTTTCACCGCTGCCGATGACAAGACTTTCATCATTCCAGATCAGTTCGCCGACCGGAGAAATGACCGCCGCCGTACCGGTTCCGAATGTTTCTTCCAATCGGCCGTCACGATGCGCCTGGATGATTTCATCGATCGAAATCTTCCGCTCAGACACAGTCAGTCCCCAATGTTTGAGAAGGGTGATGACGGAATTTCTCGTAATTCCTTCAAGAATGCTTCCGTTCAGCTCCGGCGTCACGATCTCGCCGCTGATTTTGAAGAAGATGTTCATGCTGCCGACTTCTTCGATGTATTTTTTCTCAATGCCGTCAAGCCATAGAACCTGGGAAAATCCCTTTTCTTCCGCAACCTGCTGCGCCTTCAGGCTTGAAGCGTAGTTGCCGGCCGTTTTCGCATTTCCGGTGCCGCCTTTGACGGCGCGCACGAATTCGTTTTCCACGGCGATTTTTACCGGTTTAATGCCTTCTTTGTAATAAGAGCCGACCGGGGAAAGTATGATAAACAGCTTGTACGTATGGGATGCCGCTACACCGAGGAAAGGCTCAGTCGCAATAATAAACGGACGGATATAAAGGGAAGTGCCTTCCGCTTTCGGAATCCAGTCTTGGTCGATGGCTACGAGCTGTTTCAGGCCTTCAAGAACAAGCTCTTCATCAATGAGCGGGATGCAAAGGCGGTCATTTGACTGGTTCAGGCGCTCCATATTTTTCTCCGGTCTGAACAGAAGCACTTCCTGATCCTTCGTTACATACGCTTTAAGCCCTTCAAAAACGGTTTGGCCGTAATGATAAACCATGGCCGCAGGATCCATTGAGATGGACTGATAAGGGATAATTCTCGGATCATACCAGCCTTGACCGGCGTCGTAATCCATAACAAACATATGGTCGGTGAAAATTCTGCCGAACGCAAGGTTATGGGGGTCCGGTTTCGGTTTTTTGGCTGAAGTCAATTCAACACGAATGTCTTGTTTCATAATGTTCTGTCTCCCTATTGGTGTTATTGTCAAACTTATTTGAAAATAATTTATATTCTATTGTATACCTTCAACAAATATTCGCAATAGTTTTCCTCAAATTTGTGAAAAAATCAAATCACATAAAAAGCAGGGGAGAGAATGCCCCCTGCGTGTTCGTTTTTACGTATTCTGTCATCACCGTGCTCAGTGAACCGTCACCTTGCCGGTTTTGTAAAACTGCTCCATTGCTTTATCGACGTACACCCAGCCCTTCCAGGCGATATGGATGGTGTCTTTCATAAAGTAGGGATCATATTCGTGCCCGGATAAGTCGGCAACCTGAAAGCCCTTCGCTTTAATTTGCTTAGTGACTTTTTTGTAGTAATCAGTCCGGCCTTTTTTCGGGAAGCCGGTGTAGTCATACCATTTTCCGTTGACCGGAATAACCACGAACATCGGTTCAGCGCCGGCATCTTTCAGAATGTCCAGCATATCCTCAAAGTCGTGATATTCGACTGATTTGGCGTACGTTCTTCCTTTGTTGATTCCTTTCACTCTCTTTACTTTCTTCTTAATCTTTTTATAAGAAGCGTCATCGATATAGAAAGGATTGGACTTGGAGCTCCGTTCTCCTAATTGAGCGGCGGCTGTTTTTAACTCTGACCACGATTTCCCTTTCAGGTTTTCAGAGATCGTCCGTTCAGGGCCCTTGGTTTCTCCCATTGAATAATAAAGATCTTTTTTCTCAAGCAGAGAATAATAAGCTTTGGCAGCCGGCATGACCGCTTTCACTTTCCATGATTGTCCGTTGACCATTCCCTTGTATAATTCAGAAAGGACGGCATCATGCTGAACGACTTTAAAACGGAGCATGCGCTTCATCATGTTCTTTTTGACCGCGGGATCAATCTGGTTATTAAATGCTAAATCCAATGCTTGAAGTGATGAAAAATTCGGCGCAAAGTGCTGTTCATCAGAACCTTTTTTGATAAACCATTGCGGAGAAACAATGAATACCAGCTTTTTGCCCTTCAGCTGCTGATAATGCGCCGCAAAGTTCACGGCGTGTATCAAGGATTGGTCCCCGCCTTTTCCGACAAGATAAGGCGTAAAGCCTTGGTTGTTCACTTGGAAATAGTTGGACGGGTGAAACTCATCCAGTCTTGAAAGCTCGGAAGAACCGAAAATCGGCATATACTTCGAGTCTTCGAACATTTTGTTTTGCAGATAGAGCCCCTGGAACATATTCGGATTTAAGGCCGCCGCCGACTCTTCGACACGTTTTTCAGGAATGAAGCGCGTAAGCCATGAAGCCGGAACTGCGATAGCTCCGACAAACAGGACAAACGCTAAAATAATTGGTCCAAAGAAACGCTTTTTCATTTACTTCAACTCAGTCAGTTTGTTTACAATGTTGTTTGGCGTATTCCACTCGTCACGGTCAAATTCAGTGATCGGCACTGTAATGCCGAAGCGGTTTTCGATGGCGACCAGCAGTTCTACTGTTCCGAAAGAATCAAGCAGTCCTTCTTCAAAGATTTCAATATCAGGATTTTCTTTCACAGCGTCCTCCTGACAAACTTCAGCTAATACGTCTAATACTTCCTGTTTAAATTCCATGTGTTTTCAATCTCCTTTAGTGATGAAATGGTTTTCCTGAGAAAATATAAAATCCGAAACATACGAAATGGAATGTGATGACGATGGCTAAAAAGGCCGTAAAACGATTGGCAGGCAGCCACTTGTATTTCTTATTCCATTTCTCAAAAAAGTTATACCCGGTCATTAATACGGCGTGGTACAGGCCGTATACAATATATTGCAGGGCGAGTCCGTGCCAGACGCCCATCAGCATGAACAGCAGGAAATACCCGATGTTCGAGACGGTCATCCGGTTCTTTATCCATTTTTTCTTTGTCATCCAGAATACAAAGCGCATAAATACGTAGTCTCTGAACCAGAAGGATAAGGACATGTGCCAGCGGTTCCAGAAGTCTTTAATGTTTTTGCTGATAAACGGCTTATTAAAGTTTTCCGGAGATTTGATACCCATGATATAGCTTACACCGACGGCAAACATCGTGTAACCCGCAAAATCAAAAAACAGGTACAAGCTGTATCCGTACATGTACAGCACATTACCCCACAGTTTGCTGTGGGTGATATGAGACAGATTCATAATGAAATACGTGTTAATCGCATATCCGATAATGAATTTGTACAAGAAACCGATAAAAATTTTATGAATGCCGGTATACAGTAAATCAGCGTATTCTCCCTTTGTCCATACTTTCTGTTCGTCCTTGGCAAATCTGCGGTATCTGTCGATCGGACCGGAAGAAATGGTCGGGAAAAACATAATAAAGTACAAAAGGCGGTGAAGCGGCATTTTTTCTTTAATCAGTCCGTCTCTCGTTTCCATGATCAGCTGGACGCCTTTAAATGTCAAATAAGAAATTCCTAAGAAACTGATCAGGTTATGAACCGGATGATGAGGCGCCGGCGGGAAGAAAAACGGCCATAATTTAGATAAAAACAGGGGTAAAATGGACGCGATCACGGCCATACTGAAGACAAAGCCGCTGTTGGCTTTCAGTCTGTAAGCGAGATAACCCCTGATTAAAAGCACCTGCCACAGCGTAAAGATACATAGTGCGATCACGCCGTGCAGATCATGCGCGAAAATCAAAGCCAATACGATGATGGATATAAACATGTTGTATCCTTGGAATCTCTTGCCGTTCAGCCCTAAAATAATCGTCGGCAAAAGAAGGATTCCAAGTAAGATAAAGAAGAAAAACGAGCTGTAAGGCGTCATACAAGAACCTCTTCGCCAATGCGTTTACGGTCGATTTTTCCGTTCGCAGTCATTTGAATGTGATCCTGATAAATGAATTTTCTCGGAATCATGTAGGCCGGAAGCGAAGCGGCCAGTTCTTTTTTAATGGCGCTTGTCAGCTGGAATTCTTTTTCAAAATCATGTTTTTCAGGCACGATGGCGGCAATTAAATATTCGACTGGTCCGTTAGGCTGATACGGGATGACAACCGCCGTCTGCACATATTGAGACTGCCTTACATGTACTTCGATTTCCTCCAGCTCCATGCGGTAGCCGTGAAGCTTAATCTGGAAATCAAGGCGTCCTTGGCAGAAAATCTGACCATCCTGAACATAACCGGCATCACCCGTGTGATATGCCCACTGGCCGTCAATTGAGAAAAACGCTTTTTCCGTCAGAGACGGTTCACCGAGATAGCCTTTGCTCACGCTCGGGCCGGCGATGATGATTTCCCCTTTTTCTCCGTCCGGAAGCTTATTCCCGTTTTCATCCATGATGAAGATATTCATATCGGGTTTTGCAAAACCGACGGGCAGAGATTCATTTTCATCGATAATCTGCTGCGTAATTTCAACGGAGGTGACGGCAACCGTTGTTTCAGTCGGGCCGTATGTATTGAATACGCGGGCCTTCGGAAAACGGTTTAACAGTTCCTGTGCCACGGCAGCCGGAAGCGCTTCTCCGCAAAACATAAATACTTCTGCCTCAGGCAGGAGCTCCTGCGTAAAGCCGGGGTCCATCAGACACATTTGGACGAAAGACGGCGTCGATGTCCAGACGTTCAGTTTGGATTTCTCCAGCTCTTCAAATAGTACTTTCGGTTTATTGATTTTGTCTTTCGTTACGCAGTGCAGCGTACCTCCCGTTTGAAGCGACGGGAAAATGTCCATGACAGATAAATCAAAAGAAAACGGAGCTTGGTTTAAGAATGTCTTACCCCCGCCCACAGGAAAATCCCTGCAGATCCAGTCAGTGAAGCTTTGCAGGTTATCAGCCGATATCTGCACACCCTTCGGATTTCCCGTGCTGCCGGACGTGTAAATAATGTAAAACGTATCCAGCTCTTTTACCCAGTTCTCACGGCTGAGGTCTGCATCTCCGTCAGCTGCAAGCTCTTCGGGCGTAACGGTTTTAATCAGATTGCTTCCCGTATCGACTGCATCGCCCGATACGCTGATAAGCAGCTCTGCGCCTGAGCTTTCAATGATTTTGACGATCCGCTCCGGCGGAATGGAAACATCGACAGGGATGTAAGGGCGGCCCGCTTTGACGCTTCCCAAGAAAGAAACGATCATATTCGGCTCCATATGTCCGTAAACCAGGACAGGCGCTTTCGAACCGTCAGCTGTATGTTTTTGAATGCCGGACGCAACCCGCTCCGACAAATCCCATAATTCCCCGTAAGTGAGGGAATGATCTAAGGAACGAAACGCTATGGCCTGCGGCTTGGCGTCTGCGTATGTTTTTATAGCATCAAGTAGTTTCATAGTTATCCTCCCCGATTAGAAATCGTTGTAAATATAAGTGCCGGTATTCGCTGTATGAAATCCATACATCCAAAAGAGCAATACTAATATCAGAAAATAAAAGCCCGTATGAAACGTCCATTTGATCAATGTATTTTCATAAGCACGTTTTAATTTTTGCATCATATTCAAAATTCCTTCCCCGCGTATTCAATAATTACACCAGTATATGACGATTAGATTAACAAAAAGTTTCAAAATATGTCTAATATCCTAAGCTTAAAATTTCCTTAAAAATGAATGAGAAACAAAAGGATGGAAAACACGCATGTATAAATTGGAAAATGATCATACTAAAAAAGCGCTGTTCAGGCGGGATTTTTAACTTATCGTAAATATAAACGAGGTAAAAAAATTTTGGCGGCTTTTTCTTAAGCAGGCTTGTGCCGAACCCCAATGGAGAAGGGCGAAAAGCCGTTTCCGGCAGGATAGCTGATAAAGCGCCGCATCTTGTGAAATGAGGAAGAAATTATTATGATAGATAAGGTAGCAGAAAACGTGAAAACCCCAATTCAACACTACTGTTATCGGCTGACTGTGAAAGCCTTTTAATAGAAAGGAAGAGGAAAATGAATCAAAACAATATGGGGGGCAGCCAAAAGACGCCCGAGAAAGAAAGCATGGGCCGCATTTTGTGGCAGCTAACCCGCCCTCATACATTGACGGCATCGTTTGTGCCCGTACTTCTCGGCACCGTATTGGCGATGTTTTACGTAAAGGTTGATTTCCTGCTGTTTTTGGCCATGCTGTTTTCCTGTCTTTGGATCCAGATCGCCACGAACTTATTCAATGAATATTACGATTTTAAACGCGGTTTAGATACGGAGGATTCCGTCGGTATCGGCGGAGCAATCGTCCGCCACGGCATGAAGCCGAAAACAATTCTGCAGCTGGCGCTCGGCTCTTATGCGATTGCCCTCGTGCTCGGTGTTTATATCTGCATGAGCAGCAGCTGGTGGCTTGCGGCTATCGGCCTTGCCGGCATGCTGATCGGCTATCTGTATACGGGCGGCCCGCTGCCGATTGCGTATACACCGTTCGGGGAACTGTTCTCCGGCATTTGCATGGGCTCTGTATTTGTCCTTATTTCTTTCTTCATTCAGACAGGCAGAATTAATGAACAGAGCATTTTGATTTCCATCCCGATCGCCATCCTGGTCGGAGCGATTAACCTGTCCAACAATATTCGTGATATTGAGGAAGATAAAAAAGGCGGACGTAAAACGCTGGCCATTTTGATGGGGCATAGAGGGGCCGTTATGATACTGGCGGCATCTTTTGCCATCGCTTACATCTGGATCGTCGGTCTTGTCATTATGGGTTACACAAGCCCGTGGCTGTTCCTGGTCTTTTTGAGCGTGCCGAAACCCGTTCAGGCCGTGAAAGGCTTTGTGAAAAACGAAATGCCGATGAACATGATTATTGCGATGAAATCAACGGCGCAAACCAATACATTCTTCGGATTCCTGCTTTCAATCGGACTCCTGATCAGTTATTTCCGCTGATCAAATGAAAGGGCAAATGCCATAATCGGCATTTGCTTTTTTTTATGACATAATCTTCACGATATTGTAAAGAACCTGACCGCGGACTGACCCGTCTCATATATGGACAGCAAAGCAAGGAGATGAAAAAATGGACTTGTCAACAGCCCATATGGATGATTTAAAAACGGTCATGGAAGATTGGAAAAATGAATTATTAGTTTATAAATTCGCTTTAGATGAGCTGGATACGAAGTTTTCTATCATCAGCCAGGAATATAATCTGATTCACGGGCATAACCCGATCGAGCATACAAAATCACGCGTGAAAAGTTTTGAAAGCATCGTCAATAAACTGATGCGCAAAGGCTGCGATGTGACGACGCAGGAAATGAAAGAGCATATTCATGATATCGCGGGTGTCAGGATTATCTGTTCCTTTATTTCCGATATTTATAATGTCGCTGAGGTTCTGAAGCAGCATAAGGACCTGAAGATCGTAAAGGTGAAGGATTATATCAAACATCCGAAGCCGAACGGCTACCGCAGTCTGCATTTGATTATTGAAATTCCCGTTTATTTGACGAATCGTGTGGAATATGTGAAGGCGGAAATTCAAATCCGCACCATCGCCATGGATTTTTGGGCGAGCCTTGAACATAAAATTTATTACAAATTAAATAACGAAGTCCCAAAGCATCTGACCGACGAGCTGAAGGAAGCGGCGGACATCGCCCATTATTTAGACGAAAAGATGCTTGGGATTAAGAAAGAAGTCGATTAAACGATTGACCCGTCACAACCAGCCGGACCGCTATTATACGCAGTCCGGCTGGTTGTTTTTATGTTTACGCGTTTTCGCTTTCCCGCACGATGTATTCTGACGACGATTCAGGCTGAAATTCTGATTGAATTTGAACAGAGAATGCAATAGATATCAAATCGCAAACAGCACATTCCCGCAGAAAAAATGTGTAGGATCGAGGTTTACTTTTTTAAAAAAGGGAAAGACATTTGTACAACAAAAAGGGAGATGAATATCAGTGGGAAAGAATGAAACAATGCATATCGTATCATGTGCCGATGATAATTATGCTCGTCATTTGGGTGGGATGTTCGCTTCTTTATTGATGAATATGGATAAAACAAGGAATGCCAAATTATATGTGATCGACGGCGGAATTACTGCCGAAAACAAGGACAAGCTTGAACAGACCGCGATGTCATTCGGGACGCCGCTTGAATTTTTAGAAGTAGACGCTGATCAATACAAGCATGCAGTCGAAAGCAGCCACATTACAAAAGCGGCTTATTACCGCATTTCTATCCCTGATTTAATTAAGGATGAGTCCGTAAAGCGGATGATTTATATCGATTGCGATGCAATTGTGATGGAAGATATTTCGGTTTTATGGGACTTGGATATTTCCCCGGCAATAGTTGCGGCGGTAGAAGATGCCGGACAGCATGAAAGACTGAAAAAAATGAATATCAGCGACACTGCCAAGTATTTTAATTCCGGTATTATGATTATAGATTTCGAACCTTGGAGAAAACAGAATATTTCTAAAAAAGTGATTGATTTTATCAATGATAACAGCTCGGAGGATTTTCTCGTGTTTCATGATCAGGACGCGCTTAACGCGATTTTATATGATCAATGGCATGAACTGCATCCGCGCTGGAACGCGCAGACGCATATTATCATGAATGAGAAAACGCCTCCTGAACTGATCGACCGTATACGTTACAGAGAAACACGTGCCGAACCGGCCATCGTCCATTTCTGCGGCGGGGACAAACCTTGGAATACAGGCACTTCGCACCCGTATCGTGATCATTATTTCCGATATATGTCCTTTACGAAATGGAACACGATTGACCGCCCGGCCATGAACCAATAGGCAGGTGTGATGAAAACGCTTGTGAAGCCGTTGACCGGCTCACAAGCGTTTTTTTTATTATTTCACCCGAATCGCACGCACGCGTTTTTGCAGGCTGGTCTTTTCGGCAGACGGCTTCAATCGGCTGACTGCCGTTTGCGCCGCTGATTTTGCTTTTTTCGTCTTGGTTTTTTCCGCCGTTTTTACTTTGTCCCTTGCCTGCTGCCGGTTGAGTTTATCTTTTATCCGGCCAAGCCGTTTTTCCAGAGCGGTTTTTTCTTTTCCCGGCTGGATTTCGCTGACTGCTTTTTGGGCTTTTGCGGTGTTGGCTTCAGAGGTCTTTTTTTCCGCCTGCTTGACGCTGGCCTCAGCTGTTCTCAAAAGGCTTGAGTTGACAGCGTTCAGCCGCTTTTGCAGCCCTTTTTTCTCTGAACCGGCCGGTAATTTGCGGATGGCGCTTTGTGCGGCGTTGACGGCGGTTTTTTTCTTTTGTTTTTCGGCAGTCCGGACTTTGTCTCTTGCGTCCGTCACATTTCTTTCCGTCTGAACTTTATTGATCCGCGCCTCGAGAGCGGTTTTTCCTTTTGACTTGGACAGTTTGCTGACTGCCGTTTTTGCTTCATTGATATCTGCTTGCTTTTTCGTTTTTTCCGCTTTTATTACGGCCCGTTCGGCAAAGCTCTTTTGCTTTGTGTGATATTGCGCCAGTCCGTACCCGAATCGGCTGTCACGTCCGGGAGCGCCCAGATCTTTGACGTTTTGCTGCATCTGCTGCCGGAGCTGTGTATTTGTTTCCTCCGGATATTTCTGCCTGAGCAGCGCGAACATGCCGGTGACGTGCGGCGCGGCTTGAGATGTGCCGTCAGCCGTGGCGTACATTTGATTCAGATATGTGCTCGTAATATTTGTGCCGGGTGCGGCAAATTCAATTTGTTTTCCGGTCGTGGAAAAAGACGCGAGCCCGTTTTTTTCAGTTGACGCTGAGACTGCCGTTACGCTGCTGTAGGCGCCCGGATAATTGACGGGTTTTTTGTTGCCGTCGTTTCCTGCGGCGGCTACGATCACGATTCCTTTTTTGTAAGCTTTGTCAACGGCGTCGTGAAGACTTTTGCTGTCTGCGTTTGTCCCGAGGCTCATATTGATGATGTCCATTTTATTGGCGATCGACCAGTCGATCGCTTTAAGAAGGCTTTTAAGATCTCCCGCACCTTTTCTGTCTAATGCTTTAACCGCGTATAACCGGACATCCGGCGCGATGCCGTCAATGCCGTATCCGTCATGTTTGGCCGCAATGATTCCGGCGACATGCGTCCCGTGTCCGTTGTCATCTTTGTATGAGGAAGTATAACTGACTGCGGAATAGCCTCCGGCAATGGAAAGGTCATCATGAGGATAAATGCCGCTGTCAATGACAGCCACTTTCACCTTTTTCCCCGTCAAGCCTTCTTTCCACGCCTGCTTGACCTGAGTCGGTTCTATATCCCATTGCGGCAGCGCATAACTGCTGCTTTGGGCCGCTGATAACGGGCGGATATCAGAACCGCCTGCTGCCTGAAAGGATACATTGTCTTCTACATATAAGATGTCACGGTCCTGCTTCAGGTCTTTCACCGTTTGTGAATCGGCTGATACGGCGACTGCCGGGAGATGCTGATAGGTCTGTTCCACATCCGCTCCGCTGTCTATGGCGGATTCCTTGCCGTTTTGATTTTTGTACACCACGATAACGTCCCGGTCGTGCGTCTCGGCGTGCGCGGGCGCCGCGGCGGAGAACAGTCCGACGCACAAGGCCGCGGCCATTATCGGTTTCAGGGTGTGATACATTGCGATTCCCCCTTTTTCTTTATATATCGGCAGTGCGGAATTCTTTTTTTCCTGAGGGATAAGGAAAATTTCTGTATGCAAATGTAAGCGTTTCCAAAATATGATGGAGAAAATGCTTTAAGACATCTGCGCAATGAACTCAAAAAGGGGGTTTTTGATAAATGAGTACGTTCAATCGGGTCATGGAAGAAAAAATCATGCCTGTCGCCGGAAAAGTCGCCGGCCAAAGGCACTTAAGAGCTTTGCGGGACGGCATTATTTTGACTATGCCGCTTATCATCATCGGATCGGTTTTTCTGATTCTGACGAGTCTTCCGATTCCCGGTTATGCCGATTTTATGGCTGGTCTTTTCGGTGAAAATTGGGTTGAAAAGCTCGGGTATCCCGTGAATGCGTCCTTTGACATTATGGCGCTTGTCGCCGCCTTTGGGATTGCTTATCGGCTTGCGGAAAGCTATGAGGTGGATGCCCTGTCGTCGGGAGCCATTGCCCTTGCCGCCTTTTTATTGGCGACGCCGTATCAGATTCCGTTTATCCCTGACGGCTCGTCAACAGAGATTATGGTGGGAGGCGGCATTCCGATTTCGCTGCTCGGAAGCAAAGGTCTGTTTGTCGCGATGATCATTGCAATGCTGTCTACGGAAGTGTACCGGTTTATTATACAAAGAAATATCGTCATTAAGATGCCTGACGGAGTGCCGCCTGCGGTCAGCAAATCGTTCGTTGCGCTCATCCCCGGTTTCATTATTATTACGCTTGTATGGCTGGCCCGTCTGTTTATTGAAATGACTCCTTTTAAAAGCCTCCACAATGTCGTAGGCGATCTGCTGGGCACCCCGCTGTCTATTTTGGGCGGGAGTCTCGGCGGAAGTCTTATCGCCGAATTCGTGCAAATGCTGCTTTGGTCGTGCGGCATACACGGCGCGTCCATAATCGGCGGCGTCATGTCGCCGATCTGGTACGGGGCGATGGACGCCAACCGTTTGGCTTTTCAGGCGGGAGAAGCGCTGCCGAGCATTTTTACGACACAGTTCTTTCAAATATGGATTAATGTCGGCGGAAGCGGAGCGACGCTTGCCCTTGTGCTGACCATGCTTGTGCGATCCAGAAGCAAACAGATGAAACAGCTCGGCCGTCTCGGCATCGGGCCCGCGATTTTTAACATTAACGAACCGATTATTTTCGGGATGCCGCTCGTCATGAATCCGCTGTTAATCGTGCCTTTTATTGTTGCGCCGCTCTTGACCATTACGGCGACGTACATCGGGATGAGCACGGGGATGGTGGCAAAACCGGCGGGAATCGCCGTGCCGTGGACGATGCCGCCGCTGATTTCCGGTTATTTGGCGACGGGCGGGAAAATCTCCGGTTCGGTCATGCAGCTGATCAATCTCCTGATTACATTTATCATTTATTATCCGTTTTTCCGAATTTGGGATCTTCAAAAATGGAGAGAGGAACGGGCGGCGGAACAAAACGTCACAGAAGAAACATAAAAAAACGGGCGCTTTCGCCCGTTTTTTTAACGCTGGAAAAATTCGATCCATTCTCCGTCAGGTCCTTCAATGTAAAAGTAGCGGTATCCGTTCGGAAGCGTCGTGATTTCTTCATCAATGAATACGGCGCCCTGACGCTTCGCATGCGTGAACTCCGCCGCGATATCTTCAGTCAATAAAGCGACATGGTGCACTTTTCCTTCTGCGGGAAGCTCGCTGCTGTAGCCCTGGATCAGCTCAATTTCTGTCTCCGGCCCTTCTTGAAAGCCGAGAAAGGCAAGTTCAATAATGCCGTTCGTATGAGTGATACGATCCTTTAACTGCATACCGAGAACGTCTTGGTAAAAGGCGATGGATGTTTCAATATCTTTGACCATAATGCCTGTATGGTCGATTCTTTTGGCTGTCATGGTTTTCCCCCTGTTTTGAATTTTTCGGGACAATGCGGTGTTGATCATGTTTTATGGTACGATAAGAGAAAGCAAAACGAAAGAGGAATGCACAATGAAGCTACTTACAGTGAAAGATACATTTGCCGGAAAGCTGAAAAAAGGATTCCCCCTGATTGAAAAAGACGCTCTGTCCGGAAGCTCGGCTCATTTAACAGAGGGCGATCTTTTTGATGTGACATCCGAGAAGGGTGAGTTTATCGGAAAAGGCTATTACGGTTTGCAGAATAAAGGAGTCGGCTGGGTGCTGTCCCGCGCGAAAGATGAACGGATCGACGGACGTTTCTTTCTGGACAAGCTGAAAAAAGCGGCTGAAGCAAGAGCTCATCTGTTTAAGGCGCCCGATACGACGGCGTTCCGGCTTTTCAACGGTGAGGGCGACGGCATCGGCGGCGTCACGATTGACTTTTATGACGGTTATCTGCTGATTCAATGGTACAGTAAAGGCATTTACGCTTATAAGGACAGCATGATTGAGGCGATTGACGGACTGGAGCTTTCTTATAAAGCGATCTATGAAAAGAAACGATTCGATACTGCCGGGCAATACGTGGAAGACGACGATTTTGTCAAAGGCGAAAGAGGGGATTTTCCGGTCATTGTTCAAGAAAACGGCATACGGTACGCGGTGGATTTAAACGATGGGGCGATGACGGGCATTTTCTTAGACCAGCGTCATGTACGCAAAGCGATTCGGGACAAGTATGCAAACGGCAGACGGGTGCTGAATACGTTCTCTTATACGGGGGCATTTTCCGTTGCGGCGGCGCTTGGCGGAGCTGAGAAAACGACAAGCGTCGATGTCGCCAACCGCAGTCTCGCAAAAACGATTGAACAGTTCAGCGCCAACGGAATTGATTATGAGGCGCATGACATTAAAGTCATGGATGTTTTCAAATACTTCGGCTATGCGGAGAAAAAAGGGCTGGCGTTTGACCTCATCATCCTTGATCCGCCTTCTTTCGCCCGCACAAAAAAACGGACGTTCAGCGCGGCGAAAGATTATAAAAACCTGCTGAAGGAAACGATCGCCATCACTGCAAAAAACGGCATCATCGTCGCTTCGACAAACAGCAGCGCCTTCAATATGAAGAAATTTAAAGGTTTTATAGAGACCGCCTTTAAAGAAACAAATGAGCGTTACGACATTTTGGAAGAATACACGCTTCCGGAAGATTTCAAAACGATTCCCGCGTTTAAAGAAGGGAACTATTTGAAGGTTGTTTTCTTGCGGAAAAAATAGGATGATCATTTATAGCGTGGAAAGAGGGGAAAAGAAAACCCTCTTCCATCGCTCTAATCCGGGATAAATAATCTTCATATCTTACTGTTTAAAGAAAAAACCCGCTATTACTTAGTATCTCATCTGTGCCAAGTAAAGTGGCCTCACTAATCCCCACATTGTTGGCTTTCATGAAGGATTGCACCGCTTGGTAGCCAACCGCATAACCTGCAAACGGTGATAAGCCGACAGGCTGATAACCTTGTTCGGCTGCAAAGGTGTCACCAAACATGTAACTGCTGACCTCAGCAAATCCTTTCACATTTAATGAGTCTTTGATAATTTCTTTTGAGTATTCTAAGTCTTCTTTTTCAAAAGAAGTAACCCAGGGACCTAACAGAGCTTCTCCGTAAAGTTCTTTGGCAAACGATTCTGCCAACCCCTCTATCATTAAGTAATCCCCAACCGTTACGTTCCCATAATCCCAATTGAAATACGAAAAACGAATATTATGATGAAATTCATGTGCGATTACAGCAGGCAGTCTCGGTATGTTATATGAATTGGGGAATATTGAAACTTGAATAAATCCCGGAATTCCTCCGAATCCACAATACCCTCTATGTAATTCAAGCTTTTTTTGATTGGCCAGATACATCCCAAACCTTATTTCATCAGCATTTATTTTTAAGCGGTTTTGTTTGATAAATTTAACACAATGAGTTAAAGTGTCAAATGCAATTTGAGGAGCTTGAATTTCTTTTAGATTCTCTAGTGCTTTTCTTCCGGTTTCCGTATCAAATATGCTCAGATAGCCCAGCATATTTGCAGCCATGATTACATCATATCCGTTAGGTTCCTTTGCCTTTAAGGGAACATTAATCTTTTTCCACATATCTTCAAAAGGTTTCATCATTGAATACCGATAATAATCTTCTCTATTTTCAATCATTGAAAATAACTTTTCGTATTGCCCAATTGTATCCTCGATAATGATTTTAATGGGTGCCACCCTTTTTTTGATGATCTATATAAATTGTAATGGCCTCACTCATGAGCTTCGCCAACCCTTCACCATACCGGTCGATGTTCTTAGTGAAGCGTTCATCTTCAATATAGAGTTGACCTAATCCGTAAAAGGCATCAAAAGAATATTCACCAAAATTTTCATTGAGAAAATCAAACCACTCTTTGATAGCTTTTTGTACGTCTGGGGACTCGGGAGATTGGTTAATAAGGAGTGCAAATTTATTGAACATTGCAGTCCACTTATCAGATAAATCTTTTTGCTCACCATCAGTCATGTTTTTCAATCTAATATTTACCTTATCGACAGGTTGATCACCCCACCGTTTGCGGGCTTCTTGCTCATAAAGATTATCATTAAAGTTAATTCCCTCAAACCGCTCTTTGTTCGTCATGCAAATCTCTCCCATCATATGTTTGATTGATTTATCGATGGTTTCAATCATCTTATCGACTCTATTCCGTTTCTCAATCAACATTTTCTTTTGTAAAATGAATGCTTCCCTTCGGTTAAATGAAGGATTAGTAAGGATTTCTTTAATCTCTTTTAAGGAGAAATCGAGCTCCTTGAAAAATAGTATCTGCTGCAGCTGTTCAAGATTCTCCTCAGAATAAAGCCGATAACCGGAATCGGTCGTTTCCTGAGGAGTCAATAATCCAATTTGATCGTAATGATGGAGAGTGCGTATGCTTACTCCAATCAGGTCAGCTACTTCTTTTACTTTCATACCCATCACGTTTGCCGCCTCCTTAATGGCTACTCTAAAGTATTACGCAACGTAAGAGTCAATAGTTGGTTAAAGATTTTTTGTATATAAAGGGAGAACATATGAGGATTTCATTGCTGAAATTAAAGAAAAAAAAGCCGGGCGTGAAGGGACTGACCCCTGTTTTTGAGACAGGGATCAAAACACCTTCATACAGCCAATTGCCGATATTGTATCGGCGATTGGCTGTTTAGTTTCGTTTGAATACGAATATTGTTATAATAATGAATGTATTCTATGGCAGTGCGTTCTACGATGGTCGTCGTAGTTCGATCAATGCTGTTAAGATAGAACGTTTCAGACTTTAGTGAGGAATGAAACGATTCGATGGAGGCATTATCAGCGGGCGTCCCTTTGCGGGACATGCTCATGGTAATGCCTTTTGTTTTAACAGCTTTCTGATACTCATAAGATGTATAAACAGAACCTTGGTCACTATGTAACACGCAGTTCTCTGGCAGTGCGGGCAGCTGATCAAGTGTGTGTAAGACAAAGTCTGTGTCCTGTCTATCGCCAATTGTAAAAGCAATCACTTCTCCATTGTATAAATCCAATATACTGGAAAGATACAATTGTTTCTGCCCATAAGGCAAATATGTGATATCCGTTACTAGCTTTTCCAGAGGGCGTTCAGACTGAAAGTTTCGATCCAATATATTCTCGGCCACGGCATATGGCTGCCCATCTTTCTTGCGCTTTTTCACCTTAACCCGGCATTGCCACTGATTCTTCTGCATAATGCGCTGAACCGTTTTATGATTCACACGCATTCCCTTTTTTAATATGGCTGTGATTTTCCGATAGCCATATCGAAACTTGTGTTCTCGGCACAACGTGCCGATTTGTTTTTCTAAATGGTATTTAGGGTTATCTTTCATCAGATTCTTCTTCCAACGATAATAAGATGCTCGTGAGATACCTAAATGAATACAGATATCCTGTATGGTCATTGTGCCGCGCAATGCTTCTACAAGCTCGACTGGCGTTTCGCTATCAGCTTCCTTTCCAATTCGTTGCACTTTTTTAAAACTTCATTCTGTTGTCTCAGATAACGATTTTCTGCCTGCAGTTTCTCTAATTCGGAAGAATACTCCGGGCCTTTTCCGTAAGTGTATTGCTTTCCGACAGGCTGTTCGAATCGATGTGTATCCCCAGTCTTATGCCATCTAACCCATGTCTGAACCTGTGTCTTATTCTTAATATTCAATTCCTGCATGATCTCTTTCATAGGCACGCCTGCCAATCTCATTTCTACAGCCTTCTGTTTCACTTCAACCGGATAACTCACTCTTGTCCCCATAGAAAAAACACCTCCAAGTCTAATTTCGGCTAACAATCATCCGTTTTCAAACTTGAAGGTGTTTTTTGTTTGTCTCATCTTATGGGGTCAGTCCCTGAAGCTCCGGCTTTTTTCTATTCAATAATGTGCTGCACCCGGCCGATTCGCCCGTCTTCAAGGCGGACCTTAATGCCGCGCGGGTGGAAGCTTGAGTTCGTCAAAATATCCTTCACGATTCCTCTTGTCAGCTTTCCTGAACGCTGATCGGCTTTCAGGACGATATCGACTTCAAGTCCTTTTCTGATGCTGCTTCGCTGCTGGCCGTTCATATGACACATCCGTTCTTCAGTCTTTTCACTTCATGTCTTATCATATCGTGTTTTCGTCTTTTTATGAAGGACAGACAAATCAATTCTTCATGGCAACTAAAAAAAGACCGCTCTGTAAGGAGCAGTCTTTTATGACATAAACGAAAGCAAAATCGGGGCCGCGCACAGTGTCATAATCGCGGCGAGGATCATCGACACGCTTGAGATCGTTCCTGATACGGAGCTGAGCTCAAATGCTTTAGATGTTCCCGCTCCGTGCGCGCTAGTTCCGAGCAGCACGCCCCGGGCAATTTCGTTATCAATGCGGAAATAGCGGATGACCATCGGCCCGATGATCGTTCCCAATAAAGCCGTTAAAATGACGAAAACCGCTGTAACGGCCGGCATCCCGCCGATCATTTCTGAAACGTTCATGGCAATCGGCGTCGTCACGGATCGCGGTACGAGACTGTCGACTAAGCTGCTGCCGAGATGGAACCATTTTGCGATAAAGGCTGTTGACAGAATGGCGATACATGAACCGACCGCTACGTTCAAAATAATTTCCACGGCGTATTTCTTTAAAATCGGGAAATATTTATAAAGCGGGATGGCGAACGCCACTGTTGCCGGCTGAAGCATATCGGTCAGCAGTCCGCCGCCGAGATTGTATGTCTGATACGGGACATTGACAAGAAGCAGCAGGACGACCAAAACAGCGGGCGTAATCAGAAGCGGCGACGTATACACCCGCGGAAAACGAATGTAGAGTTTTTTCGCGCCCAAATACACTAAGACAGTTAAGAATAAACTTATGATTCCGATGAACACGTTTGTTTTTTCTCCTTTCTTTTTGCTATCAGCTGTGTAAGCGTACCTGTTGAAACCATCACGACAAATGTGCTGATGACGACGACAAGTAAAATGCTTACGCCGAATTTAGACATAATATCTCCGTATTCAATCACTCCGACGGCAGACGGGATGAAAAACAGCAGCAGCTCACCGAGGAGCCATGCTGCGCCAAGCTCAATCCATTCAAGTTTGATAATCTTGAAGTGCAATAATGTGAAAAGAATCACAATCCCGATTATACTGCCGGGAATATTTATATGAAGAGCCGCCGTGACCCAATTGATCAGACGCGCAAATATAAACAGCAGAGCGATTTGAATAACGGTAAGCAGCAAATTTTTCATAATGATGCCTCCCTTATATTTATATTGTACAGAAGGTTTTGCTATAGGTAAAATACATATAAAGAATAATATGTATTCCTTTTGTCTATAGAAAGGATGAAATGTAATGGATATCCGGCACTTAACGTATTTCTTGGAAGTGGCCCGTTTGAAAAGCTTTACGAAGGCTTCGCAGTCGCTGTATGTTTCACAGCCGACAATTTCAAAAATGATTAAAAACCTGGAGACGGAGCTCGGCATTAAGTTGTTTTACCGCAATGGCCGGCAAGTTGAACTGACTGACGCCGGGCAGAGCATGTATGTGCAGGCGCAGGAAATCACAAAGTCATTCCAAAATCTGACGTCAGAGCTGAACGATATTATGGAAGTGAAGAAAGGGCACGTCCGCATCGGTCTTCCGCCGATGATCGGGTCCGGCTTTTTCCCGAGAGTGCTCGGTGACTTCCGCGTCACATACCCCGATGTGACGTTTCAGCTTGTTGAGGACGGCTCTATTAAAGTGCAGCAAGGGGTGGAGGACGGCTCGCTTGATATCGGGGTCGTCGTGCTTCCCGCGAATGAAGAGATTTTTCATACATTCACAATCGTCAAGGAAACCCTTATGCTCGTCGTCCATCCGTCACATCGGCTCGCTGACGAGAAAGAATGCAGTCTTCACGAATTGAAAGAGGAGCCGTTCATATTTTTCAGGGAGGATTTTGTCCTTCATAATCGAATTATGACGGAATGCGTGAAAGCCGGATTCAGGCCGCACGTCATTTATGAAACGTCACAGTGGGACTTTATCAGCGAAATGGTATCCGCCAATCTCGGTATCGGCCTGCTGCCGGAAAGAATCTGCCGCGGTCTTGATCCTGACAAAGTCAGAACCATTCCGCTCGTTCATCCGGTCATTCCGTGGCATTTAGCCATCATTTGGCGGAAGGACCGCTATATGTCCTTTGCCGCCAGAGCCTGGCTGGAGCATACGAAATCGTATTTATGGAATCCGAAAAAGAGAAAAAAGGATGATTAAGCATGGACGCACAAACCGCAGCTCAACACTTGAGTAAAGTGCGGGATCAAAACCCGCTCGTTCACAGTATCACCAATAATGTCGTCACGAACTTCACCGCTAACGGACTGCTCGCGCTCGGCGCATCGCCCGTTATGGCTTATGCAATTGAGGAGGCCGCCGACATGGCGAAAATCGCCGGAGCGCTCGTCCTGAACATAGGCACCCTCAGCTCGGCGTCGGTTGAAGCTATGATCGCAGCCGGAAAATCGGCCAATGAAAACTTTGTTCCGGTCATTTTTGATCCGGTAGGCGCCGGCGCCACACCGTTTCGGACGGCATCAGCCCGCAAGATCATACAGGAGGTCCGCTTGTCCGTCATTCGCGGAAATGCCGCGGAAATCGCCAATATTGCCGGCGCCCCTGATTGGAAGATAAAAGGCGTGGATGCGGGGGAAGCCGGAGGAGATGTGGTTCAGCTCGCTAAGACGGCTGCAAGCAGGCTGAAGACGGTCATTGCGATTACCGGAAAAACCGACGTCATCTCCGACGGCACCGATACATACGCCGTACATAACGGTGATAAACTGCTGACGAAGGTGACGGGGGCGGGATGCCTGCTGACGTCTGTAATCGGAGCCTTCTGCGCAGCGGGGCAGGACGTTCTGCAAGCGGCCGTTTCAGCCGTTTCTGTATACGGAAGCGCCGCTCAGCTTGCCGCTTTGGACACCTCCCATAAGGGGCCGGGCAGCTTCCAGATTGAGCTTTTAAACAAGCTGGCAAGCATCTCAGAACAAGAAGCGGCCGAGCTTGCCGCAATTGAAAGGGTGATAGAAAAATGACGCGTATTTCTCGGGAAATGATGAAGGATATGTTATCGGTTTATTTTATTATGGGATCAAACAATACAAGCGCAGACCCGGTTTCCGTGGTGAAAAAAGCAATTGAGGGCGGCGCTACGCTTTTTCAATTTCGGGAAAAGGGGAGCGGTTCTTTAACAGGGGATGAACGTGTCCTGTTCGCGAAGCGGGTGCAGGATGTCTGCAGGCAGGCCGGGATTCCTTTCATCATTA
The DNA here is from genome assembly GCF_051034795.1 of Bacillus sp. jun7. NCBI lineage: Bacteria > Bacillati > Bacillota > Bacilli > Caryophanales > Bacillaceae > Bacillus > Bacillus sp. jun7. Next base: position 2,642,416 of record NZ_CP093219.1, read on the forward strand.
ATGATGATGTCGAATTGGCCTTGCGCCTTGAGGCGGACGGAGTGCATATCGGACAGGATGACGCAGACGCCGAAGAAACGAGAGCGGCAATCGGCGATATGATTCTCGGTGTGTCAGCACATAACGTCTCCGAGGTGAAGCGGGCGGAAGAAGCCGGAGCCGATTACGTCGGAATGGGCCCGGTCTATCCGACCGAAACAAAAAAAGATGCTGAAGCCGTGCAGGGCGTTACATTGATTGAAGAGGTACGGCGTCAGGGCATCACCATTCCGATTGTAGGAATCGGCGGCATTACGGCTGACAACGCGGCGCCCGTCATTGAAGCGGGTGCAGACGGCGTCAGCATGATCAGCGCCATCAGCCAAGCCGAAGATCCAAAAGCGGCGGCGCGGAAGTTTTCAGAGGAAATTCGGCGCTCCAAAGCAGGGCTGTCCCGATAGGGCGGCCCTTTTTCTGTGTGTGCAAAAAGGCAGTGACGGACTTGGAGAATATAAGCCGTATGTCAAGAACAGAGCAATCAGCTTGCAATATCGACCGAAGCGTTTGACGGCTCTATCGCTTCTCTCAAAGTGACGCCTGAACCAATCACCGTCGGCGCCGAAGGCTCAAAAGCCCTCTATAAAACAGTGAATAGCGCGCAGTGAGAGTCACGGAAAACTTAATGCGGAATTCAGCGAATTTGAAGTTTTGATGTCGAAATACAAAACGTGCGATCAATCGTATACGTCTTGTGATACATTAAGTACAGATCAAATCAGAGAGATAAGCACGAAGCTGACGGCCCTTTCTGAAACCATGTCGAAGATTGCCGATGTGCTTTAAAAGGAGTTAAGACACAGCATGAGCGATGAACATAACAAGGAAAAACAGATCCACAGACGGGATGTCCTGAAGTGGGGCGCCGTCGCGGGCGCAGCCGTCGCTGTCGGAGCGAGCGGCCTCGGGGGACTCGCGCCGCTCTTCAAACCGGCGGCCACCGCTTCAAAGAAGAATGATGAAAAACATGATCGTGATCAAATCGTTCCTTTTTACGGAAAGCACCAAGCAGGAATCACAACGGCGCATCAGACGTATGTGTATTTTGCGGCGCTTGATGTCATGTCAAGCGACAAAGCCGATGTCATCTCCCTTTTCAAACAATGGACAAGCCTGACGCAGCTGCTGACTTCAGGCGCCGTCCCGTCAGGCGAACAGAAAAATAAAGATATGCCTCCGCAGGATACCGGGGAGTCGCAGGATCTGGCACCGGCGAATTTGACCGTTACCTTCGGCTTCGGCCCCGGGTTTTTCGAGAAAGACGGGAAGGACCGCTTCGGACTGAAAGATAAAAAACCGAAGCACCTCGCCGATATTCCGCCGATGCCTAACGACAAGCTCGATAAGAAACAAGGCGGCGGTGATATCGTCATACAGGTCTGCGCGGATAATGAACAAACGGCGTTTCACGCGGTGCGCAACCTGATGAAACAGGCATCGGGTGTGTGTGAAGTCCGCTTTCTCAATAAAGGTTTCTTAAGCGGCGGGAAAAACGGAGAAACACCGCGCAACCTCTTCGGATTCAAAGACGGCACCGGCAACCAAAGCACGAAGGATGAAAACCTGATGAATTCGATCGTTTGGGTTCAATCAGGAGAGCCGGACTGGATGACGGGCGGCACGTACATGGCGTTTAGGAAAATTAAGATGTTTTTAGATATATGGGACCGTTCATCCTTGAAGGAACAAGAGGACACGTTCGGGCGGGTGAAAAGCTCGGGCGCGCCTTTCGGACAAAAAAAGGAAACCGATCCCGTGAAGCTGAATCAAATTCCCGCCGACTCGCATGTCAGCGTGGCAAAATCAGCCGGCAGACAGATCCTGCGCCGGGCATTTTCCTATACGGACGGAATTGATCCGAAGACGGGCTATGTTGACGCAGGCCTGCTGTTTATCTGCTTTCAAAAAGACCCGGACCGCCAATTTGTCCCGATGCTGAAGGCTTTGGCGGCAAAGGATGCGCTGAATGAATACACACAAACGATCGGCTCTTCCTTATTCGCCTGTCCCGGGGGCTGTAAAAAAGGAGAATATATCGCCCAAAGGCTGCTGGAATCGTGACACCTTCCATATGGAAGGTGTTTTTTAAAAAACTCTTGTAACTATAAAAGTTACAACTTAAAATGATAAGGAAAGGAGACTTACAATGACACTGCAGATTAAAGTATATTCGGATTATGTATGTCCGTTTTGCTATGTCGGCAAAACGGCGTTTGAAGAAGCTATCAAAGACAAGGACGTACAGGTGGAATGGATGCCGTTTGAATTGCGTCCGAGCCCCTCGCCGAAACTTGATCCGGTGAATGATCCCGCCAAGCGGCAGATGTGGAAAAACTCCATTGAGCCGATGGCGCAGTCGTTAGGCGTTGAAATCACGTTCCCCCGCGTGTCACCGCATCCTTACACGGATTTGGCATTTGAAGGCTTTCATTTCGCAAAGGAACATGGGAAAGGAAGCGAATACCATACACGCGTTTTTCAGGCGTTCTTTCAGGAAGAACAAAATATCGGTGACGTTGGCGTGCTGACAAAGCTTGCGGAAGAAGCCGGACTTGACGGTGCTGCCTTCAAAGAGGCGCTTGAGACAAGAGCGTACAAGGACGTACAGCGGGAAGCGCTCCGCCATGCTTATGAGGAAGCCGGCATTACGGCAGTGCCGACGTTTATCATCGGCGATGAGAGAATCCCTGGCGCGGCGGGAAAGGAAACCTTTGAACAAATCATTGAGCGGGAACTGAATAAACGTTAGTAAAAAGCCCTCTTTGCATCAGCGAGAGGGCTTTGCCATATAGTGTTTGACAAATGTTTGTCTGTCCGCTTCATATGCCGCGGCGTCAAAGGAGTCGCCGCAAAAATGAAGGCACCAAGGGTCTTTCTGGCAGGCGACGCCGACTTGATAGCCGTGTTTTTGAAATTCGAGCGACTGTGATGTGTCGTAAAAATGAAAGCCGCGAAACAAATCCTCCCGCCACTCCACGTCATATTGAGCCGCCATTAACAAGCCGTCAATGGCGTCAGCGGGCGTAAACAGGCCGTCTTCATCACCGTGCTCAAAATCCAGCGGGTGATAAGCATTCCCCCGGTATTCAATCACTTTTCCCATCCGCTGTCCGCTTTCCCACCAAATGCCGTTCGGCGGCAGGGTTTTGCAGCCGGCGACACCAAGAAGGCCGAGCTCCTGATGAGATTGAAAGATATGAAGCATGTCATGAAGGAAATGCTGATGAATGATAAAAGTATCCTGATGCAGATAAATTTTATATTTGGAGGGGTGTTTCAGCGCTTTGTTGTAGGACGAGGCCATGCTTGCTGAATCGTATATCGGCATGATATCAACGGAGTATGAAGGGGGGACGGTAAGCTGCATGATATGGCTCTTGCACCGGGAGTACAGCGACTCATCATTCACACAGACGACAAACAGAAATGAATGTGAATCCATTACATGCTCCTCTCGGCCTCAATCACATATTGATAGGCCGATGCTTCTGTCATAAAGTCATGCCTTATGCCAAGCTGTACGCATACTTCGTGCAATGATGCGATGGCTTTGTGGTAAGAAGGGTGATCAACGCGGATCGCCTCAATGCGTTTCACCTCATAGCCGGCGGCTTTAAATAATGAAAGAGTCTCTTCCCGGGTAAAAAAACGCAGGTGGGTCTGATCCATTAATCCGGCGTCACTGTAAGTCCATTTGCCGGCTAAAAGCTCCAGCACGACTGAGATGTGGCCGACATTCGGTATGCATGCAAGCACAGTGCCGTCTTTTTTTACATAAGGACGAAGCTTTTTCAGCACTGTCCACGGGTCGACAAGATGCTCAAGAACGTCTCCGAACAGCATGCAGTCGAATTGCTCTGATTCGTACGGAAGAATGGCGGATTCAATGTCGCCGCAAAGCACGTGGCTCAATTTGCTTTCCGCCTTTTTTGCGGCTTCGGGATATGCTTCAATGCCGTAAACCGTTATTCCGCGGTCTTCGATCGCCGCTCCTAAATTGCCCGTTCCGCAGCCGACATCAAGCACTGTCCGCCAGTTTTCGTCTATTTTGTTCAATAAATAAGGATTCAGGCCTTCGTAGTAGTTCTGTTGTTTTTCATCATAATAGGGATTCGTATCCATCTGTGTATCACCTCATAAATGGGCATAATACACAAGATATGCAGCGGGGGGATCTCATATCACCATGTTTGGCTGTTCAATTGCGGAATACGGACGGGAATGGTTGTCCGGTATACGGTTTGTTCTCTGATTCCCCTCTTATTGCGGGTGTTCCTTTGAAAACTCGGGTGCGGGCGGACTGTGGCAGGTCATATAGTAAAAGGATCCGCCTGTAATCTTACCGCTGGCGGATGGTGTTTTTCATTGGTGTTTTTTTCTTCACCGCTTTTTCAGTATTTAAGAAGCGCCTCACATCGTCAATGTTCAAACCCATGATTCTAGCCTCTTGAATTAACAATTGCCAATCTTGATCTATATCTTTCATTACATGAGTTTTCATAAGAACCTCCAATTGAAAAATTGATTTGCCCAGCTACAGCAGCCAATGTATAACAAATATCACACATAGTTGGCCGGTAATCCCAAATTGAAGATGAATTCACCTACCTATTCCCTAAGAAAATGACTGAAATAACCAAAATCCTTCAAGAATTCTTACATATAATAATAAACAAATAAATACTGACTGGATAGTATGCAAATAAAAATAAACCATATGACCTATTAATATTTACCCTCAAAACGTCGAATAGCATATTGTTTTTGCATAAAAAATACCGCAAAAGAATGATTCGGTGTAAGATAAAGTGAATGATCAAACAGCTGGGGTAAAAAATGAAAAAAAACAAATTTCAAATTAAGAGAGAAGAAACATTTGAAAGTTTTATTGACGCAGGCCTGCATCTCCTGATTGAAAGAGCTTACGATTCAGTCTCAATCGATGACATCAGTAAAGCGGCGGGTTTCAGCAAAGGGGCGTTTTACGTTCATTTTGAAAGCAAGGAAGATTTTCTGAAGCATTTGTTAGAGAGGCGTCAGATTAAAAAAAGGATCATCACTGGCTATCTCGACGAACTAGAAAAGCAAACAGAGCGGCCGTTGACGCTTTGTGAAGCCGCGGCCAGCGCGGCCAGCCTGTTGATGCGGTTTGTAAACAGCAAGCCTGCCTGGAATGTTGTGTCTTTTGCCGTTCATATGCCTACTTACAAAGTCGTCAGTGAATATGAAGCTTATATCCGTCTGTATAAGTTATGGATAGAAGAAAGCACCATGTACATAAATTGGCTCAAATCGAGAAATTTAATAGAAGACCATATAGATACCGAGCATACCGCTAATATGATGTGCGCGCTCATCGACGGGATGATTAAGCAATCCAATGTGCTGGGAAGGCCGGTTACTTTCCGCAGCATGTTTGACGCGCTCTATGTTTTTGTCAGCGGCAGAAAATCAGGGTAACGTTCTTCTTGATTTGACAAAAGGTTTAGAAAAGTCTTTCAGAAAGCGAGGAACTGCCATGCGCTACAGAGAAATTATGATGTATATCATTATGGGGATATTCACGACCATCGTGAATATCGTCAGTTTTTACATTCTGACGTCGGCATTTGAGATGGATTACAAGGCGGCGACTGTCGCCGCTTGGATTCTGTCCGTTCTATTTGCTTATGTTACGAATAAACGGTATGTCTTTCAGCAAAAGACCGCGGGGATGCGGAGTCTGATGAAAGAATTAACGGCCTTTTTCAGCGTGCGGGTACTGTCTCTCGCCATCGATCTCGCCATGATGATTCTTCTGGTCAGTCAATTTCATATGAACGAAACATTGGCGAAAATCGCCGATAACGTCATTATCGTAGTCGTCAACTATGCGGCCAGCAAGTGGATTGTCTTCAGAAAAGCGAAAGAAGAGGGCGTGTCATAACGGTTTTTTTCTGCGCCCTGGGGGGAAAGTGTAATGGTGGAAGAGGATGCGTATGAAGCACAAAATAAAGAAAGCGTTTGCTGATGTATTCGGGGAATCGGAGGACCTGCGCGTTTTCTTTGCGCCCGGCAGAGTGAATCTCATCGGAGAGCTAACGGGGCCCGCTATGAGGAGAAGACAGGGAGAAAAGCTGACTTTTACACGGCGGATATCGGAGCCGGAGCGAGAGAACTAAAGGGGGATGACGATGGCAATTGAGCGGCACGTGGAACGTTTAATCCGGTACGGATTGCAAAAAGAGCTGATTTCATTTCTTGATATTGAATATACAAGAAACCGTTTATATGAAACTTTGCATATTACCCATCCGGAGGCTTCAGAACAGAAAGAAAATGAATCGGCGGCATCATTGCCGGACATATTGGCCCCGATTTATGAATGGGCGGCAGAAACGGGCCGGATGGCAGCCGATACAGACACCTATCGCGACCTGCTGAGCGCGAAGATCATGGGCTGCTTTGCCCCGCAGCCGTCCGAGATTGTGCGTCGTTTTGAAGAAACAAAGGCGGTGCACGGGCCGGAGCAGGCGACAAAGGCGTTTTACCGATTTTCAGAGGATGTGTATTATATCCGTTCGGACAGAATACAGCGGAATGTCGGGTGGACGGCTGAGACGGCTTACGGAAAGCTGGACATCACGATCAATCTTTCAAAACCGGAAAAAGATCCGAAAGCAATTGCCGCTGCCAAAGAGCAGCCTCAATCCGATTATCCGAGATGTGTTCTTTGTAAAGAAAATGTCGGGTACGAGGGGAGATCGGATCACCCGGCGCGTCAAAACCTTCGTGTCATTCCGGTCATTCTCGGCGATGAGCAGTGGTTTCTGCAATTTTCTCCGTATGTGTATTACCGGGAGCATTGCATCGTTTTGAAAGACCGGCACGAACCGATGAAGATCAGCAAAAAAACGTTTGACCGGCTGCTGTCGTTTGTCAGCCAGTATCCTCATTATTTTCTCGGTTCCAATGCTGATCTGCCGATTGTCGGCGGCAGTATTTTAAGCCACGACCATTTTCAGGGGGGCCATTATGAATTCCCGATGGCGCGGGCGGAGACAGAAAGCCGGTACAGGCTGCCTGACTATCCGAAAACGGTGCTGGGAATTGTGAAGTGGCCGATGTCGGTCATCCGCCTGCAAAGCGAGAGCGCGTCTGAGCTTTCCGGCGCGGCAGATGCCATCCTGCGGGCATGGCGCGGTTATTCCGATGAGGCGGCTGATCTCCTCGCCTGTTCAGGAGAAACACCGCACAATACAATTACGCCGATTGCCCGGCGGAGAAACGGTTTATTCGAATTAGATCTCGTCCTCAGAAATAACCGCACCTCTGATGAGCATCCGCTGGGAATTTTTCATCCCCATCAGGAAGTTCATCACCTGAAAAAAGAAAATATCGGACTGATTGAGGTAATGGGGCTTGCGATTCTGCCGGGCCGCCTTGAACAAGAAATGAAATACACGGCTGAAGCGCTGTGCTCCCCGGACCCGGAAGCGGTCTTAACGGCAGACCCTTCTGCGGCAAAGCATAAAGATTGGGCGCTCAGTGTGCTGCATAAGCGGAAGGTAACGAAAGAAAACGCGGAACAGATTCTGAAAGAGGAAATCGGCCATGCCTTTGCGCGGATACTGGAGCATGCCGGCGTCTTTAAACAGACAGAAGAAGGCAGAGCGGCTTTCCGGCGGTTTATCCGCCATTTGGGCGCTCTACCGGAAAAAAGCCCCATCCCATAAGGGACGAGGCTTTTTTTTATCCTCTGCTTCTGGCGATCAGGCTGAATAAGAATACCACGATCGCAGCTCCGATGATTGCCGGAATGATGGCAAAGCCGGCAAGGTGAGGACCCCATGTGCCGAGCAGTCCGTGCCCGATCCATGCGCCGATCAGACCGGCGATCATTGACCCGATGATTCCCCCGGGCATACTGCCTTTTACAAATAAACTTCCGATCCAGCCGATAATAATAGCGACAATCAGAGATACGATAAAACCCATAAATATCACTTCCTATTTTTTATTATTTATGCCTATATGTTTCCTTCGTTTTGTCCATATTAAACATATGAATGCGTTTTTTATAATGAACATATCAAGGCGCGTTCCGGTCTTTTTTTTCACAATGCGTTGCGTTAAAATGGAAACCGTGTGAAAAGGTGTGAGCAAAGGAAAAAATATTTCTTTTGTAGAATGTTTAACAAAATGAAACTTTTTGTTGACCAGCGATTTTTATTATGGTAAACCTTTATTTGGTATTATTCGTTCTCGCTATCTTTTTTCTCTATATATGCTAAATGATCTAAAACTTTTTATGTTTGATTTACGCAAGTGGAAAAAGTTCATGCATTTTTTGACGATTTTGTGACATTAGGTCGAAAAAAAGATGAACTTTAGAAAAAAATAAAGCTAATAAGTGCAGATTTTGATAGCATAACAAGGTAGATAGAGAAAAGATTTTGAGAAAGTACATTTCAGATTCACTACATCAATAGGAAGGATGGTGATCTTCTTGTTCAGAGCATTTAAACCGTTACTTTTATTAGCGATGTTGGCTGTTGTTTTCGTACTGGGCGGATGCAGCGACATTTCCGTTTTAGATCCGAAAGGACCTGTAGCAGACCAGCAGAAAGATCTGATTCTCTTGTCAATCGGATTTATGCTGTTCATTGTCGGCGTCGTATTCGTACTATTTACAATCATTTTAGTGAAATACCGCGACCGCAAAGGCAAAGACAGCGGAAATTACAAGCCCGAGATGCACGGCAACACGTTCTTAGAAGTAGTCTGGACAGTGATCCCAATTTTAATTGTTATTGCACTTTCTGTGCCTACCGTACAGACGATATATTCGTTAGAAAAAGCGCCTGAAGCGACAAAGGATAAAGAGCCTCTTGTTGTTTATGCTACTTCGGTAGACTGGAAATGGGTATTCAGCTACCCTGAGCAGGATATTGAGACGGTTAACTACCTGAACATTCCTGTAGACCGTCCGGTTTTATTTAAAATTTCTTCAGCAGATTCAATGGCATCGCTATGGATTCCTCAGCTTGGGGGACAAAAATACGCGATGGCGGGAATGCTGATGGATCAATACTTACAGGCTGACAAAGTGGGAACATATGAAGGCCGCAACGCGAACTTCACCGGCGAACACTTTGCCGACCAGAAATTCAACGTAAAAGCTGTTACGCAAAAAGACTTTAACAGCTGGGTGAAAAAAGCCCAAAGCGATTCTCCAAAGCTGACGAAAGAGAAGTATGACGAACTGATGCTTCCGGAGAATGTCGGAAAATTAACGTTCTCTTCTACACACTTAAAATACGTTGACCACGGCCAAGATGCCGAATATGCGATGGAGGCGCGCAAACGCCTTGGCTACAAAGCCGTATCACCGCACTCTAAAACAGACCCGTGGGAAGATGTAAAGAAAAACGAATTTAAAGTATCCGACGATAAACAAGATTGAAATTGAACAAGAAAGGAGGAAGCCCGAATGAAATTGAGATGGGATGAATTTTTTGTAACAGGTGACCCATTAATTCTGGGCGCACAAGTTTCCATTGCGCTTTCCACTATCGCTATCATCGTTGTACTCACATACTTCAAAAAGTGGAAATGGCTCTGGTCTGAATGGCTGACGTCTGTAGACCATAAGAAACTTGGAATCATGTACATTATCTCTGCTGTTATCATGCTGTTCCGCGGCGGGGTCGACGGCTTGATGATGCGCGCCCAGTTAGCGCTTCCTAATAACAGTTTTTTAGACTCAAACCACTATAATGAGATCTTTACGACTCACGGTACGATCATGATTATCTTCATGGCGATGCCGTTTTTAATCGGTCTGATCAACGTTGTCGTACCTTTGCAGATAGGTGCGCGCGACGTAGCATTCCCTTACTTGAACAACCTGAGTTTCTGGACGTTCTTTGTAGGTGCGATGCTTTTCAATATTTCTTTCGTTATCGGAGGTTCTCCGAACGCAGGCTGGACGAGTTACATGCCGCTGGCAAGCAACGACATGAGTCCCGGGCCTGGTGAGAACTTCTACCTGCTCGGTCTTCAGATTGCCGGTATCGGTACGCTGATGACGGGTATCAACTTTATGGTGACGATCCTGAAAATGCGTACGAAAGGCATGACGCTGATGCGTATGCCGATGTTCACATGGACGACGCTGATTACAATGGTTATTATCGTATTCGCCTTCCCTGTTTTGACAGTGGCATTGGCGCTGTTATCATTTGACCGTTTGTTCGGCGCTCACTTTTTCACGCTGGAAGCCGGCGGTATGCCGATGCTTTGGGCTAACTTGTTCTGGATTTGGGGACACCCTGAAGTATATATCGTTATCTTACCGGCATTCGGTATTTTCTCTGAAATTATTTCAGCGTTTGCAAGAAAGCAGTTATTCGGTTACAAAGCGATGGTCGGCTCAATTATCGCCATTTCCGTCCTGAGTTTCCTAGTATGGACCCACCACTTCTTCACAATGGGGAACAGTGCGTCTGTTAACTCTTTCTTCTCGATTACAACGATGGCGATTTCGGTTCCGACCGGGGTTAAAATCTTTAACTGGCTCTTTACGATGTATAAAGGCCGAATCAGTTTTACAACACCGATGCTGTGGGCGCTTGCGTTCATCCCGAACTTCGTTGTCGGCGGGGTAACAGGGGTTATGCTTGCGATGGCTGCAGCGGATTATCAATACCATAATACGTACTTCCTCGTATCTCACTTCCACTATGTGCTGATCGCGGGTACGGTATTTGCATGTTTCGCAGGATTTATTTTCTGGTATCCGAAAATGTTCGGCCACAAGCTGAACGAAAGAATCGGAAAATGGTTCTTCTGGATCTTTATGATCGGATTTAATGTATGTTTCTTCCCTCAATACTTCTTGGGGCTGCAAGGTATGCCTCGCCGTATTTACACTTACGGACCGAATGACGGATGGACTGCATTGAACTTTATTTCAACTGTCGGAGCCTTCATGATGGGTGTCGGATTCTTAATCCTTTGCTACAACATCTACTACAGCTTCCGCTACTCTACTCGCGAGATCAGCGGAGATTCATGGGGCGTGGGACGTACGCTTGAGTGGGCGACTTCATCTGCGATTCCGCCGCATTACAACTTTGCGGTGCTTCCTGAAGTGAAATCTCAAGATGCGTTATTGCAATTGAAAGAAGACAAAACGGATATTCATCCGGAAAGCAAGTTCAAGAAAATCCATATGCCGCACAACTCCGGAAGACCGCTTATTATGTCAGTGGCGTTCGGTATTGCAGGCTTCGGACTTGTATTTGAATGGTTCTGGATGGGCATTGTCGGCTTGATCGGCATTCTGCTTTGCATGGTGCTTCGTTCATTTGAATATGACAATGGCTACTATATACCTGTTGAAGAAATAAAAGAGACGGAAAGAAAGATTTCCGAATAAAGGAGGCGTGATTTATGGAACATGCAGAACACGGCAATTCTAACGCGCCTATGGAATATCAATCTGAAACCGGCAGACTCAATATTCTCGGGTTTTGGATCTTTTTAGGGGCAGAGATTGTGTTGTTCTCAACACTATTTGCAACCTTCTTCGTTCTTCAAAGAAGAACAGCAGGAGGAGTCTTACCGGCTGAATTATTTGAAGTGAAGCTTGTCATGATCATGACATTCCTGCTTCTGATCAGCAGTTTCACCTGCGGGATCGCTGTTCATGAAATGCGTCGCGGAAGTTTAAAAGGCGTCGTCATTTGGACGATCATTACGCTTCTTCTCGGCGCGGGCTTCGTCGGATGTGAGCTTAACGAGTTCATCCACTATGTACATGAAGGAGCATCTCTCGGTACAAGTGCTTTCTGGTCTGGATTCTTCGTCCTTCTGGGAACGCACGGAACGCACGTAACGATCGGTATCTTCTGGATTGCCGGCATCTTACTGCAATTGAAGAAACGCGGATTAACGCCGCAGACGTCTTCAAAAATCTTTATCTCAAGTTTATACTGGCACTTCTTAGACGTTGTTTGGATCTTCATCTTTACAGGCGTCTATCTCATCGGATTGGGGGGACTATAATATGGCAAACAAATCTGCTGAACACAGCCACTTTCCGTGGAAGCATATCGTAGGTTTTGCGTTGTCTATTATTCTGACCCTGCTGGCCCTTTGGGTTGCGGTATATACGGAATTAAGCCCATCAGCAAAACTCTGGATCATTTTCGGATTCGCATTTATCCAAGCCGGTCTTCAGCTTCTCATGTTCATGCACATGACAGAAAGCGAAAACGGCGGAATTCAAGTCGGAAACACGCTCTTCGGATTTTTCGGAGCGATTGTTATCATCCTTGGTTCCATCTGGATCTTTGCGGCGCACTACCATCACGGTGACCATATGGATGGAAACCCTCCTGGCGGTGCGAAGCAACATTCCGAACATCAGGAATAAAAAGAAACCCTCTTCGTTTATGCGAAGAGGGTTTTTTGTGCCTTTATTGGCTTCTTCTCCGGCGCAGGCGCGGAAGGCCGTAAATGATAAAGGCGGCGATATGGGCAACGATGACGTTGGCGGCAAACAGGATGATCATGAGTGTATGGCCGAGAGGGGATAGGCTGCTGGTTGCGTAAAAGTAGAAGAAAACCCACATGAGAATAATTGGCGGTATGGCCGAAAGAGCGACTTTTTTGTTATCCAGCCAGATAAAGAGGGGTGTTGCGCTTGCGACCAGTAAATAAGCAAAAAACATGTCCATCTTACGTGTCTCCTTTCATTTTATGGGAGCGTTTCCAAAATGAAATACAGAGAATAAAATGTGTCTGTTTTGTGGTCGTTTTTTGAACATTTTGTTACAATTATTATACCATGTTTTCCAATTTTTGATACCGCTTTTTCGAGAAATGTATTGCAACTATTGCCTCATTTTTGGATAGGTACAAGAAACCGGAAAGGCCAAATACCCTGTCACATTTCCGGACAATGGAATGGCGCAGGCTGTGAACCTTTGCTATGGTCAAAGAAACATGCACAGCAAGGGTGGTTTGAAGTGGACGTAAGGAAAGAAGATGTCACAGCGCCGGATGTCATTGCGCTTTTGCAGGATCATCTGAAGAGCATGACCATGCATTCTTCTCCGGAAAGTATACATGCGCTCAATGCGGACCGGCTGCGTCAGCCTGACGTTACGTTTTGGAGTGCGAGGGAAAACGGCATTCTGCTCGGCTGCGGTGCCTTAAAGAAGCTAAACAGCCGGCACGGTGAGATCAAATCAATGAAAACCTCTCCGCATCATGTCAGAAAAGGCGCAGCCAACCGGATCCTCCGCCATATGCTTGAAGAAGCAAGGCGGCGGGGCTATCAGCGGATCAGCTTGGAAACCGGTTCTATGGAGGCTTTTCTCCCCGCCAGACGCCTGTATGAAAAAGCCGGGTTGTTTCAATATTGTGATCCGTTTGCACATTATAAAGAGAACCCGAACAGCTTGGTTATGACGTTAAACATAAGCTGAAACCCCTTTTCTGACGAGAAGGGGTTTTTTATCGGAAAAGTTTCATCATGACCGAAACATTTCCTTTTCTGACACGTCATATGTCGTGTAGTCCCCAAACCGTAAAAAATAAAAAGGAAGCAACCTCATCATGTTTTCTTGAACGGTGTTCATGTATAATAAACAATAGTGACTTCCGATGAAAATGTAAGGCGGGATAGAATGAGTCGATATAAGAAACAGCAAAATCCCTATTATCAGGGGGATTTGATTTTTATATTTGGTGTGTTTTTAATAATTAGTGTTGCGGCGATTTATGCGGCCGGACAGTTCGGGCAGTACGGAGGCAGTGCCTGGATGAAACAGATTGTCTTCTATGTTATAGGTGCGGGATTCATCGGATTATTGCTGTACTTTGATTTAGAGCAGCTTGAAAAACTGAGTCTGTACGTATTGATTGCCGGCGTGCTGTCGCTGCTCCTTTTGCGTGTGGCGCCGGAATCCATCGCGCCGATTAAAAACGGAGCGAAGAGCTGGTTTCAAATCGGAAACTTTACCCTCCAGCCCTCTGAGTTTACGAAAATAGGAATTATGATGATGGTCGCGTCCATTATATCGAAGGCGGGCCCGAAGGATCAAAGATCACTTCGGGAAGATGTGAATCTGCTCTTGAAAATTGCGGCATGGACGGTCATTCCGCTCGGGCTGATCGTTTTGCAGGATGCCGGAACGGGTGCGATCTGTCTGTTTATCGTTATGGTGATGGTGTTTATGTCGGGTGTAAACTGGAAGCTGATCACCATCATCGGCGGTTCGGCCGCGCTTGTGCTTGGCCTTTTCTTAGTTCTCGTGATTGAATTTCCCCATGTGGCGAATTCAATCGGCATTGCGGATTATCAAATTAACCGGATTACATCGTGGATGTCTGACTCCAGTGCGGCAACGACTCAGGCAGAGAGCGATAAAAGCTGGCAGGTGGATCAGGCCGTTATGGCGATCGGATCGGGCGGCATTACCGGAAACGGCGTTCATAATCTGAAGGTGTACGTACCTGAGGGACAGACCGACTTTATCTTTGCGATTTTGGGTGAAAGTTTTGGATTTTTAGGCTGCGCCATTGCGGTTGTCATGTTTTTCTTTTTAATTTACAGACTTGTGGTGCTGATTGACCGCTTGCATGCGTTTAACCGATTTGGCGCGTTTTTTTGCGTAGGATTTACTGCACTTATCGTGATTCACACCTTCCAGAATATCGGGATGAATATCGGCATTATGCCGGTTACCGGTATTCCGCTGCTGTTTGTCAGTTATGGGGGGAGCTCGGTGCTTTCTACATTAATCAGCTTCGGGATCGTATATAACGCAAGTGTGCAGCTGACGAAATATAAAAGCTACTTGTTCAATTCTTAATGTGAGACGGCTCGTTTTTCGGGCTGTCTTTTTTTGTTTAGAGCATTTCGCTTTTGACATGATTCCCTTTCGGATATGATATATAAAGAAGGAGGCTTTTATATGAACAATACCATCGAAACTATACTTAATCATCGGTCGATCCGATCATTTACTGACGAGCTTCTGACAGCAGAAGAGATAGATACATTAGTGAAAAGCGCCCAGGCGGCGTCAACGTCCAGTTACGTGCAGGCTTACTCCATCATCGGTGTAACCGATAAAGAGAAAAAGCGGAAGCTGGCGGCACTGGCCGGAAACCAGCCTTACGTCGAAAATAACGGGCACTTGTTTGTGTTCTGCGCTGATTTGTACCGCCATAAAAAACTTGCTGAGGAAAAAGGCGAAAACATTACCGAGCTTCTTGAGAATACGGAAATGTTTATGGTCAGCGTCATTGATGCCGCACTTGCCGCACAAAACGTAAGTGTTGCCGCGGAATCAATGGGACTTGGCATTTGTTATATCGGAGGCATTCGAAATGAACTTGATCAGGTGACGGAAGTGCTTGGAACGCCTGACCATGTGCTGCCGCTGTTCGGCTTGGTAGTCGGTCATCCCGCTCATCCGTCCGGTCAAAAGCCGCGCCTGCCGAAACAAGCCTTATATCATGAAAACACGTACGATACGAATGAAGAAAACTTCCGCAGTTATATGAAGGAATATGATGAAACCATTTCCGATTATTATGATAAACGGACAAACGGCAAGCGGGTTGAAACGTGGTCTGATCAAATCCTGCAGTTCATGAAACAAAAACCGAGAACCTATTTAAATCAATATGTAAAAGATAAAGGTTTTCAAAAGAATTAAGAAAAAACCTCTCCTGACCGGGAGAGGTTTTTTTATGTTTCACGTGTAACATATTTCGACAAAATGGAACAAGGTATATAAATGTTTATCATCAGGGATGCTTATAAGCATACAGAAAGAAAAAACGGCTTAGCAGTGGTACGATGTTGAGGAGGTGACAGTGATGATTTCATTAAGCATATTAGATCAATCTCCTGTATCAGAAGGGAGTTCCGCGGAAAGCGCGCTGCGGAATACAGTAAGACTGGCGCAGGAGGCGGAAAAGCTCGGATATAAGAGGTTTTGGGTGTCAGAGCATCATTTTTCAGAGCGGTTGGCGGGTTCAAGCCCTGAAGTGCTGATCAGCCATATTGCGGCGAAAACGAATGAGATTCGTGTAGGATCGGGCGGTGTCATGCTTCCGCATTACAGCGCATATAAGGTGGCGGAGAATTTCCGCGTGCTTGAAGGTTTGACGCCGGGCAGAATCGATCTCGGATTGGGACGGGCGCCGGGCGGAATGCCGATCGCATCATGGGCGCTGAATGACGGCGGGAAGCGGAATGCTGATCAATATCCGCAGCAGATTCGTGAGCTGGCGATGTATTTGCATGATGCAGCCGATGACAATCACCGTTTTCCGAATCTGACCGCATCACCCCTTATTAAGACGGCGCCGGAAGTCTGGCTTCTCGGTTCATCGGGGGAAAGCGCGCTTCTGAGCGCAGAAACGGGAGCAGGCTATATGTTTGCCCACTTTATTAATGGAGAAGGCGGAGAAAGCACGACGGCACAATATAAGCGCAGATTTAAACCTTCTGCATTAGGAAAAGAACCAAAAACGGCCGTGGCGGTGTTTGTGCTGTGCGCGGATACGGAGGAGAAAGCGGAGGAACTCGCGGCTGTCATGGATTATACACTGCTTGCGGGTGAACAGGGGATTCCGCTTCACGGCGTACCGTCTTACGAAACCGTCCGCGGAAATACGTATACACCGTATGAACAAAGACGAATTGCCGATAATCGGAATCGAATGATCATCGGAACGAAGCTGCAAGTGAAAGAACAGATTCTGGCTCTCAGTAAAGCATACGGAACAGAAGAAGTGATGGCTGTAACCATTACTCATCATTTTGAAGATAAACTTCAGTCATACCGCCTGCTTCGAGAAGCTTTTGCCGAATGATCAGAAAGAAACCCTGCTGATGCTCCAGCAGGGTTGTTCGGTTATTCAATGATAAAAGGTTTTTCAGTCAGCACCTGGCTTGATTTCCCTTTGTTCGCGGCATAGGCCAGCATATAATATTCTCCTGCCGGCAGTGCGGTGTCACCATTGACTTTGCCGTTCCAGTCGAAATATTGATAGCCTTTATCCTGCTTTTTGTAGATGCCGGCTTGGCCGACAAAGTCAAGATTACTGTCATATACAAGGAAGGCAAGCTCTTCAGCTCCCGCCGGAAGATAGGTTTCAATTTGGTAGGTTCCCTGCGTTGTGCCGTCGTGCACGTCGATTGACGTCACGCGCGGATAGTCCGGCTCTTTTACAATCAGCAGCGTCGGCACTTTTGCGACTGTTTTTCCGCCTTCACGCACTGTGACGGTTCCCTCATAGGTGCCTGCCTTTACTTTTTTGGCATTGACCTTTACTTTCGCATTGACCTTTCCGGTTTGATGAGCGGGGATCACGACCCGGTCTGTGCCCGAAACGGTAATGCCCGTGCCGTTGAAAGAGTACTCGAGCTGATATGATTTTCTGATGGACGATTGGTTTTCAATCGTAAAGGTTTCTTTTTTCGTTTCATTGCCTTTGTCTTTCATAAACGTTCCGTAAGAATAACTTCCCGGGGCGACAAGGGAGTCTGCTTTGATCGCCTTCATGATTCTGATGCTTCCGGCGCCTTGCGCATTATGCGGGTATACGTCACCGTCCGCGTCCGTTAAGGTTTCCGCGGTGTTCATGAGAGCGGCTTTTATTTGTTCCGGGCTCCATTTCGGTTTGGCCTGCTTGATAACGGCAGCTGCGCCGGCTACATGCGGGGAAGCCATGCTCGTTCCCTGCTTCGATCCGTAGCCGTACGGGTCGGCCGGATCATGGGTCGGAATGGTGCTGACGATGTTTACGCCGGGAGCGGAGACGTCAGGTTTAATCATCCACGTGTCCATAACCGGACCGCGTGACGAAAAGTCTGCCATTTGTTCAGTGAGCGATTTAGCCACGGATAAATGGAATGTCGCTTTTGTGCCGCCCGCTTTTAATTGGCTGACGAGTTTTTCGCCGTCTTCTGATGAAAGCTTAATCGTCGGCACTGACATGCCCGGTACGTTGGCTTCAATTTCTCCCGGGGCATTGTTATACACAACCATACCGATCGCGCCCGCTTTTTTGGCGTTGTCGGCTTTATCGACAAAGGCGATGCTGCCCCGTTTGACGACAGCGACTTTTCCTTTCAGATCTTTGCCTTCAAAATCCTTTTGCTCGCCGATACCCGCCTCTATGAGCTCTGTTTCTTTTTTATTCAGTGCTTTTATGTCATCTTCTTTGTTGTAGCCCATTACTTTCGCTGAGGAATAGGAACCGAAGGAGACGGCGTACTCGTTCAGCGGCAGCTGGGTCGCTCCGACGGAGATGGCTTCTCTGGACGTTCCCGGAGAGCCGACGGTCCAATTGTTCGGCCCGCTGTTTCCGTTTGATGTAACGGCCGTGACGCCTTCTGACATCGCCCAGTCAAGCGCCGTGCTTGTCGCCCAGTCTGGGTTATTCACAGAATTGCCGAGAGAAAGGTTCATGACATCCGCTCCGTCCTGTACGGCGCGTTCGATGCCGGCGATGACGTTCTCTGTTGTTCCGCTTCCGCCCGGACCGAGCACACGGTAGGCAAGGAGTGTAGCATCCGGCGCGACGCCTTTAATCGTTCCGTTTGCCGCTACCGTGCCCGCGACATGGGTTCCGTGGTCAGTCGACGCGCCTCTCGGATCACCGGACGGCGTTTCTTCAGGATCGTAATCGTTATCCACAAAATCGTATCCTTTATATTGTCCGAAATTTTTCTTTAAGTCAGGGTGTTTATATTCGACACCGGTATCAATAATGGCAACCTTGACGCCTTTACCCGTATAGCCGAGCTTCCACGCGTCATTTGCCCCTATATAAGGCGCGCTGTCATCCATCTGCGGAGACACGGCATCCTTAGATAGGGTGATGTCTTTATCTTTGAGCTGATCGGTATGATAGGTGACATTCGGATAAACCGCTTTGACATCCTGATCACTCAGCAGTTTGGGGATTTCATTTGCCGGGAGTTTCATGGAGAAGCCGGAAAACACTTGCTCATATTCCCTGTTGATTTTTCCGTGTTTAATGGTTTTGAGCGCTTTCTTTTTCACTTTTGAGCGTTCGCTTTTCAGCTTGCTTTTTGTCTGTGCTTTGCCGAGTTCCTTTGCTTCCGCCAGTGACTTTTCCTTCAGCTCCACGATGACTGTCGTTTGTTTGCCGGTGGTCATATCAATGTCACCGAACACCTCAGCCTTCTCAAGATCAGGAGTTTGCGGTTTTGAAGCCGGCGCAGCCTGTGAACTTGTGGATAAGGTAAAGGATAAGACAAAAGCCGGAAGCAGATAACGGATGATTCCTTTTTTCAATCGTGTTTCCCCCTTTTTCTTTATCTGAATTAGAAATCTAGTATATATTTCTTGAAAATTCAAAATAATCCTTGTGACATATGACTCATTTATGGAAATTGGTCTGTGTATAACTGAATAAATTTGTGTATATATATTGTTGGGAACGAATGTTCCTATACAAAATATAGATCGAGTTTGTGGATATGTGGATATACACTGTGTTTAAGCTGTGCTTAACCAAGGGATAAGGTGTGTATAACTTTTTTTATCGGCTTTTCCATTTTTCAGGTCATTTCCATCAGCTTTCAACAAAACTTCTGAAAACTAGTTTGTTTTTTCACTCATATTGTGACAAACAATTCGCCCGGCCGCGTCTATCATAGAGTCATAGGGTTGCTAGACCCGCTAGTTTTTAGCGGAGAAGGATCGGCCGCCTTTTCCGTTAAAGCGGAGAGAAAAACAGGCCTGCGAACAAGCTGTCTGTCAAAAAGAAGCGGAGGGATGATTTGCAATGAAACGTTTGCTAGTATCTTTACGGGTGTGGATGGTCTTTCTGATGAACTGGATGGCGCCGGGTAACGGAAGATATCCATTAGCCGCCGTGTACGGAAACCAAGCGGCTTATCATAAGAAAGCGAAGCGGACGGCTGGGGCTTTTTCGTTTGTGAGCCGTGTCCGATCGGCGGATTTGACCGATGAAACGAAATCGGCCCGCGGCAGGCTGGATAAAAACCGATGGATGCCTGTCCGCAAAGAATTGCCGAAACGGGAGCGCGCGGGTCCGGCACCTTTACATCATATGAAAAAGAGGGTACAATCCCACTAAACATATGAACGGGAGCGAACCTCTTGAGAATAGACAAAGTATTAAACAACAATGCGGCGTTAATAAAAGAAGACGGACGGGAAAAGATCGTAATGGGTCCCGGAATCGCTTTTCAAAAGAGAAAAAATGATGTGATTCAAAAGCATAAAATTGAAAAAATATTTGTCGTGCACGACGAAAATGAAAAGTTCAAACAAGTGTTAGAAACGCTTCCCGAAGAGCATATAGAGGCGGCTGAAGATATCATCAGCCATGCGGAGGGAGAGCTTGCGGCACCTTTGAACGATCACATCCACATTGCGCTGGCGGACCATTTATCCTTTGCGATCGAAAGGATTCAAAACGGCCTTCAGGTGCATAACCGATTGCTTCATGAAATTAAGGCGCTTTATAAAAAAGAATATGAGATCGGCCGCTGGGCGGTTGAACACGTGAAACAAACCCTCGGTATATCATTGCCTGATGATGAGGCGGGGTATATCGCGCTTCATATCCACACTGCCAAGGCGGATGCCAAAAGCATGTATTTGGCGATGAAGCATACAACCATGATCAAAGAAATGATCGAAAAGATCGAATCCTTTTTCGAACAGAAGGTGGATGAAGACAGTATTTCCTATCAGCGCCTCGTCACGCACTTGCGGTATGCGGTCAGCCGGTTGGACTCAAATGAAGCACTCCATTCCATGGACGAGGAGATGCTTTATTTCATCCAAAAAAAGTATCCGTTTGCTTATCGGTGTGCGCTTGAACTGGCGGCGTTTTTAAAAACTGAATATGATTTGGAACTGCCGGAATCCGAGGCCGGCTATATCACGCTGCATGTCCAGCGTCTGCAAAAAAACCCGGAATAACGCGTCTGTTTCGAGAAACAGACTTTTTTTTTGAAAACATATTGACGAAAGCGCTATCATGGAATAGAATGAAAGCGCATTAAAAAAACTGAATCCGGCGGGATTGTGACTGGTAATGCAGGCAAGACCTAAAATTTGCGTACATGAAAAAGGGATCATGCTGACCTTTTTCGTTGGCGAATTTTAGGTCTTTTTTGATTTTAGAAAGGGGGATACATCATGAATTATCAAGAAACGGCAAAACAGCTTATCAAACATATCGGAGGGAAATCAAATATCATCAGCGCGACACATTGCGCCACACGGCTCAGGCTCGTCATTCAAGATGAACAGAAGATCAGCCAGGCCGATATTGAAGAGACAGAAGGAGTAAAAGGGGCTTTCAGCAGCTCGGGGCAATATCAGATTATATTCGGCACCGGCCTTGTGAATAAAGTGTATGACGCTTTTTCAAAAGAAGCCGATTTGGGGCGGGAGGATCGTGAGACACATCAGGACGCGGCGAAAAAAAAGCTGAATCCGGCCGCAAGATTTGCGAAAACACTGTCTAACATATTCGTTCCCATCATTCCGGCTATCGTGGCAAGCGGACTTTTAATGGGGCTGCTCGGCATGATGAAGGCTTTCCACTGGGTGTCTGAACAATCATCGCTGTTTAAGCTTTTAGACATGTTTTCAAGCGCGGCGTTTATCTTCCTGCCCGTATTCATCGGGTTCAGCGCGGCGAAGGAATTTGGCGGTAATGCCTATCTCGGTGCCGTGCTCGGGGGGATTATGATCCATCCGGCGCTTTTGAATCCGTGGGGGCTTGCGGATGCATCGCCTGATTTTATGCAGCTCTTCGGCTTCGACATTGCGCTGCTCGGCTACCAAGGGACGGTCATCCCCGTACTGTTAGCCGTTTACATTATGAGCAAAGTGGAAAAGGGCACGAGAAAAATTGTGCCTCACGCATTCGACTTATTGGTCACCCCGTTTGTCACGGTGATTGTCACAGGATTTATCACCTTTATCGCAATCGGTCCGCTTGGCAGGGCGATCGGATCAGGCATTACCGTCTCGCTGACATATGTGTATGATCATGCGGGCATTGTTGCCGGACTTCTTTTCGGCGGTCTTTATCCGCTTATTGTGCTTACCGGTGTGCACCACAGCTTTCATGCGATTGAGGCCGGCCTCATCGCTGATTTGGGCAGAAACTATATCCTTCCTATCTGGTCGATGGCGAATGTCGGTCAGGGCGCGGCGGGACTGGCTGTATTTTTCCTGACGAAAAAAGCGAAAATGAAAGAAATCGCTCTGCCTGCCGCATTTTCCGCTTTTCTCGGCGTAACCGAACCAGTTATTTTCGGTGTGAACCTAAGGTACCAGAAGCCGTTTATCGCGGGAATGATCGGCGGAGCGCTGGGAGGGGCCTATGTCGTGGTGACCGGCGTCGCAGCCAATGCTTACGGTCTGACCGGAATTCCGATGATTGCCATCACGGCTCCGCTCGGTTTAGGAAATCTTATAAACTATCTGATCGGAATGGGCATCGCCTCTGTCTCGGCGTTTATTGCCGCTTACATTATGGGAGCTAAAGAAAAGGAGGCCGTCAAATGAGGACACCGGATCAAGAGCTGCGTCTGCAGGCTGAGGAAGTGAAAAAGAAGCGGCAAGAAACAGCCGCGTCAGATCCATACCGCCAGAACTATCATGTTATGCCGCCGGTCGGGCTTTTAAATGATCCGAACGGCGTCATCCATTGGAACGGCGCATATCACTTGTTTTTTCAATGGCAGCCATTTCATACGGGGCACGGCGCGAAATTTTGGGCGCATGTGACGACGAAGGATTTCGTTGAATGGAAAGAGGAAGAAATCGCGCTTGCGCCGGGTGAGTGGTATGACAAAAACGGCTGTTATTCCGGAAGCGCCATCGAAAAAGACGGGCGGCTCTGCCTGATGTACACAGGCAATGTCCGTGACGGAGAAGGAAATCGGGAAACGTATCAATGCCTCGCCGTATCCGAAGACGGGATCGTATTTGATAAAAAAGGAGTCGTCGCGCGTCTCCCGGAAGGCTATACCGCTCATTTCCGTGATCCGAAGGTGTGGGAGAAGGACGGGGCGTATTACATGGTGCTCGGCGCGCAGACAGAAAAGCTCACCGGAAGCGCTGTGTTGTTCACATCAGAGAACTTGACGGATTGGACGTTTCTCGGTGCGATTGCGGGGGCGGACTCGGGCGGTCTCGGGTCATTCGGCTATATGTGGGAATGTCCCGACCTGTTTTCCCTTGACGGAACCGACGTGCTGCTCGTATGTCCGCAGGGGCTTGAAGCCGACGGGATAAAATATCATAACAGCCACCAGGCGGGCTATTTCCTCGGCAGGCTGCATACAGAGCCGCCAGAGTTTAAGCACGGTGAATTTACGGAGCTTGACAGAGGATTTGATTTTTATGCGGCGCAGACGCTGGAAGATGATAAGGGACGGAGGATTCTCTTCGCGTGGATGGGCGTTCCGGATCAGCATGAGGACAAACATCCGACACATGCGTATCACTGGATTCACTGCTTAACGATGCCGAGACAGCTGTCACTGTCCAACGGCAGAATCATACAGCGTCCGCTCCCGGAAATGAAATCGCGCCGCAGGGATGAACAAAAGCGCCGTCTTCAATTGAATTGCTCGTCTGTAAGCCTCCCGGTGAAAGATGCGTCCCGGGCTGAAGTGCTGCTGGAAGACATCACTTGCGAATCCGGTTTTGAAATCTCAATTCGGGGCGCGGCCCGGTTTATATTTCATCAGGAAGAGGGGCTGGCTGTGCTGGAGCGCACCGCTTTCAGCGGAGAAGAAAAAGAAAAGAGAAGCTGCGCCATCAGCGAGCTGCATTCCGTCCAGCTCTTTCTGGATGCATCCTCCATTGAATTGTTTTTGAATGATGGAGAAGAGGTATTCAGCGCCAGATATTTTCCTTTCCCGGGAAATGATGACGTAACCGTCACTTCGGTTGGAAAAACGGAAATAAATGCCTCAATTTGGACACTTTTGTAGAAAATCGTTCTTTTTTCTTATGTGAAACCTATGCCATCTGTGCTATTCTTCAAACGAAAGCCTATGATTCCAGGAATAAAAGGAGTTGTTTTCTCAGTTTTGAAAAATCAGAAGATGACGCCGAAATGTTTACTTGTCAAAGCCGCAGAGCAAGTGGAAGATAAGCGGGAAGAATATAAAGAAGTATTGCTTCAGCTGAATCGCATGCTCAAGAGGGCTGAGCCGCACAATGAATGGAGTGATCGGCTGAGGCATACATATGAACAGATGAAGGAATATGCGCTGTTTGTGCAATCGATTGAGATGTTTTTGCGGTCATCCGCGAAAAAAATGAAATAATCCCCCTCGATCATGAGGGGGATATTTATTTTATTTTCCGCTAAGACGCATCGCCGAATGTTTAGTCGGTCCGATGTATTGGTTCAGCGGGAAAGATTCTTTGATTGCCGCAGTGATAAATTCTTTTGCCGCATAGATGGCTTCCTTCACTTCAGCGCCTTTGGCCAGTTCTGCCGTCACGGCGGCGGAGAATGTGCATCCGGCTCCGTGCGTGTAAGGCGTATCAATCATTTCGCTTTCTAATACTTCCGCGGTTTCTCCGTCATACAGCACGTCGATCGCTTTTTCATGTCTCAATTTGCCGCCGCCTGTAATCAATACATATTTCGCGCCGAGTTCGTGAATTTTCTTGGCCGCTTCTTTCATGTCTTCCACCGTTTTTAATTCATCCATACCGCTCAGCTGGCTTGCTTCAAACAGGTTTGGCGTGATGACGGTTGCCAGCGGCGCCAATTGGGTGCGAAGCGCTTCGGCATGCTCCGGATACAGCACTTCGTTCGCTCCTTTGCAGACCATGACAGGATCAATAACGACATTCTTCAGCTGTTTTTCTTTAATCGTTTTCGCCGCAAGCTCGATGATCTCCACGGTAGGGAGCATTCCCGTTTTCATGGCGTCTACGCCGATTCCGTCAACAATCGTCGCCAGCTGTGCGCGAATCGTATCGGCATCAATCGGAAATACTTGATGATCCCAGCTGTTCTCCGGGTCCATCGCTACGATCACGGTCAAAGCCGTCATTCCGTATACGTTTTTTTCTTGAAATGTTTTTAAATCGGCCTGAATTCCCGCGCCGCCGCTGGAATCAGAACCGGCAATAGTAAGTGCTTTGTGCATTGACATATCAATGGCCTCCATCAGTGTTTTATATCTCATTATAGTTAGATTTTCTCCCGATCACAATACGGAAGGCTTGGAGGAATGATTTGACAGCCGCGGGGGATGTGCGTACAATACCTACATAAGATTACTAGGTAAGGGTGAGAAAATAAATGCTCAACAGGGAGCTTGTAAAGGGCAGCACGGTCATTCTGGTGCTGACGCTGCTGAATGAACGGCCCATGTACGGGTATGAACTTGTGAAAGAAATGGAGAAAAGAAGCGGGAATGAACTGCAAATGAAGGAAGGCACGCTGTACCCATCGCTTCATAAGCTTGAACGCCAAAGCTATATTTCTTCTTACTGGGAAAAGCAGACCAAAGGGCCCGACCGAAAATATTACCGGATCACCGATGAAGGAAAAAACATTCTAGCCGAACGGACGAAGGAATGGAATCTGTTCTCCGCTCTGATGGACCGGATGCTGAAGCGGGGCGGGCAGAATGGATAAAGACCTTTATGTGCACGAAATCAGAAAAGGGCTGGAAGGCAAGGCCGGAAGCCGTGAATTATTAAAGGAAATCGAAAGCCATATTCATCATGCCATTTGTGATCATCTGGAAAAAGGCAAAACCGAAAGCGAAGCGATGGAGCTTATTCTGCGGGAAGTGGGGACTCCGTCTGAGATTATCTCTGCTTTTCAAAAAGCTTCGGCGGTTCCCGCGCGGACTTTTATGCTCTTTTATCTGTTCTGCAACTGCGGTCTTTTTGTGATGGGGGCGATGATTACGATGATGCACGCGTGGAGGGTTCATCCCGCAGTTGACGCGCTGTGGAAAGGGGTTTCCGTTTCAGTATGGCTGATTATGATCGGTTATGTGCTGTATTGGTTCCAAATCGGCTATCAAGCTGGCAAAGAGTTCGGGGCAGGCGGCAAAAAGCTTGCTGAGCGGACGGTATGGGCTTCAATGGTGCCGAATCTATGTTTTATGTTTGTCTTTTTGTTCAATCTGGTTCCGGCTGGGCTGTTTCCTTCGGCGGTCACACCGAGTTTTGCGGCAGTATGCGCCGTTGTGACGGTATGTTTTCCGTTTTGCGGCAAAATGGGTTTTTACGCAGGCAGGCAGAGACTTGCCTGATCTTTTTTACTATATACATAGGGAATCTATATAGGGGTGTTAAAATGAGATTAGGTTCGTGGATGTACGGTGCGTGCGCCCAAATAGCCGTTACCGTATTTACCGTCTGCGGCTTGGTTCTTGCATTGCCCGTTGTGAGTCTTTTTATTATGTTTCTGAATGGGATGCAAGACGCTATTTTTGTTGTTTTCAGTATTTTGCTTCTTCTATTGTTTTATGCGCTGGGATGGATTTGGGCTGTTTCGTTTGCGCGTGAGTGGAAGGTGAAACTTTTCGAGCTGCAGAT
The DNA here is from genome assembly GCF_051034795.1 of Bacillus sp. jun7. Classification (NCBI taxonomy): domain Bacteria; kingdom Bacillati; phylum Bacillota; class Bacilli; order Caryophanales; family Bacillaceae; genus Bacillus; species Bacillus sp. jun7. The sequence goes on from NZ_CP093219.1 coordinate 2,669,073, forward strand.
CAGCTCGCTCATTCCGCTGGCGGGTATATTATACTTGTACATTGACAGCGGGGTGAGTATACCGGAACTGATTCATGATTGGCATGAGGATGGATGTGCGCTTGTCCCGCCGGCTTTTGTCTGCTTGTGCACATGCTATGCGATGGTGCTGGTGCCTGTTTATCAATCAAAACTTTGGAATGCCATGGAGGCGGGCAGACTTAATGCCAAGGCGGTATGCACTGTTTGGGGAGACCTTCTGATCATTCTGGTTTTGCTGGCGGGGATGACGTGGATTTGTTTCTGAATGGGCCGAAATCAAAAATCCCCCCTGATCTCTCCGCCGCTTTATGTTTTAATAGAACATGAGAAAAAGCAGAAGGAGCGGGTCATGAATATATCAATTGTCATAGTCACGTATAATCGGATTCCGGCTTTGTGTGAACTGCTGGAGTCGATTTCCAGGCAGACCATTAAGCCTTATGAAGTCATCATCGTAAATGATGCCGGGGAATCGGTCGAACAAGCGAAGCAGCTGTACAGCGATCTGCCGATTCAGATTATTGATTTAGAACAGAATGCCGGACATGTGGAAGCGCGGAACGCAGGTGTGAAAAAAGCGTCGGGTGATTACATCATGCTGTGCGATGATGATGATTTCATTACGCCGGGCCATTTGAAAAGAATGGCGGCTGCACTTGCTGATGCGGATTTTGTCCATTCTGACGCGGAAATTGTGTCATTTGAAGAACGGGGCGGCACGAGATACCCGGTGTCACGAAAGCCATTCGCCTATACGGCGGATTATGCGGATATGCGGGTATTTTCCACGTACGTTCCGTCAGGCAGCATGTACAGACGTTCTCTGCATGACACGTTAGGGTATTTTGATCCGGATGTCCATAATTATTGGGATTGGGACTTTTATTTGCGCGCCGCGAAACAGCACTGTGTGAAGCGTGTTCCTTGCGCAAGCGTCATATATGCGTTTTTTGAGGGAGGCGGCAATCAGTCCGCGGATCTCGGCGGCAAACGGAAGCGGTACTTAGACCGGTTAAGCGAAAAGCACGGGCTTGGGGAGCTCCCGACGAAAAACTTCGCGGTTCTTCTTGGAGAGCCGGACATGAAGAGGCGGGAGGCGCCGACTGACATTGTGTGGGACGGAAAGCCCGTCCATTCAAGACTGCACAGTTCATAAGGGGGACGGACAGTTTGAAACAGCTTTTAAAAGACAGCTGGTGGAATCAGCTGAAAGATGAATTTGACAAACCGTATTATCAAGAGCTGAGAGAGATGCTGAAACAAGAATACAGCAGCCAAACGATTTATCCTGACAGCCATGATATTTTTAACGCCTTGCATTATACGCCCTATGAGGATGTAAAAGCGGTCATTCTCGGACAGGACCCGTATCATGGCCCAGGACAGGCGCACGGGCTTAGTTTTTCCGTTCAGCCCGGGGTCAGACAGCCGCCGTCTTTGAAAAATATTTTCATAGAGCTTCAGGACGATATCGGCTGCTCCGTACCGAACCACGGATCGCTCGTCAGCTGGGCGAAGCAGGGAGTGCTTTTGTTAAACACAGTGCTTACGGTTCGCCGCGGTCAGGCCAATTCCCACAAAGGCAAGGGGTGGGAGCGGCTCACTGACCGCATCATTGATGTGGTGAATGAAAGAGAGAAGCCGATTGTCTTTATCCTGTGGGGGCGTCACGCGCAGATGAAAAAAGAGCGCATTGACACATCGAAACACATTATTATTGAATCGACTCATCCGAGCCCGTTTTCGGCAAGGAACGGTTTTTTCGGGAGCAGACCGTTTTCCCGTACAAACGCCGCCCTTGAAAAAATGGGGGAGCAGCCGATCGATTGGTGCATCCCCGACCTGCCGCAATAAACGGTTTTTTGAGGCGCTTCCGCCCGGCGGAAGCGTCTTTTTTGATGTTCCGGGCGGTATGCCGTCAGAAAAAATAACAAACTCCATTCTGCGATTCGCTCAGAAATTTGATAAAATGCAGGAAGAAGACAAATTACTGCTGGAGGATTTACTCATGAACATACATATCTCTGCTTTAATTCAGAAGATGGAAGAAGAACTGAGGCAGGCGAAAACGGCGACCCGCACCGAGGAGGTCAAAATGCACGCGGCCGCCATCCGCTCTCTGTGTGATGTCGTGCTCGGCACTCAGACGCACACCGCTCCGGCGCCTGTGCAGAATCCGATTCCGAAAGCGGCGCCGAAACCTTCCGCGTCTCCTTCGACAGACCCGCTGCTGCTTGAAAAAATGATGGGCAGCGCCGGGCTGAACCAATATCAGAAAAAAGCGAAAGACGAACGTGAGGAAGACGGAAACGGGGATTCCATTTTCGATTTTTAACAGGAGAGGTTGATTGACTTGAAACTGATACTCGGGGGTTTGCAATGGACGGCATTTATGATTGCGGCTGCGATTGTAGTTCCTGTCGCCATCGCACAATCATTTCACTTGAACCATGCCGATTCTGCCGCGTTGATTCAGAGCACATTTTTTGTGCTTGGCGTCGCTGCGGTCATCCAATGTCTCCAGGGACATCGTCTGCCGATTAATGAAAGCCCGGCAGGCTTATGGTGGGGCGTATACACGATTTACGGCGGACTGACGGGCACGGTGTTTGCGACATTCGGCGAGACGCTGCGGGCGCTGCAGGGGGCGCTGTTATTAAGCGCTGTCTTTTTCTTTTTGTTCAGCCTTTTTAAAGTGATTGAACGGCTGGCCGTGCTGTTTACGCCGGTTGTGACCGGTGTGTATCTGCTGCTGTTGGTCATGCAGCTGAGTCAGCCGATTGTGAAAGGCCTTTTGGGCATCGGCTATTTAAAAAACAGCGTCGACGGCCTTGTATTCGGGCTCGCCATGGTTGTGACGGCGGCGATGTTCATCATGTCCCGATCAAATGTTACGTTCTTAAGACAGTATGCGATTCTCCTTTCGCTTGCCGGCGGATGGATCTTATTCGCCGTCTTCGGCGCTGCCAAACCGATTCAAATACCGGATCGCGTGATTCAGCTGCCGGTTCTTTTTCCGTTTGGAAAACCCGTGTTTGACAGCGGCCTGATCATTACGTCACTCTTCATTACCGTGCTTTTGATTGTCAACATGCTCGCGAGCATCCGGGTTGTAGAAGCGGCGGTGAAAAAATTCGGCGGCACCGTTGGGAAACGGCGTGAGCGTCCGGCAGGGTTTGCGGCTTCGATCAGCCACCTTTTGAGCGGGCTGTCAGGGGGCATTGCGCCTGTGCCGATTTCAGGGGCGGCCGGTTTTATTGAGACGACGAAGCTTCCTTCGAAAAAGCCGTTTCTTTTGGGAAGTGTATTTGTCATGATCATCAGTATGATCCCGCTATTTATGAATGCGTTTGCGAGTCTGCCCTCACCGGTCGGCTTTGCGGTAAACTTCGTCGTTTTCTCCACGATGGCGGGTCTTGCCTTTACGGAGTTTGACTCTTATGAGAAAGCGGAGCAAAAACGAATCCGTTCCATTATCGGTCTGGCGCTCCTCACGGGGGTCGGCGTAATGTTTGTGCCGGAGAGCGCGTTATCAGGGATGCATCCGATCCTGATTTCGCTCTTAAGCAACGGCCTTGTGCTCGGGACGCTGCTGGCGATAGCGATTGACCGAATCCAGCTTATCAAAAAGAAAAAATCCGACAATCTCGTGTCATCGGATGACGGACGTTGAATTTTGCCGATGTTGGGTTATGATTGAATTGGAAACTTTAACGAAAAGGCGGGAGAAAAATAGATGAAAGTGTTTATTATTCTTGGTGCGATTAACGCTTTATTGGCCGTGGCGCTGGGCGCTTTCGGCGCGCATGGGCTTGAAGGGAAAATCCCCGATAAATATTTGCAGGTGTGGCACACAGGCGTGCAATATCATATGTATCACGCGCTCGGTCTTCTGGCTGTCGCGTTTTTGGCCGAAAAGCTTTCTGGCGCAGGCAGTGTTTCTGTTGCGGGCTGGCTGATGTTTGCGGGAATCGTTCTGTTTTCAGGAAGCCTGTACGTATTGAGCGTGACGCAGATTTCCATTCTCGGCGCGATTACACCGCTCGGCGGCGTGGCGTTTATCATCTCTTGGATTATGATTATCGTCGCGGCCGTCAAATATTTATAAAGAAAAAAAGCCAATCCTCTGTCAAGTGAGCGATTGGCTTTTTGATTTATCTCGGAGAATAAGAAGACATGGAGTACGGATAAGTATAAGCGATTTCCTCATCAAACGTGATGTAATCAAGGTAAATGGTCAGAAGCAGATAGCGGGTGCCCGTTTTCGGATCGCTGATGATGATATGGTCACGTCCCGCCGCCTCAATCACACCGCGGAAAATCTTTGAATTCCATTCTTTGCTGTTTTCAAATGTCATATAAATCGTCGCCGTTTTGCCCCGGTTCAACCGCAGAATATTTTCAATGTATGACTCTTCAATCGGCAGCATGCCGGGAACGTTTTGTGACGATGATGGACCTGACGGGATTTGAAAGCTGCCGCCGCCCTGCTGCTGCGGCTGGCCGGGGAACCCCCCGCCGAAGCCCTGCTGGCCTTGCTGCATCGGCATTGTCATTTGCTGCTGCATCGGCATCATTTGTGATCCTTGGCCCTGAGGCTGCGGATAAGGATTAGGCCCGAGCTGCGGCTGGAATCCTTGCATATCCATTCCCATCCCCATCCCCTGCATTTGCTGATATTGATTCTTTTTCGGTTTCATATTGTTCCTCCTTTGATGAAAACCTCTTGATGCTGAAACCTCCTGACAAGTATCAGACAGCCGACAGAGCGGCTGCTGTTTTTATCTATTCCACCATATGAGCCCAAAGAAAGATTTATGCGAAAAAAGAAAATACGATCCAATGTTTCCGGACATCAGAGCCGGCTTTTTTTTGTGCGCGCAATGCTGACTTTTCACATAATAGTCTGTATTCCTAGCGCATCTTCCGCATAAGGAACATATGATAGCGGTAGTTTCAGGTGCGAAAAGGGGGTGACGAGTTGCCTAAAGTGTCAGTGATCATGACGAGCTATAACAAAAGTGACTATGTGGCCCGCTCTATTAAAAGTATTCTGTCTCAGACGTTTACAGACTTTGAACTGTTCATTATGGATGACAACTCAAATGAAGCGACATTGGCGGAAATACGTCCTTTTCTCACGGATGACCGTGTCCGGTTTTATCAAAGCGATGTATCGGGCGTCAAAGAAAGAACGGAAAAAACACGCTACGCCGCCTTGATTAATCAGGCAATAGAAATGGCGGAGGGCGAGTACGTGACGTATGCGACCGACGACAACACGTATGTGCCGGAACGACTTGAGAAAATGGTGAAAGAGCTTGATGAAGACCCGGAAAAAGCCGTCGTGTATTCAAGTTCCAAAACCTATCATCTGAATCAGCGGAAAGAGACGGTGAAGGAGACGGCCAGGCCCGCCGAACGGATCGTGTGGAACGCGCCGTGCGCCATTGACCATTGTTCGGTCATGCACCGGTTTTCCGTGCTGGAACAGGTCAAATCGGCATTCGGTTCCTATTGGGATGAAAGCCCCGCGTTTTACCGTATCGGTGACGCCCGTTTCTTTTGGAGAGTGAATCATTTTTATCCGTTTTACCCGATTTCTGAGGAGCTTGATATCAATTATATTACCGATCAATCCATCCATTATCAGCTTTTCGCGGCGGAGAAAAACGAGTTTGTGAACAGCCTTCCGCAGCAGACCACGTGCCGGGAGCTGAGGGAATCATTAAAAAAGCTTGGAAAGGGGTGAGGGCTTGTCGGCATACTTAGCGAACTATTGGGTGCTGTACCGGCAGTATATTGACCTTTTTCAGTCACTTCGCTACAAAGACATCCCGCTCGCATTGATCAGTAATTTTTATCAATATATCAGTCCGGCGCTTCGGGAGAGCATGGAGCAGAACCCAGAGCTTTTCGGTCCGGCGGATCAGCATATTCCTGAAGCCGGTATTCAGCCTTATTATGATCAAAAAAGGCAAAACATTAAGAAAACAGATGAGAAACCGGTAAACGGAAAAGTCATTCTGCATTTCGATCATCTTCGGTTCACCGAGGGAAATTACCGGCAGTTTGATCCGGCAAAAACAGCGGTACTGGCCAGATGGAGTCTGCCTGACCATCATGGGCTGCCCGTTATCTGCAAATTGGAGCTGACGGAAATGGGACAAAAAGGGAACCCCGTCCCTTATATTGAAAAAGCCCATTCCATTTTGAAAGAGCTTCACAGCCATCCCGCTTTCGGAAACAGAGAATTTCAGGAACGTTTGTATAAAGACATCCCGTTATTTATTGAAGCGATTGACGCCGTTGATATTTTGTTTACGGCCGAGAAGATTTCCGCCGTTGTAGTCGGCACGACGGAGGATATTTACAGCCGTGTGCTGGCGCTGATGTCCGCGAAAAAAAACGCCGTCAGCATCTGTCTGCAGCACGGAGCGCTCATGGGAGATGAAGCGTTTCTGCCCGTATTTACGGACTATCAGGCCGTATTCGGGGCTTATGAAGCGGAGTGGTATAAAGCAAAAGGCTGCAGGGAGGAACAAATCATCATCACGGGGCATCCCCGTTTCGACGAGATTTTCTCAAGAGAGCCGATAGATCGGGACATGTTTTACCGCAAACTTTCTTTTCTCCCGTCACAGCGGACGGTGCTGATCGCCACGCAGCCGTTTTCTGATGAATTTTATACGGGAGTGCTTGAAGAGCTTGCCGGCCAAAAGAACATGCAGCTCATTATTAAACCGCATCCGTGGGAAATCGGCAAAAACAAGCTGGATGCTTACAATCAGGTGCTGCGGAAATATAAAGCAGGCAAAATCATCAAAAAAGAGATGGAGCTGTATGATATTCTCCCGTATGTTGACGCTGCGGTGACACAGACATCAACGGTCGGTCTTGAAGCGATGCTGTTTCAAAAGCCCGTGCTGATCGGAAAATCAGCGGGAACCCGCCGATACCCTTATTATCATTCACTTGGAGAATTTGTCTTTGAGGACCCGCAGGCACTCGCTCAGGAATTAATCCGGATATGCGAAAGCCCCGCAGAATATCAAAAAGCGGAACAGGCGCGCCGTGCTTTTGTCGCCGCGAACTACCCGGTACAGGATTCGCTTGCCGCTTTATGCCAAGTGCTTCAGGAAAAAACCGGAGTCAGCTTCAGACGGGTTGACCCTTCATAAAAAAGATAGGAGCGCAAAAAAATGGTGCAAAAAAGATCAGCTTTTCTTCCCTATTCATTGCCCATGATCGGGAAGGACGAAATTCAGGAGGTTATTGATACGCTTGAATCGGGCTGGCTTTCAAAGGGACCGAAAGTAGAGGCGTTTGAAAAAGCCTTTGCCGCCTGGACGGGGGCAAAGCACGCGATCGCGCTGAACTCATGTACCGCCGCTTTGTTTTTGGCCCTGAAAGCGAAAGGGATCGGTCCCGGTGACGAGGTCATCACGTCTGCCGTGACGTTCAGTTCAACAGCCAATACAATCGTGCACACAGGCGCCGTTCCGGTGTTTGTTGACATCGATCCGCTTACGCTGAATGCAGACCCTGAAAAAATTGAGGCGGCCGTCACCCCGCGGACAAAAGCGATTGTACCCGTTCATTTCGCCGGCCAGTCGTGTGATATGGATCAGATTCTGGCCATTGCCGAAAAGCATCAGTTATTTGTCTTAGAGGATGCCGCACATGCCGTGTATACCACTTATAAACAGAAAATGATCGGATCAATCGGTGATGCGACGGCATTCAGCTTCTACGCGACAAAAAATCTGGCAACCGGTGAAGGCGGCATGCTGACGACGGACGATGACGGGCTTGCCGATCAGATCAGGGTGCTCAGCCTTCACGGCATGAGCAAAGGCGCGTGGAACCGCTATTCTTCAAACGGAAGCTGGTACTACGAGGTCGAAACACCCGGCTATAAAATGAATATGTTTGATCTTCAGGCAGCGCTTGGGCTTCATCAGCTGAAACGGATTGACAGCATGCAGCAAAGAAGGGCTGACATTGCAAGCCGCTACCAGGACGCCTTCAGACACATGAAAGGGCTGACCATCCCGCATGTCAGTAATGACGGGCGGCATGCATGGCATCTGTATGTTCTTCAAATAGAGGAGCAGGAGGCCGGGATCAGCCGGAACGATCTGATTTCCGCTTTGAAAGACCAATATAATATCGGCACAAGTGTTCATTTTATTCCGGTTCCGTTCCATCCGTATTATCAAAAAACGTACGGATATAAGGAAACTGATTTTCCGGCCGCGGCCGCGTATTATCACCGCACCGTATCACTCCCTCTTTATCCGTCAATGACAGATGATGACGTTGAATACGTCATTGCAGCCGTTACGGATATCGTCAAAGGGGCTGATTAGGTGTACAGACTGAGGGAAAATCTTGCGCAGGACATGATTCATGCCTTCCTGCATCAGAAGGGCATTCAGTCGGAAGCCTATGAATCGTCGCTCTGTTTATTGGAAGAAAACAGCCTTCAAGGCGTGATTTTATATGAAAACTCTTCGTGGGAAAGTCAATTGTTCCGAAAAAATATCATCAATGTGAAGCTTGCAGCCGCAAACAGCACCGGACAGCTCAAAAGGCTGTTTCAGGAATTTTACGCGGCAAGGCGGGCGGACGGCACTGATTTTATATTTATTAAAATACCGGCTGAAGATATCGGCGCGATGCAGGTCGTGCAGCAGCTTCCGAACGCTTATTTTGTAGGGAGTCTTCTCAAGCTCGTCAGTCCGGTGCGTGTATATAACAGCACGCCGCCGTTTGAGATTACAGAAGCCGGACCCGGTGACACGGAAGCGATCAGCCGGCTGGCCCGCGACGCCTTTACAAAAAGCAGGTATTATCAAGACCCCCATCTCAGTTATAAAAGTGCAAACCGCCTGTTTGAAGAGTGGGCGCGGAATAACGCGGAAGGAAGAGCTTCGTTACAATTCCTCGCCAAATATAAGGGAGAGACCGCGGGCTTTGTTCAGGGGCTGTCTAAAGGCGATGAATTCGTCCTTGATCTGATGGCGGTAAAGCCGGGCTTTGAAGGAAAAGGAGCGGGATACCATTTAGCTGCGCACGTGATTGAACAATCATTGCGTTTTCAGCATAAGACTGTATCAGCGGGAACGCAGCTCCACAATGTAAGAGCCATCCGCCTGTATGAAAGAATGGGATTTAAAGCGGATGCGTCCTATTACTACTATCATGTGTGGCCCGGGAAGGAGGCGGACTGATGGCATCATGCAAAATCGGAACGAAGTCAATCGGCGAAGGTTCGCCCGTATTCATCATCGCCGAAGCCGGAATTAATCATGACGGAAAACTGAGTCAGGCGTTTGAATTGATAGATGCGGCCAGTGAGGCCGGCGCGGACGCGGTCAAGTTCCAAATGTTTCAGGCTGACAAAATGTATCAGAAAGACCCCGGCTTATACAAAACAGCTGCGGGAAAAAAAGTCTCTATTTTTTCTTTGGTGCAATCAATGGAAATGCCTGCTGAGTGGATCGAACCGCTGCTTGAATATTGTAAGAAAAAAGGCGTGCTGTTTTTAAGCACGGTATGTGACGAAGGCTCTGCCGACTTACTGTATGCGACTTCCCCTTCAGCTTTTAAAATCGCCTCCTACGAGCTGAACCATCTGCCGTTATTGAAATATGTCGCGGGGCTGAAGACCCCGATTATCTTCTCCACCGCGGGCGCTGATATTTCAGATATTCAGGAGGCTTATCAAACCATTACCGGCGAGGGGAACAAAGAAATTGCGATCATGCATTGTGTGGCGAAATATCCCGCGCCGCCTGAATACAGCAATCTGAGCGTCATTCCCATGCTTGCCGCCGCATTCCCGGATGCAGTGATCGGTTTCTCCGATCACAGCGCCCATCCGTATGATGTGCCGTGCGCGGCTGTCAGGCTCGGAGCGAAACTGATTGAAAAGCATTTTACGATCGATAAAAACCTGCCCGGTGCTGATCACTCCTTCGCCCTCAATCCGGATGAATTAAAAGAAATGGTTGCGGCGATCCGCTCAGTTGAAGCGGAGCTGCGGCAGGGGTATCACGCTCCGGTGCCGGAAGTGCTGTCGGGAAGTTCCCATAAAACGACGACACCGATTGAAGGGGATATCAGAAGGTTCGCTTACAGAGGCATTTTTTCAACAGCGCCGATTCAAAAAGGCGAATGTTTTACGGCGGAAAACCTTGCCGTCCTTCGTCCCGGCCAAAAACCGCAGGGGCTTCACCCGAGATATTTTGAGCTTTTAACTGACGGCGCGCGTGCGGTCAGGGATATCCCCGCCGACACGGGCATCACTTGGGATGACCTTTTGACGAAAGGCAGCCCATATGATGACTGACATTTTGTTTATCATTCAGGCGCGGATGGGAAGCGGGCGTCTTCCCGGCAAAGTGCTGAAACCGATCGGCGGGTATACGATCCTCGATATGATTGTCAAAAGGGTTCGGCAAAGCGCGTTTTACGATCAATCACGGGATAATCTGATCGTCGCCGTGTCTGACAGCAAGACCGACGACATTCTGTCTGCGCACTGCCTCAGCAACCGCTACCGTGTGCACCGCGGCAGCGAACAGCGTGTGCTTGACCGGTTTGCACAAGTCATCGAACAAGTAAAACCGGACATCGCAGTCAGACTGACGGGGGATAACCCGTTTGTTGACCCTTCGCTGCTTGATTTTCTGATTCAATCGCATTTAGATCAGCACGCAGACTACACGTATATCTGCGGTACACCGCTCGGGATCGGCGGCGAGGCGGTGAACGCGCGCCTTTTAACGGAGATCAATGCGGACAAAACGCTGGCGGACAAATATCAGGAGCATGTCACCCTTTTGATAAGAGAATCTCCTGAGAGGTACCGGCTTCTCTTTCCTGAGCCCCCGCAGGAACTCCGGGCTCCTCACTTGCGGATGACCGTCGATACAGAAGAGGACTACAGGCTGGCCCGCGAGCTGTACGTAAAAGCGGGCTCGCGTCCTGATATTCCGGCAAAAGAATTGATCCATCTGCTGAATCGTGATCCGGAGCTCAGGGCCATTAATCAAATGATCCGGCAAAAAGAGGCTGATTAGCGTGCGGGTTTTGATTTTCACGGACGGGGGCCGTGACATCGGCATGGGGCACGCGGTTCGGATGAAGCTGCTTGCCGGTGCCATTAAGAACAATTGCTCAATAACGTTCTACACAAATAAAGAGGCTTCTTCTTATCTGTCATCTGATCAATGGGAAGTGATCATCAAGCCTGACAAGGGACAGAAGGAATTTATTGTCCGGGAAATAAACAGGCGGGCTCCCGACCTTCTCATATTCGATCTGCTCGATATGCCGTGTGACTGGCTGGAGAAAATTAAAAAGCATTCATCGGCTCGTATCGTCTTATTTGAAGAAAAGAGGGAACATGTCATTCATTTATGCGATGCCGTTATAAACGGCATTTACGGCGGGCTGAAAAGCCGGACGGTTCAAATGGGCAGCGCCGCGGTATATGAAGGCCCGGATTATATGATTCTTCATCCGGGTTTTGAAAAAGCCAAACAGCTTTATCAGCTGAATAAAGAATGCCGAACCATATTGGTCTCATTAGGAGGAAGCGACCCGAAGAAGCTTGTCTTTAAAGTGATGGAAGCATGCCGCCGCATTCCCGGCATTCAGCGGAAACGAGTGATCATCGTCATGGGCGGCGCCGCGCCTCATGCTGATGACGTGCGCGCGCATCTCACACAAATGCCTTATGCCGAGATGGTAAGGCAGACAAATGACATGGCCGCGCTTCTCACGGGGGCTGATATGGCCATCGTGTCCGGCGGGATCACCTTATATGAGACCATTTGTACAGGTGTGCCCTGCATCGTTCTTTCTCAAGTGGAGCATCAAACTGAGACGGCGGAAAAATTCGCCGCACGAGAGGCCGCCGTTCATCTCGGCCTGGGAGAACACACCGCGGCAGACGTGCTCGCTCGGCATATGTCTGAGCTGGCTGCTGATTATCCGAGACGGCTCGGGCTTCATCAGAACGGAAAGCCGCTGGTTGACGGCAGGGGCATTAAACGGGCGGCGGCGATTCTTTATGATTTGTGATAAAACCACACGTAAGGAAGTGTTCATGTGAAAGGTGTTATCTTAGCCGGAGGCACCGGCTCACGCCTTATGCCGCTGACAAAAGCGGTCAATAAGCATTTACTCCCTGTCGGTCCATATCCGATGATTTACTGGTCGATCATGAAGCTGGAAGAAGCGGGGATTACGGATATCTTGCTGATTACGCAAAAAGAATATATTCCGCAATTTCATAAACTTCTCGAAACCGGAGAAGAGCTCGGCGTCTCAATCACATATCAGGTTCAGCCAGCCGCATCCGGCATTTCCGACGGTTTATCATACGCAAAGCGGTTTACCGGGCGCGATCCGTTCGTTCTGCTTTTGGGAGATAATATTTTTGAAGATTCATTAAAACCTTATACGGAGCGTTTCGCAAAGCAGGGAAAAGGAGCGAAAGTGCTGCTGAAAGAAGTTGACGATCCGGAGCGCTTCGGCATCGCCGAGATTGATGAGGAAAACAAACGGATCAAGTCGATCATTGAAAAGCCGGAGCAGCCGCCGACCAGACTATGCGTCACGGGGATCTACATGTACGACGCAGAAGTGTTTTCTTATATTGAACAAATTTCTCCTTCAAAACGCGGCGAACTGGAAATTACGGATGTCAATAATTTATACATTGAACACAGTGAGCTGACGTATGATGTGTTAACGGGCTGGTGGGTGGATGCGGGCACGCATGAATCGCTCTATCTCGCCGGAAGCCTGGCGCATCAGGCATTACAGAAAGGACAGGAGCATTAATCATGCCAAAATCATATTTAATTACAGGGGGCGCCGGATTTATCGGCCTTACCTTCACAAAGATGATGCTGAAAGAAACAGATGCGCAGATTACCGTCCTGGATAATCTCACGTATGCAAGCAGGCCGCTTGAAATAGAAGCCTTAAAAAAGAACGGCCGTTTCCGTTTTATCAAAGGTGACATTTCTGAAAAAGAGGACATTGACAAAGTCTTTTCCCAAATGTATGACGCTGTCATTCATTTTGCGGCTGAATCCCATGTGGACAGAAGCATAAATCAGGCAGAGCCGTTCATCACAACAAATGTGATGGGCACATACCGACTGGCGGACGCGGTGTTACAGGGAAAAGCCGGCAGGCTGATTCACATTTCCACAGATGAGGTGTACGGAGATTTGGCACCGGATGATCCCGCTTTTACAGAGACGACGCCGCTTTCTCCGAACAATCCGTATTCCGCCAGCAAGGCAAGCTCAGACCTGATTGTCATGTCTTATGTGAAAACCCATAAGCTTCCTGCCATCATTACGAGATGCAGCAACAATTACGGGCCGTACCAGCACCACGAGAAAATGATTCCGACCATTATCAGGCATGCCGTAAACGGCACGCCGGTTCCGCTGTACGGCGACGGGATGCAGATCAGAGACTGGCTGTTTGCGGAAGATCATTGCCGCGCCATTAAGCTCGTGCTGGAAAAAGGAACACTCGGCGAAATTTACAATATCGGCGGAGGAAATGAACGGACGAATAAAGAGCTTGCGTCATTTATCATGAAGGAGCTCGGTGTCGAGGAACGGTTTGCTCATGTCGAAGACAGAAAAGGGCATGACCGCCGTTACGCCATCAATGCTTCAAAGCTGAAAAATGAGCTGGGATGGCGGCAGGACGTCACATTTGAAGAAGGAATGAGAAGAACCATTCGCTGGTATACAGACAGCCAAGACTAATCGGAAAGAAGGGGATCCGATTGACGAAGGTATTAGTAACCGGAGCGGCCGGTCAGCTGGGGCGGGAGTTATGCCGCCAGCTGAAGCGGGAAGGGTATGAAGTGATCGCCTTGACAAAAGCGATGATGAACATATCCGACCAGCGTTCGGTGCGGCACTCGTTCAGCCATTACAAGCCGGATATCGTCGTCAATACGGCGGCATACACCTCCGTTGACAAATGTGAAACGGAGCTCGACAAAGCGTATTTAATAAACGGAATCGGCGCTTATTATGCCGCGCTTGAGGCTGAAAACACCGGCGCGAAATTCATTCACATCAGCACCGATTACGTCTTCAGCGGCAAAGGAACACGGCCATACCAGACCGATGATCCCGCAGATCCGGGCACGATTTACGGAAAAAGCAAAAAACTCGGCGAAGAACTGATCCGGTTAACGGGAAAAAACCACACCATTATCAGAACGTCGTGGGTGTACGGCAGCGGCGGGCACAACTTTGTCAATACGATGCTGAAACTTGCGGATACACATGATCAGGTTCGTGTCGTTAACGATCAAGTCGGCGCACCGACGTACACAAAGGATTTAGCCGAAACGGTGATCGGTCTGTTTGACAGGCCGCCGGGCTTGTACCACGCCGCAAACAGCGGAGTGTGCAGCTGGTATGAATTTGCCAAGGCTATTTTTGAAGAAAGCGGCAGAACCGCCGCCGTGCTGCCCGTCACGACGGAGGAATACGGAAATGAGACGCCGCGCCCCGCTTACTCGGTGTTGAGCCTTGAGTCGATTGAACGGCAGGGGCTCGGCATGAGGCATTGGCGGGAAGCGCTGCAGGATTATTTACAAAGGGAGGGACAGTGCAAGTGATCGAAGGCGTAAAAATTAAAAAGCTGATCAAACACAGCGATGACCGGGGTTTTTTCTCAGAACTCGTCCGTGACGATGAACATCTCTTAGAGCGTTTCGGGCAGGCTTCCTGGTCCAAAAGCTATCCCGGCGTCATTAAAGCGTTTCACTATCATGAGAAACAGGATGACCTGTGGTTTTTCCCGACAGGCCACGCCCAGGTCGTGCTGCATGACCTTCGCGAAGAGTCGGCAACCAAGGGAGAAACGGATGTCTACTACATGGGAGAAGACAATCCGATGCTCCTTCTCATTCCCAAAGGCGTCGCACACGGGTACAGAGTGCTGGGCGAAACCCCGCTGACCATTATTTATTTCACGACAATGTCCTACAATCCGGATCAGCCTGACGAAAAAAGAATTCCGTGGAATGATGACACCATCGGATTTGACTGGCAGACGGCTCACCGGTAGCGCACAAGACGAAGACAGCGGATGTCTTCGTTTTTTTGTGCTGATTCATCTCGCGAAAAATAAATGATTGAATATTCTAAAAATAATTTACTTCCATGGATAAAGGTGGTAGATTATTCTCAGGAAAAGAGAAACCCAATTCGCGAATGGAATCATCAGACACGCTTTTCCGGCAGAGGACGCTCTGAATCCTATATGATCTGGAGGAATTCATGATGTTAAAAAGAAAATCATTTTCTGCCTTTCTCATCAGTGCTGCGGTATTTTCAGCTGTATTCTTGCCATCTTTTCATGCGAACGCCCAATCTGCCGTTATTGAAGCGAAAACCGTCAATAGTACGAAAGAATACGCGACGTCTGATATTGAAGTCACATACAAGCCGAATGCGCTGCTTGCCGTCGGGGCCGTTGAATTTCAATTTCCTGACGGGTTCAACGCCACTGTGAGGGACTCTGTAAACGGAAGAACACTGAAAGAAACGCAAATTCTCAACTACGGAAAAACGGTCAGACTTCCGCTTACCCTTGACTTATTGGGCGCGTCTGAATATAATCTCGTCCTGGTGCGTAAAAACCTTCCGCGCGCGGGCACGTATACAATTAAAGGCGATTACGTAAACGGTTTGGGGGCCGGCAGTCTCTATGCCGAAACAAAGCTGGTTATTGACCCGCGTTAATTGGGATGAAAGAGGCTGACAACAGCCTCTTTTTTGATGCGCAAAATCCTGGCATGAATCTTGCATATAAAAAGGGGTGTAACGACAATGTGAAAGGGATTGATGGGTTTTGGTGTAAAAGCGCTTACATTTCGTTCTGCCGGTAATTGAAGCTTACACGTAAAATACGATGAGGTGATAAAACATGTCAGCCAACCCGCTTTCTAAAAGCACTCAGAAAGATGAAGAAAAAGAAGTTCTTAATTTGTTCTTGTCCACACAATCGATCATAAAAGAGGCCCTGCGCAAACTGGGCTATCCTGACAATATGTATGAACTGATGAAAGAGCCGATGCGGCTATTGACCGTACGCATCCCCGTCAAAATGGACAATGGTTCAGTACAGGTTTTCACGGGCTACCGCTCACAGCATAATGACGCAGTCGGCCCGACAAAAGGGGGCGTGCGGTTTCATCCGGAAGTCAGTGAAGAAGAGGTTAAGGCGCTTTCCATCTGGATGACTTTAAAATGCGGCATCACAAATCTTCCTTACGGGGGCGGAAAAGGCGGCATCATCTGTGATCCGCGGACGATGTCATTCGGAGAGCTGGAACGGCTGAGCCGCGGATATGTGCGCGCGATCAGCCAGATCGTCGGCCCGACAAAGGATATTCCGGCTCCCGACGTATATACCAACTCGCAGATTATGGCATGGATGATGGACGAATACAGCCGCCTGAGAGAATTTGATTCACCGGGATTCATTACGGGCAAACCGATTGTTCTCGGCGGTTCACAGGGGCGGGAAACGGCGACCGCGCAAGGCGTCACGATTTGTATTGAGGAAGCCGTTAAGAAAAAAGGGATTCCATTGGAAAATGCGCGGATCATCATTCAGGGGTTCGGAAATGCGGGGAGCTTTCTCGCTAAATTTATGCATGACGCCGGCGCCAAGGTGATCGGCATCTCAGACGCCCACGGGGCTTTGTATGACCCTGACGGCCTTGACATTGATTACCTGCTGGATAAGCGGGACAGCTTCGGCACGGTGACGAATCTCTTCTCTGATGTCATAACGAACCGGGAGCTGCTGGAAAAGGACTGTGATATTCTCGTGCCTGCCGCAATCTCCAATCAGATAACGGCTGAAAACGCCCATCACATTAAAGCCTCAATCATTGTGGAGGCGGCGAACGGCCCGACAACGATAGACGCCACGAAAATCCTGAATGAAAGAGGCGTGCTTCTCGTGCCGGATATTTTGGCAAGCGCCGGCGGCGTGACGGTGTCTTATTTTGAATGGGTGCAAAATAATCAAGGCTTTTACTGGTCTGAAGAGGAAGTCGCCGGAAAACTGCGCAGCGTCATGGTGAATTCGTTTGAATCCATTTATCAGACAGCGCATACCCACAAAGTCGATATGCGTTTGGCCGCCTATATGACAGGTATCAGAAAGTCGGCTGAAGCGGCCCGGTTCCGCGGCTGGGTATAAGTGTTATCCGCAAAGAGATTTTGCATCAGTTATATAGCGGATCGCAAAATTTCTTTGCGTTTTCAGATTGCAGCTGACAGATTCGGACAAGCTTTCGGCAAAGATTATCTTTTTTTATCACAAATTGCTATGCTGGTATGCTTCTTGCATCTTTATTAAGCGTGAGCACACATTACAAAATACGGGGAGGAATTCTAATGACAGTTTCATACGCACACGAACCATTTACAAATTTTCAGGAAGAGACAAATAAACAATCGTTTCAGGAAGCGCTGGCTTATGTGAATTCACAGCTCGGCAAGCATTATCCGCTTATCATCAACGGTGAAGCGATTGAAACGGATAAAAAGATCATTTCCGTCAATCCGGCAGATAAAAAAGAAGTGATCGGTTCTGTATCGGCAGCCGGAAAAGAACTTGCGGAAAAGGCCATGCAGGCTGCGCTGCAGGCATTTCAAACATGGAAAAAAGTACGGCCGGAACACCGCGCGAATGTGCTGTTTAAAGCGGCGGCGATCATCCGCAGAAGAAAGCACGAATTCTCCGCGTACCTGGTGAAAGAAGCGGGAAAACCGTGGAAGGAAGCGGATGCGGATACGGCGGAAGCGATCGACTTTTTAGAGTATTACGCCCGTCAGATGCTGAAACTGAAAGACGGTTCTCCTGTAAAGAGCCGTGACGGAGAATATAATCAGTATCACTATGAGCCGCTTGGGGTGGGAATCGTCATTTCTCCATTCAACTTCCCGCTTGCGATCATGGCGGGAACGGCGGCGGCAGCCATCGTAACAGGCAACACGATACTTCTGAAACCGGCGGATGCGGCGCCTGTCGTGGCGGCGAAATTCGTTGAAGTAATGAAAGAAGCGGGCCTGCCGGACGGCGTGCTCCAATTCATACCGGGCGACGGAGGAGAAATCGGCGACTATCTGGTTGAGCATCCGAAGACGAGATTTGTGTCGTTTACAGGCTCCCGCGCGGTCGGATGCCGCATCTATGAACGCGCCGCAAAAGTACAGCCGGGCCAAAAGTGGCTGAAACGGGTCATTGCCGAAATGGGAGGGAAAGATACGGTGCTTGTAGACAGAGATGCTGATCTTGATCTTGCCGCTTCCTCAATCGTGTATTCCGCCTTCGGATTCTCAGGCCAAAAATGTTCAGCCGGTTCGCGTGCGGTCATTCATCAGGACGTCTATGATGAAGTTGTTGAAAAAGCCGTCGCTTTAACAAAATCACTCACCGTCGGAAGTCCGGAAGATTTTGATACATACATGGGGCCAGTCATCCACGAAGCATCTTATAATAAAGTCATGAGTTATATCGAAATCGGCAAAACAGAAGGAAAACTCCTGACGGGAGGCGAAGGTGATGATTCAAAAGGATACTTTATTCAGCCGACCATTTTTGCGGATGTTGATGAAAACGCCCGCCTGATGCAGGAGGAAATTTTCGGGCCTGTCGTCGCGATCTCAAAAGCCCGTGATTTCGACCATATGCTTGAGATTGCCAATAATACCGATTACGGACTGACGGGCGCTCTGTTATCGAAAACCCGCGCGCACATTGAACGCGCCCGCGAAGATTTTCACGTCGGAAATCTATACTTCAACCGCGGCTGTACGGGAGCGATTGTCGGATACCAGCCGTTCGGCGGCTTCAATATGTCAGGAACCGATTCGAAAGCCGGAGGACCTGACTATCTGATTCTTCATATGCAGGCAAAAACAACGTCTGAAGCCTATTAATCTTTCGGAAATAGCGCGATGAAAAAAGAGTCGCGCTATTTTCTCTATATGAGGGTAAGGAGGATGGAATATGTATCAGCAGCTCAGCAAAATGCTTCCGGAGGAGAAAATAGAAGCCATTACGAAATCACTGGTGGCCTTAAACAGCATCAACGGCACATTGGGAGAAGGAAAAAAAGCCGACTATATCAAAGATATGATCAAGAGCTTTCCCTACTTTCAGGAGAATCCGTCACATGTGTGGGAGCAGGCGATTCCTGAGGACCCTTACGGCCGCAAAAATATTTTCGCATTTATTGAGGGAAACGGCGAAAGCCTGAATACGGTCATTTATCACGCTCATCTTGATACGGTCGGCATCGAGGATTTCGGCCCTTTAAAAGATATCGCTTTTGATTCCGACCGTCTCGCGGAATATTTCTCAAACTATGAATTTGATCGGGATGTGCAGCGGGACGCCCGCTCAGGCGAGTGGATGTTCGGAAGGGGTTCGGTTGATATGCAGAGCGGTATTGCCGTTCATCTCGCCAATCTGCTTCACTTTTCTGAACGGCGCGATCAGCTGCCGGGCCATATTTTGTTCATGGCAAACCCGGATGAAGAAAGCCAGCATTCCGGCATTTTAACCAGCATTTCTGAATTAAAACGGCTGAAACAAGAAAAGCAGCTTCGTTATTTAGCAGCGATTAACAATGACTTCATCACGCCGCTGTATGAGGGTGACACGACAAGGTACATATACACGGGTGCGGCAGGGAAGCTTTTGCCTTGCTTTGCGATTTACGGGCGGGAGGTGCATGTCGGAGATACGCTGTCCGGCATCGATCCGAATTTGATCGCGTCAGAAATCACCAGAAGAATTCACAACAATATTCATATGGCGGAAAACATTGAAGGGGAGCTTGTGCTTCCGCCGACCTGCCTCTACCAGCGTGACAATAAGGAAGCGTATAACGTGCAGACCGCCGTCAGCAGCTATGTCTATTTTAATTATTTTATTTACGAGAAAACCGCCAAAGAAGTCATGGATCAGCTGACCGCCGTGGCTGACGAAGCCTGCAAAGAGACAGAACAAAAATTATCTGATTATTACGACGAATACTGTGAGAGAACGAGCCTGCCGAAAAAAGAGATGTCATGGAACGTTCAAGTGTACAGTCTGGAAGATTACCTGAAAAGGCTGAGAAGCCGCGGGATAGACCCTGCACAGTGTATCGGGCAGGCATTTAAAACATATGAACATCTTGAACTGCGGATGAGATGTTTTAAAGCCGTCGAAGAACTGCAAAAACTCGATCCTGAGCAGGGAGCTAAAGTCATTATTTTCTATGCGCCGCCTTATCTTCCGCACAATTATCTGAAGGAAGAAAGCACACGGGACCGGCTTTTGCAGCATGTCATTCAAGAAGCGGTCGATAAAACAGCGGCATCAACCGGAGAAACATTCGTCTTTAAAAAGTTTTTCCCCTATTTAGCGGACGGAAGCTTTTTATCGCTGCATGAAACAGACGAGGAGGTCTCCGCCTTTACCGATAATTTTCCGGGCTGGGATGTCATCGGGACGATTCCTTTTAAAGAAATCAGGGAATTGAATATTCCGTCGGTCAATATAGGGGTATACGGAAAGGACGGCCATAAATGGACGGAACGCGTGTACAAGCCGTACACATTCCATGTGCTGCCGGAACTTATTCAGCAGACGACAATGCACCTTTTGCACAGCTACCGATTAGACATACGCACAAATGGCTGACATAACGGAATAAGGGGGATGTATATGCAGGGAGATACCAATCAAAATGAATTGCAGCGCACGATGAAGGGCCGGCATTTGTTTATGATCGCCCTCGGCGGCGTGATCGGGACGGGGCTTTTTCTGGGCTCCGGTTTTACGATCAGTGAAGCGGGACCGATCGGCGCGATATTGGCTTATGTGATCGGCGGATTTTTAATGTATCTGGTGATGCTTTGTTTGGGGGAGCTTGCGGTCGCTATGCCGGTCGCAGGATCATTTCAGGCGTATGCCGCAAAGTTTCTCGGGCCGTCGACGGGATTTACGATCGGATGGATGTACGCATTCAGCTGGGCCAATACAGTGGGGCTTGAGCTGACGTCGGCGGGGATTTTAATGCAGCGATGGTTTCCGGCCGTTCCGATTTGGGTGTGGTGCCTGGTATTCGGCGTCGTCATTTTTTCCATTAACGCGCTGTCTGCACGGAGTTTTGCGGAAATGGAATTTTGGTTTTCCAGCATTAAGGTCATGGCCATTGTATTGTTTATTATTCTCGGCTGCGCTGCGGTATTCGGCTTTGTCGGTTTTAACGGCGGGCAGACGGCTCCGTATCTGTCAAACTTTACGACGGACAAAGGGCTTTTTCCGAACGGCGCCCAAGCCGTGCTGTTTACCCTTGTTATGGTGAATTTTTCATTCCAGGGTACCGAACTGGTCGGAATCGCCTCGGGAGAAAGCGAAAATCCGGAAAAGACGCTTCCCCGCTCGATCCGAAACGTCATATGGCGGACGCTGTTTTTCTTCGTGCTGGCGATGTTTGTTCTCGTGTCCATTTTGCCGTATCAAACGGCAGGCGTCATCGAAAGCCCGTTTGTGGCTGTGCTGGATAAAATCGGCGTTCCTTATGCGGCCGATATCATGAACTTTGTCATTCTGACCGCCATGCTGTCGGTGGCGAATTCCGGGCTGTACGCTTCGTCCAGAATGATGTGGTCCCTATCAAAAACTAAGATGGGCCCCGCTTCCTTAACGAAACTGACGAAAAAAGGCGTGCCTCTGAAAGCTCTTTCCATCACCATCGCCATCTCCGGTTTATCCCTGCTGACAAGTGTAGTCGCGGCTGAAACGGTGTATGTGTGGCTCATTTCCATCTCCGGTATGATTACCGTCGTCGCGTGGATGTCAATCTGCGCTTCACAATTCGTTTTCCGGAGACGCTTTCTCGCTGAAGGAGGAAATCTGAAAGACCTGGCATTTAAAACGCCTCTTTATCCGATTGTGCCGATTCTCGGATTTTCGGTTTACGGTCTTATCTTAATCAGTCTCATCTTTATCCCCGACCAGCGTATCGGTCTGTACTGCGGCGTCCCGCTGATGATCATCTGTTACGCGTATTATCACTTCGGTATCAAAAAACGCCTGAAGCGTGAGCCGGCTTCTTCGGAAAAAGGCGCTGCCGGATAAGAAAAAAAGCCCTTCGCTTAAAGCGGCGGGCTTTACTTTGTGTTTCGTTTGGCCGACAGAACATAGGATAGAACGGCACAGAACTGAAAACCGAAAATGCTGACGGCCATCGGCCAGGCATTTTCTTCTCCGGCAATACCGACAAGGGGAGCGGCAGCCGCACCGCCGATAAAGGGCAGGAGTCCGAGAAGAGCCGCAGCGCTTCCCGCGCCTTTCTCCTGTTTCTGCATAGCCAGAGAAAATCCCGTCGTCGTGACGATCCCGACAGAAGAAACAATGATGAATAAAGAAATGCAGACCGCCGTCAGGCCTAAACCAAACGCAAGTGATAAAAGCAAAGCGATGCTCCCGATGACGGCAATCATCAGACCGGAGACAAACAGCTTCCGTTCATCATGTGTTTTGGCCATCCGTCCGGTGATTTGGGTGGCGCATATGATCCCCGCACCGTTTACGGCGAACAGCAGGCTGAACATTTGCGCCGATACGCCGTAGATGTTTTGCAGTACAAACGGCGACCCGGCAATATATGCGAACATGCCGGTCATCACAAATGCCTGGCTGAGCGCAAATCCCATAAACATCCGGTCGCCAAGCAGGCCGCGAAACGTCATCAGCGTCTCCCGGAGTCCGCCGCTTGTCCGCTTTTCCGGCGGGAGTGATTCAGGCAACGCCGTAAGCACGGCGGCAGAAATGATACAGCCGATCACCGCCAGCACGATAAATACGATTTTCCAGCCGGCGAACTGAAGGATAAATCCCCCTGTAATCGGCGCTAAAATCGGCGCCGCCCCATTGACGAGCATCAGTAATGAGAAAAAAGCCGTCAATTCTTTTCCGGAATACATATCGCGTGCGGAAGCCCGTGCGATGACGATTCCGGCCGCCCCGGTGAATCCTTGAATAAACCTCATGACAATTAAAAACGAAACAGAAGGGCTGAAGGCGCATAATAAAGAAGACAGCGTATAAAGCAGCAATGACAGAATCAGCGGCTTCCGGCGCCCGATCATATCACTGAGCGGCCCGACAACGATCTGCCCGACCGCCAGCCCCAACAGACAAAACGTCAGGCTCAGCTGCGCAAGTGACGCTGTCGTATGAAGATCGGCCGCCACCTCAGGCAAAGCGGGCAGATACATATCGAGCGAAAGCGGCCCGAATGAAGCGAGCGTCCCGAGAATCAGTACCATGCCGAGGCCTGCGCGGGCGGCCTTTGAATCAGCGTTATTCATTTCATAACCCCCCACCTTAACAAATGATTCTATCACTATAGCATAAGCGGACGGCGTATTTTATATCATTTATTGAATACAAACTAAATATTTTATTTAAAATCTGAATGTAAATAAAAAATCAGAATTAGTTTTCATATGAAATGTAAAATGAAATATAAGGATGCTAAACTATAAAACAACAAAAGGTAGAAAAGTTTTACGGAAGAGGTGTTCAAAGAGCATGAACAGCAAACAAACCGATCACATCGAAACGAAACGCCGATTTCCGGTCTGTCTCGCGCTTGCTTTGACATTAGGCGTATTTGCCGCGGGTTCTGAAGAGCTGGTGATTTCTCCGCTGCTTCCGGATTTAGCGCAGGCTTTCAGTTCGGATGTCAGTGTGCTGGCGCTTTCCATCAGTATTTACGGAGTGATGATTTTTATCGGGGCGCCGCTTCTCGTTCCGCTGGGAGATAAATATTCCCGGGAACTCAGTCTGCTGGCGGGACTGCTTATATTTACGGCCGGCACGGTGATTTGCGCGCTGGCGCACAATCTCTTTTTCTTCTTTCTGGGCAGGGCGCTTTCCGGGCTTGCGGCGGGTGCGTTTGTGCCGACAGCATATGCGGTGGTCGGCGACCGTGTGCCTTATGCGTACCGCGGCAAGGTGATGGGTCTGATCGTGTCAAGCTGGTCGCTCGCTTTGATTTTCGGTGTTCCGATCGGCTCTTTTATCGGCGGCGTTTTGAATTGGCGGTGGACGTTTTGGATTTTCGCCCTCATGTCTGTCCTCGTTGCTTCGCTCATTTTCATTGAGGCGCGCCGCAGCACGGCGGATGGGGATAAAACAGAAGAGGAAAACGGACGGCAGGCAGGCACTTTCCGGGATGCGCTGAAGGTGCCCCGTGTCCCTGTATACCTCACGATCACTTTTTGCAACATGATCGGTTTTTACGGCATGTATTCCTTTCTCGGCACATATCTTCACCGCGTGCTGCCGGGGGGGGAATACAGCTTCAGGGCTGCTGATCATGGTGTACGGAATCGGTTTTTCCATGAGCGTGTTCACCGGAAAAATCGCAGATAAGGCGGGGAAAATGCGCTCTTTGATCGCGGCATTGGCCGTGATCAGCATATGGCTTTCCTGTCTCGCCTATGCGCCGTCATCAATGCCGTTTTTGGTCATCGGGTTATTCGTCTGGGGGTTGATGCAAAGCCTGACGGTGACCTTGCTCAGCACTATTTTAAGTGATTGCTCACAGAGCCGCCGGGGCAAAATCATGGCATTTTACAGTCTGGCATCCAATTTGGCCGTCACCTTGGGTTCTGCTTTCATGGGTCCGGTCTATGTCGGATACGGATATGCAGCTGTCGGATTTATCTGTGCGGCCGTCACCCTCATCGGCTTTGTCCTCAGCGTTTTCGCATACAGAAGGTACGGGAAATATGAGCATAAGACCAACCAATCATTGTATCGGTAAAATAAAGTTTCTATAATTTTGTAAATGTTAATTTTTAACACCTTATATCATAAGGTGTTTTCTAATATATAGGAATAATTATCAATATTTTCAAATAATATTGACAGCTTGAACGTCTATGGATAATATTTACTTAAAATTTAACAGATTGGTTGGTGCTCATGATTATATTGGATAATAGCATTCAAACAAAAAGCAAGGCTTATTCAATATCTAAACTGATTACGATCAACACGCTCGGTCCTGAAGGGACAAGCAGTGAGTACGCAGCAAAAAACTTCATCACCAATTTCACCCTTCTCCAAGGGGTGAACAGCAAATTATCACTGCATGATACATTTGAATCGTGCATTGAAAAAACGCTTCAAAGTCCGCTGGAATACACAATTGTGCCTCACGCGTATGACGGCATTAAGCACTTCTACATGAGACCGGATCTGCAGCTTCTGCAAATTTTCAGGTGCGACACCCCGATGTACGGCCTGGCTGTCCGGCCCGGTTTTGAATATACAGATGACATGCTTGATAAGACTGTCATCGTATCCCACCCGTCTCCTATCAATTTGATTAAGTATTTTACCCGTAAAGATGTCACGTTTGATCTGGTGAACTCAACGAGCGCAGCCGCGAAAAGAGTGAAGGACGGTTTGTCCGACATCGCGCTGACAAATGAGCTGGCCAGACAAAAGTACGGCCTTCACTTTGTCAAAACATTTAAAAGCATTCCCATGAGCTGGTCATTATTCGGAAAAGGAGAGATTCATGATGAAAACTGAACAAGATTTGCAGGAACTTTATTTCCCGACGCCTAAATTAATAGAATGGGATAACGGAGTAAGACAATATTCGTCCGTCAGAGGCGATACGGAAGTTCTGCTTTCTTACGTTCCGCCGCATACAAACGTGGAACCGCATCAGCATAAGGAAGTCCAAATCGGCCTTGTCGTTTCCGGCGAGCTGTCCATGACTGTCGGAGATGTCACAAGAAAGATGACAGCGCTGGAATCAGCCTATATCGCGCCTCCTAACGTGCCTCACGGCGCAAGAAATGAGACGGATCAAGAAGTGATCGCCATTGATATTAAACGCCTGAAAGCCGGTGAAACCTATACAAGCCCTGAGGATTATTTTTTGAATATTTTTAAAACAAGAGACTTATTGCCTGGGATGGAAGTCACGTTCTTCGTGGAAGACTGGGTGGAAATCATGCTTGCCAACATTCCGGGCAACGGAGGAGAAATGCCGTTCCATAAACACCGCAATGAACAGATCGGCATCTGCATCGGCGGCGGCTATGATATGACCATTGAAGGCTGCAAAGTGGATATGACATTCGGTACAGCTTATTTCTGCGATCCGAGAGAAGATCACGGCGCCATCAACAGATTTGAAAAAGATTCAAAATCAGTCAATATCTTTTTCCCTCCGCGCTATAACAGAGCAAAAGCGAAAAAATTAGAGGCGAAAGAGTCATGAACCTGACGGATAAAACCGTCCTCATCACAGGGGGCGCATCAGGCATCGGTTATGCCGCGGTTCAGGCGTTTCTGAATCAAGAGGCAAATGTGGTCGTCGCGGATATTGATGAGGCGCAGGGAGAAGCGATGATCCGGAAAGAAAACAATGACAGGCTGCATTTTGTCCGGACGGATATTACAGATGAACCGGCATGTCAAAACGCCATCCGGTCAGCGGTTGACAAGTTCGGCGGATTGGATGTGTTAATCAATAACGCCGGCATCGAAATTGTCGCCCCGATTCATGAGATGGAGCTGAGCGATTGGGACAAAGTGCTCAACGTCAATCTGACGGGCATGTTTCTTATGAGCAAGCACGCGCTCAAGTATATGCTCAAAAGCGGCAAGGGCAATATCATTAACACGTGCTCCGTCGGAGGAGTCGTCGCATGGCCCGACATTCCCGCATATAACGCTTCTAAAGGCGGCGTATTGCAGCTGACGCGTTCGATGGCCGTCGATTACGCCAAACACAACATCCGCGTCAATTGCGTGTGCCCGGGAATCATTGACACACCTTTGAATGAAAAGTCGTTCCTTGAAAACAACGAAGGCACTCTTGAAGAAATCAAAAAAGAAAAAGCGAAAGTCAATCCGCTGCTGAGACTCGGCAAGCCTGAAGAAATAGCGAACGTCATGCTGTTTCTCGCTTCGGATTTATCAAGCTATATGACCGGAAGCGCGATCACCGCAGACGGTGGATACACCGCACAATAGATAAGGAGTGTTTACATATGGAGAGAAAAACAGTATTGGTTATCGCTGACCTTGGGGGATGCCCGCCGCATATGTTTTACAAAAGCGCAGCCGAAAAATACAACCTCGTCAGCTTTATTCCGAGACCTTTTGCAATTACAGCCTCTCATGCGGCATTAATTGAAAAATACTCGATTGCGGTCATTAAAGATAAAGACTATTTTAAGAGTCTGGCTGATTTTGAGCATCCCGATTCGATTTACTGGGCTCATGAAGATCATGACAAACCTGAGGAAGAAGTCGTCGAAGAAATCGTCAAGGTGGCTGACATGTTCGCGGTTGACGCCATTACGACCAACAATGAACTGTTTATCGCTCCGATGGCAAAAGCGTGTGAACGTCTCGGCCTGCGGGGAGCGGGCGTACAGGCCGCTGAAAATGCCAGAGATAAAAACAAAATGAGAGCCGCCTTCAACCGGGCCGGCGTCAAGTCCATCAAAAACAAACGGGTGACGACGCTGGAAGATTTCCGCGCCGCGCTTCAGGAAATCGGAACGCCGCTCATTCTGAAGCCTACATATCTGGCGAGCTCCATCGGCGTGACGCTCATCAAAGAGAGAGAAACGGCAGAAGCCGAATTTAACAGAGTCAATGAATACCTGAAGTCGATTAACGTACCGAAAGCGGTCACGTTTGAAGCGCCTTTTATCGCGGAAGAATTTTTGCAGGGCGAGTATGACGACTGGTACGAAACAAGCGGTTATTCCGACTATATCAGCATAGAAGGCATCATGGCCGACGGGGAATACTTCCCTGTCGCGATTCATGATAAAACACCGCAAATCGGATTCACGGAGACATCGCATATTACGCCGTCCATCCTGGATGATGACGCGAAGCGGAAAATCGTCGAAGCTGCCAAAAAGGCGAATGAAGGACTCGGCCTCGAAAACTGCGCGACACATACAGAAATAAAATTAATGAAAAACCGGGAAGCCGGATTGATTGAATCAGCGGCACGATTTGCGGGCTGGAACATGATTCCGAATATTAAAAAGGTCTTCGGCGTCGATATGGCGCAGCTGTTATTGGATGTTCTCTGTTTCGGAAAAGAAGCCGATCTGCCGAATGGATTATTGGAGCAGGAGCCGTGCTATGTCGCCGACTGCCACTTGTATCCACAGCATTTCAAAGAGAACGGCCAGCTGCCTGAGACAGCTGTCGATTTCGTCATTGAAAGCATTGACATTCCTGACGGCGTCTTAAAGGGAGACACCGAACTCGTTTCTTTCTCGGCGGCCGAGGCGGGTACGTCCGTGGATCTGCGGCTGTTCGAAGCGTTCAACAGCATTGCGGCGTTCGAGCTGAAAGGAAGCAATTCGGGTGACGTGGCCGAATCAATCAAACAAATTCAGCAGCAGGCGAAGCTGACTGCAAAGTATGCGTTACCGGTATGAAACAGCTGAAACCGAACTCTAAGTATTTGCTTTTCGGGCAGGCGCTTTCGTTTATGGGAGACTATTGCGTTCTCCCGGCCCTGCTCATTTTGTCTACATACTATCACGACTACTGGGTGACGTCCGGCGTCATCGCGGTCCGTAGTATTCCGATGGTGTTTCAGCCGTTTTTAGGCGTGCTCGTGGACCGGCTCGACAGGGTGAAAATCATGCTGTGGACGGATGTGATCAGAGGTGTCATCTTTTTGGGGCTGACATTTCTCCCGAAAGGCGAATATCCGCTGCTTTTTCTGGCGCTGCTGTTTATTTCTTACGGAAGCGGCGTGTTCTTTAACCCGGCACGTCTCGCGGTCATGTCGTCTTTAGAAGCGGATATTAAAAATATCAACACTTTGTTTGCAAAAGCCACGACGATTTCGATTATTGTCGGCGCTGCAGCCGGCGGACTTTTTCTGTTAGGCGGTTCTGTGGAGCTTGCCGTCGCGTTTAACGGGGTGACCTATCTTGTCTCCGCGTTTTTCATCAGCCGCATTAAGCTTCAATACGTGCCGATTCAGTCAGAAAACGTAAGAGAAGCTTTTCAGTCGTTTAAAGAAGGCCTGAAGGAAATCAAAACAAATGCTTTTGTGTTAAACGCCATGTTCACGATGATTACGATGGCGCTTTTGTGGGGTGTCGTCTACAGCTATTTCCCGATTGTCAGCCGCTTTTTAGGCGACGGGGAAATCGGCAATTTCATCCTGACGTTCTGTATCGGCTTCGGCGGCTTTATCGGCGCCGCTCTTGTCAGCAAATGGGGCTTTAACAACAATAAAGGGCTGATGTATTTTACAGTGTTATCGATCGTCTCGCTTGCGCTGTTTTTGTTTACCCCGATTTTCGCCGTGTCAGTCATTGCCGCCATTCTTTTCTTTATC
This sequence comes from Bacillus sp. jun7, assembly GCF_051034795.1. Lineage (NCBI taxonomy): Bacteria > Bacillati > Bacillota > Bacilli > Caryophanales > Bacillaceae > Bacillus > Bacillus sp. jun7. Next base: position 2,698,600 of record NZ_CP093219.1, read on the forward strand.
GCAATGGAATACGGTGAGGTGCTGGCGAAGGTCAAAGTTCAGGAGAACGCGGCGAACCAGATTCAGGGACGGATCTTTTCGGTGGCGGAGGCGTCCATCGGATTGTGCATCGCCGTCGGTTCCATGTTGATCAACATTGTAGACGCGGCAGTCATCATGGCGTTTATCGTCCTTTTGGTCAGCGGGCTGTTTCTGCATACAAAACTGGTCAATAAATCCTTTTCAGAACGGAATAACGAATCAGAGCAAATTCATTTATAAGGAGCCTTTCAGATGGAAATCATACCGTCCGACGTCATCAAGACACTTCCGAAACAGGAATTTTCGCTCGTTTTTCAAAAGGTAAAAGAGATGGAGAAAACAGGAGCCCAGATCATTAATCTCGGGCAGGGGAATCCCGATCTCCCCACTCCGCCGCATATCGTTGAAACATTGCGGGAGGCTGCGCTGAATCCTTCGTATCACGGATACGGCCCGTTCAGAGGCTATCCGTTTCTGAAAGAAGCCATCGCGGAATTTTATGAGAGAGAGTACGGGGTATCGGTCAATCCGGAGACAGAAGTCGCGCTGTTCGGCGGAGGGAAAGCTGGTTTGTACGTTTTGACGCAATGCCTGCTGAACCCCGGCGATATCGCCTTAGTCCCGAACCCCGGCTACCCTGAGTATTTATCGGGAATCACAATGGCCAGAGCGGAGCTGCATGAGATGCCGCTTCATCCGGAAAACGGCTATCTGCCGGATTTTGAGCGGATTGATCCCGCCGTCCTGAAAAAAGCCAAGCTGATGTTTTTGAATTACCCGAATAACCCGACGGGCGCGACTGCGGATCAGGCGTTTTATGAAAAAGCGGCTGCGTTTGCAAAAAGTCATGACATCCATCTTATTCACGATTTTGCATACGGCGCGTTCGAATTTGATCAGAACCCGGCCAGCTTTCTTCAGGCGAAGGAAGCAAAAACGGTCGGCGCGGAGCTTTATTCATTTTCGAAAACCTTCAATATGGCAGGCTGGAGAATGGCATTTGCCGTGGGGAATGAGAAAATTATTCAGGCGGTCAATGAGTTTCAGGATCACGTCTTCGTCGGCATGTTCGGCGGCCTTCAGCAGGCGGCAGCGGCGGCGCTGTCAGGAAATCCTGAGCATACGGAGCGTCTGAAGCGCACTTATAAAGAACGGATTGATTTTTTCACGGCGTTATGTGAAAAGGAATTAGGCTGGAGCATTGAAAAACCGAAAGGGACTTTTTATGTCTGGGCTGAAATTCCGAATGAATTCGAGTCATCACACCAGTTTTCGGACTATCTGCTGGAGCATGCCCATGTTGTCGTGACGCCCGGCGAGATTTTCGGCAGCGGCGGAAAGCGTTATGTCAGAATATCAATGGTGGCAAAACAGGGCGATTTAAGGGAAGTCGTGCTGCGGATTCAAAAGCTAGGTTTGTCCTTTCCTTCATTACAAGAAACATCCCGCTGAGAGCGGGATGTTTTTATTATATGCTTTTCATGCTGCCGCCGTCGGCTGACACTTGCTGTCCGGTAATATAGGAGGCTTCTTCAGAGGCAAGAAAGGCAGCCAGCGCCGCGGTTTCTTCCGCAGTTCCGACACGCTTCATCGGGACGCCTGAGGCAATCCGTTCCTCCGCTTCCGCTTTAGAAATGCCGTTTTGCTTCATGACATTCTTCACGAATTGGTGATAACGGTCTGTGGCGATAAATCCGGGATTCAGACAGTTGACAGTAATGTGAAAAGGCGCAAGCTGAATGGCGATGTTTTTGCTGGCATTAATTAAAGCGGCGTTCATCATGCTGTTGGTAAACATATTGGCGCCGGGTTCTTTCCATAGGTTTCCGACGATATTAATGATTCTGCCGAATTCGTGCTGTTTCATGATCGCTGCGGCCGTTTTCATAGAGTCGATATAGGCGATCGTTTTATTCGTAAAGGTATTTGTCATATCCTCTATATCGCAGTTTTCAAAGGTATCCGGCGAGCCGCCCGGAATGTTGTTGATCAATACATCAAGCCGTCCGCATTGTGATCTGATCTCTTCAAAAATGCCGGCTCTCGCCTTCTGGTCCGACATATCGCCGGCCAGAACGGTGACGCCCGCATCCGGATGTTTGGCGAGGATCTCTTCTTTTACCGATTCGATATTTTCGGGAACTCGTGAATTAATGACGGTATGAAAGCCATTGTCAGCCAGTTTCAGAGCGATCGCTCTGCCGATCCCCTGACTGGCTCCCATAATAAATGCGGTTCGTTTTGACAACTGTCTGCACCCCTTTACCAAAATGGAATCTCCTTTACATCGTAAAAAAAAATGATAAAAATAGCAAATTTTATTTAAATTCTGACAAATAAAAAAACCCGCCGGACAGGCGGGTGGGTGTTACACATGCAAAAACTTCGGAAGCGTGTCGAGAGACAAGCGGTTTCCGACAAAAAATGAACCGAATTCGCCGTAGCGCGCGCTGACTTCATCAAAGCGCATTTCATAAACAAGTTTTTTGAACTGAAGCACATCATCGCTGAAGAGCGTGACGCCCCATTCGTAATCGTCAAAACCGACAGATCCCGTGATAATCTGTTTGACTTTGCCGGCATAGCTCCGTCCGATCAAGCCGTGGCTTCTCATCAGGTTTCTGCGTTCATCCATAGAAAGCATGTACCAGTTGTCATTGCCGCTTCTTCTTTTATCCATCGGATAGAAGCAGACGTATTTCGCTTCAGGCAGCTCAGGATACAGGCGGGCGCGGACATGCGGATTTTCATACGGATCGCCTTCTCCGCTTGCCAGGTAGTTGCTCAGCTCAACCACGGAAACATAAGAATAAGCCGGGATTGTAAATTCAGCAAGCTTTGATTTGTTAAATTCAAGCTCGATTTCGTTCAGCTCTTCCATTGTCGGGCGAAGAATCATCAGCATAAAATCAGCTTTCTGTCCGACGATGCTGTAGATGGTTTGCGAGCCTTTGCCTTCTTTTTGGGCGACGCCCCATTTTTCAAGCAGTCCCGTAAATTCGTGAATAATCGACAGGCGCTCATCGCTGGATAACATCTTCCATGACGTCCAGTCCATTGTGCGGAAATCGTGAAGCGCGTACCAACCGTCAAGCGTTTGGGCGGCTTCGTTCGTTTTTTGCTGCTCACTCATGTATCTTCACTCCTATATCTTTTCATTACATTGATGCCTTCACTATACCACAGTTTAACCGTTTCGGCTGTGGAGAAACCTTGAATAATCCGAAGCCTTGTGTCAGAAACTAAGCCGTGAAACAAACCGTCAATTAAATTAGTTAGAAAAATAAGATTTCTTTTTGAAAGCGCTATAATAGAAGTTGGTTATTTGAATTTAGCTGGAAGAAGAGTATGCTGTAAAAGTAAGCGTTTTTTGTCAACATAGAGGAGGGAATATCGTGGCAGATTTATTTACAAAAGTACAAGAAAAAGTCGCAGGAAAAGATGTGAAAATCGTATTTCCTGAAGGGTTGGACGAACGTATCCTGGTTGCGGTCAACAACTTGGCGGGCAACAAGGTATTAAAGCCGATTGTGGTCGGCAATAAAGAAGACATTCAGGCAAAAGCGAAAGAATTAAATCTTACGCTTGACGGCGTGGACATTTTTGACCCGCATACATATGAAGGCATGGAAGAACTCGTTCAGGCTTTCGTAGAACGCCGCAAAGGCAAAGCGACGGAAGAACAGGCCCGCAAAGCTTTGCTGGACGAAAACTATTTCGGCACGATGCTTGTGTACAAAGGTCTCGCAGACGGACTTGTCAGCGGAGCTGCACATTCTACAGCCGATACGGTGCGCCCTGCACTGCAAATCATTAAAACAAAAGAAGGCGTGAAAAAAACATCAGGCGTCTTCATCATGGCCCGCGGTGACGAGCAGTATGTGTTCGCTGATTGCGCGATCAACATTGCTCCTGACAGCCAGGACCTTGCCGAAATCGCCATTGAAAGCGCCAATACGGCTCAAATGTTTGACATTGACCCGCGCGTTGCCATGCTCAGTTTCTCTACAAAAGGATCGGCGAAATCAGACGAGACGGACAAAGTGGCTGAAGCCGTGAAAATTGCGAAGGAAAAAGCGCCTGAGCTTACGCTTGACGGCGAATTCCAATTCGACGCTGCATTTGTGCCGTCTGTCGCGGAGAAAAAAGCGCCGGACTCCGACATTAAAGGAGACGCGAATGTATTTGTATTCCCAAGCCTTGAAGCAGGAAACATCGGCTACAAAATCGCTCAGCGCTTAGGCGGCTTTGAAGCGGTCGGACCGATTCTGCAAGGATTGAATATGCCTGTAAACGATCTTTCCAGAGGATGTAATGCGGAAGACGTCTACAATCTTGCGTTAATTACGGCTGTTCAAGCGCTGTAATCCGCAAAAGCCGGCCTTTACGAGGTCCGGCTTTTTTTATAGAAAGAACGTCACTGCGGCCCAGCCGAACAGGGACAAACAGAGAGAACCGATCAAGCCTGCTGCGAGCGCCCGCCAGCCGCTATGACGAAACGCCGATATATGGACTTTCAAACCGAGACCCGCCATCGCCATGCCGATTAAAACATAAGACACTTGAACAAGAAACGCGGAAAACGAAGCTGAAATAACGCCTGATGTATGGATGGCGCTCATTCCGAGAAATCCGAAGATAAACCAAGGGATGGGGAGCGAAGCGGCAGAAGCCGTCTTTGACTTTCCGCTGCGGCGCGCCCGCATTCCGAGCATGAATGCGGCCGGGACGAGCAGCGCGACCCGGGTCAGTTTGACGATCACCGCCATCTCGACGGCTGCTTTTCCTCCGGCGCTGCCGGCCGCCGCCGCATGCGCCACTTCGTGAAGCGTTGCCCCGCAAAAGGCCCCGTAAGCCGCAGGAGAAAACCCCAATCCATGATAAGCAAGAGAATATACAACAGTAAAAACGGTTCCTAATAACGAAACGGCGGCCGCGCTGATGGCGGCTGCATTTTCATTTGATCTGATCTGCGGCGCGATCGCGGCAATGGCTGCCGCCCCGCAGATCGCTGTGCCGCAGGCTGTCAGCGTGCTGAGTGTCTGATCTATACGGAACAGCCGGGACAGTCCGTATACAACGGCACCCGCAAACATCATACAGCAGACGGCAATTGCAAATACGTGCCAGCCCGCATGATAGATATCCGCCAGATTCAGTCTCATGCCAAGCAGGATGATGCCTGCTTTCAGCAAGTATTTGCTTGAGAACGCGATCCCCGGCTCTAATGCCTCCCGCTGTCCGAATACGGCGCGCCAGAGCATGCCGATCAGCATGGCAAGGACAAGCATTCCGAGCATATGCAAAAACGGCAGGCGGCTGACATAGAAAGCCGCAAACGCAATTCCTGCGGTAACTGAAATACCTTTTACCATCATCATCTCAGTCACTTCCCATTATCTTGATAACTCCACTTTACTGCGGTCTTAATCATTAGTAAAATATATTTATATGATATAAACGATTAGGAAAAATAATGATTAGGGGCGATGCTTTTTGTATTATGGGGAACTGAAAACATTCATTGCCGTCGTGGAAGAAAAAAACTTTACAAAGGCGGCGCAGAAGCTGATGATTTCTCAGCCGAGCGTGAGCCTTCACATTAAAAACCTGGAGAAAGAATTTCAAACTGCCTTGCTGAACCGCTCTCCGAAGCATTTTACGACGACGCCGACGGGGGACATTCTCTATCAGCGCGCCAAGCAGATGGTCTTTTTGTACGAACAGGCGAAATCCGAAATTTACGCCCACCATCATTATGTCAAAGGGAAGCTCAAAATCGCCGCGAGCTTTACCATCGGCGAATATATTCTGCCGCCGCTTCTCGCAAAGCTTCATAACGAGTATCCCGAACTGAACCTGGACGTCATGATCGGAAACACGGAGGAGGTCAGCGAAGCGGTTCGGATGCTTCAAGCCGATATCGGATTAATTGAAGGGCATACGGGGAAAAACGAGCTCGACATTCAGCCGTTTATGGAGGATGAATTGTGCATTGCCGCACCGAACGGACACCCGCTCGCCGGCAGAAAAAACATCCCGGCTGCCGAATTGCAAAATCAAGCGTGGGTGACAAGGGAGAAGGGTTCGGGAACGAGGGAATATTTAGACCATGTCCTTCAATCAAACGGACTGCGGCCGAAATCCATGATGACGATCAGCAGCAACCAGGGCGTCAAGGAAGCCGTGATCAGCGGAATGGGTCTTTCCGTTCTGTCAAAAAGCGTGCTGCAAAAGGATCTGCTTCACGGCAGCATTTCCGTGCTTGAGATAAAAGGATTCTCCTTAAAACGGAAACTGTCTATCATCCAATCTTCCATTATGGAGAACACAAAAAACAAAGAAATCTTCATCGCTCTTTTGAAAAGCCAATTTCAATCATCTCAAGCGGAGTGATATAATAAACGCATGGAAAGCCTATGACGAAAGGGATTTAATATAGATGGGAAAGCAACCGATTGATTTACTGATGCAGCCGAGCTGGAGAATCATTGACCAATCCAGCCTCGGCCCTTATTTTGATGCGAAGCAGTCATTCGCAATGGATGATACGCTGTGCGCCTCCGTAGGCAAAGGGGAATCGCCTGCGACGGCACGCTCTTGGGTGCACCACCGGACGATCGTGCTCGGTATTCAGGACACACGCCTGCCGTTTTTAGAGGACGGCGTGAAATTGCTGGAGGACGAAGGCTACCGTGTCATTGTCCGCAATTCAGGAGGCCTAGCGGTCGTTCTCGATGAAGGCGTATTGAATATCTCGCTTATTTTTGAAGATGAGAAAAAAGGCATCGACATTGACAGAGGCTACGAGGCGATGACAGAGCTGGTGCGGCGGATGCTGCGTCCGCACAATGCCGAAATTGAAGCATATGAAATTAAAGGATCGTACTGTCCGGGCAGCTATGATCTCAGCATCGGCGGCCGAAAATTCGCGGGAATCTCACAAAGACGCCTGCGGGGCGGAACCGCGGTTCAGATTTACCTCTGCGCCGATAAAAGCGGAAGCGAACGCGCCGATCTGATCAGACGTTTCTATCAAGCCGCTTTAAAAGACAAAAGCAACGATACAAAAGGCGTATATCCCGATATCCGGCCCGAAACGATGGCTTCATTAAGCGAATTGCTGCAAACGGACATTACCGTGCAGGACTTAATGCTGGCGCTTTTGACTGAACTGAAGGAACTCAGCGGACGCCTGTATGCAGCCGGATTATCGCCGGAAGAGGAAATGGTATTTGAAAAAAATCTGACCCGAATGCTGGAACGGAATGAGAAGGTGTTCGGCACGCAGGAAAGCTTGGACTGAGTCCGGGCTTTTTTTGTTTTTGGTAATTATATACTATTTAGTTATAGTGAAAAAGAATCGTTATATCAAAACTAGTTTACATTATATACCTTATTTGATTAATATATTTATGTAGGTTCCAAATAATTCTATAAACTGAAGGAGATGGAGATATGAACTTTAAAAAAATAAAAGAAGAAAAAAGAATCACGATCCCGACACATTTGTTAGCCGGAGATGCGGAACAATCAGGCAATTCTTTCGCTTGGAGCGGCTGGGTGCTTGTAGTGCCGAGCCAAGAAGACAATCAAAACCCGAATTTGAATTTCTCTGATTTAGCCGCTCAAAAGTAAGATAATCACTGTTTGGAGCCTACGCATCTGAGACGAGGCGGTGAGAGTGTGACACAAGAGTATATAAGAGAAATTAAGCGGGGAGCACTGTCATGGATTGTTGAAAATATCCATTATTTTGATATGAATCATAAAGTAGCGAATGATTTCAGATGGCGTCTTAAAACATTTATAGAACTCATTTTTCTTACCAATTACCTGATCAGAAATCAGGCAGATGATAAGGAGGTTGCTGTTTTAACGGAGTTTATTACAGAAAGGCTCCGTAATGATCAGCTTGAAGAATTTATTCATTTTGATCCGGACGGTCTCGCCGGATTGGCTATTGCGGGTGAATTTCTTACCTTGACTGATCATCCGTCACAGGCTTCAGTGATATGGGAGCTGGAAAAATTCACGGCAGCGCGTTTTGATTGCAGCCTTGCTAAAATTCCCTTTCGAAAAATGGATTTGAAGTACAGTCTGCAAAGAGCGGGCGTAACCTCGGAAATAACGGACTTTTCTGACTTATATCACTACACAGCAGCTGGCCAGGATATCCCAAATACATATATGACGGATCATGATGCGTACAGCATCACTCATACGATTTTTTATATAACAGACATGGGATGTTCTTCGCTTACGGATAAAGAATATCATCTGCCGTCCTTAAAAGAAAAGGTCCTGAAATTTCTCGGGATCTATATCTGTCTTGAGAATTTAGATATTACCAGTGAATTATTGATGTGCAGCTCTTTTTTACATATCGACATGGATAAGGACAACCATAAACCGCTCTATGAAGCAGCCTGGAATAAAATCTATCGGGGCCGAATGAAAGAGGGGAATGTCCCGAGCATCACCTATCAACATAAACCCGGTTTGAAAGGTGAACAGCGAAGAGAAGATGTGTTCAAACATTGCTATCATACAACACTTGTCGCCGCGGGTGCCGCGCATGCCTGTCTTAGAACAGAAAGGAACGATTAACTTGAACAGATTAGCTGAAGAGACGGATCAATTTTTATTATCTTTTGCTGAACAATCGCTTCCGGATCAAAAGAGCATTCAGCTGTTTGCCGGCTTCTGCAAATACTACAGAAAGACGAGCCATTCTTCTACTGTAAAAGAACATACTGAAAGGATTGCCTCCGCTTTCGTTGATAAGTCATGCTGGGAAGATCTGTTTCACTGTAACACGGCCATTGTCAATGAGTTGATTCATATCTATTTAACGGCAAAAGCTTATAAAAAGAAGCAGGGAATGGAAGCGGATGATCAGATCATACGTCACGGATTGCAAAACGGCTATCTTATAAAAAAAGAATGGCCTTATTTTAAATATGCCGAATTCGTCGGTTTACTGAATGAGCTGGGAATGTCAACTGACCATGAAAAAGTGCGCTTTTACAAGAATTCGATGTTTCAGCCTTTGCTCCATGACGCATGGAAAAGAACAGCTGAAAACGAGCTGGAGTTTGTCGAGTACTGTCTTCTTCATTTAGACCAGGGAGAGCATCTGCTTCATCCCGGCTTGAAGGCCTCCATTCAAAAATGGCTTGTGTTTTGTCTCGGCAGCCGAAAAATGAAACAGCTGTGCAATATGTTATTTATCCAATCGTGTATCGATCCATTTTTTTATGGCTGTCAAGCGGCTCTTCATCATATAAATAACGAGAATCCATCCATTCATTGTGCTCCGGCTCTTCTGCCGGCGATTGAGATTCTGAATCTGGAGTGTGGAACATGCGGATAGTCAAGGAACATTTTAATATAAAAAAAAACAGAAGAATGGCTGCTGGGTTTTTGGAAGAACATTCAGCTGCAGCCGGAAGAAATGGAAGCAGATGATCTCATGCACCTGTTTTGCGGTTTAGCGGCATGTCATCATTTTGAAAAAAGAAAGGATACAGAAGAAATTATTCTATTCTTAGACCGTTATTTTTGGGAAAAAACGCACGAATGCCATCCGGTCCTGTTCGCGTATGCGTATCATGTGTACCGCAGGATGGATGCCGCAAAAAGCATCTTTTTTCATAACGGACTTGAACAAATGGTCCGCGGTTTACAAGAGGAACTGAAATCAGAGCCTTCCTCTATGATCCTCATGGTGTTAGCAGCTTATTTTGGAGCGGTGACCCCGGAAGAACTGATCGTTTTCTTAGAAACCGCAATGAAACGTGAGGCCGATTTGCTCATGGCACCGGGCGGCATCCAGGAAGAACAGGCGGATGCCCTTTATGCCGTCTCTTATTTGCAAATGAAAGAATTACAGCCTTTTCTCGCAAAATGGTACAAAACATCAGATTTTGCTTTTTCAGGTTTAATGTTAGCCGAGTGCAGAAAGTATCACATTGCCGCCGTTGCAAAATACACAGCCATTATGAAATTTCTCCGATTCGATGAGGCGCTTTTTATACGGGAAGGGCGGGAATTTCTACGCTTTCAGCAGCGAAGCAGCGGGAGCTTCGGTTATTTGAATCCATTAGCGATGGACCAAGGGGCGGTCAGCGGCAAATTGCTGGACCGTCAGTATTTCCTGCCGTCCGCTCATTATGCCGCCGCCTCTCTGTCTATGCTGTAATGTCTCTCTTTTGAAAGACGGAAAAAGAAATCAATAAACAAATAAGAAAGTAGATCGCTATAACTGTCACGGAATAGGGGATGTTTAACGTTGAAATCGCATCACCCGCACTTTTATTTACATAAGCAACGAGGTTTAAATGCGGAAAGAGCGTAAATTTATACCACGTAAATTGGGCAAGCAAATCAGTTCCGCCCAATATACTGCCGGCAAACAGCAGTAAAATGGATAAGCAAAGGGAGAGCGCCTGGTTTTTGCACAATACTGACAAAGTGAACGCAATGGTGACAATACTTATAATTGATATGAAACGCAAAAGCAGAATGATTCCGGATGCTTTGATTGAACTGATGGTATACAGACTGTCATTTAAATGAGTATAGACGAGCGGATATGAAGCATTGGAAAAACCGAATAACACGCCGCCGATCAGCAAACAGCTCACACAGTAAAATAAGTAAATCATACCGGTAAACAGAAGAGAGGCCAGAAATTTCGATGTTAAAATCCGCCATCTTCGGTTCGGGCTTGTAGCGATAAACTTAATCGTCCCAAGGGCAAACTCTTTAGAAACAACCCCGCTGACGGTTAAAATCGCAGTCAAGCTTACGAAAATCTCAAGCCCGTTTGAAGTAACCGTGCCGAAAAACCTCCAGCCGTTCCATTCATAAGGGTTGATGTTATGCTCCAAATAATAGTCTTTATTCTTAACATCAGCAGAATAATAAACGCCTGCCGTTTCAGCCGGTTTATTAATTTCTTCCTGTTTTTTTTCGGCGAGAAGCCGTTCTTTCCAATTGTTATCCGAGGAAGCATCTAACTCATGATTCATAATAAGGCCGGCCAGCAAAACGATGAGAAACAGGAAAAAAAGAGATAAAAGTGTGCCTTTTTTTCGGGTTATTTTTATGAATTCGTTCTGCGTCAGATGAAATATGCTCATACCGCGTCCTCCTGATCTGTAATCATCATGTATTTCTCTTCCAATGACAAAGTCCTTGCAGAAACGCGGGAAATCAGAATCTCTTTCTCTGCCAAAGTTTTAATGATATACGGGATGGTATCTTCCTCCGCTTCCAATTCAATGATGCGGCTGTCTTTTTGCTGTACTTGAAGAATACCGTCCTGCTCTAATATTTCTTTCGCCCTTGCCGGATGATCGACCGTGACGGTAAACAGCTTTTTCTGACCAAGGTCATTTCTGCTCTTCATGTCTTCAATTCCTAAAATCCGTCCCTTTTTAATGTAGGCAACCCTGTCGCAAATCTCCTCCATTTCTGACAATAAATGGCTTGATAATAAAATGGAAACCCCTTGCTTCGCTAAATCGGAAAGAATGATGCGCAATTCTTTCATACCTTTAGGATCGAGACCGTTCATCGGTTCATCCAGAATTAATAACCCGGGATTGTGAAGAAGAGAATAAGCGAGCCCCAAGCGCTGTTTCATGCCTAATGAGAAATGTTTCACTTTTTTGCGGGCAGCCTGCTCCAGTCCGACTTTTGCAAGGGTATTCATAAGGTCACCCGTTCGCAGCGAGGTGCTGCGCAGTTTAGTAAAATATTTTAGGTTTTGCAAAGCGGTCATATTCGGATACATATCCGGGCCTTCAATGATAACCCCGATATGTCTCATAAAATATTCAAAGTCGCTGTCCGGTCTGCCTCTGAATGAAATGGCTCCTTCTGTTTTTTTAATAAGCTGTACGATCATTCTGAAAATAGTGGTTTTACCTGAGCCGTTCGGCCCTAAAAGGCCGAATATCTCGCCTTTTCTCACATCGAAAGAAATTGACTGTACAATAGGGGTATGATTGATGGTTTTAGAGACATCTTTTAATATCAGGGCTGGTTCACTCATGCTACTTGCACACCTTCCTTATGATTTAGGGTAAAAGCCGTCAAAACCGAAGAACATGCTTCCGATCAGGCCGGCAGCGATTAAAATGAGAGCAATGCTATACCACATTTTTCGATTCAATGGTTTCCCTCCTTACAATGCTGACATTCCATTTGAAATAGCGCAAAAAGATGCGGAATATCAGTTTCGAAAGATCAAATCCGGCCATAAACACCGCCATACCCGCTCCGAGGACCATACATCCGTTAAAAATGGCTGTTACAATCGGCACTTTTACGAGGAGAAAGAATGATCCGGTCATCAGCATCAGGCCGATTGCCATCAAACTTAACACCGCAACAGAGGCAAAAAGAAACGGTGTCAGCATAAACATGAAGTTGAACATGCCCATACCCAGCATCAGGCCAAATGCTTTGAAAAAGGAGCGCCATGTTTTCTGCTCCTCGGCATCACTGATGAAAATATCCGCTTTTAAGGCGCGCGCAAGTGTTTTGGGGTTTCCTAAATTGCCGGCGATTTGTTCATCGCTTTTTCCTTCAGCGCCGCCCATTTGGAATATTTCGCCGATATCGGCGAGTATCTCTTTTTGTTCAAGTTCCGGCAGATCTTTTATTTCCCGCCGGAGATGTTTTAAATATTGGTCTTTACACATTCATTTTCCCTCCTTAATGATGCTGTTCACTTTTTCGGACAGGTCAAGCCATTCCGATTTTAATGTGTGATGATAAAAGGCGCCTTCTTCTGTTACTTTATAATATTTGCGTGACGGGCCTTGATCTGAAGCTGCTGTATACGTTTTTAAATAGTTATTTTTCGTAAGTCTTCGTAATATGGGGTAGATGGTGCCCTCCGATACAGGGAACGTTTCACTTATGACCTTGATTAATTCATAACCATATAAATCTTCATAAAGAAGCAGGGACAACACACAAAGTTCCAATGCTCCTTTTCGTAATTGGCTACTCATTTACTATCATTCCCATCATATCTAATAATTGTATTCTCTATACAGTGTATTGCACAGTAGCTAATCGATCAATAATTCCCAAGAACCATTTGGGATGAGGAATTGAATCTTTATGCTTATGCGCGGGCGGGGACCGAGATGCGCAGCCCTTGCGGGAAGAAGGCCTCCTGAACAATGTTTACATTAATATAGATTAGGATGCGCGTCATTGACAAATGGCAAAAACCCCTTTTTCCATGACAAGGAAAGGGGTTTTTTGCGTTATTCGGCCATTTTTTCTAAATTGCCGTTCCGGTCCATTTTAAAGGACGGAGAAGAGGCATGCTCGTCGTCTTCAAATAAAACTAGTTTTCTGGCTCTGTTCATGATTTTCACCAAGGTTTCGTAGTCTTCCTGAATGGTCTTTTGATCTTTTTCAAGCTTTTCGACGGCCGCTTCCAGCTGCTCGGTTTTAGACTGAAGTTCTTGATTTTCCCGTTTTAAACGGTCATTTTCCATCTGCAAGGCGGAAGTTTGCTTTCCGCTGCCTTCATAGCTCTGCAGAAATTGAATGACGTCTGCCATTGTGAGCTCCGCCTTTTGGCTCGGCTGCTGAGGCGCCAGCAAATGTGATAAACTAGCTAACTCTTCCTTGAAGCTTTCATCGACATAAGGCATATGTTCGCCGGACATGACGGCTTGCCGGTCCTCTTTTGGCGCTTCCGTTTGAACCGTCTCTTCGGCTGCGGTTTCTTGAATGATGTCCGCATCCGGTGCAGGCGGCTGGTATAATAGTTTCTTCTTGGCCGGCTGGCCGTTTCCGAGCGCGCGCATCCGCTGTTTCCGCTGTTTTTTTGCAAGCTGAAGCGCTTTTTCATATTGATGGCGCACGACGGCATTCCATCTGAATCCGCACGCTGCCGACGTTCTGTTTAATTTATCGCCTACCTCTTCAAAGGCGTTCAGCTGCGTGCTCCCTTCCCGGACGTGCCGGAGCACGGTTTCCGCAAGCAGCAGGTCATTTTCCTCCGACCAGGCGTCCTGTCTTTGCTTTGTCAATGTTCTCAACCCCCAATAATCTTGATGGTATTAGAATGTCCAGATTGGAAAATATTTATACAAATTGGCTGAAAGAATGAGAGATACGCAGAGCCTTGCAGGATAAGATGAATCCTTGTACAATAAAACGTGATGTGATTTTTTTCGTTTTTAAAAATTAAGATTTAACATAGAGGAACATTGAATGAAGGGAAGCGTACATCATGGCTAATGAATTCCGAGTGTGTGATGATTGCCAGGCCACCAATATTAAGACTTTGCTGCCGCGTTTGAAAGAAGCTGACCCGGATGCAAAAGTGGAGGTCGGATGTCAGTCATATTGCGGGCCCGGACGCAAAAAATCGTTTGCTTTCGTAAACAACCGCCCGCTGTCGGCGCCGACTGAGGACGAGCTGATTGAGAAAGTGAAAAAGAAGATCAAAAAGTAAATGTGTATTTTTACGACAGCCTCGCCCGATGGGTCAGGCTTTTTTGCTTCAAAAAATCAATGTCGGAAAACTGGAACAAAACGCCGGACAAATTCAAGGATGTTTTCAAATTACAGAGCCGATATAATAGAATCACGGCTAAAAAAAAGAGGGAATGACGATGGCGTATCCAAACGGAAAATTATCAGAAGAAAAAGTGTTTAAAGATCCCGTTCACCGCTATGTTCATGTGCGGGACAAGCTGATCTGGGATTTGATCGGCACCCGTGAATTTCAGCGGCTGCGCCGGATCAAACAGCTCGGTACGACGTATTTGACCTTTCACGGCGCGGAACACAGCCGTTTTAACCATTCTCTCGGCGTCTATGAGATTGTCAGACGAATGGTTGATGATGTTTTTAAAGGGCGTTCTGAATGGGATGACAATGAACGCGAACTCTGTCTCAGCGCCGCGCTTTTGCACGATTTGGGACATGGGCCGTTTTCGCATTCCTTTGAAAAGGTTTTTCATCTGGATCATGAAGACTATACGAGGGAAATCATTCTCGGCGACACCGAGGTGAATCAGGTTCTCAGAAAGGCGGGACCGGGATTTCCCCAGGATGTTGCCGAAGTCATTGCCAAAACATACAAAAACAAACAGGTGGTCAGCCTGATTTCGAGCCAGATTGATGCCGACAGGATGGATTACCTTCAGCGGGACGCATACTATACGGGCGTCAGCTACGGACATTTTGATATGGAACGGATTTTAAGGGTCATGCGTCCGCGAGAGGACCAGATCGTCATTAAGCAAAGCGGCATGCACGCCGTCGAAGACTATATTATGAGCCGCTATCAAATGTACTGGCAGGTGTATTTTCATCCCGTGACGAGAAGCGCAGAAGTCATTTTGACGAAAATTCTCCACCGTGCGAAGCAGCTCCATGAAGAAGGGTATATATTCACTCATGCTCCCGTTCATTTTTATTCCATTTTTGAAGGGAAGCTGACGCTTGCGGATTATCTGAAGCTTGATGAAGCCATCATTTTATATTATTTCCAGGCTTGGGAGGAAGAAGAGGACCCGATTCTGTCCGACTTGTGCCGCCGCTTCATTAACCGCCAGCTGTTTCAATACGCCGAATTTAACCCCAATGAGGAAATGTCGGCTTATTTTGAACTGACCGCTCTGTTTAAAGAGGCGGGAATTGATCCCAATTACTATTTAGTGGTCGATTCTTCATCGGATCTGCCGTATGATTTTTACCGGCCGGGTGAAGAGGAGGAGCGTCTGCCGATTCATCTGTTAACGCAGAACGGCCAGATCAAAGAGCTGTCCAGGCAGTCCGCTATTGTCGAATCCATTTCGGGCAAACGCCGGACGGATCATAAGCTGTACTATCCGATGGACCTCATTTTTGATGATTCAGAAAACCCTGAAGCAAAATTAAAAATCCGGCAGCTGCTGGGACTGACATAAAAGGATTTTGGTAAAGAAGGAAAAGGAGATGTCGGGAATTTGTTGAAAGAACATGCAAAACTGATGAAGGTGTTCTCGGATTCTGGAGAAATCATCGGGCGGAAAAAGCTGCAGAAAATCATTTATATCGCGAAGAAAATGCAGTATCCTTTCTACGAAAAATATGATTTTCATTTTTACGGCCCGTATTCCGAAGAACTGACGCTTCGAATTGAAGAGCTGTGCAATCTTGGGTTTCTGGATGAGGTGAAGGAAAAAAAGGGCGGCTACTTTCAATACCGGTACTCGCTGACGGAGACGGGAGCCGAGTTTTTACATCATGCGGAGCTCACAATGCCGGATATGAAGAAGTACATCGACAGCGTCAACAGCCGCTCATCCCGGTTTCTGGAGCTGGTGTCTACGATTTTGTATTTTGACGGCCTTGAAGCTGAGGAAAAGAAAGAGAAAGTGTTTACGATAAAAAGCAAACAGAAATATACGGATGAAGAATATGATGAGGCGCTTCACTACATAGAAGAGCTGAAACACATTTGTTAAAGGCGATGCTTTCGTCTTTTTTTATGAAAAAACCAGGCCGCAATGAAGCGGGCCTGGTTTTGTTTATTGTCTCAATTTGCTGTGCTTGTACGAATATAAAAAGTAAACGATGACGCCGATGATCAGCCAGACGGCAAAATAAAGCCACGTTTTCAGCGGCAGATTGACCATTAAAAACAAACAGCAGATAATGGCCAAAATCGGCAGTACGGGTACAAAAGGCACTTTAAATCCCCGTGGAAGATCTTTATGGGTGCGGCGCAGAATCAGCACGGACAGACTGACCATGGCAAATGTCAATAGCGCGCCGATGTTTGAGAGATCTGACAGCTCTTTCAGATCAACAAAACCCGCGATGCATGCGCTGATCAGTCCGATCAGCCAAGTATTAAAGATCGGCGCTCCCGATTTCTTTCCGACAATGGTAAAGACTTTCGGCAGCATTCCGTCTCTTGCCATCGCAAAAGATATACGGGTCGCCGCATAGGTATGGGCGAGAACGACGGCCATCAGTCCGATCACCGCACCGGCAGCGATAATGCCCGCCACCGCGTTTTGTCCGACAGTCTGCAGCACATAAGACATGGCTTCCGGCACATTAAGCTGTGAATACGGAACCATACCCGTCATGACGAGACAGACGATGACGTACACCAATGTACAGATCACCAGTGAACCGATAATACCGATCGGCAGGTTGCGCTGCGGTTTTTTGACTTCTTCAGCCGAAGCCGAAATCGCGTCAAATCCGAGAAACGCAAAAAAGACGGCAGAAGCCCCCGTAATGACGCCTTTGATTCCAAAAGGCATAAAAGGGTGCCAATTGCCCGGCTTTACAAAAAAGCTTCCTGTGATGATAAACAGCAAAACAATTCCGATTTTTACGAGAACCATTATATTATTAAAGGTTTTGCTCTCTTTAGAGCCGCGTGACAGAACGACGGCAATTAATAGAGTAATGATGATGGCAGGAAGGTTGACGATGCCCCCCCTGGCTCGGCACGTGCAGCAGACTGTCCGGCAAAGGCATGCCGATTTCGGCTAACAGATTATTAAAATAACTTGACCAGCCGCTTGCCACCGCCGACGCCGTCACCATATAAACGGATAAGAGCGTCCAGCCCATTAAATGGCCGACAATTTCTCCCATGGTGGTATAAGAGTAAATATAGGCGCTTCCGTAAACCGGGAGAACAGAAGCGATTTCGGCGTAACATAATGCTGCAAGGCTGCAGACAACGGCTGCAATGATAAAAGAAAAGATTACGGAAGGCCCGGCGTTTTTCGCGGCTGTAATGCCTGTAAGAACCATGACGCCCGTCCCGATGACGGCGCCGATGCCCAGTAATGTTAAATCAAATCCACCCATCGTTTTGGCAGTCTGCCTTTTTCTGCTTTGTTCAAGCAGCTGGGTGATGTCTTTTTTTTTTGTAGGATATTCCGCAACACGCATCCCTCCATCCAAAAGCAAAAGCCAAGAGGGACTCTTTGGCTTTTACCCGTGTCACATCTTCTGTGTAATCGACAATCCTGTGTTCTGTTTCCCCGTCTGTTCCGTTTCTTTTCTTTTCCAATCATATTGTCTGCCGCATCCGATCAGATTATCCTTTCCGTCAAACGCAGTCACCCTTAATGATTTTACCTGAATCGTGTCTATAAAACCAGCATTGCATAAAAGGATATGGTAAAAAAGAGGGAGACAAAAGCCTGTGCAGGGCAGGATAAAAGTTGCGGGCATTCCGGCCGGAATTTTGACTTTCTCCGTAAGGTATCAGTAAAATGTAATAAAAAACAAACAAATGATGATGGATGCATCTTGAAATGGGGAGTTTCTGCATGAAGCACGATAACTTGCAAGCAAATGTACTGGATTACGCGCTCACGAAATATTTAAAGAGCACGAAAAAGCTTGATGAGGCGACAATTCCGAAGAGTATAAACAATATCAGAGGATTTATTCTGAGGATTATTTACCGGCACGGCACGTGCACGATTAAAGATATATTACAGGAGGTCACATTATCGCCTTCCGCCACGACAACCGCTCTCAATCATTTAGAAAAAGAAGGATTCGTGGAAAGGTCGAGAAACAACGAAGACCGCCGCACGGTATGGATGACGCTTTCCGAATCGGGAAAAATGGCGGCCATGCAAATGATTGAAAACCGGCAGCTGCTGATTGACGAACTGTTCGAAGCATTGACAGAGGAAGAAAAGAAAATCTTTTTCAGCCTGGTTGAAAAGGTTGTGAAATAAGCCGGCCTGACATAGCAGCGCCGGCCATTATCAAGGATTACTCCGTATCGCTGATCCGTTTGCCGGCGACGGCGTAATGATCCTTTCTCATTTCTTCAATCATGACAATGATCTTTTCTTCGGCTGCGCCTGTCGTTTCTTTTACGGCTTCGGTCACTTTTTCAACCAGATTCCGTTTTTGTTCATCTGTGCGGCCTTCAAGCATTTTAACGGTTACGAGCGGCATGGTGCTGTCCTCCTTTATCGTTTCCTCTCTTTGGAAGAGAGATCACTTATAGTATACTGAATGAAGGACAATCTTGCATTTTTTAAAAAAGGGGATTTTGACATTTGGACAGATTTTTATATTATCCGCTGGAGCTTATGCCCTATGTCGTGATTACGCTGATCGTGGCATTTACGATGCATGAACTGGCGCACGCGTATGTCGCGTATCGCTTCGGAGACGATACCGCGGCGAGACAGGGCAGATTAACGCTCAATCCGATTAAACATCTTGATGTTTTCGGAACGATTCTAATTTTGGTCGCGGGTTTCGGCTGGGCCCGTCCGGTGCCGGTGAACCGCCGCGCCTTTAAAAGACCGCGGCTGGCGGGAGTGCTGGTTTCCGTCGCCGGGCCCGTAAGCAACCTGCTTCTTGCCTTTATCGGTTTCTTTTTGCTAGTGTTGATGCATGCTTACGGAATGGAGCTGCTTTCTGCATTCAGCATGGGGCTTGACCGCTTTTTCTCTATTTGGATTCAGCTGAATCTCGCGCTGTGTTTATTCAACCTGCTGCCGCTTCCTCCGCTTGACGGCTACCGGATTATTGAGGATCTCGTGCCGCCGCGGGTGCGCGCCAAAATGACTCAGTTTGAGAGCTACGGGATTATCGTGTTTCTCGTGCTGTTTGTGACACCGGTCGGCTCCTATGTCGTGTGGCCGCTGCTAAGCGAGGGGAGAGACTGGATTCTCAAGGTATTTGCCATTATATTTCAACCGCTTTTGTAGGAGGGTATTTTCATGGAAGAAAAAAAGAAGAAAACAATCGGATTTAATATTATTAAAAGTGATCCGACCGACGGACATGGCGGTTTTGGCGCCGGGTCGCTGAGCCTTGATAATATTTCTCCGGTATTTGTCGATGTGGAAGAGAAGGAAGCCTTCGTTGACATCGGCGCAATGCATGCCCGCAGTGTCGTTGAAAAAGGCATCAAATTCCTGCCGAACAAAGATGAAGTGCCGAACGGAAAACCGTACTGGCTCGTGTGGGTCACCATCGACAGAAAAGAAGAAGGCCCTTATTACGCGGGTGTGACGGCTTGTGAAATGACCGTGGACAGAAGTATCCGCAGAGGCTATAAGTCATTGCCGGAGCATGTGAATTTAATGGATAAATCAATGAAGCGCCGCATTATCGTGGACAAAATGGACGCCAGCTCAAAGCAGGTGCTTGCTGAATTTCTGCAGAAGCATGACCAAGGGCTCTGGGAACGTTCATCCGATGAATTGAAAACGGGTCTGCTTCCGGGCGAAAAATAATTTGTGAACTTTTTGTGAACTTTATAAATATTTGCACTATTTCGCAATTGTACTGAGTAAACTGTTGATACAGAATCAGGACATGGAAAGTCCCGAGCCGAACCAAGACTCGGGGTTTTTCATGTTTACGCGGAGGTTTCATCATGTTCACCGTCTTTGAAATCGGGCCTTGGGTCATTGAAGCAGATACGGCGGAAACGAGAAAACAATATGAAAAATCATGGCCTGATCCCTGCGATTGCGGGTGCTGCCGGAACTTTTCCGAGGCGGTGAATCTCCTTTCCGCCGAGAAAACAAGATTGTTTACGCAGTTTGGGATTCGTCCGGCTGTCTGTCACGATTTGGGGGAGCATGGAAAGGAAAACGGCCTGCATCATTATGCGGGCAGCTATCCGATTGTCGGCAGGCTTAGGGAAGGCTGGCCAAAGTTTCATATCGAGAGGGCGGGAGATATCCGCTTTTCGTTTTCATTGGCGAGTACAACATTTTTTATACCGAAGGGTTTTCCTGACCCTATTATCCATCTCGACTTTTCACTCTTGCTCCCATGGGTGCTTGAGGAAGACGCGGAGTAAAGCCCGGCGCGCAATGCACCGGGCTCAGTCTTTTTTGCCGAGCCACTTATCCCACCACTTTTTGCGCGGAGCTTCTTTACGGGCGGGGACGTGTTCCTTTTCTTTTTTAGACGGTTCCGGTCCGTAGCACACATCCGCGGGCTCTGTGCCTGCGATGAAATACGTATAATGCTTTGCGGCGCATCCGGGTCCGGAAGTGTAGCCGGAAGCGGGATCGATATAGACGCCCGTGACGCCCTTCGGCGGTTTAAGCGCTATTTCCGGTTCTCCTTCGAGCGCCTTCTCCATAAAGTCCGCCCAAATCGTCTTCGCATAGCTTTTTTCTTCTACTGAATCAATCGTGCTGCTTTTGTCATAGCCTGTCCACACACCGGCGGCAAGAGCGGGATTAAAGCCGATCATCCAGCTGTCTGCGCTGGTCGTGCCTGATTTACCGCCATAGGTTCGGGTCAGCCGGTCAGAAATGGTGCGTCCCGTGACGGAAGTATAGCCGTTTAAATCCTGATCAAACATGCCCGTCATCATGCTCGCCGTCACAAAAGCGGCTTTTTTATCAAGCGTCTGCTGATGTCCGCGCGGCTGTTCATACAAGACGTTGCCGGCGGTATCCGTCACTTTTGTGATAAAGGAAGGGGTGATTTGTTTTCCCCCGTTTGCGAGCATCGCGTAGGCATTAACCATCTCAATCGGGCGCACGGGTTCAGTTCCGAGCGCCAGAGACGGAAGGGGCTTTAAATGTTCGCTGATGCCGAATTCCTTTGCCGCCGACACGAGCTTATTCATGCCGAGAAAGAGATGGGTCTTCACGGCATAAATGTTGTCTGATAACGCAAGCGCCTGAAGCAGCGTAATCGGTTTATTGGCGTAGTAGCCGTTGTAATTGCTTGGAGAATAGGTATCTCCGTTGTCGTCAATCTGGAACTCTGTGGCTTCGCTTTTCATCAGCGTGACCGGTGTAAAGCCGCTTTGAATCGCTTTGTAGTACAAAAGCGGCTTGATCGTGGAAGCCGGCTGCCGTTTCGCCTGTGTCGCCCGGTCAAACGGGCTTTTTTCGTAGTCACGTCCGCCGAGAAGCGCAAGCACGCGCCCTGTTGCCGGATCAATCGCGGAAAAGCCGACCTGAATGTCAGAGCCGGTACGGATCGTATGTGCCACAGTGTTTTCCGCG
Organism: Bacillus sp. jun7; assembly: GCF_051034795.1. NCBI lineage: Bacteria > Bacillati > Bacillota > Bacilli > Caryophanales > Bacillaceae > Bacillus > Bacillus sp. jun7. Next base: position 2,720,640 of record NZ_CP093219.1, read on the forward strand.
ATCCGCTGCATGCGCTTATCAAGCGTTGTATAAACACGCAACCCGCTCGTTGCGAGCTGTTCGCGCGTCATGCCGAGCTTTTTCTCGAGTTCTTTCATCGCATCATCGTAAAAATAAGGCGCCGTTTTCGCCGCGGTTCTGCTTTTCAGCGGCTGATAGGCAAGCGGCGTTGTCTTAAGCCTTTCCGCCTTTTCTTTTGAGATCATTTTTTGTCCGGCCATCAGACGGAGAATGGTTTCCTGGCGCTGTTTGGCCTTCTTTTCGCTGACATATGGCGAATAGCCGGACGGGCCTTTCGGTATGCCCGCCAGAAGCACGGCTTCCGCATCGTTCAGATCTTTGGCGTGTTTGCCGAAATACAGGCGGGAGGCGGCTTCAATTCCGTATGCGCCGTGGCCGTAATATATCGTATTTACATAACCTTCTAAAATCTCGTTTTTAGAATAGTTCTGTTCAAGGCGGATCGTGTAAAATGCTTCGTTCCATTTTCGTTTCCATGTTTTATCATGCTCAAGGTAGAGATTTCTCGCGTATTGCTGGGTGATGGTGCTGGCGCCCTGAACCTTGGCCATTGCCTTTATGTCAGCCAGCGCGGCGGCGGCCATCCGCCGGTAATCAAAACCGTGGTGATTGTAAAAGTTTTGATCCTCCACCGCAATCGCGGCCTGCACTGCTATCGGATTGATATCTTTTAACCGGACCCAGTAGCGCTTTTCCCCGAAATCGGTCTCACCTAGCTTTGAGCCGTCATTTGCATAAAGAATCGTAGACTGAGGAACCCGGACGGAGGGGGCGCCCTGCCATTTCGCTGCAAGAAGAACGGATGTGAAGCAGACGCCGGCCAGCATTCCGCCGATCAGTGTCAGAAAGATGCAGGCGCGGATGATTTTGAGCGTGATTCTGAGCTGTTTTCCAGATACTTTATCCACTTTTGGGAACCCCCTTTTTCATGATTCTATTATTATGTGAAAAAAGGGGGTTTTTTAAACATATCAAACCGGACACTTCTTTACTTTTTCCCCTCCATCCTCTATACTTTTTCCTTAGGTGAAAATGAGATTTTAACCGGAATAAAAGCGATACAGACGCTTACAATAAATGAAATAAGCCTTGAAAGGGAGATGACAATTGAGCGAGCTTTGGTATACGGAGAAGCAGACGAAGAATTTCGGCATTACATTAAAGGTGAAACAAACATTACATACGGAACAGACGGAATTTCAGCATCTGGAAATGGTGGAGACAGAAGAATTCGGCAACATGCTGTTCTTAGACGGAATGGTCATGACTTCTGAAAAAGACGAATTCGTCTATCATGAAATGGTTGCGCACGTCCCGTTATTTACGCACCCGAATCCGGAAAACGTTCTCGTTGTCGGCGGCGGAGACGGCGGTGTCATCAGAGAGATTCTGAAGCACCCAAGCGTAAAAAAAGCGACGCTTGTCGACATTGACGGCAAGGTTATTGAATACTCTAAAAAATTCCTTCCGTCCATTGCGGGCAAGCTTGATGATCCGCGCGTCGACGTGAGAGTCGATGACGGTTTCATGCACATCGCGAAATCAGAAAATGAGTATGACGTTATTATGGTTGATTCAACAGAACCGGTCGGACCGGCCGTCAATCTGTTCTCAAAAGGCTTCTATGCCGGAATTTCCAAGGCGTTAAAAGAAGACGGCATCTTCGTCGCGCAGACGGACAACCCGTGGTTTACACCGGAACTGATTACAAACGTACAGCGTGACGTGAAAGAAATCTTCCCGATCACCCGTCTGTATACGGCTAATATCCCGACGTACCCGAGCGGCCTGTGGACATTTACGATCGGTTCTAAAAAGTACGATCCGCTTGAAGTGGAGGACAGCCGTTTCTTTGACATCGACACGAAATATTACACGAAAGAGCTTCACAAAGCGGCATTTGTTCTTCCGAAATTTGTGAGCGACTTAATCAAATAAAAACGTACGGCGCAGGAGCGAATCTTGCGCTTTTTTACAGGAAAGCGAGGGTATTATTGATGAGATTTGATGAAGCTTATTCAGGAAAAGTATTTATCGCAAGCCGCCCCGACTGGAAAGAGGCGGACGCCATCCTCTACGGCATGCCGATGGATTGGACGGTCAGCTACCGTCCGGGTTCACGGTTCGGCCCGGGGAGAATCCGCGAGGTGTCTATCGGTCTTGAAGAATACAGCCCGTACCTCGACCGTGACTTGGCTGATTTGAATTTCTTTGACGCCGGAGACATTCCGCTTCCGTTCGGCAATCCGCAAAGAAGCCTTGATATGATTGAAGAATACGTGGACGGCATCTTAGAAAAAGGCAAGTTCCCGCTCGGCATGGGAGGGGAGCACCTTGTATCATGGCCTGTCATAAAAGCCATGTATAAGAAGTTTCCGGATCTTGCCATCATTCATTTTGACGCGCACACCGACCTGCGCACGGATTATGAAGGCGAACCGCTTTCCCACTCTACTCCGATCCGCAAAGCGGCCGAGCTCATCGGGCCGCAAAACGTATTTTCATTCGGCATCCGCTCCGGAATGAAGGAAGAATTTGAATGGGCGAAAGAAAACGGCATGCACATTTCTAAGTTTGAAGTGCTTGAGCCGCTGAAAAAAGTGCTGCCGCAGCTTGCGGGACGCCCTGTTTATGTCACGATCGATATCGACGTTCTTGACCCCGCTCATGCGCCGGGAACGGGCACGGTTGACGCGGGAGGCATCACGTCTAAAGAATTGCTCGCGTCCATCCATGAAATCGCGCGCTCAGAGGTCAGCGTAAAAGGCGCCGACCTCGTAGAAGTGGCACCGGTCTATGACCACTCAGAACAAACCGCAAACACGGCAAGCAAGATGATCCGTGAAATGCTGCTTGGGTTTGTGAAATAATTAAAGTCTCTTATATAACAGCTTTCTTTAAGTTGGGTTAATCTGTTAAAATAAAGGAAACTAACCTTATCGATGAGATTTAAATCAGATATGGATTTTTTTAATGAAGTGAGCATTACGGAATAACAGAAACTAGATATCTTTTCTGATATTCCAATAAAGAAGTACTTATATTTCGGACACAGGGCTATTGCTTTATCAAGAGGAATAGTCCGCTTTAAATATAAAGAAGATTAGGAAAATCAGAAAATTAAAACGTTTTAAAGTCAGTAATAAGAAATTATAATAAAGAGAATTGGAACACATAAAATTATAGTTTGGGGAGTTTGATACATGCACTATAGTATAAATCCACTACTGCATATCATTTACATAACCTTATTGCTAGATTATGAAGGAGGAATGTATTCATGAATATCCTACAACAGGTACAGGAGAAACTCAAAATTGAAATTAACTCAGCGGTTAATGAGGCTGGTTTAATAGATGATATTGATATTTTAAATATAAGACTGGAAAAACCGAAAGACAAGTTAAACGGGGATTTCTCGACAAATATTGCTATGCAACTGGCTAATAAATTAAAAAAAGCCCCACTTCAAATCGCAGAGAAAATAGTTGGTTTCCTTGATAAAGAAAAAGCTTATATCAAAAAAGTTGATATTGTACGACCAGGATTTATCAATTTCTATATGGACAATCATTGTTTAACAGAACTTATTCCTGCTGTAATTAAAGCAGGCGATTCTTATGGAGAGATTAATTTAGGAAAGGGAAAAAGAATTTTAGTGGAGTATGTATCAGCTAATCCTACAGGTGATCTTCATTTAGGACATGCGCGTGGAGCTGCTTTTGGCGATTCACTTTGTAATATTTTTGATAAAGCAGGATTTGATGTAGTGAGGGAATTTTATATCAATGATGCCGGTAATCAGATGCAAAACCTTTCATTATCTATAGAAGCACGTTATTTTCAAGCTTTAGGGCACAACAAGGGTTTACCGGAAGGGGGATACCAAGGATCGGATATAAAAGAAATTGCAATAGAGCTTGTAAAAGCATATGAAGATAAATATTTACATGAAGAAGAAGGTAAGAGACGAAGCTTTTTCTTTAAGTATGGGTTAAAACATGAGTTGGGGAAACTACGAAGAGATTTGGAAAATTTCCGAGTTTCATTTGATGTATGGTTTTCAGAAACCTCACTCTATCAAAAAAATAAAATAACACCAAGTCTTGATGTGTTGAAAGAGAGAGGTTATATATATGAAAAAGATGGTGCCACCTGGTTTAAATCAACAAATTTCGGAGATGATAAAGATCGAGTCTTGATCAAAAAAGATGGATCATTCACTTACTTATTACCTGATATCGCTTATCATAAAGATAAGATAGATCGAGGATTCGATAAACTAATAAATCTATGGGGAGCAGATCATCATGGCTATGTTTCTCGAATGAAAGCTGCAATAGAGGCTTTGGGTTACGAAAAGGAGAAGTTAGATATAGTAATTATTCAACTTGTTAATCTTCATAAAAATGGAGAAAAAGTTAAAATGAGCAAAAGGACAGGAAATGCATTAACAATGCGAGATCTTACTGAAGAAGTCGGTCTTGATGCAGCTCGATTCTTTTTTGCTATGCGGAGTGCAGACACACATCTTGACTTTGATTTAGATCTTGCCGTATCCAAATCTAATGAAAATCCAGTATATTACGTGCAATATGCACATGCAAGGATTTGTAGTATAATTCGGCAAGGAAAAGAGGAAGAACTATTTGCTGATACTGATTGTAACTGGACATATATAAATACGGAAAAAGAATATAACTTACTAAAAAAAATTGGGGAATTTCCGGATTCAGTTAGTGATGCAGCAAAAAAACAAAATCCAAATCGTATTACTAGCTATGTCTATGAACTAGCTACGGCTCTTCACAGCTTTTATAATGCTGAAAAAGTAATCGATCCTAATAATAAAGAAAAAAGTCGAGCTCGTTTGGCTTTAATGAAAGCTACCCAAATAACTATGAAAAATGCATTAAAATTGATAGGAGTTTCTGCCCCAGAAAAAATGTGATATTTGTGAAAAACATTGCTTACTTGGAGCAATGTTTTTTTTATCTAGTTTTCTGAATAGGAAAATTAAACAAAATATTAAAAAAATGGTTGAAAGTATATAACTTATTTGGTAATATTTTAAAGTGAAAGGGAGGTGAAAAAAATGAAAAAAAATTACAAAGAAGATATTTCGAAAGAAAAAATGAACAATAAGGAAAATAACAAACTAATCATTAAAGCGACTGATTTTAAAATTGAAGAAATATCAGAAATGCCAATGGCCCTCCGCCAACAGTCCTGGTATAACAGATAATTTTTTTTCAAGATCCGAAGAATTTTTTCGGGTCTTGAAATCCCAGTAAGAAATTTGGAGTAGGTGAAAATGTGATTAATTTAGAAGATAAATTATATCTTAATGCAGGGATAAGAGTTAAATTTAATGATGATAGTTGGGAATTGATTGACCTCTTAAACAAAAAGAGAAATAAGGTCAACACGTTGATAGTCATGGTAATATCAGTTTTTTCCCATGGAGAGAGTATAGATAATTCTTATAAAATGATCTCTCAAAAAATTAACGTAGAACTATCTGAATTCATTTCTGTAGTTGAAAATTTACTACATAGAGAAATATTAATCGATAAGAAAAATAGTAATCATTTGTGGGCTTTGGAAGTAATAGAAGAATGGAGTAAAAAGGGATGGGATAAGGCAGTTGATTATCACTTATTAACGTATGATTACCCTTTTTTAGATTATAAAAAAGACGGACAACTAAAAGATGTATTTTTAATGGAAGAATATGCTGAAAAGGAAGTGGATCATAACAGAGGAAAAAAATGCGAAAAAGTGAGAAAAGAAATTAAAGTTGATTCACCGATTAATATTTTAAAAAATTTATCAGTGTCATATAAAGATGGATTAAACGCTGATACAATCACAAAATTAATGAGTTCAATTTTTGGAGTACTTAGAAAGAAAAGAATAACGTGGGAAAATGTATCTGATCTGGTCAAAAAAACGAATCCATCCGGTGGTTCGAGACATCCTTCAGAAGGCTACCTTTTTAACTTATCAATAGATAATCTAGAAAAGGGCATTTATCATTTCTCAAGTTTAACTTCAACCTTGGATTTTATTAATGATCTTCCAGAAGAAGATTATTTTAAAAAAGCATTTGCTGGTCCTTTAAGAGCTCCGTTTACTCCAAATGCATTTATTGTAATAACATCGGTTTTTGAAAGAAATATGTATAGATATAGAGAGCCTAGAACCTTTAGAACGGTATTTATGGATGTGGGCCATATAGTTGAGAATATAAGCAAAACAGGAATTTTTTTGGGGATGCATATTTATCCACACCAAGGCATTGATGATGAAATGATAGAAAACATCTTGGGTATAAACTATTTAGAAGAAGGAGCAATTATGGGTATTGCAATAGGAGGAGAAAAATGATCAGTGAATTTAAAACAGCCCTTACTTTTAAAAACAAAACAAATATTAGATTTTTAGAAAATGACTTAGTAGAAATCTCTAATCCTCTAGAAATGAAAAAGTATAAAACTTCTAAAGAAGATCTATTAGAATTAATTTCTCAAATCGAAAATAATAGTTTAGAAGAGGACATATCAAATAAACTTGTTGATTTAAACATCCTTGAATATGAAGGAGAAGAATCATGTACATCATTGATAAAACACTGGGATAAAAGAAACTGGGACGAATCACTAAATTATTATTGTTGGACAAGAAGTATAAAATTTATAGATGAAGGAGATAACTATCAGTCTAAAAGAAAAGAAACTATAGATATGTATTTAAAGGAGGATGGTCTTCCGCTTAGTCCTAAAATTTCCACGGGCAGGAGTATTAAGCTTATAAAAGGTCAGGCACATAATACGAATAAAAGCCTAGGTGAGGTTCTATTGAAAAGAACTACTGTAGAAAAATTCATAAATAAAAAAATTCTTTTTAAAACATTTAGCGAATTTTTGTATTATTCAATGAAGGATATCCGAAATGAAAGAAAAGAATTAGGGAATTCAGTGGATAAACTAGATCTCTTAAATGGACTTAGTTATGCATTCGATTTTTATATAGTGAGTTTTGACGTGGAAGGAATAGAGCAAGGTATATATTTTTATGATGTATGTGAACATAGTCTTGAACTCAAAACAAAAGGAGATTTCAGAGGCAAAGTTCAAGAGGCTCTTATTGGTCAGATGTCACCTTTAACTTCAGCATTTGCATTAATTATTACAGTAGATTATAGAAGAAAACAGTGGAGATATAGGCATAATAGAGAATTAAGAAATGTTTACATAAACTCAGGACAAGTTTGTCAAAAAATGGTCATAGGTGCGACTCAATTTGATTTATATTGTAACTTAACCCCTGCGGGGAGAGATGGATTTTATAATCAATTGTTAGAGTTAGATAGTAGATTTGAACAGGTTATTTATACAATAAATATAGGGTATGCAAATAAAGGTAGAGATAATATATGAAAATAAACTATTTAAAAGAAATCTCTAAAATATCACTTCCGATTTTTGTTAGCTCTAGCACAAGTATATTGTTAGGTTTGGTTGATACTATTTTAATAGGCCGTACAGATGTCAGCCAACTTGCCGGAGTGTCAGGAGGTGCTGCAGTTTTTTCTCTATTTACATCTATTGTTACAGCAACCTTGGTTAGCAATCAAGTGTTTTCCGCAAAATATTTTGGTGAAAATAGATTGGATAAAGTATACAATACATTGGCTAACAATTTTATTTTCAGTATTATTATTGCTGTAATTTCAAGTGTTATAATTCTAACTTGCTCACCATATTTATTTAGCTTAATTGATAGCAATAGTTTAGTCTCGGAAATTTCTTATTTGTATTTAGCGATGCGACTACCTGAACTCTTCTTTCTAATCCCTCTACTATTATTAAAAGATTTATTAAGTTCTTATAAGAAAACAAAATACATTTTGTTTTCTAGTCTATTTATAAATATAGCCAATGTGATCTTTAGTTATATTCTAATTTCCGGGGTGGGTTTTTTTCCCAGAATGGGTGCATGTGGAGCTGCAATTGGTAGTAGCTTAGCAACTTTATGTGGTTTAATATATATATATATAGTTTACAAAAAGGAGAACATATACCGAAAACAAAAAATTATCTATAAAGTTAATTTTAGGGAAATTTTCGAAGTTCAAAAGTTTTGTCTTCCTGCTATGAGTTCAGCAACTTTTGATTATATAGTCAATTTAATCATATTCTGGTTATTAGGAGTAATGGGAGCTATATATCTTGCTGGAGGCAGAGTTGCATTTCAACTGGATATGTTGATTTTCACATTTTCAATGAGTCTTGGTATAGGGGGGAACATTTTGATAGGTAGAGCTTGGGGAGAGGGAAAAGAAGAAGAAATTAAGAAGATTTTTTCTACAAGTGTTTTATTCTTATGCATAATAATACTGGTACCTAGCTTAGTTTTCATTATCTTCCCTAATAATATTTTAAGTATATTCACTAATATACCCGAGTTAGTAAGTGTTACCAAAAACTCCGTGGTGCTAATTGGAATATCTGCTCCTATAATTGCTCTCTCTTGTGTATTATCAGGGACACTACGTTCCTTAGGAAAAACTAAAAATGAAATGTATGCAAACTTAATACCAATTTGGTTTATCCAGTTACCTTTGGCTTATTTTCTAGGAGTTAGACTAGGATATCATTTAGACGGTGTTTATATTGCTTTTCTGTTTTATTGGATAGGTAGATGCTTAATGTCAATTTGTTTTATTAACGCTGTTTTTAAAAACCAAAACTACATGAAAAATGTGAATGCCTAAATGAGCAACAGTAAGAGTGCCTTGAAAAAAATAGCATCTAAACACATTAACAAGTGGAGAATAAAAAATCCTATCCAATCTAGATTGAACGGAGGAATTTTAAATCATCTTCAATTAGAGGACTTAACTGTCGGAGGATTTGAGAACCAGATATTATTATTAAATGATTTTGAAAAGGAAATAAAACTTGTAAAAAACTTTGATAAAGAAGATGAATTTTTCAAAAAGGAAATACTTCGTTCTATAAAATTAAAAAAATATATTTTAAAAAACGATAACCCTTATAAAAGAAGTTTAAATAGTTATCTAAAGTACATAACACTGGTGATATATTTCCATAAAGAAAATTTAAATTCACATACTGTTGAGAATATTTACAGAGCACTGGTTACTGCGTCTGAACTAAAAATTAATGTGAATTTAGAAGATCAAAAGTTTGCTCAAGATTTGATAATTTATTTGATGAAAATTCATGTAAAAGATTGGCGAATAAAGAAACAATTAGATATGTGTATTAAATTATTGATCAGTATATCTTTAAATAAAGAAAAAAAACTATTTAGGCCTGAAATAGAAAACATAAACTATTTGTTAACGGAATGTTACGGAACCAAAAATACTCTAGGTAGTTGGCGGAATGATATACAAGAATGCTTACTTGAAGAATTAACTCAATTAAATAAAATGGAGTACCCGGAAATAAACAATAATATAGTTACTATCAAGGAAAAGGAAGGGCTTACAAAATATATATATGATTATATAAAAAAATTGTATAAAAAAAGTCATTTTGAGCAGGATAATTCTTTAGATTTTGATATTGAATTGCTCCCTAATATATTTAGTTATATAACAAGAGAAGGTTTCTATTTGCATAACAAGATAGAAAAAAAATTACTGATTTCTAACGAGATGACAAAATTATACAATGCGGACAAGCGAGAATTTGAATCGTTCATTTATGCATTTTTGTCGCATGAAATTTATCCTGGACATCACCATCATATTAATTCAATAAAGTATAAATTTATTAAAGAACATCTTGATTTTCTAACCAATCCTATTGGTTTAGAAGGGTGGGCAGTTTATAGCGAGCAGATATTAAATCAATTGGGTTTTGGTTATGAACTTAAACTTAACAACCTTAAAAAAATAATACCGGTCTCTATTTTTTTTGAAATGCTTCTAAATGGCGAGAAAAGTGCAGAAAAATTAATTGAAAAAATATTTAGTTCTAATAAACAATTGTATAATGAATTTAAAAGAAATAAAGGTTTTGGTTCTGTTAATTTAGTTTATGTAATTGGTTATATTGAATATACTAAGATTTTAAAAAGTAATAAACGTTATGATCTCAATAAAGTGCTATCTCTTGGACCGTTAACTCCTTCTTATTTCAACTCTTTATTAGACTTACAAAAAAAATAACTTCAAAATAAGCCTAAGACAATTTATTTAACCCTAGAAAAAATAACTTCTGGATTTTGGCAATATGGTTGTACTTGTGAGTATTTCCAGATCTGAAAGTTCGTATATTAAAGTTTTAGCCTGTCAGATAAGGGTTTCGTTGAAAAATTTAGAAGAAGTAAGGCGAACCGCTTTCCCACTCTACTCCGATCCGCAAAGCGGCCGAGCTCATCGGGCCGCAAAACGTATTTTCATTCGGCATCCGCTCCGGAATGAAGGAAGAATTTGAATGGGCGAAAGAAAACGGCATGCACATTTCTAAGTTTGAAGTGCTTGAGCCGTTGAAAAAAGTGCTGCCGCAGCTTGCGGGACGCCCGGTTTATGTCACCATCGATATCGACGTTCTCGACCCCGCTCATGCGCCGGGAACGGGCACGGTTGACGCGGGAGGCATCACGTCTAAAGAATTGCTCGCGTCCATCCATGAAATCGCGCGCTCAGAGGTCAGCGTAAAAGGCGCCGACCTCGTAGAAGTGGCACCGGTCTATGACCACTCAGAACAAACCGCAAACACGGCAAGCAAGATGATCCGTGAAATGCTGCTTGGGTTTGTGAAATAGAAAGAAGAAAACCCGGAATAACAGGGCAGAAGCAGCCTTTGTTCCGGGTTTTTTGTAATAGATATTAAAACACTCGAGGGGATTGTCCCCGCAAACCTAAAATGAAATCTTTCATAATAAATTCAAATCATGGCGCGTTCAGAAACATAATAATGAGGAGTTAAGCTATTCATTATCCCTGCTGATACTAATATCGTACTCACAGCAAAACAGACTATAAGTAATTTATACTTCAATTTCATATAAATTCACTCCTCCTTCGATCTGCTGTCTGGCTTCTTCAACTTTTAAAAAGTAGACAGAAGCTTTTTTATATTCTTCTTTTGTGTAATAATATTTAGCTACATCAAGGGCTAATTCCTCAATATCAGCATACATCAATTTACTTTCAAGAAAATGCAGACAATCGTTTATTAATGTATCTCTTGGATCCGGCATATATAAATATTCCAAAAATTTAAATTTTTCCTCGTAAATTATATCATCTATTTCCTTACATATTGAGATACCTTTTTTATGATAATCGTACGCATTATCTATATTTTCTAACTTAAAATAAATCTGTGTAAGTAAGAAGTAGGGCTGCGGAAGTGAATGGCTCATTTGAGCTTTTTCAAAAACAGCTATGGCTTCTTTTAAATGGGGAATAGCCTCGACTTTATTGTTTTGATTATTATGGCATAAAGCGATGTTAAAAAGTGTTCTCCCCATTAATTGCGGCTGCTGCTCCAATTCAGCCATCGTATATGCCTTTTGAAAGTGGGAAATCGCGTGATCGTATTGCTTTACATCAAGATAATTAGCCCCAAATAAAGAATGGCACTGGGTTAATCTAATATTGTATTTTTTTTCATCTTTATAAATTAAATAAGCCTGCCGCGCATAATCCATCGATACATAAGTTTGTTTCATATAATAATAGACTTCTGACATTTTAAAGTAAAATTCAGCTTTTTCTATATGATCTTTAACGTACGTCAGTTTGCTTTCAGCTTTCTTAAAAAACTGAATCGCTGAAAGATATTCACGGCATTCCAGCTCATACATCCCCCGGAAAAAATTAAAATAATAATCAAGCCGTCCGGTCAGCCGGGCCTGCTTTTTATCAATATCCGCGAGCAGATCCGATAGTCTCGGCTGTTCTTCTATCCGCTGCGATTCCAGCGGTTCGAGGTATTCGAGCATCAGATTGTGGCGGAATTCCATGAGAGAATAGTACAGGTGAAGATCCTGGTCATCTTCCAGGCCTGCAAGTTCTTCTTTGATTTCTCTCCGCAAGTACTCGGCGTCCGGGATGCTGAATCTTCGAATGTACATATACCATTCGTTGATTTTTTCTCCAATCGCTGAAGACGATAAAACACTCGCCACTATTCCGAATCCCTCCCTTCCACGTTATGTATATGACATATTTTATCATTTTCATTCGGAAGGATAGCGCAAAAATACCGCAAACTTTTCCCCTTTGACAAAGCCGTCCGCCGAAGGAACCGCATTTATCCCGCAGCCTAGGTTTTCCGGTTTTTTCATTTTCCTTAAAAATCATGTTTATCTTCAAAACCAATCAGCAAAGATGGTAAGATAGGAGGAAGCGGTTGAACTTTTTCCCTTGAAAACTTATACTATTCAGGTTAAGCGGGATGATGAAAAGGAAGTGTCAGCATGAGACAGGAGACACCAGTAGCCATTCATGTGCAATCATTCATTCATAACGGCTCTGAAGAAGAGTCGGTTGAATTTACATCGAGTGGATTCTATTACGTGAGAAACGGCAAAACGTATCTTTCCTATCACGAAGAGCATGATTTGGGCAAGATTAAAACGGTCGTCAAGATCACAGAAAAAGAGATTCTCGTAATGAGATCGGGCGCCATCCAAATGAAACAGCGGTTCATTCCGGGGGCATCGACACTCACTCAATATAAACTGCCGTTCGGACAAATGGAGCTCCGTACGGAAACGAAAAACATTCAATCTGATGTCGGCGGTTCGGAAGGCTCCGTCAAACTGACATATAACATGACTGTAGGCGAAAACCAAGAACATGTACATAACATGACGATCCAATATAAGGAGGAAACAAAGGCATGAATATTGCGGAACAGATGAAGGACGTGCTGAAGGAAGAGATCAAAGCGGCCGTTCTGAAAGCGGGCCTGGCGGACGAAAGCCAGATTCCAAGCGTACTGTTAGAAACGCCGAAAGACAAAACACACGGTGATTATTCCACAAACATGGCGATGCAGCTGGCGAGAATCGCAAAAAAAGCGCCGCGCCAAATCGCTGAGGAGATCGTGGCGTCATTTGATAAAGGCAAAGCTTCCATTGAAAAGATGGATATTGCGGGACCCGGCTTTATCAACTTTTACATGAACAACAGCTACTTAACAAAACTGATTCCGTCCGTGCTTGAAGCGGGTGAACATTATGGAGAGACAAACATCGGACAAGGCGAAAAGATTCAGGTCGAATTCGTATCAGCCAACCCGACGGGAGATCTTCACTTAGGCCATGCGCGCGGCGCGGCGGTAGGTGACGCGCTGTGCAGCGTGCTTTCTAAAGCGGGCTATGATGTGAGCCGTGAATACTATATTAATGATGCGGGCAACCAGATTAACAACCTGGCGCTTTCCGTTGAAGTCCGTTATTTTGAAGCGCTCGGCCTCGAGAAACCGATGCCGGAAGACGGTTACCGCGGCGAGGATATTATCGCCATCGGGAAAAAACTTGCCGAAGATTTCGGTGACCGTTTCGTACATGAAGAGGAGAGCGAACGTCAGGCGTTTTTCCGTGAATACGGCTTAAAGTACGAGCTTGATAAACTTCGCTCCGACCTGGAAAATTTCCGCGTGCCGTTTGACGTATGGTATTCTGAAACGTCCCTGTACGAAAACGGAAAAATTGATCAGGCGCTCGAGACGCTTCGCGAAAAGGGCCATGTATACGAAGAGGACGGCGCGACATGGTTCCGCTCCACAACGTTCGGCGACGATAAAGACCGTGTGCTGATCAAAAAAGACGGCTCATACACTTATCTGCTGCCGGATATCGCATACCATAAAGACAAACTTGACCGCGGATTCGACAAGCTCATCAATGTATGGGGCGCGGATCATCACGGGTATATTCCGCGTATGAAAGCGGCGATTGAAGCGCTCGGTTACAAGAAAGGCACATTGGAAGTTGAGATCATTCAGCTCGTTCATTTATACAAAAACGGCGAAAAAATGAAGATGAGCAAACGTACGGGGAAAGCCGTAACGATGCGCGACCTGATTGAAGAGGTCGGCCTTGACGCGGTCCGTTATTTCTTCGCGATGCGCAGCGCTGATACGCATATGGATTTTGACTTGGATCTTGCCGTATCAACATCTAATGAAAACCCTGTGTATTATGCGCAATACGCACACGCACGTATTTGCAGCATGCTTCGCCAAGGGGAGGAGCAGGGACTTAAACCGGCGGCAGATCTTGATTTCAGCCATATTCAATCAGAAAAAGAATATGACCTGCTGAAAACAATCGGCGGCTTCCCTGAGGCAGTGGCAGAAGCGGCGGAAAAACGCATTCCTCACCGTGTCACAAACTATATTTATGATCTGGCTTCCGCTCTGCACAGCTTCTACAATGCAGAGAAAGTCATCGATCCGGAAAATAAAGAGAAGAGCCGCGCGCGTCTCGCTTTAATGAAGGCGACGCAAATTACGCTGAACAATGCGCTTCAGCTGATCGGCGTATCCGCTCCGGAAAAAATGTAATGATGATCAAAGGACAAAGTCTTCGGGCTTTGTTCTTTTTTTTGCATATAAAGCGTGTGATGTAATTCACAATCCCGCACACTGAGTTTTTGTATGATAAGACTGATATTGAATCAGTGAAAGGGGCAAGCCGAATGATCAATCGTCAACATACTCAATTATCGTTGCAGTCATTAAGCTTAGTGGCAGGGTTTATGGTGTGGGTGCTGATTTCATCGCTCATTTCTCAAATGACATCAGATATTCATTTAAGCAAAGGCGAGATTTCATTGGTGACGGCGATTCCCGTTATTCTCGGATCGCTTCTCCGTATTCCTTTAGGATATTTAACGAACAGGTATGGCGCGCGGCTGATGTTTATGATCAGCTTCATCCTGCTTTTGTTTCCCGTATTTTGGATCAGTATCGCGGATTCTTTATTTGATTTAATTGCGGGCGGCTTTTTCTTAGGGATCGGGGGAGCGGTATTCTCCATCGGAGTGACGTCCCTCCCGAAATATTATCCGAAAGAAAAGCACGGTGTCGTCAATGGGATTTACGGTGCCGGAAACATCGGGACCGCCGTTACTACCTTTGCCGCGCCAGTTATCGCTCAAGCCGCGGGATGGAATGCAACCGTGCAGATGTATCTTGTTTTGCTGGCTGTTTTCGCATTACTGCACGTTTTGTTCGGCGACCGGCATGAGAAGAAAGTCAAAGTTTCCATAAAGACACAAATGAAAGCCGTTTACCGAAATCGTGTGCTGTGGATGTTGAGCCTGTTTTATTTTATTACGTTCGGCGCCTTTGTCGCCTTTACCATCTATCTTCCGAATTTTTTGGTTGAGCATTTTGGGCTGAGCCCTGCGGACGCCGGTCTGCGGACGGCCGGCTTTATTGCGGTCTCTACGCTGCTCAGGCCTGTGGGAGGGTTTCTTGCAGATAAACTGAGCCCGCTCCGCATTCTGATGTTCGTTTTCGCAGGGCTTACGCTGTCAGGCGTCATGCTGTCATTCTCCCCGGCGATCGGCCTTTATGCGTTCGGATCGCTGACGGTGGCAGTCTGCTCAGGGATTGGAAACGGGACGGTATTTAAACTGGTGCCTTTCTATTTTTCGAAGCAAGCGGGGATTGCCAACGGTATTGTGTCTGCCATGGGCGGACTGGGCGGTTTTTTCCCTCCGCTGATTCTGGCAAGTGTATTTCAGGCAACGGGTCAATACGCGATCGGGTTTATGGCGCTTTCAGAGGTTGCGTTAGCCAGCTTTGTCCTTGTGATCTGGATGTATTGGCAGGAAAGAATGAAAACACATACGGAGAGAAACAGTCATAGCCTTGATTCATAATGATCCATTCACAAGATTGTTAATTTTTTCTGGGCGAGTGCAAATCAAGTCACGTTACAATATACATACGCAACGTGACTTTCTTCGAGGTGAGCTCATGAATATTCTCTCTGTCCGAAAATCTGATAAAGAACTTCTTTCCCGCGAACTGCATGAATTGCTGGAATCGATCAGTACGAAAAGGAAAATGAAAAAACACACGTATTTGTTTCAAGAAGGAATGGATGCAGAAGAGCTTTATCTGATTCAATCAGGACTCATTGAAATCGGCAAGCTGACGTCTGACGGAAAAGACCTGACACTTAGAATCTGCCAGAAACACGATATTATCGGGGAATTGACGCTATTCACAGATGAGCCGAGATATATGCTCAGTGCGAAAGTGTTAGAGGACGGGGAGGTGCTCGTCATTAATAAAAACAAGCTGGAAAAGGAATTGATCCAAAACGGTGTTTTAACGTTTGAATTTATGAAATGGATGAGCACCCATCTGCGAAAAATCCAGTCTAAGATCAGGGATCTGCTTCTTCACGGCAAAAAAGGGGCGCTCTATTCTACCCTTATCCGCTTATCAAACAGCTACGGGGTGGAACGAAGCGACGGGATTCTGATTAACATCGTGCTGACAAATCAGGATTTGGCTAAGTTTTGCGCGGCGGCAAGGGAGAGCGTCAACCGCATGCTGGGAGACCTCCGCAAACAAGGGGTTATTTCGATAGACGAAACCGGAAAAATTATTTTGCACAAGCGGGACTATTTACGATGCGAGATCGAGTGTGAAAATTGTCCGCTTGAGATCTGCAATATTGACTGAAAAAACAAGGGCAGCCGATGTCCTTGTTTTTTAGCTTGTGATACATATACACATGACGGCGAAAAAGAAGCCGGCATTTACGATTTCCAGAATGCCGATCGTTTTCACCGGCCAGTCTCTTCCATGAAAAAACCAAGCCCGCAGACTGCTTGGGATAAAAGCGAGAAACGCCCAGCCTGCCCCGAGAAGGGCCGATAAAAAGGGGAGCAAGAGGTGATATCCCCACGACCAGTAAGCAAACCTTCTGTTTTTTCTCTCCCTTATGACCGATTTCACATAAAAAGAACTCCCGACAAAAAATAAAGCGGATTGCAAGAATAGAAACCAAGCCCAGCCGTCAAGGATTCCCGTTCCCAGCCAGCAGCTCGCAAGTCCGCCCGAACAAAAGAACAGAACACCCGCAATATCATTCGTAAGCGCCCGTTCGTTTTTTCGGCGGGCATAATGCGTATGTATGAGAAACAGCGGCAATAAAAAAACGCCGATCCAGACGAGCTGCGGCTTATGAAAGACAGAAATGATCAAAAAGCAGCAGGCCGGAAAACCGTAATACCATATCCACTTTTGATAGGGCTGAAGCTGTTTCTTTTTCAAAGCGAGCGAAACGGGATAAACCGTCAAGTAAAGGAACAGCCAGCCCAGAAAGAGCGGAATATGCCAGAAAACCGGGCCTCCCTTAACCATGCCGAGTAAAAATGGAATCAGCAGCATCGCCCATGCGCCGTGCTGCTTCGGAATCATCGCTTTCATCGAAACCCTCCTTTTTATTTCATTATAAGTGCAAACACTCTCCTGATAAGTGACCTTTATCATACAAGCTGTGAAATACATCACTGCCGCGCGGGCTCAATCGGGCTACACTAAAGCTATCAATAGCACAGGAGGCTTTCCTATGAATCAGTGTGACTATTTATTATTTCTGAAACAACTTCCTATGTTTAATGAAGTGCCTCTGTCCATTGTCGAAACCTTGCTGAAAAACGGGACGTTTATCCGCGGCTCATCTGACCAATCTCCATCCTTTCTTCATTCACAATCCGTTTATATTGTATTAAAAGGCAATATCCGTTTTACGGACAGCAGGCTCCCTGAAGGGTCGCAAACCGTTGCGCTGTGGGAAAAAGGCGATGTGTTTCCGATTGATGAAAAAGGCGGGCTCTCTTTATCGCCTTTTATCTCAGTCAATGCCTCACCGGATATTCTGGTACTCCATATTCCATATTCCGTATTTAAGCAAATGATGTCTTACCATCCGCGGCTGCAAATGAACTTTTTGGCGATGCTTCAGCAAAATGTCTTCTGTTCCTATCAGTTGTTTTTGAGGTATCTGCATACATCACGGGATGAAAACGCCGAACCCGGTTCTTAAACAGAACCGGTTTTTTTGATGACGCGGGCGTCCCTATATCGTTTGAAAATCCTTCCTGCTGCTCTGTGTGAACGTTTTGTGAAAAAAGCAGAGTGTGTGACATAGTTCACAAGGTGATGCGCCGTCTCTGTTTATAGTGTACATAGCATCACCTGACTCGGAAGGAGTGAACGATCATGAAGAAAAAGAAAATGAGTCCGTTGCTCAGGAGATTAAACTATTTTTCTCCTATCGAACATCATTCAAATCATCATAGCCAAACGACAAGCGAAGATCGTGATTGGGAGAATGTATACAGAAACAGATGGCAGTACGACAAAGTCGTTCGCTCCACCCACGGCGTCAACTGCACGGGTTCTTGCAGCTGGAATATTTATGTGAAAAACGGAATTGTCACGTGGGAAGGACAAAACTTGAATTATCCATCAACAGGCCCGGATATGCCTGATTTCGAACCGAGAGGCTGTCCGCGGGGGGCCAGTTTTTCATGGTACATCTACAGCCCGCTCCGTGTGAAATATCCATATGTGCGAGGTGTGCTGATCAATTTGTGGCGGGAAGCGTTGCAGGCGCATCAAAATCCGCTGGATGCCTGGAAAGCGATCGTTGAAAACCCTGAAAAAGCGAAGTCTTATAAACAGGCAAGAGGGAAAGGCGGCTTTGTCCGCGCGGAATGGCCGGAAGTGCTGAAGCTGATTTCAGCCTCTCTGCTGTATACAGTGATGAAATACGGGCCTGACCGGAATGTCGGTTTTTCTCCGATTCCCGCCATGTCCATGATCAGCCATGCATCAGGTTCGCGATTCATGTCTTTAATCGGCGGCCCAATGCTCAGTTTTTATGACTGGTATGCGGATCTTCCGCCGGCGTCCCCGCAAATTTGGGGCGACCAGACGGACGTTCCGGAAAGCAGTGATTGGTACAATTCAGGCTATATCATCACATGGGGTTCCAACGTTCCGTTAACGAGAACGCCTGACGCGCACTTTTTGGCGGAGGCCCGCTATAAAGGCGCCAAGGTGATTTCAATCAGTCCCGATTTTGCGGAGTCCTCAAAGTTCGCGGATGACTGGCTCAGTATCCGCCAAGGGACTGACGGAGCCCTGGCGATGGCGATGGGTCACGTCATTTTGCAGGAATTTTACGTGAATCAAGAGACGGAACGTTTCATTGAATACGCAAAGCAATACACGGATTTTCCATTCCTCGTCACCCTGTCAAAAGAAAATGGCGTATACACAGCGGGACGGTTTCTGCATGCGAAGGACATCGGGCGGCAGACAAAGCATGATCAATGGAAGCCTGCGGTCTGGAATGAACAAACAAACGAATTTGCTATACCGCAAGGAACAATGGGCTCCCGCTGGGACGGACAGCAAAAATGGAACCTGCATATGATCGATGAAGACACTGGGGAACCGATTGAACCCCGTCTCTCCGTGCTCGGAATAGAGGACGAAATCGGCTCGGTGCGCATTCCGTATTTTTCAAATGACGGAAACAAAGTGCTTGAGCGGGATCTTCCTATTAAAAAATTGGATCTGAATGGTGAAGAGACGTACGTCACGACCGTGTTTGACTTGATATTGGCAAACTACGGCGTGAACCGGGGCATCGGCGGACAATCAGCCGCATCTTATGATGATCCCCGTCCGTTCACACCTGCCTGGCAGGAACAGATCACGGGAATTAAAAGAGAAGCCGTTATACAGATTGCCAGGGAGTTTGCTCAAAATGCGATCGATACAGACGGCAGATCGATGATTATCGTAGGGGCGGGAATCAACCACTGGTTCAACTCCGACACGATTTACCGTGCGGTGTTAAATCTTGTTTTACTCGTCGGCGCCCAAGGCGTAAACGGCGGAGGCTGGGCCCATTATGTCGGGCAGGAAAAGCTCCGTCCGGCTGAAGGGTGGCAGACGATCGCAACCGCAAAGGACTGGGAAGGCGTGCCTAAACTGCAAAACGGCACCTCATTTTTTTACTTTGCGACAGACCAGTGGCGTTATGAAGACCAGCCGATCAGTGACTTGGCTTCACCGATCGCCGCGTCATCCCGCTACAAGCATCACGCCGATTACAATGTGCTGGCAGCGCGATTAGGGTGGCTGCCGTCCTATCCGACATTCAATCAAAACGGCATCAATCTGTATCAAGAAGCTGAGAAGGCGGGGGCGGCGACACCTGAAGACGTAGGTGCGTACGTGGCCTCACGGCTTCAAGAGAAAAAATTGAAATTCGCGATTGAAGACCCGGACAATGAAGTGAATTTCCCAAGGAATCTCTTCGTATGGCGGGCTAATCTGATCTCAAGCTCAGGAAAAGGGCATGAATATTTTCTCAAGCATCTGCTGGGGACTACGAACGGTCTGATGAATGACGACAGCGACAGCATCCGCCCTGAAGAAATCAAATGGCGGGAACAGGCGCCGGAAGGCAAGCTTGACTTGTTAATCAATCTCGACTTTCGAATGGCCGGTACGGCGCTGTATTCCGATATCGTGCTGCCGGCGGCGACATGGTATGAAAAACACGATCTCAGCAGCACGGATATGCACCCGTTTATTCATCCTTTTGCTCCGGCGATCTCGGCGCCGTGGGAATCGAGGTCAGACTGGGATATTTTCAAAGCACTGTCAAAAGCCGTTTCCGACCTGGCGGAAGAAGTCGAGATGGAGCCGGTGAAAGAGGTAGTCGCGACGCCGCTCCTCCACGACACGATGCAGGAATTGGCCCAGCCGTTCGGAAAAATCAATGACTGGAGCAAGGGCGAATGTGAAGCCATTCCGGGAAAAACGATGCCGAACATCCATGTCGCTGAACGGGATTACAAACACATTTTTCATAAAATGACCGCGCTCGGCCCTCATACGGCTTTAAAACCGAGCGGAACAAAAGGGATGAGCTGGTCGATCGCCGATGAATATGAATCGCTCAAAAAGAGACTGGGAGAAACCGATTCAGACGGCGTTGCCAAAGGATGCCCGAATATAAGTGAAGCAAAGCAGGCGGCAGAAGCGATTTTAACCCTGTCGTCCACCTCAAATGGAAAGGTCGCCGTAAAAGCATGGGAATCGCTTGAAAACATCACAAACCTGAAGCTGAAAGACCTGGCGGAAGAACGCGAGGAAGAATGCTTTACGTTCGAGCAAATTACAGCCCAGCCGAAAACGGTCATCACGTCTCCGGCTTTTACCGGCTCAGAAAAAGGAGGGCGCAGATACTCGCCGTTTACGACGAATGTGGAAAAATTAATCCCGTGGCGGACGCTGACAGGCAGACAATCCTATTATGTCGATCATGAACTGATGATGGAATTCGGTGAAACGATGGCGACATTTAAACCGATCCTCCAGCACCGTCCGTTCCTAAGCAAGCGGCCTGATCAAGAGGGCAAAGAGATCGTTCTTAATTATTTGACGCCGCATAATAAATGGTCCGTTCACAGCATGTATTTTGATTCCCTGCCGATGCTGACGCTGTTCCGGGGCGGGCCGACCGTGTGGATGAATAAAGATGACGCAGAGGACACGGATATCAAAGACAACGATTGGATTGAATGCTTCAACCGAAACGGCGTTGTCGTGGCGAGAGCGGTTTTGTCTCACCGGATTCCTAAAGGAATGGCGTTTATGCACCATGCCCAGGACCGCCACATCAACGTGCCCGGCACAAAACTGACGAATAACCGCGGAGGCACCCATAACAGCCCGACAAGGATTCACGTCAAGCCGACCCAGATGATCGGGGGCTACGCACAGCTCAGCTACGGCTTTAATTATTACGGTCCGACGGGGAATCAGCGCGATCTGAATGTCGTCATCCGCAAGCTGAAGGAGGTCGATTGGCTTGAAGATTAAAGCGCAGATCGGGATGGTCATGAATTTGGATAAATGCATCGGCTGCCACACGTGCAGCGTCACCTGCAAAAACACGTGGACAAACCGTTCCGGTGCGGAATATATGTACTTCAATAATGTAGAAACAAAGCCCGGCATCGGCTACCCGAAGCAATGGGAGGACCAGGACAAATATAAAGGCGGATGGACGTTGAAAAAAGGAAAGCTTGAACTGAAATCAGGCCCGAAAACGAATCGGCTTGCAGGCCTTTTCTATAACCCGAACCAGCCGACGATTGATGACTACTATGAACCTTGGAACTATGATTATGAAACATTAACAAACAGTCCGCAGAAAAAGCACCAGCCGGTGGCGCGGCCGAAATCGTCCTTGACGGGTGATTTTATGAATATCGAATGGGGCCCGAACTGGGAGGATGATCTCGCGGGCGGCCATATTACAGGGCTTGAAGATCCAAACGTTCAAAAAATGGAGGAATCGATCAAAACAGAATTCGATGAGGTCTTTATGATGTATCTGCCCCGTATTTGTGAGCACTGTATCAATCCGGCATGCGTGTCATCCTGCCCGTCCGGCGCCATGTACAAACGTGAGGAAGACGGCATCGTACTCGTTGATCAAAACGCGTGCCGTTCATGGAGATATTGCGTCTCATCCTGTCCTTATAAAAAAGTCTATTTTAACTGGCAGACGAACAAAGCGGAAAAATGCACACTCTGCTTTCCGCGCTTGGAGGCGGGGATGCCGACCATCTGCTCCGAAACGTGTGTGGGCAGAATCCGCTATCTCGGCGTCATGCTGTACGACGCGGACAAAGTGGAGGAAGCGGCCTCCGTTGAAAATGAAAAGGATCTCTACCATTCCCAACTGGACGTTTTTCTTGATCCGAATGATCCTGAGATTGCCAAACTGGCAAAAGAACAAGGCATCCCGGCTGAATGGATAGAGGCCGCGCAGCAATCGCCAATCTATAAAATGATCATCGATTGGAAGATTGCGCTGCCGCTTCATCCTGAGTACCGCACACTGCCGATGGTTTGGTACATTCCGCCGCTCAGCCCGATTATGAATCTCTTTGAAGGAAAAGGCAGCCGGCAAACGGCGGAAGATATTTTTCCGGCTATCGACCAAATGAGAATTCCGATTGACTATTTGGCCCAGTTATTAACGGCCGGTGATACGGATCATATTCGGTCAACGTTAAAGAAAATGTCTGTCATGCGCCAGTATATGAGAGCAGTCCAGACGAATAAATCCATCGACCCGGCACTGATCTCCGGTGTCGGTTTAACAGAAAAGCAAATTGAAGACATGTATCGGCTGCTGGCGATCGCCAAATATGATGACCGCTTTGTGATCCCAAGCAGCCATCGAGAAGAAGTGTCTGATTTATACGCTGAACAAGGAAGCTGCGGCTTGTCATTTTCAGGCGGCCCCGGCTCTTGTTTCTAACTTTTGATAAATGAGGTGAAACAAGATGAACACCACAGACCGGCAAATCACATTCTCCGCTCTTTCCATTCTTCTCTCTTATCCGGATGAAGAGTGGAGAGCCGGGCTTCCCGAATGGAAGGCTCTTATCCATGACGTCACCAATCAGCAAATCCGTGAGAAACTGCTGCACTTTTTAGAGGCGGCAGCCGGCTTTTCTCCGCAAGCGCTGATTGAACACTATGTGTATACGTTCGACTTCGGGAAAAAAACGAATATGTACGTCACCTACTTTAACTCAGGCGAGCAAAGGGAACGCGGCATCGAATTGCTGCATTTAAAAGACACCTACCAGCAATCCGGTTTCCTGCCGACAGAGAAAGAATTGCCTGATTACCTGCCGCTGATGCTGGAATTCGCCGCGGTTGCGGAGATTGAAGCGGCGAGAAGCGTGTTTGAGAAATACCTGTCCAATGTGCGGGAGCTGGCTTCCCGCCTCGAAAAAAATGACAGCCTCTATGCTGAGCTGCTGCACGTGCTGCAGGCCGCGCTGGAAAGCATCGGTGTACGTGAAAGCACTGAAGAAGGGGCTGCTCAGGCATGAGCGGGCAGATCCTGTGGGGGATTATGCCGTACATGGTATTGACGATCTTTATCGGCGGGCATATTTACCGCTATCAGCATGACCAGTTTGGCTGGACGGCGAAATCAAGCGAGCTGTTAGAAAAGAAAAAACTTGCGGCGGGCAGCACACTTTTTCACTGGGGACTGCTGTTCGTTGTCGGCGGACATGTCATGGGAATTCTGATCCCGGAAGGCGTGTATACTGCACTTGGCATTTCAGAGCATACGTATCACAAAATGGCGATCGGCGCAGGCCTGCCGGCGGGGATCGCGGCTTGTGCCGGACTAGTGATCCTGACATACAGAAGGCTGTTTGACAAAAGAATCCGCAAAACCAGCTCGCCATCGGATATCCTGACGCTTATTCTGCTGCTGTTCATGATGCTGTCGGGCGTTGCGGCCACGTTTCTCAACATTGACTCGAAAGGATTTGATTACAGGGCAACAGTCGGGCCGTGGTTCAGGGAAATTGTTTTGTTCCGGCCTGACGCTTCTTTGATGGAGAGTGTCCCGCTATGGTTTAAGTTTCATATCATCATAGGGTACGTCGTTTTTATCCTCTGGCCGTTTACAAGATTGGTTCACGTGTTCAGCCTGCCCCTCAAGTATTTGACCCGCAGCTATGTCGTCTATCGGAAACGCACGTAAAAATCCCCTGCAAGAGGGGGATTTTTTTATGGTGAAAAAATAAAAACATAAGATATTTTCTGCCAAGGTAATGGCTGGGCGGCGGTGATTCCTGTTATGTTTTATGTGGAAATAATATCAACAAAAGGAGAGTGAAGAATGAAGCGGATTTTCCTCATTTTAGCCGCCTGTCTGATGACAAGCGCCGGCGTCCTGACACTCAGACATTCTCATGTATTAACCGGCGGCACAGCGGGACTGTCACTAAGCCTGTCGTACTTGTTTCATTCCTCATTTGCGATTATCTTCTTTCTGATCAATATCCCGTTTTATATATTTTCTCTCATCAGAATGGGAATCAAATTCACTCTATCCACCGTTTTTGCAGTCACTGTGCTGACTCTGTTGACCGGCGCGGATCACTGGCTGCCGCCGGTCTCTGTTTCACCGCTTGCCGGGGCGATTTGCGGCGGGGCGCTGATCGGGTTCGGCCTGTCGCTCATGTTTTATCATCAGGCATCGCTCGGCGGCGCCAATATCCTCGCTTTATTTCTGCAAAAGCGCTGCGGATGGAATCCGGGTGCCGTTAATTTCCTCTTCGATTTTGGCGTCGTGCTGGCCGGCATTTTTTCCGTCGGATTGCTGAAAGGGCTCTTCTCCTTAGTGTCGATAGCGGTCACCGGTCTGATCATCGGCATCTTCAAAAATAAAATCAAAGGCAGCTGCTCGCTCAATCCGGCATTGCTTCAGAACATCACAACCGGCCAGTCACAGGAAGTGTCATCATAATCCTTTCCGCTCGTGCGGAGAGGATTTTTCATATGTTTACAGGCCGGAAAACAGAGGGTATACAGAGATATCGGATCAGATGGGAGAGAGTCGGGATGCTGAAAAGGAGACTGGAATTTTGCTTTTTATATATGATGCTTATCGGAGCATATGTCATATGGTTTTTTCCGGTTTCCAGGCTTGAGTTTTACGGAGGGTTGCTTTGCTATGCAAGCATTATTTTGTTCAGCATCTATTCGTTAATTCTTGAAAACCGCACCTCTCAGCATACGCTGTTATGGATTCATATTCTTGTGTTTTTTCCGATCGCCGGGTACTTATTTTACCTTTTTTCCGGCCAGCTTTATGAAAAAGGCAAGCTGTTCAGGTCGAAACGGACATACAACCGGGAAAAGCTGAGAACGATATTTGATATGGAACAGAAGCCCGATCTGTCCGGGCTGAAAGGAAATCAGAAGCGTTTCTTTCAATATTCAATCAAGGCGTCTCATATGAATATCAATACAAAAAGCAGGCTGAAGGTGCTCAAAAACGGGGATGAAACATTTCCGGAGCTGTTTGAAGCGCTCCGGTCGGCAGCATCATTTATACATATTGAGTATTACATGTTCAAATCAGACATGCTTGGGCACAAGATGATGGACATTATGATGGAAAAAGCGCGTCAAGGCGTGGAGGTGCGGTTTTTGTTCGACGCGGCCGGCAGCCTGAAGCTGGCCGGAAAAGACATTAAAAAACTGAAACGCGCGGGCGTGAACATCGTCCCGTTTCTGCCGCTGAAATACGGTTTTTTCAACCAAAAATTCAATTTCAGAAATCACCGCAAGATCGTCATCGTTGACGGGAAAACCGGTTTTGTCGGCGGGCTGAATGTCGGCAAGGAGTATATCGGCAAAGACCAAAGTGTCGGTTTTTGGCGGGACACCCATATGAAAGTCGAAGGAGAAATCGTTCAGACGCTCCACAGCATTTTTATGCTTGATTGGGAATACGTTTCGGATGAGGTGCTGATTGATCAGAAAGCATACAGCCGCCCGGTCCCTGCAGAAAGCGGCGGCGTCTATCAAGTCGTTCCGACGGGCCCCGATATGAAGGAACGGATGAGCGATCTGTATTATGCCATGATAGCGGCGGCCGAATCATCTGTATGGATCGCGACGCCTTATTTCGTGCCGAATGAGCCGATCCGCACAGCGCTAAAGGAGGCTGCTGCCAGAGGCGTCCGGGTGCGAGTCATGGTGCCGGAAACCAATGACGGATTTTTAACCCAGTACGCGACGAGATCGTATTTCCCCGAGCTTCTTCGCGAAGGAATCGAAGTCTATTCCTATCAAAAAGGCTTTATGCATCAAAAGGTGCTCATCACTGACGGAAACCTCGCCTCTGTCGGGACGGCGAACATGGACATGAGAAGCTTTCAGCTGAACTTTGAGGTCAATGTCTTTTTTACAGATCAAGAGGCGATTAAAGATCTTGAAGCGCATTATCTGGAGGATATGAGAGAGTCTGAGAAAATCAGCCCCGTCTGTTTCTATAAGCGCACATTATGGGAAAGAACGAAGGAATCCTTCGCGCGGTTATTTTCCGGCGTTTTATAAAAAACGCTTTTAAAACTCCTTGTGTATAGTATAATTGAGAAATATTATCATTAGGAACGAGGCACAAGGAGGACGGAATCGTGCTGCGACAATTTTTTTCTTATTATAAACCGTACAAAAAGCTGTTTTTTCTCGACTTCTTTTCTGCCATCGCCGGCGGATTGATGGAGCTGAGTTTTCCTCTGATTGTTAATTACTTTATCGATACATTGCTCCCGGGGCGGGATTGGCGTCTGATTATTTTGACTTCCGCTGCTTTATTCGGAGTCTACGCCCTCAGCTCGGCGCTTCAGTATGTTGTGACGTATTGGGGCCATATGCTCGGCATTAACATTGAAACCGATATGCGGAAAAAGCTTTTTGACCATCTGCAAAAGCTTTCGTTCAAATTTTACGATAACAACAAAACGGGCAGTTTAATGTCCAAGCTCACCAATGATTTGATGTATATCGGAGAAACCGCCCACCACGGGCCTGAAGACCTGTTTATCGCGGTCATGACGATTTTGGGCGCGTTCGGTGTGATGCTGTTCATTAACTGGCAGCTCGCGCTGTTGACCTTTATTATTATGCCGGTCGTCATTTGGCTTGCTTTGTATTTTAATAAAAAAATGACCTCTGCGTTTACAAAACTGAACAAAGACGTCGGAGACTTCAGCGCGAGGGTCGAAAACAATATCGGCGGCATTCGTCTTGTTCAGGCTTTCAGCAATGAAGCGTTTGAAAAGCAGCGGTTTGACGTGAACAATCAGCGTTTCCGCAAAACAAAGCTGACGTCATATAAAATCATGGCGAAAAACGGCTCGATCAGTTACATGCTGACAAGATTCGTCACGCTGTTCGTCCTGTTGTGCGGGACATGGTTCGTGATCCGCGGATCGTTATCTTACGGAGAATTCGTCGCTTTTGTGCTGCTGACGAACGTTCTGTTCCGTCCGATTGATAAAATCAACGCGATTATTGAGCTGTATCCGAGAGGCATAGCCGGTTTTAAAAGCTTTATAGAAATAATGGAAACGGAGCCTGATATCAAGGACGCCCCGAACGCGAGACATGTGTCCGGTTTAAAAGGGAATATCCGTTATGATGGTGTGTCATTCGGTTACGAAGAAAACAGCCCGGTTCTGTCGGGAATCAATTTGTCCATTCATGCCGGGGAGACAGTCGCATTCGTCGGGCCTTCGGGAGCGGGGAAGTCAACGCTGACAAGTCTGCTGCCGCGCTTTTATGAGCCGTCTGAAGGCGTGATTTCCATCGACGGAATCGATATTAAGGACATGACGCTGTCATCATTGCGCGGACAAATCGGCGTCGTCCAGCAGGATGTCTTTCTGTTTTCCGGCACATTGCGGGAAAACATTGCTTACGGGCGGCTCGATGCGTCTGAGGAAGAAATCCGGCAGGCCGTCCGCCAGGCACATTTAGAGGATTTGGTAAACGGGTATCCCGACGGTTTAAACACGGTGATCGGCGAGCGCGGCGTGAAGCTGTCAGGCGGGCAGAAGCAGCGGCTTTCCATCGCCAGAATGTTTTTGAAAAACCCGTCGATCTTAATTTTAGACGAGGCTACATCAGCCCTCGATACAGAAACGGAAGCCGCCATTCAAAAATCGCTGCAAGAGCTGTCTGAAGGACGCACAACGCTTGTGATCGCCCATCGGCTGGCTACGATTAAGGATGCGGACAGGATCGTCGTCGTCACGAAAGAAGGCATCGCTGAACAAGGTCATCATAAGGAACTGCTGGCATCCGGCGGCATGTACCAGAGACTCCATCAGGCCCAATTCGGCGAGCTGATACATGAATAATGGAAAAAGGATAGACGAGCGGGGGCCGGGCAGCCTCCTGTCTATCCTTTTTTATGTAGTCCGTATTTAATGGGCTTCTTTTTGCGCAGGTTCGATGATATGTTTGAAACGGTCAACAAGCTGCACCGCTTTCTTTCCTTCCACTACAATTAAATATTCTTGTTCTTTATGAGCCATTCTGAACGTTTCCAGCTCAATGATATCTTTGATTTTGCACATTGTTTTTTTAGAGTAGATATACAGCTCGTGGCCTCCCGTGTGGCAAAGCTGATAAAGCTGAAGCATGTTTCTTAAAGTGAACTTCTTAGCGGCTATTTTCAAAGATGTAATGTTTTTCATGTGTTTTCTCCTCCGTCTGATGGTCTGTTATTTCGGAAATTCCCCATATGAACGGGTGATAAACCTGGTTATACCTTCCACCTCAGCACTCCGCCCGCCAGGCGTTTAACTCCGCGGATGGCGCTTAATTCTTCGACGAGCCGGAGCAGCGCCCGGTCTTTCTCTTTCGCCTCAATCATAAAATCGATGTCCGCATCCCATTGTCTGAACCGCTCCAGCACCGGCAGAATAAAATTCGCATCCACATAGTCCGCATGACTGCGTACGGCTGATTCTGATTTTGGCGAGGAGAGATGGACCTTCGGCTTTAAGCCGATCCGCTGCCATGTTTTGATCATCCGCGGAAGAATGTCATCTAAATCAGCGTCATCTGTCGGATTGGCGTAAAAATGGTGATAATCAAACACAAACGGAATGCCTTCTTGCTCACATACACTGAGTGTTTCCTCGGACGTATATGTTTTATCATCGTTTTCTAAAGTCATCCGCTGTTTGATGACATCGGGAAGTTCTTTCAGATTCACGCGGAAACGGCCAAGCGCGCTTTGTTTGTCACCGTAAGCGCCTCCGACATGGATGTTGATGACGGAACGGTCCGCGATGCCCATTGCGTCCAGCATGTCATAATGATAGGCCATATCCTTGACCGCATTTGCGGTAATCTCCCGTTTCGGGCTTGTAAAAAGCGTGAATTGGTTCGGATGAAAGCTCGTTCTGAGGTCATATTTTCTGACCAGCCCGCCGATCTCACGAAACTCCTGGCGAAACGGCGTGACAAAATCCCACATTACATCCGGGTGCGTGGCGAGCGGCACAATTGAGCTTGAGAACCTGTACAAAGGGATGCCGTGGCCGACCGCATAGTGGAGGGTGCGCAGCGTATTGGTAAGATTTGCTTTCGTCACAGAAAGCAGGGCGTCTTTCCGCTCATTGCGGGAAAGCTTGGTATAGCGCGCATATGTTAAGGTTTTGGCGGGGGACGCGTCCCAAAGGCACATGGCGTTTGCGACGAATCCGAATCTGAACAGCATATGGTTTCTCCTTTATAAAAAGTAAGATATGGCCTTTCCCAGCCATTCTGCAGGAAGCTGTCTGACGGAGCGCTGTTTCACTTTTTCTAATGTGAGAAGCTCGGATTTTTCGATGTCCTGCTTTATGGTTGAAAGCACTTCCTTTGTAAAGTCTTCATCATGAATGATGACATTCACCTCTTCATTCCAGAACAGGCTCCGTTTATCAAAATTCGGCGTGCCGATAATGCTGATGCGGTCATCTATAATGAAGGCTTTAACATGATAAAAGCCTTGATAATACCGATAGATGAGGCAGCCGGCCTTCAGGAGCTCGGGATAATAGGTAAAAGCTGTTTCCCGAACGAGCGGGTGATCTGATTTCATCGGAACGATCAAGATGACTTTGACGCCTTTTCGGCAGGCTGAAATAAGCGCTTCCTGAAGCTTTTTGCTCGGTACATAATAAGGCGTGCCGATGATGATTTTTTTCTCCGCCTTACGGATGCAGTTTTCATAATGCGATTCAAGCGAAAAACCGTCAGATGCATATGTCCTATGAGAGATATCCCCTTCGGATAATGCCGGATAAACCCCGGGTGATTCGGGTTTTTTTCCGGTGTTTCGTTTCAGGTCGCTTACAAAAAGAGTCTGAAGATCCGCCGTGCCTTCGCCGGTCATCCGCAGGTGATAATCCTCCCAGTTTCCGAACTTCGCTTTTTTGCCGAGGTACTCTTCAGCGATATTAAAGCCGCCGACATAGCCGATTTTGCCGTCAATGACGGTCACTTTCCGGTGATTCCGTTTTTGCAGCCTGAAAAAAAGAAACGGAAATGCCGGTTTATTTAGAAAATGAACGTGAACGCCGGCTTTTTTCATCGTTTGAATGGAAGGCTTTTTCACTTGGCGGCTGCCTGCCCAATCGAGCAGCAGATATACGGAGACGCCGGCCCGGGCCTTTTCTTTCAATAAATCAAACATCTCATGGCTGACTTGGTCGTTCTTCATAATAAAAAACATCATATGAATAGAAGAGACGGCTTGGCGGATATCAGCCGTCATCTGCTGCACAAGCTCGCTGCCGCAGTGAATAAGTCTGATATCACTTTTTTTCGGGTCAAAAACGGGCTCATACGCCTGTTTTTTGTACGCCGCCCGGCCAAGCAGCATATCAAGCAGCATAAGTGCGATCAATATGATAAAAATGACAAGCAACACAAAAATGACCTTCATACCGACGCTCCTTTCCGAAGTATCCGTAGTGTGCCCTGAGAATGTGAATTTAATTATTGACTGAACACTCATTCATTATTTATGATAAAGTAAAGATATGACAATAAAGAGGGGAATCAGAACAAAGGGGGAGACAAGATGAACGCATTTCTCATGGTAAACGCGCTGCTGTTTTCAGCTGTAACCGCTTACGCCGTTTATTTATTCGTTTACCTGATCAGAACGAGGATCACTTATATTAAGCTCGGCCAAAGGGAAGAATTTGATAAACGCCTGAAAGAACGTCTTCAGAAGATATGGGTGAATGTGTTCGGACAGAAAAAATTGCTGAAAGATAAAAAGAGCGGAATCATCCACGTTCTGTTTTTTTACGGTTTTATACTCGTTCAGTTCGGCGCAATTGATTTTATTCTGAAAGGGCTGCTACCTGACCGGCATCTGCCGTTCGGCCCGCTTTATCCGGCGTTTACCTTTTTTCAGGAAATCGTCACGTTTCTGATTTTAATCGCCGTAGTCTGGGCGTTTTACCGGCGCTACATTGAAAAGCTCGTCAGACTGAAACGCGGGTTTAAAGCGGGGCTTGTCCTGCTGTTTATCGGCGGACTGATGGTGACGGTGCTTCTCGGGAACGCCATGAACCTTTTATGGCACGATCATTCTCTGTCTTGGACGGAACCGATCGCTTCCTCCATTGCGTTTGTGCTCGGCGGTCTTTCAGCGCCGGCGGCCGCCGCCGTATTTTATGTTTCATGGTGGCTTCATCTGTTGTTTTTGCTCAGCTTTTTAGTGTACGTGCCGCAATCAAAGCATGCGCACTTAATTGCGGGTCCGGCGAATGTGTTCCTCAGCAGGCTGGATTCAAAAGGAAAGCTGGAAAAAATTGATTTTACCGATGAGACGAAAGAAAGCTACGGCGTCGGAAAGATTGAAGACTTCCGCCGCTCTCAGCTTGTCGACCTTTACGCCTGCGTCGAATGCGGCCGCTGTACAAATATGTGTCCGGCCTCCGGTACGGGCAAAATGCTCTCGCCGATGGACCTCATTTTAAAGCTCAGAGACCATTTGACGGAAAAAGGCGCTGCCGTGACGTCAAAATCTCCGTGGGTGCCCGCGCCCGTTTTTCAGCACACGAAGGCGAATCAGCTCGCCGCGGCTTCCTCAGGGGGAGGATCGCGTGAAGCGGCGGCAGCCATTGATTACAACCCGAGCTTAATCGGCGAGGTCATCACGGAAGAGGAGATTTGGGCGTGCACCACTTGCCGCAACTGTGAAGATCAATGTCCGGTCATGAATGAACACGTTGATAAAATTATCGATCTGCGCCGCTATCTTGTGCTCACGGAAGGGAAGATGGACAGCGACGCGCAGCGGGCCATGACAAGCATTGAAAGACAGGGAAACCCGTGGGGCTTAAACCGGAAAGAGCGGGAGAACTGGCGGGAGCAGGCTGATACAGAGATTCCGACAGTGAAAGAAATGAAAAAACAAGACAAAGAGTTCGACTACTTGTTTTGGGTCGGCTCAATGGGTTCCTACGACAACAGGAGCCAAAAGATTGCCGTTTCATTTGCAAAGCTGCTCAATGAAGCGGGCGTATCCTTTGCGATTCTCGGCAATAAGGAAAAAAACTCAGGCGATACGCCGCGCCGTTTGGGCAACGAGTTTCTGTTCCAAGAGCTGGCGGAACACAACATCGGCGAATTTGAAAAACACGGAATCAAAAAAATCGTCACAATTGATCCGCACGCCTATAATATGTTCAAAAATGAATACCCTGATTTCGGATTCCGGGCCGAAGTCTATCATCATACTGAATTATTAGCCGAGCTTGTGTCACAGGGGAAACTAAAACCGCTTCACCCGGTCAATGAAACGATTACCTTCCATGACTCGTGCTATTTAGGAAGATACAACGAAGTGTATGAGCCGCCAAGAGCGATCTTAAAAGCCATTCCGGGCGTTCAATTGAAGGAAATGGAGCGCAGCCGCGAAAACGGGATGTGCTGCGGCGCCGGAGGAGGGCTCATGTGGATGGAAGAAGAAACGGGAGCGAGGATCAACACGGCCCGGACTGAGCAGGCGCTTTCTGTCAGTCCGACGGTCATCAGCTCCGGATGTCCTTACTGTCTGACCATGCTCGGTGACGGTACGAAAGCGAAAGAAGCCGAAGACGCGATCGGTACTTATGATGTCAGTGAATTGCTCGCCATGTCTGTATTCGGCGCCGAAAAACAAGAGTCTTTATAGAAAGAAGCGGGCCGCCGGCGCATACCGGCGGCTTTGTTTTCGCACATCAGCCGATTTATGAAGGGAAGGCTCTAAAATTTCTTAAATTACGCTGTTTAGGGTAGCATATTCTGTTTTAATTTGTTTATAATGAGAGGTATGGTTTATGAACAAAACAATACAAATTCGTTCTTATTATAGGATAGAAACAGATACATATAAGTAATAGAAAGGGAGTGTCCGACCTTGGGTATCAAACAATATTCTCAGGAACAGCTGAAGCAGATGGCTTTAGTTGAAATCGCTCACGAAATTTTCTCAGAACATAAAAAACCGGTTCCGTTCCAGGAGCTGCTGAATGAAATGATCTCCTTGCTCGGTGTTACGAAAGAGGAACTGGGCGACCGTATCGCCCAATTTTATACAGACCTCAACATTGACGGCCGCTTTATTGCTCTGTCAGATCAGACATGGGGGCTCCGCAGCTGGTATCCGTACGATCAGCTGGACGAAGAAACACAGCCGACTGTAAAAGCGAAAAAGAAAAAAGCGAAAAAAGCCGTTGAGGAAGATCTCGATCTTGATGAATTCGAGGAAGTTGATGAAGATGACATCGATCTCGATGAAATGGAAGAAGATATTGACCTTGACGCAGACAGCTTTGACGACGAAGATATCGATGAAGAAGATGACGACGAGCTTGAGATTGAAGATGAGATGATTGAAGAAGATGAGGAAGATTATGATGATGAAGAAGAGGATCGCAAAGACTGATTTTATATCAGCAAAACGATCTTGACTTTCATTGTCGAACTATGTAGTATGTATTTTGGGCTCTTCAAAAAGAAGAGAATTCATAAGAGTGCTACGCTCCCTTTCAAGAAATTGAAAGGGAGCTTTCTTATTTTCATCTCCCAAATTCTTTTACACATCATTTGTTTTTAGTGAAATGATTTTCTATAAAACGGCACATTTTAAGGAATGTAGCGCAGACCGAAGAGAGGAGCAAACGAAATGACGAAATATATTTTTGTAACCGGGGGAGTTGTATCATCACTCGGAAAAGGAATTGTGGCAGCATCACTTGGCCGCCTTTTGAAAAACAGAGGCATGAGCGTCACCATCCAAAAATTTGACCCTTATATCAACGTTGACCCGGGAACGATGAGCCCGTACCAGCACGGTGAGGTATTCGTTACCGATGACGGCGCTGAGACTGACCTTGACTTAGGGCATTATGAGCGGTTCATTGACATTAATCTGAACAGATTCAGCAACGTGACGACCGGTAAAATCTATTCTGCCGTATTGAAAAAAGAGCGCCGCGGGGACTACCTCGGCGGAACGGTTCAGGTCATTCCGCACATCACAAATGAACTGAAAGACCGTGTGTACCGTGCAGGCAAAGAAACAAACGCAGATGTAGTCATTACTGAGATCGGCGGAACAGTGGGAGACATCGAATCCCTTCCGTTCCTTGAAGCCATCCGTCAAATGAAAAGCGACATCGGCCATGAAAACGTGATGTACATTCACTGTACGCTTGTTCCGTACATCAAAGCGGCGGGCGAGCTGAAAACAAAACCGACACAGCACAGCGTAAAAGAGCTGAGAAGCCTCGGTATTCAGCCTAATATCATCGTCGTGCGCACGGAAATGCCGATTTCTCAAGATATGAAAGATAAAATCGCGCTCTTCTGCGATATTGACACGAAAGCGGTCATCGAGTGCGAAGATGCGGACAACCTTTACTCCATCCCGCTTAACCTTCAGGAGCAGGGACTCGATAAGCTTGTCTGCGATCATATGAAATTAGAATGCAAAGACCCGGATATGACGGAATGGAAAGACCTTGTCACGAAAGTGAAAAACTTGTCTAAAACCATTACAATCAGCCTTGTCGGTAAATACGTCGAGCTTCAGGACGCTTACATTTCAGTCGTTGAATCACTGCGCCACGCGGGCTATGCGTTTGACGCTGATGTGAAGATCAAATGGATTAACGCCGAAGAAGTGACAGAAAGCAATATTCAAGAGCTGACTGGCGGCACAGACGGAATCATCGTGCCCGGCGGTTTCGGGGATCGCGGCGTAGAAGGGAAAATCATCGCCGCCAAGTATGCGCGTGAGAATAAAATTCCGTTCTTCGGCATCTGCCTCGGTATGCAGATTGCATCCATTGAATATGCGCGAAACGTATTAGGTCTGGAAGGGGCTCACTCTGCGGAGATCGATCCGTCCACTCCTTATCCGATCATCGACCTTCTGCCAGAACAAAAAGATGTCGAGGATCTTGGAGGAACGCTTCGTCTCGGACTGTACCCTTGTAAGCTTCAGGAAGACACGAAAGCCTTCGAAGCGTATGCGGATGAAGTGGTATACGAACGCCACCGCCACCGTTATGAATTCAACAACGAATACAGACAGCAAATGGAAGAGAACGGTTTTGTGTTCTCAGGAACAAGCCCTGACGGCCGTCTTGTGGAAATCATCGAGCTGAAAGACCATCCTTGGTATGTCGCTTGCCAGTTCCACCCTGAGTTCAAATCAAGACCGACAAGACCTCAGCCTTTATTCAAAGACTTTATCGGCGCTTCCGTACAAGCTGCAGAACAGAAGTAATAAAAAAAGACTTGCCTCCTTTAAAAGCGGCAAGTCTTTTTTCTGCATCAGGCATATTCCTGCATCATTTCCTTTAACGTAAAGGATAGCGCGTGATAGACATACAGGCCTGTCATTAATGAAGGAAAGCCGTATCTTGTCCCGTCTTCATCGGGCAGAAGCGGCATTTTTAATTTGCTGTCAATATGAACATCACAAAATTCCTCAATCCCGGTTTGATCTTTGATGACAGGAGATACGCAAACGAGGCCGACCCCTTTTTCATAAAGCTTTTGAGCCAGCGCCTGTTCTTCAGCTGTGCCCGGACCTGAACAAAACATCAGCACCCTGTCGCTTTCTGTAACCGAATCAGCTGTATCCGGAAACGCTTTGACGGAAGGCATCGGTTCTGAGCCGAGTTCCGCCTCGCACAAAATGCCCTGCATCTCATTTGCGCCGTATAAATAAATGGTATGACCGCTGACGGCTGCCTGCGCCAGCAGGCGCGCGCCGTCTTCTATTGCTTCGGATTCCTTATCCTGAATGCGGGAAAAAATGCCTGCAAGCTGCGTCGTAAATATCTTTAACATGAGTGAAACCTCCTTTACACATACAAGAACAGTATACAACAAAAGAGAAAATGCTCAGAAAATGTCGGAAAGTAGACTATTATAATTAAAGGAAATGTGAAAATCAAACAGAATACATAAACAACTGCTTCCTTTTGACGAAAATGATAATATTGGGGTGTAAAATGATGAATGAAAAGATTTTAATCGTAGATGACCAATACGGTATACGCATATTGCTCAATGAAGTGTTTCATAAAGAAGGGTACCAGACGTTTCAGGCCGCCAACGGCATACAGGCGCTGGACATTGTAACGAAAGAACGGCCCGATCTCGTGCTTTTAGATATGAAAATCCCCGGCATGGACGGTATCGAAATTCTCAAGCGCATGAAGATGATCGACGAATCCATCCGCGTCATTATCATGACCGCTTACGGAGAACTCGATATGATTAAGGAATCAAAAGAGCTCGGAGCGCTGACCCATTTTGCGAAACCTTTTGACATTGATGAGATCAGAGACGCGGTGAAAAAATATTTACCTCTAAAATCGAATTAATAAAATTAGAAACAATTATGTCATTGTGTTGCCGATTTGTCGAAAAGTTGGTATCCTAGAGATGGAGAAAAAGCGATCTGTTGTTTTACATATGACAGGTTTTTATGGTCATGCTATAGGTGGAAAGCTTTTTTCGAGAAGAAGCAAATCAGGCTACATAAGGAGGACTTTCGACATGCCTTTAGTTTCAATGACGGAAATGTTGAATACAGCTAAAGAAAAAGGATATGCTGTTGGACAATTTAACTTAAATAACCTTGAGTTCACTCAAGCTATTTTACAAGCAGCAGAAGAGGAAAAATCCCCGGTTATTCTTGGTGTTTCAGAAGGCGCGGGACGCTACATGGGCGGCTTCAAAACAGTGGTTGCCATGGTTAAAGCTCTTATGGAAGAATACAAAGTGACAGTTCCTGTCGCGATTCACTTAGACCACGGTTCAAGCTTTGAATCTTGTGCGAAAGCGATTCATGCAGGTTTCACTTCTGTAATGATCGACGCATCTCACCATCCGTTTGAGGAAAACGTAGCAACTACAGCTAAAGTGGTTGAGCTTGCTCATTTCCACGGCGTTTCAGTTGAAGCTGAGCTTGGAACTGTAGGCGGACAGGAAGATGACGTGATCGCTGAAGGCGTAATCTATGCTGACCCTAAAGAGTGTCAAGAACTTGTAGAGCGCACTGGCATCGACTGCCTTGCACCTGCACTGGGTTCTGTTCACGGTCCTTACAAAGGCGAACCGAACCTCGGTTTCAAAGAAATGGAAGATATCGGAAAATCAACCGGCCTTCCGTTAGTACTTCACGGCGGTACAGGAATTCCGACTGCCGACATTAAAAAATCAATCTCACTTGGTACGGCTAAAATCAACGTAAACACTGAAAACCAAATTTCTTCTGCAAAAGCTGTCCGCGAAACATTGGCAGCTAAGCCGAACGAATACGATCCTCGTAAATATCTTGGACCTGCTCGTGAAGCAATCAAAGAAACGGTTATCGGCAAAATGCGTGAGTTCGGTTCTTCAAACCAAGCTTAATTCAATGTAACATCCATAAACCGCCTGACAGCATTGACAGGCGGTTTTATGTCTTACCTTTAGAAAGCGCAATCATGTTTTACAGTTCTGAAAATTTATTACTGGGGAGGCTTTCCTTATGTTATTTTTCATTGATACAGCAAACATTGACGAGATTAAAGAAGCTTATGAACTTGGCGTTCTTGCCGGAGTTACGACAAATCCTAGTTTAGTGGCAAAAGAAGCTGACGTGTCTTTCCATGACAGACTTCGTGAGATTACGGAAGTCGTGAGCGGATCAGTAAGCGCGGAAGTCATTTCCCTGAATGCTGAAGAAATGATTGAAGAAGGTAAAGAACTTGCGAAAATCGCGCCGAATATTACGGTGAAAATCCCGATGACGTCTGAAGGGTTAAAAGCCGTAAAAGCGCTGAGCGACCTGAACATTAAAACAAACATAACGCTCATTTTCAGCGCCAACCAGGCGCTTTTGGCGGCAAGAGCCGGGGCGACTTATGTATCTCCGTTCTTAGGCCGTCTGGATGACATCGGCCATAACGGTCTTGAACTGATTTCAGAAATAAGACAGATTTTTGACATTCATGACATTGATACTCAAATCATCGCAGCTTCCATCCGTCATGCGCAGCACGTGACTGAAGCCGCTTTACGCGGTGCGCATATCGGTACGATGCCGCTGAAAGTCATTCACCAGCTGACGAAACATCCGTTAACGGATAAAGGCATCGAGCAATTCTTGGCTGACTGGAATAAATAAGGGGCGAAAAGGGCGGCAAACCGGTTGCATCCGTTTGCCGCACCCTTATGTTTTCCTGTTTGGCAGCGGGCCTTCAGTATCAAAGTGAAGAGTGTGTTTCCCCGGAATATGAACCCGGCGGGCCTCTGTGCATCCTGTGTTAAAAATGCCCCGCAAAGCTTCGCTATTTTCTTCCTGTTATTTTATAATGTCCTTGTATTCTTTCTCTTCGAATTGGCTACATTTTGGACAAGAGCTTTATTTGCAGAGACAGAATAAAATGCCATTTTATTTACGCTCCGCAGCTATCTTCTTATGGAAGGAGACTATCATGGAAAAGTTGAATATTGCCGGCGGCGATCCGTTAAACGGAACCGTACATATCAGCGGCGCGAAAAACAGCGCCGTCGCATTGATACCCGCAACCATTCTGGCAAATTCCGAAGTAACGATCGAAGGGCTTCCGGAGATCTCAGATATTGAAACGCTGCGTGACCTGCTGAAAGAAATCGGCGGAAACGTCCATTTTGAAAAAGGAGAAATGGTCGTTGACCCTTCCCCGATGATCAGCATGCCGCTTCCCAACGGCAAAGTGAAAAAACTCCGCGCTTCCTATTACTTAATGGGCGCGATGCTCGGCCGCTTCAAACAGGCGGTCATCGGACTGCCGGGCGGATGCCATCTCGGTCCGCGGCCGATTGACCAGCATATCAAAGGGTTTGAGGCGCTTGGAGCGGAAGTCACCAATGAACAAGGCGCGATTTATCTGCGCGCCGAAAGGCTGAGAGGCGCACGGATTTATTTAGATGTCGTCAGCGTCGGAGCGACGATCAATATCATGCTTGCCGCTGTACTGGCTGAAGGTAAAACCGTGATAGAAAACGCCGCCAAGGAACCTGAGATTATTGATGTTGCCACATTGCTCACCAGCATGGGCGCGAAGATCAAAGGCGCGGGAACCAATGTAATCAGAATCGACGGCGTAAAAGAGCTGCACGGATGCAGGCATACGATCATTCCGGACAGAATTGAGGCGGGCACCTTTATGATCGCCGGCGCCGCGATGGGGAAAGAAGTCATTATTGATAATGTCATACCGACTCACCTGGAGTCTTTAACGGCGAAGCTCAGGGAAATGGGTTTTTACATTGAGACGAGTGACGATCAGCTTCTTATGCTCGGCGGGCAGAAGCAGATAAAACCGGTCGACGTAAAAACGCTTGTTTACCCGGGATTCCCGACTGATCTTCAGCAGCCGATGACATCTCTGTTAACGAGAGCCAGTGGCACGAGCGTCGTAACCGACACCATCTACTCGGCCCGATTTAAACATATAGATGAGCTGAGACGGATGGGGGCCAATATGAAAGTGGAAGGCAGGTCGGCCATTATCACCGGTCCGGCCGAGCTTCAGGGCGCAAAAGTAAAGGCGAGCGATCTGCGTGCAGGCGCTTGTCTGGTCGTCGCCGGGCTCATGGCTGACGGCGTAACCGAAATTACCGGTCTCGAGCATTTAGACCGCGGCTACAGCAATCTTGAGAAAAAACTCGAAGGTCTGGGCGCCACAATCTGGCGGCAAAGGCTGACGGACGAAGAGATAGAACAGCTCCAAAATTCATAGAAATGCGGACTTTTGAGAGGAGATCGTGTTGAAATGGAAAGAAGCTTATCGATGGAATTGGTTCGAGTCACTGAAGCGGCGGCTTTAGCATCTGCCAGATGGATGGGCCGCGGGAAAAAAGATGAAGCTGATGATGCGGCGACAAGCGCAATGCGTGACGTGTTTGACACGGTGCCGATGAAAGGCACGGTCGTGATCGGGGAAGGCGAGATGGATGAAGCGCCGATGCTTTACATCGGCGAAAAGCTCGGAAACGGATACGGCCCGCGCGTCGATGTCGCCGTCGATCCTCTTGAAGGCACAAACATCGTAGCGAGCGGCGGCTGGAATGCGCTGACGGTGATCGCGGTCGCCGACCATGGAACATTGCTGAACGCCCCGGATATGTATATGGAAAAAATCGCGGTCGGTCCCGAAGCGGTAGGCTGCATCGATATCGAAGCGCCTGTCATTGATAACTTAAAAGCCGTTGCGAAAGCGAAAAATAAAGACATTGAAGATGTCGTGGCAACCATTTTAAATCGTGACAGACACGAAAAAATCATCTCTGAATTGCGTGAGGCGGGCGCCAGAATCAAACTGATCAACGACGGCGATGTCGCGGGCGCCATCAATACGGCCTTTGACCATACGGGAGTAGACATTCTCTTCGGTTCAGGCGGGGCTCCTGAAGGCGTGCTGTCTGCCGTTGCGTTAAAAGCGCTAGGCGGCGAAATCATCGGCAGGCTTCTGCCGCAAAGTGCGGAAGAGCAGGCGCGCTGTGAGCGAATGGGCCTTGATGTATCCAAAGTGCTCCGGATGGAGGACCTTGTGAGAGGGGATGACGCCATTTTTGCCGCAACGGGCGTCACGGACGGAGAGCTGCTGAAAGGCGTTCAGTTCAAAGGCTCCGTCGGCACGACTGAAAGCCTGGTCATCCGGGCGAAATCAGGAACGGTCCGATTCGTTGACGGAAGACACAGCCTGAAGAAAAAACCAAATCTTGTGATCCGGCCATAAATAGAGAAAAGCGGGACGGAAAGTCCCGCTTTTCTT
The DNA here is from genome assembly GCF_051034795.1 of Bacillus sp. jun7. Taxonomy (NCBI): domain Bacteria; kingdom Bacillati; phylum Bacillota; class Bacilli; order Caryophanales; family Bacillaceae; genus Bacillus; species Bacillus sp. jun7. The sequence continues at coordinate 2,762,437 of NZ_CP093219.1, forward strand.
TTGCAAAAAAGAGTCAACCCTATCATTTATATGTCAAAGCATTATTTAAGTTGAATAATTTTTTGAAATGAGGTAAAAATAAAGAGTGCTGCGATTTTTCTGTGTCATTCCTTCTTTTGAGTACTGGGAAATTTTCAAATTCTACCGCATACAGACGATATAAATATTGATCTTCTCAAGTTTTTGTCCTCGCTTCCTTCAAAACTCATTAAGACATTCCTTTTTTAAAAAAGCGCCGATCATGGGTGGAAGTGTTACCGATAGAAGTTCCTGAACGTTTTATAAAAGAATGTGCTTTGGCGGAATCATGCGAAGCAGCCGATTTGAATGAAAACAGCAATACATTGACTATGAAAAGCGTGGTGTTTTTATGAAAGACGTATCTATTTCCTCTTTGGAAAATATGAAATTAAAAGAACTATATGAACTGGCCAGACATTATAAAATCTCCTACTACAGCAAACTGACTAAAAAAGAATTAATCTTTGCCATCCTGAAAGCCAACGCCGAGCAGGAGGATCTTCTGTTTATGGAAGGCGTGCTCGAAATCATCCAATCGGAAGGATTCGGCTTCCTCAGACCGATTAATTACTCGCCAAGCTCAGAAGACATCTATATTTCTGCTTCCCAGATCCGCCGCTTTGATTTAAGAAACGGTGACAAAGTATCCGGCAAGGTGCGTCCGCCGAAAGAAAACGAACGCTATTACGGACTTTTGCACGTTGAAGCGGTAAATGGAGACGATCCGGAATCTGCGAAAGAGCGCGTTCATTTTCCCGCGCTGACTCCGCTTTATCCGGACCGCCAAATGGTGCTTGAGACGAAACCGAATTATCTCTCAACAAGAATTCTCGATATGATGGCTCCCGTCGGTTTCGGCCAGCGCGGTCTGATCGTGGCGCCGCCGAAAGCCGGTAAAACCATGCTGTTAAAAGAAATCGCTAACAGCATTACGACAAATCAGCCTGACGCTGAATTGATCGTTCTCTTAATTGATGAAAGACCGGAAGAAGTAACGGATATTGAACGTTCCGTAGCGGGCGATGTCGTCAGCTCGACGTTCGATGAAGTGCCGGAAAATCACATTAAGGTAGCGGAGCTTGTGCTTGAACGGGCGATGCGTCTCGTTGAACACAAAAAAGACGTTATCATTCTGATGGACAGCATTACCCGCCTGGCACGGGCCTACAACCTCGTTATCCCGCCAAGCGGACGTACGCTTTCCGGCGGGATTGACCCGGCTGCGTTCCATCGTCCGAAGCGCTTTTTCGGTGCCGCGAGAAACATTGAAGAGGGCGGCAGCCTGACCATTTTGGCGACGGCGCTCGTAGACACGGGCTCCCGGATGGATGACGTCATCTATGAAGAGTTTAAAGGAACGGGCAACATGGAGCTTCACCTTGACCGTTCTCTTGCGGAAAGACGGATTTTCCCGGCGATCGATATCCGCCGCTCCGGCACGCGGAAGGAAGAGCTGCTCGTGCCGAAAGAGCATCTTGACCGTCTATGGGCAATCCGCAAATCGATGTCTGATTCTCCGGACTTCGCAGAGAAGTTTATGAGAAAAATGAAAAAAACAAAAACGAATCAGGAATTCTTCGATCTGATCAACCAAGAATGGAAGCAGGCAAACCTTTCATCACCAGCCCGCCGCTGATAAAAAATGTATTTGCAAATGCAGTAAATGACTGATATAATTCTCTCATATGCGTTCCGGATTCGCTCCGGAATAATAACTCTGTTTCCACACGGGATTCAGGGCGGAAGGAGATGGATACAATGAAAGCAGGAATTCATCCTAATTTCAAAAAAGCAACAGTTAAATGCGCTTGCGGAAATGAATTTGAAACAGGCTCAGTAAAAGAAGAGGTACGCGTTGAGATTTGCTCTGAATGCCACCCATTCTACACTGGACGTCAAAAATTCGCTTCTGCTGATGGTCGTGTTGATCGCTTTAACAAAAAATACGGTCTTAAGTAATAATAGATTTTACAGGCAGGCAAGAATTGCTTCTTGCCTGTTTTTTATGTCCATAAACAGGAAAAAAAGGGGAGCGGATAGCCTATGTACATAATGAAGCAAAGCGGATGGCTTGAGCTGATATGCGGCAGCATGTTCTCTGGGAAATCAGAAGAGCTGATCCGCAGAGTGAAAAGAGCGACTTATGCGAAGCAGGAGGTCAAGGTGTTCAAACCTGCCATTGATAATCGCTACAATGAGGAGGCTGTCGTTTCTCACAACGGCACATCCATGACAAGCCACGTCATCTCGTCTTCGGCTGAAATATGGGATCATATCAGTGAAAGCACGGACGTCATCGCGGTAGATGAAGTGCAGTTTTTCGGCGAATCGATCATCGGCGACTTATCCTCGCTTGCGGATAAAGGCTATCGTGTCATCGCGGCCGGACTTGATATGGATTTCCGGGGAGAGCCGTTCGGCGTGGTGCCGAATCTGATGGCGGTTGCCGAATCAGTGACGAAGCTGCAGGCGGTCTGCTCCGTTTGCGGGTCGCCGGCAAGCCGTACGCAGCGTTTGATTGACGGGAAGCCCGCTTCCTATGATGATCCGGTCATTTTAGTCGGCGCGTCGGAGTCATACGAAGCGAGATGCAGACATCATCACGAAGTGCCGAAAAAACAGACTGATAAATAACCCTTTTCATGAAAACATCGGTAAAAAATCCGGTGTTTTTTTGACGGTTTTTCAAAAATTGTAGTTAATTAACTTAAAAAAGAGTATGAAAAAATTAAGTAATTTTCATCTCTTGAATTTTCATTTTTACAGGCATAAAATGACTAAGTAATGTAAATAGTTATGAGACATTGTTCGAATAATTGTCAAAAAAAGATATAGCAGATCGCGATCACACTAGCCAAAATGGGTAATTACTTAACTTTGTTAACTATTTGAAGAAAGAAGGAGATTTTCTTGAATAATATTAAAGTAACGAAGGAAGGCAACTTAGAAACTACTTTAAGAGGAAAAGAAGTTCTATCTATCCCTACTTTAAATAAAGGTGTTGCGTTTTCAGCAGAAGAAAGAAAAAGCCTTGGATTAGACGGGCTGCTTCCTCCGACAATTCTGTCTCTTGATGAGCAGGCAAAACGCGCATACGAGCAGTTTCAAGCTCAGCCGGACCGCCTTCGCCAAAACGTGTATTTGAATGATTTGCAAAACCGTAACGAAGTTCTTTTCTTTAAATTGCTTCAAAACCATCTTCGTGAAATGCTGCCGGTTGTTTACACACCGACTGTCGGTGAAGCGATTCAAGAATACAGCCATGAGTACAGAAGACCTCAAGGGATTTACCTTTCTATCGACAATGTAGAAGGAATCGAAGAGGCATTTGAAAACCTTCATGCCACTGCCGGAGATATTGATCTGATCGTTGCGACAGACTCAGAAAGCATCCTCGGAATCGGTGACTGGGGTGTAGGCGGTATCAACATCGCCATCGGTAAATTAGCCGTATACACAGCGGCTGCCGGTATTGACCCAAGCCGTGTTATTCCTGTCGTTCTTGACGTCGGTACGAACAATGAAAAACTTCTGAACGATCCTTTATACATCGGTAACCGTCATGAACGTATCCAAGGCGAACGTTATGAAGCTTTCATTGACGCTTATGTAAAAGCTGCGCTTAAATATTTCCCTAAAGCTCTTCTTCACTGGGAAGACCTTGGAAACAAAAACGCGCGCAATATCATGAAGAAATACAATCATGAAATTCTTACATTCAACGATGACATTCAAGGAACAGGCGCGATTACGCTTGCAGGTGTGCTTGCGGCTATGAAGAAAACAGGCGCGTCTATTAAAGACCAGCGTGTGGTTGTCTTCGGTGCGGGATCTGCCGGAATCGGAATCGCTGACCAAATCCGCGACACTATGGTGCTTGCCGGTCTTTCTGAAGAAGAAGCCAACAAAGCGTTCTACACAATGGACTACAGAGGCTTGTTAATTGAAGGTATGGAAAACATTCTTGATTTCCAAGAGCCGTACCTGCGCACAGCTGAAGAAATTAAAGATTGGAAACGCGATGAAAACGGACAAATTCCTTTCATTGAAGTGATCCGTCAAGCGAAACCGACAATCTTAATCGGTACATCAGGCCAAAGCGGCGCGTTCAGTGAAGAAATCGTCAAAGAAATGGCAAAACACGTTGAGCGTCCGGTCATCATGCCGATGTCTAACCCGACACCGCTTGCTGAAGCCGTTCCTAGCGATCTATTCAAATGGACTGACGGCAAAGTGCTTGTGGCGACAGGAAGCCCGTTTGACAATGTAGAGTACAATGGCGTTTCTCATGAAATCGGACAATCTAACAACGCATTTGCGTTCCCTGGACTTGGTCTCGGTTCAATCGTTGTAGAAGCGAAAGTGATTACTCCTGCAATGTTTGCGGCAACTGCTGACGCAATCGCAGAAAGCGTTGATTTTGAAACACCGGGTGCAGGCCTTCTGCCGAGCATGAGCGACTTACAAGAAGTTTCAATTAAAGTTGCGATCGCCGTAGCGGAAACTGCCATTAAAGAAGGCGTGGCAAACCGCATTCCTGAGAATGTAGAACAAGCCGTTCTTGATGCAATGTGGAAACCGCAATATAAACAAGTTATCGCTAAATAATTTTACGATTAATTTTACAGTCCGAGGGAAAGCTTTTATGTAAAGGCTAAAGTATACGGACATTAAGGATTTGGAGGAGAACATTTTGAGCTTCTTAGATATTTTAATCCTCCTGGCGCCGATCTTTTTCGTGATCGTGCTGGGATGGTTCGCAGGTCGCTTCGGAAGTTATGACGCGAAGTCAGCAAAAGGGGTAAGCACCTTAGTTACGAAGTACGCGCTTCCGGCGCATTTTATCGCAAGTATTTTAACCACTTCAAGAAGTGCGTTTTTATCACAGGTTCCTTTGATGGTCGCTTTGATCATTGGGATTGTCGGATTCTTTATCGTCATTCTGTTGGTTTGCAAATTTATCTTCAAGTATGATTTAACGAATTCATCTGTATTTTCTTTAAACTCTGCACAGCCGACATTTGCATTTATGGGTATTCCGGTACTCGGAAGCTTATTTGGAGCAAACGAAGTAGCGATTCCTATCGCCGTTACGGGTATCGTGGTTAACGCCATCCTTGACCCGCTTGCGATCATTATCGCTACTGTCGGAGAGTCATCTAAGAAACAAGACAGCGAAAACGAGAACTTCTGGAAAATGACTGGTAAGTCTATTCTTCACGGTCTTTCCGAACCGCTTGCGGCTGCACCGCTTATCAGTATCATCCTGGTACTCTGCGGTGTAACACTCCCTGGCTTGGGTGAAAAAATGCTTGATCAGCTCGGAAGCACAACATCAGGTGTTGCACTCTTCGCCGTCGGTGTAACTGTCGGTATCCGCAACATTAAGCTCAGTCTGCCGGCTTTCGGTATCGCTTTGTTAAAAGTTGCCGTTCAGCCTGCGCTGATGTACTTGATCGCTCTTGCAGTCGGACTTCCGGCTGACCAGATCACTAAAGCGGTATTGCTCGTTGCATTCCCTGGATCTGCGGTAGCGGCGATGATTGCCACACGTTTCGAAAAACAAGAGGAAGAAACTGCGTCCGCGTTCGTGATCAGTGCGATTTTATCTCTTATCTCACTGCCGATCATCATTGCGCTGACTGCATAATGAAAAGCTCCCTGTTTCAGGGAGCTTTTTTGATTAGAATTGAAATTTAAAAGGCGAAAATCTCGTTTTTTTTCTGGGTTTCTTATGTTCTGAAGAAGCGGCTGTTTCTGAGAGGGGAGCTGTCTGGGCAAGTTCCTGGATGCGGGAGGCCAATGTCTGCAATTCGGTATTGAGGTCGTCAATTTCCCGTCTGTGTTGAAGAAGCTGATAAGACACCCCTTCATCCGCCTTTTGTTTCAGCTGGCGTTCAAGCTCCTCTATCCTTGAAAGCAGATGGTTCTCACTTTGTTTCTCTTTCGTGAGAATGTCCAGTTTGCGCTCCAGCTCTGCCAACCTTTGTTCAGCGCCGCCAGTGATTTTCGGACGCTGCAAAATGAAGCCCGTCCGTTTTTTCGGCTGCCGGGGCACTTGAACGTCCAGAAGGGCAGTGCCTTCAGAAATTTGCCGTTTGACCGATTTCAGCACATCAAGATCCTCAGGTGTAAAGGAATAATGTCCGAGCTCATTCCGTTCAGCCGGAAGATTCAGCTGCTTGACCCACCTTTGCACCGTTTTTGCGGAGACACCGAGCTCTTTCGCGGCCATGTTTGTATTCATGATCACATACCTCCTTTTTGCTAGGTATTCGACCATGAGGCGGCGTTCCCTTCATGTTAGACAAAACAAGAAGGAATTCGCCAAAGAAAGCGGCATTTCTTCAAAAAACGTTACGCTTCATACAATTCAAGCGGAAGCTTGTCGGGATCGAAGAAAAAGGTAAACCGTTTCCCCGTCAGAGGATCGGTTCTGATCGGTTCTGTGCCGACGCCCTTTTCCTTTAACTCCCTGACGGCTGCTTCAAGATCGTTTACGGTGAAGGCGAGATGCCGGAGACCCGCGGCTTCCGGTCTGGTCGGCCGTTCGGGCGGATCGGGAAAGGAAAACAATTCAATCGCATATGCGCCGTCCAGCGCCAGATCGAGTTTATAAGATTCCCGTTCCTTTCGATATGTTTCTTTTATAATGCCGAAACCGAGTATCTCGGTGTAAAAAGCTTTCGACTTTTCATAATCAGAGCATATGATTGCTATATGGTGGATGGATTTCAGCATATCCGCCCCTCCTTTTTTGCTTCAGTATAACAGAGGCGAATTGCTTTTGACTGGTGATAAGCCCTATACTATAATGAGAATGTTACGCACAGGAAAACAGAGGTGAAGACCGTGTTAGACCGTTTACAGTCAATTGAACAACGATACGAAAAATTAAATGAGCTTTTAAGTGATCCGGAAGTGGTCAACGATCCGAAAAAGCTTAGAGAATATTCGAAAGAGCAATCTGATATACAAGAAACCGTTGAAGTCTATAGACAATACAGAGACGCATCAGAACAGCTTGCCGATGCGAAAGCGATGCTTGAGGAAAAGCTTGATGCCGATATGAGAGAAATGGTGAAGGAAGAAATCTCCGAACTGCAGGGAGAGACGGAAACCTTATCAGAGCGTTTGAAAGTGCTCCTCATCCCGAAAGACCCGAACGATGACAAAAACGTAATTATGGAGATCCGGGGAGCAGCGGGAGGAGAAGAAGCTGCGCTGTTTGCGGGAAATCTCTACAGAATGTACTCCCGTTACGCCGAGATCCAAGGCTGGAAGACTGAAGTCATGGAAGCAAACGTGACTGGAACGGGCGGTTACAAAGAAATCATCTTTATGATTACGGGAAAAGGCGCATACTCCAAGCTGAAGTATGAAAATGGCGCGCACCGCGTACAGCGTGTTCCGGAAACGGAATCAGGCGGCCGTATTCATACATCCACGGCGACGGTGGCGTGTCTTCCTGAAGCGGAAGAAGTAGAAGTGGACATCCACGAAAAAGACATCCGCGTCGATACATTCGCATCAAGCGGACCGGGCGGACAAAGCGTAAACACGACGATGTCGGCCGTACGCCTGACGCATTTACCGACCGGTGTCGTCGTATCCTGTCAGGATGAAAAATCTCAGATTAAAAACAAAGAAAAAGCGATGAAGGTGCTCCGCGCCAGAATCTATGACAAATTCCAGCAGGAAGCTCAGGCTGAATATGATCAGACCCGTAAATCAGCCGTCGGATCAGGCGACCGTTCCGAGCGTATCCGCACATACAATTTCCCGCAAAACCGTGTGACGGATCACCGCATCGGCCTGACGATTCAAAAGCTGGATCAAATCCTGGAAGGCAAGCTTGATGAAGTGGTTGAAGCGTTAATCGTAGAAGACCAGTCAAGCAAGCTCCAGCAGGCGGAAAATTAAGATGAAGACCGTTTTTGAAGCCCTAAGCTGGGCTTCTTCTTATTTAACCGAAGCGGGAAGAGAAAAAAACGCGGCCGAGCTGCTGCTGTTAAATGATATCGGAATGGATCGGAGCAAGCTTCTCGCAAGTCTGCAGGAGCCCGTCGGCGAGGACGAGCTTTACCGATTCAGACGGCATGTGGAAATGCATAAAGAAGGCGTTCCGATTCAATATATTATCGGGAAAGAACAGTTTTACGGCAGGGAATTTTTTGTGAATGACGATGTTCTTATTCCGCGTCCGGAAACGGAAGAAGTTGTGTTTCATCTGCTGGACAGACAGAAGCGGATATTTTCCGGGGCGGAACGACTGAACGTCATTGATATCGGTACGGGGAGCGGAGCTATTGCGGTGACGCTTGCGCTTGAATGCGGACATTTTTCAGTATCGGCTTCGGATATTTCAAAAGAAGCGCTGCAGGTGGCGGAAAGAAATGCGCAAAACCTCGGAGTGGACGTGTGCTTTTTGCAGGGAGATCTGTTAACTCCTTTTATTTCATCAGGAAAAAAAGCGGATATTATTGTTTCCAATCCGCCGTATATTTCTGAAGAAGAAATGGCGGATTTGTCGGATATCGTCCGTTTCCATGAGCCGCTTCATGCTCTTACGGACGGCGGTGACGGTTTGAAATTCTACAAGCGGTTTATGGAGGAGCTGCCTCTTGTCATGAAAGATAAAGCGCTTGTCGTCTTTGAAATCGGATATAATCAGGGAAAAGCCGTGAAAGACCTGTTCCGTCATTCCTTTCCGAATGCGGAAGTGGAAGTCGTACAGGACATCAACGGAAAAGACAGAACCGTATCCGCGGTCATCACATCATGAAAAAAGCCCGCCGGTGACGCACACGGCGGGCTTTTGTTACAATGGAAAGAAAATGAAAGGGGCATCCGCCTTGAAAAAAGCGTTCGCCTTCGGATGTATACTCGCCGCCGCAGCTTATGCGGCTGGATTTGTCCTGCCGTTTGGCTTTGACATCATTTTCGGCGCCGTTGCGGCTGTTCTTATCGTCGCAGCGGTCATCGTTTCCGGGCTGGCCGTAAGCGGAGCGGAGCAGCGGGCCAATTATCATTCTGAAACAGAAGAAGGACGGCACGCCCGTTTAAAGATGGCCGCCGTTTTCTTTTGCGCCGCTCTCCCTTCAGCCGGCTGTCTGCTGATTACGCTTCTGTAGCCGGATTTTGTCTTTGCAGCAATACGGAATCCCATACCCAATAGACGACGGCTGTTAAAACCGCAAAGATATAAAAGGCTGAATTAGAAAACAGAGATTGGCCTGACGGCTGCAAAAGACCGAAGATGATCCCGTTTGCAATGAACGACACCCCCAAATAATAAAGAAAATACAGCGGATGAAATCTCTTCGGCTTTTTATTCAGAAAGTATTGAAGCGGCAGCGCAAAAATCAAATAAGGAAACAAAAAATAAAACGCCATCGAAATGAAAGCCGCGATAATGAATTGATGAACATACAAAATAGAATAAATGACAGACATACATGCCGCCGACAGCAGCACGGTGTAATTATATTTCATCTGAAAACCTCCTATCAAAATAATATCGTACCATATTTTGAATCTGTCAATGCAGATTATCAGCTTGCTAGATTTTTTTCTTCCCGCCGGTTTAAACCTTTTCCGTCATGTCCATAATGGGACTAGATAAAAAAAGCACGGAGAGGAACGGTGGGGACCGATGAAACAGACAATGATGATCTGCATATATATTTTTCTTTTATTATCAGGAGCGCTTGCGGGTTTGACAAAAGAAGAAACGGCGCGGGCATCAGCCGATGAGCCCGTCGTCATACCGGATGAAGCGATCCGGCTCAGGATTTTGGCCAACAGTGATAACGATGAGGATCAAAAGCTCAAGCGCCAGATCAGAGATGCTGTAAACAAGCAAATTACGGACTGGGTGAAAGATATCACTTCCATTGAAGAAGCGCGGCGGCTCATTCGTTCGAAGCTTCCTGAAATTAAAGAAATCGCCAAACAAACGATGAAAGAAAAGGATGCGCATCAATCCGTTTCAGTTCAATTCAATAAAATCTCGTTTCCGACAAAGCTGTACGGCAATATGGTCTATCCGGCCGGAAAATATGAAGCGATTTTAATTACACTCGGCAATGGCGAGGGCGCCAACTGGTGGTGCGTCTTGTTTCCGCCGCTGTGCTTCCTTGATTTCTCAAACGGCGAAGCGGTGAAAGATCAGGAAGACGGCGGACAGAAGCAGGAAGAAACGCAGAAACAGACAGAAAAAGTGCTGGATGACGTAAAAGCGAAGGCTGATAAAGCGAAGAAAGAAAATAAAGATGACGATGATACCGAAGTGAAGTTTTTCCTCGTCGATTGGATTTCAGATCTATTTTCCTGAAGCAAAAGGCATAAATCCGGATTCGATTCATAGATTGGAAGAAAGAGTTGATCGAAACGGAGGGAAATATATGTTTTATCAGCTAAGAGTGGCAAGAGATCAAGATACGGAGGCGCTGGAGGCCTTTTTGAAAAAGTCTGATACGGCACATGCGGAAATCGATCAGCAGATCAGCCGGTTTATCGTGCTGGAAGACAGCGAAAAAAAGATTGCCGCCTGTCTCGGGATCGAAAAATTCAGCGGCGGAAAAGGGCTTCTCCGTTCACTCGTCATGTCGGACAGGCTGAATCAAAGCCATATCGTTACACTGTTTCAAAGTATGGATGTGCTGTGCAAAAAACATGAGATTCAAGATGTCTACTTAGTCGCCAATCAGCCCTCATCTGCTGAGTTTCTGAATGTGATGGGATTTGAAGCGTGCGCCGATGCGCCTGATGAACTGTATACGTCCGAACATTTCCGCAACTCGTTATGCACAGAAGGTTCGTTTTTAATGGTGAAAACCTCTGCCTGATCTAACTTATACACAAGGTTATCCACTTATTAAAAAGTGTTGTCCACAGTTTGTGGATAACACTTGTTTTATTAAAGGACATCTTTTATACTTTCAAAAGGAATACACGAGAGAAAATAAAGTTTTACCGCTTTAAAATAAGGAGTTTGGTTATACATGAAAACAAGAAGATGGTTTGTGGATTGTTCCGCAGAATTATCCACAACCGATCCCCAAATTACACAAGCCGCGGAATTGCTCCGGCAGAATGAGGTTGTGGCTTTTCCGACAGAAACCGTTTACGGACTGGGCGCTAACGCTGAAAATACGGAAGCCGTAACGAAAATATATGAGGCGAAAGGAAGGCCGAGCGATAACCCGCTGATTGTGCATATATCCCATATCAGCCAGCTTGATCGTTTTATCAGCCATATTCCTGAGACGGCGAAAAAGCTTATGGAGCTATTCTGGCCGGGGGCGCTGACCCTTGTCCTGCCGTGTAAGCCCGGTGCGCTGTCACCCCGTGTCACCGCGGGACTTGAGACGGTAGCGGTCAGAATGCCTGATCATCCGGCAGCATTAGCCCTCATCAGCTCGGCCGGACTGCCGATCGCCGCGCCGAGCGCCAATTTATCAGGAAAACCGAGCCCGACGAAGGCCGAGCATGTAGCTCATGATTTAAACGGCCGTATTGCCGGTATTGTGGACGGCGGCGCGACGGGAATCGGAGTGGAATCAACCGTTCTGTCCTGTACGGGGAAACAGCCCGTGCTGCTTCGTCCGGGAGGCGTGACAAAAGAGCAGATTGAATCCGCCGCCGGTCCGGTTCTTGTGGATAAAGGGCTGACCGAAGAAGATGAGGTTCCTATTTCTCCCGGTATGAAATATACACATTACGCGCCTTCTGCGCCGATGGCTATTGCCGACGGCGGCGCCCGGAGAATTCAAGAACTGGCAGACGCATATAAAAGCCGGGGAAAACGAATCGGCATTTTGACAACAGAAGAGAACGCCGATAGTTACCAGGCTGATTATATCAAGGTCTGCGGCAAACGCGCCGACCTTGAAACAGTGGCGTCCGCCTTATACGATGCGCTCCGCAGCTTTGATGAAGCGGAAGTGGATATGATTATTTCTGAGTCCTTTCCGGATACCGGAGTGGGGCTCGCCGTTATGAACAGGCTGATGAAAGCCGCAGGCGGCACCGTTATCCATTAACTTGTTCTACCCCTTATCGGACATGCATAAGCTAAACAAGCGGGCACGTCCAAGGGGGTTTTTATTCATGTCGAATCTATTCATCGGGGAACTTGTCTCCTTAAGCATCATGGCATTTGCTTTGGGGACGGATGCCTTTTCCGTCGGACTCGGAATGGGAATGATTCAGCTGAAGAAAAAACAGATTTTTCATATAGGGGTTGTCATCGGGCTGTTTCATGTCATGATGCCGCTTGTGGGAATGGCGGCCGGGCATCTGCTGTCCGGTTTTCTGGGGATGCTCGCCGTTTACATCGGCGGATCTCTTCTTTTCATTTTAGGGGTGCAGATGATGATCGCCGCGTTTAAACAATCGGACGGGCCGCTCATATCTCCGGCAGGCTCGGGACTGTTGCTGTTTGCGGTCGGTGTCAGTCTGGACAGCTTTTCTGTCGGGCTCAGTCTCGGGATGAACGGCTCCAATCCGTTTCTGGCCGTTACGCTGTTCGGGGTCTTCAGCACCGTTTTAACATGGGCGGGCCTTTTGGCGGGAAGAAAGGTGCAGTCGTGGCTCGGCTCCTACAGCGAAGCGCTTGGCGGAGCCATTTTGATCGGATTCGGGCTGAAACTGCTTTTACCGATATAAGATACGTAAAAAAAGAAACGAAGATGCCGTTTCTTTTTTCTTCATTTATAATAGGCAGTAAGAGGTGACGGACATGAAAATAATCTTTGTTTGTACAGGCAATACGTGCCGCAGTCCCATGGCTGAGGCTCTTTTTAAATCCATAGCAGAAACGAAAGGGCTGGATGTCAGCGTAAGCTCGGCCGGCGTATTCGCGTCTCCGCACGGAAAAGCGTCGGCTCATGCCGTAGAAGCGCTGTTTGAAAAACGGATCGCCCTCAATCACAGTTCATCTCCCTTATCGGAAGAACATATCGAGACGGCCGATCTGGTGCTGGCGATGACCGAACAGCATAAACAGCTGATTGAAGGCCGATATCAAAACAGTCAGGGCAAAGTCTTTACCATTAAAGAATACGTGACGGGGGAAAGCGGCGATATCTCTGACCCGTTCGGCGGTCCGCTTGATGTTTATAAACAGACGCGGGACGAACTGGAGGAGCTGCTGACCCTTTTGGCTGATCAATTGCTTGACGGGAAAAGCAAGTAATCTGTCAGAAAATCTGCAAACAGGTCATTTGCAAAACGAATGTGAAAGAGTAGAATGAAATCAACGGATTTCGTAATAAAAAGGACAAGCACACTGGGCTGTCTTCGCCCAGCCACACCTAGGAGGTAAATGAATGAAAGTAGCTATTGCGTCAGATCACGGCGGCGTCCATATCCGCGAAGAAATAAAAAGTCTTTTGGATGAATTGCAGATTGAATACATTGATATGGGCTGTGAATGCGGCGCCGGCTCTGTCGATTATTCAGACTACGCTTTTCCGGTAGCGGAAAAAGTGGTGAACGGCGAAGCTGACAGGGGAATTTTAATTTGCGGCACAGGCATCGGCATGAGCATCTCCGCAAATAAGGTAAAGGGCATACGCTGTGCGCTTGCCCATGACACCTTCAGCGCAAAAGCGACGCGTGAACACAATGACACGAATGTTCTTGCGATGGGCGAACGCGTCATCGGCCCGGGGCTGGCGCGCGAAATCGCAAAAGTCTGGCTGACGACTGAATTTACGGGCGGCCGCCACGAACGGCGGATCGGCAAAATCGCAGATTACGAAGAAAAAAATCTGTAAGAGGTGCTGGACAATGGAAGAGATGAAGCAAAAATGGACGGACATGCTGACTGAGTTTCAAGAGCAGGCAGGACTGACGGACGGCAGTCTGCTGGTGATCGGGTGCAGTACAAGTGAAGCCGCCGGAAGCCGGATCGGCACCGCCGGAAGCGGGGATTGGGCTGAATTGATATACGGCGGACTTAACCGGTTTAAGGAAAAAACGGGTGTGCATCTTGCTTTTCAATGCTGCGAGCATTTAAACAGGGCGCTTGTCATTGAAGCGGAAACGGCCGAGCGGTTCAGGCTCCCCATTGTTTCAGCCGTCCCCGTCCCGAAAGCGGGCGGAGCGATGGCCTCTTATGCATACCGGCAGATGCGTTCTCCAGTGCTCGCTGAATCGATTCAGGCTGACGCCGGGATTGACATCGGTGATACGTTCATCGGCATGCATCTGAAACCCGTTGCCGTCCCTGTCCGGATATCGAGCCGTGAGCTTGGAGAAGCACATGTGACGATGGCCCGGACAAGACCGAAGCTGATAGGCGGAATTCGCGCCGTTTATGAATGCGAATGATGAAAATGCTTTTCCTGTATAATGTTCGTGTTTTCTAATTAAATTTTGTGATTTTTTTAAATAAGCTGTTACATTCACCTGAAAAACCATGTACAATAAGGGTGGTAAAAATAAAGAACAGGAAACGGATAGGAGAGGATCTCGCTGATGAAACATTTACCTGTACAAGATAAACAAGTGTTTAACGCCATCAAAGATGAGCGTAAGCGTCAACAGACTAAGATCGAATTAATTGCTTCTGAAAACTTCGTGACGGAAGCGGTAATGGAAGCACAAGGCTCTGTTTTAACAAACAAATATGCTGAAGGCTACCCCGGCAAACGCTACTACGGCGGCTGTGAGCATGTTGATGTCGTTGAGGACATCGCCCGCGACCGCGCGAAAGAGATTTTCGGAGCTGAGCATGTAAACGTTCAGCCGCACTCAGGCGCTCAGGCGAACATGGCTGTTTACTTCACGATTTTAGAGCACGGCGACACGGTGCTCGGGATGAACCTCTCCCACGGCGGCCACTTAACACACGGAAGCCCGGTTAATTTCAGCGGCGTTCAATACAACTTTGTAGAATACGGTGTCGATAAAGACACGCAATATATAGATTATGAAGATGTGCGTGAAAAAGCGCTGGCGCATAAGCCGAAACTCATCGTAGCCGGAGCGAGCGCATACCCCCGCACGATCGACTTTAAAAAATTCCGCGAAATCGCTGATGAAGTCGGCGCTTACTTCATGGTAGACATGGCGCATATCGCGGGTCTTGTCGCAGCCGGTCTTCATCCGAATCCGGTTCCTTACGCTGACTTTGTAACGACAACGACTCACAAAACACTTCGCGGCCCCCGCGGAGGAATGATCCTTTGCCGTGAAGAGTTCGGCAAGAAGATTGATAAATCCATTTTCCCGGGAATCCAAGGCGGACCGCTTATGCATGTCATCGCGGCCAAAGCCGTATCTTTCGGAGAAGTGCTTGAAGATGATTTCAAAACATATGCGCAAAACGTCATCTCGAACGCGAAGCGCCTGGCTGAGTCTCTGAACAAAGAGGGCATTCAGCTCGTATCAGGCGGAACGGATAACCACCTTGTGCTTGTCGACCTCCGTTCTCTCGGACTGACCGGAAAAGTCGCTGAACACGTTCTTGATGAAATCGGCATTACATCTAATAAAAACGCGATCCCTTACGATCCGGAAAAACCGTTCGTCACAAGCGGAATCCGTCTCGGTACGGCAGCTGTGACAAGCCGCGGCTTTGACGGTGATGCGCTTGAAGAAGTCGGCGCCATCATCGGCCTCGCGCTGAAAAATCATGAAGACGAAGCAAAACTTGAAGAAGCGAGACAGCGCGTATCTGCCTTGACTGAAAAGTTTCCTTTATATAAAGATCTGGACTATTAATAAGGAAGAAACCCGCCGGAACCTTAATCCGGCGGGTTTTTTTATGATTTTCTTGAAACTGTTTGTCTTTTTCTGTAGAATCAATAGAAGTGTGAAAAAGTCACTCGGACAACAAAAAAGGAGCTGAACA
Organism: Bacillus sp. jun7; assembly: GCF_051034795.1. NCBI lineage: Bacteria > Bacillati > Bacillota > Bacilli > Caryophanales > Bacillaceae > Bacillus > Bacillus sp. jun7. The sequence continues at coordinate 2,778,323 of NZ_CP093219.1, forward strand.
CAGTATGGGAAAGGTTTACGTATTTGATCATCCTTTAATCCAGCATAAGCTGACATATATTCGGAATGAAAATACAGGTACAAAGGATTTCAGAGACCTTGTGGACGAAGTCGCATCACTGATGGCGTTTGAAATTACACGTGATCTTCCTCTTAAAGAAGTGGAAGTGAAAACACCTGTTCAAACAGCGACTTCCAAAGTGATTTCAGGGAAGAAACTCGGTATCGTGCCGATCCTGAGAGCGGGTCTCGGAATGGTAGACGGCATGCTGAAATTAATCCCGGCCGCTAAAGTGGGACATGTCGGATTATACCGTGATCCGGAAACCTTAAAACCGGTGGAATACTATGTCAAGCTTCCTTCTGATGTAGAAGAACGCGAATTTATTGTCGTGGATCCGATGCTTGCTACGGGAGGCTCTGCGGTGGAAGCGATCAACAGCCTGAAAAAGCGCGGCGCGAGAAACATTCGTTTTATGTGTCTTGTAGCGGCTCCGGAAGGCGTGGAAGAGCTGCAGAAACATCATTCTGACGTTGATATTTATATCGCCGCCCTTGATGAAAAACTGAATGAAAAAGGCTATATCGTTCCGGGCCTCGGTGACGCGGGTGACAGACTGTACGGAACCAAATAAATCGGAAAACCTCATTCAGGGGGTTTTCTTTTTTTATCCAGATATTTGCTGAATGGGCAGAGTTCATACATTTATAGGTGAATTTGTGAACATTCTGTGTATGCTTCCGGTATAAAAAGTTTTTTAACTTTAAACAGATTGACACATGTTAGGGGCTATTGTATGCTAAACGAGGGTATTATGAGAAGGTTTTCATTCCTTTCATTTCTAGTATCCATCCTCATTTTAAATCCTCCAAAAAAACCCGTTATATGAGGATTTATCTAAGCGAATGAAACAGCATCCCGTGGCATCAGGAGGATGAGTGGTTTTTTCGAACAGGCCGTTTTGCGGACAAAAAAGGCCTTCTGCAAGGGTTAACCGCATGTTTTGCCGTATCCAGGAATTATATTACATTTTCATCAGGAGACAGATAGTTGATGGACGATCCCAATCTTACATTCAGCAGACAACGGAGATATGTATTTGTAATCTTAGCAATCTATTTGCTGGGATATGGTCTTACGGCGTATAAAACTGTTTTTTTAGGCCTCTTTTTGGGAACTGTTTTCAGTTTGTTTAATTTGTGGCTCTTGACCAGAAGAATGAATGCTTTTGACAAGGCCGTGGCGAAAGGAAAGTCCATACGATCACTCGGGAGCGCAGCGCGTTGGTGCAATGCGATACTTGCGATGGCTGTCGCCTTTAAATATCCCGATAAAGTCAGTGTGGCAAGTGTGATTATTGGATTAATGACAATTTATCCCGTCATTATGATAGATTCCATTATTCAGCTCAAACGTTCATCAATGGAAGAGAGGTGAAAACCCATTGAATCACGATTACAGAACTATTGATTTGTTTGGTCTTACTTTTAATCTGACAAACATTCTGATGATTACTGTGGCAAGTGTGATTGTGCTGCTGATTGCGATTCTTACTACAAGAACGCTGTCCATCCGTCCGGGAAAAGCCCAGAACTTCATGGAATGGATTGTTGATTTTGTCCGCAATATTATAGGCAGTACAATGGATTTAAAAACAGGGGCTAACTTCTTGGCGCTTGGTGTAACCTTGCTGATGTACATATTTGTATCAAATATGCTAGGGCTGCCGTTTTCTGTAACGGTCGGACACGAGCTTTGGTGGAAATCACCGACGGCCGATCCGGCTATTACTCTGACTCTAGCCGTTATGGTTGTGTCGTTAACGCACTATTACGGCGTGAAGATGAAAGGTTTGAAGGAATACTCTAAGGATTACCTCAGACCGGTTCCGCTTATGTTCCCGATGAAGATCATTGAGGAGTTTGCGAATACGCTGACACTCGGACTTCGTCTTTACGGTAACATTTTCGCCGGGGAAATTCTTCTTGGCCTGCTTGCGAATCTGGCGACGAATTTCTACTCAAACAGTTTCTTTCTCGGTTTGGTCGGCACAGTCGGAGCCATTATTCCGATGCTTGCATGGCAGGCATTCAGCTTGTTCATCGGTACCATCCAGGCATTTATCTTTACGATGCTGACGATGGTGTACATGTCACACAAAATCAGTCATGATCATTAAAATCATATATCCATTCGGATAACATTTTAAAGGAGGAACTTTTTCATGAATTTAATAGCAGCTGCAATTGCAATCGGTTTAGGTGCACTTGGTGCAGGTATTGGTAACGGTCTGATCGTTTCACGTACGGTAGAGGGAATCGCCCGTCAGCCGGAAGCAGGAAAAGAACTTAGAACTCTTATGTTCATGGGTATCGCATTGGTTGAGGCCCTTCCGATTATCGCTGTCGTTATCGCGTTCTTAGCGTTCTTTGGCTAAGCAAAAAAGCCTTATATGAACTAAAAATGGCGAAGATCACTCTAAGAGAACCTTCGCCATTGCTTTATGTCTGATAAGCAGGCCGTGCCGAAACGGTTTTTTATCAGCAGAGAAAACCTGCAGAAGGGAGTTGCCGTAGTAGATGTCTCAATTACCTCTTGAATTAGGACTGTCGTTTAACGGCGGAGATATCCTATTCCAATTGTTAGCTATGTTAGTTTTATTAGCGCTTCTCAAGAAATTCGCTCTGGGACCGCTATTAAATATAATGAAACAGCGTGAAGATCATATCGCCGGCGAAATTACGTCCGCTGAAGAAAGAAATAAAGAAGCGCAGAAGCTGATTGAAGAGCAGCGCGTTCTTTTAAAAGAAGCGAAACAGGAATCACAATCACTCATTGAAAATGCGAAAAAACTGGGTGAAAAGCAGAAGGAAGACATTATCCAGGCTGCACGCGCCGAGTCTGAAAGATTGAAAGAAGCGGCGAGAACCGAAATTGTCAAAGAAAAAGAACAAGCGGTTTCCGCACTTCGCGAGCAAGTCGCATCACTTTCTGTCTTAATCGCATCGAAAGTGATTGAAAAAGAGCTTGATGAACAAGCCCAGGAACAACTGATTCAGGACTATCTTAAAGAGGTAGGAGAAAGCCGATGAGTGGATCTGCTGTCTCTAAACGATACGCGTCAGCGCTTTTCGACATTGCCGTTGAGACTTCTCAAATCAATGAAATCGAAGAAGAGCTTACCGTACTAAAAGAAGTGTTCCGGAACGAAGCCGGATTACAGGAAGTGCTAAGCCATCCGAAGGTATCGGCCGCTAAGAAAAAAGAGCTGATTCAGCAATCGTTCGGCGCACTGTCTGAGTCTGTGCTGCATACGATTTTTCTTCTGATTGACCGCCGCCGGTCTTCGATTGTGCCTGATCTCACAGACGAGTTTATCAAACTTGCCAATCAGGCCCGTCAGACAGAGGATGCGGTTGTTTATTCAGTAAAACCGCTGTCAGAAGCGGAAATGTTATCATTGTCTCAAGTGTTTGCAAAAAAAGCCGGAATCGCTTCGCTCAGAATCAGAAATGAAGTGCAGACGGATTTAATAGGCGGCATTAAAGTCCGCATTGGAAACCGGATTTATGACGGAAGCGTAAGCGGAAAGCTTGAGCGCATGGAACGTCAACTTGCCGGAGGAAATCGATAGAAGGGGTGAAACCTAAGTGAGCATCAAAGCTGAAGAGATTAGCACGCTGATAAAGCAGCAAATTCAAAATTACCAATCTGAAATTGAAGTTCATGACGTAGGTACAGTCATCCAAGTCGGAGACGGTATTGCGCGTGTACACGGCCTTGACAATTGTATGGCCGGTGAACTTGTTGAGTTTTCAAACGGCGTTTTGGGTATGGCTCAAAACCTTGAAGAATCCAACGTAGGTATCGTTATCTTAGGACCTTACAGAGATATCCGCGAAGGTGATGAGGTCAAAAGAACGGGCCGCATCATGGAAGTTCCTGTAGGTGAAGAATTAATCGGACGTATCGTCAACCCGCTCGGACAGCCGGTAGACGGACTGGGTCCGATTCTGACAAGCAAAACACGTCCGATCGAAAGCCAGGCTCCAGGCGTAATGGACCGTAAATCGGTACATGAGCCGCTGCAAACGGGTATCAAAGCGATCGACGCGTTAATTCCGATCGGCCGCGGACAGCGTGAGCTGATTATCGGGGATCGTCAGACAGGTAAAACATCTGTTGCGATTGATACAATCTTAAACCAAAAAGATCAAGACATGATCTGTGTGTACGTAGCGATCGGCCAAAAAGAATCTACAGTACGCGGCGTGGTGGAAACGCTTCGTAAGCACGGCGCGCTTGATTACACGATTGTCGTGACGGCATCCGCTTCACAGCCGGCTCCGCTTCTTTACCTTGCACCGTATGCAGGGGTGACAATGGGTGAAGAATTCATGTACAACGGCAAGCACGTTCTCGTCGTATATGATGATTTATCGAAACAAGCAGCCGCTTACCGTGAACTGTCATTGCTTCTTCGCCGTCCGCCGGGCCGTGAAGCATTCCCTGGGGATGTATTCTATCTTCACTCCCGTCTGCTTGAGCGCGCAGCCAAGCTGAGTGACGCTAAAGGCGCAGGATCAATTACGGCGCTGCCGTTCGTCGAAACACAAGCAGGAGATATCTCCGCTTATATTCCGACAAACGTCATTTCCATTACTGACGGACAGATTTTCCTTCAATCCGACCTATTCTTCTCAGGCGTGCGTCCTGCGATCAATGCCGGATTATCCGTATCCCGTGTCGGCGGGTCAGCCCAAATCAAAGCGATGAAAAAGGTAGCGGGAACATTGCGTCTTGACCTTGCTTCATACCGTGAACTTGAAGCATTCGCCCAATTCGGATCTGATCTTGACCAGGCGACTCAGGCGAAACTGAACCGCGGTGCGCGTACAGTTGAAGTGCTGAAGCAAGACTTGAATAAGCCGCTTCCGGTTGAAAAACAGGTAGCCATTCTTTATGCGCTGACAAAAGGATATCTTGATGATATTCCGGTTGCGGATATCAGACGTTTTGAAGAAGAGTACTACATGTACCTTGATCAAAACCATAAAGATCTGCTTGACGGCATTGCGAAAACAGGAAACCTTCCTGCTGATGAAGACTTCAAAGCTGCAATCGAAGGCTTCAAACGCACATTTGCACCAAGCAACTAACCCTTAGAAGATGAGAGAAAAAGGTTCTCTTTTTCTCTCTTTTTACGCAAATGAAGAATAAAGGTGGTGAAATCTTTGGCCTCATTACGCGATATTAAGTCAAGGATCACGTCAACGAAAAAAACAAGCCAGATTACAAAAGCCATGCAGATGGTATCCGCTGCGAAGCTGAACCGTGCGGAAACCAACGCGAAGTCATTTGCTCCGTATATGGATAAGATCCAGGAGGTTGTGTTTAACGTCGGAAAAGGCGCGAAAAACGCGAAACACCCGATGCTTGTCTCAAGAGAAGTGAAAAAGACGGCGTATCTCGTCATTACGTCTGACCGCGGGCTTGCGGGTGCGTTTAACAGTTCGGTTTTGCGAAACGCTTACCGCACCATTCAAGAACGCCATCAGTCTAAAGATGAATACACGGTGATTGCAATCGGCAGAGTCGGCCGCGATTTCTTCAAAAAACGGGAGATGCCGATTTTGTCTGAGTTAGTGGGGCTTGGCGACGAGGTCACTTTTGCTCAGATTAAAGATTTGACCCGTCAGACGGTTCAAATGTTTATCGACGGCGCTTTTGATGAACTGCATTTGGTGTATAACCATTTCGTCAGTGCGATTTCACAGGAAGTGACGGAGAAAAAAGTGCTGCCTTTAACGGATTTCGGAACGAGCGGCGGGAAGCGCACGGCTTCTTACGAGTTCGAACCGGATGAAGAAGAGGTGCTCGAAGTGCTGCTTCCTCAATATGCGGAAAGCTTAATTTACGGCGCGCTTCTTGACAGTAAAGCAAGTGAACACGCTGCGAGAATGACAGCAATGAAAAATGCGACTGATAATGCGAAAGAACTCATTGATTCACTTTCGCTTTCATATAACCGCGCGCGTCAAGCGGCGATTACACAAGAAATTACCGAAATTGTCGGCGGTGCAGCCGCTTTAGAATAGAAAGATTTTGTCAGGAGGGATAGCGATGAAGAAAGGACGCGTAAGTCAGGTGCTTGGACCGGTTGTCGACGTACGTTTCGAGGACGGCCACTTGCCTGCGATTTATAATGCGATTAAAGTTTCACAGCCAGCTACAGGCGAAAATGAAGTAGGCATCGACCTAACGCTAGAGGTTGCTCTTCATTTAGGCGATGATACAGTCCGTACAATTGCCATGGCATCTACGGACGGAATTCAGCGCGGAATGGAAGCCGTTGATACAGGTGCGCCGATTTCCGTTCCTGTCGGTGATGTGACTCTCGGACGCGTATTTAACGTACTGGGAGATAAAATTGATTTAAATGAACCGCTGCCTGCGGATGCTCAAAAGGACCCGATCCACAGATCAGCTCCTTCATTCGATGAGCTTTCAACTGAGGTTGAAATTCTTGAAACGGGAATTAAGGTTGTTGACCTGCTCGCTCCTTACATCAAGGGCGGTAAAATCGGATTGTTCGGCGGCGCCGGCGTAGGTAAAACCGTATTAATCCAGGAATTAATCAACAACATCGCGCAAGAGCACGGCGGTATTTCCGTATTCGCCGGTGTAGGAGAGCGTACTCGTGAAGGGAACGACCTTTTCTACGAAATGAGCGATTCAGGCGTTATCAAGAAAACAGCCATGGTCTTCGGACAAATGAACGAGCCGCCGGGCGCACGTATGCGTGTAGCACTGACGGGTCTTACAATGGCTGAGCATTTCCGTGATAAACAAGGACAGGACGTACTGTTCTTTATCGATAACATTTTCCGTTTCACACAAGCGGGTTCAGAGGTTTCCGCGCTTCTCGGCCGTATGCCTTCTGCGGTTGGTTATCAGCCGACGCTTGCGACAGAAATGGGTCAGCTTCAAGAGCGTATTACGTCTACAAACGTTGGTTCAGTTACATCTATCCAGGCGATCTACGTGCCTGCCGATGACTACACAGACCCGGCTCCGGCGACAACGTTCGCTCACTTGGATGCAACGACTAACCTTGAGCGTAAATTAACTGAAATGGGTATCTACCCTGCGGTTGATCCGCTGGCTTCCACTTCCCGCGCGCTTGCTCCGGAAATTGTCGGAGAAGAGCATTATGCGGTGGCGCGTGAAGTCCAGTCAACGCTTCAGCGTTACAAAGAACTTCAGGATATTATCGCGATTCTCGGTATGGACGAATTAGGTGAAGAAGACAAGCTTGTCGTTCACCGCGCACGCCGTATCCAGTTCTTCCTTTCTCAAAACTTCCACGTAGCTGAGCAGTTTACGGGACAAAAGGGTTCTTACGTGCCTGTTAAAGAAACGGTACGAGGTTTTAAAGAAATCCTTTCCGGTAAATATGACCATCTTCCGGAAGATGCATTCCGTCTTGTGGGACGCATTGAAGAAGTCATTGAGAATGCAAAAGAGATGGGTGTAGAAGTTTAATCTGGTCCTAGGAGGGTAAAAGCATGAAGACCGTTAAAGTCAATATCGTTACTCCCGACGGCCCAGTATATGATGCTGATATTGAAATGGTGAGTGTAAGAGCCGAGAGCGGTGATCTCGGTATCCTGCCTGGCCATATTCCGACCGTGGCTCCGCTTAAAATCGGCGCTGTCCGCCTTAAAAAAGACGGGCAGACCGAATTGGCGGCTGTCAGCGGCGGATTTTTAGAAGTCCGTCCTGATCAGGTCACTATCCTTGCACAAGCCGCTGAAACAGCGGAAAGCATTGATAAAGAGCGCGCCCTTGCTGCGAAAAAGCGGGCGGAAGACCGTTTGAACAAACGATCAGATGATACTGACATTCGTCGGGCTGAGCTTGCGTTACAGCGGGCTGTAAACAGATTGGATGTTGCAGGAAACTAAAAAAGAATCCTTCTCGGCTGTCTGAGAAGGATTCTTTTTCTATATTAACGCATAAGAGATTCATAGACGCCGATAAGCGGATGATCCTCTTCTTTTTGCAGATATAAATGTTCGCAGCAGTTGTCGGTGTGCCACGTTTTGTTTCCTCTCCGCACACCCGTCGTATAAGCGCCGTCCGTATACGGATAAGGTTTGACGACCCATTCGGCATCGTCATGATGTCTGATGGCGCAATCGATGACATACACACTGAGCATTTTCTCAAATTCGTCAATCGGCAGGTTCCAATCCGCCAAAAGCAGCTCTTTTATGCTGCGGAAGTAAAGAGCTTCCACTGCCAGCAGGCTGCCGGGTGAATAATCAAGAGAAATGTTGAAAAACTGACATAATTCTTTCAGTTCCTCTGTTTGAGACTGTCTATAATCATAGTAGAATGCTATCGCTTCCCACTCGTGGTCAAATACGGGAAGTGTTTCTCCATACTGCTTTTCCGGATGAAAAAAGGAATGATTCATATTCCCATCTCCTTTCCAAAAAAGTATATCATGCCGGAGAACGGACATTTAAGCGGGGATTGCCCCTAATTTTGGATAAAAATTCTGATGTAAAAATGATCATCTTTCTCTCTTCTTCTTATATAATAAGAGAGGATATGAGGGGCGGAAAAAATGAAAGGAGATGGAATTTGTGAATGTATTGGGGCAGCAGGCCGCAATCAGCATCCTGGTTCACCTGGTATGCATTGCGGTGACATGGTGGGCGCTTCAGGCCGTCAACTTTGATCCGCTGATCCGAAAAGGAAAAATAGTGCAGGCGAGGCTGCTGATCATTCTTCTTACCATTGCGATCGGTACGGCAGTCGCCAACTTCTTTTTAGATTATCTTACCTATTCGAAACAGCTTCCATACTTATTTTAAGATGTTTCGTCTGTTGAAATGAAGGGAATCGCTGGGTGAGAAACCAATTTTTCTTCACCCGCTTGGCGAGTTTTGACGAAGTTTTCCATGTATTGCTTTCCCCGGCTCCGGCAAAAATGGGAGTAAGGGGGAGAGATCGATATGAAGAAAAAAAGAGCAGGCCGCATCATCTTGTTTTTTGTTTTTTTAAGCGCCTTAATAGCGGTATTTCATTCCATTCATGCAAGTGAGCTGTCTCCGCTTGCCCAGATTGCCGAAGGAATGGAGCGGCAGCAGGTCACTGTGGATGAATGGACGCTTCATGCGAAAAAAAATCTGAACCTGTCACTGAGTGAATTTGATGACAAGGTAAAAGAACTGAAGACGCAGTATCCGCAATATCATTGGGAATCCGCGCGGGAAGATAAAATCGTAAAGGCCGTCGGCACGTATTCTGACAAAAAAAATCACACAACTTTTAAACTGCAGCTCGTCACTACCCTCAAAAACCAGAACCCAACTTCGTATTTATTATATGAGCAAATGAGCCCGGAGCAACCGGAAAACTGGAATGATACATATGAACAGTTTGAACGGCAGGCACATGACATATTTCAAAATAAAGTATTTATTTTTACTTGTCTAAAGGGTCATTTAAATGATAATATGAGTATTGTTTTGCAAAAAAAAGCAGAACAGCTCATGAAAGAATTTGAAGCAAGTCCAGTTGAACATGTAGTTGAGCCTCATTTCGTTTCTGTTTCTGCATTTACATATAAGTGGACAGATTACATCATGACATCGAAACATAAGATGAATGTGCAAGTTGCGCTTAGAAGTGCGGGAATGGGCGGAAAACATACCGTTACGGTTGGCACACCAATCGTGACGACTGAATATTAATATAGAGAATATAGGGACGCGGAGGGGAATACCTTGGAAAAAATCATCGTCCGCGGCGGTCAGAAGTTAAACGGCACAGTGAAAGTTGAAGGAGCAAAAAATGCCGTTTTACCAGTTATCGCTGCATCTTTATTAGCAAGTGAAGAAAAAAGCGTAATATGTGATGTACCTACGCTCTCCGATGTATATACAATTAATGAAGTGTTGCGTCATTTAGGAGCAGATGTGCATTTTGAGAATAATGAAGTTACCGTAAACGCTTCTTACGCTTTAGAAACAGAAGCACCTTTTGAATATGTGCGCAAAATGCGCGCGTCAGTGCTTGTTATGGGCCCTCTGTTAGCCCGTACGGGTCATTCAAGAGTAGCGCTTCCGGGCGGCTGCGCAATCGGCTCAAGACCGATTGATCAGCATTTAAAAGGCTTTGAAGCAATGGGTGCAAAAATCAAAGTAGGCAACGGCTTTATTGAAGCAGAAGTGGAAGGCCGTCTGCAGGGCGCAAAAATCTATTTAGATTTCCCAAGTGTGGGTGCGACAGAAAACTTGATTATGGCAGCTGCTTTAGCTGAAGGAACAACAACGCTTGAAAACGTGGCAAAAGAGCCTGAAATCGTTGACTTAGCGAACTATATCAATGCGATGGGCGGAAAAATCCGCGGAGCCGGCACAGGCACCATTAAAATTGAAGGTGTCGAGAAGCTTCGCGGCGTAAGACACAACATCATTCCTGACCGTATTGAAGCGGGTACTTTCATGGTGGCTGCGGCTATCACGGAAGGAAATGTATTAGTCAAAGGTGCGGTTCCTGAGCATCTTACGTCTTTAATTGCGAAAATGGAAGAAATGGGAGTCAAAATTACGGATGAAGGAGAAGGCCTTCGTGTCATCGGTCCTGCCCAGCTGAAGCCGATCGACATTAAAACGATGCCTCACCCAGGATTCCCGACTGATATGCAGTCGCAAATGATGGCGCTGCTTCTCCGTGCGAGCGGAACAAGCATGATTACTGAAACTGTGTTTGAAAACCGTTTTATGCATGCTGAAGAATTCCGCCGGATGAATGGCGACATTAAAATTGAAGGACGTTCTGTGATCATTAACGGCCCTGTACAGCTGCAAGGCGCAGAAGTTGCCGCTACGGACCTGCGTGCGGGCGCGGCGCTGATTCTTGCGGGATTAGTGGCTGAAGGTCATACACGCGTCACGGAACTGAAGCACTTGGATCGCGGTTATGTGAATTTCCATAAAAAACTTGCGGCTCTCGGCGCTGACATCGAGCGTGTCGTTGATGAAACGGCCGCTGAACAAGAAAGCAAAGAAGTCGTAACTGACCTAAACGCATAATGGCTGTAAAAACAGTATGTCAATCTGGCATACTGTTTTTTTATGGTTTATCATCATTATTATGCTCTGATTTTCAAAAAAGAATACGTTTTTCGCGTGAAAAATGGAATAAGATTCTGTCCAAAAGGAAGTCATATTAGCTTGTCCCTGCCCATAAGATGAAGTAGAGTCGAATCCCAAGCAGGAGGCAGCTGATATATGAAACCGATTGTATTTCTACTATCCGGGCTGTGTATACTTATTCTTCTTGTTCCCACCATTCTCGTTCTTCCGTTTCAGGCGGAAAAAGGAGCAGCCGTAAACAGAGAGCCCGGACACAAAACAACACACACCACACGAGAAACAAAAGGAGCAGAAACATTGAAAGAATCACCTGTATCCATTCCGGTTTATCGGACATCCAATCATTCTGTAGAGAACATTCCGCTTGAAGAGTACGTGATCGGTGTCGTGGCTTCCGAAATGCCCGCAACCTTTAAACCGGAAGCCTTAAAAGCCCAGGCGCTCGCCGCCCGGACCTTCATCGTCAGGCTGATGGTCGCTGACTCAGCCGTTCAGGCGCCGAAAGGATCACTGGTGGACGATACGCAAATGTTCCAAGTCTATCAAAGCAAAAGCCAGCTGAAAAAAGAATGGGGTTCTAAGTACGCACACAACCTCAAGAAAATCACAAACGCGGTCGCAGGCACGCAAGGAAAGATTTTAACGTACGACAACAAGCCGATTGAGGCATCTTTCTTCTCTACGAGCAACGGGTATACGGAAAATGCGGAAGCCTATTGGACAAGCGCCATTCCTTATTTAAAGAGCGTGAAAAGTCCGTGGGATAAGCATTCGCCGAAATATCTCGCCACCCAGACCTTCAGTGTGCCGGAGTTTCAGCAAAAGCTCGGCGTACAGCTCTCGGGACAAAACACGGTAGGGCAGATTACAGCCAGAACGCCGGGCCATCAAGTGGCGACGGCCGTCATAAACGGCAAAAAGCTGAAGGGAAGAGACATCCGGGAAAAACTCGGACTCCGTTCTGCCGACTTTGAATGGAAACGGAACGGCGGCAGCATCACCATTACGACAAAAGGATTCGGCCACGGCGTCGGCATGAGCCAGTACGGGGCCAATTACATGGCGGAGCAGGGGAAATCCGTGGCGGACATCGTCAAGCATTATTATCAGGGAGTGGACATATCCGAAGCAGATTCATTTTTAAACAAATATATGGCGAAAAAATAGACGCTTTCATGAGCGTCTGTTTTTTTGAAAACTATTCCATAAACGGTAAAGCAACCAACAGACTCATATAACGAAAGCCTAAAGGCTGACAAATGCCGTCTGAAGGCTGAGCGCCGGGTGAAAATCACTGATAAAAATGCCGTATCTATGTGAATATACGCAAAAATAATGAGGAACGCCGTCCTATTTATTTCCCTTTTCATCTCATTTACGATAAATATTGTTCGGCGTTGAACGTAAATCTATTGAAAAGGGGAAGAAGCAATGAAAAAAACACTTTCACTCATAATCATGCTCGGATTGATGCTGACTGCTGCATCTCCTGCTTTTGCTGCCGAGAATGCAAACGAGAAGACATTTTTATTTAAAAACAATATCGCCATTTTGCTTGATGCGAGCGGCAGTATGGCGAAACGGATTGACGGCGTTTCTAAATACAATATGGCAAAAGATGAAATCGTCCGTTTTGCAGATCGAATTAAGTCTACATCACAGGTCAGAATGACGGTTTTCGGTTCGGAAGGCAATAATAAAAACTCCGGAAAAGTTCAATCTTGTGAATCCATTCGCGGTGTATACGGATTCCAAAAGTTTGACAGACAGAGCTTCCTCAACTCTCTGAACGGAATCGGGCCTACGGGCTGGACACCGATTGCAAAAGCATTAGAAGATGCGAAGGCTTCTTTTAACGGCGTTCATAAATTCGGCTTTAAATCCGTTTACCTGTTGACGGACGGTGAGGAGACATGCGGCGGAGATCCTATTAAGACAGCGAAAGAACTTCGCAAACATCATATTAAAGTCAACGTAATCGGCTTTGACTTTAAAGAAGGCTTCAACGGACAGCTTCACGCAATTGCCGGTGCGGGCGGAGGAAAATATTACGAAGCTCACAGCCAAAAGGATATGAACCGCATCTTTACGATGGAAGCGAGTTCATTAGCGAAATAAGAAAAGGTGCCGTTTAGCGGCCCTTTTTTTTATTTTTATTTAACAAAAATTTCAAGAAAAGATGAAGAGAAAACTGTAAAAAGAATCAGATTCCGGACTTATATTACAAAAAGGGCGAAAAAGGCATTAAATCTGTCATCATTTATCCAATCTTTTTAGGATGATGCGCATAATTCTGTTCATTTTTAACGGCGTACAGCCGCTTATACAAAAGGAATCCCGCCCTATATCTTTTTGCATACTCCTCATCTAGCATAGAGAAGAGCCGGGGGCCCATCGGCCAAAAACAAACGGAGAGGAATGAAGGAAATGAAAAAAATGTTCACTGCGGGGATTGTCGGACTTTTGACGCTTTCACTCGGATCACCTGTTTTTGCAGCTGAGAAAAAGCACGAAGAAACAAACGTCGCCGTGCTGTTTGACGCAAGCGGGAGCATGATACAAAAAACAGGGGGAGAGCGTAAAATAGATGTTGCGAAAGAGTCTGTCACTTCTTTTGCGGAAGTTCTTCCTGAAGACACGAATCTGATGCTTCGGGTATTCGGGCATATGGGCAATAATAAAAACTCAGGCAAAGCCGTATCATGTAACGCGACTGAAACGTTATACGGCCTTCAGCCGTACGCCGTGACTCCATTTGAGCAATCACTCAGCAAGATTAAACCGACCGGCTGGACACCGATAGCGAAAGCGCTTTCTGATACACGTGAAGAATTTGAGCGGGCCGGCGCTAAAGGGAAAAACGTCGTATATCTGATCACAGACGGTGAAGAAACATGCGGCGGGAATCCTCAAGCCGAAATTCAAAAGCTCCGTAAAGCGAATGTCAACACGGTCGTCAATATCATCGGCTTCAACTTCGGCATGAAAGGAAGCGAAAGCCTTGAAAAAGCGGCGGAAGCGGGAGGCGGCACATACGTCTCAGCTGACAGCGCGGACGAGTTCAAACAGGCTTGGGAAGACGCCGCAAAGGATTTAGCAAAAGAATAGGTTAAAAAAAGGACGCCCGCGCGGCGTCTTTTTTTTGTTTAGAAAACGGAACCGCGGGAATGATACGGATAAAAGGAGATGAACGCTGTTGTTAAAAGGAGCAGGCATTATATTGGTGCTGGCGGCAGTCGTTTTTGTTCTGATAGGGATTTTTCTGAAGCTTGCCGCCTTCATATTCGTCAGTATATTGGCCATTATCGCCGCAGTTATTTTATTCACCATTCTGAGCAGACATCATCGCAATGAAACATAGAGTCCGAAGAGGGCTCTTTTTTTAAACCGCAAATTCGACAAAATACAGGGATTGTGGAAGAATAAAAGAGAAGGATACTGCGGAGGGGAAAACAGTGGATGAAAAAACAACAGCGGTAAGAGACATATACCGCTATGAAAAAGGGGTATTAACAAAGACGGCAGATCGGATGGTTTCAGAGTATCCGCTTACCGTCATGGTGAACGGGCAGGAATTTGTTACGCTCGTCTGCACGCCTGACCATTTAGAGGAACTCGTCATCGGATTTCTCGCATCAGAAGGCGTCATTCGTTTTGAAAAAGAGATCAAAAGCTTTACTATAGATGAAAGTCTCGGGTTCGCATATGTTGAACTGACGAATCCCGGAGTGCTTGAGCAAAAAGACTATACGAAGAGGGTCATCGGTTCATGCTGCGGGAAAGGCCGCCATTTTTACTTTCAGCAGGATGTGAAAACGGCCAAAACCGCCGTCAGCCGGATTACCATAACTCCTGAGACGTGCCTTCGCCTGATGAAGGAGATGCAAAGCGGAAGCGGCACCTTCCGGGAAACGGGCGGCGTCCATAATGCAGCGCTGTGCGATACGGAAAAGCTGCTCTTGATGAGGACGGATATCGGGCGCCACAACGCGCTGGATAAGCTGTACGGCTGCTGTTTGAAAAACGGAATGCCCGTCCGTGACAAGCTGATCGTCTTCAGCGGCCGGATTTCCTCAGAGGTTTTATTAAAAGCCGCAAAAATCGGCGTGTCGATTGTCATTTCAAAATCGGCGCCGACGGAGCTCGCGCTGCAAATGGCGGAAGAGCTGAACATCACCGCGATCGGTTTTGTCAGAAACGGATCATTTAACGTATACACACATCCTGAACGGGTTGAACAATAGAAAGGGGTCTTGGGCTTATGAATACAGAAACGCGCCGGGTGACAGACAAAAAGGAAAGGCCGCTCAGGGATCTTCGTATCTCTGTAACCGACCGCTGCAACTTCAGATGCACGTACTGTATGCCAGCCGAATTATTCGGACCGGATTATCCATTTTTACAAAAGACGGAATTGCTCTCCTTCGAGGAGCTTGAGCGGCTTGCGAAGCTGTTTGTCGGCCGCTTCGGCGTTGAAAAAATCAGGCTGACGGGCGGAGAGCCGCTCATGAGAAAAGATATGCCTGAATTGATCAAAAAACTTGCGCGCATCCCCGGACTTAAAGATATCGCGATGACGACAAACGGCTCTCTGCTTCCCGTGTATGCGGAAAAACTGAAGCAGGCGGGGCTGCATCGAGTGACAGTCAGCCTCGATTCTTTAGAGGATGAGCGGTTTAAGGCCATTAACGGCCGCGGCGTTTCGGTGAACAAGGTGCTTGAGGGCATTGAGGCGGCAAAAGCGGCCGGACTCGGTGTGAAAATCAATATGGTTGTTCAAAAGGGCGTCAATGAAAAAGATATCCTGTCGATGGCCCGCTATTTTAAAGAAAAGGGTCATATTCTCCGGTTTATTGAATTTATGGATGTAGGCAATACGAATCAATGGAATAAAAAAGACGTGATCACGAAGGCCGAAATTATTGATCTGATCAACCAGCACATGCCGACGGAGCCGATAGAAGCGAATTACAAAGGAGAGGTCGCTTCCAGGTTCCGCTATCTTGACGGTTCCGGCGAAATCGGCGTGATTTCCTCCGTCTCGGATGCATTCTGCGCCTCCTGCAACAGAGCGCGCCTGTCGGCGAGAGGCGAGCTGTTTACGTGCCTGTTTGCGTCAAGCGGCTATGATGTTCGGAAACTCGTGCGCGGCGGTCTGACCGATGATGAATTGACGGAATCCATCGCTTCTGTCTGGAGAAATCGCACGGATCAGTATTCAATTGACCGCGCGCTTTCTAAAACGGATGGAAAAAAGAAAGTGGAAATGTCTTATATAGGCGGATGAAGAAAAGCTTGCCCGGACAAGGGCAGGCTTTTTTATTCACAATATGAGAGCGGTCTGTTCAAAAAATACCGGTAACAGCCGAAATATATGATAGGAATTTTGATGCAGGACAATCAAGTTATGCAATTCCAAAGCCATACAATATGTTAAAATATAACCAATAGAAATTAGAAAAGGTTGTGAAAGGGGCATGACCGCATACGAGATTCCGTCATCTCAAGTTGGAGTCAAGATCAACAAATGGTACAAGCACATTTTAGCGTTTCAAGCGGCTGATGCCATAAAGCTGAAAGAGGAAATTGATGAGGATATACAACGTATGGAGGAAGACCAGCTGCTGCTGTTATATTATCAGCTGATCAGCTACCGCCATCATATTATGCTTGATTACGTCAAGCCGGAATGCACCGAACAATCACAGATTCAGTATAGCGAGCTGCAAAAGACGATCGAAAGCACGGACAGCATATCGGGACTGTCTGAGTATTATTTCCATTTGTTCAGAGGGATGTATGAATTCGATCACAATAACTATGTTGCGGCTATTTCTTTTTACCGGAAAGCGGAAAAACTCCTTTCATTTGTCGAGGATGATATAGAGAGGGCGGAATTCCATTTCAAGATGTCTGAAGTGTTTTACGTCATGAAGCAGACTCATTTTTCCATGAATCACGGGATTCAGGCGCTGGATACGTATATGAAACACGATTTTTACAGAGTGCGGAGAATTCAATGCCATTTCGTCATTTCAGGAAACTACATCGACTGCAAAAACTACGACAAAGCGCTTGAGCATTTAGACGAAGCCCTCCGCCTTTCTTTGCTTGAAGGACAGCCCCGCCTGATCGGGTCTTCGCTTTACAATCTGGGGAATTGTTATGCTGAAAAGCGGGATCTGGATGAAGCGGCCCGGTACTTTAGAAAAGCGGTTCCCGTTTTTGAAGAGCATCAGCTTGAACAGCTTCCGAAGGCGCTGTTCAGCTTAACGCACACCCTTTTCAGGCTGCATGATGACCAAGCGGCCCTCACCTATTATGAAAGAGGGATCATGATCGCGAAAGAACGCGGCGACCGATTCAGTTTAGAGAAGTATAAGTTTTTACAAGCGCTTTATTTGGAGTCACTCAATATGGATTTAATCCATGAAGTGTTTGACTATATGAATGAAAAATCGCTGTATGTGTATATTGAAGATTTCGCCTTGGAGGCCGCCGTTTACACAAGCGCACATGAGCAATATAAAGAAGCGGCGTATTTTTATGAAAAAGCGATTCGCATGAGAGAAAACATTCAAAAAGAACAGTGTTTATACGATATATAATTTTTCTTAACCATCTGATCAGCAGATGGTTATTTTTTTATGCACATCAGGACGTTTGATCATAGAAAAAATCGGAAAAATCGCAAAAGAGGGAAAAAAGTACGATGGGAAGGAGGGATTTGTTGTTCGGATTTAATGATATGATAAAGTTTTTCGTTTCATTTCTCATCATTCTCCCGATGGTGTCTGTCATCCATGTGTCGGGACACAGCTTTATGGCCATGCTGTTCGGAGGCAAGGCGTCGTTGGATATCGGAATGGGGAAACGTCTTTTAAAAGTAGGGCCGATTCAGGTTCGGCGTATCTACTTCATAGATTCTTTCTGCAAGTTCGGCGAATTGCGGATAGATAACCGTCTGACGAGCGCGCTCGTCTATTCCGGAGGCTGTCTGTTTAATCTCGCTTCTATCTTTTTAATAAATCTGCTGATCATAAAAGATTTCCTAGAGCCAAACTTATTTTTTTACCAATTTGTCTATTTTTCAACTTATTATGTTTTCTTTGCTCTTCTGCCCGTGCAATACGGGGATAATAAGCTGTCAGACGGATTAGCCGTTTACAAAGTGATCCGCTACGGGGAACGCTGTGAAATCAATAATTGAGAGTTGAAATGTTTGCTATCAGGCTGAAAGGGAAGAAAACAAGTACACAAAAACAAAAGGAGCTGAAGAGACCATGAGTGAAGATAACGGTTTAAAAGACAAAGTAAAAGGCGGCATGAACAAAATGAAAGGGGAAGCAAAGGACAAAGCAGGCGACATGGCAAACAAGTCCGACTTAAAAGCGGAAGGGAAAAAAGACAAAGCGAAAGGCAGCCTGCAAAAGGGTGTCGGTAAAACGAAAGATAAACTCAGTGATGATTAATTTGATCGTGAAACACAGCAAAAGCCCAAAATATTTTGGGCTTTTTGTTATGAGAAATGACAAAAATTCCAGTTCGTTTGGTTAATATTCACTAAATTTTTAAATATTCTATAAATTCCCCGGCGATTTCTTTATAATATTCACAAAGAATGTAACCTTTCTTCACATTTAATTAAACGTTTGTTGAAGAAAAAAATGAGAAATCGGTCATTTCTGCAAAAGGAATCGGGCCGTTCACTGTCGAATAACTTTTATCACTTAACATTTCATGAGGTGAAGGGGGTGGCGGCCGCCTGCATCGTTTCGGTATGACCATGCGGATTGTGTTTGACTATCACTAAGGGGGAATACAGATGAAACTGACACCGGTTGAACAAGAAAAATTGCTTATTTTTACGGCGGGAGAGCTCGCTAAGCAGCGGAAGGCGCGCGGCGTTCTGCTGAATTATCCCGAAGCCGCCGCATATTTGACCTGTTATCTGATGGAAGGCGCGAGAGACGGAAAAAGCGTTGCTGAGCTGATGGAATCCGGCCGCAATGTATTGACTGAAAAAGACGTTATGGAAGGCGTTGCGGAAATGCTGGACAGCATTCAGGTGGAAGCGACGTTCCCGGACGGGGTTAAGCTTGTCACCGTTCATCAGCCGATCAAAGCGGAGGTGAAGTCATGAAGCCGGGAGCGATTCAAGTCGCAAAGGGGACCATCACCATTAACGAAGGCCGGAAGACGCTGGAGGTGTCAGTCACCAATAACGGAACGCGGTCAGTGCAGGTAGGATCGCATTTTCATTTTGCCGAAGCCAACGGCGCCCTTTCCTTCAATCGGGACAAAGCCATCGGCATGCGCCTTGATATCCCGTCAGGCACATCTGTCCGTTTTGAACCGGGAGAAGAGAAAACCGTCACGCTCGTGGAAATCGGAGGGCGAAAAACGGTCAGAGGCCTCAACGGCATGGCCGATACGTACATGGATGAGCGGGGAAAAGAGAAGACGCTGTCAAATCTTAAAAAAGCCGGATGGATGGAGGAGGCGATCCGATGAAAATGTCGCGTGAGCAATACGCAGAACTGTTCGGACCGACAACGGGAGACAAAGTCAGACTCGGAGATACGGATTTATGGATTGAAGTCGAAAAAGATTTCACGAATTACGGGGAAGAAATGATTTTCGGCGGAGGGAAAACAATCCGGGACGGCATGGGGCAGAACGGGCGTATCACCGGGAAAGACGGAGCGCTTGATCTGGTCATTACAAACGCCGTCATCCTGGATTATACCGGAATCGTCAAGGCGGATATCGGGGTGAAGGACGGCCGGATTGTCGGCGTCGGGAAAAGCGGCAACCCTGATATGATGGATGGGGTGGACCCGCACATGATTATCGGTGCCGGAACAGAAGTCATTTCCGGCGAAGGGAAAATCGTAACGGCCGGCGGGGTGGATACGCATATCCACTTTATCTGCCCGCAGCAGATGGAAGTCGCGCTTTCTTCAGGCGTGACCACGCTTCTCGGCGGCGGAACAGGTCCTGCGACGGGAAGTAAAGCGACGACTTGTACATCCGGTGCATGGTACATGTCGAGAATGCTGGAAGCGGCCGAGGAGTTTCCGATCAATGTCGGTTTCTTAGGAAAAGGAAATGCATCCGATAAAGCGCCGCTGATCGAGCAGGTGGAAGCAGGCGCGATCGGCCTGAAGCTGCATGAAGATTGGGGATCAACGCCAAGCGCCATTAAAGCTTGCATGGAAGCAGCGGATGAGGCGGACATTCAGGTGGCGATCCACACAGACACGATAAATGAAGCGGGCTTTTTAGAAAATACGCTTGATGCGATCGGCGACCGGGTTATCCATACATATCACATAGAGGGAGCCGGCGGAGGCCATGCACCGGATATTATGAAACTCGCATCTTACGCCAATATCCTGCCGTCCTCTACGACGCCGACGATTCCATATACCGTCAACACGATGGACGAGCATCTTGATATGATGATGGTCTGCCATCATTTAGATTCAAAAGTGCCTGAAGACGTGGCGTTCAGTCATTCACGCATCAGAGCGGCCACCATTGCGGCGGAGGATATTCTGCACGATATCGGCGCGATCAGCATGACGTCATCTGACTCGCAGGCGATGGGCAGGGTGGGAGAAGTGATTATCCGGACATGGCAGGTGGCCGATAAAATGAAAAAACAGCGCGGCGCTCTATCGGGAGAAAACGGCAATGACAATGTGCGCGCCAAACGCTATATCGCCAAATACACGATCAACCCGGCTGTCACTCACGGTCTGAGCCATGATGTCGGTTCCGTTGAAAAAGGAAAGCTCGCCGACCTCGTACTATGGGACCCGGTTTTCTTCGGCGTCAAACCTGAACTTGTGCTCAAAGGCGGCATGATTGCC
Organism: Bacillus sp. jun7; assembly: GCF_051034795.1. Lineage (NCBI taxonomy): Bacteria > Bacillati > Bacillota > Bacilli > Caryophanales > Bacillaceae > Bacillus > Bacillus sp. jun7. The sequence continues at coordinate 2,799,375 of NZ_CP093219.1, forward strand.
CGCGCCCAGATGGGAGATCCGAATGCTTCCATTCCGACGCCTGAGCCCGTGTTTATGCGGCAGATGTACGCATCATACGGTAAAGCAAACCGCAATACCTCTATTACATTTATGTCCCAGGCCGGTATCGCAAACGGTGTGCCGGAAAAGCTCGGCCTTGAAAAAATGATTTCTCCCGTACGGAATATCCGTAAGCTGAGTAAGCTCGACATGAAGCTGAATGACGCGATGCCGAATATACATGTCGATCCGAAAACCTATCAGGTGTTCGCCGACGGAGAAGAGCTGGCATGCCAGCCCGTCAGCTATGTTCCGCTAGGACAGCGTTATTTCTTATTTTAATCCCTCTCCGGCCGGTTTCCCGCCGGCCTGTTTACCCTCTATTGCCAACTTGATTTCATCCTGCCGCCCGTTTTAGTGTATATTAGTAGTTGACAAACAAATGAAATGTAACTATTTTGGTTACAATGGTGGTGAAAAACATGATTAACAGCCGTCTTGCTGTGGCCATTCACATTTTATCGCTGATCTCAACGGATGAACGGGCGTCATCGGACATGATTGCGGGCAGCGTAAACACCAATCCCGTCGTAGTGCGGAGAACGATCAGCCAGCTGAAAAAAGCGGGTATTCTGACATCCCGGGCGGGTGTTCCGGGAGCCAGCCTGAAAAAAGATCCGTCGGAGATCACCCTCTTAGAGGTTTACAGGGCGGTGCAGAATAAGGAAGAGCTTTTTGCGGTTCACGACAATCCGAATCCCGACTGTCCGGTCGGCAAAAATATTCAGCGCGCGCTCGATGAGACGTTCGGAAGCGTACAGCGGGCAATGGAGAATGAACTTGCGAGCAAGTCCCTTTATGATGTAATGAATCATCTCTTTTGTTAAAAAGAGATGGGTTCATGCCGCTAGACGTGTAACGGAAATGGTTACAATGGGTAATGAGGAAATCACGGTTTTGGCTCCATATTCAGACAAGCCTGGATGCGGGATTGCGATCTGTTTAATGAAGAAAACCTCCGAAACTAAAGGAGGTGGTAACCGGGATATTTTTATTTTGCTTAAGGCTTATGTGAAGGTGTCTGTTGTAAGCGGGTTACCAAAAAAAGACGGAACTCTTATTTTAATACGCGCTAAAAAAACTGATGGAGAATATCCTGCCTCCGGTAATGCCAAAACCGTTCGCCTCTTCACAATCATTATAAAATTTCTCAAGGAACGATCAGCAGCCCGTTAGCTGCCCCTCATTAGAGATGAGCTGTTACCACACTGTTACATTAGAACTTCCGCTGCTTTTATATCCTTCTGTCGCTAAGACTTGATAAGCCCAATTACTGCCCAGATTCATTCCATGGCTCTTCCATGCGTTAACATGATTGCTGAAAGTGATTGCAGCGTTGCTTCCGGTCGGTCTCTTCGACTGGCGGACACTCCAGTACTGCGTAAAAGTAGTGTTATCGCCATCAATGGAAGGTGCGTTATAACGTGTCGTTGTATATATGTCATATGTACCTCCATCACTCTTTACAGTACCTTTATACGTTCCGGTAGGTCTGTAAGTACCCCATGAATCCACCACATAATATTCGATGAGGGGCGATCTCGTCCAGCCATATAAAGTCAAATATCCATTGCCGTTCGGCGCCCAAACACCGGCATTATAGTTTATTGTTCTAAATGGCGAGCCTGTAGTCCAGCCTTTACCAACAACGAAATTCCCGGTATTTGACCAATTAACACTGTAATTTCCGCCAGAGCCATTGACTGCGTTTACTGTCCCGCCCCCGTCAGTCCAATTTTGCCAGTAATCTGTGCCAGCTGCAGAGGCGGTTGCCGAAAACATGCTGATACTCATGAAAGCAGCCGTTAATCCCACTAAGAATTTCTTTTTAAACTTAAACATATGTTACCTCCTATACTATTTTTTCTGACTTTGACATGAGGCAGCACTCGTAAATATTTAACGAACGCCAACGCTTTTGATCGTTCCTTTCAATATAATAGCATGAATACATGGGTGAATATTAAGAACAATTGTAATTTAATTACAAAGACCCAAAAAATTGTATGATGAGTGGTCTTGTACCGCCATAGCCTTATTTCGCAGAACTGAGTGATTTCAGTTGAAACTCTGAGGAAACGTTTTATTTGAAAAAACTTTTTTGTCGAAAGAATATCTGCATACAGCGTCAATGCTGTTCGCCGCCGTATTGGCAAATCCAAAGCAGAAAAACTTTACCGTTGTCGGAGAAGCGGAATAAGAAAAAATCCCGGGCGGATGCGCCGGGATTTTCCTTTTTAATATGTATTAGCATCAATATTATTAAACGCGTCGTCCACGATGCCGAGCGTCATGAGGACAATGAAAAGAACGATACCGAGAACGGACAAGCCGACCGTCACGATCAGATAGATCCCCTGCATTTTCACGAACTTTGCATAATTCTCCAGCATATGTTCCTCTGTCAGTTCATTGAACTGCGCCGCCATCTGTCCCGCTTCATTTGCCGAGCGCATCAGAAAAATGCCGGCAATGATCTGCAGAACGCCGGGAATGGCTCCGATTAAAAAGAAAAACGCGCCCGAAAGCGCCGCAAACGCGCCTATAATAATAAACAAAATACCTGTCGCTTTTCCCCATTTCGAAATAGAAATAAGCGAACGATTCACTGATTCAGGTTTCAAACCATGGCACTCCTTTATAAAAAAATACTCACTTTTCATTTATACACTATTCGGTCATTCTTTTGAATATAAAATGTGTTTTTTCAAGCCGTTTCCGTTTTTATATCAGAAAATTCCCGGGAAACATCCCGGGAATTACAAAATCGGCGACAGAAGTCTTGAAATCGATTCTTTAATGCGGATCCGCAGCGAACGCTCCTGATATTCTTCATACGTATATTTTCTGGAGACGAGCAGATCTTCTTTAAATGAGGAAATGAGTTTTTTCGCGATGGTGACGTCATAAATAAAGGCGTTGACTTCAAAATTAAGTCTGAAGCTTCTGACGTCGATATTTGCCGTACCGACTGAAGCCGTCTCATCATCGACGACAATCGTTTTTGCATGAATAAAGCCGTTATCGTAAATGTAGACTGAGGCTCCGGCTTTCAAAAGATCGCCGATGTAAGATAAAGTCGCCCAGTAAACGAAAGCGTGATCCGGTTTGTTCGGGATCATGATTTTGACGTCAATGCCTGACAGACAGGCGATCCTGAGGGCATCCAAAAGACTTGAGTCAGGAATAAAGTAAGGCGTCTGAATCAGGATCGACCGTTTGGCCGTTGAGATCATCTTGATATAGCCGTTTTTAATTTGTTCCCATTCTGAATCCGGTCCGCTCGTGACAATCTGCATCCCGACATTGCCCTTCGGCTCGCATTCCGGAAAATGATTCGGAACGTAAGTGAGCGTATGGTGATGGGAAGCTTGGTTCCAATCGAGAATAAACCGTGTCTGAATGGCGTGTACCGCCGTGCCTTGAAGTCTGAGGTGCGTATCGCGCCAGTAGCCGAATTTCGGATTCAGGCCGAGATATTCATCTCCGACGTTAAAGCCGCCGACATAGCCGGTTTCGCCGTCAATGATGACGAGCTTGCGGTGATTCCGATAATTGAGCCGCAAATTAATCGGACGAAGCCTGGAAGGAAAAAAGACTTCCACATGGCCGCCGGCGTCCCGCAGCGGTTTGAAGAATTTTTTTCTGAGTGATCTTGAACCGAGTTCATCATATAACACTCTGACTTTTACGCCTTCCCGTGCTTTTTTCACTAAGGCATCGCGCAATTTTTTTCCCAGTTCATCACCTTTATAAATATAGTATTGAAGGTGAATGTGATCTTTTGCGTTGGAAATGTCCTTCATTAAGCGTTTGAACTTATCGCGCCCGTCCGTTAAAATCTCCACCGAATTATCCTCTGTAAAGACTGCGTGGTTGTTCATGACAAGCATATAGATGAGGTCTTTATTATCCACAGTCGCCCTGTTGTTAAATTGGAATTGCCTCGACTTCAGATCTTTCAGCTGAAACTTCAGCAGCTTTTCTATTCCGATTTTTTTACGGTCTTCCCATTGAAACAGGTGCTTGCGTCTCAGGTTATGGCCGAATAACAGGTATAAAATAAACCCTAAAATGGGAATAAAAAAAAGAACCAAGAGCCAAGCCCATGAAGCGCTGGCATCGCGTCTTTCTTTGAAAATCATGATGACGGCCAAAAGTATATTTAAAACGAAAAAAAATCCGAATAAAATAAATGAAATGCTCACTTTGCAACCCCGCTATATCATATTTATCAAGACTGTGCCCATTAGTATTCCGACAAGTGCAGCAATCTGATTCCCATTTCAAATTATAACATTGACATTTTGAAAGAATAAAGAGCCGGAATCAAAGATGAATGCAGTTTTCTTTCAAAGAAAGTTCCGGGTGCGGTAAAATATGCATATATGAAAAAGAAGACAAAAATGACAGCAAAGGGGAGAGGGCATGAAGCTGGAGCATGCGGAACAATTGCCGGGATTCATAAAAAAAGAAATTCAGAAAATACAAATCGCCATCGCGCCGCTGATGAAAAAAAGCATCATTTACCGTTTTCTTGCTTTCCCGCTCGCCGCTTTTAGTCTGTTTCATCTGGCATCGCTTTTGATTCAGGCCCCTTCCGGGAGAGGAGCTCTCGTATCGGCCGGCATTTTTGCCCTCCTTGCGGCTCTGGGTCTTGCGTTTTTTAAGGAAGCCGGCTATCAGCGGAAACAGGTGCAAAAAACGATCCGCCTTTATATGCTGAACAGGATCAGAAAAAGCGATATTCTGTCTGAGGAACGGAAAAGCGCCTATACCCGGCTGATTGCCGAGGAGCCGTCTGCGATGAAGAGCTTTATTGAATTTTTAACGGAAGAAGACCGGAAAAAAGAAATGCTTTATTAAAAAAGAGCTGACGCGCGATCAGCTCTTTTTGTCATTCAAACACAGGGTCGTTCTCATAGTAATATGAATCAGGCGTGTCATACGTATCAGTGCTGTAATAAGCCATAATTCCGATGACAGCGAAGATGACGACTAAAATAAAAGCGAGAATGCCCAGTACCACACTGGATGCCGCGTAAAAAAACTGCATTTTGATAAATGACGCGTAATGTGCAAGCATATTTTCTTCCGCGTTTTCTTCTAGTCCTTCCTGAAGGGCGGCAGCCGCTTTTGCCGAGCGCATCAGCATGACGCCGGAAATGATGAGCAGAACACCCGGAATGGCTCCGAGCAGCGTCACAATGGCTGACAGAGCGGAAAGAGAGCCCGTGATGATCAGAAACACGGCGGTGATCTTTCCCCATTTGGCGATGTCGGCAAGGGAACGGGCTTTTTTATTGAGCGGCTGGTTTTCGTCTTTGTCTTTATCGATGGTGATCATGACAGTTCTCTCCCTAAAATGTTCAAGTCATATCGTTTTCCGTCCATTTCGGCGATACCCGGGAATACGCCCCATTCGGTAAAACCGAATTTTTCAAACAGCTTAATGCTCGGCACGTTATGTCCGAAGATAAAAGCCATCAGGCTGCGGATGCCGATTGTCGGAGCGAGTGCCAGGGCTTCTTTCAGCAGAAAGCTTCCTGCTCCTTTGCCGCGGCAATCCTGATGCAGATAGATGCTGATCTCCGCCGTTTTGTCATAGGCCGGACGGCCGTAAAACGTTTCAAAGCTGATCCAGGCCGCCACTTTGCCGGTCTCATCTTCCGCGACCATCAGCGGGCGCCGGTCCGTGTGCCGCAAAAACCAATCCATCCGGTCTGCGGGCGTCACTTCTTCCGTATCAGCCGTTACCATTCGTGAGGCAATCGTCGAGTTGTATATGGCCACCACCGCATCTAAATCCTCCAATACGGCTTTGCGCAGGGTTAAATTCATATTCCGGGATCTCCCTTCACATTTCATTACATAATTAAGTGCAATCTGCACATACTACTTCCAAAAAAGTTTTTTATGGATGTGTATATATTTTCAGAAAAGTGTTCAGAATGTTGCTGAGGTGATGAACAAATGAGAGAGGAAGAAAAGAAAACTTCTCAAGTCAAAAAACTTCAGCGGTTTTTTCGCAAACGCTGGATATTCCCTGCAATCTACTTAGTCAGTGCGGCCGTCATTTTAACAGCTGTCCTTTGGTATCAATCCGTTTCGAATGATGTGAAGGACAATCTGACGAACAACGGCGGAAACTCCGCGTATGACAGCGGCAAAGACGATGCCGTCGAAGTAGGCAAGTCAATGGAAAACGTCGCAATGCCGGCTGCTCATTCTGAAAATGTTTCTGTTGTGAAAAAGTTTTACGAATCTGATGCCGCAAAAAAAGAGAAAGAAGCAGCACTTGTTAACTATAATAACACGTACAGCCTCAGTAAAGGAATTGACTTAGCTGAGAAAGACGGAAAATCATTTGATGTTTCTGCTTCTCTGAGCGGTACGGTTGTTAAAGCTGCTAAAGACCCGGTACTGGGGTATGTGGTTGAAATTGAACACTCAGACGGCCTGTCTACTGTCTATCAGTCTTTATCTGAAGTCAGCGTGGACCAGGGCGACAAAGTAAAGCAGAACCAGGTCATCGGTAAATCCGGAAAAAATCTTTACAGTGAAGAAAGCGGAAATCACGTGCACTTTGAAATCCGCAAGGACGGCGTAGCGATGAACCCGCTCAATTTTATGGACAAGCCGGTAACATCTATTGAAAAAGCGGCGGCTGAAGAGAAAAACGCTGTGACAGAAGAAACGGAAGGGTCAATTCAGCAGTCTTCCGAGAAAAAAGATGTGACGCCTAAAAAAGAAACCGAAGAAAAACCAGGTGACAAAGAAGACGGCACAAAAGACAAGACAGATGGTAAAGATGACGGCTCAATGAAAGATTCGGGCAAGTAATCTTGATCCCAAAGCGTCTATCAGCTCTGATAGGCGCTTTTCATATTGCTGCATGTGCCTTTATACTAATAGAAAACGAAGGAGATGCTGAATGAATAAATGTCTGGCGGCCGGGTGGCTCGTCTTTGTTTTCGTTTCTGCTTTGACTGAAAGCTTTCACGATATGATTGTGTCGCAGACGGTGTCCTTCCGTTTCACGTCCCATCCGGATGTGTCCGGTTTCTTTGTGTTCGATATGGCGGAGCTCGCCATACCGGAAGCGGCGATTCAAAAGCTCGGGCACGCGTTTTCATTTTTTGTGCTCGCCTATTTGTTTTTCAGGGAGCGCAGGCGCATGAAGAGGGCGGTGCTGTATGCATTGGCCGCCGCTTTCCTGACAGAAATCGTCCAGCTCTTTTTCGGCAGAAACGGATGCCTCCGCGATGTGCTGATTGACAGTCTCGGCATTGCCGCATTCTGTGCTTTACAAAGGAAAAAGCATACAGCCAAACATACAAAAACCGGCAGTCTGTGACAGACGCCGGCTTTTTTTATATATTATGGTTTGTCGATTTGCTTTTATGAACGATACTTTCATAGATTCGCACGATCAGATCGACAATCGGACGAAGCACATTTGAAAATCTGAACAGCAGGAATCCGACAATGAGGGAAACGATAATGCTTCCGAGCACATCGATCGGATAATGATGGCCGACCCAAATTCTTGAGAAGCCGGTCAAAAGGCCGAAAATCACAAGCGGCCAGCCGAGTTTTTTGTTGCGGAACAGAATCGCAATTGAAATCGCCAAAGCGCCTGTCGTATGGTCACTCGGGAATGAAGCATCCGCGGCATGAGGGATCAGCGTATGAACCGTATGCTCGACAAAGGGGCGCGGCTCGACATAGACTTTCGTGATGAGGTAGTTGATGATAAGCGCCGCAACACCCGTGAAGCCCGCGTACAGGGCGTTTTGTCTGCCTTTTGTGCTTCCGAACAGCCACATGGCAAGCAGGAAAAGGGCGTAGGCGTAAATGGCGTATTCCGTTATAAAAACCATGATAGAGTCGAGAATGGCACTATGGTGCGACAAACCATTGATCGCTTTAAATAGTTCGTAATTCACAAATATCACCTTTTATCTTTATTTTATATGAACAGTGTAATGCTTTTTTCTATGAGACACAATTGGTATTAAAAATAATCATAAAAAAATAAACAGAATGAAACGTGACTGTATTACTGTGCGTCAAGTATGCGGGAAAAGAATAGCCGAAGGAGTTTTGTCCGTTGCTGAAACGTTTGAAAAACGCCGATCTGCCGCTTGTGTTTGTCATTATGCTGCTTTGCGGATTCGGCTTGTTAATGGTGTACAGCGCCAGTGATGTGATGGGGTCTCAGCGGTACGGAGATCCATCCTATTTCTTCCATAAACAAAGTGCCTCTTTACTGATCGGATTATGCTTATTTCTATTTGCCGCCTGTCTGCCGTATAAGCGGTATGCGCGGCTTGTACCGCTGTTTGTGGTCGGTTCGCTGATATTGCTGCTGCTCGTATTGATACCGGGAATCGGGCTGGAGCGGAATTTTTCCCGCAGGTGGCTGGGAGCGGGCCCGCTTGTCGTACAGCCGTCTGAATTGGCGAAGATCGCCATGATTTTGTATTTCGCTTCGATTTATACGAAAAAGCAACCGTACATTCATCAATTTGTGAAAGGGGTTCTGCCGCCTTTAGTAATTTTGGGGACCGCTTTTCTGCTCACTTTGGCGGAGCCTGATTTAGGGACGGCTTCCTTAATCCTGGCGGCGTGCGGGTCGATTTTATTATGTGCCGGCTTGAAAAAGCGCCATCTTTTCGTGCTCGGCGCGACGGCGGTGTCGGGGGTTGTTTATCTCGCATTTTCTGCATCCTATCGTGTGAAGCGCCTCGTTTCCTTTACCAATCCGTTTGGTGACGCGAACGGGGACGGCTATCAGCTGATTCAATCCTATTTTGCTATTTCCGGAGGCGGGTTTTTCGGCAGAGGGCTTGGAAACAGTGTTGAAAAAATGAACTATCTGCCTGAGGCGCATACCGATTTCATTATGGCCGTGATTAGTGAAGAGCTGGGGATATTCGGTGTTCTGATCGTTTTGGGATTATATTTTGCGTTAATGCTTCTCGGCGTAAAAACGGCCGTGCGGGCTGATGACCCGTTCGGGAAGCTTCTTGCCATCGGAATTACGTTTCAATTAATGTTTCAGGTTGTCTTGAATTTGGGAGCGATGAGCGGACTCCTCCCGGTTACGGGTGTGCCGCTTCCGTTTATCAGCTATGGCGGTTCTTCATTGATTATGACGCTGTTTTTGTGCGGCATACTGGTCAATATCAGTACATATGCGAAAAAACAAACCGTACGGCATAAGCGTCCTGCCCCGCATGAAAAAAAGGCTTCTTCTTTTTAATGAAGCGAGAAAAAACGCCCGGGATATTTCTGTCTCCGGGCGTTCTGTCTGTTTATAAAGCTCCTGGTCCTTCTTCTCCGGTGCGGATATTAATCGTGTTTCCGATTTCATAGACGAATATTTTTCCGTCTCCGGGCTCTCCCGTTTTCAGCACTTTTTTCGCCGTTTCCACGACTTGATCAACGGGGACCTTGCTGACAACGATTTCCACTTTCAGCCGTTCATACACATTGCTTTCAATTTTGACTCCGCGGTACAGTTCGGTGTGAGCTTTTTGAAGGCCGCAGCCGTGTACGTTGGAGAAGGTCAGCGATGTGACTCCGATTTTACCGAGTTCCTGTTTCAATGTTTCAAACTTAGCCGGACGCGTAACGATTTCTACCTTGAACATTTGACCGCTCATCTAAGCCACTCCTCACTTTATAAGTCCTGATATGCTTTTTCCCCGTGCATCGTTAAATCAAGCCCAAGTGACTCTTCTTCTTCGCTGGCGCGGAGGGGAATGAACAGACCTACAATTTTAATGATAACGAAAGTGACAATAAATACAAATACATAGGTTGCCGCAATGGCCGCAATCTGCTTCCAGAGCAGTCCCGGATCGCCGTAAAACAGTCCGTTTGCCCCGCCGTCATTGACGGAAGTGGTGGCGAATAAACCGGTCGCGATGCCGCCCCATGTCCCGCCGATTCCATGCAGGCCGAAAGCGTCAAGCGCATCATCGTATCCGAAAGTCTTTTTGAGCCAATACACGCCCCAGAAGCAGACAAGCCCGCCGATGAAACCGATTACGATGGAAGAGAACGGCGTAACGAACCCGGCAGCCGGCGTAATGGCGACAAGCCCGGCAATAGCGCCTGATACAGCACCCAGCATGGTCGGTTTTTTATTCAGCATCCATTCGATTAAAATCCAGCCGATAATTCCGGCGGCAGCCGCGGTGTTTGTGTTAATGAAGGCAAACATCGCGATACTGTCAAGCGTGAGGGCGCTGCCGACATTGAAGCCGAACCATCCGAACCAAATGAGCGCCCCGCCCAAGAACGTGTAAATTAAGTTGTGAGGCGAAGCCGCCGTGCCGTCCTTGCGTTTCCCGAGCACAATCGCCAGCACGAGCCCGGCGACCCCGGAAGAAATGTGGACGACGTTTCCGCCTGCGAAGTCAAGAGCGCCCATTTGGCCGATCCAGCCGCCGCCCCATACCCAGTGCGCAACGGGCGTATATACGAGGGAAGCCCACAAAAAGGAAAATACAAGAAAAGCACTGAATCTCATGCGTTCAGCAAATGCTCCGGAAATAATGGCCGTCGTCAGTACGGCAAACGTCATTTGGAACATCATGAATAATGAATGCGGGATCGTATCACTATAACTTCCGGGTTCAAAGCCGACCCCCTTCAGTCCGGCCCATTCAATCCCGCCAAGCCATGTATTCCCGGGGGCAAAAGCAAGTGAATATCCGTACAAAACCCAAACGACGGATACGATGGCGAGGGAAGAAAAACTGTGCATCGCCGTGCTGAGCACGTTTTTGCTTTTTACCATTCCGCCGTAAAACAAAGCCAGCCCGGGGGTCATCAGCCACACGAGTAAAGCGCAAAAGAACATAAATACTGTATCGCCCATCTGCATGTTGTATTCCTCCGTCTCATTCAGAATGTAATTGTGATTAATTCATTATTATAGAGAAAAAAGAACGATAAAACATTTTCGTGTAAGGTTATCTGACATGGTTTTTTGCGTTCATAATGCTGCTTTTTCAAATGGGTGCCGTGCGACTTTATATCCATAAAAAGAGCGCCGGAGCACGGCGGAAGAAATCCTGTCCGGGAAAGAGTAAAATAAACGGGGTGAGAAACACTAACTGCATCAGGAGGAATCATTATGACAACATCATTAAATCTGCAATTTGAAAAAACGGCTTTGGTCCTTATTGATTTACAAAAAGGCATTGTGCCGATGGATAAAAGCGGTACCGTTGTGCCGAACGCGAAAAAATTAATTGATGTGTTCCGGGAAAAAGGCGGATTTATCAGCTTTGTGAACGTGGATTTTCATGACGGAGCGGATGCGCTGAAGCCGCTGACGGATGAAGAGGCGGCGGGCCATTCGGCTCCGCCGGCGGACTGGGCTGAATTTGTGCCTGACATCGGAGTGAAAGAAAATGATTATACGGTAACAAAACGGCAGTGGGGCGCGTTTTTCGGCACGGACCTGGACCTTCAGCTCAGAAGACGGGGGATCGACACGATTGTGTTATGCGGGATTGCGACAAACATCGGTGTGGAGAGCACGGCGCGAGAAGCTTTTCAGCTCGGGTATCAGCAAGTTTTCGTAACTGACGCGATGGCGACATTCAGCGATGAACAGCACGAAGCGACACTCAAGTTTATCTTCCCGAAAATCGGCAGAAGCCGGACGACGGAAGAATTTATCGCACAGACAAAATGACAATCTCCAAAAAAAGCCGCGTCCTGTTCTTGACAGCCGTGGCTTCGGGGACGATGCTGAACCCATTGAACTCGTCGATGATTTCTCTTGCGCTTCACAGTATTCAGCATGAATTTCACCTGTCGTTTACAACGGTGTCCTGGCTGATATCGTCCTTTTATCTGGCCAGCGCGGTGGCGCAGCCTGTTACCGGGAAGCTCGGTGATATGCTCGGCAGGAAGAAGCTGTTTTTGATCGGGCTTCTGCTTGTTGCCGTCTCAGCGGTCGGCGCGCCGTTTGCGCCGACTTTTATGACTTTGCTGGTCATGCGGCTTTTTCAATCGATCGGAAGCAGCGCGATATATCCGTCCGGCGTCGGATTGATCCGTTCAAATATACAGGAGAAGCAGGCTTCGGCGCTGGCCGTCCTGTCAATCTTTGCATCAGCCATGACGGCGCTCGGTCCGACTCTCGGCGGTTTTCTGATCGTTTGGGGAGGGTGGCCGGCGATCTTTTTCGTCAATCTGCCGTTTATCATCCTCAGCTTTTTTCTCGGAATGTATATGTTTCCGAAAGATGAAAAACGCGAGATCGGCGGCTTGAAAGGCGTGCTCCGCCAGCTTGATACGATCGGGATACTTCTGTTTGCCGGAGCGATTATCCTTCTCCTGTCGTTTTTATTGTCCTTCAGTACGAAGCCTCACTATACAGAAGGCGTATTCGGGCTTTTGTTTGTCGGGCTGTTTATCTGGCGCGAGCTGAAAACGGAGAAGCCGTTTATAGATGTCAGGCTGTTTAAAACGCATCGGAAACTATCGTCGGTGTATATTCAATTTATTTTGCTGAATATATTCTTTTACTGCATCTTTTTCGGGCTTCCGAGCTATTTTCAGGATGAAATGCATTTGTCCGTTCAGACAAGCGGATTGATTATGCTGTTTATGTCGGGCATGAGTATTCTGGTGTCGCCTTTGACCGGAAAATGGATAGATAAGAAAGGGCTTCTTCAGCCGATTGTTGCCGGAACCTGCCTGACCGCGATCGGGGCGGTGCTGTTAACGTTTTTCTTTCTTCAGGCGCCCATGATAGGAAAAGGGCTGATCCTGTCCGTGCTTGGTGTCGGCTACGGCTTCGGAAATGTCACGTTTCAGGCGGCCATGCTGAAAACGAGCCCCGCCGACATGGTCGGAACAACGTCCGGCCTGTTTCAGACCTGCAGGTATCTCGGTTCGATTTTGTCTTCTGTCATTTTGGGCATTCTTTTCGGGAAAGAAATTACCGCCGCCCATTTTCATATGCTTGGGACGATTCTTATCGTTGTCGGCGCCGTAAGCCTTTTGATGGCGTTCCGGTTTTCGGTTCTCCTCAAAAAAGCCTCTTAACAGGCGCGAAAAAAAGAGACGGGCTCTCCCCGTCTCTTTTTTTGTGTAATGTGCTCAAAAATCAAAACGATTATTGTCGACAGCGACCAATGTTATTTACGGAATTTTCAGTTATATTTTTTCACATGTGATGTAAGGAAAACGTACATGCGGGAGGGAGAAAATGACAAAAATAACGAGTGATCGGCTAAGCAACAAAGATTTACTGCCTTTAGAAGACGGCGAACGGACATGGAAGGCGGTGAATTTTGCATCCATCTGGATGGGTTGTATTCATAATATCCCGACCTACGCGACTGTGGGCGGGCTCATTGCGATCGGCCTTTCTCCGTGGCAGGTGCTCGCCATTATCGTGACGGCGTCACTGATTTTGTTCGCCGCTTTGGCCTTGAACGGCCATGCCGGAACGAAATACGGCCTGCCTTTTCCGGTCATTATCAGGGCTTCTTACGGAATATACGGCGCTAACATTCCGGCGCTTCTCAGGGCATTTACAGCCATCATGTGGCTCGGAATTCAAACATTTGCCGGGAGCACTGCCTTACACATTCTGCTTTTGAACATATGGCCGGGCTGGGGGGAGTCTCGGCGGAGATTGGAATATATTCGGGCTTCATCTGCCGGGCTTTCTGTCGTTCATTTTCTTTTGGGGCATTCATCTGCTTGTGCTGCTGCACGGCATGGAATCGATCAAAAAATTTGAAGTGTGGGCGGGCCCGCTTGTTTATCTCGTCTTCGGCGGCATGGTCTGGTGGGCGATAGATATTGCCGGCGGGCTCGGTCCGATTTACTCACAGCCGGGAAAGTTCCATACATTTTCTGAAACGTTTTGGCCGTTTGCCGCCGGAGTGACGGGCATTATCGGAATATGGGCGACGCTCATCCTGAATATCCCTGACTTCACCCGGTTCGCCGCGTCGCAAAAAGAACAGATTCGCGGCCAGTTTTACGGGCTGCCGGGAACGTTTGCGCTGTTTGCGTTTGCAAGCATCACGGTGACATCCGGATCACAGGTAGCATTCGGAGAACCGATTTGGGATGTGGTGGAGATTTTGGCCCGGTTTGATAATCCTTTCGTTATCGCTCTTTCGGTCATCACACTTTGCATCGCCGCCGTCTCGGTTAACGTGGCGGCAAACATCGTGTCACCGGCCTATGACTTGGCGAATGTCCTGCCGAAGTATATTACATTCAGAAGGGGAGGGTATTTGACCGCCGTTTTGGCTCTGTTCACAATACCGTGGAAGCTGATGGAGAGCGCCACGAATGTATATGCGTTTCTCGGACTCATCGGCGGGATGCTCGGACCGGTGGCCGGGGTGATGATGGCTGATTATTTTATTATCAGAAAAAGGCAGCTCTCAGTTGAAGACCTTTATTCAGAAACCGGACAGTACACTTATTACAAAGGCTATAATTACCGGGCCTTTGCCGCGACGTTTCTCGGCGCGTTTATTTCTTTAATCGGGATGTACGTCCCGGCGTTCGCCGGCATCTATGATATCTCCTGGTTTGCGGGTGTCATTTTGTCATGTCTCGGTTATACGGCGCTTATGTACATTCATCCTCCTTATGCAAAAGCGGAGGGACGAATCGTGCGGGAAAGAGCGGCCGAATAAAAAAAGCCGGGGGCTGCCCCCGGCTTTTTGTCATATCAGTCTGCGATTGAAACGTTTCCGTCCGCTTCAAGCGGCGTTCTTTTTTTCTGGCTCCAGCCATACAGGAGCAAAGCAATCAGGACGAACAGCCCCGCTGCCAGATAAATCGAATGGAATCCGGCCGAAGCGACGAAGAGGCCGAATACATATGACCCGCCGGCAATCCCGCTGTCAAAGAAAGTGAAGAAGGTCGCCGTCGCAAAGCCTGAACGGTGTCCGGGCGAATTTTGAATCGCCAGCGTCTGCATACACGGTACGATAGAGCCGTATCCGAGACCGATTACGGCACCGGACAAGAGAAGCATGAAGGCGCTGTTTGTCATCGCCAGCATGCAAAGCCCCGCGGAAAACACGATAATCGACGGATAGATGACGATTCCCGGCCCCACTCTGTCAAACAGCTTTCCTGTGAAAGGACGGGCGGCCATCATCGTCACGGCGAAACAGACGAAGAAATAGCCGCTGACATCCAACAGGTGGATCGTCTTTGCATAAACGGATAAATATGAAGTCACACTTGAATAACAGAAAGAAATGGACAACCCGACAATCGCGATTTTAAGCGCGCCTTTTTCAAACATGTCGGAGAAAGAAAAACGGAACACAGTCGTTCCGCTGTTGTTTTGATCCGGCACACGAATCATAAAAGCAATCAGCAAGCCTAAAGAAACAAATACAGCAAAAAGCGTAAAGAACACCGGGAACGATATGATTTTCACAAGGCTCAGTCCGAGAAACGGACCGATCGCCATGGCAAGGTTCATAGACATCGCAAAGTAACCGAGCCCCTCGCCGCGCCGCTTGGCGGGAATAAGGTCAGCGGCAATTGCGCCCGTGACCGTCGTTAAAATGCTGAACCAGATGCCTTGGAAAAAACGCAGTCCGAGCAGCAGATAGAAATTGTGTATCGGCAAATACAGATAAGAAGACAGGGCGAACAGCGCCAGAGATACAATCGTCATTCTTTTCTTGCCGAACCGTTCAATAATCGCCCCTGAAAAAGGACGGGTGATAATAGCAGATAACAGGAACAGGCTGATCAAAAGCCCTCCTTGCGATTCACTGCCGCCAAGCTCCTGAATCATATAGATAGGCAGCACGGCCAAAAATGTATAAAAGAACACAAAGACAAATAAATTCACGAGTACGACCATAATAAAATCTTTGGTCCAGATCGAGTCAGATTTACTCAAAAGTACAGCACTTCCCTTTCTTTTTTATTTCGTTAAAAACACATTCAGAAACTCAGAAAAAGCTTCCTTATCTCCATCTTGGAAATCCGCAAGCATGTCTTCCTCGAACTTCAGCATCTCTTGATTGATGCTGTTGTATTTCAATTCAGCTTCCTTCGTCAGGACGACGAGCTTTTCCCGCTTGTCTTCTCCCTGTTCCCGCTGAATCCAGCCGTTTTCTTCAAGGCGTTTGATCGTTCTGGTAACGGTCGGCGCCTCTACGTTCAGATAAGACCAGATTTCTTTTTGGGTCATCGGTCCGATCGTTTTTAAGCAATATAGGATTGACCATTGAGAGGAGTACAGGCCGAATGGTTCCAGCCGTTCATTGGCTTTCTTCGTAATCAGGCGGGCGCATTGATTGATTTGATGAATGAGGCGTCTGTTGACGTGGATCATTTCCGTTCTCCTTTTCAAAAAACTTACCTAAGTAACTAATTGTGCTGTTTCATTCTACAGCAGGATCGCGCGGATGTAAACCCCCCGTTCAAAAAGCAGAAAATTATGACCCGCCCCTTGTCCTTATTGAGTTTTTAGCATATTCCCAATTCATTGCTAATACACTGTTACAAACCTATCAAAGAGAGTGTTTGAGGTGAGGGATCGTGGGCATATTTCTAAAACCTTCTTATATAATCGGACAACGAAGAAGCTGCATCATCAGTGAATCTGTTACAGAATACGGATCTCATTTCACACTTCTCACATCCAACTGGGGAGGTCGAGTGGTGTGCACGATTACATCAAAGAGCGAACAATCAAGATTGGTAAGTATATCGTGGAGACGAAAAAAACCGTTCGTGTCATTGCGAAAGAGTTTGGTGTTTCCAAAAGTACCGTACACAAAGATCTGACAGAACGCCTGCCTGAAATCAATCCTGACTTGGCGAATGAAGTAAAAGAAATACTCGATTATCATAAATCCATCAGACATTTAAGAGGGGGCGAGGCGACGAAATTAAAGTACAAGAAGGATGAAATTCTTGAAGGGGAGCCCGTTCAGCAGCCGTAGCGCCTGACGTCTGCCGGGCCCTTTTTTCTCCTCCGGGCGGTTTCGCGAATATCCGCAAAATTTTGTCAAGAACTTATATCGTTCAGCAGCTTTTTTTTGATAAATTATGATAATATATATAATTAGGGCACAATGTGGATATTTTACTGTGAAACAGATATCAAGGAGGATATAAATAGATGTTTGCAAGGGATATTGGAATTGACCTCGGTACTGCAAATGTACTGATCCATGTAAAAGGAAAAGGAATTGTTCTGAATGAGCCTTCCGTTGTGGCACTTGATAAAAACAGCGGCAAAGTGCTGGCTGTCGGTGAAGAAGCCAGACGAATGGTTGGACGTACACCTGGGAATATTGTTGCGATCCGTCCGCTGAAAGACGGCGTAATCGCAGACTTCGAAGTAACAGAAGCCATGCTGAAACATTTCATTAATAAGCTGAATGTAAAAGGACTTTTCTCAAAACCGCGCATGCTGATCTGCTGCCCGACGAATATTACATCCGTTGAGCAGAAAGCGATTAAAGAAGCAGCTGAAAAAAGCGGCGGAAAGCATGTGTACCTTGAAGAAGAACCGAAAGTTGCCGCTATCGGCGCGGGTATGGAAATCTTCCAGCCGAGCGGTAACATGGTTGTTGACATCGGAGGCGGTACGACAGATATCGCAGTTATTTCTATGGGCGATATTGTCACCTCCTCTTCTATTAAGATGGCTGGGGACAAGTTTGACATGGAAATCTTAAATTATATCAAACGCGAGTATAAGCTGCTGATCGGTGAACGTACCGCTGAAGATATTAAGGTGAAGGTCGCAACGGTTTTCCCAGACGCACGTCATGAAGAAATCACCATCCGCGGCCGTGACATGGTTTCCGGTCTGCCGAGAACGATTACAGTAAACAGCAAAGAAGTGGAAGAAGCCCTTCGTGAATCAGTTGCCGTCATTGTGCAGGCCGCCAAGCAGGTTCTTGAAAGAACACCGCCTGAATTGTCCGCTGACATCATCGACCGCGGCGTTATCATTACCGGCGGGGGAGCGCTGTTAAACGGGCTTGACCAGCTTCTTGCCGAAGAGCTGAGGGTGCCTGTTCTTGTCGCTGAGAACCCGATGGATTGTGTTGCGGTCGGAACCGGCGTCATGCTGGATAACATGGACAAGCTTCCAAAACGCAAACTGAGCTGATGATAAAACCTCATTCTGAAAAAGAATGGGGTTTTTTTCTGTCAAACCCTTCACGAACGGGAATGTAAATCCGATAATAAGAAAAAATGCTGATTTTCATTATAGAACAAATGTTCCGGTGAGGCAACTGGAAATAATGCTATTTCAGAGGTGGAAGACTTGTTAAAAGGATTATATACCGCAACGTCCGCAATGATTACACAGCAGAGAAGAACGGAAATGCTGTCAAATAACATCGCAAACGCGAATACGTCAGGATACAAAGAGGATCAAGGTTCAATCCGCGCCTTTCCCGAGATGCTTCTGAGCCGAATAGAAGGCGACAAAAAAACGAAAATCGGTTCCGTCAACACAGGCGTATACATGCAGGAGCTGAAACCGTTGTTTACGCAGGGAAGCCTGAAAACGACCGATCAGCCGACCGATATCGCGCTTATGGAGAATCAGGTTCCCAAGAATGCCGAAACGAATGAAAACGCCGAGCTGTTTTATCCCGTGCAGACCGCGGGCGGCGTCCGCTATTCAAAAAGCAGCACTTTCTCATTAAATGAAAACAATCAGCTTACGATAAACGGAAACCTTGTTTTATCAACAAACGGACAGCCGATTACAGTCGACAATGAAAAATTCACCGTATCAGAAAACGGAACGGTCACGACAAACGGCCGGCCGGCGGGGCAGATTGACATCAGAATGGAAGAAGACGTGCGCAATCTGAAACGGGACGGCAATGACCTATACAGCACGGCCGACGGCTCTGAACTGCCGAGCGCGGCGGCGAATCCCCAGGTCTCGTATTCATTAAAGCAAGGCGTCTCGGAGCTTTCGAATGTGGACGTGACGAGCACGTATACAGAAATGACGGAAGCATACAGATCATTTGAAGCCAATCAGAAAGTCATTCAGGCTTACGATAAAAGCATGGATAAAGCCGCAAATGAAATCGGCAAAGTGTAACAAAATGGGGGACGTTCAATTATGATGCTCAGATCAATGCTGACGGCTTCAACAGCCTTAAATCAGCTTCAGCAGCAGATGGATACAGTCAGCAGCAACCTTTCAAACAGTGATACGACAGGCTATAAAGCGAGGGACTCCCGCTTTTCCGAGCTGATCAGACAGCAGTATGACCATATAGATGACAAAAAGGAAAATTCGCCGAACATGCGGAAAACGCCGCCCGGCCTGCGTCTCGGCGCCGGGACGGTCATGACTCCGCAGCTGGACTCAGGGCAGGGAAGCATCAAAAAAACCGACCGTGACCTTGATATCGCGTTCACCTCACCTTATCAATATCTTCAGGCAGAAGCGGACGGACGGCGGGTGTATACAAGGGACGGCTCACTTTCCCTCAAGCCGGCCGGCGGAAATGACCGGCTGCTTCAGCTGATGACAGCGGGAGGCAATCCCATTCTCGATGAGAACGGCCAGCCCATACAAATTGACAGTTCGCTGAATCAGCTGAAAATCAGCAAAACCGGAACGCTGACTGCTTCAGACCAGGCAGGAACCCGTTCGCAGACGTTTAATCTCGGCATCGTCAATGTCAATAATCCTCAGGCCCTTCATGCGGAAGGGGATAATCTGTTTTCCGTAAACGGAGAAGGGGCTTCAGCGATTGAAGAGCTTACCGGCGCAAACCGGCAGGCAATCGGCATGGAGCAGGGCGCGCTTGAAAGTTCAAATGTCGATATGTCAAAAGAAATGACCGACTTAATCGTGTCTCAGCGTTCCTATCAGCTGAACAGCCGCACGATTACATTGGGAGACCAAATGCTGGGCTTAATCAACTCAGTCAGATAAAAGAAGGGGCGTTTTGATCAGCCGCGCATGATAAAAAATGCGGCTTTCTCAAAATCGCCCTTTTTTTTGTAGTAATCAGTAATATCCTGAAGCAGCACTTCCAAATCCACCCACGCTTCAATTTTCTGCAGCTCCAGCACGAGTTTCTGCAATCGGTCGTACGGGTCCTCCTGAGCGGTGTACAGTATGTTGAGCGCGGTCAGCTTCAATTTCATAATCTTGTTCTGCACTTTTTCAGATATGTATAAACCTTTCTGCAGCACGGTTTGTCCTTCGGCGGCATATCCGGTTTTAAAAAGTGCTCTGACCGCTTCGTATACACAATGCAGGTAGGAAACGGGAGACTCTTTCTCGAAACGCTGATTGCCCAATACCTTTTTGTAAAAAGGGAGGGCCTCTTTATCTTTTTTCTGGGCGGTCTTTAAAAAACCAAAATTATAATAGGCGTGGCACAGCAGGTTATTGTCATTGATCCGGTCCATTATCTTTATGGATTCATTAAAGAGCTGTTCTGCGTCTTCATAGCGTGCCTCGTCTATGTAATTCACGGCGAGAAGCAGCCGGCAGCTGAGCGTTTTTTTGATGTAGCCGAATTCACCTTGATAGATTTCCAGCGCTTTATTGACATATTGAATGGAGAGCGCAGGCGACTTCATCATGTAATATGCACCCGCTGTTTTATAATAAAATTCAGCGGCTTCGAAACGGTCCTGAATGGCCGGCAGGTACTGTTCAGCTTCTTTAAAGCGGCAGACAGCACGGTTCGGAGCGCCATTCACCATATGGAATAACCCTTTGAAAAAATAGAAATAATAAGTTAATTCATGATCCATCTCATCTTTGCGCCGCTTCAGCTCGCAGAACAATTTAGTCAGACCGTCTTTTTTCTCAAACAGCAGCTGAAACCGTGCGAAAAACAGCTGATATCTGAGTTTGAGCTTTGCATTCTTTTGTAATTTGGGGAGATGCTGATTGATTTGTTCGTGAAGGGAACGGGCTAGATCGAATTGGCGTTTTCCCATGGCGTCATACCACTCATTCAGCATCACCAGCGTACGTTTTTCAGTAAACTTAGCAATCATCTTCCAACCTCTTTGCATAGGGTAAAAATCTTTATTTATCATAACACATTAATGGACGAGGCTCATTGCCAGCTGGTTACAGTTTACAGCGCGGTTGAAAAAGAAATTGATTCATAATATACTTCCAAATGTACAGATTGGTTAGCACATATACCTTCTATACATACTATTGTCGATGAAGGAGATGTCAAGAAAATGCTTGATACTCAGCAAATTAAAGAAATTATTCCCCATCGCTATCCGTTTCTTCTGGTAGACAGAATTACGGAAGTCGAAGAAGGAAAACGGGCGGCGGGATATAAAAATGTGACGGCGAATGAAGATTTTTTCAACGGCCATTTTCCTGAATACCCTGTTATGCCGGGTGTCTTAATCGTAGAGGCTTTGGCGCAGGTCGGAGCGGTTGCGATGCTGATTAAAGAAGAAAACCGGGGCAGACTCGCATTTTTTGCGGGGATTGATAACTGCCGTTTCAAAAAGCAGGTAAAACCGGGTGACAAGCTGGAGCTTGAGGTTGATATTACCCGCGCGCGCGGTACGATCGGACGCGGCAAAGGCGTTGCCAAAGTTGACGGCGAGCTCGTGTGTGAAGCTGAATTAACATTTGCGCTCGGAGAATAAAAACAAACGAATGGGCTTATAAAAAAGCCCATTTTGTATAGAAAGGGGTGAATGTAATGTGGTCAGAATTTAAAAGCTTTGCGATGCGGGGCAATATCATGGATCTGGCAATCGGTGTCGTCATCGGCGGCGCTTTCGGCAAAATTGTGACGTCGCTCGTTGAAGACATCATCATGCCGCTTGTCGGCCTGCTTCTTGGCGGTCTTGACTTTTCAGGGCTGGCCGTGACATTCGGCGATGCTCATATCAAGTACGGAAGCTTCATTCAAACGATTGTGAACTTCTTCATTATTTCATTTTCTATCTTTATCGTGATCCGCACAATAGGCAAGCTGAGACGTAAAAAAGAAGCAGAAGAAGAGGCTGAAGAAGCAGAAGACACAGATCAGCAGACAGAACTGCTGACTGAAATCAGAGATCTGCTGAAACAGCGGGCTCCTCACAATGACTAGGGCACAAAAAAAGGCTGGATGATTAACGTCCGGCCTTTTTTATGATTATAATTTTTGTTTAAACGCTTCAATCAGCCGGCTGCCCGAGTAGCCTTCTTTTACGAGCGACTCCAGAATGCTTTCTGATCCGGGGTGGTTTCTTGACACCATTTGACCGTAAATTAAAACTTGTATACTCTTTTCCAGCTCCACGATATTTTTGATGCTTCCCGTCAGCTGGGCGGGGCGGTTGCTTTTTTTCGTAATCGTTACAAACACCTTCGCTTCTTTCTGGCTTTTCATCAGCATGTCAAAAAAAGAAAAGTGTTCGGCCGGGACCAGTGCTTCAATTAACCAGTGATTTTCTCCGTCCTCTTTGTTGATAATCAATCCGTCTAAAAGGGGAAACTGTTCAATCGGCTGATCGTCTTTATCTAAACGTTCCACATTCAGATCAACCAGTTTAAAGGTTTTCATCTCTTATTTTCACCCCTGTTGTCCATGTTTTTCGTTCATTTATTATAACACATATCATTTTTCCCGGGAAAATGCTGTAAGACATGCTTCATCATTTTTGTAGGCGGTCAACATTTAATCATTTCTATTTTTTCATTATAATGTAAAAGAATATGGTCATGGAGAGATGCTTATGAATCAATTGCGCCTGAAGGAAATCTATATAGAAGACGGTTCAAGGCGAAAAGACGATCATTCCTACTTGGTATGCAAAAAGGAAGATTGTGAGGTGCATCTTAACAGAAGGGGAAATGTCGTCTTTTTATATGAAACAAAAGACCGCATGGAACAGTATAAAATTCAGCTTTCACTGACTGATAAAAAGCTGAGTTTTTACTGGTTCGCATGGGACGGCGGAAAGTTTGTCCGCATGTTTGAGAAAGACTGGCTCAAAACGAAACTTTTCTCGCGGCTGCTCAAAAATACATATTACATAAGCGGTCAAAAACAAAAGTTTTTTTTATCAGAAAGAAAAACAAAGACATAAAAGCAGCCTAAACGGATAACGGCTTTTTCCGCTTTTTGCTTTCATGAGCCCTTGTACTACAATGAAGCCAGCCTCGAAAAAGAGAGGAGGATACGGCTTGTTTAACCACGTTATGCTTGTCGGCCGGCTGACGAAAGATCCGGAGCTCCGTTTTACATCAGCGGGCATTCCCGTCGCGCATATTACGTTGGCAGTAAACCGCAATTTTAAAAGCGCGTCGGGTGAAACCGGAACCGACTTCGTCAACTGCACCATCTGGAGAAAAAACGCTGAAAACACGGCATTGTACTGCCAAAAAGGGTCAATGGTCGGTGTAAGCGGCAGAATCCAGACGAGAAGCTATGAAAAGACAGACGGCGTAAAAGTTTATGTGACCGAGGTCATGGCTGATACCGTTCGGTTTATGGATCAGAAACGGAAAGAGCCGCTGGCTGAATAGCATGCTTTTTTCCTCGATTTCCCGCCTTTCAGCGGGCCCCGCAATACCTCCTTCCCACTCGCCAGTCGAAAGACTGGTTTTTTTGTGCGGAAGCTGAAAAATGGTTAAAAAGAAGTGATTTTGCTTATAAATACTTAAAAACATTGAATATATTGGGATAAAAACTTATAATTACTTACAGATAAGTGACGAAAAAAGGGAATGAGGACGTGTATCAAGAAGAAAGACTGATTGCGATAATGGAATATTTGAAACAGCATCGGCGGATCACCGCAGAACAGATATGTTCGCTGCTTCATATTTCAAGAGATACCGCAAGAAGGGACCTTGTAAAGCTGAAAGAGCGAGGGGCCATTATCAGAACACGGGGCGGCGCGATTCTGCCGTCGGTGAATCAGGAAGTTCCAGGCTATTCGGGCCGGCTGAAAACCGTTTCTGAAGAGAAAAACAAAATCGGCAAGCTGGCCGCATCCCTGATCCATAAAGGAGACCGGATCATCCTGGACACCTCGACAACCGTGCAGGCCTGCGCGGAGCATTTAAATGTCACCGGCTGCACTGTTATTACAAATTCGATCAATCAGGCCGATATCCTTTCCGCAAAAGAGGGAATTGATATTCACCTGCTCGGCGGAAAGCTCCAGAAGGAACACCGGTTTTTATACGGGGCTTCCGTCGTAGAAAAACTGGGGGATTATCACGCTGATAAGGTGCTGATCGGCGTTGTCGGCATCTCGGAAAACGGCCTGACGATTCCGCATGAAGAAGACGGCATGGTAAAGCGTAAAATGATCCGACAGGCTGAACAGGTGATTGCGCTGAGCGATCACTCCAAGCTTGGCCGTACGAGTTTTTATCAGTATGCAGACCTGCACGAGGTTGACCTGCTGATTACCGATCGGCTGCCTGATCAGGATTTTTGCGATCTGCTCGACCGGCACGGCGTAGAATTGCTTGTAACTGAATCTGAAGAAGAGGATGAGGACATGTGAAACTGATTGCCATAGATCTGGACGGCACACTGCTGAACAGCAGTCATCAAGTAAGCGATGAAAACAAGCGGGCTTTAAGGGAAGCCCGGCAAGCGGGAATTGAAATCGTGGTTTCCACGGGACGCGCGCATTTTGATGTGCACTCCATATTCGAACCGCTCGGCATAAAAACATGGATTATCAGCGCAAACGGAGCCGCCATTCATGCTCCTGACGGCAGCCTGTACCACTGTGAAGCGATTGAAGAATCAATAGCCCGCGGCATTTTGTCATGGCTTGAAGAGAATCAATATTATTATGAGGTGTTTACAAACAAAGCCATCTATACGCCTGAAACCGGCAGGCAGCTGCTCGATATCGAAATGGACCGGGTGAAAAGCGCCAATCCGGAAACCGATCTTTCTGTTTTGGAACAGGCGGCTTCAGTGCAATACAGCCAGTCCGGCTTTGCTTACATTCATTCATACCGTGAGCTCTTTGAGAAAGAAGAGCATCTGGATTTTTATAATATTCTCGGATTTTCGTTTGATGAGCGGAAGCTGAAAGCGGGCTGGGACCGATTCAGCGGTCAGAAAGATCTCACCCTTGTCAGCTCTGCTGATCACAACTTTGAAGTGGCGTCTCGAAACGCCTCTAAAGGGCAGGCGCTCAAACGGCTGGCGCAAAAGCTCGGCATTCCGATGGCTGAAACCGCCGCGGTCGGTGACAGCTTAAATGACTATTCAATGCTTCAGGCGGCCGGAAAAGGCATAGCGATGGGGAATGCGAGAGAAGATATTAAAGAGATCGCTGATGCCGTTACATTGACAAATGATCAAAACGGCGTTGCGTATATGATCAGGAATTTACTGTGAAAGGTATGGCGATACTGTTCATGACTGGCGTGACGCATTCATGGCAAATGCGGCGTAACAGTAAGGACGACATAAAAGACCGGCTCTTCCCGAGAGAGCCGGTCTTTTTGCGTTTAATGTGATTGCGCCGATGCGCTGAGGGTGAATAATTCTTCAAGCTCATCGGATGACAGCTCGGTAATCCAATTTTCACTTTGGATAATCTGATCGTTCAGCGTTTGTTTCGTTTCGAGCATGGCATCAATTTTTTCTTCAATCGTTCCCGTCGTAATGAGTTTGTGAACGTGGACGAATCGTTCCTGGCCGATTCGGTAGGCGCGGTCGGTCGCCTGGTTTTCCACCGCCGGATTCCACCACCTGTCATAGTGAATGACATGATTGGCAGCCGTCAGATTCAGGCCGGTTCCGCCCGCTTTCAGTGACAAAATCAGCGTCGGGTATTCTTTCTTCTGGAACCGTTCGACGAGAGAATCGCGTTCCTGCTTGGACAGGCTTCCGTTTAAAAACTGAACCGGTTCTCCGAATGTTTTTTCCAGGAGGCGCTTCATCATGTTGCCCATCTGAATGTATTGGGTGAAAATGAGGCAGCTTTCCCCTTGTCCGCGGATCACCGCCATTAAGTCAAGCAGCTTTTCCAGTTTGACGGATCTCCCGTTTAACAGCTCTGTCTGTTCTTCCTTCAAATAGAGCGCAGGATGGTCGCATATTTGCTTCAAGCGGCCGAGCATGCTCAGAATCAGCGCTTTCCGCTGCATCCCGGTCAGAGAAGCCATATGTTCAAATGTATCTTTGACAAGCTGTTCATAAAGGGATGCCTGTTCGGCTGAGAGCGGGATAAACTCTTTTTGTTCCAGCTTGTCAGGAAGATTAAGCGCCACTTCTTCATCCCGTTTTGTCCGGCGCAGTAAAAACGGCCGGATTAACTGCTGAAGCTGGTTGATTCTTTTTTCGTCACGGTCTTTTTCAATCGGCAGCACATAGCGTTTATGAAAGCCGGTCAGACTGCCGAGATAGCCTTTGTTCATAAAATCAAAGATCGACCAAAGCTCTGTCAGGCGGTTTTCCATCGGTGTTCCGCTCAGCGCAATATGATGGACGCCTTTCAGCTTTCTGATTGCGCGGGACTGCTTCGTATGCGCGTTTTTAATATTTTGCGCTTCATCAAGGCAGATGGTGCTCCATGTCACGGAAGAAAGCTCTTCCTGATCGGCGTGCGAGAGGCCGTAAGAAGTAAGAACGACATCCGCGTCCTGATATGCCGGGACAAATGCTTCGCCCTTCGGCCTGCGGGGGCCGTAATGAAGCACGGCCTTCAGCTGCGGCACGAAGGTCTGGAGCTCACGCTGCCAGTTGCCGAGTACCGATGTCGGCGCAATGATTAAGGCAGGCGCTTTTTGCCGGCCGCTTTCCTTCACATGGAGAAAATAAGCGATCATCTGAATCGTCTTTCCAAGTCCCATGTCATCTGCGAGACAGGCGCCGAAGCCGTTTTCCCGTAAAAACAGAAGCCAGTTCATGCCGTACATCTGATAAGGGCGGAGCTGGCCCTGAAACGCGGCGCTGACTTCATGCTCCGGCAGATCCCCGGCATCCGTCAGTTTGCGGATCAGGCTTCTGAGATGCTTTGATAATTCGATCTTGATCCCGGCAAATGCCGATGAGTCAATGATGTCCGTGTCCTCGGCTCCGTTTTCCCCGTGATCCATCAGTTCGCGCGCCAGCACGTCGGACATGTGGAGGCCCTCAGATTCCGCTTTTTCCATCAGTATTTTCATCTGTTTAATAAATTGCGGATCAATTTTCACCCATTGGCCGCGGATGTTGACGAGACGTCTGTTGTTTGCGACAAGCTCATTGAATTCATCCTCTGTCAGCTCAATTCCGTTTGTGGCGAATCTCCAGTTGAAATCAAGCAGAGCGTTCATGCCGACGAAGGACTCGCCCCGCGGGGAGGATGACACTTTCGCCTTGAGCATCATATTGCTGTCCCGGACAATCTGCCACCATGATGGGAGAAGAATCTCCACACCCATATCGACAAGCGTCTCACTCGCTTCCGATAAGAAGATCCAAGCCTCTTCTTCAGAGATCAGCGTCGTTCCTGAATCAAACGAAAGCCAGGGAACCGTTCTGCGGAAGCGGTCCTGTTCGCGCGCGATTTTTCCGCTGTATGCCTGCCACGCTTTTTTCAGACCCTTCAATCCGTCGAAAAAGGTGATGGAGCCGGTTTTTTTCTCACGTAAAAACATCTCGATTTTCCAGTCGTCACCGTCGAAATCAGGCTCGTTTAATCGGAGCCCGACGGTAAACGGCGTCAGATCGTCATGCCAACCGATTCCCTCGAGAAAATCATCTTCATCCAAAAAGGAGCCTTTAAACGTATGAACGGCCGGCGAACGGGTTTCGATCCGCCGCCATTTTTCCAGCAGGTCATCATTGTACTGAATGTAGTCCTGTACCGCGGCTGAGAACCAGTCTGCCGTAAAGCCTTCAAGCAAAAGCTCGCGGTCTTTGAAGCGCAGGACACCATTTTGCCATGCGTCATAATCCGGAAGAAAATCGCCGTCGGCAATAAATTCGTATATCGTCGAAGCCGCTTCGATTAACGGTTCCGTTTCCTTTGTCAGCTGCACGGTGCTGAATGAATTGAACGAGTTTTTTCCAAGCAGCTCGACGGTCATCCAAGGGCTGAGCAGAACGGCCGGAGTGCCGATGAAGCTGACGTCTTCAAGAAACGTTCCGTAAAAGGTGGACTCATGCCATTGGAACAGATGAGTCTTCATCTGACTGAGAGTAAGCGGCTGCTCCTTCTCATCATGGCTTGACAGCGTAAATGTCCAATCTTCCATTTGTTCAACATGAATGAAAATTTCCTTAAGACTCGCCATCAATCAACTTTCCTTTCTGCAATTCTTCTTGAAGGGCGCGCAGCCTCTTGTAGCTTGCGCTCAGCCGGCTGATATACCGCTCCCAAACCTGCTGTTTTTTTGCCTTTTTATAAAGCGTCCGCAGTTTTTTCAGATGACGCGCAGCCTCTTTATAGGCGCTGCGGTTTTTTTGGTCGATAAAAAAGGCCGCAGCCCGGTGATAGGAGGGGATGAGCGCTTCCGGATCACTGGCGGCAATTTCCTTCAGGATGTCCTTTTCGATTTCCCAGACGGAAAAACCGACGAGGCTGTGAATCTCCACCCATTCCGCGTACCGCCGTTTTTCGTACAGGTACTGGCTGTATTCGGTAAAGGTATAGGGAAGGCAGCCGGAAGCAAACCGTTCAAACAGCTGATCATCCCGTGAGTGCCGCGCATAATCCGCCAACAGCGCAAACAGCTCTCCGATGATGTCGCGCATTTCTTTAAACGGCTTATCAAGCTTCGTATAGTTCACGGCAAGCGGTTCGATCCGGCCATACCATGTTTTCAGCCGTTTCCAGTCTTTTTTCGCGGTGAGTTCACCGAGCCATTGAAAGGTGTACGGCAGCGCTTCAGGAGGGAAGCGGGACATATCTTCAAAGACCGCTTCATCATCTTTTTGCAAAAAGGCCAGATGAAGCCGTCCGAACCGCACTTCCGGCGAAAAACGGCGCCCGCTTTCCTGTTCGAGAACCTCCTGTTCACGCGCGACCCATTTCGGCCGGTTCAAAAGCGCGCTCCACATTTCACCGAATACCCGGAGGCGTTCGTATTGAAAAAGCTCTTCTTTCACAAGCAGTCTGCGGAGCACCGGGGGCGTCCGGTCTAAAAAAGGATCGAGTGAAAAAGACAAGGCGTACGTTTTCAGTCTGTCAATGGAGGAATAAATCGTATCCATCAGCTGTTCCACGTATGGATTGATGCTGTAATAATCTTTTTCGGCATCCAATCTGCCTGACTCAATCAAAGTGAACATGTGAAGCCAGACGGCAAGCGCCGAATGAATCTGATATAAGCTTTTAAGCTCGGGTTTTTTCGGGGCGTGTTTTTTGAGCGCTGACAGATAGCCGTAATAAAGTCCCTGCATCGTCTGGCTTCCGGCCGGCGTCCGCGCCTCCCACAGCGAGAATTCCGAATCAAAAAAAGCGAGCCAGCTTGACAGCGACTCTTCATTCGGCAGCACTTTTTCCTGAAACTGCCGGCGGACAAGCTCCCTGCTTTCCTCAAGCTTTTCTCTTTCCAGCCAATGTTCGGTAAAGGTACCGACCCGCTCGAATTGGGCATATACGTAAAGAAAAACGGCGAGCACGTGGCGGCAGATCGCCTCAGACGGGCATGCGCAGCCGCTTTTCACCATGAAAAATAAGTTCAGCGTGACCCTTACAGGCACAACATCCTGCACATATGCGGAAATCTCTGTCGGGGTTTGAACCTGTATACGATAGACGGAATCCTGCCGATATAAAATGAGTGCTTTCTTCATCAGCTGAACATTGTCTTCATTGTAAGGAAGAAGTTCTTTAAGCTGTTCAGCCGCTGCGAGCACATCTTCTTTAGCAATCATATCCTGAAGCATGATTATCGCTCCTAACGAGTCACAAAATAAAAAGATTCCAATTCCTCTATTATATCGCAACACATGGCCCGGAAAAAGTTTTTCCTAAAAAAGGACATAAAAACCCGAATGTGTCGAATGATGTATTAGAGATTGCAAAACAGCACCCGACAGCATATAATAATCTTGTTTTCAATTTAATGGAAGCCGAAAGGAAACGAATGATGAAGAAAACGAAGTTAGATCAAGAGGAGTTTCTGAAGATTTTAATGCATGCGCACGACATCGGTGAGCAGTCCTCTGAGATGACCACAAAAGAAATGCTTGAGAATTTGATTTCTTATATTAAAAATGGATATGCAACATAAAATCCCGCAGGCTCTTGGCCGCGGGATTTTTTAATCTTCCTGTGACACCAGCATTTAAAGCGCTTACAAAAATATATCGGATTGAAGTGATTGTCTATTTTTGTCGAATTTTGTCATTTGAAAAGGTTAGAAATGACAGTTCAAAGCTGTATAATCGTAATTGGAAAAGATCATTGGAGGGAATGGGAATACACGGAAAGTGATATGGAGGTTATATGGGAGAATCTGCAAGCATAAAGGAAATATTCGCAATACTGAGAAAGCGTCTGCTGTTTATACTTATTATTACCGCGGCGGCATCTTCCGCAGGCGGTCTCATCAGTTTCTTCGCTCTTACGCCGGTCTATGAAAACTCAACTCAAATTTTGGTCAGCCAATCCAAAAACAATCAAAAAGAAGTCCAATTCAATGACGTTCAAACCAACCTCCAATTAATCAACACGTATAATGTCATCATCAAAAGCCCGGTCATCCTCGATGAGGTGATTAAACAGCTGCATCTGTCCATGACTTCGAAAGAGCTGGAATCGAAAATCACGGTATCCAGCGAGCAGGATTCACAAGTCGTGACGATTGCCGTTCGGGATACGGATGCTAAGCGGGCGGCCGTTATGGCAAATGCGGTTGCATCCGTTTTTCAGGACAAGATCACCGCCATCATGAACGTTGATAATGTCAGCATCCTTTCAAAGGCCGAAGCGTCGGACAGCCAGTCACCGGCAGAGCCTAACCGTAAGCTGAACATCGCGATTGCGTTTGCCGCCGGACTTTTGGGCGGAATCGGTCTCGCCTTTTTGCTGGAACATCTGGATAATACGATCAAATCGGAAGAACAGCTGGAAGCGCTGCTCGGCATCCCGATCCTGGGAACGGTTACTTCAATCAGTACAAAAGACAGCGTTGCCAAAAATGTGAGGATGGCGGAAACTAAACAAGCGGGAGGCGGACATGTTGACGCGTAAAAAAGACAAACCCGGAAAACGAAGCGTGATTGCGATGTCTGAGCCGAAATCCATCAACTCAGAACAATATCGCACGATCCGCACAAACATTGAATTTTCTTCCGTTGATACGGAGGTGAAGTCCCTTTTGATCACATCCGCCGGTCCGGAAGAAGGAAAATCGACAACCGCGGCCAACCTTGCCGTCGTATTTGCACAGCAGGGGAAAAAAGTGCTTTTAATTGATGCGGATCTGCGCAAACCGACGGTTCATTTCACCTTCAAATTGGATAACGGAACCGGATTAACGTCGCTGCTGTTAAAACAGCTGCCGTTTCAGAAAGCCGTCCTGCCGGCTGATGAAGCAAACCTGGATATTTTAACGAGCGGGCCGATCCCGCCCAATCCGGCGGAGCTTTTATCGACGGGTGCCATGAAAGATCTTCTGTCAGAAGCAGCCGCAGTTTATGATAAGGTGATTTTGGATACGCCTCCCGTTTTGGCCGTAGCCGATACGAAAATATTAGGCAGCTACACTGACGGGGCCATTATGGTGATCTCAAGCGGGAAAACGGACAAAGAAAAAGCGGCCAAGGCGAAAGAAGCGCTCGATTACTGCCCGTGCAAGCTCCTTGGGGCCGTTATGAACGGGAAGAAACAAACGAAACATTCGGACTACGCCTATTACGGACAATAATGTCACAATGGGCGCGGTCCATTCTTTTTAAGGAGGGATTGAAATATGATAGATATCCATTGTCACATCCTTCCTTCCATAGACGACGGCGCGGCGGATGATACAGAAAGCCTGAAGATGGCGAGAGAAGCGGTCAGACAGGGGATTGATACGATCATCGCGACGCCGCATCATGTGAAATACCGCTATGACACGGATCGGCATACGGTCAACGAAGCGGTCAGCCTGTTAAACAAACGTTTGAATAAGGAAGGCATTCCGCTGACTGTTCTGCCCGGCCAGGAAATCAGAATAGACGGAGATCTGCTGGCAGGTCTTCAAAGCGGCTCGCTTGCCCCGCTCCATAATACAAAGTATGTGCTCGCGGAATTTCCGGCGGATCATGTCCCGGCCTACGCTGAAAGGCTGTTTTATGAACTGCAGCTGAACGGATATGTCCCCGTCATCGCCCATCCGGAGCGGAACAGGGAAATTCGCGAAAACCCTTCCGTCCTTTACAGTCTTGTGAAGAAAGGGGCGGCCGCCCAAGTGACGGCCGGCTGCATTGCCGGAGCATTCGGGCGGAAAGCGAAATCCTTTTCGCTGCAGCTGATGGAAGCGAATTTGATCCACTTTCTCGCATCTGACGCCCATAACCTCGGACCGAGGAATTTTTATTATCAGGAGGCGCTCGGCGTTCTGAAAAAAGAAGCAGGGGCGGAGCTGATTTACATGCTTACGGAAAATGCGGCGCTTCTCACTGAAAACAAAGCCGTTTATAAGGAACCTCCGCTGCCTGTGGCCCGCCGTAAGCGCTGGGGTCTTTTTTAATCGTCGTCTCCATCCCGTTTAAATGAAGCGTAAGCGGCTGTTTTGCAAGATGATTCGTTTATGCTTATGCTATTATCAGCGGCCGGCGCCGTTTTTTCTTATCATGGCCTCAGGCTTCCGGCATTCCGCCGGCGCCGGGATCATATGATAATAACGGTAAGCTGCCCAGCAGCAATTTCTAAACGGTTGGGGGAACACGATGAAAATAACAGTGATCGGAACAGGCTACGTCGGTCTTGTGACAGGAGTGTCTCTTTCAGAAATCGGCCATGACGTAACATGCATTGATATTGACGAACGTAAGGTTGAGCAGATGAGAAAGGGATTGTCCCCTATCTTTGAACCGGGCCTTGAAGATATGATGAAACGAAATATCGGCCGGCATCGGCTGGCATTTGAAACGAGCTACGAAAAAGGGCTTGCGGAAGCGGACGTTATTTTTATAGCGGTCGGAACGCCGCAAAAAGAAGACGGGCACGCAAACCTTACTTATATTGAAAATGTCGCCGAACGGATTGCCGAACATATTTCTAAAGATGCGATCGTCGTGACAAAAAGCACGGTTCCCGTGGGAACGAATGACAGGATCAGCGAAGTTATTCATTCACGGCTGAGAGCGGACGTGAACATTTCAATCGCCTCGAATCCGGAATTTCTCCGTGAAGGTTCGGCGATTCACGATACCTTTCACGGCGACCGCATCGTGATCGGGACGGAAGACCGGCAGACGCGGGAAACGCTTGACCGGGTTTTCGCGCCGCTTGCGATTCCGGTATATCATACGGACATCAGAAGCGCTGAGATGATCAAATATGCGTCAAACGCATTTTTAGCGGCAAAAATCAGTTTTATTAATGAAATTTCTCATATATGTGAAAAAGTCGGTGCGGATGTGGAATCAGTCGCACACGGAATGGGATTGGATAAACGGATCGGCAATCAATTCTTAAGAGCCGGCATCGGTTACGGCGGTTCCTGTTTTCCGAAGGATACAAACGCCCTCGTGCAGATCGCGGGACATGTGGAGCATGATTTTGAATTGCTGAAGTCCGTCATTAAAGTCAACAATAACCAGCAGTCCATGCTGGTTGATAAAGTGCTGAACAGGCTGGGCGGTGTGACGGGGAAAACCATCGCGTTATTAGGGCTGTCTTTTAAGCCGAATACAGATGATATGCGGGATGCCCCGTCCATTGTCATTGCGGATCGTCTGGCGGCTCTTGACGCCCGGATGACAGCGTACGATCCGATCGCTTCATTTCGGGCCTCCGAGCTGCTTCCGGCTGCGGTTTCCTATCGGGAGTCCATAGAAGAAGCCGTCAGGGGAGCGGATGCCGCCCTGATTCTGACAGATTGGGAACAAATTAAACACTTCCCGCTTGGAGCGTACAAAGAGCTGATGGAAACCCCGGTTATTTTCGACGGGAGAAACTGCCACTCGCTTGAGGAAGCGGAACAGGCGGGCGTGGAATATATCTCAATCGGAAGAAGAGCCGTCGTGCCTCAGACTGATTCTGTCACTTAAAAGGCCGGCGGTCTGCGCCGGCCTTTTATCATACAATCATTAGAGACGAAGGGGATATTAATCGTGGAAAACACATGGAAATTGCCGAAGCAAATGGAATCATCCCGCGGTCTGCTGGAAACGTCAGCACGGCCCTTTATCAAACTGCACGTCAAAAAAACTGAAACGGGACGGTATGACAGTAAAATTGCCGGAGACCCCTATTTTCCGAAACATGAACAATACCCTGAAGATGAAAGCGGCAGGCCGATGAAACTTCTCGCCCAAATCAATTTTGCGGATATGCCCGGACTACCTGATTTTCCGGACACCGGCATTCTTCAGTTTTACATATCGGCCAGTGATGACGTATACGGTTTGAATTTTGACGACGGGTGCGCGCAAACGGGTTTCTCCGTCAAATATTTTGAGCATGTGACAGATCGGGAAGAGGAGCTCATGGATGATTTTTCTTTCGTTCAGGTTGAAGAGGAGTACGATTTTCCGATTCAATCCGAAGCGCTGATCACCCCTGAGCTGTCTGCTGAATGGGTGCTCCCGTCTGATTTTCAATTCAGGCAGTATGCCGGGATGGATGCCTTCGGCTATTTCGAGCAGTTTGACGATGAGGTGTATGACGAATATACGGCGAACGCATTCGGCCATAAAATCGGCGGTTATGCGTCCTTCACCCAGGAAGATCCGCGGTCTTATTCCCATCAAAACCATACGATTCTGCTCTTGCAAATTGATTCAGATGATGACATTGATTCGATGTGGGGAGATGTGGGAATCGCCAATTTCTTTATCAGACCGGAAGATTTGAAGAAAAAAGATTTCTCAAACGTTTTGTACAACTGGGACTGCAGTTAACGACAGTATTAGAATTATGATACAAGGCAAAGGAGACGGTTAATCACTGTCTCCTTTTTTTTAGGGAATTTATCATGGATACATAGAGGAGATCAATGAATGGATATGCCGTTTATGTGAGTCTTTTGGCGTTAATGATGAGCATCTCGGCTGCTGAAAATAAGTCATTTAACCTATTTAAGCTGCTTTCTGTCTATTTTAAAATATAATATATGGAAATATAGTATGGAAAAGTCTGTGCTTTTTGTACGACTTTTTGCGTAAGACGAGGTGAAAACAGATGAGCCATTCAAGCACATTAAGCCATATTAACAGCACGATCAGCCATAAACTGGGCGAGATCGAACACCAAATTGATAAATTAAAAGAAGCGAAAAGAGAGATAGAATCTCTGCAGGAAGAGGGCGTGTCTGAAATCAGAGACATCCTCAGGCCGCACCTGGATCATCATTGGACCGGCACTTTTGCTGAAGAATTTGATGACCGGCGCGATCAGGCCCATACAGAAGCATACAGAATCGTCACAGACAAATACGACGGTTATATTTACAGAATCGGCTTAAAGATGACACAGCTTGAAATTGAAAAAGGAGGGCTCCTTGCCGCCAGAAGCATCGCGAGAGAGGCAGAGCACCTGCTGACGCTGGGAGAAGAAGCCCTTGACACGGTCGGAGAAAAAATACAATCAATCAAAAAAAGCTGGAGTTGGTTTTAATGGCAGAAATAAAACTCAAATACGGAGCTGTCATGAAGCAGCTTGAATCCGTCAGCAGCGCTTTGGAGGCCGTTTCTATCGGGAACGCCGGTTCAAACGGAAAAAACAAGCTCGACTATACCTCCAAATACCAATCACGCGAGGCAAAGCTTGTATCGATGATCAGCGAATACAAGCAGGCCGTTCATAAGAATATCGCGGACGTTAAAGACAACGTAGATTCTTTGAAGGAACAGGACGAGGCGATCGCCGTAAAATAACGAAAGAAAGGACTTGCCGATGAGCAAAGTGTTTGAATCACAATCGTTAACGGACGAAGCAGATAAGAGAAAGAAACAATACGAAGCCCTTGAAGAACAGCTGCGTGCGCTCAAACAAGCCTTTCAAGGCGTGGCCGATCTGGGTGATGCTTTGAAAGGGAAAGGCGCAGACAATATAAAAGATTTTTTTCAGGGACAAGCGGAAATCGCCGACAGCTGGCTGACGCTTGTCTCTGCTCAAATTGCGTTTTTAAATGGCATTTCAGGTGACATTAAAGATCAAGAACTCAGCGATTCATATGCGGAGACTTCGTTTTTAGAGCATGAGCTGCCCAATGCGGATTTGAGAGCTTCAGAGATTGTCTCCGCTCATAAAGCAGAAATCGATTCGATTTTGTCTGGCATCAGCGATATTATTCATCTCGATACATATACGCTGGATGATTACGCAGATAAAATGGGTGATGCCCAGAAAACCAGACGTGACACGATCACGGCAGTCGATACGCTTGATGAATCCCTGACCGCTGAATATCAAAACTTAGAATCTCTGGACAACGCAGTGCTCAGCAAATATTCCGTTCTCATGCAGGCCACCAGCAACGGGAAAAGCGCCTCCCCTATGTACTATGACAAAAAAGCCTTTCACAGCAATGAAATCTACAAAAGCGTCATGGCGACAGAAAAACAGGGCACGGACTATATTGACGCAAAAGCCCAGCAGGCCGAAGCAAGACGGCTTCAGGAAAAGGCTGAAGAAGAAGCCAATAAACCATGGTACGAAAAAACATGGGACGGCATCTGCAACTTTACCGGCGAAGTCACCGGCTATTATGATTATAAAAGAGCAGCTGAAGGCGTTGATCCGGTGACCGGCGAAAAACTCTCCACCGCAGAACGCGTCACAGCAGGAGCGATGGCCGCCGCCGGATTCATACCGGTCGTCGGCTGGGCGGGCCGCGCTTTCAAAGGCGGAAAAGCCATTTACAAAACCGGAAAAACCGTCATTGCCGCAGAACATGCTTTAGATGCCTATAAAACCGGAAAATCCTTAGACATTCTCAAAATGACAGAAATGGGCGCATACGGCCTCGTCGCCTCAAACGGATTCTCAGAAGCCGTCACAGGCAGAGATATGTTCGGAAATAAAGTGTCTGAGGAAAAGCGGAAGCAAGGGGCACTGGAAGCTGCGCTGAGTTTGGTTGGAGCCGGCGCACTGGCGAAACATGTAAACAAAGGCATACCGCTTGCAACCCATTCAAAAGTTCAAAAAGCTAACAAGACACTAGAAAAAGTTAAACAATTCAAAGTCCCGACAAACGTCCGCGTGTACGCAGAACGCCCAGTAACTCCGGATGGCTTCACGATCGGAATCCCTACAGTCCGGGTAGATGTAGAAAAGACGGCTGTGAAGGATCTTGGGATTGTGAAGATGGCTAGTAGTGGTAAAGGTATTAAGGGTATTGTTAAACCTGTTTCAAATATGAATGAGTTTTTTGATATGGAATTTGGAAAAAAAATAAGTAATTCCTTATCAAAATCAAAAGTAAAGTACGATGGACAATCAATTTATAAGGTGGAAAAGAAAACTGATAACCAATATCTGAAAAAGGGTTATGGAGTTTATCTTGACGCATTACACAAAGACCATTTAGAAGTAATAGATAAGACGGGAAATGTGAAATACGTATTGAATTTAGATGGTACTTTAAACCCTGACAAGACTAAGAAAGCACTTGGACGAGTAGTTAAGGGGTGGAAATAACAGTGGAGGAATTGATATGGATAAAAAGTTAGAAGGAATATTGGACATACTAGATAAACTTAATTCAAGTATTAATATTATAAATAAAGAAGATTTAGATGAACAGTACGAGAACCTTGAGGATTTTAGGGTGTTAACTAGAGATTTAGATATTATATTAAACAATTTTGGTTCATTGGATAAGAACGATGGTGATGAAATAGAGAAAATGTTATTTGAACTTCATAGAATTCTAACGACGTTTGAATGGCATTTCTCAGAAATTAGTGATTTAAACACAACAATTTTAAAAGTTTATAAAGACAAAATCAATAACCTCTAGTAATGAAAAGCCTTAACTGAATCTTTAGAATTCATTCAGGGAACGAACTATATTAATCAAATAATGCAAGAGAAAGGGTTTATCGAACTCAGTTATTTGTATGATTACTACGATACTGTGTATGAGTGGAGTGAATTGCCACATATACAGCCTTTCAACAGGAGATTAACATTAGGAGATGCCTTGTTTACTGATGTATTAGAATTGCTATAGTTAAGAGCTTGCCGTGTTGTCATCGGCAAGTTTTTTTATTGATAGTATAACAATGTGGAATACAAGGAGAAGCAGGATGGACAGAGACCATATTTCTCAATTGCTGCCATAAAAAACCTGTAATGGCTGGTCTGTAGTACTGAACAATTTAAGTTCAGAAAAAAGAATGCAAGAAAAATATGAATTACTAAAACTACAAAATGAAAAACGTAATGCTGTTATTAAGGTAATATTTGAAAATGATCAATACCATGTCATAGTAGCGGGCTTAAAAACAGATAAGATTTATAAAGAAGACTCTTTTAATGAAATAGAACAATTATTGGAAGAGTTAGAATATCAAATCTGGACTGTGGGAAGTGGGGTTTTAGAGGGTTTGCAGCAGCT
This sequence comes from Bacillus sp. jun7, assembly GCF_051034795.1. Taxonomy (NCBI): domain Bacteria; kingdom Bacillati; phylum Bacillota; class Bacilli; order Caryophanales; family Bacillaceae; genus Bacillus; species Bacillus sp. jun7. Next base: position 2,838,142 of record NZ_CP093219.1, read on the forward strand.
AAGCCAACATGTTCCCAATTTCTTAAGGCTTAAGATACCGGCGGGGTGGACTGTTGATTATATTACATTAAAAGATACTGACCCTAAAACTCTAGAGGAAAATGATGATGCTTGGTTATTTGACTTTAATCAAAATCTCCTGCAGATTTCTCATAAAACTAAGAATTTGCTGCTTGATGTAGGGTGGTACCCAGAGCAGTTATGGCATTGACTGATAAAAAACGAAGATTGGGAAAATCCTCTAGAAGATATTATGTGTACTGAACGTAAAGAATTAATTAAACAATTGAATTATATTTTTATGAAAGAAATGAAAAATGAATATTAATAAAAAAGCAGATTATACTATCTGCTTTTTTCAATGATATAATTTGGAGTCATTGCTAGAATCGACATGCAGGACAATTGAGCGCGAAGAGAGGAAAACAAGTGAAATGAAAATACATCAAATTCACGATTTTGAACAAAAAGATGAATCGGATTTTATTCGGACACAACAATCCCTTATACATAAAATCAACCTATCCCCCGTCATCCATCCAGAATCCGTCAATACATGCGCAGGCGTCGACCTCGCCTATTGGGAGCAGGACGGGGAACTGTACGGGGTGTGCAGTATGATCGTGATTGACGCTGATACAAAAGAAGTCATTGAAAAGGTGCACAGCATGGGGAAAATCAGTGTGCCGTATGTGTCCGGTTTTCTTGCGTTTCGCGAGCTGCCTTTGATCATCGAGGCGGCGAAAAAGCTGGAGACGGAGCCGGATGTCTTCTTGTTTGATGGCAACGGGTATCTGCATTACAATCATATGGGCGTTGCCACCCATGCGGCTTTTTTTCTGGGAAAGCCGACGATTGGGATTGCGAAAACCTATCTCAAAATCAAAGGCTGCGATTTTGAGATGCCTGAAAATGAAGTAGGCGCCTACACCGTTATTCTCATTGACGGCGAGGTATATGGCCGGGCGCTTCGGACACGGCGGGACGTGAAGCCTATCTTCTTGTCTTGCGGACATAACATTGATTTAGAAAGCAGCTATCAGATCACAATGAAAATGATCAATCGAGAAAGCAGGCTGCCGATCCCTGTCCGTCTGGCTGACCTTGAAACGCATGTTTTGCGAACGTTTTATCGGAAAAATCACGTGTAACACTTGGGGCTTTAAGCCACCAAGTGTTTTTTTTGTATGCCTGGTGTCCGCTTTATTAAAAACTTTGTCGTCCTTGCAGCAGGTTTTTATTTGAATGTTTTTCGCGTCAAATCGATAAATGCCTTTAATGGTGCAGACATCCACTTGTCCTTATGCCATGCTAATTGAGTAAAAACGGGGCATTCATTCTGCCAGTTGAGTTCTTTCATCCGTCCTTCGGCAATATCGTCTTTTACTGTCATTTCAGGCAATAGTCCAATTCCGAGTCCGGCCATCACGCATTGTTTGATGGCTTCTATGCTGACGAATTCTAATTTATTAGGGTAGACTCCGGCGTCATGTAAAGTGTTCTCAAAGAGCGTGCGATATGAACAGCCGTCCTCTGTCAGCAGAAGGGTTTCGTTTTGAAGATCCTTCAATGTTACTGGTGAGTCTGCTGGAAAAGGATGGTTATTGGCGGCTACCATTTTGATTTCATCCTGAATCAGAGATTCAACGTGCAGTGCGTCTTCCGTTCGGCTCACATCCAAAATGAAAGTGATATCAAGCTGGCCCTGCAAGAGCTGTTCTTTCGCTTGTTCGTTGGAAATATACGGTTTGAATATAAGCTTTACTTGAGGAAAAGCCTGTTTGAATTCTTTTATGATAGGCGGAAGGCGGTATGTGCACTGGCTTTCCGTCGCACCGATTTTCAAGGTTCCGGTTGTTTCCCTTGCTTGATTTGCGGCCATTTTTGCTTCTTCTGTTAACGCAATGATCTTCTCCGCATAGGATTTGAACGTTTTGCCGGCTTCTGTCAGGAAAAGCCGCTTGCCGAGCCGTTCAAATAAAGGAGTCCCGATTTCTTCTTCCAGTGATTTGATCTGAGAGGTAACGCTTGATTGTGCATAGTTAAGCATCTTGGCGGTTAGGGTGAAGTTTACGTGTTCTGCTGCGGTAATAAAGGTGATCAGCTGCTTCAATTCCATTTGATCTCGCCCTTTCTAAATCGGTTTTATCGATTGAAACAATCGAAATAATCATCTGTATTGATTGATGAATCCATTATATGATGAAGAAAATCATTCGTAAACAAAGGAGCAGATGCATCATGAAAATTGCGGTTATTAATGGCGGAACCCGGTCTGGCGGAAATACGGATATTCTTGCGGAGAAGGCTGTTCAAGGATTCGATGCGGAGCACATTCATTTGCGGAAATATCGGATACGGCCAGTTGAAGATCTGCGTCACGCCCAAGGCGGCTTTCGCCCTGTTCAAGATGACTGCGATTCTATTATTGAGCGGATTTTGCCGTGCGATATTCTTGTATTTGCCACCCCAATTTATTGGTTTGGCATGTCAGGGACATTAAAGCTGTTTATTGATCGCTGGTCACAGACGCTGAGAGATCCGAGGTTTCCTGATTTTAAACAGCAAATGTCAGCGAAGCAGGCATATGTAACAGCAGTGGGAGGGGACAATCCTAAACTAAAAGGGCTGCCGCTGATTCAGCAATTTGAACATATTTTTCATTTTATGGGAATGTCCTTTAAAGGCTATGTGCTGGGAGAAGGCAATCGTCCGGGTGATATTCTTCATGATCAACAGGCTCTGTCCGCTGCGAGCCGTTTATTGAAAAGAAGTGATGCGATATGAAGCTGCTGCTGGTTATCTCTGGTATATTGATTCTTGCACTCTTTCTAGCTTGGAAAGCGCCGACTTCTGTTTGGGTACAGGCTGAAACCAATTCGCCTCAGGTTCAGCAATCTGTGAGAATGGCAGGCGCAACGCTGCAAGTCAAGCAAATCATCAAGAGTGATGCAGGCGAAGAAACAGTTGTCATATCAAACGGTATTTCCGGGCCAAAATAAAAAAGCACCTGTCCAGGTGCTTTTCTTTATAAATGAGGAATCACAAGCCCTCCATACAAAAACGCCGCGATAATCAGGAAGGCCGGATGCATCTTGAATTTTGTCAAGGCAAGGAGGGAAATCCCCGCAATCACTATCGCTTGAACCCAGCCGATCGCTTTGATGCCGTCTGCGCCGATTTGCCAGGTAAGAATGAGCATCATGACGGCGATGACAGGCTGGACGGACAGCGTCATACCTTTGATGACGGGGGATTGGCGGAAGCGCTGAATGATGCGAAGCAGCACGATCAATGCGAGCGCCGACGGTACGACGGTGGCGATCAGCGCAATCAGGAACCCGGGCCATCCGCCTGCGCTGTAGCCGACATACGCCGCGATTTTGGTTGCGATCGGGCCCGGCAATGCGTTCGCAAGTGCGAGCATATTTGAGAATTGATCGTTTGAGAGCCAGCTGTATCTGTTGACGACTTCTTCAAACATCAGCGGGATCGACGCCGGTCCGCCTCCATATCCGAGTACGTTTGCGACAAAAAACGCCATAAATACATAAATCAAGATCATGAGGCAGACATTCCTTTATCTTTTGAACGTTTATTTGTGATTTTGTCCTTTAATTTAAAATGAAACGCGCCGTACGCCAAGAAAATGATAATGACAAAGCCGGGATTGATCTGTAACGTTTGCAGGCCGATAAAAGCGATGATAAAAAACAGGATGCCCGTGACCCAGCCGAAACCTTTAAGCGCTTTTTGGCCAAACTCGTACGCCATGATGCCGAGCATGACGGCGATCACCGGTGTTACGGCGCCAATCATGCCGGCAACGATTGCTGAGCGGCTTAAGACATTGACAGCCGCAAACAAGCCCGCCATAGCGAGACATGTAGGCAGAATATGTGCGAGGGTTGCCGCGATTGCGCCTAACGTGCCTTTCAGCTTGAAGCCCAGATACGCCGCCATTTTTGTGGCAATCGGTCCGGGAAGCGCATTAGCGATCGCTAATATTTCTCCGAATTCATCATCATCTATCCATTTGTATTTATTGACGGCTTCATGGCGGATGAGCGGGATCACCGACGGGCCGCCTCCGAATCCGAGAATGCCCGTTCGGACCATCGCCGCCGTAATGTCCCAATAGGGATGTTTCATGGCTATGTCCTCCTTACAGCTTCATGCCCGTTCTGCTTTTATACCGTTTAATCAGCATTTGGCAGTCGACGCTGACGACGCCTTTTTGCGTATAGAGCCGTTTTGTCAAAAACTCTTCCATCTCCTGATCATTTGCGAAAATGCCGTGCATATGCAGCTTGCTCGGTCCGGTCATATGATAAAGGCTTGTCACCGCCGGCTCCTTTTCAAGCTTTAATGCGGTTTCCTCCAAATACTGCGGCTCCACCTCCACGTTAAAAAACACGGACACATGACGGCCGATTTTCGCCGGGTTGATGACAGCGGTGAATTTTTCAATCACACCGGCATCCAGTAAATGCTGAATGCGGTGCTGAACCGCCACTCGCGACAGGTTAACCCGCTTTCCTAAGTCTGTATAGGAAATCCTCCCTTCCTCGTGCAAAATCGAGAGAATCTGTTTATCCGTTTCATCAAGGACAAGATTCGGAATGCTGTACTCATGTTCCAACCGGCTTCACCTTCCTTCATTTGGTGGATATTATTGTATCATGAAATGTTACGGTATGAAGGAGAAATTTTTTTAATGTTTTCGTTACGTAATGATTGAGGATTATTTCTTATCGGAAAGTAAATAGTGTGTGAGCTTTTCTTTCAGGAAAGTGGATGCCGGCGATGCCGCTTTTTATACTTGAGAAAATTTGTAAAGGGGCTTGCCATGAATACTTCAACCATCGGAACGAAACAAATGGTCGTCAGTCCGCATTATCTTGCTTCTCAGGCGGGGGCCGGCATTCTGGAAAAGGGCGGAAACGCGTTTGACGCGGCAGTGGCGATCAGCGCCTGCCTGGCAGTCGTGTATCCGCACATGACGGGTCTTGGCGGGGATTCATTTTGGCTCACTTACCATAAAGAAACGGGCCGAATCAAAGCTTATAACGGGAGCGGCCGTTCAGGGGAGCATGTGACGAGAGACTTGTATCGGGGCAGAGAAGCGATCCCTCTGCGCGGGACAGAAAGCGCCATTACCGTTCCGGGAATGGCGGACAGCTGGGATGCCGTGCTTTCGGCGTACGGGCGTCTTTCGCTCGCTGAGGTGCTGAAGCCTGCTCTTGATTATGCGGCAAACGGATTTCCAGTGTCCGCCGACCAGTGCGCCCACACAGAACGCAATCTCGCTCTTTTAGCCTCAACACCTTATACCTCAGCCATTTTTACGAGAAACAAAAAAGCGCCCATGCCCGGTGAACGGTTTGTCCAGAAGGATCTGGCGGCCAGCTTGGAACAGCTTGCCGAGAAAGGCAGAGGCGCTTTTTATGAAGGAGATCTCGCTCAAAGCATCACATCCTTTCTGCAAAACAACGGCAGCCGTCTGACACTTGATGACTTTAAAGCCCACCGCGGCGAGTGGACGAACCCGGTATCCTCTGATTACCGCGGGTACCGCATCTATCAGGCTCCGCCGAATTCACAGGGCTTTACAGGCTTAATGACGCTCAATATATTGGAAAACTATGATTTTTCTCAGATTGAACACGGTTCCTTTGACTATTATCATCTGCTGATCGAGGCGCTGAAGAAGAGTTTTCAGCACCGGAATGAAGTGCTGACAGATCCGGCATTTTCTCATATTCCGCTGGATCGGCTGCTTGATAAACGGTATGCAAAGCAGCTGGCGGAAGAAATCGGTTACACGGCTGCGCCGGCGGTAAGCCGTCCGGTCGGAAGCGACACTGCTTATGCCGCCGTCAGAGATGCGGAAGGAAATGCCGTTTCCTTTATACAGAGCCTCTATTTCGAGTTCGGATCTGCCGTTACGGCGGGGGAGACGGGTATTTTACTGCAAAACCGCGGGTCATTTTTTTCGCTGGATGAATTCCATGTCAATACGCTCGAACCCGGCAAGCGGACGTTCCACACCCTCATGCCGGCGATGGCCTGTAAAGAAGGAAAGCCGCACATCCTGTACGGAACCCAGGGAGGAGAAGGCCAGCCGCAAACTCAGACAGCGATGATTACGCGCATCATTGATTACAAAATGGACCCGCAGCAGGCGATCAATGAGCCTCGCTGGGTCTGGGGACGGACATGGGGAGAGGAGTATGAAGGGCTGAGGGTTGAAAGCAGAATCAGCCCTGAAACGAGAGAAGCCCTAAGGCAGAGCGGCCACCGCGTCGAGACCGTTGGTGATTTTGACGGGCTTATGGGCCATGCGGCAGCGATCGTCATTGATGAAGAAGGCTTTCTCCAAGGCGGGGCCGACCCGCGCGGCGACGGAGCGGCCGCAGGAGTATAGAGCATGATACGCTAACTGATGAAAAAAATAAGCACGCCAAGAGCGGCAGAAAGACCCGCGTAAAACGAATCGTACACATATTGCTTTTCCTCCCGCCGGTGCCGCCATTCCATTAAGCCGCTGCAGCAAAATAGCATGGAAACAGCTCCGGCAAATACGTACATTTCATTGAAAAAAGTCACCGCTGCGATGCCCGTAATAAGCAGTGTGATTTCGATTAATCGATATGTGCTGTTTATCGGCTTCTGCTTTTTAACAGGATTTGGAAAATGGAGAACTTTGACGGCAAATACTTGAAACATAAGGCTGAGCAAAATAAATACGGCTGAAAAAATCAGTAACTGAATGAAATCCATCGTCTGCCTCCTAAAAATGTGTCACTCGTTTCATACGGGTGAGGGCCTTGCAAGTTTCAGCATTCTATAAGACATTAGGCGGAGTTTAATGGTAAAAGACTCAAAAAGACCCCTTTTGAAAGGGGTCTTTTTGAGTAGTTTCTTCTATTATAATGGTTCCTGCTTCAGGTCGGGCGGACGAGCGTATATGTCTTCCCGAGTCTGGCGTATTCATTCCCCGCGAGCCTTGCCGCAGGCTTCAGCTCATCTGTCCGTATGTAGCCTTTATCGGCGTCATATACTTGGTCATTCAAATGAAAACAAACGACTCTGCCGATGATGAGGTCTGTCGTCGTTTCTCCGCTGTCATTTTGAAACGGAAGATGGCGTTCGAGTATACATTCAAACCTGACTTTTGCTTCTTTTATACCGGGAACGCTGATGCAGGCGCTGTCTGTCACAGAAAGGTCTGTCATGCCAAGTTCACTGACATCAGGATCAAGCCTTGCCGCCGTTTTGTTAATATCTTCAATAATGGACTCATCACTGACGTGCACCACGAATTCCCGATGAGCGATTGCGTTTCTCGCGGTGTCTTTCTGCCGTCCGTCCGCGCGGCTGACAGAGATGGCCAGAAGCGGCGGTTCTGCGGAGACAACGTTATAGAAACTGAAGGGCGCCGCGTTTACGGCGCCGTTGATGGATGACCGCGTCGTGACAAATGCGATCGGCCGGGGAACGACTGTGCCCGAAAGCAATTTGTAAGTGTCTTTTGCGTTCAGTTCGTCTGCTCGTAAGATATGCATGATTTCGGCCGCCTTTCTTTATCGTATGACCTGATTATACAGAAAGAAAATTCGGAAACACAACAAAAGAAAACCGGCTGCATATCTTATCACGTGGCATATATCTGATTGAGGAAAAAGGCTTCCGTTTAGCCGGCAGCCTATTTACAAATGGCGTTACTTGTAGTTTTTCTTTACAACCCAGATGTTCCCGTCTTTCCAGTACTCTGTTTTGCTGCAGTAATCGTCTTTTTTGCAAGGGTCTTTTTTATGAGGACGATAAGGTTTTTTCTGCGTGCGTTTTTTCTTGCGGCGGCATGATTTTTTGTGGCTGCGAGATTTTTTGTGAGAGCGGCACGATTTTTTACGGCTGCGAGATTTTTTGTGAGAACGGGATTTTTTATGGCTGCGAGATTTTTTGTGAGAACGGGACTTTTTATGGCTGCGAGATTTTTTGTGAGAACGGGATTTTTTATGGCTGCGAGATTTTTTGTGAGAACGGGATTTTTTATGGCTGCGAGATTTTTTGTGAGAACGGGATTTTTTATGGCTGCGAGATTTTTTGTGAGAGCGGCACGATTTTTTATGGCTGCGAGATTTTTTGTGAGAGCGGCACGATTTTTTATGACTGCGAGATTTTCTCTTCTTACTGCTTTTTGGTTCTTGGTACAAATAATCTTCCAATCCCTCGGTGCTTGCGGACTTTACTGCTTCTTCGATATCAGAATGGGAATAGTGGCCCATTTTGAAACCTCCTCATGATATATGTTTTAAGGATGCGATCCTTACTACCACATAGTACGCATGAATGAAAAAAGTGTATGTGTGATTCGCTGAGTTTTATATAAAAAGCACAGCCTAAATTAATACAGGGAGGGTTACTGATGAAAGACCAATCAACATTGCCTCTGTACCAGCTGTTTATTCACCCGAAAGACTTAATGGAGCTGAAAAAAGACATTTGGGATGATGATCCGGTGCCCGCGGTGCTGAGAGTGAATCAAAAACGGCTTGACATTGATCTGGCGTACCGCGGCTCTCATATAAGAGATTTCAAGAAAAAATCGTATCACATCGCTTTTTATTCGCCGAAAACATTTCGCAGGGCGAAAGAGATACATTTAAACGCTGAATACAAAGATCCGTCGATGATGAGGAATAAGCTGTCTCTCGATTTCTTCGCGGAGCTTGGGACGCTGTCACCAAAGGCGAATTTCGTAACCCTGCAAATCAATGGCAGACATGAGGGGGTGTATCTTGAGCTGGAGTCAGTGGATGAATATTTTCTGGCGAAACGGAATTTGGCGGAAGGGGCTGTTTTTTACGCGGTTGATGACGACGCCAATTTCTCCCTCGTCAGTGATCTGGAGCGGGATACAAAAACATCGCTCGAACTTGGTTATGAAAAGAAAACGGGAACGAAAGAAGACGATTTATACTTGCAGGACATGATCTATAAAATTAATACCGTGCCGAAGTCAGAGTTCAAGGGGGAGATCGTCAAACACTTGGACGCCGATAAGTATTTGCGGTGGCTTGCGGGCATCGTGTTTACCTCAAACTACGATGGGTTTGTTCATAATTACGCTTTGTACCGGAATCATGAAACGGGACTTTTTGAAGTCATTCCGTGGGATTACGATGCGACGTGGGGAAGAGACATTCACGGTGATCGGATGGACGCCGATTATGTCAGAATACAAGGGTTTAATACCTTGACTGCAAGGCTTCTGGATGAACCGTATTTCCGCAAAGCGTACAAACAGCTTTTGGAAGAAACGCTTCAGACCCGGTTTACCATTGAACATATGAAGCCGAAGGTCATGTCACTGTATGAGCAGATCAGGCCGCATGTCGCAAAGGATCCTTATAAGAAAGAGGAGATTGATTGCTTTGACCGGGAGCCTGATGTGATTTGCGAATACATTAAGGAGCGGTCCGCCTTCATCAGCAGTGAGTTAGAGCGGTGGAATATCTGATTTGGAAATGAAGAAAGATTTTTTACAAATAGGCTGGTGAATCAGTTCCCGAAAATAATCGTGATACGTATATATGCATTATGCTTTTTACATTATGAGAAAAATGACTAGGAGGACAATAGATGAAACGCAATACGAAGCGGCATCGGTCTGATGACAACTTTTTGCATGCAATGGAAGGAAAAGTAATTACTGTCTACCGGGGAGGCCCGGAGTCCAAGACAGGGAGATTAGCAGACATTCAATCGGATTATATCGCTCTTCAGGTTGATAATAAAATCGTTTATTATCAATGGAAACACGTGAAAAGTGTGACGGAAAATACGAGTGAAACCGTATCGCCGGCCGAAGCGGCAGAATGTGAAAAAGCTGATGATTTTCAAGACCTGATCAGCCGGATGACCAATCGCACGGTGCAATTGAATCAGGGAGGTCCCGAATCGAAAAGAGGTAAGCTTCACGAAACAGGGGATGATTTTCTCGTGCTGGAAACGGAAGATGACGGAATCGTATATTTTAACGCCGACCATGTCAAAAGCATCAGCGCGGAACAAGAAGAGGACGGCCAAGAGGAGGAGCGCCCGGAATTTGAAATGGCTGATGATTTTCACGGCATATTTAAACGCCTGATCCACAAATGGGTATCCATCAACCGCGGAGGTCCTGAAGCCGTTGAAGGTATACTTGTGGATAATTCCGACGGCCACTACACTCTTGTGAAAGATAAAGAAGTGCTGCGGATCTATCCTTTTCATATCAAGAGCATCAGCGAAGGGGCAAAAGGAGCAGCTAAAAAAGAGGAGAATAAAGACGACGAGAATAAAGGTGAGAAAGAGAGCGCCGAAGAAGAAAAGTCACATGAAGAAGAATCATGCGAAGAGCAGCGTACTTCCTCTAAAAAGTCGAAAAGATCATCAAGATCCGTTCGATCCTCAAAACGGGAGGAAGAGAACTCTTATAGCTACGCCACTGTATTAAGGACAATAGATTATCGGTGGAAACACGGCCGTAAATGATTGGAAAGATTGTCCGTAAACGCGGGAGAGGGGGGAATGAAATGGCTGGATTAAGCAGATTTCTGGATAAACAAGTCGATATTGAGATATCGGGGAATACGACATTTTCAGGAACTCTTTTGGATATCGGTCAGGATATCATTGTGATTCATGACGGCCGGACGTTTCTTTATATTCCGCTGCTGCATCTTCAGAGGATGACATTGACGCTCCCGGACGAAGAGAATAAAGAGCCGTACGCAAGAAAAAAAAGTCCGCATCCCGAAAAACAGGAACATTCATTTTCTTACCGGAATACCCTCCAGCATATAAAAGGCAGATTTACAGAAATATTTGTTACGGGAGACCGTTCCATCCATGGGTATGTGACAAGTGTTTTAAATGATTATTTTGTTTTCTTCTCTCCGGTTTATAAGACTCTTTTCATCTCGATGCATCATTTGAAATGGCTGACACCCTATTCCGATGAGCAGACGCCGTATACATTAAACAGTTCAGAGCTGCCGGTTGTTCCCGCTAATGTGCCCCTTGTCCGGAATTTTGAGGAGCAATTAAAAAGATATATCGGGAAGCTGATTATTCTGGATTTAGGAGATATACCGAATAAAGTGGGGCTGTTACAGGATGTCTCAGATAATATTCTTGAATTGACCAATGCAGACGGCGATACTGTTTTTTGGAAATTGAATCATTTAAAAACCATGCACCTGCCATAAATGATAAAACTGCCTCTCTTATACAGCAGGCAGTTTTTTTTCATCGGAGCTAAAGGTAAATCCAACTGATCCAAACATATAAAACGGTAATGGTAAACACGACGGTGAGAGGGACAACGACAATGGTCGTTTTGATATATTCTGACCAAGAAACTTTTTCGCCGTGCTGTCTGATGATATGCATCCAGATCAGCGTGGCTAATGTCCCGATCGGCAGAAGCAATGATCCGATATCACTGCCGATAATATTAGCCAGATAAATGATTTTTACGGTTAATGGGTCGATGGACATTTCAGTTAATGTCAAAGTGCTGATCATTAAGGCGGGATGGTTATTGAACAAATTAGAGAGGACGGATGTAGCAATGCCCATAATAGTTGCGGCGTGGGCAATGCTTTGTGAGACATAAGGCTCAATAGACTGAACAAGCAGCGCCGTCAGTCCGATATTATGCAGTCCGTAGATGATAATGTACATCGTGAAGGCAAAAATAAAGATATGCCAAGGCGCTTTTCTTAATAAGTCTGCCGGTCCGATTTTTAAATAAAACCATCTCCAGCAAAGCAGGATGACTGAACTGATGACAGCCACGAGCGAAACGGATATGCCGTTGTAAGAAGCTGCAAACAGACTGATCCGGACGAACAATACAAATACCAAAACACAAAACATGATGTTCGTACGGCTGTTTTGGCTCAAGTCCGGCGGAGGCTGAAGCGGATGATATCGTTTGTGTTCCAGCGAATCAAAATGAACCGGAATATCGGGGAGCTGTTTCGGCAAACGGCGGTAAAAAACGGCAAACAGCAGAAGGGCCATAAACACCAGTCCCAGCGTGCCGGGGATAAACATCATATTGGTGTACAAATAAAGGTCCATGCCTATCATTTTGAGAGAAATTAAATTGACGATATTACTGACGCCGATCGGGGTGCTTGCCGCCGTCGCAATTAATACGCCGCTTATTAAATACGGTGTTTTCTGATGTCTTTTAAGTCCGAGATATTGTAAGACCAATAGTAAAATAGGAGTGGTGATTAATACGCTCCCGTCATTATTCAGAAAGAGCGTCATTGAAAAACAGAGCAGGTTGGTCAGCCAAAAAAGCCGGATGCCCGATCCCTTGGCGCGGTGAAGCAGTTTGGCCGCCGCCCAGTTAAAAAAACCGAAGCTTTCCAGCGCGATCGCCATAATCATTGTGGAGATAATGGTTATTGATGCTCCGGTGACTTTTGACCCTATATCCCCCAAATCATGAAAGGAAACGGTTCCGCATAACAAAACGAGAATGGCGCCCAGCGACGCCGGAACGGCTTCATTTAATCCCCCGGGTCTCCAAAATATAAAAATAATGGTCACAAAGAAAGAAATCAGGGTCAAAATGACGGTAATATGTGTAATGTGTTCTGCCTCCTTTTAGATGGGTCATTGCCGCCCCGTTATTTTTATCCCTCCTGATCAGTTGTACTGTATGTATACGGGTACAGGTCGTAAGGTGTACTGAGCGTTTCTACCAATTTAGTAAAAATCCATAAAAGCACAAAAAAAGAGGCTGCTTTCGGCGGCCCTCTTTTTTATGCATTTTCCTTATCCGCCTGCAATAAAGCCTGGCGTTTATTCATAATATCCAGAAAATGTTTCAGGATCGGATTTTGATTATCCTTGCGGTAGGCAATGACCCATTCGGCAGTGAGCTGCGCCTGATTAATGCCGCGGTAGGCGACTTCGAGATTAAACAGCTTTTTAGCAGAAGAAGGCACGAAGGTTACACCGATACCGGCACTAACCAATCCGATCACCATTTGATACTCCGTCGCTTCCTGAACGATTTTCGGTTTGAAGCCCGCCTGCTCGCAGTAGTTTACAAACTCTAGGTATAAAGTCGGCCATGTTTCTTTCGACAGTGTGATAATCGGTTCATTTTTTAAATCCTGAATGTCGATTGTCTGTTTAGCGGTAAGCGGGTGCTGCTTCGGCAAAGCCAGAATGCACGGACTGCTCTGCACCTTTTCCATATGTAACGCGGAATGCTGTAAAGGCGGATGAAGGATGCCGATATCAATGTTCCCCTTCAGAAGTTCTTCCTGCTGTCTGAAAGAAGAAATTTCACGCAGATCAAGCTTGACGGAGGGGAATTTTTCGCGGAATTCCCGAATGATCGGCGGCAGAAATTCATATGTGGCCGAGCCGACAAAACCGACGACAAGGCGGCCGAGCTCTCCCCGCGCCGTTCTCTGCGCCATTTCAATCGCTTTGTCTATTTCTTCGATCGCGTTTCGGCTGTGTTTTAAAAAACTTTCTCCGGCAGCTGAAAGCTCTACAACCCGTTTCGTGCGCTTTAATAAGGTCACGCCGACTTCCTTCTCAAGCTGTTTGATCTGCTGGCTGAGAGGCGGCTGTGTCATATTTAACCGAAGCGCAGCTTTGCCGAAATGAAGTTCTTCGGCAACGGCAATAAAGTATTGAAGATGGCGAAGCTCCATCCTTATCCATTCCTTTCTCTTTGTTAATTATTCGTGAAACATATTAATCATACGGCGAATTGATATTGGAGGTCAATTTCCAAAGAGTGTATAGTGAATAATATCACAAATTACTTAAAATTTTATATTTAATATGCATAATAAGGAGTGAGGGTGTTGGCAAAAGCAACAAATGAACTAAAAACCTCTGAAAAAAATCGGGGGGCGGAGCTTGTTGTTGATTGCTTAGTGGAGCAAGGTGTCACACATGTTTTTGGCATTCCGGGTGCAAAAATTGATGCAGTATTTGATGCGTTAAAAGATAAAGGACCTGAACTGGTTTTATGCCGTCACGAACAGAACGCTGCATTTATGGCTGCGGCTGTCGGAAGACTGACTGGAAAACCAGGCGTTTGTCTCGTTACTTCAGGCCCGGGGGCATCCAACTTGGCGACCGGCTTGTTAACGGCTAATACAGAAGGTGATCCGGTAGTGGCGCTGGCGGGTAACGTAATTCGCGCAGACCGGTTAAAACGGACACACCAATCATTGGACAATGCGGCGCTATTTCAGCCGATTACAAAATACAGTGTAGAAGTACAGGAAACAGGGAATATACCAGAAGCGGTAACAAACGCCTTCAGGGCAGCGTCAGCAGGTCAGGCAGGCGCGGCTTTTGTGAGCTTTCCGCAGGATGTTGTGAATGAAATCACAAATGTGAAAAACGTACGCAGCGTGCCGGCGCCGAAACAAGGCCCTGCACCGGAAGAAGCGGTCAGCGCGGCTATCGCGAAAATCCAGACGGCGAAACTTCCCGTTCTGTTAGTCGGCATGAAAGGCGGAAGACCGGAAGCGGTAAAACAAATCCGCAAACTGCTTGCCAAAACAAAACTGCCTTTCGTAGAAACGTACCAAGGGGCCGGCACATTGTCCAGAGAGCTGGAAGACCAATATTTCGGCCGGATCGGACTGTTCCGCAACCAGCCGGGCGATCTTCTGCTTGAACAGGCGGATGTCGTATTAACGATCGGTTATGATCCGATTGAATACGATCCGAAGTTCTGGAACGTAAACGGTGACCGTGCTATTATCCATCTTGACGAAATTCAGGCCGATATCGATCATGCCTATCAGCCGGAATTAGAATTATTAGGCGATATCCCCGCTACGGTTAAACAAATTGAACACGACGCTGTGTCATTTGATATGGGCAGCCGTGAAAAAGAAGTGCTGAGCGAATTAAAACAGATGCTCTCAGACAGCGAGAAGGCGCCAAGCGACCATAAATCCGACAGAGTGCATCCTCTGCAAATCGTCCAAGAACTGCGCAATGCAATTGATGACGACGTAACCGTCACTTGCGATATCGGTTCTCACGCGATCTGGATGTCCCGCTACTTCCGCGCTTATGAGCCGCTGAAACTGTTGATCAGCAACGGCATGCAGACATTGGGCGTAGCGCTTCCTTGGGCGATTGCCGCCACATTGGTGAATCCGGGTGAAAAAGTCGTATCCGTTTCAGGAGACGGAGGATTCTTGTTCTCTGCAATGGAATTGGAAACGGCAGTCCGCTTAAAAGCGCCGATCGTTCACCTTGTATGGAATGACAGCACATATGATATGGTCGCATTCCAGCAGATGAAAAAATATAACCGTACATCATGCGTAGATTTCGGAAACATTGACATCGTAAAATATGCAGAAAGCTTCGGCGCCACCGGCTTGCGCGTTGAGTCACCGGAACAGCTGGCAGACGTGCTGCAAAAAGGCTTGAACACAGAAGGCCCTGTCATCATTGACATTCCTGTCGATTACAGTGACAATGTCCATTTATCAAGCGACATGCTTCCGAAGCAATTCAAAGAAAAAATGAAAGCAAAAGCTCTCTAGCACTCTGCGCACCATGACCTGTTTTCTAAAACAGCCCAATTTAAAAGGAGTGAAGGGAATATGAAAAACGCAAGCGACATCCATATGATGAGCCGCGGAGAAAAAGGCTCACCTGAGGATCAGATCTATCAAGTATCCACCATGACATCTCTGCTGGACGGAGTATATGACGGAGATTTTGATATGGCTGACATTCCGAAGTTCGGTGATTTCGGAATCGGCACGTTCAACAAACTGGACGGCGAATTAATCGGATTTGACGGCGAATTTTACCGTCTGCGCGGCGACGGAACGGCTACGCCTGTTAAAGGCGGAGACCTGTCACCATTCTGCTCATTCACATTTTTCACGCCGGACATGACGCATACGATCGACGGCGAAATGACCCGTGAAGAATTCGAGCAGGAAATCGCCAGCCTTCTGCCTAGTAAAAACTTATTTTATGCGATCCGTTTAGACGGCGTATTTAAAAAGGTGCAGACAAGAACGGTAGAACGCCAGGAGAAACCGTACGTTCCGATGATCGAAGCGGTGAAAACACAGCCTGTGTTCAACTTTGACGACATTCAGGGTACAATCGCCGGCTTCTGGACGCCGGGTTACGCAAACGGCATCGCTGTTTCCGGATATCACCTGCACTTCATTGATGAAGGACGCAATTCCGGGGGACACGTGTTTGACTATGTCATTAAAGATTGTAAAGTGACCATTTCTCAAAAAATGAATATGAACCTCAAGCTTCCGAATACGGCGGACTTTTTCAACGCAAATTTAGATAATCCGAATTTTGCGAAGGATATCGAAACAACCGAAGGAAGCCCGGAATAAAATAAAAAAGAAAGCCTCATTTTTCTCGGGGGCTTTCTTTTTATTTGGCTGAACCGGCAAAGATTAGGTAAAATACAGTCAAAAGGGAAAGGTGTGGTAGCTGTGAAAGTATTGGTATTAGCGGTTCATCCTGACATGGACAACTCAGCGGTCAATAAGGCGTGGACAGAAGAATTAAAAAATCATGATGACATCACGGTCCGTGAGCTTTATAAAGAATATCCGGACGGGAAAATAGATGGGGAAAAGGAACGGCAGCTGTGTGAACAGTATGACCGGATCGTATTTCAATTCCCGCTGTACTGGTACAGTGCGCCTCCGCTTTTAAAAACATGGATGGATCATGTGCTGGCGTATGGCTGGGCTTACGGTTCCAAAGGAAAGGCGCTGCACGGCAAAGAATTGCTGCTGGCTGTTTCTGTAGGTGCCGGAGAGGATGCATATCAGGCAGGCGGGTCTAACCATTTTTCACTGAGCGAGCTCTTAAGGCCGTTTCAGGCAATGGCTAATTTTACGGGAATGACCTATTTGCCGGCTTTCGCGATGTACGGGGTTAGCAGCGCCGATGCTGCGGCTATCCGTGACAACGCCAAACGCCTGGCGGATTACATAAAGAAGCCATTTTAGAGTCGTATGCATTCATCTTCATCCGACAATATTTCCTGAGAAATATTTCGAACCTTAGACGTTTCTGACTGCTCAAGAAAGAAAAAACGGATTTCGCGCTGAATTTGCGAAATCCGTTTTGATATTATGTCAGTTTTTGCAGATCTTTTGTGCTGATATATCCCGTTGCGCCCCCGTAATCGACAAGCGCCCAGCCGAAATCAATGCCGCCGCCGGCTGTCTTTTTCCATCCGAGGAAAGAAACGCTCGTGTTTTTGGCAAGGGAAGCTTTGACCGCTTGTTTGTCTGTATATACTTTTGTTTTTGCCGTCGTTTTTACGGTTGTTGCTTCTTTAACAATATAATGAGTAGATACAAATCCTGTTTTTCCGTTTTTATAATGTACTTTTGCCCAGTCAGCGTTCTGGAATGAAATGATCTTTAAGCTGTCGCCTAAATGAAGGGTATCAGCTCTCGGACTGGCTGCTGATGCTTTTGTTCTGACGTTCAATGCTTCCGCGGAAACGAGATAAGAGTCAAGCGGGTAGCTGTACAGATCGTCAATTTTGACCGCTTCTTGCGCGTGTGTCTCCGGAAGAGGCGTTATTCCGGCAGCTGAAGCCGCTGATATTCCCGCTGCAAGGGTCAGAATGGATGCCGCTTTGGCTGTTTTCTTCATCTGTATCTCTCCTTTTACTTCATCCTTTCACGTTTTACCGGAAGTCTAAACATCGGCCGATTATTTTTGTGTTTGAAGTTTCAATGGAGCGGCAATGGTTTTTTTGACTTTTTCTCCTTTGAGCACCTGCTCCGCCGCTTCGGCCGCCAGTTTTCCGATCAGCTCCGGCTGCTGGGCGACCGTGGCTGTCAGCTTCCCGTTTTTAATGGAAGAAATCCCATCTTTGTTTCCGTCGAAACCGACGACCAAAATGTGTTTGCCCGAGCTGTTAATCGCTTCGAGCGCCCCGAGTGCCATTTCATCATTATGGGCGAACACGGCTTTGATATCCGGATGTCCCTGCAGCAGGTTTTCCATGACGGTCAATCCTTTTGTGCGGTCAAAATCTGCCGCTTGCTTTGTTACGACATCCAGCTTTTTGTCGGCAATATGATGAAAGCCCGTTCCGCGTTCCCGTGTCGCGGATGCGCCCGGCACCCCTTGCAATTCAGCCACTTTGGCGCCTTTTCCGAGCTGATCGGCGAGGTAGTCAGCCGCCATTTCTCCTCCTTTGACATTGTCAGAGGCGACAAGCGTTTCGACTTTGCCGTGTTCGGCTGAACGATCCAGCGCAATGACGGGAATGCCGAGGGAATTTGCCGATTCGACGGCTGTTGAAATCGCTGATGAATCGGTCGGATTGATCAGCAGCGCATCGACTCCCTGCTGGATCAAATCTTCTACGTCATTTGACTGTTTAGATGAATCATTTTGGGCATCGACAATAATGACCTTCATGCCCCGTTTTTTGGCTTCCTTTACAACGCCTTCTTTTAATGAAACGAAGAACGGATTGTTTAATGTGGAGACGGAGAGCCCGATAGTGAATTCTTTTTTATGTTTTGTGTTTGACGGTTTTGCCCATTGCGGCGGTTCAAGTGAACAGGCGGACAGCAAAAACAGTGATAATGCCGCGATCGTGATGATGGCTTTCTTCATAATGGTCCTCCTACTATGCCGATTTTTTGCGGTCCAGCAGCACCGCGATTAAAATGACGATTCCTTTGACGACGAGCTGATAAAAAGATGATACGCCGAGAAGGTTCAAGCCGTTGTTCAGCGTACCGATAATCAAAACCCCGATCAGCGTACCGATGATGCGCCCTCGACCGCCGGACAGGCTCGTTCCGCCGAGAACGACCGCTGCGATGGCGTCCAGCTCGTATGATTCTCCGGCCGTCGGCTGTGCGGAATTTAAGCGTGATGTCAGAATCGCTCCCGCCAGCGCCGATAATAAACCTGTCAGAGAATAGATCATGATCTTGATGCGGGGCACTTTGATTCCCGATATCAGCGCCGCTTTCTCATTGCCGCCGATGGCGTATGTCCGGCGGCCGAACGGTGTTTTGTGCAGAAGAACCCACAGGGCCGCAAATGCAATCAGCATCGTAATGGCAGGTACGGGGATGCCGAGAAAATAACCGCGCCCGAATAATTGAAATGCGTAATTTGAACCGAGCCCCGTAATCGGATTTCCGTCCGTATAGACGAGGGTCAGTCCGCGAAAGACGGTCATTGTCGCCAAAGTGGCGATGAACGGCGCCATTTTTCCTTTTGTGATTAATAATCCGTTTATCATGCCGAGTACGGCACCGATCACGCAGCCGATGATGACGGCTAAGATCGGATCGATGCCTGATACCATCATACCTGCGACCAATGCGCTCGATAAGGCGAGGATGGCTCCGACAGAGAGATCAATGCCTCCCGTTAAAATGACAAACGTCATTCCGAATGCAATCAGAGCGTTAATCGCAACCTGCCGAAGAAGATTGAGAATATTGAGAGGTTCAAGAAAACTCGGGTTTAAAACGGAAACGATCAGCACAAGAATCAGTAAGCCGAGAAACGGACCGAGTTTTTGCGTGAAGGTATGAATGGAAAATCGCTTTTGTTCAGTTGATGTTATTGGTTCAGTTTTCATACTGCTGCCCTCCCGTGGCAAGTGTCATGATGTGTTCTTGTGTTGCATCTGCCGCATTGATTTCTCCGCTGATGCGCCCTTCGTGGACGACGATAATTCTGTCACTCATGCCGAGAATTTCCGGCAGCTCGGAAGAAACCATGATGATGGCGACTCCGCGATCGGTCAGTTCATTCATTAATGAATAGATTTCCCTTTTCGCGCCTACGTCGACGCCTCTTGTCGGTTCATCAAGGATGAGAACTTTCGGGCCGATTCCGATCCATTTGGCGATGACGACTTTTTGCTGATTTCCTCCTGATAAATGCCGGGCGGCGGTTTCCGGAGATGCAGTCTTAATGGTCAGACGCTTGATGAGCAGCTCAACGAACTCCGCCTCGCGTTTTCGGTCAATGATGCCTTTCGGAGAGAAACTGGTCAGGTTCGGCAATGAGATATTTTCACGAATGGACGTATCCAGCAGCAGCCCTTCATCTTTGCGGTTCTCCGTAATCAGGCCGAGTCCCTTGCGGATGGCATCGTACGGACCCCGAATGCCGGTTTTTCGGCCGGAAATCCAGACCTCTCCGGAATCGAGCCGGTCAATTCCGAACAGCGCCCTCATGATTTCTGTCCGTCCGGCACCCATTAAGCCGGAAACGCCGAGGATTTCTCCGGCGCTCACATGGAAACTGATCTGTGAAAAGCTTCCTTTTTTTGAGACATTTTTCACTTCGAGCACCTTATCGCCGAGTGACGGCGTGCGGGTCGGATACCGATCGGTCAGCTCCCGCCCGACCATTTTTTTGACCACTTCATCAAAATGAGTATCTTTCATATGCGCCGTATCGACAGTGAGGCCGTCCCGCATAATGGTGATCCGGTCGCAAATTGAAAATATCTCTTCCATTCGGTGCGAAATATAGACAATGGATACGCCGTCCCGCTTTAACGCCGTCATCACGTCAAACAGTTTGCTGATTTCCCGTTCGGTCAGCGCCGCGGTCGGTTCGTCCATAATAATGACTTCAGCGTTTGTCATCAGCGCTTTGGCAATCTCAATCATTTGCTGCTGGCCGACGGAACATTGTCCGGCTTCCCGGTCAAGAGGAAGAGAGACTCCCAGTTTTTCAAGCTGTGATTTTGCTAGCGCTTTCATTTTCTTCGTTTCCAAAACGCCGAACGCCGTCGTCAGCTCTTTGCCGATAAAAAGATTTTCAAGCACCGTCATGTCCGGCCATATATTCAGTTCCTGATGGATAAAGGCGATTCCGTGCTTTTCGGCTTCCTTTGGATTGGAGAAATTCATATTTGTTCCGTTTATCGTAATGTTTCCCTTGTCGAGCCGGTAGAGCCCGGTGAGCAGATTCATTAACGTCGATTTGCCCGCTCCGTTTTCTCCCATTAAAGCGTGGATTTCTCCCGGCAGAAGCTCAAATGAGACGCCGGATAGCACTTGGTTTTTGCCGAATGTTTTATGAATGTCTGTCATGCCGATGTGCATGCTGGATCCCTTCTTTCTAGAAAATCACACCCGCCTGCAGGATGCAGTTGGCGTATGGTGTCATTTCACCCGTTCGGATGACGGCTTTTGCTTTCTGTGTGAGCCGTTTGAATTCCGAGTGGGACATGTACTCGATCGTCTGCGCTGAGAAATGGCTTTCTATGAAACTTGCATTCTCAGGATTTTCGTCTTTGATCTCGGAGGCGGCCATCACCTTTTCGACGGCCATCTCCCCGGCTACCAGGCTGATCACATCCCGAAAGGCGGGAATGCCCGCCGTTAAGGACAAATCAATTTTAGGGACGCCGTCAGGGACGGGGAGACCCGCATCGGCGATCGCGATGAGGTCTGTATGCCCGAGATCGGCTAATACTTTGGCAATGTGGCTGTTTAACATTCCGTGTTTTTTCATGACAGCAGCTCCTCAACTTCTTTTCTGACCGGCATCCCGCCTTGGGCGCCGAAGTGCTGCACGGACAGGGAGGCGGCGCGGTTGGCGAACAGGAGCGCTTGCTCGATGTCCCGTCCTTCCGCGAGCGCGACGGCAAGTGCCGCATTAAAGGTATCGCCGGCACCCGTCGTGTCGACCGCTTCTGCAGGGAAGCCGGGAACAAGCCGTTCCGCGGTGCCGTCTGAGTAGCGTACGCCTTGTTTTCCTTCGGTAATGAACAGTTTGCCGGGATAGCCGGCGAGCGCTTCTTCTTTCGTCCGGTCAGGAAATAAAATGGATGCTTCATGTTCGTTCGGCGTAAGATATGCGGCATTCTCAATCGTCGATTGTTTCAGCGGGCGGGCCGGCGCGGGATTCAGGATAACCGGAATTTGGTGCGCGCGGCAGTAGCTGCACACTTCTTCAACGGTTTCTTCAGGAATCTCCTGCTGGATCAGCACGATATCAATGCCGGGAAGTTTTGCCAGCGCACTTTTGGCATAATCGGGTGAGATGTCATCGTTTGCGCCTTTTACGACGACGATGCTGTTGTCTCCTTCTGCGAGCACAATATGAGCCGTTCCGCTTTTTTTATGTGTAACCGTTTCCATATAGTCCGTATTGACACCGTTTGCCTTCAGGTTTTCAATAATCGCTTTTCCGTAGCTGTCACTTCCAGCTTTTCCTACCATATATACGTTCGCGCCAAGGCGGGAAGCGGCTACGGCCTGGTTTGCGCCTTTTCCCCCGGGCACGGTTTGAAAGTCTGTGCCCAGTACGGTTTCCCCGGCTTTCGGACGCCGTTCGGATGTGACGACCAGATCCATAGAACAGCTTCCGATAACACAAATTTCACTCATGGTGATCATCCTTTCTCGTCGTTTGTCTTCTTATATAAGTCACGGGCATTTGAATGGCCGTCTCTTTCGGCGGCTCTTTCTTTATCAATTGCAACAGCAGGTTTGCCGCTTGTTTTCCCATCTCATATGCAGGCTGGCGGATGGTTGAAAGCGGCGGAAACAAAAGCCTGCTCTGCGGAATATCGTCGTATCCGATGATCTGAATCTCCTCCGGAACTTTTTTGCCGAGCCGCAGCGCCTCATGGAGGACGGCAGCCGCCGCAATATCGTTGCTGGCAATGACTCCGTCGGTTTCCGGGTATGCTGCAAACAATTCTTCTGCTAAAACGGCGGCATCCTTGATGGAAAATGAAGCAGCGGAGATGACATTGAACTGCGCGCCCGCTTTTTGCAGCACATCAAGTGCGCCGTTAAAACGTTCCTGAGCGGTCGGAAGGTGGCCTGGGCCTTTGACAAGCGTGATGCTTTTGCTTTTGCCGCGAAGCATTTCCTCAGCCGCCCGTTTTCCGCCTGCCCGCCCGTCACTGAATACGGATGGGGCGCCTTCTTTTGTCCGGTCCAGAAATACGACCGGGTAAAGGCTGCCGCTGTATTCGGGAAGGTCGGGGTAATGGGTGGCCGCCAAAATACCGGCAACTTGATTTTGTTTAAATGTTTGCAGGTAGTCGAGTTCTTTTTCCAATTCTTCATCGCTGTTGCCGATGATCAGCCGGTATCCTTCCCGCTGCAGCTCGTCTTCAGCGCCGCGGGCAAGCTGCGGGAAAAAGGGGTTCGTAATATCCGGAAGCAAAAGCCCGACCAGTCTGGATTCTCTTTTATAAAGAGAGCGGGCAACTTCATTCGGATAATAATTCAGCTTCTCCATGGCAAGCATGACCTTCGTTCGTGTATCTTCATGCACGTAGCCGTTGTCATTGAGGACACGCGAGACCGTGGCAACAGAGACGCCGGCAGCTCCTGCGACATCTTTAATCGTTGCCAACAAACACTCCTCCTTCATTTATGTAACCGTTTACACAAAAAGAGTAACACGAATCATTTCGGTTGGCAACAAAAAAAGAGACCGGGGTCTCTTTTAGTTCACGATGCCGATTTGCGAGATATTCACTTTGATATCAGGGACGATTTCGATGGAAGGGTAGGCCTCACGCCAATTGAGCCGCTTGCCCCGCTCATAATAATGGGTTTGATATTTCCGGCCGATGCCGAGGATATCCGAGTTGTGCTCTTGAATATGGCTGATCACCGATCTGGCCTGGCTGTTCAAATTTGCTGATGCTTGTTTGTTCATTTGGTTGATTGCCGTATAAGAATTCAGCTTGTCCTTCGGATATTCCAAGACGCGTGCGTTCAGCTTTAAACGGATTTTCACTTTTATATGCTGCGGATCTGTATCTATAAATACAATCTTTCGCGTGGCATCCGTGATGCCGAGAGAAAGATAATTTTCAATATCCATTTTGTATTTGTCCCACAGCTTCAGATTAATATTAGCCGATTTATTAAATTGCCCGCTTAAAAGGGTCAGGAGGGTCGAATCCTGACCGAGCACCTCAGTCACTTTCCGCTGGCCGCTGAACAGGGCAGAACCCTCTACCTTTATCGTCTGTCCGTTAATCGATAAATAAGGAAGGGCGAAATCCTTATCAGCCGTCAGCATGCTTGAACGGATGGATTGCAAATTTTCCATGCTGATATTTGATTCCGCATTAGCGCTTGTTAATAAATTCGTTAAATACTTGCTGACGATCAATTTCTGCCGGACGATCAGCTTCAGCACTTCAATCGCCTCGCCGTCTTTTACAACCGCCGGATGAGCGAGAAGCGGACTTTTCGGATCTCTGTAAAAGACATCGAGATAAGGAAAAAGCGGTTTTTCCGCCATTTTCTCACCTATTAATAAGACTCTTTGCTTGGACGTGTCAATGCGCTGGTCGACAAGCTTATCCAATTGAAACCGCGCTTCACGGATGGTGTGCCCGGAAGCGCTGAGCACCGTCGTAATGAATGAGCCGCCCGTTTCCTGTTCCGCCTGGGAGGACTGAACCTTCCGATAGGTGATGGCGATTTTATTTTTACCGTCCTGATCAACATCAAGGCTTGCGGTCAGCACGAGAGAAATATCTTTCAGCAAATTTTGATCCCAGCAGCCGGCAAGTGTCAGGCTTGCGCACATGAGACTGATAAGAACCGCTTTTTTAATGCGCATGGCGGACACCCTTTTTGCGTACAAGGACAATCAATACCATAAACAACGGAAACAAATACACAAACACAATATCGGAAATGCGGAAAAACTGATCCAGCTGCTGTATCGTTTTATCTGTGCTTGTGGCCCAAATAGACAGAAGGAAGACGAGCAGGGCCGGCGGATAAACAAACCGGCTGTGATCTTTTTGATTGAACAGCTTGGCGATGCCGGTGCTTGCCAAGTAAAACACGTTGGCCAGCGTTGAAAAGACGGTCACGAACCAAAACGTCAAAAAGAGCAGATCCGTCCGTTCGATAATTCTGAATGAAACGGTTTTTAACAGGTACAGCACAGGCTCCGGGATCATTTTTATTTCTTCGGGGCTGATGGTGACAAAGCAAGTAAGGGTGATATACAGGTAATAAAGGATAATCAAGCCGTTTGAAATCGTCAGTATTTTGTAGCGCTGGCTGACGGTGCAGTTGATTAGGGGCCCGATCACAAGCGCCGCCTGAAAGCCGGTAATGCTGACAAGTGTTTGCTGCACCCCGGTCAGCATGTCTTTTGCGGTTCCGTGAAAAATCGGCATAATGTATGTGATATCGGCTTTTCCCAGCGTGTATAAAAGCGGCAGAGAGATCAGCAGCAAAAACGGCGTTAAAATAAAGCTGAACCTCGCGATCGCATTCAGCGGAGCTTGGGCGATATAGACAGAACCGAGGATCAGCATTAAGCTGATCACCCAATTCGGAGTCTGAGGGAGCACCCAGATATCCAATATCCGTGTAAATACAGAAAGAATGAGCGTGCAGAGGAACGCGAAATATAAAATATACAGCACCTGCACCCCTTTGCCGGCAAGTGTTCCGAACACCTCTTCCAGCATTTCGTACAGGTTCAGCTTCGGAAACCGGTGGAATAATATCATATACAGGCTGAATGTAAGCTGGACGAGCAATCCGGTAAGCAGAATGGAAATCCACCCGCTGCTTCCCGATTTCATCATCAGTAAATGGGGCAGCGCCAAAATGCCGATGCTGATCTGCGTCTGATTAATGAAAAACACGCCTTGAAGCCGGCTTATTTTTTTAGGCTTCATCTTTTCTCCACCCCCGAACATGTTTCATCTGCTTTGAGTCTTGCGGTCTCAAATAAAAAGGCCTTCTTTTAATAAACCAAGCCGGCAGCCGGATAAATGCATCCTTCAAGTCACTGAAATGAAACGGCGTCAGAGATGATAAATACGGAACGCCGAGGGATTCAAGCTTGCACAGGTTCATCAGAATAAGTCCGAAGCCGAGTCCGATGCCGATAAAACCGAACGAGGATGCCAGAAACATAAGCGGAAATCTGAGCGTTCGAATGGACGTGCTCATTTCATATGAAGGAAGCACAAAAGAAGAAACAGCCGTAACGGCTACGACGATAATCATCATATTAGAAATGAGTCCCGCCTGAACGACCGCGTCACCGATCACGAGACCGCCGACAATGCCGATCGTCTGACTGATCGGTTTCGGCAGCCTGATACCGGCTTCGCGGATCAGTTCAATGGTAATCTCCATAATCATGGCTTCTATCAGCGGAGGGAAGGGAATATCAACTATCGAATTTTTCATAGTGATAATCAGATCGTTGGGAATGACTTCAAAATGAAACGCAATCAGCGCGATATAAAAAGCGGGCAGCGTAATCGCGATCATAAAGGCGGAAAATCTCAGCACTCTCAAAAAACTGGCGGAAATCCACCTCGTGCTGTAGTCATCCGGCGATTGAAAAAAAGAAAAGAACGTGATCGGGGCAATCAAGGCCGACGGGCTCCCATCCATCATGATCAGCACACAGCCTTCCATCACGCATGCTTTTGCTTTATCCGGCCGTTCCGTATGAACGATCTGCGGAAAAATGGAAAACGAATTATCTTCTATTGATTCCTCGATAATTCCGGGCGCAAGCACGCTGTCTATACGCAGGTATGACAGGCGCCGCTTCACTTCCTCCACAATCTCCGGATTGGCGATATTCTCAACAAAGATAACCGCAACCTTTGATTTGGCTCTTTCCCCGATATCCATATAATGAACGGAGAGATGGCGGTCCTGTATGTGAAACCGCAGCTGATGAATGTTCGTTTCCAAACTTTCCACAAACCCGTCATGGGCGCCGCGGACGATACTTTCAGATTCGGGTTCCATAATGGAACGCAGCGGATTCTGCCCGACGGAAAACAGCTTCGCTTTCCTTGACGCATCGCTGAGAAAAACAACCTGGCCTGCCAAAATCCCGTCAATGAGTTTTCTGGTTTCATCCGTTTCCGCACTGCTGACGGCATTCATCGTTTCCTCAAGCGGACCGTTCTGCAGGGTGTCGCTTAACAGAAACTCATTCAGCTTCTGTTCTTCTATCATTTGTTCAATATAAAAGAAAGCGGTATGACGGTCCTGCAGTTTGATCCTTCGTATTTTAAAATCGCCGCAAACACACATCAGCTCCTGCATTTTCCGTACAGCCGATTCAAAATCGCCGGGAATCCGTTTGTTTTGTTTATCCGCAGACATCAGACCGCCTCCTTTCCCGGTTATCTGTAGTTTTCAGCGGGTATTCCTTTTTTATGCATTTTATAAATTAAAGGAATTTCTTGATACTGCTTGCTTTTTTCCATGAACTTCACAATTATGGATGAATATTTCTTGAACGAATATAAAGATTTATTAAAATTATTTCAAAAGAGTGATAAATGTCCTGTAAATGCTTTAAAAGGAGATAGGCTTTCCGCATATAAAATGTGTATTTCTTGTAAACACTCCGGACCCGTCTTTTTCTGTCACGTACCAGTCATTCCGCTAGTTATTTTGGAATGGGACTGAAAGCAGGATACGGGGGAAAAATGAATGACTTTAAGACCTTATCCTTAACAAAACAGGCAGTCTGCATACAGCGGACATAGAGTCCCGAAACGTATGCGCAGTGCGGAAAACGCTGATATAACAGGCTGTAAAAGATGGATTATCATTACATCTTTTTCTTCCGGAACGCGTATAGTCCCATTGGTCCAAATGAATTTCTGTGTGGAAATGTAAACGCATTCATTTTTCTTTTGAAAAATTGAAGTAAGGTTGAAGTCCTGCCTATTCCCAAAAAAAGCAATTCGATCATAGGAAGAATAGCGTCACTAATAGAGAAGTTTGGCTCAGTGAAAGCGGGAAGATTATGTTACATAATGCCGATTGAGAATTCATAGTGAAGCTATATACTGATGAATGAATTTATCAATACAGAAGGAGATGTCAAAAATCAATGTGGTTACTCATTATAGCCTGTGCTGCCGTACTAATCATCGGAATCATTGAAAAAAGGCGGCATCAGAAGAATATCGATGCTCTGCCAGTACGCGTCAATATTAATGGTATCCGCGGAAAGTCAACCGTAACGAGGCTGACGACCGGAATACTGATGGAGGCGGGCTACAAAACAGTCGGAAAAACGACGGGAACAGATGCAAGGATGATCTATTGGGATACACCTGAGGAGAAACCGATCAAACGGAAACCGCAGGGCCCGAATATCGGCGAGCAAAAAGAAGTAATGAAGGAAACCGTAGAACGGGGCGCCAATGCCATTGTCAGTGAATGTATGGCGGTAAACCCGGATTATCAGATTATCTTTCAGGAAGAACTCCTTCAAGCCAACATCGGCGTCATCGTGAATGTGCTTGAAGACCATATGGATGTCATGGGGCCGACGCTTGATGAAATAGCTGAAGCTTTTACCGCGACGATACCGTATAACGGTCACCTTGTCATTACAGACAGTGAATACACAGACTTCTTTAAAGAAAAAGCCGCAGAGCGGAATACCGAGGTCATTATTGCGGATAACTCTAAAATTACAGATGAATACCTTCGAAAATTTGAATATATGGTCTTTCCTGATAACGCTTCCCTGGCGCTCGGCGTTGCCCAGGCTCTTGGGATAGATGAAGAAACGGCGTTTAAAGGAATGCTGAACGCGCCGCCTGATCCTGGCGCCATGAGAATCCTGCCGCTGCTCAGCACGAAGGAGCCCGGTCATTTCGTAAACGGCTTTGCCGCAAATGATGCATCTTCTACTTTGAATATATGGAAACGTGTAAAGGAAATCGGCTACCCGACAGATGAACCGATCGTCATCATGAACTGCCGCGCCGACCGTGTGGACAGAACGATTCAGTTCGCAAACGACGTGCTTCCGTACATTAAAACGAAGGAACTCATACTCATCGGCGAAACGACGGAACCGATCGTCAGAGCTTATGAAGAAGGCAAGATTCCTGCCGATACACTGCACGATCTGGAATATAAATCAACAGACGAAATCATGGACGTGCTGAAAACAAGAATGCAAAACCGTGTCATATATGGCGTCGGCAATATCCACGGTTCAGCGGAACCATTAATTGAAAAAATCCAAGAGTATAAGGTGAAACAGCTCGTTAGCTAGGAGGAAAAGGATAAATGTTCGGATCAGATTTATACATTTCACTTATTTTAGGCGTGTTAATCAGTTTAATTTTCGCGGAAAAAACAGGTATCGTACCTGCCGGTTTAGTTGTGCCGGGTTATTTAGGGCTCGTTTTTAACCAGCCGGTCTTTATTTTACTCGTATTGTTAGTGAGTCTTCTTACATACGTGATCGTCAAATACGGTTTATCCAGATTTATGATTTTGTACGGACGCAGAAAATTCGCAGCTATGCTGATAACGGGAATCTGCTTAAAAATCGCCCTTGATTTTCTTTACCCGATCGTACCGTTTGAGATATCAGAATTCCGCGGAATCGGTATCATCGTACCGGGTCTGATCGCCAATACCATTCAGAAACAGGGATTAACGATTACATTCGCCAGCACGCTGTTCTTAAGCGGCGCAACTTTTGCCATTATGTTTGCTTACTACTTAATCTAATGTAAGGTGTGTCAAACGATGAAAAAACAATTAAGCTTTCAAGAAAAACTGCTGAAGCTGACCAAACAGCAGAAAAAGAAGACCAATCTTCACGTTTTTATCGCGCTGCCGATCGTCTTTTGCCTGATGTTCGTCTGCATCCTGACAGGGAAGGCGGAAACGCCGAGTGTGAAAAGAAATGCCGATGACCTTGTATCAGCTTCATTCGTCGGAGATATTATGATGGGCCGGAATGTCGAGAAAGTGACAAAGCATAAAGGCACGGAGAGTGTCTTCCGTTACGCAAAGCCATTCTTCGAAGCATCCGACTATGTGTCGGGGAACTTTGAAAACCCGGTTACATATAAAAAGAACTACAAAGAAGCAGAAAAAAATATCCACCTTCAGTCAAACAAAGATGCCGTAAAAGTATTGAAGGACATGAATTTCACCGTTCTCACGGCAGCCAACAACCATGCGATGGATTACGGCCCTCAAGGAATGCGGGATACGGTTGAAGAGTTTTCAAAGCAAAATCTTGAACTTGTCGGAGCGGGCCTCACGCTGAAGGAAGCCGAGCAGAACATTTCTTATCAAGATGTAAACGGAATCAAAATCGCAACACTGGGTTTCACTGATGTTTCCGGAAAAGGTTTTGCAGCTAAACGAAATGCGCCGGGTGTGCTTCCGGCCGATCCAGAGCTGTTTATTCCGATGATTTCTAAAGCCAAAAAGAAAGCCGATCTTGTCATTGTTCAAACACACTGGGGACAGGAATACGATAATGATCCGAATGACAGACAGCGCCAATTGGCAAGAGCAATGTCAGATGCCGGAGCGGATATTATCGTCGGACACCATCCGCACGTGCTGGAACCGATCGAAATGTACCACGGCACCGTTATTTTCTACAGCCTGGGCAACTTCGTATTCGACCAGGGGTGGACAAGAACGAGAGACACGGCGCTTGTTCAATATCATCTGCAGAAAAACGGCACGGGACGCTTTGAAGTCACGCCGATGAACATTCATGAAGCAACGCCTGCACCGGTTAAAAAAGGCAGCATCAATCATAAAACGATCGTACGTGAACTGACGAAAGAATCGAATTTCAAGTGGAGCGTCAAGGATGGAAAATTAACGTTTGATGTGGATCACAGCGATATCTTAAAAAAGAAAGCGGAGTGAAAAACAAATGAAAATCATTAAAGCAGGATGGCCGTTTGCCGCGATCATTATGGTATTTATGTTTATGTCTGCGTTTAAATACAATGATCAGCTCACAGATCAGGAAAAACAAAAAATTGACACGGAAATGCAAAAAATTCAGCAAGAGGACACAGCGGGCGCAAAATAAGCTCATGATTCCGCTTGCCGGCATATTGTTTGTTCCGAATCCAGTAAAGAATGCCCATATCGGGCATTCTTTTTTTTGTGCTCTCCTAAACATTTGTTAAAAGTTACCGATGTAAAAACTACTAAAAATGAGGAGAGTGAATAGAAAACATGCTCACAAGCTGGAGGAAGTACATCCTTGCCGGCCTTATGATTTGTCTTGTGGCACCTGCAGTAACGAGAACGGAAATTGCCGAAGCGGATTCTCAAGTTTCTGTCCTGATCGTTTCAGACGCGCAAAAACTTGTCGGAAATAAATATGTTTACGGAGGCGAAGAGCCTGAGGACGGTTTTGATCCGTCCGGATTGATGCATTATCTTTTCAGCAGGCAGAACATCCATCTGCCGAGAACGGTCAGTGATCAATGGAAAGTCGGAGCCGCCGTCAAAGAAAATGACCTTTTACCGGGAGATCTTGTGTTTTTCAAAAAGTCGGATTCAACACAAAATACGCCTGTCCATGACGGTCTGTATATCGGAAACGGAGAGATGATACACAGTTCTCCGTCAGAAGGCGTAACCGTCACACGCTTTCAAAAAAGCAGTTATTGGATGAATTTATATCTTGGCGCAAAGCGGATGACAAAAGATCCGGAACTGGCTGATGATCCGATCGTTCAGGAGGCAGCCCGTTACCTCGACATTCCGTATGTATTCGGCGGAAGCACGCCCGAGGCGGGATTCGACTGTTCGGGTCTGGTCCAATATGTTTTTGAAAACAAGCTTCACATTTACCTGCCGAGATCTGCGGAACAGCAGTGGCTGGTCGGTGAGAAAATCAAGCTGAGCGACATAAAGCCCGGGGACGTGATTTATTTCAGTGATACGTATAAAAAAGGAATTTCCCATGCGGGCATTTATGCGGGAGAGGGAAGGTTCATCCAAGCAAGCCGCTCCGAAAAAGTCACCATTTCTTACTTGGCGGAAGATTATTGGAAAAAACATTTCACAGGGGTGCGCCGATTCAGCAATTTAGCCATTTCTAAAGACAACCCCGTTGTGTCCACAGCGGCCGATCATATCGGAATTTCTTATCTGAAAGGCGGCGCTTCACCGGAAACCGGCTTTGATACGGCGGGATTTGTTCAATACATCTATCAAAAAGCGAAAGGTATCAGCCTGCCGCGTTATGCCGACAAGCAGATGCAGGCGGGCGTTCCGGTCGATAAACAAGATCTGAAGCCCGGCGATCTGGTCTTCTTTAAAGCGGAAAGCCTGAATCCGGCCATTTATATCGGGAACGGACAAGTGATTCATGTCACCGTGTCCGCAGGCGTTACCATAACAAATATGAACACAAGCGCTTATTGGAAGGACAAATATGCGGGCGGCATCCGGCTTCCGTAAAAAAAGACGTCAGAGAGTGTCTCTGACGTCTTTTTCTTTTATCGTTTCGGCGCTCTGTATCCGGCCGCTTCCGCTTCTTCTACAGAACAGAACATTTCTGCGGGCTCTGTCGTCCGGTTGTAGTATGTACTTCCCGGCGTGTGATAAATGCCGTTCCGGCTGCCTTTAATGTCGCATCCCTGTGAGGTGCCGGATGCTTTCGTTTCGGCATGTCCTCCGGAGGAAGGGGCGTTGTTTTGCGCCGTTTCCGCGTTTTCGGATTTTGTTTTTGCTTTCTGCCGCTTTAAAGTTTTATTTTCTGACTGAAGGGTTTCAGCGGTCTTTTCGAGCTTCTTTTGTGAATTTTTTAATTTCTCATTGTCTTGTTTGAGTGATTTGTTTGTTTTTTTCAGCTCGCTTATCTCTTGGCTGAGTTTGCTGAGTTTTTCTTCATTGCCGGCTTCAGCTTCGGATTTCTCCTTTTCGGCCGCGGCACTGATGCTTTCATATTTTTTCTCAAGCGCCTGGTGTTCCTTCGTCAATTTTTGATAAGCCGTATCAAGGGTGCTGTATTTCTCCTCTGCCTTCACGGCCGAGGCGTCCGGTTCTGCGGGGGAGGCACCGGTCAGAAGCAGGATAAATCCGCCGATGAGAAGGGGCCAAAACAGCTTTTTTGAAAAATGTTTTTCTTTTTTTGCCGCTTTGCATATGAGATGAAACATTCCGTATCCGACTGCGCAGAGAAAAGCTAAAAATCCTATAATAGCGATTGCATTCGACATCATGAAACTCCTTTTTTCTTTTTTCTTTATCTTACAATTTATTTTCATTTTTGGGAATTTCTTTTTTGGGAAACGTGAAAAGCCAGGCCGTGAAAGACCTGGCTTTTACCTTTTATTGCCCGTTGTCGAGAAGCCGGTTGATGAAATATGCGACGCCGTTTTCATCGTTGCTTTTTGTAATATACGTGCTTTTTTCCTTCAGTTCATCAATCGCATTGCCCATGGCGATGCGGTTTCCCGCCGCTTCAAACATGGAGAAATCATTCGGGCTGTCGCCGATGGCGTAAATATCCTGTTTTTCAATTCCGTACAGTGAGGCAAGCTCCGTCAGAGCACGTCCCTTTCCGGAACCGGCAGGGAGGATTTCGATAATGTGTTTTCCGGAAGATGTCTGGGATAATTTCGGATGATGTGTAATTTCTTCTTTGGCGTTTCTCAGTTTTTCCATATCAAAAGAGAAACAAAGAAGCTTGTAAACATGTTCGTCTCCGTTAAAAATCGCCTGTATATCCTGTACGGGTTTAATGCCGAATTGTTTGAACTGCGTCTTTGCGCCCTCCCATAATGTCTGAATATCTTCCTTGGGATTGGCGCTTTTCAGAATGTCCAGTTCTGCCTGCAGTTTGG
This sequence comes from Bacillus sp. jun7, assembly GCF_051034795.1. NCBI lineage: Bacteria > Bacillati > Bacillota > Bacilli > Caryophanales > Bacillaceae > Bacillus > Bacillus sp. jun7. The sequence continues at coordinate 2,871,845 of NZ_CP093219.1, forward strand.
ACTCGCCGTCAAACGGGGACAGCAGATGATCATCTGTATAGACCTCAAAGTAAATGTCTTTGTTCGTTAAATAAGCGGCGATATCCTTTCCGGCCTGCTGATCCATTAAGAGGCGGCTGACGAGGCGGTATCCTTTGTCATGGACTGTCCCGCCGTTTGCCGCAATGATCGGAATATCCAAATCCTTTAAGAGCGCTTTTACATCAAACGTGGCTCTGCCCGTGCAGATGGCCACGAGAATGCCCGCTTCATCCGCTCTTTGTAAAGCCGCTCTGTTTTCCGGAGAAATCACACTGTCCGAATTCAGTAATGTGCCGTCTAAGTCAATGGCTATCAATTTCATATGTATGGATGCCCTCCTTAAAAATAAAGCTGCTTCATGTAGTATGTTCAGCTTTGTGCGAAATCAGCAGAAAGCCGTCAGTTAAAAGGCTATACCTTCATGTCCTTTTTTTCAACAGAAAAACGGCGGGATTTGCTAATCCCGCCGTGACATCTTACGCGTCTAAATCATTTTTTAATTTCGTTTTTACTTCTTGAAGGTTTTCCTCATTCAGCTTGAAGTAATAAATATTTTTGCCGTACTGAGGAGTGTAAATGTAGCTGTCTGAACCTGTCAGCTGCAAAGAATTCACCGATTTCAGCGATGTGATAAACGGGAACAGACCGATGGCGTCATTAAGAGATAAGTTCATTTTCAAGTTTTTCCCTAAGCTGTCGACGATATCGTCATACGATGGGATCGAGCTTAACGATTTAGATTTTTTAATAATGGCGCTCAGCACTTCCATCTGTCTTTGTCCGCGCATCAGATCGGTGTCCGCTTTGCGTGTTCTTACATAAGCCAGTGCCTGCTCACCGTCAAGCGTCTGGACGCCCGGCTTCAGCACGACTTTTCCTTTTGTATCGACTTTAATACGATCGGCAATTTTCTGGCTTTTCACATTTACCGTAACGCCGTTCAACTCATTGACGACATCGCGGAACGCGTCGAAGTTGCTCTCAACCACATAATCTACCGGAATATCAAACATGTTTTCTACTGTTTTATAAGTTAAATTATAACCGCCGTAAGCATGTGCGTGCGCGAATTTGTCATAGCCGTGTCCCGGGATGTTGACATAGGAATCCCGCGGAATGCTGAGCATCGTCGCTGTTTTCTTTTTCCGGTTGAAGGTGACGAGCACATTGGCGTCACTTCTTGCGTCATCTACTGATTCGCCCTTATTGTCCCGGGCGTCTATTCCTAAAAGCAATACGGTGAAAGAATCCTTCTTCGGGTCAAATTCTTTGATCCGTTTTACGGACTGGTCGCCGCGGTCAAGGCTGACGTGCGCTTCTTTGGTCGCATTATTCAATTTCACAAATGCGTAGGTGCCGACGGAACCGGCGATCACCAATAAGAAAGCGGCGAATACCAGTACAAATTTCACCCATTTTCTGAGGCGTCTTTTCTTTTTTCTGCGTTGAGATCGTTCTTCCATATCATTACCTCTCGTTTCTATTCTTTGTGAAGCGTACCATAATTGTTGACTTGGAGCAACTCTGCAAATGAGAAAATTCTAAATCTTTCTCTCTATTTCGACAACATCTACTGTTATTTTTGCATCAGGTTCACATTATATTGGACGGCAGGAAGCGGGAAATGTTTCGGCGCTTTGTAAAAAATAATCAGTAAAATAATGGATATTAACGGTGCGGAAGGTTTGAAACGATCGGAAACAGGCAAAAGAAGCAGTAGAACAATTCCGCGCGGATACAGCGTTGGATGAAGGGAGTCTATATAACATGAAAAGCATACACTCGAATAAATGGCTCTATTTTTTCGGCGCACTCGGCGGCGCGTTATACGGATATGATACCGGAGTCATTTCCGGAGCTATTTTATTTATGAAAAAAGAACTGGGACTGAACGCCTTTACAGAAGGCCTCGTCGTCAGTTCGTTATTGGCGGGGGCGATTCTCGGATCGGGATTCGCCGGCAAACTGACCGACCGGTTCGGCAGACGAAAGGCCATCATGGGAGCGGCGCTGCTGTTTTGTATAGGCGGATTAGGAGTCGCTTTTGCCCCGAATACAGGGGTGATGGTTCTTTTCCGAATTATTCTCGGACTGGCTGTCGGAACATCTACAACGATCGTCCCGCTCTATTTATCGGAGCTGGCTCCGAAGCATAAACGGGGGGCGCTTTCTTCGCTGAATCAGCTGATGATTACGGTCGGAATCCTCGTTTCTTATATCGTGAACTATATATTTGCCGATGCAGGGGCTTGGCGCTGGATGCTTGGACTTGCGGTTGTGCCGTCAGTTATTCTGCTGATCGGAATCTTATTTATGCCGGAAAGCCCGCGCTGGCTGTTTACGATCGGCAAAGAAGAGAAAGCAAGAGAAATCCTTTCATCATTGCGGGGAACGAAGAATATTGATGATGAGATTGATCAGATGAAAGAAGCGGAAAAGGAAAACGAAGGCGGCTTGAAAGAATTGTTTGAGCCGTGGGTGAGACCCGCGCTGATTGCCGGCCTCGGACTTGCCTTTTTGCAGCAATTCATCGGGACAAATACAATTATTTATTACGCACCGAAAACATTTACCAGTGTCGGGTTCGGCAATTCCGCGTCTATATTGGGAACGGTCGGAATCGGCGCCGTCAATGTCATCATGACGCTTGCGGCTATTAAAGTCATTGATAAGATCGGCCGGAAGCCGCTGCTGCTGGCCGGAAATGCGGGCATGGTCATCAGTCTGCTCGTATTGGCTGCGGTCAATCTTTTCTTTGAACATTCAGCAGCCGCATCATGGACAACGGTGATTTGTTTAGGCCTGTTTATCATTGTGTTTGCGGTCAGCTGGGGGCCTGCCGTGTGGGTCATGCTTCCTGAATTATTCCCGCTGCATGTCCGGGGTATCGGGACGGGTGTCTCCACTTTGATGCTGCATGCCGGAACATTGATTGTCTCATTAACCTATCCGATGTTAATGGAAGCAGTCGGCATCAGCTATTTATTTCTCATTTATGCCGTGATCGGGATACTGGCATTCCTGTTCGTCCGGTTTAAAGTGACCGAGACGAAGGGGAAAAGCCTTGAAGAAATTGAGCAGGATCTGAAAAGCCGTAACGGAGGCTCGGGATCAGAATCAAATCGGCGGACAGTTCATCCGTAATATTCAGTTTTAGGGGGGCGGTTATTCACCGGCCCCTCAAAACGGATGCCGAGCGGGCGCCCGGTCACATAAATGACGGGGATATGTCATACGTTGTATAAAGTCACGATAAAGGCGGGGATGCCGGTGAAAACGAGTATTATTATCCTTACATATAATGAACTTGAGCTGACGAAAAAATGTCTGGCCAGCATTGAACGATACACCGACAAAGATAAGATTGAACTGATTATAGTTGACAACGGTTCCTCAGACGGAACGAGAGAATACATATCAAATCTGCCTGACGTCAAAGTCGTCCTTAATGAAAAAAACCTCGGGTTCGCCAAGGGGTGCAACCAGGGAATCGAAGCGGCAGGGGGAGAAAATCTGCTGTTTCTGAACAACGATACGATGGTCACGAAAAATTGGCTCACCTCCATGCTGAGGGTGCTGTATCAATCTGAAAAAACCGGTATGGTCGGGCCCGTCAGCAACTATGTCAGCGGCGCGCAAATGATCCATGACGCGTATCAATCGCTTGATGAGCTGGAGTCATTCGCGGAGGCATATTGCGCACGGGAAAAGCATCATACAAAGCGGGTGCTGCGCCTTGTCGGCTTCTGTCTTCTGGTGAAAAGAAGCGTCATTGAAGACATCGGCCCGTTCGATGAGCAATTCGGATACGGTTCTTTTGAAGATGATGACCTATGTCTGCGCGCCCTGCAAAAAGGCTACAGCCTGCACATCGCTCTCGATGCCTTTGTGCATCACCACGGGCATGCGACGTTTACGGCTAATCAGGATATCAATATCAATCAGTTATATTCGGAGAACCGCCAGCGTTTTACGGAAAAATGGGGCACTGATTTTACGTACTTTACTCATCCGAGACCGGAAATTGCGGAGCTCGTTCCCCGGGAGGCGAAACGGATACTTGATGTCGGCTGCGGTGCGGGAGCTACGGGGCTGGAACTTCAAAACAGACAGCCTTGCGAACTGTACGGAATAGAACTGCACCCGCTGGCGGCGCAAGCGGCAAAAGGTCATTATGAAGCGGTGCTGCAGGAAGATGTCGAAAAAGTGAAGCTGCCTTATCCGGAAGGCTTTTTTGATTGCATCATTTTCGCGGACATCCTTGAGCACTTAAAAGACCCGTGGCGCGTCATTGAAACGTACTCATCCTATTTGTCGCCTGCCGGATCAATTGTTTGCAGCATTCCGAATATTTCCCACGCCGAAGCGCTGTTCCCGCTTCTGCTCGGTGACTGGACATACAGAGACGCCGGCATTCTCGACCGCACCCACTTGCGGTTTTTTACGCCGCAGACGGTGCGCACGCTCTTTCCGGAAGAGACATTTGACGTGAAAAAGCAGTCCTATACGTATGTTCACGTGGATGAGCGGGTGCAGCTGTTTTTACAGGAAATCACACGAATGGCGCAATCGATGCAATTTCCGGTGACACAGCTGCCCGAACAAAGCCGGATTTATCAGATTCTCCTTCGTGTCGAAAAAAAACGCTGAAGGCTACCGTCCCATCGTTCCGAAGTTGGTAATCTGAATGGAAACATCATAGTCAAAGGCCGCTTCGGAGAAGGTCTCATCCCAGCGGTGCTTTACTTTCTTCCAATAGTCGGGATATTGAATGCGGACTCTGTCAGAAAAGAAGACAGGGTCCGTTTCATATTGATTCTGCAGCTTATCGATGACTTCTTTCATATCGCTTTTCAGTTTTTTTTCGAAAATCTTTTCCAGCCCGTTTAAATAGTGCTGATCGAATGAATCTTCTCCGGCATATTGATCCTCTGACAAAAGTCCTTTTGTTTTCACCGCTACATGAAATGACAGCTTCCCGTTTTTCAGCAGGGGGGTGATGGAGGATGTTGATTTTTTGATTTCGAAGGTAATCGGGTGCCCCCCTTTATCCAAAGCGGGCAGCACGCCGCCCCGTATCGTCCCCGTCAGCCAATTCAGGCTCTGTACTTCGTATGATGACAGAAAGCCCGCCAATCTGTTTTGTTTTGCGTTTTTGATAATGGCCGCTCCGTCATACACCGTTTTTCCTTTTTGATTGCTGACGGCCTGAATGAGAAAACTGAGTTTATTATGGCAGTAAATCGAAGCTCTCCCGATTCGGAGCGGTTTTAAAATCTTCCCGTTGTAGCCGCCGTTGTTCGTAAGGTCGATCAGCTTTTCCGCAGGCATGGGCTGCTGCTGATTCGGCGTCGGCTCCGTCAGAATATCGGACGCTTTACCTCTTGCCGCGAAGAGATAGCTGCTCCGCCTTAATTCATCATCGCGGATAAAATGATTCATCATCTGGAGTATATTTTGGTCGGCCAGCAATTTGTCGCTGAATATCAGCACTTTTAAATGATCGCTGTAAACGGGCGGATCTTTTAAAGCGACTTCACTGACGGCTTCAAGAATGGTATCCCCCCGCGACGTCACATTGACAAACACGGGCCGGCCGGAAGCCTGGCTGTTTTCACTTTGGGGCAGCAGGTTTTGATAGGTTAATTTATATCGGCGGTCACTCGTCTCGTCTATCGCCAGCCCCCGGGCGAAAGACAGCTTTTCGACTTCCTTCGCGTCCCAGCACCCTGAAAGCGTCATCAGTATGAAAAGCGCCGCCGCCCATTTTACGAAATGTGTCATGACGTCTGTTTCCTCCCGGCTATTTTTTTCATCCAGCTGACAAACCAGATGAGAAAAGGAATCATAATGACGGCAAAAAACGCATATCCGAGAATATTCGCGAATGCAAACACACTGTTGATATCATCGGGGTACATTGAAAGGCCGAATGTCACTGCCAATAAGCCCCCCAGCAGCCAGGCATTGTTTTTATTTTTCAGTTTGAAAATGGTGTTTAATCCGAGATGCGCTCCTTTAAAAGAACCGAGCATACAGGTGAACTGCTGGCATGTCCACGTAATTAAAAGAAAGATATCAAACCTTTCGATGAAAATACCGCGGATTTCCAAGGCGTGAATCAGGGAAATGGTCGGATATGTCACCGTTTTGGCTTCAGCGATCGACATACAGCCGATTACGACAAGCAGCGTAAAGCTGTAAAATAAGCCTGCGCATGCGATGCCGAAGACGGCAGCCTTTTTCGCCTGCTTCGGATTTTTCATAAACGGCACCAGATAAAGAATCACCTCAAGTCCTGAAAAGTACAGAAGGGTCCGCGGAAACAGCTCAAAAAAGCTTTTGTAGCCCCCATCCAAGACCGGGCGGACGAAATCCAGCTTAAACAGTCTCAGGCTGAATATGAGCAGCACAATCAGAATGACGATCGCAATCGGAAAGAGATAAGCATAGAGTTTTGAAATGGGATAGACCCCGCCGGTCACATGGTAGATGCCGACCGCCAGAAAGATGAATATAACGACACCCATCGGCGTATTTTTCAGTAAAAAGTAATTGATGACCTCACCGAGAAAACGGGCTTGAAAACAGACGGTGACGACAAAATAACAGCTGATGAATAAATTCAGAAGAGAACCGATGGCGCGTCCCATGATGCTTTGATTCAGCTCATAAATGGTTTCCCCGCTGTTTTTCTGCAAAAACGGCATAAAGAGCAGGACGATGCCGATAAACACGAGACTCTGCACAAGAATAATGATCCATCCGCTCGGACTGTCCGCTGCTGCGGCGGAGCGCGGCAGTGTTAACACGCCCGCTCCGATCATTGTTCCGCTTACCATGAGAAGTGTCTGCATAAACGACAGCTTGTCTTCCGGTTTTTTCATGGTGATCACCTTTGCTTGATTTTATCTTTCGTCTCTTTTCTGGTCGGCCGTTTTTTCAAAAGAGGCGTCGGCAGTCTGACGATCGTATCTTTTAAGTCCTGTCCCGGCTGCGCCATGATCGGAATAAGATAGTCCTGGCCGAAGCTTTTCAGGCGCATCAGATGGCCGACGACAAGCAGATAACACATGATCAGTCCGTATAAACCTAATATCGCCGACAAAATCATCGAAAAAATACGGATGAGTCTCAGCGGAAAATTGAACGCATAGGAGGGCGCCGTAAAAGAAGCCAATGCCGTAACGGATACGATAATGACCATCATCGCGCTGACGATGTTCGCCTGAACGGCGGCCTGCCCGATCACCACGCCCCCGATCAGGCCGATCGTCTGTCCGATCGGCTTCGGCAGCCTGAGTCCGGCTTCTCTGATCATCTCAATCGTAAAAATCATAATAAACGCTTCAACAAAAGGGGGAAACGGAACATTCAATCTGCTTCCGGCAATCGTCACCGCCATTCTCGTCGGCAAAAGCCCCGTGTGAAACGTAACGAGCGATATGTAAAGGCCGGGTAAATAAATCGTGATTAAAATGCATGTATACCGAAGCAGCCTGAGAAAGTTAACCGGAACCCACCGCTGATTATAATCGTCAGGTGAGTGGATAAATTCATCAATGGTAGCCGGCACCAAAAGGGTAAAAGGCGTTCCGTCTACAAGAATGGAGACCCTTCCTTCCAAAAGAGCGCCCATAACCCGGTCGGGCCGTTCGGTCGTCAAGACGGTCGGGAAAATGGAATACGTGTTATCTTCAATAAGCTGCTCGATCGTTCCTGATTCCGGAATGTCATCAATGGTGATCGAATCCAGTCTTTTCATCACTTCTTTTACAACATCATCAGGCGCAATATCCCGAATGTAGGCAACGGCGATCCGCTTTTTTGTCCGTTCGCCGAGTGTGATCTCTTTGATCTGGAGGTTGGGATCACCGGACTGCTCGCGCAAAAGCGCCGTGTTCGTTCGGAGCTTTTCGACAAAACCTATTCTCGGCCCCCGTTCAAGCACTTCTGAAGCCGGTTCTTCAATATCACGCATTTTAAATGTTTCCGTCTCAAACGAAAGGGCTTCCTCCCATCCCTCCGCCAGCAAAACCGATTTGCCGGAAAAAATGTCTGCCTCCGCGTCCTTAAGTGAAGAAAGCCGGGTGTGACGATAGCCGAAAGAGATGGATGACGGCGGTATTTCAGCCGGTTCCTCTTGATGCAGGGCGGCCGCCTGCACGGGCGAAATAATATATTCCGCAAGCAATTGATTCTCGGTCAGTCCGTCTATATATATAAGACAGGCGTCACATTTGCCGTTTCCGTACGTAAACGAATAAAACATCATGTCATCGCTTTGGCCGATCCGTTTTTTCAGCGCTTCAAGGTTTTTGCCGAGCTCCGCATGTATCGTCATAATGTTCCCCCCTTTCCATCAGTTATTTTAATTTGCGACAAACAAGGCATTTTATTCTGGAATAGGAAATGACTGAGCATTCCGCCCCATCCGAATGGTATAATGAGCAGGTCAGCCATTTTATACATATTGTTTTTAACCGCGGCTCTCCGTGTTTTAAAAAAGACACAGGGGGAATGGGATATGAGCCGCTTTTTAAGGGGAGGGGAACGAACATGACGCAAGAGCCGATTTTTCTACAGCCTGTATGTAAAGAAAAAATATGGGGCGGCACGTTATTACGCGAACGATTCGGATATGACATACCTTCAGAAACAACCGGCGAATGCTGGGCGATATCAGCTCATCCGCACGGAATGAGCACGGTCAAAAGCGGTCCGTATCAAGGGAAAACCTTGATGGAACTGTGGGATCAGCATAGAGAATTATTCGGCGGAACGGAAGGGGACCGGTTTCCGCTGCTGACGAAAATACTGGACGTCAAACATCATCTGTCCGTTAAAGTCCATCCTGACGATTATGACGCCGAGGAGCATGGACAGGGCGAAACGGGGAAATCTGAGTGCTGGTACATTATTGACTGTAAAGAAAATGCGGAAATCATATATGGTCATACGGCCCGTTCGAAAGCGGAACTTGTCACCATGATTAACAGCGGTGACTGGGAAGGCCTGCTGCGCCGCGTGAAGATCAAACCCGGCGATTTTTATTATGTGCCGAGCGGAACCATCCATGCCATTTGCGCCGGGGCGCTCGTGCTGGAAATACAGCAGAATTCAGACGCCGCCTACCGGATATATGATTACGGGCGTACAGATCAAAACGGCGGGGCGCGTGAGCTGCATATCCGCGATGCCGTCAACGCCGCCACCGTTCCTCATGTGGATGGATTTTTGGATGAATCAACTGAAACGAGAAAAGGCATCACCATTAAAACCTTTGTGCAGGGAGAATATTTTTCTGTATACAAATGGGATATCAGCGGGACGGCGGAAATGACCCAGGACGCTCCGTTTATGCTGTGCAGCGTCACAGAAGGAAGCGGCTCCATCATCTTTGAAGGCAAGTCCGCCAAGCTTGAAAAAGGCGCGCATTTCATACTGCCGGATCAGATGCCTGACTTTACGATAAACGGAGATTGCACGATCATCGTTTCTCATATATAAAACCAAACTTAATCCCAGCTCTGGGATTAAGTTTTTTTTATTTGGATAATTGGATGATTTCTCTCTGTAAAAATGAAGAAAGCGGGCCGATAAATAAACTAGTTTGATAGAAACCAATTGAATCAGAAAGAGGAGAAGGAATGAAAAAGAGATTCGTTGCACCTATGTTATTGTCCGCCGTTTTCCTTGTCTTTAGCACCGTTACACAGCCCGCCGAGGCCGCATACAGCGACTACTCCGTTTACGAGCTGGAAACGAAGCAGCAATTTGCTTCTGAGAACGAGGCGCTTCAAGCGGCAGCGAAATTGAAAAAGGATACGGGGTGGCAGGCTGACGCAAAGAAAGCCGGAAATGCGCCGCTCACTTATCAAATCTCAGCTTCAGGCTTACACGATGAAACGGATGCGAAAACTGTGCTGAAAGATTTTATGAAGCAGACGGGCGTGGCCGGCACTTACAGCGCAAGCGGAAGCAAACAGCCTTACGTGACCGTTACATCAGGCGTTCTGTCAGACGAGCGGCAGACGAAAAATCTTCTTGCCGAACTGACGAAAAAAACGGGCGTGACCGGCGCCGTCAAGCCGGCGGGGACAAAACAGCCGTATATGCAGGTCGTGACTTCTGAGATGGCGGCCGATGCGGATGCAAAAGCGCTCTCGCAAGCGTTGACGAAGCAGACGGGCGTGAAAGCGTCATACCGTCAGATCAAACGGGAAACAGCTCGGTTTCAGATCCAATCGGGAACAATCTCCGGCGATCAAAAAGCCGCTCAGATTCAAACTGATTTTCAAAAGGAAACAGGATTGCAGTCGTCGCTGAAAGTCACGGCAAAGGCCAGTCCGAATATCACCGTGACAGCCTCTGACATTTCAAATGCAAATAATGCGGCAGGTTTAGTGAAACAGCTGCAGCAGAAAACGGGCGTCAAAGGGAACGTTCAAAAGTATGCCCAAAGCAAAACAGCAACCGTGTATAATGTGCAGTCAGGATATTTTAACGGAGTAAGCGCCGTACAAAATGCTATCACCCAAATCAAGAAGAATACGGGCGTCAGCGGAAGCTATCAAAAAGCCGGCAAGAAAAATAATTACACGGTCGCGATGAGCGGACTGACGGCTAAGCAGCTGCAAAGCGTGCAAGCTTTCTTTAAAAAGAAAAAATGGCATTGCGACGCATCGCCTGTCAAAAAGACAGCATCAGTGTCCGTTTACCGGATCACGGCAGGGCAGCTTACCGCTGCAAAGGCAGATCGAACGGAGGCGTTTTTCCGCCAGCAGCATGTAAAGACGGCAAGAACAGCGGCGAGAAAAACAGCAGAAAACGAATATCAGCTGCTTTCTCAGCAGACGGCAGACCAGTCGAAGATAAAAAAAAGGATTGAATCTGCTGGCGGGATATAAACTGACTGCCATTTCAAAAACGATATCCAAGCAGACGGACACAACGTACCAAGTCACAACCGAATCACTGCTTGATACGGCAAAGATCAATCAATCGCTGGATTTTTTCAAAGGGAAAAAAGTATCCGCCTCCGCACAGAAAACAGGTGAAGCGGCGTATACACAATTCAGAATTGAAACGGCACCGCTGCTTAAGAAGGAAGACATTGACCGCGTGACTGCTTTTTTCAAGCAAAACAAAGCGGCCGGCACTGTGAAGGAGACGGGGAAAACCGGCTCTGCACAGTACGTCATCAAAACCGAAAAATTCAGCAGTAAAACCGTTTTAAATAAAAGCATGAGCTTTTTCAGCGCCAAACAATTACAGGCCGGCTATACGAGTGAAAGCCATCCGGTTTATGAACTCCGCATTCGCGATCAATTCACGGGAGCGCAGTCAGCGGACGCCGCCTCCCAAAAGCTGAAAAAGCTGTACGGATGGACGATGGCTATTCTGAAAATAAAAAACGGACCGCAAATCATGAATACCAATTACAACATCTCGCTGGCAGATATGGTCAAAAAACAAATGACAGTCAGCCCGCAGACTGATGCCGCGGCCTATGCATCGCTTACGTACATCAACACGGCCTCCGGGACGGTCACAGCCGACGTCCTGAACGTCCGGTCAACCCCGGAAGTCAGCTCCGGCAATATTATCGGGCAGTTGAAAAAAGGCGATAAAATCAGCATCACAGGCCAGACAAACGGCTGGGCCAAACTCAGCATGGGCTGGAGAAACGCCAGCAGTGACGAAGTCGGTCAGTACGTCAATCCGGCTCACTTCGCACAAGACAGCAAGTATTACTTTCAATTTCTGAAGCTCTCTCAGACAGCCGGACTGAACGCATCGGAACTGAATCAAAAAGTGCTGGTCAATAAAGGAATACTGACAGGAAAAGGCCAGGCCTTTATTACAGCCGCCGGCAAATACAGCATCAATGAAGTGTATTTGATTTCGCATGCTTTGCTTGAAACGGGCAATGGCACGTCAGAGCTTGCGAACGGCATTATGTATAATGGTAAAAAGGTTTACAACATGTACGGCATCGGGGCTTATGACAGCAACCCGAATTACTACGGCGCACAATACGCGTATAAGCAAGGCTGGTTTACTCCGGAAGCCGCGATTATCGGCGGAGCCCAATTTATCGGTGCGTCTTATATTCACAATCCTTCATACGAGCAGGATACGCTGTATAAAATGAGATGGTCTCCAGCCGCGGCTCATCAGTATGCGACAGACATCGGCTGGGCGTATAAGCAGGTAAACCGCATGTACAGCTTATACTCACTGCTGGATGACTATACGCTTTACTATGATGTTCCCGTGTATATGAAAGTATAAAAAAAGGGCTGAAGTGCATGCTTCAGCCCTTTCTTCATGCAAAAAACACCCGCCTCAGATTCAGGCAGGTGCTTCAGCGCAATTTTTCATTTTTGTTTCCGCAAATTTTAATAACGCTTCACTCGAATTCCCATCTGAATACATATTCCATTTGTCCGAGAACCGCTTCATTTCTTCTGCACGAAATGGCTTTTTCGTCATTTCCTCCAGAAGAGCTTCGCTGTCATGACAAGCTTTTCCGGGAATGACGGAAGTATAATTGTCGATTAAACCGCGTTTTCGATCATATTCCTCCAGATCATACGTGAAAAAGAAAATCGGTTTATTTAAGAGCGCGAATTCAAAAGGCACGGAAGAGTAATCCGTAATTAAAATATCAGCCGCTTTCAAGAGATCATGAAGACGCATGTCAGACACGTTCTTGATCAATTCGCTTTCAAACGAAGCTGAAATATGATGCAAAACGGCAGGATGAAGCTTTACAAGCAGCATATACTCTCCGTTTAACGCGTTTGTAAGCTGTTCTTCGGTGAATGGCAGCCGAAAGGACTGCATATCATAATCCCTGAATGTCGGTGCGTACAGGATGATTTTTTTCGGCCATTTGTGCTTCAGTTCGGGCTTGTGTTCTTCATAATACACGTCAGTCAGGGGGACACCCGTTTTTAACAGCTGGCCGTCCCGTATGCCGAACGACTTTTTAAAAACGTCAGCCATCGCGTCTGAACCGACGGTGACAAAGTCAAACGAGCGGTACACTTTTTTAAAACGGCTGATGTCTGATGCCGGACGGTTTTGATTCGTCACATCCTCAAGGCCGAACTTTTTCAAAGAGCCGTTCGCATGCCACACCTGAATACATGTCGTTTGCGGCCGGCGGTTTAAGACGCTTGTCATGAGGAAATAGTTATCCGTTATCACCGCTTTGCTCTTAAAAAGGATCAAAACCGCCTTCAAAAGATGCAGCGGATGTTTTTCGTTCAGATAAAAAGAGCCGAGACCTTCCAGCTCTTTTTTCAGACTGACGGCGTGTCTCGTATACAAAACCGTCATTTCATAAGAAAGCGATTCAGCGTGCGCTTTGTAAGAGCGAATGAGAGCCTGTGCATTCTCTTCAAAAGATACCAGCAGGGTCAGATGGTTCTTGGGCTTTACAGGCTTGAACAAAACGCCCAGAACAGACAGATATATAGAATAAAAAGCGGCGAATAAAGATCGCAAGTTCATAGATTACCAATCTCTTTTGCTGTTTTATTTGTTTAAAGCTGTTTCGTTTGATCTTCTGCCTGCTTGGAATACAGGCTTTTATTTGATTTATTATTTCTCAAAACGGTAAAAGCATACTTCGGAATGTTCAGCATCCTTTTCCATCTCCACGGATTCGTCACCAGTCTGTACAGCCATTCCAGATTCGTTTTGATCATCCATTCAGGGGCGCGTTTCACCGTTCCGCTGAACACATCAAAGCTTCCGCCCAAACCGATCGATACAGCCTGAGGGAAAAGATGTTTGTATTCATAAATAAATTGTTCCTGATGGGGATATCCTAAGGCGACAAACACGAGATCGGGTTTGGCCCGGGAAATCTGTTTGGCGACGAAGCGTTTATCCGCTTCATAACCGTTGCTGGCTCCGACAACCTCAATATTCGGATACTCTTTGCCGATCCGGTTCAAAACGGCGTCAAGCACGTCTTGCTTAGCTCCGTATAAAAATATTTTTTTTAGACTGCCGGTTTGCGAGACCTAGCAGCGACAGAAACACATCGAATCCCGCAATTCTTGATTTCAGCGGGTGCTGCGTCAAACGTGACATTAACACGACGCCGATACCATCCGGCAGGACGAAATCCGCGGAAGAAATGACTTGATGATAACCTTTGTCTTTCGCAGCAGCGTATCCGATCTCAGGGTTGACCGTCGCAATGACGGCTCCTTGCCTCTGTGCGATATAATAAGTGTCTAAATATGAAATAAACTCCTGTAAATTTCCATTAACATAAGAAAGGTTGTGCACCATTTCAGTCTGCATCTGCCGTCCTCCTTTTTGTACGGGATTTTCTTTCATTTTTTCGTGACTTAGGCTAAGCTTTATTTTAACATAATACCTTCAGATAAACTTAACAATAGTTTTACAAAAATATAAATAAGATAACAATTTCTTTAATCAACCGCGCAAAAACCCTGCTAAACTCCTATTGTAATAACATTTGTTAATAAGTGGAATTTAACTTCGTTTTACATTGGCTTAACCTTTTCAGGGCTATGTGATATAATGAGGTTCCATGAGTACGAAATTGGCACTTTAGTGATTAAGGATACAGCTGCGCAGCATTTCAGGGCAGTTGCTTGTTATACGTATGATGATAGAAAGGAGCTTTTGTTTCATGAAGAAGGTCATTACTTACGGAACGTTTGATTTACTGCATTGGGGTCATATTAAACTGCTTGAGCGCGCAAAGCAGCTTGGAGATTACCTAGTTGTTGCCATCTCAACAGACGAGTTCAACCTGCAAAAACAAAAAAAGGCCTACCACAGCTATGAACACAGAAAGCTGATTCTGGAAACGATCCGTTATGTCGACGAAGTCATTCCGGAAAACAGCTGGGATCAAAAAGTACGTGACATAGCAGATCACAACATCGACGTGTTCGTGATGGGAGACGATTGGGAAGGCAAATTCGATTTCCTTAAAGATCAATGCGAAGTCATCTATCTCCCTAGAACCGAAGGCATTTCCACCACACAGATTAAAAAAGAAATTGCCGGGGTGTAATTGAAACATTCGGATATACAGATGATAAAGAAGTACTCCCTCCGGATAGGGAGTACTTCTTGTAATATAAGGTTATTTTCGCTATATTTGTTATGCGCTTTTGAAAAAAAGCTAGACAATAAGAGGAGAATTTAAAGATGAATCTTAGTAACTTTTTTAAGTTGAATAAAAAAGAGTCCAAGCCGTCCGTAGAAGAACGCGAATATACCATTTTAAACAAAGAAGCATTGGCGGAAGAGAAGAAGGTAGCGGTAGTCGTTCCTGTTTATAATGCAGAAGAATATGTAAGGAAAACAGTTGATTCTGTGATCCTTCAAAACATCGGCTTTCAGCATATTTCTTTAATTCTGGTCGATGATTGCTCTACCGATGATTCCAGAAACATCCTGACTGAGTACGCCGAATTGTATGAAAATATTACAGTCGTCTTTTTGAAAGACAACACGGGAACTCCGGCTTATCCGAGAAACTTGGGAATTGAGCTGGCAAATGCGAAGTACATTACATTTTTGGATGCGGATGATTGGTTTGCGCCGAACGGGGTTAAAATCTTATTTGACATGCTTGAAAGAGATCATGTAAATTATGCGGTCGGAAAAACGATCGAAATGCAGGTGAACGGTCAAAAAACGATCGGGAAACATGAGTCTTCGCTGAACAGAGCGAAGGTATCGCCTTTTTCAATCCGGCATATTTTCTATCATCTGGGCCCGCGGGCAAGAATGATGAACTTACAATTTCTAAAAGATAACGATATCAGATATCCGGAAATGAAATTTGCTGAAGATAAGCAATTTTTTATGGATGTTCTTTTGGCGTGCGGAGATATTTCAACGTCAACCGAACCGGTCTATTATCTGAACAGAATGGACAATAATGAGTCGCTGACAAAGCAGACCAATATAATGGAAAAAACCGACACGAACATAGCCGTAATGAAGTATATTCTGAACAAAAAATTAGATACTGAAAAAGAGAAGATGGCGATGAACCGCCTGATTGAATTCGATTCCATTACGCGGCTTTTCGATCGGATGCACTTCCTGAAAAGCGAAAACAAAGAAGCCTACTACAATAAATTCAATGAAATTCTGAATGTGTTAAAGAAGACGAAATACGATATTTCCGAGACATTTTTTCATCCGATTCATAAAACAGCCTACCGTCTGCTGACTCAAAAACGGTATGATGAGGTCGAAAAGCTGTTCCGCTGGTCCAAAAAAGAGCCCGATAAAAACATCGTGACGAAAGACGGACTGGCTTATTTAGAAAGCCCGCTGACGGATGAAGAAAATAAACTGGTCGAACTTCGCATGCACGGAGAAACGGAAAGCGCGGTGTTCGCCGATCATAAATTCACCGTTACGTTCCGCTTGTTCGGACAGGACAGAAATAATGCCCAATATATTCAGTTTCAGCACAGAGATAACATGAAAGTACACCACCAGTTTCCGGTTCAGTCACTGGGAGACGGGCGGTACGTCCTTGAAATCCCGTTAAGTGACATTGAAAAAGTCGGACTTGGCGGTTATATTATGTATGTCATTTATAACGATTATGAACGTGTCATGTTAAACAGAGAAGACGGTGAAAAGGTGACGGCAGAAGCGAACGGACTGCAATATCAATTCTACCGGACGGTGAAGGAGAACCTTTCACTGAAAGTAACAAAATGATGATTGTGATTGGATATGTTTAATTGAAACAGAGGAGTAGACTTATTTTATGGGTATAGAAAATCCTGTCAGATACAAGTTAAAACATCTTAACATAAAGGAAGAGACATTCAGCATTACGATATCCTGTGAAAATGTCACTGCAGGGGAAGAGCCTTCTCTTCAGATTATAAATCGTAAAACAAAAGCGGAACTTTCCGTCCCTCTGAAACGGTTGGCCGGAGAGGGCGGAGAGTACCATGCTGTCATGAGCACGGATCTGCTTTCTGACCATACGGACGGCAAAGGATGTCTGGATTTCTATGTCTCCTTTATCAATGATGACAGTGATATCAGTAAAAAACGGTTAAAATCCAGCCTTGAACCTATTGAACTGTCTTCTTATAAAGATGAGGCTCATCATATGTACTTTTTCCCTTACACGACGAAGAAAGGGAATTTCTCCTTAAAGCTGCTGCAGAAAAAGTTCGTCACGCGGATTGATGAAATGGAGCTCGAATCTGACGGCAGCTTACATCTGAAAGGTTTTGCATTCCGGCTGAATGCGGCAGAAACCTTAAAGATAAAAGAAAAAAACCTGATTCTGAAAATGAAAAAAGGAAAAGAAGAGGAGCCTCTCATTCTGAAGTATCCGCTTCACGACGTGCCGAGACACGACCTTGATGAATATGTTCAGGACACAACGATGCTTGACACGATAGGCTTTGATACAAAAATTGATTTGAATGCCGTTTATAAAGAATTGAATCAGCAGCTCATCTTTCAATTCCATATTCAATTCATTTTTGAAGATGCCGGGACAGGTGAAGAGATTATCACCAACAGCAAACCGTTAAAGGTTCTGAAATCTGAACATGTAAACCCTAACCAATTCACGGTTCTTAAAACGGAAAAAGGGCCTGCCAGATTTCACGTTTTCACGAAAAAGAAAACGAAAAATCTCCACCTGAGAATGAACGATTACAGCTTCAGCACCCGCGTGGAGTATTTTGTGAAAGGAAAGCTGAAACGGGGCGCTTCCTTTGTACGCAAGAGAAAGAATAAGCTGAAAAAGTTCATTGAGAAAAGAATACAGAACACTTACAAAGCAGGATTCAGATTTGCAGGAAAACTGCCTGTCAAACAGAAACTTGTCATGTTTGAAAGCTTTGCCGGAAAACAGTACAGCTGCAACCCGCGGGCGATTTATGAATACATGAGCAAAGAGATGCCGGAATACCGTCTCTGCTGGAGTGTAAACCCCGCTTACTCACAGACATTTAAAGATAAAGGTATTCCTTATATCGAACGCTTCACGTTCAAATGGCTGTTTGCCATGGCAAGAGCCGAGTACTGGGTTGTCAACAGCCGTATGCCGCTGTGGATTCCGAAACCTGAGCATACGACATATGTCCAGACATGGCACGGCACGCCTTTAAAGCGCCTTGCCGTAGATATGGATGAAGTGCATATGCCCGGAACAAACACTGAAAAATACAAGCGCAACTTTACGACAGAGGCTTCAAAGTGGGATTACCTGATTTCACCGAACGCATATTCAACCGAAATATTCGCCCGGGCGTTTCAGTTTAATAAAACCATGATTGAATCGGGATATCCGCGGAATGACTTCCTTCAGACGGATAACAGCCCTTCTGTCATTAAAGCGCTGAAAGAAAAAATGAATCTTCCGCAAGATAAAAAAGTGATTATCTACGCACCGACATGGCGGGATGACCAATTTTATAAAAAGGGAAAATACAAGTTTGACCTTGATTTAGACCTTCACCAATTGAGAGAAGCGATCGGCGACCGTTATGTCATTATTTTACGGATGCATTATCTCGTGGCGGAAAACTTTGATCTCGGACCGTATGAAGGATTTGCGTATGATTTCTCCAGCTACGAAGATATCCGTGAGCTGTATATGGTCTCTGATTTACTCATAACGGACTATTCCTCTGTCTTTTTTGACTATGCGAATCTGAAAAGACCGATGCTGTTTTATGTGCCTGATATCGAAACGTACCGGGATAAACTCAGAGGGTTTTACTTTGACTTTGAAAAAGAAGCGCCCGGCCCGCTTGTCAAAGAAACAGGTGACGTTATCAAATGGGTCAATGAAACGGAATCAGATGATTATAAGCTTCCGGATTCGTTCGGGCCTTTTTACGAGAAGTTCTGTTATTTAGAAACCGGAGAATCGTCTGAAAAAGCCGTAAAAGTGATTTTCGGGGACAAGTAAATAAGTGCAAAAAAGCATAATTTAACCATGTTAATTATGCTTTTTTGCTTAAGTGACGGCATGTTGCGCTCATGGGACTCAGGCTTGTTATGAAGTGAAAAATACATCGTAATCTGTTACAATTATGAGCGGTGCTTTTGTAAGTCAAAGCTATTACCTAAAACTTACGACTAAGGAAGATTAGAATGAATGCATTGGTAAAAATTCTGAAAGAGCAATTCAACTCATTTCCGCTGATTATGCGGCTTGCAGTGTACGAAACGAAATCAAAGTATCAAGTGAACTATTTGGGTATATTGTGGCAGTTTCTCAACCCTATGATTCAAATGCTGGCTTACTGGTTCGTATTTGGTCTCGGGATTCGCGGCGGACATGATATGGTGCTTGGAAATGGAGACAGCGTACCGTTCATCGTTTGGATGCTGGCCGGCTTAATTCCTTGGTTCTTTATCAGTCCGACGATACTGGATGCATCTAACAGCGTTTTTAAACGGATAAATTTAGTGTCGAAAATGAACTTTCCGATCAGTTCACTGCCTTCTGTAGTGATAGCATCGAATTTATTCAGTTACTTTGTGATGATGGCGATTTATATTATTGTGCTGCTGAGCAACGGACTGTTTCCGACGCTTCACTGGCTGCAATATATTTATTACTTGTTTTGCATGATCAGTTTTATGTTTGCTTTCGGCCTGTTTAATTCAACCATCAGCGTATTAATCAGGGACTATCAGTTTTTGCTTCAAGCCGTCACAAGGCTTCTCTTTTTTCTTCTGCCGATTTTCTGGGACATTGCGGAGAAATTTGGAAACAGACCTGAAGTTTTGACCATCTTGAAGTTAAACCCTCTTTTCTATATTATCGAGGGCTTCAGAGACAGCTTTATGGAAGGGCAGTGGTTTTTCCACGATGTGAAATACACGCTGTATTTCTGGTTCGTCACACTGCTGCTGTTAACAGTCGGTTCACTTCTTCATATGAAATTCAGAGATAAGTTTGTTGACTTTCTTTAATATAGTAAGGAGATTATACGATGAAACTAAAAGTTTCGTTCAGAAATGTTTCAAAACAGTATTTTCTATATAAAAAACAGTCTGACAAAATTAAAGGATTGTTTTTCCCAAACAGAAATCAAAAAGGTTTTTTCGCTGTCCGAAATGTTTCTTTTGACGTCTATGAAGGGGAAACGATCGGATTCGTAGGTATCAACGGCTCGGGAAAATCAACGATGTCCAATCTGCTTGCAAAGATCATTCCGCCGACAAGCGGTGAGATTGATATGAACGGGCAGCCGTCTTTAATCGCGATTTCTGCCGGATTAAACAATCAATTAAGCGGCAAGGACAACATCCGTTTAAAATGCTTGATGATGGGTCTCAACAATCGGCAGATAGACGAGCTTTATGAAAAAATCGTTGAATTCGCGGATATCGGCGACTTTATAGATCAGCCTGTTAAAAGCTATTCAAGCGGTATGAAATCCCGTCTCGGTTTTGCCATATCGGCGCATATGGACCCTGACATCCTTATTATTGATGAGGCGCTCTCAGTAGGGGACCAGACTTTCTATCAGAAATGTGTTGACCGCATTACGGAATTTAAAGAACGCGGCAAAACGATCTTTTTCGTCAGTCATTCCATCGGACAGATTGAGAAAATGTGTGACCGGGTGGCTTGGATGCATTACGGCGAAATGCGTATGTTCGACGAAACGAAAGCCGTTGTAAAAGAATATAAAGCTTTTGTGGATTGGTTCAACAAGCTTTCAAAGAAAGAAAAAAAGAAATATCAAAACGAGCAGATTGAAGGCAGAACGCGGGCAGCCGAGGAACAGAAAATCACTCAGGCGCAGCAAAAGAAAGCGAAGCCTAAATTCATTGCCAATACGATACAGATTACGCTGCTTGCATTGCTGGCTGTCGGCGCAGGCGCTTCGATGTTTTCAGACAAGCCTCTGCGTGCGATCACATCTTTCGGTGACGTCAAACAGAGCGATGCCGGCCTTTATGAGTCTGTGAATAAACCTGCTTTGGTAAAAGCTGAAAAGGCGGACCTTTACACTGAAAAAGATATAAAAGGAAAAGCCTCCGCAAGTGTAAGTTTCGGTACGAAGGTGCAGATAGAAGCCGAGAATAACCAGGCGGCTAAAGTGAAATTAAACGATAAAGAGTACTTTATGAAAAAGACTGATCTGTATAAGGTGAACGCTTTAAAAAAGACGGATGTTCAGCTGAATGATTTCAGCGGCAGTTTATCAAGCCAAACAGCAGAAGAGTTTCTCTCATATCTCAATAAAAGCCGGGACGATGTGCAGCGTAAATTGAAAAATCCAGCTGCGGGACAAACGGCTGACGGACGGAACGTATTAAAAGCATCCGATGCAAAAACGGATGTAGTGATTGACAATGATACAGTCTCCGAAGTGGTTTTTCATTTATCGCGTCCTGCAGACATCTCAGCTTTAAGTGAAAAAGGCGGCAGCAAAATCAATCAGAATTTGCTCATGCTTAAAAACCAGGAATATACTTTTTCTGTGAACAATGCTGATAAGACACTGACGGTAACGTCTAAAACGTAAAGATCACATAAAAAAAGCTGCCGGATTCGGCAGCTTTTTCTATTCGTCAGCTTCTTCTTTTTCAAGAAGATCCTTCATGAACGGAATTAATTTATGACGGATATCCTGATCCTGTAAGGCAAATTCAAGCGTCGTCTCGATAAATCCGAGTTTTTCACCGACATCGTAACGTTTTCCTTCGAAATCATAAGCGAAGACACGCTGAATGTCATTGAGCTTTTGGATGGCGTCCGTTAATTGAATTTCTCCTCCTGCACCGACTTCCTGCTGTTCAAGGTACATGAAAATTTCAGGAGTGAAAACGTATCTTCCTAAAATAGCCAAGTTGGAAGGAGCTGTGCCCGGTTCAGGCTTCTCTACAAAATTTTTGACCTGGTAACGGCGGCCTTCATTTGTTAACGGATCGATAATTCCGTAGCGGTGTGTGTCGCTTTCAGGAACTTGCTGAACACCGATGATGGAAGACAATGTTTTTTCGTATTCATCCATCAGCTGACGAAGTCCCGGTTTTTCAGCCTGGACAATATCATCGCCGAGAAGAACGGCGAAAGGTTCATCGCCGATGAAGTTGCGTGCGCACCAAACGGCATGACCGAGTCCTTTTGGCTCTTTTTGGCGAATATAGTGGATATCCGCAATATTTGACGATTTTTTCACTTTTTGAAGCAGTTCGATTTTCCCTTTTTCTTCTAAATTGCGTTCCAGTTCAGGGGCATTGTCGAAATGGTCTTCTATTGCTCTTTTTCCTTTTCCGGTTACGATAATAATATCTTCGATGCCGGATTCGACAGCTTCTTCGATAATATACTGAATTGTCGGCTTATCAACGATTGGAAGCATTTCTTTAGGCATTGCTTTTGTGGCCGGCAAAAAACGAGTGCCTAAACCTGCTGCCGGAATAATGGCTTTGCGTACTTTCTTCACTGAATAACACCATCCTTGTTTCTGCAAAATCTTTTTTTCAGAACTATAACCTAGTCTTTTTCCACTTTACCACAATTGATTAAAATTCACACCTTTTAATCCGCTTTCAAAGAGTCTTGTAACGGTTTTTGCTTTGTTTGCCATTAAGCTTTACAATATCTAAGAAACGGCATAAATATGTTAACATGAAGGGATATCCGACATATAAAACGAGGTGCAGACAAACCGTTGAAAAAACTAAAAGTAATGACCGTATTCGGTACAAGACCTGAAGCAATTAAAATGGCTCCGCTCGTATTAGAGCTTGAAAAATATCAGGAAATTGATTCGCTGGTGACTGTAACCGCACAGCACAGACAGATGCTGGATCAAGTGCTTGAAGCATTCAGCATCACGCCTGATTTTGATTTGAATATTATGAAAGAGCGTCAAACGCTTTCAGAAATTACATCTCATGCTTTGCTGAAACTGGACAAGCTGTTTCAAGAAGTAAAACCAGATATCGTTTTGGTCCACGGAGATACGACGACAACGTTCGCCGGAAGCCTTGCCGCCTTTTATCATCAAATCGCCGTCGGCCATGTGGAAGCCGGTCTGCGTACGCAAAATAAATACTCTCCTTTCCCTGAAGAAATCAACCGGCAGATGACGGGCGTGATCGCTGATGTGAATTTTGCGCCGACAAGCCAGGCAGAACAGAATCTGCTTGCTGAAAATAAAAAGCCGGATTCTATATTTATCACGGGAAATACGGCGATAGACGCGCTTCAAACGACAGTGCGGGAAGACTATTCTCATCCGATTTTTGACAAGCTGGAAGGAAGCAGGATGATTCTTTTGACAGCGCACAGACGTGAAAATTTAGGCAGGCCGATGAAACAGATGTTTAAGGCCGTCAGAAGAATCGTTGAAGAGTTTGAGGACGTACAAGTCGTTTATCCCGTTCATTTGAATCCCGCAGTTCGTGAGGCCGCAGAAGCCCATTTTGCTGATTCGGACAGGGTGCATTTAATAGAACCTCTGGAGGTCGTGGATTTCCATAACTTCGCTGCGAAAGCAAATTTCATTTTGACCGACTCAGGCGGGGTTCAGGAGGAAGCGCCTTCTCTCGGAAAGCCGGTCTTGGTGCTTCGGGACACAACCGAGCGCCCCGAAGGAGTGAAAGCCGGGACATTGAAGCTGGCGGGTACAGATGAAGAAACGGTGTATCAGCTGACAAAACAGCTCTTAACCGATCAGGCCGAGTATGAACGGATGTCAAAGGCGTCAAACCCTTATGGTGACGGATCGGCCTCAAAACGGATTGCGGAAGAACTGCTTTATCGGTACGGCTATAGAAAAACCCGTCCGCAGCCTTTTACAGAATAAAAAAAACTCTGCATCATATGCAGAGTTTTTTATTATTTCAGGCTTTCTTTTAATTCTTTTTTGACTGAAGCGAGGCTTGCTTCATCTAATTTGTAATAATAGATATTGTTGATTCTCGTTCCCGTTCCCTTCAGTTCATGCTGAGTGACTTTGCTGCGGGCATTTTTATAGTCAGTCATAACCGTCCACATATCATCGAATGACATGTTTGTTTTCATATTGTTTTCAATGACCTTAAACATATCTCCGAATTTCGTGACAGACGAGATGTTTGCCCCCTTAGAAATAATCCCTTCAATCACTTGGCGCTGCCGCTGCTGTCTGCCGAAATCCCCCCGGGGGTCTTCTTTTCTCATGCGGGTGTAGGCAAGTGCTTCTTCGCCGTTCAGGCTGATGTTCCCCGTTCCGAAAGAATGCCCGTCGTAGTTGAAGGCGAACGTGCTGTTCACCGTAATCCCGCCGAGTGTATCCACGGTATCTTTGAAGCTCTCCATGTTTACTTTCACAAAATAATCTACCGGCACGTCGAGCAGGTCCTCGACGGTATCCGCGGCCATTTGGGTTCCGCCGAAGGCATAGGAGTGGTTGATTTTATCCATCGTACCTTTGCCGGAGATTTTCGTATACGTATCGCGCGGGATGCTGACCATTTCCGTTGTATTCGTTTTAGGATTGACGGTCATATAAATCATCGTGTCCGCGCGCCCTTTGTCATTTTTCCGCTCATCGACTCCCATGATTAAAACAGAAATCGGATCCTTCTTTCCGAGATCTATATCCGTGTCACGTTTGTCCGATTTTTTTAAGTCTTCCTGAATGCTTGCCACCGTTGAAGCCGCTTTGTGCCACAAGTAGTAGACGTAGCCTCCTGATGATAAAACTAACAGCCCGATGATTGTTACGATTGTCAGAAGAACCTTTTTCTTCTTTCTTTTTCGTTCAGCTCTCATTTGTCATCACCTTTTCTATTAACTTTCATGATGCAATTTACTAATCTTTATAAACCCAGTCATATTTTTACTTATAACCATGTAATAGACGAAATTCTTAAAAAAAAGGTTACAAAAAGACCTTAAAATTACCTTAAAAAAAAGTTAGTATAAGACGATACATAAAGATGAGGTGAAAAAAATGAAAAAAACTATTGCAGCTTCGTTCTTAATACTGCTTTTTTCTGTTGTATTGGCAGCGTGCGGAACGGCGGAACAATCAAAGAAGGGAAGCGGTTCTTCGGAGAACCAGGCTCAAAAAGAAACGGCATATTATGTCGGTATGGCGGATACGCACACAATTGAAGTAAAAGTGGATGATCAGCCCGTCAGCTTTGAATTTTCTGATGACTTCTCTGATGTTCTGAATAAATTCAGCGAAAATGACAAAGTCAGCATTACTTATTTCACAAATGATAAAGGCCAAAAAGAGATCAAGGAAATCGAGAAAGCAAAATAATACACCATGATCAGCAAAAGGCGGGATAAAAATTGAAGAAAACAATATGGGCTGTCTGTTTTTCTGTGATATTCAGCCTGGCTTTATTACCGGAAAGCACTTTTGCGGCCAGTTCTGATATCTCAGTAAAACTGACGAATTATATTGGTAATAAATCGACTCTGAATATCGAACCTTCAGGAACTTATAAACTGACGGGAAGCGATGTGTCCTCCGTTGTCAGATTGGGAGGCGCGTCCAAATATGATACAGCTAACGCCGCGACATCTAAGTATTGGAAAAACCCGTCCAACGTAGTCGTCGTGAATACGGACGCTTATTTTGCGGACACGCTTTCCGTCATTCCTTTAGCGAATAAACTGAAAGCGCCTGTTCTGCTGACTGAAGCGAAAAAACTGAGCAGCAGCACAGAAGCGCAAATCAAGAAATTCAATCCGGATAATATTTTAATCATCGGCGGGACGAACAGTATTTCGTCAGCCGCGGAAAAGACATTGAAGAAATACGGCCGTACGAAACGGATCAGCGGAAAAAACAGATATGATCTGTCCAAAAATATTGCGGCCGAAATGGGCAGCTATGACCAGGCGGTCGTAGTAACGGGGGATGTATATACGGATGCGCTGGCAATCGCGCCATATGCCGCGCAAAACGGCTATCCGATTCTTCTGACGAAAAAAGACTCCCTTCCGAGCTACAATCTGCCTAAAAAAGTGATCATCATGGGAGGCACTTCAAGCGTCAGCAAAGATGTGGAGAATCAAATTAAAAAGAAGGCCTCGGTCACCAAACGAATTACCGGATCAAACAGATATCAAATATCAGCAAACGCAGTCACTTCGCTTGGCATGGATGCAAGCAAAACGGTGGCTGCCAACGGGACTAAATTAGCGGACATCGTAGTCGGATCAAATATTGCCGCCGCAAATCACATGCCGCTTGTATACATCAAAAAAAGCGAAACACCCGCCGACGAGGCCGGCCTTTTTAAAACGAAAGGCACCTATTCTTATACATTAATAGGCAGCGCGAATTCAATTGCCGATTCAGTTAAGGCTGCTTACGCAAAAGAGTTTTATCTCGTAAACGGAAAGACGTACCGTATTGAAACGTCCGGCGGCAAATTAGGCGTTGCAGGCATTAACAGCGGAAAAACGTCTTTCAAGGCGGTTCCTGAAAAATATTCAACAGCAAACACAATCAGCATTGACGGGAAGCCATATCTGGGGAATATGAGTTTCACTGCTGAATCCGGCAAATATGTAAGGCCTGTTAATGAAAACATTCCTTTTGAGGATTATCTGAAAGGTGTCCTGCCGAATGAAATGC
This sequence comes from Bacillus sp. jun7, assembly GCF_051034795.1. NCBI lineage: Bacteria > Bacillati > Bacillota > Bacilli > Caryophanales > Bacillaceae > Bacillus > Bacillus sp. jun7. Next base: position 2,898,487 of record NZ_CP093219.1, read on the forward strand.
CGGGAAGCTGGCCGACAGAAGCGCTGAAAGCCCAGGCTGTTGCCGCCCGCACCTACTCTATCGGCAAGATGGGACAAACAGTCGCGGATACAACGGCCTTTCAGGTTTACGGGGGATACAGCTGGTATCCAAACGCCACCGCAGCCGTTAACGGAACAAAAGGGAAAGTGCTCACTTATTCCGGCAGATTGATAGATGCCACTTACTCATCAAGCAATGGCGGTTACATGGAAGCCGGCGATGAAGTGTGGGGATCGAAAGTGCCGTATTTAGTAGCCAAAAAGGACACAAAAGATCCGGAAATCAGCTGGTCTTTAACATTGCAGAAGCAGCAGCTGCCAGCGGGTCTGGATATGAAAAATCCCGCATCCTGGTGGTCTAAAACAAACGAAGCAAATGCTGCGCAGCTCAACGGAATAAAAAATTGGCTGATGAAAAATAAAGAAACCAATGCAAGTTCCATAAAAATTGCAAGTATCTCTGATCTCTCGCTCACCGGAAAAACAAAAGGCCAGCGCGCGGAAGACGCCGCGGTGAAGGTCACGTACCATGTGAATGACAAGTCGAAGGGCTATGTCATGAACAAGACTGCATCTGTTGAGGTGAAAGCGTCTGAACTCAGGACGATGATCGGAGCTTCATCTTTTAAAAGCACATACGCCAGTGCGTCCGGTAATTCTTCGCAAATCACGATATCAGGAAAGGGATACGGTCACGGCGTAGGAATGAGTCAATACGGAGCAAAAGAAAGAGCGGAGGCCGGAGAGCCGTATACTTCTATTCTTGCGTTCTATTATCCTAATACAGCACTTACAAACTACTAAACTTCTGTGGAGGAGATCGGATTGAAATTCATCATAAAATGTCTCCCCGTCTTTATTCTCGGGGTCATTCTATTTGTCCCTTCCGCTTTGGCTGACAATACGGTTAAAAGGATCGGCGGAAGCACCCGGTATGATACGGCTGTACTGGCGGCAAAACAATCATGGGGTGAAGCGAAAACGGTAATTATCACCGGCGGAACTTCATATGCCGATGCAATTGCCGCTGCGCCGCTTGCATATCAAAAAAATGCGCCGCTGCTGTTTACAAATAAAGATCAGCTGTCTGCCGGCACAAAAAAGGGATTAATTGATTTAAAAACGAAAAATGTGATTATCGTAGGCGGCACACCTGCCGTTTCGAAAAATACCGCAAATCAAATTGCTAAATTAGGCATCAGTGTCAAACGGTTATCAGGGAGCACGAGATATGCCACAGCCGCAAAAGTGGCGGGTGAAATGACAAGATCTTCTACAGCCCTTGTGGTCAACGGGTTTGTTGATGCGGATGGAATGGCTGCGATTTCTTATGCGTCCGCTAAAAAATATCCGATTTTATTCACTAATGATTCAACGTTAAATGGTTCTGCGTCCAATGCGATCAAAAGCTTAGGGATTAAAAACACGATTGTCATCGGCGGGACAAGCAGCATCAGCAGCTCACTTTATAATAAGCTGCCGAACCCTTCGAGAATCAGCGGCAAAAACCGCTATAACCTGTCTGTGAATCTTGCAAAAAAGACAGGCTTAAGCACAGGCTATACGTTTGTTACCAATGGCTTTAAAGAGGCGGATACCATCGTCGGAGGCGTGCTGAGCGCCAAACAGGGAAGAGTTCACCTGCTGACGAATGGAGACAGTCTGTCAAAAGACGTCCGGACGTATATCGGAAGTAAAAACATCACCAGCTTCACCGTCATAGGAAGTGCTTCATCTTTAAGCAACAATGCCGCGTCGCAGCTTAAAAATCCCGTTGTCGGCAAAACGGTCTTTATTGATCCGGGACACGGCTATCAGGATTCAGGTGCAACCGGAAACGGCTTGCTTGAGAAAAATGTAAACCTTGATATCGCTACGCGTCTTAACAATCAATTATACGGCGCGGGCGCGCTTACTGTAATGTCAAGAAAGGGCGACACCTTTGATTCGCTTGAGGAGAGAGTGAACAAAGGGGCGAAGGCGAACGCCGATATTTTCATCAGCGTCCATGCAAATGCGAATGATAACAGCAGTGCAAACGGTACGGAGACGTATTATGATAAAACCTACCAATCGGCAAACAGTCTGAGGCTTGCCCAAAATATTCAGCCGAGAATGGTTTCTGCTCTCGGCACGCGTGACCGCAGTGTGAAAACTGCCGGATTTTACGTCATTAAGTATTCTAAAATGCCGAGTGTCTTGTTAGAAACCGGTTTTGTCACAAGCCCGATTGATGCCAATATTCTAAAACAATCAACGAAAAAGGACAGACTCGCGGCGGGGATCACCCAAGGCGTTTCCTCCTATTTCAGATAATTTTTTTCATGGAAACAGACCGGTTCATACCGGTCTGTTTTTTTATTTTTTCATTATGCTTTGTCTCAAATATGGATATGAATAGATTTACAATAAAAAAACAATAATCGAAACATTCTAATAAACATTAACGTTTCCTTTACTTCCAATTAACATCCATCTGCTAAACTCACGGCATAGGTCATCAAACATCCCAACAAATCGTGAGGTGTGTGTCAGTGGGAGCAGAGAAAAGCATGAATGTAAATAATAACTATGCAGTGCGGCAGGGGACTTCCGCTGCCGTTACGGAAAGAACGGCCCGTTATTTGGCTTTTAAGCGATTCATGGACATTGTGTTTGCGCTTGCGGGGCTTTTGGCGGCGCTCCCGGTGATGGGCCTGTTCTCCATACTGATTCGTTTGGAGTCGCCCGGCCCGGCTTTTTACAAGCAGGAGCGGGTAGGCAAAGATGGGAAGCCGTTTTATTTGTATAAGCTCCGCTCTATGAAAATAGATGCTGAAAAATCGGGGGCGGTCTGGGCGCTGAAAAAGGATCCCCGCGTGACAAAGGTCGGCGCTTTTATCAGAAGGACCCGTATTGATGAGCTGCCGCAGCTGGTAAATGTCCTTCGGGGAGAAATGAGCCTGATCGGCCCGCGTCCCGAGCGTCCCGTGTTTACGGAACAGTTTCAGGCTGAGATTCCGGGGTTTACGGAGCGGCTGGCCGTTAAGCCGGGATTAAGCGGCTGGGCGCAGGTCAACGGGGGATATGACATGACACCGAGGGAAAAACTGATGTTTGACTTATATTATATCCGCAACCTGACCTTTTCATTGGAACTGAAGATTATGCTCAAAACGTGCAAAGTGATCTGGACCGGTGACGGGGCGCGATAAAAATTCTGGTCAGCAGACAAAAAAGTAGGGAAAACGATGCCTAGTATTACAAATCAAATTTTGAGCGGCGCCAAATGGACAAGTATTTCGACAGCGTGTATTACGGTCATTCAAATCGTCCAATTCGCCCTGCTCGGGCGGGTCATGTCACTGGCTGAATTCGGCCTTGTCGGCATGATCACAACGGTAGTGGTGTTTGCCCAAATTGCGCTTGATATGGGTTTTGGCGCCGCGCTCATTCAAAAAGATCATGTGACTGAAAAACAGATGTCTTCCTTGTACTGGCTGAATATCATAACGGGGCTTGCGCTGTTTGCGCTGCTGTTTTTCAGCAGTCCGCTCATTGCCGATTTTTATCGGCGGGAGGAGCTTGTCTATTTAATCCGCGTGCTGGCCGTCATGTTTTTAATCGCGCCGATCGGTCAGCAATATCAGTATATGCTGCAAAAAGCGCTGGCATTTAACACGCTAAGCAAGATTGAAATCTTTTCAAATGTGCTGTCCTTCGTTTACTTGGCGGCTGCGGTTTTTTATACGGACCCGATTCTCGCCTATGTGATTTCCCAGGTGCTGTTGCAATCGTCAAAAGGCATTCTGTACTGGGTGTCCTGCAGAAAAACATGGAGACCGGCGTTCGTTTTTGATCTGAAGGGAATGAAAGGCTTCTTTTCTTTCGGAGCCTTTCAGCTGTCTTCCCGGCTTGTGAACCGGCTCGGGGCGAATATTGATATGATTCTGATCGGCAGTTTTATCGGCGCCGAGGCGCTCGGCATTTACAATCTGGCCTACCAGATTGTCACGCTTCCGGTATTAAAAATTAATCCCATCATTACGAGAGTCGCGTTTCCCGTCTTTGCGAAAAACAAGCATGAAAACAGCGTGATCAGAGAAGGGTTTCTCAATATGACCAAAATACTCGCGCTGATATCCTTTCCGCTCTTGCTCGGTTTGGTTTCAGTATCGGATGCATTCGTGGCTTCGGTTTTCGGAGAAAAATGGCTGGCGGCTGTCCCGGTTTTAAACGTTCTCGCCATCGTCGGGATTTTAAGGGTTCTGATGAATCCGAACGGATCAGTGCTGCTGGCAAAAGGGCGGGCCGATCTGGCATTTTATTGGGACGCCGGGGTGATGCTGCTGTACGGTGCATCTTTGTACGCCGCCGTGCTGTCCGGAAATCTCTTGACGGTAGCCTGGACGTACGCTTTCATCAGCATCCTGAATTTCCTGATCGGGCGCTGGCTGCTGGCATATGTCATTAAGCTGCGGCTGTCGGCTTACTTCAAAGCCGTGGCCAAACCGTTTCTGCTTACGGCGGCAATGGGTGTCATCGCCTTTACAGCCAGCTTCGGAACGGAGCGGATCAGCCTTGATGTCAAGCTGCGGCTGGCGATCTCCGTAGCCTGCGGCGCGTTGTGTTATTTGTTCCTGTTAGGAAAAGCTTATCCGCATATGAAAAGTAAATTAAGAAAAGGACGTTTGCTATGAAGGTATTGTGGATGACAAGTGTATATCCGAGCAGTGAGAAGCCGGGAGAAGGCGTTTTTCATGAGACGCAGGCCCAAGAACTGAGAAAGCTTGGCGCGGAGATGACTGTCATTTGTCCGCGGCCGAAACTCGCCGCGCCATTCCGGGTGCTGAAAAAGACGTATCGGCAAAAGGATATAAGGCCGGCGCATGAATGGCGGAAAGGTGTGTCCGTCCACCGGCCGTTTTATCAGGCGGTTCCCGGGCAGCTGAAATGGGCGCAGCCGCATAAAAGAATGGCGTTATCGGTTCTTTCCGAAATTAAAAATCATGGCCTGAAGCCCGATCTGATTCACGCGCATTTCGCCATGCCGTCAGGCGGAGCGGCGGCCATTGTGTCAAAGGCTTTAGGCATCCCGTATGTGCTGACCTTGCATGGCAGTGATGTCAATGTCTATCCGCATTACAGCAAAAGCGCTCATCGCGCATTTACATTTGCGGTGCGGGAAGCAGCCGATATTTACGCTGTGAGCGGCAGTCTGCGGGAACAAATGAAAAAGCTCATCGAGGCGGAGTGCAGCGTGCTTCCGATCGGCATCACGCTTGACGCCTTCCGAAAAAGGAACGAGACGAAAGAAGCCGTCAGAAAACGGCTCGGCCTTCCTCCGGATAGAAAACTGATCGTGTTCATCGGCAGGCTTGTCAAAGAGAAAGGTGTTTTCGACTTATCAAAAGCCGTTCAGTCATTGGATGAAAGATATGAAGCTGTCTTTGTCGGTGACGGTCCCGCCGAATCTTCATTGCGTGAAGCCGCTCATATCGTCACGGGGCAAGTGCCGAACGACAAGGTACAGGACTATCTGCTGGCCTCAGATGTAATGGCGCTGCCGTCCTACAGCGAAGGCATGCCGACTGTGGTCATTGAGGCGCTCGCTCTGAAGGTGCCGGTAATCTGTACCGATGTCGGAGGATTGGCTTCTTTATTCGGGAAACACCGGGGGTTGCTGATCAAGCCGGGTTCACCTGACACGCTGGCAGAATCCATTTTGCAATATGACGAAGGAGAGGCTTGGACGCCGCAAACAGCCGAGGAACTTTCTCAAACCGTCCGCACGTATTTTGACGCAAGCCACAATGCGAAAGCGCTGAAAGAGAAATACCGGTCCGTCATGAACCGGGCCGGGCAAGAGGAGAACCTTTCGAAAGAGGGATGAAGCTGTGAAAAAAATCGCTGTATTAGGAACAGGGTATGTAGGTCTTGTATCTGGAACTTGTTTTGCGGAAATCGGCCATCATGTGACTTGCTGTGACATCAATGAAGCGAAAATCAGAAGCTTGCAAAACGGAGTCATCCCGATATATGAACCGGGGCTTGAGGAATTAGCCGAAAAAAATGTCAGTGCCGGGCGGTTATCCTTTACGGCCGATATTGAGCCGGCTGTGAAAGCCGCTGATATCATCTATATCGCCGTCGGTACGCCGATGTCAAAGACGGGTGAAGCCGATCTGACCTACATTAAGGCAGCGTCGCAAACAATCGGAGAACAGCTGAACGGATACAAAATCATTGTCACCAAAAGCACTGTTCCGGTCGGGACGGGAAAGCTCGTTTACCAAATCGTCAGCGAAGCGTCAAAGGGAAAATATCCGTTTGATGTCGCGTCAAATCCTGAATTCCTCCGCGAAGGTTCGGCGGTGCGGGATACGATGCAGATGGAGCGGGCGGTTATCGGCGCCACAAGCGAACATGCCGCTTCGGTCATTGAAGAGCTTCATAAGCCGTTCCGTACGAAGATCGTAAAGACCAATCTTGAAAGCGCGGAAATGATTAAGTATGCCGCAAATGCTTTTTTAGCCGCCAAAATATCTTTTATTAACGATATCGCCAATATTTGCGAACGTGTCGGGGCGGACATTTCTCACGTGTCAGAAGGCGTCGGCCTTGACAGCCGGATCGGGAATAAATTTCTGCAGGCGGGCATCGGATTCGGCGGATCCTGCTTTCCGAAGGATACAACGGCTTTATTGCATATCGCAAACGCCGCCGGCTATCCGTTTGAAATGATGGAAGCCGTCATTGAAACCAATCAGAAGCAGCGGGTCCGTATTACGGAAAAATTGAACCGCGCCATCGGTCCCTTAAAAGGGAAAACCGTGGCCGTACTGGGGCTGGCCTTTAAACCGCATACAAATGACGTCCGCTCCGCCCCGGCTCTTGATATCATCACAAGTCTTAAAGAGCAGGGCGCTCACGTGAAAGCGTATGATCCGATCGCGATTCCCGAAGCGTCAGCGATATTAGGAGAAGGCGGCATTGAATATCACACAGAGATGTACAGTGCCATCAAAAACGCGGACGCATGCCTGATTACAACAGATTGGCCGGAAGTCAAGGAGATGGATCTTCAGAGAGTGAAGCAGCTGCTCAAACAGCCGGTCATCATTGACGGCAGAAATATGTTTCCGTTGGAGTATATGAGGGTTTCAGGATTCACTTATCATTCCGTCGGACGTCCGGCGGTTCATGCCGATCGGCAAATAAAAGAACTGGCAAGATAGAAAAAGATTTGTTTTCAGGCTCTCGGCAGTCCGGCTCGGCTGCCGGTTTTGGAAAGGGGTTTGCCATGTGAGTATCAAACGTTCAGCGGCACATGTTCTTGTGCTGCTTGCCGCTGTCATTACAGGAGGATGCATCATGCTGGGGGCGGTCAGGGCGGATGCCGGCTTCGGAAAAATCACCGTGCTGCTGCTTGCCGCCATGATCGGCATTGCCGGACTTGCTTTGCTATCCGCCTTTACAACAAACGGTCAGATGTTTATGGGGCTCATTTATATACTGATCGCGTGTACATTTTTAAACCAGGCCTTCTTTGCGGTTCATCTCGGATTTTTCAGCTTATTTATATACCGGCTGTTATTAATCGGAGCGGGCGCCCTTCACATCGCCGGCATCCTGACAAACCGTCATCATATTGACAGATGGAATCGGGTGAATGTAAAAGGGGTTCTGATGTTTTTCGCCTTATGGTTTACATACGGTCTCCTATCGTTATTGTGGGCAAAATCCGTGACGTACGGGATTAAATATTTAGCTTTAATGGGAATGGGCATGTTTTTGATTTATCTTATTGTCATGTTCATTCAGCGCTTTGATCAGCTGATGGTTTTTTACGGCATATGGCTTGTGATGACCATTTTTGTGATGGCGATCGGCTTTTACAACCATTTTACACACAACCATCTGCCGAGCTCCACGCTTTATAACGGCCCGCAGTACAAACAGCATTATCCGACGTCCGTTTTCTTTAATCAAAATGATTTCGCGACGTTTTTGTGCATCAGTTTCTTTCTGTATGCGGCGGCGGTGAAAAATATGAAAAACGGCTATGTGAAGGCCGTCAGCCTGCTCTTTGCGATCTGCGCTTTGTATTTAATCATTTTGACCGGTTCGCGCGCGAGTCTGCTGGGCATATGCGCGGGGGCGGCTGTATACGTCTTCATCCTGCTGCCTTCCGTGTTGAAAAAATTCGCGCTGTACGCTGCGGGAGCGGGTGCTGCGCTGTTTGCGGTTTTATTTGCGGGCCGTATCACCAATGCCGTCTTGAATCTGTTTTCAGCTCCGCAGGCGATGCCGGGACAGCAGCCGCTTCCTTCCAACCTTGCGAGGGCGAATCTTTTAAAGAACGCCTTTCACTATGTGATTGATTCCTGGGGGTTCGGAGTGGGTGCCGGAAATGTCTCTTACTATTTAAAAGCGGAGCCCGTTTATGATACGGGCGGCGTAGTTGAGGTGCACAACTGGCTCGTCGAGATTATGGCGAACTTCGGCGTGCTTACGATGCTCGGTTACCTGACAGTCTATTTGTTCCTTTTTTGGACACTTTATAAATGTCATGAAAGAAAATCGGAAAATCAGTCAAGACTGATCACAGAAGGACTTATCACGGCAATGGCCGGTTTTTTGGTAAGCAGCATCAGCCCAAGCTCCGTATCAAATTTATTTTTCCACTGGGTATTTCTCTCGCTCGTGATCGCGGCGGTCAATATATTGAGGCGTTTACAAAAGGAGTCTGCCGTCACGGCGTACTATGAAAAACAGGGAGATGCGAGATGAAGGATATGTTGACAAGAATAACCCGGCGTATCAAAAAAAATATCATTTGGATCATTGCGCTGCCCGTTGTGTTAGGGGCGGCGGGATATGTATTGCCGTCAAAAATAAGCGGAAACAGCAGTTTTACATCAGAAGCCGCGATCGCCGCGGGAAATTATGATCATCCGCTTTATAACAATACAAAAGAAATCCCGCTCCTTTTGACGAGCGATGCCTTTTTAAAGCAGGCTCTGCCTGATAAAACAGACGAAGAAAGAGCGGCTGTGAAAAGTAAACTGACTGTCGAAACACAATCAGATTCATTGATCACGGTCAGCTACAGCGGCCAAAACAAACAGGAGACCGAATCGGTGTTTCAAGCCGTCATAACAACTTTTCTGAAGAATGATCAGGACCTGTTTGAAAAACGGGCAAAAGTAGTGCGGCAGAGTATTGCTGCGCTTGAAGGAGAAACCGTCAGCGCGGACGCCAAAGTGGATAAGGAACGATTTTTATACGAATTGAAAAATATGCAGCTGAACCTGAAAGCGGCCGGCGTCATCAATTCAGAGCCGATGAATGAAACGGCGGGACAAGGCATGCCGCCGAAAAAGAAAGCGGTTCTGGGCGTTTTAATCGGCATTGCAGTTGCCTTTATGTTCATTGTCATTCCGGAGTTTTTTAGAGAGTCCTTGTAAAAATCTGCGATGGAGATGTGACCATGACAAACTGGAAACCTTTCGTATCTGTCATTACACCGTCTTATAACGCAAGTGAATATATCGAAGACACGATTCAGTCCGTTTTACATCAAAGCCACCCGCATTGGGAAATGATTATCGCGGATGATTGTTCAACGGACGGAACGAGAGATATTTTACGGCAATATGAACAAAAAGATGAGCGGATCCGCGTCGTTTATTTAGATAAAAACGGGGGAGCCGCGGCTGCCAGAAATACAGCCCTTAAACATGCCAAGGGCCGTTATGTCGCATTTCTGGACAGCGATGACAGATGGAAAAAGGAAAAGCTTCAAAAACAGCTTGCGTTTATGGCAGAGCGGTCCTGCGCTTTTTCATTTACGGGCTACAGCGTCATGGAGCAGGACGGAACGCCGACGGACAAAACGATTCAAGCCCCTGAAAGCCTGTCATATGATGAAGCTTTAAAAAACACGATTATCGGATGTTTAACGGTCATGATTGACAGAGAGCAGACGGGGCAGATTCAAATGCCTGATATCAGAACGCGGCAGGATTTAGCGACATGGCTTTCCCTGCTGAAAAGAGGATTTACGGCTTACGGCCTGAATGAGTGCCTTTCAGAATACAGGCTTGTGCAGAATTCGATTTCAAGCAACAAGTGGAAAGCCGCAAAAAAAACGTGGTTTGTTTATAGAGAAATTGAGCGCCTGCATTTTATCAAGGCTTCGTGGTGTTTTATGCAATATGCGAAAAACGCGGTCTTGAAAAGACTGTAGGTGTCAGAGGAGCTGGGTGATGAAGGTGGAACCGATTATTCACGTAATCGTCGGAGCGGCGGAATGGGGGCATGACCGGCTGAGATACAGACGGCACCGGCTGGCTGAATTTCTTTCCCGGCAAAAAGAAACGAAAAGCGTCATTTGGGTATGCCCGTCCCCGCGAGCCAATGATGGTCAGACGGCCGGGATCGCCGAGGGAATCCGGCAGTTCACTGTAAAGGATCTCATGCAGCAAAAAGCATTCCGTTTCGGCAGGTATACAGACATGTGTTACAGGCATAAACTTTCACCATTGTTGCACATGCTGAAGGAAGAAGGAGAAGGGGCCCGCTGCTGCTTATGGTACACCTTCCCCGGTTTTCCGCTTCTGGCAGATCTGTTTCCTTGGGATGAAGTGATTTACGATTGCAGTGATCTGTGGGCCGCTCCGATCAGCGGCCGGGCCGGTGTGCTGTCAAATGTAAGAAGAAACATCATTAAACAGGCGGAAATGAGAATCATTCAGCGTGCCGATTCCATCACCTGCACATCTGACTGTCTGCACCGGGAGGTCGGAAAAAAGCTGGAGAACCCGCACCAGAAAGTGTTCACCATTGAAAACGGAGTGGAATATGACCTGTTTTCACGGGAAAATAAACAGCCGGATGAAGACATTTTACGGGGAAGAAACGGAACGGTTCTCGGTTTTATCGGCGGAATCAAACCGAAGCTCGATTTTGCGCTTATGGCGGAAACGGCAGATGTGCGGCCTGACTGGACGATTTTATTGGTGGGCCCGAACACGGCTCAGGACGATCCGGATTTCGAGTCGCTTCTGGAACGCCCGAATGTCATCTGGACGGGACCTGCCGCGCCGAATGAAGTGCCGTCCTATATGCAGCTTGTCGACATCGGCATCATGCCGTATAAAAATTCACCTTATAATGACGCGGTATTTCCGCTTAAGCTTTTTGAATTTTTAGCCGCCGGGAAACCGGTTGTCGGCTGCAACCTTTCTTCTACGTCAAAAATCAAAAGGCCTTACGTTTATGAATACGTTGAAGGGAGCGACCCCGCAGATTTCATCGCGGCCTGCGAAGCGCTTCTGGCAGCGGACCGCCGCGGATCATACGAGGCTTTGCGCCGTGAATTGGCCCGGAGACGAGATTGGAATGTTTTATTCGGCCGAATGCTCGAATGCACGGGTATATTGAAAAATGCGCAATCCCATTAAAAGGGAAAGCGCATTTTTTGATTTGCGTGTTTCTTTTTGATGATGCTTGTTATAATAACTAGTAAGAATTATAATGGAAGGAACGGTTCAATATCAGAAAAGACTTCATATAATTCCAAAGGAGACTTCTTTATGCTTGACGAACGCATGTTTCGCATAGTTGTTGCGTTTTTTGTCTCTCTGCTAACGGTTTTAATCCTAACTCCTATCGTAAAAAAAATTGCGATCAAAATAGGTGCAGTTGACCAGCCCAGCAACCGAAAAGTACATGATAAAATAATGCCCCGTATGGGCGGCTTGGCCATCTTTATCGGCGTAGCGGCGGGTGTGCTCGCGGCCGGCATATATAATGAAACAAAAATGACCGCCATTACGGTGGGTGCGTTTATTATTGTTATTTTAGGAATCCTTGATGATAAATACCAATTAAGCGCAAAGGTAAAGTTTTTCGTCCAGCTGGCCGTGGCCATTATGATTGTGAGCACGGGACTGAAAATGGACTTTTTCTCCGTACCGTTTTTAACGGAACGTTTAGAATTGGGATGGGTCGCTTACCCGCTGACTGTGTTATGGATCGTCGGTATTACGAATGCGATGAACCTGATTGACGGTTTGGACGGACTCGCTGCCGGCCTGTCGGTCATCGGACTCTCCACTATCGCCGTTATGGCGTTATCCGGAGGGAAAATCCTTATTCTGTCACTTTCACTTGTCGTGATAGGAAGCACACTCGGATTTTTATTTTATAATTTTCACCCGGCAAAGATATTTATGGGAGATACCGGATCGCTCTTTCTCGGATACGTCATCTCAGTACTCTCATTATTAGGTCTTTATAAAAGTGTTACTTTATTCAGTATCATCATTCCGATCATCATTTTGGGCGTGCCGATTTTTGATACGACATTCGCCGTCATCAGGCGGATTTTAAACAAACAGCCGATCTCAGCGCCTGATAAGTCACATATACACCACCGGCTGATGGCCTTCGGGCTGTCACACCGCACGGCTGTCATTATCATTTATTTAATCGGCTTTATTTTCAGCGTCAGTGCCATCCTGCTGAAAAGTGCGACCATATGGCTTTCGCTGTTTATTATTTTTGTATTGATTGTATTTATGCAAATCATAGCAGAGGTCACAGGGTTAGTAAATGAACAATTTAAACCATTTACCAAGTTTTACAAAAGATTGGTAAAGAAAAATTAAAAAGAGCAGATCATGCGAATGGTCTGCTTTTTTTCTATTCTCTTATTATATAGAAAAACCCGATCCTGCTCAAAGGATCGGGTTTACTCTTAATAGCCTGTTGTGCCGCCGGACTGTGTGCTGTCCGTACCGTTTGCACCTGCAGTACCGTTGGTTGAATCGGTTGTGCCGCTTGTTCCTGTGCTGCCGGAAGTCGAATCAGTCGTACTGTCCGTTCCGGTGCTGTCAGAAGCGGGATCGGACGCCGTGCTGCTTCCGGACGGGTAATCCAGGTGCTTCTGCAATTCCTGCCGTACTTTTTCGAGATTGGCTGGATCCGGCTGGAAATAATATGTTCCGCGCGTAGTTGCGGTTCCGCCTAAATATAAATCTGATCCTGTTATGGTCAGTGTATCAATCTTTTTGCTGGTAAAGCCGCTGTAAATCTGCTGAAGAGCGAGTCCTTCAGTGATTCGGATATTTGTTTGGACGTTATTGCTCGCTGTTTCAGCGATTTTATCGATTTTAGCAATATTTCCAGCTCTTGACATTTGGTCGATCAGTGCGTTTAAGATTTGCTTTTGGCGGTCATTCCGGCCGAAGTCTCCGCGCTTATCCTGCTTTCTCATCCGCGCGTAAGCCAAAGCCTGCTCACCGTTCAAATGCATGTTTCCTTTCTTGAAATAGATCCGTTTCTTTTTACTGACGTCACTCATCTCGTCGAAGTCAAACGGCACTTTTACATCGACCCCGCCTACCTCATCAATAACATCCTTAAAGCCATTGAAGTCGACAGTGACATACTTATCAATCGGTATGCCTAATAAGTCTTCGACGGTTGAGACGGTTTCATCCGCTCCGCCCTTAGCAAAAGCCGCATTGATTTTTGTTTTGTTACCGGTTGTGTCACCGGCAAGCGTCACCCGCGTATCACGCGGAATACTCAGCATTTTCATTGTTTTATTTCTCGGATCAAGGGTAACGACAATAAGAGAATCTGATCGTCCGCCTTTTCCGCTGGTGGCATAATTTTCGATCCCCATAAACAAAATGGAGAACGGTTTTTTCTTCATATTGATGACTTTATCCCGCAATTTTGATTTGTCTCCGCGGGAAAGGGCATCATATGCATTATCTGCCGCATTAATCGTTTTGTATACTTTGTATCCGCCAAATCCTGCAGCGACTAACAAAACGAGGGTAAGCAGCAGCAAAATCCGTTTGAATATGATCTTTCGTTTGCTTTTCTTTTTCTTGCGAACACGCACTCTTACACGTTCAGCCATTACATTAGTCTCCTTTAGGGCTGACGTCTGTTTCTAAATACGTCAGTTCTCCCTCTGTATTCTTACTCTTGCCGTTCGTCAGTTCTGTCATCCATTTTAGAAACGCTTCTTTGTCTTTTTCTTCAACGTACGTTTCAAATTCGACATGATCCGCATAATGGATATCTTTCAGTAAAAAAACTGATTCTCTCAGTTCGTTCTCTATCTTGCCGAGCCACGTATAATCCGCTGATGTATGCATAATCCGCATCAGCTTCCGCTCCGTAACTCCTATATGATTTAAGCCTTCAGACACTGACTTCCCATATGCACGAATCAATCCGCCTGCACCGAGCTTTATTCCGCCGAAATACCGGGTAACCACCGCGCAGGTATCTTTCAGACCTCGTTTTTTCAGCACTTCCAGCATGGGGACGCCGGCTGTTCCGCTTGGTTCTCCGTCATCATTGGCCTTTTGTATATGGTCGGTTTCGCCGATCAGATAAGCTGAGCAGTTATGAGTCGCATTCCAGTGCTGTTTTTTTATCTTTTGTATAAATTCCTGCGCTTCCTCTTCAGAAGCAGCACGGCTCAGGTGACAGATAAAACGTGATTTTTCAATCACAATCTCATGTTCACCCGCTTCTTTAACAGTTAAATAGCTGTGCAGCATGATTGCTGGACCCTCCTGACAAGCATTAAAAGACTTGTTTCTACAAATTCGAACAGACTTTAGAATTTTTGCGCATATTTTGGTATCATGAAAGAGTAAGATACTATATAAAAATGTTTTTTTCTAGAATATACGCATTCTTTCATTATAATTCGACATAAATTGCAGTTCAATTACATTTATAATAAAAATACATAACAACACCGTTACGGAGGGAGACAGATGAATAAATCGAAGATGGACTCCAAAGTTTTGGATTCTATACTTATGAAAATGCTGAAAACCGTGGACGGGAGCAAGGACGAGGTTTTTCAAATCGGAGAGCAGTCGCGCCAGCAATATGAGCAGCTGGTTGAAGAACTCAAACAGATCAAACAGCAGGTGTACGAAGTCATTGAGCTGGGCGACAAACTTGAAGTTCATACGCGGCACGCACGAAACCGCTTGTCTGAAGTAAGCAGAAATTTCCATAAGTTCAGCGAAGAAGAAATTCGCAACGCCTATGAAAAGGCGCACAAACTTCAAGTGGAACTGACGATGATCCAGCAGCGTGAAAAGCAGCTGCGGGAGCGCAGAGATGATTTAGAACGCCGGCTTTTGGGGCTTCAGGAAATCATTGAACGGTCAGAATCATTGGTCAGCCAAATAACCGTCGTTCTGAATTACCTGAATCAAGACCTTCGCCAAGTAGGGCTTCTTCTTGCCGATGCGCAGGCTAAACAAGATTTCGGCTTAAGAATCATTGAAGCCCAAGAGGAAGAAAGAAAAAGAGTTTCCAGAGAAATTCATGACGGTCCCGCGCAGATGCTGGCAAATGTCATGATGAGATCGGAATTAATTGAACGGATCTTCCGCGACCGCGGCACGGAGGACGGATTTCAGGAAATCAGAAATCTTCGGCAGAATGTGCGGAATGCCCTTTACGAAGTCAGAAGGATTATATATGATTTAAGACCGATGGCATTGGACGATCTCGGGCTGATTCCGACACTGAGAAAATATCTTTATACAACTGAAGAATACAACGGAAAGGTGAAAATACATTTTCAGTGTATCGGAGACACGGAGAACAAAAGGCTTGCCCCGCAATTTGAAGTGGCGCTTTTCCGTCTCGCTCAGGAAGCCGTCACAAATGCACTCAAGCATTCAGAATCAGAGGAAATAACAGTAAAAGTGGAAGTAACCGCTGATTTTGTCGTTCTTATCATTAAGGACAACGGAAAAGGCTTTGATATTAAGGATGCTAAACAAAAGAAAAACAAGTCATTCGGCTTGCTGGGAATGAAAGAAAGAGTAGATCTGCTTGAAGGAACGATAACGATAGACTCTAAAATAGGTCTTGGGACATTTATCATGATTAAGGTTCCGTTATCTCTCGGCCTATAATTTGTTAAATAGAGCCAAAAGACATATTGACCGAACAGCGGCGTATATAGAACAATAGGATAAGGAGGCGTAGCGTGTGACTAAAGTAAATATTGTTATTATCGACGACCATCAACTATTCCGTGAGGGTGTAAAAAGAATATTGGATTTTGAACCTACCTTTGAAGTGGTAGCAGAAGGTGACGATGGAGATGAGGCGGCTCGAATCGTCGAGCATTATCATCCCGATGTTGTCATAATGGACATCAATATGCCGAATGTAAATGGAGTAGAGGCTACTAAACAGCTTGTTGAGCTGTACCCTGAATCTAAGGTGATTATCCTCTCCATCCATGATGATGAAAACTATGTGACTCATGCTTTAAAAACAGGTGCAAGAGGCTATCTCCTGAAAGAGATGGACGCAGATACTTTAATCGAAGCAGTGAAAGTGGTAGCCGAGGGCGGTTCTTACCTTCACCCGAAAGTAACCCACAATCTTGTCAACGAATTCCGCTGTCTTGCGACAAGCGGAGTTTCTGCTCATCCTCAGCATGAGGTTTACCCGGAAATCCGGAGACCATTACATATATTAACGAGACGGGAATGTGAAGTGCTGCAAATGCTTGCAGACGGAAAAAGCAACCGCGGAATCGGTGAATCATTGTTTATCAGTGAGAAAACAGTGAAAAATCACGTGAGTAATATTTTGCAGAAAATGAACGTTAATGACCGGACACAAGCCGTTGTCGTAGCCATTAAAAACGGCTGGGTAGAGATGCGTTAGTCATGTATGAGAAGACTTGCCATAATAGGCAAGTCTTTTTTTACTGCTTCATATCTATTAAAATACTTATTAAGTACTTAATAAGGCAGGTAAAGTGATGAAGATTGCAGTTGTAACAGACAGTACAGCATATATTCCGAAAGAGATGAGAGAAGAACATCATATTCATATGATCCCTCTTCAAGTGGTTTTCGGTGAAAAAACATTTCGCGAAGAAACAGAACTCGACTGGAGAAGTTTTTATAAAGAAGTAAAAAATCATGATGAGCTGCCGACTACGTCCCAGCCTTCTTTCGGTGAATTAATCGCATTGTACGAAGAACTGGGCAAAACATATGACGCAGTCATAAGCATACATTTGTCCAGCGGAATCAGCGGAACTTATAACAGCGCCGCCTCGGCAAACACTATGGTTGATCATATTAAAGTTTATCCCTTTGATTCAGAGATCAGCTGTTTGGCGCAAGGTTTTTATGCATTAAAGGCAGCACAGCTCATTAAAGACGGTGTTGACTCACCGGAAGAGATTATAAAAGAGCTGGAAGAAATGAAAAAAACAGTCCGTGCGTATTTTATGGTGGACGATTTATCACACCTCCAGCGGGGCGGGCGTCTAAGCAGTGCTCAGGCTTTTATCGGCGGTCTGTTAAAGGTAAAGCCTATTCTTCATTTTGACAATAAGGTAATTGTTCCTTTTGAGAAGATTCGGACACGCAAAAAAGCGATTTCGAGAATTTTTGAGCTGTTTGGGGAGGATGCAAGTAAAGGAATCCCGATGCGGGCCGCTGTCATCCATGCAAACAGGGAAGAAGAAGCGGCGGATATTATACAGGAGTTAAGCGGTAAATATCCTCATGTCGAATTCTATAACAGCTATTTCGGTGCCGTGATCGGAACCCATCTGGGCGAAGGCGCCATCGGAATCGGCTGGTGTTTTAAAAACTAAGTGAAAATCTCCGTTTTCAAGGGCGGAGATTTTTTTATTATTAAATTTTCGTGATTCGACAAAAAAATTCCCGGCAGGCATACTTTGAGCAGAAAGGAGGCAGGGAGATGTCCGAAGGTGCTTCAGAATTTTCAGAGGTGCGGGATTTCTTTTACGGCCGGCATTTATTGAGATCTGAGATACCGTTTTCAGATCAGCGCATCAATCGTTTTATAGAAAAAGAGTATATAACGGCCGAGCCGTCAATCATCCGCCGGAAAAACCGTTACGTCTGCCAACGATGCGGTCAGTCTGATCAAGCCTGCTTTGCGGCATTTTGGGCGCCCTCTGCCAAAAGGCAGATTACCTATTGCCGTGCCTGTGTCATGATGGGAAGGGCTGATGAACTGACATCATTATATTCTTGGAATCAAGCCCCTGAAAACAGCTGGGAGCCTGTAAAGCTTTCTTGGGAAGGAACACTGACAGATGGACAGAAGCAGGCCGCCGCCGCGCTTACAGATGCGATAAAAGAGAGACAAGAGCTGTTAGTATGGGCGGTTTGCGGATCGGGGAAAACAGAGATGCTGTTTCCTGGTATCGAGTTTGCCCTGAATCAGGGTTTGCGCGTCTGTGTCGCGACTCCGCGTACAGATGTCGTACTTGAACTGCTGCCGAGACTGAAAAAAGCATTTGAGAAAGTCGACGTTTCTGCTTTGTACGGCGGCAGCGAGGACAAAGGCCGCTTGACTCCGCTGATGATTTCAACCGCTCATCAGCTGATGCGCTACCGAGACATTTTTGATGTCATGATAATAGATGAAGTAGATGCGTTTCCTTTTTCAGCCGATGAGACATTAAGGTTCGCTGTTGATAAAGCGAGGAAGAAAAACAGCGCCCTTGTTTATGTAACGGCAACTCCTTCAGACACATTAAAAAAGAATGCTGAAGCCGGTTTGCTGAAAAGCGTTCGCATACCGGCCAGATATCATCGGAAACCTCTCCCGGAGCCGCGTTTTTTGTGGTGCGGCAATTGGAAGAAGAAGCTTCAGAAAGGAAAACTGCCGCGCTCTGTAACGGATTGGGTCCGCCAAAAACTTCAATCACAGCTGCCGGTTTTCTTATTCGTTCCGTCTGTACACGTATTGAAAAAGACAACGGATTATTTTCAGAAATTAAACATACGGGCAGAAGGCGTACATGCGGAAGACACATTCAGAAAGGATAAAGTGAAACGGTTCAGAGACGGCCTGCTTGACCTGCTGGTAACGACTACGATTTTAGAAAGAGGAGTTACCGTACCCAAAGTTCAGACATGTGTCCTCGGCGCAGAAGCACCTATCTTTACTGAGAGCGCGCTCGTACAGATCGCGGGCAGAACGGGAAGGCATTATAAACATTTCAGCGGTGATGTCGTCATGTTTCATTTCGGAATGACAAACGGAATGAAAAAAGCAAAAAAACATATAGAACATATGAACAAATTGGCACAAAAAAGTAAATTGTTGGACTAGTTAATTTCAGAAAACGTGATACAGTATACTCATACTTTCCTATGAGGAGCTGTCAGCATGCTTGTCAATTCTAAAGAAATCATATTAAAGGAACTTCTCGACCGCCATATGCCTCAGCTTCATATGAAATGCACATGCCGGGTATGCAAAAATGATGTACTAGCACTTTCATTAAACCGGGCTGAGCCGGCATATGTTACAGATAAAAAGAAAGTTGCTTATGCAAAAGCAGAGATAGTTGATAAACAGAAAAATACAGCGCTGCTTGTCATTCTGGCTGAATCAGCGGCGATTGTTTCGGTTAATCCAAGCGAGTTCTGTGAAACTCGGGAAGGAGCGTAATATCTCTGAATTGTTTATTGTGTGACTCACCAATTTCAAGTTCATTGACTTGGAGATCTCTGTTTTCTCTGGCGCCCGAGCAAGAGGTATGCACCATATGCAGCAGCCGATTCGAAAAAATTGAAGGCCCCGTATGCACTATATGCGGGAGGCCTCAGGAGTCAAATGAAAAATGCGCTGATTGTGCGGCCCGGGAATCAAAAACGGAAAAGCGCTTTTTGCTGCGGCAAAACCGTTCGGTATATTTGTATAATGATGCGATGAAGGACTCATTAGCCCGGTTTAAATTCAGGGGTGATGCGAAAATCATTCAAGCATTTGGACGTGACTTTGCTGCCGGCTTTAAAGCGGCATATCCATCAAATACACATACTCTCATCCCTATTCCGCTGAGCGGCGAACGGCTGGCGGAACGCGGATTCAATCAATCCGAGCTGCTGGCCTCTCTGCTCGGAATGCCCGTCATTTTCCCCCTCATCCGACTGAACAATGAAAAACAATCCAAAAAGAGCAAAACAGAAAGGCTGTCCGCAGAAAAAAAGTTTTCAGCAGCCGAAAACTCGGCCGAAGGTATGAACGTCATCTTAATAGACGATATTTATACGACGGGCGCCACACTGCATCAAGCCGCCGAAGTCCTGCTGACAGCGGGTAAAGCGTCATCGGTCTCCTCTTTTACTTTAATCAGGAGCTAAATCATTCTTTTTTTCTGCCGATATAATTGATAGAAATATAAGGCAGATTAAAGAAGGAATAGGAGTTAATACGATGGGTGAATTGGCGAATTGTCCAAAATGCAATGCTTTATTTTTTAAAACGAACCTGCAGACCGTGTGCCAGGCATGTATTAAAGAAGAAGAAAAAGCATTTGAAACCGTCTATAAATTTTTGAGAAAGCAGATCAACAGACAGTCGACGATGCAGCAGATCACTGAGGAAACAGGTGTGGATGAAGAGCTGATCCTCAAGTTTATCAAACAAAAAAGGATTCAGATCAGCCAGCTTCCAAATTTGGCATATCCTTGCGAAAGGTGCGGAAATCCGATCAGGACGGGGAAATTTTGCAAGTCCTGTCAGACAGATATTGAGTCACAATTAGACCATATGAACCAAAAAACAGCCGCTGAATCCAAAGAAAAAAACAGTACAAAAGACACATACTATGCCTATAATACCAAAAACACCTGATTCCCTAAACTAACTGATAACGCAGTCGATAAAAGAATTAGACTGCGAACAGAAAGCGAGAGGAATCCTATGAAAATCAATCAGTACGGAACACAATCCGTTAATCCATACCAAAAAAATTACGAAAAGCAAGCCGTACAAAAAGAGGCTGCAAAGCCGAAGGACAAAGTGGAAATTTCTTCTCATGCAAAAGAGCTTCAAAATGCGTCAGATGCGGTCACTAAAACACGTCAGGAAAAAATCGCTCAGCTTAAAGCGGATATAGAGAGCGGAACATATAAAATAGATTCAAACAGCATCGCTGAAAACATAGTGAATTTTTATAAAAAGCAATAAAAAGGAGAAAGCCAATGTCAGCAAAGCCAATTATTGATCAACTGAAGCGACTTTGCGCACTGCATGAACATCTGCTCACGCTGTCTGAGGAGAAAACGGAAGCGCTGAAAGCAGGTAAAACAAAAGAGCTCTCCAACATATTGACTAAAGAGCAAAAGTATATTCAGGCAATCGGGCAGACTGAGGAAGAACGAATCAGGTTAACTTCTCAGTTTCTCAGCCGCGGTGAGGACAATACAATTGCTGCATGCATCTCCAGAACTTCAGGCAGTGAAAAACAGGAGCTTGAAGGGTTATTTCACTCTTTGTCTGCGCTTCTTGACCGTCTGAAAGAAGTGAATGAGATGAACAAACAGCTCACGATTCAGGCTTTACAATTCATCTCAGGGGCATTCGATATGATCATGCCGGGTGAAAAAGAGAATATGAATTATAAAGAGCCGCAAGCGGCGCGCAAGCCTGTCAGCCGTTTGACATTATTCGATTCAAAAGCTTAGAACGGAGGATTTTCAATGCCATCGACTTTTATGGGGCTCGAAACAGCAAGGCGTGCATTGAGTGCGCAGCAGACTGCATTGAGCACAGTTTCAAATAACGTTGCAAATGCAAATACAGAAGGATATACGAGGCAGCGCGTCACATTACAATCGACGAGTCCTTATCCCGCAGTATCAAAAAACAGTGATCTGACGGCCGGCCAAATCGGAACAGGAGTAAAAGCCGGTTCAGTTGAGCGCGTCAGAGACAGTTTTTTAGACTATCAGTACAGAACGGAAAATACAAAATTAGGGTACTATACAGCCCGTTCCAATTCATTGTCGCAAATGGAAGGCGTCATGAAAGAGCTTGACAATAACGGATTAAACGGATCGCTCAGTTCGTTTTGGAATGCCCTTCAGGATCTGGCGACGAATCCGGAAAATACGGGAGCGCGCTCAGTTTTGCAGGAGCAGGGGAAATCTCTTGCCGAAAGTTTTAACTATATATCAACCTCTTTGACTAACATTCAGGGTGATATTAAAAAGAACCTGGATAACACAGCGGATCAGGTCAATTCCATTCTCAATCAGCTGAATGACCTTAACAATCAAATAGCGGCAGTTGAGCCGAGCGGTATGCTCCCTAATGATTTGTATGACCAAAGAGACAGATTGATTGATCAATTATCTTCTATGGCAAATATAAAAGTTTCATATAATAAGTCGGGCGGACATGCCTTGGCGACTGCTGAGGGCACGGTTAACGTCGAATTGCTGAATGGAAACAACAATTCTCTCGGTACGCTGCTCGACGGTAACACAAAAACAGTTTCAGAAATGAAAATCAACTACGACAAGGACAGCGGACTCGTGTCGAGTGTGTCAGTCGGCAGCAGTACGGTCAATGCGGATGCATTTACCGGAAAAGGCTCACTTTTAGGTCTTATTGAATCATACGGCTATATGTCAAACGGAGAAGAAAAAGGGCTTTATCCTGAAATGCTGACGGCTCTTGACAATATGGCGCTATCCTTTGCTGACGCGTTTAATGCAGTTCATGAAAAAGGGAAGACCTATACAGGCGAACAGGGTGCAGCATTTTTTGATTTCAGCGGCGGTGAAGCGGTGCCGGCAAAAGGTGCGGCAGCGAAAATAAAAGTCAGTGACAAAATCCTTGCGTCTACTGATAATATCGCAGCGTCGTTAAACGGAGAAAAAAGTGACGGCACAAACGCGACAAATCTTGCAGCCGTACAGAACAGCAAGCTGACTATTAACGGTGAAACCACTACAATTAATGACTTTTATGAATCCCTTATCGGAAAGCTGGGCGTTAATTCACAAAAAGCAGCCAATCTTATGAACAACTCTGAAAGCAACACCCTTTCAGCCGATGAACGGAGACAATCAGTCAGTGCAGTGTCTTTAGATGAAGAAATGACAAATATGATTCAGTTTCAGCACGCTTATAATGCGGCTGCGCGGATCATAACGATGCAGGATGAAATATTCGATAAAATTATTAACGGTATGGGCACCGGAGGAAGATAGGAGATAAGTAAATGAGAGTAACTCAAGGGATGATCGCAAAAAATTCTCTTCGATTTATCGGCTCAAGTTATGACAAGCTCGATCGGCTTCAGCAGCAAGTGTCTACGGGGAAAAAAATCACGAAAGCTTCTGATGATCCGGTCGTCGCAATGAAGGGAATGCAGTACCGTACTCAGCTTGCGCAGGTAAACCAGTATCAGCGGAATGTTTCGCAAGGTTTTACATGGCTGGAAAACTCGGAATCAAGCGTAAACTCGGAAACGGATATTATGGGGAAAATCCGGGATTTGATGGTTCAGGCGAAAAGTGATTCGAACGGTGAAACAGAATTGAAAGCAATCGGTACAGAAATCGGCCAGCTGAAAAAGCAGCTCGTTTCTGTCGCGAATACTCAGGTAAACGGACGTTATCTGTTTAACGGAACAAATTCAGACGTCCCGCCGATCACTGAAAATGCCGACGGCACATATACGTACAACTATGAGAATTATACCGGTGCTTCGGATGTTAACATCAACATCTCAAACGGAGCAGTGCTGAAAGTGAATTCTGATCCAAACTCAGCTTTCGGAGGCGTCGCACAAAATGGAGATAATGTATTTGAATTTCTCAACTCCTTAGAAGCTTCTTTAAGCAAAGGCACGCTGTCCGAAGCAGATTCAAATCAAATTCTGTCAGATATCGACGGTTTTACTGACAAAATGAATGCTGAAAAATCCAATATCGGCGCACGCACAAACCGGTTGGAACTCATTCAGACAAGATTGGAATCACAAGCGGCAACCGCTGAAAAAGTATTGTCGGATAATGAGGATGTAGAAATGGAAGATGTAATTGTTGATTATCTATCTCAACAGACGGTTCATAGAGCAGCGCTGTCAGTGAATGCGAATATCATTCAGCCGTCACTGATCGACTTCCTGAAATAATATAACTATCGTCTTCAATATATAAAAAAAGCGACTCACAACAGGGAGATCGCTTTTTTTACTAAAATACTATAAATAGGAGGGATCTCTGTGCAGATGCCGAGATTGATTATTGACAGTGTGCCTGCTAAAATCGGTATAACCTTTCAAAAGGAAGAAATCGAGATGGAACAGCCGCCCGCTGACCTGGAAATCGAGCAGCCGCCGGCAGAGCTGAACATTGAAAGCACGCCGGCCAAACTGACGATTGACCAGACGAGGGCGTGGGAGAACTTGAATCTCAAATCATTTGAAAAGCTGAACGCTGAAGCCGCTCAAAAAGGTGCGGAAGCCTGCAGCGAGTTTATCGCAAAAACAGTCAGGGAAGGGAAGGAAATGGCGGCTATCGAAAAGAAAACGGGCAATGTGATGGCCCGGCAGGCAGCAGATGTCAGTCCGCCCGATCCATTCGGCGAATTCAGCGACTTTCTGCCTGCGCAGTTTCTCGTCGACATTGACTGCATTCCTTCAAAGCTTACGATTGATATTGAAGCCCGCAAACCTTCAATTGAAGCAGCCGTCAATAAACCTGTATGGAATTATACGCCGGGGAAAGTTCAGATTGATATGATGCAAGACCCTAAGGTGACGATTTCGGTTGATGATGGCAACGCAGAATAAAAGATGAAAGTGGTAAAGGATTGTGAAGCATGATAATTAAAACAAAATATCACGGAGAAATCAGAATAGATGAAGGGCAGATTATCTCATTTGAAAACGGCCTGCCGGGATTTAATGAAGAGACTCAATTTGTTGTTCTTCCTTTGTCGGAAGATTCACCGTTTTTGGCGCTGCAGTCTGTGAAACAGGAGCACATCGCCTTTATTGTCGCCAGTCCGTTTATTTTCTTTAAAGGGTACGAATTTGACATTGACCAAGCGACGCTTGAGCTTTTGCACATTGAAGATATAGAGGACGTCGAAGTGATGGCGATTTTAACACTGGAAGAGCCTTTTGAAAACACGACCGCCAATTTAAAAGCGCCGATTATCGTCAATAAAAAGGAAATGAAGGCGAAACAAATCATTTTACATGATGCTTCCTATGAAACAAAACATCTGATAGGAGGAGGATCATGCTAGTTCTCTCAAGAAAAGTGAATGAGTCCATTCAGATCGGGCCGGATATTGAAATAAAGGTGATCGCTATCGAAGGAGAACAAGTGAAGCTGGGAATTGAAGCGCCTCAGCACGTAGATATTCACCGGAAAGAAATCTACTTGTCGATCCTGGAAGAGAACAACAGAGCCGTATCTTTTAATACTGATTTATTACTTAACTTATCCTCACAAAAAAAGTGAGGATTTTTTTATTTTCAATATAAACAATAGAAGCGGCCATCCGATATATATATTGTAGCCAATGAGAGGAAAAATTTTCTTCAGAAATGACGCTGCGCAAATGCACAAGGACGTGCGAAAAACAATTCAGGGAGGAAATACAAAATGAGAATCAACCACAATATCGCGGCTCTTAACACTAGCCGTCAGCTGAATGCAGGTTCAAACTCTGCTGCAAAAAACATGGAAAAATTATCTTCAGGTCTTCGCATCAACCGAGCTGGTGATGACGCTGCGGGTCTTGCGATCTCTGAAAAAATGCGTTCTCAAATCCGCGGTTTAGACATGGCGTCTAAAAACGCTCAAGACGGAATCTCTCTTATCCAAACATCTGAGGGTGCATTGAACGAAACTCACAGCATTCTTCAGCGTATGAGCGAGCTTGCTACACAAGCGGCGAACGATACAAACACTGATTCTGACCGTTCTGAGCTTCAAAAAGAGATGGACCAATTAGCGTCTGAAGTAACAAGAATCTCTACTGACACTGAGTTCAACACGAAGAAACTTCTTGACGGAACTGCGCAAAACCTTACGTTCCAAATCGGAGCTAACGAAGGCCAAACAATGAGCCTGTCTATCAATAAAATGGACTCTGAAAGCCTGAAAGTTGGTACGACTTATACTGTATCTGGAGATCAAAATACACTTACAGCAACTGACGGAAGCACTGCTACTTGGGCGGATGCAGACGATGCTACAAACAAACCGGCTGGTTATTACGATGCTGGCGGTAAAGTTATTGCATCTGAAAAATTAGCTGCAGATTCTAAAGTAACAAAAGGTATCGACATCTCTTCTTCAGCTAAAGCTGCGTCTTCAGCTCTTACAACAATCAAAACAGCTATCGACACAGTATCTAGCGAGCGCGCTAAACTTGGTGCGGTTCAAAACCGTTTAGAGCACACAATCAACAACCTTGGTACTTCTTCTGAGAACCTGACTTCTGCTGAATCACGTATCCGTGACGTAGACATGGCTTCTGAGATGATGGAGTACACGAAAAACAACATCCTTACTCAGGCTTCTCAAGCTATGCTTGCACAAGCTAACCAACAGCCTCAGCAAGTTCTTCAATTGCTTAAAGGTTAATGACGGAAAGATCCTGGTTCTCCAGGGTCTTTTTTTATTTCTTCAGCTATCTCCCCCTTCAGCAAGCCAAAGAACCCTATTGACAAAATGAAACATTATATTTTGCAGTTAAATTATTGAAAACCTTTTAATATGACCGATATAAGAATAAGATCATACATTTATGGAGCTGTGATATGATAAACAGTCGGAAACTCACTGTTGTCATAGAGCCGTCTACGACTAAACGCCGAAAAGGAGAGGGTACATATGGTCACAAGAATCACAGGCCTTAATTCCGGTCTTGATGTAGATTCTCTGGTGAAAAAAATGATGGATGCCGAAAAGCAGCCGCTTAATAAATTAAACCAGCAAAAGCAGACGCTTGAATGGAAGCGCGATGCTTATCGGGAAATGAATACCCAGATTGCCGACATGTATTCTACTACATTTAATAATATGCTGATGTCCACAAACTGGAATAAAAAAACAGTAACAAGTTCGGATTCCAGTGTCAGCGCGGTGGCCGTCAGTGCTGAGCAGAATATTTCAACGAGCATGTCTGTACAGCAGCTGGCTACGCCGACGACATATAAATCATCGGGCGCTATCAATTTCACTTCGGGTCAGAGCCAAACATTGAAATTCAATGTCACAAATCCGGGTGAAACGAAGCCGACTGAGGTAAACGTCACGATCGCCGCAACCGATACGATTGACGATGTCATTTCTAAACTGAACAGCTCGGGTCTCGGAGTGACGGCTTTAAAAGAGAAAATCTCTAACGGCTCGGATTATGTGGACACGATTGCGTTCACTTCCAATAAAACGGGGGAAGGGTTTACCCTTTCAGCAGGTGATGACGCGACCAAAAGCTTTCTGAAAGATCAGCTCGGTTTTGCCGTTGATGATGCAACAAATGAACTGACGGCCAATGCCGAAGGGAAAAACGCGAAGTTTACGTTCAACGGGCTTGAAATGACAAAAACGTCCAATAACTTTACGATCAACGGCATCAAATACACGCTGAACAGCGTGACGGACAGCAATAAAACGGTTACGATTAACAGCACGACGGATACGGACGGCATTTTTAACAACATTAAAGATTTCGTTGATAAATACAATACGTTAATTAAAAGCGCAAACGAGAAGGTGACAGAATCAAAATACCGTGATTATAAGCCGCTAACCGATGAACAAAGAGAAGCGATGACCGATAAGCAGATTGAGCAGTGGGAGGCAAAAGCTAAAAGCGGTTTATTACGGAGTGACAGCACGCTGCAGAACGGTTTGGCGGAGATGCGGCTTGATCTGTACTCAACCGTTACGATTGACGGGAAAAAATATCAGCTTGCCGATTTCGGAATTGAGACGTCTGATAGTTATACGGATCAAGGAAAGCTTGTCATTAAAGACGAAGCGAAACTGAAACAGAAAATTACCGAGAATCCTGCTCTTGTGGCTAAACTGTTTAATGCAGACAGCCCTGATACAGCGAAAACCAAAAACCCGGAGGAACAGGGGATTGCCCGGAGATTAAAAGACACATTAAATAAAATGCAGATTCAAATTTCAAAACAGGCGGGTACGGAAAGCTCGGTATCAACCAGCTTTGCCATTGGAAAAAGCCTGGATGAAATAGAAACAAATATTTCCAATATGAAAACGAAGCTGGATGACATCGAGACGAGATATTATAAAAAGTTCAGCGCACTGGATACGGCATTGGAGAAATTGAACAGCCAATCTTCATATCTCACGTCAATGTTAGGATCTTCAACATCATAACCTTGGAGGTTTTATAAAAATGGCAATAAATAATCCTTTTGCTGCTTACCAGCAGACATCCGTCTTTACAGCCGCTCCGGAAGAGCTGACCCTTATGCTTTATAACGGCTGCCTGCGATTCATTAAGCTGGCAAGGCAGGCGATGAAGCAAAACAACCTTGAAGCCAAAAATGAAAATATCGTAAAGGCGCAAAACATCATTCAAGAGCTCAGCATCACGTTAAACCGGGAGATTGAGATTTCTGAGCAGATGTCATCAATCTATGATTACATCCGCCGCCGGCTGATCGATGCGAACGTGCAGAATAACGGAGAGTTTTTAGATGAAGCGGAAAAGCTCGTTACTGAATTTCGCGACACGTGGAAGCAGGCCATGCAGAGTGAACGGAAAAACAGCCATGGCGCGGGCGGCCTTGCCTGATGAACAGCAATGTCTTTTCTTTGTATAACGAAACGAAGAACATGTACGCCGCACTGAAGGACGCCCCGGAAAGCGACGGTCTCATCAGCAGCGTTACGGCATTTACGGAGAAAAGGGAGGAGATGCTTGCGGGCATAAAGCCGCCTTTTTCCGAAGAAGAAAAAACGCTGCTTCAGCAGGTGGCCGCGATGGACCGTCTGATTACCGGCGAAGTGAAACGGATTCAGGATGGTATCCGAAATGAAATAAAAACGCTTAAGAAAAAACGAATCTACCATAATACGTATTTCAATCCGTATCAGCAAACGACAAGTGACGGCCGTTATTACGACAAACGCAAATAGGTGAGTGTTTTGAGAAGTTTGAACGATTACCATTTGGTGTCAGCCTATTACCAGCTTCTTTTTACGATTGATGAGGGGCTTTGCTACCTGTTGGACACGCAGGATGATTTTTTTAAGACGGAGGGCGAGCGGATTTACAACGATTTGATTCAGGCTTTTTTTCATCTCGATTCCTCTCATGCGCTTCTGCTGTCTATCATTGAGTGCCGATGCGTGGAGACGGCGATCCGCTCATTTGACGAGATCTTTCAGGATTTCAGCATGTTAAATGATTATGATTTCCCGTCCGCCCCTTTTCAGGAGTTTTTAAAAACCATCTTTCTGCCGCATTATAAGCTATGGATGGAGCAGACGCACGACTGCATCAAACCGTATGTTCTTCACTAGACCTGCTGCAAGCGGCAGGTCTTTTGCCTGCGTCCTTTGCATATACTTATAATCCTGCCGGAAGCTGCCGGATAAAACCGACACCATTCGTCATCGTTCACCGAATTCACACATTATTTTAACGTTTCAGCAGGGATCAGAAGGGGTAAAAGAGAAATAGTTACATATCCTTAGATAAAGGGAGGCGTTCTTTGATGAACTACAATATCAGAGGAGAAAACATTGAGGTTACACCTGCGTTAAAGGATCATGTGGAGAGAAAAATCGGCAAGCTGGAACGATATTTCGAGCAGAGCGTCAATGCCGATGTGAACGTCAACTTAAAATTCTATAACGATAAGGAATCCAAAGTTGAAGTCACCATTCCGATGACTGATCTGGCGCTTCGTTCTGAAGTGCATAACGAGGATATGTACAATGCAATTGATCTCGCAACAAACAAGCTGGAACGTCAAATCCGAAAGCATAAAACAAAAGTCAACCGAAAATTCCGCGAGCAGGGTCTTCCGAAACATTATTTCGAGAACGGCAGCGCTGCTGATACGGGCGTAGCGGTTCAGGACGAAATTGAAGATGACAGCCCGGAAATTGTCCGTCAAAAGCGTTTTAATTTAAAACCGATGGATAATGAAGAAGCGATTCTCCAAATGAATATGCTCGGACATAATTTCTTCGTATTCACCAACGCGGAGACGAATCTCACAAATGTCGTTTACCGCAGAAATGACGGCAAATACGGATTAATTGAACCGACTGAATAAACCCATCCAGCCTTCCGTGAACGCGCGGAAGGTTTTTCTCTATCTTTATCTGCAAATTCTTTGGAAATAGCAAAAGGTATGTTATGATAATGAGAGGTATACATGGACAGAAAATTATCATTTATTCCATGCAAAATCTGCATGTGAACATAGAGGAGCGTTATAGATGCTTGGGATTTTAAATAAAATGTTTGATCCGACCAAACGTGCGCTGAACAAATACGAAAAAATAGCAAATGACATTGATGCCGTAAGAGGAGATTATGAAAATCTTTCTGACGAGGCGCTTAAAAATAAAACAGCAGAATTTAAAGAGCGGCTTGAAAAAGGAGAAACGACGGATGACCTTCTTGTCGAAGCGTTTGCCGTCGTTCGTGAAGCTTCCCGCCGCGTAACCGGCATGTTCCCGTTTAAAGTGCAGCTCATGGGGGGCATCGCCCTTCATGAGGGGAACATTTCCGAAATGAAAACAGGGGAAGGGAAAACGCTGACGTCTACGCTTCCCGTGTATTTAAATGCCTTGACGGGAAAAGGCGTTCACGTCGTAACGGTCAACGAATATCTGGCGAGCCGTGATGCCCAGCAAATGGGAGAAATCTTTGCGTTTCTCGGGCTTACAGTCGGCCTGAACCTGAATTCGATGTCAAAAGATGAAAAACGCGAAGCTTACGCAGCCGATATCACGTATTCAACGAACAATGAACTAGGCTTTGATTATTTGCGTGATAACATGGTGCTCTATAAAGAACAAATGGTGCAGCGCCCGCTTCATTTTGCCGTTATTGATGAAGTCGATTCAATTTTAGTCGATGAAGCGAGAACGCCATTGATTATTTCCGGACAAGCTCAGAAGTCCACAAAACTGTACGTGCAGGCAAATGCGTTTGTCCGCACGCTCAAGAAAGATCAGGATTATACGTATGACGTCAAAACGAAAGGCGTTCAGCTGACGGAAGAAGGAATGACGAAGGCTGAAAAAACGTTCGGCATCGACAACCTGTTTGATGTCAAAAACGTGGCCTTGAACCACCATATCAACCAGGCTTTAAAAGCCCATGCGGCGATGCAGAAAGACGTGGATTATGTTGTTGAGGACGGCCAGGTCGTCATCGTTGATTCCTTCACCGGCCGTCTGATGAAAGGACGCCGCTACAGCGAAGGTCTTCACCAGGCGATTGAGGCGAAAGAGGGCTTGGAAATTCAAAATGAAAGCATGACATTGGCGACGATTACGTTCCAAAACTATTTCCGTATGTACGAAAAGCTGGCCGGTATGACCGGTACCGCAAAAACGGAAGAGGAAGAATTCCGCAATATTTATAACATGCAGGTTGTATCCATCCCGACCAACCAGCCGGTCATCCGTGACGACCGTCCGGACTTGATCTACCGCTCAATGGAAGGGAAATTCAAGGCGGTGGCGGAGGATGTCGCCCAGCGCTACATGACCGGACAGCCGGTTCTTGTCGGTACGGTTGCCGTTGAAACGTCTGAATTGATTTCTAAACTTCTGAAAAACAAAGGGATTCCGCATCAGGTGCTGAATGCCAAAAACCATGAGCGTGAAGCTCAGATTATTGAAGAAGCGGGACAAAAAGGCGCTGTCACGATTGCAACCAACATGGCGGGACGCGGAACCGACATTAAACTCGGCGAAGGCGTAAAAGAGCTTGGCGGTCTTGCAGTCGTCGGTACGGAACGCCACGAATCCCGCCGGATTGACAATCAGCTCCGCGGACGTTCAGGACGTCAGGGAGACCCGGGCATCACACAATTTTATCTTTCAATGGAGGATGAATTGATGCGCCGTTTCGGAGCTGAACGGACGATGGCGATGCTTGACCGGTTCGGTATGGATGACTCCACGCCGATTCAGAGCAAAATGGTGTCACGCGCCGTGGAATCATCTCAAAAACGTGTCGAAGGAAACAACTTCGATTCACGTAAACAGCTTCTTCAATATGACGACGTGCTCCGTCAGCAGCGCGAAGTCATTTACAAGCAGCGTTTTGAAGTCATTGACTCTGAAAACCTGCGCGACATTGTGGAAGGCATGATCAAGTCTTCTCTGGAGCGTGCGATTGCCGCTTATACGCCGAAAGAGGAGCTTCCGGAAGAATGGAATCTTGACGGCCTCGTGGAGCTGGTGAATTCAACGTATCTTGATGAAGGCGCGCTTGAAAAGAGCGATATCTTCGGAAAAGAACCGGATGAAATGCATGAGATGATCATGGACCGCATCATGACAAAATATAATGAAAAAGAAGAGAATTTCGGTACAGAGCAGATGCGTGAATTTGAAAAAGTCATCGTATTGCGTGCCGTTGATTCAAAATGGATGGATCATATTGATGCGATGGATCAGCTGCGTCAAGGAATTCACCTTCGCGCTTATGCGCAGACAAATCCGCTGCGTGAATATCAAATGGAAGGCTTCGCAATGTTTGAGCACATGATTGAGTCCATTGAGGACGAAGTTGCGAAATTCGTCATGAAGGCCGAGATTGAAAGCAATTTGGAACGCGAAGAAGTTGTTCAGGGCCAAACGACGGCTCATCAGCCGCAGGACGGCGATGAGGCCAAACAAGCGAAAAAAGCGCCGGTGCGAAAAGTCGTAGATATCGGACGCAACGCGCCTTGCCATTGCGGAAGCGGAAAAAAATATAAAAATTGCTGCGGCCGGACAGAATAGTCTGGACTGTATGAAGCGAACATGACCGGGTCTGCGTCTTATGGCGCCCCGGATCTTTTAATGAGGTGAATGGAATGGAATTATCAGAAATCAGGGCAGAGCTCGAAAATATGGCTTCTCGTTTAGCGGACTTCAGGGGGTCTCTTTGACCTCGAATCAAAGGAAGCCCGCATTGCAGAATTAGATGAAAAGATGGCGGAACCGGAATTCTGGAATGACCAGCAGAAGGCCCAAACCGTCATCAACGAAGCGAACGGTCTGAAAGAATACGTGAACTCCTACCATCAGCTGAGCGAGTCTCACGAAGAGCTGCAAATGACACATGATCTTTTAAAAGAAGAACCTGACCAGGACCTTCAGCAAGAGCTTGAGAAAGAGCTGAAGTCATTAACGAAGGAATTGAATGAATTTGAGCTTCAGCTGCTGCTCAGTGAACCATATGACAAAAATAATGCGATTTTAGAACTTCACCCGGGCGCCGGCGGTACGGAATCTCAGGACTGGGGTTCCATGCTGCTCAGAATGTATACCCGCTGGGCGGAAAGACGCGGCTTCAAAGTTGAAACGCTTGATTATCTCCCGGGAGATGAAGCAGGAATTAAGTCTGTCACACTGCTTATTAAAGGCCACAATGCATACGGCTATTTAAAAGCGGAAAAAGGCGTACACCGTCTCGTGCGGATTTCTCCATTTGATTCATCAGGCCGCCGTCACACGTCATTCGTGTCATGTGAAGTCATGCCTGAATTCAATGAAGAAATCGACATTGATATTCGTACCGAAGATATTAAAGTTGATACGTACCGGGCGAGCGGTGCCGGCGGACAGCACGTCAATACGACTGATTCAGCCGTTCGGATCACCCACCTGCCGACAAATGTAGTCGTCACGTGCCAGACGGAACGCTCACAAATCAAAAACCGCGACCGGGCGATGAAAATGCTCAAAGCGAAGCTGTATCAGCGCAGAATTGAAGAACAGCAGGCGGAGCTTGACGAAATCCGCGGTGAACAGAAAGAAATCGGCTGGGGCAGCCAAATCCGCTCGTACGTCTTCCATCCGTACTCCATGGTGAAAGACCACCGCACCAATACGGAAATGGGGAACGTGCAGGCGGTTATGGACGGAGATATCGATATCTTCATTGACGCCTATTTACGTTCTAAACTGTCGTAATCCGGGAACACACCTGCCTTTGGCAAGGTGTGTTTTTTTATCCGTTCTCTTTTTCCATTTTTCACAACAGCGCTTTAGCAAATTAATACGGTATTTGGCTGTTATTTACTTCTAAGCCGGGAAGAATTAAAATGCTATCGAGAGAAAATCGGAGAACGGAGGATTTTGCATGGATGTGAATCACAATAAGCCGCTCCGTCTGATCAAAGATTACATATATATCATGATCGGCGCGGCGATTACGGGGGTCGTGTTTAACGTATTTTTGCTGCCGAACCGTATAGCAGCGTGGGGAGTAAGCGGGATCAGCACCATTTTAGAAACGTTTGGTTTTGAACCGGCTTACGTGCAGTGGATTATTAACATCCCTTTGTTTATCGCCGGAGTGATCATTCTCGGCGGGAAGTTCGGAATGAAGACACTGGTCGGTTCCATCGTTCTGCCGCTCGCCGTCTTTTTAACAAGAGATCTGCCTGCCGCGACGACCCATGAACTGCTGGCGGCGATTTTCGGAGGCGTCGGGATCGGAACGGGAATCGGCATCGTGTATCTCGGCAAAGGCTCAACAGGGGGAACGGCTCTGGCGGCGCAGATCATTCACAAATACACGGGGCTGTCGCTGGGAACGTGCCTTGCCATCATGGACGGATTAATTGTGCTGAGCGCGATGCTCGTTTTCGGAGTGGAGCAGGGACTGTATGCGATGCTCGGGGTATTTATTTCAAGCAAAACGATTGATGTCGTGCAGGTCGGGTTCAACCGCTCCAAAATGGCTTTAATCATTACGCAGCATGAAGAAGCAGTCAGATCGGCTGTGTTTAAAGAAATCGACAGGGGTGTGACGAAGATCTCCGCAGTCGGCGGGTATACGGAACATGACCGGCCGATCTTAATGTGTGTCGTCGGTCAGACCGAATTCACAAAACTGAAACAAATCGTCAAACAAATTGATGAGTCAGCCTTTGTCATTGTCGCAGACGCAAGCGAGGTGCTCGGTGAGGGTTTCAAACGCGCGTAAACGAGGTTATAATAGCGAAGGGGTGCATCTTACATATGAAATCAAAATGGGCGCTGCTGGCGCTGGTTCTGACCATGTCCGTCCTGCTGGCGGCATGCGGCGGATCCAATGAATCGAAAAAAGAAAGCTCTGACAGCTCAGGCGGATCAAAAGCATCTGCGTCAGCGGGTGAAGAACTTTATCAGCAAAGCTGTATCGGCTGTCACGGTAAAGACTTAGAAGGCGGCGGAGGTCCGAATTTACAGGAAGTCGGCGGGAAGTATGATGAAGCTAAAATTGAAAGCATCATTAAAAACGGACGCGGCAATATGCCGAGCCATCTTGTAAATGATGAGGAAGCCGCGAAGATCGCAAAATGGCTGTCACAGAAAAAATAACAGAAAAACCTTGCCTGTTATAGGGGCAAGGTTTTTTCTCGGTCTGGGAATGAAAAGAAACTGTAATAGTAATATGTCTAAATTTGACGTATAATGAAGTGTACTGAGGAAAAGGAACTTTCAGATTTTTCATCTGTTTCCTGACGAATCGGCCATAAACCGCTGTACGTTTGCGAACTCTATGGCTGCAAGACATAAATAAAAGATTAGGTGATTTCATGATAGAGATGAAAGAAGTATATAAATCCTATCCGAACGGTGTAAAAGCGATTAACGGGCTGTCAGTCATGATTCATCCCGGAGAATTTGTATATGTCGTAGGACCGAGCGGAGCCGGTAAATCTACTTTTATTAAAATGATTTACAGAGAAGAAAAACCGACAAAAGGGCAAATATTGATTAATCATAAAGATCTCGCGGCTGTGAAAGAAAAAGAGATTCCTTTCGTGCGGCGTAAAATAGGTGTTGTTTTCCAGGATTTCAAACTTCTTCCGAAATTGACGGTATTTGAAAACGTAGCGTTTGCGCTTGAGGTTATCGGAGAGCAGCAGTCAGTCATTAAAAAACGCGTGCTCGAAGTGCTCGATCTTGTGCAGCTGAAGCATAAAGCGCGGCAGTTTCCCGACCAGCTTTCCGGAGGAGAACAGCAGCGTGTTTCCATCGCAAGATCCATCGTCAACAATCCTGACGTCGTGATAGCTGACGAACCGACGGGCAACCTTGATCCGGTAACATCATGGGAAGTGATGAAGACACTGGAAGAGATTAATAACCGCGGAACGACCGTCGTGATGGCGACACACAATAAAGAAATAGTAAACACCATGAAGAAACGGGTCATCGCGATCGAAGACGGAATTATTGTGCGTGATGAGTCAAGAGGGGAGTATGGTTCTTATGATTAAAATTCTCGGGCGCCATTTGCGTGAGAGTTTTAAGTCTCTCGGAAGAAACACGTGGATGACATTTGCATCCATCAGTGCCGTTACCGTTACATTGATTTTGGTCGGCGTGTTTTTAGTCATTATGCTGAACTTAAACAACATGGCTAAAAATGCTGAAAAAGAAGTGGAAATTAAAGTATTAATCGATCTGACGTCAAATAAGAAAACGCAGGATACGCTGCAGAATGAGATTAAAGACATCTCGGGTATCCAAAGCGTAGAGTTTTCATCTAAAGATAAAGAGCTTGATCAATTGGTCAAAAGCTTCGGCGACAGCGGAAAGGCCATGAAAATGCAAGATCAGGAAAACCCGCTGAACAACGCGTTTATCGTCAAAACGACAGATCCGCATGATACGCCGAAAGTCGCGAAAAAAATTGAGAAGCTTGATCATGTGTATAAAGTGACATACGGGAAAGAAGAAGTCAGCCGTCTGTTTAAGATCGTCGGGGTGTCACGCAACATCGGGATTGCGTTAATCATCGGCCTTCTGTTCACGGCGATGTTCTTAATTTCGAATACGATTAAAATCACGATTTTCGCCAGAAGAAAAGAGATTGAAATCATGAAGCTTGTCGGCGCGACAAACTGGTTTATCCGCTGGCCGTTCTTCCTGGAAGGACTGCTGCTGGGGGTATTCGGTTCTGTCATACCGATCGCTCTCGTGCTGAGTACGTACCAGTCGATGGTCGCTTGGGTGGCCCCGAAAGTTCAGGGATCATTTGTTTCACTTCTGCCGTACAGTCCGTTTGTGTTCCAAGTATCACTTGTGCTCATTCTGATCGGCGCGGTGATCGGGGTATGGGGAAGTCTGACTTCCATCCGTAAATTCCTTCGTGTATAAATACAAAAGCCAGTCTGATATAGACTGGCTTTTTTTAATGGTCTCGTTACTGAATGACGGGCAGGGCCGGTGATCCGGGCTTTAATGTAAAGTCATAAGACGATTCGTCTCGGTACATCGGGTCCGCATAAATGGAATCCGAATCGTTTGCCGTTCCTTTTCGGTACGCTGTGAATGAATCATATTCTCTGTTCTTCCAATTCCAGATACCGTCTTTTCCCTCTTCTTTGTGATAGACGTTATGATTAACGGTATTTTCTTCGTTTTTCGTAAAATCATTTGCGATAAAAATCCGTGAATCGCTTGCCGTCATGATGTTTTTTTCGATCGTGTTCCCTTTTGTGCCATACTGCAGGAGCAGCTGGCCGCCGTCAAGGTCCTTCGTGTCATTTCGGTACATGATGTTGTGAGCGATCACCGAATTGATGGTGCCGCCGCGTTTCGTGTCATAGCCTCCGATTGAAATACCGGTATAAGCATTGCCGTACACCTTGTTATCCGTGATCCGGATATCTCGTGCGTATTTCCCTTTATGCTCAGAGGTGGCTTCAATCCCAAGGTCATTGTTGTAAACGGTGTTTTTCTTAATGTCCACATGTTCTGCGCCGTCAACGTAAATACCGCCCGCTGAATATTCATCTCCGTAAGCGGGATTTCCGTAAGAAGAGTTATGGCTCACCGTATTGTTTTCAATGATGCCGTTTCGCGCATAGTCGTTTTGCTTGGATGTTCCTTCGTATCCGATCACGTCAATCCCGATATTGTTATTGTCCCGGATGGTATTGCCGGCAATCTTAAATCCGTCAACATTTCCGTTCAGCACGACCGCTTCGCTTGCGCCGAGCGTCAGTTTTTCAACCGTATTATTTGTGATGCTGACATCCTTCATGGCGCCTGTGCCGTAAAATGCGATGCCGTGTGCGTTTCCTTCATCAGCCGTGGTTTTAATGTTCCGGATATGGTTGCCGTCAATGTTGATATGACTGCTTGATCCGGTGACGCAGATCCCCATGGCCGTCGCATCTTCTGATGATACGGAGAGATTCTCAAGCGTAATGCCGTGAATGGTAATGTACTGTTTATTGCGGATTTGAATTAACGGAGTTTCAGAATCGCTTTTTGGCGCAGATTTGCCGCTGATGGCGACATGCTCATTCTGATAGTTCCGAAATGTAATCGGCTTTTCGGCCGTGCCGCTGTGCTTTACTTCAAACGTTTCATCATATGTCCCTTCCCGAATCAATACGGTTGTTCCGGCCTCTGCCTTTTCAGCCGCATGTTTTAATGTGCGGAACGGCTTTTCTTTCGTTCCTTCATTTTGGTCGCTGCCTGCGGGAGAAACATACAAGGCGTCCGTCTGCGTTTTCTCATTGGCCTCTGTTTTTGGCCAGACAAAGGCGGTAATGCCTGCGGCCAGAACCGCCGCGGATAAAATCGATAATTTTATTTTCATATCGCATTCTCCTGTATATATAATGAATTGCATACAAAATATTATACGTCACCCATATATATGAAACAATCTCGCATTTTCATTTTTTTGTTGCCGTTACATGAATTCTTTGCAATTTACACATACTATCTCCAGGTTTTCGTAAAAGGACTAAGAGGAGGTAAACGATGAAGCAGAAAATGATCGCAGTGATAGCGGCCCTAAGCATGATGTGCGGCGGCGGAGCCCATATTGCCGGGGCGGCACAGCCGAATTCATCAGACGCAGAAAGAAGCCGGGCAATGGAAAAAATCGAAAAAGCATATGAGCTGATCTCGAACGAATACGTGGAAAATGTAGATAAAGAAAAGCTTCTTGAAGGAGCGATTCAGGGGATGCTGTCTACATTAAACGACCCTTATTCCGTTTATATGGACAAGCAGACCGCTAAGCAGTTTTCCGATTCTCTTGATTCTTCTTTCGAAGGGATCGGCGCTGAAGTCGGTATGAAAGACAATAAAATCATTATCGTATCACCGTTTAAGCAATCTCCGGCGGAAAAAGCGGGCCTCAAGCCGAATGATGAAATCATCAGTATAAACGGCGTGTCAATGAACGGGAAAGATTTAAACGAAGCCGTGCTGAAAATCAGAGGAAAAAAAGGATCGAAGGTTTCTATTAAAATACAGCGTCCGGGTACTGAAAAACAGCTGTCATTCCGGATTAAAAGAGCGGAAATCCCGCTTGAAACCGTATTTGCTTCCCGCAAAGAATCAGGCGGTCATCATGTCGGCTACATCGGCATATCGACATTTTCCGAGCATACCGCCGAGGACTTCGCCGCGGCGCTGAAAAAGCTTGAAAAACAAGGGATTGACGGTCTCGTCCTTGATGTAAGGGGGAATCCCGGCGGCTACCTTCAAAGCGTCGAACAAATTTTAAAGCATTTCATCACAAAAGACATGCCGTATATCCAAATTGCGGAGCGTAACGGCGATAAAAAACAATATTTCTCAACCTTAAAACATAAGAAGCCGTATCCCGTCAATATTATAACAGATAAAGGAAGCGCCTCCGCTTCAGAAATTCTTGCGGGCGCGTTAAAAGAAGCGGGACATTATGACGTTGTCGGTGACACTTCTTTCGGTAAAGGAACGGTTCAGCAGGCAGTGCCTATGGGAGACGGGAGCAACATTAAATTGACGCTTTACAAATGGCTGACACCGAAAGGCAATTGGATTCACAAAAAAGGCATTGCTCCGACAATCGCCGTGAGCCAGCCGGATTATTTTGCGGCGGGACCGCTTCAGCTGAAACAGCCGCTTCAGCCTGATATGAACAGCGCGGATGTCAAACACGCCCAAATCCTGCTGAAAGGCCTAGGCTTCGACCCGGGCAGAGCGGACGGCTATTTCAGCAAACCAATGAAAAAAGCCGTTCTGGCGTTTCAAGACCGGTACAAGCTTGATAAAACAGCAGTCATTGATAAAAAGACAGCGGAAAAAATGAATCAGCTGATGAATGAGAAGAAATCTGACGAAAAAAATGATTTGCAGCTGCAAATGGCGTTAAAATCATTATTTGTAAAATAAATGAAAAGGAGGCGTTTTTTGCGTCTCCTGTTTCTTTTGTCATTCATAAAAAATGAACCAAAAGACATATAATTATGACGGTTTTGACAAGATATTAAAAAAATTTTCACATTTAAACATTTATAAAGGACAAACATTACCCGATATTTATAGAGAAGAGAGACTTTATGCCGAGTTAATATGTATTCAAAATGAAACTTTTGAAAGTTGCCTCAGTCAGTTTTAGTTCTTACAATAAAAGAAGGTTCTAATAGAGAACAGTTTTAGTTTGGCAGCTGCATTTCAGTATCGAAAGCAGAAGTGTTTGCGGCGCTTCAGCACGGCAGCTGTAATCACCCGTGCTTATCTGGATAAAAAAATGGGGGTTCACAATTGAAGAGGGCAAGTATTGTGCGTGAAAAAAAATATTATGAATTAGTGGAACAACTAAAAGACAGAACAAAAGACGTCACATTTTCATCAACAAAAGCACTAAGTCTTCTTATGCTGTTCAGCAGATACCTGGTCAATTACACAAATGTTGAATGCGTTCACGAAATCAATGAAGAGTGTGCGAAGCATTATTTCACTTACTTAATGAAAAACCATAAACGTTTAGGAATCAATCTGACGGATATTAAGCGGTCCATGCTTCTGATCAGCGGCGTGATCGAGGTGGAGGTTGACCACTATCTGAAAGATTTCTCTCTCTCAAATGTAACGCTGTGGATGACGGAAGAGAGATAGACGTTTGAGATATTCAAGCCAATGATTATTTGGTAGAATAGAATTAAAATGTTTGGCTTGAGGCGGTGAAAGCAGTGTCTGTTCAATGGGGAATTGAACTTCTGAAAAGTATCGGTCTGTTTTTTTTGCACCCGATGTTCTGGTTTTTTATCATCATAAGTCTCGCATGCGGATATTTGCGGATCAAACGTGAACGCCATACGTTTCATACAAAAATCGCGGATATGTATGACGAGCTTATCTTTACATACATAAAAGGACTTATACCGGGTATTCTTCTCTCCATATTATTTTTTGGACTGGGAATTTCGATTCCATTCGGTCTTCTCGGCATAATCGCGGCCGTGACGGCTTTGGCTTCGCTGACGTTCCGTATGAATTGGCTGTCCTCAGCTTATATTGTCAGCGCCGGCATGTTCATTGCGTTTATCCTTCAGTATACCCACACAGTGCCGTTTGCGGATCGGTTTCCGCAGGCATTCGGTGTGAATTGGGCGTCGGCGGCCGTGTTTATGGGCCTTTTGATTATCACGGAGGGAGCGGCTGCCTGCCGTTCAGCGCATCTGAAAACATCTCCGGCGCTTGTCGTCAGCAGCAGAGGCCTGCCCATCGGCCGACAATTGGCGAATCGCGCATGGCTGCTTCCGCTTTTCTTTTTGGTGCCGGGCAGCGGGCTTGAGTCACACCTTTCTTGGTGGCCTGTCTTTACCGTGCCGGGCGGCTCTTTCCATTTGATCTGGATTCCTTATATCGCCGGCTTCGGACAGCGTGTGCAGGGGTCACTTCCGGAAGTCAGCATAAGGATAACGGCGAAACGTGTCATGATTCTCGGGGTTATCGTGACCGCATTCGGGGCAGCTGCCCTTTGGTGGACTCCGCTTGCCGGAGCTGCCGCTTGTATTGCGGTGCTCGGACGCCTGTTTTTATCATTGAGACAGCGGCTGAACGATAACGCGGCTCCGTTTTATTTCTCTAAGCGGGATCAGGGCTTAATGGTGCTCGGCATCATTCCGAATACACCCGCGGACGATCTTGAGCTGAAGATCGGTGAGATTATTACGAAAGTAAACGGCATCCCCGTGAAGCATGTATCGGATTTTTATGAAGCACTTCAAAAAAACCGCGCATTTGTAAAAATGGAGATCATCGGCCTGAACGGTGAGATCCGGTTTGATCAGCGCGCGTCCTATGAAGGCGAACATCATGAATTAGGTATTTTATTCGTGCAGGATGAACACGAGCACGAAGAAATGACAGCATTATAAAAAAGCCCGGTGCCGCTAACAACACGGCGGCCGGGCTTTTTTTTACGGCCGGATTACGATGTCAGCCGGATACAATACTGAGGTAATGGTGCCGACGACGGTATCGGATGCCGTGTCGATGATGGAAATCAGATTGCTGAAAAAATTCGTGACGAAGATACGTGTTCCGTCAGCTGCCGGTTTGGCGCTGAACGGATACAGACCGACCGGAATAACCGCGGTGATCGTGTTTGCAGCTGTATCCAGCACAGATACGGTGCTGCTGCTCGAATTTAAAATATACACTTTCGCCCCGTCAGGCGTTACCGTGACACCGAGCGGATTCAGCTCCGAATTGACGGTATCAATGATCGTGTTTGTGCCGGTATCAATGATGGCGAGATTGTTGCTGTTAAGGTTTGTCATATAAGCCTTGCTTCCGTCTGGCGAAAAGACGGCATCTGAAGGGGAGCTGTACGGCATAATAATGGTTGCCGCCACTGTATTGTCTGACGTGCGGATGATTGAAACGGTGTTTGTATTGGTATTCAGCACATAGACAAGCTGTCCGTTCGGCGATACGGCGATGCCTGTCGGCAGAAGGCCGACGGGGATGACTGAGGTGACGGTATTGGTTTGTGTGCTGATCACATATACATTGCTGCTTTGCTGGTTGGTGACGTATATAAAGTTTCCGTTTGGCGAAGCGGCGATTTTATAAGGAGACGCGCCTGCCGGGATTCTCCCGACCTCGCTATTTGTCTCGGTTGAGAGAACGGATACGCTGTTTTCTCCCGAATTACAGACGTACAGAAATCTGCCGTCAGGCGTTATCGTGATGCCCAGCGGTGCTGCTCCCACCGAAATGACACTTGAAACCGTGCCGGTCATTTTATTGATGACGCCGACATGGTTGCTTAAATAGTTGGTCACATACGCAAAAGCTGCCGGGTTCACAGTAAGATCCGCGGAAGCCGGCAGAAGCGAACCGATGATCAGCACCGTATTCTCTGCAGAAAAGGTATACGTGCCTGGCGCCGGGAGTGTTTTGTTTTTCAGCACAAGCGTGAACTGGGCAAGTCCGAGAAGATCAAGCGTCAATGGCAAAGTGACTTTTCTGCCGCCTTCTGATAGTTGTGAAGAAGTTAAGTTATTGTTGTTGAGGATGTCATTCGTTGTCGCGGTAAACCCATCAGGCAGACGGAATACGACTCCGCCTAACGAAAGCACGGAATTCGGCGAATAGGTAAGAACGAGATCTGACGCTGTTCCTTCTATGCTGTTTTGAACGGCCGTGATCGTAAGAGACGGTGCCAGCGGGCGAATTTGATCTGGATTCTCAGCCATTTACATTCCCCTTTTCTCTTTTAAATAAAAAGAATCTCATAGAGCAAAACCGCATTGCGATACTCTATGCATCGGGGGAGTGCGGTGACACTTTGAGAGAGAAAATGAAGAAGGAAAACTAGAAAAGGTTCCGGAAAGCAGATGCTTACGGAACCTTTTTCGTTATGCCGAATGGCTTTTTTTCGTCTGAACGGTTTCCCCGGACTTAATTCCAAGCGATACGAACAAGCCGATCACAGAAACTCCGATCAATATGATAAACAGAATATGAAACCCGGAGATTAAACCGATCAGTGCTGAAGAAATAATGCTTCCGAAATAACGGAAGGTGGAGAAAATCCCGGATGCGATGCCGGACATGCCCGGTTCTACCGTCGCAAGAGAAGATACCTGCATGCTCGTCAGCCCCGCACCTGACGCGATGCCTCCTACAATAAGCGATGCCATAAGAAACGGAACGGAATGGGAATAAACCAAAAGCAAAAATAAGAGATTGGCTAAGGCCATCAGCCCGAAGGACAGAAAAATCATTCTTCGCGCGCCCCATTTCTGATGCAGCTGAGCTCCGCCCCAGTTGCTGGCGGACATGAAAACAGAAAAGACTGACAGCGCCATGCCGCTGTGCGACGTGTTCATGCTGAAGTGGCCGGTCATAAAGAGCGGCATAATCAATAAAACGGCGTACATCATTAAATTGCTTAACAGAACCGACAGATTGGCGCTCGTAAAGGTCGTGTTTTTAAATAGATCAAAATCAATAATCGGATGTTTCGTGCGAAGCTCCCGCCTGAAAAATAGCGGAACAAATACGAGAATGAGCAGCGCGTACACCCAATAGCCCAAAGAGCTTTCATTTTTCGTCAGAAGAATAATAGATACAATGCTTCCGGCAAGCAAAACGGACCCGATGATATCAAGCGGTGCGTCAGACGTTTCTTCTTTATATTTAGGAAACATCATTAATGCCGTCACGAGTGCGATCGCAAGAAACGGAATGTTGACCCAAAAGATCGAATGCCAGCTGAAGCTCTCAATTAATAGAGAGCCGATAAACGGACCGAGAGCCGCGCCCAGCCCGGCGCCGAGGCCGAAAAAGCCGAATACTTTCGGAAGCCGTTTTTCAGACACGACATGGCGGATGATGGCGATGCTGTTTGGCGTAAGCAAAGCGCCGCCGGCAGCCTGAAGCGCCCGGAAGAAAATCAATAAGAAAAGACTTGGCGAGAGGGCGCACCCCAATGATGCGATGAGAAAAAGGCCGACGCCCCATAAATACATTTTTTTGTTTCCGTACATATCACCGAGTTTGCCGGCAATGGGCTGTGTCACGGCCATCACGATTAAGTACACGGTCACT
Organism: Bacillus sp. jun7; assembly: GCF_051034795.1. NCBI lineage: Bacteria > Bacillati > Bacillota > Bacilli > Caryophanales > Bacillaceae > Bacillus > Bacillus sp. jun7. The sequence goes on from NZ_CP093219.1 coordinate 2,943,398, forward strand.
ACCCATGTGATGCTGGCAATTGATTCGCTGAATGAGCGGGAAATGGATGAAAGGGCGACTGCGATCATCGTAGAATTGATGGGAACGAGTATGGCTCCCAGCAAAAGCGAAACGATCAGCGCCCATTCTTTCTTTGAACCCATCCTTCATCCTCCTTGGAGCCGGAAAGTGACCGGCCGGTAATGCCTTTCATGAAAATCTCAGTGCTGTGTTTCAGCATCGTTTCCTCAGAGAGAGTAATGACTCTTTTCCCCAGCTGCAGCCGGTGTATAAAATAACCGAAAACCATCGTCATAAAGACGTCTGCATTAGCTTCTTCGCTGCCGGGGCTTATCATATTTTTCTTTGTCAGCTCCTTAAAGTAAACGATTAAATGCTTTTTCACGGATTGAGGATATACGACAATATCCTGCAGGACGTCTTCGAATAGTTCCGGTTCGCGCAGGCAGATGCGGAACACTTCTTTTTTTTGTTCCAATTGCTGCAGAAGGGTCGTGGCGAAATGAAGAAGATCCTCATACAGATCGCCTTCCGCCTTGGTGATCATGCTTTCCGGAACCGGCGCCTGCTGTTCAATCATGGCTTTCATTAATCCTTGCTTGTTTTTAAAATTACGGAAAATCGTTGCTTCGCTTACTTTTGCTTTTTCTGCGATTTCCTTTGTTGTCGCTGCGCGGTATCCTTTTTGGATGATCAGATTCATCGCGGCGTCAATAATTCTCTTGTTCGTCGTTCTCAACATGTTTCACCTCGCGTAAATACTGGCAGGACAAGTATACACCCGCCCTGCCAGTCAATAAAGAGGGAAACCTAGCATGAAGCGCGTTTGACAATCGTAATCTTGCCGTTTGTCCCGTCTACCGTGACGATATCTCCGTCGTTGAGCCTGTCAGTCGCGGCACGTGTGCCGAGAACGGCCGGGAGCCCGTATTCTCTCGCGATGATCGCCGCATGTGACAGGATGCCGCCCGTGTCCGTAATGACGGCCTTTGCATCTTGGAACAGACTGGTCCACAGCGGTGTCGTCATTTTGCAGACAAGCACGTCTCCTGTTGAAAAACGGGAAAATTCACTTGCGTCACGAATGACTTTCACCGGTCCGCTTGCGATTCCGCTTGACGCTGCAAGTCCGTAAATTTGATGTTCAGTGTTTTTTTCATCTTCTGTGATGGAGCCGGTAATCTGTTCAGCCGTTTTCAGCTGTTCCGAAGTCGGAGTCCCGAGATAAGCGGGGGCTTCAAGCAATTGATATTGCTGGAAGAGCTGTTTTCGTTCAGCGGCTTTTTCCTGCATCGGCACCGGCGACGCCAGCGCTTTCTCGACTTCATCGCTGTATAAGTACCACATATCCTCCCGATCATCGATTACGCCTTGTTTTTGAAGCAGCTCGCCGATTTTCAGAAGGCAAAGGCGCGCTTTGGCGTCCAGCATCGCATCAATATAAAAATGGTGATCATCTTTGATGACGGATGAAGACAATGTCCACTGATAATAGCGGTCAAACGTCTCCCGGAAGCCGTCATCTTCAATTCTATCCATAAAGTCGGCGTAGAGCTGTTTTCGTTTTTCTATCGTTTTATGAAACTCACTGTCAAAATCGTATCCGTTCCGGACATAGTTCTGAATGTTGGCCAAAGCGAAATAAGGGTTTTCCGCCCAAGTTTGTTCAATGAGATCATGACTTTTCACGGATCTCCAGCCGTATTCCTGTAAAAATTCGCCGACTTGTTCGAGAAAGCGTTTTCCCTCATTTGATTGCAGAAGCGTCTGATGCAGCTCATCGGCATGAGAAACCGTAAAGACGCGCCGCAGTTCAGGGCTGTCTTTTACTTGTCCGGAAAGCAGCCAGAGCTGTCTGTCGGTCTCCAATGACTTATTCATGACGCCGGCCAGCATTTCATACAGAAGGGAGGTGTTTTCTTTCTCAACCTGTCCGTACATAGATTCCAGTATCATGTTTAACGCAACCTGCGGAAAGACAATATTGAAATGTTCTTCGTATCCTTTTAAATAGAAGTCTTGCAGGTTTCGGAACGCATCAAGGGCAGTCTCCGGTGTATGGTCTGTATGCGCCAGTTCGTCCAGCTTTTGATAAAAAGGCAGAAAGGTTTCCTGAATAATATCATACATGCGGTCAGCCAAGACGGGGAAAAGCGCTTCTAACTGTTCTGCGGGCAGCTTGTCGTCCGTCTTATGCTGTCTGGAAAAAACATGGCCCTGATGAAGTTTGACACGCTCAATCTCGATACCCATCACAGGGAAGGCCTTCGTGCTCTCTTTGAGGCCGTATTCCAAAGCCGGCACAATGAGTGAAGCGAATAACGGGCTGACGGGACCTTCTATATTGGCCTCCATATTGAGCCAAAAATCTTTCTGATCCCGGGGCGTCATGATAAATTCCCGTTCTTCGTCTGCCGCTTTCTGATCCTGCGCGATCGTTGTAATCGGCCTGGCCTGAAGCAGATACAGCTTATTTTCGGCAAATCCGAATTCGAGATCCACGGGATAACCGTACAGTTCTTCCGTCTTTATTGTCAGCATGGCAAGCTCTTTGATGCTCTCGTCATCAAGGCAGAAGCGGCTTCTCATGTCAGCGGACGTCTCTTTTTCCGTCACGCCTTCGTCTTTAGAAACGATATACATTTCTTTTAAGCCGATTTCTTTTTCAATCTGAAATGTGTCTTTATTGACGATAAATGTGTCGGGCGTCACGCTGCCGGAGACGATTGCTTCTCCGAGGCCGTAGCTTGCGCTGATCATCAGTTCTCCGTCATCGTGTGTGACGGGGTTGCGGCTGAAAATGACCCCTGAAACCTCGGAATTGATCAGACCTTGCACGACAACGCCCATTAACGGTTCTGCGGTGTCATTGTTCATTTTCTCTTTATAACCGCTGACCCGCGACGAGAAGAAGGAAGCCCAGCACTCTTTCACTTTTTCGAGAAACTCTTCTTCTGTTTTGATATTTAAATAGGTTTCGTACTGGCCCGCGAAAGAAGCGCCTTCAAGATCTTCGGACGCGGAGGAGGAACGTACGGCGACAGAGGCGTATGATTCTCTCAATTCATAAAACGACGCGGTCAGTTCCTCCCGAAGCTCTTTTGAAAACGTGCCGTTCATAATGGCGCGCTCCATCTGTTCCTGATCTGCTTGAAGCCCGTTGTCTTCCATAAAACGTGTCAGGGCATTCGTCTGAATGATAAAACCGCCGGGAACGGGCAGCCCGTTTTTCGTCAGTTTAATCAGGTTCATTCCTTTTGCTCCTGCAGAGCGGCTCGATTCTTCCGCTTTTTGAAATCGCACTGAATACATGCGGTATGACCCCCTTTTTTTCTTCATCCAAGAAAATGATAGTAAACACTATCATTACATTGTAAAGAGGGAGGAAGAAACTGTCAAAGATACAAAGACCTAAACCTTCTCATCCTTTCGGCTGAAGAAAGGTAGTTCGATTCATCTGGTTAATGGTTCAATGGATTTATATTCACATTTTTTTTGACAGATGATTGAAGACTGCCGAAAAAGGGTATTGTGATAGCAGGGGAACGATTGTCCGATTCTTCATTTTTTACTATAATCAGATGAGATGAAGAATTCCCGAGGAGGGTTTTTGTGATTACAAAAGCCGTTTTTGCATTATGTTTCCCTTTTATGCTGGTTGTCCTTTTTACGCGCGTCACGTTTAACCACTATGTGGCGATCGCTCTCACAGCCGCACTGCTTTTCGCATCCTATTTAAAGGGTTACACCGAAACGTATTTTATCGTTGGATTGGATGTCGTATCGCTGGTGGCCGGAGGGCTGTACATGGCCAAAAAAGAAGCAGACAAAAAGAAAGACAATGCCTGACATGGTGAATATGAAATAGAATGCCTGCTTTTACGCCATAAAAGCAGGTTTTTTATACAAAAATTGACTTGGTAAAAATAAACCATCGAACTTTAGTTCGTATTTTTAGTGATTTTGCCCGTCATTGTGTTACTATATCAATAGGAAGATTTCGTAAAGAAACGGAGGCTTTTTTGTGAAAGATCGTTTTGAGTTAGTCTCGAAATATCAGCCCCAGGGAGATCAGCCGCAAGCGATTGAGAAGCTTGTCAAAGGCATACAGGAAGGCAGAAAACACCAGACTCTCCTGGGTGCGACAGGGACGGGCAAAACCTTTACCGTGTCCAATCTGATTAAAGAAGTGAATAAACCGACACTGGTCATTGCCCATAACAAAACCCTTGCCGGACAGCTGTACAGCGAGTTTAAGGAGTTTTTCCCGAACAACGCTGTCGAATATTTTGTCAGCTATTACGATTACTATCAGCCGGAGGCGTACGTGCCTCAAACGGATACTTTTATAGAGAAAGACGCAAGCATTAATGATGAAATTGATAAACTGAGACACTCCGCGACATCCTCTCTGTTTGAACGGAGAGATGTCATTATTATCGCGAGTGTGTCATGCATATACGGCCTCGGTTCGCCTGAAGAATACCGGGAAATGGTCGTGTCGCTCAGACCGGAAATGGAGATTGAGCGGAACGAGCTTCTGAGAAAGCTTGTGGATATCCAGTATGCCCGCAATGATATCGACTTTCAGCGCGGGACGTTCCGCGTGCGCGGAGACGTTGTGGAAATCTTCCCGGCTTCCCGTGACGAACATTGTATCAGAGTGGAATTTTTCGGAGACGAAATTGAGCGGATCAGGGAGGTCGACGCTTTGACCGGAGAAATTCTCGGCGACCGTGACCATGTCGCGATTTTCCCGGCTTCCCACTTCGTCACCCGGGCGGAAAAGATGGAAAAAGCGATTCTGAATATTGAACAGGAGCTTGAGGAGCGCTTGAAAGTGATGCGCGAAAACGGCAAGCTCCTTGAAGCGCAGCGGCTTGAGCAGCGGACGAGGTATGATCTTGAAATGATGCGGGAAATGGGTTTTTGCTCAGGGATCGAGAACTATTCAAGACATTTGACGCTCCGTCCTCCTGGTTCTACGCCGTATACGCTGCTTGATTATTTTCCGGACGATTTTATGATTGTCGTTGATGAATCACATGTGACGATTCCGCAGGTGCGCGGCATGTTCAACGGTGACCAGGCGAGAAAACAGGTGCTAGTCGATCACGGGTTCCGCCTGCCGTCAGCGCTTGACAACCGTCCGCTCCGATTCGAGGAATTTGAAAAGCATATGCACAATATCGTGTACGTGTCGGCGACTCCGGGACCGTATGAAATTGAGCATACGCCGGAAATGATCGAGCAGATCATCAGACCGACGGGACTCCTCGATCCCCTCATTGACGTCCGTCCGATCGAAGGACAGATTGATGATCTGATCGGCGAGATTCAGGCGAGGATTGAACGGAATGAACGCGTTCTCGTGACGACTTTAACGAAAAAAATGTCAGAGGATCTGACCGATTATCTCAAAGAAATCGGCATCAAGGTCAATTATCTGCATTCCGAGATTAAGACGCTTGAACGGATTGAAATCATCCGTGATCTCCGCCTCGGAAAACATGATGTGTTAATCGGCATCAACCTGCTGAGGGAAGGGCTTGATATTCCGGAAGTGTCACTTGTCGCCATTCTCGATGCGGATAAAGAAGGCTTCCTCCGTTCTGAACGTTCGCTGATTCAGACGATCGGACGGGCGGCCAGAAACGCGGAAGGCCGCGTCATCATGTATGCCGATAAAATCACGAATTCGATGGAAATCGCGATTAATGAAACGAAGCGCCGCCGGGAACAGCAGGAGCGCTTTAACGAAATTCACGGCATTACGCCGCAAACGATCAATAAGGAAATCCGCGATGTGATCCGCGCGACGCAGGCCGCTGAGGATAAAGAAGAATATAAAACAAAAGCCGCGCCTAAACTGGCGAAGATGACGAAGAAAGAACGCCAGAAAGTCGTTGAGCAAATGGAGCACGAAATGAAAGAAGCGGCCAGAGCGCTTGATTTCGAGCGGGCGGCAGAGCTTCGTGATTTACTGTTAGAGCTTAAAGCGGAAGGATGATGAACACATGGCAATTGACCGGATCGAGGTGAAAGGCGCAAGGGCGCACAATTTAAAAAACATTGATGTAACGATTCCCCGGGATCAGCTCGTCGTCGTGACGGGGCTGTCCGGATCGGGAAAATCATCCCTTGCCTTTGACACCATTTACGCGGAAGGACAGAGGCGGTATGTTGAATCGCTTTCTGCCTATGCGCGCCAATTTTTAGGGCAGATGGATAAGCCGGACGTTGATGCGATCGAAGGGCTTTCTCCGGCGATCAGCATTGATCAGAAAACGACGAGCCGCAATCCGCGGTCAACCGTCGGAACGGTAACGGAGATTTATGATTATCTCCGGCTGCTGTACGCGAGGGTCGGGAAGCCGCACTGCCCGGAGCACGGCATTGAAATTACGTCGCAAACGATCGAACAGATGGTTGACCGGATTCTTGTATATCCGGAGCGGACGAAGCTTCAAGTGCTTGCGCCGATCATCTCAGGCAGAAAAGGCGCCCATGTCAAAGTGCTTGACCAAATCAGAAAGCAAGGTTACGTAAGGGTGCGGATTGACGGAGAAATGGCCGAGCTTTCCGACGATATTGAACTTGAAAAAAACAAAAAGCATTCCATTGAAGTAGTCATTGACCGGATTGTCGTCAAGGAAGGGGTTGCCGCCCGGCTTTCCGACTCACTGGAAACCGCGCTCCGCTTAGGGGAAGGCCGTGTCATGATAGATGTCATCGGTCAGGAAGAGCTGATGTTCAGCGAGCATCACGCCTGTCCGCTGTGCGGTTTTTCTATCGGGGAGCTTGAACCCCGGCTGTTTTCGTTTAACAGCCCGTTCGGCGCCTGCCCGACTTGCGACGGTCTCGGCTTGAAGCTGGAAGTGGACCCTGAGCTCGTCATTCCCAATCCTGAACTGTCATTAAAGGAACACGCCATCGCGCCGTGGACGCCGATCAGTTCACAATATTATCCGCAGCTGCTTCAGGCGGTCTGCCGCCATTACGGCATTGATATGGAGACTCCGGTCAAAGACCTGCCGAAGCATCAGCTTGATAAAGTGCTGTACGGCAGCGGCAATGAACGGATCTACTTTAAATACGAGAATGATTTCGGACAAGTGCGCGAAAATGAAATTGAATTTGAAGGTGTGCTGCGCAATATTGAGAGACGGTATAAAGAGACAAGCTCCGATTATATCCGTGAACAGATGGAGCAGTACATGTCACAGAAGCCGTGCCCGACGTGCAAAGGCTACCGGCTGAAGAAAGAAGCGCTTGCCGTTTTGGTCAACGGGCGCCACATCGGCACCATTACCGAGCTTTCCGTCGGCGATGCACTGGAATTTTTCAAAAACCTGACGCTGTCTGAGAAAGATATGCAGATTGCCGATTTAATCTTAAGAGAGATTGTGGAGCGGCTCAGCTTTTTAGATAAAGTCGGTCTTGATTACCTGACGCTGAGCAGGGCGGCGGGAACGCTGTCAGGCGGAGAAGCCCAGCGTATCAGGCTTGCGACGCAGATCGGCTCCCGTTTGTCAGGCGTCCTGTACATTCTTGATGAGCCGTCCATCGGCCTTCACCAGCGTGACAATGACCGTCTGATCAGCGCGCTGAAAAACATGAGGGATCTCGGCAACACACTGATTGTCGTGGAGCATGATGAAGATACGATGATGGCTGCCGATTATTTGATAGATATCGGTCCGGGCGCCGGCATTCACGGCGGCCGCGTCATATCGGCGGGGACGCCTGAAGAAGTGATGAATGATGCGGATTCTCTGACCGGACGTTATTTGTCAGGGGCTCAATTCATCCCGATGCCTCCGGAGAGAAGAAAGCCTGACGGCCGGTTCATTGAAATCAAAGGTGCTTCAGAAAACAACCTGAAAAAAGCGAACGCCAAATTCCCGCTCGGCACTTTTACGGCGGTGACAGGTGTGTCCGGTTCCGGAAAAAGCACGCTTGTAAATGAAATTCTGCATAAGGCGCTTGCGCAAAAGCTTCATAAAGCCAAAGCGAAACCGGGAAGCCATAAAGAAATTAAAGGCCTCGACCACCTTGATAAGGTGATCGACATCGACCAGGCGCCGATCGGCCGGACACCGAGATCAAATCCGGCAACTTATACGGGTGTGTTTGATGATATCCGCGATGTATTCGCGCAGACAAATGAAGCAAAGGTGCGCGGCTACAAAAAAGGCCGGTTCAGTTTTAATGTAAAAGGCGGGCGCTGTGAGGCCTGCCGCGGCGACGGGATCATCAAAATTGAGATGCACTTCCTTCCTGACGTGTACGTCCCGTGTGAAGTGTGCCACGGCAAACGTTACAACCGGGAGACGCTTGAGGTCACATACAAAGGGAAAAGCATTTCCGACGTTCTGGATATGACGGTGGAAGATGCTCTGTCTTTCTTTGAAAATATCCCGAAAATCAAACGCAAGCTTCAAACGCTTGCCGATGTCGGACTAGGGTATGTGACGCTCGGCCAGCCGGCGACGACGCTGTCAGGGGGAGAAGCGCAGCGCGTCAAGCTCGCTTCCGAACTGCATAAGCGTTCCACCGGCCGGACGCTGTATATTTTGGACGAACCGACGACAGGCCTCCACGTTGATGATATCGCAAGGCTTTTAGTTGTGCTTCAAAGACTCGTCGATAACGGTGATACCGTTTTGGTCATTGAACACAATCTCGATATCATTAAAACGGCGGACTACATCGTCGATCTGGGACCTGAAGGCGGAGCGGGCGGCGGCACGATCGTAGCCTCCGGAACGCCTGAAGAAGTTGTCGAAGTGAAAGAATCATATACGGGCCGCTATCTGAAACCGGTAATGGAACGCGATAAAAAACGGATGAAAACATTGCTGGCCGAAAAAGAAACGGCAGCCACGTAATAGATCAATAAAAACAGCCCAAAACTCATCGGTTTTGGGCTGTTGTTGTTACAGGCTTTTTTTCTGTTGGGGAAGCTGTCTGCTTAAATGCATTAAGTCCTGCAGAATATGGGTGCTGCTGCTGTCCAGCAGCACTTTTATATATTGGATATCATGGGAAATGGGAAGAGGGGCTGCTTTGATCTGTTCCAATTCAGCCAGCATTTCGCTGTTCATTCTTTTCTGTTCGCGAATTAAATTTCGAAGACTCTCTTCCGTTACTTGGGCGTTTTCGGGATCTTTCTCCATTTGTATGTCCTCCTTGCATACGGTCAGGCTTTGTTACATATTGTAATCGGTTCGGGGAAAAGATTCTATAGTGAAATCTCTGAAACCAAAAATTACGTATAACGAAGCATGTCCTTAGCATGAAAATGAAACCCGCTCATTCGTCATACGTATGTATAAGGAAGGGTTTTTTACATCACGGCACAGGGAGTGTTTTTATTGAACCGAAATCAAGCGATTATCGCATCAATTTGTTATTTCAGCGTGTTTCTCGCGCCGCTCATTCTTCCGATTGTGGCTTATTTTGTCGTCGATGAAAAAGAGACGAAGCGGCATGCCATGCGCGCTCTGATTTCCCATATCATTCCGTTTGCGGGCTTGCTGATTGTGACCGCGGGTGTTGTCGGCGGATTGATTACGGCCCAGGGGGAGAGTATGGTGCCCGTTTTTGTTATGATAACAGGAGCAGCTGTTTATTTTCTGATCCTCATCGGAATGGTCATTTGGAATATCGTGCAGGGAATTAAGGTGTTACGCCAGGTGTAAGAAAAGTCGGGGGAGGAGTTTTGTATGAAACAGGAGAAAGAACGGATTTTAAAGCTTGTGGAAGACGGGATGCTGACGGCGCAGGAAGCACTGACGCTCATTGAAAAACTGGATCATGAATATAAAGAAAAAGAAGAGCAGATCACCGCATTATCTGCGGAGGTTCAGGAACCTGCGGAAGATTTCGAAAGCGGGGCAAAAGAAAGCCAAAAGCCGTCGCTCGGGGCGAAGCTGTTCGACTGGATTGATTCTGCCGTCAAAAAAGTGAAGGAAGCGGATCTTGATCTGAATTTCGGCCACGCACACGAAGTGCAGCATATTTTTCAATTTAAAGACAGTGAATTCTCGGCCATTGATATGCAGATCGCAAACGGCAGCGTCAATATCGTGCCGTGGGCGGATGAAGATATCAGAGCGGAGTGCCAGGCGAAAGTGTACCGGGCGGACAGTCAGGAGGCGGCGCGCACCGCATTTCTACAGCACATTGAGTGTGAAGTGAAGGGCAATAAGTTTTTTGTCCGCACGGAAAAGAAAACGATGAAAACCAATGTTACGCTTTATGTTCCCCAGAAAGAGTACGATAAGATAAGAGTGAAGCTGTTTAACGGACCGATCAGAGGGGAACATCTACATGTAAAAGAATTCTCGGCGAAAACGACAAACGGCGTTCTGTCATTCTCTCATTTGACGGCTGAGAAAGCGTCGGCGGAAACGGCTAACGGACAAATCAAGCTGGCCGGACATCAATGCGGCGCGATTGAAGCGGAAACGATCAACGGCTTGATTGATTTGCGCGGATCGAGTGAATCCATTGACGTTCAAAGCTTTAACGGCAATATCATGCTTACCGTGACAGCGCCCCACTGCCGCTCCATCTACACGAAAACGACGACCGGAAACGTGGAGATCGCTCTGCCTGATGATTCGGCGGTGAAAGCGGAGCTCAAAAGCAATCTCGGCTCTCTCAGCCATGAGCTGATTGATGCGGAAATTTTAAAGGAAAAGAATGATACCATTCAAAAAGAACTGATGCTGGCATCAAATCAAGGCCATGATCAGCATCTCTCGATTTTCTCAGAATCGTTAACAGGAGCCATTAAGCTCAAGCATACTCAGAGGTGATTGGATGAAAAGACTTTACCGTTCAGAAAAAAACCGTAAAATCGCCGGCGTCGTCGGCGGTTTGGCGGAGTACATCAATATGGATGCGTCGCTTTTGCGCATTATAACCGTTGTATTAGCGCTTGTCACGAGCGGAATCGTGCCGATTGTATATATTATCTGGTGTTTTGTTGTACCATTAGAAGGAGATTTGAAATAAATGATCAAATGGGCAGTCAGCATTTTAGTAAATGCTTTATTATTAATCGTTATCGCGGGATATTTTGATTCCGTCCATATCAGCAGTATCGGAGCGGCTGTCATCGCCAGTGTGATTCTTTCTGTGTTAAATGTGCTGATCAAACCGATCATCGTCATATTGACATTGCCTGTCACGGTTGTGACCCTCGGCCTCTTTCTGTTTGTCATCAATGCCATTACGTTAATGATGACCGCAGCCTTGATGGGAGACAGCTTTCAGATTGACGGGTTCGGCACCGCCATTTGGGCATCCGTCGTGCTGTCCGTTTTCCACTTGCTGATCCAAAAAGGCATATTGGAGCCGCTTAGAAAAGGATAAAAAACAAGCTGTCCCGAGAGGGCAGCTTTTTTATGTGCGGTTTACATAAGCGGCAGCCTCCTGACGCAACATAATGCATAGGGAGGTAATGAGATGAAACTTGTGATGACGCTCTTTTTTCTGATTGGTTTGCTTTGTGTGAGTCCTTCTGCGGATGCGGCGCGCAAAGAATCGGCAATCCCCGTGAATCAGCAGGAATTCGGACAGCCGCCTCATTACATACCGCTTCTGGAGAATCCTCCCCAAATCGAAGTAAAGGCGGAAATGAAAAGAAACCTGTTCATACAGGCTCATGTACGGAATGCTGACTATCAAGCGTTTTCGGCGTTTCTTTTTTATAAACAAAGCAATGAGCTGGGGTTTAAGATGGTGCCGATGGAGCCCGCGCCAGGCGCAATCCGGCTGTTTACGGCCCAGGTTTCAAAACGGGATATCTGGAATGGAGAATTGGAATATTACCTCGTTTTCACTAACGGCAGACAGCGGGCGGAATCGGAGAAAAAGCGGCTGAAGCTGGACGGCTATCAAGCCGATTTGAATCATATTCCCGAGCTGATGATTACGGAGCTTGCGGTTGATACGAAAAATGAAGACGGCGCTGATGCCTATGAATTTATCGAGGTGTATAACACGACGGACAGGCCCATTCATTTTAAAGACTATCATATCCGCTACCGCTATCCGAAGGAAGGGCCGGAATCAGATATGATATGGAGGCCGAAAGAAGATACCGTCATTCCGTCAGGCGGGACTTACGTGTTTTGGCTGAGACGCGCCGCATCAGAACTGACGATAGATGATTTCAACCGCTATTACGGGACACGTCTGAAGGAAGGAGAACATCTCGCCGTCATCGAAGGGACGGACGGAATGTCCAACGGCCGCCCGCGTACGGTCGTGCTGTCGGCAAATACCGGCAAGGATATCGCCTCAGCGCAATACCGGAAACACGCTTTCCGCCGGCTGACTTCTTTGCTGTACAAATATCCGCTGAATGGAACGGGAGAATTGCTGAAGATCTCCACGAGCGAGCATAAGCCGTCACCGGGCTCCGTTTTTCAGGCGCAGATTCCGCAGCAGAAAAGGGTGATCAAACCCGACAAGGAAAAACCGGTCATCGAAGACCTTACAGACAGAAAGCCCGTCCGGCCCGCTGAAAGCATTGAATTAAAGGCTGACATAAAAGACAAAAACCTTGTCAAAACAGCCGCGTTTTATTACCGGACCAATGAGAAAAAACCATTCAAACGAATTCTGGCCGAAAAAGACCGCAACGACAGCTTATACCATCACATTCTTTATTCCCCGGAACTGCTCGGCCAGGATCAGCTTGAGTATTATATCGCAGCCAGTGATGGAGAAAATGAAGCAAAAACGCCCGTCAAGATGATTGACATTGAACAGACGAGCAAATCACACGGACTCAGAATGAATGTTGAACCGGAAGATACGATATCCGGCACCTATCTGCTCAAAGCGACTTCCGACGTCAGCGCCGATAAGATCAAGCTGTGGATTGACGGCAAGCGGCAGGAGACCCGGCCGGCGCTGGAAAAAGAGGTCTATTTCGCCTTCGATGCCCGGAAAACGAATCTTTATTTTCAAAACACCGTCATGATGGAAAACGAGGTGCTGCACATTTTTGACGATCCGTCTCACCGCTACAGAACGCACTCGGTTCTGCTTCCGGAACGTCTGCTGCAAAAAGGCGGCAAAACACAGAAAGTATCCATCCGTTCGGGCTCAAAGGTTTCTCCGTATGACACGGGAGAGAATCGGGATGATTTTGTCGTGAAACATGCCCGTCTGGTGCTTTCGGACGGAACGGTGATCAAAGACGGGAAGACGGACCCGTCCGAGCAGCTGTTTATCGGTGACGGCAGGCGGGCGAATCAGCAGAAGACCTTCTCATTCAGCCTGCCGGATCATTTGTTTACGTCACGGCTGCTGCCGTGGAACACGGCGAAGCTTTCGGAAGGCTATCACCATATTTTTGTCAGTGACGGTGAGGAGCAGCTGAGCCAATCTGTGAGGGTGGACAATTCGGGGCCGAAGATTGTCCCGGGTATTAAAGAAGGCGCGGCGCTGAAAGGTAATGTTGAGCTGAATGCGGACATCCGTGATAAATGGAGCAAAGTGGAAGAGGTGAAAGCGTTTTTGGACGGAGAAAGCATTACGCTCCCGCATCACACGTCATCAGCCGATCTCAAGCCCGGAAAGCACACCCTTACCATCATTGCGGCAGACCTTGCCGGAAATGAAACAACGTCCGTCCGCACCTTCCATATTAAACGGGAGGAGCCGAACCAGCCGGAGCTTGCCGGTCAAAAAATCGGCGCCCGCAAAGCAAAGCTGTCCGTCCGGGTAAAAGACCCGACGAAGGATGACATGAATGTATCATTTTATCGCGGCTTCCGTTATACCGCGCGGAATCCGGGCAGCGTGAAAGTGTATAAACACGCCTCATTAACGGAACCGCCGAAGGGCATAAAAGAAAATGAAATGCCGTTTACCCTGCCGGAAATGAACCGTATCTCGGCAAATGACGGAAAAACCGTTTCGGCGGAAAGTATGGAGCGTTTTCCTTATCACCGGTTCGAAGTCTCCGTTGACCCGTCTATCGACGAAACGGATCTGGCCGAGGCGGTCTGGAAAGGAAGCTCTCTGCCCGGCCGAAAGGTAACCATGTATATTTGGAATTACCGGACAAGCCGCTGGCAGGAGGCGGACAGCGTCCTTGCCAAAGATAAAAAGCCGTTTACATTAAAAGCCGCCGTTTCCGCAGCGGATGTGGTGAAGAACTCAAAAATGAATGTCATCGTGCAGGATCAAATACCGGCGAAAGGCAATTACTCATTTGTCTGGATGTCGGATACACAGTATTACGCACAAGGTCACCCGAACATTTTTGACAAAATGACGGAGTGGATCAAAGAAAATAAGGAAAAGCACAATATTAAATATGTCTTTCATACCGGTGATATTGTCGATGATTCGATGGTTATGAAACAGTGGAAAAACGCCGATCACTCCATGCGGACACTCGACAAGGCGGGGATTCCGTACGGAGTGCTTGCCGGAAATCATGACGTCGGCCATAAAGACGGCACATACCGAACCTTCGGGGATTTCTTCGGGAGCCGCCGTTTTGAAAAGAAAATGCATTATGGCGGGTCATACAAAAATAACCGCGGGCATTATGATCTGCTGTCGGCAAGCGGGAACGATTTTATTATGATTTATATGGGCTGGGGCATTACGGATCAAGAGATTGACTGGATCAATCAAGTGCTAAAGCGGTATCCGGACCGAACCGCCATATTATGCTTTCATGAGTATTTGCTTGTAAGCGGAAACCGAAGCCCGATCGGGGAGACGATCTATCAAAAAGTCGTCAAGCCGAATCGCAATGTGGCGATGGTATTAAGCGGCCATTACCATAATGCCATGAAAAAAACCGATGCCCTTGACGATGACGGAGACGGAAAACCGGACCGCCTCGTTCATCAAATTCTGACCGATTATCAGGACGGCCCTGAAGGGGGGCAAGGCTATATGCGCATTATGCAATTCGATCAGGCCGCCAATCAGGTTCACATGTTCTCCTACTCGCCGTATACGGATGACATCAATTACTATGACACCGATCTGTTCGCGGATAAAGATGAATTCTCGGCTGAAATGGATTTACAGCCGAAAATGAAAAAGGTAGCGACCGATTATTTTGAATGCAACGTCTATACGAATGAACTGCTCGGTCATAAAAAACACGTGAAAAGCGGAAAAACCGCGCATTGGGTCTGGGACGGCCTGCAGCCAGATTCCGTTTATTACTGGTACACCGTCGTCAAGGATCCGTACAACGGAAAAACAATATCGCCGATCTGGATGTTCAAAACGGGAAAAACGCCGTATCACCCGGCTCCGGATCAATTTGATTTTAAGCATGCTTCCAGCCCATAATGCGAATACCGCCTGCTGATTGCTCAGAACAAAATCTGACGGTCAGCAGGATTTTTTCTGTAACGCGAATGGCGGCGCACAACGGTGATAAGTGTTTTTGACTTTTTTATGTCCCTTTTCTATACTTAAAACCGATTGGTTTTCTTAATATGCAGGAGGAAACATAATGAACAGCAAAACCGGGACAAAAGAAAGAATTATTCAAGCCTCTGCATACCTTTTTCAAATTCAGGGATACCATGCGACAGGTTTGAATCAAATCATAAAAGAGAGCGGAGCGCCCAGAGGGTCTGTATATCATCACTTTCCGAACGGAAAAGAAGAACTCGCCATTGCAGCGATCAAACATACGGGAAGGTGCGTTGAAAAGCAAATACAGAATAGTATGACTCAATTCGCGGATCCTGTCGAAGCCATTCAGCACTTTATTCATGTAACGGCTGAACAGTTTAATGATCCGCAGAATATTGAGGGAGTGCCGGTTGGTTTGTTAGCGGGTGAGACAGCTCTGATAAATGAAACGTTAAGATGCACATGTGTTGAGGTGTTTAAACAGTGGACGGATGTGTTCGCGGAAAAATTTCTTCAGCACGGATTTGAGCAAGAGGAAGCGGAGAAGCTTGGAATGACAATCAACTCGATGATTGAAGGCGGGATTATGTTTTCACTGGCTCACAAAAACAAAGAACCGCTGCTGCTGATTTCAAAGCAGGTTCCATATCTTGTCCGAAACAGAGGGTAGCATTTTGTTACCCTTTTCTTTATAAAAATAGATACCAGAACCCCAGCCTCTCCGTTTTGACAGAGTCATAGAGAATTGATTTGAAAATGGCAGATCAAAAAAACATCTCCAACCCGAAACGGTTGGAGATGTTTCATTTCACCCTGTCCATATAATGCACGAATGTGTAGCGGTCGCCTCTGTAGGCGGATTTGACGTGCTCAAAGGCAGTGCCGTCCTGCAGATAAGTGGTCCGCTTGATATAGAGGACGGGCGCGCCGGGCTGAATACCGAGCAGCTCAGCTTCTTCCTCAGAAGCGGCTCCCGGTTCAAGCTCTTGTTTTGCCCGTGAGATCGGCATCTGATTGTACGCTTCAATATGCTCATACATGGATGATTGAAAATGGGAGGCATCCAATTTTCCCGCCTTGTCAAACGGGATGTACGATGCCTCAATCGCCATCGGGATATCATTTGCCAGCCGGACGCGGATGATTTTATGAAGCGTTGCCGGATAGCCGCATCCCAGGATAGAAGATAATTCTTCCGTCGCCTGAATCAGCTGGTATTCGGCAAGTCTGCTCCCCGGCTTCATGCCCCGGCTTCTCATATCTTCGGTGAAGCTTGTCAGCCCTTGAAGCGGCTGTTCCATCTTCAGTTTGCTGACGAACGTTCCCCGGCCTTTCTGCCTGTATAAAAATCCTTCATTCACCAAATTGGAAAGCGCCTGGCGCACCGTCATTCGGCTGATGCCGAATTGTTCAGCGTATTCCCGCTCCGACGGAAGCAGCGCATCCGCTTTCAGCTCGCCGTTTTTGATTTGTGTTTTCAACTGTTCCATAATCTGAAAATAAATCGGAACCGGAGATTGTTTATCAATCTGCATAGGTCAAATCCTTTCAATCGCCGCCCGCAGCCTCTTCATCAATCAAGACCGTCACATCCGGGTGTGCGTGCAGGGCAGAGGCGGGGAATGCTTCACTGACGCGTCCGTCCAGAAGCTGTTTCACCGCTTGGGCCTTGCTTTTTCCGGATGCCATGATCAAAATGCGTTTGCCGGACAAGATAGTCCCGATCCCCATTGTCACAGCTTTTTCAGGGACTTGATCGATTGACGGAAAGTACCGCGCATTCGCCTGTCTTGTCTCTTCATTCAGCTCAACGACATGGGTTCTGGATTCAAATGGCGTCCCGGGCTCATTAAAGCCGATATGGCCGTTGTGTCCGATGCCTAAAAGCTGAATATCCGCTCCGCCGAGTGTTTGAATTAATCGGTCATAGCGTTCGCATTCAGCATCAAGATCGTCTGCCCGTCCGTCAGGGAGAAAGTGGCGGTCCTTTCGGCTGTCGATATGTGCAAAAAAATGTGTATTCATATAATAATGATAGCTGTTTTTGTCCTCGGGAGAAAGTCCGGCGTATTCATCAAGATTGATCGTCGTGATATCCCGGAATGACAAACCTTCGGAGCGGTGCCTCCGCACAAGTTCTTTGTATACGCCTTCGGGGGTGCCTCCCGTCGCAAGGCCCAGGACGGCATCCGGCTTTTGTTTGACTGTTTCAGCGATAATCGCTGCGGCTTTTTCACTTAATTCTTCATAATGTCTGCATGTGATGATGTTCATGCCCAATCAGCCTCCTTTGAAATATATGCGGTGTTTCCGCGGCAAATGGATGCCAGCACGCCGCACTGTCCGTCCGTCAGTATAACGTCGGCGTCTTTTCCTTCCGCAATGCTTCCTTTGCGGTCAAATATGCCGAGGCGGCGGGCTGCATTTGCCGACGTCATATTTGCTATATCCAGCCATGAACAGTTTGTAAACCTGCGCATGAGCGCTGCGCCTTCATTCATTTTTAAAATGGAACCGGCCAGCGTCCCGTCAGGAAGAAGCGCCGTGTTCCCGCGAACGGTGACTTTTTGTCCGCCGAATTCGTATTCTCCGTCCTTCAGCCCTTTTGCCCGCATGGAGTCTGTAATCATCACCAGGTTTTGGCTTCCTTTCGCCAAAAAGGCAAGCTTTACGGCTAAAGGATGGGAATGAATACCGTCAGTGATCAGCTCCGCCGTGATGCGGCCGCAGGCGAGAGCCGTACCGATGCCCCCCGGCTCACGGTGATGAAAGCAGCTCATGGCGTTGAAGAGATGCGTCATATGCAGCGCTCCGGCATCCGCCGCTTTTTCTAAAAGATCGGCTCCCGCGTTTGTATGTCCCATTGAGGGGATGATGTTCCGGTCTTTTAAATAACGGATCAGGCTGAAATCAGGATCTTCTTCCGGCGCAAGCGTCACAATTTTGATCAGCCCTCCAGAAAGATGTTCCCATTTCTGAAAGAGCCCGGTATCGGCCGGGGTAATCCATTGTTTCGGCTGTGCTCCCGCCTTTTCCGGAGAGACGAAAGGCCCTTCTAAATGAATCCCGATCAACTCAGCGCCTTTATGCGCCTGAGGTGAAGATGCCGTCCATTCTTTGGCGTTTTCGAGCGCTTTTTCAATATTTTCGTGCTGCTGTGTAATTGTTGTCGCTAAAAAAGAGGTTGTTCCTTCTTCGGGCAGCCGGGCGGCCATTGTATCAAGCGCCGCGAAATCGGCATCCATCGTATCCGCGCCGTATCCGCCGTGAATATGGATATCAATCATTCCGGGAAGCGCATACGTGCCCTCGGGCGCCTTCCATTCCTTCTCATACGTTTCTTGCGGTCTTGTTTTACCCGCGTAAGAAATGATGCCGTCTTTTATGCCGAGAAATCCGTTTTGGATGATTTCATCTTCTGTTACGATGTCCGCACCGCTGATTAACAAGCTTTCAGCCACTTTAAAACACGCCTTTCTGGTTAGTTGTTAGTTTTATTTTACTCCTTTTCAGACTAGTTATCTAGACCAGTTATCCCGGAATTGTATAAATCTGTTTTGGTTCAGACGGTAAAGTGATAAAATATAACTGTTCAAAGCTCGGAACATCCCAGAACAGGAGGAACATATCTTGGCAAAGGTTCGGACCAAAGACGTAATGGAGCAGTTCCATTTAGAATTGATCAGCGGAGAAGAAGGAATTAACCGCCCGATTACGATGAGTGATTTATCACGGCCCGGTATTGAAATCGCCGGTTATTTTACATATTACCCGAGAGAACGGGTGCAGCTTTTAGGAAAAACGGAGCTGTCATTTTTCGATCAGCTTCCTGAGGAAGATAAAAAACAGCGGATGGAATCGCTGTGCACCGATGTGACGCCGGCTATCATACTTTCCAGAGATATGCCGATTCCGCCGGAGCTTGTAGAAGCGTCCGAGAAAAACGGTGTGCCGGTGCTCAGATCGCCTCTGAAAACAACCAGACTGTCAAGCCGGCTGACGAATTTTCTTGAGAGCCGTCTCGCGCCGACAACCGCCATTCACGGCGTGCTCGTGGATATTTACGGCGTCGGTGTGCTCATTACGGGAAAAAGCGGCGTCGGTAAAAGTGAAACGGCGCTGGAGCTCGTCAAACGCGGCCATCGCCTCGTCGCGGATGACTGCGTCGAAATCCGGCAGGAGGATCAGGACACGCTCGTCGGGAATGCGCCTGATCTGATTGAGCATCTGCTCGAAATCAGGGGGCTCGGCATTATAAATGTCATGACGCTGTTCGGAGCGGGCGCCGTCAGAAGCAACAAAAGAATCACAATCGTCATGGACCTTGAGCTTTGGGAGCAAGGGAAACAATACGACCGTCTCGGGCTGGAAGAAGAAAAAATGAAAATCATTGATACGGAAATTACAAAACTGACCATTCCCGTCCGCCCGGGGCGAAATCTCGCCGTTATTATCGAAGTTGCCGCGATGAACTTCAGATTGAAGCGGATGGGCTTAAATGCCGCCGAGCAATTCACGAATAAGCTGGCGGATGTCATTGAGGACGGCGAACAAGACGAATAGGAGTTGGCAATAATATGAATGAAGCAGGAACACCAATCAATCCGATTGCCTTTCAGCTCGGGCCTTTATCCGTGCACTGGTACGGAATCATTATCGGCGCGGGCGCGTTATTAGGGCTTTGGATGGCCATGAGGGAGAGTGAAAAGCGGGGGCTGAATAAGGACATTTTTATTGATCTTGTTCTTTTCGCCATCCCGATCGCAATCATTTGCGCAAGGGCATATTATGTGCTTTTCGAGTGGAGCTATTACTCGGAACACCCCGGGGTAATCATTAAAACTTGGAAAGGCGGCATTGCGATTCACGGCGGATTAATCGGCGCGATCGCAACGGGAATTGTCTTTTCAAAAGTAAGAGGCATCTCATTCTGGAAGCTGGCGGATATTGCCGCGCCGAGTATTCTGCTCGGCCAGGCCATCGGGCGCTGGGGGAACTTTATCAACCAGGAGGCTCACGGTGAAGCGGTCAGCCGGTCATTTTTGGAAAGTCTGCATCTTCCGGATTTCATCATTAATCAGATGTACATAGACGGACAATATTACCACCCGACGTTTTTGTATGAATCGCTGTGGAGTTTTGCGGGCGTCGTGATTCTGCTTCTGCTCCGCCGCGTGAACCTGCGCAGGGGCGATCTGTTTTTGACGTATGTGATCTGGTATTCGATCGGCAGATACTTTATTGAGGGAATGCGGACGGACAGCCTGATGCTTACGAGCCAGCTTCGGATCGCGCAGGTCATTTCCATTGTGCTGATTGTACTTGCGATTATTTTAATGATTTTCAGACGCATGAAGGGGTATGCCGATAAGCGGTATGCCGACACGGACTGACGCCTGAAATCGGAAAGGACATAAGATGACTGATAAACGTGTAACCGCCATTTTATTCGATCTCGACGGCACGCTGATTGACACGAATGAACTGATTATCGCTTCTTACCTTCATACGCTTGATCATTATTGCCCGGGGCAGTTCAAAAGGGAAGATGTGCTTCCGTTTATCGGCCCGCCTCTGTATGAAACGTTTTCAGGCATTAATGCTGAAAAGTGCGATGAGATGATCAGCATGTACAGAGCATTCAACCATGAAAAGCACGATGAGCTCGTCACGGAGTACGAAACGGTTTATGAAACGCTTGATGAATTGAAAAAAGCGGGCTATCAGCTCGGGATTGTCACCACAAAGCTGAGGGATACAGTGAATATGGGATTGAAGCTGACAGGCATCGGGGCGTTTTTCGATACTGTCGTCACGCTTGATGATGTTAAGCATCCGAAGCCTGACCCCGAGCCTGTGCGGCTTGCTCTCAGCCGGCTGGGGTGCGATCCGTCGGAAGCCATAATGGTCGGTGACAATTATCACGATGTCATGGCGGGCAAAAACGCCGGCACGAAATCAGCCGGCGTCGCGTGGACGATTAAAGGCGCACAGGCGCTTTCCGCCTATGAACCCGATTATATGCTCGAGAAAATGAGTGATTTATTGCACATCACCGGAGTGAAGTAATCCGTGAGAAAAACAGACCGCCATCCGGTTGCAGGTGCAAATTCATTGTGGCATGTTTATCAGACGGTTCCCTTTCTGAAGGTGATGAAAAATTTCATCATCATTCAGATCGCAAGGTATACGCCGTTTTTAAGCGTGAAAAACTGGCTGTACCGAACCTTTTTGAAAATGAATGTCGGAAAACAGACGTCATTCGCGCTGATGGTGATGCCGGATATCATGTTTCCCGAAAAAATCACTGTCGGAAAAAACAGCATCATCGGCTACAATACGACGATTTTGGCTCATGAATACTTAATACATGAGTACCGGACCGGTTTTGTCACAATCGGTGACAAGGTGATGATCGGTGCAAACACAACCATTCTGCCCGGCGTCACCATCGGGAGCGGAGCCGTTGTATCAGCCGGCACCCTGGTGCACAAAGATGTCCCGGCCGGGGCGTTTGTCGGAGGAAATCCGATGCAGGTGATCTATACGGACGAAGAAATGAAAAAACGAATGGAAAACCCCGCTGATTAACGTCAGCGGGGTTTTTTTATGACTTGATCACAATGGCCTGGCTGCCCATCTGCTTCCAGGCTTTTTCAAAGTCAGACCGGTCTGTTTTTCTGTTTTTATAGCCGTAAGGATCATTAACGTATACATAATCGTGATCATAACCGGTTACGGCTACGCTATGCATGCTGAACGTAATGTCGACCTTTCCGTTCGGCGTATCCCAAGTCTGCATATGATCAACCGGCTTAAAGGATGTGGTGGTAATCACCCAGACCGGCCGCCCTTTTTCAAGCTGGCGGTACACTGAAGAAATGTCTTTTCCCGTAAGATCGTATACTTTGTTTCCCGCATATTCTTTGGCAAGTTTATCAATCGGCTCATGATAAACGCCTAAACCCGGGCCGTTTTCCATATCTCCGGCAAATCCTTCATTCGGATCTCCCTTCAGCCCGCTGCTGTATGTGAGCGGAACTTTATTGATTTTATCCGCCAATGTATTTTTTGACACATGATATCCGGCATTGTTCAAAATCATGGCAAGGCTGGTCACCTCACAGCCATTGTACAGTCTGGGAGAATCCATCTGTCTGTACAGAACGACATTCAGCGGTGACGCGCTCCCTTTTAACGGTGTTTTCTCATCAGGCTCGTCGGACTGCTGATTGAAAAAATTTAAATGAATATCGTTTGTATAGATGTTATATCCCAGATAGACAAGGACGGCTGTCAGAATCAGCACACATAATGTTCCAAGCGTCTTCATTATCAATTATTCTCCCTTGTTTCTGATGAAGCTGTTCTATGTATTATAGCACTTCTGCTCAATATGATTCGATCGTTCCGATATGTTTACAGGTTTGTTCATTCTTTAGCCATGTTTATGGAAAAGAATAGGCGCGGCGGACATTGGGCGTTGCAATCCATTCTTTTATCTGCTAACATATTATCATATTAGCGAACTAAAGGATTCGGAATTTTCCTTCAGACAAAGCGGAGGTGTAAAAGGCAAATGTTTATGTTTGAGAAACCGCATGGCATGAGAGATACGCTGCCCGGTTTATATAAAGCAAAGAAAAAAGTCCGTTCCACACTGACGGATTTAATTGATAAATGGGGTTATCAGTTTATGGAGACGCCGACCCTTGAATTCTATGAAACAGTAGGCGTCCAGTCAGCCATTGAAGAACAGCAGCTGTTTAAGCTTCTCGATCAGGATGGAAAAACGCTTGTGCTTCGGCCTGACATGACCGGACCGATTGCCAGGGTGGCGGCATCTAAGCTGCACAAACACAATCATCCGCTCAGAGCGGGGTACGCGGCAAGCGTCTATCGCGCTCAGGAGCGGGAAGGCGGACGTCCGGCCGAATTCGAACAGGTCGGCGCGGAGCTGATCGGCGACGGATCAACAAGCGCGGACGCCGAGGTAATTGCGCTGGCGGCCGGCGCTTTGAAAAACGCGGGATTGCACCGGTTTAAAATCGCGATCGGCCATGCCGGACTCGCTGATGAGCTGTTTGTCGAGGTTTTGGGCAATGCCGAGCGGGCGGATGTTCTGCGGCGCTTTCTCTTTGAAAAGAATTACGTGGGATACAGGGAACATGTCAAATCGCTTCCGCTTTCTTCAATAGACAAAAGCCGGCTGCTCGCACTTCTGGAATTGCGGGGCGGGAAAGAGATATGCGCCAAAGCGGAGGAGATCATCGGAATCTCCGGACAAAGCTTAATTCAGGAGCTGGAAGACCTGTGGGACATTCTTGAGGATTACGGGTGTGCCGAGCATATTCGCCTTGATCTGAATATGGTAAGCCATATGAGTTATTACACGGGAATTTTATTCGAAGTGTACGCGGCAAATGTCGGTTTCGTCATCGGAAGCGGAGGACGCTATAACAATCTCCTCGGCCATTTCGGCAATCCCGCTCCCGCCACGGGCTTCGGGCTCCGTATCGACAGGCTGATTGAAGCGCTCGGCATTCAGGAAGAAACAAGTGAAGCGGACGCCGTGATTTTCAGCAAGGAGCAGCGGGCCCAGGCCATTTTATTCGCGGAGGAAGAAAGGGCGCGAGGCAGAAAAGTCGTCCTGCAGGATCTGGCGGGCATTGAAAATATCGATCATATGACAAAATCATTCGCAAACGTCACATACTTTATCGGTGCCAGAAAGGAAGAGCGGAATGGGTAAGGTACTCACAATGGCAATGCCAAAAGGACGGATATTCGAAGAAGCGGCCGGGTTGCTGCGGCAGGCCGGATACAGGCTGCCCGAGGAGTTTGAAGAATCGAGAAAACTGATCATTGACGTTCCTGAAGAAAATCTCCGCTTTATTCTGGCAAAGCCGATGGATGTTACGACTTATGTCGAGCATGGCGTCGCTGATGCCGGTATTGCCGGAAAGGATGTCATGCTTGAGGAAGAGCGTGACGTGTATGAGGTGCTCGATCTGAAAATCAGCAAATGCCATCTCGCCGTTGCGGGGCTTCCCGGAGCGGATTGGAACGGAGTCGCCCCGAGGATTGCGACGAAATATCCGAATGTTGCGTCGAGTTATTTCAGAGAGCAGGGCGAACAGGTGGAAATCATTAAGCTGAACGGTTCCATTGAATTGGCGCCTTTAATCGGGCTTGCTGACAGAATCGTAGATATCGTATCAACCGGGCGGACATTAAAGGAAAACGGTCTCGTTGAATCAGAACATATTTGTGACATCACATCGCGTTTTATCGTCAATCCGGTCAGCTACCGCATGAAGGATGATGTAATCGACGAAATGGCGGCCAGGCTGGCCAGGGTTGTGGAAGGAGAAACGGCACAATGAAAATAACCGCAGTAAAAAGTAGCGAGCGGTTCTCACTGAAGCGTTCCATCGACAGCGGAACCGAAGAGCAGCGGAAAACCGTCAGGGGGATTATTGAAGACGTCAGACAAAACGGTGACAAAGCCGTTTTGGCCTATACAAAAACATTTGACGGCATCAGCCTGAACCGAATGGCCGTGAGCGCAGAAGAAATCGCTGAGGCGTACCGTCTGCTTGATGATCAGCTGCTGGAAGTGATCAGGCAGGCGATTGCCAATATTAAAGAATATCACGAGCGCCAGCTGCAATCCTCTTGGTTTTACCATCGCAAAGACGGTTCGATGCTCGGACAGAAAATAACGGCGCTCGATTCCGCGGGCGTATACGTGCCGGGCGGGACGGCCGCTTATCCGTCTTCCGTTTTAATGAATGTCATCCCCGCTCTCGCTGCGGGAGTGGAACGGATCGTTCTCGTCAGTCCTCCGGGAAAAGACGGCCGCCTTTCGCCAGGCGTTCTGGCGGCGGCCTCTGAGCTCGGCATAAAGGAAATTTACAAGGCGGGAGGCGCGCAGGCGGTTGCCGCGCTCGCTTACGGAACGGAAACGATACAGCCTGTAGATAAGATCACGGGCCCCGGTAATATATTTGTAGCGCTCGCGAAGCGCGAAGTCTTCGGCGTTGTGGATATTGACATGATTGCCGGGCCAAGTGAAATCGTGGTCCTGGCAGACGATACGGCGGTGCCCGAAGAAGTCGCCGCTGACCTGCTTTCACAGGCCGAACACGATATGCTCAGCTCAAGCGTGCTTGTCACCGATTCACAGAAGCTTGCCGAAGCGGTATCAGATGAGGTGAATAAACAGCTTCAGACCCTGCCGCGTAAAGAAATCGCCGAAGCGTCGATCAAGGATCACGGCCGCATTTATATCGCGGAATCGATGGAAGATGCGGTGGACACGGTGAATGCGCTGGCGCCCGAGCATTTAGAAATCATGACGCATTCGCCGGAGGCTTTGCTTGGAAGCATCAGACACGCGGGGGCGATTTTCTTAGGACGATACAGCGCTGAACCGGTCGGCGATTATTTTGCCGGACCGAATCACGTTTTGCCGACAAACGGAACGGCGCGGTTTTCAAGCCCGCTGAATGTAACAGACTTTCAAAAGAAATCGAGCATCATCTCTTACAGCCGGAAGGCATTTGAAACGCACGCGGACAGCATTACCGCCTTTGCGAGACTGGAAGGGCTTGAAGCGCACGCAAGATCGATTGAAGCGAGAAACGGAGGAGTGACCGATGAGAAAAGCGGAACGCGCCAGAACAACAAATGAGACGGATATTAAGCTGGCTTTCGAAATAGACGGAGAAGGAAAAGTCGACATCAGCACGGATGTGCCGTTTATGACTCATATGCTTGATTTGTTCACAAAGCACGGGCAATTCGATTTAACTGTTGACGCAAAAGGCGATACGGAGATAGATGATCACCATACGACTGAAGATATCGGCATCTGTTTAGGGCAGGCTTTTTTGGAGGCGCTCGGTGATAAAAAAGGGATCAAACGGTACGGATCAGCGCTTGTGCCGATGGACGAAGCGCTCGCCCAAGTCGCCGTAGACCTGAGCAACCGGCCGCACCTTGAGATGCGCGCTGCATTTCCGCAAGCGAAAGTCGGAACGTTTGATACCGAGCTGGTACATGAATTCCTATGGAAACTGGCGCTCGAAGCGAGAATGAATCTGCACGTCATCGTTCATTACGGCACGAATACCCATCATATGATAGAAGCCGTGTTTAAGGCGCTTGGCAGAGCGCTTGATGAAGCGTCATCCATTGATCCGCGCGTCAAGGGTGTGCCGTCTACGAAAGGAATGCTGTAAATGATCGGTGTAATTGATTACGGTATGGGCAATTTATTCAGCGTGTCGAAAGCGCTGGAACGCGTCGGCGTCCCGTATGTCGTATCAGACCGGCCGGAAGAGCTTGAAAAAGCGGATGCTTTTATTCTTCCAGGTGTCGGATCATTCAGTGACGCCATGGACAATTTACGCAGCACGAAGCTTGATCAATTCATACACCGTATGGTTGACGAGGGTAAGCTGCTCCTCGGCATCTGCCTCGGCATGCAGCTCATTTTCGAAGAGAGCGCCGAAAACGGCTCTGCAAAAGGACTTGGTTTATTAGCCGGAAAAGCTGTGAGACTCAAAGACAGAGATGCCGAAGGAAACAAGCTGAAGGTGCCGCATATGGGCTGGAACCGGCTGACGTTTCACCAAACGTCTCCTTTGCTTTCGGAAGCGGAAGAAGGATTCGTTTACTTTGTCCATTCCTATTATATAGACGGGCTGGAAGACGGCGATCTTCTGGCAAGCGCTGAGTACGGCGTTCGTGTTCCGGCAGTCGTCGGGAAACGCAATGTCTTCGGTGCACAGTTTCACCCGGAAAAAAGCGGTACGGCCGGAATGGCGATCTTAACGCAATTTACAAAAATGGCAGCGGAACAGAAGGTGAAGAAATGAACGCTTTTACATTATATCCGGCAATCGATATGAGAAACGGCAAATGCGTCCGCCTCATCCAAGGCGATTACGGCAAGGAAACGATATACGGTGACTCTCCTTTAGACATGGCAGCGCAATTTGCACAAGAAGGCGCCGAATGGATTCATCTCGTGGATCTTGACGGCGCGAAAGCAGGCAGGAAAGTAAACGACAGGCATGTTCTTGACATTGCGCGGCAGCTTGATATCAAAGTCGAGATCGGCGGCGGGATCCGTTCTGAAGCGGATGTGTACGGTTATTTATCACAAGGCGTTGATCGCGTCATTCTCGGCAGCTCGGCCGTATCCGATCCGGCATTTGTGAAGAGCATGCTGAAACAATACGGCGGCAAAATCGCGATCGGCCTTGATGCAAGGAACGGATATGTCTCGACGGAAGGCTGGCTGGAAACATCCTCGGTAAGGGCGGCCGATCTGGGCCGTGAATTGGCGGCCGAAGGAGCGGAAACCTTCATTTTCACGGATATTGCAACTGACGGCATGCTGTCAGGCCCGAACATCGAAAGCACCGTTCAGCTCGCAAAAGCAACGGGAAAAGACGTCATCGCTTCAGGCGGAGTCAGCTCAGTCGCCGACCTCAAAGCACTGGCCCGCTTCAAAGACGCCGGCGTATCGGGAGCGATTATCGGAAAAGCGCTGTATACCAAACAATTTTCATTGGCTGAAGCGCTCAGCGGGGTGAAGGACGCATGATCACGAAACGAATCATTCCGTGTCTCGATGTGAAAGAAGGACGCGTCGTCAAGGGCATTCAATTTCTCGGGCTGAAAGATGCGGGCGATCCTGTCGAGCTGGCCGAAGCCTACGACAGGGAGGGCGCTGACGAACTTGTTTTTCTCGACATTTCCGCCTCTCACGAAGGCCGCAAGACGATGACAGACGTCGTAGAACAAGTTGCGGCAAAACTGGCGATTCCGTTTACGGTCGGCGGCGGAATCAATCAATTAAGCGATATGAAACGAATGCTTCGCGCCGGCGCTGACAAGGTATCCGTTAATACAGCGGCCGTTCTCCGACCCGAGCTGATTACGGAAGGAGCTGAGTTTTTCGGCTCGCAATGCATCGTAGCGGCGATTGACGCAAAGTATGACGAAGATTCGGATTGCTATAAAGTGTACACACACGGCGGCAGAAAGAAAACCGAGCGGGAAGTCACGGCCTGGGCAAAAGAAGCCGTCAGCCGGGGAGCGGGTGAAATCCTGCTGACAAGCATGGACGCAGACGGTGAGAAAACAGGCTTTAATCATACGCTCACACAGCTTGTCTCACGTGCCGTCCCGGTGCCCGTCATTGCGTCAGGGGGAGCCGGCAGCGCGCGTCATATGCTTGAAGCCTTCACAGTCGGTGAAGCGGACGCCGCGCTTGCAGCTTCCATTTTCCATTACAAAGAGACATCTATAAAAGAAGTGAAAGATTATATGAAGAAACACGGGGTGAATGTGAGATGAAACAGGCAGATGAACTGCGGTTTGACGAGGCCGGACTGATACCCGCCATCGTACAGGATGCGGCAAGCAAAGAAGTGCTGACACTGGCTTATATGAACCGAGAATCCTACGAAAAAACGATAGAAACGAAAGAAACCTGGTTTTACAGCCGTTCACGCAGGGAGCTGTGGCATAAAGGAGCGACATCGGGGAATACCCAAAAGGTGAAAGCCATCCGTTATGATTGCGATCAAGATGCCCTCGTCGTGCTTGCGGAGCCCTCAGGACCCGCATGCCATAAGGGAAGCTACAGCTGCTTTTCCACGGAAAAAGCAGACACGCAGGATCGTTTCGGCATCTTGAATGAACTGGAAAGCGTAATCGCCAAACGGCAGGCGGAGATGCCTGACGGAGCCTACACAACGTATCTGTTTCGGGAAGGCGTCGATAAAATCCTTAAAAAAGTCGGAGAGGAAGCCGCAGAGGTTATTATCGCCGCGAAAAACCGCGACCATGAAGAATTAAAATGGGAAGCGGCAGATTTGCTGTATCATTTGCTCGTTCTTCTGCGTGAGCAGTCGCTTCCTTTGGATGACGTGCTTGATGTCCTTGCGAAACGCCATTCAGCATCTGAGTAAAACAAACCTCACGGAGAGATCCGTGAGGTTTTTATTCTGTCAAACTTAAACATTCAATAAAATATTCCTTATTTCCGCAACCGGAGGCAGATGAATTTGATAATATTGACTAATAGAGTTTATTTTGGTTTTTATCAAAAATATACGTTTTGTTCATATTCCGTTCATGCACATCCGTTATAGTATAAACAGTGATATAGGAGGAAAACATATGCCGAATAAACAACCAAAACCTAAAGGGAAATTCAGCTCATTCTTTTCATTAGTCAAAAAAACAAAACCATCATACGGTATGCTGGCCTTCGCGCTGTCTCTCAGTATTGTGACAACGCTCGTCAGCCTGCTGATTCCGCTGTTGACAAAGCAGCTCGTTGACGGCTTTTCCATGTCGTCGCTGTCAGGCGTGCAAATCGGAATCATCGCAGCCGTGTTTATCGTACAGGCCGCATTAAGCGCCTACGCCACCTACGCCCTGAACTACAGCGGCCAGAAAATCATCTCGGGACTGCGTGATTTGTTGTGGCAGAAATTAATTAAACTGCCCGTCTCTTATTTTGACAAAAACGCCACAGGAGAAACGATCAGCCGTATCACCAATGACACAATGGTGGTAAAAGAGCTGATCACAAACAATATCAGCGGATTTATTACCGGAATCATTTCCGTTATCGGGTCACTGACGATCTTATTTTTCATGAACTGGAAGCTCACATTGCTCGTGCTGATCGTCGTGCCGCTGGCTGCGGTGATTTTAGTGCCGATCGGCCGGAAAATGTTTAAAATTTCTCGGGAAACACAGGATGAAACGGCGAGATTCACCGGATTATTAAACCACATCCTCCCGGAAATCAGGCTTGTAAAAGCGTCAAACGCTGAAGAAGCGGAATACGGACGCGGAAAAGCAGGCATCATGGCGCTCTTTAAACTCGGGCTGCGTGAAGCGAAGGTGCAGTCGCTCGTAGGCCCGCTTATTACACTTGTATTAATGGCGGCGCTGGTCGCTGTCATCGGGTACGGCGGGATGCAGGTGTCATCCGGTGAATTGACAGCCGGCGCACTCGTTGCCTTTATCCTGTATTTGTTTCAAATCATTATGCCGATGGGCCAGATCACTTCATTTTTCACACAGCTTCAAAAATCCGTCGGCGCAACGGAACGGATGATTCATATTCTTGCAGAAAAAGAAGAAGATATCCAAACCGGAAAAGCCATTGAAAACGCAGATCAGCCGATTAAGCTCGAACAAGTCTCATTCGGCTACAAAACAGATCAAACCATCTTAAAAGACATTACGGCTACGATTGAGGCCGGCAAAGTCACCGCGATCGTCGGACCGAGCGGCGGCGGAAAAACAACGTTATTTAAGCTGCTTGAACGATTCTACAATCCGACTGCGGGCAGCATCCTGCTCGGAAATGAACCGATTGATGCATATTCCCTTGAGTCATGGCGGGAGCATATCGGCTACGTGTCGCAAGAAAGCCCGTTAATGTCAGGCACCATCCGCGACAATATCTGCTACGGATTAAAACGCGAGGTGACTGATGAGGAACTGAGGCAAGCGGCTGACATGGCCTACGCCCTGCAATTTATTGAAGACTTACCGAAGAAATTTGAAACAGAGGTCGGTGAGCGGGGAATTATGCTGTCAGGCGGACAGCGCCAGCGCATCGCCATTGCCAGAGCGCTCCTTCGCAACCCGAGCATTCTGATGCTTGATGAAGCGACATCAAGTCTGGACAGCCAATCTGAAAAATGGGTGCAGCAGGCGCTGGAAGTTCTAATGGAAGGCCGCACCACGATTGTGATCGCCCATCGTTTATCCACGGTTGTGGATGCAGATCAGCTTCTCTTTGTCGAACAGGGTGAAATCACCGGACGGGGCACACACCATGAATTAATGGCATCCCATTCGCTGTACCGCGATTTTGCGGAGCAGCAGCTGAAGCTGAATGCCGACTTAGAAAACAAAGCTGTGTAAAGCAAGACTTTATGAATAGAAAGCAGCTGAAAAAGCTGCTTTTTATTTTGCAGCCGGAATCCTATTCATTGGAAGCGGGGGGTGAATTATGAAAAAACGCACAAAGATTTTTTATTGTCACGCGGCCTTACTGCTCGTATTCATGACTGCCGGGTGTACGGACGGTAACGATGAAGAGCCGAGCCATTCTTCAAGTCCGGCCGGAGAAATCAGCGGCATCAACAAGGCTGAAACAGCATCAGCGGCAGAAAAAAAAGAACCCGTAATCAAAGATTCACATCACATCTCTGCGGACAAAAGCGAACCGAACAACATGTCGGCAGATTATTCTCCTCTGCAAATTGAATATGCCCGCATCTGGCTGCAGCTTGGGGAAAATCAGCAGATAGATGAATTGAACGTTCGCCGCATTCCGGCCGGAGCACTCGTCAATCCTGACGATCATACGAGCGCCCGCTATCCGGAAGATGTTACGCAGTTAGCAGGCTCCCGGTTAGTCGATGGGTCAGTCACTTACAGCAGCAATGGTGACGGCACCATTCAGGTATACAATGTTCCTTTGCGCTGGGAGTCTCGTGAAGATACTGATCAAGGCGAAATGAAAGAAGTGACGGAGGAAATGATCCGCCATACAAAAAAAGTGTCTGTCGATACAGGAGACAATGAAAAAATAAGACGGTTAATAGACATCATGTCGATTCATTAAAAGAAGACAGGCAAAAAAGCAGAAGGAGGGATTTTCATGGCTGTCATATTGGTTGCGGATGACGACCGCCATATCCGTGAGCTTGTCCGCCTCATGATGGAGCAGAGCGGCTTTGACGTCGCAGAAGCGGAAGACGGGGAAGCGGCGGTGCGGCTGATCGAATCAGCACCTATTGATCTCATCATACTGGATGTGATGATGCCGAAAATGGACGGGTTTGAAGTCAGTGAAGCCGTCCGCAGCTTTACGGACATTCCGATTTTGATGCTGACGGCAAAAGGCGAAACGCTGGACAAAGTGCAAGGTTTTACTTCCGGAGCGGATGATTATCTCGTCAAACCGTTTGAGCCGCTTGAGCTGGAAGCAAGGGTCAAAGCATTGCTGAAACGGTACCGGATCACCGCTGAAAAACTGCTGACCATCGGAAATGTCACATTAGATAAGCAATCCCGCACCGTAACGCGCGGCGGCGGAGCGGGATTGACGCTGCCCCGGCGTGAATTTGAGCTTTTATTTAAGCTCGCCGGTTATCCGAATAAGACGTTTTCAAGAGAACAATTAATAGAAGATATTTGGGGCTTTGATTATGAAGGTGACGAGCGGACGGTTGATGTGCATGTTAAAAGGCTGAGGGAACGGTTTCCGGAAAAGGACTATCCGTTTGCCATCCATACGGTGCGGGGGCTCGGGTATCGGTTTGTGGTGACAGAATGAAACGGATCTTCAGAACGGCTGGAAAAATCATCATCCTTCTCACCGTCACCGCATTCTTATGGCTGGCGGCTCATCTGATCGTTCAGGGATTCGGTCTCATATGGCCGATTTTGCTTGTGCCGTACGCCGAGCAGATTCTGACGCTCTGGCTTGTTTTCGGCCTGCTGTTTGTAACGATGTTTATTTTTTCAAAGTCAGCACGTGAAAGACATCATGCGATCTGGGATTCGCTGACCGCCACGATCAAGCAAATGTCGAGCGGCAACTTCACAGCGGCCGCCTCCAGGAAAATGGAGAAGATTGAACGGGACCACCCCGTGACGAAATTGGCTGATGAACTGTCGACACTCGCCGCGGAACTGAGTGAAATGGAAAAGCTGAAACAAGAATTTATTTCGAACGTTTCCCATGAAATCCAAACTCCGCTTACTTCATTAAAGGGCTACGCGCATCTTCTGAAAAAACCGGATTTATCATATGAGGAGCGGGGGCGCTATTTACACATCATCGAGACAGAAACAGAACGATTATCAAAAATCAGTGAAAATCTGCTGAAGCTCACTGCGCTTGAACGCCAAACCGAACCGATACAAAAAAAACCGTTCCGCATTGACAAACAGCTGCGGCGCACCATATTGACCTGTGAGCCTGAATGGTCCGCCAAACAGATTGAGTTTCTCATTGATTTACAGGAGTCGTATGTGTACGGAGATGAAGCGCTGCTCAGCCAAGTATGGATGAATCTGATTCACAATGCCGTAAAATTTACCGGTGAAGGCGGCCGCATTTCCGTTAAAATTGTTGATCTGCCGGGAGCGGCGGCTGTCGAAATCGCCGACGACGGAATCGGAATGGAGCCTGAACAGGCGGAGCGTGTATTTGAACGGTTTTATAAAGCGGACAAGGCGAGAAACGCAGGGGGAAGCGGGCTCGGCCTGTCCATCGCCCAAAAAATCGCAGAGCTGCACGGCGGTTCGATAGAGGTTGAGAGCAAGCGCGGCGAAGGAACCCTTTTCCGCGTCATTCTTCCAGCCGAGCCTCGTGAAAAAAACAGCTAAAATCTGGTCGAACCAGCCAGTAAAAAACGAAGCCGATCCTGTCTTTTGAACTATTGAGGCGAAACCGTTTTATGGTATACTACTGACGGTAATACGTATAAAACGGAGGATATTTGTGGGAAAACACACTTCTGAACAGAAAAAGCACGCGCAAATTGTCCAGCTGCTTCAGGATGGACAATATTTTTTTCATAAAGGCTTAAAAGCATATAAAGAGCGGAATTTAAAACGGGCCAGCAAACTGATTCAGCGGGCCGTCCACCTCGAGCCGAATGATTCCGAAATGCTGTCACGGCTGGCCGTGATTTATTCTGAAATGGGCCACTACCAGCAGTCAAATGAGCTGTTCGACTTTATTTTGGTGAACCTGAAAGAAGAAATGCCCGAGTGTCATTATTTTAAAGCGAATAATTTCGCGCATTTGGGGCTCTTTCAGGAAGCATACAAAGAAGCGGCGGCTTATTCAGATGCCGATCCGGACGGGGAATTCAGCGAAGAGATTGAAAATCTGATGGAGCTTTTGGATTTCGGCGAAGCGGGTGAAAACGAATCGCTCTATGACCAGGATGAGCTGCTGATCAGGCAGGACCGGGCAAAAATGCTTCTTGAGAGCGGCCAGCTTCATGAAGCGGTTGTCATGCTTGAAGAGATTACGGCCGATTACCCCGAGCTTTGGTCTGCATACAACAACCTGGCGCTTGCTTACTTTTACTCAGGCAATGTTACAAAAGCGAAACAGACGGTATTCGAAGTGCTTGAGAAAAATGAAGGCAATCTCCATGCCCTGTGCAACCTCCTTGTATTTTGCTATTACGAGAGGGAAGATGAAAAAGTCGGAGAACTGAGCGGGAAACTCGCCAACGTGTATCCGATTTTATTCGAACAGCGCTATAAGCTGGGGGCGACGCTTGCGCTTGTCGGCAGACATGATCTCGGTTATAAATGGCTCCGTTCTCTTTACAAAAGCGGGTTCGAAGGCGACGAAACGTTTTATTACTGGCTTGCCGCCTCAGCCTACGGGACAGGCCGCACAGAATTTGCGGAAACCATTTGGAAAAAGGCCGAAGCCGAATTTCCCGAATCAGACCGGCCCGCGCCTTGGGCGGAGCGGCAGGAACCGCTGCCTGCTTCACTTGAACAGCGGCTTGCCGCCTATTATATCAGCAGCGCTGAAGGAGAGCGGAACCAGCTTGAAAAAGTTCTGACGGCAAAACGCGCCGTTTCACCGTTTGAACAAGATTTCGTCAGACTGCTGCTTTCCGGTGAAAAAGGCGCTTCAGGCGTCTCTGGTGACGCGCTGTTCACGTATCGGACGGTCAAGCTTCTGGAGAAAGCGGAAGCCGACAGTTTAAAAACTGACGTCATGAGCTGCTGGGTTTTTCACGTCATTCAGCATATCCGCGCCGCCGCTGCCGTACAGAATGAGCGGGCATGGGCCGCAGCCATCGCATATGTATGGAAAGAAGCAAACGGCGAAAAAACGACGAAAAAAGAAACGGCCGCCGTTTACGGTATAACCCCGGCAACCCTTTCGAAATACATCAGACAAATAGATGATATATTAGAATAAAACCGATTCTTTCTATATAAAGAGTCGGTTCTTTTTTTATCATAAAGGGGCAAAACAGAACTTTACCGCCGAAAAAAGAGGTATTCATACGTATTTTTTTGCTTTTTGAATCGAAATCAGGCCGTAATCACCGTTTATTTTGCAAAATATGAGATTTGCAATCACATTGAAATATAACTGTAATAAAAATTGTCGAAACATGATGGTATAATGAGTCTCGTACATAAGAGATTAGTTTATTTTACATGTGCTGTATAATCTATACCAATTAACCAGATTCAAAGAATCGTACATAAAAATCATCAGCCTCACGGACATGTGAGGGAGCGTAACTTTGATGTTCATAATAGAATTCCAAATGAGAACAGGTTTAAAGTAAAAGGGAGGAAAGAAAAAGTGAAAAAGAGTTTATTAACACTTGGTTTGGCTTCCGTCATCGGGACAAGCAGTTTTTTGATCCCGTTTACAAAAACTGCATCGGCGGAAACATTAGACAGCAAAAAAGCGAAAATTGAAAGCAAGCAATCTGAGGTGGCTTCAAGCCTTGAAGCAAAAGAAAGAGAATTGTCCAAGCTTCAGGACAAGCAGGCTAAGATTGAAAAAGAACTGAAAGACATTAACGCTAAAGCGTTGGATACAAGCAATAAAATCGAAGATAAAAAAGCTGAAAACGAAAAAACGAAAAAGCAGATCGCTGATTTGAAAAAAGAAATCAAAGAAACAGAAGCGCGTATTGAAAAACGCAATGAAATCCTGAAAAAACGCGTTCGTTCTTTACAGGAAAACGGCGGTTCTCAAGGATACATAGATGTACTTTTAGGAGCGACAAGCTTCGGAGACTTCATTTCCCGTGCGACTGCAGTATCTTCTATCGTTGATGCGGATAAAGACCTGATCAAACAGCAGGAGCAGGATAAAGCGAAACTCGAAGACGCAGAAGCTGAACTTAACGTGAAGCTGAAAAAAGTTCAAGATGATCTTGCGAAACTCGAGTCTATGCAAAAAGACCTGAACAAACAGCTTGATCAGAAAGACAAGCTTTTCGACGAAGCGAAAAACGGTCAGAAAAAAAGCGGCTTCCGCTATCTCTGATCTGAAAAAAGAAGCGTCACAGCTTGCAAACCAAAAAGCTGACACTGAAAAAGAGCAGAAGCGCATTAAAGCTGAGCAGGCTGCTGCTGCTGCCCTGATCAAAAAACAGGAAGAAGCGCAAAAAGCTTCTGAAGACCAAAACCAAAAAGATGACAGCCAGCCGGCACCGGCGGTTAAAACTGTGAAAAAAGCGGCTGTTTCAACATCATCTGATTCATCTGACAGCTCAAGCAAACCGAAGAGCACTTCAGGCGGATCATCTCATAACGGCGGCGGTTCAGATGATTCTGACGGCGGATCTGTTATTTCAAATTCAGGCGGTATTGAAGGCGCGATCAGCGTAGGATCAAGCCTTGTGGGTCAATCTCCGTATAAATTCGGCGGCGGACGCACTCAATCCGATATTGACAACCGTATTTTTGACTGCTCTTCATTCGTACGCTGGGCTTATGCTAACGCAGGCGTTAATCTCGGACCTGCAAGCGGCACAAACACAGATACATTAATCGGAAGAGGTAAAGCAGTAAGCGCGTCTGACATGAAACGCGGAGACTTAGTTTTCTTCAACACGTATAAAACAAACGGCCACGTCGGCATCTACTTAGGTAACGGAACGTTCCTGAACGATAATACATCACACGGTGTATCCATTGATTCTATGAGCAACCCTTACTGGAAGAAAGCATTCAACGGCAATGTAAGACGTGTCGTGCAATAATGAATAAGACAAGGGCCTTCTATCCCGGAAGGCTCTTTCTTTATTTGTATACCCGCTCAGGAGCTGCCTAATCACGGTTTCTCAGAAAAATGAGCAAAAAAATAGCGAATTGCCCTCAGATTTAATAGGATATGGGTAAGGAATACGATTGATGGGGATTCTTAGTCATATAGGGTGCGCCCCATTTCGAAAAGGAGTGAATCATGGTGTCAGAAGAAAAAATTTATGATGTGATCATTATCGGCGCGGGTCCGGCGGGGATGACCGCTGCTGTTTACACATCACGAGCGAACTTATCCACATTAATGATCGAAAGAGGAATTCCGGGCGGCCAGATGGCCAACACGGAGGATGTTGAAAACTATCCGGGTTTTGAAAGCATTCTCGGCCCTGAACTTTCTAATAAAATGTTTGAACATGCGAAAAAATTCGGTGCGGAATATGCGTACGGTGATATTAAAGAAATTGTTGACGGTAAAGAATATAAAACGGTCAAAGCCGGTTCAAAAGAATATAAAGCGCGCGCCATCGTCATTTCTGCCGGAGCGGAATACAAAAAGATCGGTGTCCCCGGCGAAAAAGAACTGGGCGGCCGCGGCGTATCGTACTGCGCGGTTTGTGACGGCGCGTTCTTTAAAAATAAAGAGCTTGTCGTTGTCGGCGGCGGAGACTCCGCCGTTGAAGAAGGCGTCTATCTGACACGCTTCGCTTCAAAAGTCACCATCGTTCACAGACGTGACAAATTGCGTGCGCAAAGCATTCTTCAGGCGCGTGCCTTTGACAATGAGAAAATTGACTTCAAATGGAACAAAACCGTAAAAGAGATCCATGAGGAAAACGGAAAAGTCGGCAGACTTACTCTTGTGGATACCGTGACGGGAGAAGAGGAAGAATTCAAAGCTGACGGCGTCTTTATTTATATCGGTATGCTTCCGCTTTCTAAACCGTTCGAAAACTTGGGCATCACAAATGAAGAAGGCTACATTGAAACAAATGCCCAAATGGAGACAAAAGTTCCAGGCATTTTCGCCGCGGGAGACATCCGGGAAAAAACGCTCCGCCAGATCGTAACGGCGACAGGCGACGGAAGTATTGCGGCTCAAAGCGTTCAGCATTATGTGGAAGAGCTTGAGGAAACGCTCAAAACCGTTAAATAATCACTGTAATGTTCAGTTTTTGAATCGTTACTGTGTTTTAATTACGCTGTAACACGGGTGAAATACTGATGTTTTAAGATGAATGTAGTAATTGACCCCCTTTTTAATGAATACACTTTGGCACGGATTCCAGTATCCGTGCCCTTTTTTTGCGATTTTTTGTTTTCTGTCAAATAAAAGAAAAGGATGTCGGTGTCTCTGCATTGTGAGAGACATGCCGAAACGGTATAATGAAGAGACGATGATTTGTTGAGAAGGTTAGGTGACGTACTTGTGCAAAGAGTGACAAATTGTGTGCTGCAGACAGATGATCAGGTTCTCCTTCTCCAAAAGCCGAGACGGGGCTGGTGGGTCGCGCCCGGCGGGAAGATGGAAAGCGGCGAATCCGTCAGAGATTCCGTCATCAGAGAGTACAGAGAAGAGACGGGCATTTATATACTAAATCCGCAGTTAAAAGGCGTGTTTACCTTTATTATTAAGGAACAGGAACAAATCGTGTCAGAGTGGATGATGTTTACTTTCGTCGCCGACTCCTACACGGGGCGGAATGTCGCTGAATCAGAGGAAGGCGTTCTGAAGTGGCATGACGTAAAAGATATCCACAGCCTTCCGATGGCCCCCGGAGACGGGCATATCCTTGATTTTATGATCAAGGGCCAAGGGCTTTTGCACGGCACCTTTACGTATACGCCGGACTTCGAGCTGCTCAGCTATCGTTTAGATCCGCAGCTTATCAAATAAAAGAAAGACCGCAGGGGGGAGAAAGATGAGTATGAATGAAAACCATGATATTCAGCTCGTCATCATTACGGGAATGTCTGGAGCGGGGAAAACCGTCGCCATTCAAAGCTTTGAGGATCTCGGCTATTTTTGCGTCGACAATCTGCCGCCTTCCTTGCTGCCGAAATTTTTGGAGCTGATGAAAGAATCAAGTTCAAAAATGAGCAAGGTCGCGCTTGTCATGGATCTGCGGGGACGTGAATTTTTTGACAGGCTGATTGAGGCGCTGGATGAAATGGCGGAAAATCCGTGGATTACACCGCGCATTCTCTTTTTAGACGCTAAGGATTCTATCCTTGTGACGAGATACAAAGAAACGAGGCGTTCTCACCCGCTGGCCGCTACCGGGCTTCCTCTTGAAGGAATCGCGCTGGAACGCCAGCTGCTTGAAGAATTGAAAGGGCGCTCTCAGCTGATCTATGACACATCGGATATGAAACCTCGTGATCTGCGTGAAAAAATCGTGGCGCATTTCGCCACGAACCAAGGTGAAACATTTACAGTGAACGTGATGTCATTCGGTTTCAAATACGGGCTTCCGATAGATGCCGACCTCGTGTTTGATGTAAGGTTTCTGCCGAATCCGTTCTACATTGAAAGCATGAGGCCGCTTACGGGGAAAGATGAGGAAGTGTCATCCTATGTGATGAAGTGGAACGAAACACAAAAGTTTATTGAAAAGCTTGTTGATCTGCTCGGCTTTATGCTTCCGTCTTATAAGCGGGAAGGGAAAAGCCAGCTTGTCATCGCGATCGGCTGTACGGGCGGCCAGCACCGCTCCGTCACGCTCGCTGAGTATTTGGCTGACTATTTTAAAAAAGATTTCTATACTCATGTCACTCACCGGGACATTGAAAAGAGAAGCCGGAAATGAATAAGAAGCCGAAAATCGCAATCTTCGGCGGCGGAACGGGTCTGTCTGTGCTGCTTCGGGGGTTAAAGCATAAGCCCGTTGATATTACGGCGATTGTGACAGTTGCTGATGACGGCGGAAGTTCAGGCCGTCTGCGGGATGAACTTCAAATTCCGCCGCCGGGTGACATCCGTAACGTATTGGCCGCTTTGTCAGATGTTGAGCCGCTCGTTGAAAATCTGTTTCAGCACCGTTTCAACAAAGGAAGCGACTTAACCGGACATTCGCTCGGCAATTTGATTTTGGCAGCGATGACAAATATAACCGGTGATTTCTTTCACGCTGTCACCGAAATGAGCAAGGTGCTGAATGTCCGCGGCAGAGTGCTGCCTGCTGCCAACACCAGTGTCGTTCTTCATGCTGAAATGGAGGACGGGCAGGTCGTCTCCGGAGAATCTACAATCCCTTCTTACGGCCAGCGGATTAAACGGGTGTTTCTTACGCCTGAAAAAATTGATCCGCTGCCGGAAACGATTGACGTCATCCGTCAGGCCGATTTAATCATTATCGGTCCGGGAAGCCTGTACACAAGCATTCTTCCGAATCTGCTCGTGCCGAAAATCGGAGAGGAAGTCGTCAAGGCCGCGGCCAAAAAAGTATATATATGCAACGTCATGACACAGCCCGGCGAGACGCTTCAATACAGCGCGGCCGACCATGTCAAGGCGCTGAACGATCATATGGAGCAGCCGTTTATCGACACGATCTTAATCAACAATGAGGAGATCCCTGACGAAATCAAAAGCAAATATGCGAAAGAGCTGGCCCGGCCCGTCGACTTCAATGTTGAAAAGCTGAAATCCATGGGGCTTGAGGTCATCAGGGATCAGATTATCACGTATAAAAATGGCGTAATCCGTCACGATACACATAAAGTGGCTTCTCTTCTTGTCGATTTATTAAGGGACTAGAGGCCTTTTGAAATGAGGTGGCTAATATGTCATTTGCATCGGAAACAAAAAAAGAACTGACGAATCTGGAAGTGAAGGACTGCTGCGCCAAGGCGGAGCTGTCCGCGCTGATTCGGATGAACGGTTCCCTGTCATTTTCAAACCGCCATCTCGTGCTTGACGTTCAAACCGAAAATGCGGCGATTGCCCGCCGCATTTATACATTGCTGAAGAAACAATATGATGTATCGGTCGAACTGTTAGTCAGAAAAAAAATGCGGCTGAAAAAAAACAATGTTTATATTGTGCGCTTCTCTGAAAATGCAAAACTGATTTTAGAGGAATTGAAAATCCTCGGGGAGAACTTTATATTTGAACGGAATATTTCTGAGGAACTGGTGGCGAAACGGTGCTGCAAACGTTCTTATATGAGAGGGGCGTTTTTGGCGGGGGGATCTGTGAATAATCCCGAAACCTCGTCGTACCACTTGGAAATCTTCTCGCTTTATAAGGAACATAACGATTCATTATGCGCGCTGCTGAATGAATTTCATCTGAACAGCAAAACGCTTGAACGGAAAAAAGGCTATATTACGTATTTAAAAGAGGCGGAAAAAATCACTGAATTTCTGAATGTCATCGGCGCTCACAATTCATTGCTGCGCTTTGAAGATGTGCGGATTGTCAGAGATATGAGAAACTCAGTGAACCGCCTCGTCAATTGTGAAACAGCAAACTTAAACAAAACCATCGGGGCTTCTCTCAGACAGGTGGAAAATATTAAATACATTGATGAACGGATCGGTCTTGAAGCGCTGCCGGAAAAGCTTCGCGAAATTGCGCAGCTGCGGATTGATTATCAGGAGGTCACGCTGAAAGAACTGGGGGAAATGGTTGCAAGCGGGAAAATCAGCAAATCCGGCATCAATCACAGGCTGAGAAAGCTCGATGAAATCGCAGAACAGCTGCGTACAGGACAAAGCATCACTTTGAAATAACCGTACAGAAAAGGGGAGATCTTATGGTTCAGGGGAAAGTGGAAGTGCGTTTAAAGACGGGATTGCAGGCGCGCCCCGCTGCATTGTTTGTACAGGAGGCAAATCGTTTTGCATCAGATGTGTTTCTTGAAAAAAACGGCAAGAAAGTGAATGCCAAAAGCATTATGGGATTAATGAGTCTGGCGGTCAGCTCGGGGACGGAAGTCACTCTGATCGCTGAAGGCGACGATGAAAAGGAAGCGCTGGAAAAGTTGTCCGCTTATGTGCAGGAAGAAGTGTAAACACTTTGTAAGGGGGACGGAACGATGAATGAGTTTCTGAAAGATTGTTATCAAACGATAGGCTGGGAAAAGGATTCCCTCGATTTCAGCAACCTGCCGGAGTTTTTAAAGGCACTCGCGTATCGGTTTCCGTTTGAAAATCGCGCGGTTTTGTCCAAAAAAGAATATGACGTCACGAAAGAAGGACTGTGGCGGCACATGGTGAAGGAACCTCACGGCGGCCTTTGTTATGACTTGAACGGACTGCTTTATTTCATCCTGAAAGATGCCGGATTGGATGTCAAATTGATCCGCGGAACGGTCTGGAAAAACGGCTGGGCGCTGCCCGGCACACATGCGGCCGTACTTCTTTCCGCCGGAGGGAATGAGTACATCGCTGA
Source organism: Bacillus sp. jun7 (assembly GCF_051034795.1). NCBI lineage: Bacteria > Bacillati > Bacillota > Bacilli > Caryophanales > Bacillaceae > Bacillus > Bacillus sp. jun7. Next base: position 2,986,047 of record NZ_CP093219.1, read on the forward strand.
TGCAGGCTTCGGCCTCAATCTCGCCATGCAGCCTGTGCCGATGTCGGGAGACGAGACGGTATCAGCGGCCGGAGCGTTCCGCGTGAGGATAGAAGAGACGGAATTCGGGGCATACGTGCTTGAAATGAACAAAGGGGACGGCTGGCAGACAGGTTACGCATTTTCGCTTGAAGAAATCGATGAAAAGGACCTCAAGTCTATGAAACAAACAATCTTTGAACATGAACGTTCTCCTTTCAACAAACGCCTGCTTGCTTCTAAGCGGACACCGGAAGGGCACATGGTTCTGTCTGAACGCAATATAACAATAAAAAAACACGATGGCACGGCGGAAAACAGCAGAATAGACCGATCAGAGTTCGAAGAAAAATTTACTGCTCATTTTATATGAAGCTCGCAGGTTCTCTGTAAAAAAACGGCCTCCGCAGGGAAGCCGTTTTTTGTATGTGTTTATCTCATTTTTGTAAAGGTTTGATAGTGGTCTGTCGTCTTATAAATCAGCCAGTCGCTTGAGTAAAGAATCCGGTCTGAATTTCTGAAGCCTGATGTATAGTTAATATCCGCTTCACGCCACGTCCGTCCGCTTTTTGCAGGGAGTTTGCCTTCCCTGTTTGAGAAGATGTCTCCGCCGATGCTTTTCCCCGGGGCGACCTCCGCCAGATTCCCCTTTGATGCCACCCAGCCGAGGGCCTGAGCTTCTGACTTTGTAATGTAATTATCAGGAAGCTTATGATAGGTCTGAAGATAATCCGCAACCCCGTCAAACGTGTTGATAACCTGTGCTTCAGTGTGCGCCTTGTGAGAAGATGTATCCGTCTTGGCAGCCGTTGAAAACAGCATCCCCGCCGCGGAGAACAGCACCAGCAAACAAACGGAAATCCACGATAATCGTTTTTTCAAAGCAATACCTCCCATTTTTATCATGTGAAGCTGATTCCTTTTCATTGTATCAGCATCAAGAGAAAGGAATAGAAAGAATTTTAAAATAGTACTTTTGATCTAGTGAAAAATAAACCCCGGCTGAAACGGCCGGGATTTTTCATCTCATTGAAATTCCTTCGTGAGGTTTTTCGGTGTTTTTCCGTATACGGCGTCAATCATGTTTTGTGCGGCTTGCTTCAACATATTCAAGCGGATTTTTGCCGTTGCTGACCCGATATGAGGAAGCAATGTGACGTTTTCCAGCTGCAGGAGCGGATTGTCTTCGGCGATCGGCTCTTTTTCAAACACATCTAAACCGGCGCCTTTTATCCAGCCCTCCTGCAATGCGCGGATGAGCGCTTTCTCATCAACCGTCTTTCCCCGGGAAATATTGACGAAACATGCCGTATCTTTCATCAATTTAAATTCCCGCTCTCCCATCATATGATACGTTTCGTCAGTGAGCGGCGTAATTAAAAGCACAAAGTCTGATGTTTTCAGCAGTGTATCTAAGTCGGCATATGTAACCCCGAGTTCCTTCTCAGCATCCGGTTTTCTGCTGCGGTTATAATACAGCACGTCCATATCGAAGCCGAATTTTGCCCGTTTGGCAGCTTGTTCACCGATTCTGCCCATGCCGATAATTCCTAATGTCTGATGGTGGACATCCATACCGAAAAGAGATTCCTCCTCAACGGTTCCCCATTTGCCGGTGCGGACGAATCGATCCAATTCGGCAACCCGTCTGGCGGAAGACAGAATTAATGAAAAAGCCAGATCAGCGACAGTGTCATCTAAGGTGTACGGTGTATGCGTGCCGACAACCCCGCGTCTTTTCATTTCTTCAATATTAAAATTATCATAGCCGACTGAATTATTGCTGACGACCTTCAGCTTCGGCGCGTGATCCAGCAAATCACTGTCAATCGCCGTTCCGGATGTCAGCAGCCCTTCAGCATCTTTCATTTTTTCGTACAGTTCCTCTTTTGGAATGGTATCTTCTTTCCAGATGTCATAGCGGCAATGCTCGCCTATCATTTGTTCGACTTCGGGCGGTATCGGTTTCGCGATGAATACATAGGGTTTCAACGGGCTTCTCCTCCTTTGTCTTTCTTCTCTATTTTATTATATAAGAGAAGCGGTAACGTGAGAAATATTCAAACGCATTACGATAAATTTCTGGTTCTTTTGAACTTAAAATGAAAGAAAAAGAAATGTACATGCTTGATTTCTCCAAACAGTAACAGAATCCGCCTATATTTCTGAAGGCAAAATGAGCGGAACCGCTGTTTTTAAAAGCTTTATAGGTTGGTGTAAAGATAAATTTTATTATTTTTGAAAGATATAAATGAATATAATCTGAATTTACAGTCAAATTATCGTGTCTTTTTTTGAAAGCGCTTTTGAGGCCTTTTTCTGTGCTATAATTCCTTACTGTAAGCTGGGTAAGAAGGCTTGCAATACAATCGGATGGGAGATGAATAGAAAAATGGTTTCTTTATCAAGCATTTTGGAGCACAACCAGCAGTTTGTCCAAGAAAGGAAATATGAACCTTACCAAACGACAAAATTCCCGAAAAAAAAGCTTGTCATCGTATCCTGTATGGATACAAGGCTGACGGAGCTTCTGCCGCAGGCGATGGGACTCAGAAACGGCGATGCCAAAATCATAAAAAACGCGGGAGCCATTGTTTCTCACCCATTTGGAAGTGTTATGCGGAGCATTTTGGTTGCCGTTTATGAACTGCAGGCAGAGGAAGTCTGCATCATAGGTCACCGCGAGTGCGGAATGTCGGGATTAAATGCGGCTTCCATATTAAATAAAGCAAAAGAGCGCGGCGTGGAGGACAAATGTCTGAGCCTTCTGCAGCATGCGGGAGTCGATTTGGAAACATGGCTGACCGGTTTTCACAGCGTCGAAGAAAGCGTGGCCCACAGCGTGAATATGGTCAGGCATCATCCGCTCTTGCCTGAAGAGGTGCCGGTGCACGGGCTGGTGATCGATCCGGGAACGGGGACGCTGGATGTAGTCGTTGACGGTTATGAAACAGTCAAAGGAGGATGCAGCTGACGATGCAATTTACCGGCAGATACCAGGGGTACAATTTGCGGAAATTTCAGAAAGACCTAATCGCGGGAATTGTGGTCGGAATTGTAGCGATTCCACTGGGAATGGCCTTTGCCATCGCCTCGGGGGTCGGTCCGGAATACGGGCTTTACACCGTTATTGTGGCCGGAATTCTGATTTCGCTGTTGGGCGGCTCTAAATATCAGATCGGCGGGCCTACAGGGGCGTTTGTTCCCATTTTATTTGCCATTGTGATGCAGTATGGTTTTGAGAATTTACTTGTAGCCGGTTTTATGGCAGGCGTCATGCTCGTCCTGTTTGGCGTATTTAAGCTCGGAAAGATTATGAAATTCGTGCCGAAGCCGGTGATCGTCGGATTTACGGCCGGGATCGCGGTGCTGATTTTCTCGGAGCAGATTGCCCATTTTCTCGGTCTGCGCGATATCCAAAAGCATGAAAGCTTTATCCTCAACATTGCGGAAATAGGCAAGAAGATCGGAACCTTTAATTTGTACAGCATCCTCATCGCGGGAATTGCTTTGGCCATTTTACTGTTATCAGCCAGGCTGATGCCGAAGATTCCGGGCGCGCTTGTGGCGCTGCTTGTCTCTACAGCCGCGGCGGTCGTGTTTTTTCCTGACAAAATGGCGACAATCGGTTCTGCTTACGGGGAAATTCCGCGGCAGCTTCCGGCTTTCCAGCTTCCGGATTTCTCAATTGATAACATGGTGATGATGTTTCCGTCGGCTCTGATCATTGCGCTTCTCGGCGGACTTGAATCCATATTATCGGCGATGGTCGCGGACAATATGAAAGGATCACGGCATGACAGCAATAGGGAGCTTGTCGGGCAGGGCATCGCCAATATGGCAGCGCCGCTTTTCGGCGGCATACCGGCAACGGGAGCGATTGCGCGGACCGCAACAAATATTAAAAACGGCGCAGTTTCTCCGATTTCCGGTGTTGTCCACGGAGTCACCGTCCTCCTCGTCCTGCTCGTCTTCGCCCCGCTTGCCGTTCACGTACCGCTGGCAAGCATGGCGCCGGTATTGATGGTTGTGGCTTGGAACATGAGTGAGCGGAGGGAAGTCGCCAATATGATGCGGCTGAAAAACACTGATTCATTCGTACTGGCGGCAACCTTTTTGCTGACGGTTCTGTTTGATTTAATCATCGGCGTTTCCGCCGGTCTCGTGCTCGCTTTTGTTTTCTTTATCAGAAAAATGAGCGAATCAACAAGCATTAAAACACCGCATGCCGCTGTCAAATCGGTTAAAAATGATTCATCCGTCAGCACATATTCCATTGAAGGGCCGCTGTTTTTCGGTTCAATTGATTCACTGGAATCATCGCTGCTTGAGAGGCTTCAGGAAAAGCCGAAGACGCTTATTCTGCTGATGAATAATGTGCATTACATGGATACCTCCGCAGAAGCGGTGCTGGGGAATGTGATGAACCGGATCAAACGGCATAACGGGAGATTGATGATCGTCGGATTGCAATCACAGCCGAGAGAGCTGATCCGGAAGACGGGGCTGTTTCATAAAATCGGGAAACAGCATTTCTTTGAGCATCAGGACGAGATAACGGGATAAATTCAGATACGGCCTGTCCATGAAAAAGCGGACAGGCCGTGTTTTTATTCGGTTTCAAAGCGCTTGATCAGTTTTTCCTGATGGGCTTTCATCACATCTTCTAACGTGATTCCGTACTTATCGGCAAGGATAGTCAGATTTCCGAGGACGTCACCCATTTCTTCAATCAGCTCCTGTCTGCGTTCAGCCTGGGTTGCGTCCTTTTCATCCGGCCGGTCTCTGCCGATTTCATATGCTCTTACCGCCCGGGCGAGCTCACCCGCCTCTTCCATTAAAAAGCCGATTCTGATAAATGGCCCGTACGCCGTCCATCCTCGTTTTTCGTAAAAATCTTTCGTCCATTGTTCTGCTTCAGCCATCTGCATGTGAAACACTCCTTATGTCCTGTATGATTCTTATTGATATTATCATATAGAGATGGGACAATATATAGTGTATTTTGATTTATTGATGTACATATATAGATACGGAGATGAAAAAATGAAAACCATTTGTGTATTTGCGGGGTCAAACCCGGGGGTAAATGAAGAGTACAAACGCAAAGCGGCCGAACTGGGTGAATATATGGCGGAGCAGGGAATCGGCCTTGTTTACGGCGGTTCACGGGTCGGTCTGATGGGAACCGTTGCTGATGCGTTAATGGCAGGCGGCGGAAAAGCTGTCGGCGTCATGCCGAGCGGGCTTTTCAGCGGAGAGATTGTTCATCAGAATCTGACGGAGCTGATTGAAGTCAGCGGCATGCATGAGCGGAAAGCGAAAATGAGTGAACTTGCCGACGGGTACATTGCCATGCCCGGCGGTTTCGGAACATATGAAGAGTTATTTGAAGTGCTGTGCTGGGCGCAAATCGGCATTCATCAAAAACCGATCGGACTGTACAATGTGAACGGGTATTTTGAGCCGATGATGAAGATGGTCAAGTACAGCATTCAGGAAGGATTTTCGAATGAGTCTCATTTAAAGCTGATACACAGTTCCTCCCGGCCGGATGAGCTGATTGAGCAGATGAATCGGTATACATACCCGATTTTAGATAAGAAATGGCAGGAATTGTGAGGCAGCGGTCGGAAATATGTTTCGGCGGCTGCATCTGATTCATTCTGACGGAAAGTTCTTTTCTCTTTCTCGTGCGTACCACGCCTTTCTTCGTAATAAGAGATATGGCTGAGAATAAGATGCGAATGAGAATGCTGTTGGGGTTGAAAGAAGAACATCCATTTCCTCAGAGGAGATGGATGTTTTGCGGTTTGCAGACTGTATGCGTTTACAACTTTTGTTGTACGAATGTTTCTTCCGATATGAAATCATCCTGCTGCATCTTTTGTTTTTTTGAACCGATTCCAAATATACCGACTGTCAGTGCACAAAGAAACCAGCAGCCTGTAAAGAACAAGAAAACACTTAAAAATCCGTAGCCTGAATACAGGAAACTGACGACAAAGGGACCGGCTACATTTGCAAGGCGTCCTACGCCGTAAGTGAGGCCATTTCCAGATGCCCTGGCTTCAACCGGATATAATTCCGGCGTATAAGCATATGCGATCGAACTGAAAGTACGCTCAAACATATGCATGAGAAATCCGCATACGATAATGACCATCGGCAAAGGATTGATGCCGTAAAAGAATCCAAGCGCCATAATAATTAACGATAAAACAGAAATGGCCCACTTTCGATCCACACGGTCAGAGATTTGCGACGCAATGAGAGCGCCCAGCGGGGCACCGATCGTTCCCAGAGTGACGTATACGATAGACTCATCCATTGATACGCCTTCTTTCACCAGAAGGGTGGGAACCCACGTGCCAAAGCCTTGAATTGCAATCGTGGAAGCTGCCCACATTGTCATTAAAACAAAAGTTCTTCCTGCCAAAGGCTTTTGAAACAGCGTCCGATATGGAACGGATTTTACAGCGGTTTGTCTGCTTTGCAGAGCCGGAGCTGGTTCAGGCAGTTCACCCTTTTCTTTTTCTGCTTTTGCCTCCAGTTCAAGCAGAATGCGGTGTGCTTGTTCGCTTTTTCCTTTCGTGTCCAGCCATTTCGGTGATTCTTCCAGTTTTCTGGCGATCAGCGGGAAAAAAATACCGACAGCGCCGAATAGAAAGATAAACCGCCAGCCGTAAGAGGCGGACGGCACGACCAATTTAGCCACCCAGCCGGCCGCAGGAATTCCGCATATGCCGATTGTAATACAGATTGCCTGGTATTTTCCCTTAGTTGCGGATGGGAAAAATTCGCTGATATACGTACTTGCCACAATCGTTGTGGCGCCGATACCTAAACTCGTAAGAAATCTAAAAACACCGAGTATTTCTGGGTTCCAAGCCAGAGAAGAGAGGAGGGAGAAGGAAGAGAAAAAGGTGACAACCAGAATTAAACCTTTTTTCCTTCCGAAACGGTCTGAAAACCATCCTCCGGCAGAGGCGCCGATAAACATCCCGAAATAGGAGACAGACGTAATAAAAGCGATGGTATGAGTGGATATGTTCCATTCCTTTAAAAGTGAAGGCGCCGCATATGAAAACGTATTTAAATCGATAAAATCAAAAAAGTAAGCGAATGAAAGGATAACGAGCACTGCTTGATGGGCCCTTGAAAAAGGCAGTCTGTTTAATCGATTAGACGCATTTACATTGATCATCTCGTATTCCTCCGTTTATCTTTGACTTGTCTGAAGACGGTATTAACCAATGTGATTCAGCGTATTCATGTTGTAACTTTGTTTAGTAAACACATAGCCTTCAGAGATCTTTCTTGCTGTGCGTACTACTTTAATCGTTGTTCCGTCCGGATCAACATCTGCCTCGGTTTTTAAAATACCGCTTGGATGCCCCAATCGGATCGTTCTGCCGGAGAATGAAAATTCAGATAATATTGTATCTTGCAATAGCATGCCGGCAGTCGTACATACCGCCCCTGTAATGGCTAAAGCTTGATGCGGTTTTTGCATGGACATCATACGAATGACAAGATCCATCTCTTCTGCGTGTCTCTTTATCCCTTTTGTATCGATATAATCCGCTGGAGATGAGATTAATGTCAGTTTTGGTACGGCCGGTGATTTTGCAGCAGCCTCATGTCTCGGAGCGAATCTGCATTTCTCGGCTGCAATCGATCGGATTATTTCGAGCTTTTCCAATATATCCGGGGTATATTCATCCGGAAGTTCTAAGCCGGTAAGCCCCATGTCCTTTGCTTTTACAAAGACAAGCGGATTGGCGTAATCAATAATCGATACCGAGATATTTCCATACGGTGTATCGAGAACATCAATAGGCTGACCAGTGGGAAACAGCTTACCGGTCACCGCTCCTTCAGCCTGGTGAAATGAAAGATAAATAGGAGAAGCTGTACCTGGAACCCCCGGAATCGAGCAGTCTCCCTGATAATGAAATGTTCCGTTTTTGACTTCAACTTCTGCTGCGATCACTTTTTGAGTGTTTGTGTTTAAAATTCTGACTGTTGTCACCGGCTCTTCAGCTTGAACGAGCCCTTTCTCAATAGCATAAGGGCCTACCGCAGAAGAGATATTTCCGCAATTGCCTTTGAAGTCGGTAAATTTGTCAGTCAGACTGACCTGCGCAAATGTATACTCAACATCTGCGTCCTTTCTGGCGGATTTCTTAATAATGGCTGCCTTGCTTGTGAGAGAATGGCCGCCGCCGAGACCGTCAATTTGTCTCTCGTCAGGGCTCCCCATAATGTCTAAAAGAAAATCGCTCCATAGGTTTGTATCGTCTGGCATGTCTTTTTGAAGAATAAAAACGCCTTTGCTGGTGCCGCCTCTCATAACGGTTACAGGAACTTTTTCCATGCTGTCTCATCCTTACATCATTTTGTGTGGATAAAAAGGTACCGGTCCCTTTGGAAGATATCGTATGATAAATAAGGATTATAAGTAAAACATATAATTTTTATAAAGTTGAATAAAAAACTTTTATAATATGAGAAAATTTTATAGCAGAAAAATATTTTGGGGGATTTCATATGGATGAAAAGGATTGGATTGTGCTCATTACATTATTCGAAGAAAAAAATATGACGAAGGCGGCAGAGCGATTATATATGACACAGCCGGCGTTAAGTTATCGGCTCAAAAACCTGGAAGCACAATTCGGAGTGCGCCTTTTTTATAAAAGAAAAAAAGGGATGGAGTTCACTTCAGAAGGTGAACATCTGGTTGATTATTCGAAAGAGATGCTGCAGGAGTTCAGAAGAGTGAAGGATGATATGCTCAATATGAGCCATGAAGTCAGCGGGGTTCTCAGATTAGGAGTCTCAAGCAATTTTGCTCAGTATAAGCTCCCGGCGATTCTAAAACGGTTTTCTGATCAGTATCCGTCTGTTCAATTCCACGTCAATACGGGATGGAGTGCGAAGGTGATGGATCTGCTTCATCATTCGGGGGTACACCTTGGGATTATGAGGGGAAATTATGATTGGCAAGGGGAAAAACAACTGCTGAATGAAGAGAGGCTGTACCTTATTTCAAAAACTGAAATCAACAGTGAGGACCTTCCAAAATTGCCGATGATTTATTATCAAACTGATGCTTCTTTGAAAAGTTTGATTCAAAAATGGTGGAATAACCAATTTACTGAACCGCCTTTCATTGCAATGGAGGTAGACAGGCAGGAAACCTGTAAAGAGATGGTGAAAAACGGCCTCGGTTATTCTGTTGTGCCGGAAATCTGTCTTCAGCCTTCTGATGAATTATACACATTGGCGCTGTCTTATAAAAATAACGAGCCTGTGATACGCGATACTTGGCTCATGTATGATTCTTCAGCGTTAGAATTATCTGTCGTCAAAGCATTCATTACTTTTTTGAATGGGAATAAAGCATAAAAAAACCTGCAAGAGACATCATCTCTTGCAGGTTTCTGAGGCATTACTTCTGGTCTTCCGTATTGCGTGTCAGCACTTTATCGATTAAGCCGTATTCTAAGGCTTCATCAGCTGATTTGAAGTTGTCGCGGTCTGTATCGCGCTCAATGACTTCAAGCGGCTGGCCGGTACGTTCAGCAAGCACTTTGTTTAATTTGTCGCGAAGCAAGAGAATGCGTTTTGCCGCAATTTCAATTTCTGTCGCCTGTCCTTGCGCTCCGCCAAGCGGCTGGTGAATCATAACTTCACTGTTAGGAAGCGCGTAACGTTTGCCTTTTTCTCCGGCTGCAAGTAAAAATGCTCCCATAGAAGCGGCCATACCGATGCAGATCGTGGATACTTTCGGTTTAATGAACTGCATTGTATCATAGATTGCCATACCGGCAGTGATTGATCCGCCAGGGCTGTTAATGTAAATGGAAATATCTTTTTCAGGGTCTTCCGCTTCAAGGAATAAAAGCTGTGACACGATGGAGTTCGCAACGTTGTCATCAATCGCAGATCCAAGCATGATAATACGGTCCTTCAAAAGACGGGAGTAAATGTCATAAGCTCTTTCTCCGCGGTTCGTTTGTTCAATGACTGTAGGTATTAAATTCATAATGCTCCTCCTTCACCTTTTAGGTAAGTATGTATTTACATGATACATTTTTGGTCAATAAAGGTCAAACAAAACGCTGACCAAAATGCCAACCTTTTCTTCTAACACCATTTTTCCCATAAAACAAAAAGTTCAAACAGCAAAGTGGAAATGAGGATGATCAGCGCCGGAGCCTTGAGAAAATGATATGGCCGGAGCGCTCAAAATAGACCGCAGTTCCGTCGGTACATACGGCTGAACGGTCTGACTACGTTGACCGTCCTTCCAAAAGCCGTACCGGCAAACACGTTTCCAGCGGCAAATCATCAAATTCGCCTTCAATTTCTTTTGCTAAAATCTCGATGGCTGTTTTGGAAATCAATTCGATCGGCTGCTGGATGGTTGTCAAGTCCGGCAGAACCGATTGAACGGTTTCAGTGCCGTCATAACCGATCACTTTTAATTGATTCGGGATGTCTTTCCCCCGTTTTTTAGCCTCGTTCATCACGGCAGCCGCCATGATATCATCGCTGGCAAAAATTCCGTCGGTGTCAGGCTGTTCATCGAATAATGTTGAAATAATATCATGGTAATGCTGATAAAAGGGTACTTCATATGTAATAGGCTTCCGTCCGTGTTCATGCATGACGTCTTCGTATGCTTTTCTTCTGAGGTTTGCCGGTGTTTCGAGTTCAATCGGGCCGTTGAGATGGACGATGTGCCGGCACCCTTTTTCAATCAGCAGTTCAGCCGCCTTTTTTCCGCCGTCATAGTTGTCTGAGCCGACGACGGGAATCGTGTCCGATAAGTAATGATCAATGGCGACAATCGGCAGATTTTGCTTGTGATAATTGAGAATTCCCCGGTTGTAAGTCACGGCGATCACGCCGTCCACTTGGTTTCTTATCAGCATCTCCAAATATTTTTCTTCCTTATCCTTTCGATGTAAACTGTTGCAAAGCAGCAGTTTGTAGCCCATGGACGTACAAATGCTTTCAATATGAAAGGCGAGTTCGCCGAAAAACGGGTTGCTGGAGTTTGGAATGATAAGTCCTATTAAATTGGTTCGTTTTCGGAATAAAGAGCGGGCCAGATCGTTTGGAAAGTAATTGATTTCTTCCATCGCCTTGTACACTTTTTCTTTTGTTTTTTCGCTGATATAGCCGCGGTTATTTAATACCCGCGAAACGGTTGTAGATGAAACTCCCGCTATTTTCGCAACATCATGAATGTTAGGCTTCATTCCCGTGCCCTCCTGCTTACTGAAATGGCTTACAATTTCCGTCACGCACTTATTTTAGAGAATCAGGCTGACATGTGCAAGGACATTCCATGTTTCTGTTTTCATATAAAGAGGGTGCATTTTGTTTGATTGAAATAATCAGAAAATTGTATGTCAACCGATTGACATATGAAACCGGTTGACATACAATTCTTTTTGAAAGCGCTTTATTTACGGAGTGAAGGGAAGTGACGGGTATGGAGAGATGGCTGGCGACAATAAAGTGAAGGAATCAAGCAGCGGCGGAAAGTAAGCGCTTACTCGGAGCTCGCATGTATGTGATGAATATGAAGAAGGAAGTATGCGGCTCTAAAACGGCTGTTAAAAGGTCCTATTAAAGGAGCGGTGCAAATGAAAAGCTCAAAAAGTCTGTATTGGAAACTGAGTGCTTATTTCTTCTTTTTCTTTTTTACTTGGTCTTCCAGCTATTCTTTATTTGCGATTTGGTTAGGGCAGGAAATCAATTTAAACGGATCAGCGACAGGCATTATCTTTTCTGTAAACGCCGTATTTGCCCTGTGCATGCAGCCTCTTTACGGTTTTATCTCTGACAAATTGGGGCTGAAGAAAAAGATATTGTTTATGATCAGCTGTCTTCTCATATTCACGGGTCCGTTTTATATCTACGTCTATGGGCCGCTTTTACAATACAACGTCTTTCTTGGCGCCGTTGTCGGAGGCTTATATTTGGGAGCCGCTTTTTTGGCGGGAATAGGCGCGATTGAAACGTACATTGAAAAGGTCAGCCGTAAGTATGATTTCGAGTATGGAAAATCAAGAATGTGGGGCTCGCTGGGCTGGGCGGCGGCTGCATTTTTTGCAGGGCAGCTTTTCAATATCAATCCCAATATCAACTTCTGGATCGCGTCTGTTTCAGCCGTCATATTAACGGCCATTATCATGTCCGTGAAAATAGAAATGACCGATCATGAGAAAAACAGAGCGGATTCGGTCCGGTTAAAAGATGTGGGGCGGCTCTTTTTATTAAAAGATTTCTGGTTTTTTATGACGTACATTATCGGGGTGACTTGCATTTACGGCGTTTATGATCAGCAGTTCCCGATCTACTATGCGTCTTTGTTTCCTTCAGTGTCGATGGGTAACCAAGTATTCGGCTATCTGAATTCATTCCAGGTGTTTTTGGAGGCCGGCATGATGTTTCTTGCGCCTTTTATCGTCAATAAGTTCGGAGCGAAAAACAGTTTGATTTTAGCGGGGTTTTTAATGGCTTTCCGCATCGTCGGGTCCGGAATTGCAGTTGAGCCTGTAGGCATTTCATCAATGAAACTCATCCACGCACTGGAATTGCCGATTATGCTGATCGCCGTTTTTAAATATTTGGCTGCCAATTTTGATACGCGTCTGTCGTCCGTCCTTTATCTCGTCGGTTTTCAATTCGCATCTCAGGCAGGCGCGTCGATTCTGTCGCCGCTTGCGGGAGGATTATATGACAGTGCGGGGTTCCGTCAAACCTATCTCATCATGGGATTCGTCGTCTTTGGTTTTACCGTCATCTCCATATTTACTTTATTGGGCCCGAAACAAAACAGCAGGCGTGTCCAGCGTCTGCAAAAAATCGGATAGAGAGGATGTTACAAATGGATAGAATTCAGCAGGCGGAAGAAGCTTTGAAGGAAGCCGAGGGTAAAGTAAAACAAAGGTATCGATTGGGGTATCATATTATGCCGCGGGCGAATTGGATCAATGATCCGAACGGGCTTATTCAGTTTAAAGGAGAATACCACGTCTTTTTTCAGCATCATCCGTATGATGAGCATTGGGGGCCGATGCATTGGGGACACGTAAAAAGTAAAGATCTCGTTCATTGGGAGCACCTGCCGGTTGCCTTAGCTCCGGGCGACGCATTCGATCAAAGCGGCTGTTTTTCGGGAAGCGCGGTCGATGATCATGGAAGATTGGCCCTCATCTATACAGGACATAATATAATTGATCAAGAGAAAGACCTATTCTATCAAACTCAAAATATCGCTGTCAGCCAAGATGGCACCGTGTTTGAAAAGCTTCAGGAAAACCCCGTTATTGCGGAACCGCCGGAAGACAGCGCCCGTCATTTCCGCGATCCGAAAGTATGGAAGCATCGCGATGTTTGGTATATGGTCATCGGCAACTCTTCAAAAGAAAATGTCGGACGGGTCGTTTTATACCGTTCACCTGATTTGCGTGATTGGGAATACGCGGGGGTTCTCGCCCAAAGTGACGGTAATCTCGGCTATATGTGGGAATGTCCTGATTTCTTTGAACTAGGCGGCAAACATGTCCTGCTGATTTCGCCACAGGGTATTGAAGCGGACGGTGATTCCTATCAAAATTTACATCAAACCGGCTATTTAATCGGTGACTATAATAATGAAACAAACAAATTTACACACGGCGCTTTTAAAGAACTGGATCACGGCCATGACTTTTACGCCGTGCAAACATTATTAGATGATAAAGGACGCAGAATTGCTATCGGCTGGATGGATATGTGGGAATCTGAGATGCCGACAAAAGCAGACGGATGGTGCGGTGCACTGACTTTGCCGCGAGAACTGACTTTGCGTGATGATCATAAACTTTTGATGAATCCCGTGGAAGAAACCAAGCAGCTGCGGAAAATGGAATATCGGGAATGTGCCGGACGATCGGTTTCAGGGAGTTACTTGGCAAAGACGTCCGAAGACCTGCTTGAAGTCCGAGCCGTGTTTGATGTAAACGATTCTGATGCCGAAGCGGCAGGTTTTAAAATTCGCGGCCTTGACGAAGAAGAACTTGTGCTGACATACAATCTAACGGATAAAAAGCTGACACTTGATTGCACTAAGATGGGGAAAGCGAAAGACGGTGTGAGAAGGGTGCGGCTGGATGCAAACGGCAAGCTGGCGCTGCGTATCTTTATTGACAGATCCTCGATTGAAGTATTCGCCAATCATGGAGAAACAACGATGACAAGCCGTATCTATCCGAATGAGGGCAGATTGGGGATTGAGCTGTTTTCTGAGAAAGGCGCCGTAAAGGTTGAGGAATTCACCTATTGGACGTTAAAAGACATTTGGAAAAAAAGCTGAAACGAGTGATTGCCGCTTTTTCTGCAGCGGCTGGAAATGCACCGAGCCGGGGGCGTCCGCCTGAAATAAGTTTTTTGTGAAAATCAATGCTGTTAAATGATGCAGGATTATGCTGCATGAGGACGCTGCATAATCCTGTTGTGTGTAATCAAAAAAGAGTTGCTTTCTGTGCGTTTCTTTATTATAATATAAAGGTATCTGATTGAAAAAACGTGCGCTCGTAGCTCAGTTGGATAGAGCGGTGGTTTCCGGTACCACGTCTGTCGGGGGTTCGAATCCCTCCGAGCGCGTCTCAGTTAAGACGATAGGAAAAACCTCGCAGATGATAAATCTGCGAGGTTTTTTTATTTTATCTTGTTTTGAAACTGTTAACGAATGTGTCTCTGTTATGTTCGGTTCCGGCAATCAGCCGCGCACTTTCACTGATCCGCTGTGCGAGAGCTTTTTGCGCCTTGCCTTCGAAGCTGTTCAATAAGGCTGAATAAACTTCATATAATTCATCTTTCAACGTATCCATTTCGAATGTCGGTTTCAGCGTTCGGCGCACTGTCTCCAGTTTTGTCTCCGCTGCCTGTGTCATGACGGTTTTCAGCATCTGCCGCTGCAGCCTTTTCTTCATCGGGTCGTCCTTGTTTTCTAAAAGTTCGTCTAATGTCGGCATTATGTATCCACCTCTATCATCTTAACCAGTTTGCGAGCATCTGGTCTTTTTCCTGAAATTCGTCCGCTATTTTATGTAAGAATCCGCCGATCTCTTCAAGGTCCGTGATCGCCGCCTGCAAAGAATCAATAAACGCCTGCTCAGCCTGTGTGTCGTAAAAAATCGGGCCTTTATCGTAGGATTGCGCAATATCTTCAATTGTATTGGTCACGTCCTGTGCTTGAAGCTGATCAAACAAGCCATGCCCAACTTGGCCGTAAAATTCCGTTTTCAGCTCGGCGATTTTTTCATCGTGCTCTTGATAGGCGTTCTGCGCTTCTTTTTTCATCGTCCGCAAATCCTCAGTCATGGCCTGCACCTTTTCAGCCAGCTTCTTTGCGTTTTTCGGCGTTACTTTTATCGCGTCTCCGCTTCCGATCGCACCGGCCGGCAGGAGAGCGCCGAGGTTTTTATCGAAAACTAATTCATCACCATTCGGATTTGTGATGTTTCCGTTTCGGTCAAATATGAAATTCGCTTCGTTTAAGCCGTGTGTATCCGGATTTCTCAGAATGACCGTAGTGAAGAAATAAGCGAGATTCTTGCTGATCTGCTCGTTCAAGTTCCCGCCAAGCCGCTGCTTCCGGCTGAACTGTGAGAGTGAGGGGTTTTTCGTATAAATCGTTGTCCCGTTGTGGCGGTCATATTCGTTCCAATAACCCGCCCCGACCATGTCGTCCGGATTGATAATGGACCGGATGTATGGATCGTATATGCCGCTGTTGATGTCTTTCTGTGTTTCTTCATCGTGCAGTTTGACGACGGAAGGGCTGTTAAACGCGACGGCGTACACATCATTATTCACCGCGCTGTATTCGGCCTCAGCGCCGCCGAGTGAATGGCCGGTTGTTGAAATAATCGTTGACGTTCCGGCATACTTTTTCTTTACGCTGCGTACCAGCTGATCGGCTTGATCGATTTGCGATGTTTTCGTTATCAGCTTATACTTTCCGGTTGTGAGCATGGCGTCTTGAGAGGGCGTTCCATTGTATTTTCCGAGTGTTTTCGAGGTATCCTCCGCGCCTTTTTTTACAATATAATACACTTCTTTTTGCGGATCATTTCCGAAAACAATATTCCCGCCGTCCGCTTTTACGCCGTCATTGATCGGGTCTTTTCCGATATCGGTTCCCGCAAAGGCGACGACCACGTTTTCGGGGTTTTTTGATTTTATCCATTTACCACCTTGTGTTTTTTCCCCTTGTGATAGTATAACCGCGTCTAATCCGGTATCTTCGTCCGTTTTTATTTTTTCAACGTACCAATAAGTTTGTTGGTCTGTTTGTATCGGTTTCCCCGTTTTCAATTTATCAACTAATCTTTCGTGGTTGTAAGATTCCTGACTTAGCGTATAATAAATTTTATCTGTTAATTTTGGAACTTTAATCTTGTGATTCATATACATTGCCTCCTTATTTTTGTAAAATAAGATAGGAAAGGGTTGATTTCCAAATGAAAAAGAAAAAGTACATAATTATCCTTATTTTAATAATTATAGCAGTTGGGGGACTTTTTATGAAGCATCAGTATGATCGAAAGGAAAAAGAGATTGCGTTATTCGAAGAAGCCCAGAATCATATGGAAAAGTTTTTAACAACGAACTATAAAAATGTGGATAATATCCATTTTTCCGAGGATTACTATATTAACCCAATGGGCGGTATTAGTGTTAAGGGTTATACGAATGGAAAAAAAGAGTTTGAAGGTCTATATGATCCAGGCAATAAAGAAATATTATCATATACGGTTGATGCCGAACCAAAAGAAGAATGTAAAGATAAGCTTTGTACAAGATAAATTAGCCTGCTCAATCGAGCTGGGCTAATTTTGCTGTATTGCTCTTCCTCTAATCTCCTGGGCATAAAACAAATTTTCCATAGATACATTTAATCCTCTGTTAATAATGAATAGTGTTGTGATATCATATCTTGTATTTGTTTTAAATCTGCTTATCGTAACCTCAGTAGAACCAACTAAATCAGCCAAACCCTTTTGGCTTTGAATACCCTTCTCCTTCATCACTTCATTTAACCTAGATCTAACTATAACTAACGCTTATAAAAAAGTATTCTCGATCACTGATACTTGATACGTTGATGTTTTTTAGACATGTACAACACCCTGAGGTTGATGTAAATTTAATCTAAGAAAGGATGAGTCTGTGAAGAAATACATGGTTGTCCTGATATTTGTAATAACTATAGTGTCAGGAAGTATCTACATGAAGTACCACCATGATAAAAAAGAAGCAGAGCAAGAACTTTTTATCCAAGTGAAAGATAAAATGGAAAGCTATATAAAAGCTAATTACAAAAATATAAAACACATTACATACGATAACGATTACAAAATAGACCATATGGGAGGAATTTCTATTAGGGGGTACTTGAATGGTAATAATGAAAAAGAATTTTTCGGACTTTATGACAAAACGAATGATGAAATAGGAGTTTCGTCAGTCGATGCAGAAGAGAAACCCGAATGTCAGGAAAAAGAATGTGAATACTAAAAAGACGCTGGAATAGAGAAGAATTCTTTATGATTATTTTATTGATTTAGCTGGCAAAATTACAGTTTAGTGATATTTGAATAATGTAATACCAAACGAATTTGCCGGTTTATATGATCCTCCAGATGACAAAATAGGGAGCTCCTCTGTGGATGCGGAAGAAAAATCTTATGACGCCTAACTGGCGTCTTTATTTTTGTATTATTGGCTGGCCCCAAAAACTCTAACGGATAAATCCCTTTCCTTAAAGAGTAGCCATTCTTGTTTTTCTCCTTGTAATACACTTCTGTTTTCGGATCATTTCCGAAAACAATTATCCCGCAGTCAAAGATCGGGTCTTTTTCGATATCGGTTCCCGCAAAGGCGACGACCACGTTTTCGGGGTTTTTTGATTTGATCCATTTTCTGCTTTTTGTCTTGATGCCTTTTGAGAATACAAAGGCATCAAGCCACGTATCAGAATCCTGCTGCTTTTCTCAACGTACCAATATTACGTCTTACTTCATATGCAGGGCTAACATTTTATAATTATAAGCTGCTTGACTCAAACGGTAATATTCTTTATCTGTGACATTAGAGACGGTTATTTCTTTTCCTTTTGGCATATATACATCACCTTTCTTATATTGTAAAATAGTTCCGAAAGGATGACACGCATGAGAAAATACATTATTATCCTAATTGTTATAATTATAGCAGTGGGAGGTTTTTTCGTGAAGCGTCAATATGATAAACATAAAAACGAAGAAAAACTTGTGATTGAGGCGCAAGAGCACATGAAGATTTACTTAAAAAAAGACTATAAAAATGTACAGGAAGTTCATTTTTCAAAAGACTACAATATCGATCCGACAGGCGGAGTTGAAGTTTCAGGCTACATAAATAATAATAAAGAAAAAGAATTTTCCGGTATATATGATCCAACGAACAAGGAGATAGGTATTTCAGTGGTCAATGCCGAAGAAAGATAAAATACCCACCTCAGGATGAGTGGGTATTTATTTTGTTTAATTATCTTACAAGATTCGAGATATGTTTCTCATACAGTTCAAACCTATTCCTGAGATCAATCGCCTCTACAGTCTCATTTGTCGAGGTATCCCCGATATTAACGATAACCGCGTACAAATATCATGACAACTCAACGTTAGGAAAAACGTCAGATCAGCATTTTACTCGCTTTAAGTTCCAATCTTAACTTGTCAGTAACAATCGCGATGAATTCTGAATTGGTTAGCTTTGCTTTTGACATGCTGAAAGTATATTCATATCAAGTTTTCAGTAGTTACGTTTACTTAATCCATGAGGGGAAGTCCAAGAAGCACTGCAATATTAAGCTATCAAATATTTAGGTGGGCAAATTACTATTGTAGGTTCCGACCGTTCGATGTATCCTCCGTATCTTCTTTTACAAAATAATACACTTCTGTTTTCGGATTATTTCCGAAAACAACATTCCCGCCGTCAAAGATCGGGCCTTTTGCGATTTCGGTTCCTGCAAAGGGGACGACCACGTTTTCGGGGTTTTTGATTTCACAGTTTACCATTTTTCTTCACTGCTTGTACTAATACAACCGCATCGAGCCCTGTATCATCGTCTGATTTTATTTGATCGACGTACCAATAAGTAGGTTTTGAAATGGAAGAATTAGTACGTATATACTCATTGTTCACTAATTTCCTTTTAAGATAGTCATAGTTATAAGCACGTTTATATAGCACCTTTCTTGTCATGTAAAATAGGGTAGGAAAAGGGATGATTTTTTTTGAAAAAATACCTTATTATTGTATCGGTGTTAACTATAACTGTTGGAGGATTGATTATGAAGCATCAATATGATGTGAAAAAGGAAGAAAAGGCTCTTTTTGAAAAAGCCAAAAGTAAAATGACCGAATACTTGCATCACGAGTACAAGGGAATAGAGAAAATTTCTTATGATGATTATTTTATTGATCCAACGGGCGGAATTACAGTTGAGGGGTATCTAAACGGCGATAAAACTAAAGAATTTGACGGTTTATATGATCCTGTAGGTGACAAAATAGGGAGCTCCTCTGTGGATGCGGAAGAAAAATCTTAAGACCCTAAATGCATCGGATGTCACCACCATTTTCTAGTCCGCGAGCTTCATCATAACTGATGGGACGGATGATTCTGTGAAAAAATATATTATTATCTTCATTATCTTAATAGCAGCCGGAGGTTTTATAATGAAGAGTATGAATGATAAAAATGTTCAGGCTGAAGAGATAAAGATTGCGCAAGAACGAATGGAGAAATTTATCAAAGCGAATTATGAAGGTATACATAACGTTACATTTAAAGATAAATACGAGATAGATCCAATGGGCGGGATAGAGGTATTTGGCTATTACAACGGTGATACATCGAATAAATTTGATGGTATTTATGATAAAGCAAATGACAAGATCATGGGGCACTCAATAGACGCTGTAAGTAAGAAAGGATGCAGAGATAAAGATTGTGATTACTAAGAAGACGCTCGTCTGCGTTTTTTATAGATGAGCTTAACGAAAAAGACAAGGGTTTCGGCATGTGCCGCCCTTGTCTTTTTTTATTGAACACTGTAAAACATAACCGGAAACAGCTCATTATTTGACAGTCCATTTTAACAGCGTTACAATTAATCATGTAAATAGTTACATGTTTAAACAAACATAATGTCTCGGGAGGTGATACGTCCTTGAATGAACCTTCTTTAAAAAAGTCATTTATGAGTCAGTGAAGCGCATCATTGATCCCGAGCACGTGTATTTCCGCACTGTACCTGTGTTTGAAACAAGCAGTGAGGCATATCAGTTTCTGCAGGACCGGCTGTTTATCGGGGCTGCGGTCAGATTGCCGGATGACATTCGGTTAGATATTTATGAAGTTCAATAATAATATGGAGAGTGAGTCAACATGGAAAACTTTATCGGAAGCCATATGATTTACACGTATGAAAACGGCTGGGAGTATGAAATCTATATTAAAAATGATCATACGATCGACTATCGGATTCATAGCGGAATGGTAGGCGGCCGCTGGGTGCGCGATCAGGAAGTGAATATCGTCAAGCTGACAGAAGGCGTATACAAAGTGTCATGGACTGAACCGACAGGCACAGACGTTTCCTTAAACTTTATGCCGAATGAAAAACGGATGCACGGAATTATTTTCTTCCCGAAATGGGTGCATGAGCATCCGGAAATCACGGTGTGCTACCAAAATGATTACATTGACGTGATGAAAGAGTCACGTGAGAAATATGAAACGTACCCGAAATATGTCGTTCCCGAGTTTGCGGACATTACGTATCTCAACAATGCGGGAATCAATAACGAAACATTGATTTCAGAAGCGCCGTACGAAGGAATGACCGATGATATCCGTGCGGGAAAATTAAAATAAGAGAAAAACCCGGCAGCTTGGCCGGGTTTTTTGTATCCTTTTACGACAGGGTTTTGGTCATGATAAAGTCGACTTGTTTATCATCCCCCATATAAAAAGAGTGTTCTCCGGTTTGGACAAACCCCATTTTTTGATAAAAGGCGATTGCATTTTCGTTTTTTTCCCATACGCCCAGCCAGATGTTCTTTTTGTTGTGTGCTGTTGCGATTTTCACAGCTTCATTCAGCAGATATTTGCCAAGCCCGTGTTTCTGATGGCTTTTTCTTATATAAATTCTCTCAATCTCAAGAGAATCTTCCCCCATTTTTTCTGACTGTGCTTCGTTCATGTTGACTTTTATATACCCCGCAAGGTCATCATGATAATAAACAAAATAGAATTGAGAAGACAGATTGGATAATTCCTTTTTCAGCTGTTCAGAGCGGAATGCATTTTCCAAATAAGCTTTCATATTTTCAGGTGAATTTTGATCCTTAAATGTAGCATTGAATGTTTCAATGCTTATCTCCCGGAGCTCTGTAATATCGTTAAGGCTGCACTTTTTTAATTGAATACTCATGGTCATACAGCTCCTTTCTTCATTTATCATATCAGCTGATTTTTTGTTGTATTTGCAATGAAAATACCGTATAGTAAACATACCGTAATTTTGTTGTATTTGCAACATAAAATAAGAAAATGAGGACGATAAAGTGAAATATGTTTTTTATGTTTTAGGAATCATGATCTTGACCTTTGGTATTTCTGTCACGATTCAATCAGATCTTGGAACGTCGCCTTTTGATGCGCTTATTGTGGGATTGTCCGTCCATGCAGGGCTTACCGTGGGAAGCTGGGAAATCATCATCGCTTTCCTGTTAATTTGCTGTAATTCAATGTTAAAAAGGCAAAGGCCGGAATTTTCAGGGATGATTACGGCGTTTATAACGGGAATCGGGATTGATATGTGGCTTTTTTTTCTGCATCGAGTCATAACGCCTGAACTATGGTACGGAAAAGCGGGCTGTTTTGCAATCGGTTTAGTTGTGATAGGGATAGGAACCGCAACCTATCTGCACACAAATTTCGCCCCGATCCCGGTTGATCGGTTAACGCTAATTGTCCGCGATTTAACCGGGAGAAGCATCTTTTTTTCAAGAACGGTCATTTACTTCATATTTTTCATACTGGCCGTGATGCTAAAAGGTCCGGTAGGCATCGGAACGTTATTAACCGTTTGTTTAGGCGGGATCATCCTTCATTTCTTTATGCCGATTACCGGAAGATGGATAGACGGCATATTAACAGCATCTCCAAAGCAGGAAGAAACGAAAACCCGGTAGCAGGGGTTTTTATCCGGTTCTATCATTTTTCATTTCATCCGCATGTTCAAGGTATAATAAAAAAGGGGGAGGGATTTTTATGAGCGGTCAAAGAAAGCTCGTTTTTTACGGAGCTGTCAGCGCAGATGGCTATCTTGCGCGGGAAAATCACTCTTTAGATTGGTTAATCGGAACTGAAGGTGAAGACGGCACCGATTATGAAGCTTTCTATGAATCTGTCGATACGATCATCATGGGCAGAAAAACATACGAAGAAATATTGGTTTTATTGCCTGAGGAATTTCCGTACAAAGGTAAAGAATGCTATGTGTTTTCGCGGACATTGACCGGGTGCACTGAACATGTGCGGTTTATTCATGAAGAGCCTGCCGATTTTATAAAAGCATTGAAACGCCAAGAAGGCAAGCGGATTTGGATTGTCGGCGGGAGTGATCTGCTGCACCCGGTTTTGGAGGAAAAACTTGTCGATGAGTTTATCATTCAGATCGCCCCCGTTCTGCTCGGCCGCGGAATTTCTTTGTTCAAACCCGGAGACCGGGAGACAGGGCTGAAGCTGACTGATGTCAGGCGCTATAAGCAATTTGCGGAGTTGCATTATGAAGTGAGATGAAATGAAGTGTATGAAAGAAACCCAGTAAAGGTTACCGGGTTTCTTTTTCATGTTTGTTTTTATGTTTTGAAATGGTGTGGGCCGGCCCGCATGAAAACCCTGCAACCATGATAACAACCCCTATCCACCTCACAGCATAGAAATCAGTGTCGCGCAGGAAGATAAATGAAACTAAGGTCATAAGCGCCCCAATTATAACGGCAGCTGTGCCGATAATACTTGATTTCTCCATATAAAAACTCCTTTATGAATGTTTGTTTAACTTATTGGGTTAGAATATAACATATCAGGGGTAATGTGGAAACGGATATTCTGCGATGTCTGAAGTAAGATGAAAACGAAACGCCAAGGGAGCCGGCTCCCTTGGCGTTTTTTATGCTTGAAACAGGATGCGGCGTTTTGCTGCATCGGGATCACTTTCGACAGCGGTATCCGTGTTGAAAAGCAAAGTTTCGCGTGAATCGGTTTCATATTCAGGCCAATTGAAGTGAGAGGTGTTCGGGTTTCCGGTTTTTGCAAAAGCGAGCCATGCGGATTGGATTTGTTTGGAAAGCTGTTCTGCGTCGTCACCGAGCGGTTCTTGCAGCGCCTTTCTCAAAGAATCAAAGTTTCCGAACACAAACGGCAATTCCAGAGCGTGAACGGCTTTATGAAACGGCGGTGTTTCGCCATGCCAATCAAAGCGGTACATCCAGACCGGTGCATGCTGGGACTGTCCTTGTGCGAAAGCGACAGCCGGCCGCCAGAAAATCAGATCCGTCATCATATCGATTTGTCCCTTTAATGAATGCGGATATAAATCTGCCGCTTGCTCGGTGCAGTTTTCTCCGAGGTGATAATGCAAATAATCTTGCTGCTTTTTCTCGGAATGAATATCTGTATCAGGGGTGAAAAACAAATATGCTTCATCACGATTGGTTCCGATAATCATAGGTATGCCTTCTGCGGCCCCGTCTGCTATGGCTTTCACAGGTTCCGCAGGCAATGTGGCCGGATCGATGGCGGGCTGAAACAAAAGCTGGAAAATGTTTTGATCTAGTGAGCGCCGCACTTTATCCGCAGTCTTAAGCAGGTCATTAACGGAAAGCTCCTGCAATTGATCAGTGCCGGCTTCATGAATAAAAGCCGCCGCGATGTCTTTTGCCATGTCCGCCGGGATCGTATGAGAGGCGCCGCTTTCTAAAATGGCTTTATGAAACAGGCCTTTTGCGTCAGGCATTGCCATAAGTGAGGCGATGCTCATGCCGCCTGCCGATTCACCAAATATCGTGACGTTATCCGGGTCTCCTCCAAATTCGGAGATATTGTCCCTCACCCAGCGCAGCGCGGCGATCTGATCGAGCAGCCCGATATTGGCGGAATACGCGTCATGAATAGAAGACAAATGTAAAAAGCCGAACGGTCCGAGCCTGTAATTGAGTGTCACGACAATGACATCTCCCTCAGCGGCAAGGGCAGATCCGTCGTAAAGCGGTTCGCTTCCGGCACCTAAATAAAATGCCCCGCCGTGTATCCATACCATGACAGGCTTTTTTTCGCCCTCTGAATCGGGGGCGAAAACATTGAGGTAAAGGCAATCTTCAGATTGAGCCGGTATATCTCCGGAAAACGATATAGACAGCATATCATCCGGCTGCGGACAAATCGGCCCGAACGAGTCGGCATGTTTTACGCCGTCCCAAGGTGCGGGCGGCTCCGGCGCTTTAAATCTGAGCTCTCCGACGGGCGGCTTCGCGTACGGTATGCCCTTCCATGTGCGGACGCCGCGGCCGGCAGTTCCTTTCAGTGCGCCGCAGCGGGTTTGAACGGTAAGTTTTGTCATCATTTCATCCCCTTTTTTCTTTTCATTATAAACAGAGATGAAGACATGAAGCGAATAAAAGCCTTTTCATCAGCATATCATTAGTAACGCTTCCGTTCTAAAAATGATCTGACTTCCTGAACGGACAAGCCGAGTTCTTTGGCTTCCTGCATCAGCGCTTTCCATTCCTCAATGTTGGATTCAGTCAGTTTTCTGTTGCGGTAGGGTGCGGGCTCCGGGCGTTTTTCAGTCAGTTTGTTCGTAAAGGTGAACAGTTCTTCTTTCGGCATGCCTGACTGCACGGCCTGCACAAGGTGGATGCGCCACTCATCTTCCGTGTCTCCCATCTGATGCAGCATCGTTTCGGCATCAAAAAGCTCCGTCAGATCGACCTGCAGGGTGGCGGATACTTTTTTCAGAAATTGGATGGACGGATTTGAGTGAACCCCCCGTTCTATCTTGCTTAAATAAGATTTAGAGACACCTGCTTCAACTGCTAGCTGATTAATAGAGTAGCCTTTTCTTCTGCGGTATAAACGAATTATTCTTCCAATCATTGTGCTGAATTCTCCCCTGTATACTGGCATTTTTTGTTCATTATAAGAAATTTTTCGTTCTTTATAAAATTTAAAATTATAAGGTAAGTGCAGTAAATAAGAGGAAAATCATGATAATGTTCTCTAAAAAGAACTAAATGGCTTAATTTGAAATTTTCAAATTTCGACCTTTTCTTTTATAATCCAATCATTAACAGAAGGGGGCGTTTAAGCCTGATGCAATAAGGATGAGGCTGTAATTACATGAATGAGAATATGAGTTTTAAAGAATTATTTGACATTATTAAACACAGACTTTTACTGATTTTTATCATGACAGCAGTTGTAACGCTGGTGACGGGATACATCCAATTCCGGGTGGTTTCGCCCGTTTATCAGGCATCGACCCAAGTGCTCATTCATGAAACAAGCGGTGAAAAAAATTCGAATCTCAGCGACGTTCAGCTGAATCTTCATTACAACAATACGTTTCAAACGATAATGAAAAGCCCGGTTGTGCTTGAGAAAGTGAAACAGAAGCTGCATCTTTCTGAGACGGCATCCGCTTTAAAAGCAAAGATCACGACAAGCAGCGAAACCGATTCAGAGATCATTACCGTAGCGGTGCAGGACGAGAACCCGAAACAGGCCGCCGCTATAGCGAACACGCTGATGAAGACATTTAAAAAAGAAGTCCGTGACAGGATGAATATAAAAGGCGTCATTGTTTTGTCCGAGGCAAAAGCATCGGAAAGCCCGATGGTCAAGCCTTCGCGCATCAGGAATATCATGATGGCGTTCGGTGCGGCTCTCATGGCGGGTGTGACGCTTGCGTTTTTTCTCCACTTTCTTGATGAAACCGTTAAAAGCGAGCGGCAGCTCAGCGAAAAAACAGACTTGCCTGTTTTAGGGGTTGTGTATGACATCAAAAATCAGCAGACACGGTCTGATGAAAAACATTTCGGGGAGTGAGGCGTTTGGGATTCAGAAAAAAGAAATCAAGAAGGGGACTGGCTCAAATATCCGTTTTACATCACAAATCATTGGTGGCTGAACAATACCGCACCATTCGGACAAATATTGAGTTCTCCTCTGTTCAGACCCATTTGCGCTCTATTCTCGTCACTTCCTCCGTTCCGGGAGAAGGAAAGTCATTCAGCGCCGCCAACCTTGCCGCGGTATTTGCGCAGCAGGAAAAAAAGGTGCTGCTCGTCGATGCGGATTTACGAAAACCGACGATACACGAGACCTATCAGCTTGAAAATGTACAAGGCCTTACGAATGTGTTAGTCGGAAACGCTTCCCTCGGCGAAACGGTGCAAAAAACGCTGATTGATAACCTTTACGTCTTAACGAGCGGGCCGACGCCGCCGAATCCGGCTGAGCTTTTATCTTCAAAGGCGATGGGAGAGCTGATTCAGGAGATGTACAGCCGGTACAGTCTGGTTATTTTCGATTCACCTCCGCTTTTGGCGGTGACGGACGGACAGATTTTAGCGAACCAGACAGATGGAAGCGTTCTCGTCGTCTTGAGCGGAAAAACGAAAATGGATACCGTCCAAAAGGCGAAAGACGCGCTTCAGCAGTCTAAGGCAAAGCTTTTGGGGGCGCTGCTGAATAAAAAGAAAATCAAAAAAACAGAGCACTACTCGTATTGAGCGGTGCAGGTGATGTCTCCTTACCTTTATCAACGGAGGCACTCGGCTCTGCTGTGGGCGGCGTTTTCCGCTGCCTTAGATGCTGGTCGTCGGTGGCGGGGTGTGAGGACGGGTTAAATGCCCAATTTATCTTAAGATGATGCATTGTTATCGGCTTAGCTGTTATGTCTGTTTTTACGAAAACCGTATCAGCTAAACCGATAAATGAGGAGGGGAAAGATTGACTTACCGGAGAAGACTTTCAATGATTTTTGCATTGGATACGTATCTCGTTTTACTTTCCGTTGTTATAGGATATCAATTTTTTGAGGATTCTTATCACTTTTATGACTCCGGAGCGCTCCTGCTGACTGCCGTGAGCATGCTGATCAGCCATCATGTATGCGCTTTTATGTTTCACCAGTATAAGCAGGTATGGACGTACACGGGAATAGGCGAGCTGCTTGATCTGCTGAAGGGGATCACGCTGTCCGCAGCTGTGACAGCCGCCGTCCAATACGGGGTGTTCCACACGATTTTGTTCCGGCTGTTGGCCGTCAGCTGGATGGTTCAGCTATTGTTCATCGGAGGAAGCCGGATGATTTCACGGGTGCTGAAAGAAACGATCGGCAGGAAGCAAAATGACTCTTCCCGGGCGCTGATCATCGGCGCAGGTGCGGGAGGGACGCTGCTCGTCCGTCAGCTTACCCAGAAAAACGATCTCGGAATCATGCCTGTGGCTTTTATTGATGATGATCAGACGAAGCATAAGCTCGAAATCATGGGCCTGCCCGTCATCGGCGGAAAAGAAAGCATTATGCCGGCGGTGCAGAGGCTGAGAATTCACCATATTATCATCGCCATTCCGTCTCTTTGCACCCATGAGCTTCAGACGTTATACAAAGAATGTGTGCAGACGGGCGCCCATATTAAAATCATGCCGCAATTTGATGAGATCCTGCTCGGAACGCAGGCTGCCGGACACATCAGGGATGTAAAAGCCGAAGATCTGCTCGGCAGAAAGCCGGTCACCCTTGATACGAGCAAAATTTCTGACAGCATCAAGGGAAAAACGATTCTGGTCACGGGCGCCGGCGGCTCAATCGGTTCTGAGATCTGCCGCCAGATCAGCGCGTTTCTTCCGCGGGAAATCGTCCTTCTCGGCCACGGGGAGAACAGCATTCATTCCGTACATACCGAGCTGTCCGCACGCTTCGGCAAAGAGGTGCTCTTTCACGCGGAGATCGCCGATATTCAGGACAGAGATAAAATCTTTACTTTGATGAAAAAATACGAGCCGCACGTCGTCTATCATGCGGCTGCCCATAAACATGTGCCGTTAATGGAACATAATCCGGAAGAAGCCGTTAAAAACAACATCATCGGCACGAAAAATGTCGCCGAAGCCGCCGACATGTGCGGAACGGAAACATTCGTGCTGATTTCTTCTGACAAAGCGGTCAATCCGGCCAATGTCATGGGCGCGACGAAACGGTTTGCGGAAATGGTCATCATGAACCTCGGAAAGATCAGCCGCACCAAATTCGCCGCCGTCCGTTTCGGAAATGTGCTCGGAAGCCGCGGCAGCGTCATTCCGATTTTCAAAAAGCAGATTGAAAAAGGCGGACCCGTCACCGTCACGCATCCGGCGATGACAAGATATTTTATGACGATCCCCGAAGCGTCAAGACTCGTCATTCAGGCGGGTGCGCTTGCAAAAGGGCGGCAGATTTTCGTTCTGGATATGGGAGAACCCGTCAAAATCGTCGATCTGGCAAAAAACCTGATTCATTTATCAGGCTATACGACAGAACAGATTCCCATCGAATTCTCCGGCATCCGTCCGGGAGAAAAGATGTATGAAGAATTGCTGAATCATAATGAAGTACATACGGAGCAGATTTTTCCGAAAATCCATATCGGGAAAGCGGTGGACGGGAATTGGGCCGTGCTCATCCGTTTTATGGAGGAATTCAGCCGTCTGCCTGAAGAAGAGCTGAGAAAAAGGCTGTTTGAGGCGATTGAATCAGTACATGAAGAAGCGGCCGCAGGCGTGTGATGGGAGGACAGAAAGATGACGAAAAAAGTATTATTCTGCGCCACAGTCGATTATCATTTTAAAGCCTTTCATCTTCCGTATTTTCAATGGTTTCAGGATATGGGCTGGGAGGTGCACGTCGCGGCAGGCGGCAATATGAATCTTCCGTTCGTTGATGAAAAGTTTTCCATTCCGATCCGGCGCTCGCCGTTTCATCCCGAAAATCTTTCTGTTTACAGGCGTCTGAAACGGCTCATTCAGGACAACGGCTACGACATGATTCACTGTCATACGCCGGTCGGCGGCGTGCTTGCACGCCTTGCGGCGAGACAAGCGCGCCAAAAAGGGACAAAGGTGCTGTACACCGCGCACGGCTTTCACTTCTGCGACGGAGCGCCTCTGAAAAACTGGCTTCTTTATTACCCGATCGAAAAATTTCTTTCTTCTTATACGGATTGTCTGATTACGATTAATGAAGAGGATTACGAACGGGCCAAGCAAATGAAAAAAACAGATTGCAGCGCGAAAAAAATACACGGCATCGGGGTGAATACAGACAGGTTTCGCCCTGTGAGCCGGGAAGAGAGTGAACGTCTGAGAGAAAAACACGGCTTCGGCGCCGGGGAATTTATTCTCGTATACCCCGCTGAATTAAACGGCAATAAAAACCAGGGACTTCTCATTGAGACTGCGGCACTGCTGAAGAACCGCATCCCGGAGCTGAAACTCGTATTTGCCGGAGAAGGCGCGATGGAAGAGCCGTACAGAAAAAAGGCTGAATCACTCGGTGTATCCGACATGGTGCGGTTTTACGGTTTTTGCCGCGATATTCATGAACTGATTCAGCTTGCTGATCTGTCTGTCGCCTCAAGCATCCGCGAAGGACTCGGCATGAATCTGCTTGAAGGAATGGCTGCCGAAAAGCCCGCCGTTGCCGCGGACAACAGGGGGCACCGCGAGATCATCGAAGACGGCGTGAACGGTTTTCTCGTGCCGGCGGGGGACAGCGCGGCGTTTGCCGATCGGATTGAAAAGCTGTACCGCTCCCCGGGGCTGCGAAAAGCAATGGGGCAAGAAGGGCGCAGGACGGCGGAATGTTTTTCAGAAACACGTACGGTAAAGGAAATGGCGCACATTTACGCCGGTTATATGGATAAAAAGGAGAAAAGCGTATGAATGCAGGAGCACAACCGAAAATTTCCGTCATCATGGGAATTTATAATTGCGAAGAGACTTTAGCGGAGAGTATTGAATCCATCCTGAGCCAATCTTATAAGAATTGGGAACTGATTATGTGTGATGACGCGTCAACTGACGGAACGTATCAGATTGCGCGCCGTTACGCGGATCATTACAGCGACCGGATTACGCTGATTCAAAATAGGACAAATCAACGGCTTGCCGCTTCTTTGAACCGCTGTCTGACATACGCGTCGGGGGATTATATCGCCAGACAGGACGGAGACGATATCTCCGCCCCTAGGAGACTGGAAAAACAGGCCGCTTTCTTAAACAAGCACGCCCACTATCAAGTCGTAGGCACGGGTATGCTCGTATTTGACGAATTCGGCGTGAGGGGCGCCCGGCTTTTGCCGCCGGTGCCGAAACCGGAAATCATGGCGAAAGGCACACCGTTCTGCCACGGCACCATTATGATGCGGGCCGAAGCGTACAAAGCGCTCGGCGGCTACCGGTCAGTCAGGCGGACGCGGCGGATGGAGGATATCGATTTGTGGCTGCGCTTTTTTGAAGAGGGCTTCAGAGGGTACAATCTCCAAGAAACGCTGTATAAAGTGAGAGAGGACAGCGATGCGTTTAAACGGAGGTCGTTCACGTATTCCATTGATAATGCTGTGCTCGTTTTTCAGGCGTGCAGACGGCTGAAGCTGCCGTTTTCCCATTACGTGTATATCGCAAAGCCGCTCATCCGCGCCATTACGCCGCCCGCGGTCATGAACCGTTATCATAAAAACAGGGACATCCGCCAAAAAGAAGGGCTTGCCGAACATGACTGACACACCTGTGCGGGTGCTGCACATCTTCAGCGGGATGAACAGAGGCGGCGCAGAAACGATGATGATGAATTTGTACCGGAAGATGGACAGAACGAAGGTGCAGTTTGATTTTTTAACCCATAGGAACGATCCGTGCGCTTATGATGAGGAAATTCTTACTCTCGGCGGACGGCTTTTTTATGTGCCGAGCATCGGCAGCACAAATCCGATAACATTTGTGAAACAGGTCAAACGGGTGATTCAGGAAAAAGGCCCGTTTGCCGCCGTGCACGCCCATACCGATTTTCAATCGGGATTTATCGCGCTGGCTGCGCGTTTAGCCGGTGTCCCGGTGAGGATCTGCCATTCTCACAGCACGTCGTGGCGGGGGCGGTCGTCGCGGCTTGCCGGGATGCAGCTATTTGTATTCAGACGGATGATCACGGCAAACGCCACCGCGCTGTGCGCCTGCGGGGAAGAGGCGGGACGTTTCTTATTCGGTAAAGAAAAAGATGTGCATCTTTTGCCGAACGGCATTGATCTCGATTTATTTGCCGGCGGGCGTGCGGACACAGAATCGGAAAAAAGGAAGCGGGGCATTGCCGGCGGCCGTTTGGCAATCGGACATATCGGCCGCTTTACAGAGGAGAAAAACCACCAATTTCTGCTCCGGCTGGCCGCTGATATGAAAGAGCGGGGCATCGGCTTTCAGCTGATTCTCGCCGGAGACGGTCCGCTTCGCACCGATATGGAAAAACTGGCGGAGAAGCTGGGGCTTGATGATGATGTGCGTTTTATCGGCGTAGAGGAGCGCGTTCATGATCTGCTGAAAACGCTGGATGTATTAGTCATGCCGTCTCTATATGAGGGGCTGCCTGTCACGCTCGTTGAAGCGCAGGCCTCCGGGGTGCCGTGCGTGATATCAG
Organism: Bacillus sp. jun7; assembly: GCF_051034795.1. Lineage (NCBI taxonomy): Bacteria > Bacillati > Bacillota > Bacilli > Caryophanales > Bacillaceae > Bacillus > Bacillus sp. jun7. The sequence goes on from NZ_CP093219.1 coordinate 3,017,933, forward strand.
ACGGCATAACAGAAGAAGCCGATGCCGGGCTCGGACTGGTCAGCAGGCTCAGCCTCAAAGAGCCGCCCGAACAATGGGCAGCCGCAATTTTACGGGCAGCGGAGACGCCGGTGCCTGACAAGGCCCGCATTAAAGAAACCCTCGGACGGCTGGGATATGATGCGGGAGAAAATGCGGGGGCTGTTATGAAGCTTTACAATATGAATTGTGAAAAGGAACAGTAACGAATGATTGTATATGTAGTCAATATGGGAATTGTTTATATTTGGTCATGGTTCGCGAAAATGTGCGGCGGGCGTGATCAATCGCTTTCGACCGGGTACCGCCCGAATCAGCTCGTCATGCTGGTTCCGCTGCTATCGCTGGTATTGGTCTCCGGGTTACGCTACAGAGTCGGAACGGATTTTCAGACGTACGCGCTGATGTACAAACTGGCGGGCAATTACGGCAGCATATGGGAGATTTTCGGGTTCGGAGCGAAAAAAGCCGCTGTTGATCCGGGGTTTACCGCTTTCATCTGGCTCATGAATTTTATCACGAAAGATCCGCAAATCATGTATTTCACCGTAGCGGTCGTGACGTGCAGCTTTATTTTAAAAGGGCTCGCCGAGTTCGGGCGTCCGTTTGAGCTGAGTGTGTTTTTGTTTTTAGGCACGTATCATTATTACGCTTCTTTTAACGGCATCAGGCAGTATATGGTGGCGGCCGTGCTGTTTTGGGCCGTCCGCTACGTGATCAGCGGAAGCTGGAAGCGTTATTTTTTGATCGTGCTGATGTGCTCGCTCTTTCATTCCTCGGCCCTGATCATGATTCCGGTTTATTTTATCGTCAGAAGAAAGGCATGGTCGCCCGCGATTTTCGGGCTGTCGGCATTGTTTCTTCTCATGACGTTTCTGTATCAGAAGTTCATTTCGCTGTTTGTCGTCGTGCTGGAGAACAGCTCGTACGGCCATTATGAGAAATGGCTGATGACCAATACGAACGGGATGAACGTCGTAAAAATCGCGGTGCTGCTTCTGCCGCTGTTTTTGGCTTTCTGCTACCGGGAGCGGCTGCGGAAGCTCTGGCCTGGCATTGATGTCATCGTGAATTTCTGTCTGCTCGGCCTGCTGTTCGGTCTGCTGGCGACAAAGGATGTTATTTTTGCCCGGTTTAATATATATTTCGGCCTGTACCAAATGATCCTGATCCCTTATTTTGTGAGGATTTTTGATGAAAAATCGAATGCCCTGATTTATATCGCCATTATTGTCTGTTATTTTCTTTACAGCTATTTGCTTATGCCGGTCGATTCGTCTGTGCTTCCGTACAGAACGATTTTTTCCCGGTAATGGATACTGGAGGTTTATATGGAAACACCCGCGGTCAGTTTATTAATTGCTGTGTATAATACGGAAACCTATTTAGAAAAATGTTTAGATTCATTGCTCAATCAGTCGCTCGCCAATATCGAAATTATCGCCGTCAATGACGGGTCAACGGATCAAAGCCCGGCCATTCTTGAAACCTATCAAAAGCGGGATGAGAGAATACGGGTCATTCATCAGAAAAACCGGGGGCTCGGCGCGGTCCGCAACAAGGGCATTGAGGCGGCGCGCGGCGAATTTATCGCTTTTATTGATGCGGACGACTGGGTTGAACCGGATTATTGCCTGCGCATGTATGAAAAAGCGAAGGCTGATCAGGCTGATCTCGTCATTTGCGAATATGCGGCTGAATTTGCGGATACGGGGAAAACTGTCGTATCAACGATCGCTTCAGCGTATGAGGGCCGTCCGAAACAACTCTACCTGAAAGATTTATTTGAGGGAAGAGTCAGCGGATTTTCATGGAACAAGCTGTACAACAGAACCATGATCGAACATCATCGGCTGCGCTTTCCGCTTCGTGATGAGCTGGAACACGTGGAGGATCAGTACTTCAGCCTCCGGGCGCATGTATTCGCGGATGCGGTCTCGTACGTGGATCAGCCGCTCTATCATTATCGGATTCACTTGACTTCCATTGTGCAAAGCTATCAGAAAAAGCTGTTTGACTCAGGTCTGGTTCTCTATCGGCTGAACGAGGCTTTTTTGCGTGAAAACGGCTGCTTACAGGAATACCGGCAGGAGCTGGACTTTTTTATCGTCCAGCACGGAACAGTCTGCCTGCTTAATGAATGGAAGCGGAATAACGGCGGACGTTTTTCTGAGAAATGGCAGAATATCAGCCGGATATGCGCTGATCCCGTGTTCCGCCTGAGTCTTTCCAAAACAGGAACGGCGCCGTTTGACGCTAAACGCTCATGCCTTCTGCTTTTGGCGAAGCTGAAGCTGATTCCGTTCGTATCGCTGGCATCAGCCGCGTATCAGCGGGCAATCGAGTACAAAATGAAAATCAGAGGGTGAAGACATGTCGATACAATCTTTAAAAATCAATCTCGCGGAATGGCTTTTGCTTAAGGTGAAATACCCGTCTCAATTTCATTTCGGAACGGCAGCGGACGGGGCGGGGCATACAGCGGCAAGAAAAAAGATCATTCTGACGCTGCTTCCGTCCCACGATAATCTCGGCGATCACGCCATCGCCTACGCAAGCAAAACGTTTCTTGAACGGGAGTATCCCGATTTTGACATCATTGAGGTGGATATGAAGGATATATACAGATCCGCAAAAGCGCTGATCAAAAAACGCCACCCCGATGATATGGTATTCATCATCGGCGGCGGGAACATGGGTGATTTGTACCGTTATGAGGAATGGACGCGCCGTTTTATTATAAAAACATTCCATCAGTATCGGATCGTTCAGCTTCCGGCGACGGCTCACTTTTCTGATTCAAAAAAGGGGCGGAAGGAACTGAAACGCGCCCAAAAAGTGTATAATGCGCATCCCGACCTTTTGTTAATGGCAAGAGACGAGACGACGTATCAATGGATGAAGCGTCATTTTCCCGGAAAAACAGTGCTCAAACAGCCTGACATGGTCTTATATTTGGATAAAAGCGAACGGCGCCTCCCGCGGGAAGGGATCTACCTCTGCTTACGTGAGGACCGGGAGAGCGCGCTGACCGCTGAGGAAAGAACGATGGTAAAAGAAGCTTTGGCTGAAGAATACGGAGAGCTGCATTCCTTTACCACGACGGTCGGCCGGAGAGTCAGCCGCCATACACGGGAAGAAGAGCTGGAGGCGCTGTGGAATACACTGAAAGGCGCGGAAGCCGTCGTAACTGACAGGCTTCACGGGATGATTTTTTGTGCGCTGACGAAAACGCCTTGTGTCGTCATTCGTTCTTTTGACCATAAAGTGATGGAAGGCTTTCAATGGCTGAAACATATACCGAACATGACATTGCTTGAACGTCCGGAGCCTGAAGCCGTGACGGCCGCTGTAAACCGGCTGCTGAGCGGCAAGTATGAGGAAGGCGGTTCTATGCGCAGTGTTTATTTTGCCGGGCTGCGCTCGAAAATCAGCGGTGATGCCCAATGAACGCGCCGCTGGTAAGCGTAATCGTCCCGATGTATAAGACAGAGCCTTTTATTAAAGCATGCGCGGTATCTTTAACAAAACAGATGCTGAGAGACATCGAAATTATTTTCGTCAATGACGGCTCACCGGATCAGTCCGGCCGGATGGCCGAACAATTCGCCGCAGAAGATGCGAGAATCCGGGTGATTCATCAAGAAAACGGCGGTCTCAGCTCGGCCCGCAATGCCGGAATTAAAGCCGCCCGCGGCCGTTATATCGGCTTTGTGGACGGCGATGACTATGTGACGGAAACGATGTTCGAGCGGCTTTATGAAGAAGCGGAGAAGAACCGGCTGGATATCGCCGGATGCGGCTATTATAAGGAAACGCCGTCTAAGGAAAGAGCGTATATGCCGCCGTCCATTCCGCCGGGCCGCGTCTTCACAGCGGCTGAGATGACTGATCTGCTGACCTGCGCGCACGAACATCGGTTTATTTGGTACGTATGGCGTTATATATACCGGAGAGAAGTATTGCAAGGGCTGCTGTTTCATGAAGATATCCGATTTGCCGAGGACTCTCCGTTTAACTTGGCAGCGTTCCGCCATGCAGCACGTGTCAAAGTGATAGATGAAGGGCTTTATATTTACCGGGAAAACCCCACAAGCCTTACAGAAACTCCGTTTAAGCCACACTTAGATGACGAACTGCAAAAGCAATATGAAGCGAAAATGGCTTTTTATGAGGCGAACGGGCTGACGGACGCCTGCCAAAGCGATATCAATACGTATTTGTGTAAGCATCAGATCCCGATGCTGATCGCCAATGCATGCGCCGCCCCGCAGCCGTCACATGAGATTACGGCGCACATCGGCAGAATTTTAACGTATGACATGGTAAAAACGGCGGTGCGCAGCACGCCGTGCCGGCATAAACAGCTGCTGGCCGGGGAACGTGTGGTGCTCGGTCTGTGCAAAATGCGCCTTCCGCTGCTTCTGCATGCATTTTTCGATCGGAAAACGAAAGAGAAAGGCAGTGCGGAAGGAGCATGAAATTTGCCATTAATTTCGGCGCCAATGTGACGGCGTTTTTACTATCGGTGTTTTTATCAGTGTGGATGACGCCCTTTATTGTGAAAACATTAGGCGTGGAGGCTTTTGGGTTTGTCCATCTGACACAGAATATCATTAACTATTTCTCTATTATTACCGTTGCGCTGAGCTCTGTCGTTGTAAGGTTTTTCTCCGTCGCCGCCCACAGGGGGAACAGAGACGAGGCCAATGCGTATGTAAGCAATTATTTAGCCGCGTCTGTCGTGATATCTCTATTACTCGCTGTGCCGCTCGCCGGGACTGCTTTTTTTATTGACAAGATTATGAATGTACCGGCCGGGCTCTTAACGGATGTGAGGCTGTCTATCGTAATCGGCAGCGTGCTGTTTATGCTGACGTTTTTTATGGCGGGGTTCGCGACGGGGCCGTTTTTTGCCAACAAGCTTTATATCACAAGTTCCATTCAGGCCGTGCAAATGCTGATCAGGGTGCTGTGTGTGCTCGCTCTGTTTACGTGCCTGCCGCCGAAGATCTGGCAGATCCAGCTTTCGGCATTAGCGGGAGCTGTCTGTGCAGCTGTGCTGACTTTTTTCTTCTTTAAGAAATTGATTCCGTGGTTTTCTTTCAGCCGTAAAACTTTGTCATTACAGACGAGCAAAGTGCTGTTTTCGGCCGGTGCCTGGAGTTCTGTCAACCAGATCGGCGTGCTGCTGTTTCTGCAGATTGACCTCATGACGGCCAACCTCGTGCTGGGGCCGTCTGAAGCGGGTGTCTATGCGGCGATTATTCAATTCCCGCTTCTGCTCAGAAGTCTTGCCGGGACGCTTGCTTCACTGTTTGCGCCGGTTTTGACTTCCTATTATTCAAAAGGCGATATGGAAGGCCTCCTGTCTTACGCCAATAAGGCCGTGCGGATGAACGGGCTTCTCCTCGCGCTTCCCGCTGCGTTATTAGGAGGGCTTGCCGAACCGTTTCTGGCGATTTGGCTGGGCCCGTCGTTTGTGCAGACGGCGCCGCTTTTATATATTCACGCCGCGTATTTGGCGGTCAGTCTCTCTGTCATGCCGCTTTTTTACGTATGGACGGCTTTTAATAAACAAAAAACGCCCGCCGTCGTTACTTTATGTTTAGGCGGACTGAATGTCATATTGGCCGTGGTTCTCAGCGGACCGGCACATCTCGGGCTGTACGGCATCACCATTGCCGGGGCTGTCTCCCTCATTTTGAAAAATGCCGTCTTCACACCGCTGTATGTTTCGCATATTACCGGCTTTCAGAAAACCGCGTTTTACAAAGGCATGTTCGGACCGTTGGCGGCGGCCGTATTTGCCTGGGCCGTCTGCCGGGGTATCCGGCTGTTTTCACCGCTTGACAGCTGGGCCGGTCTGATCGCCGCGGGGCTTGCCGTATGCATAAGCTATGCCGCATTCGCTTTTTTCTTCATTTGTACGAAAGAAGAAAGGCGGCTTGCTTTACAGAAATGCCGAAAAGTGAAAGGAGCTGTTCAGATTTGAAGGTGAAACGTGTATTTGATATAGCGGCCGCGACGCTGTTATTGTGCGGCGCGAGTGTCATTCTTCTCTTCGCCATGGCAGCCGTCAGATGCGCCATCGGGTCTCCGGTATTGTTCAAACAGACGAGACCGGGGCATAATGGGCGTCCGTTTACGTTGTATAAACTCAGAACGATGACGGATGCGCGTGATGAAAACGGTGTGCTGCTTCCGGATCATCTGCGCCTGACCAAAACGGGAAGGCTGATCAGAAAACTGAGCATCGATGAGCTTCCCCAGCTTTTTAATGTGCTCAAAGGCGATATCAGTCTGGTCGGCCCCCGCCCTTTGCTGATGGATTATCTGCCGCTTTACACGGCGGAGCAGGCGCGGCGGCACGAGGTGAAGCCGGGGATTACGGGCTGGGCGCAGATCAATGGGAGAAACGCGATTTCATGGGAGGAGAAATTCAAGCTCGACGTGTGGTACGTCGACAACCGCACCTTTCTGCTCGACTTAAAGATTCTGCTTTTAACAGTGAAAAAAGTTCTCGTGTCAGAAGGCATACACCAAGCCGGCCATGTGACGGCAAAGCGCTTCACAGGCAGCGGAGATATGTCATCGTGAAAAAGGTCGTGCTGATCGGAAACGGCGGACACGGAAAAGTCGTGAAGGAAATCGTGCAGGCCCGTTCCGATATGGAGCTTGCGGGCATATTGGACGACGGATTCAGCGGTTTTGCCGTTCGGAACGGTTTATATACGGGCCGGACGGAAGACGTGCACATACTTCAGAAACTCGTCCCCGAGGCCGTGTTCACGATATGCATCGGCCGCAACGGCGTCAGAAAGCAGTTTGCTGAAACGCTTGGGATTGAAGATATAGATTATGCTGCACTCATTCACCCCGGGGCGATCGTCAGTGAAACGGCTTCTGTCGGACACGGAACGGTTGTGATGGCGGGCGCCGTCATTCAGGCGGGCGCTGACATCGGCGCCCATTGCATCATCAATACGGGTGCGGTTGCCGATCATGACAATGCAATCGGAGATTACGTCCATCTTTCACCGCGCGCGGCGCTTGCCGGCGGAGTGAAAGTCGGGGAAGGAACGCACATCGGAATCGGCGCGTCCGTCATACCGCAGATGGACATCGGCCCTTGGTCCGTTATCGGCGCGGGGGCTGCGGTCATCAGCAGAATTCCCGGCCATGTGACGGCGGTCGGCGTTCCGGCCCGCGTCATCCCCCCTATCCATAATGAAAAAGGATGATTTCATGCAAACAAACAAACGGATTTATTTGTCTCCGCCTCATATGAGCGGAAAAGAACAGGAATACATCGCAGAAGCCTTCCGATCCAATTGGATTGCCCCGCTCGGTCCGCTCGTCAATTCGTTTGAAGCGCGGCTCGCGGAATATGCGGGAGTGAAAAGCGCGGCGGCCGTAAGCTCGGGAACGGCCGCCATCCATCTTGCCCTGCGGCTTGCGGGTGTGAAAAAAGGAGACGCTGTAATTTGTCCTTCCTTTACGTTTGTCGCCACGGCGAATCCGATTGTGTATGAGCAGGCTGAGCCCGTTTTTATTGATTCGGAATGGGAGACGTGGAATATGTCGCCCGATGCGCTTGAGCGGGCGCTGCGGGATGCAAAGCGGCGCGGCAGACTCCCGAAAGCGGTGATCGCCGTCAATCTTTACGGCCAAAGCGCGAAAATGGATGAATTAATGAGCCTTTGTGACGCATACGGCGTCTGTCTGATTGAAGACGCTGCCGAGTCCTTAGGATCAACATATAAAGGCAGGCAGAGCGGCACGTTCGGCCGTTTCGGCATTTATTCCTTTAACGGCAACAAAATCATTACAACATCGGGAGGCGGCATGCTCGTGTCTGACGATGAAGCCGCGATTGAAAAAGCGAGGTTTCTTGCGTCACAGGCGAGAGATGCCGCCGTTCATTACCAGCACAGCGAGCTCGGTTACAACTACAGGCTCAGCAACATTCTCGCGGGCGTGGGTATATCGCAGCTGGAAGTGCTTGAAGATCGCGTCCGGGCGAGGAGAGAAATCTTTCACCGGTATCGGGAAGCGCTGGAAACATATCCGGGCATCCGCATGATGCCGGAGCTTGAAGGAACGGTTTCAAACCGCTGGCTGACGGCTCTGACGCTTGATAACGGCGTGACGCCGGAAGAAGCCGTCGCCTGTCTTGCGGAACAGAATATTGAGGCCCGGCCGCTGTGGAAACCGCTGCATACGCAGCCGCTTTTCTCATCTTCCGTCTTTTATCCTCACAGCGAACATGAGCGTGTCTCTGAGAACCTTTTCAGCCGGGGCATCTGTCTGCCGTCCGGGTCTGACCTGTCTTCTGAGGAGCAGCAGCGTGTCATTGACGCACTTGCGCAACTGTTTGAAACGAAAGGGGAGAAAACATGGACAGCCGCCATGTTATGAGCCGATTAAAAGAGACGCTGACGGGTCTGCTCAGCGTTATACCGCCGCAATCTGACATCATATATGCCGACTATCCCCTCTACGGAAATGTAGGGGATTTATTGATAATGAAAGGGACGGAGGCGTTTTTTAAAGCACACGGCATCTGCGTGAAACAGCGCTGGAATCCCGACAATTTTCCATTCGGGCGCCGGGCGGACAAAAAGACGATCATCGTCTGTCAGGGTGGCGGAAATTTCGGGGATCTCTATCAGTACTATCAGACGTTCAGGGAAAAAATCGTCAAATCCTTCCCGGAAAACAGGATCGTCATCCTGCCGCAATCCATCTATTATCAGGATGAGACACGGCTTGGGAAGACATCGGCGCTTTTTGCGGGGCACAAGGATCTCCACCTGTTTACGAGGGATCATGTGTCATACGAGACCGCGAAACGCTTTTTTTCGGCGAATCATATCGGGCTTATGCCTGATATGGCCCATCAGCTGTATCCGATCGCGGCGTCAGCGGCTCCGTCACGCGGCAGGCTTCATTTTATCCGCACGGATGGGGAAATCAATCCGAAGCTGCAAAACAATCCTTCCGTTAAAAGCTGCGACTGGCAGGATGTGCTGTCAGCAAGCGACCGCAGGGGAATCGCTTTTTTCCAAACACTGAATGTTTTGAATAAAAAAGCGGGAAACCCGCTGCCGATTGCGCGGTTTTGGAAACGCTATTCCGATTTCTTGACGAAAAAAGCGGTTCTGTTTTTCAGCAGGTACGAATCGGTGGAAACGTCAAGGCTTCACGGCCACATCCTGTCCTCGCTTCTCGGGAAACCGAATACCGTCATTGATAATTCATACGGGAAAAACGCCAACTATTATTACACCTGGATGCACGAAGCGCCGGACGTCCGTCTGATCGGGGAAATCGCCGGCACGAAGGAAAACCTTCCGCTTTGAATGAGCGGAAGGTTTATTTTGTTTCTCCGCGTTTTACTTTGTTGTACGCCTCATCCAAATGCTGAATTCTTTTGAGCACAACCGAGTTTTTCGTCAGCTGATCCTGAACAAGGGTTGAGACGACGGAGCGGTAATAGCTGTTCATCGCATGAATTCGGTCTTCATTCGGATTCATTTCAATGTGCTGTGTAAAGTTTTCAATAAAATAAGGAACAGAAAAAAGTTCTGACATCTATAAAGCAACTCCTTTTAATAAGTATATACGGTATGAAACCAATCATGTACAATGAAAAAAGGGGAGTGAGCATGATGGATATCAAACTTCAGCAAACACAAATGTTAAAGCCTCAATTAACGCAAGAGCTTAAACAGGCTATCACATTACTCGGATACAATTCCGCGGAACTGGCCGGATATATTGATGAGCTCTCACTGGAAAACCCTCTGATTGAACGAAAGGAAACAGACACGCCGCCACTATCTTACCATAAAACAAATAAAAACAGGATGAAAGAACGGGACGGAAGCCAGCAGATCAGACATACCCGCAAAACGCTGCAGGATTCGCTCAAACAGCAAGCCTTAGACATGAAGCTGTCCGATGATGAGAAAAAGATTTTCAATTATCTGATACATTCATTGGACTCAAACGGATATTTAAAAGAGGACATACCAGCTGCCGCCGACCATGTATCCGCTTCACAAGAGGAGACGGAAGCGGTTCTGAAAAAGCTTCAATCCCTTGAGCCCGCGGGAATCGGCGCCCGGTCTTTGCAGGAATGCATCCTTCTTCAGCTCCGCCGTCTTCCTGAGCGGAACGAACAGGCGGAATGGATTGCCGAAGCCTATTTTGAGCTATTTGCAAGAAAGAACTGGAAAGCGCTTACAACAAAAACGGGCATTCCGCTTAAAGACATTCAGGACATCGCTGACATGATCAGCGCCCTTGATCCGAGGCCGGGGCTCCGTTATGCGCATGAGGAGCCGGGTTTTTACGTGGAACCGGATATTTTCATCACAGTGAAAAACGGCATCATTCAAGCGCGGCTCAACAGCCGTTCGTTTCCTGACATCCAGCTTCATACCCATTATCAGCCGCTCTTGTCAGCTGCCGGGTGCCGTGACACGAAAAATTATCTGTCGGCAAAATATCAGGAATGGCGCTGGCTGAACCGGGCTTTGTCGCAAAGAAAACAAACGATCACGAGAATTATCGGCGTCCTGACTGAACGGCAGGAATCCTTTTTTCTCACAGGAAAAAGCGGAATGCAGCCGCTGACCTTAAGAGAGGTGGCGGAAACGCTGGAGCTCCACGAATCAACGATCAGCCGGGCCATCAAAGGGAAGTACGTTCAGACGCCGTACGGACTGTATGAAATGAAAACATTTTTCTCGGCGAAAGCTGAATCATCGGGGGACGGCGGCGCCTCCAATTATGCCGTAAAAGCGCATCTGGAGGAATTGGTCCATAAAGAAGATAAAAAGAAACCTTTTTCAGACCAAAAGCTTGCCGATCTGCTGCATGAACAATATGACATCCGAATCTCAAGGCGCACCGTCGCCAAATACCGTGACCAATTAAATATTCCGCCGTCATCGGCGAGAAAACGGTACAGCTGAAACCTCCCCGAGCCAAACCCCGGGGAGGTTCTCCGTGTTACGGGATCATCCATGAAAACAGATGATGCTGTAAAAATGTAATGAGACAGACGAGCAGAAGCAAAAACAGACTGTGCTTAATCGTAAAGCGGAAAAGGTCGGCTTCCTTGCCCGCCAGACCGACAGCGGCACAGGCAACCGCAATGGATTGCGGAGAAATCATTTTTCCGGTGACACCGCCTGATGAATTGGCGGCAACGGAGAGAACCGGGTCCATCCCGACAGAGAGCGCCGTCACCTTTTGCAATCCGCCGAACAATAGGTTGGCCGATGTATCAGAGCCGGTAATAAATACGCCGAGCCAGCCGAGCACCGGCGAAAAAAAGGTAAACATCGCGCCCGTCATGGCAAGCGCAAGACCGAGTGTCGTGCTCATGCCGGAAGCATTCGTCACATAAGCAAAGCCGACAACAGAAACAATGGTCACAACCGGAAGCGTTAACTCTTTCACCGTTTCAATAAACGCTTCGCCCCACGTCTTCCACGACATGCCGAGGGCGAACTTGGAGATGACGGCGGCAATCAGAATCGCCGTCCCCGCTGAACCGAAAAGCTCAAGCTTGTATACGGCTTCAATCGGCGTGCCGTCCGCCTGAAGAATCTGCTGATTTACAAATGGGACGGGAGGCGTGAAGGTCAATGCGCGCCCGGCTGCATTCAGCCAGGAAAGCCACATTGACGTTCCTTCATAATGACCGGTTAAGGCAGCCTTCACGCCGGGAATCCCCCAAACGGATATCATGGCCGTCAGAAGAAGGAAAGGAGACCACGCTTTAAACACCGCGGCGCCCCCGTACTTGATCGGCGCCCGGTCAGCGGCCGCTGCTGATTCCCGTTCTGCGGCGAAACGAAAGGCCGTTTTCGGTTTCCAAAATTTCAAAAACAGAGCGAGCGCGGCCATGGAAACAAGCGCCGACAGCACATCCGGCAGCTCAGGCCCTAAAAAATTCGAGCTTGCGTACTGCACGGCCGCAAAGGAGACGCCGGAAACAAGAATGGCCGGCCATATCTCAAAAGCCTTTTTAAACCCGCTCATTAAAATGATTAAGTAAAGCGGAATAAAGACGGATAAAAACGGAAGCTGCCGGCCGACCATTTGGGAAATTTCCATTGCAGGTATCCCGGTCGGACCTTCGACGGCGGTAATCGGAATGCCGATCGCACCGAAGGCAACGGGGGCCGTATTGGCAATCAGGCAAATTCCCGCCGCATACAGCGGCTGAAAACCAAGTCCGACGAGCAAAGCGGCCGAGATCGCGACGGGAGCGCCGAAACCGGCGGCGCCTTCTAAAAACGCCCCGAATGAAAAGGCGATGAGCAGCGCCTGCAAACGCCGATCATCTGTAATTGAGAGCACCGAACTCCGGATAATCTCAAACTGTCCCGTTTTCACGGTGATTTTATACAGAAAGACCGATGTGACGATAATCCAGCCGATCGGAAGCAGCCCGTACACCGCTCCCTGAGAAGCGGACATCACCGCTTTTTCCGCCGGCATGCCGTAAACAAATACAGCGATTAAAAGTGAAACGGCTAACGTGAAAAGCCCCGCGATGTACCCCTTCATCCGTTTCACCGCAAGCGCCCAAAAAAAGAAGATAATCGGCACGAGCGCGCAAGCTGCCGATAAAAGCAAATTTCCCCCTAAAGGAGCGTACCCCTGTGTCCATTGCATCCCTAAAAAACCCCTCCTTATGTCATGTAAGCGATTACTTTTTATGATAAGGTCATCTGATGACCGGGTTAATTAGCATTATATTTTGAAAGTTTTGAAAGTACAATACTTTTCTTGAACAAATTGTCTGAACCTGTCGGCGGTGCGAAAAAAGAAGTATAATAGACGATAAACATCAAGATTCACAAGTGACGGGGTGATCGCGTTGAAATATAAACAAATTAAAACGAAAAAAATCTACGAAGAAGTCGCTGACGCATTGCTGGAGAAGATAAAAGCGGGCGAGCTTAAGCCGGGTGAAAAGCTTGATTCCGTTCAGGCGCTTTCTGAGAGTTTTCAGGTCAGCCGCTCGGCGGTCAGAGAAGCGCTGTCGGCTTTGAAAGCGATGGGGCTCGTCGACATGAAGCAGGGAGAAGGCACATACATAAGAGAATTTGAGCCGTCTCATGTTTCCCAGCCGCTTTCTTCCGCCCTCTTGATGAAAAAAGAGGACGTCAAACAGCTGCTCGAAGTCAGAAAGCTGCTTGAACTCGGCGTCGCCGCCATGGCCGCTGAAAAACGCACCGAAGACGATTTACAAAAAATCCGCCAAGCTCTCTTGGAGATGAAAGACATCGACGGAGATGAAGAATTGGGCGAAAAAGCAGATTTCTCCTTTCACATGGCGCTGGCGGAAGCATCACAAAACGGGCTGCTTAAGCATCTCATGAATCATGTCTCCGCGCTCCTTTTGGAAACAATGAGAGAAACGAGAAAAATTTGGCTGTTTTCTAAACGAACGAGCGTGCAGCGATTGTATGAAGAGCATGAACGCATTTACAGCGCCGTCGCCGCTGGAGACGCGGATGAAGCGGAAGCGGCGATGACGGCGCATCTGACGAATGTGGAAGAAGTGCTGGGGGCTTATTTTGAAGAAAATGTATAGAAGCTGACTTGTGAAAGGGGATAACATCACATGCAGGCCGAATCTTTTTTTTCTGACCATGTAAAGAAAGCTCTGACAAACGATCCTCCCGGGGAATGGATGCCGGCAGTTCCGAAAGCGTGCATCCCCCTGCATTCCGGCTATCCCGATCCCGCACTCGTTCCTGATAAGGAGCTGAAAGAAGCCGCCGCCCACCTTCTGGATGAGGAGCGCGATCTGCCGCTGCATTATATGGGAAGCCCGAGGACGGCCGTTTTAAAAAAGCAGATTCAAGAACGGTTAGCCACCCGCGGCATTCACTGTCGGGACGATGAGCTGCTCGTGACGTCAGGCGCCTGTCAGGCGATAGATCTGGCAGCCCGGGTTTTCCTCGATGAACAAACCGCCGCTGCCGTTGAAGCTCCGGTTTATATGGAAGCGCTCGAGATTTTTAAAAATTACACACCGCATATCATGAGCATTCCGACAGATCAAGAGGGCCTGCAAACAGAAACATTAGCGTTCATGCTTGAGGAAAGAAAACGAAAAGGGCTTCTGATTCCCCGTCTTCTCTACACGATACCCGCTTTTCAGAATCCTGCGGGAACCGTAATGTCAGCGAAGCGGAGAACCCGCCTGCTTCAGCTTGCCGAAGCGTATGATTTTCTCATCTTGGAGGATGATGCATACGGCGAGCTCGGATTCACCGATATTCCGCCGCCCTTGAAAGCCATGGATCAAAACGGCCGGGTGCTGTACGCCGGTTCATTATCAAAAGTCATCGCCCCGGGTATGAGGATCGGCTGGATTGCAGGGGACGCCGCATTCATTACGGCATTGTCATGGTTAAAAAAAGACTTAGGCCACCCGTTTTCCCAAGCGGTGACCGCCGTCTATCTGGAACAAACGAATATTGAAGAACGGCTCGCCGCCTTGCGGGAAGCATATCGAAGCAAACGTGATGTTTTGCTCGCCGCATCAGCGCGATATCTTCCGGAATCCGCATCCTGGCACGTGCCTGAAGGCGGTTACTTTGTATGGGTGAAAGCGCCGGGGGCTGATACGTCCGCAATGCTGGCGCGGGCTCTGTCTCACGGCGTTTCCTATGTACCCGGAAAATATTTTTTTCCGCATCAGGAAGACGGTGCCGAATATCTCCGCCTGTCGTTCAGTTTTGCCGGTAAAGGCGCGATAAAAGAGGGTGTGCAAAAACTGGGACGCCTGCTGAAAAACGGGATGTAGAGCAGCATGGGAAGCTTTCAGGCTTCTCTTTTTTTGCACCCTTCAGCGCATCGGGCGAAAGGATTTTTCAGAAAAACCTTCCAATCCATATTCAGAATAGTGTAGGATATTCATAGAGCTTTCCAAAAACAGGTCATCAGATGACCAGATCACATACTGAGGATGAAAGAGGGGTTCATCATGAAAGTCTCATTATTTGTCACGTGCCTTGTGGATATGTTTCAGACCAATGTCGGAAAGGCGACGGTTGAGGTGCTGGAACGGCTCGGGTGCGAGGTGGATTTTCCCGAGGGGCAGATTTGCTGCGGGCAGCCCGCATACAACAGCGGGTATGTGACGGATGCGAAAAAAGCGATGAAGCGGATGATTGCCGCGTTTGAAGAAGCGGAGTACGTCGTCAGCCCGTCAGGTTCCTGTACGACGATGTTCCGTGAATATCCGCATCTGTTTCAGGACGATCCGAAGTGGGCCGCAAAAGCGCAGCAGCTTGCGGACAAAACATATGAGTTAACAGATTTTATCGTCAACGTTCTCGGGGTGGAGGATGTCGGGGCGGTGCTGCATAAAAAAGCGACAGTCCATACATCATGCCACATGACGAGGCTGCTCGGCGTGTCGGAGGAGCCGATGAAGCTTTTGCGCCATGTCAAGGGGCTCGAGCTGACCGCGCTTCCCGGAAAGCACCAATGCTGCGGATTCGGAGGAACATTTTCTGTGAAAATGGCGCAAATCTCTGAACAAATGGTGGATGAGAAGGTCGCCTGCGTGGAAGACACGGAGGCCGAGGTGCTGATCGGGGCGGATTGCGGATGTCTGATGAATATCGGCGGGCGTCTTGACCGTAAGGATAAAAACGTCAGAGTCATGCACATCGCAGAAGTGCTGAACAGCAGATAAGACGAGAAACAACAAGGGGGTAAAATCATGGCGATGAAAATCGGTACCGCCGCTTTTAAAGAGCGGGTATCAGAAGGAATAGATAATGAGTTTATGAGAGGAGCCGTCTCCGGAGCGCAGGAACGGCTCAGGACAAGAAGGCTTCAGGCGGCCGAGGAATTGGGAAACTGGGAGGATTGGCGTTCCCATGCGGAAGAAATCAGACAGCATGTGCTGGACAATCTTGATTTCTATTTGGAACAGCTCGCCGAAAACGTCGCCAACAGAGGCGGGCATGTCTTTTTCGCCGAAACGGCGGAAGAAGCGTCCTCCTATATCCGCGATGTCATCCGTCAGAAAAACGCCAAAAAAATCGTAAAATCCAAATCCATGGTGACAGAAGAAATCAATATGAACGAAGTGCTTGAGGAAGAGGGCTGTGAAGTCACAGAAACGGATCTCGGCGAATACATTCTCCAGATTGACGATCACGATCCGCCGTCACATATCGTTGCTCCCGCTCTTCACAAAAACAAAGAGCAGATCCGTGACGTGTTTAAAGAGAGACTCGAATACAAACAGACGGAAAAACCGGAAGAGCTCGTCATGCACGCGCGCAGCGTCCTCCGGAAAAAATTTCTCGAAGCGGATGTCGGCATCACGGGCTGCAACTTTGCAATCGCGGATACCGGATCGGTCAGTCTCGTGACAAACGAAGGAAACGGCCGCCTTGTGTCCGCGCTGCCGAAGACGCAGATCACCGTGATGGGAATGGAGCGGATCGTTCCTTCATTTTCTGAGTTTGAAGTGCTTGTCAGCATGCTGACGAGAAGCGCGGTCGGCCAGCGGCTTACAAGTTACATTACGGCGCTGACGGGCCCCCGGCAGCAAGGAGAAGCTGACGGGCCTGAGGAATTCCACCTCGTGGTTGTGGATAACGGGCGTTCCCGCATACTCGGCACGGAATTCCAATCGGTGCTGCAATGTATCCGCTGCGCCGCCTGCATCAACGTCTGTCCCGTGTACCGGCATGTCGGCGGACACTCGTACGGGTCCATCTATTCGGGTCCGATCGGCGCCGTCTTATCGCCTCTTCTCGGCGGATATGACGAATACAAGGAGCTCCCGTACGCATCTTCCTTATGCGCGGCCTGTACGGAAGCGTGTCCGGTTAAAATTCCGCTGCACGAGCTGCTGCTCAAGCATCGGCAGAACATTGTGGAAAAAGAGGGCAAAGCGCCGATCAGCGAAAAACTGGCGATGAAAGCCTTCGGGCTCGGCTCGTCATCCCCGTCCCTTTATAAAATGGGATCGAAATGGGCGCCTGCCGCCATGACGCCGTTTACGGAGGATGACAAAATATCAAAAGGGCCGGGGCCGTTAAAAGAATGGACGGCAATACGGGACTTCCCTGCGCCGCATAAATCGAGATTCAGAGATTGGTTTAAAGACCGGGAAAAACAAAAGGGGGAAGAATGATGATGAAAGGGACGGTTACACATCAGGAATCCTTTCTAAACCGGATCGCCGGAAGTCTGGGCAGAGAGCGCAGGAAATCAGGCGTGTCCCTGCCTGAATGGAAGTATCAGCCTCAATATCAAACGCATGCGGACTGTACGGAAGACGATCTTGTCACGATGCTGAAAGACCACTGCGTCAACATTCATACCGAACTGATCGAAACGGATGCAGCCGGGCTTTACGACGCTTTGCGCGCGCAGGTGAACCGCTTTGAAGGAGGGCCTGTCATCATTCCGAAGGACAGCCGGTTTGAAATGTACGGCTTGCAGACCCTTATGACAGAAGAGTGGCCGGACGAAGGGATTTCCGTTTGGGAATGGGACGCGGAACAAGGAGCGAAAAATATTGAAAAAGCGGAACAAGCGAATGTGGGCATCACATTCAGCGAGATCACGCTTGCGGAATCAGCCACCGTCGTTTTGTATGCGTCAGAGCATGCCGGCCGTTCCGTCAGCCTGCTTCCGACCACCTATATCGCAATCATCCCGAAATCTTCTATTGTGCCGAGAATGACACAGGCCAGCGATATACTGAAACAGCAGATCAGAGACGGCGTCACCGTTCCTTCCTGCATCAACTATATTACCGGACCGAGCAACTCGGCCGATATCGAAATGGATTTGGTTGTCGGCGTCCACGGACCCGTTAAAGCCGCTTATATCCTTGTGAATGACCGATAAAAAAACAAACCCCGGTTTGCGGCCGGGGTTTGTTTTTATATAAACGCGTTAATGATCATGATAAAACAGATCGCACTGACAGAAATAATCGTTTCCATCGCCGTCCATGTCAGGAACGTTTCTTTTACCGTCATTCCGAAATACTCTTTAATGAGCCAGAAACCGGAGTCATTGACATGTGACAGAATCAAAGAGCCCGCTCCCGTTGCCAAAACGAGAAGCTCGCTGCTGACGCCCGGCATGACAGATGCAATCGGAGCAACAATGCCGGCCGCCGTCATCATGGCGACAGTCGCTGAACCCGTGGCGACACGGATGACCGCCGCGATCGTCCAGCTTAAAAGAACGGGAGAGAAGCTTGAGTGTTTCGCCATGTCAGCGATATACGTGCCGACGCCTGAATCAATCAGGACGTTGTTAAAAGCGCCGCCGGCTCCGATCACAAGCAGAATGGAAGCAATCGGTCCCAGACAGTCATTGCTGAATTTTAAAATGCTTTCTCTGTCAAAGCCCTGATAAAAACCAAGGCTGAAAAAGGAGTAAACCGTGGCGATCAAAAGCGCCGTGACAGGGTCGCCGATAAATTTAAAAGTTTCATAGAGCGTGCTTTTTTCCGGAAGCGCAATTTCGGCAAGCGTGGCCATAAGCATCAGGATCACCGGTACCAATATCGTAAACAATGTATTTGCGAATCCCGGAAGCTTGCGTTTTTCATTCCGTTCAATAAATTGTTTTTTCAACAGTTCGGGAACGGGTTTATGAATGCGCTTACCAATCCATTTTCCGTAAAGCGGCCCCGCGATGATGGCAGTCGGAATGCCGACGATTAAAGAAAACAAAATCGTTTTTCCGACATTGGCGTGATAAATGCCGACAGCCGCCATCGCCGCCGGGTGGGGCGGAACCAA
This sequence comes from Bacillus sp. jun7, assembly GCF_051034795.1. Classification (NCBI taxonomy): domain Bacteria; kingdom Bacillati; phylum Bacillota; class Bacilli; order Caryophanales; family Bacillaceae; genus Bacillus; species Bacillus sp. jun7. The sequence goes on from NZ_CP093219.1 coordinate 3,036,781, forward strand.
TCCGTGCACGACGGAAAGTCCCGCAAGGAGCGGAATCCCGATCGTCACTAATGAAACCCCGGTTTCAATCGCAATCGTAAATAAAAGCGGCACGAGCAGGACGAAGCCGACCTGGAAAAAGACCGGGATGCCGACAATAAAAGCGACGGCCATCATCGCCCAATGCACTTTCTTTTTGCCGAAGCGGCCGATCAGGGTGTGGGCGATCCGCTCCGCACCGCCTGATTCAGCCATCATTTTGCCGAGCATCGTACCGAGGGCCAGCACGATCGCAAGCAGCGAAAGCGTATTGCCGAGCCCGGTTTTCATCGAAGTGATAATGTCCGGCAGATTCATGCCCGTTGCGAAACCGACAAGGATGGATGTAATCAAAAGACTGATAAAAGGATTTAACTTAGCGACCGTAATCAATAAGAGTAAAACGATAATAGCGGCAATGACAATAAACAGTAACATGACCTTTTCACCCTTTCAAAGAAGAATTAACGGCTTTGTTTGAGCTGAAATTCACTGATGACGTCAAATTCATCTTTGAGCTTGTCATACAGCCGCTCGTATAAGTAAAACAGCTCAATATATGTTTCGCTGTTTTTGACGTTCGGTTCATGGCGGTGCGAAATTCTGATCCAGTCCTGAACATCCTCGATCCGTTCCATTTCGCCAAGGCTGTGCAAAGCGAGAACGGCCGCTCCGAGCGCAGAGGCTTCGTAACTTTCCGGAACGAGGACTTCCCGTCCCATCGTATCGGACAAAATCTGCCTCCACAGCGGCGATCTCGCAAATCCTCCCGAAGCCCGCACGTCTTTTGCGGGGCCCGCCAAATCTCTCAGTGCGACACCGATTGAAAAGACGCTCATGATGACGCCTTCCAGCACCGCTCTGATAAAATGCTCCCGTTTATGGCGGAGGCTGATGCCGAAAAACGTTCCGCGGGCATTCGGGTTCCAAAACGGCGCGCGCTCCCCTGATAAAAACGGCAGAAACAGCAATCCCTCAGAGCCTGCGGGCACTTTATCAGCAATATCAATCATTAAATCGTACGGATCAATGCCGAGCCGCTTCGCCGTTTCAACTTCCGGAGAAGCGAATTCGTCTCGAAGCCAGCGCAGCATAATGCCTCCGTTATTCGTCGGGCCTCCGATGACCCAATGCTTGTCAGTCAGCGCGTAACAGAATGTCCGCGCTTTTTCATCCGTAATCGGCGCATCCGTCACCGAACGCACGGCTCCGCTTGTTCCGATCGTAACGGCCACTTCGCCTTTGCCGATCGCGCCGACTCCCAGGTTGGCGAGCACGCCGTCATTTGCGCCGATAATAAACGGTGTATCCGCATGAATGCCCATCCGTGCAGCGATTTCCGGCGCAAGGCCGCGCAGCTGATGAGTGGTCGGCACGATGTCCGACAGCTGATCTTCCCGGATTCCGGCAATCCGGAGCGCTTCTTCATCCCAGGAAAGCGTATCTAATCGGAACAGCCCCGTTGCCGAAGCGATCGAATAATCGACGACATAAGTTCCGAAAAACTCGTGCAGAATATATTCTTTAATACTGATGAATTTGGCGGTTTTCGCGAATGTCTCCTTATCCTGTTCTTTCATCCACACAATTTTGGAAAGCGGAGACATCGGGTGAATCGGCGTACCCGTTCTTTTATAAATATCAAAACCGTTCATCTCTTTTAAAATCCGTTTTGATTGCTCGGCGCTGCGGTTGTCCGCCCAAATGATGCTTTTGGTCAGCAGGCCGCCGTTTTGATCGACAGCTATCAATGAGTGCATGGCGGTGCTGATGCCGATTGCAAGCAGATTGTCAGGACTCAGTCCGGCCTTTGTGACGGCGCCCCTGATGCTTCCGATCACCGCTTCCAAAATGTGCTCAGGATCCTGCTCGGCCCATGCCGGCTTTGGCTGTATTAAATCATAGTGAACCGAATGCTTGGCTAACACTTTGCCTCTTGGTCCGAACAGAACGGCTTTCGTACTGGTCGTGCCGATATCCAGACCGATAACAGCTTGGGTTTCCTTCATAATATATCCCGCCTAATCTGATTGAATAATAAGATAGATTTATAATGTATGCCCTTACAAAGTCAATTATAGGAATAATTTTTTTATAAATCAACGATGAAGAAGAAAATTTTTTTCATAAAATTGCCTCAATTCCCGCTGTATCGGCATTCTCTCTTTTGAAAAATAAATATTACAAACGTTTGTGCGCGATCATTTTTCTGATTTGCTGCAAGTTGGCGAGCGTTTTCTCCTGCCGCAGCCGGGCCGTGGCGAAATACAGTGTATCAATGACCGACAGCTGGGCAAGCCTTGCGGACATCGCCTCCGTTCTGAAAGCCGTCTCCCTTGTTGATGTATACAGCACAACGTCGGAAATCTGGGTGAGCGGAGACTTTTGGTAGCTTGTAATGCCGATTGTGCCGGCGCCGAGCGATTTGGCCGTTTTCACCGCGTCGAGCACGTCCTTGTTGCTCCCCGAATGAGAAATGCCGATGACTGCGCTTTCGGGACCGAGAAGACCCGCTGACATCGCCTGAAAGTGAGAATCCGTGTGCGCGATGCAATTTATACCCGTACGCATAAATTTATGATACGCGTCAGTGGCGATCAGCCCGGAACCGCCGTTTCCGTAAAATTCAATTCTGTCTGCGAGGTGGATCATTTCTACCGCTTTTTCAACGTCGGCCGGGTCTAATAATTGAAAGGTATCGGTCAGACCGGAAATGTTTGTGCGGAAAACTTTCCGGATGATGACTTCGATATCGTCGTCGGGGCTCATTTCTTCATGAATGTGCTGCACCGGCTCCTGAACGATCTCCTGAGCAAGCGCGATTTTTAAATCCTGATAGCCGGAAAAACCGAGCCGCTTGCACAGCCTGAAAATCGTCGCTTCAGAGCTTTTCGTTTTTTCCGCCAGCTGAATGATGGAAAGGTGAACCACGTCTTTCGGTTCCTTCACGATATGGTCTGCAATCGCTCTCAATTTTGGCGACAAACCTTTGCTGGCCGCCTGAATTTTCCCGATGCTGCTTGAATTCACAGGGGTCATGCTATAACCTCCCTACTCGAATGTAAACGCATACTTTTATGATAAAGCAAGTTCTGTCATAAGGGAATCAGGTTTTGCTTTCTTTACCGCAAATGAAAGAAAAGAGAAAAGTATATCGGGGAAACCGCCTCAATGACACTTCAGACATCCGATTTTTACAAAAAGTGATCGTTCTCTGAAAAGTGCCGGTGCCCAAGTTGCCGGCGCTTGAAGTTCAGATGAATTTCTTCAAATTAGTGTTCCGCCATTAGCAGTCAGTTCTTTATTAACTGGATTGATCAAAAGAGAAGGATTATTAAGCAGGAGAACACTTGGGAAGCAGAGTCTAATCAGCTTCTCAGAAAAACTTCAAATTAATATAATAATCTAATTGCTCTGAAACGCGTACCATACATTATACTTTCAATGATTTTTAAACTCTGAGGAGGAAATTCACATGAAAGTAATTGCAATTGACTTAGATGGCACGCTGTTATCAGAGAACTTAACTATCCAAGAACAAGATGTAAGAGCTTTAAAGCTCGGACAAAAACAAGGTCATCTTGTAACAATCGCTACAGGGAGAGCTTTATTTGATGCAAAACACATCATCAATAAATATGATTTGGATTTTCCGATCATTGCTTCAAACGGCGCTCAAATTGATGTGGGAAATCAGGTCATATTCGAACATTTTATGGATTCAGATGTAATCCAACCTATCATCACATGGTTAAATAAAGAAGAAATCTATTATCAGCTTTACTTATCTGACAAAATTGTCGTATCAAATCAAGGAATTCAGCAGCTTGAAAAAGAACTTTACAATACAGTAATGGAAGAACCTCATTTTAATCAAGAAGTATTTTGGAATTCTATTAAAGCTCAGATACATCAATACGGCTTAGAGGAAATACCGGGTACAATTGACCCTATCGATTATCGGTATGTCATAAAATGTATGATCGTTTCGCCAAATCGAAGAAAATTAAAAAAAGCAAAAGAATATTTTGCACAACTGAAGGAGTGTGCCGTAACGAGTTCAGGAGCATTCAATCTCGAGATCACAAGTTCAGGAGTAGATAAAGGAGCGTCATTAAATAAACTTTGTGAACATTATGGAACGGATGCGCGGAATGCAATTGCAATAGGTGATAATCTAAATGATCTGCCTATGTTTCGTGCAGCAGGAATAGGGATAGCCATGGGAAATGCAGATAAGAAGCTTATTCAATTGGCTGCTTTTAAAACGTTATCGAATGATGAGTGTGGTGTATCTTATGCTTTTGATCACTACATTCTGACGAAAGAAGAAGACCCTAAACCGCGGAGTATACAGCCATGATCCATTTTGTGAAAAGATGTTTAATCTATATTGTCGGATTGTTTATTTTATCCGTAGGGGTTGTATGTATGATTAAATCTAATACCGGGATTGCCCCCTGGGATGCTCTGAACGTGGCTTTATCAGAACTCATTGGCCTTACAATCGGGTCATGGGTTTTCATTGTCGGAGGAATCCTTATCTTTATAAACAGCCTCATAAAAATGCGGTTTCCTAATCTAGCCGGTTTTATTCCGATTGTTATTATTGGAAGTTTTGTTGACCTTTTAAACTTAAAGGTTCTTTCGTTCTTAAAAACAGATGCTGTAATTCTTCAATGGAGTTTATTTTTGATAGGGTTGTGTATATTGGCTATGGGAATCGCTATTTATTTAAGAGCATCTTTTCCTTCGATACCGAATGATGAATTAATGCTGGCTATTACTGAACGTACAGGTTGGGGTATTAATATTACAAAGACGATAGGGGAAGCTTTAGCTTTTGTGCTTGCAATCATTCTTCAGGGGCCGATTGGGATAGGAACCATCATTGTGCTGCTGTGTCTGGGGATATTAGTAGGTTTATTTGACAAACTATTACACAAGATGGGGAAGCCCCGTTCTATCTATAGTGTGGGACAGGAAGGCGCACATATTCATGCAGGCCATGATAAAACAATGAATTAAATGCTTATTTTCCCTTGTGTTGTTCAGTGTGAAATCCTGATAACGCTGTCTAAAAAGGAGTAGCAGTAATGACAAACATTACAGAGATAGCAAAGAAAGCGAACGTTTCTCGGACAACAGTTTCTAGAGTTCTCAATAATCATCCTTATGTAAAACCTGAGAAGCGGGACGCTGTGTTAAAAGCTATGAAGGAATTAAATTATGTACCGAATTTCAACGCGATTAACCTATCCAGGGGGAAGACAAATGTATTCGGAGTCATTGTTCCTAAAATCAACCATCCGTTTTTCAGTAAACTGATTGCCGGAATAGGCGAAGAGTGTAATAAACATAATTACAGTTTACTTGTGCACCAATCAAATAACGATCCTGAACAAGAAATGGAGTTTTTTAACAGATTGAAATACAAACTTATTGACGGTCTTATTTTGGGATCCTGTGTAAGCCCCCATCACGTACTCGACGAGATATCTGGGTATGGTAATATTGTTTCCTGTGAAGCTTCTGCAAGCAAACAGGTTGCACATATATTTATTAATCATGAGTCAGGAATCAAAATGGCAATAGATCATCTGCGAAATCAAGGACATCAATCCATTGGTCTGTGTATAGGAAATCCTAAGAGCGGTGTTGGCATAAGCAGAAAAAAATCATTTTTTCACTTTCAAAATGAATACGGATTGAAATGGAGTGATAATTGGTACTTTGAGGAACAGTACACTATTGAGAATGGTATAGAAATAGCAAAATTATTACTAAATAAGTCACCTCGTCCTGCGGCAATGGTTGTAGGAAGTGATTATGTTGCGGCGGGAATCATTTATGAAGCGAAAAGACAGGGAATACGAATACCTGAAGAACTGGCGGTTATAGGATTTGATAATCAGCCGATATCTAAGGTAATAGAACTTTCAACGATACATCAACCTATTAAAGAGTTGGGACAAACAGCAGCAAATTTATTATATAACTTAATGAATAACAAAGATGTCCCCAATATAAATAAGTTGGAACTAAAACTTATTAAAAGAAAGTCAACTTAAAAAGACCACTTTATGGTGGTCTTTTTTGCTTAGCGCAGAATCAGCTCTGGGGCAGGCGCTTTGAAATGAGCTCTTTTTTTCGTTTCATCTATAAAACTGAAGGGCTTCATGGATAGGTTTTCAAGTTCATTTAGGAAATGACAAGCTTTTAATGGCACAAATGATGTCATATTCCATACAACTTTCTCATTAAAACCTATAGCACGAATATTATGCATAAGCCGATCAATTGTGTAAGAGCCTGCCGCTACATACCCTTTTCCTTGATACCACAGATTATTCCCTTCAATTTTCTCCAGTGATTGGCCGCACATGGAATCTGTGTCAATGCGATCTGTCATTGCTATAATACCCTCAGAGCCAACAAGTTCTACAACCCGCCGTGCAACTTCTAAGTCTACATGTTCACTATCAAAATTCATACAAATGGTTAATAAACCTTCTTTCGCGGCTCTCATCAAAGTACCGGGTACTTCTCCGACAAGTGTGTTGATATTATCTATGTTCCATTTATCTAACCGAGCATCTTTTAACCCCTCTAATCTATGTACTCTTTCTTGGGGTGTTCTCCAGGTGTGTTTAAAATTGTTTGGCATATCATTAAACAAATGATCTGTTAAAACGGCATCTGATCCAGTGTATTTGCTGCGTTTTTGCGCTGTATCTATAACTTTCATTATAAGTTCAGAGGTTTCCTCCGGGTATGCTTTTTGGAAGTGACCCAGCGCCGGTTTTACTCCAGCCTCCACAAGTGTATCTACAATCCATTCTAAACTTGGATGTTTTTCGGTGATATATTTCTTTAGATAGGAGTTTTCAGTCATAGCATCTGGAGACAGTACCGTATAAATAAGACCATATTCTCCACATGAAGCGATCTTTTCCCATTCTTTTTTTAAGGGTGCCCAATTCCCTTTTTCCGGTGTGCCTGCAAAGCTGGCCAATAATGGTCCTTCTAGTGAAATACCTAAAATATTACGGTAACGTCCCTTTCTCTTTTGTGTATGGAACTCTTTCATAAAGGATGCAAATTGATCTAATTGATTATGAGGAAGAAAGATAGAGGGTACACAGAAAATCCCTTCTATTTCAGCTAGTGTATTGATCTTTTCAATATCTAATTGGTCTAAATTGCTAAAATCATAGTCACCGATTCCATGACAATGAAATTCTACTGGAAGAGATGGAACTAAATAAGAACCTGATTTCTTAAAAATCCCTTCTCCTCCAATGTCAAAGTTCAGCCATTCATTATTACTATAGGTTATATCAGCGATTTTCATTACTCCGTTTGTTTCAAGGTAAGCCGGGCTGTTAAATGATGTGCTGGACTGCATAGGAAACGCCTCCTGGAAATGTTTATTTAGTATTCAGTGAAGACACATCATCATCTTAAAGTATGAAACCCGTACCATATCAACCTTTTATTATCATTTTTTGTAAAAAAGTAGGTGTTTTATTCAACTTTATACACCCGATTTTCTCGTTATTGTCATTTATATCCTGAAAATCTCCTTTAAAAACTCAAAAACACTAGCTGTAACGCCACTAATGCATCTATACTGTTTCGTGTTACGCCAACTAGTGTTCTCCACGAGTTTAATTTGTGGAATTGGTTTCATGTCAATAGCTTTAATAAATGGAATATGACTTCCGGGTATAGAACCTTGTGGGGTCATTGGAGTTGAAGTATTAGAAATGAAATGTGTACAGTTACTAAGCTGAGATACCGGAATAAGAGTAACCTTTCATATTTCTGCCAACTTTTTGCCGCTCAGTCCATATATGCCGATTACGCCATATTAGGAGCCGTCTCAATCCTCATATGAAGATAAACATGTTCAGTCAAAATGTCTTATATAGGTGATAAGAAAACCAGCGGAAAAAATTAGTATTGACTTTGAAAATAGAAGACTGTATATTATGTTACTATATTCAGAAAATAAAAACTCAAGAGATTCATTTAACATAAAACACTGTGAACGGGAGCAGTAAAAGAATCCAGTCAGAAAAAGAGAGCTGCGGGTTGGTGAAACGCGGACTGATTGTTCTTTGAACTCGCCCGGAAGTGGCAGGGCGGAACGGAATTGTCGGAATATTCCCTATGTCCTAACGGCTGACCTTCGTTAAAAGGTTTTTAAGCTGGATTCCGGATATTCGGGATCAACAAGAGTGGTACCGCGGCTGCCTGAGGCACGCCGTCTCTTTTCCTAAAGAGGCGGCGTGCTTTTTTATGTGATGAACACTTTTTGCGAGAGGGCGTGTGATAAATGGAAAAGGACAAGCAAACGTTAAAACGGACGATGTCGTCCAGACACATTATGATGATGGCGCTTGGAGGCGCAATCGGGGCCGGGCTCTTTAAAGGCAGCAGCACGGCGATTGATGAAGCGGGGCCGTCCGTGTTACTGGCCTACCTCCTCGGCGGAATCATTCTGCTGTTTATTATGCAGGGGCTGGCCGAAATGGCCGTCAGAAACAAACATGCAAGGACGTTCCGTGATTTGGTTCAGCAGTCTCTCGGTTCGTACGCTGCATACTTTTTAGACTGGATCTATTGGAAAATGTGGGTGCTCAATATTGCCGCGGAGGCGGTCGTAGCCGCCATTTTCATTCAATATTGGCTGCCGGAATGTCCGATATGGATACTGGCTTTGATCATTTCCATCGTGGTGACGGTCGTAAACATGCTTTCTGTGAAACTGTTTGCCGAGACGGAGTACTGGCTCGCGCTCATTAAAATTACAGTGATTGTCATCTTTATTTTATGCGGAATTCTGCTATTATTTTTCTCATTCGGCAATCACACGGCGCCGGGGCTGTCTCATTTAACCGATCACGGAGGGTTTTTCCCGCATGGAGCGGGGGGCGTCATTACGGCGATGCTCGTCGTGATCTACTCATACGGAGGAACGGAAATCATCGGCGTCACGCTGGCGGAGACAAAAAATCCCGAAAAGGTGATCCCGAAAGCTGTCCGAAGCACGTTAACGCGGATTGTCGCTTTTTACTTGCTGCCGTTTTTCATCATCGTCAGCCTGATTCCTTGGAATCAAGTCAACAGCGTTCCCGAAAGCCCGTTTGTCATAGTATTTAAGATGATCGGAATTCCGGGTGCCGACCATATTATGAATGCCGTCATTCTTCTTGCGATTATCTCGTCTATGAACTCGGGACTGTACGGATCATCCCGCGTCTTATTTACGCAGGCTTCTGACGGCCGGGTGCCGAAAATCTTTTCAAAACTATCGAAGAAAAAGGTTCCCGTCTATGCGATTCTGACTTGTACGTCATTTTTATATGTAGGCGTCCTGATTTCATTATTTGCGGGAAGCCAGACGTTTAATTATTTGATGGGTTCCCTCGGCTATACCGTGCTGTTCATCTGGCTGATTATTGGATTCGCCCATTTAAAATCAAGAAAACATTCAACAGAACAGCCGGCTTATTACGTCAAATGGTTCCCGTACACGACATGGTTCGCGGTGCTTGCGCTTTTGGCCATCCTGATCGGCGTAATTGCGACGACGTCCATCGTCATCACATGTATCACTGCGGCCATCTACCTGCTCATTACGGCTGCGTATCTCGTGAAAGGGAGACGTCAATAAATAAAAAAACTCTTGCCGCGCGGCAAGAGTTTTTTTAATGAACGGCCTTTTTTTCTGCGGCCAGAGCAGGTGTTTTCAGTTTCTTCGGTGTTATATTCACAAAACAAATGCTTGTGACGATCAGAAGCAGTCCGGCTAAAAGGCTGACGGTCAGCGGCTCATGCAGGAATATCGAGCTGACGATAATGGATATGAGCGGGATCAGGAAGGTGTAAGAGGCAACCTTGCTTGCTTCCCCTGAACCGACAAGCGTAAAAAAGGCGAGCCAGCCGAGCGCGATGACAAATACCGAAATGAACAGAAGGCTGAGAATGAACGGAGCTTTCCATTGAATCGCTGAAAAGCTTTCTGAAAAATGGCCGGAGCTGACAAGCAGCACGCCGCCGATCAGAAGCTGAAGAGCGACCATCCAGATAGAGTCCGCCCGTCCGCCCGTTCTTTTCACATATACCGTGCCGAGCGCCCAGCTGACTGCGGAGCCTAGAGCCAAAAGAATGCCGGCGATGGAAATATGGCCTCCGAAACCGGCTGCGCTGATGACGGCGACACCGGCAAAGCCCAGAATAAGACCGGCTATTTTTAAAGGATACATCGCTTCCCCGAGCCACAGCCAAGAAAAAACGCCCATTAACACCGGCTGGAAAAACACGATGGCTGAAAATAAGCCGGCAGGCAGGTAATTCAATCCGACCGTTTGCAGGCCGTAAAATAAAGTAATATTTAAAATGGCAGAAATCAGATAGATCGGCCACGTTTCTTTAAAACGCAGCTTTTTAAAACGGGGCAGCGCCACCATTAATAATAGAAGTCCGCCGATCAGCGTGCGGATTCCGGCAAACAGAAGAGGCGGCGAATAGGCAAGCGCGGCCTTTGTCAGCGGCCAGTTAATTCCCCATACCGTGACTAGAAACGCCAGCATAAGAGCCGTCTGTATTTTCGAAAGCTGTTTCACGTCGTTCACTCCTTGTAGAACAATTCCATCATATGATACGGTAATCAGTAAGATAAATAAAATGAATCTTTTTTATAAGGAGCATAAGTAAAACGTTATGACGATTACACAACTGCGGGTTTTTGTTCAAATCGCTGAAACGGGAAGCTTTACAAAAGCGGGGCAGGCGCTGAATATGACGCAGCCCGCCGTCAGCCATGCCATCTCGGCGCTTGAGTCAGAGCTCGGCATCAAGCTGATCATCCGCGAGCGCCGCAACGGCGTAAGGCTCACGGACACGGGCGGAAAAATTCTCGTTCATATCAGAGAGGTGCTCAAAGGCATAGAAAAAGCCGAGCAGCTGGCGGCCGCGGAAAGAGGGCTTGAACAGGGAACGATTCACATCGGCACATTTCCGGCCGCTTCCGCTTATTTCATTCCAAAGCTGATCAGCGTGTTTAAAAAACGGTATCCGAAGCTTGAACTGGTGCTTCATGAAGGAACGGTTAACGAAGTAAAGGAATGGCTCCGCTCCCGGGTAATAGATGTGGGTATCACTCTTTTTCCTACGGAAGACATGGAATATCTGCCGCTGAAAAAAGATAAAATGGCCGTCGTGCTTAGAAATAATCATCCGCTTTGCAGCTGTGAGTCAATCACTCTGAAAGATCTTGACCGCCAGCCGATGATCATCTGTGACGGAGGATACGAATCACCGTTTATTGATATGTTTAAGGAGGCAGGATCTGTGCTGACTGCCGCATTCACTGTTTACAACGTCAATACGTCCATCAGCATGATCAAAGAGGGACTGGGAATTGCGATATTATCACAAATGTCTATGTCCGGAATATCGCTGCCGGAAAATGTCGTGACAAGGGAACTCAATCAGGCGGTGTACCGTGATGTTCTGCTTGCCGTTCCGTCTGTAAAAGAGGCTTCATTAGCTGCAAAACTTTTTATTCAAATCGCGCAGGAGCTCACAAAGAATGAATAAAAAGACCCTAAAAATCTTAGGGTCCTGAATCTTATCGGTTAATTTTAAAAGAGTTTGTCGTATTGACAAGTTTTGAACCGCTGAACGTAGCTTTGACACGATAATAACCTGTCTTGCATCCTTTTAAAGAGAATGACTTAGTCACCCTTACTGAGAAAGAAAAGGTTGTTTTTTTGCAAGTCGTCCATTTCTTTCCTGACTTTCGCTGTAAGTATAGGTTTCCTTTAAAAGTTCGATCTGACGGATACGCTGTACTGAGAGTAAAATCGACACTTTTCGCTTTTTTCGTGTAGTAGGAGGCATCGGTAAATCCGCTTACATTTAAATGCTGCTGAGTGCCGGAATAAAAGTCTGCGGCATATGCCTTATCGGTGTTTCCGGTAAAGAAGATTGCTGCCAGTAAAGCTGTGGTGAGTGCCATTAAGATTTTTTTACGCATATAGACTATGACTTCCTTCCTATTCAATATCATACATATCTTAACATTATTGGATATGTTTTTTCAACGAGAGATTTTCACTTTTATAGGATGAAAAGCTCTTCATATCTGAATGTAATAGATTCATTCATACAGAGTTCACTAGTGACGACCGCTGACTGATTGTTCGAAGATCATCGAATCAAATTGTTTAACTCACGGGAAAAGCTGTGGTAAGGTGTGTGGTAGAGACCTTGTTTAAGATCTGCTTACACTAAACCATAAAGGAGAAAACGATGGCTGAACATACATTGAAAGATACTGCGTTTTCCGTATTGAATTTATCGCCGGTCGTACAGGGGGGAACGGTTGCTGAATCGTTCCGCAACAGCATGGATTTAGCGCGCCGCGCCGAGGAGTGGGGCTATAACCGCTATTGGCTTGCGGAGCATCATAATATAGAAGGAGTCGCCAGCTCGGCAACGGCGGTGCTGATCGGCCACATCGCCGGCGGCACGAAAAAAATCCGCGTCGGTTCAGGGGGCATTATGCTGCCGAATCATTCGTCACTTATAATCGCGGAGCAATTCGGAACCCTTGAAACGTTATATCCGGGGCGGATTGACCTCGGACTCGGGCGTGCGCCGGGTACCGACCAATTAACGGCGAGGGCCTTAAGAAGAAACATAAACAGCGGGGAGGATTTCCCGGAGCAGCTTGAAGAATTGAGAAATTACTTCAAACCGTCAGGCAATGTGCGCAATCAAGTCCGCGCCATTCCGGGCGAAGGGCTGGACGTGCCGATTTGGCTTTTGGGATCGAGCGGCTTCAGCGCGCGTCTTGCGGGAGAGCTCGGGCTTCCGTTCGCCTTTGCGGCTCACTTCTCACCGAAAAACACCGTGCCCGCCCTTGAGCTGTACCGAAGCTCCTTCCGTCCGTCAGACGTACTGGATAAACCGTACGCGATGGTCGGCGTCACCGTCATTGCCGCCGATACGGATGAAAAGGCGGAGCATCTGGCGACATCGCATTATCAAAGATTTTTAGACCTCGTCCGCGGCACGCCGAACCAGCTGAAGCCTCCTGTTGAAGACATGGATCAAATCTGGTCGCCGTATGAAAAAGCGATGGTCAATGAACAGCTCAGTTCAACGATCGTCGGCGGACCGGAGCGTGTGAAGGAAAAGCTGGAAAGCTTCATCCGGACAACACAGGCGGATGAAATCATGGTGAATTCAGAAAGCTTTGAGCATGCCGACAGAATGAGATCATTTGAAATCATTGCCGAATTAAAAAACAGCTGAGCAAAAAAAGCAATGTGCCGCGCACATTGCTTTTTTTATTCGCCGATCCGCCTGACGGAATTCCGGATGACGAGTTCCGGTTCATACACGACGTCATCCTTCTTCGGTTTTTTATGCTCTAAGCAGTCGATGACGTATTTTGCCGCCGCTTTCCCCATAATGGATTTCGGATGCTTGACAGAGGTGAGCTTCACCTCGGAAATCTGGGCGAAATGTGAATCGTCATAGCCCATGACTGACACGTCATCGGGCACCTTTAAGCCGAATTCTCTGAGAAGATTAATCGTCTTCAGCGCAATTTCATCATTATAACAAAGAATGGCCGTCGGGTATGATCCGCTGTTTTGCTCAAGGGTATGCTTAATTTTTTGCAGAAGCACGGTTTCTTTTTCCTCAGTCGTATAAGTCACGATCATGTCCGGAGACGGGAAAATCCCGCGCTCCCGGTGCGCCTGAAGATAGCCGTTCATCCGTTTGACGCCCTGCGTGTCATCCGCTTTAAAGATACCCATAATGTGCGTGTGGCCGAGGGACATGACGTATTCGCAAGCCATCATGCCGCCTTTGACATCATTGACGGAAAAGCTCGGTGCGGCCAGCTCCGCATAAGAGGCGTTAATCATGGCAAACGGAATGCCGTTTTTCTCCAGGTTGAGATAGTAGCCGATGTTGGGCGTCTGCAGCGCGCTTTTCGTAGGCTCGACAATCAGCCCGTCTATATTTTTGGACAGCAGGTTTTCAAGGCCGCGCCGCTCACTTTCTGTATTGTTGTTGGTGCTCGTCAGCAGCATGGAATACCCCTGTTCGCTTAAATAAGATTCAATTCCCCTGATGATGCTCGGGAAAATATAGTCTGATATGTACGTTGTAATGACACCGATCGTTTTGTTTGAATGCATGGCTGATTTCGCCGTGCGTGAAGCGACAAAGGTGCCTCCGCCCTGAACGCTGTACAGCAGCCCCTGCGAGACCAAATCTCCGATCGCCTTTCTGATGGTATGGCGGCTGACCCCGAACTGCTGCATCAGCTCATTTTCCGTAGGCAGTTTTTCGTCCGGCTGTATTTTTCCTTGATTCAGCCATGAACAAATTTCTTCTTTTACTTGAGCATATTTCGGTAGCATATCAATTCCTCCAAAATGTATACGGACAAATTCAAGTATAACATAGTAAGCCCTTTCATCAAGCTGTAAAAATAATTGACAGATTATGAAAAACTGCTTATTCTTTATTTGTACGTACTAATTTTCCTTATTTTTAGATAAAATTCTTTATAAGTACGTACAAATGTGGCGGTTCTGAAGAAAACAAAGCAACGTCAAGCGCCGCACTCTGTTTTGTAAGCGTTTTTATTCTATTATTCGCGGGAGGGTAAAATTCATGAAGAATCACCCGGCACCAATTGGCTCAAATGTACCTGTCACTCGGCAGCATTCGAAGTGGTTTGTCATTCTCATCTCATGCGCGGCCGGACTGGGAGGGCTTTTGTACGGTTATGACACGGCGGTGATTTCCGGCGCCATCGGTTTCCTGAAAGATTTGTACCGCTTAAGTCCTTTTATGGAAGGGCTCGTGATTTCAAGCATTATGATCGGCGGTGTTTTCGGCGTCGGAATTTCCGGATTTTTGAGTGACCGGTTCGGACGGAGAAAGATTTTGATGGCAGCGGCTCTGTTGTTTGCGGTGTCAGCGGTTGTCTCTGCGCTTTCTCAAAGTGTGTCTTCCTTAGTGATCGCCAGAGTCATCGGCGGTCTCGGAATCGGCATGGGCTCCTCGCTTTCTGTCACGTATATTACCGAAGCGGCTCCGCCGGCCATACGCGGCAGTCTGTCTTCACTGTATCAGCTGTTTACGATATTAGGGATCTCCGGCACTTATTTTATTAACCTCGCCGTCCAGCAGTCCGGCTCGTATGAATGGGGGGTGCACACCGGCTGGCGGTGGATGCTCGCTTACGGCATGATTCCGTCCGTCATCTTTTTTATCGTGCTGCTTATCGTGCCGGAAAGTCCGCGCTGGCTTGCGAAAGCGGGGCGCCGGAATGAAGCCCTCGCCGTGCTGACGCGCATTAACGGCGAGCAGACCGCGAAAGAAGAAATCAAACAAATCGAAACGTCTTTACAATTAGAAAAAATGGGTTCATTGTCTCAGCTGTTTAAACCGGGGCTGAGAAAAGCGCTTGTGATCGGGATTCTGCTGGCTTTATTCAATCAGGTCATCGGCATGAACGCAATTACGTATTACGGGCCGGAAATTTTCAAAATGATGGGCTTCGGACAGAATGCGGGGTTTATCACGACATGCATCGTCGGTGTCGTTGAAGTGATTTTCACCATTATCGCGGTTCTTTTAGTCGATAAGGTAGGCCGGAAAAAGCTGATGGGGGTCGGATCTGCCTTTATGGCGCTGTTCATGATCTTAATCGGGGCATCCTTTTATTTTCAGCTGGCGAGCGGTCCGGCTTTAGTCGTCATCATATTGGGATTCGTCGCCGCTTTCTGCGTATCAGTCGGGCCGATTACGTGGATCATGATTTCGGAAATCTTTCCGAACCACCTCCGCGCACGCGCCGCCGGTATTGCGACGATATTCTTATGGGGGGCCAACTGGGCGATCGGCCAGTTCGTGCCGATGATGATCAGCGGGTTGGGGCTCGCGTACACCTTCTGGATATTCGCCGTCATTAATATTCTCTGTTTCTTGTTTGTCGTGACGATCTGCCCTGAGACGAAAAATAAATCATTAGAAGAAATAGAAAAACTCTGGATAAAATGAAAGCGTTTTACGACAAAAGTCCGCTCCGGCGGGCTTTTGTCTGTCACCTTCATTCCGTTTCTGTATATAATGACTGTATCAAGGAGATACTGGTAAATCCTGCGAAGAATGTCGAGGAATTGACCTTTAACAGTTGAATTAACAATGTCATCCTGTTAAAATAATTAAAGAAAGCAGACATAATTTTTTTTGGCTATGATGGGACGTTTTTTGTCATAGCGGGACATTTTCTGTCCAGTATGAATAGGAAGGAACGTTTGAGTCATGAACCAGTTAATACAAGCTCAAAAAAAATTATTGCCTGATCTTTTGCTTGTGATGCAGAAAAGATTTGAAATCTTGCAGTATATCAGGCTTACAGAACCGATCGGCCGCAGAAGTCTTGCAGCCAGTCTCGGATTGACCGAGCGCGTTCTCAGAAGCGAGGTTCAGTTCTTGAAAGAACAAAATCTCATCGATATTAAAACAAACGGCATGACAATGACGGAAGAGGGCTATTCACTGCTTTCGATTCTGGAAGATACGATGAAGGATGTTTTAGGATTGACGCTTTTGGAAAAGACATTAAAAGAGCGGCTCAATCTGAAAGACGCCATTATTGTTTCCGGAGACAGCGACCAATCTCCTTGGGTCAAAAAAGAATTAGGGAGAGCGGCCGTTGCATGTATGAAAAAGAGATTTTCAGGCAAAAATATCGTCGCTGTAACCGGCGGTACGACAATTGAAGCCGTCGCCGATATGATGACGCCGGATTCAAAAAACCGCGAGCTCCTGTTTGTGCCCGCAAGAGGCGGTTTAGGCGAAGATGTGAAAAACCAGGCGAACACCATATGCGCGCATATGGCGGAAAAGGCTTCAGGCACTTACCGGCTTTTGTTCGTTCCCGGCCAGCTGTCACAAGGCGCCTACTCATCTATTATTGAAGAACCTTCCGTAAAAGAGGTGCTTCACACGATTAAATCAGCGAGTATGCTCGTTCACGGAATCGGCGAAGCTAGAACAATGGCGGAGCGAAGAAACACGCCTTTGGAAGATTTGAAGAAAATAGATGACAATCATGCGGTGACAGAGGCATTCGGCTACTACTTTAATGCGGACGGAGAAGTCGTTCACAAGGTGCATTCAGTCGGAATGCAGCTCGATGACCTCGATGCCATTCCCGACATTATCGCGGTAGCGGGCGGATCATCAAAAGCAGAAGCAATCGAAGCTTATTTTAAAAAGCAGCGAAACACGGTTCTCGTCACGGACGAAGGAGCCGCAAAGAAGTTATTAAGGGATAACAGTCCCTCAATATAAATATCTCTCACTTATTTAAAGGAGGAAATAATCATGGCAGTAAAAGTCGGTATTAACGGTTTTGGTCGTATTGGACGTAACGTATTCCGCGCAGCATTAAACAATCCTGAAGTTGAGGTAGTAGCAGTTAACGATTTAACAGACGCTAACATGCTTGCTCATCTTTTACAATATGATTCCGTACACGGAAAATTAGATGCAGAAGTTAAAGTTGACGGCAGCAACCTTGTTGTTAACGGCAAAACAATCGAAGTTTCTGCTGAGCGCGATCCTGCGAAACTCAGCTGGGGCAAACAAGGCGTTGAAATCGTAGTTGAATCTACTGGTTTCTTCACAAAACGCGCAGACGCTGCGAAACACTTAGAAGCAGGCGCGAAAAAAGTTATCATCTCTGCACCTGCTAACGAAGAAGATATCACAATCGTTATGGGTGTTAACGAAGACAAATACGATGCGGCTAACCACCATGTTATCTCTAACGCATCTTGCACAACAAACTGCCTTGCGCCGTTTGCAAAAGTACTTAACGACAAATTCGGCATCAAACGCGGTATGATGACAACTGTTCACTCTTACACAAACGATCAGCAAATTCTTGATCTTCCGCACAAAGACTACCGTCGTGCGCGTGCAGCAGCTGAAAACATCATTCCTACATCAACTGGTGCTGCTAAAGCAGTTTCCCTTGTTCTTCCTGAACTGAAAGGCAAACTGAACGGCGGAGCTATGCGTGTGCCGACTCCAAACGTTTCTCTTGTTGACCTAGTTGCTGAACTTAACAAAGACGTAACGGCTGAAGACGTAAACGCAGCTCTTAAAGAAGCGGCTGAAGGCGATCTTAAAGGAATCCTTGGATACAGCGAAGAGCCATTAGTATCCGGAGACTACAACGGCAATGCTAACTCTTCTACAATCGATGCTCTTTCTACAATGGTTATGGAAGGCAGCATGGTAAAAGTAATCTCTTGGTACGATAACGAAAGCGGCTACTCTAACCGCGTTGTTGACCTTGCAGCTTACATCGCAAAACAAGGTCTTTAATTCATAGCTCCCGGAAAGGGCCGGACTTGGTTCTTTCGGACAGAAACGCTATAATGAAAGCGGACAAGGGAAGGGGACGGACTCCCTTTCCCTTTTTCCATGAGAACCGGCTTTCAGAAAGCGCCGGATTGCTGCAGAACGTCCGCGTTTTGAAGTTTCCGCGGCACTTTCGTTTTCGGCCGCCTGCCCTGGCTCAGAAGACGATCTGCCCCGTGCCCGGAAGCTGCAATCTGCCCCGCGGCGGAAGCATCATGAGGCGGTTTCACGTTTCACGTTTTTCGTGCTATGCAAACCATTTTGAAGGAGGATCTCCTAAGGCATGAATAAAAAAACAGTAAAAGACATCGACGTAAAAGGCAAAGTCGTATTCTGCCGCGTTGACTTTAACGTTCCAATGAAAGACGGGGAAGTAACAGACGATACTCGTATCCGAGCTGCGCTTCCAACAATCAAACACCTTGCAGACCAAGGCGCGAAACTCCTTCTTGCGAGCCACTTAGGCCGCCCGAAAGGCGAAGTGGTTGAGGAGCTTCGTTTAACTCCTGTCGCTGCACGCTTAGGCGAACTGCTCGGAAAAGAAGTGAAAAAAGCGGATGAAGCTTACGGCGATGCTGTAAAAGCACAAATTTCTGATATGAAGGACGGAGACGTTCTTGTATTGGAAAACGTACGTTTCTACCCTGGTGAAGAGAAAAACGATCCTGAGCTTGCTAAAGCATTTGCTGAGCTTGCGGATGTATATGTCAATGACGCATTCGGTGCTGCCCACCGTGCTCACGCATCTACAGCCGGAATTGCCGAGCATCTGCCGGCGGTTGCAGGATTCCTGATGGAAAAAGAGCTTGACGTTCTCGGCAAAGCCGTGACAAATCCTGAGCGCCCGTTTACGGCAATCATCGGCGGCGCGAAAGTAAAAGACAAAATCGGCGTAATCGAAAGTCTGCTTGATAAAGTGGACAACCTGATCATCGGCGGAGGTCTTGCTTACACATTTGTAAAAGCGCTTGGCTATGAAGTCGGTAAATCTCTTCTTGAAGAAGATAAAATCGAACTTGCAAAATCATTCATGGACCGCGCGAAAGAAAAAGGCGTTAAATTCTATATGCCGGAAGACGTTCTCGTTGCTGATGATTTCTCTAACGATGCAAACGTTCAAATCGTGCCGATCTCTGAGATCCCAAGTGATTTAGAAGCGATCGACATCGGAACGAAAACCCGCGAAACGTACGCTGAAGTTATCAAAAACAGCAAACTTGTCGTATGGAACGGACCGATGGGCGTATTCGAAATCGACTTGTTCGCTCAAGGCACAAAAGCAGTGGCTGAAGCATTGGCAGAGGCAAACGATACATACTCTGTCATCGGCGGAGGAGACTCTGCGGCAGCCGTTGAAAAATTCGGCCTTGCTGACAAAATGAGCCATATCTCAACAGGCGGCGGCGCATCCCTTGAATTCATGGAAGGCAAAGAGCTTCCGGGTGTAGCTGCGCTGAACGATAAATAAAAACTGCTATAAGGAAGTGGAACAGATGAGAAAACCAATTATAGCCGGTAACTGGAAAATGAACAAAACACTCGGCGAGGCTGTCAGCTTCGTTGAAGAAGTGAAATCTTCCATTCCAGCAGCAGACAAAGCGGAAGCCGTTGTTTGCGCACCAGCTCTTTTCTTAGAAAAGCTGACTTCTGCTGTTAAAGGAACTGACCTGAAAGTCGGCGCCCAAAACATGCATTTTGAAGAAAACGGTGCGTTCACAGGTGAAATCAGCCCGGTCGCTCTGAAAGACCTTGGCGTGGATTACTGCGTCATCGGACACTCTGAGCGCCGTGAAATGTTCGCTGAAACTGATGAAACAGTTAACAAAAAAGCGCATGCCGCTTTCAAACACGGCATTGTGCCGATCATTTGCGTAGGTGAAACGCTTGAAGAGCGCGAAGCCGGAAAAACAAATGATCTTGTTGCCGATCAAGTGAAAAAAGGGCTTGCGGGTCTTTCTGAAGAGCAAGTTGCCGCTTCCGTTATTGCGTACGAGCCAATCTGGGCAATCGGAACAGGCAAATCTTCTACAGCGAAAGATGCAAACGACGTCTGCGCGCATATCCGTAAAGTCGTTGCTGAAAGCTTCAGCCAGGAAACTGCTGATAAGCTCCGCATTCAATACGGCGGCAGCGTAAAACCTGCAAATATTAAAGAATATATGGCAGAGTCCGATATTGACGGTGCTTTGGTCGGCGGCGCAAGCCTTGAACCGCAGTCATTCGTTCAATTATTGGAGGAAGGTCAATATGAGTAAAAAACCAGCTGCACTCATCATTCTTGATGGGTTCGGATTACGCAATGAAACAGTCGGAAACGCAGTCGCACAAGCGAAAAAACCGAATTTCGACCGTTATTGGAACCAATACCCTCATCAGACGCTGACGGCATCAGGCGAAGCAGTCGGACTGCCTGAAGGACAAATGGGGAACTCTGAAGTCGGTCATTTAAATATCGGCGCCGGACGTATTGTGTACCAAAGCTTAACACGCGTGAACGTTGCCATCCGCGAAGGCGAATTCGAACGCAATCAAACGTTCCTTGACGCCATCAAAAACGCGAAAGACAACGACAAAGCGCTGCACCTGTTCGGCCTTCTTTCTGACGGAGGCGTACACAGTCACATCAATCATTTATTCGCGCTGCTGAAGCTTGCGAAAAGTGAAGGACTGACGAAGGTGTATATTCACGGTTTCCTCGACGGCCGCGATGTAGGTCCGCAAACGGCGAAAACTTACATTCAGCAGCTGAATGAGCAGATCGAAGAAATCGGTGTCGGCGAAATCGCCAGCATTTCCGGACGCTACTACTCCATGGACCGCGACAAACGCTGGGACCGTGTGGAAAAAGCGTACCGCGCAATGGCTTACGGCGAAGGCCCGTCTTACCGCAGCGCGATGGATGTAGTCGACGATTCTTATGCGAACGGCATTCATGATGAATTCGTCATTCCGTCCGTCATCACAAAAGAAAACGGTGAACCCGTTGCGAAAATTCATGACGGCGATTCTGTGATTTTCTATAATTTCAGACCAGACCGCGCCATCCAGATTTCAAACACGTTTACCAACAAAGATTTCCGCGATTTCGACCGCGGTGAAAATCATCCGAAAAACCTGTATTTCGTCTGCCTGACTCACTTCAGTGAATCTGTTGACGGATATGTGGCTTTTAAACCGGTAAACCTTGACAATACGGTCGGTGAAGTATTAGCACAGCACGGGTTAAAACAGCTTCGCATTGCAGAAACTGAAAAGTATCCGCACGTTACGTTCTTTATGAGCGGCGGCCGCGAAGAAGAATTCCCGGGCGAAGAGCGCATCCTCATTAACTCGCCGAAGGTCGCGACATATGACCTGAAGCCTGAAATGAGCGCGTATGAAGTGAAGGATGCTCTTGTAAAAGAAATCGCGGCTGACAAGCACGACGCGATCATCCTGAACTTTGCAAACCCTGACATGGTCGGCCACTCCGGAATGGTCGAACCGACGATTAAAGCAATTGAAGCAGTGGACGAATGCTTAGGCGAAGTGGTTGACGCCATTATCGCTAAAGGCGGACATGCCATCATTACCGCTGATCACGGTAATGCGGACATTCTGATTACAGAAACAGGCGAACCGCACACTGCCCATACGACAAACCCAGTCCCTGTCATTGTGACGAAAGAAGGCGTGACGCTGCGCGAAGGCGGAATCCTAGGCGACCTCGCACCAACGTTATTAGACCTTCTCGGTGTTGAAAAACCGAAAGAAATGACCGGAACATCTTTAATTCAAAAATAAGCGTAAATCAAAAGGAGAGACAAACTCATGCCATACATTGTTGATGTTTATGCACGCGAAGTCCTTGACTCCCGCGGCAACCCGACAGTTGAAGTTGAAGTATATACAGAAACAGGAGCTTTCGGCCGCGCATTAGTGCCAAGCGGAGCTTCTACAGGTGAATACGAAGCGGTTGAGCTTCGTGACGGCGACAAAGACCGTTACCTTGGAAAAGGCGTGTTAACTGCTGTTAACAACGTAAACGAAATCATTTCTCCAGAGCTTCTCGGCTTTGACGTAACTGAACAAAACGCAATCGATCAGCTTTTAATCGAGCTTGACGGAACTGAAAACAAAGGCAAACTCGGTGCGAACGCAATCCTTGGCGTATCTATGGCTTGTGCGCGCGCAGCTGCTGATTTCTTACAGATTCCTCTTTACCAATACCTTGGAGGATTCAACTCAAAAACGCTTCCTGTACCGATGATGAACATCGTAAACGGCGGAGAGCATGCTGACAACAACGTAGACATTCAAGAATTCATGATTATGCCTGTAGGCGCGCCTAACTTCCGTGAAGCGCTTCGCATGGGCGCTCAAATCTTCCACAGCCTGAAATCAGTTCTTTCTGCTAAAGGAATGAACACAGCTGTAGGTGACGAAGGCGGATTCGCTCCGAACCTTGGTTCTAACGAAGAAGCGCTTCAAACAATCGTTGAAGCAATCGAAAAAGCCGGCTTCAAACCTGGCGAAGAAGTGAAGCTTGCTATGGATGCTGCATCTTCTGAGTTCTACAACAAAGAAGACGGCAAATACCATCTGTCTGGCGAAGGCGTTGTGAAAACATCTGCTGAAATGGTTGACTGGTACGAAGAAATGGTTTCTAAATACCCAATCATCTCTATCGAAGACGGACTTGACGAGAACGACTGGGAAGGCCACAAACTTCTTACAGAGCGTCTTGGCAAAAAAGTTCAGCTTGTCGGTGACGACCTTTTCGTTACAAACACGAAAAAGCTTGCTGAAGGTATCAAAAACGGCGTAGGCAACTCTATCCTGATCAAAGTAAACCAAATCGGTACATTGACTGAAACATTCGATGCGATCGAAATGGCGAAACGCGCGGGCTACACTGCCGTTATCTCTCACCGTTCAGGTGAAACTGAAGACAGCACAATCGCTGACATCGCTGTGGCAACTAATGCAGGACAAATCAAAACAGGTGCTCCGTCCCGTACGGACCGTGTTGCGAAATACAACCAGCTTCTTCGCATCGAAGATCAGTTGGCTGAAACTGCTCAATACCATGGTATCAACTCTTTCTATAACTTGAATAAGTAATGGAATGGACGCTGGGAGATATTCTCCCGGCGTTTTTTTATGGTCCCGGGCTTTTCCCTCCTTTTTCTTCATCTTCATTTGGTCAATAATATTCATTTTTTCCCCTTTTTAAAGGAATCAGTGTTCTTCAATCGAAAGGGAAGAGGTGTTAATAAGAGGAGGGATTATGATGAAATTTTCATTTATGTCAGCCGCGGTGGCAGCAAGCGTCATATGGGGCGCATCTGCCGGACCGCTGTCCGAAACTCATGCTTATTCAACTGTGACCGCCCCGGTTTTTGATGCCGATGAGGCATTGGACACTATGCATGATCTGAGTGAAACCATCGGACCGCGGGAAACCGGAACTGCGAAAGAAAAGGAAGCGGCTGAATACATATCGAATCGCCTGCGGGCTCAGGGCGCCAGTGTCAAAGTACAGTCATTTCCATTGAAAAAGTACTATTCAGGTTCAGTCACAGCGGGAGATCATGAATTCCCGCTCCGCTCCGCTGATCAATCCGCTGTTGAAAAAGAGCTCAAAATAGAAGGCGGGATTTTTGACGGCGGCTGCGGATCACGCAATGACGTAACAGGAGCCAAAGGAAAGATTGCAGTGATACGCGAAGGAAAGATCCCCGTTTCTCAAAAGATCAAACATGCCGAACAAGCGGGAGCCAAAGCAGTCATTATTTATAATCAGACAACAAAACCGCTCGCCGTCCGTCCGCAGACCGATAAAGGAATCACGATACCGGCGGCGGGTATGAAAAAAGAAGACGGTGAAGCATTGCTGCAGGAAAAGCAGGCAGTCATTCAATTTAAAAACTATAAAAACCGCACCTCACAAAATATCATAGGAACGCGCAAAGCGGCACAGGCCAACTCTTCTGATGCTGATATTATTTATGTCACAGCGCATTATGACAGCGTAAAAGGCGCGCCCGGAGCGGATGATAACGCCTCAGGCACATCTGCCGTTCTGGAAATCAGCAAGCAATTGACACACATACCGAAAGACAAAGAGATCCGCTTTATCCTGTTCGGTGCAGAAGAATTATGGTCTGCGGGTTCATCTTATTACGTCAGTACACTCACGAACAATGAAAGAAAGCACAGCCAGGCCAATTTTAATGCCGATATGATTGCGACTGACTGGGAAGAAGCGAGTCAAATGTGTGTCACGACTCCTGACGGCAGGGAAAACCCGAGTGTCCGGTACGCTGAAAAAGCCGCTGAAAAATCCCGGTTGGTCAAGCCAAACCTGATTCAGCTCGGTTACTCAGACCATGTCTCTTTTTATGAAGCGGGGATTCCGTCGGCTAACTGGATTTGGCTCAGCCCCGATACACAGGAGCCGGGGCCCTGGTACCACACCGAAAATGATAATATGAAACACATCAGCAAAGAACGGCTAGAGAAAGCTGGGGCACTCGTTTCCGCAGCAGTAACTGAGGCAATGAAAGAATAAAAAACAGGCTTCGGCCTGTTTTTTATATTATTTTCTGTATATTCTATCAATTAAGGGAGATTTTCTCACTCGTTACCAGATATATACCATTTAACAGGATTTTATTTTACAAATAAAAGAAAAATAAATAGATAATACCTAATTCACAAAAGGATGTAAAACTCATTTATCAAATTTTAACTTTTGTTATAATTGCGATATCGATCGATATTTGTTTTAAATTGTAAAAAACAATACTCTTTTCTATCTATTAGGGGGCGAAAAATGAATACTGTCACAAAAGAAGCCAGCAACCTTGGTCAAAAACGGCTGTTACATCTGATTGAAACGAAGCAGGCGATAGTAGGCGTGTTAGGCATGGGATATGTGGGATTTCCTCTTGCGCTGGAATGTGTCGATAAAGGATACAATGTGATCGGATTCGACAAAAACAGTGAAAAGGTTTCCTTGTTAGCCGCCGGAAGCAGCCATATTCAAGATATAGAGGACGGCAGACTGAACTCGGCTTTACAAACAAAACGCTTTCAAATCAGCGCCGACATGTCGCTCATCCAAAAATGCGACATCATTGTGATATGTGTGCCGACACCCCTGAACAAAAAAGACAAGATCCCCGATTTAACCTACATCGACAGTGCAGTTGACAGCATGATTGCTTATGGAAGGCAGCATCAGCTTTTAATTTTAGAAAGCACCACCTATCCCGGAACAACGAAAAAAAAGATTGCCGACAGAATGGCATCAAGCCGCGGCATGAAAATAGGAACAGACTTTTTTACGGCTTATTCTCCGGAAAGAATCGATCCGGGCAACAGGCAATATGAAGTTTCAGATATTCCTAAAGTAGTCGGCGGAACCACACAGACTTGCACAGAACTTGCCTCAGCGTTTTACAACACCATTGTTACAAGCATTCACCCGGTCACCTCACCCGAAGTAGCTGAAACAGCTAAACTCCTAGAGAATACTTATCGTTATGTCAATATAGCTCTTATCAATGAAATGGCGCTTAATTGCCGTGAACTTGATATTGATATATGGGAAGTCATCTGCGCGGCGGACACGAAGCCGTTCGGCTTTCAAAAATTTATCCCTGGCCCCGGAGTCGGAGGCCATTGTATCCCGATTGATCCTTTTTACTTCAAATGGATCGCGAATGAAAAAGGACTGCAGACAAAATTAATTGATCTGGCGGACGAAATCAATTCTAACATGCCGATTTCTGTCTCTGACTATGCTTTGAAACTGGCGGGCAAAGACAAATGCAGCATCTTAATAATAGGGGCCGCTTATAAAAAAAATACAAATGACCCGCGTGAATCCTCAGTGTTTACGATAATGGAAGAATTGATGGACAAGGGATGCGCAAAAATTGATTATCATGATCCGTTTATCAGCGAGATCCGCTTGAATGACGGAAGCCGCAAACAATCTGTCCCTTTCACAAGAGAACAAATCAATCAGTACGACGTCATCATCATTCATACAGATCACGATGTAATCGACTACAGTATTTTGAAGGATGCCTCACCGATTATCTTTGACACAAGAAATGTATGCAGGGAAAAATCAGCCGACAATTGCAGAGTTGTCACTTTATAAGGAGGGAACGGTCATTAGTAATCGATTTATCTCTTTTCACAGACCTGATATGACAAACGAAGAAATCGCAAGCGTAACCGAAACGATTCAGTCGGGCTGGATTTCGAAAGGCCCGAAGGTAATCGATTTTGAAAAAAAGCTGGGAGAATGTATTGGAGCCGAACACGTCATCAGCTGTAATTCAGGCACTGCTGCATTACATATGGCTTTATTGGCGCTCGGTGTGGGAGAAGGCGATGAAGTCATCGTGCCGAGCTTCACGTTCTGTTCCAGCGTCAATGTCATCCTGCACGCCGGAGCCGTTCCTGTGTTTGCGGATATATGCGAGAAAAGTCTATGTGCCGATCCTGAAGATGTCAGGAAGAAAATAACGCCGCGCACAAAAGCGGTAATTGCGGTTCATTTTGCCGGCTATCCGGCTGATCTGGAAAACTTGCAGTCCATTTGTAAAGAAAACGGATTGTATCTGATTGAAGACGCCGCTCATGCGCTCGGTACAAAATATAACGGAAGCATGATCGGCACTCACGGAGATGCCGTGTGCTTCAGCTTTTATGCCACCAAAAATATTACAACGGGGGAAGGCGGAGCCCTCGTCATGAAAGACGAACAGGCCGCAGAAAGAGCGAGGCTGTACGGCTGGCACGGCATCACAAAAAATGCCTGGAACCGGTACGGTGAAAAAGGCAGCTGGAGATACGACGTGTTACTGCCGGGCTTTAAATATAATATGACGGATATTCAGGCCGCGCTCGGTCTGGTTCAATTGAAGCGCGCAAACGAAATTCAAGAAAAACGGGCACAGATCGCTCAATTTTATGTGCGTGAACTGTCGGGCCAATCTGACAAAGCAGCGCTTCCGCTTTCTGACATTCCAAACGGCATAACGCACTCATGGCATTTATTTATTTTGCGGATCCGAGAGAACGGCGGCATGGACAGAGATCTGTTTATTGAGAAAATGAAAGAAAAACAAATCGGGCTGAGCGTGCACTTTATTCCCGTGCATATGCATCCTTACTATCAAAAACATTTTCCTGCCGAGCTTCCGGTTACTGAACGTGTTTTCCGGGAGATCGTGTCACTGCCTCTTTACAGCCAGTTATCAGATGAGGATTGCAGCTATATTGTCAAGTCTATAAAAGAAGTTTTGACTATCAGCCAGGAGGTAGGATCATGAAACATATTGCGATTATCGGAGGAGCCGGTTTTATCGGAAGCGAATTGGCGGCATTATTACAGGCTAAAGGTTATCACACCATTATTGCAGACCAAAAGGAGCCGGCTTTTGACACTGAATACCGCCAAACGGATATCCTTGACCGGACGTCCCTCCGCGAATCACTGCGGGGAGCGGATGCGGTTGTCCATTTGGCGGCAATGGTCGGTGTAGACAGCTGCCGAAGCAATGAAGAAGACGTCATACGGGTCAATTTTGAAGGAACGAAAAACGTCACCGAGGTATGCGGTGAATTGGGAATCAGAACACTTCTTTTCTCATCGAGCTCAGAAGTATTCGGCGATTCACCGGATTTTCCTTATACCGAGACAAGCCGAAAGCTTCCGAAATCGGCTTACGGAAAAGCCAAACTGCAATCAGAGGAATATTTGAGAGAACAGGCTTCCGACGAACTTCATATTCGGGTCGTCCGGTACTTTAATGTATACGGGCCGAAACAGCGCGAGGATTTTGTCATCAACAAGTTTTTCAGCCTGGCCGAGAATGGCTCTGAGCTGCCTCTTTACGGGGACGGCGGACAAATACGCTGCTTCAGCTACATCAGTGATATCGTCACCGGAACTTATCTCGCGCTCATTCATGAAGGAGCCGTCTTTGAAGACTTCAATATCGGGAACGACCAGCCGATCACGATAAAAGAACTGGCTGAAAAAGTTAATGTGCTCTCTGGCAGAGAGAAGGATAACTATCTGTTTAAAAAGCTGGGCGAAGACGGCGTGAGGGGAAAAGACATCGAGATTTTTAAACGGGCGCCGTCAATCGAGAAGGCGAAACGTTTACTCGGTTACGCTCCGAAAGTAAGTCTGCATGAAGGCCTGGAGATCATAAAAGATGAAAGACAAAAGCACAAACTTTCACTTTCCTAAAAACCCGGAAGTGGTCAAATATCCCGTTTATCCCGGACAGCTTTCCGTCAGGGGCCGTCTGCGCGCGGTGAAGCACTTGCTTACTGCCGGACAAAGCGGACTGACTGAAAAGCTGGAAAAACGGTACGGAAAAGGGGTTGTACTGACCTCCAGCGGCAGTGCGGCACTGGTGCTCGCCTTAACTTATTCGGGAGCCGGGCCGGGGAAAGAAGTGATTTTCTCATCCTTCAGCTGCCCGAATGTCATTGATGCCGTAGTGCAATCCGGTGCAACGCCTGTTTTTGCGCAGCTGGATGAGCATCTTTCTTTATCGTTTGAGGATGTCAAAAAAAAAGCGACGCGGCAGACGTGTGCGGTTATCCTCACGCATGTATACGGACGGAGAGAAAATACCGCCATCATTGACTGGGCGAAGGAACACGGTATTTTTGTCATTGATGATGCCGCTCAAGCCATGTTTACAAAACAAGCGGATACATATGCCGGCGGTCTGGGCGATTTCGGTGTTTTAAGCTTCGGCCCGTCAAAACCGCTTGCGAGTATCGGAGGCGGCGCGTTAATCGCGCCGAAAGAATGGCTTCGGCAAAAAGCAAATTTCCCGATGGAGCAGCGCAGCCAAGTGGCAGCTGACTATCGAATTTATATCAGAAATCAAAGAATACAGGCTGTAATGAAACGGAAACGGCATCATCCCCTTTCATATATTTATAGGAAAGCGGGCGTCATGCCTTCCATGAAAGCCACTAAGCTCGAAGCTCTGCCGGATAAACCGGCTGTTGTACCGGTGCTTCGCATGCATCCGGCAAGGGAAGCCATTATTGAAGATCAGCTTTCACGTATGGATCAGCTTGTAACAGCTTCGCTCCGAAACTTACAAGCGGCGGGAGAAATCTTTATAAAGGCGGAAGAGACGTACGGCATAAAGATGATCCAGCCCCAAGAAGGAGAACATCTGAATTATTTAACGATTGTATTCCCCAGGGATGAAGAGCGGTACGGGTGTTCCGTTTATTTAGCCGAAAGAGGCATCCAAACATGCTGGAACTATCTTCCCCTCGGACGTATTCCGATTTATGAAACATATGCGGCGGAAGAAGGGGAAGATCCGCTTTGGAAGAGAGTTCTTTCTCTGCCGTTTAAACCTCCTTTTCAAAAGGAGCAAGTCAGATATGTAGCCGAATCCGTTTTATCATATTGTGAGCAACAGAATAAGACTGAATAGTGGTGATAACAATGCAAAAAACAGCAGTATGCACGAGCCGCCAGGCATGGGATCGGGCCGCTGACATGTATCAGGCGGGGTTGTTTCAAAGCTATGATTGGGGAATTCTCATGGAAGAGCTTCCCGGCACGTCATTTCACCCTGTCAGACTGACAACGGACGGAGGACAGGTCATCTATCTTCCGCTTTTTGAACAGAAGGGCGTATTATCCGGCAATATGATCGGATACGGCGGCGTTATTTCAGATCGCCCCATCTCATTTGAATGGCTTCAAAGTGAAATCGAGGCCATATTCGGCCGGAACATATCCCGGATGCTGCTGCCGTACGGTCAGACTTCTTTTACAGAAGAAATCGGGGAAGGGTGGACGGAAAAGGCGACACGGATTCTTACGCTTCCGGACACGTTTGACGAACTTTGGACGGGCATTTCCGGAAAAGCCCGGACGGCAGTCAGATACGCTGAAAAAGAGAATATTGTCACCAGGCTGATCGGGCGACAAGAACTTGAATCATTTTACGAACTCTACAAGGAGCATACGGCGGCAATCGGCGCGGCTTATGTGCTGAGCCAGGGATTTTTCCAAAAACTGCTTGACACGTTTGCTGACCGGATGTTTTGGGTCGGAGCATATCAGGATGAGACGCTGATCAGCAGCAGTATTTTTCTCTATGACCGCTCTCATTTCTATTATTGGCAGAATGTAAACAGCCTTGCGGGAAAAAAAGCGCAGGCCTCTTACTTGTTGATGCGTGACGCTTTGCAATTCGCCATTTGCCGCAAGCTTCAATGGGCTGATTTTGGCTATTCACACAGTAAAGAAATCGCAAGACCGAAACGATATTGGGGAGCTGAAGAAAAACAATGCCGACTTTTTACGAAACCGGAATGAAAACAATAAGCGGCCATCAATCCAGTTATCTGCCGTGGTACGGTTTTTTTGAAAAAATGTATAAGTCGGATCTGTTTGCCATTCATGACACGGCTCAATTTGAGAAAAAAGGGTTTCTGAACCGCAACAGAATCAAAACGCCGCAGGGCCCCAGATGGCTGACGGTGCCTTTGCAGATGAAACAATATAAAGACATAGAGCTTCGGCATATGAAAATCGACCAGACACAGGATTGGCGGAAAAAACATTGGATGGCGATTAAGATGAACTATGCGAAAGCTCCCTATTTTGAGCGGTACCAGCATTTTTTTCAAGATGTCTATCAGAGGGAGTGGGAATATCTCCATGATTTGAATATGCACATCATTGAATTTTTCCGAAAAGAGCTCCGAATTGAAACGCCGCTCTGTTATGTCTCTGAGCTTGAATGCCGGAAGGAGAAAAAAAGCGATTTTGTTTTAGCGCTTTGTCAGGAGCTGGGGGCGGACCGTTATTATTCAGGCAGTCAGGGTTCCGACTATTTAATAGAAAGCGATTTTGATAGAAACGGAATTGTCATTGAGTATCAGCAGATCCGGCATTTTGACTATCCTCAATTATTCGGGGAGCATATCCCTCACCTCTCCATGCTTGATATGCTGATGAACTGCGGAGCGGATACAGCTGAAATGTTAGTTAAAGGAGGGCAATATGATGAAAGTAATGGTATTTGCAGCGCATCCCGACGATGAAATTATCGGCGTCGGCGGCACGCTCGCCAAACATGTCCGCCAAGGTGACAGCGTGTCGGCAGTCATTATGGCGGAAGGCAAGTCATCAAGAAAAACGGATTATGAGAAGCCTGAAGAGTCCGTTATGCAGCATTCTGCTCAAGAAACGGAACAAGCGCTCAGCACTTTGGGCATCCATGATTTTGTCAGGCTGAACCTTCCTGATAACAGAATGGATTCAATGGATTTGCTGGATGTCGTGAAGGAAGCGGAGAAACAAATCAATCGTTTTCAGCCTGACATTGTGTATACCCAGTACGGCGGTGACATTAATATTGACCACTCCGTCGTATTCAGAGCGGTCATGACCGCAACCCGTCCGCTTCCCGGCCATACGGTAAAACGGGTTTTTGCCTATGAAACATTGTCTTCGACGGAATGGAATTACTGTCAGAAGGATCAGTTTCATGCCAACTTCTTCGTTAATATTGAAGCTGAACTTGAAATGAAATTGAAATCGATGGCGTGTTACGGCTCCGAGCTCAGGGACTTCCCTCATCCCCGCTCTTTGCAGGCAATCGAACATAATGCCCGTGTATGGGGAGCAAAATCGGGTTTTTCCGCTGCGGAAGCGTTTATGCTTGTGAGAGGAACATGGTGACTGTCCTATGATTGCTCAAATTCCGTTTTTCGGACTTGATCCGAAGCAAATCGATGAGAAATGGGTGGAAGCGGGATACGGTCTGGAAGCCAATATTTTTGACGGCCGCTCCTTTAGTGAAGCGGATTATCTCAAAACATTCAATCAGACGCTGGAATATGCAAAACAGCTTGATCCTTCATTATTGACGCTGCATTTCCCGACAGATCATGCCGATTATGTGCATGAAGATCACATCAAAAAACAGCTTTATCACTTTGCGGAGCTCGCTGTGAAATACGGCGCCAAAGGCATAACCGTTCATGCGAATCAATTTATGACGGTTGAGGAATTTCAAGTCTATGACCTGGAAGGAAACCGTAAAAAAATCATTGAGTTTTTCGCAGAGTTTGATGAGCAGCTGAAAGGGACGGACATTTGGATCGGTGTGGAAAACCTTCCGATCATCGGGAATCTGGGAGAGGATTTTGATCCGATTTTCATTTATCCTGAGGATTTTACAGAGCTGGTTCAGCTGGATCTGAAACATGTCGGTATTACGTGGGATCTGTGCCATTGGGCGATTACCTATCAGACTCACTTGTCTTCCGCGCTTATGTTCAGAAATGACCAGCTGAGATACCCGGATTTCTTTCAGTTTCTCTCGATAAAAGAGAGCATTAAACATTATCACTTCAGCTCATTTCGCCAGCTTGCGTTCCCGCATGGCGGCGTCCGCTGTTTTGAGGGCCGCCATCCGAGTGAAGGGACGATCGCTGAGGAGCTGCTGAGACGGGCTGCAGATACTTTGCAGGAGCTTTATCGGAATCAAGATACCGGCATTGTATTTGAGGTGATGGAAGAGGATTATACGGAAAGACGGGAATCATGGAGAACGCTGGAATGGTTCGGCGGTGTTTCTGATGCCGAGGATCAAAAAAGGGCCTGATATGACATATCGAACACCGAACTATGCAAAGCTTTGGTGTGCGCAGGTGTTTTCTTCAGCGGCGGACGGGATCTGGCTTATTGCACTGCCGCTGTTAGTGCTGGAATTGACCGGCAGCAAAATTCTTGTCGGCGTTATTTCTTTTATCGAACTCGTGCCGTTGACATTTGGCGTGCTGGCGGGACCGCTGATTGATTTATTCCGAAAAAAGTCGATCTTGTATTTGTGCAATACGGGCCGGGCCGTCATCATGATCCTCTTGGCGGTGCTCAGCGCGAACGATTTATTAACCGTGTGGATAGCCGGGGTGTGCGCTTTTTGTCTATCTCTGCAATCGATGCTGTTTGCGCCGGCGAAAGTTGCGATCATTCCGCTGCTCGTCCGCAAACAGCATCTTGATCAGGCGACATCTTTGATCAATACGAGTGACTTGATCGGACTCATCGTCGGAAAATTGATCAGCGGGATCATGATTGCGGCTATTCCGTTCGGGCTGCTGTTTGCCATAAACGGAACTGCTTTTTTTATCTCCGCGGCATTTATCGCGTTCATCCGTATTGCAGAACAGCCCAATGAAAAAAGCAACGGGGCTGAAGATGTAAAAGCCGGTTACAGAATGCTGAAAGGAAATGCGGCATGGCTGACTTCGGTCGGATACTTTTTCGTCGTAAATCTCGTCATTGCCGGTCTTATTTCAGTAATGGGGCCGATTCTTGCTGTGGAGCGTTTTCAGCAGAACTATTCTGTATGGTTTGCCGTCATGTATTCAATGTTTCAGGCGGGGATGCTTTTGGGCAATCTGGCCGTATTTTTCAAATGGAATACAAAACGCTTGAACCGGCTGTATCCGCGGACGTTAACGGCAGCGGGACTGCTCATTTTGGTGCTGTTTTTTCCGCTTCACGGGTTTGAGTGCATCATCTTCCTGGTGCTCGGCATCATCATTTCGTATATTGATGTGCAAACGGTGCTGTATTTCCAAAAGACGGTTCCGGCCGCATATTTCGGAAGGGTCTTTGCACTGATTTTTTCCATTGTCAAAATGGGTGAACCGCTGTCGGCCGCTGTCTACACAGGGCTTCTGCTGTTGATGAATGCGGATTATATTTTTGCGGCGGTCGGACTGACCCTTACGATCGTTTTTGCTGTTTTTTCAGTCAGACAAGGGAGTCAAAGAAATACAGAGAAACAAGCGGATCAATCCGTCTGAATGTTAAACGAAGGGGCGCCGATGTCAGCCGGCGCCCTTTTATCATAAATCCAAATAAAGCCGTATCATATCCCGGCATTGAATGCCGTTTTCAAAAATGTCTTCATCATAATGTCTGATAAAAAAATCATGGTCGACAGCCTGAATGCGGAATCCGCATTTTTGATAGAGTGACAGCTGATGAATACTGGAATTTCCGGTGCCGATTTCAATCGTGTCAGCTCCCGATTCTCTCGCTTTTTCAATGGCATCCCGCACCAGCTGTTTTCCGAATCCTCTGTTCTGCAGCGATTCTTTTACCGCGATGTTTACGATTTCTATCGTTTTCGGCCTTGTTTGCAATAAGACGTAAACCCCTGCAAGCTCGTCTGACGTCCAAGCCGTATAGCATTCTCCTCTTACAAGATAATCATCGACAATCTCTTTCGACGGATCGGCCAGCAGCAATAGTTCATACAGCGCTTCATCCGGCTCCGCGGCTTTTCGGATGCTCAGTTTTTGCATGTCTGTTTCTCCTCCTCCATTATGATCGACAGCTATTTTTCAAAATAACTCCAAAATCATTCTACTTTATTATAAAATATGAAACATAGGAAAAGTTATACAAGTTTTGCAGATTGAATAGGAGGAAAGTCATGTTTTTTTGTAAGTATTGCGGCCGACAGAACAACGAAGAGGCGCATTTCTGTAAAGAATGCGGAAAACCGATCGGGAAAGGAAGCCGGCTTGAACGGCAGGCGGCTGTAAGAGCGGCTGAACCTGCTTCACAAATGAGAAAGCCGATCCCTAAAAAAACGCTCTTCATATGGGGCGGCATAGCCGCAGCGCTGATCTTATTGATTGCCGCATATAAAACCGGAGCCTGGCTGACATCTGAAAAAAGGCTCACGGATCAATTCGAACAGGCGGTTCATGACGGGGACACGAAAAAGCTCGCAGCCCTGCTCACTCCTTCAGACAAAAAACTGAAGCTGAATGAGACCAATGTCAAACCGCT
This sequence comes from Bacillus sp. jun7, assembly GCF_051034795.1. Lineage (NCBI taxonomy): Bacteria > Bacillati > Bacillota > Bacilli > Caryophanales > Bacillaceae > Bacillus > Bacillus sp. jun7. The sequence continues at coordinate 3,072,164 of NZ_CP093219.1, forward strand.
CCTTGCATACGCAAAGAAACACGATGAACTGCTGGCAACGCTTCGCGGCAATTCATCAGAAAAAGATGCGGTATACGTCAAAAAAGAGGGTAAAACCCTTCTATTGTTTGACCATTACGAACTGAAAGTCGATCCGGTTTATTTCCGCGTCACCAGCAATTATAAAGGTGCCGATCTTTATATCAACAGCGAGAAAACAGGGACGGTCAAAAAAGCCGATGAAACCCAAATCTTCGGCCCGTATGCACCCGGTGTCTACACGGCGGAAGCCAAGCTTAAAAATGACACGGTTGACGTTGTCAAAAAGCAAGAGGCAGAGGCGGCCGGCAGCCGGAATGTTGATTTTGACCTGCCGTTAGACGCCGAGGATGTGACGTTCACTCCGGCAGACAGCTTCAAAAACGCGAAAGGCGATCTGCTGATAAACGGCAAGTCCGTCCATAAAGATCCGTTTAAATCCGTTACATACGGTCCGCTCTTAACTGACGGTTCCATGACAGCCGCCGTGGAGGCTGATTTTCCTTGGGGAAAAATGAAAACTGCCGATGTTCCGATCAACAGTACTGATGTGGACTTAACGCTTATCCCGGATCAAGATACACAACAAACAATCATGGACACGATTGTCAAAACAACGAAGCAGTATACAAAAGCGATGGCAGACGGAAATACCGATCAGATGACCGAGGCTGGTTCCGCCTGGAAAGAGCAGACGAAAGAAGTGGTATCCGGCATGAAGAGTTCCGGCACCTTTTTGAAAGATCAGTATAAAGAGACAAGCTTTGATCTGGATTCATTTGCGATTTCTCAAGAGAACGGCCGCTGGCAAGCAACTGTTACGGGTAAAGAGCTTCATGAGTCTGCTTATTTCGACGGGAATACGAAGCCTGATATGGAAGAGGCTGAGCCGAGCTTTCATTATGTACTCTCATATGATACAAAACATAAAAAATGGGTTTTCGAAAAAGCTGACCCTGCCTCAGATTCTTCTGGGACCAATGTAAAAAAAAATAAAAAACGACCAGCCGAAAACCTATACATCCGCATGGGCATCTTCCAAAGGAAATACAGCTTCAGGCAGCGTGACAAACGAGCAAGTCACATCGTTTATGACTGATTACCTGACAAATCAATCAAGCGCCGTCAGCCTTAACAATTTTGCCATCATGGCGGGCAATTTAGAAGAGGGGAAGCCCTTTGTATGCTGATCAGCAGAAACTGGTCAAAAAACTGTACAGCGAGGGGACGACTGAAGTATTTAATAAAGTGAATGTCAAAAGCTTTTCACAGAAAGGCTCTCATCTGACGATTCATACGTACGAGGAGTTTTATATTACGAAAGCCGGCGGCAGTCCGAAGCTCAGAACATACAATTGGACGTATGGCGGCGTTGTCAAAGACGGAAGAATTTATTTAACATCCATTCAATAAAAAAAACCCCGCGCCAATCAGGCGGCGGGGTTTCCGTTTTTAAAAGAAGAAATAATTCATGAGTTCTTTCATATAATGCTTGATCGTGAATTGAAACGTTACGCAAATGATCAAATAGATGACGATAACAGAATAAATGATATCCGCTTTAGCCGTGAGCTGATGCTGATAGCTCGCCAGCATGAGCGGAGGCACGGCAAACGCCGCTCCTAAAAGACCGACAGCCAGAATGGTAAAGCAAACGGTTGTATGAAGCAGCATAAAAATGAGGGCAAGAAGCAAAATAGCTGTAAACGGAATCAAAAATGCTCCGAATCTGGACAGCGAATCTTTAAATGACACCTGCGCGCCGCCGGCCTTCAAAGCGATAAAAATCAAGAGATACAGGCAGAATACGCATAATGCAAAGGTAAGCGCCGGTTTGATCACAACCGCGGTAAAACTGACATCACGAAAGCCGTCTGATAAGAGAATATAAAACATAATCGGCGTCAGCAGGCAGAAAAGCACCATGTTGATGATGCTGCTGACAAGCTGTTCGCCGCCTGTCGTTTTACATGTTTGATACGGTCTCTTTAACACATCAAGCACGAATAAGGCAAATTGCTTTGAAGCCTGTTTAGCCGCGGCGCCGGCCTGAGCGGCCTGACCCTGTGTTTGGCCTGCGCCTCCCTGCCCGTGCTGGAGCGCACCGCACTTTTCACAAAATTTTCCGCCATCAGTATGATGGCCGCATTGGGAACAATACATTCTAAAACTCCTTTTACAAGTAATATAGGGATTTTGTTCAATATTTACATTATAAAAGAAAATAGGACGGATGTAACGGAGTTTTCTAAAGATATATAAATCACCTTCTCTATGAAATGATAATAGAGAAAAAGTACCCAATATGGTAGAATTTTATTGGAGCTGACAGATATCATGTCTCTCGGCGCATTGATTCAGAGTGAAAAAGGAAATTAACGCATGCTAAAAAAATTGAAAATGCTTTATCGGCTGTTGAAATTCGGAAAAGGCTTATGGAGATAGCAAACAGAAAAAAACCGTCCTTACAAGGACGGTTTTTTCTGTTTTCCGGATCGTCCGGCTGAGGTTATAAAAAGCAGACCCCGGGGTAAAAATCATGCATAAGAAACAGCGGAGAACAAAACATAACTCAATAATGGCAAGTCATAAGGAGGTACGCATGTTTTCATTCATCATTCATGTCTTCATTTCACTGTTTGCAGTCTCCAATCCCATCGGAAACGTGCCGATTTTTCTTTCACTGACGGAAGGATACCCGGAGAAAGAACGGACAGCGATCGCACGCAAGGCTTCCGTGCTGTCGTTTATCATCTTGGCGGCTTTTTTAATCTTAGGCCATCTGATCTTTAAACTGTTCGGCATTAACATTCATGCCTTGCGTATCGCGGGCGGCATTTTTATTTTCGGCATCGCTTATAATCTTCTGAACGCGAAGAAATCTCATGTACAGTCTCTCCATCATGAAGAGAAAGGGGAGAGCAAGGAGAAAGCCGATATATCCGTGACGCCTTTGTCGATTCCGATTATTGCCGGTCCCGGTACGATTGCGACGGTGATGAGTCTGTCGGCCGGCCATGGCGGCATCATCCATTACATCAGCGTGCTTATCGGCATTGCGGCCGTCATCGCGATGACGTTCATCTTCTTTCACTATTCATCTTTCATCAGCAATAAGCTCGGGAAAACCGAAATGAACGTCATTACCCGACTGATGGGGCTGATCTTGGCGGTGGTGGCGATCGGCATGATCGGCGCCGGTCTGAAAGGCATGTTCCCGATATTGGTTTCCTGACTTAAAAAAGCAGCGCCCGGTTATCTTCGGGTGCTGCTTTTTTCTATTTTCGGCACATGCTGAAACACTTCTTCACTCTCAAAAAATTCTATCAAACGGCTCAGCCAGTCATAATAATGGAGCCAATCCGTCAGTTCATCCAAAAGCTGACGGGCTTTTTCTTCAATATCGGGACTGAGATTTTCCGATTCCAGAAGCTCAGTCAGCTCGCGGTTCAGCTTTTTATAGAGCATTTTGTTTTTGCTGACCGCCTTTGTCCAATTTGCCGTAAACAGGGAGATAAACGTTTGGTAATAATCACGCTCCACGTCGTAAAGGTCTTTGCGAACGCCTTTTTCAAACACTTTTTCCGCCAGATTGGCATCAGTCATTTCACGGACCACCTGGCTCATCCTCGTTTTGCTCATCCCGGTCGCCTCTGACAGCTCATTTAACGTCATCGGCTTGCGGTTCATATAAATAATACCGAGCACACGACCAAGTGTGGCCGGCATTCCGAATGTATGCATATTCTCGGCGATTCTCTCAATGAGATGCTCTTCAGCATGCCCGATGATATCAAGAGCGTTTTTTTCCACGGCTGATCATCCCTTCACTGGCTTTTCATGCTGACAATATATCATATTTTTTACAGTTGATGAAAAAGATGATGCGGCAGGATATGCGAGCTATCGGGAGCGATTGTAAGAACATCCGCATTGTCAGCGGGATAACATGAAAAAATACGTATATTGTATATAATTTCAACACATTGTAAACTTTTTATTTTACAAATTTCATCTTATAATAAAGATTATACTTTTCAGAAAAATAACGGAACCCTTCGGAGGTGCACGGATTGCTGAGATTAGAAAATGTATCGAAAGTCTATAAAGGCGGAAAAAAAGCTGTCAGCAGCATTGATTTAAATATCGAAAAAGGCGAGTTTATTTGTTTTATCGGGCCGAGCGGCTGCGGAAAAACGACGACGATGAAAATGATTAACAGACTGATTGAGCCGTCATCCGGAAAGATTTTTATCGATGGCGAAAACATTATGGAGCAGGACCCGGTGGAGCTGAGACGGAAAATCGGCTACGTCATTCAGCAGATCGGACTTTTCCCTCATATGACCATTCAGCAGAACATTTCCCTCGTGCCGAAACTGCTGAAATGGCCGGAACAAAAGCGGAAGGAACGGGCGCGGGAGCTTTTGAAGCTCGTCGATATGGGCCCGGAATATTTAGACCGCTATCCTCACGAGCTGAGCGGGGGACAGCAACAGAGAATCGGCGTGCTGCGCGCCCTTTCAGCGGAACCGCCTCTTATTCTTATGGATGAACCGTTCGGCGCGCTTGACCCGATTACACGGGATTCCCTTCAGGAAGAATTCAAAAAACTGCAAAGAACATTGAATAAAACGATTGTGTTTGTAACCCACGATATGGATGAAGCCATTAAGCTGGCTGACCGGATCGTCATTTTAAAAGCGGGAGAGATCGTTCAGGCCGGCACTCCTGATGACATTCTCCGGAATCCGGCTAATGAGTTTGTCGAAGAATTTATCGGCAAAGAACGCTTATTGCAATCAAGACCGGACATTGAGCGCGTCGAGCAGATGATGAACAAAAAGCCTGTCACCGTTACGGCGGACAAAACACTTTCGCAGGCGATCCAAGTGATGCGGGAGCACCGTGTCGATTCCCTGCTTGTCGTTGATGACCTGAATGTGCTGCAAGGGTATGTCGATGTCGAGATCATTGATCAGAACCGGAAAAAAGCGAGCCTCGTCGGCGACGTGCTCCGCTCTGATCTGTATACGGTCGAGCAGGGTACACTGCTGCGTGATACCGTACGCAAAATTTTAAAGCGCGGAATGAAATATGTACCCGTCGTTGATGAACAAAGGCATTTAGTCGGAATTGTCACGCGAGCGAGCCTTGTCGACATCGTTTACGATTCAATCTGGGGCGAGGAAGACCAGCTGGTGACAGGCTGACAAGGGGAGGAACGCTTACAATGAATGAAATGATCAAGTTTTTGCAGACGAACGGCGGAGAACTGTTATATAAAACGTGGGAGCATTTATACATTTCGATCATCGCCGTCATATTAGGCATTGTCGTCGCCGTTCCGCTCGGAGTGGCGCTGACGAGAATGAAAAAGGGCGCAGGCGCCGTCATCGGCGCCGTCAACATTGTGCAGACCTTGCCGAGTCTCGCGATACTGGCGTTTTTTATCCCGCTGTTAGGCGTGGGAAAGGTGCCCGCGATCGTCGCGCTGTTTTTCTATTCGGTGCTGCCGATTCTCCGAAACACGTATACCGGCATTCAAGGCGTAAACAAAAATCTGCTGGAATCGGGAAAAGGCATCGGGATGACGGTCTGGGAGCAGATCAGGCTTGTGGAACTGCCGCTTGCGGTTCCGGTGATCATGGCGGGCATCCGCACATCCACCATTTATCTGATCGGCTGGGCGACGCTTGCTTCCTTTATCGGGGGCGGCGGGCTCGGAGACTATATTTTTATCGGCCTGAATCTCTATCAGCCTGAATATATTATCGGCGGCGCCGTGCCCGTCACCATTTTAGCCATTATCATTGATTATCTGCTGGCGGCGACGGAACGGAAGGTGACGCCGAAAGGGCTGAAAGGACTGAAGGAAGTATCATAAGGAGTTGGCTGTTTTGAAAAGAAACCAAAAGAGATGGATGTGCGCACTGGCGCTGTCGGCTGCTCTGCTTCTGGGCGGCTGTTCCCTTCCCGGCCTGAGCGGGGCTTCCGATGATACGATTAAAATCGGGGCGCAAAGCATGACGGAATCAGAAATTCTCGCCAATATGCTCGCACAGATGATTGAGCATAATACAGACTTGAATACGGCATTAATTAAAAACCTCGGATCGAACTATGTCCAGCAGCAGGCGATGCTCGGCGGTGAAATCGATATCGCCGCGACGCGCTACTCGGGAACGGATTTAACGAGCACCCTCGGCATGGAAGCGGAAAAAGACCCGAAAAAAGCATTATCTATCGTCCAGAAGGAATTTGAGAAACGCTTCCATTACAAATGGTTTGATTCTTACGGATTTGAGAACACATACGCTTTTACCGTCACGAAAGAGCTTGCGGAAAAAGATCATTTAGACAAAGTGTCCGATATTAAGAAGCATGCGGATCAATTTAAGCTAGGTGTAGACAATGCGTGGCTGAAAAGAAAAGGCGACGGCTATAAGGGCTTCACCGACACGTACGGTTTTGAATTCGGCACAACCTATCCGATGCAGATCGGACTTGTATACGATGCCGTGAAAAACGGGAAAATGGACGCCGTCCTCGCTTATTCAACGGACGGAAGGATTAAAGCGTACGATCTGAAAATTTTAAAAGACGACAAGCAGTTTTTCCCGCCGTATGACTGTTCGCCGGTCATTCCCGACAGCGTGCTGAAGCAGCATCCTGAACTGAAGGGCATTGTGAATAAACTGATCGGCAAAATCGATACGGAAACGATGCAGGAATTGAATTACGAGGTGGACGGCAAGCTGAAAGAACCGTCCGTCGTCGCTAAAGAATTTTTGGAGAAACATCATTATTTTGAATAAGAAATGAGGTGGGGCAAATGGAAGTGCTGCAGCAGCTCGGCACTTATTATTCTCAAAACGGCGCCTATGTGCTTCAGGAGTTTTACCGCCATTTTCTCATGTCGGTATACGGCGTTTTATTTGCGGCGATCGTAGGTGTCCCGCTCGGCATCTTCATTGCCAGGTACAGAACATTAAGCGGCTGGGTATTCGCGGTGACAAACGTGATTCAGACCGTGCCGGCGCTTGCGATGCTTGCGGTGCTGATGCTCGTCATGGGGCTCGGCGCCAATACGGTGATTTTGTCGCTGTTTTTATATTCGCTTCTTCCGATCATCCGGAATACGTACACAGGAATCGCCAGCATTGAACACGCTTATCTTGAATCGGGAAAAGCGATGGGCATGACCAAATTTCAGGTGCTCCGCATGGTGGAACTGCCGCTTGCGCTTTCCGTCATCATGGCGGGGCTGCGGACGGCCCTTGTCATCGCGATCGGCATTACGGCAATCGGAACGTTTGTCGGCGCGGGCGGACTCGGTGACATCATTGTCAGGGGCTCAAACGCCACGAACGGAACAGCGATTATTTTAGCCGGCGCCATCCCGACAGCGCTGATGGCCGTTATTGCAGATCTTGTGATGGCATGGCTGGAGCGGGCGCTGAGTCCGGTGAGAAAGAAAAAACGAACCAAAGCGCCGAATGCGGCATGAAAAAAACGCCTTGCGGGTCAGGGCGTTTTTTTCTTATGGCTTCGGAACATGCTTGAATATTTCTTCGCTTTCAAAAAACTCGATCAGACGGCTGATCCAGTTGTAGTAATCAAGCCAATCCTTTAATTCTTTCAGCAGTTCGTTGATTTTTTCCTCAGCTTCTTCCGGCACGCCGTTTTCAAGGACGGCCGTCAGTTCGCGGTTCAGCTTTTTATGCATCATTTTATTTTTGCTGACGACCTTGCTCCATGTGGCCGTAAACAGCGTAATAAAGGTTTGATAATAATCCTGCTCGACGTCGTATAAATCTTTGCGGACGCCTTTTTCAAACACTTTTTCCGCCAGATTGACGTCAAGCATTTCACGGACCGCCTGGCTCATTCTCGTTTTGCTCATGCCGGTCGCTTCTGATAATTCAGTTAAGGTCATCGGCTTGCGGTTCATATAAATAATGCCTAAAATGCGCCCCACCGTCGCGGGCATTCCGAATGTATGCATATTTTCAGCGATTCGTTCTATCAAATGATCTTCAGCTTGTTCGATTACGTGTAACGGATCTTTCTCCAACAGTTTCAATCCTTTCAGTCAGCAATTCCGATGTCAATATACCACATTTTTAAACCGGCGGAAATGCTCTTCCGAGAGAATTTGGCAGTAATTCGGAGCAATAAGAAGAACTTTGCCGGTCAATATGGGTAAATCAGTGCTTACACAACCTTTATATATAATATGGACAAATTGTAAACTTTTTAATTTACAAAGTTTAATTTATAATGGGAAACGTTCAATTGTCTGAAAAGTTAAATTTGAATTTAACGATTTGAACAAATTTAATATCGGAGGTGTGAGTGTTTGCTGACATTAGAAAATGTCTCGAAAACGTATAAAGGCGGGAAAAAAGCCGTCAATAGCATCAACCTGAATATCGACAAAGGCGAATTTATTTGTTTTATCGGACCGAGCGGCTGCGGCAAAACGACGACGATGAAAATGATCAACCGCTTAATTGAACCGACAGAAGGCAGAATCCTGATAGAGGGCCGAAACATTATGGAACAAGACCCGGTGGAACTCAGAAGAAGCATCGGCTATGTCATCCAGCAGATCGGGCTGTTTCCGCATATGACCATTCAGCAGAACATTACGCTCGTTCCGAAGCTTTTAAAGCATTCTGCCGAAAAACGGAAGGAACGGGCGCGCGAGCTTTTAAAGCTCGTTGATATGGGGCCTGAATATTTAGACCGTTACCCTCATGAACTGAGCGGAGGACAGCAGCAGCGAATAGGTGTATTACGGGCACTTGCCGCAGAGCCGCCGCTTATCTTAATGGATGAACCGTTCGGGGCGCTTGACCCGATTACGAGAGATTCCCTTCAGGAAGAATTTAAAAAACTGCAAAAAACCTTACATAAAACCATCGTATTTGTTACCCATGATATGGACGAAGCCATCAAGCTTGCGGACAGAATCGTCATTCTGAAAGCGGGAGAAATCGTCCAGGCCGGAACGCCTGATGAGATTCTCAGATTTCCGGCGAATGAATTTGTTGAGGAGTTTATCGGCAAGGAACGGCTGATTCAATCATCCAGCCCTGATATTGAACGGGTGGAGCAGATCATGAATCCCGATCCCGTGACGGTAACACCTGAGAAAACACTGTCAGCCGCCATTCAGCTGATGCGTGCCGAGCGGGTGGATTCGCTGCTCGTCATTGATGAAAAGAACGTTCTCCAAGGTTATGTCGATGTGGAGATGATTGACCGCAAACGAAGACAAGCGGTAACCGTCGCGGAAGTGCTTGAACGGGATCTGTACACGGTCAGAAGCGGCACTCTGCTTCGCGACGCCGTCCATAAAATTTTAAAAAGAGGCGTGAAATTTGTGCCGGTCCTTGATGAGGACGGCCGGCTAACGGGAATCGTGACAAGGGCAAGCCTCGTTGACATCGTCTATGACTCCATCTGGGGAGAAGAGAATCAGCTCGCGGTGATGTCATGAGGAGGCTTCAATTGATATGAATCAGACCGTGCAATTTTTACAGGCAAATGGCGGAGAAATGCTTTATAAAACATGGGAGCATCTGTACATCTCATTAATCGCCGTCATGGCGGGCATTCTCGCCGCCGTTCCGCTCGGCGTCCTGCTGACGAGGATGAAAAGAGGAGCCGGCGCCGTTATCGGCATCGTCAACATCATTCAAACCTTGCCGAGCCTTGCCATTCTTGCGTTTTTTATTCCGCTTTTAGGCGTAGGAAAGGTCCCGGCCGTTGCGGCGCTGTTTTTCTATTCCATGCTGCCGATTCTCAGAAACACGTATACGGGGATTCTCGGCGTCAATCGGCATCTTCTGGAATCGGGAAAAGGAATCGGCATGACGGCATGGGAGCAGATCAGGCTTGTAGAGCTCCCGCTTGCCGCTCCGGTCATCATGGCGGGCATCAGAACGTCTTCGATTTATTTAATCGGCTGGGCGACGCTCGCCTCCTTTATCGGCGGAGGCGGGCTGGGAGATTACATTTTTATCGGCTTGAACCTTTATCAGCCGGAGTATATTATCGCAGGCGCCGTTCCGGTCACGATGCTGGCGGCCGCCGTCGATTACATGCTGGGGATGACAGAACGGAAAGTCACGCCTGACGGGCTGAAAAGCATAAAGGACGCTTCATAAGGAGGAGGTCTCACATGGGGAATAGATGCAAAAAACGGCTGCTCGCAATCACCTGTCTCGGCATGCTGCTCCTTGGCGGATGCTCGCTCCCGGGATTGAGCGCCGCATCGGAGGACACCATTAAAATCGGCGCGCAAAGCATGACCGAATCGGAAATCATCGCAAGCATGCTCGGACAGATGATCGAACATCACAGCGGGTTGAAAACATCCGTTATTAAAAATCTCGGCTCCAACGCCGTACAGCAGCAATCCTTGATCAACGGTGATATTGATATCGCCGCGACGCGCTATACAGGAGACGCGCTGACCGGGACGCTTCGCATGGAGCCGGAAAAAGACCCGGACAAAGCGCTGCGGCTCGTTCAGCGTGAATTTCAAAACAGATATGACATGAAATGGTTTGATTCTTACGGTTTTGATAATACATACGTCTTTACCGTTTCCGGACAGCTTGCCCGAAAGTATCATTTAGAAACGGTATCCGATGTCAAAAAAGAAGCGTCTCATCTGAAATTCGGCGTAGATAACTATTGGATGAAGCTGAGAGGCAACGGATATCAGGATTTTATGAAAACATACGGAATGTCATTTGAAGGCACGTATCCAATGCAGATCGGCCTCGTATACGACGCGCTGAAAAGCAGAAAGATGGATATCGCGCTCGCTTATTCCACCGACGGAAGAATCATCGCTTACGGACTGAAAACGCTGAAGGATGATAAGCGGTTCTTTCCTCCGTATGACTGTTCACCCGTCGTTCCGGATCATGTATTAAAAGAGCATCCCGAACTGGAGGACGTGATCAATCAAATGATCGGCGCGATTGATACGAAGATGATGCAGAAAATGAATTACGAAGTTGACGGCCGATTAAAAGAGCCGTCCGTCGTGGCCAAGGAATATTTAGAAAAACATCATTACTTTGAATAACGGAAAGGAGATGTGCGGATGGACACGATGAAAGAGCTGTTTACGTATTACGCTCAAAACGGCAGCTATGTTCTGTATGAGTGCTGGCGGCACTTTCTCATGTCGGCGTACGGCGTCGTTTTCGCTGCCGCTTTCGCCATTCCGGCCGGAATTGTGACAGCCAGGCACGGGCGTCTCGCCGGCTGGGTGTTTGCTGTGGCGAACGTGATTCAAACCGTTCCGGCGCTTGCGATGCTCGCCGTCCTGATGCTTGTCATGGGACTCGGCGCCAATACGGTTATCACGGCTTTGTTTTTGTATTCACTGCTGCCGATTCTCAGAAATACGCACACAGGCATTATTAATATCGAGCACGCTTATCTCGAGTCGGGAAAAGCGATGGGCATGACGAAATACCAAATCCTTCGTATGGTGGAGCTGCCGCTTGCGCTTTCCGTCATTATGGCGGGTCTCCGAACGGCGCTCGTCATTGCCATCGGCATCACGGCGATCGGCACCTTCGTCGGGGCGGGCGGCCTCGGCGATATGATCGTCAGAGGATCGAACGCGACAAACGGAACCGCCATTATTCTGGCGGGCGCCATCCCGACCGCGCTGATGGCGGTGGCCGCAGACCTGCTGATGGCGTGGCTGGAGCGAGCCCTAAGCCCGGTGAAAAAACAAAAAAGAAAGCTGATCGTACGCTCAGCCTCATGAAAAAAAGCATTCTTCCGCGTGAAGGATGCTTTTTTTGATTTCTTGATTAAATTTTGATAACTGCGCTGTAAAGTCTTACATATCAAATAACAAAGCAGAGGGGTAATCATATGAGCAACATCTTAGAAACGAGACGGCTGCAAAAATCATTCGGCAGACAACAGGCAGTGGCTGATGTGTCTCTATCGGTTAAACGCAACAGTATATACGGCCTGCTCGGTCCGAACGGCGCGGGAAAATCGACGACTCTCAAAATATTGACCGGCATGCTGCAGCAAACATCCGGCGAGGTTCTGTTCGACGGACATACATGGAAGCGCGAAGATTTGAAAAGCATCGGTTCCCTGATTGAAGCGCCGCCGCTTTACAGCAACCTGACAGCCGCTGAAAATCTGAAAGTCCGCTGCGTGATGCTCGGACTGCCTGATTCAAGAATTGCGGAAGTGCTGGAAATCACGGGATTAACGGGAACCGGAAAAAAGCGCGCCGGACAATTTTCCATGGGAATGAAACAGCGTCTCGGCATTGCGTTAGCATTATTAAACCGTCCGTCGCTCTTAATTCTTGATGAGCCGACAAACGGATTGGACCCGATGGGGATTCAGGATTTGCGGGAATTTATCCGCTCCCTGCCCGGACAGGGAATGACGGTTATTTTATCAAGCCACCTGTTATCAGAAGTCGAGCAGATCGCAGACCATATCGGAATCATCAGTGACGGCGTTTTAGGATATCAGGGAGAAATCAGCCGGGAAGACGATCTGGAGCGGCTGTTTCTGGAGGTTGTCAAATCAACACGGGAGAAAGCGGGGACTGGGAAATGATTCAGTACATGCAGGCGGAACATCTTACATCTAAAAGAACATTTATCAGAAAGCTGATCATTCTGATCCCGCTTCTGAACACGGCTTTTTCTTTTCTGCTGAATACGGCTTATTTTATGACGGGCACGTTCAATTGGTGGGCGGTTATTTTCATGCCGCTCATGATTGCTCTAATGTGCGGTTTATCTGTTAAAAAAGAGAAAAAATCTGCGAATGACCGCGCGGTGTACTCATTGCCGGCAGATTTAAAAAGCATATGGCTCTCAAAAATAAGCTTGATCGCGCTGTATTCACTCCTGTCGCAAATCGTCTTTTTCATCATCATGTTTTTACTTGGCCTTGTATTTCCGGCAATTGCTGCGCTGCAGCTGAAAGGCGTTGAAGCAGGCTTCCTTTTATGGCTGACGACGCTTTGGGAAATTCCATTGTGCTTATGGATTGCCAGGCAGTTCGGATTTACGGCAGTCATTCTCGTGAATATGATCGCCGCCTTTGTTTTGGGTATTGTGCCGGCGTCCGGCTCATTGTGGTGGCTGAGCCCATGGAGCTGGTCAGTCCGGGTGATGTCACCGATTCTCGGGATCCATCCGAACGGAATTCCGCTTCCCGCAAACAGCGGCTTATTAAACGGAAACGTGATCTTTCCGGCTATTATTCTTTCTATCCTTTCTTTTATCGCAATAAGTTTGATTTCCGCAGTGTCTTTTTCAAAAGGGGGAAACCGGTCATGACCGTGCTTTTACGATATATGTGGGCCGATGTATTAAAAATGAAGCGCACGCCGTTCATATGGATGCATGTTGCGGCGCCGGTTTTATGCGCGGGATTTTTCCTGTTATATATGATGTATGGAAGGATTCAGGAGCCTTATGTGCTGTACAGCGTCTTCTTCAACGTGATTGCCGTTTTATACCCTTTAATCATCAGTATTGTCTGCGGCATGTCTGCCTCCGTCGAGGAACAGGCGGGTTATTTTCAGATGATGCTGGCGGTTCCGCATTCGAAAATCGTCAGTTTTGCGGGCAAGCTGCTTCTGCTGCTCCTATTGAATGTGTTATCGGCAGGTCTCGCCATCTGTCTTTATTTGGCGGGGTTGAAATTTGTTCTTCACATCAATGATCTCCCGTATCTTCTCTTTTTAAAAGGAGGGGCGTGGCTGATTGCCGGCAGTATTCCGCTTTATATGATTTCTTTTTTTGTCGGCATACAGTACGGCATGGGACCGTCCGGGCTTTTAGGGGGTGCGGGATTATTAATGGCGGCGCTCATGAATACGGGACTTGGCGATATCATCTGGCGTTTTTTTCCGTGGGCATGGAGCGTGCGGCTTTCAGGCCTTGCAGGACTGCTGCATTTTGACAAAGTCAAAAAAGAGTTCCTCCCTTATGTAAGATACGATATGAGATTCGGAGAAATAATGTTATATTTTTCTATAGTGATATTATGTCTGGCCGGCCTCTATTGGTGCAGAAGATGGGAAGGGCGGCGTTCATATGAATAAAGGCAAGGAGCGATTCGGCCGGTGGCAAACATTTTAGCAATTGATGATGAAAAAGATATTCTCGTTCTGATCAGAAATATTTTACAGCGTGATCAGCATACAGTAACGATTCTCGAAAAAGCGGAAGATCAGTCATTGGATTTTTTTCAAGGCTATGATTTGATTCTTCTTGATGTCATGATGCCCGGAACGGACGGGATTGAACTCTGCCGGAGGATTCGGCCGCTGGTGGACAGCCCGATCCTGTTTTTAACGGCAAAGTCTGACGAAGAATCCATTGTGAAAGGTCTCATGACAGGCGCTGATGATTACATCACAAAGCCGTTCGGCGTACAGGAATTGATGGCAAGGGTAAACGCGCATGTCAGAAGGGAACGGCGGGAAAAGCATCAGAGGAAACGGCTGATATCAGGCTTCATGTTTGATTTTGACAATAAAGAAGTATGGATGGATGACCGGAAACTGCCTCTTACGAAAAACGAATATAAAATCGTTGAATTTCTGGCACAGCATAAAAACAGAACATTCTCACGGGAGCAGATTTACGAGGAAGTGTACGGCTTGGACGGCGATGCGCTCTATTCAACCATTACGGAGTTTATCAGAACCATCCGGAAAAAATGTAAAGAACACGGGGCTGATCCGATCAAAACGGTGTGGGGTGTCGGATACAAATGGGAATAGCAAAAGGAAAATCCAGCATCCGCAAAGAGCTTGTCAAATTTACCATCACTTTGTGTCTGAGCACGATGGGGGTGGCGGCATTATGCGTCGCCTTAAATGCCATTGCCATGAATGCCGGAGCGATCCTGCCCGCAAACTACAGCGAGCATGAGGCGGAACAGATCAAACCCGGCCTGAAATCAGCGGAAAAGATAACAGAAGACATGATTCCCGACGGTATGACATACGCCGTTTTTGATAAAAAAACAAAGCGGATGACAAAAGGAACGATGACGGAACAAGATGCGGCCAACGCCAGAAAAAAGATTCAGCATCAGCCGTATTTTAATTATGCTCAAAAAGGATTCATGGTGATAAATCGGAAAGATGAATACGGCGTTCTCCAATATTCACTCAGGTCGGAATTTCAGTCGCCGCTGTTAAGGCGCTATCTGCCGAATTATGAATGGACGGGTCTTACGATTCTGATCACTTTGCTTCTTTTGACCGTTTTTATCGTGACGACGCGTTTCGCCAATCAGCTGAGACGGCATTTCAGCACACTCAGCTCCATTACGGCAAGCATTCAAAAACAGAATTTAAATATCAATCCAAAAAGGTCTCGTATAAAGGAATTTGACGATGTCATTGACTCTCTGCTGAAAATGAAAGACGCGCTTCAGGCATCTCTGGCGGCGCAGTGGGAGGCGGAGCGGATAAAGAAAGAACAAATCGGCGCGCTTGCGCATGATATTAAAATTCCGGCAACGATCATTAAAGGAAATGCCGAGCTGCTTCAGTTAACAGAACCTGATGAGGAGCAGGCGGAATATGCGCAGTATATCATTGATGCCGGAAACAAAATCGAGCATTATGTCGGACAGCTGATCCAGCTTTCCAAAGCGGAGGAGGCAGTTGATGTTCATGTCGAATATACCGACCTTAAGGAGTGGGTTCAAAACATATATCGTGATGCGGCGGCGCTTGCGGGGCCGAAGCAGATTGATCTCGTCCTCAGCGAACGGGGAATTGACCGAATAGAAGCGCCGATCGATCATGAGCTGCTCCACAGGGCGGTCATGAATATCGCGGCAAATGCCGTCGACTATACGCCGGAAGGAGGGGAAATCCGTGTGGACGTCCTGTGCACCGATTCCGCCCTCCATCTTGCCGTATCCGACAGCGGAAGCGGGTTCTCGCCGGAAGCGCTGAAAAGAGCGACACAGCTTTTTTACACGGAGGATAAAAGCAGACATTCGGCGGGGCATCACGGCATGGGGCTTACATTCGCCCATCACGTCGTACATCTTCATCACGGCGAATTAATACTTGAAAATCAGGAGTCTGGAGGAGCCCGGGCGGAGATTCGAATTCCGCTGGAAGGCGTCAGACAAAAACAAGCCCTGCACGCCTGAGGGCTTGTTTTTCTGTATAAGAAAAGCAAAAATAAAAACGGCTGTCCGTTTGAGAGATCAGCCGCTTATGCGGAAAAGAGTTTATCAGGAAGGATCAATCCATGTTGAAGACCACTTGGAAATTTCCTCTAAAATAGGGGCTAATGCGCAGCCTTTTTCCGTTAAAGAGTACTCAATGCGGACAGGCGTTTCGGGGATAACATCCCGTTTGATGACACCTTCTGTTTCAAGTTCTTTCAGACGTTCTGACAAGACTCTTCCGCTTAAATTCGGAAGCGCCGCTTCAATTTCGCTAAATCGCTGCTGTCCGTTCAATAACTGAAAGACGATTAGAGCCACCCAGCGTTTACTTAGGATGTCGACCGCTTTTTCGAATCTGGGGCACATTTCTGATTGGTTCATGCTTTTTCACCTCGTCTTCTGCTATTATACCGCAAAATCGGAGGGAACGTACGTCTGGCGCTTGTTAAGTTGAGGAGAGGGTCAAAAAGAGGATGAGGAATCCGGGGAGCGCTTTTTCGCTTCAGCCGCAATAAAATCAAAGTACTTGCTGACGCTTTCAATATCTTCTTTTGTGAAGTGCTGCCACTTTTTGCTGTCAAACAGCGGCAGATGCTCCGCGCCTCTGTCAACGGCGGTCTGATAGATGGCGCAGATGGATTGATAGCTTTCGGAGGTTTCACGGATTTCCTCCTGAAATGCCTTGATGTGTCCGGCCCGCGCCATTAACTCCTCGTACGGGATTTTTAATGTGTCCGCCAATTTTCTGATGGTCGCGGGTTTAGGAATGCCGCGGTGCCCGTTTTCAATTCTGGAAATGGTCGCCGAGCTGACGCCGGAATAGACGGCAAGCTGATTGACGGTAAGCTTCCGGGCGCGGCGCAGCTCTCTTAATTGCTTTCCGAATGTGTTCAATAAGATCGCCTCACATGTGCAAAGTCATGAGTCTTCATTTGTTCTTTTTTTGGCTTCCGCCGCTAAGAACGCAAAGTATTTATCAAGCAGAACCAAGTCTTCTTTCGACAGGTGCCGCCAGTTCTCCCGCTCCAAAAGGGATAAATCATGCAGCTCATACGTTTCGGCTTTTTCCAGCAAGGTGCAGCCCGTGTCGTACGGGGCTCTCGTTTCCTGGACGGTCTCTATGTATCCCGCCGTCTGCATCAGTTCCTCATACGGGATTTTTAACGCATCTGCGAGCTTTTTAATGGTTGCAGGTTTCGGCACCCCGCGTTTGCCGTTTTCAATCCGCGAGATTCCCGCGGCGCTGACGCCTGAATACGTTGCCAGCTGATTCACTGTCAGATGCCTTTTTTCCCGTAATGTCCGCAATTGTTTCCCGAAGCTTTCCACAGTCTCTCCCCCTCCCGCGGTCTATTTATATTCTAGTATGTTTATTGACTAAAGGGAATAGCCAGGCTGGAAAAGTATTGACAAAAGTTAACAAAAGCCGTATCTTATGTATAAGAAAGAAAGTATTTAACAGAACGGAAGGTGAAGAAAGTGGTCGAAAAGATACAGATCAGAAGAGATTATGTGCTGCAGTATATGGTCAATAATGACTACTCGTTAAACCAGCTCGCCCTGGAGATCGGAATATCTCCCGCCACACTGAGCCGTGTACTGAATGGAGAGCGGAGGCCGGGCCAGCTGGTCATCGGAAAAATGCTCTATTACTTTGACATGAAATTTGAAGATCTTTTTTACTACGACTTTGTTGACAAAAGTCAATGATAATGGAAGATTCAAACGCATTTCCGTTTTTCTGACATGATGTGCACCGATACGGCGTGACATGCCTTTGTTTTTCATGTAAAATAGAAGCAATGTAGGCCAGTCAGTCTGGAGGTGTATGGGATGCACACATTATTGATTACCTTATTGGTTATCGTCAGTATTGCACTTATTATTGTCGTATTGCTTCAAACCAGCAAGAGCGCCGGTTTATCGGGTGCAATTTCAGGCGGGGCGGAGCAGCTTTTCGGAAAACAGAAAGCAAGGGGCCTTGATCTGATTCTTCACCGCATAACCGTTGTGCTGGCAGTCTTGTTTTTCGTGTTGACGATTTCGCTAGCGTATATCGTATAAGGCAATGTTTGTATAAGGTCTGATTTAATATCAGGCCTTTTTCTTGTTGAGAGACGGCGTTTGTTTCTCGCAAAACTGTGGAAAACTAAATTGAATGTGCAAAAAAGGGGTTATGAGCATGAAAATTGTGACACCAAAACCATTTACATTTAAAGGCGGAGACAAAGCGGTGCTTCTGCTGCACGGATTTACGGGAAATACGGCAGACGTCAGAATGCTCGGCCGCTACTTGAATGAGCGCGGCTACACTTGTCACGCGCCTCAATATAAAGGGCACGGCGTTCCGCCGGAAGAGCTGGTACATACGGGACCTGAAGATTGGTGGAAAGACGTCATGGACGGTTATGAGTATTTACGGTCTGAAGGCTATGAAAACATTGCGGCGTGCGGACTGTCGCTTGGCGGGGTTTTTTCATTGAAATTGGGTTACACTGTACCCATAAAGGGAATTGTTCCTATGTGTGCGCCGATGCACATTAAAAGTGAAGAGGTTATGTACGAAGGAGTTCTCTCCTACGCGCGCAATTATAAAAAATTCGAAGGAAAACAGCCGGAGCAGATTGAAAAGGAAATGAAGGAGTTTGAAAAAACGCCGATGAATACGCTCAAATCGCTCCAGGAGCTGATTGCCGATGTGCGCAAAAACGTCGACATGATCTATTCCCCGACATTTGTGGTTCAGGCACGGCATGACCATATGATTAATACAGAAAGTGCGAACATCATTTTCAACGAGGTGGAAACGGACGACAAACAGCTGAAATGGTATGAAGAATCAGGCCATGTCATTACGCTCGATAAAGAACGGGACCTCGTTCATCAGGATGTGTACGAATTTTTAGAGAAACTCGATTGGTAACAAACAGGAGGTCGAATAATGGAAAAAGAAGCGTTTATGGACCGTCTTCTCGCGTTTATGAAGGAAGAGGCGTACAAGCCCCTTACCATTCAGGAACTCGAGGAGATGCTGAACATCAAGGAAGCCGATGAATTTAAAGAGCTGGTAAAAGCGCTGGTGGCGCTCGAGGAGACGGGACAGATCGTCCGCACCAGAAGCAACCGCTACGGGCTTCCGGAAAAAATGAATTTAGTAAAAGGAAAAATTTCCGCGCATGCGAAGGGCTTCGCGTTTCTATTGCCGGAGGATACCTCTTTAAGCGATGTGTTTATTCCGCCGAATGAGCTGAATACAGCTATGAACGGAGATATCGTCATGGTGCGGCTCAATTCCCAGTCAAGCGGATCGAGACAGGAAGGCACGGTCATCCGCATCCTGGAAAGAAGCATCGACCGCGTCGTGGGCACATACACAGAAACAAAAAGCTTCGGCTTTGTCATCCCGGATGATAAGAAAATCACGAGTGATATTTTTATTCCGAAACATGCCAATAACGGCGCTGCGGAAGGCCATAAAGTCGTCGTCAAACTGACAAGCTACCCTGAAGGAAGAATGAACGCCGAAGGAGAAATCGTTGAAATACTCGGCCATAAAAATGATCCGGGCATCGATATTTTATCCATCATCCATAAGCACGGCCTGCCGGGAGATTTTCCGGCTGAAGCGATGGAGCAGGCAACAAGCACGCCCGATACCATCGATGAAAAAGACATCAAAGACCGCCGTGATCTCCGCGATCAGGTCATTGTCACCATTGACGGCGCGGATGCGAAGGATCTGGATGACGCCGTCACTGTAACAAAGCTTGATAACGGCAGCTACAAGCTCGGCGTCCATATTGCCGATGTCAGCCATTACGTCACGGAGAATTCTCCGATTGACAAAGAAGCGCTGGAAAGAGGGACAAGCGTGTATCTGGTTGACCGGGTCATTCCGATGATCCCGCACAGACTGTCTAACGGAATCTGTTCGTTAAATCCGAAGGTCGACCGCCTGACGCTTTCCTGCGAAATGACAATCAACCAGCAGGGACAGGTGACAGAGCACGAGATCTTCCAAAGCGTCATCAAAACGACGGAAAGAATGACCTATTCAGATGTCAACCGGATCCTCACAGAAGACGACGCCGAGCTGAAAGAAAGATATGAGCCGCTCGTCCCGATGTTTAAAGACATGGAACGTCTGGCGGAAATTCTCCGGGCGAAACGGATGGACCGCGGCGCCGTGGATTTTGATTTTAAAGAGGCGAAGGTGCTCGTCGATGAGGAAGGCGCCGTAAAAGACGTCATCATCAGAGAGCGCTCAGTAGCGGAAAAGCTGATTGAAGAATTCATGCTTGTGGCAAACGAAACGGTGGCCGAGCACTTCCATTGGATGAACGTGCCGTTTATTTACCGGATTCACGAAGAGCCGAACGCCGAAAAACTGCAAAAGTTTCTGGAGTTCGTGACGACATTCGGTTATATCGTCAAAGGGAAAGCCGGAGACATTCATCCGCGCGCACTGCAGAGCATTCTTGATGAAGTGCGGGACCGTCCGGAAGAAACGGTGATTTCAACGGTTATGCTCCGTTCCATGAAGCAGGCGAAATACGACCCGCAAAGCCTGGGCCATTTCGGGCTGGCGACTGAATTTTATACGCACTTCACATCGCCGATCCGCCGTTATCCTGACTTAATCGTTCACAGGCTGATCAGAACGTATTTGATCAACGGACAATCGGACGAAGCGACTCAGGAAAAGTGGGCCGAACGCCTTCCGGAAATCGCTGATCATACGTCAACGATGGAACGGCGCGCCGTTGACGCCGAGCGGGAAACGGACGATCTGAAAAAAGCGGAATATATGCTTGATAAAATCGGCGAGGAATTTGACGGCATGATCAGTTCCGTCACGAATTTCGGAATGTTCGTCGAGCTGCCGAATACGATTGAAGGGCTTGTGCACGTCAGCTTTATGACGGATGATTATTACCGTTTTGACGAGCAGCATTTCGCCATGATCGGTGAACGCACGGGCAACGTTTACCGCATCGGAGACGAAATCACGGTCAAAGTCGTCGACGTCAATAAAGATGAGAGAAACATCGACTTTGAAATTGTCGGCATGAAAGGCACCCGCCGTCCGAGAGAAACAACAGGCGACCGCAGAAAACGAGGCAGACCGGCGCGGAAACGCGTGTTAAACAGCAATACCCCGGCTTCACCGCCGAAATCGGAGGAAAAAGGGGAATGGTTTACAAAACCGAAGAAGAAAAAGAAAAAACGCGGTTTCCAAAACGCGCCGAAACAAAAACGCAAAAAGAAGAAGTAAATGCGAAAAGCAAATGGGGCATAATGCTCTGTTTGCTTTCTTTCGCAAGCCGCATTTTCATTGTCGCGGAACGATCCATTTGCTAAAATAAAGCGTATCGCACACATGAACGGTTTTTGCGGAGAGAGGAGGATAAGGCATGCCAAAAGGATCAGGCAAAGTATTATCGCAAAACAAAAAAGCAAACCATGATTACTTTATAGAAGAAACCTATGAAACAGGCATCGTGCTGCAGGGAACGGAGATTAAGTCCATCCGCGCCGGCCGCGTAAACATGAAGGATTCCTTTGCGAAAATCGAGCGCGGCGAAGTGTTCCTCCACAACATGCACATCAGCCCGTACGAGCAGGGAAACCGCTATAACCACGACCCGCTCCGGACGAGAAAGCTTTTGATGCACCGGAAAGAAATCAATAAGCTGATCGGCCTGACGAAAGAGAAAGGCTATTCCCTCGTGCCGCTGAAGCTGTATTTGAAAAACGGCTTCGCCAAAGTATTAATCGGCCTCGGAAAAGGGAAGAAAACATACGATAAACGTGATGATTTAAAACGAAAAGACGCCAAAAGAGAAATCGAAAGAGCGTTCAGAGACAGACAAAAAGGCTTCTGATGCCTGAGCCTTGATGTGATGATATGCCCTGTGCTATACTGTTCACACATCAGATTCACAGGCTGTTTATTGAAGATATTCCCAATTGAATTTGCCTGTGATCATGGTATAATAACAGTACAGCCAGTTGAGCAAGAGCTTGATAGATCTCCCGTATACCCTTAACAAGGGGACGTTACGGATTCGACAGGGATGGATCGAGCTTGAGCTGCGAGCCGAGAGGCGATCTCGTTAACACGCACCTAAATATAACTGGCAAAACTAAAAGTTTTAACCAAAACTTAGCACTAGCTGCCTAATAAACGCAGCGAGCTCTTCCTGACATTGCCTATGTGTCTGTGAAGAGCACATCCAAGTAGGCTACGCTTGCGTTCCCGTCTGAGAACGTAAGAAGAGACTGACAGACTAGCTCTCGGAAGGCCCGCCCGCAGGCATGAAGACGAGTGAAACACGAAATATGCAGGCTACGCTCGTAGACGCTTAAGTAATCGATGTTTCTGGACGTGGGTTCGACTCCCACCGTCTCCATACATAACAGAGGAACCGCAGTGCCGTCACATGACAGCACTGCGGTTTTTTCATGCGAAATAAAGGAGTGAATGTGAATGATAGTCGTCATCATAGACGGAAAAGATGTTACAAGCACAGAAGCATTACACCGAATCTTAAAAGATCAATTAGATTTCCCGGACTATTATGGTGAAAATCTGAATGCCTTATGGGATTGTCTGACAGGCTGGATCGAACTTCCGCTGACTTTGGTGTGGAAGAATTTTGAGGCCAGTCAAATGGCATTGGGTTCGGATGCTGATGATGTCTTGGAGCTGTTTCAAGAGGCTCAGGAAGAGTTAGAGAATCGGTTTGTCATTCAAATCGATCAGCCGTCAGCCGGGACAACGGACAGGCACTAAAAAGTGCGTACTTCCCCTCATCCATTTTTCTATCCGATAATAGGGACGGAAGGTTTCAGGCTTTCGATTTCTGTCCATATATAAGAAGAGACTTACGATAGGGAGGAATGGATGATGGACTTGCAGTTGAAAGGGAAGACGGCGCTTGTGACGGGATCTACGTCAGGCATCGGGAAGGTTCAACAATGGACGGTAACAGAGTGGCAACACTTTTTAAAAATTTCTTTGTTCATAAGCGCAACCTTTTCCTTTGTGGCAGAGGGATAGAGGTGACTATATGTATTAACGCTTTCACCACATTTTTATGTCCTAGCCTCTGAGCAATGACAAGAGGATTGCATCTTTTATGAATCAAATATGATGCGTGAGAGCGTCTAAATTCATGAATAAGGATTCTTTTGACACCAGACAGCTTTAAATATTTCTCGTATCGACTATCTATTGTACTTGTTGCGGTACTTTATAAAAAATATAAAACTTTATATTTATGTTTTTTAACTTACGCTATTTTTTTAGCGTTTTTTTATACCTTTTTAAGAACTAAAATAAATTTCACCGCCTCAATAATAACTCAGAACCGCAGTGCCTGCATATGACAGCGCTGCGGTTTTTTTCGTGTACCTTCCCTTCTAATTAGATAAATAATCCTCATACTTCTTACCTTATAATTAGTAAATTAATTAAATGAAAGTAAAAACTTTATAACTGCAAGGTTTTTATAGGTTGAAAAAACCATATTTTAGTGATGTAACTATTAAGTTAAATTGTTGAAAAAAATATATATAAAGGAAAGGTGGAGTGTGCTTTACTCAATTTATAAATTTAACTTTATTATTGATAATAGAATCTGGAGGACATTTTTGTGAAAAAAATCTTAATTGCTATTCTAATTATTTTCATGTTTTCAATGATTAATTTACCGAATTACATAAAGCCTGAAAAAGCAATTGCTGCTTCAAATGAAATAAACAAGAAGGATCTTACTGATTTAGACAAAGCATTAAATACGCTTTTAAAGCTTCAGGAAGAGTATCACAAATTAGATAAGTTTAAACAAACAAAATGGGTAGAAACAAAAAAGAAAGCAGTTAAAAAAATTATTGATAACGAAATTAAAAATGCAAAAAAATTAATAAGAACTAAGGTTATCCCTGTAGTACAAAGAGCAGTAGATGATTATAAAATTCTTGTGCGGACTTTGAAGGAAATTGGTAACGATATTGATGAAATAGTTGCTGCATTAGATCAATGTAATAAAGCTATGGATGAAATTAATGTTATTCTTGATGGCGAAGTAAAAAATGTTAACCAAATGAATAAAGCCATGGACGGATGGGTTAAAAACCTTGATGACATGAATAAAATAGTAGATGAAATGAATAGGGACTTAGATGATATGCAAGGAGCCATGGATCAGTGTAATCATGGTTATGATCAAATGAATCATGCACTGGTCGGTCTAAATAAAGCAACAGACGAGACGAATGCTAATCTTAAAGCTATTGAATCTAATATAAGGCAAATGACCAAATCAGTTGATCAGATTAATTCTGGAGTTTCGCAAGTATCCAAAAATATGAAACATGTGAATAATTCACTTGATAAGCTGGATAAAAACTTGGATGCTGTAGGTAAGACTAAAGTGAATTATAATTATCATTATTATTCTTCAGATGGTTTAACGACTACGAAATTAAATAAACTAAATAAAAAAACAAAGGAATTGGAGAATTCTCAAAAAAATATAAAGAAAATAGAAGTTAATATAGACAATATCTCTCATTATGATGCAGGCAACCTAAAAAATGCAAAAAGCATGTTCTCTGTTACTGCTGACCTCATTCCAATTTTATCGAATATTAAAGGTGGGAGCGAAGCCATATCAGGTAAAGACCTGATTACCCAAAATGACCTATCCGCTTTTGATAGAACAGTAGCCGCATTAAGTATAGTAGGGGGAGATTTAACCAAGCTTCCAGGAAAATTGGCGGGAACCGTATCAAAGGCTAACAAAACATCAAAATATGTTGAGAATAGTGTTAAAGCTAATAAAGTACTGAATAGCTTCAGTGAAGTAGCTGATTATGTTTCCAAACATGGTAAGTTGCCGAATAACTACATTACAAAAGCAGAAGCAGAAAAAATTGGGGTGGAAAAATAAAAAGGGAAATTTAGCAGAGGTAGCACCAGGGAAAAGTATTGGTGGAGATATATTTGAGAACGAGGGCAACCGTTTGCCTGCAGCAAAAAATAGAGTATAGCATGAAGCAGATATCAATTATACTAAAGGGTATAGGGGAAGTGACAGGCTGCTTTATTCGAATGATGGTTTGATTTACAAAACAACAAATCATTACAAAACATTTCATAAAATAAAATAATAATGGAGGACTTTATTGATGTTAAAAGTAGTTATTGATGGTAACGATTTTAAAAATATAGAAGCATTACACCGAATCTTAAAAGATCAATTAGATTTCCCGGACTTTTATGGTGAAAATCTGAATGCCTTATGGGATTGTCTGACAGGCTGGATAGAATATCCGCTGACTTTGGTGTGGAAGAATTTTGAGATCAGTCAGAAGGAATTGGGTTCGGATGCTGATGATGTATTAAGGATATTAAAAAAGGCTCAGGCAGATTTAGATGGTGAGTTTTTCATTCAAATTGATCAGCCGTCAGCCGGGACAACGGACAGGCACTAAAAAGTGCGTACTTCCCCTCATCCATTTTTCTACCCGATAATAGGGACGGAAGGTTTCAGGCTTTCGATTTCTGTCCATATATAAGAAGAGACTTACGATAGGGAGGAATGGATGATGGACTTGCAGTTGAAAGGGAAGACGGCGCTTGTGACGGGATCTACGTCAGGCATCGGGAAGGCGATTGCGGCTTCGCTGATTGCAGAAGGTGCGGCCGTGATCATTAACGGCCGCCGTGAAGAAAAGGTAAACGAAACGATCCGGGAACTAGAGAAACAGACGCCGGATGCCCGTCTCTATCCGGCCGCATTTGATTTAGGCACGGCGGAAGGATGCGGCGCGATTTTTCAGCAGTATCCGGATGTGGATATTCTCGTCAACAATTTAGGAATCTTTGAACCTGCGGAATACTTTGATATTCCTGACGAAGAGTGGCTCCGGTTTTTCGAGGTGAATATCATGAGCGGCGTGCGGCTGACACGCCGGTATGCAAAGCGGATGATTGAGCGGAAGGAAGGACGGGTGATTTTTATCGCGAGTGAAGCGGCCGTCATGCCTTCTCAGGAAATGGCTCATTACAGCGCTACGAAAACGACGCAGCTGTCGCTGTCACGCAGTCTGGCCGAGCTCACGGAAGGGACGAATGTGACGGTGAATACGGTCATGCCGGGCTCCACGAAAACAGAGGGCGTCGAAACGATGCTGGAGTCGCTTTATCCCGGTGAAAACCTGACAGTGGCTGAAGCGGAGAGACGATTTATGAAGGAAAATCGTCCGACGTCGATCATTCAGCGATTGATCCGTCCGGAAGAGATCGCTCATTTTGTCGCCTTTTTAAGCAGCCCGCTGTCGTCTGCCATTAACGGATCTGCATTGCGGATCGACGGCGGCTTGGTGCGGAGCATTATATAAGATGAACATACAAAAACCCCCGTAAAGCGGGGGTTTTTTTAATGCGGATCACGCTGAAACCGGCTGATGATCCTGCTGATTAAATCTTTTGTGGCACAGTCAAAATGCTCTTCTTTTTGGTTTGTCAACAGCCCGACCGGCGGTGAAATTGTTAAGTTATGGATCGGAATGACCTTCGTGCCCTCGATCGGTTCTGAATGCGCCGTCGCCGTAAAGATTGAAACGCCGATATTTTCCCTGACATAGTATTGGTGAGCCATGCTGCTGGTCAGCTCCATTTTTCGATAGCTGCTGCCGATGGCCCGCTGCAGGTGCTGTTCAATTTGAATCCGGATCGGGCAATTGGCGGGCGTAAAAATCAGGCATTCATTTTCTAAATCTTCGAGATTAACGCTTGCTTTGGCGGCAAGGGGATGTCTGTTGGACACGATGACATTGAGCGAGTCATGGAAAAACGGATCAAAGTAATTTTCCAGAATCAGCTCCGGCTCGCCGCATACCGCAAAATCAATGGCGCCCTCCAGCAGTTTGCGGCTGCATGTATTGGCATCATCCACGCTGACATTGATCGACATGTCCGGATAATCATTTAAGAAACCCCGCAGCACGGCAGGGAAGATCAGGCTTGCCGTCGGTTCGGATATGCCGATCTGAATAAGGCCGGCCTGGCCCTGTCTGATATCGGCCAGAGTATGGTCAAGCACCTCGTATTGCGCGAGAAGCTGCCCGGCCCGCTCATGAAACAGCCGCCCCGCCCTTGTCAGCTTCAGCTTCTTTCCACGTTCAAACAGTTGCGCGCCTACATCCTGCTCCAGCTGTTTAATCCGCATTGAAATCGTCGGCTGTGAGTAGTTCAGAATTTCGGCGGCCTTATAAAAGCTGCCTGACTGTACGATGGTATGAAACGTTTTAATGGTGCGTAATTCCAACGAAATCCCCTCCCGGCTGTTCATTAATTTTCTTGAACCTTTCCTTTACTTTTTTTGATTAGTCAAACAAATCAGTTTGCTTTATAGTATAAACAATCAAAGCTTAGTAAACAAATTGGAATTATATATTTTTGCGGGGAGAGTGACCGGAATGAGTGAAGACATATTTCGATTGGCTGAGAAAAAGGATGCGCCGGAGTTTTTAGAGCTGCTGTACAGCGCGTTTCAGCCGATCCGCAATTTGGAGATTGACTGGCCGTCGGCGCGGGCCGACATCGATATGGTAATGGAAAATATTGAAAATCATTCAGCCGTCGTGCTCGAACGGGACGGACGGCTTCTTTCAACCATTACGATCCGTTTTCCGTGGGAGAGTGACACGCCTCCGTCAAAATATCCGTTTGTCTGGTGGTTTGCGACGCTTCCTGAGCTGAAGGGGCAGGGCATCGGCAGCAAACTTTTGACTTATGTGGAGGAACATGTGCTGCGGGATACGCTGAAGGCCCCGGCCATCACGCTCGGCACTTCGGCGCGCAAGCATCCCTGGCTTGTAGATATGTACAGACGGAGGGGATATGAAGTGTATTTTGAGCAGGAGAAAGACGGAGACATCGGAGTCATGATGAGAAAGGTGCTCATACCGGAGCGGTTTGACGCGTCGCTGTTAGGCACACCGAGCTGGGCGCAATGATAAAAAAACGGATCAGAGCCGGCTGTCTGCTTCTGCTGCTCGGCGTGCTGGCCGGGTGCGGGCAAGGAGAAAGCACGAAAGCGGGGAGCGGCGTGCAGACCGTTATCGTCGGCACGGGAACTGATTTTCCGAACATTGCTTTTATGGATGAAAAAGGCGAGCTGACCGGCTATGACATTGAAGTGATGAAAGCCATTGATGAACAGCTGCCCCAATACAAATTTGTCTTTAAGACGATGGATTTTTCGAATCTGCTTACAAGTCTCGGAAACCGGAAAATTGACGTGATCGCGCACAATATGGCGAAAAACAAGGAACGGGAGAAACGCTTTTTGTATCACAAAATCCCGTATAACTACTCGCCGATGTACATTACGGTGAAGGCGGATAATGACGCGATACACGCGCTCCGGGATTTAAAAGGGAAAACCGTCATCGTCGGCGCGACGTCAAATGCGGCGGATTATATGACGGCATACAACAAAACCCACGGCAGCCCGATACACTTGAAATACGCCGGGCAGGGCGGCAATGATACAGCGAACCAAATGGAGACAGGACGCGCTGACGCCACCGTATCCACGCCGTTTGCCGTCGATTTTCAAAATAAGACGCACGCGTTCAAACAAAAGACGGTCGGTGATGTGCTGCTCGATACCGAGGTGTATTTTATGTTCAATAAAAACAGCCAAACCCTGGCGGACGATACGGATCGGGCGATTCAAAAGCTTGAGAAGGACGGCACATTGAAAAGGCTGAGTGAAAAATGGCTCGGCGCGGATTATTCAAAATCAAGTTTCACGAAATAATTGAAGCAGAAAACGGGGCGATCACATGAAAATAAGACTGGCGGTCATGTCATTAACAATTGCGGCAACGGCGGCGTTATCAGCCTGCGGCGCGGGCGGGGAGGCGGCATCAGGCAATCAGAAAAACGTGAAGAACATTACGGTCGGCACGGGAACTCAATTTCCGAATATTTGCTTTATTGATGATAAAGGCAAATTGACGGGCTATGACGTTGAGCTGGTGAAAGAGCTTGACAGACGCCTGCCGGACTATCGATTCACCTTTAAAACGATGGATTTCTCCAACCTGCTTGTCAGCCTCGGCCAGCATAAAGTCGATATCGTGGCTCATCAAATGGAGAAAAGCGCCGAACGGGAGAAAAAATTTCTGTTCAATCAAGTCGCGTATAACAACTTCCCGCTGAAAATCACGGTGCTCCAAGATAACGGGGACATTCACGGCATTGATGACTTGAAAGGAAAGCGGGTCATTACAAGTCCGACGTCAAACGGCGCGCTTGTGCTGAAAAAATGGAATGAAAAACACGGCAGTCCGTTTGAAATCGCCTATGCGGGTCAAGGTTCAAACGATGCGGCCAACCAGCTGAAATCCGGCCGCGCTGATGCAACGATTTCCACGCCGTTTGCTGTCGATTTTCAAAACAAAACAAGCGCAATCAAAGAAAAAACGGTCGGCGGAGTGCTGTCAAATGCCAAAGTGTTCTTTATGTTTAACAAAAATGAACAAACGCTGAGCGATGACATTGATAAAGCGCTCAAGGAAATCATTGATGACGGCACGCTTAAAAAGCTGAGTGAAAAGTGGCTCGGCGCGGATTATTCAAAGGAGCAATATTAAGTGAAAAAGAGAGGGACCGGCAATGGAAAAAGCGTTTGATATCAGTATGATCGCGTCCTTTGTGCCGACATTGCTCGGGTATTTGCCCGTCACGCTGTATATATTGGCGGTGTCTTTGCTGTTCGGCTTTCTATTGGGGCTGCTTTTGGCGCTGCCCCGCATCTATCGCATTCCCGTTTTGAATCAGTATGCGAAGCTGTATATCTCTTTTTTCAGAGGAACGCCCATCATGGTGCAGCTGTTCATTGTATTTTACGGCATTCCGGCGCTCACGGCGCTCGCCGGAATTGATACCTCTAAAATGGACCCTTTGTATTCGGCCATCGCCACGTACGCGCTGAGCAGCGCGGCAAGAGCGGCCGAAATCATCAGGGGAGGTGTGAACAGCGTCGACCGCGGGCAGGCGGAGGCGGCGTTCAGCATCGGGCTGAACGGGGGGCAGACATTCCGGCGCATCATTCTGCCGCAGGCGCTCGTGCAGGCCTTTCCCAACATCGGGAATATGGTGATCGGTTTCTTAAAAGATACATCACTCGCTTTTTCGATCGGGGTGATGGATATGTCGGGCAGAGGACAGACCTTGATTACATCGAGCAATCATTCTCTTGAAGTGTATATCTCGCTTTCTGTTCTGTATTACGCGGCCGCCCTTTTATTTGAATGTGTCTTCAGATGGGCCGAAAAACGAATCAAGAAAGATGAGACGCGCCTTGTGACGGTTTTTGACATGAGTGCGCACGGCTGAAAAGGAGGGAGAACAGTGGAGCTGGACATTCCATTTATCGGCACTGCGATAAAACAAATGTTGAAAACCGTTCCGCTTACATTGGCGATGACGGTCATTCCGATTATTGCCGGATTTTTCATAGCTCTCGGCAATATCACGGTGCGTATATTCCGCATCAAATGGCTGCTGGCCTGCTCAGCGTTTTACGTGTCTTTTTTCCGCAGCACCCCGGCGATTCTCCATATCATGCTGATTTATTTAGGGGTTCCGCTGATTGCCGAACAATTCAGCCGCGCGTTTCATCTCGGCTGGTCGGCCAATCAGATTCCGGTCGCCGTGTTTGTCATCATGGCACTGTCATTAACGGCAGGCGCTTATATGACGGAAATTCTCCGATCCGGGATCATGGCCGTCGATACGGGGCAGGCGGAGGCGGCATATTCAATCGGTCTGACGCGGGGCCAGATGATTCGGCGCGTAATTCTGCCGCAGGCGTTCATGATATCGCTGCCGAACTTCACCAATATAGGCATCGGCTTTTTGCATACCACTTCCATCGCGGCAATTGTTGCAGTGCCTGAAATTACAGGAACGGCGACGATTGCGGCATCCGATAACTATGCGTTTCTGGAAGCATTTATCGGGGCGGCCGTGATTTATTGGGGATTAACGCTGATTCTCGAAGCAGTAAACAGTCTGGCGGAAAAAAGAGCGGCCAGATATCAAGGAGGCGCATTATGATCGAAATCCGAAACATTCAGAAACATTTTGGCAGTCATCACGTGTTAAAGGGGATCAATTTAAGTGTCCGGAAAGGAGAAGTCGTGACCATCATCGGCCCGAGCGGTTCCGGGAAAACCACTTTTCTGCGCTGCCTTAATTTACTTGAGCGGCCGGATGAGGGCGCCATTTCGCTGCACGGTGAAGTCATTAACTGCAAAAAGCCTGCCAAAAAAGACATTCTCAGACTGAGGAAACAGACGGCGATGGTTTTTCAGCAATATCATTTGTTTTCGCATAAAACGGCAATTCAAAATGTCATGGAAGGCCTGACGGTCGCAAGGAAAATGAAAAAATCAGATGCGTACGCCATTGCCGAGCGGGAACTGGCCAAGGTGGGGCTTCAGGATAAATTGCATGCCTATCCGAATCAACTGTCGGGAGGACAAAAGCAGCGGGTCGGGATTGCCCGGGCGCTTGCCATTCATCCTGATGTGATGCTGTTTGATGAACCGACCGCAGCCCTTGATCCGGAGCTTGTCGCCGAGGTGCTTGAGGTGATGCTTAACATTGTGCGGACCGGCGCCACCATGATCATTGTCACACATGAGATGGAATTCGCCAGAAGAGTGTCCGACCAAATTGTGTTTATGGATGAAGGAGCAATCGTGGAACAAGGAACGCCTGAGGAAGTTTTTCACAAGACGAAAAAAGAAAGAACGAAGAAGTTCCTCCGCCGCGTGCTGCCTGATTACGGTTATGACATAAAAGAGCGCATAAAGGAGCCTGTCGTATGATTCGTTTAAGCATTTTAGACCAAAGTGTCACCTCGGAAAACCAAACCGCAGAAGAAGCCTTACGGCAAACGGTGAGATTGGCTCAGGAGGCCGAACAATACGGATATGACCGTTTCTGGGCGGCGGAGCATCATAACAATGAAGAGATAGCGGGATCAGCGCCGGAAATTGTTCTGGGGTATCTTGCCGCAAGCACGAAAAAAATCCGTCTCGCATCCGGCGGGGTGATGCTGCAGCATTACAGTCCTTATAAAGTGGCGGAGCAGTTCCGGGTTCTGTCCGCCCTTGCTCCCGGCCGTGTGGCGCTCGGTGTCGGCAAAGCGCCCGGCGGATTTCAGCTGTCAACCGATGCGCTGCAGCGGGAGCTTATCCAGCCCGCCCGTTTGTTTGAAGAAAAGCTTGAGGAGCTGACTCATTTCATCCGAAATGATTTTTCGGACTCGCACCGCTACGCGTCATTGCGGCCGACGCCGCATACTGAGTATGCGCCTGACATCTTTTTACTCGGCGGCAGCGCGGAAAGCGCGATATCCGCGGCCAAACTCGGCATTTCCTTCGTTTTCGCCTATTTCATAAACGGTGAAGAGGCTGCGTTAGAAAAAGCGCGCCACGCCTTTGACGAGCATCTGCCGAAAGGATCGAAGGCGGAATTTCACCTTGCGCCGATGGTATTTACCGCACATACAAAAGCAGAAGCGGAAAAACACGTCGTATCGCGTGAGTCGGTCAAAATCATTCTCGAAGACGGCAAAAAGGTGAATGTCGGTTCCCGGGAACAAGCTGAAGCGTTTCTTGAACAAGTCACGCAGCCATATAAGCTGATCACACAAAAGACGGGTGTGATTGCCGGGACAAAAGAAGAGACCGCCGCCGAGCTGCGACGATTATCCGTTCAATACAGCATTACCGATTTTGTGATTTTGTCGCCTATCAAA
This sequence comes from Bacillus sp. jun7, assembly GCF_051034795.1. Classification (NCBI taxonomy): domain Bacteria; kingdom Bacillati; phylum Bacillota; class Bacilli; order Caryophanales; family Bacillaceae; genus Bacillus; species Bacillus sp. jun7. The sequence continues at coordinate 3,105,268 of NZ_CP093219.1, forward strand.
AACGCTGAGGAAAAACGATTGTCTTACCGGCTGTTAAGCGAAGCGGTGCAGCCGGCCCCACAATTATAGGAGGGATGAACATGAGTCATGAAGTAAACGTAGTGGTCTGGAGCAAACAGGGCTGCTCCTATTGTGATGAAGTGAAAGGATATTTGCGGGAAAAAGCCGTGGCATACGAAACAATTGATGTGACAGAGCGGGACGAATTGCGTGACGTGCTGCAGACGAAGTACGGCATCCGTCATGTTCCCGTCGTTGAAATCGGCAGCGGTGACAGCCGTGTGTATCAGGCCGTTACTCAAGTCGGCATTGAGCATGTAGAACGGGCGCTTGCCGATTACGAGGGGGAAAAGGGGGAGAGAAAATGAGCCGGACGGATCTAATTCAATTCGGAGCCATGATTCACGGTGTCGGCGGCACAACGGACGGCTGGCGTCATCCCGACGCCGATCCGACAGCAAGCACGAATGCGGCGTTTTACAGGCAAAAAGCGCAGACCGCTGAAAGAGGGCTGTTCAGCTTTGCTTTTATTGCGGACGGCTTGTTCATTTCTGAAAAGTCCATCCCGCATTTCTTAAATCGGTTTGAGCCGATCACTATTTTATCGGCGCTTGCCGCCTCTACAACCCATCTTGGTTTAATCGGCACATTTTCCACCTCGTTCACTGAGCCGTTTACCATCGCAAGACAGCTGATGTCTCTTGACCATATCAGCGGCGGCAGGGCGGGCTGGAATCTCGTCACCTCTCCGCAGGCGGGAGCCGCGCGCAATCACAGCAAAGAAAGCCTTCCCGACCACAGCCGGCGCTACGACATCGCCCAGGAACATGTGGACGTGGTGCGCGGTCTGTGGAATTCCTGGGAAGAAGATGCCTTCGTCCGCAACAAAGAAACCGGGCAGTTTTTTGACCCTGACAAACTGCATCGCCTGTATCACAAAGGCGAGTATTTTCAAGTGGAGGGCCCGCTGAATATCGGCCGGTCCAAACAGGGAGAGCCGGTCGTTTTCCAAGCGGGGTCTTCAGAAACCGGCCGGTCGTTTGCCGCGAGGAATGCAGATGCAGTCTTTACGCACTCCAATTCACTTGAGGAAACGAAAGCTTTTTATGATGATGTGAAGAAGCGGGCGGCGGATTACGGCCGGGATGCTTCCAAGCTGCGGATCTTTCCGGGAATCAGTCCGATTATAGCCGGTTCACAAGAAGAAGCGGAAGCGAAATATCAGGAATTCGCCGAGCTGATACCGATAGAGAACGCCGTTAAATATGTGGCCAGATTTTTTGACGATTATGATCTGAGCCGTTTTCCGCTGGATGAGCCGTTTCCTGATTTGGGCGACGTCGGGAAAAACGCGTTTCAAAGCACGACAGACCGTATCAAAAGAGAGGCGAAAGCCAGGAATCTTACGCTGCGTCAAGTGGCGCGCGAAGCCGCGTTTCCGCGAACCAACTTTATCGGGACACCGGAACGTGTGGCATCATTAATTGAAACATGGTTTCAGCGGGAAGCGGCGGACGGGTTTATCATTCACTCTGACATCCCGGGCATGCTTGAAGCCTTTGTAGATCAAGTCATACCGATCCTTCAGGAAAAGGGGCTGTACCGAAAAAGCTATCCGGCGGATACACTGCGGGGGAATCTCGGGTTGGATATTCCGGTCTGCAAACCAAATCCGATTTTGAGCAGAAACTAAATGTTTCTGCTTTTTCTGCTGCTTGCCATTCCCGTCATTACAGCCTTTTTTAAAAAATATACTGATTTCGAGATATTATTGTTGCGAAAAGAATTTTTTGTAACTATAATTATTACAGAACTGATCAGTATAAAAAAACATTCATATTTCATAATAAATGTGTGTGTAATTTGAAAACGAAAGGGCTGTTTACAATGGCAAAAGTACTTTATATCACTGCTCATCCTCATGATGAAAAGACATCTTACAGCATGGCGACAGGAAAAGCGTTTATCGATTCTTATAAAGAATCAAACCCGAATGATGAGGTTGTACATATCGACCTTTACAAAGAGAACATTCCTCATATCGACGCGGATGTATTCAGCGGCTGGGGAAAACTTCAATCCGGCACAGGATTTGAAGAGCTTTCTGAAAACGAAAAAGCGAAAGTCGGCCGTCTGAACGAGCTGAGCGATCAATTCGCGTCAGCTGACAAATACGTATTCGTCACACCGCTTTGGAACTTCTCATTCCCGCCTGTTATGAAAGCGTACCTTGATTCTGTGGCTGTAGCCGGAAAATCATTCAAATATACAGAGCAAGGCCCGATCGGCCTGTTGACTGACAAAAAAGCGCTCCACATTCAGGCGCGCGGAGGCTATTACTCTGAAGGCCCGGCGGCTGAGATGGAAATGGGCCACCGTTACATCGGCATCATGATGAACTTCTTCGGCGTTCCTTCTTTTGACGGTTTAATCGTTGAAGGCCATAATGCTGAACCGAATAAAGCACAGCAAATTAAAGAAGATGCGATTGCCCGCGCGAAAGAAGCCGGAAAATCATTCTGATCTTAAAAAAACCTCCCCGCCGTCGGCAGGGAGGTTTTTTTATATTAAAGGGCAATCGTCCGTTTTTGCTCGCTGCTTTTCATCGCCGCTTCAATGACACGGATGACATCGATGCCTTCTTTTGCCGTAACGGGAAGCTGTTTTCCGTTTAAGATGCTGTCCGCCAGCAGTTTGTAGTACGTAAGGTAAGAGCCGTTCTCAGAGGGGATTGTTTCTGTATGCCTTTTTTCATCCGCTGCGATTGTCAGCTCTCCGAAGTTGTCAGGGTCATCGGCGCCCCAGCTGTCGTCAATCGGCTTTTGGCCGGCTGAAAGCGCCTCTTCCTGTCCGTCCTTTCCGTATTTGATAAAGCTTGCATTCCGTCCGTGAATCTGATAGCGCGGGCCGTTTGCCGCATTCATGGAGCCGGATTGAAGAATGACCTGAAGTTTGCCGTAATGGAGCGCGGCCAGAAAATAATCGACGGTTTCACTGTTGTCCCGCTGTTTCATCACATGTGCCGTGACGGATTCCGGCATTCCGAAAAGCAGGAGTGTCTGGTCAATAATATGTGAACCGAGATCATACAGCGTTCCCGTGGCGGGTCCGCTTTTTTCGCGCCATCTTTCTTGGACAACCGGATTGTACAGATCGTAGTTGACTTGATATGTATGAATGTCTTGAAGCGCCCCGTCCCGAATCAGCTTTTGTATCGTTAAAAAGTCATTGTCCCACCGCCGGTTGTGGTACACGCTCAGTAAGACGCCTTTATTTTCAGCCGTTCTTCTCAGCTCCTCCGCTTCTGCTGAAGTCGCCGTCATCGGTTTTTCCACGACGGTGTGTTTTCCCGCCAGGAGACATTTCATCGCTGATTCATAATGCATTCCGCTCGGTGTCGTAACGATGACGAGATCAATGTCAGGATCGCCGGTAATGTCTTCAATCGCGCGCACGGCTTCAGCCCCCGGCAGATCACGTTTGACCTCCTCCGTTCTGGAGGTCATGACTTTTTTGATCTGATAATCATCAAGGACGTCCAAAAGCGGCGCATGAAAGACTTTCCCGGACAAACCATATCCCAATATGCCAACCTGTATCGTTTTCAATGAACTTCCCCCTCATGATATGTGATAACAATATATACCCCGCGGGTGTACTGGTAAAACTTGTGTGTTGAAAATTTTTTACACCGGATTTTCAAGTCTGTATAATGAAGGTAACGAAGAACAAAACCGAGGTGGAAAATGGACAAACATACCGAGCATCAATCGTTAAATCATAAAAGCGCCAAAGAAAAAGACCAGATTCTGAACCGGCTGAAACGGATTGAAGGCCAAGTCAGGGGCATTCAGAATATGGTGGAAAACGAACGATACTGCGTGGATATTCTCGTGCAGATTTCAGCCGTGCAGGCGGCCATGCAGAAAGTCGCGTTTCATCTGCTGGAAGATCACGCCCATCACTGCGTAGCCGGCGCCATTGAGAGCGGAAACGGGGAGCAGGCGATTGCCGAGCTGCTTGATGTTGTGAAAAAAATCGCGAAATCGTAAAATAAAATGTTTTGAAATACCCTACAGGGGTATGGTAACATAAAAAAGAAAAAACAAGACGTGGAGGGAATCATCATGGAACAAAAAACACTGCAAGTCGAAGGCATGTCCTGTCAGCACTGCGTAAAAGCAGTAGAGACCGGAGTGGGAGAACTGAACGGAGTGACGGCGGTTCAGGTGAAATTGGAAGCCGGACAGGTGGATGTGACGTTTGATGAAAACAAAGTCTCCGTATCAGATATAAAAGACGCGATTGAAGATCAAGGGTATGACGTCGTATAGGATTTATCGCGCTTCGGGAACGGGCGCGGTTTTCTTTTATCATAATTATACCCCCATGGGGTTTATGAAGAGAGATGAGGACATTGAGTGAACCGAAAGAAATGACCATTCAGGTGGGAGGCATGACATGCGCCGCCTGCGCTTCAAGAATTGAAAAAGGGCTGAAACGGATGGACGGCGTCAATGACGCTTCCGTCAATCTTGCGCTTGAGACCTCAAATATTTCTTATCAGCCTGACAAAATCGAAGCTGGCGCCATAAAGGATAAAATTGAAAAACTCGGCTATCACGTCGTGACGGAAAAAGCCGATTTTCAGATTGAAGGCATGACGTGTGCCGCTTGCGCCAACCGGATTGAAAAGCGCCTGAACAAAACAGAGGGCGTTGTGAGCGCACCGGTGAATTTCGCCCTGGAAACAGTCACCGTTGAATACAATCCGAAAGAGGTGACACCGAAAGAGCTGAAAGAGATCGTGGCAAAACTCGGCTACCGATTAGACGGGAAGAAAGCGGTTGATGGAGACGGCGGATTATCCCAAAAGGAGAAAGAGCAGCGAAAGCAGCTGATCAGGCTGATATTTTCTGCCGTTCTCTCCTTTCCGCTTTTATGGTCGATGGTCAGCCATTTTTCTTTTACTTCTTTTATCTGGATGCCGGATATCCTGATGAATCCGTGGCTGCAATTCGCGCTTGCCACCCCGGTGCAGCTCGTCATCGGCTGGCCTTTTTATACGGGAGCGTACAAGGCGCTGAGAAACAAAAGCGCCAATATGGATGTTCTCGTTGCGCTCGGAACGACGGCCGCTTACGCATACAGCCTGTACATGACGATTGCGTCTCTCGGGCGAGACGGACATGCTGAGGGGCTTTATTATGAAACGAGCGCCATTTTGCTGACTTTGATATTGCTTGGAAAGCTTTTAGAGATGAAAGCAAAAGGCCGCTCATCAGAAGCGATTAAAAAGCTAATGAAGCTTCAGGCGAAGACGGCGGCGGTTGAGCGGGACGGCAAAGTACAGGTAATTCCGATTGACGAGGTCCGGACGGGGGATATCGTATACGTGAAACCTGGAGAACGCGTTCCTGTCGATGGCGAAGTGATTGAAGGCCATTCCGCGATTGATGAATCGATGATTACGGGAGAGAGCATGCCTGTCGATAAGTCTCCCGGAAGCACCGCCACCGGGGCGACGATCAATGCAAACGGCTTTCTCAAAATCAAAGCGGTGAATGTCGGGAAAGATACCGCGCTTGCACACATTATTAAAATCGTGGAAGAAGCCCAAGGATCAAAAGCCCCCATTCAGCGGCTCGCGGATCACATTTCAGGCATTTTCGTCCCGATTGTGCTGGGGCTGGCCGTGCTGACTTTTCTCATTTGGTATGTATGGGCGGCGCCGGGACAGTTTTCTGAAGCGATCGGCAAATTCATCGCCGTGCTTGTCATTGCCTGTCCGTGCGCACTGGGCCTCGCCACTCCGACGAGCATTATGGCGGGCTCCGGCCGCGCAGCTGAATTCGGCATTCTCTTTAAAGGCGGTGAGCATCTAGAAAAGACCCAGCGTCTGACGACCATCGTACTGGATAAAACAGGAACGGTGACAAACGGCAGACCGGTGCTGACAGACGCCGTACCGGCAGATGGAATGAACGAAGAGGAACTCCTGCGGCTGGCGGCTGCCGCCGAAACGGGATCAGAGCACCCGCTCGGAGAAGCCATCGTGTCAGGAGCCGAAAAACGGGGGATTTCCATCCCGAAACTCACCCGGTTTCAAGCCCGGATCGGTTCCGGAATCTATGCAGAGGCCGACGGCAGAACGATTCTAGCCGGATCAAGACGGCTGATGGAATCAGAACACATTGAACATGAGGCGCTGCTTCCGCACATGGCCCGCTTGGAGGCGGAAGGAAAAACGGTGATGCTTATTGCGGCAGACGGCAAAGCGGCGGGGCTTATCGCAGTCGCCGATACCATCAAAGAAACATCTCCGGCCGCGGTGAAACGCCTGAATGATATGGGGCTTGACGTCATCATGATGACCGGTGACAACAAAAAGACCGCGGAAGCCATTGCAAAAGCCGCGGGCATCGGCAGCGTGATCGCCGAAGTGCTTCCCGAACAAAAGGCGGCGGAAATTTCCCGGCTGCAAAAAGAAGGCCGGCGCGTGGCGATGGTCGGTGACGGCATCAATGATGCTCCGGCGCTGGCTGTGGCCGATATCGGGATGGCCATCGGCACCGGCACCGATATCGCAATGGAAGCAGCGGACATTACGCTGATCCGCGGAGACCTGAACGGCATTGCCGACGCCATCGGCATGAGCAGGCTGACCATGAGAAACATCAAGCAGAATTTAGGATGGGCATTGGGCTACAACAGCATCGGCATTCCGATTGCGGCAGCCGGCTTTCTGGCTCCGTGGGTGGCAGGCGCCGCCATGGCATTCAGCTCGGTATCGGTCGTGCTTAATGCCTTGCGTTTACAGAAGGTGAAAAAAGACAAAATCGGCTGATGCCGGTTTTGTCTTTTTTATTGACACTTTATTCAAAGCCTGCATATAATAGAGAAAACACATATATGAGTATATGTTCATATATATAAATTCGTTTAGCTGTATTGATGTTATGGGAATCCTATTACGGAAAGTAGGGTGAGTCGAAAATGAAAGCAGCCAAAGGTGAATTTGTATTAGACGGACTTGATTGCAGCAACTGTGCAAAAAAAATAGAAAACGGCGTAAAAGCCATTGACGGCATAGACGGCTGTGCTGTCAATTTTGCGGCAAGCACCATCACGGTCTCAGCCGGCGGGAAAAACGAGCAATGGATGAAAGACGAAGTCGCGAAAAAAGTAAAGTCCATTGATCCTCATGTGACCGTTCGTTCGAAGCACGAAGACAAACCCGGTGAGGATGAATACCGCAAAAAGCTGCAGCTGATGTTAGTGAGATTGGCGGCGGGCGCCGTTTTGGCCGTCATCGCTTACTTCGCGCACACGGGCGCCGTCCTTGAGTTTCTGCTCTTTTTTGCTTCATATTTGATCATCGGCGGCGATATCGTAGCCAGAGCGGGAAAAAATATTGTCCGCGGCCAGGTATTTGATGAGCATTTTCTGATGGCGCTTGCCACAATCGGCGCATTTATCATTCATCAATATCCGGAAGGCGTCGCGGTCATGCTGTTCTACCAGATCGGTGAATTGTTTCAGGGAGCGGCCGTCAGCCGATCCAGAAAATCGATCAGCGCGTTATTGGACATCCGTCCTGAGTACGCCAATGTGAAAACGGAAAACGGCATGGCTGCCGTTCCCCCGCAGGACGTCAAAGTCGGACAGGTCATCGTCGTGAATCCCGGAGAACGGATTCCGCTGGACGGAAAGGTGCTGAGCGGTTCCTCGATGGTGGATACATCCGCTTTAACGGGCGAATCCGTGCCGAGAAAAGCGGAGCCGGGGCAAGAGGTGATGGCCGGATTTATGAATCAGAACGGCGTGCTTCATATTGAAACCTCTAAAGGGTATGAAGACTCTGCCGTGTCAAAAATATTGAATCTGGTCGAAAATGCGGCCGGACGCAAAGCGAAAACGGAAAACTTTATTACGAAGTTTGCCAAGTACTATACACCGGCCGTTGTCATTGTTGCGGTGCTTCTCGCCTTTTTACCGCCGCTTCTCGTGCCTTCAGCCGCGCTATCCGACTGGGTGTACCGCGCGCTGATTTTCCTTGTGATTTCTTGTCCGTGCGCACTCGTCGTCTCCATTCCGCTCGGGTTTTTCGGCGGTATCGGGGCTGCGTCTAAAGCAGGGGTGCTCGTGAAAGGCAGCAACTATTTAGAAGCGCTCAATCAGGTGGCATACGCCGTGTTTGATAAAACGGGAACCTTAACGAAAGGCAATTTCGCCGTGACTGATATCAAACCGGCGGCAGGATTTACGAATGACAGCCTGCTTCATGCAGCCGCGCTTGCAGAAGTCCATTCCAATCATCCGATTGCTTCTTCCATCCGTGAAGCTTACAATCAACCGTTAGCGGCTGAGGAGATTGAAGAATATGAAGAAATACCCGGACACGGCATTCGGGTGAAAACCGGCGGATCAACGATTTTGGCCGGAAATCAAAAACTGATGGCAAAAGAACAAATCGCTTCCGGCACAGCTGAAAATAACGGAACCGTCGTTTATGTCGCCGTTGATCAGCAGTATGCGGGGGCGATCGTGATCGCAGATGAAATCAAAGAGGACGCCAAACAGGCCATTGCCAATTTAAAAGCGCTCGGCGTGAAGCGGACAGTGATGCTGACGGGTGATTCAAAGCAGACCGGAGAAGCTGTCGGCCGAGAGCTCGGTATTGATGACGTGTACACAGAGCTTTTGCCGGGTGACAAGGTAGACCGCGTCGAAGAACTTGAAGCGGCGCTTTCACCGAATGAAAAACTGATGTTTGTCGGCGACGGGATTAATGATACGCCTGTGCTTGCCAGAGCTGACATCGGAGCTGCCATGGGGGCTCTCGGTTCTGATGCCGCCGTCGAAGCGGCCGATGTCGTCCTGATGACAGACCAGCCGTCAAAAGCAGCCGAAGCCATCCGGATTGCACGCCGCACACGCCGGATCGTCTGGCAGAACATCGGATTTGCTTTAGGTGTAAAAATCATTTTTCTCCTGCTTGGCGCATTCGGATTCGCCACCATGTGGGAAGCGGTCTTTTCAGATGTAGGCGTCACGCTGATCGCCGTTGCCAACGCGATGCGCGTCATGAGAGTGAAAGCGGAATAATTGTCAAAGATAATTCATTTTTCAGGGTTTTCTTAAACAAGGTTGTCTTGGTAAAATAGAGAAGCGGGCCATCCGGCATCCGCTTCTTTTTTATTTTAAAAACAATGAGGTGTCTGAGTGAAAAAGAAACAATCGTCTGCGAAATTTGCGGTGATTCTGACGTTAATCGTTGTCGTTTTATTTGCGGCCATCGTAATTATTAACAACCAAACGGAAAAAGCGGGCGAAACAGTCGCCGAACAGCCTTCCATTAAAGGACAGCCCGTGCTCGGCAAAGACAGCGCGCCTGTTACGGTAGTTGAATTCGGAGATTACAAATGTCCGTCATGCAAAGTATTTAACAGCGATATCATTCCGAAAATCAAAAAAGATTTTATCGATAAAGGCGACGTGAAATTTTCATTTGTGAACGTCATGTACCACGGAAGCGGCTCGCGTCTGGCGGCACTTGCTTCAGAAGAGGTGTGGAAGGAAGACCCGGCATCATTCTGGGCTTTCCATGAAAAGCTGTTTGAAGAGCAGCCGTCAAGCGAACAGGAATGGGTCACGCCTGCATTGCTTGAAAAAACGGTCAAAAGCACCGCGAAAAAGGTTGATCCTGACAAGCTGAAGGAAAACCTTGATAAAGAGACTTTTGCAAAAGAGCTGAAAGCTGACACTGACCTGAATGATAAATTAAACATTACGGCGACACCGACGATTTACGTAAATGACAAAGTGATTAAAGAATTCTCTGATTATGAGGAGATTTCAAAAACGATTAAGAAAGAGCTGAAAAATGAAAAATAGAATCGTATTTTTATATGCTTCTTGGGTGATAGCTCTTGCTGCCATGCTCGGCAGCCTTTATTTCAGCGAGATCAGAAAATTCATACCGTGCGAGCTGTGCTGGTATCAAAGAATTCTCATGTATCCGCTTGTCCTGATTTTAGGAATCGCCACCTTCCAGGGTGACACGCGCGTGAAAAAATATGTGCTGCCGATGGCCGTCATCGGCGCATTTATATCGACCATGCATTACCTTGAGCAGAAGGTGCCCGGTTTCAGCGGCATCAAGCCGTGTGTGTACGGCGTGCCTTGCTCATCTGAATATATTAACTGGTTCGGTTTCATTACCATTCCTTTCTTGGCATTGACGGCATTTATTCTCATTATTATCTGCATGTGTTTTGTCAAAACGGAACGCACGGCAAAATAAAGAGCCTGCTCCATGGGGAGCGGCTCTTTTTCTATTATTTGTACCAAGCTTTGTTTGTCGCAATCTGTCTGTTATGGGAGCTGTCCCAAATATCCACGGAATAGGCATAATCATAATTCATGACGCAGCGGATGCCGCTGCCTTGGGCGTCATGCTGAAGTCCGAAGTTATGGGAAAACTCGTGCTGTGCCGCTTTCGCCGTGTTGGCCGTTCCTTGATCAAGGTTCACGCTGAAAGCCGGGCCGCTCGGTTTGCCGTTATATACATACGCGATACCGCCGGCGTCAAAACTCGATTTTGCGGTAAAACCGACGACAAAATGATAATTTTGATTTCTGAAGCTGCTTTGGAGATTCGATAAAATCTGAGAACTGTTTGAGCCGGAGGAATTCCAAGCCTGAACGGCCTGTACGACGAAATCAATGTTGTGATCACGGTTAAAAGCGACATCCGCCTGCTCCACGATCTGGACGATTCGCGTTTGCCAGTCGCTGTATTTGGCGCGGTATTCAGCGTCCGCCACCGCCAGCACTCTGACCTTCTGGGAGCCCGTGCTGGCTTTAGTTGAGGCTTTATCCTGACTGACATTGGCATTGAATCGTTTCGTGCCGACCTGCTTGCCGTTCTCATCCAGAATTTTTGTGTCAACCGTCTGTTCAACTTGGACCGGGCCCTTCAGATCTTTAAAATGATCGGCTTTCGGAAGCGGGTCCGTATATACCGTTTTCGCCGGCTCCGCATGAGTGTGCGAATGCGTATGGCTTTCGGCTGACGGCAGGCCGGGAATTAATCCGGCGGCCAATAAAACAGGAAAAACAAGTGAACTGATTTTCATCTCATAACCCCCTTTTTGTTAGAGAAAGTATTCAATGAAACTTCCGATAAACCTTCCATTAAAGTATAAAATAGGAAAATATTCTCGCTCTCAGCGGTTGCGGGTGAGGTTGTCCTGGATTAGGAATCAGAATCTTTCAAAAATAAGGTTGATTTTAAGAGAAAGCGATTATAAAATCTAATGGTCGTCAGAAAATTTAACAAATAAAAAGGAGCATATGGAATGGCCTGGGAGCTGCTTAGTGTAATCGGCATCATTGCGTTTGCGGTCAGCGGAGCGATTGTTGCGATGGAAGAGGAGTATGATATTTTAGGCGTGTATATCTTGGGGATTGTAACGGCGTTCGGCGGAGGAGCCATCCGAAATCTGCTGATCGGTGTTCCGGTCTCCGCCTTGTGGGAGCAAGGCGCGTTTTTTCAAATCGCTCTCGCATCAGTTACGATTGTCTTTTTGTTTCCGAAGCTGCTGTTAAGACATTGGAGTAAATGGGGCAACCTATCCGATGCCATCGGGCTATCGGCGTTTGCCATCCAAGGCGCTTTATATGCCGTGAAAATGGGCCATCCGCTCAGTGCGGTGATTGCGGCAGCGGTCCTGACCGGCAGCGGGGGCGGCATCATACGGGATCTGCTCGCGGGCAGAAAGCCGCTTGTGCTCAAGGCGGAAATTTATGCAGTCTGGGCCGCGCTCGGAGGGTTAATCGTGGGCCTCGGCTGGGCCGGGGATGCCGCCGGTTTGTATGTGCTGTTTCTTGTGCTTGTGGCATGCCGCATCTGCAGTTATGTGTTCAGGTGGCGCCTGCCGAATCGTTCCTATCATATAGATCAGTAAAAAACCGATTTCATAAAAGAAATCGGTTTTTCTGCATAACTCGCTTCTGATAAAAAAAGACGCCCGATATGATAAGAAAAAGGGTATTTGACCATAATGCTGAATAATATGTTGCATATATGTTTGTATGAGGAAAGCCGGATTTGTCAGCTTGATCTCGGAGGTGCCGCTGATGGCAAAACGTGATAAAGAGTGGAAAGAAGAGCAGGAAAGAATCAATTTTGTCATGAAGGAACTGGAACAGAAACAAACTCATCTTGAAGCCTCATCGGGCGGATTGAAGCAGGATATTGTCGGCCTGAGAAAAACGTTTTGGGATGATGTCACCGTGAATATGGATGACGCCCATGAAGCGGCTGAGACATTTTCAAGCATTAAACAGCAGGCGGAAATGCTTTCAGAACGTGAACGGACGCATCGGCTTCAATACCGGCAGCTTCAAAAAATCCAAAAGCTGAAAACCTCTCCTTACTTCGGCCGTGTCGATTTTACGGAAGAAGGGGAGTCCTCTTCCGAGCGGATTTATATCGGGCTGACTTCTTTGATGGATGAAAACAACGAGCAATTTCTCATTTATGATTGGCGCGCGCCCATCTCATCTCTTTACTATCAATATTCTCCGGGAAAAGCACGCTATGAAGTTCCGGAAGAAACGATAGAGGGAGACATCACACTGAAGCGGCAGTTCATCATTAAAAACGGGACGCTTAAAGCGATGTTTAACACGGATATGACGATTGGTGACGAAATGCTGCAAGAGGTGCTGAGCGGCCATTCCGGACAGCATATGAAAAACATCGTGTCAACCATCCAAAAAGAACAGAACGAAATCATCCGGGATGAAAAAAGCAAATATCTCATCGTTCAGGGAGCCGCCGGGAGCGGGAAAACATCCGCGGCGCTTCAGCGGGCCGCTTACTTGCTGTACCGCGGGCGCGGGGTGCTTGATGCCCGTCAGATTGTATTGTTTTCCCCGAACATTTTGTTTAACAGTTATGTTTCCGCCGTATTGCCGGAACTGGGAGAAGAGAATATGGAGCAGGCCACCTTTCAGGAATATATCATCCGCCGTCTCGGACGAAAGTTTGATTGTGAAAGCCCGTACGAGCAGCTTGAATATTGCCTGACTGAACAAAATCAGGACGCACTTTCCGTAAGGCTCGCAGCCATTGCTTACAAAGCGTCACCAGCTTTCCAGGCCCTGATTGACCGCTATGCCGGGTCGCTTTCGGTCTCCGGCCTGATATGTAAACAGATCAGCTTTCGGGGAGACATCCTGATTTCAAAAGAGCGGATTGAAGCCTATTTTTATTCGCTTGATCAGCAGCTGCCGATTCCGAACAGAGCGGAGCTGACGGCGGAATGGCTTCTCGCGGAAATCAGCGCTCTCGAAAAAAAGGAGCGTAAGAAGGAATGGGTCTTGCAGGAGAGCGAGCTGCTTGATAAGGAAGACTATGCTGAGGTTTATCAAACACTCAAGAAGCAGGCGGCAGATGATGAACCTGCATTTGACGACCATCAGCGCGAACAGCGCCTGCTTGCAGCCATTATTGTCGGGAAAGCCTTTAAACCGATTAAGCAGGCCGTCAGACGGCTCGGCTTTCTCGATATAAAACGGATGTATCTCCGGCTGTTTTCAGACTGGGGAGCTGATGAAAAGCCCGATCATTGGGAGAGCATCGGCGCTTTGACCAGAAACGCATTTGCAGAACGGTCGCTTCTGTATGAAGATGCCGCTCCGTATCTGTATTTGCAGGATCTGCTAGAAGGAAAAAGAAAAAACACACAAATGAAGCACGTCTTCATTGATGAAGCGCAGGATTATTCCTCATTTCAGCTCACGTATATTCAAAGCATCTTCCCGGCGGCAAAGATGACGGTGCTCGGTGATGTCAGCCAGTCGATTTATGCCCACACCATTACGGGCCCTTCTTCCCTCGCCGGCTGCTTTCGCAATGGTGCAGAAAAGTATGTCAGCCTGAAGCGGACTTACAGATCGACGCGGCAGATTGTTGAATTTACGAAAGCGCTGCTGGCTGACGGCGATGACATTGAGCCTTTTAACCGGAACGGGGAAAAACCGCGTGTTTTGCGGACGGATACAGAAAATGCGCGGCAGGAACAATTGACGGATACAATCCGGGAGCTCAGACAAAAAGGCTGGGAGACGATCGCCGTCATCTGCAAAACGGCCGCGGAAGCCAAAAAAGTGTTTCAGGCAGTCAGCGCCGAGAGCGGTGTCCGCTTGATCAATAAAGAAAACCAGCCTTTTCAAAAAGGGGTATGCGTCATTCCCGTTTATTTGGCAAAAGGCATTGAGTTTGACGCCGTCATTGCCGCTGACGCCTCTGCTGCCCAGTACAATAGCGAACATGACCGTAAGCTGTTATATACGGCCTGTACGCGGGCGATGCATCATTTGACCGTATTGTCTCCGGGAGAACCCTCTCCTTTTATAAAAGAAGTGCCCGCCGGCTTATTCGTATAAGCCCTTTGCCGAGTGCAAAGGGCTTTTTATCATTAGTAATCTTAATCGTTGTCATCATGATTATATATTTTACTTACATACAAACTTTCGGTAAAGTTTCAATTAGAATATTATTTTGACAATTCCTATAGAAATAACGTACGTTACGTTTAATTCCTTGTGAGGTGGATATCGTTGCAACTTCAGGTCATGAACAGTCCGTTTAATCAGGAGCAGGCAGAGCTCCTTAACCGCCTTCTGCCGACCTTGACAGAATCACAGAAAATCTGGCTGAGCGGTTATTTGGCTGCGGCCCGGTCCGAATCCGGTGAAACAGCCGCGCCCGCTGCTCCGGCTCCTGCAGAAAGCCCGGCAGTCTCGAAAGAAGTGACCGTATTATACGGATCGCAAACGGGAAATGCGGAAGGTCTTGCGAAACAGACGGTAAAGACGCTTGAGGAACGGGGATTCCAGGTCACCGTCGCGTCGATGAACGATTTTAAGCCGAATAATCTGAAAAAAGTAAACAATTTACTGATCGTGGTGAGCACGCACGGAGAAGGCGATCCGCCGGATAACGCGCTGGCCTTTCATGAATTTCTTCACGGCAGACGCGCGCCGAAGCTTGAAGCGCTCCGTTACTCCGTTTTGGCGCTCGGGGACAGCTCGTATGAATTTTTCTGCCAGACCGGCAAAGAGTTTGACGAGCGTCTTCAAGAGCTCGGCGGCACCCAGCTTGCGCCGCGGGTTGATTGCGATCTTGATTATGATGAGCCGTTTTCGGAATGGCTTGAAGCGGTCATCGGCGGTTTGAACGAAGGAGCGGGAAATCAAACAGCCGAAGCGCCTGCCGAGACGCCCGCTCTCGGTGAATCCGTTTATTCCAGAACGAACCCGTTTCGGGCGGAGGTTCTTGAGAACATCAATCTGAACGGACGCGGTTCAAATAAAGAAACACGTCATCTCGAGCTTTCGCTTGAAGGGTCGGGCCTCGCGTATCAGCCCGGAGACAGCCTCGGCATCTATCCGGAAAATGATCCGGCGCTCGTTGATGAGCTGATCAATGAGCTGAAATGGAATCCGGAACAGGAAGTGGCGGTGAATAAACAAGGAGAGCGCCGTCCGCTGAAAGACGCGCTTACTTCTCATTTTGAAATTACCGTCTTAACAAAGCCGCTTTTGCAAAAGGCCGCACAGTTTACGGCTGATCAAAAGCTGAGTGAACTTCTGGCCGAAGGAAACGAAGAGCAGCTGAAAGCATACACCAACGGCCGTGATCTGCTTGATCTCGTCCGGGATTTCGGTCCGTGGGAAGCTTCCGCGGAAGACTTTCTTTCGATCCTGCGTAAAATGCCGGCCCGGCTCTATTCGATCGCAAGCAGTTTAGAAGCGAATCCGGAAGAGGTGCATCTGACAATCGGAGCGGTCAGATATGACGCGCACGGCAGAGAACGTAAAGGCGTGTGCAGCATTTTGTGTGCGGAAAGACTCCAGCCGGGAGATACGCTTCCGATTTACATTCAGCACAACCAAAACTTCAAGCTGCCGGAAAATCCGGATACACCGATCATTATGGTCGGGCCGGGGACAGGCATCGCACCGTTCCGTTCCTTTATGCAGGAGCGTGAAGAAACCGGAGCTGAAGGGAAAACATGGCTGTTTTTCGGGGATCAGCACTTTGTCACTGATTTTCTGTACCAGACGGAATGGCAAAAATGGCTGCAAAACGGTGTTCTCACAAAAATGGCCGTCGCTTTTTCCCGGGATTCGGAGGAAAAAGTATATGTGCGCACCGCATGAAAGAACAAAGCAAAGAGCTGTATGAATGGCTGCAGCAGGGAGCCGCCGTATACATCTGCGGTGATGAACAGCATATGGCGCATGACGTGCACCAGGCGCTTCTCGATATCATTCAGGAAGAAGGCGGCATGAGCCGTGAAAAAGCGGAAAGCTTCCTGGCAGACATGCAGCAGAAAAAACGCTATCAGCGTGACGTATATTGATTTTGGTTTGAAAGGAGCTTATTCAGCATGGTGAACAACATTTTAAAAGCGCCGGAAGGCCCTCCAAGTGATGTTGAGGAAATTAAAGAAAAAAGTGATTATTTGCGCGGCACATTGAAAGAAGTCATGCTCGACCGGATTTCAGCCGGCATCCCGGACGATGACAACCGGCTGATGAAGCATCACGGAAGCTACTTGCAGGATGACCGCGATCTCCGTAATGAACGTCAAAAACAAAAGCTTGAACCGGCTTATCAGTTCATGCTGCGCGTCCGGATGCCAGGCGGCGTGTCAACTCCGGAACAATGGCTTGTCATGGATGAACTGGCGCAAAAATACGGAAACAATACATTGAAGCTGACAACGCGTGAAACGTTCCAAATGCACGGAATTTTAAAATGGAACATGAAAAAAACGATTCAGAAAATCAATGCGGCGCTGCTTGATACCATTGCGGCCTGCGGAGATGTCAACCGAAACGTCATGTGCGCTTCAAATCCGCACCAGTCTGAAATTCATGCGGAAGTATACGAATGCTCGAAGAAATTGAGCGATGACCTTCTTCCGCGCACGAGAGCCTATCATGAAATCTGGCTTGATGAGGAACGTGTGGCGGGAACTCCTGACACGGAAACGGAACCGATGTACGGGCCGCTGTATTTGCCGCGGAAATTCAAAATCGGAATCGCCGTGCCTCCGTCCAATGATATCGATGTCTTTTCTCAAGATCTCGGCTTCATTGCCATCGTGGAGGAAGGCCGTCTTATCGGATTCAACGTGGCAATCGGCGGCGGTATGGGAATGACGCACGGCGATACGGCCACTTATCCGCAGCTTTCAAAAGTCATCGGCTTCTGCAAACCGGAGCAGCTGTATGATGTAGCGGAAAAAACCATTACAATTCAGCGCGATTACGGAAACCGTTCCGTCAGAAAGAATGCCCGATTCAAGTACACCGTTGACCGTCTCGGGCTGGAAAACGTAAAAGCCGAGCTGGAAAACCGCCTCGGCTGGCAGCTGGATGAAGCGAAACCTTATCATTTTGACCATAACGGCGACCGTTACGGATGGGTGAAGGGCGTAAAAGGGAAATGGCACTTTACGATGTTTATCGAAGGCGGCCGCGTCACGGACTATGAGAATTATAAGCTGATGACGGGATTGCGTGAAATCGCCAAAGTCCATACAGGGGATTTCCGTCTCACTTCTAATCAAAACCTGATTATCGGCAATGTCTCGAGCCAGAAAAAGAAACAAATCAGCGCATTAATCGAACAATACGGTCTGACAGACGGCCGGCAGCATTCCGCCCTCCGCCGCAGTTCAATGGCTTGCGTCGCGCTTCCGACATGCGGGCTCGCCATGGCCGAAGCCGAGCGGTATCTGCCGAAATTGATTGATAAGATTGAAGACATTGTTGACGAAAACGGGCTGCGGGATGAAGAAATCACCATCCGTATGACCGGGTGCCCGAATGGCTGCGCCCGCCATGCACTCGGCGAAATCGGATTTATCGGAAAGGCGCCCGGAAAATATAATATGTATTTAGGAGCGGCGTTTGACGGCAGCCGTTTGAGCAAAATGTACCGGGAAAATATCGGTGAAGAGGAAATTCTGAGTGAGCTTCGCACTATTCTCCCGCGCTACGCGAAAGAGCGTGAGGAAGGCGAACACTTCGGCGATTTCGTCATCCGCGCCGGCATCATTAAAGCGACGACAGACGGCACGAATTTTCACGAATAAGATGAGCTCTTAAAACCAAGGATAGAGACACACTGGCGGTGGTTCTCTATCCTTTGCTAAGCAGCATAAACGCTGCACCGCGTCATGAAACAGATGACGCAGCTTGCGAAAAAGCCTGTTTTCAGAGAAAACAGGCTTTTTCTTTTTCCGGAAAAAATGTAGCTGAAGGCAAAAAAAGTTCGCCGTGAGCGCGTTATGAGAAATTTTAAATAAAAACGGGTAAAATAAAAGAAGAATGGTTGCGTGCGGAAAATATATTGAATCTGCCCGATCATCGGCTCCGGCCTTTGACAAGGGCAGAGAACAGGCAATAATGATATGATGCAGCAGATGAAGGAGGTCAGCTTTGGACATATTTTTAGTCGTACTCGTACTTTTAACCATTATCGCGATCTCAAATATCGTAAATCGGTTTGTCCCCTTTATCCCGGTGCCTCTGATTCAGGTGGCGCTCGGTATCATTGCGGCGTCATTTCCGCAGGGGCTTCATTTTGAACTGAATACTGAATTGTTTTTTGTTTTGTTTATCGCGCCGCTGCTTTTTAACGATGGAAAACGGACGCCGCGTGCGGAACTTTGGAATTTAAGAGCGCCGATTCTGCTGCTTGCGCTCGGGCTCGTGTTTGCCACGGTGATTGTCGGCGGTTACACGATTCATTGGATGATTCCGAGCATTCCGCTGGCCGCCGCGTTCGGGCTGGCGGCGATCCTGTCACCGACTGACGTCGTCGCGGTCAGCGCGCTGTCAGGGCGTGTGAAGATGCCAAAAGGCATTCTGCGTCTCCTTGAAGGAGAAGGACTGATGAATGACGCATCCGGCCTGGTCGCTTTTAAATTTGCGATTGCGGCGGCCGTGACGGGCGCATTTTCGCTGGCGCAGGCCGCCTTCAGTTTCGTTCTGATTTCAGCCGGCGGTTTACTCAGCGGTGTCGTCATTTCTTTTTTGATTATCCGTTTCCGGCTGTTTATGCGGCGCCTCGGCATGCAGGATGTCACGATGCATATGCTGATTCAAATTCTGACGCCGTTCGTCATCTATCTCGCGGCTGAAGAAATCGGCGTTTCCGGCATTTTAGCGGTTGTGGCCGGCGGCATCACGCATGCGGTGGAGCAGGACCGTCTTGAATCAACGATGGTCAAACTGCAAATCGTCTCTTCAAGTACGTGGAATATTATTTTGTTCATTCTGAACGGTCTTGTTTTCGTTATTTTAGGTGCGCAAATACCGGACGTGGTTTCCGTCATCTTTAATGATACCGCGTTTAACAATATGATGGTCATCGGGTATATTATCGTCATTACGCTGACGTTAATGATTCTCAGGTTTTTGTGGGTGCTGTTTTTTTGGAACGGCAAGTGGTTTTTTAACAAGGATCAGAGCATTTATAAACCCGGCCTGCGCTCGACCCTGCTGATTTCGGTTTCAGGCGTCAGGGGAGCGGTCACGCTTGCGGGTTCCTTTTCCATTCCTTACGTGCTCTCTGACGGCTCACCGTTTCCTGAACGGAATTTGATTCTCTTTTTAGCCGCGGGCGTTATTTTGTGCACATTGGTGCTGGCGACAATCGTACTGCCGATTTTGACAGATAAGCCGGAAGACAATG
This sequence comes from Bacillus sp. jun7, assembly GCF_051034795.1. Taxonomy (NCBI): domain Bacteria; kingdom Bacillati; phylum Bacillota; class Bacilli; order Caryophanales; family Bacillaceae; genus Bacillus; species Bacillus sp. jun7. The sequence continues at coordinate 3,125,057 of NZ_CP093219.1, forward strand.
TGAAAGAGAAGAAAGTCAAATTGCTGACAGCGAGACGGAAGCTGATAAAAGCTGCCTTAACCGCCATTAAAGAAAATATGAATGAGACAAACAAAACGGCTTCTTTTGCGGTCATTGCCGAATACAATGAGAAAATGAAAAATCTCAGGTTTCAGCAGTTCACCGTCAAAAATCGCACGAAAAAAGATGAGCGGAAAGTCCGCGCCCAAGGGATACAGGCAGAACAGGAAGAATTGCTGCGGCTGATTGAGCGGGGCGACATACCGGAAGAAACGGCTGACAGCCTTCAGGAACGGTTTGATGAACTGGAAGTGCTGTATACGAATCCGTTTAAAGTCGGCTTATCTAAGAAAAAGCTGAAACGCCTGATGTACTGGATCTTTTTCGGTGAACATAAAAAGCCGGAAATGTCGATTTTAAATGAAGAAGGTCTCATTCGCTCCACAAGGGTTAAAACGGCAAAAGCGGCCATTGAAAGCCTGAAAAAACACATGACTGAAGAAAATAAAGATGTGACGCTTGCCGTCATTTCCTTTTACAATCACTTGATTTTCAGGCTGGGGCACTCGTATCACGAACAGAATCCGAGCCGCCGTTTTGAAAATCAAAAACTCGAAATCAAACTGCGGGCCGTACAGGCCATCCGCAACGAAATCCAAACATTATTCGAAGAGCGGGAAATTTCCCGCGACATGTCGCATGAGCTTCGCCAATACATCAATGATGTGGAAGCGGCCATGCTTGACGGAGATGAATAAAAAAAGTCCGGCATCTGTTCGCCGGACTTTTTTAGATTACGGACGATGGAATTCGACGTGATCGCCGTCGCGGTCAAACCAGCCTCTGAAGGCCCAGTTGATCCAGCCGCCATCTCCTTTGTTGGTGAAGCTTCCGTCTTCAAACACCCAAATGCCGTACGTGATGCCGTCATAAACGGCGGAACCGTAAAACTGAACGCCGTTAAAATGATCTTCATATTCCTGGCTTAAATTAAACACCATGACATTATATTTTTGTCCGGAAGCGTAGAATGAAGATTCCATTAAGTTTTTGACGAAGCCGTCACGGTTTTGCGCCGACTTAATCGCGTCAGCAATCGAATTGCCGATGCCGAGCAGGTCAACGTCAATGTTTAATCCGACATCTTTTGCTGAGACATCTGATGTTTGCTGAGCCAAGTTTTGAGGGGCCGGGTTTTCTTTTGCGGATACAAAGGACAGAGGAGTCAGAGACAAAGCGGCGCCAAGGGCAACGGACATCGGGATACGCATACGTTTCATATGATTTCCTCCTTCAATTGTGTGGTGGCTACAGTAGCGATTTACCCGGACAGTTACCCGATTAACCGGAATTTTTGAAAAATAGGAAAATAATAACGTTGGTGGTACTTGGGCACTAAAGATGGTTTTTGTTATAACGATGAGCGTATAATTGGTTTCTTACGGCGGAAATGTGAGATAATAATAACCGTTTACATAATGACTAGAAAGGATGGTTCAACGTGGCAAAAAGCTTAAAAGATACTGTAAAGCTTCATAATGGCGTTGAAATGCCGTGGTTCGGCCTTGGCGTCTTCAAGGTGGAAAACGGAAGCGTAGCGGCGGACTCCGTCGAAGCGGCAATCAGAAACGGCTACCGCAGCATTGATACGGCGGCTATTTATAAAAATGAAGAGGGTGTCGGCGAAGGCATCAGAGCTGCGGGCGTTGCCAGAGAAGAGCTGTTCATCACGTCAAAAGTGTGGAATGAAGATCAAGGATACGAAACGACACTTGACGCGTTTGAGAAAAGCCTTGAGCGCCTCGGCCTCGATTACCTCGACCTTTACCTGATTCACTGGCCGGGCAAGGATAAATATAAAGACACATGGCGCGCTCTTGAAAAGCTGTACAAAGACGGAAAAATCCGCGCCATCGGCGTCAGCAACTTCCAAGTGTATCATTTAGAAGAACTGCTGAAAGATGCTGAAATCAAGCCGATGGTCAACCAGATTGAATTCCACCCGCGCCTGACTCAAAAAGAAGTAAGAGATTTCTGCAAAGCGCAGGGCATTCAAGTGGAAGCGTGGTCTCCATTGATGCAGGGACAGCTCCTTGATAACGAAGTGCTGTCACAAATTGCGGAAAAACATAACAAATCGGTTGCTCAAGTGATTTTGCGCTGGGATCTTCAGAACGAAGTCGTTACCATTCCGAAATCGATTAAAGAGCACCGCATCATAGAAAATGCCGATATTTTTGATTTCGAACTGTCACAGGAAGAAATGGAAAAGATCAGCGCATTAAACAAAGACGAGCGTGTCGGACCGAATCCGGACGAGCTTCTGTTCTAAGAAAAAACAGCCCTTTACGGGGCTGTTTTTCTTTACATAAATGTCTGTGTCTGACGTTTTACGCTGAACCTGTATGCGGCTATTAATAACAGGGCGGCGGCGAAGGCTCCCAAAATGATGATGTTCAGCGTCAGGCTTTGGAGCGTGCGGCCGTGCTGCAATTGATCGACCGTATCAAGCACCCAGCGCTGAGGCAGAAATTCGGCGATTGTCTGCACTGTTTTCGGCATAATATTGCCCGGAAAAAAGCAGCCGGCGAGCAAGCTTGTCGGCACGACGATCAAGTTCAAAAGCGCCGATGCCGAAGAGCTGCTGTTGGAAAAACCGACGGCAATAAAGGCGATCCCGATTGCGCTTAATGCAAACAGCATCATCAGGACGAACAGCTGCCACAGCGGGAATGACGGATGAATATGAAAAGCGGCGCCCATAAAGAGAACGGCGAATATAATTTGGACGGCCATGATGATCATATTCACCGCCGCGTTCGCCAATACATACTGCTTTGACGTGATCGGCGTTGACAGAAGCCTGTAGTACGTCCTGTTTTCTCTTTCTTTAATCATCAGTTCCGTCAGGTTGCCGGCGGAATAAAGCATAATGATAATGAGATACCCGATGACTGAGTAAGTCATTTCTTTATGGTTCGATGTATCTTGTAAAACAGCGGACTCCGTTTGAATCGGAGAATGCTTGAAATCGGCGTACATCGCCTGAAAGGCCTTCGCGTCTCCGCCGGAAGATTTGCCGATTGAGGCGGCGCTGTTCATATAATTGTACAAATAAGAGCTGACATATCCGGTGACCTGGGCGCCTTTCAGCGAGGTCATGCCGATGTGAGACGGTTTCCCGTCTTTTACGCTTTGGGAGAAGCCTTTTTCAAACGTAATGAGCGCCTCCATTTTTCCTGAAGCGATCTTTGATGAGGCGGATGCAGCCGTTTCCTCCGAAATCTTCACATGATCCAGTCCTTTTAAAAACGTGACCGTATCCTGTGCCACTTCTCCGCCGTCTTGATTGAGAATGCCGATATTGAGCGTTTCGGCTCCGCCGTTGGCATTGGTCATGAAGGAGAGGAAGACGCCGATCAGCGGAGCCCCGATATAAAGAATGAGCTGTTTTTTGCTTTTTGTAATTCCTTTGAGAGTGTGTGCAAACAGCCACCAGAAGTTTTTCATATTACAGTCCCTCCCGTCTTTGAAACGTAAATGCGGCGATCAGCAAAAAGAGTGCCGCCAATGCTGTATTTAATCCGAGTGCAGGCCATGCCGCTGATACATCATTTGCGTAAATGATGTTGTTAATCGCCTTATTGATCCAGGATAAGGGCGACAGGGCGGAAATTCCTCCGCCTTCATATTTGTAATAGGCGCCGCCGATAATGGACATTACCTGAACGATGATGACGGTGATTAATCTGGCGCTTTCGGGTTTTCTGGTCAAATAGCTCAGGCTGAGCCCGAAGCTGACGGCCAAAAGAATTTCAGAAACGAGAATCAACAGCACAAGTCCTATGTGGCTGCCCCAGTTCGCTTTCAAGATAAATTTGCTGAAGGCGACAACGGCAAGAATCGTCAGAACATTCACAGCCAAAATGCCGAGCATCTTTCCGAGAAAGATATCGCTTTTCCGGAGCGGGGCGGCGATCAGGCGATCCGCGGTGTGCCGTACTCTTTCCCCGCGGAATAAGGAGCTGGCAAAAATCGAGGCGTACAGCCCGATCATCGTCGTCATGGATATCGCGTAAAAATCTTTCGCCTTCGGTTCTTTCGCTTTGTGTAAAGACGTCTGCTTTATATAATCGCTTTTGATTTGTCCGGCGGAAGGTGCCTTATGCGCCTTGTAAGCGGCGGCGCCTGCTTTGTATTGATTGGTAAAAGCGGTCAGCATGCCTTGGACGATCGTGCCGTTGATGCCGCTCCGGTCATTTGTATAGACTTGGAACCCGGTGTTTTTTACAGTGACGAAAGCATCCGCCTGATTTTCTCGAACCTCGTTTTTGCCTTTTGCCTCCGTGTCCGCTTTTTGAAAATAGACATGCTCTTTTTTGGCGGCTTTCATAAACTCAGTAAAATCATGAGAAAGAGGGCCGTTTGACTGGTCCGTATATACCACCTTGATGTTTCCGACCGTCACCTCTGAATCAAAGGCGTTAGATAATGCCGCGGTGAAAATCAGCATGAAGACAATCGGAAAAGCAAGCATGAAAATAAAAGTCCGTCTGTCGCGGAAACTGATTTTGATTTCTTTCCCGGCGATGTGCAGAATATTCATTTGCAATCCTCCTTTCAGTTAGGTCAGTCGCGCAGGCTTCTGCCTGTCAGCGTGAGAAATACCGTTTCTAAGTCAGGGGCCTGTTCCTGCAAGGAGCGGATTTCAATGCCTTTGTCCATGAAGTACCGGATCAGGCGGTTTAAATTGTTGACCCCTGTGTCAGAGCTGATTTTCACGCTGTTTTCTTCCAGTGCGGCGGCTCTGACGCCGGGCAGCTCCTGAATATCGCCGAGGCTGATGCCGTTTCCGGACGACAGCTCAATCACGACGTCCTTCGTGTCGGTAATGATGGAGGTCAGCTGTTCTTTTGTGCCTTCTGCGATGACTTTTCCGTGGTCGATGATGGCGATGCGCGTGCATATTTCTTCCACTTCCTCCATGTAGTGGCTCGTGTAGATGATCGTGCATCCCATTTCATTCAGCTTTTTCACTGATTGCAGAATATAATTTCTTGATTGCGGGTCAATGCCGACCGTCGGTTCATCCATGATGATCAGTTTCGGCCGGTGGGCAAGGGCGCAGGCGATATTAAGCCTGCGTTTCATTCCGCCGGAAAAATGCTTCGGCAAATATTTGTGTTTATCGCTCAAGCCGACGAATGTCAGGGCTTCCTCGACCCGTTCTTTCAGAGCCGCCCCTCTCAGGCCGTACAGACCTGCGAAGAACTTCACATTTTCATAGGCGTTTAATTCCTCGTAAATCGCGAGGTCCTGAGGGACGATGCCGATATTCATTTTCGTTGCTTTGCTATATTTGAAAATATCTTTTCCGAGAAACAGAATGTCTCCGCCTGAAGGTTTTAAAAGACCTGAGATCATATTGATCGTCGTGCTTTTTCCGGCTCCGTTTGCGCCGAGAAACCCGAAAATCTCACCTTCTTTTACGGCAAGCGACATCTGGTCAACGGCGGCATAATCACCGAATTTCTTACTCAGCTGTTTGAGCTCCAAAATGTTCATGTTTCCACCTCTATGTCTTATGATGCTCTTATTATAAAAAAAAGAATGAACGGCCGTTAGTGCAGCTGTTCATTCTTTTGACATGAGAATCTTCATATTTTTCACATGAAAACATTCACTTATTCAACCGGAAGCAATGTCGTGACGGAAAAACCGGCCGTGCCGTCAAAAATAACGGTTCCGTGCAGGACGGCCGCCCGTTCTTCCATACCGAGCATGCCGAGGCCTTTTTTAAAGCGGACGGCGCCGTTTCCGTTATCTTTCACTTCCGCTTTCACGGCTTTATTCAGTACATGGATATCAATGAAAATCTGCGTGGCATCGGCGTATTTCATCGCATTGGTTAAAGCTTCGGTTACGTTTTCCTGAATGACTCTCCAATGCATTTGCGTCAGCCTGTCCAAATCGCCTTGATGCGTAAACGGAACCGGCATCCCGTTTTTGGCCGAAAATTCATCAATAAACGTTCTTAATCTGTGAATGCCCATTTGTTCAGCGGGCGGTTTCATATTTTTCAGCGTTATGCGGATATCCTCTATGCCCTCTTTGGAAATGGTAATGGCGTTTTGGAGCAGTTCAGCCGCTTTGTCCGGATGGGAGCCGAGCATCCGCTTCGCCGCTTCCATCTGAATGAGCGCGCCGGTCATGGAATGGCCTATTTTATCATGGATGGCTTGGGATAATCTGTTTCTTTCCTCGAGTTTGCCGGTGTACTCCGATTGTTTGATATATTCCGTGCTGCTGTGCAGCTGTTTCGTCAGTTTTTCAATGCTTGAGCGCATGATGTCCGACTGTTCTTCATATTTCTTCAGCCGATTGCCGGACCGGGCGGCCAAAACGAATATCGCCAGACAGAACAAGGTCATGACGATATAAGTCGGAAGGTCGCCGTACGGGATAAATAAAAACGGCAAAAACACGAGCAGGCAGAACACATAGCGGTGAACCGGATATTCGGCAAGAACCGCAAAAATGGCGGGCGGCAAAAGAAACAGAAACGCCGGATGGCCTAAGGCGGAAAGCCAAGCGGTCAATGCCAGCGCCATGAGGGTGATCCCGCGCCTCCAAACGGGCGGCCTGATCATGCAGACCGCGATGCCCAAAGACAGATAAAGCAGCAGAAACAAGACGGCGTACGGCGTGTAAGGGCGGTCAGCCGATACGAACAAAAAAGCCGTATAAAAAATGGCGATCAGTCTGCTCATCAGCATCCAAAAATCCATACCGTTCAACGCCCGTTATCCACCTTCCCGGTGATATAAAAAATGGCGATCTGCGTTCTGTGCTCAAGCCCCGTTTTCCCTAAAATAGATGAAATATAATTGGCCGTCGTCCCTTCAGAAATGAAAAGCTGTTTTGAAATTTCCCTGTTCGACAGTCCTTTCGCAATAAGCGACATGATGCTGAGCTCTCTTTCAGTAAACTGGCTTTCATCAATCTGATGCGCGGCTTCCGCCGGCCGGAAAAGACTGTCTTTTATTTTGTCCAGCACGGTGTCCTGAAGAATGCTGTGCCCGTTGAAAACGCTTTTGATCGCATCGCGGATCCGTTCCGGTTCGGTGTTTTTTAATAAATATCCTTTCGCGCCGTTTTTAATCGCTTCTAAAATATACTCATCGTCGTCAAATGTCGTCAGGATCATCGGCTTCGTATCCGTTTCCTCAGCGATCCGTTTTGCGGCTTCGACGCCGTTCATCACCGGCATGCGGACGTCCAGCAAGGCGATATCGACGGGGTTGTGTTTACAATACTCTGCCGCCTCGAGTCCGTTTTCCAACGTTGCCGATACAGTAAATTCCTCATATGTATGCAAAATGATTTTCATTCCTTCTCTGATGAAAGAATTATCATCCGCGATAATGACATTAATCTTCATAGCCGCACCCTTTGTGTGTTTTTGTTTCATTATATACCATCCGATTTTAAATCAAAAAGCCTCCCGGCGAAAGGTGCGCGGAAGGCGGATCGGTCAAGCGGGTTTTTTCAATTGGATGAAAAACAGCATCAGAAAAGAAATGATCACAATACAGATCACCCACACCCAGGCGAGTGTTTCATTGCCGGAGTCCATCGCGACGTAAATCGCCGTCGGCAGCGTTTGGGTGACGCCGGGAATATTTCCCGCAAACATTAAAGTCGCCCCGAATTCACCTAGCGCCCTTGCAATACTGAGAATGCTTCCGGTCAAGAGGGAGGGAAAGGCAAGCGGGACGGAAATACGGGTGAACACCTGCCACCTGCCGGCTCCGTCTACTTTCGCCGCTCCCTCGATGTCAGCATCAACCGCGGCGAAGCCGGTTTTAGCGGACTGATACATAAGCGGGAAGGCGACAATGGCCGAAGCGATCACCGCGGCCGACCACGTGAAAATGACGGGCTGGTGAAAAATCCGCTCAATCGCCCGGCCGATAAAGCTGTGCTTCCCGAAAATGATAATGAGAATGAAGCCGACAACGGTAGGCGGAAGAACGAGCGGGAGCATAAACAGGGTCTCCACAGCCGTTTTTCCGGGAAATCGCGCTTTCGCCATCCAGGCGCCGGCAAGCGTTCCGAGAATGATGACGGCGAAGCCCGACGCCAAAGCCACCTCAAACGACAGTACGACGGGAGTGAAAAACTCCGAAGCCGTAATGTTACTTGGCAGTAAATCCATATTTCTTAAACACTTTCATCGCTTCATCTGACTGCAGATACTGATAAAACGCTTCTGCTTCTTTACGGTGCTTTGTATCCTTGACGATGCCGACAGGATACACGATCGGATCGTGCGTTTTCACCGGTGCTTCATCGGTGATTTTCACCTTTTTCGAAATCAGTGCGTCTGTTTTATAGACAAGCCCGGCATCGACATTTCCGGTTTCAACATAAGAAAGCACCTGGCGGACGTCTTTTGCATAGACGACTTTATCTTTTACCTTGTCCCACAGGGATAATGCCGTCAGTGACTGTTTGGCGTATTGTCCGGCCGGAACGGATTCAGGCGTGCCGAGCGCGATTTTTTCCGTGCTGTCTTTTTTTAGGTCATTCAGATGTGTCAGGTGTGCGCTGTTTTTCTCAGGCACGATCATGACGAGATCATTTTTCAAAAGATCCGTGCTGTCCTTTTTGTCGATATCTCCGTCATGAACGAGCTTATCGAATTTATCTTCGGCTGCCGAGAAGAATAAATCAGCTCCCGCGCCTTGGGAAATTTGTTTTTGCAATGTGCCTGATGATCCGAAGTTGTCTTGAATGGTTACGTTTGAATGTGATTTTTCGTAGTTGGTCTGGATTTCTTCAAGTGCATCCTGAGCGCTGGCTGCTGCAGAAACGGTCAGCGTGACTTTTTCGTTTTGTCCGCCTTTGGACGATTGTCCGGATGAGCAGCCCGCAGTTGCGAGGAAAACGGCCATAGCCGCAGTTGTGAGTAGTGTCGCTTTCTTTTTCAACATTGTGCACCCCTTATAGCTAAATATCATTAGATCGAACTAATTATAACGCAATTGTACGTGATGGTGCGGTTTTTTTTCAATATCTGAACAGTTATAATAAAAACGGAGCGTGATAATATGACAGAAGCCACTTCCTATACAATAGAAGAAGTTGCGGGCCTTTTGAAGGTCTCCAAACTGACAGTATATGATTTGATAAAAAAAGGACTCATTCCGGCGTACAGGGTCGGAAGACAGATGAGGGTCGATGAAGAGGACTTAAAACAATATAAAGCAAACATGAGAATGTCAAAAAAGCCATCCGCAGCAGAAGCGCCTGACCCGTCACGCGGGCGGGAGCCGGAAAAAAGGCAGTCTGTTATCATCAGCGGGCAGGATGTGTCGATGGACCTCCTCAGCAAACAGCTGGAACAAACAATACAGGCGGCTCCGCTCCGCAAGTACAGCGGCAGTTTGAACAGCCTGATCGAGATGTACCGCGGGGCCTGTGACATCGTCAGTCTGCATTTATACGATGGGGAGACGGGGCAGTATAACATCCCGTATGTGAAGCGCATTCTTTCAGGGGAGCCGTTTGCGCTTTTTCATGTCGTGCTTCGTCAGGCCGGATTATATGTGAAAAAGGGCAATCCGCTGAACATTCAGGGCTTTCAGGACTTGAGCCGAAAGGATGTCCGCATCGTCAATCGCGAAAAAGGATCAGGCGCGAGGGTGCTGCTGGATGAACAGCTCAGATCATTCGGCATCACGCCGTCTGATGTCGCCGGATATCATGACATTGTCACGGATCATCTGTCAGCGGCTTCACAAGTATCAAGCGGAAAGGCGGATATCGGAGTCGGGTCGCAGCATGCGGCGCATATGGCAGGCACGGACTTTATCCCGGTGATCAGTGAGCAGTACGATGTGGTTGTGTTAAAACAAAACCGGGAGCTTGTTCAAAGCGTGCGGGACATTCTTAATTCTGAGGAATTCAAGTCTCAGCTTTCTCAATTATCCGGATATGATACGAAAATGACAGGACGGCTCATATATGAAACATGAAAAATCCCTCCATATAACGGAGGGATTTTTTTATTGCTTATAAAACCGCAGCAGGTCGCCGTTTAATATTTTATCGGAAAGCATCAGCTCTTGTTCCGCTTTTTCTTTCTCATCGCTGCACGCGCTCATGTCAGAAAGCGGTTCACCCGTTTTACGGCTGTAACACGTATTTTTCGTATAAATATGGTCATCCGTGATAAAGCTGCCGTTTCTCAGCACCGCAAACGGAGTCCGCTCTCCGGAAAACAGATCATTGCCGAACTGAATGCTGCCTTTCGTTTCAATGCCGAGCAGGTGAAGCAGCGTCGGCCTTACATCAACCTGTCCCGCGGCGGAAGCAATCGTTTCCGGCGCACGGTCGGTCACCCCGGGAATATGAATGATAAACGGCACGCGCTGAAGCTGAACCGTATCAAACGGAGTGATTTCCTCTTTCCCTAAGAATTCGGCAAGTCCTTGATTATGGGCTTCGGATATACCGTAATGATCTCCCATCAGGACAATCATCGCGTTGTCATACAGCCCTTCTTTTTTCAGCTTCTTGAAAAAGTGTTTCAGAGCCTCATCTTCATAGCGGACCGTCGTCACATAGCGGTTTAATAACTCGCTGCTTGTGTCCGGTTCCTCAATGAGCTGATCCTGTTGATCAATTTCAAAAGGAAAATGGTTGGTCAAAGTCAGCAGGCTTGCGTAAAACGGCTGCGGAAGCTTCTTTAATTTTTCCGCTGACTGTTCGAGAAACTCCTTATCTTTCAGGCCCCAGCCTGTTGAATTTTCCTGTGTCACCTTAAATTCATCCGCGTCGAAAAAACGGTCGATTCCGAATGCCCCGTACATCTCATCCCGATTCCAAAAGGCTTTATGATTGGCATGCAGAACGGCTGAATAGTATTGATGATCTTTTAACATATGGTACATCGTATTGAACCGGTGGCCGCTTTTTGTAAAAAAAACGGCGCCGCTTGAAGACGGATACAGCGAATTCGCAGTAATGAATTCTGAATCTGAGGTTTTTCCCTGTTCAGTCTGCTGATAAAAATGAGTGAAGTCATAACTTTTTTTTCGCAGTTTGTTTAAAAACGGGGTAATCTCCCGTCCGTTGACCCGCTCATCCATTACAAAACGCTGTGTTGATTCGAGCGTAACAAAAATCACATTGCGCCCCTTTGCAAGCCCGAATTTTGAATCGGACGGCCTGCTGTAGTCGGCTTGAGTGTAATTCGCGACCGCCGCAAGGCTGTCTTCATCGGCAAACGCTTTAGCCCCTGCATTCAGCGTCTGCGAAATGGTGTCATACAAATGAAAGTGGAACAGGCCGATTCCTTTTACGAGCGCTTCACGATCAAAAGGGTGCTTGAACAGCTTCGGCTGCTCGGCCTCAGACAGCGCAAGGTTGCACAGCATGAGGCCGGCTGATGCCAACGCATACGCTTTAACGGTACGGGCGCCCGCTTTTCCTTGATCGGCTTTATGCCTTTTACCAAGATAAAACAAAACCGCAATATCCAAAAATAAAGCGATGTAAAGCGGGTGAAACAGCTCTTGGACGCTGCTTCCCATATCACCCATATTGCTTGCCTGAAACAAAACCGGTATGGTGATAAAATCAATATAAAACCCGTAAAACACCGTATTCGCGATTAAAATTCCCGTCAGCATCACATTTGCCGAAAGCAGAAAGATCCGTTGTTTTTTTTCCGTTAATAAGAGGGCGATGCCGAACAGCGGCACAATGAAGCTCAGCGGATTAATGAGAAGCAGACATTCCTCAAGAACCGAATTGTTCTGCAGATCAAAACCGAGCTTATACACGGCATAGGTTTTCATCCACATGAACAGGATGGACAGGCATAAAAACCGATGATTGCTGAAAAAGGTTTTCTTCATATGTATGACTCCTCACCCTAAAAGCGAAAAGACGCTTTTTGTTTAAGAGATGCGGCCGTGAACCAGTTCGTATAAATAATAGCAGGATACAATCGTTAAGCCGGCCAGCACAAGCTGCTCCGAAAAGCTCCCCGTTCTCATATAAAGGGGAAGACGGAAGCGGATGGCGGACGGAAACAGCAGTTTAATGCCGTTGACGGTCCATGCGTCAAGCACAAGATGGCTTGCCATTCCGATCATCAGTCCGGCGGAAATGCTCGGATTCGGAATATAGGTTGCCGTAATGAAAAACATAATAAGCATAAACAGCAGGCTGTGTGTAAACGTTCTGTGGCCGAACACCGTGCTTACGATTTTGGACAGAACGGGCAGCGTTCTGCCGATTTTGCTTTTCGTATGGCATATGTCGGGAATCAGCGCCCCGAGGGCACCCGCTGAGGTCATTAGGACCGGATCATACCCGTAATAATACGCAATTGCGGAACAAGAAGCGATGCCTCCCATGATGTGTGTTTTTCCTGTCATTTTTCGCTTCTCCTTTTTATTTTTGCCAAAATCCCCTGAATTACAAATATATCAAGAGAATGCATGTTTGATCAACAAACTTTACCTGTTCCGCCAAAAGGAAGGAGACGCGGATTCCGCATATTCTGCCGCGGAAAAAGACACATTATAGGTGTACCTATATTTGATAAAGAGGTGATACAGATGGCTTTCTTTAACAAAGAAAAAGGAAAAAACAGCGATAAAAACAAAAACGTCATTCAAGGCGCGCTTGACGACGCCAGTGCAGCGCTGAAAGACGATCCGCTTCAAGAAGCTGTTCAAAAGAAAAAAAACAACCGCTGACCATATAAGACGGGTAGGGCGAACGCTCTATCCGTTTTCCGTCTAATATTTCCCTTTGACAGATCTTTTTATCTCTGATAACCTCTGAGTAGAATTGAATGATAAAAATCCTCACTCTTTCTCGGTGAGGTAGAGGTTGCGCTTGATGATGAGTCGCACATGCCAGGCTGATAAGGGGCCGCAAAACATGTGTTAAAGGCATCAGCGCCGAAGTGTAAAGAAAGCCGATCCTTCTTTATGCTGGGACTGTATCTGAATAAGTGCAGGACTGCCGCGTGCTTTTTCGCGGAGGGCTATCCGGAGATCAAGGGTGTGTGTGTTTCTTTAAGCATGGACTTTTGTTCAGGCTTTTTTTGCGTGTAAATATGGTCTCGGGGTCTGGTCCGTACGAATGAACAACCAGGAGGTACAGGAATGGAACAGACGAAAAAATGGGGTTTTTGGTTATTAACGGCGTTTGTCGTAGGAAATATGGTAGGCTCGGGCATCTTTTCGCTTCCGAGTACGCTCGCAAAAATCGCGAGCCCGTTCGGCGCCACATCGGCATGGCTTTTAACGGGAGCCGGTGTGTTAATGATCGCGCTGGTCTTCGGCCACTTATCCATCCGCAAGCCTGAGCTGACGGCGGGGCCGCAAAGCTATGCGCGTGCGCTGTTCAGCGATCGGAAAAAAGGGAATGCAGCGGGCTTCACGATGGTGTGGGGCTACTGGGTGGCGAGCTGGATCAGCAACGTGGCGATCATCACGAGCCTTGCCGGATATTTAACATCATTTTTCCCGATTTTAACGGATAAGCGTGAAATGTTTTCGATCGGCGGTCAGGCGGTTACGCTCGGCCAGCTGCTGACGTTTGCCGTATGTACGGTTTTATTATGGGGCACTCACACGATCCTCGTCACCAGCATTAACGGTGCGAGTAAATTAAATTTCGTCACGACGTTTTCAAAAGTATTAGGATTTATCTTCTTTATCATTGCAGGTTTGTTTGTATTTCAAACGTCGTTTTTCGATCATTTTTATTTTCCTGTTCAAACAGGTCCTCACACGGTTGAGGGAATCGGCGGACAGATCCACAATGCGGCGATTTCAACATTATGGGCGTTCGTCGGAATTGAATCGGCAGTCATTTTATCCGGGCGCGCCCGTTCGCAGCGCGACGTGAAACGCGCCACCATTACCGGATTATTGATCGCGCTCAGCATCTATATCATCGTGACATTGATTACGATGGGCGTGCTTCCGCATGGTAAGCTTGTCGGCTCGGAAAAACCGTTTGTTGACGTATTGTACGCGATCGTCGGCAGCGCGGGAAGCGTCATTATGGCGATTCTGGCGATTTTGTGTCTGTTCGGAACGATGCTCGGCTGGATTCTTCTCGGTTCTGAAGTTCCGTATCAAGCGGCGAAATCAGGAGACTTTCCCGCTGCTTTTGCAAAAACGAATAAACAGGGAAGTCCCGTTGTGTCGTTAATCGTAACGAACGTGATGTCACAGATCTTTATCTTTTCGGTTATTTCCCGGACGATCAGTGACGCGTTTACGTTTTTAACGACGGCGGCGACGCTTGCTTATCTGATTCCGTATCTCGTGTCAGCGTTTTACAGCCTGAAGCTCATTTTTACGGGTGAAACGTATGACGAGATAAAGGGCTCAAGAGTAAGAGACGGTATCATCGCCATCCTTGCCTGCATTTATTCTTTTTACGTCATTATTACCGGAACGGCCGATTTAACGACCTTTATTCTCGGTATCGGGCTGTTTTTCGTCGGTTTGCTGTTATATCCTTTCGTCTCAAAGAAATTTGCAAACAACAGACAATCGGTATGACAAAAAGACATCTCACGTCTGTGAGATGTCTTTTTTGTTTGCGGCAGCGGATTACTTTTTGCCGGCGTGTATATAATGAATGGTCTCAAATGCGGTTAAATGGTCAGTGCGTCCGCTGAAAAAACGGTCATTGACGTCCGCCGGAGATACATGTTCAAAAATAAGCAGACCTGATGATTCTAATATTTTTTCGATTTCTTTATAACTGAAACACGATAACATCGGTTCTCCGCCTGCTGCAGCCATTTTCACCATGTTTTCCACTCTGTTTGACAGTCCTCTTTCTTCAAAAAGCGACTCATCTGCATAATCAAACACGATAGAGCTTCCCGGCGGGACTTCGGCAAATAATTGTGTGAGCAGGCGGGCGAGATGCTCTTTCGTAAGATAGTATGACACTCCGAGCAGGCTGAAAAAGGTTTTTTTGGCGTGAAAAACCTTCCTGATACAGACGGCTGAAAGAAAGCGAAGCGGCGAAGTCCATCGGTACAAAATGAAGATGATGGGAAATGTCGAGATTCAGATGTTTCAATCTGTTTATTTTGTCTTCCTGTGAAGCGGGATGATCGATTTCAAATATGTCTAAGGCGTTTGTCACCTCAGGATGTCTGAAACAGAAAGTATCCAGTCCTGCGCCAAGGATGACATACTGTTTGGCCCCGAGCTTCACTTCATTCAAAAGCACTTCTTCACAATATGCGGCACGGGCTAACGGTGTAGGAGACAGCTGTACTTGAGTCATCCATTTTAAGATGTCATCCGGTTGGCCTTGAAGCCTCTGTGCCATGTCTTTGCTGAAAAATGATATACCTTGAATGAGATGATCGCGGATGTCCGAATGCTCTTTTTCAGAAATCAGATCTTGTGCCAAAAAATCATCAAATATCACCGGGGTGTCGTATTTACTATGGTACGCCCTTCCGAAAGCGGACAGCAGGGAAGTCATACTCGCCTTGTTTTCTTTCATATAAAGATCCTCCGTTATTTACATCAATCTCCGGCCGGGAGAATCTTATTATACATGTTAATCCAAAAATGTAAATTATAGCATAAATAAATTTTTTTGTCAAGTTTTAAGCGTAATAAAAAGCCGCTGTGACAGCGGCTTCGGGGTTACTTCGTTAAGCTTTTTGTGATGTAGTCGAGCTGGCCTTCAAGTGAGATCGGGTCTGAGAAATAGAAGCCGATCGGATCAATGCGGTAGACATGGTTTTGTTTGACGGCATCGAGGTTCTTCCAGATTGAGCTGTCAAGCACGCCTTTGTCGTCACCGCCGGCCTGCCATGGCCCCATAAAGATGTAGTCTCCCGCGAAGTCAGGCAGTTTCTCGAGTGAAATGCTGGCGTAGCCCGGCCCTTGATTAATGGCTTTTTCCTGCGTCAGTTTTGTGGCCTTCAGCCCGAGTTTGTCATAAATAATGCTTCCGCCGCGGCCGAAGTCTTTACCGAATACATAGATGTCTTTTCCGTTTGTCTGCATGATGGAGATGGTTTTTGAGCCGACCGCTTTTTGAACCTTTGTTTTAGCGGCAGCGGTTTTTTTATCCCATTCAGCCAGCCATTTGTCTGCTTTATCTTCAGTGCCTGTCATTTTCGCAAACTCTTTGAATTGATCAATATTGCTGAGCTTGTCATATTTAATGGCGATTGTCGGCGCGATTTTTTCCAGTTTTTCAATGTCGGCGCCTTGTGTCGTCCAGACAACGATTAAATCCGGCTTTAAATCAATGATTTTTTCAACGGACGTGCCGTCGCCGATGTTTGTCACACCTTTTGTTTCCCCTTTGTAATAAGGGTTTTTAAATACGTTTTGCGGCGCGCCGACAACATTGATGCCGAGCTGTTTGAAGTCGCCGTAGTAGCCGTCAGCCATGACGACGACCCGTTTCGGGTGCTTCGGGATTTTAATATTACCGTTTTCGGCTTTATACGTGATGGTTTCTTCTTTTTCAGAAGAACCTTTTGTGTCTGAAGAATTGCCGCATGCGGCCAAAGCGGCGATGAGCAGCATGGCAATCAGCGCTGCGCCGATTTTCTTGTATGTATGGAACATCTGACATTCCTTCTTTCATAAAAATTAGTGATAAAGAGAATCATTATCAGTGTGATTATATCACTGCTTTCATAGAGAAGCACGCTCTTTTTTAAGAAAAACTTTCTTTTTTTATATGAAATTAGGTCTATTAAAAGAGAAGATAAAAGTGCTATACTGAAACAAGTCATTGATAATCATTATCATTACCATTCTTGTTTTGAGAAAGGAAGAACGAGTGTTGGGTCTATTGAAAAAGAAACAGACAATGACGGCTCAAGGGGCATCGGGGAGTGAAATCCAGTGGACGGCGCGTTCATTCAGAGCGGCTGTGCTGCTGTGTGCCGGTATTGCGGTTTTATTGATCGGCGCCGCTCTGTCTGTTTCCATCGGAGCTGCCGATATTCATCTGCGGACGGTGTGGGATGCTCTCTTTCACTTTCAGCCGCAAAATACATCTCATCAAATCATACGTGATCTGAGGCTGCCGAGAACCGCCGCCGCCGCGCTCGTCGGGGCTTTTTTAGCTGTGTCCGGGGCGATTATGCAGGGGCTGACGCGGAACCCGCTTGCTGAGCCTTCCATTATGGGCGTGACGTCGGGGTCAGGGTTTGCGATCGCATTGGCATTTGCTTTTTTTCCGGGTCTGTCTGCGGCGGGACTTGTTTTGTGGTCCTTTGCGGGAGCGGGAATCGGAGCGCTTATTGTGTTTGGCATCGGCCTGTTTTCAAAAGGCGGGCTGACACCGGTGAAGCTCGCGCTGGCCGGTACGGCAGTCGGCTATTTCTTAACGGGGCTTTCAAGCGCGATTGCGATCCGTTTTGATGTCGCCCAGGATGTGAAGTTCTGGTATGCCGGAGGAGTTGCTTCCGTGAAATGGGAAGGCGTGCAGCTGCTGTTGGCGGCCGGTGTTATCGGACTATTGCTGGCATTTCTGATTGCGCGCTCAGTGACGGTGCTGAGCTTGGGTGAGGAACTGGCCAAAGGGCTCGGGCAGTACACATCGCTTGTGAAAGTAATCGGAATGTTTGTCGTTGTCCTCTTGACGGGGGCTTCAGTCTCAGTCGCCGGAGCCATTTCTTTTATCGGCTTGGTGATTCCGCATATCACCCGATTTTTAGTCGGGGTAGATTACAGGTGGATCATTCCCTGTTCGGCGGTATTCGGCGCCGTTCTGTTAGTTTTCAGTGATATTGCCGCAAGACTCGTCAATGCGCCGTTTGAAACACCGGTCGGCGCTTTAACCGCCCTTATCGGCGTTCCCTTTTTCTTTTATTTGGCGCGCAGGGAAAGGAGAGGGCTGTAATGAATGTAAAATCGAAAAAACCGCTGGCGGTCATGGCCGTTACGTTTGTGCTCATATGCATCGTCTTTTTTATCAGCTTAAACATGGGTGTGATCCGGATTGCGCCACTTGATACGATGCGTGTCTTTTTCGGACAGGGGGATGCCCGGGATCAGCTCGTTTTATTTGAATTCAGACTGCCGCGCATGGTGCTGTCATTGCTTGTCGGCGCAGGAATCGCGGTTTCAGGCGCGATTTTTCAAAGCGTGTCTCAAAATGACTTGGCGGAGCCGGGCATTCTCGGTATTAACGCCGGGGCGTCTTTGGCGGTCGTTCTGTTTATCTTCTTTTTCCAAGGGTCAGCTGTTGATCTAAGCATGGCCAGTACATGGCTGCTTCCGGTGAGCGCTTTGGCGGGGGCTTTTCTGGCTGCGCTGCTCATCTATGTGCTGGCTTGGAAAAAAAGGCGTTTCACCTGTCCGGCTCGTTTTGGTCGGGATCGGCGTCAATGCGGGGTTTAATGCGCTTCTCTTGATTTTTCAGCTGAAAATGGACCCGCGGGATTTCATGCAGGCGCTTGTATGGATTTCCGGTTCGATTTGGAACGCCAATTGGAAAATGGTGCTGTCCATTTTGCCGTGGCTGCTGGTTCTTTTACCGTTCAGCCTCTATAAAGCCAGGTATTTAAATGTGCTCCAGCTCGGTGATCAGCTGGCGGCGGGGCTTGGCACCAGGGTTGAAAAGGAGCGGCGCGTTCTGCTGATGTCCGCCGTTGCCCTGACCGCGTCATGTGTTGCGGCAGCCGGCGGAATCGCTTTTCTCGGACTCATTGCGCCGCATTTGGCCAGAAGGCTTACCGGGCCGCGCCACCAGACGCTTATTCCGGTTTCAGCTTTGATCGGAGCATTTTTATTTCTGCTTGCCGATACGCTGGCGAGAAATGTGCTTGCACCGTCCGAAGTTCCCGTCGGCCTGGTGATTTCCGTGCTCGGAGCGCCGTATTTTGTATATTTGCTGATGAAAACGAAATAGAGGAAGGAGACTGCCGCGATGAACTCATTATCGGCGGAACAGCTTACTGTCGGTTATGGCGACCGTTTGATAGCGAAAGAATTGGATATCGCCATCCCGAAAGGAAAAATTACAACGCTGATCGGTCCGAACGGCTGCGGAAAATCGACGGTTCTCAAAACGATGTCAAGAATCATGAAACCGAAATCCGGCGCCGTCTATTTAAACGGACAGGCGATCATGCAAAAATCCACGAAGGACATCGCCAAGGAAATGGCAATTCTTCCGCAGACGCCTGAAGCGCCGAGCGGGCTGACGGTGTACGAACTTGTTTCTTACGGCAGGTTTCCGCATCAGTCCGGAATGGGCCGCTTGAGTGATAAAGACCGTGACATGATCAAATGGGCGCTTGAAGAGACGGGGATGGCCGAATTTTACGACCGGCCGATCGAAGCGCTTTCCGGGGGGGCAGCGGCAGCGTGTGTGGATCGCCATGGCGCTCGCTCAAGAAACGGAGCTGCTGCTTCTTGATGAACCGACCACTTATTTAGACCTCGCCCATCAGCTTGAAATTTTGCAGCTGCTGGACAAATTAAACAAGGAGCAGGGCCGCACCATTTTAATGGTCATTCACGATCTGAACCATGCCGCCCGTTTTTCCCATTACATGATCGCCCTGAAAAAAGGGCGCGTCATCAAGGAAGGAACGGCGGAGGAAGTCATGACTCCCGGCATATTGGAAGACGTGTTTCAAATTGACGCACAGATTGTAAAAGATCCGCGCACGAACAAACCGGTCTGCTTAACCTACGATTTAATCCGGCATGAAAACGCAACGGTAAGATGAAAAAAAAACGCAGAGCCATTCCGGCCTGCGTTTTTTTATTCCGTCCGGGGCTGCTTTTGTCCGGAGACGCATTTATCCAAAACGAAAAAAACCCCCGCCACAATCAGCTCCTCCGTCGTTGACAGCCAAATCTTTTCAATCAGTTTATCCGTCGTATACGCAGTCATCCAGAGGAACAGCAGCTGAACGGTGCCGGCTAAAAGGAGAAAAGGCAGCCTGCCCGTCCCAAAAAAGGTAAAGCTATGTATCATCAGCCGTTCAAGCGGTTCAAAACATAAACCGAGAAGAATAAAAAGCACGGAAAAAAGCAGGACGTACGCCATCGATCCGTAGCTCGTCCCGGCTAATGAAAATACGGCCATCATCACGATGAAATACCCGAATAATACAGCAGCGGCTGCCAGGGCATACCGGAGCACCTGAAGAAAAAACATTTTCGTCCCGTTTTGATTGATCATCTGTTCAGCTCCTTTTCACACAGAGGAGACTTGCAGAGACGGAACTCTGCAAGTCGGGTGTGTATCTTCAGCATTTCTTTTTGACGACAGGGTGTTTCTCTTTCGAAAGAATATCCGTAAAGTCTTTGCCCAGATCCAGATGCTGCTGGACGAATTTCTCAGGAAGCATGGCAAGCCATTGGTTCAGGGACACATCGGCATAGTGGTCATCCTTGAAGATTTCCAGGAAGACGAGCGGCTCATCCCCCAAATTCTCCACATAGTGGCCCATTGCGAACGGAACGTAACCGACATCCCCGGCCTGATAGTTAAATGTTCTTGCATGGCCGTCCGATGCAAAAACCGTCATCCGCCCTTTACCGGAAATATAATACTGCCATTCATGCGTATTCGGATGCCAGTGCAGCTCTCTCATTGCGCCCGGTTCGACTACGACAAGCGCTGAAGCGATCGTTTTGGACACTTTGAAGTTTGTGGAATCCGCGATATATACTTTGCCGCCGTCCGTCTCAGCAGTCGGACCTTCATCGAGCAGGCGGTAAGTGAACGGATAAGGCACTTCGCCGTTCGGGCCTTCCACAATGTCGTCTTTCAGCTTCCCGGGAACCGGCTCTTCAAAGATGTATTTTTCTTTCCGAGGCAGGCCGGCGAGGTCTTTTTCTGAAACCCCGAAATTGTTGGCGATGACATCAAGCGGCGTGTGGGCAAGCCAGTCAGTCACTTGGAATGTGCTGTTTTCTGAGAAGGAACCGTCATCAAAAACCAAGAGGAATTCACAGCCTTCTTTCAGCGCCTGAATGGAGTGCGGCAGGCCTGACGGGAAGTACCACAGATCTCCTTCCTTCACGTCATCGATAAAACTGCGTCCCTGTTCATCAACGATCGTGACCCGCGCTTTGCCCGTCAGCATATATGCCCATTCCGCTTCTTTATGCCAGTGCAGCTCACGGATGGCGCCCGGTTTTAAACGCATGTTGACAGATGCCAGATTTTCAGAAATCGGCAGCTCGCGAACGGTCACCTCACGCGCGTACCCGCCCTTTTCCAGCCGGTTGTGCACATCTGAGAAAGAGAATTTCATATTATCCACTGTGCCGTGATCCGTTTCCGGCGGCGTCAGCATATCCGGATTTTGGCGGTCTCTTTCAAGATTGCGCGGAATCGTGACGGTCGCCCCTTTGTCTCCTCTGATCGGCTGCGGGATATTGCAGTTGTTTTCTTTTGACATGTAAATCGTCTCCTCTCAAGCTTTGTTTTTTCAGAAAGAGAATGTGAAAGGCCTTTCGTTTTCCCTTCTGCTTTGTTAAGTGATGCGTTCCGATGAAAAGTCAACTTCGTGTGAAAATTAATTTTTCATTTTCTGCTCTTTCAGTTCCGTCATCAGTTCGATCAGGGCGTCAAACTTCTTCTCAAACCGTGTGAGAAGATACATGGCAATCAGAGCCGGAAAGCCGAGATTGCCGATCTGTCTGACCGCTTCTTCTATAAAAACCTGATCCATTGTCAGCCACCTCCTGACTTGACCTGCAGTCATGTATATAAGTGAAAGAAAGAGCGGCTCCTGTAAACCTGATATCCCGGTTGAGGGTCTTTTTTTGTTCCGGCAAATCCGGGACATAAGGAGTGCGGAATCTTAGTCGGAAAGGAGTAGTTTACTTTTTTTTGCTTTCTTTCATTTAATTTAAATAGGGGGCGGTTTTATGGACTATCAAGTTCTTTTACGGTCAAAATGCAAGGAAATTATGAAACATCCGATCGTTAAACATTTTTTAAGTGACCCAAAGCATTACGAGAAATTTAAAAATGTGCTGGAACATTCAGACGAGAAGGATGCAAAATCACTGGACGATCATTTTAAACAGTTTTATAAGGAAATCCGGATCATCAAATATATGAACTCTATGATCCGGATTTTCTCCATCGATTTTGACAAGCGCATCCGTAAAAATCAGAATCGCTATCCGCTGACGGTGGATCAGCCGGAGGGAGGTGAAGCGTTTCCCTATGAAATGGGAAAAGACGCGTATGAAGAGTTTCTGCAAAAGCAAGGGGATTTGAGCCAGCATGTCCAAAACCGTGATTTATACGAAGCGCTTCAGACGTTAACCGATAAACAAAAAAGCGTGATGACGAATATTTATCTTCACGGAGCGACGATGAAAGAGATTGCCGAGTCGCTGGGTGAATCACGGCAGAACATTTCCAATATTCATAAAAAAGGGCTCGACAATCTCAGAAAGCAGCTGGACAAGCAAAAAAAGGGGGAAAATAAGCAGTGAACGGGCCATTTGACTTCAACAAAGAGAACACAGATACCGACGAAATGGAACTTTTGATTTCGCGTTTTTCGCCAATGATAAAAAAAAAACTGAGCAATACATCATACCAGGAAAGAGAAGACCTTGAACAAGAATTGAAGATTAAAATAGTTGAAAAAGCGGACATGCTGTTATGCCAGGAAGTGCCGGGTTTTTGGGAATTTATACTTCATCTTATAAATGAAAGCTCCTGACAAAAGCGGCGGAATGATGGATATTCCGCTCTGACACCGTGAGAAAAACGAGAAGAGATGTCCGGTCTCGTTTTTCTTTTCTGTTTCCCCGCAAGACCTCCGCACTAAAAAAGTACCAAATCTTATCCATATAATGATATGATGAAAAAAACAAAGAGAAAGGAACGTCCAAGGTGGAAAATGCGTCAATTTTAATTGTAGACGATGAGAAGGCGATCGTTGATATGGTCAAACGCGTTCTCGTCAAAGAAGGCTATCACAACATTAAGACAGCCGGAAGCGCTGAGGAAGCGATTGAGTTTGTTAAACATGAATCCGCGGATCTGCTCGTGCTGGATGTGATGATGGAAGGCATGTCCGGTTTTGAAGCATGCACCGAAATCCGGAACTATACCGACGCTCCGATCTTTTTTCTGACTGCCCGTTCGTCTGATGCGGATAAGCTGTCAGGATTTGCATTGGGAGCTGACGATTATATAACAAAGCCGTTTAATCCGCTCGAATTGGCGGCGCGGATCAGAGCGACGTTAAAGAGAACCTATAAGCGCGAAGAGAAAGCGGCGGTAAAAACGTATTCATACAGCCATTTTTCCTATTCGCCGCAAAACGCCGAGCTGATCGTCGGGGGCGAGCCCGTCAGCTGCTCCGCACAGCTTCTGCAATTGCTTCAATATTTCTGTGAACACCCTGATGTGGTGCTCTCTAAAGATCAGATCTATGAAAAAGTGTGGGGATATCCGTCTTACGGCGACAACAACACCGTCATGGTTCACATCCGCAAGCTCAGAGAAAAGATTGAAAAAGACCCCAGCAATCCGTCCTATATTGTAACGGTGCGCGGCCTCGGCTATCGGTTTATTCCCGATCAAGGAGAAAAAGGAACCCGCTCATGAGAATGCGCGGAAAATTTCTGCTCCACTTTTTCGGACAGCTTCTGCTTGTCATCCTGCTGATGTCCGTTTTGGCCGTCGCTTCTTTCTTCTATTTGGATTGGCGTTTCAGCGAAGCGGAAGCCAATGCGGGACTGACCAAAGCGACGGCAGACTCGTTTGAAGCGTGGCTTGATAAAAACGAAGACGGCACATGGGATGTCGATGAATTTTTAAAGATGTCGGTCAGAAAGCAGAAGGGCTGGCTGCAGATCATTAATGACAAAGAAAAAACCGACTACGCGTACAGAGTGCCGAAAGACGTCCCGAGCCATTACAGCAGAAAAGACCTCTTATCCATTTACCAGTACCGGAATTTTGACAACTACAAGCTGAATTACTGGACGGTCACGATAAATGATGAGACCTATTTGATTCTGTTCGGCTGGAAATCCGCCAGTGAGCAGCTTCTCACTTACATCGAATCACAGGAACCATCCCTCGCTTCCCTTTCTCAATATAAAAAAAGCACGGTTGATTATATTAAACGGGAAAAAGGGGCGGTCTACCTTCTCGGAGACAGCGGCAGACTGCTCGGGGATATCAACAGCACGAAAAAAGAACGGAACACCGTCAATGAGCTTGAATTGCTGAAATACAGTTCCAAGCCGTGGAATTACAAACGGGAAATTTCTTTTAAAAGACTCGATAAAACGAAATGGATGGTCGCGTCGGTGCCGAACCCCGTGTACATCCCCGATCACGAGTTTAACAAATCATTTTTGAGAAATGTGATGAAAACCCTCTTCCTCTTGATCGGAATCCTGGTATTTATGATCTGCATCCTGACCATTTGGTACTCTTTCCGTTTCGGCTGGCCGCTGTTTCATACCATCAAATGGCTTGTCAATTTATCAAAGGGTCGGCTTGAAGAGCCGAAGAACCGCAAAGGACAGCCGGTCAGCAAAAACAAAAAAGGCAAAACAAAACAGCCGTTCCGCTTTTTCGCCGAGATTTTCGAATCGATGGATCAGCTGACCGACACGCTGAAGCGGGATAAGAAAAACAGAGAAAAAATCCAGGCGACAAGGGAAGAATGGATCGCCGGGCTGAGCCATGACTTAAAAACCCCGCTGAGCACGATTTACGGCTACAGCATGATGCTTGAATCGAAGCAATACGACTGGACACCGGAAGAAGTCAAAGAAATGGGGCAGATCGTCCGGGAAAAATCAGAATATATGTCGAAGCTGATTGAGGACTTAAACTTAACATATCGCCTCAAAAACGCGGCCCTCCCGATCGAACGGCGGCTGATCAACGTCGTGCCGTTTATCAGAAACGTCACGAACGATTTCACGAAAAACACGTTCTCGGAAGGCTATGACATCGCCTTTGAAACCAAAAAGGAAGACATTCTTTTCGCCATTGATGAAGCGTGGTTCCGCCGTATTCTGGAGAATCTGCTGGCAAACGCGGTTAAGCATAATAAGAAAGGGACCGCCATTCGGGTCGTGCTTGAGGAATCAGCCGAACAGCTCATTCTGAAGGTGAAAGATAACGGAAGAGGAATGGACGATGAAACGATTCACCAGCTGTTTAACCGTTATTACCGGGGAACGAATACGAAGGGGCCCTCAGAAGGAACTGGACTCGGGCTCGCCATTGCCAAAGAGCTGGTTCACCTTCATAACGGAACCATCCATGTCAACAGCAGAATCAGCGCCGGAACGGTGATTACGATTCTTTTTAAAAAAGATTGAGTTTGGACGCCGCTTTGTCGGGAATAACAATAGAAGACTGACAAGCAAAAGAGGTGTTCACACATGGAAGCAGCATTACGAGCAGATACGAGAGCAGTTATCGGAGAAGGCCCTTTATGGGACAAGGATAAGGAATGTCTGTACTGGGTGGATATACTGGGCAGCCAGCTCCATATCTTCACTCCGGCTGACGGAATCAACCGTTCCGTTAAATTCAAATCATTTGTCACGGCTCTGGCCTTGTATTCAAAAGAAGAGCTGGTGATGACGATGAAAGACGGGTTTTACCTGTACAATCTGCGGGAAGACACATTGACGAAGATGAAGCAGCCGAAAGACATGCGGGAAGATATCCGTTTCAATGACGCAAAATGCGACCCGTCCGGCAGATTATGGGCGGGAACGACGAGCATGGAAGGCAAAGAAGAGGAGGCTTCGCTGTACCGTCTGAATACGGACGGCAGCCTTGCCAAAATAAAAGACCAGGTCTCCACCTCGAACGGTTTGGATTGGGATCGGGACCGAAACCTGATGTACTATATTGATACTCCGACGCAGGAAATCGTCTGTTATGCATACGATCCTGAAACCGGAGCCGTATCAGATCCGAAAACGGTCTACCGCTTTCCGGAGTCGCAAGGATCTCCCGACGGAATGACCATTGACCGTGACGGAATGCTGTGGGTGGCTCTGTTCGGAGGCGGCCGTGCCGTCCGGATTGACCCGTTTTTGCATAAGGAAATTGCATCTATCGAAGTTCCGGCGAAATACGTCACCTGCTGCGCGTTCGGAGGCAGAGAATTGAACACGTTATACATTACGACCGCGACGGAAAAATTGACGGAAGCCGAAAGACTTGAGCAGCCGCATGCGGGCGGCCTGTTTTCAGCAGAGCTTGAGACGGGCGGCTGGGAGCCGGTTCCGTTTGCAGGCATGATGTAAAAAAAGCCCTGGCATATGGGGAAGTTCCCCTTGTGCCGGGCTTTTTTGTGTTAAATGGAGCGGATGATGCCGCCTTCAACCCGCTGTGCGGTGCCGTTAATGGCAGAAGCAGCTGATGAAGCGAGAAATACAATCGTATTGGCGACTTCTTCCGGGGTTGCATAGCGCTGAATTAAAGATGTCGGTTCATTCACTTTAAAATAATCCCGGACGAAGCTGTCCGTGTCTTCTCCGGCAGCCTTTGCGGCTCCTTCCATGTAAGAAGCGACGCCTTCGGTCCATGTCGGTCCCGGCAGCACGGAGTTGACCGTGACATTTGTGCCTTTCGTCATTTCCGCCATTCCCCGGGACAAGCTGATTAACGCCGTTTTCGTCATTGAATACGGAATCATTTGCGCAAGCGGTTTGACACCGGCTTCACTGGAGATGTTCAAAATCCGTCCGCTGTTTCTTTCAAGCATTTGCGGCAGAAAACGCCGGCACAGGCGCACGGCGCTCATAACATTCACTTCAAAATACCGAGTCCATTCATCATCAGACACCTCAGCGAAGTCCTTTACTTCAAAAAAACCGAGATTATTGACGAGAACATCGACTTCCCCGATTCCGCCGGCGCGCTTGATCAAGTCATCCGCCTCATCCTGACGCGATAAATCCGCAGCGATGCCGTGAACCGTTCCGTAAGCGGAAAGCTCCTCAACCGTCCGTTCCACAGTTTCTTTTTTTCTTCCGTTTACAATCACCTCGGCGCCTTCGGCTAAAAAGCTTTTTGCCGCGGCTTTTCCGATCCCTGAAGTTGATCCTGTAATCAACACGAGCTTTCGTTCAAGCTGTAATTCCATGATAATCCTCCTTTTTACACCATTGTGTAACAGTATACATGATGAATTTTAGTGTGTACGAACAATTTGCTTTCATGCAAAAAGGGCGGATATACAAGCCTTAAAGACTTATAGTATAATTACTGCGAAAAAAGGATACGAATGTCAAAGAGACAATCGTTTACCATAATCAGGGGGAGTTAAAAGAATGAAGAAGATCACTGCCGTCTGGGCGGCGCTCTTGGTCACCGCCTTTGTGATCGCCGGCTGTTCCGGCGCACAGGGAGAAGGAAGCGCGGCCAAACAAAAAGCCGTCTCAACCGAAGCATTCCCGGTAACCATTAAGGATGCCGCGAACGAAAAAGTAACCATAAAGCAGGCACCGGAAAAAATCGTTTCCCTCATGCCGAGTAATACGGAAATTACATACGCGCTCGGACTGGGAGATAAGGTCGCAGGCGTCACGACAAATGATACATATCCGAAAGAAGCCGTAAAAAAACCGAAAGTCGGAGATATGAATGTGAACGCTGAAAAAGTCATCGCGCTGAAGCCGGATCTCGTGCTTGCCCACGCGTCCTCTATGTCCGCTTCCGCCGATGCGATGAAGCAGCTGAAAGATGCGGGCATCACCGTCTTAACGGTCAATGATGCGCAATCGTTCCAAGATGTGTACAAATCAATCAGCATGATCGGAAAAGCGGCCGGCAAAGAAAAGCAGGCAGATCAGCTGATCCAATCGATGAAATCCGATCTTTCCGGCATAGAAAAGAAAGCGGCGGCCATTTCTGAAAAAGACGAAAAGAAAGTATTCGTCGAAGTGTCTCCTGACGGTTACACGACGGGGAAAGGCACGTTTATGAACGAAATGCTTGAAGATATACATGCGAAAAACGCCGCCGGCAGCCAGACCGGCTGGGTGCAGCTGACGGATGAAGCGATTGTCAAAATGAATCCGGACGTCATCATCACGACAGACGGCGTAAAGGCCGCTGAAGTGGAAAAACGCGCCGGCTGGGGTGCCGTCAATGCGGTCAAACACCACAATGTCTATTCTGTTGATCCTGACCTTGTCACACGCTCAGGCCCGCGCCTTGTCAAAGGGGTCGAGAAGCTTGCAGAAAGCGTTTATCCTGAAACGTTTAAAAAGTAACCGCCCGCTGGCCTACACGGTCAGCCTGCTGTTTTTAGCCGTTTGTACGGCACTCGGCATTTCAATCGGCAGTCTGCATATTCCTTTATCCGACGTTTTTTGGATCGGGATCGGCCGGACATCCTCTGTTGATCCCATGAATGTAAATATTATGATCAATATCCGCCTGCCGAGAGTCGTTCTGGCCGCTCTTGTCGGAGCCGCGTTATCCATTGCGGGGGCGGCGTTTCAGGGACTTCTGAAAAATCCGCTCGCCGATCCTTATACACTCGGGGTATCTTCGGGAGCCTCGGCGGGAGCTGTTATCACCTTGTTTTTCGGCATTCAGATTCCCGTCATCGGCCGGTTCACACTTCCGGTTGTCAGCATCGCCGCTGCCATTGCGGTTATGGCGGCGGTTCTGTTTTTCAGCCGCCTCGTTCATACGTCGATGTCGGTTTCGACGCTCATTTTGACAGGCATCATTATGAATTCTTTTCTCGGGGCTCTCATTTCGCTTGTGATTGCTTTAACGGGAAATGATCTGCTCCCGATTGTCCGCTGGCTGTTGGGAAGCGTGTCAATGAGGGGCTGGGGCTATGTCGCGCTGTTTCTGCCTTTTTTTCTGGCCGGGACGGCGCTTCTGCTTATCAATGGCAGAGAATTAAACATTATGACTTATGGAGAAGAAAAGGCAAAGCTGTTAGGCGTCAGTACGGGAAAAAGAAAACTGCTGATGATCGCCGCCGGATCTCTGCTGACGGGAGGAGCGGTTGCCGTCTCGGGGACGATCGGGTTTGTCGGCCTTGTCATTCCCCACGTGACACGGCTTTTGTGGGGGACGGATCATCGCCATTTACTGCCGCTGTCAGCATTGACGGGCGCCGGGTTTCTCATTTTGGCGGATTTGTTTTCCCGCACCGTTATTGAGCCTGTCGAATTGCCGATCGGCATTATGACGGCTTTGGCGGGAGCGCCTGTGTTTGCCTTGATTCTGCTTCGCCAGCATCATGGAGGGAAACGCTTATGATCAGGGTGAGCAGCCTGTCCGGCGGGTACGGAGGCCGGATGATTGTAGAAGATGTCAGTTTTACCGCCGGAAAAGGTGAATTTGTCGGCATACTCGGTCCGAACGGCTCGGGAAAAACAACGCTGATGAAATTGCTGACGGGAATGCTCTCTCCGTCAAAGGGCGAGGTGCTCGTCGCAGGCAGGCCCGCGGGCAGATACAAGCCGCGGGAGCTTGCGAAAATTATGGCCGTTTTGCCGCAGCATACGGAGCAAGCTTTTACATTTACCGTTAAGGAAACGGTGTCCTTCGGCAGATACCCGTATCAAAAAGGACTCTTCAGACAGATGGATCAACATGACGAAGACATTGTCCGGGAAGCGATGGAAATGACGGGCATCGACCGATATGCACAGCAATCCGTCCGCAATCTGAGCGGAGGGGAGCGGCAGCGCGTCTATCTGGCGCAGGCGCTGGCTCAGCAGCCTGAGGTGCTGTGTCTGGATGAGCCGACGACCTTTCTTGATCTCAAATATCAAAAAGACCTGCTTGATACGGTGAAGCGGCTGACGAGAGAAAGAGGCCTGACGGTCATCAGTATTTTTCACGACCTCAACGCCGCAAGCCAATATTGTGATCAGCTCCTGATGATGAAAGACGGACGCGCTTTTCCGAAGCAGCCGCCGGATCAGGCTTTGAAAAAAGAGACGATTGAAGACATTTACGGCATTACCGTCAGCGCTGTTGCCCGGCAATCGTCGCCGAAACCGCTGATCGCTTTCATGCCGGAAGCGCGGGAGGAAAGAGAGCCCGCCGGCGTTCCGTTCGCCTCTCTGATAAACAAAAGCGGAAATACCGTAACGCTTCATACAGAACGGCCGTTCAGAATGCTGTCAACCGCATCTGACGGCCCGGGCTTTTCGTGGAGCCGCCGGCTTTCCGGCTCGGCGGCAGCTGGTTTGATCTGCCGTACGTTTGATTCGGTTACGATAGCCGTGACTGCGCAGTATACCGTTTGGGTGCTGATCAGCGGACGTTTATCGGAACAGGGATTTGTTCGGCTGTTAACGGCAGCGGCTGAAGCGAGAATGCAGGCTCTTTCCGGCAGACAGGCAAAAGGCGACATTGCCATTTGTGCCTTGCAGACAGGAGAGGCAATGGACGTCCCTCACGCGGAAAGAGCCGTCAGAAGAGGAACCGCGGTATGTGTAAAAGCGGCGGAAGAAGGAGGAATACAACAATGAAGCTGTATACGAAAACCGGCGATAAAGGACAGACAAGCCTGATCGGCGGCAGAACGGATAAAGACAGTCTGCGGGTTGAAAGCTACGGGACGATCGATGAGCTGAACAGCTTTATCGGGCTTGCGCTTGCGGAGCTAGATAATTGTGAGAATTGCGGTGATGTGAAAGCCGAACTCCGAAACATTCAGCATGAGCTGTTTGACTGCGGCGGCGACTTGGCGACGGTCACTGAACATAGAAGCTATACATTAAGAGAGACATCTATTTCCGCATTGGAAGACTGCATAGACCGTTACACGGCTGAAGCGCCCCCGCTTGAGAAATTTATTCTTCCGGGCGGGCATAAGGCGGCTGCTCAGCTTCATATCGCGCGGACCGTCACAAGACGGGCTGAGCGTCTCGTCGTGAAACTGGGTAAAACAGAAGAGATAAACGATACGGTGATGCGTTACTTGAACCGCCTGTCTGATTATTTTTTCGCGGCGGCAAGAGCAGTTAACGCAAGACAGGGCGTTCAGGATATAGAGTATGAAAGAAGCGCCGCGGTATTCCGTGATGATGAATAACGTTTTGTTCAGCCGGCAGCAGCAAGCCGGCTGTTTTTTTATAGAGATATCCATCAATTGAACCTTTATTGACAGAAGGAAAATGTATCTTATGCATTATTGACTGAAAAATTAAAAAATGAGATATTATAAGAAACATTGTAAAATAATGGGGGATTTGATAGATGGATACATATAATAAGAGCGAGAGCATCTGGAATAAAAACTTCACCCTTCTGTTTATCTCGAGGCTTGTTAAATTGTCGGGCGACGGTTTTGCCTTTAATTCCATTCTGTGGTTTTTGATTTTTGACGGGGAAGGCGCGATCGGCACGTCCCTGCTCATTGCGGTCACGTTCCTTCCGGAGGCGATGCTGGCGCCGATTACCGGGCCTTTTATGAAGCAGCATACGCTGAAGTTCTGGATGTATTTCTCCGATCTCACGCGCGCGGCGGTCGTGTTGATCATTCCGGTCTGTTACTTTAACGGTTTTTCTCCTTTATGGTTTGTCATGCTTCTCATGATTTTGCATTCAGCCACGGGAGCCGCTTATAATCCTGCATCTATTTCATTAATCCCCAATATTGTCGGAGAAAACAGCCTGCAGAAAGCGAATGCGGTCATCCAGTCATCAGGCCAGATCGTCAGACTTGCCGCCATTACGCTGAGCGGGGTGTTCTTAACATTTATCAGTCCCGCTTATTCTTTGTTTATCGCTCTTATATTCTATCTTCTATCAGGTTTTCTCGTACTCTTTATGTCATACCAAGTCCAGCATGCCAAAGAGGATACCGTCGCCGTCAGACAGCGCGGGACGTATGTCGGAAGGCTCAAACGGGGTTTCGTTCTTGTCAGGAAACACCAGATTTTATACCCGCTCGCCATCTATTGTATCTTCATGAATTTTGCGGCCGCTCCGTGGGAGGCGCTCTCTGCCGTTTATGTCGCCGAAGATTTAAACATGCCGCCGATCATCTACTCGCTTTTGAAAGCGACAGGCACGGGCGGAGCCTTTTTAATGGGTTTTATTTTGGCTAAGGTGAAGGTGAACAAATACGGTCTCCTGTTTGTGTCAGCGGGAATCATAGAAGGGGCGGCATTTTTCATCACCGGCCTCAACACTTTTCTGCCGCTCGTCTTCCTCGCCGCGTTTGCGTTCGGATCTGCCGTCAGCGCGATTAATGTGCCGGAATATACGATTATTCAGACGTCTGTGGACCATGATGATCAGCCGCAAGTCTATGCCGTCATCCATATGATCTCAAACATATCCATTCCGCTCGGCGCGGTTCTTTGCGGATACGCGGCTAACGCCTTCGGTCCCGGAAAAGTCATTGCCGCCGGCGGTCTCGTTGAAGTCCTGTCCGGTCTCGGAATATTGCTCTTTACGAAGCTGGCCAAAGCTGAACGCTCAGATCTCATCAGGGAAAAAGAAGCGAGCATCAGAATATAGATTTTTCGTGAAACGCCCTGCGCCGTCCGGTGCAGCGGCGTTTTTTTATGCGAAGGTCCGGGGGGTTATACGACTCCGGTCTGATATGAAAATCAATCTCTGACTCGTTTTGCCGGCCGCGGGATTTGTTTATAGTAAAGACAAGGAAAACGAAAGGAGGATCTGCATGAATATAAATGTAAAAACGGCAGGCGGCTTTCTGCTGATTGTGTTCGGACTTTCAGTCTTTTTCGGAGGAGGCCATTTCGCATTTATCATCCCGCTGGCGATCGGAGGCCTGATGCTTTACTGGGGAATCAAACGTTTTTCAAAAGGCCGGGCGGTATCGGGTATCATCGCGGGCTTCATCGGAGCTATGATTCTCGTCGGTTCTCTTCCATTTATCGTTGCCATCGGACTGGCCGGCGCCATGGTGTATTTCGGGTGGAAGATGATGAAGCAGGGCGGCTCAGACACCGCTTCCCGCCAGTATGAACCGGAAGCGGCATCACCGGGCTATCAATCCGGATTTGACACTGAATGGGAAGAATTTCTGAAGAAAAAATAAGGAGGAAGACAAAATGGTCTTAAAAAGAATAAGAAATATGTTCGTCGCATCTGTTAACGAAGGGCTTGATAAATTAGAAAATCCGAAAGTCATGCTGAATCAATATGTGCGTGATATGGAAAGTGACATCGCTAAGGCGAAACAAACGATTGTCAAACAGCACACGATCGTCCATCAGTTTAAGAAAAAACAGGAAGACGCCTCCGAAACGGCGGCAAAACGGAAAAACCAGGCTCAGCTTGCTTTTGACGCCGGGGAAGAGGAGCTTGCGAAAAAGGCGCTGACTGAAATGAAATACCTTGAGGGAAAAGCGGCCGAACATGAAAAAGCGTATGAACAGGCGAAAACACAGCTGGCAGAGCTGAAAGAGCAGCTGGAAACTTTAGAAACGCGCCTCCGCGACGTAAAGGATAAAAAACAGGCGCTCATCGCCCGCGCCAACGCGGCAAAAGCGAAGGAACATATGAACGCTTCTTTCGACAAAATTGACAGCGAAAGCGCCTACAGGGAGTTTCTTCGGATGGAAAGCCGCATTGAAGAAATGGAAGTCCGCGTCAAATACGGCACTTCAGCTGAGGCGAACACAGAATACAGCCGCTCCCAATATTCAGATGAGGTGGAAGCTGAGATTGAAAAAATGCGCTCGCTTTCTCTGGAGAAAACAGAGCATCAAAAAGCGGCTCATGAATAATGTGCACAAGGGAAGATCGGCGCTTTTACGCCTCTTCCCTATACGCACGTATCAATTCTCCGGCTTTTCCTTTATAATAAAATGAATGAAAAAGGATGGAACGTAATGAAGCGTAAGATTGCCAAAGGACTGATGGCGGCGTCCGTTCTGATCTGCTG
This sequence comes from Bacillus sp. jun7, assembly GCF_051034795.1. NCBI lineage: Bacteria > Bacillati > Bacillota > Bacilli > Caryophanales > Bacillaceae > Bacillus > Bacillus sp. jun7. The sequence goes on from NZ_CP093219.1 coordinate 3,158,979, forward strand.
TCTGTTTTTGGTGAAAGAAGTGTTTGCCGGGCGTTTTTTTCCGCTGTACGAAACAGAAGCGGAATCGGCAAGCATACCGCCGCGTGCCGTCAACAGCCTGTCGGTTTCATCGGAACAGACGGATGTAAAAATCATCGCGGAAGCGCGGAATGATATCGCGGCAAACATGGCGGGACCGGCGGGGAAAATGTTTGTCCAAAGCAGGGGAAAGACCCTCAATCTCAAAGCGCAGGAGAAAGGGTTTCAATTTCTGAATCTCTTTCAGCGTCCTCTGCTGATTGTCCGCATTCCGTATGATTATCATCGGGACATCACCGTCCATACGTCAAGCGGCACCATTGCCGTTGACGGAAACAAGGGGCTGTCTCTTGCGTACCTCGGTGTCCGTTCTGTAAGCGGGAATATGTCGCTGAAGCACGTGAAGACGGATGTGTTTGAAGCGAAGGGGCTGTCGGGCAACCTCACAGCAGCAGGCCTTGCGTCAAAAACGGGGGATATCCGCTTATCCTCCGGACATGTCGGGCTTCAACATGCGGCGGGCGCCCTTGACGTGCGGGTCGCTTCCGGCAGTGTCGACGCCTCGCTTGAGACGGCGGATGCTCCCGTATCCGTCAGGCTTGCGAGCGGCAGCGCAGCGATCAGCCTGCCGAAAGACGGAAGTTTTACGGTGAACGCCGAGACGGCAAGCGGAAGGATTCAGCCGTCTTATTCCTTTGAGAAAACGAGTAAGGACGGCGGGGCATTCACCGGTATGAAGGGCAGCGGCGCCAGGCCGATTGATATAAAAGTGACGAGCGGCAATATTGCACTGCAATAGTCAAGGAAAGGAGGGGCAGGCAGCTGATGGCAAAAAAACAGATTCTCGGACTTATCATCGCCTTATTAGGCGTCAGCATGTTTTTGCGTATTATCGGCATCGGCGACTTCTTGTTTTGGCCGCTCTTTTTTCTGATCACAGGCTATATTTTTAATAAATATTCCCGCGGCTGGCTCGGCTCCGTCCTGTATATCTTCGCCGCTTTTTTATTTTTGAGGAACCTGTTCAGCGCCACCTTTAACCTGTTCGGCTATGCCTTCGCCGCCTTTCTCATATACGCGGGCTACAGGCTCCTGAAAGGAAAGCGCGTGTATGAACATAAAGAGAAGAAAATCAATCTTGAAAAAGAAGAGCAGCCAAAGCCTTCCGCCCAGACGGAAAGCAGACAGCCGGACCTCCGCAGCTTTTTTATCGGCGAGCTCCGGATGATGAAGGACCCGTTTGAGCTGAATGATTTAAATGTTTCCGGATTCATCGGCGATGTGAAAATTGATTTGTCAAAAGCGATGATTCCCGAAGGAGAAAGCACGATGACCATCAGCGGTGTCATCGGCAATGTCGATGTGTACGTCCCGCCGGATATCGAAGTGTCCGTCAGTTCATCGGCTTTTATCGGCGATATGAACCTGCTCGGCTCTAAGAAAAGCGGCATGAGCCCGAATCTTTATAAAGTATCGTCTGAGTACGGCGACTCGCCGCGGCGGATTAAAATTTCAATTTCGTTATTCATCGGCGATGTGGATGTGAAGTATTTATGAGGAAAAAATTACTCGCCAATATTCAGTGGCGCGCCATGCGGATGACCGCGGGGCTCAGTCTGCTCCTTTGCGCGGTGTTTATTACGCTGATGCTGCTGTATTACGGGCTTGACCCGATGCTGCTGTTTTCTTCCGGCTGGTTCGGTATTCCGTTTGTGGTCATCCTGCTTCTGGCGTCACTTTCGGCCGGATTGATTTCCGGTTATGTATACGGAGGCCGCCTGAAAACAAGAATGGATACACTGATTGAAGCGGTTTTGAAATTTGAAAACGGCAATTTCGCTTATCGGGTGCCGCCGCTCGGCGATGATGAAATCGGTCTGGCGGCAGATCAGCTCAACGAAATGGCCAAGCGGGTCGAGCTCCAAGTCACATCGCTGCAAAAGCTCTCCAACGAGCGGGCGGAATGGCAGGATCAAATGAAAAAATCGGTCATCACTGAAGAACGCCAGCGGCTGGCGCGCGATCTGCACGATGCCGTCAGCCAGCAGCTCTTTGCCATTTCTATGATGACATCCGCCGTCTTAGAGCAGGTGAAAGATGCGGATGACAAAATCGTCAAACGGATTCGCATGGTTGAACATATGGCGGGGGAAGCGCAAAACGAGATGAGAGCGCTGCTATTGCATCTGCGGCCCGTCACTTTAGAAGGAAAAGGCTTAAAAGAAGGGCTGATTGAGCTGTTAAAAGAGTTCAAAGCGAAGCAGCCGCTGGATATTGAGTGGGACATCAGCGATACGGGTGTGTCAAAAGGCGTTGAAGACCATCTGTTCCGCATCGTGCAGGAGGCGCTTTCCAACGTTTTCAGACATTCAAAGGCGACCAAGGTCACCGTCAGACTCGGCGCGAAACATCAAAAGCTGCAGCTTAAAGTCATTGATAACGGGGCGGGTTTTACAATGGATCAAGTGAAAGCATCCTCATACGGCCTGCATTCCATCAAGGAAAGAGCGAGTGAAATCGGCGGCATAGCGGAAATTATCTCCGTAAAGGGAAAAGGCACGCAGATCGACGTGAAAGTCCCGATTTATCAGAAAACAAAAGGAGAGAACGACAGTGATTCGAGTGTTACTGATTGATGATCATGAGATGGTCAGGATGGGTCTGGCCGCATTTTTAGAAGCACAGCCGGACATTGAAGTCGCCGGTGAAGCATCAGACGGGCAGCAGGGCGTCGATCTGGCCGCAGAGCTTTTGCCGGATGTGATTTTAATGGACCTTGTCATGGACGGCATGGACGGCATCGAAGCGACAAAACAGATCTGCGCGAAACTCAATGACCCGAAAATCATCGTGCTGACGAGCTTTATTGATGACGACAAAGTGTATCCGGTGATCGAAGCGGGAGCGCTCAGCTATTTGCTGAAAACGTCCAAGGCGGCAGAAATAGCCGAAGCCATCAGAGCGGCTGCCAAGGGTGAACCGAAGCTTGAATCGAAAGTGGCGGGAAAAGTGCTGTCAAGGCTGCGCCATTCAGAGAATCAGCTTCCGCATGAAACGCTGACGAAAAGAGAACTGGAAATCCTCTGTCTCGTCGCGGAAGGCAAGACGAATAAAGAGATTGGTGAAGAGCTCTTCATTACGATTAAAACGGTAAAAACCCACATTACGAATATATTGTCAAAGCTTGATGTCAGTGACCGCACGCAGGCAGCCGTATATGCCCACCGCAATCATCTCGTGACATAAGAAAAGGAGAGCGGCGCCGGCACACTCTCCCGAGGGACGGGGTCATTGGGACATTCCCTTTGTTCCGAAATCCCTGATGGCGACTTTGACTTTATATTCAATATCCGATTCACTGAAATGATGATCCCAGTCAGAGGATATCTTTTTCCATTTATCGGGATAATGTATCCGGACTTGATCGCCTAACCCGGTAATATCCACTTTCAACTCATGCTGCATGTAATCAATGAATGCCATGACATCTGAATGAATGCTGCGTTTTACCGCGTTTTTGATTTCAATTATATAGGACTCCTTGAAAGAATCTTCTTTCGGATTCCAATCCTCAGACAGACGGCCTTCAACAAACCGGGTGACGATAAACTTGAATTTTCCATTTTTATATTGTGTTTTTACATCATATTTGCTGGAAAATACCTCGAAGGATAAATAATAATTGTCATGCTTTGCAAACGTGACGCCTCCCTTTACCGTGCCTGTGAACAGGTTCATATTCTGGACTTGTAAAGGCGTTAAATTCGCATACCAGAATTTATTTTTAATAATGGTAGCGCCCCAGATTTCCAGTCTGCTGCCCACTTTGCGCACTTGAGGAAGGGCAAAGGTCTCGCCTTTGGCGATTTTCTCTGATATTTCCCCCAATGTCACGGGCTCCATCATCCGGATGGTGACCGCATTGTTCTCCGTTAAGTCATAGATCGTATTTGACGCAGGCTCTCCCTGGTCACTGATATTGAAAATATCTTTCGTTTTATCCGGCACCGTCATCACATTGCAGCTTCTTCTCGTACCGTTGTCCCTGATAAACTGGTTCATCAATGCGTCAAGCGGGATGTGATCCTTTAACAGCGCTTCGGAAAACAGCATGATACGCAAGTGCTGGGAGAAGGCGGGGTGATTTTTTAACGATGCCGTTCGTAATGCTTGATGGACGGTTTCCCCTGGAGTGGAAGTCACCTTTGTCGTGTCACCTGACGACGACTGCTGGGCACTTGCTTTTTGCGGAACCAGAATCTGCTGTGTCACTTCCACATTTTCTTCCGCAGGTTTATCGAGCCCGACTCCGATAACGAGGCTCAAGTCTTCTAAATTGCGGCTGTCCCAGCACCCGGCCAAAAGCAATGTGCAAAATATGATTACGATGTATTTCTTCATTGCGCTTTTTTCACCTTCCTTTTCACAGCGACGACTGCAAATATCAGTAAAGGCAGCAAAAAGAAAACCAAGAAGATATAGCCGAGAATATCACTGAACAGCATCAGCTTGTTCGCATCCTTTGGCATCAATGACCCCAAGAATGTCGCAATCCCGACGAAGATGACGCCCTTTTTCTGCTTCAGCCCGAAAATTTTATGAAGGCCTGATGTCGCGAAATATCCGTATGATACATAGGTGGCGAAAAATTGGATAATCCAGACAACAAGCAAAAAGGACTCGAACCTTTCAATAAAAAGCCCTTTGATTTCAAATGATTGAAAGAGCGCGATCGTAGGCCAGATCATTGTTTTGACATCCTGGGTGGTTAAGGCGCCGACGACGAGCACGTAGGTAATAATGTATAAAATAATCGGGATGCCAAAGCCCATGGCCGACATGCCGAACGTGTGCTTTTTATTTTTGAGGTACTCGGGGAGAAACAGCATAATCTCAATCCCCAAAAAGGAAACAGAAACGACGGTCAAGGAGGCCATAACGGGAGAAAACCCCTGTCCGAGCACCGGCCGCAGGTTGTCGATATCAAATATTTTAAAGCTGAAGGAAAACACCACCAGCAAAATAATAATCGTAATCGTTAAATAGAAAGGAAAGAGCCTGCCGATATCGCTCATGCCGCCGATAATTAAATAAACGGAACAGGCGATAAAGATAAACAGCGTGACCGGCACGGGCGTTCTTTCCAATAAAAAGAACTTGACCATTTCCGCCATCGCCCGGGCTTCGAAGCTGGCGACTCCTATAAAATAGAGACAGATCATCAGATTGACGATATTTCCCGCCCATTTGCCGAGTCCTTCATTCATATAATCAAATAATGATCCGTACTGATGCTTTTTCATAATGAGCGTATTGAGATAAATCAAAAAGATAAAGATGACGCCTTCCAGACATAACGCGATCCAGCCGTCCGGCGAATTTGCCCTGGATGACAGCGCCCGCGGCATGGTGAGAAGCCCCGCGCCGAGCATCGTGTTTGCAATCAATGCTGTCCCTTGATAGCTTGTAAGCTTATTGTGAGTTGTTTTCTGGCTCATTTATGTTTTTCGCCTCTTTTGGTTGATTTTTAATAGGGAGACGGAGAATAGAGTCGTTTGCGTTTTTTAAGCTGAAAAATCCATTCGGCGAGAAATACGGAGAACCGAAGCTTCGCTGTCTCGATAAATGAGTGTAGATCGCCAGCATAAATAAAATCATGCCGTACAGCCCGAAAGCTGCCGCGGTAAACATCGAAATGAAACGGAGCACACGGAACGACAGACCCATCCCGTACTGCGGCACCGTAAATGAAGCGAGCGCGACAATGCTGACCACGATGACCATGATGGAGCTGACAATATTCGCTTCAACGGCCGCCTGGCCGATGACGACTCCGCCCACCAATCCGATCGTCTGGCCGAGCGGGCTGGGAAGCCTCAAGCCCGCTTCTCTCAGCAGCTCAATTGTAATTTCCATTACCATCGCTTCAATGATAGGCGGGAAGGGAACGTTTTCTCTGTTCGCCGCGATGGTGACTGCAAGCGACGTCGGCAGCAGCCCTTGGTGAAACGAAACGAGGGCGATATAAATGGACGAGAAAAACAGCGTGATAAAAATAGACGTAAACCTGAGCGCCCGGATGAGTGAGGCGGAAATCCACCGTTCATAATAATCATCGGGAGACTGCATTAAAATTCCTAAAGAAGCCGGAACCACCAGCGCAAACGGCGAGTTGTCGACAAGGATGGCGACGCGGCCGTTGAACAAGGCGGAAGAGACTTTATCAGGCCGTTCCGTATTTTGTATTTGCGGAAAGGGCGAATACTTATTATCCTCAATAAGCTCCTCAAGCGTTCCGGAATCCTGGATGTCGTCCATCTTCACTTCGCTGAGGCGCTTTACAACATCGCTGACGACAGACGGGTCCGCCTTATCATCTATGTACATGACCGTGGCGTATTTTAACTTGTTTTCTCCGATCGGAACCTTTTTCGTTTTCAGCTTCGGATGGTTCGTGCGCTGCCTGATCATGGCGATGTTTGTATCAGAATCTTCTATGAAGGCGATTTTCGGACCTCTTACGACCTTTTCGGATGTGGGTTCATTCACGCTTCTTTTTTCTCTTTTTCCCGTGGACAAAATGTATACGCTGTCAAGTCCGTTAATAAACACGGCGCATTTTCCCCGCAGAATGGAGATGACGGCTTCCTTCGACGTAAAGACGGGACGGGCGTCGATCTTATCAAGACGTTTCGTCACCGTATCCAGCGTCAGAGTGTCTTCCTCACGAAGCAGCGTTTCAATCGCTTCTTTTATTTTGTCTTCGTCGTTCATTTCACTCAGATACATATAATAAAAAACAAGCCCGTTCGGAAGCATCTTTTTATTTTGAACCAGGTCATCATTCTGCTCTACGTGGGGAAGCACCAGTGCCAGATTAACGTGTATGTATTCCTTGAATTCCGATTGCGCCATGGACAGTCACCCGCCTTCCAATCCTTAATTGAGGTTATCTTTTCCTGTTAAAAAAATGATATACTATGATAAAGTATTTAATGGTACAAGTTTTTTTATGAAAGCGGAGGAGAGATGTGGCACAAGTCAGACTGGCAGGGAATGCCGAAGAAATTGAACAGCTCATCAAATCATTTGAAGCGCATTACGAAGTGGCTTACACGTCGAAAGAATACCGTAAAACAAATCCGAAGTATAAATACTCTAAGGATTCGCGCGTCTATCTTGAGCTGAAATTAAAAACGGCCAAGGCCGAAAAATAAAAAGGGTTTCATCTGTTACTGGCGAATAATACTCAGGGTGAAGCAACTGTTATGGAGGGATACATAAATGGACTACAGAATTGAAAAAGACACCATGGGAGAAGTTAAAGTTCCGGCAGATAAATTTTGGGGCGCTCAGACACAGCGCAGCAAGGAGAACTTCAAAATCGGTTCAGAAAAAATGCCTCAGCGTGTTGTGAAGGCGTTTGCAATATTGAAAAGAAGCACAGCGATCGCCAACGAACGCCTCGGCAACTTAGAGTCTGAAAAAGCACAGGCGATTGCCGCTGTATGTGACGATGTTTTAAACGGCAAATACGACGATAACTTTCCGCTCGTTGTCTGGCAGACGGGAAGCGGCACGCAAAGCAACATGAACATGAATGAAGTGGTGGCCAACCGCGCGACTGCTTTATTGAAAGAAAAAAATTCCGAGCTGAAGATTCATCCGAATGATGACGTCAACCGCAGCCAAAGCTCAAACGATACATTCCCGACGGCGATGCACGTTGCGGCGGTTCTTGCCGTATATGAGCAGCTCGTTCCTGCGCTTGATCAGCTGCGTGCGACGCTTGATGAAAAAGCGAAAGCTTATCAGGATATTGTGAAAATCGGACGCACGCATTTGCAGGACGCCACTCCGCTGACGCTCGGACAGGAAATCAGCGGCTGGGTATACATGCTTGACCGTTCGAAAGAAATGATTCTTGAGTCAACGGAAAAAATCCGCGCGCTTGCCATCGGAGGCACGGCAGTCGGCACGGGAATCAACGCCCATCCGCAGTTCGGTGAATACGTCGCGGAAGAAATCACAAAAGTAACGGGGCAGACATTCAAAAGTTCGCCTAACAAATTCCACGCGCTCACAAGCCATGATGAAATCACTCACGTTCACGGCGCGTTAAAAGCATTGGCTGCCGACCTGATGAAGATTGCCAACGATGTCAGATGGCTGGCTAGCGGCCCGCGCTGCGGAATCGGCGAAATCGTCATTCCTGAAAATGAGCCGGGAAGCTCTATCATGCCGGGCAAAGTCAACCCGACGCAAAGTGAGGCGCTGACAATGATCGCCGCGCAAGTGATGGGAAATGACGCGACAATCGGATTTGCGGCCAGCCAAGGAAACTTTGAGCTGAATGTCTTCAAACCGGTTATTATTTATAACTTCCTGCAGACCGTGCAGCTGCTCAGTGACGGAATGAATTCCTTCCATGACAAATGCGCTGTCGGTATTGAGCCGAACCAAGAGACGATTCAGGAAAATCTCTCTAACTCATTAATGCTTGTTACGGCGCTTAACCCGCACATCGGTTATGAAAACGCCGCGAAAATCGCCAAGCTTGCCCACAAAGAAGGCCTGACACTGAAAGAAGCGGCATTACAGCTGAACCTTCTGACAGAAGAACAATTTAATGAAATGGTGCGTCCGGAAGATATGGTGCACCCGAAAGCATAAAAAGAAAGAACGGCTGCAGTCATTGCGGCCGTTCTTCTAAATAAACTGCTGTTTCAGTAAAAATCTGAGCTGTTCTGCATCTTCAGCCAGCAGGTCGGATTCCTTCAAATTCAAAATCATTCCTTTGATGATTGCCGGTTTCGGCGACTTTTTCTTCATTTCCGCTTCCAGAATATCCAAGCTCTCGGTGAATTCAGATGCTTGCGCCTTGTCCATCGTGCCGATGCGCGTGCGGAGGGTCTGCAAGATCGATTGACTTAAAGGATCGGGCTGCCCGTTATGAAGGGGCCCAAACAGTGAGCTTGCCTCATCAAGAGAAATAAATGCTTCATCATGTCTGTCCGCCATTCCGTTTACGATGTCATCAATTCTGTGAATCACGGTATTTGCCAGAAGCGAAGGCTGTACGGACCGGCCGGTCAGAATCAGATACTCAAGATACATCTGACTGATTCCTTCTATTAAAAAACAAAGCTCGGCTGTGTAGGGTTCAGCTTTTTCTCCGTAAATAGCAAGAAGACTGTCGATATGAAACTGCAGGATCGACCGGCGGATTCTCTTTCCGCACTGCGCCGCTTCTTCGGTATAAGGAAGTGAACCGTCTTTCATCTGCACGGTAATAAAATCCTGATGGGCGAGAATCGATTCGTAAAATACCGCAAGCTGTTTTTGGTAAGCGGCTCTCGGACTGTCACCCTCCGTTTGGATCGTCGTGATTCGGGTAAACGTTTTATCATAGTAGTAATTCAGCATGGATAGGAGCAGTGCTTCTTTGGAAGGAAAGTAAAGATAAAAAGCGCCTTTTGAGATTTTGCATTCATCAGCGATTTCCTGAACCGATGTAGATTTGTACCCTTTTCGGGCAAACAGTTTGATTGCTGCTTCAATGATCAGCTTTTCTTTTTCCTTCAATGGTTCCACCCTTTCGGAGCCAGGAGGCTGGCTTGTGCTTCTCATGTATGACTATATGGTCATATTGATATTCCGTAAATTTAACCTGATTGTAACTTGTTTTTTTGTTTTGTTTTATTTATATTATAAAGTGAGCTGACCGAATGGTCAAAGTTCTGGCGAAAGGGTGAATCTGAAAATGAAAGAATTAGATGAAATGATCAGCCGCTTGCGAAACAGAGGAATTAAAGTCGAAAAGGTGAAATATCCGAAAAAGACAATTTGTGAAAAGAAATGGGTTCATCAATGCCAAAAACCGCTGAAAGCAAACTACAGAGATTTTAACGGCTATTCCTTCACATAAAAAAAGACTGCAATGAAACACTACAGTCTACTTTGGTATGATAATTCGGTAGATTACACCCGATTGGTCATTTTCAATTGAAATTGATGCTTTATGCAGGGTTAAAATCCGTTTTACGATGCTGAGGCCTATGCCGAACTCGCCTTTCTTCCCTTTATTAAAAGGCTCGTACAAGCTGGATAGCATCTCATCCTCAATCGGAGGCCCGTCATTTTTAACCGTCATGACAATCTGCTGCTGATTTTGGCTGATCCGAATGTGAATCGCCGTTTCTGCATAGCGGATTTGATTTTCGAGAATGTTTTCAAGAAGTTTGCTCCATTGTTCCGGATCACCGGGCATCATTAATGCATCTTCTGTATCAACGCTCCACAATAATTCCTTCCGGGCCCATTTGAGCCGTTCAATGACTTCTTCCGTGACCTTCACAATGTCAAATGTCTCATGGTGCACCCGCTGCTTCATTAAATAATCAAGCTTCGTTAAATATAATAAATCCTTAATTTTCTTCTCAAGTTTTTCTGCTTCGCCTTCAATGACATCAATTGTGGTTTCCAGATCCCCCTTAGGAAAAATCCCGTCCTTTATTGATTGAGTATAGCCCCTTATCACCATGACAGGCGTTTTTAAATCATGAGAGATATTTTGCAGGAGCGTTCTTTCCGTTTCATCCTTTTGCACCAGCTTGCTCCGCATGTCTTCAATGGTATGGCCTAATTTTCCGATTTCGTCTTTTCTGTCGACGATGACCGGATCATCCCAGTCCTGTTCGGAAATCCGTTTGACATGCTTCTCTAAGGAAACGAGCGGGCGCGAGAGATATTTGGCAAGCCAAATCGCCGGAATCCAGCTTAACAAAATCACGCCGGCAATGATAAAGAGAAGCTGCTTGAACAGGGTGAATGCCAGATCATCACGATAAGAATCAAGGGCGTAAGACAGCATCATCGCATCCTGGCCGTTAATGGTGAGGCCTTTTTTAATGACGAAAAATACTTTTTCACCGCTGATGTCCGCGCTGTATCGTTTCGTGACGCTGTGCTGGCGGCCCGCGAGCTTGTACACCTTATGGATAAAGGAAGAAGAAAAGTAGTTCAAGTCTTTGTCACTGGCCGATTCCTCCCGTTCCGGCAGAAGAACGTGCTGAACGGATCGGAAAGTCGTCGGAGCGGTCGCATCCTCGCTGTAATATCCCCGCTCGATCGATCCAGGCAGCCGGTACTCCGTCAGTACATGCTGTTCATTTTCAATGGTCGTATACGTTTCATCCGTGAAAAAATGACGCAGCGTATTTGAGAACAGCACGAGAAGCAGAATCGAAATGGCTAAGAGGATGCCTGAGATGACCACCCATATTTGAAAAGCAAGCGGCTTATTTTTCATGACGTCATCATCCTGTAGCCGAATCCGTAAATGGTCTCAACCTTTAACCCGGGCATTTTTTTTCTCAGCCTCCGCACAAGGTCATCGACCACCCGGTCAGTGCCGAAATAATCATGGCCCCATATTTTCAGCAGGATATCTTCTCTGGAAAAGGGGTGTCCTTTATGGTGAAGAAATAAAAGCAGCAGATCAAATTCCTTAGACGTCAAATTGACCAGGCTGCCGGTTTCATCATAAACCTCTCGGGCATCTTCGATCACATTGTAGGAAGAAACGGTGATGCCGGTTTTCTTTTCGGCGGGCTGTTCTTTATACACGAGCTCGAGCAGTTTCTGGACCCGAATAATAAGCTCTCTCGGCAAAAAAGGCTTGGCGATATAATCATTGCTTCCAAGCTCTAACCCGAGGACTCTGTCAATATCGGCATCCCGCGCGGAAATGAAAATGACCGGCACATCGGGATCTTTTTCTTTTATTTCTTTTATCAATGTATAGCCGTCCGTATCCGGAAGCATGATGTCAAGAATCCACAAGTGGGGAGACGGCTGCATCTGCTTTCTGGCATCTTCGCCTTTTGTGAAAGATGTAATGTTCCAGCCTTCATTCTCTAAATATTTTGTGAGCAGTTCATTCAGGTTATCCTCATCTTCAACTAGATAAATGGTGTATGACAAGGCATTTCACATCCTTTCAACGTCATTATACTAGTTTTAACATACTCAAGCCGCATTTTCATAATTTCACATATTCTTTTCATTTTTATCCCACAATGTTTGTTTATGATGTGTATAAGGGAAGAAAGGAAGAAAAAAAGCGGGGAAGATAACATGTTCAAACACATTTTGTTTTGGAGCTTTGCTTTTCTCCTTATTATTGGGACAATAGAACTTGTACATGCGATGAATATGTAATCGATAGAATGAAAAATGCTGAAGGAGTGTGCGTGAATATGAACGATCATCGAGATGACGGCAGAAGCCGCGATCAGTCAGATCTTTCACATACGGAACAAAACAGAAATGAACAGCAGCAGATCAGCCATCAGGAGCCCGAGCTGCTTGAAGGGCCCGTCTCGAAAGAAGCGGAAAACGAGACGGCTGCCGGTACGGAATTTGAAAAAACGGCTGCCGTGAAAAAAGGAAAAAAACGGAGAGCCGCTTGGCTGAGCCCGATTTTAGGCGGCATTATCGGCGGCGGCCTCGTGCTTGGCATCGTGCCGAACCTGCCGGGTGAGCAGCATAAGACAGAAGCCGTTTCTGATACGAAACAAGTTCAGTCTTCGAATTTTACGTCAACGCCGTTGAAAAATACCTCAAGCGTAGCGGATATGGTAGAAGAGTTGGAGCCTGCGATTGTCGGAGTGTCCAACTACCAAGCTTCGCAAAGCAGCCAGTTCGGACTTGACGGCGGTTCAAGCTCTGAAACGGAAAGCGGCACGGGGTCAGGCGTCATCTTCAAAAAAGACGGCGAAAAAGCGTACATCATTACAAACAATCATGTCGTAGAAGGGGCGAACAAACTGTCGGTCACTCTTTACAATGGGAAAACCCAAACGGCAAAGCTTGTCGGAAAGGATGCCATCAGTGACTTGGCTGTATTGGAAATCAGCTCGTCCAATGTCAAAAAAGCCGCCAGCTTCGGGGATTCCTCCAAGCTCCGCATTGCCGATAAAGTGATTGCCATCGGCAACCCGCTCGGCCAGCAGTTTTCCGGCACCGTCACACAAGGTGTCATCAGCGGGCTGAACAGAACGGTGGACGCCGATACATCCCAAGGCACGGTGGAAATGAACGTGATTCAGACGGATGCGGCGATTAACCCCGGAAACAGCGGCGGCCCGTTAATCAACTCAAGCGGCCAGGTCATCGGGATCAACAGCATGAAAGTCAGTGAAAACGGCGTGGAGTCACTGGGCTTTGCCATTCCGAGCAATGATGTAGAACCGATAGTCGACCAGCTGCTTGCAAAAGGAAAAGTCGAGCGCCCATTTTTAGGTGTGCAGATGATTGACATGGCGCAAGTGCCGGAAACCTATCAGGAAAACACGCTCGGACTGTTCGGCGACCAGCTGTCTAAGGGTGTTTATGTAAAAGAAGTGCAATCCGGCTCACCGGCTGCGAAAGCGGGCATCAAATCAAATGACGTCATTGTACAATTGAACGGCAAAGATGTCGACAGCAGCGCCGATATCAGACAGATCTTATATAACCAGTTGAAAATCGGCGATAAAACGACTGTTCAAGTGCTCAGAAGCGGAAGCAAAAAGACGCTGAACGTCACATTAACGAAACAAACTGAAAGCGCAAGCTGAACGCATAAAAAAAGCTGAACCTTCAACTGAGGTTCAGCTTTTTTCTTCATTCTCCCAAGTAGGCTGACAGCATCCACACATGCTTGTCCGCTTCTTCAACTAATCCGACAAACAGGTCGGCAGTTGACGGGTCATTTTGTTCCTCGGCGATGCCGATGACAAATTTTGATTCGCGGCTGATTTGTTTATAGTCTTGAACCAGTGATTCCACCATTTCAGACGCCGTTTTTTCCTGACCTTCATCCGTAATGGAAGCTTGTTCAAGGTAAGTGTGCAAAGTCGCCGCAGGCTGTCCGCCGATGGCCAGAAGGCGCTCTGCGATGGCGTCCGCCGTTTCCGCCGCTTCGTTATACAGTTCTTCAAATTTTTCATGAAGCGTAAAGAAGTGAGGGCCTTTTACATACCAATGGAAGCGGTGCAGTTTAGAGTAAAGGATAAACCAGTTTGATAATTGTGTGTTCATTGATTTCTCAACAAGAGTTTCAGTTTTTTTCGCGTTTTGTGTATTCATATTCATCGTCCTCCCTGTGATCTGTTAATTTAATTATATCACGTATCAAATAAAAATCAATACTAAATTATAATTATTATAATTTAGTTTAAGTGAACAGCTTTTTCTTTATAATCGATTCCCAAGCGGACCACGGAAAGAGTGAGCGGAAAGCCAATGTCAGCTTAACGCCCCTGCCGATCGGATACCGCAGTTTCTTCAGCCGTTTCCTTTGTGCCAATTGATAAATCAGCTCCGCTACGTCATCAGGATCGCCGCTTTTGGATGCGTTGGCTTTGAAGTAAGCTTCAAGGGGCTGATAAAAGCGATAATAAGGCGAGTCTTTGCCGGGCGCCGTAATATGGCGGGAGAGAGACGTCTCCCAAATAGACGTTTTATAGGAGCCCGGTTCTATTAAAGCGGCATCAATTCTTAAAGGCAGAAGTTCGAGGCGCAGACACTCTGTAAACCCTTCAACCGCGAATTTGGAAGAGACATACGGAGATAGAGCCGGAAAGCCGGTCAGTCCGCTGATACTGCTGATATTGAAGATTTTCGCCCCGCCATGTTTTCGCATATAAGGCAGCACGGTTTTTGTGACATGAATCAGACCGAATACATTTGTTTCATACTGCTGTCTGTAATGTTCCATCAGCACATCTTCAATAAACCCCCCCGTACGCAGTGCCGGCGTTATTGACAAGCAGGTCAATCGATCCGAAACCGCTGATGGTGTTCCCGAAGTCAGACACCGACTGCTCATCTGTCACATCTAAAGAAACGACCGTAACATGTTCGGATGCACCCGCTTGAGCGGCGGCCTCTTTCAGTATTACAGCTTTCTCCGGCTGTCTGGCTGTTGCGATGACGTGATAAGACCGGGCGAGCTTCAGCGCTGTCAGCAGCCCGAATCCGCTCGTCGCGCCGGTTACAATGGCAACTTTTCTGTTCATCTTATAATCCTCCCCGTTTGTTCTTATCCCATAGTGTATAACATCTAGCGGAAAGAAGGAGAAATCGTTCGGAAATATGTCAGAATTGTTTTATAATGGAGTCAGCTTCGGATAGAAAGGGGTAAAGAAAAGATGGCATTAGAGGGATTGAAGGAAACATGGGATTTAAACTCCATTTTTGAGGGCGGGAGCCGGTCGGAAGAGTTTCAGCAATACATACAAGAGCTCAAAAAGCATCTAAGCGCTTTTCAACATGCGGTTGAAGCATTTACAGTTCCGACGCACGCGGATGAAAGCCGGGAGCTGATCAATCTGATTGATAGGTTTGAACGGTCAGCGATCATGATCAGGCAGGCGGGAGCGTTCGTCGGCTGTCTTCAGGCTCAGAACACTCATGATCAGAAAGCGAATGAATGGAGAGCGCGGATCAATCAGCTGAGCAGTGATTTTAAATCCGCTCTGGTGACCCTTGACGATACACTTGCCCGGATTGACGAGCGGGTCTGGGAGGAGCTGCTGCAAAAACCGGAACTTCAGGATCTCACATATGTCTTAAATGAGAGAAGAGACCGGGTCAGAGAGAAGCTCAGCGCTTCAGAAGAAAGGCTGATTGAAGGCCTGGCCGTTGACGGCTACCATGCATGGGGCGACCTGTATAATGCGGCTGTCGGCAGAATGAAGATTCCGTTTGAGGATAAAGAGCTGTCGGTCGGCCAAGCGGAAAATATGATGGCGCACCCGGATCGCCGCATCAGACGTCAAGTGTTCAAAGAGCTTAATGAAGCCTGGAAAGGAGAAGAGGAGCTTTTCGGCAGCACGCTGAACCATCTGGCCGGCTTCCGCACGGAAATCTATAAAGCGCGGGGCTGGAAAAGCGCTTTGGAAGAGCCGCTTGCGATCAATCGGATGAAAAAAGAAACGCTGGATGTCATGTGGCAGGTCATTACCGATCATAAAAAGCCTTTTGCCGAATACCTGAATCGAAAGGCGTCTCTTTTAGGGCTTGAGCGCCTGAATTGGTATGATGTGAATGCGCCGATCGGCGAGGCGCCGAAAAAATACACATATGATGAAGCGGCTAATCTGATCGTCAGCCAATTTTCGACGTTTGGCAAAAAGCTGTCCGCATTTACGGAAAAAGCGTTCCGCGATCGGTGGATAGAAGCGGAAGACCGCAGCGGCAAACGGGTCGGCGGTTTCTGCACCAGCTTTCCCGACAGCGGAGAATCCCGGATTTTTATGACGTTTTCCGGAAGCGCTTCGAACGTATCGACGCTGGCGCATGAGCTCGGTCACGCGTTCCATCAGGAGGCCATGCTCCAAGTGCGGCAGCTGAACAGAGCCTACGCCATGAATGTGGCTGAAACAGCCTCGACCTTTGCGGAAATGATCGTCGCCGACGCCGCTTTGAAACAAGCGGAGACAAAGGATGAAAAGCTGTTCTTGCTTGAAGATAAAATTCAAAGAAGCGTAGCCATGTTTATGAATATTCATGCGAGATTTTTATTTGAAACGCGTTTTTATGAAGAGCGGAAGCAGGGCGTCGTTCCGGCTGATAAATTGAATGAATTGATGGAAGCGGCGCAGAAAGAAGCATTTTGCGATTCATTAGGGGAATACCATCCTCATTTCTGGGCGTCAAAACTGCATTTTCATATTACGGGAGTGCCGTTCTACAATTTTCCGTACACGTTCGGTTATTTATTTTCGCTTGGAATATATGCAAGAGCTCTTCGGGAAAAAGCGGATTTTGAAGAAAAATATATCGCGCTTTTGTGTGACACGGCTTCGATGACCGTTGAGGATTTGGCGATGAAGCACCTTGGAGCGGATCTGACGGAACGGTCGTTTTGGGAAGACGCGGTCCGCCTTGCCGTACAGGATGTGCAGGAATTTTTAGAGCTGACTGAATGATAATCTGGAGATGAACCGGCCGGAGCTGTTACCGCTCCGGTTCTTTTTTGTTCCGTGAATGACAGCCGCCTCCCTTGGAAATACCTAAAAACGATCGGAATGGAATGGGAGTGAATCGCATGAAATGGATCAGAACGGCGGGCGTTTTATGTCTTACGCTGATGCTGATTGCCGGCTGCCGATTGAATGAAGAAAAACGGGAAGCGGAACAAGACAGCACCCCCGTGTCATCCGCGAAGCCGGTTCCTTACAGCAGCTTTTCCCTTCGCGTCAGCTACGGAGCCGGAGAGCATAACCGCTATGAAGGTTTGTATGAAAGAAAAAGCGGTCATGAAAAGGCGGACATCCGGGACAAGCTCTCAGGGGTTCACAAAGAGGGCGAGGAAGCGCTTGATGAAATGAAGATGATCCTCGGAGAACTTGCCGTAAACAGCCGGATGCAGGAAAGCGAGGTCGTCCGGCAGGTGCTCTCGGCTTTTAATTTAGACAGCCGCTATGAACATTTTTATCTGAAACTGAAAAAGAACGACGGAGAAATGACGGAAATAAAAAAATAACCGCTGTCCGCTGCTTTTTTGCCCAAAACTAATTGATAATGATATTCAGAGTCATTAATTTCTGTTACAATATAATCATGATCTCACGTTGAATGTTTAGGCAATTTGTTTATATACATAGTGTTGGGAAACTCAAAAAAGGAGCGGTTAGCGGTATGAGTGCAATTTCTACAGAGACGCTGAGCTTAGGGTACGGAGAGACTGTTATCATTGACGAATTGGATGTCGCGATTCCAAAAGGCGAAATCACTGTATTGATCGGAAGCAACGGCTGCGGAAAATCGACGCTTTTACGTTCATTGGCCCGGCTGATGAAACCGAGAGGCGGTTCTGTGCTGTTAGAAGGAAAAGCCATCGCTAAGCTTCCGACGAAGGAAGTGGCAAGAGAGCTCGCTATTTTGCCGCAGAGTCCGTCAGCTCCCGAAGGCCTGACGGTGCATCAGCTTGTGAAGCAGGGAAGATACCCTTATCAAAGCTGGCTGAAGCAATGGTCCAAAGAGGACGAAGACGCAGTCACAAAAGCGCTAAAATCGACGAAGCTTGAGGAAATGGCCGACCGTCCTGTGGATTCCTTGTCAGGCGGACAGCGCCAGCGTGCATGGATTGCGATGACACTCGCTCAGGATACGGATATCATTCTGCTTGACGAGCCGACAACTTATCTCGACATGACGCATCAAATTGAAATTCTTGATTTGCTGTTTGAATTAAATGAAAAAGAAAAACGCACAATCGTCATGGTGCTGCACGACCTCAATCTGGCATGCCGTTATGCCCATTATCTGGTCGCCATTAAGGATAAACAGATTTACGCAGAGGGCCGTCCCGAAGAAGTCATCACTTGCGAACTTGTACAGCAGGTCTTTGCGATGAACTGCCAGGTAACGCAAGATCCGCTGTTCGGCACGCCGCTTTGCATTCCGCACGGACGCGGCAGATGTATCGTGCAGGAAGCGGCCCTCACCGCCCGATTGTCATAATCATGAAAAAGGGAAGGAAACGGTATGGAAGAAAAACTGCAGCAGCAGCTGGACGGCCTGCTTGAGAAATACACGGAACTATTGCTTGGCGAAACAAACCCGGATGTAAAGGAAGAAGTCAGGCAGTGGATTTTGTATACACATATCGCAAAAAGCATGCCGCCGCTCGTCAAACATTGGAATCAATCCTACCCGGACGCCAAAGAGGGCATCAAAGCTGCGATACAGCACATTAAACAGCTCAATGAAGCTCACAGAAAAAAACAATAAAAAGCTTTCGGCATCAAAGAGAGGTGTCGGAAGCTTTTTTGCTGAAAAGGAATCAATAAAGGCGCCGTTCAATTCATAACGAAGAACTTTTATGTAACTAACACACCCGTTTGTTTACTTGCTGAACCAAGAAAAAAGGACCGCCGCAGCAATCCCTTACTCTTTCCTATATATCACATTTCCTTTCGGATACGTAATAACTCTTCAAATGCTTTTATATTTGTATCAAAATTGGGCACTGTTTGAGATTCCTCGGCACATTTGACTTGTGCTACAACCAAATCATTAAAAGGTGTTGAAATTCCAGTACCTTCTGCCATTTTGGGAATGACTCCATTAATATAATCAATTTCAGTTTTGCGTTTCTTCTCAAGATCCTGAAGCATACTTGCTCTTAAAAGCCTGGATGGTTCCATGGCTGCCCTAAATGTTTGAATACGTTCAGGAATCTCATTTTCACTTCTTAATTCCAAAGATTCTAAATCAAGGCCGCCCATTTTCGCAAATTTGACACCATTGGCGTGTCCAACCTTAATCGTCTCATCTGCGATATGAACTGCGCTGACAATGCCGATTTCATGGTCAAGAATGTCTCCGTATTCTCCGTTTAATGCTGCCGATAAACCACTGAACGCATTATTGATAAGTAATTTTGACCACTTCGTTCCAACTAAATTATCGGAAATATGTGTTCCGCCGATAAGGTCTAAAACCGATTTAATACGCTGGATTCTTTTTGTTGTTTCACCATTTAATTCTCCAATTTGAAAAGCGTACTCTTTAAATTGAGTATACTCAGTTGTAAGTCTGGATACGCCTGGTTCAATAAACGTAGCACCAAATTCAACAGAACCCGCAATAACACGTTCATCACCAACGATCGAAGCAACTTTCTGTTCAGGTATACCGTTTTGCAAGGAACATACTACACTATCATCCTTTAAAAAAGGCAGTAACTCTTTAAGAATGGAGTCATTATATAATTGTTTCGTCAGAAGTAATATTAAGTCATACTTGCCTGACTTGTTTTCAGGTGTAATGGCTTTCACCTTTGCCTGAAATGCCGTTGTACCAACTACTTTAGCACCTATTTGATTTAAAGTATCTACATGTTCTTTGTATGAATCAATCAATTCGACATCCATTCCGCCAGCAGACAGATATGCTCCAACTATGGTTCCTAAAGAACCTGCTCCTAAAATTGCAATTCTCATTGTAAACGTCTCCTTATTTTTCCTCTAAGTAGTTATAAACCGGCTGTGCTGCATTTAAGGTTAAATCCGTAATAATATGAGATGCTGAAACGACTTCTAATACAGGCAAATCTGCAAGAGGCGCCAGAGCATGTTCAAATAATTGAAGCCGCGCCGGTCCAGACCAGGCACCTTTAACTTCTATATTCGTTATTTGCGTCCGCACCAAATCGCAAACCCTTAAATCACCATTGTAATCAGTAGCAATCTTAACCATAAAATTAGGTCGGCAAATTTCCCTTTTCGCTTTTTCCTTGTCCATTTCGAAATGTTTATATCCCATAGTCGCAGCTGCCACACGAAGACTGCCATAATCTAATGTGCCAACGAGAGTATCAGAGTCTATATACAGCTTAGGGGCGCCCAATTTCTTTGGATATGCAGTAAGTTCCCGTCCGCTTGCAATAGCCGGGAAATTGTCTACATACATAGAGTGTACATAATCTCCTTCTTCACCATTAAAGCTGACAGGGATGACTTGTCCTGCCTCTGTATAGGCACCAAGTCCGGAAACATCGGGCATCCGCATCACTTCGAATTTCACTAAAGGTTCAGTAATTTCAAGAGGTTCCGGCACTGCCGCACGCAAAGCTTTTTCATCCGTTCGGTAAATAATATTTAAATATTCACGGTTAACAAATTTATAATTTGGGATAGGATAAGCAGGAGCCGTTAGCGGTGTATTTAAATTTTTTGCTATATCTTTCACATCAATTTTCATTGCATGACACCCTTTCCTTTTCTTTAACTATGCTATTATCTTACATCCGCATTTACATTTAATCTAATACATAATAAGGTATATATATATTTATTGAAATAAATAAGGGGGATGCAGACAGATGGAATTGCTGCAGCTAAAATACTTTCAGACAGTTGCCTATACTGAGCATATTTCTAAAGCAGCAGAACAATTAAAGATTGCCCAGCCTTCTTTAAGTCTCACTATAAAAAGACTTGAGAATGAACTGGGAACAGCTTTGTTTGAGAGAAAAGGCAGAAATATTAAGCTGAGTTCATCAGGGAAAATTCTTTTAAAACATGTAAACAGGATTTTTACTGAGATTGAAAATGCACAAACGGAAATTCAATTGGAGGAACATCAATGTCTGACACCATCAGAATATCTATTTCTAATCCGAGATTCCTTGCAGGACTGATGAGTGAATATATCAACCGCTCCCCTCAATCAAAAATTCTCCAAGCCATCGGAGTTAAAAGCGGGATCCTAACAAGTTTAAAAAAAGGGGACATTGATTTAGGAATAACAGGTCATCCGATTCAAGATGAAGAGATAGAAAGTTGTATGCTGGTAAATGAAGATATTGTTCTGGCTTTGCCCTCAAACCACCGATTTACGGGTAAAACCGAAATTTCTTTACGTCTTGTCGCCGATGAACCATTTATTACCCTTGCTAATAATGAAGAGTATAGCGGTTTTACAGCCTCGCTTTGTGAGAAAGCCGGTTTCACCCCAAATATTGCATTTGAGGCGGATTCTCATTTACTGGCCGAGATTATAAAGCTGGATCAGGGGGTGGCGTTGCTTCCTATTTCGGTTTGCAGAACATTGGGGCTGAATTTTATAAAAGTGACTGATCACTCTGCTTCATATCCAGTCGGCTTATCTTGGATGAAACATAAGCTGTTATCTTCTTCGGTAAGAAATTTTCGTGACTTTATTTTGTCGTACTATAAAGATAACGATGAAATGTTTAAGGTTTATTAAATAATTTTCACCCCCCCGATTTCCAATGAGGCGGAAGACTGGTCATTCGGAAACGGAGAGGCCCAGATGATATAAAAAAATCCCGCGGCATCCGCGGGATTTTTCTTTGTTAAACGGCTTTCGCCTTTTCTTCTTGTTTGCCTGTCTTTTTGTTTGTCAGCGTAATTGATTTAACAAACAGCGTGAGGATCAATCCGGCAGCGATAAAGGCCAGGCCTGTGAAAAACACGCTGTGAAGCGAATCCATCAGTGACGTTTTCAAAACCGGCACGATATGGGAAGAAAATGCGGCCGGAATCTGCTTAATCGATTCCTGACTGAACAAGGATTGAAGCAGCCCTTCAGGATTTTTGTCAATCATACCTTTAAACTGGGCGGCAAAGGCACTTGCCTGTTTCGGGAGTGAGTCTAAGTAAGGCACCAGTCTGTCGGTTAAAAGGCTTCCTGATCTGGCATTCATGACAGCGCCGAGCACCGTAATGCCGAACGTTCCCCCGATCATCCGGAAAAATTGGCTTGAAGAGGTCACAACGCCCAGCTCTTCTTTTGAAAACGTTTCTTGCAGAGCGAGTGTGAGAAGCGGCATGACGAGCCCCATTCCCAGACCGATCACGGCCATATAGCACGTAGCCGCGAGCTTGCTTGTATCCAGCTGTAAGGTCGTTAATAAGAAGAAGCCGACGGCCATAATCAGCATGCCGATCATAATTTGCGGTTTAATACCGATCTTATAAACCAGCTGGCCTCCGATAATACTTGTGATAATCATAGATACCATCATCGGCGTCATAATCGTGCCGGACGCGGTGGCGCTGACTCCGATAATTCCCTGCATAAAGAAAGGAACGAACGTAACGGCGCCGAACATGCCGATACTCATGAAAAAGCCGATCAGATTCAGTACGGTAAACGTTCTGTTTTTAAACAGGTACATCGGCAGAATCGGTTCTTTTGCTTTGATTTCAGCGAAAATGAATCCGACAATCCCGGCAAGCGCAAGCGCAAAGAGACCGAGTATCTGCCAAGAGCCCCATGCGTAATCCTTTCCTCCGAAGCTGAGCGCGAGAAGGAGGCTGACGATTCCGACGATCATTGTGAAAATGCCGGCGATGTCAAAGTTAATCGGCCCAGTCTGTTTTCTGCCCTGAAGTCCTCTTGCGATAAAGATCACGGCTAAGATTCCGACAGGCAGGTTGATATAGAAAACCCATTTCCAATTTAATGAGTCAACAATCCAGCCCCCGATTTGCGGGCCGATAACGGAAGCAAGCCCGTAAATCGCCCCGAAAAGCCCTTGGAATTTGGCACGCTGTTTCCCTGTGAACAAATCCCCGATGACGATCATGGCCATCGGCATCATGACACCGCCGCCGATTCCCTGAAGTCCGCGGAAAATAATCAGTTCCGTCATGTTGCTGGCCATTCCGCACAGTGCGGAAGCTCCCATAAAAATCAATAAACCTGACACATAGACGACGCGGCGCCCCAATAAATCTGCAAGTTTCCCCGCAATCGGAACGATCGTCGTCGAAGTTAAAAGATATGCCGTGGTCAGCCAGGTCATCATGCTTAATCCCCCGAGGTCACCCACGATTTTAGGAATCGCCGTTCCTACGATGGTGCCGTCAAGGGCTGAGAAAAACATGGCGATGATTAAGCCTGTTATTAATAATGTGCGTTTTGGATCTTTCTTTTCAATGCTCATGTTTCGGCAGCTCCTCTTTCTATTCGTTTTCTTTTTGATCAGCCGCGTATTTCTCGGCGGCTTCCGCTACTTTGCGGATGATGTTCACAGACTGAATCAGTTCATCGTCAGTCAGAACGGACAGGTTTCGCGCCAGTATCGCTTTCCGTCCTTCCACAACATCTTCGAATTTTGTTTCGCCTTTTTTGGTCAGGCTGATGTCGATGACGCGTCTGTCCTGCTGGTTATGTTTGCGGACGATAAGTCCTTTTTGTTCGAGGCGGTCGGCCATCAGCGTAACCGCGCTCGGCTTTACCTCCATGCGTTCCGCAATTTCGGAAACTTTGCAGCTCCCGTGTTTTTTCAGGCTGGCTAAAACAAATAATTGGGCAGGCGTCACCTCGTGTTTTGCCATGCTTTCCACCATTTCAGGCTGTATGTTTTGCAGCAGCGTCTGAAGAGATTTCTGGATGTCAGACACATATTGATCCGCGTTTTTCATAACTCCCCCTCATCTTGTTCCTCGAGAAAATAATTAACATTAGTTAAATATAAATAAGGATTAATGATAAGTCAATCTTTTTGTGCAAAAATAAAAAAAGGACTGATGCTTGGCGAAAACATCAAATCCTTTTTCATTTTACTGCTGGTAGGGAGACTGCTGCTGAATGGTCTGCCGGAACTTCTGATACGATTGCTGAAGCTTTTGGGTATCGGCGGCTTCAATGGAATACCAGCCATTTTGAAACATCACATCGTATAATCTTCTTTGCGCTTTTTGTGACTCATCGAAAATCGCCTGAATATCTTGATAAAGAGACTCGTGGCTGAACTCGTGCAGGGCTGTGCAATATGAAGCCGTGATGTATTTTTCCGTCGTCAGCAGCTCATTGACCAAGTCTCTGTCATTCATTTGCGCCGTATTGGGCACGGGCGTTTGCGGATTCGTGATTTTTTGATTTTGCTGTTCCATGTATTGTCCTCCTATTGCATGTAGCCTGTTGTTGTCTGTCCGCCTTGATCGGGGTTCAAGCGGCCCAATATGTGCTGATAATGCTTCTCATGCATCCGGCCGATCTGATCAAGCTCTTGTTTTAACGTCTGATTCTGGCAGTGTTCCGCCATAAAATGCGCTTTTTTCATGGCAAGCAGATTCCAGTTCAGCATGTCCTCAAGATACAAATGGTCTTTCGTTGAGATGACGGCAGGCGGCAAGTTTCCGTGCTGCTCTTGGTTGTTCATATAAACGCCTCCTTCAATTCTGTTCTTTTTAGCTTTCTCTGCGATCGGAAATTCATACACGAATAAAAGAAAAAGGAGGGAGTTCATCCTTGCTGCGGAGTATATGTTTATTTTTGTCGAAAAATAAAATGCTTACAAAATTCGCCCAGGCTTACGGAATCCGCTTCGGCGCGGGAAGATTCGTTGCAGGGGAAACACTCACGGAAGCTGTGAAAACGGTAAAGCGGCTGAACCAAAAAGGGCTGTCGGCTTCGATTGATTATCTAGGTGAATATGCGGGTTCAGAGAAGGATGCGAAAAGGACGGCGGAAGAATGTAAAAAAGCAATCAGGGCGATTGCCGAGAATCAACTGGATTGTGAGCTGTCGCTGAAATTAACATCCATCGGTCTGGATATTTCCGAGGAACTCGCGGAACAGCATGTCAGAGACATATTGACGGAGGCAAAAGAACGCGGCGTGCCTGTAACGATTGATATGGAGGACTATTCAAGATGCGGCCGTACGCTTGAGCTGTATAAGCGGTGCAAGCCGGATTTTCCGATGCTCGGCACCGTCATTCAGGCTTATTTGTACCGCGCAGCTGAAGACATCAGCGGTCTGATGCCATATAAGCCGCGGCTCAGGCTTGTAAAAGGCGCTTATAAAGAATCGGCGGCCGTTGCGTTCCCTGATAAAAAAGCAACCGATCTTCATTTTCAGCAGCTGATTAAGCTGCAGCTTTTGAGCGGCCATGAAACGGCGGTGGCAACACATGATGATGACATCATTTCTTATACGAAAACACTCATCAGCGAGCATCAGATTCCACGGGAGCAGTTTGAATTCCAAATGCTGTACGGCATCAGAACGGAGCGCCAGAAGGAGCTTGCCGAAGAAGGATACAGGATGAGGGTGTATGTCCCGTACGGCACCGATTGGTACGGGTACCTGATGAGAAGAATTGCCGAGCGCCCGGCAAATGCGGCGTTTGTGCTGAAAGGAATCTTCAAAAAATAACGGCTGCTCCAAAAAGCAGCCGCAGTATGTTATTCCATGTTGTCTTTTTTATATTGCTGATTTTGGCTCGTCCGTTTGCCGCCGCCGTATTTTTGCTTCGGTCCCGCATTTCCTTTCATGCTGGCCGCGCTCACTGCGGCAGAAGACGGATCTTTTCTCCCTCGCACCATTCCCTTCACCTCCGGGTTTAAGTTTCCCGCCCGCGCCATGGAACATGCGGAAGCCGAAAAATTTAAAAAAATTCCATATTTGCTATTGAAGTCATCCTGAAAATCTTTTAAGATGAAAGAAGAAAAGGGTTTCATTTTTTTTGCCGAAAAAATGAATGACTATTCATTCAAAGTTCAAGGGGGATGACTCATGCACAAGTTTATAAAGAAAGCAGCCGTTCTCGGATCAGGCGTCATGGGGTCCGGAATTGCCGCGCACTTGGCTAACATCGGAATTCCCGTCCTGCTGCTTGATATTGTGCCAAACGAGCTGACAAAGGATGAGATGAAAAAAGGGCTGACATTAGAAAGCCCGGAGGTCCGCAGCAGACTGAGCCGATCGGCCATGCAAAAGCTGCTGAAGCAAAAACCGGCGCCGCTGACTTCGGCTGCCAATCTCGACTATATAACGGCGGGGAATTTGGAAGATGACGCAGCTCAATTGAAGGATGCTGATTGGATTATTGAAGTCGTCGTCGAAAATCTTGACGTGAAAAAACAGATTTTCTCACTCGTTGATGAATACCGGAAACAGGGAAGCATCGTGTCGAGCAATACGTCCGGTATCTCCGTCACAAAAATGGCGGAAGGCCGATCTGCCGATTTTAAAGCTCATTTCTTAGGAACCCATTTCTTTAATCCGGCCCGCTACTTGAAGCTTCTGGAAATCATTCCGATTCAGGAAACAGATCCTGACGTGCTGGAGTTTATGACTTCATTTGCAGAAAACACGCTTGGGAAAGGTGTCGTCATCGCAAAAGACACGCCTAACTTTATCGCCAACCGCATCGGTACGTACGGCCTGCTGGTCACGGTAAGAGAAATGCTTTCTTCCGGCTGCCGCATCGGCGAGGTGGACACGGTGACCGGGCCTTTGATCGGCAGACCGAAAAGCGCGACCTTCAGAACCCTTGACGTTGTGGGGCTTGATACTTTCGCTCATGTGGCAAAAAATGTGTATGATAAAGCCGACGGCGCTGAAAAAGACATGTTTAAGCTTCCTGAATTTATGAATGACATGCTGAAAAACAATTGGCTGGGCAGCAAATCAGGCCAAGGATTTTACAAAAAAGAAGGTAAAACAATATATGAACTCGATCCGCTGACCATGACATACGGTGAGCGCTCGAAAATGAAGACGCCCGCTTTAGAAGCCGCCAAACAGGCAAAGGGTGCCAAAGGCAAAATGAAAGCGCTTGTATATTCCGATGACCGCGCCGGACGCCTGCTTTGGAATATCACATCGCAAACACTCTTATACTCAGCCCGGCTTTTAGGTGAGATCGCTGATGATATCAAAGCAATTGATGACGCCATGAAATGGGGCTTCGGATGGGAGCTCGGACCGTTTGAGATGTGGGATGCCATCGGCGTCAGAAAATCAGCGGAGCGGCTCGAAGAAGAAGGCGCAGCACTCCCCGGCTGGGTGAAAGAAATGCTTGATCAGGGCCATGAAACATTTTATATGAAGGAAAACGGAACTCAATTTTATTATTCAGACGGCCAATACAGGGCTGTGAAAGAAAATCCGAAACGGATCAGCCTGCAGACGTTAAAAGAAACAAAAGGCGTTATCACTAAAAACAGCGGCGCAAGTCTGATTGATCTCGGCGATGATGTCGCGCTGCTGGAATTTCATACGAAAAGCAACGCGATCGGCTTAGACAGTATTCAGATGATTGACAATGCGCTTGAGGAAACGGAGCGGAATTATAAAGGTCTTGTCATCGGTAACCAAGGCAGACATTTCTGCGCGGGAGCAAACCTTGCGATGATTTTAATGGAAGCCCAGGATGATAACTTCATGGAAGTCGATTTTGTCATCCGCCGTTTTCAGCAGACGATGCTGAACATCAAATACAGCGCTAAACCCGTTGTAGCGGCGCCATTCGGGATGACACTCGGCGGCGGCACGGAAGTCTGTCTCCCGGCGGCACGCGTTCAGGCGGCGAGCGAATCGTATATGGGTCTCGTTGAAACCGGCGTCGGCCTTATTCCGGGCGGCGGAGGAAACAAAGAGCTGTACATCAATTATTTGGACGGCGGAAGTGAACTGATGGACGCAGCGATTAAAACCTTTGAAACAATCGCGCTTGCCAAGGTGTCCGGTTCGGCACACGAAGCCCGTGACATGAAGATTTTGTCCGCGGCAGACCGTATCAGCATGAATCAGGATCACCTGCTGCACGATGCGAAACAGCTGGCTGCTTCCTTATATGACAGCGGATACCGTCCGCCTGCCCGCAAAAAAAGTGAAAGTCACCGGAGAAACCGGCTGTGCGGCATTACTGCTCGGAGCAGACCAAATGAGACGGTCGGGTTATTTATCCGATCACGATATGAAGATTGCGAAGAAGCTGGCCCATGTCATTGCCGGCGGAAGAGTCCCGTTCGGCACGGAGGTTTCAGAAGAATATTTACTCGAGATTGAAAGAGAAGCCTTTTTAAGCCTCGCTGGCGAGGCGAAATCTCAAGCGAGAATGCAGCATATGCTCGTCAAAGGCAAACCTTTACGGAACTAGGAGGGTGTTTATGAGAGAAGCAGTCATTGTGGCCGGTGCGAGAACCCCGGTCGGTAAAGCGAAAAAAAGGATCGCTTGCAGCCGTTCGTCCTGATGATTTAGGCGCGCTTTGTGTAAAAGAAACGCTGAAACGGGCAGGCGGCTATGAAGGAAATATCGATGACTTAATTATCGGATGTGCAACACCTGAAGCCGAACAAGGATTAAATATGGCGCGGAATATCGGTGCGCTGGCGGGGCTTCCTCATACGGTGCCGGCCATTACGGTGAACCGCTACTGCTCTTCCGGGCTCCAATCCATCGCTTACGGTGCTGAAAAAATTATGATCGGCGCGGGTGACACCGTAATCGCCGGCGGTGCGGAATCCATGTCGCAAGTTCCGATGATGGGGCATGTGACACGGCCGAATATCGCTTTGGCGGAGCATGCGCCTGAGTATTACATGAGCATGGGGCATACGGCGGAGCAGGTCGCCGAAACGTACGGCGTATCCAGAGAAGACCAGGATGCATTTGCAGTCCGCAGCCATCAGAATGCCGCGAAAGCCCTTAAAGAGGGGAAATTCAATGACGAAATCGTGCCGGTTGAAGTATCGCTGACAGAAGTCGGGGATGACCATAAGCCGCGGAAAAAACAATTTACCTTTTCTCAGGATGAAGGCGTGCGCCCCGGCACATCGGCTGACGTCTTGGCGAAGCTCCGCCCGGCTTTTTCTAAAACGGGAACCGTGACGGCCGGGAACTCTTCACAAACGAGTGACGGCGCGGCGGCTGTCATGCTGATGGATCGCGAAAAAGCTTCGTCGCTCGGATTGGCCCCGCTTGTCAAATTCCGTTCCTTTGCCGTAGGCGGCGTTCCCCCTGAGGTAATGGGGATCGGTCCGATTGAAGCCATTCCGCGGGCGCTCAAGCTTGCCGGACTCGAATTACAGGATATCGGGCTTTTTGAATTGAATGAGGCCTTTGCTTCACAGGCCATTCAAGTCATCAGATCGCTCGGGATTGATGAAGAAAAGGTGAACGTCAACGGAGGCGCCATCGCGCTCGGACATCCGCTCGGATGCACGGGGACGAAGCTGACCCTGTCACTCATTCATGAAATGAAACGGAGAAACGAGCAATTCGGCGTGGTGACGATGTGCATCGGAGGCGGCATGGGCGCTGCCGGCGTATTTGAGCTCATTTAAAACAAGGGGGAAACGAAGCATGAAACAGGAAACGGTCAACGTCAAAAAAGGCGGCAGCTTTCTGATTGAAGAGACGGGATATGATCAAATATTCACTCCGGAGGACTTTACAGACGAACATAAAATGATCGGCAAAACGACAGAAGACTATGTCGTAAACGATGTGCTTCCTTATATAGATGAAATTGAAAACCATCAGTTCGAGCATTCGGTCAGACTGCTGAAAAAAGCCGGAGATCTCGGCCTCCTCGGAGCAGACGTGCCTGAAGAGTACGGCGGAATCGGCCTGGATAAAATCAGTTCAGCCTTCATTACGGAAAAGTTTTCACGTGCCGGCAGCTTTTCGCTATCTTACGGCGCTCACGTCGGTATCGGTTCATTGCCGATTGTGTTCTTCGGAACGGAAGAACAGAAAAAAACCTATTTGCCGGACTTGGCTTCAGGACAAAGAATCGCGGCATACGCCTTAACTGAGCCCGGTTCAGGTTCAGATGCCCTCGGCGCGAAAACGACGGCTGTTTTGAATGAAGCGGGCACACACTATATTCTTAACGGGGAAAAGCAATGGATTACAAACTCCGCCTTTGCAGATGTCTTTGTCGTCTACGCTAAAGTGGACGGAGATAAATTTTCCGCATTTATCGTAGAAAAGAACTATCCGGGCGTATCAACGGGACCGGAAGAGAAAAAAATGGGGATTAAGGGTTCATCGACAAGAACGCTGATTTTAGATCAGGCGGAAGTCCCGAAAGAAAATCTTCTCGGCGAAATCGGAAAAGGCCATGTCATCGCCTTTAATATTCTGAATATCGGGCGCTACAAGCTTGCCGTCGGCACAATCGGCGCTTCAAAACGGGTGATTGAGCTGTCTGCCGCTTATGCAAACCAGCGCCGGCAATTTAAAACGCCGATCTCAAGCTTCACGCTCACTCAGGAAAAGCTTGCGACGATGTCAGCCCGGCTTTACGCCATGGAGAGCTCTGTATACAGAACAGTAGGCTTATTCGAAGATAATATGAGCAGACTGACGGAAGAGGAGCAAAAAGACGGACGCGAAGTCGCGAAGTCCATCGCCGAGTACGCGATTGAATGCTCGCTCAACAAAATGTGCGGTTCTGAAACGCTTGATTACATTGCCGACGAAGGCGTTCAAATTCACGGCGGTTACGGATTTATGCAG
Source organism: Bacillus sp. jun7 (assembly GCF_051034795.1). NCBI lineage: Bacteria > Bacillati > Bacillota > Bacilli > Caryophanales > Bacillaceae > Bacillus > Bacillus sp. jun7. The sequence continues at coordinate 3,189,787 of NZ_CP093219.1, forward strand.
GAATATGAAGTGGAGCGCGCCTATCGCGACTCAAGAATCAACAGGATTTTTGAAGGCACAAATGAAATCAACCGCCTGATCGTAACGAGCACGTTTCTGAAAAAAGCCGTAAAAGGTCAGCTGCCGCTCTTTGAAAAAGCAAAAGCGCTCCAAGAAGAACTCATGATGCTGATGCCTGAAGAGCCGGGCTCAGAACCTCTTGAACAGGAAAAATACATTGTCAGACAGGCGAAAAAGATCGCCCTCTTGACAGCGGGTCTCGCGGCGCAGAAATACGGCAAAGAGATCGAAGGCGAGCAGGAAATCATGGTGAACATTGCCGATATTGTCAGCGCGCTGTACGCTTTGGAATCCGCCGTCCTCAGAACGGAAAAAGCAATTGCGGCGGACGGTGCCGAAAAAGCCGCGCAGAAGCTGTTATATACGGAAATCTTTGCCCAGGAAGCCCTTCAGAACATTGAAGCGCACGCCAAAGAATCACTGATCGCCATGGAGGAAGGAGATTCCCTCCGCATGATGCTTTCCGTGCTGCGCAAACTGACGCGCCTGACGCCGAAAAACCTCATTCAGAAAAAACGTGAAGCGGCAGCAGCCGTCTTCCGTGAAGAAAAATATACGGTCTGATCACATGCTGAAAGCGCTCCTTCATCAGGGGCGCTTTTTCATGAAGCAACGTTATAGGTTTTTACAAGTGATTGTGTTAAAATAACGACGATCATTTACAAGGGGTGAAGAAGATGTCGTTAAATTTTTACTGGTACCCTAAATGCGGAACGTGCCGTAATGCGAAAAAATGGCTGGAAGACCGCGGTAAGGAAATAAACGAAATACATATCGCGGAGGAAACTCCGTCGAAAGAAGAAATTAAAGAACTCTATGAAAAGAGCGGTCTTGAGCTGAAAAAGTTTTTCAACACGAGCGGAATGAAATACCGCGAGCTGAACTTAAAGGAAAAACTGTATCATATGTCAGAGGATGAACAGCTTGAACTCCTTGCATCAGACGGTATGCTCCTGAAACGCCCGATTACGACAGACGGCGAAAAAGTCACTGTCGGCTTTAAAGAAGACCAATTCGAAAAATATTGGATGTAATGCCAGGTTCAAAGAATTATGGTATCTTCTTATTATAAGAAAAAAATGGAGGGATTTAGATGAGCACACCGAAAGATATGCGTTATTCCAAAGAGCACGAATGGGTCAAAGTTGAGGACGGAAAAGCCCGTATCGGGATTACACATTTCGCGCAAGCCGAACTTGGCGACATCGTATTTGTCGAGCTTCCGGAAGTCGGCGCCGAAATTAAAGCGGACGAGCCATTCGGCAGCGTGGAATCCGTCAAAACCGTATCCGAACTGTACGCACCGATTAACGGAACGGTGACGGAAGTGAACGAAGACCTTGATGACAGTCCGGAATTCGTAAACGAGTCTCCGTATGAAAAAGCGTGGATGATCGTCGTGGAACCGGCTGATGCTGAAGAAATCGAAAACCTCATGACTTCTGAGCAATATGACGAAATGACACAGGAAGACTGATCGGATAGCAAAGGGGCCATTTGGACACTCTATCTGTAACGGGAGGTGTCTAAAATGGCTTTTGATAAACAAAAGGTCGATGTGACGGAGAACGTCACGGGCCGCTTTCAAAACGGCCGGTTTTCCTTGTTTCATGAAAATGAAGCCATCGGCGAGATGACAGGCATGGACCAGTACGAGCTCAAACAGGGCTTTTCATTTGAAAATCAAAAATTTTATAAAACAGCCGATGTCATAAACGGCAGCGATCCGAAATATGTCGATTGCGATTATGAGAATGGCTGGTGTTAACAGTTGGCGGTGAATTTCACTGCCTTCTTTTTCAATCTGACGCTAAAACAATCGGCAGGTGACGCGCTTATGTACAACGGAGATGAAAAGGTCATTATCGTAGAAGGAAAATCTGATAAAATCAAAGTCAGGGAAGTGCTCATCGAACCCGCGGAAATCGTCTGTACAAACGGGACGATCGGCCAAACCGAACTGGAAGATTTGGCGGACCGCCTGTTTGACAGAGACGTCTATATTTTAACGGACGCAGATGACTCCGGAGAAAAACTAAGAAAACAGCTGAAACGGGAGCTTCCCGAAGCGTGCCATATTTATATAGACAGAACATACAGGCAAGTCGAGTCGTGCCCGGGCCATCATCTCGCATCTGTGCTGATCAGAGCCGGCTTTGATGCTGACACTGTATTTTTGAAAAAGAACGACCTGAGGTGGTAATCATGAAAGAACTCCAAGAAAATGAACTCGAATCGATTCAGGATGACGTTTATCTCCTGTATTTGTACACCCCGTTTTGCGGCACATGCCAGCTGGCGTCCAAAATGCTTACTGTCGTCGAAGAAATGCTGCCCGGCGCCGCCTTCTATAAAAACAACGTGAATTATTCCCCCGCATTCGCCAAAGCCTATCAGATTGAAAGCGTTCCGTGCTTTTTGCTGTTTAAAGGCGGAGAGCTTGTTGAGAAAGGATACGCCTTCCGCTCCGTTTCCTATTTATATGAGCTGATTAAACAAAAAACATCGCAAACGTTCCCGATGTGACAATATTTACAGGAAAATGTCGTGCGGTTTATAAAGGGTTCTGTCCGTTAAAAAGAGAAAGTGTATGTATGGCCATTAAAACGGGAGGTTATACGAGTGGAGAAAATAGAAGTTTCAGAGAATGACGGACAGCATCTGTTTTTGAAACCGCTATTAAACGCCTCAACGCTGCTGATTACATTCCAAGGAGAAACAGAAGCCTTAACGGTCTCAATTAACGGACAGGGAGAAATGAGAAAAACGTCGGCTTCAAAGGAAAAATCTAATTTGACCTTTTACGGAAACCAGACGGAAATCATCCATCTCCTGCATGGTGATGTCTCTTTGCAAAAGCTTATCCAAAGCGGAAAACTCAAAGTGAAAGGATCATTCAGAGCCCTGCTGAAGCTGGAGGCCATCCTCTGGCTGACAAACGGATTTTTTCAGGCGATCAGTAAACGGCCGTAACTGCCAATCTACTATGTGACAATAGCTTCCAATATTTATTTTATTGACTTTTTATCATTCGCCGTGCTATTCTACAGTAAGAATTTCCGGACGAAAATACGATATGTTTTCTCTTATCAAGAGAGGTGGAGGGAAGTGCCCTATGAAGCCCGGCAACCATCAACAATGTTGAAATGGTGCCAATTCACTCGAAGCGGTCTGCTTTGAAAGATGAGAGAAAGGCCTTTTTCAATAAGCCTTTCTGCTCATTTTTGCAGAAAGGCTTTTCTTTTGCGGAGAAACCCGGAAGATTTCTTAGAATAGTGTAAGGCGGGTGATTGCTTTGATCCATCTTCAAAATGTTTCAAAAATTTACAAAGCGAAGCATGGGGATGTCAATGCTGTCCAAGATGTCACTCTTGATATCAAAAAGGGCGAAATATTTGGAATTATAGGATATAGCGGAGCTGGTAAAAGTTCCTTAATCCGTCTCCTGAACGGCCTTGAAAAGCCGACGTCGGGAACCGTGGAAGTCGCGGGGACGGAATTAAATAAAGTAAGCAGCCGCGGGCTGAGAAAAGCGCGCCAGGAAATCAGCATGATCTTCCAGCATTTTAACCTTTTGTGGTCGCGCACCGTCCGGGAGAATATTATGTTCCCGCTGGAAATCGCCGGCGTGAAAAAAAGCGAACGGGTCCGCCGCGCTGATGAATTGATTAAACTGGTCGGATTAGAGGGGAAAGAAAAATCTTATCCGTCGCAGCTGAGCGGCGGTCAAAAGCAGCGTGTCGGCATCGCCCGGGCGCTCGCCAATAATCCGAAAGTCCTTCTGTGCGATGAAGCGACATCAGCGCTCGATCCGCAGACGACCGATTCAATTTTGGATCTTTTATCCGATATAAATGACAGACTCGGTCTGACGATCGTGCTCATTACCCATGAAATGCACGTCATCCGAAAAATCTGCAACAGAGTCGCCGTCATGGAAAACGGGAAAGTCGTTGAAGAAGGCGAAGTACTTCAAGTTTTCAGAAACCCGCGCGAACCGATGACCAAGCGTTTCGTTCAGCAGGTGACAGAACCGGAAGAGACGAAAGAAACCATCCAGCATTTTCTGCAGGAAACAGCGACAGGGAAAACGATTCAGCTTTCATTTGTCGGGCAGGCCGCCGAGCAGCCCCTCATTACGGAAATGATCCGAAACTTTGATGTGGACGTCAATATTCTGCAGGGGAAAATTTCACAGACGAAGGACGGAGCTTACGGTTCATTATTCATTCATATTGACGGTCAGGAAAAAGAAGTAGAAAACGTGATCCGGTTCATCAAAGACAAACAGGTAGAAGCAGAGGTGATCACAAATGTTTGAAAAATGGTTCCCGAACGTTGATATAACCGAGCTCTGGACGGCCACATACGAGACCCTTTATATGACGGTCATCGCTTTAGTTTTTTCATTTATCATCGGAGCGATTCTCGGTCTTCTGCTCTTTTTAACGGGCAAGGGAAGCTTATGGGAAAATAAAATCATTAACACCGTGATTGCGGCGGTCGTTAATATTTTCAGGTCTATTCCGTTTCTTATTTTAATTATTCTGCTTCTCGGCTTTACTAAGATTTTGGTCGGATCGATTTTAGGACCGAATGCCGCATTGCCGGCGCTGATTATCGGCTCCGCGCCGTTTTACGCCCGTCTTGCGGAAATTGCGCTCCGGGAAGTCGATAAAGGAGTCATCGAAGCTGCCAGATCAATGGGAGCAAAGACATCGACGATTATTTTCAAAGTGCTGATTCCTGAATCAATGCCTGCGTTAATTTCAGGCATCACCGTTACGGCCATCGCCCTGATCGGATCTACCGCCATTGCCGGCGCTATCGGTTCAGGCGGACTCGGAAACCTTGCATATGTAGAAGGCTACCAGTCCAATAATACGGATGTAACGTTTGTAGCGACAGTATTTATACTCATCATCGTCTTTATCATTCAGATTATCGGTGATGTAATTACAAATATAATAGACAAAAGATAAGGGAGGATTTACATTGAAAAAGATTGTATTAAGTGCGCTGCTGCTTGTGTTCGCGGGAGTTTTAGCCGCCTGCGGATCAAACGGCTCGAATAAAAAGGAAATCGTCGTCGCCGCGACAAAAACACCGCATGCTGAAATCTTAAAAGAAGCGGAACCGCTCTTGAAGGAAAAAGGCTACACATTAAAAGTAAAAGTGCTGAACGATTACAAAATGTACAACAAAGCGTTAGCTGATAATGAAGTGGATGCGAACTACTTCCAGCACGTTCCTTACCTTGAACAGGAAATGAAAGAAAATAAAGATTACAAACTCGTGAATGCCGGAGCCGTTCACCTTGAGCCATTCGGAATTTACACGAAAAAATACAAATCACTGAAAGACCTGCCTAAAGGCGCGACCATCATCATGACTAACAATGTCGCTGAACAAGGCCGTATGCTGGCGATGCTTGAAAAAGCCGGACTGATCACACTTGATCCGAAGGTAAAAACGATTGAAGCGACGACGAAAAACATTACGAAAAACCCGAAAAACCTGACATTCAAAAAAATCGCCCCTGAATTAACGGCGAAAGCATATAATGAAGAAGAAGGCGATGCAGTCTTCATTAACGTCAACTATGCGATTCAAAACAAACTGAATCCGTTAAAAGATGCGATTCAAGTGGAATCAACGAAAAACAACCCGTACGCAAACATCATCGCCGTACGCAAAGGTGACGAAAAATCAGAGAAAATCAAAGCGCTTATGGAAGTGCTTCATTCTAAGAAAATCAAAGACTTTATTGAGAAAAAATACGACGGAGCCGTGCTTCCCGTATCTGAATAAAGCGAAAACCCCGGATGATCCATCCGGGGTTTTTTTCGGGTATTAATCGGAGAACTGTCCATAATAAAAAGGAAGGTTAACGATTGGAGGGAATGGCAGTGGCTCAATACCAGGATAACGGAAAAAGCGTGCATGACGCATTGAAACAATATAAAGAAGGTTTAGGCATATTCGAGCAAAAAATGCCGATGATGGGGAGGAAGTTTAATGAATTTACTGAGCAGTGTTTCTCAGCAGATTCATTAACTGAAAAAGAGAAACAATTAATCGCTCTGGGCATCAGCATCAGCGCTCAAGATGAATTTTGCATGATTTATCATACGAAGGGCTGCCTTGACCAAGGGGCCACAGAAGAAAACATCCTTGAGGTCATCAGCGTCGCGGCGGCATTCGGGGGCGGCGCGGCTCTCAGTCAGGGAGTGACCCTCGTGCAGCAGTGCATTCAGGAATTCGGACATACGACGCATTAGAATGAGCAATCGTGTGAATACCGTTTTTCAGATAAAGCGAGCGCCGGTTTCCGGCACATTCGAAAGGATTCAGGGGCACACACTCTTTGGCCGGAGCAGCGGATCATTGTTACAATAGAAACAAATATATGAAGGGATTGATTCATTATCTGCACCAGCCACGAGAGACTGGACCTTGACTATACGCCTGAAATGGAAAAAGCGATGCAGAAGTCACACGGCATCGGCTACGAGGAATACGGACGGCGTCTTTCAAAAAGGATGGAAGTCGAACGGCAGAGGGAGCTTGAATATCAAAAAAGCAAGTTCCTCGCAGCGCAGCTTAATGAGAAAATCGGTCAGTGAAAAAGGGTGGATTTCCGCCCTTTTTCTGTTTCAAACAGCTTTAATTACGCCTTGATCTTTGATAAACTTTAGGAATGTTCCGGGTAATATAAAAAGTTGTATTTACTTTTCATTTGTTATAAAATTAGAATGAGAATAAATTGAGAATAATGATTATATATTTTGGAGGTATAGATATGGTTGCTTCAACATTAACGATCAAGGATCTTCACGTTGAAATCGAAGGAAAAGAGATCTTAAAAGGTGTAAACCTTGAAATAAAAGGCGGCGAATTCCACGCTGTCATGGGGCCGAACGGTACCGGTAAATCCACGCTCTCAGCAGCGATTATGGGACACCCGAAATACGAAGTTACAAAAGGCAGCATCACGCTTGACGGCAAAGATGTACTGGAAATGGAAGTGGACGAGCGCGCTCAGGCGGGTCTTTTCCTTGCGATGCAGTATCCAAGCGAAATCAGCGGTGTGACAAATGCCGATTTCCTTCGCTCTGCGATTAACGCACGCCGTGAAGAAGGCGATGAAATTTCTCTTATGAAATTCATCCGCAAAATGGACGAAAACATGGAGTTCCTTGAAATGGACCCTGAAATGGCGCAGCGTTACCTGAACGAAGGTTTCTCAGGCGGGGAGAAAAAACGCAACGAAATCCTTCAGCTTATGATGATCGAGCCAAAAATCGCCATTCTTGACGAGATCGATTCAGGTCTTGATATCGATGCGCTTAAAGTCGTTTCTAAAGGAATTAACAAAATGCGCAGCGAAAACTTCGGCTGCTTAATGATCACTCACTACCAGCGCCTTCTGAACTACATCACGCCTGATGTCGTTCACGTTATGATGCAGGGACGCGTAGTGAAATCCGGCGGCGCGGAGCTTGCACAGCGCCTTGAAGCGGAAGGTTATGACTGGATTAAACAAGAACTAGGCATTGAAGACGAAACTGTAGGCCAAGAAGCGTAAGCGTTAGGGGGATAATCATGACATTGGAAACGAAACTATCCGTAGATCAGGAATATGTCAAAGGCTTTTCCGAAAAGCATCAAGAACCTGCCTGGCTGAAAAACCTGCGCTTACAGGCTCTTGAAAAAGCTGAAGATCTGCCGCTGCCTAAGCCTGATAAAACAAAAATCACAAATTGGAACTTTACAAAGTTCAACAAGCATACAGTAGAAAACGCGCCGCTTGCTTCTTTAGAAGATTTAGCTGATGAAGCAAAAGCGCTGATCGATATCGAAAACGAAGACAAAACGTTATATGTGCAGCGTGATCAAACGCCTGCTTTCCTTTCTCTTTCCAAAGAACTGAAAGACAAAGGCGTCATTTTCACGGACATCTTAACGGCTGCCCGTGAGCACAGCGACCTCGTTGAGAAATACTTCATGAAAGACGGCGTAAAGGTCGACGAACATAAACTGACTGCGCTTCATGCGGCATTAATGAACGGCGGGGCATTCCTTTATGTTCCTAAAAACGTTCAGGTGGAGACGCCTGTTCAGGCCGTTTACGTTCATGAAAGCAATGACACGGCATTGTTCAACCACGTGCTGATCGTCGCTGAAGACCACAGCTCCGTCACTTACGTTGAGAACTACATCAGCACGGTGAATCCGAAAGAAGCGGTATTCAACATTATCAGTGAAGTGGTCACAGGTGATAATGCCAGCGTGACGTACGGCGCCGTTGACAACCTGTCAGCAGGTGTCACAACATACGTCAACCGCCGCGGAGCCGCGCGCGGACGCGACAGCAAAATCGAGTGGGCGCTCGGACTGATGAACGACGGCGACACGATTTCTGAAAATACGACAAACCTCTACGGAGACGGCACATACGGCGATACGAAAACCGTAGTTGTCGGAAGAGGAGAACAGACGGAAAACTTTACGACGCAGATCATCCACTTCGGTAAGGCTTCTGAAGGCTATATCCTGAAGCACGGAGTCATGAAAGATGCCGCATCTTCCATCTTTAACGGAATCGGCAAAATCGAGCACGGCGCGTCTAAAGCAAACGCTGAACAGGAATCCCGCGTCCTGATGCTGAGTGAAAAAGCACGCGGAGATGCAAACCCGATTCTCTTAATTGATGAAGACGATGTAACTGCAGGACATGCGGCATCTGTCGGCCGTGTGGACCCGATCCAGCTTTACTACTTAATGAGCCGCGGAATTCCGAAAGAAGAAGCGGAGCGCTTAGTCATTTACGGATTCCTTGCTCCGGTGGTAAAAGAGCTTCCGATTGAAGGAGTTAAGAAACAGCTCGTCTCCGTCATCGAAAGGAAAGTAAAATAATGAATATCACCGATATTCGTGAACAGTTCCCGATCCTTCATCAGCAAGTGAACGGACATGACCTCGTGTACCTTGACAGCGCGGCGACTTCCCAGAAGCCGCGGGCTGTCATTGAAGCAGTGGATCAGTATTACAGCAAATACAATTCCAATGTCCACAGAGGCGTTCATACTCTTGGCACGAGAGCGACAGACGGCTATGAAGGTGCGCGTGAAAAAGTCCGTAAGTTTATCAATGCGAAGTCAATGGCTGAGGTCATTTTCACAAAAGGCACGACAACTTCACTGAATATGGTGGCGCTGAGCTATGCCCGCGCCAGCTTAAAACCCGGTGATGAGGTGGTCATCACCCAAATGGAGCATCATGCGAATATCATTCCGTGGCAGCAGGCAGTAAAAGCAACCGGCGCGACTTTAAAATATATCCCGATGCAGGAAGACGGCACGCTTTCACTGGACGACGTCCGGCAGACTGTCACAAGCCATACGAAGATCGTGGCAGTCGCTCATGTGTCAAATGTGCTCGGCACGATCAACCCGATTAAAGAGATCGCCAAAATCGCTCATGACAATGGCGCGGTCATCGTGGTGGACGGGGCGCAAAGCACACCGCACATGAAAATCGACGTTCAGGACTTGGATTGCGACTTCTTCGCGCTTTCTTCCCATAAAATGTGCGGCCCGACGGGAATCGGCGTGCTGTACGGCAAGAAAGAACTGCTTGAGAATATGGAGCCGGCCGAATTTGGCGGCGAAATGATCGACTTTGTAGGGCTTTATGAATCAACTTGGAAAGAGCTTCCGTGGAAATTTGAAGCAGGCACGCCGATTATCGCAGGCGCGATCGGATTGGGAGCCGCGATTGATTTTCTTGAAGAGATCGGACTCGACGAGATTTCCCGGCATGAGCATAAACTTGCAGCCTATGCGCTTGACCGTTTCGAGCAGCTAGACGGCGTGACGGTATACGGTCCGAAAGAGCGGGCGGGACTTGTGACATTTAATCTTGATGAGGTTCACCCTCATGATGTCGCGACTGTCCTCGATGCTGAGGGCATTGCGGTCAGAGCCGGCCATCATTGCGCCCAGCCGCTCATGAAATGGCTGGATGTATCTGCTACTGCGAGAGCGAGTTTTTATCTGTATAATACAGAGGAAGAGATCGATAAGCTCGCGGAAGCCCTCCAAAAGACAAAGGAGTACTTTACAAATGTCTTTTAATGCAAATTTAGATACATTATACAGACAAGTGATCATGGATCATTACAAAAATCCGCGCAACAAAGGGGTTTTGGATGACAGCATCGTCGTCGATATGAACAACCCGACTTGCGGCGACCGGATCAGACTGACAATGAAGCTTGACGGCGATACCGTTCAGGAAGCGAAGTTTGAAGGGGAAGGCTGTTCCATCTCCATGGCTTCAGCTTCCATGATGACGCAGGCGATTAAAGGAAAAGATATTGATACCGCCCTTTCCATGTCTAAGATTTTCTCAGACATGATGCAAGGGAAAGAGTATGACGACTCAATAGATCTCGGGGATATTGAAGCCCTTCAAGGCGTTTCGAAATTCCCGGCCCGGATTAAATGTGCCACCCTTTCATGGAAAGCACTTGAAAAAGGAGTCGCTGGCGAAAAAGGCGGCAATTAAAAGATTGGAGTGAAAATGGATGGCTAAAAAAATGCCTGAAATTGGTGAATACAAGTACGGTTTTCACGATAAGGACGTTTCCATTTTCCGTTCAGAGCGCGGATTGACAAAAGAAATCGTAGAAGAAATTTCACGCATGAAAGAAGAGCCTCAATGGATGCTTGATTTCCGCCTGAAATCTCTTGAGCATTTCTACAACATGCCGATGCCGCAGTGGGGCGGGGATTTAAACTCTTTAAACTTTGACGAAATTACGTATTACGTAAAGCCGTCTGAGCGTTCAGAGCGTTCTTGGGATGAAGTGCCTGAGGAAATTAAACAGACATTCGACAAACTCGGTATTCCTGAAGCTGAGCAAAAATACCTTGCCGGTGTTTCTGCACAGTACGAATCCGAAGTTGTGTACCACAATATGAAAGAAGATCTTGAAGCGCAAGGCATTGTCTTCAAAGACACAGACAGCGCGCTGAAAGAAAATGAAGACATTTTCCGTGAGCACTGGGCGAAAGTCATTCCGCCGACTGATAACAAGTTTGCGGCGCTGAACTCAGCTGTTTGGTCCGGCGGATCTTTCATCTACGTGCCTAAAGGCGTGAAGGTTGAAACACCGCTTCAAGCTTACTTCCGCATCAACTCTGAAAACATGGGTCAGTTCGAACGTACGCTGATCATCGTTGACGAAGAAGCAAGCGTTCATTACGTAGAGGGCTGTACGGCTCCTGTGTACACAACAAACTCGCTTCACAGCGCGGTTGTTGAAATCATCGTCAAAAAAGGCGGCTACTGCCGTTATACAACAATTCAAAACTGGGCGAACAACGTTTACAACTTAGTAACGAAACGTACGGTTTGTGAAGAAAACGCGACGATGGAATGGGTTGACGGAAACATCGGTTCTAAATTAACGATGAAATATCCGGCTGTCATTCTGAAAGGTGAAGGCGCGCGCGGCATGACGCTTTCTATCGCTCTTGCGGGCAAAGGACAGCATCAGGACGCAGGTGCGAAAATGATTCACCTTGCACCGAATACGTCATCCACAATTGTATCAAAATCGATTTCTAAACAAGGCGGAAAAGTAACATACCGCGGTATCGTCCACTTCGGACGAAAAGCGGACGGCGCCCGTTCAAACATCGAGTGTGATACGCTCATTATGGATAATAAATCAACTTCTGATACAATCCCTTACAATGAAATCCTGAACGACAACATTTCATTGGAGCACGAAGCGAAAGTATCAAAAGTTTCTGAAGAACAGCTTTTCTACTTGATGAGCCGCGGTATTTCTGAAGAAGAAGCAACAGAAATGATCGTTATGGGCTTCATCGAGCCATTCACAAAAGAACTTCCGATGGAATACGCAGTTGAAATGAACCGTTTGATTAAGTTCGAAATGGAAGGCTCCATCGGTTAATAGTAAAACCCCGCCATATGGCGGGGTTTTTTTGTTTATTGAATAGTGAAATTTCCGTATTCGCTTGACCGGACATGAATCGGCCCGTTTAAATTGTAGTTCTTCTCTTTGACAATATCGCGGAAAACGTCGACACGGGCAACCGATTCTCTCCATTCATCCTGGGTGTCCTCATCTGACGGATTCATCAGATCGTCATAGCGTACATCCAAGAATTTATTGAGCCATTTCTTCTCGTCCGTTCCGTCTTTCGGTGACCCGCCCATTTTTTTGTTCGTGCGTTTAATCAGGGCATAAAAGGAGTCTGGATCATCACCGTCGCCATGCTGAATCACCGTATCGTACATCACCGCTTTGGCCAAGGCCGTTTTCAGTCCGGCATTTTCTGAACGTTTCATCGCCGGCTGATAATACAAGCTGTCGTTTACCTTATCCTGGGCAGCGCGGAAGGCTTTATCATTGCCAAGTGAGCGCCAGGCAGAAGCGAATCCTTTCAGATTGCTGATGTCATCGCTTTCGTCCTTCGCAAGACGACGCAATTCAGGCAAATACTTTTTCAATTTGTTATTCGGCACCGCTTTCGTATATACTTCGACTACTTCCAGCGCATCTCCGGTAGCCGTCGTAAAGCCGGCCCGCCCGCAAGTGTAACCTCTTCCGTCATCCAACGCTTCAACATATCCGTATTGGATTTCCGTCTTTCCGTTTTCAAAAATGCTGGTCAGCTGTTCCGCACGGCGCTTCTGATCCTTATTCAGCCCGGCCGCAAAAACCGTACCGCTCATCATCAGGGTAAAAAACATGGTGAAAATAAGAGATGAAACCGCCGTCTTCTTCCAAAAACCTGCTTTTTTCTTCAAACTGATTTTCATTGCCATACCCCTTTCATATGTAAGTTACACACTCAGTATACATGAGGGGTTGTTTTTTTGTTGAAAACACACGAATTTGTCAATATTTTGAATCCTAAGCCCTATCAGGCGCTTCATAAAAAGAACGCACCTTCATCAGACAGACAATCCCGTTCTCGCGTCATTCTCATCTGTAACATAGTCAACGCGGTGAAACCCGCATTGTACAGCCTGCTGAAAAAGGGTTTCGAGCATGTCCGGATCTTTGCAATATAACGTTACATACGAGCAATCTGCAATGAGAAGCACAAGTTCACAGGAACTATCCAAATATTCCTCATACGTATTGATTTCCGTTACCATCCTGCTCGGGAAAGCTTTCAATTCAGCAAAAATCATATAATAAGGGTCTCCTTCCAGACGCTGACGGAGTTCTTGGCCCTGAATGATGCGCTGATTTTGCGGAAACAGGTCTGTATCGGTGTCTTCATTGAATTCAGTATACGCCTCTCCATCACCGATAAACCATGTATAGGAAGAGATGGGGAACGGTTGTAATATATCTGCCGCAAACCGTCCGATTTCATTTGGGATGTCAAAAGTAATGCCGCGTTTCATATGGTCGTATCTCCTTTCGGCTTTTGCTAGAATAATATGGTATGCCATTTGGATAAATATTGAAAGGGGTGAGTGTTATGACAACAAGATACGGAATTGATGCGCCTTATGGAGCGTTTGGATTTATCTTTCTTGCGCTCCTTTATGCCGCAGGCACATTATACGGCATGATTCCTCTTTTCTGGGGCTGGCTGACGGGTGCCTTGTTTTTAGTGCTCGGTCTTTGGATGCTCTTGTATTCAACGGCCATTAAACTTTCACACCGCCATCGCATTCTTGCGCTTTCCGGGTTAAAGCCGGACATGAAAGTGCTTGATATTGGGACGGGACGGGGGCTGCTAGCCATCGCCGCGGCTCAAAAAGGCGCTGACGTCTCAGCGATTGACAAATGGTCAAGCTGGGATCTGGGCGGAAACGGAAGAGACGCATTTGAAAAGAACAGACGGGCAGAAGGAGCGCTGGAAATTGATTTGTATGACGGACTCGCGCAAGCCATGCCGTTTCCTGATAAATCGTTTGACCTTGTCATTTCGCATTTTGTCGTACACAACATTTCAGGCAGAAAAGAGAGGGAACGGGCGATCACGGAAATGGTGAGGGTGCTGAAGCCTGGCGGCACATTGGCCGTGTCAGATATAAAAAATACATCACAATACAGAGCAATTCTTGAGGAAAACGGCTTTCACACAAGAACGTATTCCTTTTATTATACGTTTCCGTTTTCAAAACTCATTGTCGCCGTCAGGACTCCGGTAGGAACGGGGCGCTCCATTTGTTAAAATAAATAAGACAAAACAGATAGAAAAGGTGTTACACATGAAGTCTTATATAATTATCGGAGCCGGCATTCTCGGTGCGTCCGCGGCTTATCATCTCGCAAAGGCCGGTGCGGATGTAACGGTCTTTGACAGGAAACACCCGGGGCAGGCGACTGACGCCGCGGCAGGGATCGTCTGCCCGTGGCTGTCGCAGCGCCGCAATCAGGCATGGTATGCGATCGCAAAAGGCGGAGCCCGCTATTATAACCAATTGATACAGCAGCTTGAAGCTGACGGAGAAACGGACACCGGTTATCAAAAGGTCGGTGCCGTCAGTCTCCATACGGATGAAAAAAAGCTCAGCCAAATGGAGGAAAGAGCTTATAAAAGAAGAGAGGACGCTCCTGAAATCGGTGACATTACAAGACTGACACCGGCAGAAACGAAGGCATTGTTTCCTGCGCTGTCGGAGGAATACGGGGCGGTTCATGTCAGCGGCGCGGCCCGGGTGAACGGGAGGGCGCTTCGTAAGGCGCTGTTAAACGCGGCCGTTAAGCACGGCGCGGCTGTTTACAATGAAGAAGCGTCAATATTGACAGAGGACGGTGCCGTTATCGGTGTGAAAACTGCAGAACGCACGCTTACTGCCGGCCAGGTTCTTGTAACGGCCGGCGCTTGGGCGAGAGAGCTGCTTGAACCGCTCGGCATCCGTTTTTCAGTATCATACCAAAAGGCACAGATCGTTCATTTAGAGCTTCAGGGAGAGGAGACGGGCGGCTGGCCCGTCGTCATGCCCCCAAACGATCAATACATTCTCGCCTTTGACAGCGGCAGAAT
Organism: Bacillus sp. jun7; assembly: GCF_051034795.1. Lineage (NCBI taxonomy): Bacteria > Bacillati > Bacillota > Bacilli > Caryophanales > Bacillaceae > Bacillus > Bacillus sp. jun7. The sequence continues at coordinate 3,204,900 of NZ_CP093219.1, forward strand.
CATAGCGGGCGCGACTCATGAAAACGATACCGGCATGGATTTGCGGGTGACGGCCGGCGGCCTCCGTGAGATTTTTGACAAAGCATTAACTGTGGCGCCGGGGCTTTCAGACAGTACTATGATAGAGACAAGAGTCGGTTTCAGGCCGTTTACTCCCGGTTTTCTTCCCGTCATCGGCAAAGTGCCGAATATCAGCGGACTCCTCGTTGCCAACGGGCTGGGCGCCTCAGGGCTGACGAGCGGGCCGTATCTGGGGGCGGAACTGGCAAAACTCGCACTCGGCCAGCAGACGGAAATTGATTTGAGCCTTTATGATCCGGCCGGGGCGCTTGAATAAAAAATAGCTTTTGGCGCATTCTTATGATAGGATGGAGCTTTAATGAATAAGAGGACGTGACCCATTTTGATAAAAATAAACCTTCCTGCTCCTGATGTAACCATTACGGAACGGCAGCAGTCACCGTCGGAAAATGAACCGGCGATTAAAGCGATTTACGGTTTCATTGATTTTCACCAAATTCCGAGAGACAAAGGCGGCATCTTTATGTTTTATAACATTCATGATGAGCTGCTGTTTGTCGGGAAAGCCCGTAAATTAAGACAAAGAATCAAAAAGCATTTTGAAGACAATGTGTCGCCTGTTAAACATCACAGGGACGAAGTGTATAAAATTGAAGTATGTGTCGTCAATGATCCGATGGAAAGGGAGATTTACGAAACGTACGCGATCAATACCCTTCAGTCGAAATACAACATTGAGAAAGTATTTTATAAATAAGAAAAACCGGAGCTTAAGGGCTCCGGTTTTCTTTATGTTTACAGTGCCAGCCACATCACTGCAATATGCACGATCAGCAGACAGTAAACGACGAGGAACAGCTGGACGACCTTTTTTCTGAATAACATGCAGATCATCATGAGCACAGGAAAAATCAGGACGCCGGCCGTTTTATTGATTGATGTATTCGGACGGTTCGACACGTCATAGTGAATGGCCATATCAGCAGGAAGAAACGGATAAAACACAATCGACAGAATAAAGGCGAGAACCACAGCTCCCCACAGCACCTTATCATTCATCAAAAACATATGAACACTCCCTTTTTTTACAATAATAGTATATTAGTCCGAAAAATCTAATTTATCAATATTTTACCTGTTGAATGGTGTATAATCATGTCAATGAAATTTCCATACGCTAGGAGGGTTTCAATTGACTGACAAGAAGCAAACCAGCATGTTTTCATTCTTTCTTTTTATCATGGCCGCCTGGATCATCGTTTTGTTTTTTACCATCATCGCGGCACTGCCAAGCTCCGCCATCCAATTAACCAAGCACCAATCCAAAACCGTTTCCATGATTTATCCGCAAAGCTGGGGATTTTTCAGTAAAGATCCGAGAGAAGACAGCTTGAACATCTATCTTCTTGATGCCGATGAGGAGCTCAGATGGCCGAATAATTCTCTGAAAAATGTGATCGGCTTAAACCGTTACGGCCGGACGCAAGGGATAGAGCTCGGCCTTATGCTGGAAAAGCTGCCTTCCAAAGAGAAGTGGGAAGACTTCACGACTGGCCAAGACATTAAGGATACCACATTTTTGAAAATGAAAAATGAGTCTCCCTCCCCAAGGCTGAAAGGGAAAATGATCATTACATATGAACGCATTACCCCATGGGCATGGAGCCAGCATACCGAAACGAAAAGAACCATCAAAAAATACATCGGAGTGGATGTCAATTGATTCAGGATGCAAAAAAGCAGCTCACCTTATGGATGATGAAGAATCCGCCTTGGACAAATGTGTACGGGCTTGCCAGAAGCTTAATCGCGCTCGGCACGCTGCTGACATTGCTGTTCAATCCGGCGTCTGTCTTCTTCAAAACGCAAAATCAAATGCTCAGCTTTTCCGACACGTTCAGCCTGTTTCTGCTGTTTCCCGATTTCCGTTACATTGAGATCGTCAAAGCCGTCTGTATCTGTATGTTAATCCTTGTCGTCATTGGCTGGCGGCCCCGCCTCACCGGTTTTTTTCACTGGTGGATTTCGTACAGCTTTCAAAACTCCGCCGTTACCCTTGACGGGGGAGATCAAGTGGCTGCCGTTTTTACGCTGCTGCTGCTCCCGCTGACATTAACCGATCCGCGGAAATGGCACTGGTCTCCGTACGAGGCGTCTTTTGAGAAAAGGCCGCTTGAGCCTTATTACCGCTCCTTATGCTGGGCGACACTGACAATCATCAGAATACAGGTCGCGATGCTGTACTTTAACTCTGTCATTGCCAAACTGATGGAAGAAGAGTGGCAGAACGGGACCGCCGTTTATTACTATTTGAATGATCCGATGCTGGGTCTGCCGGATGCGCTTCACAGTCTGTTTGACTTTATCCTGCAGTCCAAGCTTGTCATCATCCCGACTTGGGGCACGCTCATTGTGCAAACCATTATGTTTTGCGCTTTGTTCGCTCCGAAAACATATTGGCGTCCGATATTGTTTATATCCATTTTTATGCACGAAATCTTTGCCGTTATGCTGGGGCTGACCTCGTTTTCCATTACGGTGGCTGGTATTTTGGTCCTGTTTTTGGTGCCGGCAGAGAAAACAGTAGCTTTGAACCATTACAATCCCCTTTTTATCAGATACAATTTTTTCAATAAAAGGAAAAGGAGGAAATTATATGGTTAAAAGCAAGAAGTCCGCAGCTGCCATGATGCTGGTGTTTGTTTTAATGGTCGCATTAGTCGGCCCGCATGCCGCGGCAAAAACTGAGCCGTCCGTCTCTTATTCGGGTGAAGACATTTTTTCCGGCATCTTTTTCGGACAAGGTGAGGTCGCAAAGCTCCTTCCTGAAGTATGGGATACCAAGGCTGTTAAAAAGATTGATCAGGATGAATTAAAGCAAGTTTCCGATCAGGTGATTGCTGATATTAAAAAGTCATCGCCAGACTATTTTAAAGAGTTAAAAGTGGCGGTCTACAGCGGCGATTATGAGAAAGTGAACAGCGTCATTGATCAAGGTTCGCAGATTATGGCGAAAGTGCTGAAAGAAGAGTTTGACAAAAAGAGCATGGACAAAGGAAAATCAACGGCCATCGGCCAATGCGCAACGGCTGTATGGGTATTTTTAAACGCGGCGGCCGCCATTGAGACGATCGCTCTTGCGGTAGCGGCTATCATTTTGACAGTAGCAAGCGTTGACGAAGATTCCGACTTAGGAAAAGAGCAGCTCATCGCTAATGTCGTTGACCGCATTAACGCGCAGCACTGAGGCTGAAGAAAGAAAACGCTAAGGAGACGAACCTTAGCGTTTTTTTGATTGAAGCATCTGTTTTAAATATGCTTCTGAATCAAAGCCGAGTTCCTCGTCGGCTTCTTTTTTCAGTTCAAGCTGAAGTCGCACATACGTGTCATATTTCGGGCTGAGCTTTTGAAGTAGATTGCTGAAAGGCGATCCTTCCTTCAGCGCGGGCAGATCAGAAGCGGATTCTCCGACCTTGATCAGGCTTTCTCTGTATTCTTCATCTGTCTGCACTCTTTTCACAAGCTGAATGATGATGTTTTTATGAGTGTCCCAAGTGGCGGGGTCTCTTTCCAAAATCCGCTCGATAAATTGGTCATGCTGGACTTTGTGCTGCTGGAGCTGAGCCGGATCCTCCCTGCCGACCAGCTGCATCATCGGGTGTGCAGCCGGAACTTCTTCCATATCATCCAATACTTTAATAAGCTTTGCCCATATCGTTTTTTTCTCATCTGTATCAATAGAAAAGTCGAGGAACGGTTCAAACAGCGCGGCGATAAATTCTCCGAAATCTCCCGGGAACAGTTTTTTCAGCTGAAGTCCCATATACTTCGGTTCATCTATTTTGACCTCGCCGATATCATGCAGAATTGAATCGACATTTTCCGCATCTTCCACGCGCTTAATCAGCATTTCAGTCAGTTTCCGTTCCTGCTCAAGCTCTTCAATCTGCCGGCTGAGCTTTTGATGCTGCTGGCGCAGTATATCATGCAGACTGCTGCCCTCTAAGAGGAACGCTTTAATATCGCTTACAGACAGTGCCAGCATGCGGAGGGCGGCAATCATTTTCAGCGTATTCACGTTCTGAGCGGAATACTCACGGTATCCGTTATCAGGGTTTTTGCTGACGGTGATTAAACCTTCCTGCTCATAATATTTGATGGCTTTTTTCGTGAGACCCGTCTGCCTGGCGGCTTCTTTTATATTCATTCTGAATCACTCCCTGCTTTTCATTCTAAACGTGTCTCTAAGGGTCAGGTCAAGAGAGGGCGGGAAATAAGACGGTTTTATTTTATATTTTAGAAATTTCAGAAAATATGATTGACAACGCACCTTTGTTGCGATTAATATAACGTTATATAATGTTATATAACGTTATATAATAAAACACTGAGGAGTGAAGGATTTGAGTCAAACTGCCGCACAAGTGAATCACAAGGTTCAGGCTTTCTTGGATGATCTGAAAGGAAAAACGATTGACCACGTCTTTTTCGTCGCTTGCGGGGGTTCTTCAGCCATTATGTATCCGAGCAAGTACGTGTTTGACAGAGAGGCGAAAGCCATCAGCTCTGATCTCTACAGTTCAAATGAATTTATTCAGCGCAATCCCATTCAGCTCGGAGAGAACTCTCTCGTGATTTTATGTTCTCAGTCAGGCAATACGCCGGAAACGGTGAAAGCCGCCGGTTTCGCCAGAAAAAAAGGCGCGCTTACGATTGCGATGACCTTTGAGCCTGATTCGCCGTTAGCGAAAGAAGCCGAATATGTCGCGGTGTATGACTGGGGTGAGAACGCACAGGCGATAAATACGAATTACGGGGTTCTGTATCAAATCGTGTTCGGCGCTTTACACGTGCTGGAAAACCATCCCGCGTTTGAGCAGGCGATCGACGGACTCAATAAGCTCCAGACCGTATATGACAAAGCGCTTAAACAAGAAGCGGATCACGCAAAGGCATTCGCGAAAGCCCACGAAAAAGAAGATATCATTTACACGATGGCAAGCGGTGCGAACTACGGCGTCGCTTACTCCTACAGCATCTGCATTCTCATGGAAATGCAATGGATTCATTCCCACGCCATTCATGCCGGAGAATATTTTCACGGACCGTTCGAAATCATTGATGAATCCGTTCCATTTATTATCCTGCTCGGCTTAGACGAAACAAGACCCCTTGAAGAGCGGGCGCTTTCCTTCTCAAAAAGATACGGCAAAAAACTGACTGTGCTTGATGCGGCAGCATATGATTTTTCCGAAATTGACGATTCTGTAAAAGGCTATCTGGCTCCTCTCGTATTAAACCGGGTGCTCAGAAGCTATGCGGATGCGCTGGCGGAAGCAAGGAACCATCCGTTAAGCCAGCGGCGTTACATGTGGAAAGTCGAATATTAAGAACGCGCATTATATTTCACCGGACTATAATGATATATAACGTTATAGTCCGGTGACAAAGGAGGAAAAGCATCTGAAAAAGCTCATCTGCCTGTTCGTTCTGTTAGCTGTATGTCTGTCAGCCGCCGCCTGTTCAAGCCAAAGCAGTTCCTCTGACGGAAAAGTGACCCTGAAGTTTTTTCACAGGTGGCCGAAGGAGCCGGAAAAAAGCTATTTTGAAGAAGCGGTCAAAGAATTTGAAGCCGCTCATCCGGATATTCATATCCAAACGGAGGCGGTCTTGAACGATTCTTATAAAGACAAGGTGAAAGTCATGCTCGGAACAACGAGCCCCCCTGATATTTTCTTTTCTTGGAGCGACCGGTTTGCTTATAAATTCATCAAAGGAGATAAAGCCCTCGATCTGTCGTCTTACTATCAGCAGGATAAAGATTGGTCCTCACAGCTTGTGCAGTCACAAATCAAACCCTTTACGCATGACGGAAAACAGTACGGTGTTCCGTGGCAAATGGACGCTAAATCATTCTTTTATAATAAGGACATTTTTAATACATTACATTTGAAGCCCCCGGCGACATGGGATGAACTGATCACAGTCTGTGAGAAATTGAAAGAGAACGGATATATTCCGATCAGTTTCGGCACAAAAGCGCCTTGGACCATTTCTCATTATATCGGGACGCTGAACCAGCGTATGGTGGATGAGAAAACGCGGGCGAAGGATTACAGCCCGGAAACCGGGGAGTTTACGGACGAAGGCTATGTCAAAGCGCTTGAAAAGCTTCAGGAACTTCTGCCGTACTTTACAAAGCACGTGAACTCCGTTGATCACGAATACGTGCGCCAGCAGTTTACGAGCGGCAAAGCGGCGATGATTTATGCGGAAACGGCAGAAATTAAGCTCGTCGAACCGGTCAATCTGGGCTTGTTTCCTTTCCCGAAAATCAGCGGCGAAAAGGGATCTCCCCGTGCACTGACCGGATCTCCCGAAGGATTTATGATTTCCTCAAAAACGAAGCACCCGAAAGAAGCCATGGAATTTCTTCAGTTTTTAACTTCGAAAAAAATGGGAGAGAAGCTGATAAAAGACGTCGGTAAATACAGCGCGGTTCAGGGAACGGCGACAGAAAACAATTCCACCCCGATCCAGCGCGAAGCCGTGCAGGATATCGTCCGCGCCGAAACAATGGTGCCGTGGTTTGATATGGATGTTGATGTTGAAATCGCCGATGTGTATGCGGCAGGCGTTCAGCAGATGCTCGGCGGCACAATGACACCGCGCGAGGTGATGAATTCCGTGCAGAAAGCGGCGCGTCAGGTCAAAGCGTCATCTGAATAGAACAGATTTCTTTGGAGAAAGGAGATGAGGATTTCCTTGGTCAGCCGAAAACGTTTCATTCCGTATCTGTTTCTCGCGCCCGCGCTGATTTTTCTGCTGTTCGTTTACATTCCGATTATTGAGAATGTGTTTTTCAGTCTGTTTGAATGGAGCTCATTTCAACCCGAAAAGACGTTTATCGGTTTGAAAAATTATATTGACCTGTTTCACGATCCCGTGTTTTTTACAGCACTCCGCAACAATGTGCTGTATGCGGTCATATCGCTGATTTGCCAGGTTGGCGGCGGTTTAATTCTGGCGGCCGTGCTGGAAGACAGATTGGTAAGAAAATGGTCGCCGTTTTTCCGTACGGTATTTTTTCTTCCGGTCGTCATTTCCATGACCGTCATTGCGCTGTTGTTTGATTTTATTTATAACCCGGAAATCGGGCTTTTGAATCAGCTGCTGGAAGCCGTCGGACTTGATGAACTGACCCGGGCGTGGCTGGGCGATGAAAACACCGCTATGCTGTCTGTCATTTTTGTGTCTCAATGGCAGTCTGTCGGTTACATCGCCATGCTGTACATTGTCTCGATTCAGAGCATTCCCGCTGAATTATATGAATCGGCGCAGCTGGACGGAGCCGGAAAAATCCAGCAGTTTTTTCACATTACGGTGCCGCAGACGAAAGAAATGTCGTTTGTTGCCGTGGTGATGACGCTGACCGGCGCATTTACCGTATTTAATGAACCGTATATTCTGACCGGCGGAGGGCCGGGCAATGCTTCAGAAGTGCTGAGCACATTTTTGTATAAGAGCGCTTTTACAAAGGATATGATGGGCTACGCTTCTGCGATCGCCACGGTGGTGCTTTTGCTGACGCTTGCTCTGTCGCTTATTCAGATGAAATTCTTTAAGACCGGAAAGGAGGAGTAGCCGATGCTTCCTGAAAAGACGGACTTGCGTCATGCCCGTCAGGCCGTCAGAACAGGCGGAAAACCGAGAAAATGGTATGTCGGAGAAACGTCTGTGTGGCTGTTTCTCTTTATCTACCTCATTGCCGTTGCTTATCCGCTGTTATGGATGGCGGTCAGCGCCTTTAAAAGCTCGGATGAGATTTTTGAGCACAGCTGGTCGCTGCCCTCTGTCTGGCATCCCGAAAACTTCGTATCCGCATGGAACCAAGGGATTTCCGCTTATTTTATGAACAGCGTCATTGTGACCGTGCTGACTTGTCTCATCACCGTATTTGTGAGCGCCTGGGCGGCATACGGGCTGGCCCGTTTTCAATTTAAAGGAAAAGGGTTTGTGCTGATCATTTGTCTTGGCGGCTTGATGCTGACGCCGCAGGTCAGTCTTGTGCCGCTGTACTCCATTATCCAGTCATTGGGACTGTACAATACGTATTGGGCATTGATTCTTCCGTACGCAGCCTACCGTATTCCGTTTACCGTGATTCTGATCCGTTCCTATTTTTTGTCGATTTCCAAAGAGCTTGAGGAAGCGGCCTATCTGGATGGATGTACAAGTTTCGGAATATTTTTCAGAATATTCTTACCTATGAGCGTGCCGATTCTGGTGACATCAGGCATTTTGACGGCTTACCATACATGGAATGAGTTTATGTTTGCGATTATTTTTATCGATGATGAAAATTTACGGACGATTCCGGCCGGGCTGATGCAGTTCAGAGATGCGCTGCAGACGGATTGGGGCGTGCTGCTGGCCGGGCTGACGATTTCTGCTGCTCCGATCATCGCGCTGTTTTTATTGATGCAGAGATATTTTATCCGCGGCATTGCAGCGGGAAGCGTGAAAGGATAAGGGGGATGAAAAGATGAAACTGATAGCGGCCGGAGATAATGTAGTAGATTATTATCAGGATCAGGAGACGTTTTACCCGGGCGGAAATGCGTTAAATGTAGCCGTGCTTGCCCGGCGCTTAGGCCACGAAACTTCTTATATCGGGATTCTCGGCAGTGATGAAGCGGCGGATCACGTATTGAATGTGCTGAAACTGGAAAAGGTGAATGCCGATCTGATCCGCCGGGCATACGGAGAAAACGGGATGGCGGTCGTCACGCTTGATGAAAAAGGGGACAGGATATTTGCCGGATCAAATAAAGGCGGCGTGCAATCGCGTCTGACGCTCGCTTTTCAGGAGAATGACATCTCATTTATCTCCGGACATGATCTGCTGCATACGAGCGTATACAGCAGGATAGAACGTGACCTTCCGATGCTGAGCGGCCATGTGCCGATTTCCTTTGACTTCTCTGTAAAACGTGACGAAGCCTATTTAGAAGCGGTCTGTCCGTACGTAACGTATGCATTTTTTTCCGGGAGTGATTTGAGTGAAAGTGAATGTGTGCGGCTTGCCGAAAAAGCCCGCGGTTTCGGAGCGAAAATCGTCTGTCTGACAAGGGGAGAACATGGCGCGGTGTTATCGGATGGGGAACGCGTCTATCATCAGCCGGTGGTAAGAGCTGATATAATAGATACATTGGGCGCGGGTGATTCTTTTATTGCCGGGTTTCTTACCGATTTCTTCGAGCATCAGGATATTCGGCGAGCGCTTACTGCGGCCGCCGGGACGGCTGCCAAAACATGCGGAGGGTTCGGAGCGTTCGGTTACGGGCATCCCTACAGGCCGGACGGCGGGAAAAGCAGTGAAAAAACGAGAATACGATAAGCATTGTCTCGTTTTTTATACTTGTTACGCATAGGGGCTGTTAATGGTAAACGTAACGCGGTCGGTATGCATTAAAAACAGCGAGCTGTATATCGGCTGGTCTTTTGACATAAAAGCGGTTTTGTCAATTTCAAAAAGCGCATCCCCGATATCACAAGCCAGATAGCGGCTTTCTTCCTGCTTGGCGTATACGACATTTAACAGCTTCGTATTATGGGTGGGCACCACCTGATAGTGCTGTTTCAAAATGTCATGCATCGACACGCCGCCTTTAATATGCTTGCCGATGTCGGGAAATAAACTGAGCGGATAGTGGGCGATTTCGAATGAGAGCGGCTGGTCGTCGTGAAATAAAATGCGTTTTAATTCAAGAACGGGACTTTCGGAAGCGACGCGAAGTTTTTGAGCGATGGATTTAGGCGCTTCAATGATTTCATGGGAAAGGATCTGGTGTTTCGGTTTTTTTCCCGTTGATTCCATAAATTCAGAGTAGCCGTTGACCGCGATGAGCTCCCGCTTCAGTTTAGGGCTTTTAACGAACGTTCCCTTTCCCTGCTGCCGGACGAGCCAGCCTTCTTCCACAAGATCAAGGATGGCCTTCCTGACCGTTATGCGGCTGACGTTGTACGTTTCGCACAGCTCATTTTCAGTCGGCAGTTTTACGGACGGCGAATAAACGCCCTTCTTGATATCGTCCGCGATAATTTGTTTCAGCTGAATATATAAAGGTTTCGAGCTCCCGTTATTTAACAATGGGACGGACCTCCTTTGTCAAGTAGTAGTACTATTATATGTATTATGACGTTATAATACAAATTTGCTTTTCATTTATGAATCTGTCAGAAACCCCGAACATTTTTAACATAACAGAAAGATGTGGCGGTTTCCAGTATTGGAGGAGGTTTCGAATGGCATCATTAACATTTGACCATATCAAAAAAACATACGGCGCCCAATCGGCGGCAGTGAAGGATTTTCACTTAGATGTAAAGGATGAGGAGCTGCTGGTGCTTGTCGGTCCCTCCGGCTGCGGCAAATCTACGACACTCAGGATGATTGCCGGACTGGAGAGCATTTCTGAAGGGAAGCTTTATATCGATGGAGACGCGGTGAACGATCTGCCCCCGAAGGATCGTGATATCGCAATGGTTTTTCAGAATTATGCGCTGTATCCCCACATGACGGTGTTTGACAATATGGCGTTCGGTTTGAAGCTCAGAAAGCTGCCGAAAAAAGAAATCGCAGAGCGAGTCCGGACGGCCGCTGATATTTTGGAAATCGGGCATCTGCTCAAGCGGAAACCGAAGGCTCTTTCAGGCGGGCAGCGGCAGCGGGTTGCGCTCGGCCGGTCGATCGTGCGGGAGCCGAAAGTGTTTCTGATGGACGAGCCGCTTTCCAACTTAGATGCGAAATTGCGTGTGACGATGCGCGCCGAAATCAGCAAGCTCCATCAGCGTTTGAAAGCGACCATCGTTTATGTGACGCATGATCAGACGGAAGCGATGACAATGGGCGACCGGATTGTCGTGATGAATGAAGGAGATATTCAGCAGGCCGCAAGCCCCCATGAGATTTATCATTATCCGGCGAATATGTTTGTGGCGGGTTTTATCGGTTCTCCGAGTATGAATTTTATAAAAGGCGTCATAGAAGAAAGTCACGGGCAATGGTATTTTGCCGGTTCGTCCGTTCGTCTGCCCATTCCGAAAGAAAAAGCGGCTGTTCTTGTGCAGAAAGGATACAGCGGTCAGGAGATGACTGCGGGGCTGCGTCCGGAGCATTTGACGCTTGCCGGACAATCAGAGCACCCGCCTGAAGCGGTGTGCCGCGCTGTGGCGGAAGTATGTGAGAACTTAGGCGCGGAGATGTACGTTCATGCGGTGAGCGGAGATGACCGCATGACGATCCGTCTTGACGGCGCTTCAGAGGTGAAACCCGGCGATGCCATTCTGCTTGCGGTCAATATGAACCGGGCCGTCTTTTTTGATGCCGACACTGAAAACGCCGTATATTGAAAAAGGGAGCCTGATGATGGGGCTCCCTTATCACTTCTTATGATACGATTACCAGATTTCGTCCGCCCATTCCGGGTGGTCGATAAACGGATTGCGGTTATGCTGATAGTCTTCGTAAATGATTTCGTTCCGCCGTTTTTCCTTACTGTCGACGGGGTCTTGTTTATTCCATTTGAGCAAAACGGACAGTTTTCCCATGTAAGGAGCTGAGCCGTTTCCGGTTTTATCATTCAGCTCAAGGTCGGGATACCCGTCGCCGCCTTCATAACGCACCGCCATGTAAAACAGCATGCGGGCGACGTCTCCTTTGACCTCATCGCGCGGCTCCCAGGAATCACCGTCATAATAATTGCCCGGCGCTTTCGGGTATTCTGAGCCGCCGTTATCAAAATCCATGTTTCCTCTGGCGCTGTTCACCTGGACGTCTGCAGGGCGCAGATGATGAATGTCCGTCCCGGGGCCGGCAGCTGTTCCGAAGTTTCCGTGTGACTTTGCCCACACGTGTTCACGGTTCCAGTCCCCGACGCTGCCGCCGTTTTTACTTTTGGCCCGTGATTCCTGGGTGTAGAGCAAGATGACATTGTTCGGGTTTGCCGGATCTTCGTCAGTTTCCTTCAATGCATTCCATACTTGGCTGTAAGACAGCTTTGTATGTCCGCTGATGATGCGGTGCAGGGCGCTCTTTAAGGCTGTTCCGCTTTTTCCGGAAGCTTCTTTGTAATATGTGTCCGTATCCGCAGACGGAGTGATGACAGCTGAGGCAGTTTGCGGAAAAAGAGTTGTGCCGCCGGCAGTTGAAACCGCGAGCCGGCTGTACAGATTCGTGTCAGCCGGCGCGCCCGCAGAGGCTGACGGCGCGGTCCAACCCAAAATGAAAAACAGGCAGACAATCGGCAGAAACCAAAGTTTTTTTGTCATGACTTGCCCTCCTTTACCTCTATTATCCAAAAAATAAATCTAATATTCTATCTTTTTTGAAAAATGGTTCCTTCGGCTTATGGGACAGAGGGGCGGTTTCTTGGTCAAAGTATCCGGAAAATCATTGATTTTTTGGAAGATATGATAATGAACTCGTTATGCGCTCCTTCTATAATGAAGATCATCTTGTCAGTTTTTCAGTTTAAAAGGAGGGCGTGTATGGAACATCAGCAGCTTTCGGCGGCGAATATCGGGATTTCCGATGACATACAATGGCTGTCTCAATTCGGCGCTTCCGCTTCCGGCGGAGTGACGAGGCTTTTATATACGAAAGAATGGATGGACGCCCAGCTTGCCGTCAAAAAGAAAATGGAGGCGTTCGGGCTGGAAACGGCATTTGACGATGTCGGTAACGTGTTCGGCCGTCTGAGCGGCACAGAATCGCCTGATGAGGTGATTCTGACCGGATCGCATATTGACACCGTTATTGACGGCGGCAAATATGACGGTGCGTTCGGCGTGCTGGCGGGCATGCTGGCGATCCGGCATTTGCATGAGACGTGCGGGCGTCCGAAAAAAACGCTGGAGGCTGTGTCGCTCTGTGAAGAGGAAGGGAGCCGTTTTCCCATCACCTATTGGGGCTCAGGCAATATCACCGGTGCTTTCTCACTTTCAGATGCGGAAACGCCGAAAGACGCGTCCGGCATTTCTCTGAAAGAAGCCATGCGGCAGAACGGCTTCGGTGCAGGCCGTTATCCGGCGCCGCTGCGCACTGATATTAGTGCCTTTCTGGAAATTCATATAGAACAGGGGCAAACGCTTGAACGATCGGGAAAGGATATCGGGATTGTCACCGGGATTGCCGGACAGAGACGCTATACCGTTACGCTTGACGGTGAATGCAACCATGCGGGGACCACTTCAATGAAATGGCGGAAAGATCCGCTCGCGGCGGGAAGCAGCATCATCCACGAACTCATGCTCTCAGCGGAAAGACAGCCGGAAGAGCTCCGCCTGACGTGCGGAAAAATGACGGTTGAGCCGAATATGGCGAATGTCATTCCGGGCCGTATCCAGTTTTCCGTTGATATTCGCCACCAGCAGGAAGACGTGCTGGCAGCCTTCCATCAGAAACTGGTGTCGATTATTGAAAACATCAGCCGCAGCAAAGGAGTCAGACCCTTTATTGATGAATATATGAGGATAGAGCCGGTTCAAATGGATCAGACACTGACACGAACCGCAGCAGAGGCTGCAAAAGAGCAGGGGGCGGACCCGGAGAAGATCGTAAGCGGAGCGGGACATGACGCCCAGATGCTCGGCAGAACCTTTCCGGCCTGCATGCTTTTTGTGCCGAGCCGTGGCGGGATCAGCCACTCGCCGCTTGAATTCACACCCGCACATCAGCTTGAAACCGGCGTCCTTACGCTGGCGAATGTATTACATAAACTTGCCTATTAACGTAAAGGGGGAATCGGCGTGCCGACCAGAAAAGAATTGTGCATTCCGCAAAGAACGATAATGACACCGGGACCGACAGAAGCTGAACCGAGAGTGCTGAGGGCGATGGGCGCTCCGATCCTCGGCCAGTTTGACCCGGCATTTACCGGCATCATGAACGAAACGATGCAAATGCTCCGTGAATTGTTTCAAACGGAAAACCGCTGGGCCTATCCGATTGACGGCACATCAAGAGCGGGGATTGAGGCTGTTCTCGCAAGTGTGATAGAACCGGGTGACAGCGTGCTCGTTCCGATATACGGACGCTTCGGACACCTGCTGACTGAAATCGCCGAGCGGTACGGAGCGGACGTTCATACGATCGAGTGTGAATGGGGAACGGTCTTCCGGCCTGAAGAGATTATCGGCGAGATGAAAAAGATTTCCCCGAAAATCGTCGCTATGGTGCACGGAGAAACATCAACGGGGCGGATTCATCCGCTGAAAGAAATCGGGGAAGCGTGCCGCGCCCAAGATGCACTCTTTATCGTGGATGCCGTGGCCACGATCGGAGGATGCGCCGTAAAAACGGATGAATGGAAGATTGACGCAGTCATCGGGGGAACGCAAAAATGCCTATCGGTCCCTTCCGGAATGGCGCCGATTACTTATAATGACCGGACGGCCGCTGTCATTGCCGCGCGTAAAAAGGTAGAACGGGGCATTGCGACGGCAGCTGACGGTAAAATGCTGTCCGGTCATCGGCCGGTTACGAGCAACTATTTTGATCTGAGCCAGCTCGAAGATTATTGGAGTGAAAGAAGGCTGAATCACCATACAGAAGCGACAGCAATGCTTTATGCGCTGCGGGAGGGTGTGCGCCTTGTCCTGGAAGAAGGACTTGAAGAACGGTTCCGCAGGCATCAGCGCCATGAAAAAGCGCTTACGGCGGGACTTGCAGCGATGGGCCTTGATTTATTCGGCGATCCGGAGGCGAAGCTGCCTGTCGTCACATGTGTGAAGATTCCGCCGGAAGCAGACGGCGAATCGATCAGGAGTATGCTTTTGTCTCAATTCGGAATTGAAATCGCCAGCTCGTTCGGTCCGCTGCAGGGGGAAATTTGGAGAATCGGAACGATGGGCTACAGCTGCAGAAAGGAAAATGTGCTGTTTGTGCTGGCCGGACTTGAAGCGGTTCTGATCAGACACGGAGTTGCAGTTAAAGCCGGGGAAGCGCTGCAGGCGGCCCTTAACATATATGATCTGCCGGCTGAAACCGGTGTGCTGTCATGAGATATGAAAACGAGATTGAAATCATCTGGACTTTTTTCCCTTTTCCCCGTTATACTGAATGGTATAAAAAATGACAAATATGGAATGATCATCTGTTTGTCTGGGGAGAAGGTAAGAAATCATGGCGTACATGGGGCGATTGTCAATTTTAATGCTGAATATGTTTATTGCGATGCTTGGGATCGGATTGATTATTCCGATTATGCCCGCATATATTACCGAATTCGGAGCGACGGGGAGCACGATGGGTCTGCTTGTTGCGGCGGCGGGGCTTACACAGCTTTTATTTGCGCCTATTGCCGGGGAAATAACCGACAAATACGGACGGCGGAAACTGATTATTTTCGGCATTGCCGCCTTTGCCGTGTCACAATTGATCTTCGCCTTTGCCGGAAGCCTGTGGCAATTGTTCGCATCCCGCCTTTTGGGCGGAATGGGCGCGGCGTTTTTAATGCCGTCAATGTTCGCTTACATTGCGGATATTACGACCGAGGAAGAACGCGGGAAAGGAATGGGGCTGTTCAGCGCGGCGATGACGCTCGGTGTCGTCATCGGACCCGGTGTCGGCGGTTATTTGGTTCATTACGGCATGTCTGTGCCGTTCATCGTGTCCGCAAGTCTCGCCTGCTTTTCAACCGTTCTTTCATTTTTCTTTCTGCCCGAAACGCTGGGGCGTGAAAAGCAGCTGGAAGCCCGGGCAAAAACGGAAAAACGTGAGCATCTGTTTAAGCAAATGTCACGCGCGCTCAAATCGCCGTTCGCGTTTATGCTGATTCTGGTTTTTGTGCTGAACTTCGGAATTATGAACTTTGAATCCGTTTTCGGCCTTTACGTTGACCATAAACACGGATTTAAAGCCTCTGATATTGCCTTTATTATTACGGCTGCGGGTCTCATCGGCGTATTTGTGCAGGCGGTCGGCGTCAGTTATCTCGTCCGCAGGTTCGGGGAAAAGCGCGTCATTAACGTGACGTTGATCGGTGCTGCTGCAGGACTTGTGTGGTGCCGGTTTGCGGGTTCATATTGGGCCGTTTTTGCCGCGGCAATCTTTTTCCTGACGCTGACATCGCTGCTCCGGCCGGCCGTTAATACGATGCTGTCGAAGCTCGCCGGTGACCAGCAGGGGTTTGCCGGCGGGATGAACACCTCATTCATCAGCTTAGCGAATATCGCCGGACCGTCAGCCGCCGGTTTTCTCTTTGATGTAAATATGGAATTTCCGTATATGCTGGGAGCGGCCATTCTCGCCATCAGTTTTCTGGCCGCGCTTGGCTGGGGCAAAAAGACACAGACCCGGCCGTTCACGCAGCAAGGATAAGAATCAAAAGCCTCCGGGTATCCGGAGGCTTTTTGCTGATTGTCGTTTATTCTGCGGCTGTCTGCATCTCTGAAATTGCAGAGATGCGCATAGAGGGAAAATCATATAGGAAAAACAGTTGTTCCGCATGCTCAAGCATGGCGCGAATGGAAACCGGAACAGGTGTAGATAAAGTAAAACCAGCTTTATCGCTTGACGAGTCTGACGAATTTGATCTGCCGGAAGTTGATCAAAAAAGAAGGCAGTCAGGCAGTGACAACATTGAGCGGCGTAAATGCTGAGAAGGAAAAAGCAGGGTTTTGGAACTTGCTGTTTCGTATGCAGGGGGAGAGCATTCTGATAAAACGGGTCATTGAAATAATACGAACTGTTCAGTAGGGGGCGATTGGTGACAACAAGGAGATGTTGTGATGGTTCTCCTGCATGAATTTTGCATAAAACCCGAAAATTAGGCCAACACACAATTATGCAAGAGACAATCATCTAAAAAGGATGTCGGTAAGTACAATATGGTGTACGGAAAAGGAGTTGAAAATGTTGTATTATTACCCGTCATTCCATTTGTATCAGCGGCAAGAATTTAATTATTATCCATGGGCCCATCAATTGACTCATTCAGGGGGCTCCCCCTATGTTTCCGCGCGCCCTCCTTTTTATAATTCCCCATGTTACAGAGAGTGCATAAGAAGCGGAGCGGATAGTTATTTCTGCTGCTATATCTGCGGTTTCTGTTAAAAAGAAAGACTTATAGAAGTAAGTGATCTTTCCAGGATAACAGTGAGACCATTATCCAGACAGCCATTAGCCAACACACGAAGCTTTATTACGGTTCACGGAGGGGAAGCGCCCCTCCTTTTTCAGACATTTTATAAAATCCCCTTGCGCGGCCTGTCAGAAGCGGTTTTTGGTCTTGATGTGTTCGACTGTTGGTGTTGACGAAGAATTCAAGATACCAGGAAGCAGCGAAACCTGTATGTATCTGCGAGACACAAAGCTTTCCGCCGCTGAGCGGGTTAATTGTAGCTGGGTGCTATCGCATGTGATAGATAATGAAATTCTAGGCCTAACTAAAGAAATAAAAGAACAGATTAAGTATTGGAAAAATCCAGATAAATGTTATATTTTTGATATAAGGAGGGGAATATGGACCAATTTATATCAACAATTATATTCACGATTCCTGGTTTAATTTGTTACTATTGGTTACAGCTGTTTGGGTTGACTCCAAATCAAAAGCACAATCCTTTTGAAATGTTAGGTATAAGTGTGTTGTTATGGATTCCTGTCTCAGGATTGAGTCTGATCACATACAATATATTAGTTCTTATATTGAATAGCTTATTAAACTATTATTCGACTAAGACTAACGGAATAACTGAACACTTTAAAGGTGATTATATAGGTGATCTAACAACCCTGAATAGTCACTTGACCAGCTTTTCATTTATAGCAGTATTTTTTGTATTCAGCCTTATCTTTAGTTACTGTGTAGCAAGAATTTATACTAAACTATATTTAAAATTGGTTATAGGAGCTGTTAATAAGGTTCGTAGGAAAAGAGGCTTAAACGGGCTTTCCAAATACCAAACAGTTTGGGAAGAAATTTTTGTGTCACAGGGGCAGAATGTAGTTGAACTTTCTAAGATTGACAATGAGGATAAAAAAATAATTGGAGATATAGAAAAAGTGTCCAGGCCGCTAGAGCCTGAACGAAACTTTGTTTTACGAGATATAACTTATTTTACCGAACTCGTAAAAAGGTACAATTTAAAAATTGAAAAGAGTTATATAGATGTTAAGGCAGGTATAAAAATAGGCGTTTTTAAAAAATCTGAAATTAAAAAAGCGCAAATTATTGATAATGAATCAGATAACCCTATTGAGGATTGAATTATTTGCCTTTCCGTATTCTTGAGGATGGAACATCTACAGAAAACCGGTCTCTTTTTTCAACTTTCGGAACTGGAACCTCACTTGTAGGTCGAGGTCTATGTACTCGGGATGGTGTAGAGTCTACTGAATTATTTTTCCGTGAATAATCAGAACCTTTGTTAGTATTACTCATTAATTTTATCGCCTCCTTTTCTGATTAGACCAAAAATTAGATAAATCTGTCAAGATCAAGGCGTGAGACACAATAATGTGTCTCTTTTTATATTCTGAAAGTGGGGTGAACAACATGCCAAGAGGCCGACAAAAGCTTGTCAGCTGATGAAAAACAAGAGAGTTGAAGAGAAGTCTTAGCAAATATGGGATAAAGTAGTATAATACCCTCATTACATTTAGAATGGGGAGTTTTTATGAATTGGATGGAGTTTATTTCTTCAATAATTAAATCTGTCATATGGCCTGTTTCGATTACTATTATTGTTATTAAATTGAAAAACCCTGTTTCAAACTTGATTAAAACTTTAGCTAAAATTAAATATAAAGATTGGGAATTCGAGTTTATGATAGATAAAGAATTAGATCAGATTAGTGTTCAAATAGATGAAGCTGAACAAATTAAAGATACCTCTAAATCAGAAGGGGTTACCTTTAATGAAAATTCATATGAAACACTGGATTTGAAGGATAAAGAACTTATTATGAAAAAATCAATGTTGAGTTTATATAGTGGAGTAAGTTATTTATATAGTCTTGTATCTAAAGATGAAAAAACTAATGGAATTGGTATGAATGATATGCTTCATTATCTCCAAAAACAAAACATTGTATCAGAATCGTTTGCAGAGGGTTTAATTAAATTAATGGATCTAGTTTATCATTTTGACAAGCGTACTTTTCCTCAAGAATACATTGCTGAAAAGTTTGAATATAATGTAAGAAAGAGCGTTAGAAAGTTAAAATTAATTGCTGAAACTTATAAGGTTTCTCAGCTTACCTCTGAATAACGATTCTTTTGAAAGGAGGTAAATAATAGAATGTCTCGAGAACTGGTAAACGCAAAAACCACACATGTTTCTTAGGTAGACAAGGCTGCTCATCAAAAGCAGCCTCTTTTTTATGAAATCAGAAAAGCAACCTGACTTTCAAAAGGAAGTAAAGATCCTTGCGAAAGAAGCAGACGCACAAAAACTTGTTTACGGTATCGTTTATGAGCCGGACACAGTGGATGCTCACGAGGATTTCATGACAGCTGCAGAAATTGAGAAGGTCGCTCACGGCTTCCTGAAAGGATACTCGTCAGGATTTTGATGGCAGCATTTTTTGAGGATTTAGCTGAATGATCTCCCTTAAATAAGATGCGGGAG
The DNA here is from genome assembly GCF_051034795.1 of Bacillus sp. jun7. Lineage (NCBI taxonomy): Bacteria > Bacillati > Bacillota > Bacilli > Caryophanales > Bacillaceae > Bacillus > Bacillus sp. jun7. Next base: position 3,224,559 of record NZ_CP093219.1, read on the forward strand.
AACACCCGCATCCTGGTCTATGGCTAAATTTTAACCGATCAGCCGCTGCATTCTCAGCGCGAGCCGCAGGCGCATCGTCGTCTCCGGATCTTTTAAGCTTTTGCCGAGCAGTTCCTCGCATTTTTCTAAACGATAGATCACCGTATTTCGATGGACGTACAGGCGCTTAGCCGTTTCTGAAATCTGGCAGTGGGTCTCCAGGTAAACAGACAGTGTATGAAGCAGGCTCTGGTCCTCCTTTTGCCGATCGGCCAGGCTTTGGAGGGTGGCTTCGTAAAACTTCTTCACATCTTCCGCCGGAAGCAGGCGGAGCAGCTCCGGCACGTCTTTGGCATGATAGATTTGAATAAACTCCGCGCTTCTGGACAAATGCCCGGATGAAATGGCGTCTGAAGCTTCAGTAAAAGCGTCAGGGACATCGATCAGCTTTTGGCATATGTTTGAGATGCCGAAGGAGACAGTCCGTTTAAACTGCGTCCGGACCTGTTTCTGAAACTGCTCCAAAAAGCTGATGACAGACGCGTGCATTTCATTCCAGCTGTCTGTCGCTTCAATTAAAAGAATACCGACATTTCCTTTAATAAAGAGATGAGGGGGAAACGGAAAGGATGACAGCTCCCCTTCAAGCAGATCAAATACATGATCGGAAACGAGCTGATTTTCGGTAAAGCTGATCGTTTTCTCATTTCGGTCGAGTTTTCCGCAAATGCACATGTATTTCTGATCCCAGCGAAGCCGGAATTCTTTGGCGCGGCTTTTGATTTCTTCATGGCCGGTAAACGAGCGGTCGATGAAATTGCTGAAAAATTCATTGCGCGCCCGTCTGCCGAATTGTTTGACGGCATTTTCTTTCAGCAGTTCAAAGGAAATGACGTTGGCCGCCTGTTCAATTGTCAAAATCATGCCTTTATCAGCGGTCTGCACCAGCTCCGGAATCACCAGATAACCGCAGTTTTTTTCAACATTCAGAATCGGCAGGACAGAATACGCCTTTCTGTCGGAGAGCATGGAAAAGCAGGTGAAATAAGGACCGGAAAAGGAATAACAGATGTTTTTCAATAAAGACGTGTCAATGGGTATGCTGTGGGACGATGATAAGAGTTTTGTATGCTGATCCAAAAGCAGCACGGGAAGCCGGAGGATGTCTGAGAGCTTCTTAAGCAGGGATTGCAGCCCTTTGCCGCTCATGATGTGGTTTGTAAATTTTTTATGGGCGTAAATGGCCTGCTGCAGCTCATTTGAACGCATATCAAGAATATGGCTCAGTGTAGCATTGACGATATCTCCCAGCCTGATGTCTTCCGGAAGCTCAATAATCGGAAATTCATACCGGTCGGCAAGCTCCGCGGCATCTTTCGGAATGACATTAAGATAGCGCTTCGTTTTGATCCCCAGTCCCGCGCATCCCCGTTTTGCCATGAGGCGGATTAAATCTTTCAACAGCTGCGGGCGGTCCTTCAAGTGGTAAGCCGTCGTGACGAGCAATTCGTTTTTATGTAAAAAATCAGCGATGTCCGGCGCATCCATCATGTTGACGTGCTGCACCTCCCTCCAGCCGCCGGATCTGCCTGCGATTAATGCGGCCCGCTCATAAGCGGGAATCTTCATTACATCATAAATGTTCATCAGTCAATCTCCTTTCAGGTTCTAAAGACAACCATTGGTTAATATGAATAAAAATCATCAAAAATTATAGCGGTTTTGCTGATGTATTACGATCATAGTAGCAGTAAACTGGCAATCATAGACGCATGTTGTGATAAAAACTGACAGAAAATCGTCATCCTTACAGGGAGGAAGATAAAATGGCCTATGACGTAATTGTAAAGGGTGCGAAAGCTGTGCGAAAAGGCGGGACAGAGCGGGCCGATATCGCCGTCAAGGACGGGAAAATTGCATTGATCGAGCCCGGCATTGACGAAAACGCGGAACAAGTGGTGCAGGCAGACGGCATGTATGTGTTTCCGGGCGCGGTCGATTGTCACGTGCATTTCAATGAACCCGGACGCGAAGAATGGGAAGGCATTGAAACCGGCTCAAACATGCTTGCTGCCGGCGGCTGTACGGCTTATTTTGACATGCCGCTTAACTGCATTCCTTCAACGGTAACTGCTGAAAACCTGCTGGCAAAGGCGGAAATCGCCGAACGGAAGTCAGCGGTTGATTTTGCGCTTTGGGGCGGTTTGATGCCCGGGTATACCGAACATATCCGGCCGATGGCAGAAGCGGGGGCAATCGGGTTTAAAGCGTTTCTGTCTAAATCGGGAACGGATGAATTTCAATCAGCCGATGAACGGACTCTTTTAAAGGGAATGAAGGAAATCGCGGCGTGCGGCAGGATTTTGGCCCTGCACGCAGAAAGCGACGCCCTCACCCGATTCCTTGAAGCCGAGTACGCGCTCCAAGGGAAAATTGATGCCCGCGCTTACGCTTCCTCCCGTCCGGAAGAAGCCGAATGCGAGGCTGTGCAGCGGGCGATTGAATATGCAAGAGCGACGGGATGCGCGCTTCATTTTGTACATATCAGCACGAAACGGGCCGTGCTCTCCATTCAGCAGGCGAAAAAAGACGGATTGGATGTCACCGTTGAAACATGTCCGCACTACTTATTATTCAGCTTTGAAGACTTCCTCAAAAAAGGGGCGGGCGCCAAATGCGCTCCGCCGCTCCGCTCAGAGGCTGATAAAGAGGAATTGATCGGGGTTTTGGCTGAGGGCCTGATTGATATGGTGTCTTCGGATCATTCTCCCTGTCATCCGGCTTTGAAACGCGAGGATAATATGTTCCTGTCGTGGGGCGGGATCAGCGGAGGCCAATTTACGCTTCTCGGCATGATTCAATTAGCGATCGATCATGGGATTCCGTTTGAACATGTGGCCCGATGGACGGCCGAAGCACCTGCCAAGCGTTTCGGTTTAACGAATAAAGGCCGGCTTGAAGAAGGATTTGACGCTGATTTTGCCATTGTCCGGCCGGAACCTTTTACCGTCACAAAAGAAACGATGTTTTCCAAACATAAGCAAAGCCTGTATGAAGGCCGCACCTTTCCATATCGAATTGCTGCGACCTACAGCAAGGGGCGCTGTGTGTATCAGGATGGCGGTCGTAAGCAGAGCGGGTCTTTCGGAACATTCCTGAAGCCTTGTGAAATAAAAGAGCCGATTCTCTGATGAGAATCGGCTTTTTTTGTCGTTTGGAAAGCGGGTCTCGTGGTATCTTTTTATAAAAAGGAGTAAAACACATTGTATGATCAAATCTTGAACATATTAACGGCATCCTGGTCGCGCAAGACCAGTACAAAATGGACGGAAGATTGCCCGGCCACAGGCCAGTGCGGCGTGACGGCTTTAGTCATCCAAGATGTTTACGGCGGTGACATTCTCAAAACAAAAACCGGCACAAGCTGGCATTTTTATAATCGAATAGACGGGGAGATATATGATTTCACGAGCAGTCAGTTTTCAGAGCCGATCGTCTATCAGCACATTCTTTCTTCCAGAGATGAGGCATTTTCGGACACCAATGAACATCAATACCGTTACCTGAAAAGTGCATTCAGAAAAAACATGGAAACGGAAAGAGAAAAACACCTGTGATAAACTAGAATGAGAGGTGAAGGATTGTGATTTATATCGGACTGACGGGGTGGGGGGATCATGACAGCATCTATCCGCCTAAAACAGCGGGCCCGCAAAAACTGCAGGCGTATTCCTCCCATTTTCCCATCGTTGAGCTGGACGCGAGCTTTTACGCGATACAGCCCGCCCGCAATAACGAAAGATGGGTCAAAGAGACGCCGGAATCTTTTCAATTTGTCATTAAGGCATATCAAGGAATGACGGGTCATCAGCGCGGCGATATTCCCTTTGAATCGAAGGAAGAAATGTTTGAGGCGTTTAAGCTGTCATTATCGCCGTATATAGAGCATGGAAAGCTTGCCATGGTGCTGTTCCAATTCCCGCCGTGGTTTGACTGCAAGAAAGAAAACGTCGCATATTTAAGATGGTGCAGGAAGCAGATGGGCGATATCCCGTGCGCGCTTGAATTCCGCAACCGGTCTTGGTTTTCCCCGCCATTTTACGAACAGACGCTTTCCTTTATGAAGGAGGAAGGCTGGATTCACAGCATATGTGACGAGCCGCAAATCGGCGAGGGCAGCATTCCGACCGTCCTGAAAGCAACGGATGAAGAAAAAACGCTTGTCCGTTTTCACGGACGGAACAAGCAGGGCTGGATCAAACCTGACGGCGGACAAAACTGGCGTGAGGTCAGATATTTATACCGCTATAACAAACAGGAGCTCAAAGATTGGAAAAACAATCTTCAGGAGCTGAAAAAGCAGTCGCGCAATCTGTATGTGCTCTTCAACAATAACTCAGGCGGAGACGCCGCCGATAACGGGCTTGAGATGCTTGAAATGTTAGATATCTCATATACCGGGCTTGCTCCGAAGCAGCTCGACCTATTCAGCTAGAAAAGAGGTTTCAAGACACATGTCTTATCTTATTTTGATTATATTGGGATTTATCGCGGGAACGGTCGGCAGCCTGATCGGGCTTGGGGGAGGAATTATCATCGTGCCGGCGATGCTCTATTTAAGCACGATGACCCCGTTTTTCCATGACGTAACACCGCAGACTGCCATCGGCACGTCCCTTTTGGTGATTATTTTTACGGGCCTGTCATCAACTCTGGCCTATATGAAATATAAAACCGTTGACTACAAAAGCGGACTGATCTTTTTTATCGGTTCCGGCCCGGGAAGCATCATCGGCGCGTATTTGTCTAAACTTTTTAATGCGCATACGTTTTCCGTCTGGTTCGGACTTTTTATGATTTTGATTTCTATTACATTAATGCTGAAGGCGAAAGCAAAACCGGTCAATAAAGCGCATAAAGGCATGATCCGGACATATGAGGATGAATCGGGTGAGCTTTATACATATTCGTACCGTATTTTTACCGGTATCGCCATTGCCTTTTTCGTCGGTTTATTGGGCGGTCTTTTCGGCATCGGCGGCGGCTCTCTTATGGTTCCGGCCATGATGCTGTTATTTTTGTTCCCGCCGAAAGTGGCTGTGGCGACGTCAATGCTCATCATTTTCTTATCCTCCGTGACGGGTTCCGTGTCACATATCGCAGAGGGCCATGTCAATTGGCTGTATGCGCTGTGCCTCGTTCCGGGGGCGTGGTTCGGCGGCAAAATGGGCGCGTGGGTCAATAAGCGGGTGCAGACGAAAACGATCGTGCTTTTCATGCGGGTCGTCTTGATTTTGATCGGCTGTGAATTGATTTATCAAGGGATATTCAGCTAAAAGGTAGGAGAGATGGTATGTTAGAGAAACTCCGTTTATATCATACGAATGATTTGCACAGCCATTTCGAAAATTGGCCGAAAATCGTACATTATATTGAGCAGAAGAGAAAAGAGCATGAAAAAAACGGGGAGGAAACACTCGTATTCGACATCGGCGATCATATGGACCGATTTCAAATGATAACGGAAGCGACCTTCGGCAAAGCGAATGTCGACTTGTTAAACCGGCTTGAGATCGATGCGGCTGCCGTCGGGAATAATGAAGGAATTACGCTGCCTCACGATGAGCTGGCGGGTTTATATACTCATGCCGCGTTTCCCGTCATTGTGTCCAACCTGTTTGACGCGGACGGACAGCGGCCGGAATGGGCCGAGCCCTACGTGATCAAAACGCTGAAAAACGGGATGACCGCCGGCATACTCGGGGTCACGGTGCCGTATTATCCCGTCTATCAAAAACTCGGCTGGACGGTGACGGATGCGGAAAAAAGCATTCAAGAATCACTTGACGATATCAAGGGCAAAGCGGACATCATCATTCTGCTTTCTCATTTAGGCCTGATCGATGACCGGGCCGCAGCGGAAAAATTTCCCGACATCGATGTCATTCTTGAATCACATACGCACCACCTTCTTGAGGACGGACAGGACATAAACGGCGTATTGCTTGCATGTGCGGAGAAATACGGGAACTATGTCGGCTGTGTCGAGCTGACGATAGAAAGTGAATCACGAACCATTGTCAGCAAACAGGCATCTGTACAGAAAATGGCTGATTGGCACGGGGAATCTGAAGATACGGCGGCTTTTCTGAAAGAGAAAGAACGGGAAGCGGAAAACCTGCTCTCCGTACAAGTCGCCAATCTGAATGAAGAAGCCGGCGTGAAGTGGTTTGAGGAATCGCCGCTCCCGCTTCTATTAGCCGAAGCGCTGAAAAGCTGGTGCGGCTGTGAAGTCAGCATGGTGAATTCAGGCGTCATTTTGGGGTCTTTACAGAAGGGGCCTGTCACAAAACTTGACTTGCACCGCATCTGCCCTCATCCGATCAATCCGGTCGCCGTTCGTCTTTCAGGCAGGGAACTCCGGGAAACAATCAGCCAGGCCGCCTCGGAACAAATGGAGCAGCTGCGGATTAAAGGCCTCGGCTTCCGCGGGGAAGTGATGGGCAGGATGGTATATGCCGGAGCGGAGGCAGAGGCCGGCATCCTTGAAGACGGTGTGACGCATCTCCTCAATGTGAAAGTGAACGGAGAAGAGGTGGATCCGGAGCGGATATACTCGGTTGCCGTTCTCGACATGTTTACACTCGGCAAGCTGTTCCCTTACATCCGCGATTCAAAAGAAAAACAATACTTTATGCCGGAGTTTTTAAGAGATCTGCTCGCCTGGAAGCTCGCGCGGCAGCCGTAATGTCAAATATCCGCCGGCCGTTCCATCTCACCCGAATGAAGGTAAGCGGGACTTTTTAAGAGTAAAAATAAAATACTATGTCCCCTCTTACAAGCATACATTGTGATATGTAAGGGGGGATTTTTCTTGCCTAGATACCGGAGCGCTCTTCGCAAGAGAGGGCCTTTGCCTTTTCGATATGTGCTTCTTCTGTCGTTTGCTTTTTTTATCATATCGACGGTCATCAGCCTCTGGATGATCAACTCCTCAATCAAACCGGTGCTGATGAACATAGGAGAAATGGAAACCAAACGGGTGGCGACAGAGGTCATTACGGAATCCATTGAAGAATACATGTCTCACAGCGACAATGTGAAAGATATGGTCGATATGAAAACGGATGAAAACGGAAAAGTCACAACGATGGATTTTAATACACAAATGGTCAACAGCATGAAGGCGAAAGTGACAAAGCAGCTTCAGGCTCATTTGAAGGAAGCGGAGTCGAACAATAAGCAGCATGAAACGGAAAAAGGCGCGAAAACGGCCGATGAAATTATGATTAACATCCCTTTTGGGCAGGTCACGGGAAACAGCGTTCTCGGAAATCTGGGGCCGAAAATCCCCGTGCGCTTTAACCTGATCGGTGATGCGTTAACTGATGTGAAAACAAAAATAAAGCCGTACGGCATTAACAATGCCCTGATCGATATCAGTATTTTTGTGGAAATTAAAGTGAAGGTCATTATTCCGTTTGCCAGTAAGACATCAGTCGTCACAAATAATATTCCGGTCTCCATTAAAGCGATTCAAGGAGAGGTGCCGCAGTTTTATAACGGAAGCGGCGGATCAGGTGTGACGCCTTCTGTCCAGCTGCCGAGTGAAAAACAGAAGAAAGATAAATAAAAACACACAGCCGCAATCTTTCCTGGCGGCTGTGTGTTTACTTTTTCCTGCGGATTTCTTTTCGCTCCCATGCCCTTAAATGGGGATACGGGTCAAAAGACCATTCCGATCTGCCGTTATCTTTATACATCCCGTAGTGAAGATGCGGCGGGAATTTTCCCGCGGTGCCCGGCGGTCCGTATCCGGAACTGCCGACAGAGCCGATCACCTCTCCGGGTTTGACGATCTGGCCTTTATGCACACCTTTTGCAAAGCCGTTCAGGTGAGCGAAGTAGTGATACGTGTTATTGATATCCCTGATGCCGATTCTCCAGCCGCCGAAACGGTTCCAGCCCTTCATTTCAACAATACCGTAGCAGGTCGATCTGACGGGGAGTCCGTAATGAGCGAACAGATCCGTTCCTTCGTGAATCCGGCGCCCGCCGAAACCCCGCGCGGCGCCCCATGTGCTGCGGTAGCTGTAATCCGTCTTCACGGGAAGCGGAAAAGCGTGCTCTCCGAGATCAAGGCGGCCGAACGTTTTAAACAGTGTCATGAATTCGGTGATAATGCCGACCGTCTGATCACGGCGGTAATAATTCCAGAGGCCGATGCGGATATGGTCAAGATCCGTTCCGAATCCCGCTAAATACTGTGCAAATGTATAAAGGATATCCTCATCATTGCTGACCTCGGCTTTTCCGTCGCCGTCGCCGTCCAGGCCGATCCCGTCAAATACTTTAATGCTGAGGGGCGCCTCGTCCTTAGGATTTGGATTTTCAGGCCCGCTCCACAAATGATCCGGAATATAAATGCTGATGATTCCCGCTTTTTCCGGCAGATCCTTTCGGTTCGAGCGGACATTTTCTTCATATTGATCAACCGCCGCAAGCACATACCAAGGAATCTGCGTGACTGCTTCGGCTTTGCGGTACAACTGCATCCGTTCACCGTAAACAGGAGCCGATTGTTCTTTCCCGCTTGCAGCCGGACAGAAAAATGATAAAAGGAGAAGAGCAGATAACAGAACTTTCACAACATGATCTCCTTTCAGGATTAATACAACTAGTTTGCGGCAACAATCCGAGAAAATGTAAGTAATTCTCTTCCCTTGTCGAGAAATTTTTCCTATGTTAAAGTGACTATTGAATAGAAATCTGCAAGTTTTATATCCATCGTGAAATAGAAATTTTTCGCACACGAACATGAATAAAGGGATAATGGAGATGATGGGGAAATGGCAAAGAAAGACGAGCATCTGAGAAAGCCGGAATGGCTCAAAATAAAGCTGAACACGAATGAAAACTATACGGGTCTGAAAAAATTAATGCGTGAAAATAATCTGCATACCGTATGTGAAGAAGCAAAATGCCCGAACATCCATGAATGCTGGGCTGTCAGACGTACGGCGACGTTCATGATTCTCGGTTCCGTCTGTACGAGAGCATGCCGCTTCTGCGCTGTCAAAACGGGTCTGCCGACTGAGCTGGATCTGCAGGAACCGGAACGCGTAGCTGATTCGGTTGCACTGATGAACTTAAAGCACGCCGTCATCACGGCCGTGGCGCGTGATGATCAGAAAGACGGCGGAGCAGGCGTCTTTGCGGAAACGGTCCGGGCGATCCGCAGAAAAAGCCCGTTCACGACAATTGAAGTGCTGCCATCCGATATGGGCGGAAATTACGACAACCTGAAAACATTAATGGATACCCGTCCTGATATTCTGAACCACAACATTGAAACCGTCCGCCGCCTGACACCGAGAGTCCGGGCCCGCGCAACATATGACCGTTCTTTGGAATTCTTGCGCCGTGCGAAAGAAATGCAGCCTGACATCCCGACGAAATCAAGCATTATGATCGGTCTCGGCGAAACGAAGGAAGAAATTATTGAAGTGATGGACGACCTGCTTGCGAACAATGTCGACATCATGGCGATCGGCCAATACCTGCAGCCGTCGAAAAAACATTTAAAAGTCCAAAAATATTATCATCCGGACGAATTTGCCGAACTGAAAGAAATCGCGATGCAAAAAGGCTTCAGCCACTGTGAAGCAGGCCCGCTTGTCCGTTCTTCCTATCATGCGGATGAACAAGTGAACGAAGCGTCTAAAAAACGCCAGGCCCAAGCATAAGATAAGCCGAAAAAACCCAAAACGCCGCAGGTTTTGGGTTTTTTGTGATGGAGCCGTCTGTGCAGGGAAAAAGTCATTCTTGAATAAGGATCGTCAGAACCGCTACACTGGATAAAAGGGGAAAATTTTTCCGTCCGTCCGAACCGTCTCATTTTGCAATTGATGGACAGAAGTCAATGAATTATGATAGTAAAGAGTGATAAAAGAGGTGAAGACATGATTCTTATTCAAAATGCCGAGTTTGAACTCGTACACGATTTTAAAAACGGCTTTAATGAAGAAGCGTTCAAAGCCCGCTATTCGGACATATTAAATAAATATGATTACATTGTGGGAGACTGGGGATACAGTCAGCTGCGGCTCAAAGGCTTCTTTGATGACCAGAATCAAAAAGCAACCTTTGAAACGAAAATCAGCACATTGGACGAATACATTTATGAATACTGCAATTTCGGCTGCGCGTATTTTGTTTTAAAACGAATCAGAAAATAATTGATGCAGAAGGGGATGCTGTCACGTGTATTTTGTTGACAGAAATAATATCGAACAAACACTCCGTTTTTTTGAGACCCAGCTGGCGCTGTTTGACAGTACGCCCGCATGGCAGAGCGAAATCGAAAAAAGAGCGCTTGAGCGGATCAGCCATCTTATGATCGAATGCATTCTCGATGTCGGAAATGATATGATTGACGGCTTTATCATGCGCGATCCGGGGAGTTATGACGACATCATGGATATTCTGACGGATGAAAAGGTGGTAGCTGAGGATGAAGCGAATAAGCTCAAGCAGCTGATCTCTTCCAGAAAGCGGCTTGTTCAGGAATATCAGCAAGCCGATCATCAGGAGCTGTTTACGCTGATCACGTCAAACAGGGACGTGCTGAAAGCCTTTCCGGCCCGTGTAAGAACCTACCTGGAAACAGAATTAGGGCCTGTTTCCGCATTTAAATAACAACGAGTGAGAAAATCCACAGGAGTGTTGAGTATGAAGGATTATAAAGGATATTTGATAGATTTGGACGGCACAATGTACAACGGGACGGAAAAAATCGAAGAAGCGTGTGAATTCGTGAGAACGCTTAAAGCGCGCGGCATTCCGTATTTATTCGTGACGAACAATTCTTCCCGGACGCCGAAGCAGGTGGCGGACAAGCTGATGAGCTTTGACATTCCGGCAACTGAAGAGCAGGTCTTCACGACGAGCATGGCGACTGCGCAGCATATCGCCCAGCAGAAAAAAGACGCGTCGGTGTATGTGATCGGCGAAGAAGGCATCCGCCAGGCCATTGAAGAAAACGGGCTGAGCTTCGGAGAAGAAAACGCGGACTTTGTCGTTGTGGGAATCGACCGCGGCATTACATATGAAAAGTTGGCAACGGGATGCCTTGCGATCAGAAACGGCGCCCGGTTCATTTCAACAAACGGCGACGTCGCCATTCCGACTGAAAGAGGGCTTTTACCAGGGAACGGTTCGCTCACATCCGTTTTGACGGTGTCAACGGGCGTTGAGCCTGTCTTTATCGGCAAGCCTGAATCGATTATTATGGAACAGGCGATGCGTGTGCTCGGAACGGATATTTCCGAAACACTCATGGTCGGCGATAACTATGCAACGGATATTATGGCCGGCATCAATGCGGGCATGGATACGCTGCTGGTTCATACCGGAGTGACAAAGCGTGAGCATATGGCAGATTACGACCGGAAGCCGACATATGCGATTGACTCTTTAACCGAATGGATTGAACATCTATAAAAAAGGGACGGCCATGACGGCCGTCCTTATTCTGTATTTCTGGCGCTGTGGGCAAGCCGGCTTGAAGCCGCTGCTGCGATTGCGCCGACGATATCATCAAGAAACGTATGGCATTCGCCCGTAGATTTATCATTTAACCGCCCGAGAATGCCGGGTTTTTCTTTGTCAATGTAGCCGTAATTCGTAAAGCCGATTGAGCCGTATATATTCACGATAGAGAAGGCGAGCACCTCGTCAACCCCATACAGGCTTTCATCAATCGCCAGAATGGTCTGAAGCGGTTCAGACAGTTTTTTTTGTTCGGCGAGCACATCTAATTCTATTCCCGTTAAAATGGCGTTTTGCACCTCGCGTTTTGCGATGACACGGTCCACATTGAGCCTGCATACTTCCATCGTCAAATCAGGATGATATTTTTTCTGAAGGAAATACACCAGCTCGGCAATATCGTCCGTCTCAACCCCCCGTTCTTTTAAACGCGCTCTGGCGACAGCTTCCACCTGATTCAGTTGTTCCTTTTCTGACATTTGCTTCACCCAATCTTTTTTTACTAGTTTATACAACACCCTTCCGATGTGTACGATGTTTCTCCACTTGATTCAAAGGATTACAATATGTATTCATAATTCCGCCGGCGTATGACTACGATGTGAATAGCTCTAATTTTTCAGGCAGGTGATTATGATGAAAAGCATCATTAAAGAAAAGTACGGCATCCACGTCAGACAGCTTTCCGTTTATCAGAAATACCAATGCTTCCAGACGCCTAATTCCTTCTTTCTTATTATTCCCGTTTCCGGGTTTTCGCAATCAGAGCTGACGGAGCTTTACTACATGAGTCAGTATTTACAAGAACAAAGTGACCCATACGTTTCAGTGTTTATCTTTACGAAGGAAGGAGAACTGACCTTTGAGGACGAAGGCAAAACGTATGCGCTCTTAAAAGCGCCGATCCCCGTCGCAAACCGGTCGTTTTCTGTCGGAGGGGAGCTTGCCGAATTTCACAGAAAAGGGCGGGGTTTTCCGTACGAAGTGAAAGAAGCGGGCAGGATCGGCCAATGGAAGGACTTATGGGGAAAACGGGTGGATCAGCTGGAATCATTCTGGATGCAGAAAATTCATATGTCTCCGCTTGAACCGTTCGAAAAGAAAATGATCGAAGCATTTCCTTATTATTCAGGCTTAGCGGAAAATGCGATTCAATATTTAGTGGATACGGAGCTGGATGACAATCCCGGCGCAGAAGACTCGGGGACAATCTGCCATCAGCGGATGGAACGGGATACCTGGTCGGAGGAATCATTGATCCGCATTCCGGGCGATTGGGTATTCGACCATGCCGCCCGTGATATTGCGGAATATATGCGCAGCACATATTTGTATCATCGTGACGACTTGCTTAACGAAGGGTTTTTGTTTTTGCAGGAATATGAGCAAGTTACGCCGTTATCCTCCTTTTCCAAGCGCCTGTTTTACAGCCGCCTGCTGTTTCCGCTTCATTTCTTTGAGACGGTGGAGAGCTATTACATTTCTCATGATTCTGAAAAACAGTTTTACGAAGAGCAGCTTGACTACATTCTTGCCGACTGCACCCGCTATGAACAGTTTTTACAGACATGTCACGACATGATGAATGTCAGGTCGGCGCAGGTTTTTGTCCCGCCTGTGGCGTGGCTCGGAAAAGGAATCAGTTCGTAAGAAAATATAACGTAAAAATATTTAGAAAATAGGGAATCTTGTCATATCAATGTGTTAAGCGTTTTCATGGCCGTAGAAACAATATTCAGCCGCTTGTCAAAACAAATGCGGGCTTATATAATATTTGTAACTTAAATGTCTGTGAAGGGTTAACAATTGTCCTTTTCTAGTGGACAAAAGGAAGAAAGGTGGAGTTTCTCTTTGGAAGCGATTCGTATTGGACTGTTAGGACTGGGAACCGTGGGAAGCGGAGTCGTCAAAATTATACAAGATCATCAGGATAAGCTTATGCACCAGGTCGGCTGTCCGGTGACGATCAAAAAAGTGCTGGTTAAAGATATTGATAAAAAACGAGACGCAGACCTGCCGAAAGAAGTGCTGACGACAGAAGTCTATGATGTGATCGATGACCCTGAGGTCGACGTGATTATTGAAGTCATCGGCGGTGTCGAACAGACGAAGCAATATCTTCTTGATGCCTTGAAAGCGAAAAAACATGTTGTGACCGCAAATAAAGATCTGATCGCCGTATACGGGTCAGAGCTTTTAGCCGCCGCAAAGGAAAATGGCTGTGACTTGTATTATGAAGCGAGTGTCGCCGGCGGAATCCCGATTTTACGCACGCTCGAAGAAGGCCTTTCCTCTGACCGGATCACAAAAATGATGGGAATCGTCAACGGAACGACGAACTTCATCTTAACGAAAATGATTAAAGAAAAAAGCCCGTATGAAGAAGTGCTGAAGGAAGCGCAGGATCTCGGATTCGCGGAAGCGGACCCGACCGCCGATGTAGAAGGACTCGATGCTGCACGCAAGATGGCGATTTTAGCCCGTCTCGGCTTCTCTATGAACGTCGATCTGGACGATGTCAAGGTAAAAGGAATTTCCCGGATTACGGATGAAGACATCAGCTTCAGCAAACGGCTCGGCTATACGATGAAGCTGATCGGCATCGCCCAGCGTGATGACAATAAAATCGAAGTCAGCGTTCAGCCGACACTGCTCCCGGATCATCATCCGCTCTCTGCCGTGCATAACGAGTTTAATGCCGTTTACGTGTACGGAGAAGCCGTAGGCGAAACGATGTTTTACGGCCCCGGAGCCGGAAGCATGCCGACTGCGACATCAGTCGTTTCCGATCTGGTCGCGGTCATGAAAAACATGCGTCTCGGCGTAAACGGAAACAGCTTTGTCGCCCCGCAATTTGAAAGAAATCTGAAGCAGCCGTCTGATATCTACGCCCAGCAGTTTTTAAGAATTCATGTCAAAGACCAGGTGGGCTCTTTTTCAAAAATCACATCGGCCTTCTCAGAGCGCGGCGTCAGCTTTGAAAAAATTCTGCAGCTGCCGATCAAAGGACATGACGATCTCGCGGAAATCGTCATCGTCACGCATCATACATCGGAAGAAGATTTCAGTGACATTCTGCAAAACTTAAATGATCTAGAAGTTGTACAAGAAGTAAAAAGCACATATCGTGTAGAAGGGAACGGTTGGAGCTAATGTGGAAAGGACTCATCCATCAATATAAAGAATTTCTGCCGGTGACGGATCGGACGCCGGCCCTGACATTGCATGAAGGCAATACGCCGCTGATTCACCTCCCGAAGCTTTCTGAAAAGCTCGGAATTGAACTGCATGTGAAAACAGAAGGCGTTAATCCGACGGGATCTTTTAAAGACCGCGGCATGGTCATGGCGGTCGCCAAAGCGAAAGAAGAAGGCAATGATACCATCATGTGCGCCTCAACAGGCAACACATCCGCTGCGGCTGCCGCATACGCGGCGAGAGCCGGCATGAAATGCATCGTCATCATCCCGGACGGGAAAATCGCCTTCGGAAAGCTTGCGCAGGCCGTCATGTACGGTGCGGAAATCATCGCGATTGACGGAAACTTTGACGACGCGCTGGCCATCGTCCGGTCGATTTGTGAAAAATCACCGATTGCATTAGTGAATTCAGTAAACCCTTACCGGATTGAAGGGCAAAAAACAGCGGCCTTTGAAGTATGCGAACAGCTCGGCGAAGCGCCGGACATTCTGGCGATCCCGGTAGGAAATGCCGGGAATATCACGGCCTACTGGAAAGGGTTCAAAGAATATCATGAGAAAAACGGCACCGGACTTCCGAAGATGCGCGGTTTTGAAGCGGAAGGTTCTGCGGCTATCGTCCGCGGCGAAGTCATTAAAAATCCAGAAACCGTTGCGACGGCAATCCGGATCGGGAATCCCGCCAGCTGGGACAAAGCCGTGCTCGCTGCGGAAGAATCAGCCGGAAAAATTGATGAAGTCACAGATGGAGAAATCCTTCACGCTTATCAGCTGATTGCCCGTGAAGAAGGCGTATTTGCCGAGCCGGGCTCTTGTGCATCCATCGCCGGCGTTTTGAAACAGGTGAAATCCGGTGAAATTCCAAAAGGAAGCAAGGTTGTCGCAGTTTTGACCGGAAACGGCCTGAAAGATCCGAATACGGCTGTGGACGTATCTGACATAAAACCGATCACGCTGCCGACAGATGAGGACAGTATTCTGGAATACTTAAATGGAGCGGCGCGTGTATGAATGAGGCGGAGATGCTGTTTTCCATTACGGTTCCGGGAAGCACCGCCAACTTAGGACCTGGGTTTGATTCCATCGGAATGGCGCTCAGCAGATATTTGAAGCTTTCGGTTTTCCGAAACGATGAATGGCAGTTCTCGGCGGAAACCGAAACTGTCGCGGGCATCCCTCAAGGAACGGACAACCTCATCTACCAAGTCGCCAAACGGACGGCTGACCGCTATCAGAAAGAGCTGCCGCCCGCCCATGTCAAAGTTTGGAGTGACATCCCCCTTGCGCGGGGTCTCGGAAGCAGCGCGGCCGCTATCGTCGCCGCCATTGAGCTTGCGGATGAGTTATGCGGCCTGCAGCTGTCGGAAAGCGACAAGCTGCACTTAGCCAGTCTTGAAGAGGGGCACCCTGATAATGCCGCTGCTTCCCTTGCAGGAGGGCTTGTAATCGGCCTTCACGAAGAAGATGAAACACATATCGTGCGTGTTGCCGAAGCGGATATCGATGTTGTGGCAGTGATTCCGTTTTACGAAGTTCTGACCAGGGACGCAAGAGACGTGCTCCCGAAAGAGCTGCCGTACCGACGCGCCGTTAAAGCAAGCGCCGTCAGCAACCTTCTCGTTGCTGCGATCATGTCAAATGACTGGGCGCTCGCCGGGAAAATGATGAGAAAAGACATCCTCCATCAGCCGTACCGCGCCATGCTTGTTCCTGAGCTTTCAAAGGTGGAACACGCGGCCGAAATGAAAGGCGCTTACGGAACGGCGCTGAGCGGAGCGGGACCGACGATTCTTGTCCTGATTGAAAAAGGAAAGGGAGAAGAGCTGAGAAAACAGCTTTCTGAGCATTTCCCTCACTGTGAGATTGCGGCGCTTACCGTCCCGTCAGAAGGAAGCGTAATTGAACGGAATCCTTTAGAACAGGTGAAAAGTGTATAATGATAAAAAAGCGTTCTTCCCATCAGAGAAGGACGTTTTCTTTTTCTGGAGAAGGATTTTTATTTAGGGAAGCGAAATAAAAAAGAAAAGGAGGAGAAACGATTTGAAAAAACTCATAACCGAGGAGGACATTGCGTCTCTCGTATCCGTGACAGACCCGCAATATGCCCCTGACGGCAGAAGAGCCGCTTACGTCCGGACAACAGTCAATCATAAGCGGGATTCCTATTCCTCAGCTATTATGGTATATGACACAGAATCCGGCATCTCAAACCCGTGGACTTTCGGGGACGATAAACATACAAGTCCGCGGTGGTCGCCTGACGGTCGGCGCCTCGCCTTTGTTTCTGACAGGGAGGACGGCATCCCTCAGCTGTACATCATCGACGCTGCCGGCGGAGAGGCGGAACAGGCTGCCGATATTCCTTGGGGCGTATCAGATCCGATATGGGCGCCCGACGGCAGATCCGTGCTTGTGTCCGTCAGTCTGACATCAGCGGAGCGCGCCGATGAGAAAGAAAAAAAGAAGCATGACGAGTATGAGCCGGTTGAGATTCAGTCATTAACATATAAACGTGACGGGAAGGGCCTGCTGAACGGAAGCCGGACACAGCTTGTGCTGATTCATCTTGAAACGGGGGAGATTCAGCAGCTGACGGATCATGAAGCGGATCATTATGGCGCGGCCTTTTCACCGGATGGCAGGCAGCTTGCGTTTACCGCCAATTTATGCGAGCCGGGTGACGCCGGAAAGCCGAGCGATGTCTATCTGATGAATCTGGCGGACGGAAGCCTGAAGCAGATTACGCCGCACCGCGGTTCTTTCGGTTCCTGCGTGTTTTCACCGGACGGTTCTTATATCGCGATGCTGGGCCATGAGAATGAATTTCGCAATGCGACTTTAGAGAAAGCGTGGCTGTACGACGTGAAAACTGAGCGGCTGTCCTGCCTGACCGACATGCTGGATGTTCATTTGAGCGATGCGCTGATTGCGGATTCAATCATAGGAGGAGTGACGCCCCGGCCGGTATGGACAAACGACGGGCAGGGTTTTTACGTTCTCGGGAGCGAGCAGGGAAGCACCGGTATTTATTATATCTCGATTGACGGCCTCGTATATCCGATCCGATTAGAAGAAGAATACGTGAACGGTTTTGCTTTTCATCCCCATCAGAAAAGCTGTATCGCTGTCATTGCCAAACCCGCACAGCCTTCCGAGCTTTACAGCATTTCACTTGAAAATGGGGAAGAAAAGCAATTGACATTTGACAATGATCGGTTTATAGAGGAGCGTATCATATCCGTGCCGGAAAAGCTGCAATATGAAACAAAGGACGGGCTGACGGTAAACGGCTGGTTTTTAAAGCCCACCGTTTTTGAAGAGGGTCAAACATATCCCCTCATTCTATACATACACGGCGGGCCTCACATGATGTACGGCCATACGTATTTTCACGAATTCCAAGTGCTGGCCGCACAAGGATATGCTGTCGTGTATGTCAACCCGAGAGGAAGCCACGGCTACGGGCAGGATTTTGTCAATCGTGTCAGGGGTGATTACGGAGGCGGAGATTACCGTGATGTCATGCAGGCGGTGGATGAAGCCGTTCAGGCGTATCCGTTTATTGACAGCGGCCGTCTCGGTGTTACGGGCGGAAGCTACGGGGGGTTTATGACGAATTGGATTGTCGGACAGACAGGCCGTTTTAAAGCAGCCGTCACGCAGCGCTCCATTTCAAATTGGTACAGCTTCCACGGTGTCAGCGATATCGGCTTCTTTTTTACCGACTGGCAGCTCGGACATAATTTGTTTGAGGAAGCGGATAAGCTGTGGGATCGTTCTCCTGTAAAATATGTATCCCGCGTTTCGACGCCGCTTTTGATCCTGCACGGTGAGCGCGATGACCGCTGTCCGATAGAGCAGGCGGAGCAGCTCTTTACCGCGTTGAAGAAACTGAACAAAACGACGTCGTTCATCCGATTTCCGAAAGCTACGCATGAGCTGTCGAGAAGCGGCCATCCCGAACAGCGAATGAAACGCATCCGTTATATTTGTTCATGGTTTGATGACTATTTGTAAAAATAAAAAAACCAGGCTGTCATGCAGCCTGGTTTTATGATTAAAATACTTGTTCTACTTCAACGACACCCGGTACTTCTTCAAGAAGGGCGCGTTCAATTCCGGCTTTCAGCGTAATCGTTGAACTTGGGCAGCTGCCGCATGCGCCAAGGAGGCGAAGCTTTACAATGCCTTCGTCTACATCAACAAGCTCACAGTCACCGCCGTCACGAAGCAGAAACGGACGTAATTTATCCAATACTTCCTGTACTTGCTCTTTCATTTCAACCTCAGTCATGAGATTCGCTCCTTTCATATACATAAAACCATTATATTCACAGTAACGGTAAAAATCTAATGTTTGGTTTGCAAAGCTGCTTTCTCCATTATAGCATATTTAAACTTGAACATAAAAACCGTTTTTTATACAAAAGCTGCCCCGTCCTTTGTATACTGGTGTAAAGGGGATGATATACATGACAAAGCCGGTTACGCTCAGTGTTTACGGCGCTGAAACGCTTTGCGCAAGCTGCGTGAATATGCCGAGCGCCAAAGATACGTTTGAATGGCTGGAGGCGGCGCTGAAACGGAAATACCCAGAGCAGCCTTTTAACATGCGGTATATTGATATTGACGCACCGCCTCAGCAAAAGGAGACAGAAGAGCTTGCGGAGCGCATCAAGAACGATGAATTTTTCTATCCGCTCGTGTTGGTGGAGGATGTCATTGTGGGGGAAGGGAATCCGCATTTAAAAGATATATATGAAGAAATGGAAAAGCGCGGCTATGTGGCGGGCTCTTAAAAATGGCCGCTGATCGCAATCAGCGGCTTTTTCTTATCAGCCGTTATGATGCTTGTACATCCATAAAAGGCCTGATTTTAATAAACGGGGCACACGCCCGATGAGCGGACGGTCGTTGACAAGACCGAAGCCCGCTTTTTTTCCGAGTGAACCGAGGACGCCTTTCAGCTTAAATTGCGGCATTGTTTCCGGCAGCTCTTCATTGTTCCAGCGTTTCAGGAGGATCTGCACAATTTGTTCCGCCTGCGCTTCAGCCAGCTGGGCGCTCGGCGCATGCGGCAGGCTCGCGCAATCACCGACGACGTAAACATGCTCATCGCCCGGAAGGTTGTGATGCGGTGTTAAAACGATGCGGCCTTGCGGGTCTTTTTCAGCATCCAGTTCTCTGACGGCTTTATTCGGCTGAATTCCCGCCGTCCACACGATGGCATCGGCCGGTATTCCTTCATCATGATTATAAACGATGCCGTCTTCCACTTTTGTAATATTCGCATTATTGATAATGGTGACGCCGTGTTCTTCAAACCATTTCTGAACGTACTTGCTGAGTCTTTTCGGAAAGCTTGATAAAATCAGGTCGCCCCGGTCAAATAACATAATCTTCAGGTCGTCACGGCTCTCTCTTAATTCACTGGCAAGCTCCACGCCGCTTAATCCCGCTCCGACGATAGCGACAGATGCATTGGCGCCGAGGTTGTTCAGCTTTTGATAGGCTTCGCGTGACTGATCAATGGTCTGAATGCTGTAAGTATGTTCCGGCGCGCCGGGCACGTTATGATACTTATCCTCGCAGCCCAGTCCGATCACCGCGTCATCGTAAGAAATCGGTTCGCGGTCATGAAACAGAACCTGTTTGTTTTTCGTGTCGACGGAAGCCACCTCACCGTATTGAACATCCAGATTCGGATGCTCAGGAAAAGACACCCTGATATGATGATCAGAAATCGTGCCGGCTGCGAGCGCATAATATTCTGTTTTTAAGCAGTGATACGGGTTTCTGTCAATCAGCGTGATGGATACATCTGACGGAAGCTGGTTCGGCAGTAAGCGGTGCAGCACCCGCATGTTTCCGTAACCCCCGCCGATCAAGACCAATTTTTTCATAATGATTCCCCTTTTGCCCGAAAAATATGGTAGTCAATATTGTTACAAAATAACGAACTATGTAAAATAACATCTAGAATTATATCGAATTTGATCTAAAACCACAATAATAGTTTTAAAATAACCTACAAATTGACCAGAAAGCACGAAATAGTAAAACCTTTAACCTGAATTAATATGTTACGATAACATTGAGCGTGAAACCGGATCTTTGACGAATAGAGGAAATTCCGTTAGGATAAGGTACATATGTGAGGTGAAACCGCATGAATCCGATGATTGAATTCTGTGTCAGCAATTTAGCGCGCGGTTCCCAGGAAGCACTTGAGATCTTAGAGAAGGATCCGAACTTGGACGTGCTTGAGTACGGCTGTTTAAGCTACTGCGGAAAATGCATGGAGTCCCTGTTCGCCTTGGTTAACGGCGAAGTGGTCACGGGGGGCACGCCTGCTGAATTGGTTGACAACATATATACATTCATAGAAGAAAATCCGATGTTTTAATCAGAGGCTCCGAACGGGGTCTCTTTTTTATTGCGCCCCGGGATTTGGCAAAATAAAAAATTTGTAGACAGCAAAAATAAATATTGTTATCTTAATAAAGACTTTTTTTAAATAAAATTTTAGAGGTGGATTCATTGAATATCGTTTGGGGGCTGCTCGGGGCAGTTGCTATATTAGCCATTGCTTTTTTGTTATCAGAGAAGAAAAGCAAAATTAACCTGCGAACCGTCATTGTCGGTTTATGTTTACAAATGGCCTTCGGATTCATCGTATTAAAGTGGGACGCCGGCCGGGCCGTATTTTTATGGTTCTCAAGCCGTGTGCAGCTTCTCATTGATTATGCGAACGAAGGCATCAGCTTTATTTTTGGCCCGCTGTTAAAAGTGGGCAGCAGCCCGGCTTTCGCGCTGAGCGTTCTGCCGGTCATTATCTTTTTCTCAGCGCTGATTGCCGTTTTGTATCACTTGAAAATCATGCAGCTCATCTTTCGCGTTATCGGAGGCGGACTGTCAAAACTTCTTGGGACAAGCAGAACGGAATCGCTTGCGGCGGCTGCGAATATTTTTGTCGGACAGTCTGAATCACCGCTTGCCATTAAACCGCTGATTGCGGGATTGACCCGTTCCGAGCTGTTTACGATTATGACGAGCGGCCTTTCGGCTGTAGCGGGTTCGACGCTTTTCGGTTACGCCCTGTTAGGCATTCCGATTGAATACTTGCTGGCGGCCAGCTTTATGGCGGCTCCCGCCGGTCTCGTGTTCGGAAAAATGTTAATACCTGAAACGGAAAAAACGCAGACGATAAAAGGCGATTTTAATATGGACGAAGAAGGCGAAGGCGCCGCTAATGTGATTGATGCAGCGGCAAAAGGCGCGTCCACGGGCCTTCAGATTGCTCTGAATGTCGGCGCCATGCTGCTTGCTTTTGTCGCGCTCATCGCCGTAGTGAACGGAATTCTCGGCGGAATCGGCGGCTGGTTCGGTTTCAAACATATTACATTAGAATCCATTCTCGGTTACGTGTTTTCACCGATCGCATTTGTAATCGGCGTTCCTTGGCATGAAGCGCTTGGAGCGGGAAGCTATATCGGACAGAAACTTGTGCTGAATGAGTTTGTCGCTTATTCAAACTTCGGTCCGCATATTGCGGACTTTTCTAAAAAAACGTCTACGATTATCAGCTTTGCGCTGTGCGGATTTGCCAACTTCTCTTCGATTGCGATTATGCTCGGCACACTGGGCGGTTTGGCCCCAAGCCGCCGTTCGGACATTGCGCGCCTCGGATTAAGAGCGGTTATTGCGGGAACACTCGCAAACCTTCTCAGCGCGGCGATTGCCGGCATGTTTATTTAGTAAACGATAAAAGCTCCCTGCATATGCAGGGAGCTTTTATGTATGAAAAACGGGGGATATTTGTATTGTGTCCGAGGGGAAGAGCTTTTATACTAAGTAAAAGAAAAAAAGTTGGAGGCCGATATGAATTCATTCCGTTTTACCAAGATGCACGGTCTTGGAAACAGTTATATATATGTAAATCAATTTGAAGAACAGCTGCCGGAAGAACGGCTGGCTGAGATTGCCGTTAAAGTGTCCAGCATTCACACGGGCATCGGCTCTGACGGAATGATCCTCATCTGTCCGTCAGAAAAAGCGCCGGTCAAAATGCGGATTTTTAATAATGACGGCTCAGAAGGGAAAAATTGCGGCAACGGCCTTCGCTGTGTGGCAAAGTACGCATACGAACATAAGCTGACAGAAGAAACGTCCTTTTTCATTGAGACGCTTTCAGGCCTTGTGAAAGCAGATATTACGGAAGACAACGGGATTGTGCGTGAAGTCGCCGTCGATATGGGCGAACCGCGCCTCACCAAAAAAGAGCTGCCGATGCTCGGCAATGAAGATGAACGGACGATCGATGAAACTTTTGTTTTTGGAGAAACGGAGCTTTCCGGAACAGCCGTATCAATGGGAAACCCCCATATTGTTTTTCCGGTTGCGGATATCAATCAAGCGCCTCTTACAACGCTCGGTCCCGTCATTGAAAAAGACCCGAGATTTCCGGAAGGCGTCAATGTCGAATTTGTGGAAACCGTCAGCGCCGATGAACTTCATTTCCGCGTATGGGAACGCGGCTCCGGCATTACACAGGCTTGCGGAACGGGCGCCTGTGCGGCGGCTGTCGCATCCGTATTGAACGGTGTTTCCGAACGAAACCGGGATATCACCGTTCATTTAGCGGGAGGCGACCTTGTGATAAATTGGCAGGACAACGGGCACGTGCTGATGACGGGACCCGCCGAAACCGTATGCAGCGGCGTCTATTATTTGTAAACAGCTCGTTTGAGAAATACGCTCCTCAAGGTTTATAATAGATATCAGCATCCGTTTTTAAAAAAGGAGGTCTACTTATGAGTGTTCCAGTAACTATTACTGAAGCAGCGGCTTTGCATATAAAAGATATGATGAAAGAGCATGAAGAAGAAAACGCGTTTCTCCGTGTGGGCGTAAAAGGCGGCGGCTGCAGCGGCCTGTCTTACGGAATGGGATTTGAGCACGAAAAAGGCGAAAAAGACAGCATGTTTGAACAGCACGGAATCACCGTTTTGGTCGACAGCGAAAGCCTTGATATTATGACCGGCACGATCATTGACTTCAAACAGTCCATGATGGGCGGCGGTTTCACCATTGACAACCCGAATGCCATCGCTTCCTGCGGCTGCGGATCTTCTTTCCGCACGGCCAAAAACGCCGGTACGCCGGAAGAGTGCTAAGGATCAGCCCGCCATTCTCAGGATGAAAAAATAGGACGTCTTTCTTTTCGATGGCGCTTGCACCATTGTTAAGAAAGGCGTTTATCTGTTTAATAAAAGCCAAAACCCGCTCAACAGCAGCGGGTTTTGCTTTTTCAAAGATGTTATTCAATTGTATGTTTCATCGCATTGTACATATTTGCCGTATGTTCATCGGCTTTATCCCGGGACATGCGCAGCCGTTCTGCTGAAGAACCATAGCCGATTTCTAGTTTGCCCTCTTTCAGTCCTTTAAAAATCCCCTCAGCGAATTCATCCAGCGGTTCTCCTTGAGTATGCAGCCCTGCTCCGCCTAAATCTGTATTCACCGCCGGAGGCGCAACTTCAATCACTTCTACAGATGAATCAGAAAGCTGATGTCTCAGACTCATTGTAAATGAGTGAAGCGCCGCTTTCGTTGCTGAATAGATCGGTGCAATAGCAAGCGGTGTAAAAGCCAATCCCGAAGAGACGTTAATGACAGCCGCATCTTCTTTTCCGGCAAAAAACGGAGCGAACAGCATAGACAGGTGGAAGGGAGCTTCAATGTTCGTTGTGATTTCTTTATTAAAATAGTCCCAATTGTCCTTCGCATCCGCTTTCAGCACATGAAAACGTTGTTGAATCCCCGCGTTGTTTACTAACACATTCACTTCCGGATAATTTTCTTTCACCCAATCAAACAGTGATATACGTTCAGATGGAATGCTCAAATCACTGACATAGGTAATAAGATCCGGGAATGTTTCCTTTGCTTTTTGAAGAGCGTGCTCACGCCGTCCGGTCACGATGACTTTATTTCCCGCTTTTAAAAACCGTTCTGCGAAAGCCAATCCTATTCCGGCATTTCCGCCTGTAATCAGTATTGTATTTCCCGTCAGTTTCATATTAACTCCTCTTTTCCGATTGTTTTACATTTCTTTGTCAACATTTCAGCTTTGATCCAATCAATATATTGCTTCATCCCGCAACTAAGACAGCAGTGATTCTGTAAAATTGATTTTTAGATCATCGGGAAACCCGCCAAAACTATTCTTTCCTTGTCACAATATGATGATACGGCTTATAGCGCGGTTTAAGTCAACAAAAGAACCTTGTGATTTCGTTTGCACGAAAGGAGGTGAACGTAAAGTCTTGGATTTTCTCGATGCGATAAAGCGTACCGTATAACAAGGGTGAGAGGCAATTAAAAAACGTTTCTGATCAAAACAAAAGGATGGTGATGCCGATGTATATGCAGGAGGAAACAGCGTTGATATCAGGCCGCTCAGCCTGAATGATGCAGAGCAGGAGCTGGTTTTGCAGACGGAAAACCGCACGTTTTTTGAACGGTTTGCCATGTCGGGACAGGAGGATTTTTATACGCTGGAAGGCCGGAAAAACGAATTGAACAATCACTGAAGAATGCGGAAAATGACACAGAATACAGCTTGGGCATTTTTCTTCAGGATCAGACCCTGATTGGCACGATCAGCCTTTTTCAGGTGGTTCGGGACGCCATCCAAAGCGCTTTTATCGGTTATTTTTTAGATGGCAAACATAACGGGAAAGGCTATGCGACGAAGGCTGTCAAGCTGGCAGTCGATTATGCATTCAATGAGCTGAAACTGCATCGGATAGAAGCCGGAGTCATGCCGCACAATAATGCGTCAATCCGGGTGCTCGAAAAAGCTGGCTTTCATAAAGAAGACATTGCGAGAAAAAATGTAAAGATAAATGGAAAATGGGAAGATCATCAGGTGCTGGCGATCATACATCCGGAGGATAAATAACAATATCCTCCTTTTTATACCCTGCGTCTCATTCCGCAGGTCATTCTTCTCTAATACCTCAAATCCATTGTGCAAATCGTACTATTTGCAAATTCGGAAAAAAATAAAGGGTATATAGCACCAAAAAATATGAAAGATGTGCTCTTAGTCAACACGTTCTAAAGTCATATTTTTCGAAAGGATATTGATTTTTTGATAGGAATAAACTAAATTGTAAAAGTATAGAATAGTTAATTTATTTTGTAAGAAAAGGATGATAATATGATAGGTCAATTGAGCAATAAAAAAATATTTTTAAGTTCTTTTTTCATCATTTTGATCTGTTCATTACTCTTCCAATTCAGTATTTCAGATAAAGTTCTGCAGTCATATTATTCTTCCGTCGGAGAAAGTACCTACGATATCGGGGAGAAAAGTGTTCGTACGATTGTCATATTTCTGCAAGGGTTTATGATCTTCACAACTTTTGTGGAAATTCTGATAGGCGGATTTCTGTTATTCGTTGCCGCTTTTATTCTCGGTACAAAAAAACCGAAAAAAATATATTTGCTTCTATATACACTGACTTCTTTAATCTCGGCATTTAAAATGTTGATTCTTTCAGTTGTTAACTACTTAACGGCTGATTCCTCGCTTATATATTCTGCCGGCGGCACCAGCTTGAGTCTGCAGCTG
This sequence comes from Bacillus sp. jun7, assembly GCF_051034795.1. Taxonomy (NCBI): domain Bacteria; kingdom Bacillati; phylum Bacillota; class Bacilli; order Caryophanales; family Bacillaceae; genus Bacillus; species Bacillus sp. jun7. The sequence continues at coordinate 3,250,929 of NZ_CP093219.1, forward strand.
CTGGATCCATTTCTGCTCATATCAATTGCGGCTCTTTATGCTGCCGCAGGAAAACTGACCGATCTCAGTAAAGGCAAGAGAATCATTTTGACTGGATGTTTTGTTTTATTAAAACTCTTTACTATTTTCTTTAATTATTTTATGGCGGATAAAATTTAGCTCGGGAGAGAGTCAATTAAGCTGAATTTTATTATAAATTAAAAAAACAGAGTAGGGAGATGTTATGATGAACTTAGTAAAATCTAATAAAAAGTCTTTCATTTTGTTTGGCGCGGCTCTTGCTGCAGCAACATTGGTTTATGCACTATTATTAACGGGAACTGAATTAAACGTGGCGGCGGCTCATGCATTCTCAGCCAATGCTGAATTAGCTTCGACTCTGGGCATCTCTACAGCAGCAGCTAAAAAAGCAATTGATATTATTGATGCGGCATCAACAATTGCTTCTATCATTTCTCTCATCGGTATCGTTACAGGCGCAGGCGCGATTTCTTATGCAATCGTTGCAACAGCAAAAACAATGATTAAGAAATACGGCAAAAAATACGCAGCTGCTTGGTAAAATCGACCAATAAATAATTGCTCTTTTTGTACAAGCTGCAAAAAGAGCCTCTCTCCCAAATACATATGTAAGGATTGAAAGTATGATAGTCAAACAAATTGCGGCTCTTATCAAATATAATACCCTGTCATCGTTTCGAAAAAGAAAGGAAGATTGGGGCATTCCTCAACTCAACAGCAAACTGCTGTCTGCCATTATTATTTCTCTGTTATGTTTATATCTCGTTTTCCTGGGATGCGGTGTTGTATTCGGGACAAAACTGATTCAGCTGCCCCTCAGCGCATGGGGGCAATTTGTTTTAATCGCCGTTTCACTTGAGCAGCTTTTTTGGGCTGCCGGCTTCTTTAAAGAACATCACAATGCCTTTCTGCTGGATACGCGCAAGGTCATTCATCAATTAAAAAAGGTGCGTTTTTTACAGCTGTTTTCTGTTTTTGCCGGCCAGGCGATCAAAAAAACCATTTTCGTATGGTATCTTTTTGTTTTTCCGGTCTTTTTGTTTTTATCAAGCGCAGGCATGACCGGGTCTGCGGCGATCATCGTATTTTTCTTGGGCTTCGTTTATTTTCTTCTCAATTTATTTTTATCTATGCTGTTTTCTTATGTTGTTTATCTTCTTACAAATATATGGAGCAAATTGTTTTACTTGAAAATCCTGAAAGGCATTTTATTCAGCGTCAGCCTGCTGGTTCCGCTTGCAGTCGGGTATGCCGTTTATCTTCTCGTGTTTGGGGAGTATACCGCAAAGGATATTTCAAGCTTTACGGAGTCACCGGCTTTCCGGAACATCCTCATGAATACGCCGTATGTATGGTTAGCATTCCGCTCACATTCCGTGCTCGTTTTCGCTGCGGTGTTTGCGGCTGCCGTCCTTTTAACGGCGGGGATGTTTAAACTGTGGTCGGCCACGCTGAAGAAAATGGACCTTATTCCTTATATGTTTTTGACAAACGCAGATTTTGCGCCAAAGCTGAAATTATATAGAAATAACAAAATATTTCATGCCGTTTTTCAAAAGGATCTGCTGTTTTTATCGAGAATTGACGGGTTTTTTATCAGGAACTTCGGCAGTATGCTGTATTTGTTCATGCTGTTTTTAGGTTTTTGTATTCCGCTTCTATCGCATCACTTTATCGGGTATTCGGCAGCCGCCATCGTGTCTGCGGCGGTTATCATTGCGAACTTTTCGTATCAGCTCGTCGGAGATGCGCTCAAAACAGTATTATCAGTTGACGGGGAAATAAAAAATCAGCATCTGTTTCACCGGAATATCAAACATGCGTGGCAGCTGGTGTTTCCGAAAGTATGTATTTATAATCTCGCCGCTCTTATCTATTCGTTCATCATCACCATTTTGATTACGGTGTTTTTTCCGTCTTCCGCGGCGCTGACGATTTACTTGTTTATTGTGTTTTTATGTTCGGGTTTTTTATACAGTCTTGTCCAGATTTCAAGCACCGCCCTGTATCCTAAGAAAAACTGGGAGCATCTGTACGAAATTGGAGAAGCGGGGAAAGCAAAGACGTATAACAACTTATACAGTTCTTTCATTTTCATTGTGTCGCTTCAAATCGCTGCGATCACGTCCTATTTTATCTATAAAAAGCCGGAACTTGAAACGATGTTTATTCATTCTGCATCAGGTATTTTTGTCCTGTTCACACTATTAAACTATGGAGTCATGTTTCTGTTTCTTCGCAGAATCAATATGGCGGAAAGGTTTGCAAACAATGATTAAATTAGTGAATATACAAAAAAACTATAGTGAAAAACAGGTATTGAAAGATATTTCGTTTGAGGTGAAAAAAGGCTCAATCTATGCTTTGCTGGGGACTAATGGAGTCGGGAAAACAACGACTTTGAAAATCATTTCGGGCCTGCTTAAACCGACTTCAGGCCGCGTCATGATTGACGGCAAGGAACTGGATTCAGAAGAGGGGGGGCAAATATCGGCTGATATCGGTTTTGTGCCCGACCATGCTTTTTTATATGATTACTTAACGGGAGTCGAATACTTGCGTTTTACAGCGGAAATGTTTCAAGTGCCGTCTCAGCGGACAAATGATTATATAAAGAATATGTTGGAGACGCTGAAGCTTTCTCAAGACGGAAATCAGCTGATTAAAACTTATTCACATGGAATGAAACAAAAATTATCAATTGCGGCAGCGCTCATTCATCAGCCAAAGATATTAATTCTTGATGAGCCGCTGACGGGCATTGATTTAATCAGCGGTAAAACGATACGGACGTTATTAAAGGAGTACGTCAAGCAGGGAAATACGGTCCTGTTATCGACTCACCTGCTGGAGCTGGCGCATTCGCTGTGCGATACGATCGGTATTATACATGAAGGCGTTTTTGCGGCGGAGTATCAGTCATCCGAGCATTCATTAGAAGAGATTGAAGAATTGGCTGAGCGTATCTATACATGATGAACCGCATGTTGCCGGCAATCAGAACGTCCGCCATTCCGTTAATCGCGTCAGTGCTGTTTTTTTCAGGCGGTGTGGTCGCTGCGTTTTTTTCCGATCACTTTGTTTCATCAGCGGCTTACAACGGCTCGTCAGGCGCGGTTGAACTGCTGGAAAATAATGCAATCGCTTGTCTGTTTTTAGCCGCGGGTTTTTTTACCTTTGGGTTGACCTCAATCTTTTATTTATTCACCAACGGGTTTATTTTAAGCGGCTCTATTATAGAAAATCTGCATAGCGGGGTTCCTTTTTATCAGATTTTTTTACTGCTAATTCCTCATGGTATATTTGAAGTTCCTGCGTTATTATTAAGTGGCGCCATTGGTTTTAAGGGCGTTGAATTGGTCATCAGGCTGTGTTTTTCTAAGGAAAAAAAGATAATGGCTTCAATGTTCAGGCATATTGGAATATTGGTGCTGCTTATTATTTGTCTGCTGATCGCCGCTGCCATTATTGAAGCTTACATCACACCAATTTTTAAGTAAAAGGGGCAGAAATCATATGAGAAGTAAATTATCATTAATCGGTGTGCCGATTGTTATGATTATCGGTTATATCATTTCTTTATCCTTTGAGTGGCTGTTTCCTGTTCTTACTTTTGGGGTTGCAGGACTATATCTCTTTATATTTGCCCCGGTGCAAAATAAATTCATTCGTTACATCTTTTTGTTTATTTTTGTGATTAATCTGTTAGCCAGTGCGGCTCTTTATTTCGGTATTTAATAAAAAAAATGACATTCATATTGAATGTCATTTTTTTTATCTTCGAGCGGCTCTGCTGCGTGTTAAAATCTGTCGCCGTTGAAAATAGAGTTTTTTACGATTACATAGTCGACATTACGGATGGCTTCGAGTGTATTGCCGCCGGCGTAAGAGATGGAAGATTGCAGATCCTGCTCCATTTCAACCAGCGTGTCCTGCAAAGACCCTTTATGTTCGACATGCATTTTTTTGCCCTCGACGTTTTTCTTTTCGCCTTTTTGAAATTCAGAAGCGGAGCCGAAATATTCTTTGTACAGCTTTCCGTCGATTTCAATTGTTTGTCCCGGTGATTCTTCGTGGCCGGCGAATAATGATCCGATCATGACCATAGACGCGCCGAATCGGATGGATTTCGCGATATCGCCGTGCGTGCGGATGCCGCCGTCAGCAATGATCGGTTTGCTCGCAGCTTTTGCGCACCAGCGAATCGCGGCTAATTGCCACCCGCCGGTTCCGAAGCCGGTTTTAATTTTTGTGATGCAGACTTTCCCGGGGCCGATTCCCACTTTTGTCGCGTCAGCGCCCGCGCGTTCCAGCTCCCTTACGGCTTCAGGCGTCCCGACATTCCCTGCGATGACAAAGCTTTCCGGGACATGTTCTTTAATAAATTGAATCATGCTGATCACGGCATTGGAATGGCCGTGCGCGATATCAATGGTAATATAATCCGGCACCAGCTCCTGTTCTTTCAGCTCCCGGATAAATTCATAGTCATTTTCCTTCACGCCGACACTGATGGAAGAAATCAGTCCGCGCGCTTTCATATCCCGGACAAAAGCCAGGCGTTTTTCCGGCTCGAAGCGGTGCATGATATAAAAATACCCGTTTTCCGCGAGCCAGGCCGCGATGTTTTCATCTATAATCGTCTGCATGTTGGCCGGTACGACCGGAAGTTTAAACGTGTGTCCTCCCAACGTAACTGATGTATCACATTCAGATCGGCTTTCAACAATGCATTTTGCAGGAATCAGCTGAATATCTTCGTAATCAAATACATTTTCCATATATAACACCCCTAAAAGCGAATAATATAATTAAATAAAATTAAAATGTTCGTCTTTTTATAATGTACTTTGTTTTGTCAGGAATGTCAAATGATTTCATGCTGCCTCATATGCGGTCAGCTTGTCATCCATTTGCAGTTTGGTTATCATAGTAGTATTGGTTGTTGTAAGACATTTGTTACGATAGATAGATTTGCAGAAGAAGGGAGGGGCCGGTATGGAACAAAAACAGCCCGGGCACAGCCCGAAAGCCCAGAAAATTCAGGACCGGATTATTTTAGGCACGATTTGGGTCGTGTCAGCGCTTGTCATTGCGCTCGTTGTCGGAACCGTCATGAATTATATTTGGATGTTTAAATAAAAAAGAGTCTGTGCCGGTATGACACAGACTCTTTTTTATATTATTTTTCAAACATGCTTGTAGAATGCAGTGGCTGGACGCGCGCTTTCGGGTCCATGTAAGCCTTCGCGTTGTTCACGGCTGTCGGAGCTTCGCCGAAACCGCTGGCGATCAGCTTGACTTTGCCTTCATATGTGCAGATATCTCCGGCGGCAAAGAAGCCTTCAATATTCGTTTCCATCGTGCTTTTGACGACGATGGAATTTTTCTCGATGTCAAGGCCCCAGTTTTTAATCGGGCCGAGAGAAGAAACAAAGCCGTAGTTTACGATCAGGTCATCAATTTCAATGATTTCTTTACGGTCGCCTTTCACTTCTTCGAGAACGAGCTGTTCGATCCGGTCTTCACCGACAAGTTCAGCGGGAACAAACGGTGTCAGCACGTTGACTTTAGAATTATGCAGGTTTTCGACACTGTGCTCATGCGCGCGGAATTTATCACGGCGGTGGATGATGCTGACTTCTTTAGCAATCGGCTCAAGCATGAGCGCCCAGTCAACAGCGGAATCGCCGCCGCCCAGAACGGCAACGCGTCTGCCTGCGAATTGATTGAGGTCGTCAATGAAGTAGTGCAGGTTTTTGCTTTCATATTGTTCCGCTGATTCCAGCTCAAGCTTTCTCGGCTTAAATGCGCCGTTTCCCGCGGTGATAATGACCGTTTTTGAATAATGCGTTTCTGAATTCGTGACAAGCTTAAACACACCGTCCGCCTGTTTTTCAACAGATTCGACGGCCTGCTCTAAGCAGATGGTCTGATCGAACTTTGCCATTTGCTCTTTTAAGTTGTTCACAAGTTCCTGGGCGCGGATTTTCGGGAATCCGGCTACATCATAAATATATTTTTCAGGGTACAGCGCGCTGAGCTGGCCGCCAAGCTGAGGCAGGCTCTCGATGATTTTGACGCTCGCCTGTCTCATTCCCCCGTAAAAAGCGGTAAACAGGCCGACCGGGCCGCCGCCGATGACCGTAATATCATAAACCTTTGAATCCTCTTGCATACCAAATTGCCTCCTAATTGAAAATTGTTATTAATTATAACATAGAATTTGAAAGGATGACGAGTGCCGAAAACCGCCCGGCCGCTTCATTCTTGAAAAAAATTGCGGCCGCCGCTAAGATGGGGACAAATTCCAATCTGTTTTTTCCTGAATGTTTTCCGATTCTTCCGGATAGTATGGTGATATGCAGACATGTGCGGTTTTCTAAAAAATTTTATATTTCATTTCATAAAATCCCGCCAATAAGCTGAAGCTAATACAAATGTTGATTTGATTATGCGTCTAACAGCAAAAAAAAGAAGGTGGATGTGATGGCATTGAATAAACCCAAAATCGTGGTTTTAGGTGCAGGTTATGGTGGATTAATGACAGTAACAAGGCTTCCGAAGCATATCGGGGCAAATGACGCCGACATTACTTTGGTCAATAAACACAATTATCATTATGAAACGACATGGATGCATGAAGCGAGCGCAGGAACGCTGCATCATGACCGCTGCAGATATCAAATAAAAGATGTAATCAATGAATCACGGGTCAAATTTGTGCAGGATACCGTAAAAGCGATAGATGTGCAAAATAAAAAGGTGACGCTTTCACAAGGGGACATCCCTTATGATTATCTCGTCATCGGGCTTGGCGCCGTCCCTGAAACATTCGGGATTAAAGGCTTAAAAGAATTCGCTTTTCCGATCGCGAATATTAATACGTCGCGCCAGCTGAAAGACCATATTGAGCTCCAATTTGCGACATACAATACGGAGGCCGAAAAACGCCCTGACCGCTTAACCATCGTTGTCGGCGGAGCGGGCTTTACGGGAATTGAATTTCTCGGTGAACTTGCGAACCGCAAGCCGGAGTTATGCAGATATTATGATATAGATGAAAGTCTCGTCCGGATCGTCTGTGTCGAGGCCGCCCCGACGGTTTTGCCGGGATTTGATCCGGAGCTTGTCGATTACGCCGTTCAATACCTTGAGAGCAAAGGCGTTGAATTTAAAATCGGCACCGCGGTTCAAGAATGCCGTGCAGACGGTGTCACAGTCGGCAAGAAAGATGAAGAGCCGGAAGAAATCAAATCGCAGACCGTTGTCTGGGCCGCGGGCGTGCGCGGACATCCGATCGTGGAGGAAGCGGGTTTTGAAAATATGCGCGGCCGTGTCAAGGTCAACCCTGATCTTCGGGCGCCGGGACATGATGACGTTTTTATTCTCGGCGACAGCTCGCTCTTTATCAATGAAGAGACGGAACGGCCGTACCCGCCGACTGCTCAGATCGCGATGCAGCAAGGAGAAACGGTCGCTAAAAATCTGGGCGGTTTGATTAAAGGAGGCCAGCTTGAAGAGTTCAAGCCTGACATTAAAGGAACCGTCGCCTCCCTCGGTGAGCATAACGCTGTCGGAGTCGTATACGGCAGGAAGCTCAAAGGCATGCCGGCGTCCTTTATGAAAAAGGTCATTGATAACCGCTCGCTCTTTATGATCGGCGGGCTGGGCCTGACGCTGAAAAAAGGGAAGTTTAAATTCTTCTGAAAACCCGCAGCCGCGGGTTTTCTCTTCTTTTAAAAAAGAGCGCTATAAAAAGCATGTAAAAGAAAAAAATGAATGTTTCCGCTTACATGAGTTGTTATGTTACATATTCTGACTTGTTGCTTGACAAGTAAATATGATATATTATCAGAAAATTAAGAAAAAGGGTGATCCGCATGAAAACGACAGCAAAAAGCACGGCGGCGTGTCCGTTCTGCTCAGGTAAAGGGTATTTTCAATTGCTTCTTGGCGGCTCCGAAACATGTCCCTCCTGCCAGGGAAGCGGCAAAGAGAGACGCTGATTTTTCCAGACGTTGACTTTTTTACCGCCCCCGAGGTACACTGAAAGTGCTGTAGGGGGTGGATGTTTGTGATTAGTTTGCCGGTTGTCCTGATCTCAATCGTACTATTTTTTGTACTGTTTTTCGGCATAGGCTTTCTGTTGAACATGCTGCTTAGAATGTCGTGGATTATGGCTGTTGTCTATCCGATTGTATGCCTTTTCATTATCAGCAATAAAAAGATGATCAGTTACGTGCAGGCGCCGGGGGAATCCTTTCAAAGCCTGTTTCAGCGCATCATGTCATTAGCGGTTGCGGATGTCGTGATTTTGGCGGGCGGACTGGCGGGAGCCATCATGTCAGGCATTGCCATAAAGGCGCTCAGAAAAAGAGGATATCAAATGTTTTAAGCCGCTTTCTTATTCAAGAAAGCTTTTTTTGTGTCGCGGCGCTTTTTGTATAGCACCTCACCGAGTTGGGAACAATGACTCGGAGGAGAGTGATTTCAGATTGACGATAATCAGACGCGTATTCATGATCGTGCTCTTTTTGGGCGCATGCCATGCGACATACTTTTCCATAACCGGTGTTGAAGCAAAGGATCTGACAAATTGGATGACGGAACATCGCGGCGCCGTTTTGAAAAACATCGGCACTCCGTTTCAATCCTTACAGAATCAGCCGGAAAAGAAGGCATCAGGCAGGGTAAAGCCGCTGGAAGAAGCTTTTGACTGGGAACGCTATCCGTCACAAAAGGTGACGGCCACCGGTTATACCGCCGGAGCGGAATCTACCGGAAAATCTCCGGGTCATCCGCAGTACGGAATTACATATTCAGGCGTGAAGGTCAAACGCGATTTATATTCAACTGTTGCGGCCGATCCGTCTGTTTTCCCGATCGGGACGATTCTGTTTATACCGAATTACGGTTACGGGGTTGTCGCCGATACCGGCTCAAAAATTAAAGGCAGCCGCCTTGACCTCTACTTTGACACTGTCAAGGACGTCTATAACAATTGGGGCAAAAAAACACTTGAAGTCTACATTATTAAAAAAGGGAACGGCACAGTGACTGAGGATGAACTTGTAAAGCTGAACGAAACAAAGTCGCTGCAAGTGTTCAGAAATCAATACAAAACGGTAAAAGAATAAAAACGCTTCAGCATCCGCTGAAGCGTTTTTACATAAAGAAATAATCTAAAATCAATGTCAGCACAATACCGGTGACGCCGCCGAAGAACACTTCAATCGGCTGATGGCCGAGCAGCTCTTTCAATTTCTTCTGTTTTTCTTTCTCTTCCGCTTTCTGAAAGTCCTTCGCTTCGCTGACAAACCGATTAAAGTCGATGACCAGTTTATTAATGACTGTCGCCTGTTCACCCGCATGCCGCCTGACACCTGTAGCATCGAACATCGTAATGACGGCGAAAATCGCGGCGACTGCAAACAGGGGCGAGTCCAGTCCCTGTTCCAAAGCGATTCCGGTTGACAGCGCGGTGACGGCGGCGGAATGGGAGCTCGGCATGCCGCCGGTGCTCGTCACAAGAGACCAGTCAAGTTTTTTGGATACGATAAATTGAATAGGCACTTTTACAACTTGGGCAAAAATAATGGCGGCAAAACTCGCCAGTAAAGGAAAATTCATAAGTACATCCATATGCGACATCCTTTCTGTATCTGCTGATTCCGATCGTATCGAAAAACTGCAGAAAACGCCCTTAGTTTGGTAAAATAAAATCAATGAAAAATGTTTTTTCATTATACCACTTTACATAACAAATACCCACATAAGGAGTGTGTACTCATGTTTTATGCATCTGATCAACTGCGGCATCCCGAAACACTGGTCATCGGTCTTTTTCAAAAAAGCACGCTGAACGGATTTACGAAGGAATTGGATGATAAATTGGACGGTCATCTGACCCAGCTGTTAAAGGATGGTGATGTGTCCGCCAAACGCAATCGTGTATCAAAAGTATACCCTCCGGCTGCGACCGGTATGAAACGTATTTATTTTATCGGCCTGGGAAGAGAAGCGGATTATTCGTTTGAAGATACGAAAGAATGCTTTGCACGAGTATTTCAGCAGATTCATCAAGATAAAAAACAGGAAGTATCCGTGTTGCTCGATACATTCGTCTCCGGGGAAGTGCCTGCCGCCGATGCCGCTCATGCGCTTTCGGAAAGCTGTCTGCTTGCGGTTTATGAGGTGCAGGATTATAAACATAAATCGAATGAGCCGGATCAGGAACTGAAATCAGTCTGCGCCGTGACCGAAGAAGACCTGAGGGAAGTGCAGGCCGGCCTGAACGTCGGCGCGGCATACGGCCAAGGGACGAATTCAGCCCGCACGCTTGTGAATATGCCGGGTAATATGCTGACGGCCACTGATTTGGCGTCATATGCCGCTGAGCTTGCGGCAAAATACGACTTCGAGTGTGAAATTTTAGAAAAAGATGAAATGGAAGAGCTCGGCATGGGCGGGCTGCTTGCCGTTAACAAAGGCTCATCCGAACCGCCGAAAATGATCGTTCTGAAGTATCAGGGCAAAGATCAGTGGGAAGACGTCATCGGCCTGGTCGGTAAAGGAATTACCTTTGATACGGGCGGATATTCAATTAAGCCGAAAACCGGCATCGTCGGCATGAAAAGCGATATGGGAGGGGCCGCCTCGGTATTGGGCGCAATGGAAATTATCGGCGAACTCCGGCCTGAACAAAACGTGCTCGCCGTCATACCGTCTACCGACAACATGATTTCGTCCGATGCTATGAAGCCGGATGACGTCATCGTTTCGCTCAGCGGAAAAACCATTGAGATCCTGAACACCGATGCGGAAGGGCGTCTCGTGCTTGCCGACGGCATCACATACGCCAAGCAGCACGGAGCCTCTGTCCTTGTAGACGTCGCAACGTTAACGGGCGGTGTCATTGTCGCCTTAGGGAACGAAATGACGGGCGCCATGACCAATCACGCCGCTTTTTATGAACAGGTGGAGGAATCGGCGAAAGAATCCGGCGAGCCGATCTGGCAGCTTCCGATTACAGAAAAGGATAAAAAACGGGTGAGAAACAGTCAGATGGCTGATTTGAACAATTCTCCGGGAAGAGAAGGCCACGCGATTATGGCGGGGGCATTCCTTGGTGAATTCGCGGAAAACACGCCGTGGGTTCATCTCGATATTGCGGGAACCGCGACAGCGAATACAGCGACATGCTTCGGCCCTGCCGGCGCAACAGGCGTCATGGCAAGGACGTTGGCTGTTTTGACTGAGCGGTTTACGCCCGAAAGATAACAGCATCCCGCTGCCTTGATGCAGCGGGTTTTTTGATTTCCAAAATCTTTAGTTGACTAAAGCGCGGAATGTATGTTAACTTTAATTATCTACTACATTAGCAAACTAAAGGATTTTTGGAGGGACTCATCAATGAATGCTGTTGTTGTCGCAGTATTGCTTATGCTCGTCTTAAGCCTGCTGCGTGTCAATATTATTATAGCTTTAATGATCGGCGCGCTTGCCGGCGGGCTGACCGGCGGCTTAGGCCTCGGAGAGACGGTGAAGGCTTTTACGGACGGTCTCGGCGGAAATGCCACCGTCGCGGTCAGCTACGCGCTGCTCGGAGCATTTGCCGCGGCGCTGACGAAGACGGGGCTTCCCGATGCAATGGTGGAAGCGTCTGTCAAACTAATCGGAAAAAAGGAAGATTCGCGGAAAAAAGCACTGTCAAAAGTGTTAATCGTACTGGTTATTTTAATCATATCCTGTTTCTCGCAAAACGTGGTGCCCGTTCACATTGCGTTTATTCCTGTATTGATTCCGCCGCTTTTAAAAATATTTAACGAACTTGAAATAGACCGCAGGCTGATCGCGTGTGTGATGACATTCGGACTGACTGCGCCGTATATCGTTCTGCCTGTCGGATTCGGACAGATTTTCCAGGGGATGCTGAGAGATAATATGGCGTCAGCCGGTTTAAAGGTGCCGCTCAGTGATATTCCGTATGCTTTAATCATCCCGACGGCCGGGATGGTAGTCGGTTTAATTTTATCCGTCATCGTCTTCCGGAAACCGAAGAAATATGAGACGAAGGAGATTGCCGGACTGTCGTCTTCTCCTTATACGAAAAAAAGCATTGCCATCGCCCTGATCTCCATTGCCGTGTCGCTTGCCGTTCAGCTCTATCTGTCACAAGTGCTCGGAGTGGAAGGTATGATCATGGGCGCGCTTGCCGGCTTGTTTACGCTGTTTATCAGCGGAGTCATGAAGCGCAATGAAGCGGATAAGCTGATCACGGACGGCATGATTCTGATGGCTTTTATCGGGTTTGTCATGCTTGTTGCGGCCGGTTTTTCAAATGTATTGAACAAAACGGGCGATGTGGCTTCCTTGGTCAAAGCATCAACAGGCTTTATCGGTCACAGTCAATCATTAGGCGCGCTCCTGATGCTGGTGGTCGGTTTATTAATCACGATGGGAATCGGATCATCATTTGCAACCGTACCCGTCATTACGACCATATTTGTCCCGCTGTGCGCTCAGCTCGGATTCAGCCCGATGGCGACGATCGCCGTAATCGGAGCGGCCGCCGCGGTCGGTGATGCGGGTTCTCCTGCAAGTGACAGTACGCTCGGGCCGACGTCAGGCCTCAGCGCCGACGGACAGCACCACCACATTTGGGATACGTGCGTACCGACATTTATTTTCTATAACATTCCGCTTGTGATATTCGGCTGGATTGCCGCACTTGTTCTGTAAAAAAAGGCTCCCGGAAAGGGGAGCCTTTTTGTATGCTGAGAACATCTTACGCCGGATTTCTGCTGAACCCCGTCGCTTTATGAATAGACCTGTATACGGCAGGCGCGATAGATGCCAATAACAGTGCTAAAATGATATCTTTTATGAAAAACCATATCATGTAAAACCAGGCCATTCCGTAGCTGATCGGAGCATGAAGCCATAATTTCAGCGCAATATACGTATAGGTCGTGCCAATGATATAAATGACGGCGGTACCGATCAAAGAGGCCCATGCATAATGCAGGCGGCCGGGTTTTTTTGGTTTTTCCAGCAGCCATCCGGCTGCAAATGCCGCCGGGATGTAAGCGAGAATGAACCCGCCGCTCTTTCCGATAAACGGCGCAAAGCCTGCTGAGAATTGAGCGAAAACAGGCGCCCCAGCGAGTCCGGCCAATGCGTATACCGTCATTGCAATGGCTGCCCGTCTGGCGCCGAGAAGCATCGCGGCTAACAGACAAAAGAAAGGCTGCAGCGATAACGGAATTCCCGCAACTTGCAAAAAAGGAGCCATTGATGTAATGTTGGCGCCGACGGCCATCAGGGCGGCGAACATGCCGATTAGCGCCATATCGCCCGCGCGAAGGTTGCGTTGTGTCATTTGTTTTTCCCCCTTACACTTGTACCAGATTAGCGTAATCGAAGGGTGATTGATTGTCAACAAAGATTTAATACAGGTTTACTAAATGGAGGGAGCCATATGTTTTTCGGGAAAACGAAACAAACAAAACAGTCGGAACGGATTCCGCCAAATCAAAATGTCACAACGAAGTTTCCCGTGCTTCACGCCGGAAATGTTCCTTATTATGAAGATATGTCAAAATGGAATCTGCAAGTGTACGGGCTTGTTGACCGTCCTATGCTGTTAAGCTTTAAAGATATCAAAGCCTTTCCGGAAGCCGAAGTGAAAAATGATATTCATTGCGTCACGGGCTGGTCCCGTCTTGATAATATCTGGCAGGGAATACGCGCAAAAGACATCGCTGAGAAAGCGGGTGTGCACAAAGAAGCGGGATTCGTCATTCTGCACGCTGAAGAGGGCTGGACGGCCAACCTGCCGCTTTCTGATTTTACGCGGGAAACATCCCTGCTGGCATATGCGCATAACGGCGAGCCGTTAACGCCAGAGCACGGCTATCCGCTCAGAGGCGTTTTCCCCCATCTTTATTTTTGGAAAAGCGCAAAATGGCTGCGCGGCATTCAGTTCACAAAGGAAAACCACCCCGGCTTTTGGGAGAAAAACGGCTACCATATGAGGGGAGATCCATGGAAGAATGAGCGCTTTACATGGGATTAAGCCCCTATCCCTATATAGTTCTTAGGTACCTTATTGAAATAAGGTGCTTTTTTTATATCAAAAATCCATTGACTTTGTTTGGCAAAAAACCTATTATTTGAGGTGTCTTTTGATATTGAAAATCATTATCAATAAGGATAGATAAAGCAATTGCCACAAAGGGGATGAACACATAATGGACGGAAAACAAATAAAGCGGGGTTTCGCGCCGGCCGGCCGATACGCGGTTCCGGGCACAGAAGTAAGAGAAATGCGCTCAAAAGGAGGCCGTACGTATCGTATCTTTGTCTCTTTACCTCAGGAAGAACCGCCTGCATCCGGCTTCCCCGTCATATACCTGCTCGATGCGAATTCCGTGTTCGGCACAATGGCCGAAGCTTTGCGGGTGCAAAGCCGGCGGCCTGAAAAAACAGGCGTTGTTCCGGCGGTGATTGTCGGAATCGGCTACCCGACAGATCAGCCGTTTTCCGCCGAACGGCACAGTGATTTTACGATGCCGCTTTCTGAATCAGAATTGCCGGTGCATCCGCGCGACGCGGCATGGCCCGAACAGGGAGGGGCGGAAGCGTTTCTGGAGTTTATAGAAGAAGAAGTAAAGCCCGCGATGGAGCGGGATTATCCGATCGACAGAGACAGGCAGACGATTTTCGGCCATTCGCTGGGCGGTCTTTTTGTGCTGCAAGTGCTTTTGACGAGGCCGGACATGTTCCAGACCTATGTTGCGGGAAGTCCGTCAATTCATTGGAACAAGCGTTTTATTCAGGAAAACGCGGAACGTTTGTCAGACCGGCTCTCTGCGGAAAATCTTCAAGTCAGCGTATTGCTGGCTGCGGGAGAAATTGAAAAAACACATAAAAGCAGAATCCCGCAGCACGCAGAGGCGCTGTACTCTTTATTATCCGGGTTTGAAGATGATGGAGTCCGCGCTGAATACAGCGAGTTTGAAGGAGAGGGCCATATTTCTGTCCTGCCCGTTTTAATCAGCAGAGCCCTGCGTTTCTGCCTGAATCCGGGAGGGCCGCATACCCCGTATTCTCCCGCATGAGAAAAAACAGGCCCTTCGAACTAAATGCGGCTGATTCTAATTTTCTAATTGACTGCGTGTTTTGATTTGGATATGATTGTCTTGAATCATAATTGATAATGATAATCATTATCAATATAGAAAGGGAATGATAATATGGACGCATTGGGAATGAAAGGGAAAACAGCCGTTGTCACCGGCGCCGCTCAAGGCATCGGGGAAGCAACAGCGCTTGCCCTTGCTGAACAAGGCGTAAATGTGGCAGCTATAGATACAAATGAAGACCTGCTTCCCGGGCTTACTGACAGACTCCGGCAAAAAGGCGTGCAGGCGCAGGGGTTTGCCGCAGATGTATCTGACAGTGCGGCTGTCAATGATATCATCGCCGCCGTTGAACGCGACATGGGGCCTATTGAAATATTGGCGAACGTTGCGGGCGTGCTGCGGCCGGGTCCGGTGCAATCCCTTAGTGATGAAGATTGGGATCAAACATTTTCTGTTAATACGACCGGCGTATTTCATGTATCGCGGGCTGTAAGCCGGTACATGATTGAGCGTCAAAAAGGCGCCATCGTTACGGTCGGTTCGAATGCAGCCGGCGTTCCGCGTGCTTCCATGGCGGCTTATGCGGCGTCAAAAGCGGCTACCGCCATGTTTACGAAATGCCTCGGACTGGAGCTTGCGGCCTATCATATCCGCTGCAACATCGTATCTCCCGGTTCAACGGAAACCGACATGCAGCGTGCGCTGTGGCGGGATGAAAACGGAGCACAGGACGTTATCAGAGGTTCGCTTGATACATATAAAACGGGAATTCCGCTTCAAAAGCTGGCAAAGCCTTCTGATATTGCAAATGCCGTTTTGTTTCTGGCCTCTGAACAGGCAAGCCATATCACGATGCATGATTTATGCGTGGATGGCGGCGCTACTTTAGGCGTTTGATGTAACGAGAAGGAGGGATAATCATGACAAATCAACATGTATTGACGGAAGTGTCTGCAAAAGAGGTGCTGGACGCTTACAAGCCCGGGGCGTTCTTTTTAGCTTCCCCGAAAAGTACGCTCCTTGCAGAAGGTGTGTTTGCAAAAGTGCCGGATGCAGACGCGGAGAACCAGCTGGACTCACTGCCTGAACGTGTGAGACAGACGCTTCTTGAGGCAAAGCAAGCCGGCATCAAACATCCGATTGCGGCCGGCGCCATTCCTTTTGACGGCAGAAAAGCTTCCCGGCTTTTTGTACCGAAGAATGTCCATACGGCAGGCCCGCTTTCGTTTGCGGAATCTTCCGCAGAAAAGCCGCAATCCAATACATATGACATCCGCCCCGTTCCGGAGCCTGAGGGCTTTATGAGCGGTGTGGAACAAGGCGTATTCAACATTACGGACGGTCCGCTCAGCAAAATCGTGCTGTCAAGGACGCTTCATCTGACCGCTGAAAAGGATATCGACATTCCTCAGGCCGTCAAGCATTTGGCGCAGCACAACCCGCGCGGCTATACATTCGCTGCGGATGTGACGGGAACGTCAGAAACAAGAAAAACGCTTTTCGGCGCAAGTCCTGAACTGCTGCTGTCCAAAAACGGAACATCGATTCTGTCCAATCCGCTGGCAGGTTCCAGACCTCGCAGCACAGATCCCGCCGAGGATCAGAGAAGAGCGGAAGAACTGCTGCAATCAGCAAAAGATCTGCATGAACATGCCGTAGTCGTGGCCGCCGTGGCCGCCGCCCTAAAACCGTTCTGCCGTGTGCTTGATGTGCCGGAAAAACCGTCACTCATTAAAACTGAGGCGATGTGGCACCTGTCCACCGAGGTAAAGGGAGAGCTGCGTGATCCGTCAACGACATCACTTGAGCTGGCCATCGCCCTGCATCCGACGCCCGCGGTATGCGGAACGCCGACGGATGCGGCGAGAGAAGCGATTCAGGATATTGAACCGTTTGACCGCAATTTCTACACGGGAATGGCGGGCTGGTGTGATGCTGAAGGCGACGGAGAATGGATTATCGCACTCCGCTGCGCCGAAGCGGAAACAAGGTCTCTCCGGCTCTTTGCGGGTGCCGGGATTGTCGCCGGATCAAAGCCGCAGGATGAATTGGACGAGACATCGGCGAAATTCCGCACTATGCTCCGGGCGATGGGGCTTTACCAAGATGAGTTGTAAAAAAGGAGGGAACGGATCGTGCTGACTGGATTTACGCCATGGCCGGAAGAATGGGCTGACAAATACCGAAAAGACGGCTGCTGGAAGGGTGAGACGTTCGGAGGAATGCTGAAAGAGCGTGCGGCTTTATACGGAAATCAAACTGCCGTGACGTGTAAAGATGTACATTGGACCTACAAAGAATTAGATGAAAGGGCCGATCGTTTAGCGGCGGGGCTGCATAAGCTCGGAATTCAAAAGGAAGACCGCGTTGTCGTGCAGCTGCCGAATATCGCTGAGTTTTTTGAAGTGATTTTCGCGCTGTTCCGTCTCGGAGCACTGCCCGTTTTCGCGCTGCCTTCTCATAGAAGCAGTGAGATTACGTATTTCTGCGAGTTTGCAGAGGCGAAAGCATACATCATTCCTGATACGCATTCAGGTTTTGATTACAGGGCGCTGGCCAGACAGGTGAAAGACAAACTTCCGGATTTGGCGCATGTCATTGTGGCCGGCGAAGCTGAAGAGTTTCAGGAACTGAGCAGCCTGCATAGAGAGCCTGTTCAGCTGGAAGAGGTAAGCCCGGCGGAAGTCGCCTTTTTACAGCTTTCAGGAGGCAGTACGGGGCTGTCCAAGCTGATTCCGCGAACACACGACGATTACATATACAGTTTGCGCCTCAGCGCGGAAATATGCGGCTTGGATCATCACAGCGTTTATTTGGCCGCTCTGCCGACAGCGCATAATTATCCGCTCAGCTCGCCCGGTGTGCTGGGAACTTTATATGCCGGAGGCCGGGTTGTTCTGTCACCGACGCCGAGTCCGGATGACTGCTTCCCGTTAATTGAAAAAGAACGTGTCACGATTACAGCGCTCGTCCCGCCGCTTGCGATGGTGTGGATGGACGCATCCGGTTCACGAAGTGATGATTTATCAAGCCTTCAAGTGCTGCAGGTGGGAGGCGCCAAATTCAGTGCTGAGGCCGCCCGCCGCGTAAAGAGCGCTTTCGGATGCATCCTACAGCAGGTTTTCGGAATGGCGGAAGGATTGGTGAATTATACGAGACTGGATGATCCTGAAGAGATCATTGTCAATACGCAAGGCAGACCGATGTCACCTTTTGATGAGGTCAGGGTTTTAGACGATGACGGGCGGGATGTCGCCCCCGGTGAAGCGGGACATTTGTTTACACGCGGCCCTTACACGATTCGCGGATATTATAAAGCGCCTGAACATAATGAAAGATCATTCACAGCCGACGGATTTTATCAGACCGGCGATATCGTCAAACTGACGGCGGACGGCTATATCATCGTCGAAGGACGTGCGAAAGATCAAATCAATCGGGGCGGCGAAAAGATTGCCGCTGAGGAGGTGGAAAATCACCTTCTGGCCCATCCTGCCGTTCATGATGCGGCCATGGTTTCAATGCCGGATGATTTCCTTGGGGAGCGGTCCTGTGTGTTCGTCATTCCGAAAGGAGAAGCCCCGAAACCGGGAGAGCTGAAAGCATTTTTACGTGAGCGCGGATTGGCGGCATATAAAATCCCCGACCGGATTGAATTTATCGCTTCTTTCCCGAAAACCGGCGTCGGCAAGGTCAGTAAAAAGGATCTTCGCGAAACGATCGCCCAAAAAGTAAAGCCGGCTGAAATCAAACAATCTTAAAAAAAGGAAGTGTTTACATTGGCTATACCGTCTATTCCCGCATATGCGCTGCCGACAGCGTCAGATATGCCTGAAAATAAAGTATCGTGGACGCTGAATCCGAAACGAGCGGTGCTTCTGATTCATGACATGCAGAATTATTTCGTCGATGCTTTTGCGAAAGGTGAGGCTCCGATCACGGAGGCGGCTCAGAATATCAAAAAAATAAAAGAACAATGCAAAGCACTCGGCATTCCGGTGGTGTATACCGCGCAGCCGGGCAGCCAAGACCCGGCGGACCGCGCGCTGCTGACGGATTTTTGGGGGCCGGGGCTGAAAAGCGGGCCTTATGAAGAAAAGGTCATTCCGGAGCTTGCCCCGGATGATCAGGACATTGTCCTCACAAAGTGGAGATACAGCGCGTTTAAACGGACGAATCTCCTTGACATCATGCGTGAAAGCGGCAGAGACCAGCTCATGATTACGGGAATTTATGCACACATCGGCTGTCTCGTCACAGCCTGTGAAGCATTTATGGATGATATCCAAAGCTTCTTTATCGGAGACGCCGTTGCTGATTTTTCTTCAGAAAAACATAAGATGGCCATCGAATATGCGTCTCAGCGCTGCGCTTACACGGCTTTGACAAACGAAGTGCTGGAGCTGCTGGGCGGCGCGCCGGTTTCTGAAGGAGAAGGGAAGACTTCCGCCGTATTGACAAAAGACCGGGTGCGGGAACAAATTGCGGCGATTCTTCAAGAATCACCGTCTGATATTCCGGATCATGAAGACCTGCTGGACAGAGGCCTTGATTCCGTCAGAATCATGAGCCTTGTCGAACAATGGCGCCGTGACGGAGCTGAAGTGACGTTTGTTGAACTGGCGGAGAACCCGACGCTTGAAGAGTGGTGGAGACTTCTTTCTTCCCGATCTCAAAAAGTCTTGCCGAACGCAGATTATTTATAAAGGGAGAGAATAGAATGCATGATACACAACAGCTGCCTCTGACAGGCGCACAGGCCGGTATCTGGTTTGCGCAGCAGCTTGATCCTGATAATCCGATTTACAATACAGGCGAGTACGTTGAGATAAACGGCGCGATCGATGTGAACATATTTAAAACCGCTCTCGAACGCGTGCTGACGGAAGCTGCGTCATTACACGCCCGCTTCGAAGAGGGAGCAGACGGGCCGAAGCAGATCATCAATCCTCCATTTGAGGCTGCGATCGATGTCATAGATGTGAGTTCAGAAGCTGATCCGAAGCAGGCCGCACTCAGACTCATGCAGACAGATTTGGCTGAGCCCGTTGATATGGCGGCCGGGCCTTTGTTCCGCGACATTTTATTTCAGGCGGGACCGGAACGCTTTTTCTGGTATCAGCGCATTCACCACATTGCGATAGACGGCTACGGTTTTTCACTGCTGGCACGGCGTACGGCGCAAATGTACACCGCAATACGGGAAGGACGTCCGGATAACGGGCGCTCCTTCGGCTCTTTGGAGGAGCTGGTAAAAGAAGAACAAGAATACCGCGCGTCTGATCAATTCCTGAAAGATCGGGAGTTTTGGATGGAGAAATTTGCGGATGAACCTGATGTCGTCAGTTTGGCAGAAAGAGCGCCGAGAACGTCAACAAGCTTTCGGAGAAGCACGGCTTATCTTTCTGAAACGGCTTTACAGCATGTAAAAGCGATTCCGAACTGGCATGAAGCCGTTACAGCCGCAGCGGCGGTATATGTCCACCGGATGACAAACGCGGGGGATATCGTGCTCGGTTTACCGATGATGGGGCGGATCGGCTCGATTTCACTGAATATTCCGAGTATGGTCATGAATCTTCTGCCTTTGCGGCTTTCTCTCCGACCGGATATGAATTTTCATGAGGCCGTCAGCCAAGTGGCAAAAGAAATCCGAAACATTCGGCGCCATCAGAAATACCGCCATGAAGACATGCGCCGCGACCTTAAATTGCTCGGAGAAAATCGCAGGCTGTTCGGCCCGCAAGTCAATGTGATGCCGTTTGACTACGCGCTTGATTTCGCCGGAGCGCCAGGCACCGTCCATAACTTATCAGCCGGGCCCGTTGATGATTTGTCAATTAACGTTTACGACAGAGCGGACGGAAGCGGAATGCGTGTGGACTTTGATGCGAATCCGGAAGTGTACAGCGCCGAAGATATTGAAAACCATCAAAAACGATTCCTGCTTCTGCTGGAATCCGCTGTGAAAGACCAGACACAAAAAATCGGCACACTCAACCTTCTGCCTGAAAGTGAACGTCTCTGCGTACTGGAAAGCTGGAATGACACGCGCAAGGCCGGGAAGCAGAAAAGTCTGCCGGAGCTGTTTTACGAACAGGCCGTAAAAACACCGGACCGGCCGGCAATCATCACCGAAAACGAAGAGCTCAGCTATGCCGAATTGAACAAGCGCGCGAACCAGCTTGCCGGCATGCTAAAGGAAAAGGGGCTTGGACCGGAACAATTTGCCGCTTTGCTGCTTCCGCGGTCACAGGAGTTGGCCGTGAGCATGCTGGCCGTTTTGAAAACGGGAGCCGCATACCTGCCGCTTGATCCTGATTTTCCTTCTGAGCGGATCACATACATGCTCAAAGATGCACAGCCTGCATGCCTGATTACAACGATGGACTTATCCGGCCGCATGCCGGAAGACAGTGATGCAAAAAGGATCATTCTCGATGACCCGGATACGGTAAAAACCGTTGCCGCTCAAAATGCTGACTGTCCCGCTCAGGCGGAATGTTCGCCTTTGCACCCCGCTTATATCATTTATACATCGGGCTCAACGGGCAAACCGAAAGGCGTAGTCGTCACATTAAAAAGCGTAAGCAATTTCCTCTTATCCATGCGGGAAATGTTCCCGCTCGGCGAACAAGACCGCCTGCTTGCCGTTACGACTGCGGCGTTTGATATTTCCGGACTAGAGCTCTTCCTTCCGCTCATCAGCGGGGCGGGGTGCGTCATCGCACGTAAAGAGACGATTCAGGAACCGCGGGCGCTTGCGCACATGATTCACTCATACGGTATTTCAATCATGCAGGCAACGCCGACATTGTGGCATTCATTAGTCACCAATGAACCGGATTCTCTCCGGGCGCTGCGGGTGCTTGTCGGAGGTGAGGCGCTTCCGAACGCGCTTATGCATGCTCTGCTTGAATCAGGCTGTACGGTGACGAATCTGTACGGGCCGACTGAAACAACAATCTGGTCGGCCGCACAGCCGCTTGCAAAAGACCATACGGGGGCGCCTCCGATCGGAACGCCGATTTGGAACACGCGGGTATATGTGCTGGACGCCGCATTGCAGCCCGTCCCGCCGGGAATCGCGGGCGAGCTTTATATCGCGGGCGAGGGGCTTGCCAGAGGTTATTATAACCGTCCTGATTTAACAGCTGAAAGATTCATTGCCGATCCGTACGGCCCCGAGGGCGCGAGGATGTATCGGACGGGAGATCTCGTGCGCTGGCGTGAGGACGGCTCGCTTGATTATATCAGCAGAGCCGATCACCAAATTAAAATCCGCGGGTTCCGGATAGAATTAGGAGAAATTGAGTCAGTGCTGTCGAAATATCCGGGTATTTCGCAGGCCGCCGTCATTGTCCGTGAAGACCAGCCGGGAGATAAGCGGCTGGCGGCTTACGCTGTTGCGGATCAGCCCCTTGATGTCGGCGGACTTCGTGCATATATGGCCGAAAGCCTGCCGGATTATATGGTGCCGGGCGCGTTTGTACAGCTGAAAGAATTGCCGCTGACGCCGAATAAGAAGCTCGATCGCAGCGCTCTGCCTGCACCTGATTTTTCCGCTGTCCTGTCTGACAGAGGGCCGCGGACGCCGCAGGAGGAAATATTATGCGATCTGTTTGCCGAGGTTCTCGGTCTCGCGCGGGTCGGAATTGATGACGGGTTCTTTGAATTGGGCGGACATTCGCTCTTAGCCGGACGCCTGATGAGCCGGGTCCGGGAGACGATGGGCGCAGAGCTTGGCATCGGCCGTCTGTTTGATACGCCGACCGTTGCCGGGCTCGCCGCACAGCTTGACACCGCAAAGAGTGCGCGGCCTAAGCTCAAGCCGTTTGACCGGCCGGAGCACATCCCGCTGTCATTTGCGCAGCTGCGTCTTTGGTTTCTCTACTGTCTTGAAGGGCCAAGCCCGACTTACAACATTCCGGTGATTGTCCGCATGTCAGGCAAGCTTGACCAATCAGCGCTGAAACACGCCTTTTACGATGTTGTCAGCCGTCATGAAAGCTTGCGCACCGTTTTTCCGGAAAATAAGGGATCATCTCATCAGCTCATTTTATCTGCTGAAGAAGCCCGCCCTGTGTTTACAGTGACACGTGCGGACAAAAACGAGCTCCAAGACATGCTTGCCGCTGCGGCACGATATCGGTTTGATCTCGCTAAAGAGCCGGCCGTCCGGGCTGAGCTGTTTGATCTTGGTGACGGCAAGTATACGCTGATGATTCTCCTGCATCACATCGCAGGTGACGGCTGGTCCTTGAATCCGCTCATGCGTGACTTATCCATAGCCTATATCGCCCGGCAAACAGGTAAAAAAGCAGAATGGGCGCCGCTGGCGGTTCAATATGCGGATTATGCGCTTTGGCAGCAGCAGCTTTTAGGCAGCGCGTCTGATTCTGAGAGCTTAATTGCGCGCCAGCTGGATTTCTGGAAGAAAACGCTTGAAAATGTACCGGATCAGCTGGAGCTGCCGTCTGATTTTCCGCGTCCCGCTGAATCAAGCTACAGGGGCGGCGTCATTCCGGTCAACATCGGCCAAGAGCTTCATGCCCGTCTTCTCTCACTTGCCAGAAATCAGCGCGTAAGCCTGTTTATGGTGCTTCAATCAGGGCTTTCCGCGTTACTGACCCGGCTCGGTGCAGGGACCGATATTCCGATCGGCAGTCCGATAGCCGGCCGCAGTGATGACGCATTGGGAGACCTTGTGGGTATGTTCATTAATACACTCGTACTGAGAACCGATACCTCTGGCGATCCGAGCTTTTGTGAGCTCCTTGAAAGGGTCAGGGGAATGAATCTCGCAGCATATGAACATCAGGACGTGCCGTTTGAACGTCTCGTGGAAGAATTGAATCCGGTTCGTTCCCGGTCAAGACATCCGCTGTTCCAAGTGATGCTCGCATTCCAAAATACGCCTGATCCTGTACTCAGTCTTCCTGATATGGAAACAAGCCTGCAAATCAGCAGTGTCGGATCGTCCAAATTTGATTTGACGCTGGAATTGGCTGAACAGCGCCATGACGACGGTACGCCTGCCGGTATTGAAGGTCTGCTGGAATTCAGTACGGACTTATTCAGAAAAGAAACGGCTGAAGCACTTGCCGGACGCCTGCTTCTTCTGCTCGAAGATGCCGCATCACATCCGGATAAACCGATCGGAAGCTTAACCATTCTTTCTGATGAAGAGCGCCGGAAGCTTTTGCCGGTTAAACGGGCAAAACAGCATATTCAGCCTCGGCAGACACTGCCTGAATTGTTTGAAATACAGGCCGCCGCAAAAGCGGATGAAACGGCGGCAGTATTTGAAGAGAGCGGGCTCACTTATCAAGAGCTGAATGAAAGAGCCAATCAGCTCGCCCACATGATGATTGCCCGCGGCGTCGGCCCGGAGCAGTTTGTCGCACTGGCGCTGCCGCGTTCTTTAGATATGATTGTCGGGCTGTTAGCCGTCCTGAAGACGGGGGCAGCGTATTTGCCGCTTGATCCTGATTATCCCGCGGACCGCATTGCTTTTATGTTACATGATGCCAAGCCTGTATTTATGCTCACCAACCGTGAAGGCGCAAGTAAGCTCTCTATCGAAAGCGGCATGCCGGCCTTCATCCTGGATGATCCGCAGAATAAGGAAACACTTCGGCAATATGCCGTCACGAACCCTGAGAATGCCGACCGGATTCGTCCGCTGTCACCGCTTCACCCGGCCTATGTCATTTACACGTCGGGATCAACAGGTGTGCCGAAAGGTGTCATCATTCCGCACAGCAATGTTATTCGGCTGTTTGAGTCGACGCGGCATTGGTATCACTTTAATTCTGATGATGTATGGACGATGTTTCACTCCTACGCTTTCGATTTCTCTGTCTGGGAAATATGGGGGCCGCTGCTTCACGGCGGACGTCTCGTCGTCGTGCCGCATGACATCAGCAGATCGCCGGAAGCGTTTCTGCATCTCCTCGTGAAAGAGCGAGTGACCGTACTTAACCAAACGCCGTCAGCGTTTTACCAGCTGATGCATGCGGAAAAAGAACACAAAGAGCTGGGGCGTCAGCTCGCACTCAGATATATCATCTTCGGCGGCGAGGCGCTTGAGCTGAGCCGGCTTGAGGATTGGTACAGCCGCCACGCGGACAATCAGCCGGTGCTCGTGAATATGTACGGCATTACGGAAACGACGGTACACGTCAGTTACCTTGAATTAGACAAAAACATTGCCGAACTGAGAGCAAACAGCCTCATCGGCTGCGGCATTCCTGATCTGAACGTATATGTGCTTGATGACCGGCTGGAGCCTGTGCCTCCGGGCATAACGGGTGAAATGTATGTTGCCGGAGGGGGCGTGGCACGAGGCTACTTAGGGCGGCAAAGCCTGACCGCCGAACGCTTTGTGGCTGATCCGTACGGCCCGCCGGGAACGAGAATGTACCGGACGGGGGATTTAGCCCGTCTGCGGACGGACGGTTCTCTTGATTATATGGGCAGGGCGGACCACCAGATTAAAATCCGCGGCTTCCGGATTGAATTGGGAGAAATCGAAGCGGTTCTCGTCAAACATCCGGATGTCGAGGATGCCGCCGCAGTCGTCCGTGAAGACCGGCCGGGAGATAAACGGCTGGCCGCCTACCTTGTCCGATCTGCCGGCAGCACCTTGGACACTGGGGACGTGCGCCGGTTTGCCGAAGAAAGCCTGCCGGATTACATGATTCCGTCAGCTTTTGTCCAAATGAATGAACTGCCGCTGACACCGAATGGAAAGCTTGACCGAAAAGCGCTCCCTGCGCCTGACTTCCAAACGGAGGTCACCGGCCGGGGACCGAGAACGCCGCAGGAAGAAATGCTGTGTGAGCTGTTCGCAGAGGTGCTTCATCTGCCGCGTGTCGGTATTGATGACAGATTTTTTGATTTAGGCGGCCATTCTTTGCTTGCGGTTCATTTAATGAGCCGTATTCGGGAAGCGATGGGAGCCGAGCTCAGTATCGGAACATTATTTGAAGCTCCTACGGTGGCAAGCCTTGCTGAAAGACTTGAGTCAGGAACGGGCACAAGCGCGCTTGATGTTCTTCTTCCGCTCAGAACGGCAGGAGAAGAAACACCGTTGTTCTGTGTCCATCCGGCCGGCGGTCTCAGCTGGTGTTATGCCGGGCTGATGTCTTCTTTAGAGGCTGATTATCCGATATACGGCTTACAGGCGAGAGGCATCGGAAAAAAAGAACCGCTTCCGCAAAGCTTAGATGACATGGCGGCGGATTATATTGAAAAAATCCGCACCGTGCAGCCGAAAGGGCCGTACCGTCTGCTCGGCTGGTCTCTCGGAGGGAATGTCATTCAGGCCATGGCGACACAATTACAGAGCCGGGGCGAAGAGGTTTCGCTTTTGGTGATGCTTGACGCGTATCCGAATCATTTTCTGCCGATAAAAAATGCGCCTGATGACGAGGAAGCCGTCATTGCGCTGCTTGCCCTGGGAGGGTACGACCCGGACAGCCTCGGGGATCAGCCGCTTGATTTTGACACCGCGCTGACCATTCTCCGCCGTGAGGGGAGCGCATTAGCCAGCCTGGACGAGTCAGTGATGATGAATCTGAAAGACACGTACGTTAATTCTGTCGGGCTGTTAGGAACATACAAGCCGAAGCCGTTCCACGGAGATGTGCTGTTCTTCAGATCCACGATTATTCCGGAGTGGTTTGACCCGATTGAGCCGGATACTTGGAAACCGTATATTACGGGGAAAATCGAGCGGTATGACCTAGACTGCCGCCATAAAGATATGTGCCAGCCGGGCCCGCTTGCCGACATCGGCGCGATTCTGGCAGAGAAATTAAACGGACGGCGTACAGTCCGGTAAAGAAAGGAAAGAGATGATATGACAAATCCATTTGAACGGGAAGACGGTTCATACCATGTGCTCGTCAATGCTGAAGGCCAGTACTCACTGTGGCCGGCCTATCTGGATGTGCCGGACGGCTGGGAAACCCGCCTGACGAATGAAACCCGCCCCGTTTGTCTCGAATATATTGAAACAAACTGGCGTGATATGAGGCCGGAAAGCCTGAAGCGGGCCGAAGCCGCTAAAATGTAATAAGAAAAGCCTGCCGTTATGGGACTGACCCCATAAGATGAGACAAACAAAAAACACCTTCAAGTTTGAAAACGGATGATTGTTAGCCGAAATTAGACTTGGAGGTGTTTTTTCTATGGGGACAAGAGTGAGTTATCCGGTTGAAGTGAAACAGAAGGCTGTAGAAATGAGATTGGCAGGCGTGCCTATGAAAGAGATCATGCAGGAATTGAATATTAAGAATAAGACACAGGTTCAGACATGGGTTAGATGGCATAAGACTGGGGATACACATCGATTCGAACAGCCTGTCGGAAAGCAATACACTTACGGAAAAGGCCCGGAGTATTCTTCCGAATTAGAGAAACTGCAGGCAGAAAATCGTTATCTGAGACAACAGAATGAAGTTTTAAAAAAGTGCAACGAATTGGAAAGGAAGCTGATAGCGAAACGCCAGTCGAGCTTGTAGAAGCATTGCGCGGCACAATGACCATACAGGATATCTGTATTCATTTAGGTATCTCACGAGCATCTTATTATCGTTGGAAGAAGAATCTGATGAAAGATAACCCTAAATACCATTTAGAAAAACAAATCGGCACGTTGTGCCGAGAACACAAGTTTCGATATGGCTATCGGAAAATCACAGCCATATTAAAAAAGGGAATGCGTGTGAATCATAAAACGGTTCAGCGCATTATGCAGAAGAATCAGTGGCAATGCCGGGTTAAGGTGAAAAAGCGCAAGAAAGATGGGCAGCCATATGCCGTGGCCGAGAATATATTGGATCGAAACTTTCAGTCTGAACGCCCTCTGGAAAAGCTAGTAACGGATATCACATATTTGCCTTATGGGCAGAAACAATTGTATCTTTCCAGTATATTGGATTTATACAATGGAGAAGTGATTGCTTTTACAATTGGCGATAGACAGGACACAGACTTTGTCTTACACACACTTGATCAGCTGCCCGCACTGCCAGAGAACTGCGTGTTACATAGTGACCAAGGTTCTGTTTATACATCTTATGAGTATCAGAAAGCTGTTAAAACAAAAGGCATTACCATGAGCATGTCCCGCAAAGGGACGCCCGCTGATAATGCCTCCATCGAATCGTTTCATTCCTCACTAAAGTCTGAAACGTTCTATCTTAACAGCATTGATCGAACTACGACGACCATCGTAGAACGCACTGCCATAGAATACATTCATTATTATAACAATATTCGTATTCAAACGAAACTAAACAGCCAATCGCCGATACAATATCGGCAATTGGCTGTATGAAGGTGTTTTGATCCCTGTCTCAAAAACAGGGGTCAGTCCCTTATCTCGGCAGGCTTTTTATGCGGACATCAGCCGTTAAGCTGTGTATGATCACAAAATGTATAAGGGTGGCCTTCTTCATCCGTGCACCATGACTGAGACAGAAAAGCCAAAAAGACCGCGGCCCACTGGTCTGCAAACTGGATTAAAATACCGCCGTCGTGCCACGTTCCGTTATCCTTCTTCCAGCGTGTATCAATTGGGTTTCCCTGATTCATATGAATATTATGCATGCCGTTTGTCGGCTTGAACCCGAAAATCTTATCAGCGCCCGGCTCCGGCCCAAATTTAGAGCCGTAAATATAGACGGTGGCTTTTTCTGATTTGGCTTTTTGCATGTACGTCTCAATAAAGTCATTTAAGTCATTATCCGGACCGGTGACTTCATGCGGGAGGGGCACCATGTTCCGGGGATCAAACAATCCGCCGCGGACATAATCCAGCGCCAGCTCACGGCTGGTTTCATCAATTGGGGTATATCCATACGGAATGTTCGGCAGCAGGGTGATCGCGCTTGCGTCAAAATGATCGCGTGCCGCATACAGAACCTCTGATTCTTTTGAACTTGACATGACATTGATCGCACAGCGATAGCGCGTATCAGGCTCGCCTAGCACCTCGACTTGAAAATGCGGAGAATCATCATCTGTTTCCCTTTTCATATCTAACACAGTGCCTTTTAATACACCATAGTGCTGAACAGCCATATGAATCCTCCTTTTTCTTCCGGGATATGAATTGATATTCGAGACAGGGGGCCGTTTTTCCTTTTGTGAGAAAGAAAAAAAGACAGCCCGCTGATCAGGCTGTCCTCTTCATCTCTATTAAGCTTTTGCAGCCGAACCTTGCATTGCTTTTTCAGCAGGCACGTAGTCATAGCCTAAGTCTCTGGCTACCGCTTCATACGTGACATGTCCGTTAGCCGTATTTAAGCCCGCTTTAAGCGCAGGGCTGTCTGCAATGGCTTGTGCCGCGCCTTTATTGGCGATTTGCAGCGCGTAAGGAACGGTTACATTCGTTAATGCGAGCGTAGACGTACGCGGTACGGCGCCCGGCATATTGGCGACAGCGTAGTGAACGACGCCGTGTTTTTCGTAAGTCGGATTATCGTGGGTTGTAATATGATCGACGGTTTCCACAATGCCGCCCTGATCGATGGCAACATCAACAATGACGGAACCCGGTTTCATTTGTTTAACCATTTCTTCCGTAACGAGAGTCGGCGCTTTGGCTCCCGGGATGAGCACGGCGCAGATCAGAAGATCCGCTTCCGCGACGGAATCTGCAATATTTACAGGGTTTGACATCAATGTTTTAATCTGATGCCCGAAAATATCATCAAGCTGACGCAGGCGGTCTGCGTTCAAATCGATCATTGTCACATCGGCACCGAGTCCGACAGCCATTTTCGCGGCATTTGTTCCGACACCGCCCCCTCCGATGATCGTGACTTTTCCGCGGGATACACCCGGTACGCCGGCTAATAAAATTCCTTTTCCGCCCTTTGGTTTTTCAAGAAACTGTGCCCCGATCTGCGCGGCCATTCTGCCGGCCACTTCGGACATCGGCGTAAGCAGCGGAAGGGAACGTCCGTCCGTTACCGTTTCGTACGCGATAGCTGTCACGCCTTTTTCTGTAAGCGCTTTAGCTAATTCCGGCTCTGCGGCTAAATGAAGATAAGTGAACAAGACCAGACCTTGACGGAAATACGCATACTCTTCAGCCAGCGGTTCTTTTACCTTCATGACCATTTCCGCATCCCATACTTGCTTTCTGTCCTCCAGAATTTCCGCCCCTGCTGATACATAATCTTCATTTGTAAAGCCGCTTCCGAGTCCCGCTCCGGATTCCACAAGAACCCGATGGCCGTTTCCGATAAGCTGTGAAACGCCTCCAGGTGTTAATGCCACTCGATTTTCATTGTTTTTGATTTCTTTTGGAACCCCGATAATCATGTCTGTTTCCCCCAATGTTTGTGTGATGCTTCAAGTGTAGCGCGATTTTTGCGAAAATTCTTTGTTTGAAACAGAAAATAAAAAAACACGGATTTGTGAAATTTCACGAACCCATGCTGCGAAGTTTGATATCAAGGTAAATCGTAAACTTCTCATTCACATTTTTTAAGTCGATTTCTGCGATCTGGCTGATTCTTTTCAGCCTGTAATTCAATGTATTGACATGGATGTTAAGCGCTTTAGCGGCGGTGTTGACGTTGCTGTCGGCATCAATAAAATGTTCGAGCGTTTTTACCATATCGGCTTGGTGCTCCCTGTCATACTGCTCAAGCTTTGACAGGGAATAGTTCATATAGCCGCTGTGCTTGCGTTTTTCATCCAACACATCAAGGTACTGATAAATGCCGAGTTCAGAAAAGCTGAAAAGGTGTTTGGTTTCTCTCACAAACCGCTCTTTCGCTTTTAATACGGAAAGCGCTTCCTGATAGGATCGGTAAACGTAAGAAATCGATTCGTAAATACCGCCGAAAGCAATCGACGCATCCTCAATTTTATATCGTTCCTTCAGCTGTTTTTGAATATGAAGAGCGAAGTGCTTTAAATCTTTAAAAGGCTGATCGGTTTTCGGCGCGGCTAATAAGATTAATTCATTTGAATCAACAGTCGCCAGCATGACATGAATCTGCTGTGTCGTTTCCTGCAAATATTGCAGCTGCTGTTCCGTCTTTTCAGTCAGCTCATCATGTAAACGGATGATCATGACGCTGAACACGGACGGCAGCGCCATTCCGAGCTTATGAAACCCTTCGGCCATCTCGGCTTCCTGATAGATATGGCCGGTCAGCATTTTCCAAAAAAACTCCTGGCCCCGCTCTTCGATTTTCGTTTTGCGGATCTGCAGGTGCAAAAGCTTGTTCCGCACCGCTTTGGCGGCCAGCTGAAGTGTCTTCAGATCTTCGTCATTGAGCTTTTTTTTGATCTCAAGCGCCCAAATAAATCCGAGAACCTGACTGTTTTTCCAGATGGAAATCGCCACGCGGTTGCTTAGGCCCACCTCGTCAATTTCTTTCACTTTGATCGGCTGGTCCGTTTTTAAAAGGGCCGGAATGGTTCCGTCTTTCCACAGTTTGTTGATGACTTTTTCCGGCACCCTCCGCCCGATAATCGTCGACGTCCGGGCCGGATCTGTACAATCGCTGTGCGTGCTGTATGCAAGCAGTTTATGATTAACGTCTTCTATTGTAATGGGGCATTGAAGAACTTCACTGATATGGTCGGCAACATCTTCAAGCCTGTCGAAACTGTACTTAAATGGATCCTTTGGATTGGTCATCTGTATCCCTACTTTTTCATAGCTTCATATCTTGATCTTACCATCTTGCTTTTCAGACTGAAAGGCATCTTTGCAGGGAAATAGACTAGGACAATAAGATCATTCAGTGAAAACGAAAATAATAAGAAAATCATACTATTGTATTTACAAAATGTGTAAATATGACGAAAAATCCAATATATCATAAGACTCATTTTGTAAAATTAAAACAGATTTGTTTGACTGTGCCGATTGGTTGTTTTTATAATAATGACGTTCAAAAAATAAGTGAATTAGCCCATATTTAGGCTGATGACACAGGAGGGTATAAGGAATATGTCTGGATTAATTCGTGTCACACCCGAAGAGCTAAGAGCGATGGCTAAGCAATATGGCGTTGAAAGTCAGGAAGTCATGAATCAGGTTGACCGCCTGAACCGCATGATTTCTGATTTGAAAGGCATGTGGGAAGGTGCTTCAAGTGAAGCATTCGCGGATCAATATGAGCAGCTGAAACCTTCATTTATTAAAATGTCTGAATTGCTTCAAGATGTGAATCATCAGCTCGATCAAACGGCAAATACGCTTGAGTCTACCGACCAAGATATCGCTAACCAAATTCGCGGATAATAAGATGAATGAAGAAACGGAGCGCCTGATTCAATCAAGAAGACGGCGCTCTTTCTATGTAAGGGTGATATGAATATGTATATCGATATTACAATAGATTTAACACATTATAACGGCAGCGTCTTCGATCTCAGATTGTCAGATTACCATTCTGTGAAAAAAGTCATTGATATTGCCCGGCAGGCTCAGCATGTATCCGTTCCGCCGCGTGAAGGCTATTGGATCAGAGTGGTCAATAAAGAAACGGTTTTTTCCGGAGAACAAAAGCTATCTGACTGCGGCATTACGAACGGAGACCGCCTTGAAATTTTATGAAAGGACATGGTGGAATGACAGGTCATAACAGATCTTATTTAGAAACAGAATTAGACGCCGTCCGGGAAGAAACCGAATCAGGCTTCACGTTCACCTTCCAGCGGGAAAAAATCAAGCTTCTTGATGGGCTGGAAGCGAATGTGATTAAAGATGCCGATCCTTTTTTTCAAAAAGAGGTCTCAGTTTCAGAAGACGAAGTAACCATCACAATCAAACCTCCTTCTTCTTATCAGGCTTTCCGCTATATAAAAGGAAAAGATAAAAAAAGCAGGTGGCAATTTGCTTACCGTCTCGTCCAAGCCGTGAAACAGCATAAGCTGAAACGTCTCAATCTGATTGCCGCCCCTGAAAATATCGTGTTTGATAAAGCGCTGACGCCTTACTTTCTTCATTACGGCGTAAAGGAGAGCCTTCCGCCTTATGAGGAAGATAGAGAGAGGGTGTTAAAAGAGCTCAAAGCCTGTGCGGCGCTTGCAGCTGACGGGGCGTACACCTTCGATGAATATTTGAAGTACAAGGAGACGCTTCATTTCTCTCCTGAGGTGAAAAGCGTGTTAGAGGCGGAGACGATTGAAGAACTGGAAGAAGCCATTCAAACTGCAATTGATTCCCTCGAAGAAAGGGACAAGACATACATAAAACTGCCGAAAAAGAAATGGAAAATCCAAAGATACGCCGGTCTGGCGCTTGCAGTCCTCCTTGTGCCGGCACTTCTTTACTCCTTATACGTTCTGTTTTTCGCCCAGCCGAAGCAAGAGGCAATTACGGAAAGCAACCGCTATTTTTTAAATCAGCAGTACAGCAAAGTCATTGACACACTCGCTAAATACGATGCGGAAAGCCTCCCGGAATCTGTGCAGTACGAGCTTGCTTCCTCTTATGTGGCAGTTGAAAATCTGAGGGAAGAACAGCGGAAAAACATCGGGAATCTGGTCACGCTGCAATCAGACCCGAAGCACTTCCTTTATTGGATTGATATCGGCAGAGGGGAAAATGAAGAAGCCATCAAAATCGGCCGCAATCTTGAGTACAACCCGTACATCTGGCTCGGACTTACAAAATATAAACAGCAATTATTAGCGGATGACAGTATGAAAGACGACGAAAAGCAGAAAGAACTGGACGCCGTGGAAAGCGAGCTTGCGAAGGCGAAAAAAGAGGCGGAGGAACAGCATAAAGAAGCGGAGGAAAACAGTGACACCGCCGAAGCTTCCGCCGGACAGGATGAAAGCAAACAAGACAAAGCGAAAGATAACAAAGAGAACGACAAGAAAGATGAGAAAAAAGATGAAAAAAAATAACAGCACACATCAAATGGCCGCATGTAACGATCAGGCTGTCAGGAGGTTCGCCATATGAGTCTGTTATGGGTCTTTTACCGAGAGAACGTACAAAAGGTTCAGCTGTCTGAACTCCCGCCCTCTCAGCCGATTACGATCGGTCCGGATATGAAAGATACAATCACGGTCGGCACACTTCCGTTACGGCAAAGCGCCGCAACCCTTTATCGGAAAGAAACAGATCGTTATGATGTTTTCCTGGGAAATAACTGTGCCGACGAATTGACAATAGGAAATGAAATGCCCTGCCGGATTGAAGAAGAGACGATGCGGCTTCTGCTCACCCCTGACCAGGAAGAATCCTCCGTGTATTTTATCGGCGGGAAGGATGAGATCGTTTTCTCATCAGAAACAGAGGAAGCGGATATATACAAAGAGCCGTCCTCCGCTCAAACAGGGGCTTTTTATCTGAGAAAGTCGGGAGGATGCTGGTCTGTCGTCCCTGATGGCCAGGAAGTTTATGTGAACGGAAAGCTTGCAGAAGCTCCCGAAAGGCTCCGGACGGGAGATGAGCTGCTGTGGAATTTTCTGCGTGTGAGGCTGACGGAGGACGACCTTTTAGAAATCATTCATCACGAAAAGCTTCAAGCCGGTTTAACCAAAACGGTAAAACCAAGCACCGAAATGAAAAAGAAATACCCGCAATATCGTAGAACGCCGCGCATGGTCTACGATCTTCCCGAAGACCGCGTTTCATTCAGCTTTCCCTCGCAGGAAAGCGAACAGAATAACCGGGGGCTGTGGCTCGTCATTCTGCCTCCTGTGGTCATGCTGATTGTAATGGGGGTTGTCGCCATTATACAGCCGAGGGGCATATTCATCCTTGTCTCTTTGGCGATGTTTATGATGACTCTCATTACGTCCACCGTGCAGTATTTCCGTGAAAAAAACCAGCGGAAAAAACGGGAGGAAAAACGGGAGCGTGTGTACAAGCAGTATTTAGAAAGCAAACGGAAAGAGCTTCAGACGCTGTCGGAAAAACAGCTGCAAGTGCTGACGCATCATTTTCCCCCGTTTGAAAAAATGAAATATTTAACTTCTGAAATCAGCGGCCGCATTTGGGAGAAATCGCTGGAAAGCAGGGATTTTCTGATGCTTCGGCTCGGAACGGGCACGGTCCCGTCAAGCTACGAGATTTCAATGAGCGGCGGAGACCTGGCGAACCGTGATGTGGATGACTTGATGGAGCAGTCGCAGCACATGCAGCGTGTGTATAAAGATATCCGCCATGCGCCCGTGACCGTTGATTTACAAGAAGGGCCGATGGGGCTTGTCGGGAAACCTCAGATCGTCAAAAATGAAATTCACCAGCTGATCGGCCAGCTCGCGTTCTTCAACAGCTACCATGACCTGCGATTTGTCTTTATCTTTCATGAGGACGAATATAAGGAATGGGAATGGATGAAGTGGCTGCCGCAATTTCAGCTGCCT
This sequence comes from Bacillus sp. jun7, assembly GCF_051034795.1. Taxonomy (NCBI): domain Bacteria; kingdom Bacillati; phylum Bacillota; class Bacilli; order Caryophanales; family Bacillaceae; genus Bacillus; species Bacillus sp. jun7. The sequence goes on from NZ_CP093219.1 coordinate 3,286,469, forward strand.
CATATGTATGCGAAAGGATTTATTTACAATGAACAGACCCGCGATCAATTGTTATCGTCCATTTACGAGCTGCTGCGGGAGCGGGATTTGGAAGAGGATAAAGAAAAAAAGATCTTTCAGCCGCATTTTGTCTTTGTCATCACAAATCAGCAGCTGATCGCAGAGCACGTCATTTTAGAATACATCGAAGGCCGGCATGAGCATCTCGGCATCTCGGCAATCATCGCCGCGGAAACGAAGGAAAGCCTGGCAGAAAACATTCACACCCTCGTCCGCTACATTAATGAAGATGAGGGAGACATTCTCATTCAACAGAAAAAAGCGGTGCAGATCCCGTTTAAGCTGGACAGGCATGAACGGACAAACAACGAGCGGTTTTCCCGGACGCTTCGGACATTGCACCATCAGGTCGGAATGACGAATTCCATTCCTGAAACGGTCTCATTTCTCGAGCTGTTTCATGCGAAGGAAGTAAAAGAAATCGGCATCAGGCAGAAGTGGGAGACAAGTGAGTCTGCAAAATCGCTGGCTGTTCCGATCGGCTATAAAGGAAAAGACGACATCGTCTATTTAAACCTGCATGAAAAAGCGCACGGGCCGCACGGATTGCTGGCGGGAACGACCGGCTCCGGGAAAAGTGAATTTCTGCAAACGTATATCCTGTCATTGGCCGTTCACTTTCACCCGCATGAAGCGGCGTTTTTGCTGATTGACTATAAGGGCGGAGGAATGGCGCAGCCGTTCCGCAAGATGCCGCACCTTCTCGGGACGATCACGAATATTGAAGGAAGCAGAAACTTCAGTATCAGGGCGCTTGCATCCATTAAGAGCGAGCTGAAAAAACGGCAGCGGCTGTTTGATCAATATCGCGTCAATCACATCAATGATTATACAAAGCTGTATAAACAGGGAGAAACGGATATTCCGATGCCGCACCTGTTTTTGATTTCAGATGAATTCGCCGAGCTGAAAAGCGAAGAGCCTGACTTTATCAGGGAGCTTGTCAGCGCGGCCCGCATCGGACGGAGCCTTGGTGTGCATTTAATTCTCGCCACGCAAAAGCCGGGCGGCATCATTGACGACCAAATATGGAGCAACTCACGCTTTAAAGTCGCGCTGAAAGTGCAGGATGCAAGTGACAGTAAAGAAATCCTGAAAAACAGTGATGCGGCGAATATTACGGTCACCGGACGCGGCTACTTGCAAGTCGGAAATAACGAAGTGTATGAGCAGTTTCAGTCTGCCTGGAGCGGCGCCCCTTACATGGAAGATGTATACGGCACCGAGGATGACATTGCCATAGTTACCGATACCGGCTTAATTCCGCTGTCTGAGGTGGATGCGGATGATGCGGCGAAAAAAGACGCCCCGGCAGAAATAGAAGCCGTAGTCGAAGAAATCGAGCGGATTCAAAATGAAATGGGCATTGAAAAGCTGCCGAGTCCGTGGCTTCCGCCGCTTGCCGAACGTATCCCGCGCACGCTTTACCCCGCGCAGGAAAAAGACCGCTTCTTCATCGCCTGCGTTGATGAGCCTGATCAGCAAAGACAGGCGCCTCTCGCTTACACGATGATGGATGACGGCAACATCGGCATTTTCGGCTCATCCGGCTACGGCAAGTCAGTGGCTGCCATCACCTTCCTGATGAACTTCGCGGAAGGATACACGCCGGAAGAGCTTCATATGTACATCTTTGACTTCGGAAACGGCACGCTTCTGCCATTGGCAAAGCTTCCGCACACCGCAGACTATTTCTTAATGGATCAAATGAGAAAGATCGAAAAATTCATGATCCGCATCAAGGAAGAAATCGAGCGGCGGAAACGGCTGTTCAGAGAAAAAGAAGTCAGTCATATCAAAATGTACAATTCGCTCAGTGAAGAAGAGCTGCCGTTTATATTTATCACAATTGACAATTTTGACATCGTCAAAGACGAAATGCATGAATTAGAAACGGAATTTATCCAGATTTCACGCGACGGGCAAAGCTTAGGCATTTACTTCCTGCTGACCGCAACGAGGGTAAACGCCGTCCGCCAGTCGCTGTTAAACAACATAAAAACGAAAGTCGTCCATTATTTAATGGATCAGTCAGAAGGATACTCCATTTACGGGCGCCCGCCGTTCAGTCTCGAACCGATCCCGGGCCGCGTCATGATCCAAAAAGAAGAACTGTATTTCGCGCAAATGTTTCTTCCGGCTGAAGCGGAAAATGACCTCGAGATGTTCCAGTCGCTGAAAGCCGATGTCAAAGCTTTAGCTGAGCGCCACTCCGGAACAGCCGGTCCAGACCCGATTCCGATGCTTCCGGATATGCTGACGGCCGGCGAATTTTCACTCCGTCTCGGCCCGGAACAAGAACCGTTCCGCATTCCTGTCGGGCTTCATGAGGAAAAGGTCAGCCCTGTGTACTTTGATCTGGGTAAAAATAAACATTGTCTTATTTTGGGCCAGACACAGCGTGGAAAAACAAATATCCTGAAAGTGATGCTGAATCACCTGCTGCGTGAAGGTACGGAACGGGTCGGGCTGTTTGACTCGATTGACCGCGGACTGTCGCAGTATGCGCAGGAAACAAAGGTCAGCTATCTGGACACAAAAGAAGACGTCCGGCAGTGGATCGAAACGGCAGAAGCCATTTTCACGGAGCGCGAAGCTCAGTATGCGCAGGCCGTCAAAAATGGCGATGTGCACAAACTCAGTTTCTCTCCCGTCGTGTTAATGGCCGACGGCATTACAAGATTCCAGCAGACGATCGACACCGCCATACAGGACAAGCTGGCGATGTTTATGAAATCTTACGCGCATGTGGGCTTCAGTTTTATCCCGGCGGGCAATCACAGCGAATTCTCAAAAGGCTATGATTCCTTAACGACGGAAATGAAACAGATCCGCCACGCGATGCTGCTTGTGAAAAAATCCGAACAAAATGTCATTCCGCTGCCTTACCAAAGGCAGGAACCGGACATTCAGCCGGGCTTCGGCTATTTGGTTGAAAACGGGAAGGAGCAAAAAATCCAAATACCTTTATGTTCAGCGGAAAGGGAGGCCGTCAGATGACCGAACAACGAAAAAGCCTGATCAAATTAATAGCCGCGGTCGTCATCATTCTGCTGCTGCCGGTGCTGTTTTTCCGGTTTATCGGTGATGACCCGGGAAAACAAAAAATCAACGCCACCCGCCAAATCGCAGTCGTGAATGAAGACATGGGCTTACAAACAGATGAAAATGAGGAAGAGGAATCCGTCCATTTCGGCAAAGAAGTAGCGGCCGCTCTCGGCGGCCGTCCGGATTATTCATGGACGGTTGTCAACAGGAGCGCGGCTGAAAACGGTCTGGCGGCTAAGAAGTATGACGCCGTCGTTTACATTCCATCCGATTTTTCAAAAGACATCTTAAGCTATGACAAGGAGCGTCCGCAAAAAGCCACGCTGACATTCAATATTCAAAGCAACCTGAACGCCGTCAACAAAGAAAAAGTGCAGCGTGAGCTTGAAGACGCCCAAAAATCAATGAATAAAAAAATGTCAGCATTATATTGGAATTTCGTCTCACAAAAAGTGAACAATGTCCGAGGCGATTTTGACAAGATCGTCAATAAAGAATCAGAGTTTCAAAACGTCATGTACAACTTTTACAAGCCGAGCTCCAATGACTTGGCAGGTGAAATCAAACGGCAAAAAGACCTGATTGACGAACTGAAAAAATCAATGAATGAAGCGCAGGGCGCGGCAAAAGAAAAACTGACTTCGGCAGATGAAGCCAAAACCACGCTCAAAGACTTTGCCGACACGGTCGAGCGCTACAAACAATATCAAGAAAATCAGAAAAAACTGCTGATGGCCGCGCAGGAACAAAATCAAAAGCAAATCACAACCGGATTGAACGCCATTAAAGCACAGCAGGCCGCCAACCAGTTCAGCACGATGATGAGCGGGCTGTCTTCAGGCATAAATCGGGCGCAGACACAGCTTGACCAGACGGGATCGTCTCTTTTGGCCGCCCAACAGGTGAGAGAAGCGCAGATTCCTGAGCAGGAACACGGGATGGCAGATATTCAATCCAATTTACTGAACAATTATTTGACTCAATATAAAGCGCAAGCAAGATTTGAAACATTGAACAGCATTCAAACCCTTATGAAAAGGGATCGGCCGGCATTAACCGTTCCGGAAAAGGACCCGGGGGATGACGGCTCGGATGACCCGAATGAAGAAGAAAAACCGGAAGAAGAAAAACCCGGCGATCTGAAAATTGACCTTGACGATCAGCGTGAAGAATTAAAACGCATCTCTGCTGAAATCAATCACATTTCTGACGGATTAAAAGAACCGGAAAAAGAAAGTCCGGACCCTGAAAAACCGGGCCAAGGCGATGACGGTGAAAACTCCGGCGATACCGATCCGAATAACGGAACGAATCCCGGAGAAGACGGAAAAACGGAAGACGGCACAAAAGAAGAGCAGCCTGCTTCCGATAACACAGGCGATCAGGAGCCAAAAACCGTCCAGACCGCGACAGCCGCTGAAAACGTCACTCCGCCTGCTGATGAGCCGGCGGACGATCCAAACGATTCTGAAGGGGACGGCGGCACGGACATATCTGAGGCAAAAGAAAGGCTGAACCAAGCCGCAGAACGCATTCAGCAAATTGAAAAAGAGCTGGAAGAGAAACAGCAGACTCATAATGAAGAACTGAAAAAACGTCTCGATGCTCTTGATGAAGAAATCCAGGGCCTTAAAGACCAGATTGATGACGTCAAAAAACGGGCAGATAAATTAAAGAAAAATCTGAAAGAATTGGAAGAAACGAGAAAACAAGACTTCAATACCGTTTACAGAATGATTGTAAGAACAGAACAGAACATTCTGAACTACCCGTCATTGGATAGCGGCCGCAAATCTGCTCTTGAACAGATATTTGCCGCTGACATTAATACAAAAAAGATATCCGATTTAATGAGTTACTATAATGATTTATCCCTGTATGAGGCGACACTCTATCACTCTCTTGACGCGGGCTCGCTGCCTGATGTGAAAAACCGGGTGCTGAAAGCCCAGCAAGGCGAAGTCCAAACCGTTCTCGCCATCAAACCGGAAGAAACGGCAAGCTGGGAAAATCTGAAAAACAATAAAATGCAGACAGATGAAGACATCAGCAATTTTATTAAAGGCATGACCGAATTCTCGGATAACTACAGCTCGTATATCAGAGATGAACAAGCGGGAGTGCTCAATGAGCTTGCCAGCATTTCAGACAGCGCGGCGAAAGCATCCGATCAGCTGGCTGAAGGCGCTGTGCAGGAAGCGGCCGTGTTCAGCGGAGACGGATTAACCGGAACGATGGCGCTCGGCGCTCAGGATACCGTCGGCCGCGAAGTCCTGCAAATGTCTGACACGATGGGCCATCTGTCAGAACGCCAGTCCGGCATCATCAGCTATACCGACAATATGCAGCAAAGCGTAAATGACGTCCAGCAGAAAGCGGACACCCTGAACAGCAACTGGGGCAAAAACGTCAATTCCACGAAATTGATCAGAAATGACGTGTACGGCATTTTAGGGAACGCGCTCGTTGACGGACAGGAAAACGGCTATGTTTACGATTATCTCGCCAATCCGCTTAAAATCAGCGGAGAGGTGCCGGAAGACCGGGTTCAGAATGTTCCCCCGGTCGTCATTTTGGTGATCGTCCTGATCAGCAGTCTTCTGATCGGCTATTTCAGCTCGTATTATCAGCAGGCGCCGCTTCTTGTCAAAGGCGCGCTCTTTGGGATTTTAAACATTATGGTCGGATTGATGATCAGTCTGTTCGGTCTGAATATCTATTCGCTTCCGGATGATCAGACGATTAAATGGTCAGTCTTTACGATTCTCTTGCTTGCGGCGAGTTCAGCTTTTATCCGGGCAGCCTTTGTCTTCGGCTCAATTACCGGATGGATCGCATCATCCGCGCTCATTCTCTTTTATGTGGCGCCGTTGATCGACCTAATTATGCCGAACTTCACCTTTGACAGTCCGGTTTCGAAAGTCTATATCGATATCCAATACGGAACGGGCCATCTGTTTGCGATGGGCATAACGGTTCTTGCGATCATTACGCTGATTGCGGCGGCGCTTCCGCTCATCATTCGGCTGCTTGCGGAAAAAACGGAGGAAAGTGATCAGTCTTATGAGGCGTAACACAATCGTGGAAAAAGGAGTTTTGCTGTTTGCTCTCTCCTTTCTCCTTTTTCTCCCGCATGCCGCAGCCGCGAATGAGGACAATACTGATGTCAAGCCGAATGAATATGAAAAGAAGGACATTGAAATTCGTACGGATTACCTGCACGACGATGCCTACTCCGAGGAAAAAACGGCGCTTCCGAAAGAACAGAAGGATATCACGTTTGATCAGCCGGCCGAAAACCCGGATGACAAACTGATATCAAATCTGTTTACATCGTCAGACACGGAGCCGAATACGATCAAAGCGCAATCGAAACAACTGGGTATCACATTTGCCGAGCCGGCGGTGCGGCATACCTCGGCAGATATGGAAACGGAAGAGAAAAAGACTTCTTATCTGCTTCCTGTTATTTATGCCGTCTTGATCCTCCTCGGGATTGCGGCGATGATCTATCTGATCCCGAAAGTCACGGCGCAGGAAAAGGCAAGGCGGTAAACGGATCGCTTGTGTTTGCGGGAAGACAGCCCGTAAAATAAGAAAAAAAGGAGGAGTTTCATGCAGTTTTTTCTTATAACAGGCGCGTCAAAAGGCTTGGGCCGGGCGCTTACGGAACAGGCGCTTCAAGAAGGAGCCGAAGTCGCCGCGCTTTCAAGAACGATAAGCGGGGAAAAGCGCGAGGGACTGACAGAATACAGTGTTGATTTAACCGATCTCGCAGATACCGGGCGGCAGATGGAGGCGATTCTTGATCAAGCAGAGGAGAAGGGGTACTCCGCCGTCACACTGATCAACAATGCCGGAATGGTGGAACCGATCAAGCGGGCGAAAGAGGCTTCCGCCGAAGAATTGAACCGCCATTACACCCTTAATCTGACGGCGCCCGTTTTGCTCAGCCAAATGTTCACAAAGCGTTTCGAAGCGTTCAGCGGCAGCAAAACAATTGTCAACATCACATCGGGCGCGGCGAAAAATCCTTATAAAGGCTGGAGCGCATATTGCAGCTCAAAAGCGGGGCTTGATATGTTTACGAGAACATTCGGGTTTGAACAGGAAGATGAAGAGCTGCCGGTCCGCATGATCTCATTCTCGCCGGGAGTGATGGATACAGACATGCAGGCTGTCATCCGTTCTTCGTCAAAAGAAGATTTCCATGACATCGAACGGTTCCGCAATCTGAAAGAAACGAAAAACCTCAGAAGTCCTGAATACATCGCCGGCGTCATTCACTCACTGATCGCGGGCGAGCCGGAAAACGGACGGATATACGATATCAAAGAATTTTTGTAGAGCAGCTTTCACGCTGCTCTTTTTTTGTTTGTACAATCACTTAGGGGTCCGGCGGCATATGATGAATGAAACAACATATAAGGGGTATAAGAAATGTATCAGATGAATTGAGTTTCTTCTCGATTTATGTTAGGATTCTAAAAATATATGAAGGAGGGGTTTCCATGAGAAATGTAACGTTAATGGATGTCTTCACCCATCCAATCGCACAAAAGTATTTACAGCGTTCCGGTGTCGCCCATGCGATCGCCTGCGCGTTTCATGCATACCGTCTTGCCGTAAAAGCAGGTGTCAGCCCGGATCTGGCGGCGAAAGCGGCATTACTGCATGACGTCGGCCATTATGAATGGTACACAGACGGCAAATGGGATTATGAAAAGTACAGAAGAAACGATATCCATGCCATTAAAGGCGCGGAACGGGCGCATAAGCTGCTCATCCGGCTCGGTGAAGAACCGAAAGCGGCGAAGGACATTGCGCTGGCGATTCTGCTTCACACCGATTCCTATCTGCCTGAAGGCGAACTGGACAAGAATACGCTCCAGCAAATCGTGAAACAAGCGGATGAACTCGATGAAGAACCCGGCGGACATCACCATTACCGCCAAATGGATCACACGGCCGCGCTCAAACAAATCCAAAAGCTTGATCAGTTAATTGACCGAGCCCAATATCCCATAAGAAGCTCAGTCTAGGCCACTCATGCGGCCTTTTCCGCTTACATAACTCCGCATGCTCACTAACACCTTTTCCGCTCCGATAGACGTACTGTGTCAAAGCCTTTGTCCGCTGCATATGCTGAAGGAAAACATAGTAAAGGGGATCAGCGAAAATGGCCCATCAAGGAAGCCCGCAAATCGTCTCGTTAGTGGATCCTTACGTTTATCAGACCATCCATAAGCTTATCGGCTCAAGGTTTATCATTCAAACCGTCAGACGCATTGTCAGAGGACGGCTGATTGATGCCACTCCGGATCACATCGCCATTGAAGAGACGCATGACCGTGTATTTTATATCAGAAACCGCCATGTGGTTTCCGTCATGCCTGATTATACCGAACGCGTGTAAAAGCCCGAAAAGGCGCAAACCGGAGGCGGCACTATAGAACCCCGGTGCGTCTTCTTTTTTGAGATACATAGATGCACGGCGGCTTTTTTTGGTACAATCACAGTACAAGTTCACACGACAATAGGAGGAAACCGCTTGTTGAAATCAAAGGTCCATTTTTGGACGCTGCAAATTTTGCTCGTTTTGCTCATTATTTACGTATCAACGAAAGTCTCGTTTATATTTCAGCCGTTTTTCGGTTTTATCACCACTCTGTTTTTTCCGATTTTGATCTCGGGCATTTTGTTTTTCATTTTTAATCCGATCGTGCGCCTGCTTGAGAAAAAAATCCCCCGGACATTGGCGATCCTGCTCATTTATCTCGTTTTCATCGGTCTGATTGCCTTTATGTTCACTGCCATCGGGCCGATTGTGGCTTCCCAGGTCACGGGGCTGATTAACAATTTCCCTGATTACATTCATCAGATTCAAGTCTTGACGGCGCAATTATCCCATTCCAAATGGTTTACGTGGATGATGACGCAGGATTATGTGTCGATAGAAAAAATCCAGCAGTCTCTGACGGGATTTTTACAAAGCCTTCCGCAAAATATTACGGCAAGCCTGTCGGCCGTGTTCGGCGTCGTTACGAATATCACGCTTGTCGTGATCACCGTTCCGTTCATTTTGTTTTATATGCTGAAGGACGGCCGGCGGTTTCCGCTCTTGGCGGTCAAAATCCTGCCTTTTTCCTACCGGGCGGAAGGTCGGAAAATATTTAACGACTTATATGTCACATTGGCCGCCTATTTCCAAGGCCAGCTGCTGATTTGTCTCTTTGTCGGAACGGCATGCTTTATCGGATATTGGATCATCGGCCTGCAGTATGCGTTAATTCTCGGGATGGTGATCGCCGTCACCAATATCATTCCGTACCTGGGGCCGTTTCTCGGGGCGGCGCCCGCGGTGATTATCGCGTTTATGGATTCGCCGGCTAAGGCGCTCTTTGCCGTTATTGTTGTCGTTGTCGTCCAGCAGCTTGACGGGAACCTGCTTTCTCCGCTTGTGATTGGGAAACGGCTGAATACCCACCCGCTCACCATTATTCTTCTGCTTATCGGAGCGGGCAGTTTCGGCGGCATTCTCGCAATGATTCTGGCCGTGCCGGTTTACGCAGTTTTAAAAGCTTTCGTCTTAAATATCGTCCGGCTTATCAAACTTCGTCAGCGGTCAAAGCTCGAAGACAGCCGCAAGCCGAAATAAAAACGGGCACAACTCCCGGTGCAGCGCATAAAATGCTGTAAAGAAAAGCGGAGGTGTGGGTATGCCTGCAATTGTGGGACCGATTTATATTATGAGTTTAGCCGGAGACGCTGCGGCGAGCTTCGGTGACGTGTTTGCCATTTCTCCCAAAGCCGTTGACCACTCAGGCGCGGGGGCAGGGGCGTTTCATTCCGGAGATTTTGTCAAAATTACTAATAAATTCAGCAAAACGCGCTTTGAAGACATCGATGTGTTTGACGAACCTGATTGGTTTAACGCGTGACAGCCTCCTTTTAGGAGGCTGTCGCTTTTTTGTAGTATAATAGAATCAGTCTTTATAAAAGGGGAATGTTTTATGAAAATCAGAAAAGCGAATATTACCGTGCAGTCCGGAATGATCGGTGATGTATATCTGCATGAAAATAAAAAAGAACAGCATACCCTTGTAGCCGTTCCGGAACTTGAGTGGAGCACGATCATTTCCTATGAGGAAGAGAAAAAGGCGCTGGCGCAGCGGCTTTTACAATCATTCAGCAAGCTGATTGAAGAAGAACCCGCCGGAGAGCTCGCCGGCAAGATCTCCCATTGGGTGGCTGAAATGTAACGAAAACGGTTTACCGCGTCCCGTCCGGGGCGATAATTGTAAAACAAGCTGGGAGGGACAGGCCGATGAGCGACAAAACGGTTGACCTTTATTTACAGCAGGGGATGTACGGCCCTCTGCAGACGAAACCGGATGAACGCCATTTATTTTTAGGCTCGCTGCGTGAAAGAGTCATCATTGCCCTGACGAAGGGACAGGTGCTGCAAAAGCAGCCGTATGAAGAAGTGAAACAGGCGCTGAAAAGCCGAAAAGACGCGGTGCTCTATATAAACGGAAGGCTCCCGTATCATGCTTATTCACCATATATGAAGCTTGCCGCACTTGCCGGTGTCCGAAGCTCCGTCATCTCGGACCTTCAATTCGAAACGCCGCTCGGCCTGGTTTTTGCCGCCGATTATGCCGTGAACCTTGACGGCATTTACGTGCAGGATGACATTTTTCAGCGCTCACTCCTGAAATCTTAAAAGGGCAAAACACCGTTTGTCATTTTACAATGCCAATTCACTTACAAGTGGAGATAGGATATAATGGTTTTCATATGAATGGCGGGGAGGCCGGCTATGAAAAAAGCATTTATATGCATTGATTATACGAATGATTTTGCAGCTGAGAACGGGGCATTAACTTGCGGAGAACCCGCGAGACAGATTGAAGATACGATTGTCAGTTTGACGCAAGCATTTATAGAAAACGGTGATTACGTTGTCTTTGCGGTAGATTCGCATGATGCAGACGATGACTTTCATCCCGAGGCACGCCTGTTTCCTCCGCATAATATTAACGGCACGGAGGGCAAAGAGCTGTACGGAAGGCTATCGCCTCTTTATGAGAAACATAAACACGCAAAAAACGTAAATTATATGGAAAAAACGAGATATTCTGCTTTTGCGGGAACGGATTTAGAGCTGAAACTGCGGGAACGGCAGATCACTGAGCTGCATCTTGCGGGCCTGTGCACCGACATCTGCGTTCTTCACACGGCGGTTGACGCCTACAACAAGGGCTTTCAGATCGTCATTCATCAAAACGCTGTGGCCAGCTTTAATCCGGAAGGGCATGAATGGGCCCTGTCCCATTTTAAGAACAGCATCGGGGCGCAAGTGGCAGAGTAAGGAAGGGGAAAACAATTTTGGTGGAGCATGGTTTTAAAGACGACAGTTTGTCTTTACATACAGATCTTTATCAAATTAATATGGCCGAAACGTACTGGAGAGACGGCATTCATGAGAAAAAAGCGATTTTTGAGCTTTTTTTCAGAAAGCTTCCCTTTGAAAACGGCTATGCGGTATTTGCGGGCTTAGAAAAAGCAATCGAATACTTGGAGAACTTCAAATTTACCGACAGCGATCTGAATTATTTAAAAACGGAATTGCACTATGCTGATGATTTCATTGATTATTTACGGGATCTTTCTTTTACCGGATCTCTTTACAGCATGAAAGAAGGCGAGCTCGTTTTTAACAACGAACCGATTATGCGGGTCGAAGCGCCCCTGATTGAAGCGCAGCTGATTGAGACGGCTCTGCTTAACATTGTGAATTACCAAACATTAATCGCCACGAAAGCGGCCCGCATTAAAGGCGTTGTCGGTGATGAAGACGCCCTCGAATTCGGAACGCGGCGCGCCCATGAAATGGATGCGGCCATGTGGGGAGCGAGAGCGGCTTTGATCGGCGGCTTCAGCGCGACGAGTAATGTAAGAGCCGGAAAGCGTTTTAATATACCGGTATCCGGCACGCACGCTCATGCGCTCGTACAAGCGTATCGCGATGAATATACGGCATTTAAGAAATATGCGGAGACCCACAAAGACTGCGTATTTCTCGTAGATACGTACGATACGATCCGTTCGGGCATGCCGAATGCGATTAAAGTCGCAAAGGAATTCGGCGACCGGATCAACTTTATCGGCATCCGCCTGGACAGCGGGGACTTGGCGTACCTGTCAAAAAAAGCCCGTGAAATGCTTGATGAAGCGGGTTTCACAGACGCAAAGGTCATTGCTTCAAGCGATCTTGATGAGCACACGATATTAAATCTGAAATCCCAAGGAGCGAAAATCGATACGTGGGGCATCGGCACGAAGCTGATTACCGCATACGATCAGCCGGCTCTCGGCGCGGTTTATAAGCTTGTCGCCATTGAAGAGGACGGCAAACTGACCGACACCATTAAAATTTCGTCAAACCCTGAAAAAGTGACAACGCCGGGAAGAAAGAGAGTATACCGAATTATCAACAAGCTGAATCACCACTCGGAAGGTGATTATATCGCGCTTTATGACGAGCGGGTAAATGATCAGAAACGCTTAAAAATGTTCCATCCCGTCCACACGTTCGTCAGCAAATTCGTCACTGATTTCTATGCGAAAGACTTGCATGAGCCGATCTTTGAAAACGGCGTTTTATGCTATGATAATCCCGAAATTACCGACATCCAGCAATACGTGCAGGATAACCTCAAACTTCTGTGGGAGGAATACAAACGGATCAGCAAGCCGGAAGAATATCCGGTCGATTTAAGCGAAGACTGCTGGAGCAACAAGATGCAGCGGATTCATGAAATCAAAAGCAAGCTGAAACGGGAACTTGAATAGAAAACAAAGCGGCCTTTCCTATCTCTGGAAAGGCTTTTTTGTTGTGATAATATTTTTCACATTTAGACAAATTTCGTCAAGTTATTTGATATACTTATGTTCGAAGGCCGCATCTAAGGGGGTAAATGAATGAAGGTGTTTGTTGCGAGACAGCCTATCTTCAACAGAAACGAACAGGTTGTTGCTTATGAACTTCTTTACCGGGAGAGCGAAGAGAACCGCTATTCGGCCGCGGACGGAGATAAAGCTACGACGGATCTCATTATTAACAGCTTTATCAACATCGGAATCGAAAAGCTGACTGAGGGGAAACGCTGCTTTGTGAATTTTACAGAAAGCCTGATGTTTTCAGATCTCCCTACCTCCTTTGATCCTGACCAGCTTATTATCGAAATTCTTGAGGACATACCGATCACTCCGGCACTCATCTCAAGATGCAGACAGCTGAAGAAATTAGGATATACATTAGCACTTGATGATTTTTACGCCATCAATCCGGAAAATGAAGAGTTAGTGGAACAGCTGATGAAATATATTGATATTTTAAAAATCGACTTTTTGCAATCCTCGCGTCTGGAGCGCAAAAAAATCATTCAGACGTACAGCTGTAAAAGTCTGATTTATTTAGCGGAGAAAGTGGAGACGAGAAAAGATTATAAACAGGCGGCCATAGACGGCTTTCACCTGTTTCAAGGATATTTTTTCAGTGAACCGCGTGTCATCAGCGGAAATGATCTGACGTTTCATTTTCATTCTTACTACCAGCTTTTAAGCGAATTAAACAATGACCAGCCTAATATACAGCGCGTGACGGAATACATAGAGCGGGACGTCAGCTTATCGTATCAGATTCTGCGTTTTTTAAATGGATCGCAAACAAGGCTGAAAAAAAAGATAGACAGCATCCAGCAGGCCATCATGATGCTCGGGCTGAATGAGATTAAGCGCTTGATTTACATTCTTTCATTCAGAGATTTAACGGCGAAAAGCCACTCAAGCCAAAAAGAAATCATTAAGATTTCCTTAATCAGGGCCAAACTGTGCGAACTGCTGGCGAAAAGAACCGGAAGGCCCCAGCCCTCTTCTTACATGCTGATCGGCATGTTTTCGCTCATCGATACGCTTCTCCACAGGGAGCTGGAGGATATCATCAAAGAACTGCCTTTAATCGATGAAGTCGGACAGGCGCTGCTCGGTTATGAAAACGATTATTATAAGATGCTCGCGCTCGTCAAAGCCATTGAATGCAACAACTGGGACTGTGACGAGTGGGGAAAAGAACTGAACAAAGAAGAAGCGTATGAATGTTACTTACAGGCGATCGAATGGTGCCGGCAGCTGATCGATTGAGCCGCTTTAAGCCGACCACCTGAGGGCGATGATAAACCGGCTTTGCTCTCTGATCAGACTGACACGGATGCCGTCGGGATTATACGTCACGTCAAAGTCATTTTTGATGCCGGTCTGCTTAATGAGCCGCTTGACCGCTGCGGTGTCAGATGATTGCGCTGCGGTGAGGATGCTGCGCGCAAGCTCTTTTGACGCCGACAGCCGCGCAAGGAGCAGGCGCGCATCCTCCAGCATGCCCGCAGCTTCTTTTGCGGACGCTGTCAAAATATCTGCGTGAACCGGGGCACTGGGCGCTGGATGCCGGTATGGCGCGGCGAAAACAGGGCAGCATGGATACACATAATGCATACGGCGGCCTCCTTCCTGAGAAAACATTCGTTATACATGAGTATAGGCGGCGTGATAACGAGTTATGACATGCAAAAAGACCACAATGCGGGGTTGCGGTCTTTTCGGTGTTTGTCGGTGGTTATGCGACGCTGTTCGCCCATTCTGTTTTGAAATTGCGACGGCAGGGACTATAGTCCCTGCCGGTTTGTCGGAAAACCGTTGAAAAAACAGCAGAACCGCCAGATTGGTCTGCTTTATCCTAAACGTCTGCCTTTATGGTAGTTATATAGTCCTGTTCGCTAAATGCCCTGTTCGGGACTATGGGATTACCATGGTTTGCGGTGTCACGCAGATACTTTTACACATACTTTTCGGTGAAAAATCCCGCAAAAACGTTTACACTATTAGTAACAGATCAAATACCTAGGACTCGTTCACCATACACAATTCATTGATCTTTCAAAAAAAGGAGTGTGGAAACGGTGGAAAACAAATTAGAAGAAGTAAAGCAATTATTATTCCGACTTGAAAATGATATCAGAGAAACAACCGACTCATTACGAAACATTAACAAAAGCATTGATCAGCTCGATAAATTCTCATATGCAATGAAAATTTCTTAAAAAGACTTGGAAACAAGTCTTTTTTTTGTGCATTTTTTATCCATTTCATGGATAAAGTATTATACGATTGTTAAAAAACAAAAAACCTGCTGTCTTTCATCACCTGCATTTAGTAAAATAGAATGGGAGGGTGAAGACAATTATTGAGCAAATGTGTTTAGATGCCGAAACGATTAAAGAGAAGATGAAGGAAATTGTGGAGCACAATATATGCAATACTAACTTGAAAATGTACCTTCTAAAATTTATTGCATCAAAAGATTCATTTGGATTTGCTGAATTGGCATATCAACATTACAAAGCGTTCAATGGCAGAGACACAGAGGCGATTTTAAAGTTAGCCGCAGGCATAGAATTATTAGTCCTGTCATACGACATTTATGATGATTTGGAAGATAATGATAATCTGAAAATGGAATGGATGAAAACAGGTCTCCCCATTACGCTGAATACTGTAACGGCCCTCTATACATTAAGTATACAGGTTATGAATCAGGTTAGTGAAAATCTGGATTTTCTTAAGCAAATATTAAACTTTGCATTGAATTCAATTGAGGGCCAGCAAGATGATATTTTGAATGCACCGCAAACTGAAGAAGAGTGCTTGAAAATGATTAAGAATAAATCGGGCTCTTTAACTGCAATGCCTTGCGTTATGGGAGCGATGCTGGCGACAGGAAAGTTAAACCCAATCGTTCAATCATATTCATATGAACTCGGAATAATATCCCAGATTGATAATGATTATCAAGGTTTGTTTTACTTGAATAATGATTTTGTTCAACGCAAAAATACACTTGCTTATTTATACTTAAAAAAGAGATTCAATAAAGCTTCTGAAGAAATCTTACAATGGTATGAAAACCCGGAGTTATTCAAAACCTTAAAGACTCGAGACATAAAAAAGAAATTAATTGAAGCAGGTGTAACCCAATACTTATTGGTTTTGAAGCATTTGTCGTTAAAAAAAATAAAAAGTAAGATATTTGAATTGGAGATAGAAAGAAATAAAACGGAAGCTTTATTAAATGCGATTGTTAATTTAGAGGAGGATGAAAAATAATGCAGGAAATTGTAGGATACTTAACCAAAAATCCAGAAGTTTTAAATAAAGTGATTGAAGGCAATGCTAGTCTGATTGGAGTTAGCCAGGATCAAACAGATTGTGTTATAAATGCGTTTAAGGGTATAGATGTTATTTCTTTCGGCGGTGATTGGAAATATTGAGGATGATATAAATGAAGTCCAAGTACAATAAGATTTCAGTTGTCTTAATTCTGCTTACATTGGTATATGTCATTTATCTGACTTATATAAGCACAAATAATCTTTTAGTCGGCGCCACCATTTCTGAAAATAAACAGGGCGAAATTAAAATAAAAGATGTAGAAGATTTTACAATGGCATATTACGCCGGAGTGCAAAAGGGAGATATAGTAAAGAATATTAACGGCCAAAATGTAAAGTCAATTAATATTCAAATGAATAAGCTGAAAAATGTAAACTCGATGGTCGTTGATAGAAACGGTCATGATATTGAGATTAAGCTCAATTTATTTAATGATAGGAACTTCAGTACTTACTTAATACCGATAATTTTTTATGTAGTATGTTTATTTTGCTGTTTCTTCATCATCAAGATAAATGAAGAAAAAAACTTGAAATCTGCTTTGGTGCTAATTGTATTTCTTTTGTCTGCTTCAATCGCATATATCAGTGCTGGAGGATCGGCAAAAGGTGATTTGCTTAGCAGATGCATTATGTTGTTAACATTAATAACTGTACCTTTAAATTATCTTCTGTTTCTTTATCATTACTTTAAAGAATTAGGTACAGTGCTTTTCAGCAAAAAAGTTTTCGTTTTGTATTTATTTCCAACTATAAATATATTATTTGAATTATTTCGGTCGCGATTATCTTTTGGTGATTTTATTCCAAAATTTAATTTGATTTCGTTTTTTCTTCTTTTTTTGATTGTAGCATATTACTTTATTGTTATTTTGAGAAGAAACAAAGATACTGATCAGGCACATATTATAAAGGTGCTCGTAGTTATAAATATATTGGCATTTTCGCCTTTTTTATGTCTGTATCTTATACCGTATGTATTTTTTAATGATTATTATGTCTCTTCTTTCTTAACAGCATCATTTATGCTGCTGATACCTTTTTCACTTGTATATCAATTCATGTCGAATAAAATATATAACGTTGATTTTATCTTAAGTAAGTTAAAATATTACGGCTTTTTAGCGTTAACCCCAACTATAATTCTGGTTACGACAATTGAGTTATTACGTGAGCCGGAAGAAAATTTTTACAATCTCAAACTGACATTTTTAATTTATATTTTAATGTTAGCTGTTTTTTATTATAAAGAAATACTCGATTTCCGGTTTAAATTAAAAAGGGTCTCTGAAAGATTCAATTACCAAGACAGTATTTATAAGTTTACCCAATTAATCAGAAACTCGTCTTCTTTAAATCAGGTTTTTGGAGAATTAAAAACCACCATTCTCGAAGTCACTCTTACAAGTAAAGTGTATATATTTGAAGTTACGTATGATGGGAATGTAAAGGCATTTGACGAAAGAGATTCAAGTTTGATAGATGATTATCAAGTGCTTTTAAATAGTGTTACTGTTGAAATAGGAAAAATAACGGAGTTTAATCAAGGTTTCGCAATGAAAGTAGGAGAACGGGGAGATAGATCATTCGTTGTTCTCTGTTTGTCTAAGATGAATACGCCCCGTTTATCACGTGAAGAAATTTCTTGGTTAAAAACATTATCTTTTTACGTTAATGTTTCAATAGAAAACGTGATGAAAATCGAAGAACTTATGAATCATCTCGAAGATTTAAAGAAACAGGAGACAAACCCGGTCTGGCTCAAAAAGCTGATGTTTACGATCGAGGAAAAGCAGCGTTCGGATTTGGCCCGTGATCTGCATGATTCAGTGCTGCAGGATTTGATTTCTTTGAAGCGCCAGTGTGAGCTGTTTCTGGCCGATTTTAAGAAAGAAGAGCCCTGCCACATAGAGGTGCAGGACAAGCTTCATCAGATGAATGAGCAGATGTCGGATGTCATTTTGATGACCCGGGAGACGTGCCATGAGCTTCGGCCTCAGCTGCTGTATGATTTGGGTCTGGTCAAGGCGGTATCCAAGCTTGCCGCGCAGCAGCAGGAGCGTGCGCCGTTTCATATCCGTCTGAATACGGGCCGGTTTACGGCGGCGCTGGATTTGGATACGCAGCTGAATTTGTACCGCATTATTCAGGAATTTCTTTCGAACGCCATGAAGCATTCACAGGCGAATGAGGTGCTGATTATGCTGATCAGCATTCAAAATAAAGTGATTCTGCATTATGAAGACGACGGTGTCGGCTGCAATCAGGAAGAAGGCGGCGGACAGTCGATGAGCATGGGTCTTTCGGGTATTAAGGAGCGCGTCCGTGCGCTTGACGGACGGATGAAAATCGACACAAGTGAAGGAAACGGTTTTAAAGCGGATATTGAAATGGAATTGTAACCATTTTATCACCAAATCGACTTGGCAGAAGCCAAGTCTTTTTAATAAAATGGAAATGAGTGAGTAAAAGGGAGGAAACCATGAAAAAGATACTAGTGATTGATGATCATCCGGCTGTCATGGAGGGCACCAAGACGATTCTGGAAACGGACACGAATCTTTCTGTCGATTGCCTCAGTCCTGATGCCAGTGAACAATTCGTTCTCCGGCACGATTTTTCAGCTTACGATCTCATATTAATGGATTTAAATCTGGGTGATGACATCAGCGGCATCGAGCTTTCCAAGAAAATCTTAAAAGAGAATCCTCTCTGTAAAATCATTGTCTACACAGGCTATGAGGTTGAAGATTATTTTGAAGAATCCATCCGCGCGGGCCTGCATGGCGCCATCAGCAAAACCGAATCTAAAGAGAAAATCATGCAATACATATATCACGTGCTCAACGGACAGATTTTAGTTGATTTCTCCTATTTCAAACAGCTGATGACCCAGCAAAAAACAAAAACGTCTTCTTCCCCTCAAAGTGAGCAGGATCGGTTAACCCCGAGAGAGCGCCATATTCTCCAAGAGGTCGAAAAAGGTTTGACCAATCAGGAAATCGCAGATGCGCTTCACTTAAGCAAGCGGTCGATTGAATACAGCCTGACATCCATTTTTAATAAGCTGAATGTCGGCTCCCGAACTGAAGCGGTGCTGATCGCCAAGTCAGATAACGTACTATAAATCTTGAAGGGAGAATGACCTATGAATCTGAACAATACATTGCTCGGCGCACTCGGTATTGAAATCACTGAAAACACGCCGGAGAGATGCGTGGCGGTGATGCCGGTGGATAAGAGGACGGTGCAGCCTTTCGGATATCTGCATGGGGGTGCATCAGCAGCGCTGGCGGAGACTGCTGCAAGTGTCGGGGCCCAGCATTTTATCGACCGGTCGAAACAGGCGTGTGTCGGGCTTGAGATTAATGCCAATCATTTAAAGTCCGTGAAAGAGGGCGGAACGGTCACGGCGATAGCGGAACCCGTTCACACAGGCAGGGCAACCATTGTGTACGGGATTAACATTTTCGATGAACGAGAAAGGCTGATCTGTGTTTCCCGCTGTACGCTGGCTGTTATAACAAAATAAACAAACAGCCGGAACCCTGAATCGTCCGGCTGTTTGTTTTTACAAATATGAATCTTCTTTTCGTTTGATCACAAAGTTTCTGATCCCTTTGTAATCATCCTGAACGCTTCTTTTATCAAGCGCCGCTCCCGAATTGTACGCGGCCCTGCATATGAGGTGCGCTCCGACCGGCGCCGTCAGCAGGATAAAAATGATGCCGAGCAGTATTTTTACAGAAATTTCTCCGGTCAGCATCCACAAGTAGCCTAACACCCCGAGCAATACCAAATTAACGCCGAGTGTCGAGCCTTTTGAAGAGGCGTGGGCGCGCGTATACACATCAGGAAGCCTGAGTGTGCCGAAAGACGCGACCAGGCAGATCAGCGATCCCATCAGAATACAAACGGCGACGGCCCATTTAACGATTTCGATCATTTTCGATAATCTCTCCTTTCTCCAAAAACTTAGCAAAGGCAATCGTGCCGATAAACGATAAAATGCCGAGCAGCAGAATGATGTCCAAAAAGGCCGATGTGTTTAAGAGAATGGATACAAGCGCGGTCATGGCAATCAGATTAATGCCGATTCCATCAAGCGCGACGACCCGGTCCGGTATCGTTGGCCCTTTCATGACGCGAATGACGTACAGAAGAGTCGAAACCGCCATAATGCCGAGTGATAATTGCAGAATAAACGTAAACATCAGCGGCTCACCTCCTGAATGGCTTTCTCAAAAGAGACGCGGATGTCGTGGATCGCTTTCTCCGCATCTTCAATGTCCATGGCGTGTATATAGAGAATCGACCGGTCATCGGAGATATCCATTACGAGCGTACCCGGTGTTAAAGTGATTAACAGCGAGAGCAGCGTGATCTCCCAATCCTCCGTCAATTCCGTCTTAAACGCGAAAATGCCCGGGCGGATGTTCAGTTTCGGCGATATAACGGTTTTCAGCACGCTGACATTGGCCAAATATAATTCCTTTATAAAGATCATCGCCAGTCTGATGACTGACCATATTTTCCAAATGTAAAACGGCCGCGAGAAGAAGCGCCGGAAAAAAAACAGCGCCGCCAAGCCCGCGATAAATCCGGTTATAAAACCCGCCGTGCTGAGGCTGTTTGTGAGAAACATCCAGCAAACAGCGAGAAGAACATTTAATAAAAGTTGAAAAGCCATGCCATCTACTCCTTCAAAACAGCTTCAATGTATTTTTCCGGATTCAGCAGATTCTCAGCCGTCTGATTGACATACGGCGAAACCCATTCGGTTCCGAGCCCGAACAGAAGCGACAAAAGGAGAAAAGCGGCTGCCGGATAAAGAAGTCCTTTTGCGGACCGTCCGCCTGCGCCGGGGATTTCTTTTTCTTCCCCCCAAAAAGCCGTCGTAAAAACCTTCAGCACCGAATAGAGCACAAGCAGGCTTGATACAAGAATCAATACGGAAAACAATGTTTCCCCCTTATCGAACCCGCCTTCCGCGATCTTCAGCTTGCCCACAAATCCGCTGAACGGCGGGATGCCGGCCAAAGATATGGCTGAAATAAAGAACATCCATCCTAAAACGGGATAACGGGTGATCAGTCCGCCCATTTTATGCAGGCTGGCAGTGCCTGTCAATGCGATAAGCGAGCCGGCAAGCATAAACAGCGCTCCTTTAATCAGCATATCGTGAATCAAGTAATAAACCGCTCCTTGAATGGAGGCCGGCGTGTTCATGGCAATGCCGAACAAAATCACGCCGACGGCTGTAATAATATTGTAGATGACGATTTTCATGACATCCGAAAAGGCGATAGATCCGATTACGCCGAATAGCACCGTCAGCATCGCAAGCCACATCATCAATTGGTGGGTAAAGCCCGTATCGTGAATAAAGATCAGGGTGAATACTCTTAAAATGGCATACAGGCCGACTTTCGTTAAAAGAGACCCGAATAAAGCTGAAATTGCAGCCGGCGGGGCGTAATAAGAGCCCGGCATCCAGAAATACAGCGGGAATATCCCGCCCTTTAAACCGAAAACGACGAGAAGAAGGACGCCGATCACGGTTATCAGCCCGGTCTGGCCCGATTCGCTTATTTTTACGCTTAGATCAGCCATATTCAGCGTGCCCGTCACCGCATATAAGTAACCGACGCCGATGACAAAAAACGCGGATGACACAATGTTAAACACGATATACTTCAATGATTCTCTTAATTGAATTTTCGTTCCGCCAAGCACGATCAGCATGTAGGACGCGATAAGCAGAAGCTCAAAAAAGACGTACATGTTGAACAGGTCACCCGTCAAAAACGCTCCGCTTACGCCGGCCAGAAGAAACTGCACCCCTGAATAATAGAAAGCGCGCTCCCTTTTTTCTCCGATGGAGCGGAAGGAGTACAGGATGACGAGCAGCCCGATTATGGCGGTTGTCAAAACAAGCAGTGCGGCAAGCTGATCCGCGGCGAGCACAATGCCGTACGGCGCTTTCCAGCCGCCGAGTGTCAGCGTCTGAATCCCGTGTGTGAAAACCGTCTGAACGAGAGCGGCGCTGATGACGATGGAGACACAGGAAGCGGCAGTGCTGAATATCCGCATCAGCATCACGTGCCTGTTCATAAAAATCAGCAGCACTGCGGCAAGCAGCGGCACCAGAATAGGCAATATCACAAAGTTATTCATGTTGATCATTTCCCCTCATTCGATCCATATCGTCCGTTTTCAGTTCCTGATAGGCGCGAAACGCCATCACAAGCAGGAAGGACGTGACGCCGAACGAAATAACGATCGCCGTCAGTATGAGTGCCTGCGGCAGCGGATCGACAAACGACGTGCTTTTTCCGCCCAGTATGGGAGGAGCGCCTTTTTTCAGTCCGCCCATGGTCAGGAGCAGCAAATGGACGCCGTGGCTCAAAAGCGCGGTGCCGATAATCACGCGCAGCAGACTTTTAGAAAGCAGCAGGTAGGTTGCCGCCATAAACAAAATACCGGCAATGACAGACATTAAGATTTCCACTATTCTTCCTCTCCAATCGTTTGAATAATGGTCATCGTCACGCCGACAACAACGAGATACACACCTAAATCAAACAAAGTGGCCGTCGCAAGCTCCGTATTCCCGAGCACCGGGAGATGAAAATGGCCGAATGTATGGGTGAGAAAGGGCACTCCGAATAAGAATGAACCTGCACCCGTTGCAATCGCGATAAGCAGACCCGCGCCCGCCACATAAATAAAATTGACGGGCAAAATCGATTTAACGGTTTTTAAATCAAAGGCCAAAAGCAGCAGCACGATGGCCGAAGACGTAATCAATCCGCCGACAAATCCTCCGCCGGGAGCGTTATGCCCCGATAAAAATAAATAGAAAGAGAAAAGCAGAATGATAAAAGATACAAGTTTCGTTGCCGTCTGAAGGATGATGTCGTTTGTTTTTTGCTGTCTCAACGCTCTTCTCCCTCCTCTTTTACTTTTGTTCTGATCATGCCGTAAATCCCGAGTGCGGCGATCGACAGCACCGTGATTTCAAACATCGTGTCAAATCCCCTGAAATCAACGAGGATGACGTTGACGATATTGTTTCCTCCCCCGAGCTTATGGCTGTAAGCGGTGAAAAAGGAGGAGATGCTGTCTTTTGTTTTTTCGCTGGAAGACGCGATTCCGAGCATTGTCACGATGACGCCGACACCGAGAGAAATGATAAAATTCGTCATCCGGAATGTTCTTGTCTTCTTTTTCCGCCGCATTTTCGGCAGATGGTAAAAACAAAGAAGAAACAAGGCGACGGATATCGTCTCAATGACAAGCTGCGTGAGCGCCAGATCGGGCGCTCTGAAAATCACAAAAAACAGCGCGAGTGTGTACCCGACAACACCGAGTGAGATAATGGCCGTCAGCCGTGATTTGGCGAACACAGTCGCAATCGTTGCGCTCACCATAACGAGGGACAGCACGATTTCATACAGGCCGATCTCAGCCATGCCTTTCGCTGTCATGGAAAAGCCGCCTTTCATGACGAACGACGCTCCGATGAGAATGATAAACGACGTAAAGATATACAGCAGATAATCCCGCAAAAATCCGGTCATATAAGATGACGTCAGCTGGTAAGATTTTTTTTCCATACTGCCCGTCACCGCATCGTAAAGCTTGTTCAGCGTCAGTTTTTTCGGAAACAGACCGTACAGACGCTCCCATTTAGACAGCGTTACGTAACCGATCGTGCCGACAATGATGATGCCGAGGGTCATCATTACCTCAGCCGTCACCCCGTGCCACTGGGAAATATGGACATGGAATGTATCTCCGCCGGTTAACAGAGCCGGATAAATGGAGTTCATCGCCGGTTCAATCAGGCTGTAAGACAAAACGTTCGGGGCAAAAAACAGACTGACGGCGCAAGCGGCAAGAATCACCGGCGAAATCAGCATGCCGAGCGGAGCTTCATGCGGCGTCTTTTCAAGCTGAGCAGATTTACGCGCGCCGCTGAACGTTCTGAAAAACAGCTTCATGCTGTAGATGAAAGTGAAGACGCTCCCGATCCATGCGAGAACGGGGAACAGCACACCCCACGTATCCAGGCTGAAAATATCTGCATGAGCAATCCGCAGCATACTTGTAAAGAACATTTCTTTACTTAAAAAGCCGTTAAACGGAGGGAGGCCGGCCATGGAAAACGTTCCGATCAGTGAAACGGTAAACGTTACCGGCATGAGCGCCATCAGGCCGCCGAGCCTGCGGATATCCCGCGTTCCCGTTTCATGGTCGATAATGCCGACCGCCATAAATAAACTTCCTTTAAAAGTAGCATGGTTAATTAAGTGAAACACAGCCGCGGTGACAGCCGCCGTAAAATACTCTGAATGCTGATAATGAAGCGCGGCGGCTCCTGCGCCGAGCATCGATACAATCATACCGAGCTGGCTGACTGTGGAAAATGCCAGAATCGCTTTTAAATCGGTTTGTTTAATCGCATTAAAGGAAGCCCATACCATCGTGATCAGACCGACTGAGGCAACCGTCCAAAACCAGACGGGTGAAAAAGCAAAAACCGGACTGAATCTGGCAATCAGATAAATACCCGCTTTCACCATTGTAGCCGAGTGCAGATAGGCGCTGACAGGAGTCGGCGCCTCCATGGCATCAGGCAGCCAGATATAAAACGGAAACTGCGCTGATTTCGTAAAGGCCCCCAATAACAGGAGAACCATCGCCGGAATAAAGAACGGATGGCCTGCGATAATATGCACCTGGTTAACCATTTCCCTGATACTGAAAGAATCCGTCATCAGATACAGCAGGATAAAGCCGCCGAGCATGCACAGCCCGCCGCCGACGGTA
The DNA here is from genome assembly GCF_051034795.1 of Bacillus sp. jun7. Lineage (NCBI taxonomy): Bacteria > Bacillati > Bacillota > Bacilli > Caryophanales > Bacillaceae > Bacillus > Bacillus sp. jun7. The sequence continues at coordinate 3,311,701 of NZ_CP093219.1, forward strand.
ATCAGCAGTGATTTTTCCGCCCCGTAGCGTGATTTCTTCCGCTTATGCCAATACCCGATTAATAAGAAGGATGACAGGCTTGTCAACTCCCAGAACATATAAAGCACGATGACGTTATCGACGAGCACAACGCCGAGCATCGCGCCCATAAACATCAGCAGGTACACATAAAAGGGGCCGAGCTTTTCTTTGTCCTTCGATAAGTAAAAAATACTGTAAAGCGTCACCAAAGAGCCGATGCCCGTAATCAGTAAAGCGAATAACAGCCCGAGTCCGTCAATATAAACGGTATAGTTAATACCGAGGGACGGAATCCATTCGGCCGCATACCGGACGGTTTCTCCAGCCATTGTGACAGGGAGCTTGCTGATAAAGTAAACAAACAGCACAACGGGCACTGTCAGCACAAACCAGCCTGTATGGACTTGTTTTACCCGTTTATAAAGAAAGGGAACGATAAATGCAAATAAAAAAGGCGCCAAAATCGCGAAATGTAACAGCTGCAACAGAAGACCTCCTTTGCTTGTTTTTTCATCAAGCAACTGCTTTATGTAAGAATGAATCAATCAATTCACGGTCATAGGACCCAGTACAAATTATATCGCACTTTTTTTTACCCTGCTACGGCATAATGTATTCCTCTTTGTGTTTTTGTGGTCTTTTGAACCCAAAATAAATTTATCAAATATCCGGATCTTTGTATATACATTTCTTTTTCAGATCAAGCTTTACAAAAGGAGCTGGTCAGATGAAGAGAAAGGCGGCGGCTTGTATTGGAATATTTTGTTCTATTATTGCAGGAACATTCATAGCAGATGATTTCTGCAAAACGCGGCAGCAGACGGAGGCAGATGATTGGGAGCGTTTTTTTCTCGGTGCGGAATACGCAGAAGACAAGCTGAGTGCGGCTGAATCAATGCAAACGCCGTTTCAGCCGCGTGAGTATATCAGAATCGTATATAGATGAAAAGAGTTCCGGCACCAGGGTGCGGAACTCTTTTTGTGTCACAATCAGCGTTTTCCTTTAATATAAGGGATGCCGTTGGCTTTAGGCGCATCCGCTCGGCCGATGAAGCCGGCAAGCGCGAGAATGGTCAGAATGTAAGGAGCCATCAGCATGTATACATTCGGAATGTCTTTGAACAGGGGCAAAAGCGAGCCGATAATGCTCAAACTCTGCGCAAACCCGAAGAACAGCGCAGCCCCGAGCGCGCCGATCGGATGCCATTTGCCGAAAACCAGCGCGGCGAGAGCGATAAAGCCTTGCCCGGAAATGGTGGAGTGCGTGAAATCAAGCGCGATCGTGGAAGCATATACACCGCCGCCGAGCCCGCCGAACAGCCCGCTGATCATGACGCCGATATAGCGCATGCCGAACACGTTGATTCCCATCGTATCGGCCGCCATCGGATGTTCCCCGACAGAACGGATGCGAAGGCCGAACGGCGTTTTGAATAAAATAAACCAGGAAACAAAGGCCAGTACGATGGCTAAAATCGACGTATAATATACGTCAGAAAAGAAAATCTTTCCTAAAACCGGAATATCGCTTAACCCGGGAATGTTCGTTTTGTAAAAGGGCTCCGGGATTTTATCAGTCTGCGCCTTTCCGTAAATCAGCTTGACGATAAACAGTGTCGCTCCTAACGCGAGCATATTGATCGCCACACCGGTTACCGTCTGATCGGCTCGGAAAGAAACCGCGGCAGCCGCGTGGATCAGTGAGAACAGTCCGCCGGCAATCATAGCCGCAGCCAGAGCGAGCCACGGAGCGGCGGCGCCAAGCTCGAGTCCGAAAAATAAGTTGAACATGACGCTTGTAAAGGCGCCGATAATCATCAGTCCTTCAAGACCGATGTTGACAACCCCCGATCTTTCAGAAAACACGCCGCCGAGAGCGGTTAAAATAAGCGGAGCCGCATATACGAGTGTTGCCGGGACAATAATGGATAAAATCTGCAGGAAGTCCACTTACTTCGCCCCCTTTTTCTTCAATTTATCAAGGATGAGACGGATGGCGTAGCTTGATGCCACAAACAAAATAATAATGGCGATGACGATGTCAACGACTTCAGAAGGCACCCCGGATTCAATCGGCATATTTAATGCCCCGACTTTAAGGCCGCCGAGAAGACATGCCGCCAGAACAACGCCGATTGCCGTGCTGCCGCCGAGAAGCGCAACCGCAATGCCGTCGAAGCCGACGCCGGTAAAGGCGCCCTTAACCGCCGCATATTGAAAGGTTCCGAGTCCTTCCATCGCGCCGGCAAGCCCTGCGAAGGCCCCGGAAATCATCATGGCGTACATCATATTTTTTCTGACGCTCATTCCGGCGTATTGTGCGGCGTGCTGGTTAAAGCCGACAGCCCGGAATTCAAATCCGCTTTTTGTTTTATGAATGATAAACCACATGAGGACTGCCGCAAACAGAGCGATCAGAATGCCCCAATGAAGGCGGGAGTAATCTGTCAGCTGCTCTAAAAACGGCGAGCGGAGCGACGCGCTTTCATGAATTTTGTCTGTTTTGTCCCGGTGGTCCGTCATGACATCGGAAATGAGATAATTGGTTAAATGAAGAGCGATATAATTCATCATGATCGTGACAATCACTTCGTGGACAAAAAAACGGGCTTTTAAAAATCCGGGAATCAGGCCCCAAATGCCGCCCGCAGCCGCAGCCGCCAATAACGAAAGCGGAAGGTGGACGTAAGCTGGGGCGTCAAAGGAAGCGCCGACCCACACCGCGGCGGTCCAGCCGACAAGGAGCTGTCCTTCAACCCCGATATTAAACAGGCCGGTCCGAAATGCGAATGCCACGGCCAATCCGGACAGAATATATGGCGTAATCTGCCGGATCGATTCCCCGATGTAATACACTTCACCGAAAATGCCGCTCCAAAGAGCCGAATACCCGCTTACGACATTGTAGCCGCTGGCGAGCATGATGACCGCACCCGCAGCTAATCCAAGGATGATCGCAATCAGCGGCACAGCCAGATGAGAAAGTCGATTAATCATGTGTTTTCCCCGCCTCCATTTGCTTACTTCCCGCCATTAAAAGTCCGAGCTCCTGCTCGTTTGTTTCAAGCGGATTGACGTTTGCGATGATGCTGCCTTCAAAGATGACGGCGATGCGATCGCTGAGATTCATTATTTCATCAAGTTCAAAAGATAACAGAAGCACCGCTTTACCGGCGTCACGCTGCTCAATGAGCTTTTTATGGACGAATTCAATCGCGCCGACATCGAGTCCCCGCGTCGGCTGGGCCGCAATTAAAAGATCCGGATTTCTGTCCACTTCCCGGCCGATAATGGCCTTTTGCTGATTCCCCCCGGAGAGAGCGCGCGCAGGCGTATATTCATCAGGTGTTCTGACATCGTATTCTTCAATCAGGCTTCGCGCTTTGTCATAAATCGTGTGTTTATTTAATATGCCGAAAGAAGAGTAGGGCTTTTGGTAATAACTTTGCAGCACGATATTTTCTCCGATCGGAAAATCAAGGACGAGCCCGTGTTTATGTCTGTCCTGCGGAATATGCCCGATTCCGGATTCAGTGACTTTCCTGGGCGGCATATTTTGCAGCTGTTTGCCGTTTAACGTAATCGTGCCGGCATTTGTTTTTCTGAGACCTGTAATGGCTTCAATTAATTCAGACTGGCCGTTTCCGTCAACGCCCGCAATGCCGACGATTTCACCGGCTCTGACAGAGAGGGAGAGCTGTTTGACCGCCTCAACGCCGCGCGCGTCTTTCACCGTTACATCAGAAAGCGAAAGCACTTCCTGTTTTGGTTCGGCCGGCTGTTTATCCGTCTTGAATGACACTTCGCGTCCGACCATAAGGCTTGCCAGTTCATCTTGATCCGTATGTGCGACATCAAGTGTTGTAATGCCTTTTCCTTTCCGGATGATGGTGACACGGTCGCAGACTTCCATAATCTCTTTTAATTTGTGGGTGATGAGGATAATTGATTTTCCTTCATTGACAAGATTTTTCATAATCTGAATCAGTTCTTGAATTTCGTGCGGAGTCAGCACCGCGGTCGGCTCGTCAAAAATGAGAATGTCGGCGCCCCGGTAGAGGGTCTTTAATATTTCCGCCCGCTGCTGCATACCGACGGAGATATCGGCAACTTTGGCTTCAGGATCAATGTGCAGGCCGTAACGGTCGGAAATATCGCGCACGTCCCGGTCGGCGCGCTGTCTGTCAATTCGGCCGAAAGTTTTCGGCTCTTTTCCGAGAATGATATTTTCTGAGACGGTGAAGGTATCCACAAGCATAAAATGCTGGTGCACCATCCCGATGCCGAGATCGTTGGCTTTGTTCGGACTGTTGATGTGAACGCGTTCGCCACGCACCCGGATCTCGCCTTTTTCCGGCTGATACAGGCCGAATAAAACGTTCATGAGTGTCGATTTTCCGGCGCCGTTTTCACCGAGAAGGGCGTGTATTTCGCCTTTTTTCACTTGAAGCGTGACGTCATCATTGGCGACGATTCCGGGAAATTCCTTGCGTATATTAAGCATTTCAATGATATAATCCACCGATTTGTCGCTCCTTTTCAGAGATACTTTGATGAGAAAGAGCTTGGCAAAAGAAAAGCTGCAAGAGATGCAGCTTTTCCTTCACCGCTCTTTTCAAAAAAGAGAGGGGATAAGCACGAAAGTCTCCTTATCCCCTGGTTCTTACTCAGCCTTGAAGGATTTCAATTCTTTTTCAGTTGAAGGGATCACGAGTCCGTCCGCGATTTTCTTCTTCCAATCGTCTGTTGCTTTGATGACATCGTCAGAAAGGTTCTCCTTGTGATCCGAGATGCCGACTGCATCTTGCGCCAAACCGTATGTTAATGTTTTGCCGCCCGGGAATTTACCGTCACTCGCTTTTTTCGTTAAGTCCTCCACGGCAGTATCCACTTTTTTGACCATTGATGTGAGAGTGACATTGTCTTTTGTTCCTTTGACTTGGCCTTCCGCATACTGGTCTTTATCGACACCGATAACCCATACGTTCCGCTTCGGATCTTCTTTTTTCAGATTTTTCGCTTCTGTGAAGACGCCCGTTCCCGTTGCGCCGGCCGCGTGATAAATGACGTCAACGCCTGATTTGTACATGCTTTCAGCCGTCGCCTTGCCGACATCGGCTTTGTCAAACCCGCCCGCATATTTCACTTCGACGGTCGCTTTCGGATTTGCGGCTTGTACACCCGCGCGGAAGCCGATTTCAAATTTTTTGATCAATTCGGACTCCATTCCGCCCACGAATCCGACTTTTCCCGTTTTGCTCGATAGCGCAGCGGCCGCTCCCATGAGGAATGAACCTTCCTGTTCCTTAAATGTAAGGCTCGCCACGTTGTCTTTTTTGACAACGGCGTCAATGATCGCAAAATGTGTGTCTTTGCGCTGATCGGCGATTTCGCTGATGGAATCCTGCATCAGATACCCGACGCCGTAAATCAGGTCAAAGTGTTCCCGCGCTAATTTATTTAAGTTCGTTGTATAATCTGCATCTGATTTTGATTGAAGATAGTCAAAACCGCTTTTGCCTTTTTTAAGCCCGTTGTCTTTTCCGAATGCCTGGATGCCTTCCCAGGCGGACTGGTTAAATGATTTGTCATCAACACCGCCGATATCCGTTACCATGCCGACGGTAAAGTTTTTGCTGCCGGAGCCGTTTGCTTTGTCACTTGAACCGCATGCGCTTAATATGGTTCCGGCCGCTGCGATGAGCGCCATCGCCATTCCGATTTTGCGTTTTTTCAAAGATATAACCCCCCTGTAAAATATGGCTGTGCCGTTCAATTCAGACTTGAGTCCCCGTGCCGGATGCAGAATCGAAAAAACTTTCTGATAATAATGATGAGACGTCTCTCTTTTTCCCGCCTTGAGCGGCTGTCTCTTCCGGGTTCGGGACTTATGACTTATCTGAAAAGATCTGCTAACCAATCATAATTTATCATTTTACCCGCCATAAATAAATAGAAATTTGCTTATTTTTTAAAAAATATCAATTTTATGAATCGGCTTCCTCATCTGGTTAAAACAGAGGAGGATCAGCCGGGTCATTATCCTTATATAGCATATCAAAAAGGAATCTCAAGCCTTTTGTCACGGGATATGACAGTAAAAAAGCACCGTTCACAGCGAAACGGCGCTTTTTGACATTATAAATATTGTTTGATGCTGCTGACATTGCCGGTGTTGATATGATATTGAAAGACGGGTCTGCCGATCGTGCCGTACGCCATCTCTACATTCAGCACTTGTATGTCTTCCAGAAATTTAAGGTATTTCCGGATGGAGACTTGCGAGATTTCAGTATGCTTGGCGAGATCTTCCGTGGTAAAAGAGCCGTCGCCGAAAGACTCAATGCTCGCCCAGATGAGTTTAAGCGTGCTCTTTGTCAATCCCTTCGGAAGGTGAACCTTTTCCGCTGCTTCTTTCTTTTGAAAAAGCTCGGCATCCAATTCTTTCTGTGTCATGCTTCTGTGTGATTGATAAACTTTCTGCTTGCGTCTGTAGTCGGAAAGAGCGGTTTGAAAGCGGTCAAATTCAAATGGTTTGATTAAATAATCGACGGCGCCGTACCGAAGCGTTTTTTTAATGACGTCCAGCTCGCTTGCGGCCGAAATGACGATGACATCAACCGATTCATTCTGCTTGCGGATTTCCGTTAAAAGCTCAAGCCCGTTTTTTCCCGGCATGTAAATGTCAAGAAGGATGAGATCGATATGATGCTCGCTCAGCACGTGCAGCGCGCTTTGAAAGGATGATGCGATCCCTTTCAGCTGAAATCCTTCAATCTGGCTGAGGTAGCGCTTATTTAATTCACCCACCATGGGGTCGTCTTCAACTATGAGTACATTAATCATCATTTTCCTCCTTCGGTTCATACGGAATGCGAAGACTGAAAGTCGTTCCTTCATTCTTTTCACTTGTCACAATCATATGGCCTTTTAAATTTTCTGTTGCCTGCTGGGTGAAATAGAGGCCGAACCCCCGGTTTGTCCCTTTCGTGGAATAACCTTGTTCAAAAATACGGGCTTGGTCTGCCGCAGACATTCCGGCTCCCGTGTCCGTAATCTCTATGTCAAGCTGGCGATCCTGAAACCGCATCGAGCACGTAATGTTTTTTTTCGGCATCTGCGCCACCGCGTCGAGCGCGTTGTTTAACAGGTTTCCGATAATCGTAATGAGCTCATGGATGACGGCCGGATCCGCCGCATTCGGAATCAGGCTGCCGAGCTGAATGTCCAGATCAGCGCCCTGCTCGCGTATGTAGCTTTGTTTTCCCAGAAGAAACCCTGCGAGAACCGGACTTTTGACATCACTTATAATCTCGCTTGTTTCCGTCTTCTGCTGAATGGCAATGTCTTTAATGTAAGTGCCGAGATCATCGTATTCTTTTAACTGGACAAGCCCTAAAATGACATGAAGCTTATTCATGAATTCGTGAGACTGGGCTCTTAATGCGTTTGCATACATTTTAACACCGGACAGCTGTTCTGCTAAATGTTTGACCTCCGTTTTGTCCCTGAACGTGGCGATCGCTCCGACGGTTTGTCCTTTCAGATGAATCGGAACTTCATTAAAGACCAGCTCAAGTCCGTTAATGCGGATATCTCTGTCCTGAAGCGGTTTTTTCGTTTCAATCACCTGTTTCAGCCGGCTTTTCGGGAGAATATCGTTCACATCTTGATCGACCGGATTAGTCGGAATACCCATTTTAATAAAAAGTCGTTTCGCCTCTGCATTGGCAAGCTTAATTTTTCCCCGCGCGTCAACCGCCAGGATGCCTTCCTTCGTTGATTCGAGCATGGCGCTCCGCTCTTCCAGGAGGGTGGCGATTTCATAAGGCTCAAGACCGTACATAATGTTTTTGACGGTGCGGGCGACAATGACGGCTCCGATGACGCCGACAAAAATACTTACGCAGATAATGAAATAAAGCGGTCTCAAACTGTGGCTGACGACATCCTGTATTTTGTTAAGCGAAATTCCGACCGAAACGACGCCCACTTGTTTTTTATCTTTTCCATAGATCGGTACGAAGGCTCTCATGGATTTTCCGAGAGTTCCCGCTGATGTGCTCGTTTTGATATGGCCGTGCAACGCCGGCTGTTCGTCTCCGCCGGTGAATTTCTTCCCGATTTTATTTGCGTCGGGGTGGGTGAGGCGGATGCTGTTCATATCCATCACCACGACAAATTCGGTTCCTGTCGTATGCTGGACATCCAGTGTATAATTTCGGAGCTCTTTCAGCCCTTTTCTTGTTTGCAATGCCTGCGCGACACTCGGTGTTTCCGCGACCAGCTTTGCGGTTCGCAGCGCGGTTGTCCGTTCTTCTTCTTTCACGCGGTCCGCGGTCTGGACGCTGATCGTGAAAAAGGTGATACAAAGTGCGATAAGGACGACAATACAGACGAATATCGTTAACCGGGTTTGCAATTTTAATGTTTTTTTCATAACAGCCTTCCTTACGTTTATCATTCCCGCGTTCTACTTTACTCCGAAAAAGCCGGTTTGTGAAGATCAGGCCCTTATTTCGTAAAAGTGAGGAAAAATGGAATTTTTTATCTTGTCAATGTGTTTTAAGTCCTCCATAATAAGTGAGGTAGATTACAGAAAGGGACTTTTTATATGAAAAATACTTATTGGACGGGTTATTTTCCGCTCGTTGCGATTCTGCTTTTTAGTTCGTCATTATCCATTTCTACCTCGCTTTATGTCATGAAGATACTTCAGACGCTCGGCATGTATCAGGGGATGCTGGATTATTTCTCTGAGAAAGGGATCAGACTGGCGCTTTTTGCAGCGTTCGCCCTTGTGTATTTTATGCTTTTTTCGGCTTTGAAGCTGATTGCAAACACAGTGACAGAGCTGTCTCTTTTGTTTTTCACAAATGACCCTGAGGGGGACAATCTGAAAAAAATCAGATTAGGCTCTTTAATTTATGTAGGCGGAGGAATTCTTTCCTTTGCGCTCGTGCAGAATGGTTTTTGGATTGCGGCGTTATTTGCCGTTGTTACGCTCATTTATTTGATTTTCATGGTGTACAGAATCTATTCGACACTCTCGATCGTTTCGCTGATCGGTTTTATATTGCTTGAGATTCTGTTTTGGTTTACTTTTGTTATCGGTATTTTGTACATCTTTATCAAGCTTTATAATAGCATAATGGCTAGCTTACCTGTGTAAGCTAGCCATTTTTGTTAAGACAGAAATCTGTTTTTGATCTCAGGGGAGGGGAGCATGCATGCTTCCCTTTTTCCGAACCATTTGTAACGGCGCCGGGCGATGAAAGAATAGGCTCTGTCCCTGAGGGGGCGGGGCACTGCGAAAAAAACCGCTGACAGCCGCCAGGCTCCGCGGAGATGACGCGAAACCTTTAACACGGCTGCGGATTTTTTGTATATCCGCCCGTTTTCGATAAAAATCATGCTGTCAAATTGTTCTGTCGGAAGTCCTTCTGATGCCAAAAGCTCCCGGGCGGTATCTGATTGCAATGAAGCAAATGAGATTTTGCCGGCCGGATCGCGTTTAATGATGAATTGAACGGCGCCGCTGCATAAGTTGCAGACGCCGTCAAACAAAAGCACGCGGTCCGGAAGCTGAGCTGGTTTCAAAGCGGATCCCCTCCGTTATCTTTAATAAGCTGCCTGCAGCGTGTTTTTCCAGATCGAAAGCTGAGGGCTTGCGTCATGAAGGTATTCGACGCTTGACGGTGTATCCTTGCCGACCCATACCCCCATCGTATAAGCGTCCGTCAGGCCGACAAACCACATATCGTGATAGTCATTTGACGTTCCTGATTTTCCGCCGACGTACGGAGCTTTAAAGTTCGCTTTCTTTCCTGTTCCGCTTTTGACGACGGCTTTCATCATTTCTTTGACCTGCATGTTGGTCCGCACGCTGAATACCTGCGCCGGCTCATCTTTCCATTTTAATATCGTTTTTCCTTTTAAATCAGTCACTTTTGTAATCGCGTGACTCGGCGTATAAACGCCGTTGTTGCCGAACGTGGTATACGCATTGGTCATTTCAAGCGGCGTCATGCCGTTTGTAAAACCGCCCAGCGCCGCAGGCAGACGGTAATCCGCGCTGACCAGCTTCGCGAAATGAAACGGTTCAAGGTAGCTGAACGCCTTATTGACGCCGACGCGGTCCATGATTCTGATGGCCGGTGTGTTGTACGAGTATTTAAACGCCGTTTCCAGCGTAACCGTGCCGTATGTGCGGTTATTATAGTTCTGCGGGCAGTAATCCGCACTGCAGAATTTGCTTGCGTCAATTTTGCTGTGTGGCGTTGCGCCGGTCTTTTCAATGTAAGGTCCGTAATCAAGCAGCGGCTTAATGGATGAACCGGGCTGTCTGTATGCTTGATAGGCGCGGTTGAAATCATATTTATGATAATCTTTCCCGCCTGAAAGCGCGATAATCTGATGTGTCTGATGATTAATCACGGCCGCTCCGCCCTGGACACCTGCATACGGCAGATTTTGATTCACTTGGGCGACGACCTGGTTTTGCATATACGGATTCAGCGCCGTATAAATCTTCACACCGTCTTTTAACAATGTGCTGACTCTGTCGGAAAGCTCACTCTGTATTTTTTGTTTCGCCTTTCCGGAAGCTTTTTCAAGACGTTTGTCATAGCCTTCAGATGAGGAAACAAGCTGTGTGAATTCATCATTTACATAGGAAACATAGTCAGGATATTTATTTGTTTTTTCGTTTATATCAAGCTTGATCTTTTCCTTTTCGGCTTTTTTCAGCTGTTTCCCGGATATAACGCCTGCTTTTTTCAATCCGTTAAGCAATCTGACTTGTCGTTTTTTCGTATAATCAAAATGCTTGAGAGGATCATATAATGTAGGGTTATTAGGGATGGCGCAGATAAAGGCCATCTCTCCCAAAGTGAGAGATTTCAGCGGCTTGCTGAAATAAAATTGTGCCGCCGAACCGACACCGTATACACCGTTATTAAAATAAATCGTATTTAAGTAGCCTTCTAAAATCTCATCTTTGCTGTATTTTTTCTCAAGCTGATAGGAATAGGCCAGCTCCGTCAGTTTTCGGCTGAAGGTGCGTTCATGGCTTAAATACACATTCCTTGCCAGCTGCTGGGTGATGGTGCTGGCGCCCTGGTCAATTTTATGATCTTTGAAATTGGAGGCGGCCGCCCTGACCATCCCCATAAAGTCAAACCCTTTATGCTCATAAAAATGGCGGTCTTCAGAGGTTAAAAACAGCTGTTTTACCTCATTCGGTATTTTATTAAAGGGCACGATCACGCGGTTCTCATGATCGCTGACAATCTCAGAAACAAGGCTTCCGTCCCTGTCATACATGTAACTGTTTTGAACCAGGTTGATCGCTTTTAAGTCAATATGTTTATCGAGCACCTGATCAAAAGGCTTGATTTGTTTTACCTCTTTGCCGGAAGCAATAACTGTAAATGCACACAACGGGATAATGCCGAGCAGCAAAATCCATCCGATTATTTTACGTACCATGGTCACTCTCTTTTCTCCTGATTTCTAGCCATATCGTATCATTCTTTTAAGAATACGAGAAGGTTAAATTTAGAAGAAATCGTGATCGCTGCCGGTCAGCCCGCATTTGACGCTGTATCCTTTTGCAGATGTCCCGCCATCCATAAAAGCCCCGCGCCTATTAAAAAGAGAAAGGCGGTGACGTAGAAAGCAGCCGAAATAGAAAAACCGCTTGAGACCGCACCTCCGAGCAGAGGGCCGAGCACGTTTCCGAGAAAACGAAAGCTGACGTTATAGCCGAGCACCTCTCCCTGGATGCTGCCCGGCGCCCTGACGCGGATCGCGGCCGTAATGCAGGGGAGCGTGCCGCCCATGACCATGCCGAACAGAAATCTGAAGACTAACAGAATGGAGAGGGAGGAGGCGAGCGCCTGCGGAATAAAAAACACCGCTGAGGCAATCAAAAGCACGATTAAGATCCGGCTGTGGCCGAAGCGGTCGCCGAAGTCCCCCCATTTCCGGGCAAGCAATAAGCTTCCGAGTCCGGTCGCTGAAAACGCCATTCCGGAGAAAAAGGCTAAATTAACAGGTCCGTGCAGCTCATTGACATATAAAGCGAGCAGCGGCTGGATGCTGAAATTGCCGGTCTGCACGATCATGGTAAGCACCATCATCGCCCAAAGCGCGGGCTGGTGAAAAATATAGGAGAGCACCTGTTTTCTGGAATAGGTTTTCCGCTTGTTTTGTTTCTCGCCGAGCGGCTGCTCATTCACCTGAAATAAAACGAGAAGCACGGATACGAAAATGACAAAAGACGTAATAAAAAATGTGTACGTAAACCCGAAGCTGTCAGCGAGCAGCCCGCCCAGCATCGGTCCGAATAAAGTGCCTGACACCTGACCCATCTGCAGTGTGCCGAGCGTTTTCCCGGCAGTCTCTTTCGGCGTCTGCGCCGAAATCATGGCAAGCGATGTCGGAACAAAGCCTGTTACAAGGCCCATAAGCAGCCGCAGGACAAACAGCTGATAAACCGATGTCACAAACCCCATCAATAAAATGCTGACGGCAATGCCGGTGCCTGTGATCAAGAGAATTTTTTTGTAGCCGCGCTTATCGCCGAATCTGCCCCAAAACGGGGAAATCACAAACGCCATTAAAAACGTGACGCCGAACACATACCCGCTCCATCTCTGCACATACCCGCCCGAATGGGGGCTGATCGTTTCGATATATAACGAAAGAAACGGAACAATCATGGTCATGCTGGCGGAAATAAAGAAATTTGTAATCCAAATGACGACGAAGTTCTTCTTACGGACAGAAATAACATCACCTTCTTTAATTTTCGTGTGTCTAATCATTAGTATATAGGAATGAATCCGGTATTTGTATTTTCGATGCGGATATAGGAAAATTCATTATTTTTAGAAAATGAAGAAAGTTTCAGAGGGGAAACTGATATACTATCATAAAATATCATTTTTGATCGGAGGAAAGGCAGGTGTAAAAAAGTGGATCAGCGCAGTCTGCTCATTATTGATTTTGAATTTACGATGCCTGACGGAAAATACAGCCCGCAAAATTTCTTTCCTGAGATTATTGAAGCGGGGATTGTCAAGACGGTGAATGATGAAGTGACTGAAACGTTTTCGAGTTATATCAAACCGAAAAAATTTCCAAAGCTGACGAAACGATGCAAAACCTTTCTGAACATCACCCAAAAAGACGTGGACGGCGGAATCACGTTTAATGAATTCATCCGCAAATTAAATGAGCTTGATCCTGATAAAAACTGCACGATCGTCACCTGGGGCAATATGGATATGAAAGTGTTAAAGCAAAATTGCATGTTTAACCACATCCCTTTTCCGTTCAAAGGAGAACTTCGGGATCTGTCCCTTGAATACAAAAACTTCTTCGGCGACAGAACATTGACCGGCCTTTGGAAAGCGGCGGAAGAGTATGGCGATAAAGGAACGGGCACACATCACAAAGCGCTGGATGATGCGCGGACGACATACAAATTATTCAAGCTTGTCGAGCGGGATAAACAATATCTTGAAAAACCGAAACCTCCGACGATCGGTGATCGCGTCGATCTGACTGAACTGTTTCGCCGGGCCACATAAAAAAACCCAATCATGCCGACTGGGTCAAGTTCTTTTAAAATAGTCACGCTCTAACGCGGCCAAGTTGGCGAGCGAACGTTCCGCCCATTCTGAGCCGTCCGCTGTAAGCTGATCTTTCAGCCGGGCAGACGCCGCTTGTAAGGAAGCCGTATAATCAGGAACTTCGCCATCAAACGGTTTGACCATCTGATGCGGTATGTTTGTCTGTTCCCCGAATGCAAGCGCTCTTCTTTCATGAAAGAACGGAACATCCGCCTGCTTCGGATGATGAAGATCTCCTTGAGCGGGATGCGTCAGAACGGCTTTAATTTTCACTAAATAGTGATTGGGCCTGACGTCTGTCACTTCCCCTATGTATGCTCCTGTTTTATAAAACCCTTTTACGATTGTGCCGATTTCAAACGAATTCATAGCGTTCACCTCTCTCTAGTTATTCTATAAAAGATCAACGCGATTGGCTAGTGAACAGCTGCCGGAAGCCTGACTGAAGCCGTTGTGCCCGAGTACTCGCCGCTGGTGAAATAGACGGAGCCTTCATGATGCTGAATAATCGAGAATGTCACGGTAAGCCCGAGCCCGGTGCCGTTCGTTTTCAGCGTATAATACGGTTTGCCGAGTTTCTGCAGTTCTTCATCGGACATGCCGATTCCGTTATCCGTAATCTGAATGAGAATCATCTCTTCCTGTTTTTGGACGGAGACCTCGATTCGGCCGTTTTCAGAGGGCACGGCTTCAATACTGTTTTTAATCAGATTAATGAAGGCCTGTTTCAGTTTTTTTACATCGCCGAACACATATAAATCAGGCTCGCTTTGAACAGTCACGGTCACCGATTTAAAATTGGCATAAGACTCCATTAAGGAACCTGTTTCCTTTACGAGCAGAGAAATATCAAACTTTTCTTTTTCATAGTCATCCTGCTTCGCCATATCAAGATAATTCGTAATGATCGTCTGAGCCCGGTCGAGTTCGGACAGCACAAGTTTCTGATATCCGGAGTGGGATTTGTCCTGAAGCTGCTCGCCGCTGAACAGCAGCTGCACAAAACCTCTGACGACCGTAAGCGGATTGCGGACTTCATGGGCGACGCTTGCCGCAAGCTCGCTGACGACGGCCATTTTTTCTGAGTGAATCAGCCTTGCCCGCATGGACGCATTCTCATCGATGATCTCAATCAAATAAATGCACAGCAAAAGGGCGCTGACTTGAAAAAAAACGGATACTGCCGCCTCATAATAAACGGAAGATAGATTTTGAAAATTGAAAATATTGGTCGCGGAATAGATGAAGACAGATGCGGTTAATAAGGCGGTTTCAGTGCAGCCGATGAGAAGAGCGAAAAGCAGTTTCTTCCGCTTTGAGAAAAAAGGCCATTTCGTTTGGAGCTGGATAGGGATGATGATTAAAAAAGGAATTAAGGATAAGAAAAAAAGAGCGGAAGGTTCAAACCATATGAGCTGAAAAAAAACGGATGCCGCCCCTGCGGCAAGTCCTGCTGCGGTACCGGAATAAAGCAGGCAGACGATAATGGGAATCAGCTGCAAACCGTAACGGACGGAATGAAGCTCCTGAATGGGAAAAGCCGTACATAATAATGAAGATGACGCTGCAAATACGGCGACCAGCAGGCGGTTCGCTCTCGGTACAAGCAAATCGGGCTTGCTGAGCCAGAAGACTTGATAAAGAAAAATAGGGAATAAAATAAAAGAGAAGTGAAGCAGGTAATCCTTTACAATCTCCATTTATGCGAAATCCTTTCCTATGTAAATATGAATCTATTATAACATCTTTACCAGCAAAAAAAGTATATATTTCTCTAAAGCGAACGCCCTTATCTCGTCTGATAAAGGCGTTCTTTCCGCTGCTAAGCGAGCGCTGCTTTCATTCTCTCAAGCCCTTCTTTTACGGCGGCGGCTGAACAGCCGACATTAAGTCTCATAAATCCTTCGCCGCCCGGTCCGTATTTCGTTCCCGGCTCTAATATGATTTTCCCTTTTTTGAGCATTCTTTCTTTGAGCTCGGCATCCGAAAATCCATATCCGCTGAAATCCATCCAGATCAAATAGGAAGCGTCAGGTTTCATCATGCGGACTTTCGGCAATTCTTTTCTTAAAAAGTCCTCAGCCAATTTCATATTCCCTTCAATGTAAGGAATCAGCGCGTCAAGCCAAGGGCCTCCCTTTGTATAAGCCGCTTCGATTGCTGCAACCGCAAATGTGTTGAGGCTGGAAATCCCGTTCTGATGCAATGCGGCGGAGAATTTCGCCCGCTTATAACGGTCGGGAATGATAATGGCGGATGCCTGAATGCCGGCAATATTAAACGTCTTGCTCGGCGCGACACAAGTAACGGAAATCCGCGCAAACTCCTCAGACAGAGAAGCAAAAGGCGTATGCGGCTTTCCGTACAGCATCAAGTCGGAATGTATCTCGTCAGAAACGACGGTGACGTTATGAGCGGCGCACAGCGATCCGAGCTTCATAAGCTCATCCCGGCTCCACGCTCTGCCGGACGGATTGTGGGGATTACAAAGAATCATCAGCTTGACCTCAGAATCGTTCAGCTTTTTCTCAAGATCCTCAAAATCCATGCAGTAGACGCCGTTTTCTTCCCGTAATGGGTTATGTAAAACCTGCCGTTTGTTTTCCTTGATCATCTGATAAAAAGGCGTATACACCGGTGATTGAATCAACACCGGATCGCCCGGTTCGGTAAAGGCTTGTACTGCCATGCTGATTGCCGTGACAACTCCGGGACTGAACGTGATGCTTGCGGGATCGGGCCGGTAGCCGTGCCGTGTCTCGAGCCATGAAGCGACAGCTTCTCTTGTGTTTTCGTCAGGAGACGTATAACCGAATATGCCGTGGTCAAGGCGGGCTTTTAAGGCGTCAGTGACAGCTTCGGGAGCGCGGAAATCCATATCGGCAACCCACATCGGAAGTGCATCCGATACGCCGAATAACGCTTCCGCCTTGTCCCATTTCACCGATTGTGTGCCAAGACGGTTTTCTCGAAGATCAAAGTTCATGTATGTCACTCCTGTAGTATCATTATTTTGCACAGCGTATCTATGATAAAATAGATTTGCAAACTTTATTATAAGCGGTGATGAAAATGGAAGAAAGCCAAGCGGTCATGGAAATGATGAAAATCATTGCCAAGTGGGACCCGTTTAAATATGGAGAAGATTTTTATGAGACAGAAGCCGCTGACATCGTTCAGGCCGTCTACAGTGAAGACCGTGCCGACAAGCTGGCAGCAGCCATTCAGGATATCTTTGAAGCTTCATTTGAGCAAAAGCTTCCGATCGAAGGCTGCCAAAAGGCCGCCGAGCAGCTTCTGTTCATAAAAGAAAGCAGCTCCTGCACCCCTTAAAAACCGGCGGTTCCCGCCGGTTTTTTTATTGAATAAATTCAAAAATCCGCTCTGAAACAAACTCCGGGCGCTCTTCGGGTACGAGGTGTCCCGTATCTTTGAGTGAATACAGAATGGAATCCGGCAGGTCGTCATGAAGCCGTTTTCCGACTGAGACCGGAACGACCCGGTCTTCTTCTCCCCATATTAAAAGAGCGGGGTTTTGCACTTTCTTCAAATCCTCGGGCTCTAAATCGCCCTCCCTGTGTCTGATGAACCTTGTCATCGCTTTGAAAATCTGGCGGTCTGTAAATGGTTTTTCGTAACCGTCAATCATTTCCTGATCGATAAGCGTCCGGTCGTGAACGACATTTAACAGGTTTTTCAGCACACCGTCTTTTGAAAGCCAATACTTAAGATACAGGTCAAAACAAGGGAGGTGTGTCCCGAATATAATCGACGGGTGCGAGCGCTTTAAATACCCCGAGCTGCACAGCAGGACGATTTTTGAAAAAAGCTCGGGTCTGAGAAGAGACGCGGATAAGGAAATCTGGCCGCCCATCGAATGGCCGATGAGTGCGGCCCGGCTGATACCAAGCTTTTCCAGAAGTCCGATCAGAAGCTTGGCGAGGTTTGCGTAAGTATATACGAAAGTCCGTGACTTTTCCGATTGCCCGAAAGGAGGCAGGTCAACGGCGATAATATCATAATGGTTTCTGAGCAGCGGGATCAGTTTTCTGAAGCTGAATGCCGAAGATAAAAAACCGTGTACGCAGACGAGTGTCTGTCTGCCGGGATTTTCATAATGCTCGTAATACAGCTCAACTCCGTCTATCGCGGCCCGTTTAATCGGTGAAACAGCTTCCATGAGAGCCTTCGCCGTCCTTTCTTTGTTGTAATGTAAAGGCTTTTTTGATTGTCAGATTTTAGCTCTGGTTTCTTTCGGGTTTTTCTTAGCATTTGTCGAAAATCGTGATATAATGTCATGAAGATTTTTGATAATGCAAAGGTGTGAAACGTATGAAGCTGACCGAAAAAGAAACAGAAATATTAGAAATTTTAGACGAAAACAGCCGCGTTGATGCGGAAACGATCGCGAAAATGGCGAACATTCCCGCCGAAGAAGTCAAAAGCATCATTGAAAAGCTTGAAAAGGAAAAAGTCATCATTGATTATGCGGCGATGATCGACTGGCGCAAAGTCGACGGGCTGGAAGGCGTCACGGCGATGATTGACGTAAAAGTCACTCCGAAACGAAATGTCGGCTTTGATGAAGTCGCTGAACGGATATACAGATTCCAGGAAGTTGAATCAGTGTACCTGATGTCAGGGGTGTATGACTTATCTGTCGTCATCCGCGGCAACACGATGTCAGACGTGGCAAGCTTCGTGTCTGAAAAATTGTCCACCCTTGAGTCCGTCGTTTCCACGACGACGCACTTTATCCTGAAAAAATATAAGCATGACGGCAAAGTCTTTGAAAGCGGAGACGATGACAAAAGAATCGTGGTGTCTCCGTAAATGGAAACGAAGACTTCTTATTTATCTGACTACGTGCAGCAGATTAAACCGTCAGGCATCCGCAAATTCTTTGATCTGGCTGCTACGATGGAAGGCGTCATTTCACTGGGAGTGGGAGAGCCTGACTTTGTGACGGCCTGGAACGTGAGGGAAGCGAGTATTCTTTCTTTAGAACAGGGTTATACGGCTTATACGGCAAATGCGGGTCTTTATGAACTGAGAGAAGAAATCAGCCGCTATTTAGATCAGCGGTTCGGCCTGAGTTATTCGCCTGACAGTGAACTGATCGTTACAGTAGGGGCAAGCCAGGCGCTTGATCTCGCTGTCCGCGCCATTATGAATCCCGGAGAGGAAATGTTAATTCCCGAACCGTGTTTTGTCGCATATGAATCACTCGTGACCCTGACGGGGGCGAAGCCGGTGCCGATTCAGACTGTAGCTGCAAAAGGTTTCAAAGCATCAGCAGCCGATTTTGAAGCGGCCCTGACGGACAAAACAAAAGCGCTGCTTCTATGCTCGCCGTCAAATCCGACTGGTTCCGTCTATTCGAAAGAAGAGCTTGAATCCATCGCTTCCTTCGCTGAAAAACATGACTTGATCGTGCTTGCCGATGAAATTTATGCCGAGCTGACGTATGATGAGCCATTCACGAGCATGGGAGCCATCCGCGGCATGAAGGAACGCACGATTTTGATTTCAGGTTTCTCCAAAGCGTTTGCCATGACGGGGTGGAGACTCGGGTTTACGGCGGCGCCTCCCGTGATCAGGGATGCCATGCTCAAAATTCATCAGCACGCGATGATGTGCGCGCCTTCCATGGCTCAGTACGCGGCGCTTGAAGGGCTGAAAAACGGTCAGGAAGACGTCGAAAGAATGAAAAAAAGCTACCGGAGACGCCGAAACCTGATTGTGGAAACATTGAACGAAATCGGACTCGGCTGCCACCACCCCGGCGGAGCGTTTTACGCCTTTCCTTCCATTCAGTCGACCGGCATGAGTTCAGAAGAATTCGCGGAACAGCTGCTCATTGAAGAAAAAGTAGCCGTCGTTCCGGGGAATGTATTCGGCCCGAGCGGCGAAGGCTACATCAGATGTTCCTATGCGACATCCATTGAGCAGATTCAGGAAGC
This sequence comes from Bacillus sp. jun7, assembly GCF_051034795.1. Classification (NCBI taxonomy): domain Bacteria; kingdom Bacillati; phylum Bacillota; class Bacilli; order Caryophanales; family Bacillaceae; genus Bacillus; species Bacillus sp. jun7. The sequence continues at coordinate 3,331,325 of NZ_CP093219.1, forward strand.
GCTCGTCAGAATCAAACGGTTTGTTGAAAAAAGGGCATAAAAAAAGATACGAACCCGGTTCGCATCCAAATAAAAGGGGGGGAATACTAGAAAGCCTTCGTAATCATAGTATACCCCCTTTATCTGCGCTTAAACATGATGATGTAAAAAAGTTCTCTTTGCGAAAAACAAACTTGTATGATATAATTTTAAATTGCGTATAATCTGTATTTAATTTAACTTAGGAGTTGTTATGAATGGCAGCAAAATTTGAAGTGGGCAGTGTTTACACTGGTAAAGTAACAGGATTACAAGCGTATGGTGCGTTTGTTGCATTAGATGAAGAAACTCAAGGACTTGTTCACATTTCTGAAGTCACTCACGGTTTCGTAAAAGACATTAATGAACACCTTTCTATCGGTGACGAAGTACAAGTAAAAGTACTTGCAGTTGACGAAGAAAAAGGCAAAATCAGCCTTTCTATCCGTGCGACTCAAGCGGCGCCTGAAAGAAAAGAAAGCAAACCAAGAAAACCGAAAGCGGCACAAGTTTCTGAAGAAACATCTGCTCCGCAAGGTTTCAACACATTGAAAGATAAGCTTGAAGAGTGGATTGAACAGTCCAACCGCAAAGACCTTATCAAAAAATAACCATCAAAAAAAGCACCGGATATGTATGTTCGGTGCTTTTTTTATGTTTATCTGACTTCCGGATTTGCCGCTTCCTCGCGGGATGTTTCTTCGTTCGGCTTAAACAGCAGGCCGAGATTGATCAGACCGGCGATGCCGACAAGACCGTAAATAATCCGCGACAGAGCTGATCCTTGGCCGCCGAAGATGGCTGCTACTAAATCAAATTGGAAAAATCCGATCAGTCCCCAGTTAATAGCGCCGATAATCGTTAATACGAGACAGATACGCTGAATAACACTCATGTAAACAACCTCCTCTATAAATTCGTGAAACAGTTATAGATTGTGACAAAGCAAAGAATCTATGCATACTACATTCTCCGCCGTGTAAATCACACACTGTCTCAAGCTGTACAAGTGCCTTTCCCGGGAAACCGCTGTCTGTAAACCGTGTGATGTGCCGTCAAAAAAGCGGATTGCTTTACATTGAACGTCAACTTTCTGCATAATATAAATCCAAAGGAGGAGATGTCATGCAAAACTTTACATATTGGAATCCGACCAAATTGATTTTCGGAAAGGGAGAGGTCGAAAAACTTCCTGAAGAAATCAAGCCGTACGGAAAGAACGTACTGCTCGTATACGGAGGCGGCAGCATTAAGCGCAGCGGTCTTTATGATCAAGTAACCGAACTGCTGAAAAAAGCCGGAGTTACCGTACATGAATTGGCAGGCGTAGAGCCGAATCCGCGTGTCTCAACAGTGAACAAAGGTGTTGCGCTCTGTAAAGAAAACAGCATCGATTTCTTATTGGCCGTCGGCGGCGGAAGTGTCATTGACTGCACGAAAGCCATCGCGGCGGGCGCTAAATATGACGGCGACGCGTGGGATATCGTCACGAAAAAACACCAGCCGAAAGAAGCGCTGCCGTTCGGAACAGTGCTGACACTTGCGGCGACCGGTTCAGAGATGAACTCCGGATCAGTCATCACAAACTGGGAGACACAAGAGAAATACGGATGGGGGAGCCCGCTCGTTTACCCTAAATTCTCTATTCTCGATCCGGTAAACACCTTTACCGTTCCGAAAGACCACACTATTTACGGCATGGTCGATATGATGAGCCATGTGTTTGAACAATATTTCCACCACACGTCAAACACGCCGTATCAGGACCGGATGTGTGAATCGCTTCTGCGCACGGTGATTGAAACAGCGCCGAAGCTGATCAATGACCTGGAGAACTACGAGCTTCGTGAGACGATTTTATATACAGGCACGATCGCATTAAACGGAATGCTGTCAATGGGCGCAAGAGGGGATTGGGCCACACACAACATCGAGCATGCGGTATCAGCGGTTTACGATATACCGCACGCCGGAGGTTTAGCGATTCTGTTCCCGAACTGGATGAGACATGTGCTCAAAGAAAATCCGGCCCGCTTTAAACAGCTTGCCGTCCGTGTTTTCGATATTGACGAGACAGGCAAATCAGATGAAGAGATCGCACTTGAAGGAATCAGCAGGCTGTCTGATTTCTGGACGAGTCTCGGCGCTCCGAACAGACTCGCTGATTATGATATTTCTGATGAGAAGCTGGATACGATTGCAGATAAAGCGATGGCAAACGGAGCATTCGGACAGTTCAAGTCACTGCAGAAAGAAGATGTGCTTGCGATACTGAAAGCATCATTGTAATAACATAAAGGGGGCGGCCGGATTGGCAGCTCCTTTTTTTCTGTGTTATAGTAATTCCCTTACGATTTTTTTGGAGGTCATGATAAATGGAGAACTTTACGTACTACAATCCGACGAAACTGATTTTCGGAAAAGGTCAAATCGACCAATTGAAAAAAGAGCTGAAGCAATACGGGAAAAACGTGCTGCTTGTTTACGGAGGCGGCAGCATTAAGCGAAACGGTCTGTATGACCAAGTAACAGGCATCTTAAAAGAAGAAGGCGCAACCGTTCATGAGCTTGCGGGCGTTGAACCGAACCCGCGTCTGGAAACGGTAAATAAAGGAATTGAGATGTGCAGACAGCATGAGATTGATTTCCTTCTCGCAGTCGGCGGCGGAAGTGTCATCGACTGTACAAAAGCGATTGCGGCCGGTGCGAAATATGACGGCGACGCATGGGACATTTACAGCAAAAAAGTAACGGCGCAGGACGCGCTCCCGTTCGGCACGGTGCTGACGCTTGCGGCGACAGGCTCTGAAATGAACCCTGATTCCGTTATCACAAATTGGGAAACAAACGAAAAATTCGTATGGGGCAGCAATGTCACTCATCCGCGTTTCTCCATTTTAGATCCTGAGAATACTTTCAGCGTTCCGGAAAACCAAACCGTATACGGCATGGTGGATATGATGAGCCACGTATTTGAACAATACTTCCACAATGTTGAAAACACGCCGCTGCAGGACAGAATGTGTTTTGCGGTCCTTCAGACGGTAATTGAAACAGCGCCGAAACTTTTGGAAGACCTTGAGAACTATAAGCACCGCGAAACGATTTTATACGCGGGTACGATCGCATTAAACGGCACGCTGCAAATGGGCTATTTCGGCGATTGGGCTTCCCATACGATGGAGCATGCCGTATCAGCGGTTTATGACATCCCTCACGCGGGAGGACTTGCGATTCTGTTCCCGAACTGGATGAGATACACGCTTGATACAAATGTAGACCGTTTTAAAAACCTCATGCTTAATATGTTTGACATTGATACTGAAGGCAAAACGGATAAAGAAATTGCGCTTGAAGGGATCGATAAATTGTCCGCGTTCTGGACAAGCCTCGGCGCACCGTCCCGCCTTGCGGATTATGACATCGGTGAAGACAAGCTTGAGCTGATCGCAGACATCGCCGCAAAAGAAATGGAATACGGCGGATTCGGCAATTTCCAAAAACTGAACAAAGATGACGTACTTGCCATCTTAAAGGCGTCACTGTAAGATACATTCCCGGCCGGAGTGATTTTCAAGCTGCAGATGTAACCGTTTTGGGAGTCCCTCTTTCCGGATTTTCTATCAGTTCATTAGGAGCAAGTGAAACACCCTTTGCCATGAGACAACTATGGAAATCGTTTCATCCGTAAAGGACCAATTAACTTTGCGATTGCCTGTCATCTATTTACACGAAATCTAAATCACGAAGATGAAGAGCCGCGAATTTAAAAAAGGGGCGCTGATTCAATCAGCGCTCCTTTTATGCATTTTGTGTACTAAGGTCCCGCTGCGCCCCCATATAGCTTCCCATTAAGTTTTGATAACCGGGAAGATGACTGGAGATTAATGCACCAAAACCTTCAACATCGTTGCGCCAATCACGCTGAAGCTCGCATGCTGTGCTGAACCAGTTCATAAGCTGCGCGCCGCCATGAGCCATACGGGTTAATGATGCATCTGCTACTTGCTTATTAAACGTCCCCGAAGCATCTGTCACAACAAACACTTCGTAGCCTGCTTTAATGGCAGAAAGCGCAGGAAAAGCAACGCAGACGTCTGTTACCACCCCCGCGATAATCAGCTGTTTTTTGCCGGTCGCTTCAATGGCTTTAACAAAGTCTTCATTGTCCCATGCATTAATTTGTCCGGGACGGGCTATTTTTGGCGCATCAGGAAAGAGATCAGCGAGTTCTTGCATGAGCGGTCCGTTGGGTCCATTTTCAAAGCTGGTTGTTAAAATAACCGGTAAATCAAAGAATTTAGCCGTATCACCGAGAGCCAATACATTGTTTTTAAATTCATCAACGCCATAGTCACGCACGAGACCGGAAATAAGGCCGGTTTGATGGTCAACTAAAAGCACGGCAGCATCATCTTTTGAAAGACGGGAATAAAGATCAGACATTTTATCATCCTCCTTGAATTAAGGCAAGTCAGTTTGTCAATGGAAAACGGTAAATCTATTCATATACTGTATAGGTAGAAAGTTATTTCTGAAGTGACTTTTCGTGAAGGTGATGATCCTTCAATTAATCCGGAACGGGAACCGGAGCATGATCAATCCAATGGATGAACTGTTGTAAATAGCGTTGAAGATAACGTTTTGTTTGTTCATCCGTAAGTATGTTTTGAGCGGAATCAATTTTCTCATGGACTTGCGAAATCAGCATTTTTTGAAAGGGCAGAACATTGACTTGCATAGCTTCGAGTACTTCTCTCATTTGCATTTGACCAAAAGAGGTGCCGAACCCTCCGGGGGTTGCGCCGATTAAGCCAACCGGTTTTCTGTTTAAAACGGAAGAGGTCCGCGGTCTCGATGCCCAGTCCAATGCATTTTTTAATACCCCCGGGATTCCGGAATTGTACTCTGGACTTACAATGATGACGCCGTCAACGTCTCGTATATCAGCTCTAAAGGATGTTACGGAGTCTGGTGCTCCGGCCATTTCTAAATCTTCGTTAAAAAAAGGAAGACTGTCTATTTCAACCCAGCGAAATTGAGCCGCATTATCGAAGTCAATCAATGATTGAGCAATCACTCGATTATACGAGTTTTTTCGTAAACTTCCACAAATAAGACCAATGGTTTTAGTCATAAAATCACCTCCCGGTTTAAAATTAGTTTCATCTTAACATGATAACCCAAATATAGACACTATTTTTAAAAATGGACATTTATACCTTAATATGCCTGCTTAGCAGCCTCTCAAGAAGAGTACTATATAAAAAGAACCGTCCCATGGGTATTGGCGATGGATGTCATCCTGCTCCAAAGTAAAAGTGATACGTTCCTGGATCACCAACATTCACGGTCTGTTTGACCAAACGGAACCTTAACACACCCGCATAGAAATCGGACATGTTCTTGGATGTCTGCAATCGCGAGTCATTCGATTCGTTATCCCTCTCACTGTTAATACAAATATAACCATCTCGAATATTGTATAAAAATTGAACGCATATTTAGCGCAAATCCCGTATTCATCCGGCCTTCTTCATGACTTGATTTAGCGGGTGAGTTCATATAAAGTGAAAGAGAAAACAATTCACCGTGATGGAGGGACAAGCAAATGACGCATGTACGCTTTGATTACTCAAGAGCGTTACCTTTTTTCAATGAACATGAACTTACATACGCACGTGATTTCGTAAAAACGGCACACCATAATATCCATGAAAAAACAGGCGCCGGAAGCGACTTTTTAGGCTGGGTGGACCTCCCTGAAAACTATGATAAAGAAGAATTTGCGCGCATTAAAAAAAGCGCTGAAAAAATCAAATCAGATTCTGACGTGCTTCTCGTCGTGGGTATCGGCGGTTCATACTTAGGCGCCCGCGCGGCGATTGAAGCGCTCAATCATTCTTTCTATAATGTTCTGCCGAAAGATAAGCGCAAAAACCCTCAAGTTATCTTTATCGGCAATAATATCAGCTCAACTTATATGAAAGATGTTATGGATCTTTTGGAAGACGCTGATTTCTCTATCAATGTCATTTCTAAGTCAGGCACGACGACGGAACCTGCAATCGCTTTCCGGATTTTCCGCAAACTTCTTGAAGAAAAATACGGAAAAGAAGAAGCGAAAGCGCGGATTTACGCGACAACAGATAAAGAGCGCGGCGCTTTAAAAACGCTTTCTAATGAAGAAGGCTTCGAATCATTCGTTATTCCTGATGATGTCGGCGGACGTTTCTCCGTTCTGACTGCGGTAGGCCTTCTGCCGATTGCGGTAAGCGGGGCTGATATCGATGAAATGATGAAAGGCGCTCTTGATGCAAGCAAAGACTTTTCTAGCTCGGAATTAGAAGAGAACGCGGCTTACCAATACGCCGTCGTCCGCAACGTTCTGTATAATAAAGGAAGAACCATTGAAATGCTCATCAACTATGAGCCTGCGCTGCAATACTTTGCGGAATGGTGGAAGCAGCTCTTCGGCGAAAGTGAAGGAAAAGATGAAAAAGGCATTTATCCTTCTTCCGCTAACTTCTCAACAGACCTTCACTCTCTCGGTCAATACGTGCAGGAAGGCAGACGCGATCTGTTTGAAACCGTATTAAACGTTGAAAAACCGAAGCATGAGCTGACAATTGAAGAAGCGGAAAATGATCTCGACGGCTTAAATTACTTAGCCGGCAAAACGGTCGATTTCGTCAACAAAAAAGCGTTTGAAGGCACGATGCTTGCCCATACAGACGGAAAAGTGCCTAACTTAATTGTCAATATTCCGGAGCTTAACGCATATACATTTGGATATCTCGTCTATTTCTTTGAAAAAGCGGTGGCGATGAGCGGTTATCTGCTCGGAGTCAACCCGTTTGATCAGCCGGGTGTTGAAGCCTATAAGGTGAATATGTTCGCGCTTCTCGGCAAACCGGGCTTTGAAGAGAAAAAAGCAGAGCTTGAAAAACGCCTTGAAAAATAAAAAGAAGGGCTGGCCCTCAGCATGACGGGTCAGCCTTTTTTAAACCGTGAAAGGTGTGATGATGAATTGATGCGGCTTTTATGTAAGCATGTCTTCATTTCCGTCTGTTCCGCCGCTATCGTCTATTCGGCACTAAAACTGTCTCCTGAATCCCTCTTGCAAACCATCCTGTTTTTCGCTTTTCCTCTCGGCTTGTTTACGGACATGGTCCGGCTGAAACTGAAGGTTGGCCGGATGCATACGCTGATCACGAAGTGCTGTCTCTATGCCGCCGTTTTCTATATTTCAACGGAAGCCGTTCTCTCCGCAATTGTGACGTATGTTCTGATTGAATGCGCCGTTACCTCTTTTCAGCGTCTGTCTGCCGCTCCCGGTTCTTCCCGGACGCCGTATGAAGATACCGCAGAGCGGGGACGCTAAAGACAAAAAGGAGCATATGCACATGATCAGCATACCATCTTCACTTGAAGGGCAATCGTTTTTACTCCGCGAACTGGAACAGGTGATGAAACCGATCGGTTATACCATCGGAGGCGGCTGGGAGTATGACCGCGGGTTCTTTGATTACAAAATTTCCGATCAGGACGGCTATTTATTTCTCCGTATCCCTGTTGAAGCAAATAAGGGACACCTGGATGAACGGGGGGCCGCCGTTACAATCGGCACACCCTTTTTGCTGAGGCACGTTTATCAGCAGGAAACGGATGATGCAGCAGGCGGCGGTGTTTTTGAGTCATTATTCAACCAATTCTCCGAGCCGAAACGGCGGGATGCGGCAATTGACCGCTCATATACAGATATTGGAATCTCGCTTGTGAAAGAGCTGGAAGACGTCCTGCTGCATTAAAGAGCCAAAAACAGATCAGTATCGAGCACCTGGTATGACAGGGGAGGGGTCAGCATCGGCCCCTCTTCTTTTTGTATGCCGATGATCGTGGTATTCCGTCTGAGATAATAGAGCGCGCAGTCATGATAAGATGAGCCCTTTAGTTCCTCGGGGACGGGAATGATGCGCACCTTTTTCTCCAGCGTCAGATCTGACAGCGTTTGCGGTTGGGCAAGCTGCAGCTTGACCCGGTAATGCTCAAACATCACCCGGCTCGACAGGCGTGATGTGCACAGAATCTTATTGGCTCCTGCGCGCTCGGCGTTTTTGACATACCGTTCCGTTAAAATTTCTACGATACAATAAACAGACGGATGCAGCCCTTTGATGGCGAGAAGCGTTAATACCGACAGCATATCAGCTTCGGATTCATTTTTCTGCTGGTCCGCTGTCAGAATGACGGTATCAGCTTCCGTAATATTCGCCTTATTGAGCGTGCTGTCATCAGCGGCATGTCCGCGGATGAAATGGACGTTTTCAATAAGCGGCCCTTCCCTTAATGAATCATCAATCAGGACGACAGTTTTTGACGGTGCGATGTGCTGCAGCTCTTTCAGCAGCATATGCGATTTTTCATTCCATCCGATAAGAATGACGTGCCCCTTGCCTTTAAAGGCGACCTTCCCTTCGACATAGCGGTGCTGTTTGCTGAACACGGCTGAAGAAAGCGTGGCGAAATAGGCGGTCACAAAACTCGCTCCGCTTAATACAAGCACCATGCCGGCAATCTGCCCGAGCGGCGTCTGCGGAACGTAATCGCCGTAGCCGACTGTGGCCACCGTAATGACCGCCCACCAAACCCCTTCAAACACAGACGTGAATTGCTTCGGTTCGAGCATGTAAATGAGTTGGCCGAACAATAAAATCAAGGCGATAATGATCAGCCCGATCCGAACATATAACGGCCATCTCAGCCAGGAAATAAAAATACGGTTTGATTTCATTCGTCCGGCTCTTCTTTCGACAGAGAGATGGATAAAATCTGCTTAATAATGGTGTTTAGTTTTTCGTCCAGCTGTTCCTGGCCGTATGAGTCACGCGCATGTCTGATTAAATCGGCCGTCTCATCTTCAAACTGAATGAGAGGTTCGTCGTTTTCCGATTCATTATAGAGCTGGATGAAGGCGTCAAGCCCTTCGTTCATTCTGTCTATCGCATTGCTCAGCTGTTCTTTCTCGCCATTTGTCACTTTCATGTCGATCACACCTGTATCTTTTTTTATACAGTATGTCCCAGTTCGTTTGATGTCTTTCAAAAATCGCCGAAAACATATTCACCCTTATTTTTTCATATGATAAAGAAAGCGGACCGAAAAAGGGTGAGTCAAATGACGGTCATTCAAAAACTGTTGGCGGCGCTGGCCGGAGCGCAGCTGCTTGCTTCGGCGGCCGTATTGCTTATTTTCGATTTGAATGGATACAATCACATGTCCGGCGGATTTTCATGGCTTGTTTTTGCAAAAGAGACCGCAGGCACGTTTCCGTTTTACATCGGAATGGCCGGGTGTATCCTCATCATGCTCGGAGGATTGATTCCTGTCAGAAAAAAGAAGCGGATTTCTGTACAGGAAAGCGGGCAATCATTAAAATAATATATAAGCAGATCGTACGATATAAGAGAAAAAGGAAGAGGATAATATGCTGTTTATCTTTTTAACAATTGCTGCATTGGGTTTGTCGTTTTGGGCACAATTTAAAGTGAAAAGCAATTTTCAGAAATACTCAGACGTGGAAGCCTCCAGTCAGCGGACGGGGGCGGAAACGGCAAGACGGATTCTTGATATTAACGGTTTATATGATGTGCCGGTAGAACCGGTAAGAGGCACTTTAACAGACCATTACGACCCGACGGAGCGGGTGGTGCGTTTATCTGAGCCGGTATATTACGGCCGCTCCATTTCCGCCATTTCCGTCGCTTCCCATGAAGTCGGACATGCTTTGCAGCATCAGGAATCATACGGCGCGCTTGTGCTGAGGCACAAAATTTTTCCGGTCGTCAATTTTGCCTCCGGGGTCGCCCCTCTGCTTTTCTTGGGCGGGATGCTCCTGGGCAGCTTGAACTTAATCGGACTCGGCATTATTTTGTTTTCGGCCGCTGTTTTTTTCCAGCTTGTCACACTGCCTGTCGAGTTTAATGCCAGCGCGAGGGCGAAGCGGATTATCGTGTCGGAAGGATTCATTCGCAACAGTGAAGAACACGGCGTGAATAAAGTGCTGAACGCCGCCGCGCTGACGTATGTGGCTGCGGCGCTCGTTTCATTATTCGAGCTGCTTCGTTTTGTGATGATTTTCTTAAATGGTCGTGATGAGAATTAACACGAAGGAGGTGGCCCCTTACCGTTTGCGGTAGGGGTTTTTTTGCTTATATTAAAACTGATTCTCATTATGCTGTTAATCGGATTAACGGCCATCTTTGTCGCTGCGGAATTTGCGATTGTCAAAATCCGCGGTTCAAAAATTGCGGAGCTGGTTGAAACCGGAGACAGCCGGGCGCTCGCGGCGCACAGGGTGATTTCAAATCTCGATGAATATTTATCAGCGTGCCAGCTCGGCATTACGATTACGGCGCTCGGACTCGGCTGGCTCGGTGAACCGACGATTCAGCGGCTTCTTCATCCTGTTTTCAGCCTGATCGGAATGCCGTCATCTATTACGCACGTCGTCACGTTTATTGCGGCGTTTATCGCCGTCACGTATCTGCACGTCGTCATCGGAGAGCTTGCGCCGAAAACGATATCCATTCAAAAAGCCGAAGCCGTCAGTCTGTGGACGGCGAAACCGCTCATTCTGTTTTATAAAGTGATGTATCCGTTTATTAAGCTGTTAAACGGCTCAGCCGGATTTTTGGTCAAGCTGTTCGGTTTTCATTCGGTGAAAGAACATGAGGTCGTGGTCAGTGAAGAAGAATTGCGGCTGATTTTGTCCGAAAGCTATAAAAAAGGTCAAATCAATCAATCTGAATTCCGTTACGTCAATAAAATATTTGAATTCGATAATCGGGTCGCCAGAGAAATCATGGTGCCGCGCACCGAAATCGCCGCCATCTCGCTTGAACAGTCAGTTGATGAAGCCATACATTTGATCATCAACGAACGGTATACGCGATATCCGGTTATTAAGGAAGACAAAGATCACATTCTCGGCATTATTAACAATAAGGATTTATTTAAAGGGTATTTTCTCGGACGCTCCATTGAATTAAAAGAAATTATGCGTCCGGTCATCAGAGTCATTGAAAGCATCCCCGTACAGGAGCTTTTGATCCGCATGCAGAAGGAGCGGATTCATATGGCGATTCTCGTTGACGAATACGGCGGCACGGCGGGACTTGTGACCGTCGAAGACATATTGGAGGAAATCGTCGGGGAAATCCGTGATGAATATGACCAGGATGAAATGCCCCACATCGTCAAAAAAGGCGAACACCATTATGTGATGGACGGCAAGGCGCTCATAGAAGAGGTGAATGATCTCCTTGATATCGCCATCGAAAATGAAGACATTGACACGATTGCCGGCTGGCTCTTAACACAAAAAATGGAGCTGAAAAATGGTGATGTGTTTCATGCCGAAGGGTGTGAATTTAAGGTGCTGGAAGCGGAAGACCATCATATCCGCTTCGTTGAAATTAAAAAAACTGATTTCTGAGCCTCCTGCTTTTGCAATGAGGCTTTTTTTATGGAAAAAATGCTTCTTCGTCCCGCTCCTTCATATGCTGTAAAGAAAGGAGTGTCGATATGAAAACGGATTGGTGGAAAACGGCGGCCGTCTATCAAATTTATCCCCGAAGCTTTATGGATTCGAACGGGGACGGAATCGGCGACATGAACGGCATAAGAGCAAAGCTTCATTACATAAAAGAGTTGGGGGCGGATGTGATCTGGCTTTGTCCCGTTTTTGACTCGCCGGGCGCGGACAACGGCTACGATATTCGGAATTATAAACAAATTGCCGGCGAATTCGGGACGATGGAGGATTTTGACCGGCTCCTTGCGGATGTCCATGCGCTCGGCATGAAGCTGATTATAGACCTCGTCATCAACCATACAAGCGATGAGCACCCTTGGTTTATCGAATCACGCTCTGCGAAAGATTCCGAAAAACGGGACTGGTACATCTGGAGAGACGGAAAAAACGGCAAAGAGCCGAATAATTGGGAAAGTATTTTCGGCGGATCAGCGTGGGAATATGATCAAGAGACCGGCCAGTATTACCTGCACCTGTTTGACAAAAAACAGCCTGATTTAAATTGGGAAAACGAAGCGATGAGGCAGTCCGTTTATGAGATGGTCCGCTGGTGGCTTGATAAAGGCATAGACGGCTTCCGGGTGGATGCCATTTCTCACATTAAGAAAAAAGAAGGGCTCCCTGACATGCCGAACCCGGACGGTCTCCCGTACGTCCCGTCTTTCCCGTATCATATGAACGGGGAAGGCATAATGGATCTCTTAAAAGAGCTGAAGCGGGAAACATTTTCTCGCTATCCGATCATGACGGTCGGCGAGGCGAACGGAGTGGCGGCTTGGGAGGCGGCTGATTGGGCCGGTGAAGAAAACGGCGTCTTTCAAATGATTTTTCAATTTGAACATCTCGGCCTCTGGGATACGGAAGATGATCAAAGCATCTCCATTCCGGCGCTTAAGCGCGTCTTGTCCGACTGGCAGAACAGCCTTGAAGGAAAGGGCTGGAATGCGTTATTTATGGAGAACCATGATCAGCCCCGTTCCGTTTCGGTATGGGGTGACGAACGGTTTTTGACAGAAAGCGCCAAGGCACTCGCCGCGATGTATATGCTGATGAAAGGCACGCCGTTTATTTACCAGGGGCAGGAGCTCGGAATGACCAATGTTTCGTTCCCATCCATTGAAGATTATGATGACGCCGCAATTAAAAATCTGTATGAAAAAGAGACGTCCCGCGGCGTTCCGCATGAACAAGTGATGAAGATCATCTGGAAGAAGGGCCGGGATAATTCACGGACACCGATGCAATGGAGCGATGAGGCGAACGGCGGGTTTTCTGATGTTTCTCCATGGCTCGGAGTGAATCCGAATCACACATGGCTGAACGCTGCATCACAATTGCAGGATAAAACATCCGTATACCATTTCTACAGACGGCTGCTCGCCCTCAGAAAAGAACACGGCGTATTGATCAGCGGCACATATGAATTGCTGCTTCCGAATGACCGGCAGATTTATGCCTACCTAAGAAAAAACGGAACAAAAACCGCCCTGATCATCACAAATCTGTCCCGAACCCCCGCTTTATACAGGCATCCCGGTTATCCGCTTGACTCCGATTCTCTCGTGCTTGCAAACGCGGAAACAGAAGCGCACCGCCATGTGACATCCTTTCTGTTAAAGCCTTATGAGGCCCGCGTGTATATATGGTGAAAAACTTCAGTCCCGAGGCTGAAGTTTTTTGTGATCTGCGTTTATCATCGCGATCCGACAGGAAAAGACAAATACAGAAACGAATATGGGAAAGGAAGAGAAAAAGAAAGGAGGCATTCATATGCTGAAAAAATTGCAGATTCAAACAAACAAAAGGGATGAAATGATCGACATCACACATGAAGCCGAATTGTTTCTCCGCGAAACAGGCGTAAAAAACGGTTTGGCGCTCATATACTGTCCACATACCACCGCCGGCATTACCATCAATGAAAATGCCGACCCGGATGTGAAAAGGGATATGCTCCGCAGGTTTGACGAAGTGTATCCGTGGGAGCACGAACTGGACCGGCATATGGAGGGAAATACGGCGGCACATATGAAAGCGAGTACAACCGGCGCCTCTCAGCATGTCATCATAGAAGACGGGCGCCTGATACTCGGAACATGGCAGGGCGTTTATTTTTGCGAATTTGACGGTCCGCGAAACAGAACATGTTATATCAAAATACAGGCTGAAACGGAGGAAAACAAATGAGTGAGTGGATGGGTCCATTATCATTAACAAAGCCCGTCATTCAGGCCCCGATGGCCGGCGGGCTGGTCACGCCGCATCTGGCTTCGGCGGTATCAAATGAAGGGGCGCTCGGAAGCCTCGCTTCAGGATACGTCAGCCCGCAAGCGCTTGAAAAACAGCTTATCGAGATGAAAGAGCTGACGGACCGCTCCTTTCAAGTAAATCTTTTCGTCCCGGAAGAAAGACAGATGCCTGAGGTGGAACTTGTTAAAAAATGGAAAGCTCGCATCCCGAGGGCAAAAGACGCCGAGCCGTTCTCTGATCTGAAAGAAGAATGGAATGATTTCGAGGAAAAAGCGGAGCTTCTGATCCGTTACGGAGTCAAAGCGTGTTCATTCACCTTCGGCCTGCCGCCGGAAGAAACGGCGGAAAAGCTGAAGAAAAGCGGTTGTTTCCTTTTCGGCACAGCGACAACGCCGGAGGAAGCGAAGGCTTTTGAAGAACGGGGAATGGACGCCGTTATCCTTCAGGGAATAGAAGCCGGCGGGCATCGCGGGTCGTTTCTGCCGGTTAAAGGAGAACCGGCTCTCGGCCTTATGGCGCTGATTCCGCAGGCTAAAGACGCGCTGAATATCCCGGTGATTGCGGCAGGCGGCATTTTTGACCGCCGCGGGGTGCAGGCGGCCCGATGTTTGGGTGCGGACGGCGTTCAAGTAGGAACACCGTTTCTCCTTTGTGAAGAAAGCAGCGCCTCACCGGCATACCAAAAAGCCATTGCCGAATCAAAAGGAGCCGATACGCGGCTGACCACCCTGTTTTCGGGAAAACAGGCGCGGGGAATCGTGAATCAGTTCATGAAAACATATGAAGCTGATGAGGGAAAAACGCTGCCTTATCCGCTGCATAATACGCTGACAAAGCCGATGCGCGGGCACGCGGCTCAATCAGGAGACGCGGAGTATATGTCTTTATGGGCCGGCCAGTCCGCCGCGAAACTTGAAGGGCCGACAGACGTGAAAACCGTTTTGGACGGATTGTGCGAATCATAATCCAGAAATCGTGAGGTGATGGATGATGAAGATTCTTCAAATGTCCTATAAAAAAAGAGGGATTATTGAGTTTGTCTTTGAAGATTTTCCGCATTCCAAAGTCACCATGGCGCCGATTAAAGGGTATTACTTTGTCCGCGCCATTAAATGGAGCAGACGGGACAGAGCCGTCACCCGCCATGATTTAGAGAAGTTTGAATGGGCTGCAAACCAAGCGCTCGGCACGACGGCTTTTTACCGGAAAAGAAAAGCATTTCACATCCCATCGTCACAATGACAGACGATGGGATTGTTTTAATGCATGATCTGATAAAGCGCGGGTGCATCAAGCCTTGTTGCCTGGTTAAGCAGATAAGCCGGCTGCACGGCATTTTTTTTTCTTAAAGAATTCAATCTCTGGATGATTTGTTCAGCGGTCAGAATCCCGAGACCATGGGCGAAATATTGATCATTCCCCATCACAATGACATTTTCTCCCCGCCACTGAGCCTTTGCAGGGTTAAAATCAGGATTTTTAAAATATAAACAATCTCCCCGTAAAAAGTGGCTGCCGGTTTCCGTGTAGATCGGCAGGTGCTCATAGTGCCAGTCATACAAAGTGATATCCCGGAAACGCCGGTTAAACCGTTCTTCACCGATTGTCTTTAAGACGGCCAGATAATAAATCACAACAATGGCGGTAGCGCATTCAAATGCGTAAAACGCCCCGTTTTCAATAATGTCCCGAATCGCTTTTGAAGCGGGAATCCTGTACTTCAGCTCCAGGGCTCCTTCCGGCGTCAGTCTCCAATAAGCCGTATTTCCGTATGTTTTGGCGAAAGTTGCAAATTTCACACCTGATCCGTGCAGTTCTCTTGCGGCTTCCACAATATGGCGGCGCAGCCGCACCTCGAACATCAGTTCAGCAATCGACCCGTAATCGAATTGTACGGGAGAATTGAGCAGGTCATTTATATACGGAACAAGGCTTTCTTCCGTCTGCCAGTTCGCGATGTCCTGAGGCCGAAGCACTTGGCCGGATATGATAATCATCTGCGCGCCCCCTATCTTTTTTTATAAGATATGCAGGAAGCTTGGGCAATGAAAATCAAGTCATAAAAAAGGAGGAAATGTTAACAAAATGTGAAGACTGAGCCGATATATAAGGTATCACACTTGAGGGAGCAGCTTAATATGAAAAAATTCATTAATTGGTGCACAAAGGCATCGATTTCACGTAAATTAATCATTTCATTTATCGTGATCTTAATCATACCGATTCTCGTGTTAGAATTCAGTTCATACCATACGGCGAGCAATTCGCTGGATGATCAGATTTCAGGCAACGCGAAAAATAACATCGAATCTTTTAACACAACCATTACAAATGATATCGGCGCAAAAGCAAAGGCGATTGAATTTTTCAGCGAAACGTTAAAAGGGTCATCCTTCTCAAAGAAAAACATGTCTGCTCTTGAAGAAAAGTTCGGGCAATACACGTCTATTCATAAGGACGTAGCCCGCATTTACGGAGGTACGGAAGACGGCAGCTACGCACAGGCGCCGAAGGAGAATACTCCGGCCGATTACGATCCGAGAACACGCACTTGGTATAAAGACGCTGTGAAGGCCGGCGGCACGCTCGTTGTCACCGACCCGTACACCGCGGCAAGCGACGGCAGCATGGTCGTTACCGTGGCAAAGCAGATGCAGGACGGAACAGGCGTAGTGGCCATGGATATTACGATTGACCAGCTGCTGAAGCAGATGCAGGGAATCAAAATCGGACAAAAAGGATTCGTGTTTATCACGTCCAAAAATAAAACCTATGTCGCGCATAAAGACCACAAACCGGGCGATAAAGTTTCAACCCCGTGGCTGAATGAGGTATACAGCAAAGACAGCGGCATTATTTCATACCAGCTCGATGATCAAAATAAAAAAATGGCGTTTACGACAAATAAACTGACCGGATGGAAAATAGAGGGGAGCATGGAGCTCAACGAAATTAAAGACGCCTCACAACCGGTGCTGACGATGGGGATGATTGTCCTTGCAGCATCCATTATCATCGGGGGAATTTTAATTCTGTTGATTGTCAGATCCATTACGTCACCGCTGAAACGGCTTGTCCGCTCTTCTAAACAAATCAGCGGCGGAGACTTGACCGAAACCATTGATATCCGCTCGAAAGATGAATTGGGCGAACTCGGCGCGAGCTTTAATGAAATGGGAGAATCTCTGCGCGGATTGATAAGCGCGATCCAAAACTCTGTCGACAACGTGGCCGCGTCATCGGAAGAGCTGACCGCTTCAGCTTCGCAGACAAGCAAAGCGACGGAACATATTACAATGGCGATTGAGCAGTTTTCAAACGGGAATGAAGAGCAAAGCGAAAAAGTCGATTCAAGCTCAGCCAAGCTGAATCATATAAACGACGGACTCGCCGCCGTTTCCCGCACATCATCATCCATTACGGAAGCATCTAAACAATCGAAGGAAGCTGCCGGCACCGGGGAAGAATATGTGCAGCAAACCGTCGGGCAGATGAATCTCATCAATCAATCGGTCCAGCAGGCGGAAGCGGTTGTAAAAGGCCTTGAGGCCAAATCAAAAGACATCACTCATATTTTAAGAGTCATCAACGGTATTGCCGATCAGACAAACCTGCTTGCGTTAAATGCAGCCATTGAAGCGGCAAGAGCGGGTGAATACGGGCGGGGCTTCTCAGTAGTAGCCGAAGAAGTGAGAAAGCTTGCCGTCCAATCCGCCGGTTCTGCCAAAGAGATTGAAAAACTCATTCAGGAAATCACGGCTGAAATTAATACTTCGCTTCACATGTTTACATCCGTTAATGAAGAAGTTCAATCAGGACTTGCCGTGACGGACCGCACGAAAGAAAGCTTCCAGAATATCTTCGGCATGACGAACGATATCGCCGAGAAGCTTCAATCGATGAACGGCACGGTTGAACAGCTGTCAGACAGCTCTCAGCACGTTTCAGCTGCAGTGACGGATATTGCGGACGTATCACGGGAAAGCGCAGCAAGCATTCAGGATATTGCCGCATCCGCAGAAGAACAGCTTGCATCAATGGAAGAAATCAGCACATCCGCCGATACGTTGGCGCAAATGGCCGAAGAACTGCGGGAATTAACGAAACAATTTAAAATCAACTAGTAAAAAAGGACGCTTTCCAGGTGGAAGGCGTCCTTTTTTATAGTGACAGCCGGATAATTAAATAAAAAGTCTTGCATACAAAGGGAGTACATAGAACTATTTTTCATTTATGACTTAATTTTCAATGTAATAAAAAGGGAGTCGGCCGATATAAACAGTAAATGATTGAAAGAGGTTTACAAAATTGAAAAAAACAGCAAAAAAAATCGCCAGAAAATCAATAGCCAAAAAACTTATTATTTCATTTTTACTGATCTTAATTATTCCGGTAGCAGTATTGGCTGCCGGCGCCTACCGTTCGGCGGCTTCATCCGTTGAAAAGCAAATGATGGAAAGCGCCGAAGGAAATGTGCAAATCTTAAACAATATGATTGATGACCGGATCGGAATGTTTACAAAAAGCTCAGCATATTTCAGCGAATGGGCGACAAGCGCTAAATTTAAAGAAAAAAACCAAACGGAAATGCAAGAAAGGTTCAAACAGTTTATTGAAAGCAATGATAAAGCGTCCGCCATATTTTCTAGCAGCAAGGAAGGAACGTTTACCCGTTATCCGCATGCCGATATGCCGGCCGATTTCAATCCGCTTGAAAGAAGCTGGTATCAGGAAGCCATGGAGAATAAAGGCCAAACCATCATCACGGACCCTTATGAGTCCATCTCAAACAAAAAGATGGTCGTCACCATGGCCCGCGCGGCGCAAGACGGATCAGGCGTCGTCGCCATTGATATAAAAATCGACGATCTCATCACGATGACAAAAGAAGTGAACATCGGAAAAGAAGGATACGCCTTTATCCTCAGCAAAAATAAAAAAGCCGTTGCCTACAGTGATGAAAAAGCTGGCGCGGCGGTATCGGGAAAATGGGTTGATACATTATACAGCGGGCAAAAAGGCGACTATGAATATACGCTGAACGGGAAAGCGAAAAAAATGGCGTACGTGACCAATGAAGCGACGGGCTGGAAGATCAGCGGAACCATGTCCGTGGATGAAATCAAGGATGCGGCAAGACCGGTTCTGACTCTGGCCGTTATCATATTGGCGATGGCCATTGCCGCAGGGATGATTTTCATTTATTTTGTCATCCGCTCAATTACCAAACCGTTAAAACGTCTCGTAGCTTCAGCGGAAAAAATCAGCAGCGGAGATCTGACGGAAACCATTGATGTCGGCTCTCAAGATGAGCTCGGCGTGCTCGGTAAAAGTTTTAATCATATGACAGATTCACTCCGTTCGCTTATTCAAGGAATTCAGGACTCTGTTGAACATGTCGCTTCTTCCTCAGAGGAGCTGACGGCTTCAGCTGAGCAGACGAGCAAAGCAACGGAACATATCACCCTTGCGATTGAACAGTTTTCTAATGGAACGGAAGACCAAAGTGAGAGTATTGATAAAGCGACAGCACAAGTGAATGAGATGAAAGACGGGCTCAGCGATCTGGCGGAAGCGGCAGCCATGGTGACGGAAACGTCAATTGAATCGGCGGAGATATCCGGCGCCGGTGAGCGGCTTGTCAAGAAAACAGCCGGCCAGATGGGCGCCATTGACCAATCCGTAAGTAAAGCGGAGCAAGTCGTACAAGGGCTTGAACTCAAATCGCAGGACATCACCAGCATTTTGCGCGTCATTAACGGCATTGCCGATCAAACGAATCTGCTTGCTTTAAATGCAGCCATTGAAGCGGCAAGAGCGGGAGAATACGGACGCGGTTTTTCAGTTGTTGCCGAAGAAGTGAGAAAGCTTGCCGTCCAATCCGCAGATTCAGCGAAAGAAATCGAATCCTTAATTCATGAAATCGTCAAAGAAATTCATACTTCGCTCGGAATGCTGGAATCCGTCAATCACGAGGTGAAAAGCGGACTTCAGTTAACGGACGAAACGGAAAAAAGCTTCCGGGACATTTCCGCTAAAACAAATCAGATTGCCGGTGAACTGCAAAATATGAATGCAACCGTGGAACAGCTTTCTGCCGGATCTCAGGAAGTATCAAACGCTTCAGAGGATATCGCGGCAGTCTCCAGACAAAGCGCGGCCGGCATTCAGGACATCGCGGCTTCAGCTGAAGAGCAGCTTGCGTCCATGGAGGAGATCAGTTCCTCAGCCGTCACGCTGGAAAAAATGGCGGAAGAATTACGCGAACTGACAAAGCGTTTTAAGATAAACTCTTAATTAAGTCTAAAAGACTAATTTTGTAATAGGTAAAAAGTATGTTTCGTTATATTTCTTCTTTTTGGATGTGTATATTTACCCATAATTGCCGATATGAAGGGTAAACACGCAAGAGGAGATATAGCAGATGAAAAAAATTGTGCAAATCATCAAGCAGAGATCGCTTACAAGAAAACTGCTCATTTCTTTTTTGGCCATTCTCATTCTTCCTATTTCAACGCTGGCTTTTATCGCCTATCAATCGGCGGTAAGTACGCTTGACAGGCAGATGATGGGAAGCGCACTAGATAATGTGCAGCAGATTAACGATATGATCAACACAAGCATCAGCCAAAAGGAAGACGGAACGGCATATTTCAGCGACTGGCTCACAAAGGATCGGTACAAGCCGAAAAACCAATCGCAAATTACCGATAAATTCACAGAGTACATGAAGATTAATAAAGACGTGGAATCCATCTATACGAGTGACACGGAAGGACATTTCACACGGTATCCGGATCTGCAGATGCCTAAAGGATATAATCCGCTTGAAAGAGACTGGTATAAAAAGGCCGTGGAAAATAAGGGGAAAGTTGTTGTAACAGATCCTTACCGCACGGCTTCCACCAATACGATGGTCGTGACGGTCGTTCAGCAGACGAAAGACGGCTCAGGGGTCGTCGCCATCAATATGAAAATCGATGAGCTTCTGAAAACGACAAAGAAAGTGAACATCGGAAAATCCGGCTACGCTTTTATCCTGACGAAAGACAAAAAAGTGGTCGCCCACCCGAACCGTGCGTCAGGCACAGTACTAAACGGGGAGTGGGCTGAACAGCTGTTCACCAGCAAAAAAGGTGATTTTCAATACAAATACGACGGCCAGGAAAAGAAAATGGCTTATGATACGAACGGGCTGACAGGCTGGAAGATTACCGGAACGATGTATCTGGACGAAATTCATGAAGCGGCTTTGCCGATCCTTCATCTGTCCCTGCTCGTTCTCGTATTAGCGATTGTCATCGGAACCATCGTCATGGTGCTGATTATTCGTTCAATCACAAAACCGCTCAAGCAGCTTGTGACATCATCGAAACAGATCAGTGAAGGCGATTTAACAGAAACGATCGAGATTCAGTCAAAAGATGAATTAGGCGAGCTTGGCAAAAGCTTTAACAATATGGCCGCTTCACTCAGGTCTCTCATCCATGCCATCCAGGATTCCGTGAATAACGTCGCATCTTCCTCAGAGGAGCTGACGGCTTCAGCGGAGCAGACAAGCAAGGCAACGGAACATATCACACTGGCGATCGAACAATTTTCTAACGGAAATGAAAGCCAAAGTGAAAATATCGAAAGCGCGGCGGAACATATTTATCAAATGAACAGCGGGCTTAAAGATATGGCAAAAGCATCTGCCGTCATTACCGAATCCTCCGTCACATCAGCGGAAGTCGCCAATTCAGGCGGAAAGCTCGTTCACCAGACGGTCGGCCAAATGAACGTCATTGACCGGTCAGTGAAAGAAGCTGAACAAGTGGTGCGCGGACTTGAAACAAAATCAAAAGACATTACAAACATTCTCGGTGTCATTAACGGAATCGCTGATCAGACAAACCTTCTTGCGCTGAACGCGGCAATTGAAGCCGCGCGTGCGGGTGAATACGGCCGGGGCTTCTCAGTCGTCGCCGAAGAGGTCAGAAAACTTGCGGTCCAGTCTGCCGATTCAGCGAAAGAAATCGAAAGCTTAATTATAGAAATCGTCAACGAAATCAATACATCTCTCGGCATGTTCCAATCGGTCAATAAAGAGGTGGAGAGCGGACTGGATATTACGAATCAGACCGAAACGAGCTTCAAACGGATTTCTGAAATGACGAACCAGATCGCCGGAGAAATTCAAAATATGAATGCGACGGTAGAACAGCTGACAGCAGGATCACAGCAGATTTCAGGAGCTTCTGAGCAAATCGCGTCCATCGCAAAAGAAAGCTCCGCCAGCATTCAGGATATCGCGGCCTCTGCCGAAGAACAGCTGGCTTCAATGGAAGAAATCAGTTCGTCTTCGGAAACGTTATCCCAGATGGCGGAAGAATTACGTGATATGACGAAACGATTTAAAATAGATTAATAGGTCATAGAACACCCAAATGTGCTGTTTGGGTGTTTTTTTTAGTTTTTTTAATAAATCTTTTGTCCTATCTGACGATATTAGATTTAGCTTTTCAAAGAAGGAGACTGAAAAAATGAAACAACTGATACATTGGATCAAACAGCCATCCATCAGCAAGCCGCTGATCGCGGCATTTTTAGCCGTATTGGTGCTTCCGGTCGGCATACTCGCCTACTTCAGCTACCAAACGGCGGGGAGTACATTAGAAAGAGAACTGACCCACAGCGCCCAGGGAAATGTCAGCGAACTGAACAGCGTGCTGGAAAACATGCTCGAAGGCAAGCTGAAAGCGATTGACTACTACAGCGAATCAATCACAAAGGAAAAACTGAACACGAAAAATAAATCGGTACTGCTCGACAATATGAAGCAGTATGTCACCGTAAATGGCGATGTCGCGTCAATTTACGCCGCGTCTCGCGACAAAGCGTTTGTGAAATATCCGTCCGCTGACATGCCGTCCGATTATAATCCGCTCACGCGCGAGTGGTATACAAAGGCGGTTGAAAAAAGCGGACAGCCGGTGTTTACCGAGCCTTATAAAGACGCTGCAACCGGACAGACGGTCGTTACGATTGCCCAGCAGACAAAAGACGGATCAGGCGTTGTGGCGCTTGATATTAATCTGGGCGACCTGCTGAACGCTTCCGAACGCGTCCAGATCGGTCATAAAGGATTTGCCTTCATTACAACGGGGGATAAAAAATACATCGCCCATCCGACTATAAAAGCGGGAACGGAAGGCTCCGGAGAGTGGACGAAAGAGGTATTTTCCAAATCAAGCGGATCGTTTGAATACATGTTTGAAGGACAGCAGAAGAAAATGGCCTTCACGACAAACAAACTGACGGGCTGGAAAATCGCCGGCACATTTTTTGTCAGTGAGATCCATGACGCAGCCTCGCCTGTCATGAAAATGGCGCTGATCATCCTGGCGGTTTCTCTTATCGTCGGCGGTATTTTAATCTTTTTTATCATTCGCTCGATTGCAAAACCGCTCAAAAAACTTGTCTCGACATCAGCTAAAATCAGTGACGGCGATTTAACGGAAGTCATTGACATCAAGTCAAAAAATGAATTCGGGCAGCTCAGCCAAAGCTTCAATGAGATGTCGGCATCACTCCGGTCTGTCATCGGCGTCATCCAATCATCCGTCGAACATGTCGCTTCTTCATCCGAAGAGCTGACGGCATCCGCCGGACAGACAAGCAAGGCGACAGAGCATATTACTCTGGCGATTGAACAATTCTCAAACGGAAACGAATCACAAAGCGAGAAATTGGAAGAAAGTGCTGATCACCTTTCCCAAATGAATGCCGGCATTGCCGAGACGGCGAATGTATCGGCGGAAATCACTGAATCCGCCATCCAAACCTCTGAAACGGCCGGAAGCGGAGAAGAATTAGTGGCGAAAACGGTCGGCCAGATGAAAACAATTGATCGTTCCGTACAGCAGGCGGAAGCGGTCGTAAAAGGGCTGGAAACGAAGTCGCACGACATTAAGAGCATTCTGAACGTTATTAACGGCATTGCCGATCAAACAAATCTGCTTGCCTTAAACGCGGCCATTGAAGCGGCAAGAGCAGGCGAATACGGGCGGGGCTTCTCCGTCGTTGCGGAAGAAGTGAGGAAGCTTGCCGTACAATCAGCCGGCTCCGCAAAGGAAATCGAAACGCTGATTCAGGAAATCGTCAAAGAAATCGCCACATCGCTTTCTGTATTCCAAGCGGTGAATCAAGATGTGAAGGAAGGCCTCGATATTACGGATCAAACGGCCGAAAGCTTCAAAAAAATCTCAGAAATGACGACTCAGATTTCAGGCGCCTTGCAGCATATGAACGGAACGCTTGAGCAGCTTGCAGCCGGGTCGCAAAATGTGACAAACGCAGTGGAGGACATTACCTCAGTCGCCAAAGAAGGGTCCGCCGGCATTCAAGACATCGCCGCCTCAGCTGAAGAGCAGCTGGCCTCCATGGAAGAAATCAGTTCATCCGCCGAAACGCTTGCGCATATGGCTGAAGAACTGCAGCAGGTCACACGGAAATTTACGATTCAGTCTGAAGACGAAGAACAGCTGTAACGAGCTGTTTCTTTTCCTCATCTGAAAAAAGCGATACACTAATATAAAAGAAGGGAGTGGCAGTGATGAGATTAGAAGGCAAAAAAGTTATAGCGCTTGTCAGTGACGATTTTGAAGACTTAGAGCTTTGGTATCCCGTCTACCGGCTGAGAGAGGAAGGCGCGATCGTTCATTTAATAGGAGAAGAAGCGGGCCGTTCATACAAAGGAAAATACGGAGTGCCCGCGACGGCGGATTACGATTTTAAGAGCCTGATTATTCAGGAGTATGATGCCGTGCTCGTGCCTGGCGGCTGGGCTCCTGACAAACTGCGAAGATATCCCGAAGTTTTGGACATCATCCGTACGATGAACGAGCAGAAAAAGCCGATCGGCCAGATCTGCCATGCGGGCTGGGTGCTTATATCTGCCGGAATTCTTGCAGGAAAAAAAGTAACGAGCACGCCCGGCATCAAAGACGACATGACAAATGCAGGGGCACAGTGGCTGGATGAAGCTGTCGTAACTGACGGCCACATTGTATCAAGCCGCCGCCCGCCCGACCTTCCGCAGTATGCAAAAGCGTTTGCTGACCTGTTAGCGTCCAAATAAAAAACATCCGCCCGAATCCGGGCGGATGTTTTTAGTTTTGATCGGCGGGAAAGACGATTCCGATTTGTTTTCTCGCTTCTTCCATAATGCTCGCCGTAATGAAAGAACGTTCAAATGTATTTTCGGAAGACTCCCGCTGTCCGTTTCGAAGAAGATTGATGAATTCAGCCGTTTCGTAGTACATCGAAGGTTTCAGATCAGGGACTGAAATGTCTTCCGTCCGGCCGTCACGATAGCGGATTTCCGCCCGTTCCGGTCCGTGAATGCTGTCCAGAACGATCGTGCCGTCTTCACCCTGAATTTCCGCCGGGGCAAACGAATTTGAGATTTTCGAATGCATCAGCACCGCTTCAAATCCGTCGTATGACAGAATGACCGTGCCTTCGCCGTCAACGCCGGATGCTAGTTTATGACCGGTCGCAATGACGTTTTTCGGTTTGCCGAACAGGACGACGGCCGGATAAATGCAGTACACGCCGATGTCCATTAACGAACCGTTCGATAATTCAGGCTTAAACGCGTTAAGCACCGTACCGTTTTTATATGTATCATATCGTGATGAATATTGGCAGTAGCTTGCCGTGAATCTCCTGACGGGTCCGATTTTATGTAAGTGGTGTTGAAGCATGCTGAAGTTCGGCAGGAACGTCGTTTTCATGGCTTCCATCAAGAGAACGCCGTTCGTTTTGGCTGCGTGAATCATTTCATCCGTTTCCCTCGCGTTAGACGCAAACGGTTTTTCGCATAGAACATGCTTGCCGTGTTCCATAAAAAGGACCGCCTGCTCTTTGTGAAATGCATTCGGGCTGGCGAGATACACCGCGTCATAGGCTTTGCTTTCCGCCATTTCTTTCAGGCTGGTGAAATAATGAGCAGCGCCGTGTTTGCCGGCGAATTCCGCCGCACGTTCTTCAGTTCTGGAATAAACCGCCGTTAATTGAAAATCATCAATAGCAGAAGCTGCCTCCAGAAATCGTTCTGTAATCCAATTCGTTCCGACTGTTGCAAATCGAATCATTGCTATCGCTCCTTCTATGTATTGGCTTACATTATAGCTTTTTTTCTGGGAAACATAAATGGAAAAAAGGCTGCCAGCTAAAGGGGTAGGAAAAATTCCCATAGAGACCGGTTATTATTTTTCATTACAGGAACGATAGTGTACAATTTAAGTAAAATACATATGATGGAGGAACAATAGTGGAAACATTGCAAACATGGGGCGGCAGATTTAAACAGTTTTTCTTAGACAATAAATTTGTCTTGTTTTTGCTTGTATTGCTGCTCATCGGTCTCAATATCCTTGTCTTTATGAAGACATCATTTATTTTCACACCCATTATCGTCCTGCTCAAAACGATTGCGCTCCCCGTCATTTTGACAGGAATTGTTTATTATCTGCTTAATCCGATCGTAGATATATTGGAAAAAATAAGAGTGAAAAGAGTCTATTCCATCCTGCTCCTTTACCTCATTATTATAGGGCTGATTTCGATTACGGTCGTTTCAATTATTCCGTTTTTAAAGGAACAGATCATGAGCCTGATCGACAACCTGCCGAAATATGTGGACATCGTTGAAGATCAGACGAAAAGCCTGATCGGAAGCGATTTTGTAAATCAGGCGCAAAAGACGATGAATATCAACATTTCCGATCTTGCTAATAAAGTATCGGCGCAGGCGGCGACAATTGCAAACAGCACATTTACCGGAGTCGGGAATTTTATCGGCGCGCTGACTGAAGTGATTATTTCAATTGTGACCGTGCCGTTTATTCTGTTCTATTTGCTGAAAGACGGCAAAAAACTGCCGATCTATATCTTAAAGTTTGTGCCCACCCGTCTGAAAGAACAAACGTATACGATGCTTAGTGAAATGAACCACAGATTAAGCTCCTATATCAGAGGACAGGTCATCGTCAGCTTCTGCATCGGGTTTTTATTATTTATCGGCTATCTGATTATCGGACTTGATTATGCTTCCCTGCTTGCGGTCATTGCCGCTTGTACGAGCGTTGTTCCGTATTTAGGGCCGACCATTGCCATCACGCCGGCGATTATTATCGCGTTGGTCACTTCGCCTCTTATGCTGCTGAAACTTGCGATTGTCTGGACCGTTGTCCAGCTCGTGGAAGGTAAATTAATTTCGCCGCAGATCATGGGGAAAAATCTTCACATTCACCCGATTACCATCATCTTTGTTCTTTTAACCGCCGGAAAGCTGTTCGGGGTTGTCGGCATTATTTTAGCCATCCCGGGGTATGCGGTCATCAAAGTGGTCACGACCCATCTGTTTGATTGGTTCAAAATGCGTTCGCATTTATATGAAGAAGAAAAAAATGATGCTGTATCGAAGTCATAAAATCGGAACGGACATGATATTTATTATAAGACAGGCTTTCCTTCAAAGGAGAGCTTCTCTTTTGTAAATGATGAATGAAGGGAAGAATGGGATGACACTATGGGAGATGTTCACAGCAGCCGTTTTGGGAATCGTGGAAGGGCTGACGGAATACGCGCCGGTTTCTTCCACGGGACATATGATCATAGCGGATGACATTTGGCTGAAATCCGGAAGCCTGATGAATCCGGAAGCCGCCAATTCCTTCAAAGTGGTGATTCAGCTCGGTTCGATTCTGGCGGTGGCCATTGTGTTTAAGGATCGGATATTACATTTACTCGGCCTCAAAAAAAACGTCACGCGCGATCAGCAGAAGGGATACAGGCTGACCATCGCGCAAATCGCCGTCGGTCTTGTTCCGGCGGCGGTGCTCGGCTTTTTATTTGAGGATTTCATTGACCGCTATTTATTCTCCGTCAGAACGGTCGCTTACGGATTAATTGCCGGAGCTGTGCTTATGCTTATAGCGGACTGGATCAATAAAAGGAAAGAAACGATCGATACGGTGGACAGAATCACCTACAAACAGGCTTTCTGTGTCGGATTATTCCAGTGTCTCGCCTTATGGCCCGGATTTTCCCGCTCAGGCTCAACGATTGCCGGAGGTGTCATTGTCGGCTTGAATCACCGGGCAGCCGCAGACTTCACATTTATTATGGCCATTCCGATTATGGCGGGTGCAAGCCTTCTGAAGCTGGTGAAATACTGGAGCAGTCTTTCTTATGACATGATTCCGTTTTTTCTTGTCGGCTTTATCTGCGCCTTTGTCGTCGCCCTCTTAGTCGTCAAATTTTTTCTTCGGCTCATTAACCGGATTAAGCTTGTCCCGTTCGCCATTTACCGTGTCATCCTCGGCATCATTTTAATCATGCTCGTGCGATAAACGAAGAGGCCCCCGGAGGGTCTTTTCTATGTTTGAAAAACGTCTCGGAAAAATGTAAGCAAACTGAATTTTCGGCTTGAAATTCGAAGGAAACTCGTCTATAATGAAACATGACGTTACCGCACGGGGCCATAGCTCAGCTGGGAGAGCGCTACGCTGGCAGCGTAGAGGTCAGGGGTTCGAGCCCCCTTGGCTCCATACCTTTAAACCCTTATTCTATAAGGGTTTTTTTATTTGTCAGGAACAGAGCCAACAGCCCCAAAAAAGCCTCGCCTTCAAATTAAGATTGAATGGTTCAAAATATTGAGCTGTCTCATTTTCAAGTTTTTCGGTTACATGTCTTCGGCTCGCATGACCGGTACGTTTCTGAATGGCGTTCATATTTTCACCGGCTTCTATAAGGAGAGCCTAGGTGGTTTTACAAGAGGCTGCCCGTTGAACGTTTTAAAAATTGATCGATTTACATAGAAGCCGCCCCTTTCCTAATCCACATAAGAAAAGTCCTTCACCATGCCGAAAACCCCCAATCACTGCACCTAAAAAGTATAAACGCCATATTATAACTCCCGCTTTTGGAAAATTGTACAAGTGACAAATAAGGGTACATTTATCTGGTTTTAATCTGTTTAGACAGGATAAGTCAAATATCGACAAAAAAGATTATGACCATAAACTCAAAGCAAGAGTCGAACCCCCCCAAGCTAATATACCGAACATGACAGAGAACCTAAGACAAGCTTCAAATTTTGTAAGCCCCCGCTCTCTTTTTGTTTTACCTAATTTCCAATAAACAGCATATCCTGAGAACACCAAAATGAGTACTCCGAGTCGTGTCATATTTTCTAAAAATTCTACACCATCCATTGATTTTCACCTCGTTTATTTATGAGAAAAAAATAAAGTAGACTTGTAGAGAGTCTACTTATAAACGCTATCCCAAAGTACACATTTTCATACAGCTTAAAACATTTGAGTGATAAAGTAAGGCTCATTTTAAATGACACATCCTTAATCCCTCCCATTTATATTCCCTATACATTAGTTTTATTATCGCAAATAGAATGGACGTTTCCAACAGTTATGTGAAAATAAGTAATCTGGCAACTGCAAACAAATTGCGGTTTTTTTCGTCTAAACATATTATGGAAATGTTAGAATATTATATAAAAGGAGGAGTGGCCTAGTGAGTTCTGTTTTACCATCATCGGAGGTTGGCGTTAAGATTAATGAATGGTACAAAATGATACGTCAGTTCAGTGTTCCGGATGCGGAGATTTTGAAAGCGGAAGTGGAACAAGAAATAAATGAGATGGAAGAAGACGAGTATCTACTGATTTACTACACCCTCATGAAATTCCGCCATCAGCTCATGTTGGATTATTTAGAACCGGTGACTACCCGCGTGAGACCGACAATTGACGAGCTGCTGGAAAAAATCGAAGCATCAAATAAAGGAATTTCCGGCCTGCTGTGCTATTATTCTTTATTTTTCCGCGGCATGTATGAATTTGATCAAAAGCAGTATGTAAAGGCTATCGGCTTTTATAGAGAAGCTGAAAAACAACTCGTTCATGTGCATGATGAAATTGAGAGAGCGGAGTTTCATTTTAAACTGGCTGAAGCATATTACGGTATGAAACAAAGCCACGTCTCTATGCATCACGTAAAGCAAGCGCTCGATATTTACGATCAGTATGAGTTGTATAAGGTCCGGAAAATTCAATGTCTATTCGTCATCTCTGGGAATTATGTTGACTTTAAACGCTTTGAAAAAAGTTTGCCTCATTTAGAAAAAGCTTTAGAGTTGTCGAAACAAGTAAACAATAATGAAAGGCTGCTCAGTTCTGCTTATTACAACATAGGAAAGAATTACGGAGACCTAGAAGAATACAGTAATGCTGAAATCTACTTAAAAAAAGCAGCGGAGATATCTGAAAAGTATAAATTGGGTAACCTTCCGCATTCCTTGTTTACATACGCAAAGCTTCTATTTAAACAAGGGAAAACAAGCGAGGCGATTCAAATCAGCAAAAAGGGACTTTCATCAGCGATATATCAAGGGGATAAGCTGTTTGAATCTCTGCAAAAATATTTGGAGGCTTTATATATTAATGCAATAGACCAAATGGGAATCAAAAAAACAATTGATTACCTTGAGAAAAATAAAAACTATTCGTATGTAGAAGATATTGCTCTTGATACGGCTGCTGTTTATGCAGAATCAAAGCAATATGACAAATCTTATTTTTATCATCAAAAAATGATTCAAACGCAAAAACAAATTCAGAGGGGAGAATGCCTGTATGAATTTTAGAAAAGGCGTATTTATCATTGTATCGGCTGTCGTTTTAATGTCAGGGGCCGGTCTAACGGCTTCGGTTGTTTCATTTGATGGATCATATCAAGTTTCATCTGATCGTAATCAAACTTAAGAAGGAGAGTGCCAGTATGAAAAAAAGCATCTTCATTATTTTGGGTCTGTCGTTATCTTTAGTATGCGGATTGGGTGTGAACACAGTGGAAAAAACACATGATACCTTTCAAACTGCTTCGGATCGTTTTCAGACTTGAACAGCTTACGCCTTTTCTTCGGAAAAGGCTTTTTTAGTTTCTTCATTAGCTTCAAAACAAACACCTGTTTTTTCTTTTCAATTGTTCCATGGAGGGATTTTTCCTAAAGCGGGACATATTAAAGATAATCCGGTGCACTTTTCATTCAAAATCAGTCATTTGATCATCTCCCAACTTCATAAGTCTCAACGGATAAAAGAGAATCAAATACAATAATGTATCCCCCTTTAAGTTCTTCACACGAAATTCCTTCCGTAGGTGGTCCCGTAATGAACTGCGCAGATAACCTCGCGTATGTATCCGTCGTCATAAAGCTCGAACGATAATTCTATGCTAATATTTAAAAAATATGGCACTCAATATTTATAAGTTCAATTTTCTTTTCAATTTAATGGAGGGAAAATAGAAAGGAGAGAAATGAGAAAGTATTTTGGGATCGTGTCGCTTATCATTCTTTTATTCGTATTGTGCTTTCTGCCTCATATTCATTGG
This sequence comes from Bacillus sp. jun7, assembly GCF_051034795.1. NCBI lineage: Bacteria > Bacillati > Bacillota > Bacilli > Caryophanales > Bacillaceae > Bacillus > Bacillus sp. jun7. Next base: position 3,362,654 of record NZ_CP093219.1, read on the forward strand.
GCGCTTGGAATGCTAGGAATTGTCGTGGGGAGTATTCTAGCAATCAAATCGCCTAAAGGAATTGCAAAGAATATTTCTTTTGTTATCCTAGCACTTTGTTTACTTTTACTATTATTATTGATTGTGATGGGCGTTTTGATGGCAGGTCTAGTGGAAAATTAACCTTTAATTTATAATCCTATTTTGGGAACAGCTTATTCATTTTTAGCCAAATAAAAGATTAGGATTTGAAATAAAACGTCTGTTCGTATCAGAAACTCATCTCCACACTGGCAGCGTAGAGGTCAGGGGTTCGAGCCCCCTTGGCTCCATACCTTTATAGGTTTTTAATCTCTGTAACAGCCTCTGTGTTCCGCTTCATTTCTAACAACTCAAAATAAAGGAAAGAGAGAAAATGAAAAAGAAAATCTATTTTATATTATCTCTGTCAGCTGCACTGGCACTTCTTTTAACAGCGCTCCCGGCTCTTTCTCCCATCATCTTCACGTCTGCTTCAGAAAAAGGAGCCATCAGGCATGACATTTATAAAAAAGGATATCCGTATCAAAGCTACTTTGCGATTCTTCAAAAAGAAGAAGGAGGCGGAGAGGCCGGGAACCTTTATTATGTAAATTGGTTCAATTGGAAAGATGAAACCGGACAGACGCCGCACGTATGTTATTCAAAAAAATCGTCCGAAGGCGAGTACAAAGTAAGCTGCGGAACCGGACCGTAATGATCAAGAGCCCCTCTCCAATGAGGGGCTTTTTTCGTCAAAGCTTGAATGCCGCTCCGTTTCCCATTTAATACCCCCGATAGAACGGCTGAACATAATGCCGATACGGATCATTCAGATAATGCGTATTTGGCTGATAAGGCTTATTCATATCATGAATACCCGTGTTTTCAGACTGTCCGCAGTATTTATCGGGACCTATCACAGTTGATTGCCGGATCGGTGAAACGGCTTTTTCCCACTCATGCTCATTCAAACAGTACGTATGCGCCATGATCTCAGGCGGCGTCAGACGGAGAATATCCGAGCCGTATATCACTTCAGGCGAAGGGGCGTCAAATATGGCTAAAAGATGGGTTTTGTCTGAAGTGGCGACTTCATAATGCCACCACCCCTGCGGAATATTCGCCACTTGCCCGGGGGTAATCGGGTAATTACGTATTTTCTGGGTGAACGGATTCAGCATCGACACCACCGCGGAACCCGAAATACAGTACACCAATTCAGCGGCGTTTTGATGGGTATGCGGTTCAATCACATTTGTTTTACTCAGAAAGATATCTAATAATGAAATATTTTCAAGCGTGTTTAACTGTTTAATCCCCAATACATTGATAAAGTTCCGAGCATCTTTCGTAAAAAAACGGCTCTCATTCACATCATAAGTGAACTGTGTATTCGGAGACGTGTAATCGATATCGGAAACCATGCAATCCCCCGCTTTCATCTTTAAACGTATATTCCCAAATATATGTGTCCCTGTTTCACCGGGTGATAAAAAAGGAGGTGAAATCCATAAATTCCAAATCCAACACAATATTGTGACGACTTTTTAAAGATTCATTTTAGATATATCTTTTATTCGAAATATCTCTTACTATAAAGATATATTGAAAATACATCTTTAGAAGGGTTGAGGATGAACATGCTGGATGAGAGAACAATAGACATCATCAAAAGCACAGTACCTGTATTGAAAACACATGGAGAAAACATCACCGGGCGCTTTTATAACCTGATGTTTCAAGATCATCCCGAACTGTTAAATATGTTTAACCAAACGAACCAAAAGAAACAGACTCAGCGCGCAGCATTGGCAAATGCAGTCATTGCGGCTGCGGCGAATATTGATCAATTAGAACAAATCATTCCGGCGGTCAGACAGATCGGCCATAAGCACACAAGCATCGGTGTAAAACCGGAACATTATCCGATTGTCGGAAAGTATCTGCTTCTGGCGATTAAGGATGTGCTGCAGGATGCCGCAACTCCTGAGATTATGCAGGCATGGGAAAAAGCTTACGGTGTTATTGCGGAGGCTTTCATCGGCATTGAAAAAGACATGTACAATGAAGCCGGATGGCAGGGGTATAAAGAATTTACGGTTATACAGAAAACAAAAGAAAGCAAAGATATCACATCGTTTTATATCAAACCGAGTGACGGCTCTTCGCTACCTGGATTTGAAGCGGGACAATATATCAGCATTAAAGTGCGGATTGCGGATTCGCCTTATACGCACATTCGCCAGTACAGTCTGTCTGATGCTTCTCGAAAAGGCGCATATCGGATTTCTGTGAAAAAGGACGGAGCGGTTTCTTCTCATCTCCACAATGAAGTTCAAGAGGGAGATAAACTTGAAGTCAGCGCACCCGCCGGAGATTTCAAGCTGTCTGCTGCCGAAAAACCGGTTGTTCTTATCAGTGCCGGTTCCGGAATCACGCCGATGATGAGCATGCTGAAAACAGCCGCCGAAAAACAGCCGGAGCGTTCCGTTACTTTTATTCATGCCGCGAAAAACGGAGAGTACGCCGCGTTCCGCAAAGAGGCTGAACAAGCTGCGGAGAATCATCCGAATATTAACGTCATTTATGTATACAGTGAACCGGCAGAACAAGACCGCTCAGGAGACAAGCCTTTTTACAGCGGCCGGATTGATCAAACCTTCTTGGAGCAGCTTCATCTGAATCAAGATGCTGAATGTTACTTGTGCGGGTCAGCGCAGTTTATGACGCAAATGAAAGATATGATTCTTGCACTCGGGTTTGACTCTGATTCTGTTCAATATGAATTGTTCGGCCCTCAGCTGAGCATGGCATAACAAAAAAAGACTCCTCAAAGAGGAGTCTTTTTTATTTGCACAATGTGTTCTTTCTCCGTCTTTTTCCCTATTTTATTGAAATTTTCATCAATGACCAGTAAAATTATAAATCTAGTGATTCCGGAATTAAAGGAAGGTTGATATGAAAAAGAAAGCAAAGACCAAAAGGGTGCTTGGGTGCCTTTTTGCTGTATCTCTTATATTCGGATTATTTCTGGTATCAATGGTATTTTCGAAATTCATAGTGACGGAAGAAAAACCGCCTGAAGAGGTGGACGAGCAGCAGGTCTTTATTGACAGCCTTTCCGGGCATGCTCAGATTTTATATGAGAAATATCATGTCCTTCCGAGCATCACCCTCGCACAGGCCATTCTCGAATCGGACTGGGGGAACAGTGAGCTTGCGGGGAAAGCGCGCAACCTGTTCGGTGTAAAAGGTGATTATAAAGGAAAACACGTCACGATGAAAACGGATGAATTTGAAAAAGGAAAACGAAAAACGATTCGGGCAAAATTCCGTAAATACAGCACGTTTTTTGAATCAATGGATGACCATGCCAAATTATTTGTCAACGGAACGTCTTGGAATAAAAAGAAGTACAAGCCCGTCATTGAAGCGGACAATTATAAAACAGCGGCGGCTGCCCTTCAAAAATCCGGCTACGCCACAGACCCCGGCTATGCTGAAAAAATTAAAGATGTCATAGAAACCTATAACCTGAATGAATATGACAAAATCAATGCCTCTCTTAAAGCAGTTGATATGAAAGGCGCCATCAAAGACCACGTCATTGAAGACGTGTGGTCCAAGCCGTCAAAAGAGCGGCATTCTATAAAACTGGCATCGGCGCAAAAGTTTACCGGCCAGCATATTAAAGTCGTATCTGAAAAACAAAACGGAGAATCCGTCTGGTACCAAATTCAAGTGAAAGATGAGCTGATCGGCTGGGTTGACCAAACCGCCGTCCAGTTAAGTGAAGAAACATAAGCATCAAAAAAAGCCGGCAGCTTGCCGGCTTTTTTACATTCCTTCAGTTTCAAACCTTTTAATATCACGTTTATGCCCCATCAGCACAAGGCAGTCACATTCATGAATGACAGTCTCCGGAGAAGGGGACAGCTGAATGTCTCCATTATGTTTCACGGCGAGAATGGTGCAGCCGAATCTGGCCCGGACGCCGAGATCAAGAATGGATTTTAAATGCAGCTTTTTCGTGGCTGAAAGCTCCACAATGCTGTATTCATCTGACAAATCGATGTAATTTAAGACGTTTTCATCTGAAAGGCTTTGCGCAATCCGCACGCCCATATCCTTTTCGGGATGGATAATACGGTCAGCACCGATCTTTTCAAGCACTTTGTGATGATAATAGTTTTGCGCTTTCACCCAAATATTAGGGATGTTCAGCTCCTTCAATAACAGCGTCGTCAGCGTGCTTGCCTGAATGTTGGCGCCGATTGCTACGATGACATATTCAAAATTTCTGATGCCGAGCGACTGAAGCTCGCTTTCTTCCGTTGAATTTGCCCGCACGGCATGCGTGGCATAAGAGGAGTATGCGTTGACCCGCTCTTCGCTGATATCGATCGCAAGCACCTCATGCCCCATTTTAAAAAGCTCTTTACAGATGCTTCCGCCGAAACGGCCGAGTCCGATGACGGCAAATTGTTTATTTTTGATTTTTCCCAATCCTCATAACTCCTTAAGAAACTGTTTTCGTCACTCCAAATACAACAAACAAGAATGTACTCCTGTTTCAGGGGTTTGTCAATGCGAGGGCCGGAAGAAAGAAAACAGCACAAAAAAAGACCGGCTGACAAGCGATGAGCTTGTGCCGGTCCGTTTTTCGCAATTATTTGCAGTTGCAAGGCTGTGTCGGCGGTGTGCTGCGTTTTTGAACAACAATTGTGTCCTCAGCATAGAATTTAGAGCCGATGCTTAATGATTTATTTTCTGCACGGAACTTATATGTACCTGCAGCAGGCAATGTTTTATTATTAAGAGAAAGCTTAAATTCCGCTGCGCCGAGCAAATCAATGTTTAACGGAAGTCTGACTGTTTTGCCGTTATTCAGAATCTGTCTTTCACGCAAAGCGTGTCCGTTGACTGTATCTTTTGTTGTAGCCGCAAATCCGCTAGGAAGGGTAAATTCCATAACGCCTAAGCTCAGGATCGTGTTCGGACGGTACGTCAATTCGATATCAGAAAATGACCATTCCTGCTGGCTGGCACCTGTATATTTTGCAAATAAGGTAGCAGTCGCTTTCGCGGACATTTCCGGCTCGTGAACGGTTGAGCCTGACTCAGCGGCGAATGACGCTGTCGGCAGAGAAAGAAGCAAAACCAGGCCGAATAAACTTGCCATGACAGTTGAGAAAAATTTCTGTTTCATTTTCATAAATCCCCCTAAAAAAAATTTGCTGATTGTTCTTAAAAAAGAACGACCATACCTATAAAAATTTACCATCAATTTTAATGGAAGTAAATGGGGTTATGTTCCTATATTTTCTCAAAAATAATCAAATCACGACAAAAAACGCCTGAATCAAAATCAGGCGTTTTTTTCGTCTGTTTCTATCGGAATAAATTTAAAAATCTCCCCGCTCTGAACCGAGTCGGCGAGCCGCTTCAGCCAATGATAATAAGCTTTCGAGCTTTCAAGCTGATCATATAACTGCCGCGCTTCTTCCTGTAATTCCGCGCTGCCTTCCTCGGCCAGCAAAACGGACTGCAAATCCGCCTGGGCCTGTACGATGGCGGACAAATTCACCTGAACTTCACGGTCCCATTTCGGCGGAAAGAAATTCGTGAAAAACGTAAAGAAATCCTTTTCCGCTACAAACGTATGCTTCCGTGTGCCGCGGTGAAAGGTTTTTTTGACCACATTTAAATCCTGCAGCTTTTTGACGCCTGTGCTCATACTCGGTTTGCTCATCTGCAGTTCCTCACGCATTTCGTCAAGCGTCATTTCATCCCTCATATACATTGTTCCGTATAAAATCCCGACACTCCGGGTGATACCGTAAAGATCCATCGTCTCTGCAATGGAATCAATGACAAGATCCCTGGCTTGTTCTATAGCTGTGAATTCTGGATTCTCATCCATACTGTCCCTCTTTTCCTCTTGAAGTTTAAATTTGTTAAGTCATTTCTTTATGTTCTTAATCTTAACGAATCATGACAAAATGTCAAAATCTAAACGGACTGACCGGGTTTTGACAGGCAAAAAAACATGTGTTAAATTAACATTGTTAAAAACATTAAATTTTTATTTAACAAACTTACTTCTCGGTAAGGAGGACTCTTATGAGCAAAACGCTTTATATCGGCGGCGAATGGATCAGTGCAGAAAAAAAACAGACCCGCCGCATCATTAATCCATTTAATCAAGAAGAAATTGCAACGGTATGCGAAGGAGACCGGGATGATGCGGTGAAAGCCATCGCCGCAGCCAGAAAAGCATTTGATGAAGGGGAGTGGCCGGTGCTTTCCGGGCTCGAGCGCGGACAATTTGTTCTGAAAATTGCGGAATTAATCAGACGCGATCTGAACGAATTAGCTGAGCTGGAATCGCTTGACACAGGAAAAACGATTGAAGAAAGTAAAGCCGATATGGATGATATCGCAAATGTATTTCAATATTATGCCGGTTTGGCGGATAAAGACGGAGGCGAAGTCATTTCATCTCCGATTCCCGATTCAGTAAGTAAAATCGTCAGAGAGCCAATTGGCGTATGCGGACAAATTACGCCGTGGAACTATCCGCTCCTTCAGGCGAGCTGGAAAATCGCTCCCGCTCTTGCGGCCGGAAACACGATCGTTTTAAAGCCGAGCGAGATTACTCCGCTGACAACCATTAAAGTCTTTCAATTAATAGAAGAAGCCGGTATTCCGAAAGGGGCCGCCAATCTCGTGCTGGGGCCGGGCGCTTCTGTCGGCGACGAGCTGGCGAGAAACCTCGACGTCGATTTGGTCTCTTTTACGGGCGGAATTGAAACAGGCAAAAAAATCATGCAGGCGGCAAGCGGCAACGTGAAAAAGATTGCCCTGGAGCTTGGCGGCAAAAATCCGAATATCGTATTTCAAGATGCAGATCTCGAAACAGCTGCAGATCAAGCGCTGAACGCCGTGTTCTTCCATGCCGGTCAAGTTTGTTCAGCAGGGTCACGTCTTTTGGTGGACGAAGCCATTCATGATGAATTTTTAGCCGAGCTGATCAAGCGCACGAAACGCATCAAATTAGGAAACGGTTTTCATGAAGATACGGAAAGCGGTCCGCTGATTTCCGCCGAGCATCGGGCCAAAGTCGAAAAATACGTAGAAATCGGTATCGAAGAAGGGGCAAAACTGGAAACAGGCGGCAAACGTCCTGATGATCCCGCCCTTCAAAACGGTTTTTTCTATGAACCTACTATTTTCTCAAACTGCAAGTCTGATATGCGGATAGTCCAAGAGGAGATCTTCGGCCCCGTTTTAACAGTCGAGTCATTTTCTTCTGAAGAAGAAGTGATCAGACTTGCCAACGATACCATTTACGGGCTGGCTGGAGCGGTATGGTCAAAGGATATTGAAAAATGCGAACGCGTAGCCGCCAAACTGCGGATGGGAACGGTATGGATCAATGATTTCCACCCGTATTTCGCGCAAGCGCCATGGGGCGGGTACAAACAATCGGGCTTCGGCCGCGAACTCGGCAAAATCGGCCTGGAAGAATACACGGAAATCAAACATATTTACCGCAACACGAAACCTGCGGCTGTGAACTGGTTTCAAGCATAATTAGGAGGAGATACAATATGACATTAAATATGAAAGTAGAAAGCATGCATAAATTCCATACATTCGAAATCCCCACAGTCATTAAACACGGAATCGGCGCGATTCAGCACGCGGGAAGTGAAGTCAGAGCGCTTGGCGTCACAAAAGCGCTGCTCGTAACAGACCCGGGAATTTATAACGCGGGAGTGGCAAACCCGGTCATTGAATCTTTGCAGGAAGCGGGCATTGAAGTCGTCCTGTTTAACAAAGTGGAGCCGAACCCGCCTGTACGTCTTGTGAACGAAGGATCAAAACTGTATAAAAAAGAAAACTGCAACGGTCTTGTGGCTGTCGGCGGCGGAAGCTCCATGGATACGGCGAAAGCGATCGGGGTAGAAGCGACACACGAAGGAAGCGTGCTTGATTATGAAGCCGCGGAAGGCAAAAAGCCGCTGGAAAACCGCATTCCTCCGCTGACAACGATCCCGACGACTGCGGGAACAGGTTCAGAGGTCACACAATGGGCGGTCATTACAGATGAGGAAAGAGAATTTAAATTCAATACGGGCGGACCGCTTATCGCTGCGCATTTAACGGTCATTGACCCTGAGCTGCACACGTCCATGCCTCCGCATGTGACGGCCATGACAGGTATTGACGCACTTGCGCACGCCATCGAGTGCTATACGATGAAATTCGCGCAGCCGATCACTGATGCCGTCGCTTTAATGGCCATTGAATATGCGGCGCATTATATTAAGCGCGCGTTTGCGGACGGAGAGGATTTGGAAGCAAGATACGGCATGGCGCAGGCGGCGATGCTTGCCGGCCTTTCATACGGCAGTGAATCAGCAGGCGCGGCGCATGCGATGAGCCAGACGCTCGGCGGCATCATCCCTGTCGCTCACGGACAATGCGTCGCAGCTATGATGGGACCGGTAATGGAATACAACTGGAAAGGCTATCCGGAAAAATTCGCCCGCATCGCCAAAGCATTCGGAATCGATACAAGCAACATGACAACTGAAGAAGCGGCCAAAGCGTCCGTCAACTGGATGTATGATCTTGTAAAAGATTTAGAGGTGCCGAGTTTAGAAGAACAAGGTGTGTCTCCGGACATGATTGAACGTTTATCAAAAGAAGCCATGAAAGATCCGCAAACATTCGGAAATCCAAGAGACTTGAATGAGAAAGCATACAACTGGATTTACAAACGCTGCTTTGACTTAACGCCGAAAACGGTATAATAAATGAACCCCGCTCCTTTACAGAGCGGGGGTTTTTAAGGATAATGTCAAGAAAAAGGCGGTGGTGGCTGATGTGGAAACGCATAACAGCAAAGACGGAAGGCGTATATATAGCGGATACCGAACAATTTGTTACTAAAAAGATGGACAAGCTTCGCGCGGAATACGGCGGGTTTCCCGGTGACCTGCATTTCGGACTGACAAAAAAGGCCGGCGCGCGTGAGCCGATGTATGAAAGAGGAACGGAAATTTTTAACCGGAGACAAATTTCAATCGTGTCCATGGAGGAATGTGATGACATTGCGGAGAAGATGGGGATTTCTCATATCTTTCCCGAATGGCTCGGCGCTAATATAGCAATCAGCGGTTTTTCTGCGCTGACGCCGCTTAAAGAAGGAAGCAGAATGATATTTCCAAGCGGTGCGTCTCTGTTGTGCGAGGGAGAAAATGATCCGTGCATTCAGCCGGGAGAAGTCATTCAATCCTTTTATCCGGATCAGCCAAAACTCGCCGCGGCGTTTGTGAGGCACGCGATGGGCAGAAGAGGAATTGTCTGTATTGTTGAACGCCCGGGTGATATATGCACGGGCGATGCGGTCACCATCCATTCTTATGAACCGAAACGCGCCAAGAAAAAAATCGAGAAGGTCTGACTCAGACCTTCTCGATTTTTTGTTTGATTTCTTCTATTTGATTGATGTGACGCTTTTCATGATGGCCGATAAAATCAATCCACTGGCGGATCGTCAGTTCTTGAAAAACAGGATGCGGAAGCACACGTTCAAAGTCTTCCTCGTTTAATGATGAAATAACTGCGGTCAGCTGCTGTCTTGCCGTATCTAATTCTTGTTTTGCCTCAATGACTGATATTCGGTTTTGCTCAGGTTCGAGGTGTGACGGCGCCGGCCGTTTATTTGATCTGTCCTCTATAAACTCCATCGGTTTGTCTTCGATTTTTTTAAACGGTGCGTCTTTTGCCTGCTTTGATAAAAGGGTCTGCGCTGTTTCGTCAATTTTCTTTAAATGGTCAAGGACTTCCCGCACGCTCCACTCATCAGCCGCGGGCTTTCGGTTGAATTCCTCATCAGAGAGTCCTTTCAGTACTTCCCAGGTCTGCTGTCTGGCTTCATTAAAAATGCTCATCCTATCTCCTCCTTTAGAGTAAACATATCATATCCGGATTGGATAATCATGTAATCAGCCTTCCTTGTCAGAAAATTGAAACCATTTACCTTTACATCCGTATATAAAGTAACACTCCGACACCAAGCCGAAAGGAGGATAGAATGTGGACATATTTCATCTGCCGCTTGAAACGGTCTATCTTTACACATTGATTATTTCGGGAAGTCTCACGCTTTTGATTCTGTTTTTTCAAGATGTGTTTCACGGCCTCTCGGAAGCCATTCCTGTTTCATTTTTAAACCCTGCATTGATTCTGTCTTTTTTAACAATCTTTTCAGCCTCAGGTTATATCGGCGAAATCGCCGCTCCGCTATCAAGTCCTGTCATTGCGTTGCTTTCATTTGTTCTTTCGGTTCTTTTGGTCAGCCTGCTTCACTTCTTCGTCCTTGTCCCGCTTTCATCAGCGGAAGAATCGCTCGCATATCGGGAGACAGATTTAAAGGGCAGGGTCGGCAGGGTCATTACTTCCGTCCCGAAAGACGGCTATGGGGAAGTGATCATAGAGGGAATAGGGGGCGCCATTTCTAAATCAGCCGTCAGCTTTGATCAAGAACAGATCAAGTACGGAACGGCCGTATTAGTGATTGACGTGAAAGACGGAGTGCTTTTTGTGACGCCGCATGAACCAATCTGATATCTAAGGGGGAACTGTTATGACTATGCCGATTATCATTGTTATCGGAATCGTATTCTTTTTACTCATCGCACTTATTGCTGTATTTATTACGAAGTACCGGACAGCGGGGCCGGATGAAGCCCTTATCGTGACCGGAAGTTATTTGGGAAATAAGAACGTCCACATTGATGAAGGCGGAAATCGTCTGAAAATCGTCCGGGGCGGGGGAACGTTTGTGCTCCCGGTATTCCAGCAGGCAGAACCTCTCAGTTTACTGTCAAGCAAACTTGATGTCTCTACACCTGAAGTCTATACAGAGCAAGGCGTGCCGGTAATGGCCGACGGAACCGCCATTATTAAAATCGGAGGCTCCATCGGTGAAATCGCAACAGCAGCTGAACAATTTTTGGGGAAATCCAAGGACGACCGTGAGCAGGAGGCGCGGGAGGTGCTGGAAGGCCATCTGCGCTCCATCCTCGGCTCCATGACCGTTGAAGAGATTTATAAAAACAGGGAAAAGTTTTCTCAGGAAGTCCAGCGGGTCGCGTCTCAGGATCTTGCTAAAATGGGGCTGATGATCGTTTCTTTTACGATTAAAGACGTCCGAGATAAAAACGGCTATCTTGAATCATTAGGTAAGCCGAGAATCGCCCAAGTCAAGCGGGATGCGGACATTGCCACGGCAGAAGCGGATAAAGAGACGAGGATTAAACGCGCGGCCGCTGATAAAGACGCAAAAAAATCAGAGCTGGAGCGGGCGACGGAAATAGCTGAAGCGGAAAAAATCAATCAGCTGAAAATGGCGGAATACAGAAGAGAGCAGGATACAGCAAAAGCCAATGCCGACCAGGCATATGATCTTGAAACCGCAAAAGCGCGCCAGCAGGTGACAGAGCAGGAAATGCAAATTAAAATTATTGAGCGGCAAAAGCAGATTGAATTGGAGGAAAAAGAAATTCTGCGCCGTGAGCGCCAATATGACTCTGAAGTGAAGAAAAAAGCCGATGCTGACCGTTACTCGGTGGAACAAGCGGCCGCGGCCGCAAAAGCGAAGCAGCTCGCCGAAGCGGATGCCGAGCAGTACAGCATCGAAGCGATGGCCAAGGCGGAAGCGGAACGCGTGAGAATTGACGGTCTTGCTAAAGCGGAGGCTGAAAAGGCGAGAGGAGAAACCGAAGCGGAAGTCATCCGCCTGAAAGGTCTCGCAGAAGCGGAAGCTAAAGAAAAAATCGCCGACGCATTCGAAAAATACGGGCAGGCTGCAATCCTTGATATGATTGTGAAAATGCTGCCTGAATACGCAAAACAAGTCTCAGCGCCTCTGTCAAACATTGATAAGATTACCGTCGTGGATACGGGAGGAAGCGGTGAAAACGGCGGAGCCAATAAAGTCACAGGCTACGCAACCAATTTAATGGCCGGTCTCCAGGAAAGCTTAAAAGCATCTTCCGGAATCAATGTAAAAGAGCTGATTGAGAATTTTTCAGGCAAAGGAAACATAAAACAAAGCATAAATGAACTTACAAAAGAACTGATTGATTCTAACGAACGGCACAGCCCGGAATAAAAAACAGCAGGCGTAAACCGCCTGCTGTTTCAGTTCGTCCGCTTAGCTTCAAGAAGCCGCGGCGCAGTCATGAATAATAAGATAAGGACAATGGCCGAAAGGATAAAAGAAGGAATCATGTAAGTCGCGTTATAGACGGACGAATAAATCCAGACCGGCGTACCCTTCGGAGCATAGCTTCCGAAAAAGACCGCTCCGGAGACCACATGCGCCGCATACCGCAGCACACTGCCGATGAAAACACCGCCTATAACATACATCGTTAAAGCGCCTCTTTTTTTATTCAATGCCGATGCTCGTACACCGGAAGCGAACAAGCCGCTGAAACCGAGAACTGCAAATGCCGCGATGTAATCAAGAAATAGCTGCACCGGGTGCTGCAAAAACAAATTGCCGATGGCGATCTGGACAATCCCTGTTAAAAAGCCTGTCGTAAGCCCGGCCTTCACTCCCCAGCGGAATGAAATCAAAAAAATCGGAATCATCATAATAGAGACCGAACCGCCTTGGGGCATCCGGAGAAACATACCTGAGACAATGTCCAGAATGACAGCCGCCCCGGTCATAATCGCTATTTCAATTAAGCGCACAAGCTGTGTTGAATGATTCATAGTTTTCCCCCTGGTCAGACAACCGTATCAAGGATAAGCAAAAAAGCAGCGCGGGGAAGGATGGGAAAAGGTCCGCGCGCTGCTTACATAAACTGCAAATCATTTGGCTTTGCCACATCCCTACGCCAGCGTTAACTAACAGGTTCAAAGGGTCAGAACGAAACGTTCACTCTCAGCTTTAATGCTCCCCTTGTGGTCATCAAGTATTTAGTTCAATCTTACTATACAAGAAAATAGGCCAAACCACAAGACAGCTTATCTTTCTATAGAAGAGAAACTGAAATAAGGTATGAAAGAAAATAATTAATGATTTTTTTAAAAAACTATTGTCATATTTTCAAAAGGGTGTTATATTATTAAACGTCGCTGATGGACAGCAGACAACAAAAAGCTTCGGAAATAACTTAAAAAAAGTTGTTGACATAAAGGGAGCTGAGTGGTAAGATAATAAAGCTGCTTCAACAAGCGGTAATGATCTTTGAAAACTAAACAAGACAAAACGTACCTGTTAATTCAAAGTTTTAAATAAATCGCACAGCAATGTGCGTAGTCAGTCAAACTAAGGTCTGCACGATGCAGATCACACAGACGTTACTGCAGGATGCAGTGAACTTAGTCTGTGATCCATTTATCGGAGAGTTTGATCCTGGCTCAGGACGAACGCTGGCGGCGTGCCTAATACATGCAAGTCGAGCGGACAGATGGGAGCTTGCTCCCTGATGTTAGCGGCGGACGGGTGAGTAACACGTGGGTAACCTGCCTGTAAGACTGGGATAACTCCGGGAAACCGGGGCTAATACCGGATGGTTGTTTGAACCGCATGGTTCAGACATAAAAGGTGGCTTCGGCTACCACTTGCAGATGGACCCGCGGCGCATTAGCTAGTTGGTGAGGTAACGGCTCACCAAGGCGACGATGCGTAGCCGACCTGAGAGGGTGATCGGCCACACTGGGACTGAGACACGGCCCAGACTCCTACGGGAGGCAGCAGTAGGGAATCTTCCGCAATGGACGAAAGTCTGACGGAGCAACGCCGCGTGAGTGATGAAGGTTTTCGGATCGTAAAGCTCTGTTGTTAGGGAAGAACAAGTGCCGTTCAAATAGGGCGGCACCTTGACGGTACCTAACCAGAAAGCCACGGCTAACTACGTGCCAGCAGCCGCGGTAATACGTAGGTGGCAAGCGTTGTCCGGAATTATTGGGCGTAAAGGGCTCGCAGGCGGTTTCTTAAGTCTGATGTGAAAGCCCCCGGCTCAACCGGGGAGGGTCATTGGAAACTGGGGAACTTGAGTGCAGAAGAGGAGAGTGGAATTCCACGTGTAGCGGTGAAATGCGTAGAGATGTGGAGGAACACCAGTGGCGAAGGCGACTCTCTGGTCTGTAACTGACGCTGAGGAGCGAAAGCGTGGGGAGCGAACAGGATTAGATACCCTGGTAGTCCACGCCGTAAACGATGAGTGCTAAGTGTTAGGGGGTTTCCGCCCCTTAGTGCTTGCAGACTAACGCATTAAGCACTCCGCCTGGGGAGTACGGTCGCAAGACTGAAACTCAAAGGAATTGACGGGGGCCCGCACAAGCGGTGGAGCATGTGGTTTAATTCGAAGCAACGCGAAGAACCTTACCAGGTCTTGACATCCTCTGACAATCCTAGAGATAGGACGTCCCCTTCGGGGGCAGAGTGACAGGTGGTGCATGGTTGTCGTCAGCTCGTGTCGTGAGATGTTGGGTTAAGTCCCGCAACGAGCGCAACCCTTGATCTTAGTTGCCAGCATTCAGTTGGGCACTCTAAGGTGACTGCCGGTGACAAACCGGAGGAAGGTGGGGATGACGTCAAATCATCATGCCCCTTATGACCTGGGCTACACACGTGCTACAATGGACAGAACAAAGGGCAGCGAAACCGCGAGGTTAAGCCAATCCCACAAATCTGTTCTCAGTTCGGATCGCAGTCTGCAACTCGACTGCGTGAAGCTGGAATCGCTAGTAATCGCGGATCAGCATGCCGCGGTGAATACGTTCCCGGGCCTTGTACACACCGCCCGTCACACCACGAGAGTTTGTAACACCCGAAGTCGGTGAGGTAACCTTTATGGAGCCAGCCGCCGAAGGTGGGACAGATGATTGGGGTGAAGTCGTAACAAGGTAGCCGTATCGGAAGGTGCGGCTGGATCACCTCCTTTCTAAGGATTTTAACGGAATATAAGACCTTGGGTCTTATAAACAGAACGTTCCCTGTCTTGTTTAGTTTTGAAGGATCATTTGATTCTTCGAGATGTTGTTCTTTGAAAACTAGATAACAGAAGTAATTCACATTCAATTAGTAATGCAAGATATCACGTAGTGATTCTTTTTAACGGTTAAGTTAGAAAGGGCGCACGGTGGATGCCTTGGCACTAGGAGCCGATGAAGGACGGGACGAACACCGATATGCTTCGGGGAGCTGTAAGCAAGCTTTGATCCGGAGATTTCCGAATGGGGAAACCCACCACTCGTAATGGAGTGGTATCCATATCTGAATACATAGGATATGAGAAGGCAGACCCGGGGAACTGAAACATCTAAGTACCCGGAGGAAGAGAAAGCAAATGCGATTCCCTGAGTAGCGGCGAGCGAAACGGGACCAGCCCAAACCAAGAGGCTTGCCTCTTGGGGTTGTAGGACACTCTGTACGGAGTTACAAAAGAACGAGGTAGATGAAGAGGTCTGGAAAGGCCCGCCATAGGAGGTAACAGCCCTGTAGTCAAAACTTCGTTCTCTCCTGAGTGGATCCTGAGTACGGCGGAACACGTGAAATTCCGTCGGAATCCGGGAGGACCATCTCCCAAGGCTAAATACTCCCTAGTGACCGATAGTGAACCAGTACCGTGAGGGAAAGGTGAAAAGCACCCCGGAAGGGGAGTGAAAGAGATCCTGAAACCGTGTGCCTACAAGTAGTCAGAGCCCGTTAACGGGTGATGGCGTGCCTTTTGTAGAATGAACCGGCGAGTTACGATCCCGTGCAAGGTTAAGCAGAAGATGCGGAGCCGCAGCGAAAGCGAGTCTGAATAGGGCGAATTGAGTACGTGGTCGTAGACCCGAAACCAGGTGATCTACCCATGTCCAGGGTGAAGTTCAGGTAACACTGAATGGAGGCCCGAACCCACGCACGTTGAAAAGTGCGGGGATGAGGTGTGGGTAGGGGTGAAATGCCAATCGAACCTGGAGATAGCTGGTTCTCTCCGAAATAGCTTTAGGGCTAGCCTCAAGGTAAGAGTCTCGGAGGTAGAGCACTGATTGGACTAGGGGCCCCTACCGGGTTACCGAATTCAGTCAAACTCCGAATGCCGATGACTTATCCTTGGGAGTCAGACTGCGAGTGATAAGATCCGTAGTCGAAAGGGAAACAGCCCAGACCGCCAGCTAAGGTCCCAAAGTATACGTTAAGTGGAAAAGGATGTGGAGTTGCTTAGACAACCAGGATGTTGGCTTAGAAGCAGCCACCATTTAAAGAGTGCGTAATAGCTCACTGGTCGAGTGACTCTGCGCCGAAAATGTACCGGGGCTAAACGTATCACCGAAGCTGCGGACTGTTCTTCGAACAGTGGTAGGAGAGCGTTCTAAGGGCTGTGAAGCAAGACCGGAAGGACTTGTGGAGCGCTTAGAAGTGAGAATGCCGGTATGAGTAGCGAAAGAGGGGTGAGAATCCCCTCCACCGAATGCCTAAGGTTTCCTGAGGAAGGCTCGTCCGCTCAGGGTTAGTCGGGACCTAAGCCGAGGCCGAAAGGCGTAGGCGATGGATAACAGGTTGATATTCCTGTACCACCTCCTCACCATTTGAGCAATGGGGGGACGCAGGAGGATAGGGTAAGCGCGGTATTGGATATCCGCGTCCAAGCAGTTAGGCTGGGAAATAGGCAAATCCGTTTCCCGTGAAGGCTGAGCTGTGATGGCGAGCGAATTATAGTAGCGAAGTTCCTGATTCCACACTGCCAAGAAAAGCCTCTAGCGAGGTGAGAGGTGCCCGTACCGCAAACCGACACAGGTAGGCGAGGAGAGAATCCTAAGGTGATCGAGAGAACTCTCGTTAAGGAACTCGGCAAAATGACCCCGTAACTTCGGGAGAAGGGGTGCTCTGTTAGGGTGCAAGCCCGAGAGAGCCGCAGTGAATAGGCCCAGGCGACTGTTTAGCAAAAACACAGGTCTCTGCGAAGCCGTAAGGCGAAGTATAGGGGCTGACGCCTGCCCGGTGCTGGAAGGTTAAGAGGAGCGCTTAGCGTAAGCGAAGGTGCGAATTGAAGCCCCAGTAAACGGCGGCCGTAACTATAACGGTCCTAAGGTAGCGAAATTCCTTGTCGGGTAAGTTCCGACCCGCACGAAAGGCGCAACGATCTGGGCACTGTCTCAACGAGAGACTCGGTGAAATTATAGTACCTGTGAAGATGCAGGTTACCCGCGACAGGACGGAAAGACCCCGTGGAGCTTTACTGCAGCCTGATATTGAATGTTGGTACAGCTTGTACAGGATAGGTAGGAGCCTTGGAAACCGGAGCGCCAGCTTCGGTGGAGGCATCGGTGGGATACTACCCTGGCTGTATTGACCTTCTAACCCGCCGCCCTTATCGGGCGGGGAGACAGTGTCAGGTGGGCAGTTTGACTGGGGCGGTCGCCTCCTAAAAGGTAACGGAGGCGCCCAAAGGTTCCCTCAGAATGGTTGGAAATCATTCGCAGAGTGTAAAGGCACAAGGGAGCTTGACTGCGAGACCTACAAGTCGAGCAGGGACGAAAGTCGGGCTTAGTGATCCGGTGGTTCCGCATGGAAGGGCCATCGCTCAACGGATAAAAGCTACCCCGGGGATAACAGGCTTATCTCCCCAAGAGTCCACATCGACGGGGAGGTTTGGCACCTCGATGTCGGCTCATCGCATCCTGGGGCTGTAGTCGGTCCCAAGGGTTGGGCTGTTCGCCCATTAAAGCGGTACGCGAGCTGGGTTCAGAACGTCGTGAGACAGTTCGGTCCCTATCCGTCGCGGGCGCAGGAAATTTGAGAGGAGCTGTCCTTAGTACGAGAGGACCGGGATGGACGCACCGCTGGTGTACCAGTTGTTCTGCCAAGGGCATCGCTGGGTAGCTATGTGCGGACGGGATAAGTGCTGAAAGCATCTAAGCATGAAGCCCCCCTCAAGATGAGATTTCCCATTCCGCAAGGAAGTAAGATCCCTGAAAGATGATCAGGTTGATAGGTCTGAGGTGGAAGTGTGGCGACACATGGAGCTGACAGATACTAATCGATCGAGGACTTAACCAATTTGAATGTATGCTTACTGTTATCTAGTTTTGAGAGAACACTCTCAATGGTTTGGTGGCGATAGCGAAGAGGTCACACCCGTTCCCATGCCGAACACGGAAGTTAAGCTCTTCAGCGCCGATGGTAGTCGGGGGTTTCCCCCTGTGAGAGTAGGACGCCGCCAAGCTATTACACGTAAGTGTAATATATGGAGGATTAGCTCAGCTGGGAGAGCATCTGCCTTACAAGCAGAGGGTCGGCGGTTCGAGCCCGTCATCCTCCACCATTCCTATCATACATAAGTTGGCGTATTGGGCCGGTGTAGCTCAATTGGTAGAGCAACTGACTTGTAATCAGTAGGTTGGGGGTTCAAGTCCTCTTGCCGGCACCACTTTTATATGTTATACTATATAAGTCTCTTGTAATAAGAGCCATTAGCTCAGTTGGTAGAGCATCTGACTTTTAATCAGAGGGTCGAAGGTTCGAGTCCTTCATGGCTCACCATATTTTTCTTGCGGATGTGGCGGAATTGGCAGACGCGCTAGAATCAGGCTCTAGTGTCTTTACAGACGTGGGGGTTCAAGTCCCTTCATCCGCATTGCCAAACGCGGAAGTAGTTCAGTGGTAGAACATCACCTTGCCAAGGTGGGGGTCGCGGGTTCGAATCCCGTCTTCCGCTCCAACTATACTATACCATCCATGCCGGGGTGGTGGAATTGGCAGACACACAGGACTTAAAATCCTGCGGTAGGTGACTACCGTGCCGGTTCAAGTCCGGCCCTCGGCACTTATTGTTGCGCCCGTAGCTCAATTGGATAGAGCGTTTGACTACGGATCAAAAGGTTAGGGGTTCGACTCCTCTCGGGCGCGCCATACATACTTTTGAAAAACGGGAAGTAGCTCAGCTTGGTAGAGCACATGGTTTGGGACCATGGGGTCGCAGGTTCGAATCCTGTCTTCCCGACCATTTTGGGGCCTTAGCTCAGCTGGGAGAGCGCCTGCTTTGCACGCAGGAGGTCAGCGGTTCGATCCCGCTAGGCTCCACTTGATTTTAATTGTTTTTGGCGGTGTAGCTCAGCTGGCTAGAGCGTACGGTTCATACCCGTGAGGTCGGGGGTTCGATCCCCTCCGCCGCTACCATTGGACCTTTAGCTCAGTTGGTTAGAGCAGACGGCTCATAACCGTCCGGTCGTAGGTTCGAGTCCTACAAGGTCCACCACTTATACGGAGGAATACCCAAGTCTGGCTGAAGGGATCGGTCTTGAAAACCGACAGGGGTGTCAAAGCCCGCGGGGGTTCGAATCCCTCTTCCTCCGCCATATCTAATTTAATTATCATCGCGGGGTGGAGCAGTTCGGTAGCTCGTCGGGCTCATAACCCGAAGGTCGCAGGTTCAAATCCTGCCCCCGCAACCAAAAAATGGTCCGGTAGTTCAGTTGGTTAGAATGCCTGCCTGTCACGCAGGAGGTCGCGGGTTCGAGTCCCGTCCGGACCGCCATTTATAAAAAGGCTCGGTAGCTCAGTTGGTAGAGCAACGGACTGAAAATCCGTGTGTCGGCGGTTCGATTCCGTCCCGAGCCACCATTTAATTTAATATTGTTTTGGCGGTTGTGGCGAAGTGGTTAACGCACCAGATTGTGGCTCTGGCACTCGTGGGTTCGATTCCCATCAATCGCCCCAAACAACATGCGGGTGTAGTTTAGTGGTAAAACCTCAGCCTTCCAAGCTGATGTCGTGGGTTCGATTCCCATCACCCGCTCCATTTTTATATTGTCATGGGCCTGTAGCTCAGCTGGTTAGAGCGCACGCCTGATAAGCGTGAGGTCGGTGGTTCGAGTCCACTCAGGCCCACCATGATGATTTTTCCACAGTAGCTCAGTGGTAGAGCTATCGGCTGTTAACCGATCGGTCGCAGGTTCGAATCCTGCCTGTGGAGCCATACGGAGAAGTACTCAAGTGGCTGAAGAGGCGCCCCTGCTAAGGGTGTAGGTCGTGTAAGCGGCGCGAGGGTTCAAATCCCTCCTTCTCCGCCATAAGGCCCGTTGGTCAAGCGGTTAAGACACCGCCCTTTCACGGCGGTAACACGGGTTCGAATCCCGTACGGGTCATAATAAAAAACCTTGCATACTATGCAAGGTTTTTTATTATGCGTTCATAACGTAAATGGTAAAAGACAGGTATGTGGCAAAAGCGCTCCATAATAAATAAGGAACCAGAAGCCAGGCTGAAGCTTTACTGTATTTACCGGCAATGAGCAACAGAATGAGTGTTGTCACAGCCACAAGCAGGCAATCGATAGATGCAGCAAGCAAATTTTTCTGTGTGAATTGAAAATAGCTGAATCCTTGATTCACGATATAATTGATGAGAAGCATCACCCAAAAAGCTTTGGATTCTTTACATGAAAACTTTGCGTATATCAAGGCTGCTGAGAGCGAAATGAGCGCAAACAAAACCGCCCATATGATGCCGATCACTGATCCGCTCGGCGTCCAGTCAGGTTTTTGCAGCGCGTCGTACCATTCCCGGTCGATGGGAAAGAGAAACCCTGCTAAAGAAAACAAGACATATGTAATGATAAATACAATAATTGCACCGATATACTTCTTTTTCATTTGTTCCCTCCGCCATTCAATGTCAATACGTTTGTTCCCTCTTTTGGAAAGATCAAACCTTTTAAAGATCCATGCACCATTAAGTGTATGAGTTTTCAGTGTGAAAATGCAGAAAACCAATTATTTGTATTCAAAAACCCCGGCAGGCCGGGGTTTTAATCAGCATGAAGATCGCCAAAGGTCGTCATAATTCCTTCTTCGTCCAGTTCCTGCTCATATTTTTCGTGTGCTTTGCTTGGATACACGGAAATGTTTTTTCCGGTAATATCTGTCGCGACAAAGTTTTCATAATTCTCAGCATAGCCGATGTTTTCTTCTGAGTTCATTGTCATATCCCCATAGCTGAGCGGCGGATCTTCTAAATCCTGAGGCGTTTCTGAGTTTCCGTATTCCTCAACATCCTGATAAGCATCTTCACTATCGTAAGCCGCCCGGATTGATTCATCATCATCAAATTCAAACTGTCCGAACGGTGTTTCCTCTTCAATCGGCCTGTCTTTGGAAACGGCATCCTGCGAGGAATATTCCGCCAATGTCGTAGCCGTCGGCAGGGCTTCGAGTCTGTCATAAGGAATGTCCTTGCCGCTGACTTCACATGTGCCGTATGTGCCGTTTTCAATTTGTTTCAGAGAGTAATCAATATCGCGAAGGTGCTCCCGTTCATGGTCGAGCAGAGCCAGGTCTTTTTCCCGCTCGTATAATTCGGTCGCCTGATCGCCGGGATGATTGTCATAGGAAGACAATTCACCGGATGATTGATACGGGAATTCATCAGTTAACTGAAATTGATCATTTTCTTTAAAGCGGCTTAAAATATCATCTCTGGCTTCTTCCAATTCTTTTTTTAAGTGTGTGATCTGTTCGTTTGTAAGCACATCAATCCCTCGTTTCTATGTGATGCTTACTGTTAGTATGAACGTTTTTGCGCAGAAAAATGGTGGATAAAAATAGTCATTTTCCCACGGGGAAGTAAAAGGATACAGTGATTGCCGAGAGTGGGGAAAGAAAATTCAAGTTTGTTTCTTTATTCATTTGCGCAAAAAGGTTTATAATAAGAAATGCGGGCATTTTGTCGTGCTCAAATCTGTGTGTTTGACACAAATTCATCACAGGTGTATTGTATTAAAAGCATTTAACGGATTATGGAGGAATGTCTCATGGTGACAACGGTGCAGCATACGTTCCGAGAGGAAGCAGATCATGCATTACATAAAGCCAAACAAGTCCACCATGCTGTCTTATTGAGCTATTCAAGACGTATTGCGTCTTTAGACCCTCTATCATTTTTCAAAGACGGAGCAAAAAAATATAAAGGCAAACGATTTTTTTGGTCAGAACCCGGTAGTGAATTAACAATAGTCGGTCTTGGCACAGAAGCGCTGTTCCAATCGAATGAAAAAAATGGAAAACGTTATCACGACGTTTTTGAACAATGGGAGCGCTTTAAAAAGACGGCTTTTCATATTCATGAAGAAGAAGAGGCGGCGCATACCGCGGTCGGCCCTGTCTTATTCGGCGGTTTTTCATTTAATCCCGCTGAAGAGAGAGGAGACGAATGGAACGGGTTCGAAGAAGGACTGTTCTTTATCCCCTCACTCATGCTGACAAAGACGGCAGACGGTGATTATTTAACCGTCAATCAATGGGCGGCAGACGGTAATCGGGCAGAAGATACGCTGAAACGTCTGAAATCTTTTTCAGAAGCTTTTGCAATTTCTTCAATTCAGTATGAAGAATATCCTGTTTTAACAAAAGCGGAAGAACTTGATGTGGAAAACTGGCTTGAGGCCATTAAAACAGCAACAAATGATATGAAAGCAAATCAATATGATAAAGTCGTGCTGGCAAGGGAAGTCGTTTTGTCTTATGATGGGCCTATTCCGGCGGAGAGCGTTGTCCGCAAGCTTTTGACGGACCAAACGACAAGCTATGTTTTTGCGATTGAGCAGGGAGATAAATGCTTTGTCGGCGCTTCACCGGAACGGCTGATCAAAAAATCCGGCAAAGACGTTATGTCCACCTGTCTGGCAGGTTCAATTAAGCGCGGAGAAAATCAACAAGAAGATGACCGTCTCGGCAAAGAGCTGCTGCATGACGAAAAAAATCTCGCGGAACATGATTTTGTGGTTAAGATGATACACGATTCTTTCTTGTCGAGCTGCAGCGATGTGAAAAAGCCTGCAGGTCCGCAATTATATAAAACAAAAAGTGTTCAGCATCTATATACGCCGATCACAGGCCACCTTAAAACGTCCGCTTCGCTGTTTGATTTAATTGAAAAGCTGCATCCCACTCCGGCATTGGGCGGAGCTCCCCAGCAGAAAGCTGTTGAAGTTATCGCTGATATTGAACCGATGACACGCGGATGGTACGCGGCTCCGATCGGCTGGATGGACGGCAGGGAAAACGGAGAATTTGTCGTGGCTATCCGATCAGGGCTGATTGAAGGCAAAAGTGCGCGGCTTTTCGCAGGCTGCGGTATTGTTGAAGATTCAGATCCGCAATCAGAATATGAAGAAACACAAATTAAACTAAAGCCGATGATCTCTGCTTTAGGAGGTGAAAGGCTTTGACAAACCCGATTACACATTATATCGGAAGTTTTATTGATGAATTCGCTCTATCTGGTGTCACCGACGCGGTTGTTTGCCCGGGATCGAGGTCAACTCCCCTGGCGGTTTTGGCGGCGGCCCACCCGGATATTCAAGTCCATATACAGATTGATGAACGATCCGCAGGTTTTTTCGCACTCGGTCTTGCAAAAGCCCGCCAGCGTCCGGTCATGCTGATTTGTACGTCAGGAACGGCAGCGGCTAACTTCTATCCGGCCGTGATTGAAGCTCATTATTCAAGAGTGCCCCTTATTGTCCTGACTGCTGACCGGCCTCATGAATTGAGGGAAGTGGGGGCGCCTCAGGCGATTAACCAGCATTTTCTGTTCGGTAACTTTGTTAAGTTTTTCACAGACTCGGCTCTGCCTGAGGAAAATCCTCAAATGCTGAGCTATATCAGAACATTGGCCGGCAGAGCCGTAAGTGAAGCCGGGAAGCGCCCGATGGGGCCAGTCCATATCAATGTGCCGCTCAGAGAGCCTTTGATGCCGGATTTATCAGCCGGACCTTTTGAAAGAATGAGAAAGGGGAAGCATGTCTCAGTCACAACAGGGATTCAGTCAGCTGATCAAGACTCTCTCTGTCATATTACAGAGCGTCTCGCGGGTACCGAAAGAGGTATGATCGTCTGCGGCGAAATTCACGGTGAAGCAGAAAAGCAGCAAATCATCGCGCTTGCCGAGATGCTTCAGTTCCCGATTTTGGCTGATCCGCTTTCAAACCTCCGAAACGGGGAGCATGATAAGACGCTGATTATTGATGCTTATGACTCGTTCTTAAAAGATGAAGAAATAAAAGAGGCGCTGCGCCCTGACGCTGTGATCCGCTTCGGTCCGATGCCGGTTTCCAAACCGCTCTTTTTATGGCTCAGAGACGATCCTGCCATTGAGCAGTTTATCGTCGATGAAGACGGAGGATGGAGAGATCCCACCCAGGCCGGCGCGCATATGATTCATTGCCAT
The DNA here is from genome assembly GCF_051034795.1 of Bacillus sp. jun7. Lineage (NCBI taxonomy): Bacteria > Bacillati > Bacillota > Bacilli > Caryophanales > Bacillaceae > Bacillus > Bacillus sp. jun7. Next base: position 3,386,907 of record NZ_CP093219.1, read on the forward strand.
CCGTCTGTGTTTTTGGAAGCGGTCCGTTCAGCTGAAACCGGAAAACGGCCGTCCGGATGGCTTGAGAAATGGCAATTTGTCAATGACCGGTTCCGGAGTCATTTACAGGCCGCGAGCATGGATGATTTATCATTTGAAGGAAATGTATATCGTCAGCTTCAGCACCTTGTCCCTGAAGGCAGTTCGATTTTTGTCGGCAACAGCATGCCGATCCGCGACGTGGATACTTTCTTTGAAAAACAAGATCGTTCCTTCCGTGTCTATGCCAACCGCGGCGCTAACGGCATTGACGGAGTTGTCTCCTCGGCTATGGGACTGTGTGAAGGTACAAAAGCTCCTGTCACGCTTGTCATTGGAGATTTATCGTTTTATCATGATTTAAACGGGCTGTTAGCGGCTAAAAAACTTGGAATTCCGCTTACGGTTATTTTAATAAACAATGATGGCGGCGGGATTTTCTCGTTTTTGCCGCAGGCATCTGATAAGACTCATTTTGAAGAACTGTTCGGTACGCCGACGGGTCTTGATTTCCGGCATGCCGCCGCACTGTACGGCGGGACGTATACTTGTCCTGAGACATGGGAAGCATTTAAGGATGCGTATCAGCCGCAGGCGGACAAGCCCGGACTTCATATAATCGAGCTGAAAACAGATCGGACATCAAGAGTTCAATTCCATCGCGATCTGCTGCAGGCCGCAGTGCGGGAAGTGAAAAAAGAATGGAAACTGTAACAGTTAAAACGGCCGACGGCGTATGCTATCGTGCTGCTGATAGCGGACACGAATCGTGTGAAGCTATTGTTTGTCTGCATGGATTTACGGGCAGCAAAGAATCATGGATGTTTTTACGCGGCATGTTTTGCGGCGAGCGAATGGTGATGATTGACTGCCTGGGTCACGGGGAGACAGACGCGCCTGTGCAAGCGGCAAGGTATAGTGCGAGCCGGCAGGTTGCGGACCTTGCCGCCGTTTTTGATCAATTAAAACTTCACAAAGTGAAACTTATTGGTTATTCTATGGGGGGAAGACTTGCGTATTCCTTCGCACAGGCATTTCCGCATCGGGTGTCAGCGCTTGTTTTGGAAAGTACAACCCCGGGCCTCAGCACGCTTCAGGAACGCAAAAAGCGGATTCAGTCAGACCGGAAGCTTGCTGACTTTATATTGCGGGAAGGTATAACATCGTTTGTTGATTATTGGGAGAGCATTCCGTTGTTTGCCACGCAGCTTTCTCTGCCGGACAGCGTAAAGGCGTCCATCCGTGCCGGCAGGCTGAAGAATAATCCGTCCGGACTTGCAGGAAGCCTGCTCGGAATGGGGACGGGCTCACAGCCTTCCTGGTGGGAGGCATTACACCGCATCAAGGCGCCCGTCCTGCTTATATGCGGTGAATGGGATGAAAAGTTTTGCGCTATTAATCAAAAGGTGCATAACCTGCTCCCATCAAGTAAAATAGAGGTTGTCAAACAGGCGGGGCACACGGTACATGTGGAACAGCCGCGAATTTTTGGTAAGATAGTAAGTGAGTTTTTATACGGCTTGTAAAGCATAAAGAAAATAGCTTTTCGGCCGGACTCAGGCAAAAATGAAGGAGGTCATATCAATGGCTGCAGAATGGAAAAGTGAACGTCAGTACGATGAAATCCTGTACGAGACGTATAACGGTATTGCAAAAATAACAATTAACCGCCCGGAGGTACATAACGCATTTACTCCTAAGACGGTATCAGAAATGATTGACGCGTTTGCTTGTGCGCGTGATGACTCCAATATTGGTGTCATCGTTCTTGCGGGAGCGGGAGATAAAGCATTCTGTTCAGGCGGAGACCAAAAAGTCCGCGGTCACGGCGGATATGTCGGAGACGATCAGATCCCGCGTCTGAATGTGCTTGATCTTCAGCGTTTGATCCGCGTGATTCCTAAACCGGTCGTGGCGATGGTATCAGGCTATGCCATCGGCGGAGGCCATGTGCTTCATATCGTCTGTGATTTAACGATTGCGGCCGATAACGCGATTTTCGGCCAAACCGGACCGAAAGTGGGAAGCTTTGATGCCGGTTACGGCTCAGGTTACCTGGCGCGTATCGTCGGACATAAGAAAGCCCGTGAAATCTGGTACCTGTGCCGTCAATACAACGCGCAGGAAGCGCTCGACATGGGGCTTGTCAATACGGTTGTCCCATTAGAGAAACTTGAAGAGGAAACAATTAAATGGTGTGAAGAAATGCTTGAGAAAAGCCCTACAGCCCTTCGTTTCCTTAAAGCGGCATTTAACGCTGATACAGACGGCCTCGCCGGAATTCAGCAATTTGCAGGAGATGCAACGCTTCTTTATTACACGACTGACGAAGCGAAAGAAGGCCGTGATTCCTTTAAAGAGAAACGCAGTCCCGATTTCGGTCAATTCCCTCGTTTTCCGTGATCAGATGACACTACGAAACAGCTTGAGCCGCTCTGGTCCAAGCTGTTTTCTTTTCAAAAAAAGTACTTTTACCTCGGAGATGATAACATGCTGACAGAACAGCCGAATTGGCTCATTCAAAGGGCTCAGCTGACACCAGAGAGAATCGCTCTCATATTTGAAAACAAACAGATGACATTCAGAGAATTATATCATGCTTCTAAACAAATGGCCGCGCGGCTGTCCAAATACTGCTCGCTTAAAAAAGGAGACCGGGCCGCGATTTTGCTTTCTAACAGACCGGAAATGGTTTATGCCGTTCATGCATGCTTCTTATTAGGGGCGGAAGCTGTGCTGTTGAATACGAAACTCTCAAAACAGGAACGGTTGTTTCAGCTCGAAGATTCACAGGCAAAGCTTTTATTGACGGAGGACGGCTTTTGCCGCAAAGAATATGAATCTGCGGTTGCCGCCTTAGATGTGGACGAGCTGCAGGCTGAAGAGGCGGGTGACATTGAACCTGAAGCTTATGTAACGCTTGATGATACGGCGACTCTTATGTATACGTCAGGAACAACGGGAAGGCCGAAGGGGGTGCAGCAGACTTTCGGTAATCATTATTCCAGCGCTGTATCGTCTGCGCTGAATCTGGGGGTCACGGAGCGGGACCGCTGGCTTATTGCGCTGCCGCTGTTTCATATCAGCGGTCTGTCTGCGCTGTTTAAGTCGGTCATTTACGGCATGCCTGTCGTGCTTCATCAAAAATTTTCTGTCACTGATGTGCTGGACAGCATCAGTTCCCATCAGGTCACGATCATTTCAGCGGTGCAGACCATGCTTTCGGGCCTGCTTGCGGAAACTGAACAATGTCCTGAATCACTGCGCTGCATTCTGCTTGGCGGGGGGCCGGCACCGCTGCCGCTCCTTGAAGAATGCCGCAGGAAACAATTTCCGGTATTCCAATCTTACGGCTTGACTGAAACCTGCTCGCAGATTGTCACGCTTTCTCCGGAATTCAGCATGGACAAGCTCGGCTCGGCCGGTAAACCGCTGTTTTCATGCGAAATTAGAATTGAAAAAGACGGAAACCCTTGTGCGCCGTTTGAACACGGTGAAATTACGGTGAAAGGCCCGAATGTAATGAAAGGGTATTACCATCGTGACGACGCAAACCAGGCCGCTTTTCATAATGGATGGTTTAAAACGGGCGATCTTGGCTATTTGGATGATGAAGGGTTTTTATACGTGCTGGACAGGCGGTCGGACCTCATTATTTCAGGCGGAGAAAATATCTACCCGGCAGAAGTGGAAGCGGCGCTGCTTGCCCATCCGGCTGTAGCGGAGGCCGGTGTTTCGGGAGCCGAAGATCCGAAGTGGGGGAAAGTGCCGCATGCTTTTCTTGTGCTGACTTCTTCTGTCAGTTCTGAGGAGCTGACCGTCTTTTGCCGTGAGCGGCTTGCAAAATATAAAATACCGGCTGCTTTTTTCGAGGTTGACGAGCTCCCGCGGAACGCGTCCAATAAACTGATGAGACATCGGCTGAATGAGCTTCGTAAAGGAGAATTGTCATGATTAAGATTGAAAAAATCACCCTTTATCATGTAAGTATGAGGCTGAAAAAACCGTTTAAAACAAGTATTGAAACGTTGCAGGACCGTAAATTTTTGATCGTGGAAGCGATCGATGAAACCGGGAGAACCGGCTGGGGGGAGGTATCGGCGTTTTCTTCTCCGTGGTATACAGAAGAAACGATTCAGACATGCGCGCATATGCTGAGAGATTTTTTCATCCCGAATGTCGTAGGCCGCGAGTTTTTCCATCCGTCAGAGGTGCCTGACAGTCTCGCGCGTTTCAAAGGAAACCGCATGGCAAAAGCGGGGCTTGAATCAGCCGTGTGGGATCTATATGCCAAGAAAAAAGAGATATCACTCGCAGAAGCCTTAGGGGGCAAAAGAGATAAAGTGCCCGCCGGCGTGGCGGTGGGTCTGGCTTCGGCTGATGAGATGCTTCGGGAAATTGAGCAATACGTAAAAGAAGGTTATCAACGTATAAAAATAAAAATTCAGCCCGGCCATGACGTTGATCTGGTCAGAGCCATCCGCAGCCGTTTTCCGAACGTACCGCTGATGGCGGATGCCAACTCGGCATATGAACTGAAAGACATCAGCAGGCTGAAAGAGTTGGATGAATTCCAGCTCATGATGATAGAACAGCCGCTTCAGGCAGATGATATTGTCGATCACCGCCACCTGCAGAAACACTTGAGAACCGCGGTATGCCTTGATGAAAGCATATGCTCATATGATGACGCAAGGCGGGCGATTGAGCTTGGGAGCTGTAAAATCATTAACATAAAACCGGCCCGTGTAGGAGGCCTGACAGAGGCTTTAAAAATACATGACTTATGCAGAGAGCATCACATGCCGGTTTGGTGCGGCGGAATGTTTGAAACCGGCATTTCGAGAGCGCAGACAGTCGCGCTTGCTTCGCTGCCGCAATTTACGATACCGGGTGATATTTCCTCATCAGACCGATACTGGGAGGAGGATATTGTCACTCCCGACATCCATATCGAAGAGGGATTCATCTCTGTTCCGGACGGTCCCGGACTGGGTGTCGAAGTCAATCAGGAAATAATGAGAAAATACGTCACCCAAATGGACGTTTTTACGACAAACAACTGATAAAAAGACATTTCAGCGAGTTGAGCTGCCTGTATGCTGCTGTTATATTGAAACTGTTCATTATCACCCCTTCCCCCGTTTGAACCGGCTGTATCAGCCAGTTTTTTTAATAGGCGAATGCGATGATTTTTTTATTCTTCAAACAGTGTCGGCTTTACATCGCAGGTGCTGCTTTCCGGCTGGGGCAAACATGTACATCTTGATAAAAAATTCTGTGCTTGTCATGAATGCAATACTGATTGTATCGCATGCCGCCGCCTATATTTGCCGCCGAACCGCCTTTCTGCCATGCTTCTCATCCGCGCGGTTTTCTCCGGTTCAGGGATGCTTGCGGCGGAAATGAAAAAGAGCTGTATAAAACAGCTCTTTTCTTTTATAAATCATGCGGTTTAAAGGTTTTGCAATCCGTTTCTTCACTTTTTTCAGCGGTTTCGCCTGTATGGCTGACCACATAAATAGCGTCGGCCGTGCATTTGTTTCCTCTGCCCCAATATGAACAGTTATTGACTTCACACAGAATTTTTTGGTCCATGCTGGCTCCCCTCCAAGATAAAAGGTACGCCTTTAGTATGAGCCGCCCTGATTTTTGTTATTCCTCCTGGCGGATATAACGTCTGTCTTTCATAAAGAGCTTCCAGAAGAAATAAAACCCGGGGAACAAAATGATGAAAGCGACGATATACGTCATAAACAGCGCCCTGAAGGTTGCCGGCTCCGTAAATCCTGACATGACCGTAATATCCGGATAAATCATATAAGGAAGATGAGCCCGTCCGTATGCATAGCTTGCCAGAAAGTATTGGAGCGCAATGGCGATCATGGCGATTCTCGGTTTGCCGAGGTTGCGGCCGAAGTGCTTATTCGGCAAAAACAGAGCCACGCCGGCAATGATAAATGTAATGACAGACAGAATGAGCCATGTCTTGTCTTTCATCATCCCCGTATACAGCCAGCCGGCTTCAGAGCGTAATGTCAGCATAATGAAGAAGGCAAACAGAAGCGACAGCGGCCCTGTTATTAAAGAGCTCCGTCTGTAGATGCGGTACGCATGCTCCTCTTCCGCAACATTTGAAAAATCGGCCAGAAGCAGTGAAGATAAAAATAAAGTGCTTAAAATGGCAAAGCCGATAAACGCATACGCATTAAGGCTTGTAAAGACATTTGCCAAATTCAGTTGATACACTCCGCCCGTCTTCTCAATAAACCCTCCGTGTGTGACTGGAAGGACCAAAATCAGCACAGCGGGAATAATGAAGCCTGAAATTCCGGAGATATATCTCATGATTTTTCTTTCCTTCGCGGTATTGGAGAAGACGAGAAAGCCGCTGCGGATGGCTAAGAGCAGTAAAATAATACTTCCCGGGATCAATAAAACGGTTCCCAGCACGAAGGTTGCCCCTGGAAAGAAGCTGAATAGGGCGACAACGATCGCGACGATAAAGACGTTGGTCACTTCCCATGTCGGGGACAAATAACGGTTTGCGATGTTTGTCGCCTTTGTTTGTTCTTTATTTAAATATATCATCGACCAAAAGCCGGCTCCGAAGTCCATCGTTGCCATGACCGCGTAGATAAACACGAAGCCCCATACGATTGATATCGCAATGAGAGCATCCATGGTAATGTCCATTTCAATTCAGCCCTTTCTATTGTTAGGATTCCGCCGCTTTTACATCCTCCTCAACAGGATGTTTGCGGAAATAGTAAAGCAGCACATAAATGACTGCGGCTGCCAAAATGGCGTAAACCACTGTGAACAGGATGAACAGCAAACCGATTGAACCGGTTGTCGTGACGACATCAGACGTTTTCAGGAGATGGTAAATCACCCATGGCTGCCGCCCCGTACAAGCGAATATCCACCCGAATTCAATTCCGATCAGACTGAGCGGTCCTGCGGTTAAAAATAAAATCAAAAGCCAAGTCGGAAAGCTGTCTTTCTTTAAAATTTTTCTCCACACGATGCCGATGATGGAGTACAAAATGAGCAGCATCCCGATGCCGACCATTCCGTTAAACAGTGTATGGATGAATAAAGGCGGCCACTCGTCTTTCGGAAACGCGTTCAATCCTTTGACGACGGTATCAAAGCTGTTTGCGGCCAAAAAGCTTAAAGCCCACGGCACTTCTATCGCCCATTTTACTTTTTCTTCTTTTGCATCAGTAAAACCCCCGATCGCAAGCGGAGCGTGTGATCTAGTTTCAAACAGCCCTTCTGCGGCCGCAAGCTTCTCAGGCTGGTATTCGTAAAGAAGCTGGGCTGACTCGTGACCGTTTAAAGAGGCAAGAATGGAGAATATCCCGCCGATCGTTAAGGCGAGCAGCAGCGCTTTTCGGTGAAAGCGGTATACCTGCTCCTGTTTTCTCGTTCTCAGCATTTTATAAGCCGCTACTGACGCGACGATAAATGCACCGGTCATGAAAGCCGTCAGAACGACATGGCCCGCGGTGGTGAAAAAGCTTGGATTAAAAAACGCTGCCCACGGTTCGACGTCAGTGATTTTGCCGTTTAAAATTTTAAAGCCGGCCGGCGTTCCTTCAAATGCGTGAACATTTGTGATTAAGACGGCGGATGCCGCGGCGCCGATCAAAACGAAAATAACGGCAATGATGCGCATCGCCGGAGTCAGCCGATCAGCGGCGTAGACATAAATGGACATAAACAGCGCTTCGATAAAGAAAGCATAAATTTCAATCTGAAACGGAAGTGACATCACCCTGCCGATGACCTCCATGAATCCGGGCCACAAAAGGGCAAGCTGTGTACCCGCGATCGTTCCGGTCGGTATCGCCACGCCGAGCAGAACAGCCTGCGCCTTCGTCCACCTTTTCGCCATAATGGCATAATGCGGATCTTTTGTTTTTTGATAAATCAATTCAGCCATTAAAATCATCAGAGGCAAGCCGACACCAAGCGTCGCAAAAATAATATGAAAGCCCATGGTTGTCCCGAACAGACTTCTGGCTAATACTAAATCATCCACGATCATAAACCGCCTTTCTAAATTACCGTTTTATGTAATGTGATTATATTATTTGCTGAAGCGATTAGATTATTCTTCCGATTCCATATATGTGCAGGGTTTAGAAATCAAGGGATCAGGGCATATATGATTGACAAGCGCCTATTTAAGGTTTAGAATAAAACGTAATTATTACGATTTAAGAAAGGGAGATCACCATGAAAAAAGATATTCATCCGGATAACCATCAAGTGATTTTTCAAGATGTGAACAGCGGCTACCGCTTTTTAAGCCATTCTACGAAAACGTCAGAGGAAACGGCAGAGTGGGAAGACGGAAAAACATACCCGCTGATTAAAGTGGAAGTCAGCTCAGATACGCATCCGTTTTATACAGGCCGCCAAAAATTCAACGAAAAAGGCGGGAGAGTCGAACAGTTCAACAAAAAATACAATATGGGGAAATAAGACAAGCCCAATGGGGTTTGTCTTATTTATTGAGCACTTTGTCATCTTGTGCGGGGAGTGACGAAATGACCCGCCTTATGTTATATTGTGAATAAAAAGGCAGAAAGGAAACACCAAGATGAGTCTTCTAAACGATATTATGCAATTTAATGAGCAGTTCACTAAAAACAAAGATTATGAAAAATACCAAACATCTAAATTCCCGGATAAAAAGATGGCGATTTTGTCCTGTATGGACACACGTCTTGTAGAATTGCTTCCGCATGCGATGAACATGCGAAACGGCGATGTGAAAATTATTAAAAGTGCCGGCGCGCTTGTCGCCCACCCGTTCGGAAGCATCATGCGCAGCCTTTTAGTCGCTGTATACGAATTAAACGCTGATGAAGTCTGCGTTATCGGCCACCATGATTGCGGCATGAGCAAAATCAACAGCGAGGATATGCTTGATAAAATTATCGACCGCGGTATTCCGAAAGAGCGGATTGACATGCTGAAGCACTCAGGAGTTGATCTTGATCAATGGCTGAAAAGCTTTGATTCAGTAGAAGCGAGTGTTACAGACAGCGTAAACGTCATTAAACACCATCCGCTATTCCCTGACAATGTCCCGGTGCACGGTCTGGTGATTGATCCTGAAACCGGTAAACTTGATCTGGTGATCGACGGCTACCAGCATATGGACTAATGTTTTTGTTTTTTGTCCGGTACGGGATCAACACCGCCCGGATGAAAAGGGTGGCACTTTAAAATCCGCTTCAGTGTCAGCCATCCGCCTTTTAATGCGCCGTGAGTCTTGACGGCTTCGATTCCGTACTGCGAACACGTCGGGTAAAAGCGGCATGACGGCGGCGTCAGCGGAGAGATGAACTTCTGGTATCCGCGGATTAATGCAATCATTATGGTTTTCATCAAAAAACCACCTTTCTGATGCTAGTATAGAAAAAAAATTTCAGATTGAAAAGCTTCCGCCACAATCCTTATCGGAAAACTGTGTTATAATGGATGCATATTCTGAAAAAAGGGAGTGCCATTATGCCTTCAGTAGAAAGTTTTGAGCTAGACCATAATGCGGTTGTGGCTCCGTATGTAAGACATTGCGGAGTGCATAAAGTCGGAACAGACGGCGTTGTGAATAAGTTTGACATTCGCTTCTGCCAGCCGAACAAACAGGCGATGAAGCCGGATACGATTCATACGCTTGAGCACTTGCTTGCGTTTACGATTCGCACACATTCTGAGAAATACGATCACTTCGACATCATAGATATCTCACCGATGGGCTGCCAGACAGGCTATTATCTTGTTGTCAGCGGCGAGCCGACAGCGGAAGAAATTGTAGACCTGCTTGACGCTACGCTGAAAGAAGCCATCGATATTACGGAGATTCCGGCGGCCAACGAAAAACAGTGCGGCCAGGCGAAACTTCATGATTTAGAAGGCGCGAAACGGCTGATGCGTTTCTGGCTGTCACAAGATAAAGAAGATTTGCTGAAAGTGTTCGGATAAAAAACAGGCCTTTTTGCTGACATGCAAAAAGGCTTTTTTACATATTTCTAAAAAATGTCACACCTTATGTGTAAGCGTTTGCTAAAATAGAAGCAAACATGAAGGAGTGATGGGATGAAACGGGCTGTATTGGCAGGTATGTGCGGTATGGTATTTCTATTATCTTCCTGCGGGGGCAATTTGGACAAAACCGCCGCGGATGAGGAGCCTAAAGCGCTTGAGGTCAAGCTTACAGGACCGGAAAAGGCAGCATTGCATGAAAAAACGGAATACAAGGCGGAGGTTTTTTACGGCGGCAAGCGTGTCACGGATGCGGATGAAGTCATGTTTGAAGTATGGAAAGAAGGAAAAAAAGGCAGCAGCAAAACAAGCAAGGCCAAGGAGGAAAAAGGGGCGTATCACCTGCGGACTGAATTTGATGAAGAGGGTGTGTATACCGTTCAATCCCACGTAACGGCAAAACAGCAGCATAATATGCCGACTGTAAAAGTGCGTGTCGGGGATGCTGAAGCTGCCGATGATTCCTCCGGCCATGAGGAACAGACGCATCATCATTAAGGATTGTTTTTATCCGTCAAGCCTTTTGATGCGTCCTCCGGCGGGTCAATCGTATGTTTTACGTTATAAGCTCTTACAGTCGACCAGATGGATAAAAGCAGCACGGCGAGCACGATAAGAAAGCCGAAGCTCAGAAGAAGCAGCATGAAATCCCTCCTTTTTAACAAATCATAACATATTTTCCATCCGTAAAATCAAGGGCTAAAAATTTATGTTTTAACACACGATATATAGGGTATATCAATAGTAAATCAAAGGAGGAAGATAGGCATGTCAGAAAAACTATTGGAAGCGGTCAATAAACAAGTTGCAAACTGGACGGTCATGTATGTGAAATTACATAACTATCATTGGTACGTCAAAGGGAAGGACTTTTTCACATTGCACGAAAAGTTCGAGGAGCTGTATAACGAAACGGCTACATATATTGACGATCTGGCAGAACGTCTGCTGGCATTGAACGGCAAGCCGATCGGCACAATGACGGAATCATTGAAGACTGCTTCTATAAAAGAAGCGGAAGGCAATGAGAGCGCAGAACAAATGGTACAGAACATTTATGATGATTTCACTGTCATTGCGGAAGAGCTGAAAAGCGGCATGGATCTCGCAGATGAGGTCGGAGACGAAACGACCGGAGATATGCTGCTTGCCATTCACCAGAATATCGAAAAACATAACTGGATGCTGAAAGCGTATTTAGGATAATCAACAAGGGAAGACCGGGGCTATAAAGCACTCGGTCTTTTATTTGGCTGCCGAAGAGAGGTGTTGTCCATTTTTCTGAAAAATCCAGTCCGTTCCATTCACTTTTCATAGAATAATGTAAGGCCGTTTCTGTGAAAGGATGTTGGATCAAGTGGGCAAAGACTTTGGCATCTTTTCGTTTTTTGCAGTGATCGTGTCGGCAGCGGGGTTTTTCTTTGGCGGTTTTCAGTATTCGTTTCTGATTTTGCTATCGGTCATGGCGATTGAGTTTATCAGTACAAGCTTAAAAGAATCTCTTTTGCAGCAGCTGAGCGCAAGAAAGCTTTTTGCGCGGCTGGTCAAAAAAATCGTGACCCTGGCATTAGTCTCAGTTTGCCATTTTTTTGATCAGCTGCTTCATTCAGAAGGCGCTATCCGTAATTTGGCTATTATGTTTTATATCTTATACGAATCGGTTCAGATCGTGATAACGGCAAGCTCGCTGGGCATCCCGGTTCCGCAGGTGCTCGTCGACCTATTGGATACCCTGAAAAATAAATTCAAGCGCAAACCGTAACATTTGCTTCAAAGGAGGCTATACTAGCGGGTATGATGGTTTTCCTCTGAATTTTTGATAAAGGGCTTCCGAACAAACGCAACTGTGGTATGATGTATGGAAGATATGAAGGAACGGATTAGAGGGATAAACATGTACGAGTTTAAAGACTATTATCAGAATACTGTTCAGCTCTCCTTTGAACACCAGCCTTTTTCAGACAGCCCGAAGCATGTATGGGTCATATGCCGATATGGAGATAAGTGGCTTTTGACTGAGCACGAAGACCGGGGGTTTGAATTTCCGGGCGGAAAAGTGGAGCCGATGGAATGTGCGGAGGAAGCGGCCCTGCGCGAGGTGAAAGAAGAAACCGGCGCCGCGGTAAGACATCTGAAGTACGTCGGACAGTATAAAGTTCTCGGCAGGGAAAAGGTAATCGTGAAGAATATTTATTTTGCCGATATTGAAAAGCTTGAAAAACAGGCTGACTATTTTGAAACAAAGGGGCCGGTGCTGTTCAGCGAACTGCCGGAGAATCTCCCCCGAAATAAAAAATTCAGTTTCATTATGAAAGATTCGGTGCTTCCGATCAGTCTGAAAAAGCTGAAAGAGGACGGCGTATTTCAATCATAAAAAACGGAGACCCGGCGCTTACGCACGGGTCTTTTTTATATTTTTCCTTTCGTCCATTTTCTTTCTAACAGTTCGACTCCCTGATACATCAATGTCGCAAAAATCGCGATGATCAGAAGGCTTAAGAACACAAGAGTGAAATTGAAGACCTGGAATCCGTAAATGATCATGTAGCCCAGACCTTTTTCGGAAACGAGAAACTCGCCGACGATGACACCGACCCAGGATAAACCGACGTTCACTTTAAGCGCGGAAATAATCGCGGGGGCGCATGCCGGCAGAATGACTTCTTTAAACATGATGCTTCTTTTCGCTCCGAAGGTTTTCATCACCTTAATATAGTTTTCATCCACTTCCTGAAAAGCCGTAAAGACGACGATTGTCGTGATAATGACACTGATGACTGCTCCCATGGCGACAATGCTTGTGAAATTCGGTCCGAGTGCCACGATGAGAATCGGTCCGAGTGCGACCTTCGGCATCGCGTTTAAAATGACGAGGTACGGGTCTAAAACCCGGGCGAGCCGGTTTGACCACCATAACAGAGCGGCGAGGCATGTGCCGAGAAGCGTGCCGAGCAAAAAGCCGAGAACGGTTTCTCCTAAGGTTACGCCGATGTGCGCCGCAAGGGATCCGTCCGCAATCTTTTCAACTAAAAGCCTGCAAACGGCGGAGGGTGAGCTGAAGATTAACGGATCGATCCAGCCCGCCCTGCTCGATATTTCCCACCCGGCAAAAAATACGATGAAAATGGCGGCCTGATACGCACGGATCCGGAGCTTTTCTTTTTGGTGTCTTTTCTTAAACTGCTGATGAAGCTGTTCAATCGTGCCGCTGCTGTTTTTCAAGGGAATTCAGCTCCTTCCATATGGTTTGAAACAGCGGCTGAAAGGCCGGATCCTGACGCGCGTCAAACGGATCTAAAGCCGCGAGCTCCTTAGGCACGGTGAATATTTGGTGGATGGTGCCCGGCTGATTCGAAAATAAATAGATCGTATCGCTCATGGCGATGGCTTCACCGATATCGTGGGTGACGAGCACAGCGGTTTTTTGAAAATCCTTTAATGTTCTGAAGACAAGGTTTTCCAAAGAAAGCTTCGTTTGAAAGTCCAGCGCGGAAAACGGTTCATCAAGGAGCAGCAGTCCAGGGTCCGGCGCAAGAGTTCTGGCAAGTGCCGCCCGCTGCCGCATTCCGCCTGAGAGCTCTTTCGGATATTTCTTTTCAACGCCGATTAATCCGAGCTTAGGCAGAAGGCTGAGAACTTCAGCTCTTTTTTCTTCTGTTAATGTTTTTGAAATGTGTAAACCGAGCAGCACGTTTTCCTCAATTGATTTCCAAGGAAATAAATAATCCTGCTGAAGCATATAACCGATTTGGTGTTCTTTATGGTTCGGCACGCTTCCTTCGATCAGCACCCGGCCTTGCGCAGGGGTGATAAGGCCGGCCAGAATGGACAGGAGTGTTGTTTTTCCGCATCCGCTCGGCCCGAGAAAGGAGATGAAATCCCCTTTTTCAATCTGAAAATGTATATCTTTCACGGCGGTTGTCTTTTCTTTCAGCGAGAAATAAGTATGTGTTACATGATCCACATGTAAAAAAGACATTCATGTTCCTCCTATTGTTCTGAGGTGACTTTTTTGGCGATTTTTGTGTTGACGAGTTTGCTGTACGGAATGTGTTTCGGGAGCTCTCCGGCTTCATCCATAATAGATTGAAGCAGTTCCCATTCATCCTTTTGCAGAACTGGGTCTGCAGAGAATGACTTTTGTTTTTTATAGCGCTCTATCGATGTTTCGATAATGGCCGGGTCTGTATCGGCAAATTCCTTCTGAATCGTTTTTGCGATGTCTTTGGCCGGATGGCTTTCCACCCATTGCTGGGCGCGATAGATGGCGCGGGTGAATTTTTCCGCCGTCTTTTCATTGTTTTTCAAATAACTTTCTTTTGCCATAAAGGTTGTGTATGGCACTTGGCCGGAAGCTTCTCCGAAGGATGCGACGATATGGCCGATGCCTTCTTTTTCAAATTGGGATGCCGTCGGTTCAAACAGCTGCACATAATCACCCGTTCCGGATGCGAATGCGTTGGAAATATTGGCGAAATCAATGTTTTGAACGAGGTTAATGTCTTTTTTCGGCTCTATGTGATTCTTTTTCAGGACGTACTCACCGGCCATTTGGGGCATGCCGCCTTTTCGCTGGCCGAGAAATGTTTTTCCTTTTAAATCGCTCCATTTGAATGATTTCTCATCTTTCCGCGACACGAGAAATGTGCCGTCCGTCTGTGTCAGCTGCGCGAAGTTGATGACCGGATCTTTTGCTCCCTGCGCCTCCACGTAAATGGATGTTTCAGAACCGACCAGCGCGATATCAGACCCGTTTGACAAAAGCGATGTCATCGTTTTGTCTCCGCCCCATGTTGTTTGAAGTGACACTTGGAGCCCTTCTTTTTTAAAGAAACCTTTTGCTTCAGCGACATACAGAGGCGTATAGAAGATGGAGTGTGTGACTTCCGCCACCTTTACTTTTGTCAGACTTTCTTCCTGTCTGCAAGCCGGAAGAATGAGCAGGAAAAAGGCGCATATGACAAAAACGCAGCCCGCTTTGAGCCATTTGTTCACGGTGTAACCTCCTTGTTTTAAGCGTTAAAATAACCTTTTCTGCTTTACATATCGTATGATGAGTATAAAAAATGTGTGAGTGCCCATATTCACGTTGGGAAAGAATAAAAAAACTGATGATATAAGGAGGCGCATTGTTTTGCTGGTAGAAAAGAAAAGGTTCCCGTCTCCGAGTCCGCATGTCCGCCTCTTTGCGGTATGCTATGAGTCAGAAGGTCTGAAGGTAAAGGGGCTCCTTGCCGAACCTGCGGCGCCGGGAACATATGACGGTTTTTTATATTTGCGCGGCGGCATAAAAAATGTCGGCATGGTACGCCCCGGCAGAATCGTTCAATTCGCTTCCCAAGGCTTTGTCGTGTTTGCGCCTTATTACAGAGGCAACCAGGGCGGCGAGGGAAATGAAGATTTTGCGGGAGAGGACAGAGAGGACGCGTTTTCCGCTTTCCGCCTTCTTCGGGAGCATCCGAACGTCAGGGAAGGGCGGGTGCATATTTTCGGTTTTTCCCGGGGCGGAATCATGGGGCTTTTGACCGCGATTGAAATGGGGCATCAAGCGGCTTCACTCGTTTCATGGGGCGGTGTGAGCGATATGGTGCTTACTTATGAAGAGCGGAAGGATATGCGGCGGATGATGAAGCGGGTGATCGGCGGCACGCCGAAAAAGGTGCCGGATGAATACAGATGGCGTTCGCCGTTTGAAAAAGCAGACCGCATTCAGGCCCCTGTGCTGCTCATCCATGGAGAGAATGATGAGAATGTTTCGATTGAACACGCCCGGATGATCGAGGACAAGCTGAAAGAGGCGGGGAAACCGGTGGAAACTTGGTATTACAGCGGTTTTACGCATTATTTTCCGCCGCAGGAAAACAGACGCATTGTCCGGCGGCTGGCGGAATGGATGAAGACACGGTAAGATGCCTGATTTATGATATGATAATAAAGAATAAGAGAATGAAAGGGGATTTTCATTTTGGGAATGCCTGTTGAATTTAATACCATGATTGTGACAAAAGGCAATGAAAAACGGATAGAGGAAAATATCTTTTTATTGGAGAAAGAGGGCTACCGCGTCTATCCTCTTGATATTCCGATGGACGTGCGCAAAACGAAGACCGGAGAGAAATCCGGCACCGGCGAGGTCCAAAAGCTCGAATGGGCGAACGGCCGGACAAGCATTACATACAGACTCACTTCGCTTCATTCGACAAACTGAAAAAACAAAAGCCGAGGGCATAAACGCCCTTGGCTTTTTTGATTACACGAGAGGTCCGCCGGCTTTGGCAATCGAGTCTGCATGGGAAAACTTTTTAAAGTTTTCTTTAAACTCATTGGCTAAAAACAGCGCTTTTTCGTTGTATGCTTGTTTATCGCTCCATGTGTTTTCAGGCTGAAGAACTTCATCCGGCACGCCCGGAACATGAACGGGACTGTGCAGGCCGAAAATGCTGTCTGCCGACATGTCAGTCTGGTTCAGTCTGCCGTCAATAGCGGCTTTGACCATCGCTCTTGTATACGAAAGTTTCATCCGTTCTCCGACTCCGTACCCTCCGCCGGTCCAGCCTGTGTTGACCAGGAAGACTTGAACGCCGTGTTCGTCGATTTTATGCCCGAGCATTTCGGCATATACATGTGCCGGAAGCGGAAGGAACGGTGAACCGAAGCACGTCGAGAAAGTCGTTTGCGGAGATGTCACGCCGCGTTCGGTTCCCGCGAGTTTACTGGTGTATCCGCTTAAGAAGTGATACATCGCCTGTTCCTTCGTCAGTTTGCTGATCGGAGGAAGCACGCCGAATGCGTCCGCCGTTAGAAAGACGATCGCCTGCGGATGGCCGGCAATGCTAGGCTGCACGATATTGCCGATCATCTCAATCGGATATGCGGCTCTTGTGTTTTCCGTGTAGAAGGAATTGTCGTAATCCGCTTCACCCGTTTTTTCATCAAGCACGACATTCTCAAGAACAGACCCGAAGCGGATCGCACGAAAAATCTGCGGTTCTTTTTCCTCGCTCAGATTGATACATTTAGCGTAACATCCGCCTTCAATGTTGAAAACGCCGGAATCTGACCAGCCGTGCTCGTCATCTCCGATCAGTTTGCGGTCCGCATCGGCTGAAAGCGTCGTTTTCCCTGTGCCGGAAAGGCCGAAAAACAGGGCGACATCGCCTTTTTCACCGACGTTGGCTGAGCAGTGCATCGGCAGTATATCCTGCTGCGGAAGCAGGAAGTTCATAATGGAGAATATTGATTTTTTCATTTCTCCGGCGTATTCGGTGCCGCCGATTAAAATGACGCGCTTTTCGAAAGAGACAATGATAAATGTTTCCGAATGCGTGCCGTCCGTCTCCGGGTCTGCTTTAAAATGCGGAGCTGAGAGAATGGTGAAAGGCTGCGCTTGCGGGTCTCTTTCATCCGTTTCCGGTCTGATAAACAGCTGGCGCGCGAATAAATTGTGCCACGCAAATTCATTTACGACCGTAATCGGCAGTCTGTATTTTTCATCCGCTCCCGCGAATCCTTCAAACACAAACAGTTCATCCCGCTGTTTTAAGTAGCTGACGACTTTGGCGTACAGCTTTTCAAACGCCTCTTCAGAAATGGGCTGATTCACCGCGCCCCAATCAATTTGATTTTCTGTGCTTTGTTCACGGACGATAAATTTATCTTTAGGTGACCGGCCTGTATATGCGCCGGTGGTGGCGCGTACGGCGCCCGTTGATGTCAGCGTTCCTTCATTTCGGCTGATTACTTTTTCGGTAAGTTTTGGAGCCGATAAATTATGATGCACATTCGGACTTGCAAGTAATGCTTGAAGATCTGCGGTTAAATCAACTAATTTCATAAAAACCTTCCTTTGCCGGTTTATTTGTATTTCGCTGAATGTGGAATTAGTATAACATATATCTGAAAATAGTCTATACTATTTGCGGTTTTTTGTTTGTGTTTTTCCATTGCTTCCCGAAATAAAGGCGCGCAATCGCTTTAATTCATATTGACACTTTCCGCCCTTTTACGATAAGATATTTCATTGAGCGGATACTCTTATCCCGAGCTGGCGGAGGGACAGGCCCGATGAAGCCCAGCAACCGGTTTCTCTGTAAAAAAGCAGGTGAAAACACTGTGGGAAACCAAGGTGCTAACCTGATGCAAGGTTTAATATTTTCCTTGAGCGATAAGAGTGAAAGGCACACAGACCAAACCCTTTCCTCGAGTGGAAAAGGTTTTTTTATTTCATAAAATATGCCAATTAACATTCTCTGATATAGTATGACATTGTATTAAGAGGGAGCGAGTTCCGTATCATATGAGAAGGTCTTGCAAAAGATCTTTTTTCAGGAGGAAAAGTGAATGAGTAAAAACCGTCGACTATTTACATCTGAATCTGTTACTGAGGGTCATCCGGACAAAATCTGTGACCAAATTTCTGACAGTATCTTAGATGAGATTTTAAAAAATGACCCGAACGCGCGCGTGGCCTGCGAAACATCTGTAACGACAGGACTTGTGCTGGTAAGCGGAGAGATTACTACATCAACATACGTTGACATTCCGAAAACAGTCCGTGAAACGATTAAAGAAATCGGCTACACACGCGCTAAATACGGATTTGATGCGGAGACTTGCGCTGTTTTAACATCAATTGATGAACAGTCTGCGGATATCGCAATGGGTGTCGATCAGGCTCTTGAAGCGCGTGAAGGCACAATGAGCGATGCTGAAATCGAAGCAATCGGAGCGGGAGACCAAGGCCTGATGTTCGGTTATGCGTGTAACGAAACGAAAGAGCTTATGCCGCTTCCGATCTCTTTGGCGCATAAATTAGCCCGCCGTTTGAGCGAAGTCCGCAAAGAAGACATTCTTCCGTACCTTCGCCCTGACGGCAAAACGCAAGTTACCGTTGAATATGATGAAAACAACAAGCCGGTCCGCATCGATGCGATCGTCATTTCAACTCAGCACCACCCGGAAATTACGCTTGAGCAGATTCAGCGCAATCTGAAAGAGCATGTCATTAACCCTGTCGTGCCTGAGGAACTGATCGATGAAGAAACAAAATACTTCATCAACCCTACGGGACGTTTCGTAATCGGCGGACCTCAAGGTGATGCGGGTCTTACCGGCCGTAAAATCATCGTTGACACATACGGCGGATATGCACGTCACGGCGGCGGCGCATTCTCCGGTAAGGATGCGACGAAGGTAGACCGTTCTGCGGCATACGCTGCGAGATACGTAGCGAAAAACATCGTGGCAGCAGGTCTTGCTGATTCTTGTGAAGTGCAGCTTGCATACGCGATCGGCGTGGCACAGCCTGTTTCTATTTCCATCAATACATTTGATACAGGAAAAGCTTCTGAAGAAAAACTGATCGAAGTCGTACGGAATAACTTCGACCTGAGACCTGCCGGCATTATTAAAATGCTTGATCTGCGCCGCCCGATCTATAAGCAGACAGCTGCTTACGGCCACTTCGGACGTCATGATGTGGATCTTCCTTGGGAGCGTACTGACAAGGCGGATGCGCTTCGCAAAGAAGCACTAGGAGAATAATTTTATAGCCGCTTACTTAAGCGGCTTTCCCTTTTTGTAGATGCTGCCATGCTTATTTTTTACATAGCGTGAAACCAATGGCGTAACAAAGCGTCTATAAAAAGGGGGTCCAATTAGAAAATTACACTTATGGAGGCTATACTATGTGTGGATTTGTCGGTGTTTTTAATAAGCATCCATTAACTCAAACCGCAGATCAAGAAGAGCTAATCAAACAAATGAACCAAATGATCGTTCACCGCGGTCCTGACAGCGATGGGTATTATCATGATGAGCACGTCGGATTCGGCTTCAGACGGCTCAGTATTATTGACGTAGAAAACGGCGGACAGCCTTTATCATATGAAGACGAAAAATATTGGATCATTTTTAACGGCGAAATCTATAACTACATTGAATTGAGAGAAGAGCTTGAAGCGAAAGGCTACACTTTCAATACAGATTCCGATACCGAAGTGCTCCTTGCGACATACCGTCATTATAAAGAAGAAGCCGCTTCAAAGCTTCGCGGAATGTTTGCGTTTTTAATCTGGAACAAGGCTGACCGCGTCATGTACGGCGCGAGAGACCCGTTCGGAATTAAACCGCTGTATTACACAACCATCGGGGACAAAGTATATTTTGCATCTGAAAGAAAGAGTTTAATGGCCGCTCAAAACGGTATTGATCTTGATACAGCTTCTTTACAGCAATATATGTCTTTCCAATTCGTTCCTGAACCGAGCACGCTTGACGCTGAAGTGAAAAAAGTCGAGCCGGGCAGCCAGTTTACGATCCGCCCGGAAGGCGACATCGCGTTTAAAACATATTTCAAAGCGAACTTTAAGCCTGTTCAGTCTGATGAAGATAAATTGGTGAAAGAAGTCAGAGACGCAATCTTTGACTCTGTCAAAGTTCACATGAGAAGTGACGTTCCTGTCGGTTCGTTTCTATCCGGCGGTATTGACTCTTCTTTTATCGTCTCAGTTGCGAAAGAATTTCACCCGAGCCTTAAAACATTTTCCGTCGGTTTTGAGCAGCAGGGCTTCAGTGAAGTTGACGTAGCGAAGGAAACGGCTGCCGCGCTCGGGATTGAAAATATAAGCAAAGTCATTTCTCCTGAGGAGTATATGAATGAGCTTCCGAAAATCGTCTGGCACTTTGATGACCCGCTTGCAGATCCGGCGGCGATTCCTTTGTACTTTGTCGCGAAAGAAGCGAAAAAGCATGTAACGGTTGCATTATCCGGGGAAGGCGCGGACGAGCTGTTCGGCGGGTACAATATTTACCGCGAACCGCTTTCGCTTAAACCGTTTGAACGCATTCCGTCCGGTCTGAAAAAAATGCTTCTTCATGTGGCGTCCGTCATGCCTGAAGGAATGAGAGGGAAAAGCCTCTTAGTCCGCGGCTGCACACCGCTTGAGGAGCGCTATATCGGTAATGCGAAGATTTTTGAAGAGCCCGTGAAAAAACAGCTGCTCAAACATTACAATCCAGAGCTTTCATACCGTGATGTCACGAAGCCGTACTTTACGGAAAGCCGTTCATACAGCGACATTAATAAAATGCAGTATGTTGATATCCATACGTGGATGCGCGGCGACATCCTGTTAAAGGCTGACAAAATGACGATGGCCAACTCATTGGAACTGCGCGTGCCGTTCCTTGATAAAGTCGTGTTTGACGTGGCCTCTAAAATTCCGGATGAACTGAAAACGAAAAACGGCACGACGAAATACCTTCTGCGCAAAGCTGCTGAAGGGGTAGTGCCTGATCATGTGCTTAACCGCAAAAAACTCGGCTTCCCTGTGCCGATCCGCCACTGGCTGAAAAATGAAATGAACGAATGGGTTCGCAACATCATTCGCGAAAGTGAAACAGATGCTTATATTGAAAAGGATTATGTCCTTCAGCTTCTGGAAGATCATTGTGCCGACAGAGCGGACAACAGCCGCAAAATCTGGACCGTGCTGATCTTCATGATCTGGCACAGCATCAATGTCGAAAAAAGACTGGTGCCGGAAGAGCTGAATCATCAGCCGAAAGAAGTCATTTTCGTTTAATCCAAAAGGCTTTCGAGTTATCGAAAGCCTTTTTTCTATTGTTTTTTGTAAACCGTCTATTCCGCTCTGTTTTCGACAAAGTATTACGCAATATTCAGAAAAAGGTTATAATAGGACTAATCGGGTAGATTCCGGAAAGAGTTTTCTGGCTATTTCGTCTCGGTTTGTTGTTTCTTTGTCAAAATCAGGGGGAGGGAGAGTTATGCAAAACAAAGAAAAAACGCTTCACCGCGGCTTGGAAGAGCGGCATATCTCGCTTATGTCGTTGGGCGCCGCGATTGGAGTCGGGCTGTTTCTCGGGTCTGCTTCTGCCATAAAGCTTGCCGGTCCGGGGATTTTAGCCGCTTACGCCTGCAGCGGACTGATTATGTTTTTTATTATGCGGGCATTGGGGGAAATGGCGATTCAAAAGCCTGTAGCCGGTTCATTCAGCCGGTATGCCAGAGATTATATCGGCCCGCTTGCCGGGTTTTTAACAGGCTGGAATTATTGGTTTTTATGGGTCGTTACCTGCATGGCGGAAATCACCGCGGTCGGCATTTATATGGGCTACTGGTTCCCTGACGTGCCGTCATGGATCTGGGCGCTTTGTGCACTCGTCATTATGACGGCTGTCAACTTTCTGGCGGTCAAAGCGTACGGTGAGCTTGAATTCTGGTTTGCGCTCATTAAAGTCTTGGCGATTCTGTCAATGATCGCGATCGGTCTGGTGATGATCGTATTCGGTCTCGGAAACGGAGGCGTTGCGCTCGGAATCAGCAATTTATGGAGCCACGGCGGCTTTTTCCCGAATGGGATTAAAGGGGTGCTGCTGTCGCTTCAGATGGTCATGTTTGCTTATCTCGGGATTGAGCTGATCGGTGTCACAGCCGGTGAGGTCAAAAATCCGGAAAAATCACTGGCGCGGGCCATAGATACTGTTTTTTGGCGCATTCTCATTTTTTACGTCGGAGCTTTGTTTGTCATTATGTCAATTTATCCGTGGCAGGAAATCGGTTCAGGCGGAAGCCCGTTTGTTTTGACATTTGAAAAAATCGGAATACCCGCTGCAGCCGGAATCATTAATTTTGTCGTATTGACGGCGGCTCTTTCTTCCTGCAACAGCGGGATCTTCAGCACGGGGCGTATGCTGTTCAATCTGGCGGAGCAAAATGAAGCACCTAAAGCATACGGTACGGTCACAAAAGGCGGTGTGCCGGGAAAAGCGGTATTGGTTTCAGCGGGTGCGTTATGCATCGGCGTTTTGCTGAACTACGTGGTGCCGGCGAAAGTGTTTACGTGGGTGACGAGCATTGCGACGTTCGGAGCAATTTGGACATGGTCGATTATTTTGCTTTCCCAAATGAAATACCGTAAAAGCTTACAGCCGGAAGAACGGAAAAAACTCAAATATAAAATGCCTTTATACCCCTTTTCCTCATATATCTCGCTGGCATTTCTGGCTTTTGTCGTTGTGCTGATGGCTTTTGATGCAGAGACCAGGGTGGCCGTCATCATCGGTCCTGTCTGGTTCGGCATATTATTAGCCGCCTATTACGGCAAAGGTTTCCATAAAAGAAAAGACATAGATCTGGAAAACGGACAGACATTCGCCGAAAAAGCGTAAAAAAGAGCCCGCTGAAATGGGCTCTTTTTTCATAGGATCGGGTAAAAGGGGGAAGAATAAAACAAATTCCTGAACATTTTGCTTCTGTTTCCTGACAATCGGGAGAATGCAAATGGTTTTTACTTAAATAATATTTTGAAAAATGGTACAGTAGTAAAACAAAGCTGATCTTTTTTATTTCTCTTGCATTGTTTTATAGTATCGGCCTTTTTCAACATATTCCGTTCTGATTCTTTCCATGTCCCGTATGTCTTCTTCTGTCAGCCGGCGGATAACCTTTGCGGGCCGGCCGAACGCAAGACAGCCGGGAGGAATGGTTTTGCCCGGAGGAACGAGACTTCCGGCGCCGATAAACGCGCCTTCTCCGATTTCCGCCCCGTCAAGAATGACGGAGCCCATACCGATTAAAGCATTCTTTCTGATGATTGCGCTGTGCAGTGTAACCTGATGGCCGATCGTGACGTCATCTTCAATAAGAAGCGGGCGGTTCGGGCTTTGATGCAGACAGCTCAAGTCTTGTATGCTGACTCTTTTTCCGATCCTTGTCGGCGCAACATCTCCCCGGATGACTGCCGAGAACCAGATGCTCGATTGTTCTCCGATCACGACGTCGCCCGTTATGACGGCGTTATCCGCAATGAACGCTTCAGGATGTATGTCAGGCGTAAATTGTTTATAAGGGTAGATTATCATGTCTCATCCTTCTTTCTCTAAATTTATGTAAGAGGTGAACTGCATGTGGACTTGGAAAGCAGACAGGCCCGTCGGTACCATTGTCATTATCCACGGGGCGAGCGAATACCACGGGCGTTATAAATGGCTCGTTGAAATGTGGAGATCTTCCGGATATAACGTGGTGATGGGCGATTTGCCCGGTCAGGGAACGTCGACCCGCGCCAGAGGGCATATTCGCTCTTTCCAAGAATACATTGATGAAGTAGATATATGGATTGATAAAGCGAGAACGCTTGAAGCGCCCGTTTTCCTTTTGGGCCACAGCATGGGCGGACTGATTGCGATAGAATGGTTTAAGCAGCAGAGAAATCCCCGCATTACGGCACTCATTTTATCATCACCTTGTCTGGGTCTGCAAATAAAAGTCAATAAAGTCCTTGATTTTGCGTCTAAAGGACTGAACGTCCTCGCTCCGTCCCTCAGAGTGGATTCCGGCTTATCACCTGATATGGCAACGAGGAATGCGGATATGATTGAAGCGGATCAAAACGATTCTTTATATGTCACGAAGGTATCCGTAAGATGGTACAGAGAGCTTTTAAAAACCATTGATGCCGCTATGGTGCCGACTGATGCGTTTTTAAAGGTGCCGCTTTTGCTTATGCAGGGCGGTGATGACAAAATCGTCGATAAAATGAAGGTCCGCAAATGGTTTTCCGGTGTGGCTTCCCATAATAAATCGTATCGGGAATGGGAAGGGCTTTATCATGAAATTTTTAATGAACCGGAAAGAGAAACTGTGTTTAAGGCGGCAAAAGCCTTTACAGATCAGTATATTTGAATTCGCTGGGGGTGCATATGTTGACAGTACCGGAACATCCTTTTAACCTTATGGCAAAAGTGTATCGGGAAATTTTTCCGCTCGTTCATCAGGAATTGAACATGTGGCGGGAAAAATCAGATTCCATTAAAAATACCGAACTGCGGCAGCAGGCGGCCGCAAGTATCCGCGATAAATCGTTTCATTGTGAAGGCGGCGGCATTTTAGCCTTGCTTTCGGGAGAACAAAAACAGAAATGCGTGCAATTTATCATCGCGTATCAGACAATCAGTGATTATCTGGACAATCTGTGCGACCGCAGCACCTCGCTTGATCCGGAGGACTTCCGCATGCTTCATCTTTCCATGCGTGACGCGCTGACGGTCGGTGCCGAGGTGCGGCCGTACTATCAGTACAGAGAGGAGCGGGATGACGGCGGTTATCTTCATGAGCTGGTCAGAACATGCCAGCGGGTGCTCGGGTCAATAGAACATTACGGTATCATTAAACCTTATTTGCTTGAGCTGTGTGATTATTATTGCGATCTTCAGGTTCATAAGCATGTCGTTGAGCATGAACGCGTTCCGAGGCTTAAAGCCTGGTTTGAGCAGTACCGGTCACAGCTTCCGGAAATGGAGTGGTTTGAGTTCTCGGCCTGCGCCGGATCGACGTTAGGCATTTTCTGTCTCGTTGCTTACTCATTCCAGCCTGATTTTAACGAACATACCGCTGAGAAAATCCGCAGCAGTTATTTTCCGTACATACAAGGGCTGCACATACTGCTCGATTATTTAATTGACCAGGAAGAAGATCTGCTTGAAGGCGATCTGAATTTCTGTACGTATTATCAGTCTCATGAAGAAATGATGCAGAGACTGCAGCATTTTATTGAAAAAGCGGATGAACATTTGCAAGGCATTCCGCATGAAAATTTTCACCGGCTGATCAACAGGGGGCTGCTCGGCGTCTATTTATCCGATGACAAAGTCGCCGGCCAAAAAGAAATGGGCCGCCTCGCGCGAAAGCTGATCAGGGCAAGCGGAAAAACGTCATTTTTCTTTTATATCAACGGAAGAGCCTACCGCAAATTTCAGAAGATGGCTTGGACGAAAAGTTCGTAATGGGGAACTGCGCCTCTCGTGTACATTGACGGCGCAGTTTTTTTATTTATGACGTGAAGAATGAAACATTGTGTGCGCCTGCAGAATATGATACTTTAATTTTATGAAAAAATTAAAGTATTTAGCGGTCATAGCATTACTTTCCATTTCCGGAGGCTGCTCCGTCATCCATGCTTCCGCCGGCTATCATCCTGTCTTGATAGCGCACAGGGGCTCTTCTGCGATTGAGCCGGAACATACCGCTTTGTCTTATGCACGTGCGATTAAAGACAAAGCAGATTATATTGAGATAGATTTACGGGAGACAAAGGACGGCCGTCTGATTGCGATTCACGATAAAACGGTAGATCGGACAACAGATGGTAAAGGGATGACAGATGATCTGTCTTTGGCTCAGATTAAGAAACTGAATGCGGGAAAAGGAGAAAAGATTTTAACATTAGAAGAAATCATCCAGAAATTCGGACAAACTGCCAATTACTATATTGAGACAAGAGAAAGCAACGGCAGCCTGGTGATGGAAAAGAAACTGATTGACATATTACAAAAACATAAGCTGATTTCCAGCCATAAAGCAGTCATTGAGTCTTTTAGCGGGAAGAGCTTAAAGAAAGTTCATTCTATGAATAAAAAAGTTCCTCTTGTTCGATTATTAAAAGATAACGAGGCTGAGGAGATAAATGATAAGCAGCTGCAAACCATCAGAACGTATGCTGATACAGTCGGGATCAACGCCAAATTGGCAAATGAAGCAGTCGTGAAGCGCATTCATCACAATAAGATGAAAGTGCACGTGTTTTTTGATAAGGAAGACGAGCATACGCTGACGCCTATTATGCTGAAACAAAAAGCAGATGGTGTCTTTACGAACAATCCCGCTTATACACGCAGCGTGCTGCAAAACAGTAAATAAAAAGAGACATGCGCATTTTACGCTGTCTCTTTTTTTAACGGTTTCTTTTTTGCCGCAAGGTGCATTGCGAATTTGCCGATCAGCCCGATGACAAAAAATGCAGCAAACCACCAGTAATAGGTTTTCGCGAACTCAAATCCTAAATGTCTTGATAAAATGATGACAAACATTACATAGGGAACACTTGAAAATATGATGCGAAGAATATTCAAATTGCCGCTCCTCCCAGATGTTACACTTAAAAGATGAACTTTTTTCCATTATTTCATAGTAATTGATTTTTCTTGAAAAGTAAACACAAAAAGAATGGGCCCGCTTATGACGGGCCCATTCTTTATTTGCCGGCAGATTTCTTTTCAATCGCTATAATAAACGGCGGGTCGTTTTGCTGGTTGAGAAAGCCGTAGCTCAGCACGCGGGCTTTTTCCTGATCAAGATTGCTGCAGTATTCCAGTAATGCACTTTTTTCCGTCTTGCCTTCAGGATGCCCGTGGTACACAACGAGAACGATCAGCCCGTTCTCCTTCAGCAGTTCAAGGAGCTGTTCGATCGCGGAAATGGTTGAGCGGCCGTTTGTCGTAATGCTTTTATCGCCGCCTGGCAGATAGCCGAGATTAAAGACGGCGCAAGCCACACGACCGTGCGCATCTTCAGGCAGTGATGCCTTTATTTGATCATGGCTTTTATGGTGAAGCGTGACGCGCGGGCCGAAGTCGGCACCGAGCCGCTCCTTCGTTTTAGCGAGTGCGTCCGCTTGAATATCAAAGGCATGGACATGTCCTGTCTCACCGACAAGGCCGGCCAGAAAATATGTATCATGTCCGTTGCCCATCGTCGCGTCAACCGTGATATCACCTTCCTGTGCGGCGGACTTCAGCAATTCTTTACTGAAAGGGAGGATGTGCATCAAGGTCATAGGGCGGTCTCCTCCCCGGTCTTTCTGAAGAGCTTTCCTTGATAGCTTCCCCGTGTTTCCAGCTCTTTTTGAATGGCGCCCAGTACTTCCCACTTATTGACGCTCCACATCGGCCCGACCATTAATTCGATTGGCCCGTCTCCCGTAATGCGGTGAACGATCATTTCCGGGGGAATGATTTCGAGCTGATCACATACAAGACTTACATATTCTTCTTGAGAAAGGAACTCCAGCTTTCCTTTTTCATATTGCTTCACCATCGGTGTGCCTTTTAATAAGTGAAGCAGGTGAATTTTAATGCCTTGCACATCCAAATCAGCGACGGCTTTGGCCGTCTCCATCATCATGTCCCTGTTTTCAAGCGGAAGCCCGTTAATGATATGGGAACAAACGCGGATGCCGTGTTTTCTCAGTTTATTGACACCCTCAACATAGCAGTCAAAATCATGGGCGCGGTTGATCAGGAGTGCGGTCCGTTCATGCACGGTCTGCAGCCCGAGTTCAACCCACAAATAGGTCCGCTCATTCAGTTCTGCCAAATATTCCACGACATCGTCCGGCAGGCAGTCCGGACGGGTGGCGATAGACATGCCGACAACGCCGTCAAGCTTGAGGACGGATTCAAATTTTTCACGCAGCTCCTCTACCGGGGCATGCGTATTCGTGAACGCCTGGAAATATGCGATATATTTGCCGTCTTTCCACTTTTCGTGCATACGGTTTTTGATATCGTGAAATTGCGTGAGTAAGTCATCGGCCCGGTTGCCGGCAAAATCGCCGGAGCCCGCCGCGCTGCAGAATGTGCAGCCGCCGTGTGCAACCGTGCCGTCCCGATTCGGGCAGTCAAAACCGCCGTCAAGCGCGACTTTAAACACTTTATGCCCGAAATGCTCCCGCAGATGATAATTTAATGTATGGTACCGTTTTTCCGTATTTGAATAAGGAAAAGGGTTATTCTCGTTCAATGTTCAAAAAGCCTCCCTCACATCAGATGCATCCTAAAATTGTAGCATGAATGATGGGGGTTCACAATCTGAAAACAGGATGGGGCTTTCTTTTGTTTATTATGACTCCAGGCAGGATTCTCATTCTTTTAGCTAAAACGCGGAAAATTTGGTTCTCTTTCCTGCAACCTTCGGGTGTTATTATTTTTGGTCCGCTCAAACTAAGTTTGATTTCCCATTCACTGAGGAGGGGTTTCGTTGGCAACAAGACAATCAGTAGATGAACATCTCCAAAGAAGCGAACAGGCGTATGAATTTGCGAATGAGCAATTTATGACCGCTTCAAAACAAGAGCATTATAATGATAATGAATACAGTGAAGCGCAAATGATGCTTGAAAACGCGGTGAATGAATTAAACAAGCTGTCATTATCTGCGAATGATCAGCAAAGAGAGCAGCTTTACAGAATGAGATTGCAGCTGCAGACCTTGCAAAACAATATGATTTTGCAGCGTAATTTTGATTACTGACCGCGCCGTTTCAAATGGTTCAGCGAACCTGCCGGAATCCCGGCGGGTTTTTTTGTATTTCTTTTAAAAAAGAATTGACAATAGGCCTGAGTGTGTTTATTGTATTACGTGTACTACTTGATGTAATACACATAAAACACTCAAAAAATGAAATCGACATATAAATGTTAAGCATAGGGAAGGGGAACTTTCATGAAAAACAAAAGATCCGTAAAACAAGATGTGCCTCTTATTATCGCCGCCTCGGTTTTGGCCAGCAGTCTGTTTGTCGTTCTTGTCGTCATCGGTTTTCAATGGCAGAACATTTAAAGAAAGAGAGCAGCTCGTAAAAGAAAGAAGGGAAGTAAATGATTCAAATCGATCCGAGAAGCTCAACTCCGATTTATGAGCAGATCATACAGCAATTGAAAGAGCTTTGTTTAAAAGGGATCATGAAGCCGGGGGATAAACTTCCTTCTGTCAGGGAATTGGCAACGATCATTATCGCCAATCCGAACACAGTCAGCAAAGCGTACAAGGAGCTCGAACGCGATGGTGTCATTGAAACGCTGAGGGGAAGAGGAACGTATATATCGGAGAATGCAAAAACGACATTGGTTGAAGGGAAGATGACGATGATAAAAGAGCAATTGAAACAGCTCATCATCGATGCCCATTACGCGGGAGTTGAGCTGGAGAAGCTGCAGGAATGGATAAAGGAAATCAGCGCTGATGTGAAAGGAGGAAAGGATCATGATTGAATTGCGGAATCTCTCAAAAAATGATAGACGGTAAAGAAGTGCTCAAAGATATTTCGCTCACCATCGGAAAAGGTGAAATTTTCGGGCTGCTCGGGCGAAACGGATCAGGGAAAACAACACTGCTCCGGCTCATTCAGCAGATTCTGCTGCCGGATCAAGGGACGGTTTTATTTAATCAGGTGGAAATAAAGCGTCATCCGAAAGTCAAACAGAATATCATTTATATGCCTGTTGAAAATCCTTTTTATGATAAGTATACATATAAACAGCTTGTTGCGATTGTAAGCAGAATCTATCCGAATTTTGATGTGACTTACGCCAATGAGCTGATGAACAGGTACGGCATTCCGGAAACGAAGAAATACCGTGAATTATCCACAGGCCTGAAAAAACAGCTTGCGCTCGTCCTTGCCTTTGCTTCACGCCCGGCTCTTATCCTTTTGGATGAACCGACGGACGGAATTGACGCCGTAACGCGTCATGACGTGCTTCAGCTTATGGTGGATGAAGTAGCTGAACGGGAAACGAGCATTCTGATTACCTCACACCGTTTAGAAGATATTGAGCGAATGTGCAACCGGATCGGGTTTTTGGAAGGAAATCAGCTGACGAATGTGATGGACTTGGATGATATGAAGGAAGAGTACATGAAAATCCAAATGGCATTTGAAGAGGACGTCGCCTTGAAGATCAGGGAACAAAATATACCGATTCTCGACCATGCCGGTGTGTTTTATACGGTGCTGATTCAAAAGAACGATGAGAAGAAAAAGAACTTTCTGCAAGAGCTGCAGCCTAAAGTATGGAACGAGCTTCCTGTGAACTTAGAAGAAGTTTTCATCGCGAAGTTTGGAGGGAACCGGAGATGGTAGACAGGGGATTGCTGTACAGGGAATGGGTGCAGAATCGAACTGTTCTTGTGATGGTCGGCATTTTTTTAGCGGCGGTCAATCCATTTGAAGTGTTAAATACCTATCTGGTTTATCAAGGCTGTCTGGACACCCACGGAGCATATTGTAAGTTTTATGTGAATTCTTTGGATAGCGGAATGCTGAACTTAAACTGGGCGCCCGCTGTGATTTTGGCGGTTTGCTTATTCGGACTGGAACGTACGAAAGGTACGATTGATGCGCTTTTCAGTCTGCCTTATTCCCGCGCTCAGGTGTTTCACACTAAATTTTGGCTCGGGGCGGCGGTCATTACCGGCGCTCAGGTGATCGGCTACGGGCTGGCTGAGCTGCTCATTCTTCTGTTAAAGCCTGAGCGCGTATATTTCTTCCACCATTACAGCGTCGGAGAGATTATTGTGAGTGTTTTGGCTTTTACATTGGTCGCGAGCGCAGGCTGCTTAACGGGGAATACGTTCGCCCAGCTGTTAACGGCGTTTGCTGTGTCGATATCACCATACCTGATTATTACGTTGCCGCTGACAAATGCGGAAGTTATCTTCAGGGTCGGCATGCATGAGCTGATGCCATCAGTCAATGCTTACCTAAACGATTCGTTTCAATATCTGATTCCGATCATGTATGTTAATACGGACTGGGTATCTGCCAGCAAGTATATATTAATCATTCCGGCAGTGATGAGCATTGTATTTTATGCCATCGGGTACTTTTGCTATGTCAGGCAGCCGGTGGAACGGAACGGCCATTTTTTTCTCTGGAGACAGCTTGACCGGCCCATTCAGATTGTGGTGATCATCATCGCCGTTCTCGGTTTTGGCCTGGCGGGGTACTCGACGGGACAGACGATGACAGGGTATGTGGCCGGGATGCTGGTCGGAGGAGCGGTCGGATTTTTGGTCAGTTATTTTGTAATTTATAAAAAAGCAAAGCATGTGTAAGAGAGGAGAACCGGAATGATACCGCGGGGATTATTGTACACAGAATGGAAGAAAAATCAGTGGCTGTTTTTGTTGAGCGGTATTTTCTTAATAGCGGCAAACCCTTTTATGATTTATTACTACTATTTATCATACCAAGGGCGTTTGAATTATCTGGATCCGCAATATTGTGAATTTACCGTGAGTTATACGAATGGATCGCTTCTTTCTTTCAGCTGGGTTGTGAGTGTCGTCATTGCTGTCTGCTTATTAGGCTTGGAACGGACAAAGGGAACGATGGATGCTTTGTTAAGCATGCCTTACAGCAGAGGCCAAATCTTTCAGACTAAATTCTGGCTCGGCGGGGCAGTCATTGTTGTTCCTCAGGCGATAGGCTATGGAGCGGCGTCATTGCTGATATCTTTGCTGAAACCGAGCCATACGTACGATTTTGATCATTTTTCAATCGGAATGATTGTCATCAGTTTTATGGCTTACGCCTTGTTAATGGCATCCGGAGCAATAACGGGACATATATTCGCCCAGCTGTTAACGGCGTTTACCGTAACGATTCTGCCTTTTTTACTCATCGGTCTGCCGGCCGCGAATTTGGAGGTCGTTTTCGGTGTTAGTGTGGGAGATCAATTTTCTTTTATCAGCAGTTATATCGAATCCCGTCTTTTTATATTTGTAACCCCTATTGGATATGTGTTTAACGAGTGGATCAGAGAAAGGGATTTGGTTTTAATCATTCCGATGGTGATGAGCCTTGTCTTTTATCTGATCGGTTACGTCAGCTTTCTGAAACATCCGAATGAACGGAACGGCAGATTCTTTCTATGGAGAAAATTGGACCGTCCGGTGCAGATTTTGGTGATTGCGTTTGCCGTTATGGGTTTCGGTGTTTTCGGATATGGGGTCACAGACACGATGTTCGGCTATTTAGCCGGCATTATCTTCGGCGCGGTTATCGGGTTTTTCATCAGTTATTTTACGGTTTACAGGAAGTCAAAGCATATGTAGATCCGTTTGAAAATGAGCAGTTTGGAGGAAGGCAAGGTGCCGATTAGCGGTTTGCTTTATAAAGAATGTAAGCAGCGGCAGACGCTGCTGCTGCTTACAGCGGGGTTCTTATCTATCTTAGGCCCTTTGGCAATTATAAATGAGTATTTTCACTATAAGGATTGTTTACGTGCACTTCAGCTGTACCCGGGGTCAGTTTGTACATTCAGCATCGATTACAGCAATTATCGGAATTTGATTGGGCTTCATTTCATTCCGCCGGTTGTTATGGGGCTTTTTCTGATAAGAGCAGGCCGGGCTGAAAGGATGTTTACACTGAGTCTTCCGTATTCGAGAAGCCGGATATTTCATACGAAGTTTTTCTTGGGAGCAGCCGTGTTAGCCGGCTCGCAGTTTGTTTCTTACGGAGTATCAGACATATTGTTTCTAGCGCTTAAACCTGACGCTGTCCATCATTTTCAATCATTCAGCGCAGGGATGCTGGTCATCAGCTTGATGATTTATGCATTAGTGACAGCTGCCGGCACGATAACGGGCAATTTAGCGGCGCAGCTGATCACAGCGTTCACGGTTTCCGTCTTTCCGATCGTGGTTATGACGATTTACCTGTTAAACGCCGAGTTCCTTTTTGGCAGGCAGGCTGTGCCGGATATTGATTTCCCTTGGAGCGGATTTCTGATCTATTTCATGCCTGCGGCTTACATCCATACATCATGGATGTATTACATGAAAAACGCATTGTTCATCTCCGCATTAATGGGATTTTGTTTCTATCTATTCGGCTATGTGAATTTCCTGAAAATGCCGAATGAACGAAGCGGACATTTTATCCTGAGCAAACACATTGAACGCATCATTCAAGTGCTCGTCATGTCGCTCAGTATGATGGGAAGTGCGGGGGTATGCGGATATGCTTATAACGGTTCGTATACCGGTTACATATTCGGCATGCTCATCGGTGCGGTTATCGGGTTTTTCATCAGTTATTACTTCATCTATAAAAAAACGAAACAGATATAAGGGGGAGTGGTGTACGTGATAGAGGTACAGCATATCGATCATTCATTTAAAATCGGCAGGAAAGGCAGAGAGAGTGAGGTTCCGGTACTGAAGGATGTCTCTTTGACCGTTGAAAAAGGGGAAATTGCCTGTATCGTCGGGCGGAGCGGTTCCGGAAAATCAACGCTTCTGAATTTAATTTCGGGATACATAGCGCCGACAAAGGGCCGTATCGTCATTAACGGCACTGATGTGACGGGTTTCAATGAAAAAGAGTGGGCGCAGTTCCGCCTCGGGCATTTCGGCTTTATTTTTCAAAGCTTTCAGCTCATTCCGAGTCTGACAACCTATGAAAATGTTGAAATGCCGCTTGCCTTAAAAGGCGTCAAACCGTCTGAACGCAAGCAGAAAGTCGCGGATATGCTGAAACGGGTCGGACTTGAGAATCATGCGAATCATTATCCGAATGAGCTGTCAGGCGGCCAGCAGCAGCGTGTCAGTATCGCAAGAGCCCTCATTTTAAATCCGTCAATTATTTTAGCCGATGAGCCGACGGGAAGCCTCGATTCAGAAACGGAACTTGAGGTGCTTGCTTTAATTCAGCAGCTGAACCGGGAGCGCGGGATTACATTTGTCATCATTACGCATGACGATGAAGTCGCTTCGATCGCGCATTCAAAATTCCAGCTGCATGACGGTGTATTAAAAGGGGGCGTTACTGTTGAGATTTAAGGATCAGATTCACTTTATCAGAAGAAATATGAAGAAAAACCGGCTGCGTGTTTTCATGACGGTGCTGGCGACGACAATGGCGTGCGCGTTTTTAGTGGTGCTGGCTTCCGTCGGATTCGGCATCCAAAAAACGATTACAGACATTACCATGAGCCAGCAGATTGTTACGGAAATCAATGTGCTCGGCCAAGAGAACGGAAAAGCCGTGAAGAAATCAGACTTGGAAAAGTATAAAAATGTCAAGTCTGTCGTTGAAAGAACACAAGTGTATGAACCGAATAAAGCGTCGTTAGGAAACCGAACAAATGAAGATTCTGCCATTGTGCTGACAAACATGAACGATGAAGTCAAAGCCAATATGGAGCTTGATCAGGGAAGGGTCGCCCGTACAGAGAATGAAATCGTGGTCGGCTATGATTTTGCGAAGAACTTATTGACGAAAAAAGAGGCTGACGCTTACGACAAAGAGTTAAAGGATCACCAAGGCGACATGTCGGAGGTGAAAAAACCAAAAGGCTATACGAAAGACCTGCTTAATAAAACGATACAGCTGAGCATCTCCAAAACAAACAAAGACGGAGACGTTGAGAAAACGAAAACGTACGACTTCAAAGTAGTCGGAATTACAAAAAAACCGTCCCAAGATTGGATAGAGGATACAAATATTTTTGTGAGTGATCAATTCAAGAAGGACTTCTCAACATTCTTGGATCTGAAGAATGGAAATGTGGAAAAAAACATCAATGTGTATGCGGACAAATTCGAACATGTCGATCAGCTTACCCATGACCTCACGGATGACGGCTTTTATGTCAGATCTGTCACAACCGAGCTGAAGGGCGTCAATACCTTCTTCCTCGTCTTTAAAATCGGCCTGATCTTTGTCGGCTTTATCGCCGTCGTGATTTCTGCCATCGGTATTTTCAATACGATGACGATGGCGGTGACGGAACGAACGCAGGAAATCGGGATTATGAAAGCGATCGGCGCAAGCCCGTCCATCATCCGCAGAATGTTCCTGATGGAAAGCGCCTATATCGGGATATTAGGTTCTGTCATCGGGATTATCATTTCTTACGGAGTGAGTTTTGCCGTCAATCTGGCTGTGCCGGTTATCTTGAAAGCGGTAGGGGGAAACACCGGAGCTGAAGATCTTCATTATACCTTCTCCTATATCCCGCTCAGCCTCGTTGTGATCGCAGTTGTCATTTGTGCGGGGGTCGCGGTGATTTCCGGTATGAATCCGGCCCGCAAAGCGACAAAAACCAACGTTCTGACTGCATTAAGAAGAGAACTGTAAAGGAAAAAAGCCGGCTGTACATCAGCCGGTTTTTCCTCTATCTATCAGAAAAGGGCGGATACCATGTTTCACATTTTGTTAATAGAAGATGATAACACTTTGTTTCACGAGATGAAAGAGAGATTAACGGGCTGGTCATTTGCGGTGCACGGAATAAAAGATTTCAGCCGGGTCATCCGGGAGTTTACTGAAATTAAGCCTGATTTGGTGATCATTGATGTACAGCTGCCGAAATTTGACGGCTTTCATTGGTGCAGAATGATACGCTCCCAATCAAACGTGCCGATTCTCTTTTTGTCCTCGCGCGATCATCCCGCGGATATGGTCATGTCGATGCAGCTCGGAGCAGATGATTTTATTCAGAAGCCTTTTCACTTTGATGTGTTAATCGCGAAAATACAGGCGGTGTTCCGCCGTGTGCACCAATACGGCACAGAACCGGCGCTGATGAAAAGATGGTGCGGGGCGGTCATTGACACAGAAACCAACACGGTCAGCCGTAAAAACGGTTCGGTCGAACTGACCAAAAACGAAATGCTGATCTTAAAACTGCTGGCTGAGCAGAAAAATAAAATCGTCAGCCGGGAAGAACTCATCAGAAGCCTATGGAATGATGAGCGTTTCGTCAGTGATAATACGCTGACGGTGAATGTCAACCGGCTGCGGAAAAAACTCGATCAATTAGGCATCGGGAAAATGATTGAAACCAAGGTGGGACAGGGATACATCGCAAAGGAAGAAGACGGTCTTTATGATTAAATCATTTCTGCTTGAAAGAAAAAGCTGGATCGCGATGTTTCTTTTGCAGCAGGCTGTGCTCCTTTTTGCGGCATATATTGATCCGTCTATTCCGTTTTTTTCGGTGCTGTATTTTGTTTACCTGTCGCTTCTTGTGTTTCTTGTATTTCTCTTGTTCCGCTATCGTAAAGAGACCGCCTATTATAAAAGCTTAAGAGAGTGGGACGCCAATTTAGACATGTCTTATCTTAAAGCGCCTGACAGTCCGTTTGAGTCTATCGTTGAAGAAAGCATTGAAGGGCAGACAGAGCAATTACGAAAAAGCTCACTTGATCTTCAGGCGGCGTCAGAGCATGAAAAGGATGATCTGATGTCATGGATTCACGAGGTCAAAACACCGCTGACAGCGATGCATCTCATGATCGAGCGCCTTGATGAACAGCCGCTGAAACCCCCTTTGCTGTATGAATGGCTGCGGATTCACCATCTTCTGGACCAGCAGCTTCATCAGAAACGATTGTCCTTTATTGAAAATGATTTATCATTCCAGCGCATTCAGCTCAGACCGCTCGTTTTCAAAGAAATTAAAAACCTGCAATCATGGTGCATACAAAAAGGGATCGGGTTTGACATTCAGCTTGATTCGCCGGACGTTCACAGTGACGGAAAATGGCTTTCCTTCATCATCAGGCAGCTGTTAAGCAATGCCGTCAAATACAGTGAAGCGGATGACATTACCGTAAAAAGCTATGAACAAAACAGCCGGGTGCATGTCGATATCGAAGACCGCGGCATCGGCATCGAGCCCAAAGATCTTCCGCGCATTTTTGAAAAAGGATTTACCTCGACGCGAATGAGGCGAGATCACGCGTCAACGGGGATGGGCCTGTATTTGGCTCAAAAAGCCGCGGCTCCGCTTCTCATCCAGATCAGCGTGCGCTCTGAGCCGGAAAGCGGCACGGTTTTTACCTTGGTGTTTCCAAAACAGAACGATGCCGTCAGCATGTTCAGCGTGTGACAAAAGTGTCACATGCTTTTCTCTTTTGTTCGCTTAATCAAACGAAAAAAACGGCTTCTGTTTTTAAAATAAAGATAACCAATGTAAAAGGAGAATCATAACGTGATGATTTTAGAAGCAGGCAATATCCAAAAAAGCTACGGAAACAAGCTGAATAAACAAGAGGTGCTGAAAGGAATTGATCTTCAGATTCACAAAGGGGAATTCGTCAGCATTATGGGCCCGTCAGGATCAGGGAAAACGACCCTTTTGAATGTGCTTTCCTCCATTGATAAAGTGAGCTCGGGCACCATAAAACTGAATGAGACGGAGATTACATCCATGAAAGAAAAACAGCTTGCCGAATTCAGAAAACGGCATCTCGGCTTTATTTTTCAGGATTATAATTTATTGGACACGCTGACCGTGAAGGAAAACATACTCCTGCCGTTATCCATTACGAAAATGTCTAAGAAAGAGGCGGACCTGCGATTTGCCGAGACGGCAGAGGAGCTTGGGATCTATGATTTGAGACATAAGTATCCGAGTGAAATTTCCGGCGGACAAAAACAGCGGACGTCTGCCGCAAGAGCTGTTATTCACGAGCCGGGCATTATTTTTGCTGATGAGCCGACCGGAGCGCTCGATTCAAAGGCTGCCACGGATTTATTGAATAAACTCAGCCGCCTGAATCAAAAACGCCGCGCCACCATTGTGATGGTGACGCATGATCCGGTTGCCGCCAGCTATTCCGGACGTGTGGTTTTCATTAAAGACGGCCGTGTGTATACGCAGCTGAATAAAGGCGGTCAGGACAGACCGGACTTTTTTCAGGATATTATGAAAACGCAAAGTGTATTGGGCGGGGTTCAGGCATGAGTATTCATCATTTGATCTTCCAGAACCTGAAAAAGAATATGAAAAACTATTATCTTTACGTTTTTGCGCTGGTGTTCAGCGCCGCCCTTTATTTCGCGTTTGTCACAATGCAATACGATCCGGCGCTTGATGAAATGAAAAGCTCCATAAAAGGAGCGGCGGCAATCCGGGCCGCCTCTGTACTGCTTGTGGCGATCGTGTCGGTATTTCTTTTATATGCCAACACCATTTTTATTAAACGGCGCGGCCGGGAAATCGGCTTATTCCGATTAATCGGGATGACGAAAATGCACATTTTCCGCATACTCAGCGCAGAAAATTTCATTTTGTATTTCGGATCGATTTGGATCGGTATTTTCGCCGGCTTTTCCCTCTCGAAATTATGTATGATGATGCTGTTTCATACAGTCGGTGTGAAAGCCTCTGTCTCACTGTTTTTTTCAAGCAAGGCGCTCGTTCAGACGTTAATTGTGTTCGGGGCAATTTACGTGCTGATTATGATGATGAATTACTTATTTATTAAACGGCAAAGCATTTTGTCTTTATTTAAAACCGCGTCATCGTCAGAAAGCGGCATAAGACGGCTTTCTTGGGTGCAGATGTTGATCGGCGTTGTCGGTATTGCGGCCATTATCGCCGGCTATGCCGTGTCCGCGGATTTATTCGGAGGCAGTTTTACGAGCATGAATGAACTGTTTTCGGCCATGGTGTTTATTCTCGGCTCGGTCATTATCGGAACCTATCTGTTTTATAAAGGTTCGGTCAGCTTTCTGGCAAATCTCATCCGGAAATCAAAAGGCGGGTATCTGAATGTCAGTGAAGTGCTGTCTTTGTCATCCATCATGTTCCGGATGAAGTCAAACGCCGTATTGCTGACGATTATTACGACTCTTTCGGCGCTGGCAATCGGTTTGCTGTCTTTAAGCTATATCTCGTACTACTCCGCGGAAAAATCGGCTGAGCAAAATACAGCCGCGGACTTTGCGTTTGATAACCAAAAGGAGACTGACTCTTTTACCGCCTTATTGAAGAAAAACGGAATTGAACACAAAGTAAAAACAATCAAGACCATTCAAGCCGGTGTCAATATGAAGAACATTATAAACGGCGACATGAAAAGCTTTCAACAAGACCCGTCCAGCCTGGCGCTGCCGATTATAAGCGAGAAAGATGCAGAAGGGACGGAGCTTTCTGACGGAGAAGCCGTGTTTACCGGATATAATGATATGATGAAAAGATTCCTCGACCTGAAAACGTCGGGTTCCATTGATATAAACGGCAAAACGGATAAAATACCGCTGGCGTATAAGGGCTTGAAGAACGACTTCCTCCTGTCATATACATTTACAAGCGGAGGGTTGCCGACCGTTATCGTCACGCAGCAGGTATTCGACCGGATCGAGAAAGATATCGACCCGTCCATCCAGGGAAAATCAAATCGGTTTTTCGGCATTACACTCAAACGAGAAGAGGACATCCAAAAAGCTGATGGTCTGTTTCAGGCGCAGCACTATTCAGACGGTGCGCTTTCACAATTTGAAACGGCTGACACGCAAAAGAAAAACATGGGGCTGATCATGTTTATTGTCGGCTTTTTGGGATTAACCTTTTTGATCACCTCAGGCTGTATCCTTTATTTTAAACAAATGGGCGAGTGTGAGGATGAGAAGGCTGATTATACGATATTGCGGAAGCTCGGCTTCACAACGGGAGATCTGCTGAAAGGCATCCGCCGGAAGCAGGCGTATCATTTCGGGATTCCGCTCGTTCTCGGGCTGTTCCACAGCTATTTTGCCGTTCAGTCAGGATGGTTTTTATTCGGAACGGAAGTGTGGACGCCGATGATCATCGTCATGGCGCTGTATACGCTGCTGTACTCCATCTTCGGCATGCTGTCGGTGCTGTATTATAAAAAGGTCATTCAATCCGCCTTGTAAAACAATTGAGGAGCCTCCGCATAAGCGGAGGCTTTTTTTGTATGAATAGAAGAAAGCGATTTTTAAAAGAATAGACATACGTCATTTTTTCGCGCGGGGGAGCCTTATGCAGAAGTATTTTCAATTGAAATCTGAAACAGGGGCCTTTCATCTTTTTTCCAAGGAACACATTTTCACATTGTTGATCATCGGATTGCTGGGGGCGGGCGTGATCGTATTCCGGAAAAAGCTCAACCAGAGCCGTATGATCCGCTATGTACTATTCATTCTCCTTGCCGTGTCGCAGATCAGCTATCATATATGGCTGCTTTGTCATCATGCCTGGTCGCTGAAAACAGCTCTGCCGCTGCAGCTGAGCGACCTTTCCGTCTATTTGGCGATGCTGATGGTCATGACAAAAAGCAAAAAGCTATTCGCCTTCCTCTATTTTGCCGGTTTGGGCAGCGCCGTACAGGCGATGGCAACACCTGATTTAGGGGCGTATTCTTTCCCGCATTTTCGATACATCGTGTTTTTCGTCTCCCACGGCTGTGTTTTTCTTACCTGTCTATTCATGGCCGCTTCAGAAAGGTACAGGCCGTCGGCGCGCGGGCTGTGGGTGTCGGTGCTGATCGTAAATCTGTACGGGGCGTGTGTCTTTTTTATTGATCGTGTGCTGAATGCAAATTATCTATATTTAATGAAAAAACCGAAGACCGCTTCGCTTCTGAATGTTTTCGGACCTTGGCCGTGGTATCTTCTATCAATGGAAGCGGCGGTGATATTGAGCTTCTTCATTCTGTATATTCCGTTTTGGCTGCTGAGGAAAAGAGCATGAAGCCGGCCTGTTTTTGCGAATCCAATCATTTGTAATTTTTTCAACATTCCGGCATTATTTTTTTCAGATTCTGATGTTGAAAAAAGACGTCCGCGGCGATAGAATGAATGTGCTATGATAACGTGATCGATACGGAGCCGCGGCTTGCGGTTTCCGTTTTTTCATGGGGTTTTTTATAGAGAGAGGGGGATCGGTATGCCGCGCGCTTTGAAGATATTAATCATCGGAA
Organism: Bacillus sp. jun7; assembly: GCF_051034795.1. NCBI lineage: Bacteria > Bacillati > Bacillota > Bacilli > Caryophanales > Bacillaceae > Bacillus > Bacillus sp. jun7. The sequence goes on from NZ_CP093219.1 coordinate 3,428,317, forward strand.
TGTTTATCAATGTGACGGGCGCATCTTTTTTGTGGCCGCTGAATACGATCTATATTCATAATCATTTAGGGAAATCGCTGACTGTTGCGGGGATTGTTCTGATGCTGAATTCCGGGGCCAGTGTGGCGGGGAATTTATGCGGCGGATTTTTGTTTGATAAAATCGGCGGATTCAAATCCATTATGCTGGGCATTATGATCACATTGGCAAGTCTTCTCGGACTCGTTCTGTTTCACCAATGGCCCGTTTATATTTGGCTGCTCATCATTGTCGGCTTCGGTTCCGGTATCGTGTTTCCGGCCAGTTACGCCATGGCGGGAGCGGTATGGAAAGAAGGCGGGCGGAGAGCTTTTAATGCGATTTATGTAGCTCAGAACGCAGGTGTCGCCGTGGGCTCGGCACTCGGCGGGATGGTTGCGGCGTACTCGTTTACGTACGTGTTTTTAGCCAATGCTTTGCTGTATGTGCTGTTTTTCCTTATCGTATTTTTCGGGTTTCGAAATATCAAAACCAGAAATGCGAGCCAGGTTTCTGTTCTGGACTACGAGCCTGTCAGCAGCAGAACGAAATTTACGGCGCTTCTCATATTGAGCGGCGGGTATGTTCTCGGGTGGATTGCCTATTCGCAGTGGTCCACAACCGTTGCGTCACATACTCAAAGCATCGGTATGCCGCTTTCATTATACAGTGTGCTCTGGACCGTAAACGGAATATTAATTGTCGCCGGACAGCCTCTCATAGGAGCTGTTCTGAAAAAATGGTCAGGCGCGTTAAAAACGCAGATGGTCATCGGCTTTTGTATTTTTATCGTTTCGTTCGGCGTGCTTCTTAGCGCCAAGCAATTTCCGATGTACCTCACCGCAATGGTGATTTTAACCGTCGGAGAAATGCTTGTCTGGCCTGCCGTGCCTACCATTGCCAATCAGCTTGCGCCTAAGGGGAAAGAAGGGTTTTACCAAGGATTTGTCAACAGTGCGGCGACGGGCGGCAGAATGATCGGGCCGCTCCTTGGCGGCGTGCTGGTTGATCAGTACGGCATGAGCGTGCTGCTGTTGATCCTGATGGTGCTTCTTGTTGTCAGCATCGCAGCGACGGTGCTGTACGACAAACGCCTGAAAACCGTTAATAAACAAAACGTCCAAGTGCGATGACGACATAAAAAATCCCGCTGTTTCGGCGGGATTTTTTTGTTTATACGACCGGAAGCACGTTGACGGCGTCCTTAACGTTTAAATACGTCTTTAATGAAGAAAAGCTGGCATCAAGCTGATTCATTCTCATGGCGAGGGAAGGCTTGATCCCGGTGATAATCAGTTCTGTGCCGATTAATTTAAGCAGGTGATGCAATTTGAAAATCTGGTCTGCCGTCTGTTCGTTTACCTCGGCCAAACCTGATAAGTCTATAATTAAGTAATCATCTTTAGATGCGGTTAATATGTCCGTCAAAGTTGTCACAATTGAATCAAATCGTTCTTCCGTTAAGTTTCCCACTAACGGCAAGGCGGAGATGCCGTTTCGGATCGGAACAATCGGTGTTGACAGCGTCGTGATTTCTGTGAGGGAATCCTCCAGGAGCTTTTCGTATTCTTTCTGCTCTGTAATGTCTTTTTGAAAACCGACAAAATAGAGCTTGTCTTCAACATACAGAGGATCAATGTTGAGTTCATTCCAAAACGGGGTGCCGTCTTTTTTGACATTTTTCAGCCGCACCGTGATCTTTTCTTTCTGGTTTAAGCTCTTTCTTATTTTCGCGACTTGTTGACGGTCGGTTTCTTTGCTTTGCAGAAATCTGCAGTTCTTACCTAATATCTCTTCGGAAGCGTAGCCTGTCATATCCATAAATCCCTGATTTGTATATATGATGGGATTGTCCTCAAGAGAGGGGTCTGTAATCACCACGCCGATGCGTGCGTGATCAAGCGCCTTTTTGATAAGCTCCAGCTGCTCCAGTTTTCCGAATACATTTGAGTCAGCCATGTAAAACCCCCTTTTGGCCGTAAAGCTGCGCGCTTTTTTCAGCCGTTGTTTCTCCCCTTTTTAAATGAATCTACAGTAACCGTAGCATAACATATGTTCTGATTCAAGCAGCCGAAGTTTGCAATTTGTCATTCGGGCTTGTCCTCATATACACTGAATATATAAGGGGAAGGCACATCATCGCTAAGTAAGTGACTAGGTCATTGTCACTGGGTGAAAAATGAATCTAATGCATCAAGCTTACCGATCATGTGTTCACATATAATGGAAGAAACAAGCTTTTTACATTCCTGTTCAATCGCCGGTATGTAGATATCGAAAATCATCGTATTCGTAAGGGGGCTGGATGGCCTGAAGTCGCTTTACTAAATAAGGGCTTTAGGAAGGTGATGAAGATGCTGCATCAGGTAATAATTGCTTGTGTAATTGGAGGCATCATGGGGGTTCTCGGTCATGTGAAAAAGAGAGGCAGGCTGGAGAAACCCAGAATGACAAAGCGGTTTATCTATCTCGGTTTTTTGGAAGATGGTTTTATCGGAATGGCTGCTTCCATCTTACTTGTCTTATCCGCTGACCCCGATTCAGGAATTCAACTCGTCATCTTATCCATAATCGCAGGCTACGGCGGAGAAGCTGTTCTCAGGAGCTTTGATTTTGTCAGAGAACAAAACAGTGATTCGGCCGAAGCAAAACCACACCAGCAAAAAAATCCTCCATCAAAATAATATCCCCGCTCACGACCCGTTCCGGGTACATTCCCATTGTATACAAACCTGCTTGCACTTATGAACAGAATTCTATAAAATACAGGTAAGATTACGGTAGCGATAAGAACAGTGAAGAGGAGCAGTAAGAAGCAGATTTCGCACTCAGAGAGTTGACGGCCGGTGCAAGTCAATCAAGTCTGTTTCCGAACTCGCCTCAGAGTTGCAGCGGCAAAACCGCTGACGCATAACTGCGTTAAAAGTATCAAGTGAGTGCGGCTTAAAACCGCGCTAACGAGGGTGGTACCGCGGGAAACAAAAATCTCTCGTCCCTTTTAGGGATGAGGGAGTTTTTTTTAGTTTTAGAATAATCTGAATATAATCTTCCTCATCCCGTCAATACTTGGACTACATACGCCGTATTCAATCAGAAGGAGGTTTTTACGTTGAGTTTTCAGCACGAAAAAATAGAAAAGAAATGGCAGAATTACTGGTTGGATCATAAAACGTTCGCCGTCAGTGAAGAGAATGACAAGCCGAAGTTTTACGCGCTTGACATGTTTCCGTATCCTTCAGGAGCCGGCCTTCATGTCGGACATCCGGAAGGCTATACGGCAACCGATATCCTTTCTCGCATGAGACGCATGCAAGGGTACAATGTGCTTCATCCGATGGGATGGGACGCGTTCGGGCTTCCTGCCGAGCAATACGCGCTTGACACGGGGAATGATCCGGCTGAGTTCACAAAACAAAATATAGATAATTTCCGCCGCCAGATCCAATCACTCGGATTTTCTTATGATTGGGATCGTGAAATCAATACGACTGATCCGGACTATTACAAGTGGACGCAGTGGATCTTCACCAAGCTGTACGAAAAAGGGCTCGCTTACGTAGACGAAGTGCCGGTCAACTGGTGCCCGGCGCTCGGAACGGTGCTTGCGAACGAAGAAGTCATTGACGGCAAAAGCGAGCGGGGCGGCCATCCGGTTGAACGCCGCCCGATGAGACAATGGATGCTGAAAATCACCGCTTATGCGGACAGGCTTCTTGAAGATTTAGAAGAACTTGACTGGCCGGAAAGCATTAAAGACATGCAGCGCAACTGGATCGGACGCTCAGAAGGCGCAAACGTGCATTTCGCGATCGACGGCACTGATGACACGTTTACGGTGTTTACGACAAGACCGGACACGCTGTTCGGCGCGGCTTATGCCGTACTGGCTCCTGAGCATGAGCTTGTGGAGGTCATCACGACACCTGAACAAAAAGAAGCGGTAGACGCTTATGTTAAAGAAGTTCAGGCGAAAAGTGACCTGGAACGGACGGATCTTGCGAAAACAAAAACGGGCGTCTTCACAGGCGCATATGCCGTAAACCCTGCAAATGGGGAAAAGCTGCCGATCTGGATAGCGGATTATGTCCTCGCCTCTTACGGAACGGGCGCTGTAATGGCCGTGCCGGCGCATGACGAACGTGATTTTGAATTCGCCAAAGTGTTCAGCCTGCCTGTCAAAGAAGTCGTAAAAGGCGGAAACACGGAAGAAGAAGCGTACACGGGAGACGGAGAACATGTCAATTCCGGCTTTCTGAACGGACTGAATAAAGCGGAAGCGATTGAAAAAATGATCGCCTGGCTTGAAGAAACGAAAAACGGTGAGAAAAAAGTGACATACCGTCTGCGTGATTGGCTGTTCAGCCGCCAGCGCTATTGGGGCGAGCCGATTCCGGTCATTCATTGGGAAGACGGCACGTCAACAGCCGTTCCGGCGGAAGAGCTGCCGCTGATTCTGCCGAAAACCGATGAGATCAAACCGAGCGGAACAGGTGAATCACCGCTTGCCAACATTAAAGAGTGGGTGGAAGTCACTGATCCTGAAACGGGCAGAAAAGGCAGAAGAGAAACGAACACGATGCCGCAATGGGCGGGAAGCTGCTGGTATTTCCTCCGCTTTATCGACCCGAAAAATCCGGATCAGCTCGCTTCACCTGAGAAACTGGATAAATGGCTGCCCGTCGATATTTACATCGGAGGAGCGGAGCATGCCGTGCTTCACCTTCTGTACGCTCGTTTCTGGCATAAATTCCTCTATGATATCGGTGTCGTGCCGACGAAAGAACCGTTCCAAAAGCTGTATAACCAAGGGATGATTCTCGGGGAAAACAATGAAAAAATGAGTAAATCCCGCGGAAACGTCGTCAATCCGGATGAAATTGTAGCGTCTCACGGAGCAGATACGCTTCGCCTGTACGAAATGTTTATGGGGCCGCTTGACGCATCTATCGCCTGGTCTGAATCAGGCCTTGACGGAGCGCGCCGCTTCCTTGACCGCGTATGGCGTTTGTTTATCGAGGAAAACGGCGAGCTGACGGGCAAAGTGACAGAAGGCGCGGGCGAAACTCTTGAGCGCGTCTATCATGAAACGGTCATGAAAGTGACAGAAAACTTCGAAGCCCTTCGTTTTAACACGGGCATTTCTCAGCTGATGGTGTTCATTAATGAAGCTTACAAAGCGAATGAACTGCCGAGAGAATATATCGAAGGTTTTGTGAAGCTGCTTTCTCCTGTTGCGCCGCATTTGGCGGAAGAACTGTGGGAAAAACTCGGCCACGAAGGTTCGATTGCATACGAGGCTTGGCCTGCTTATGACGAATCAAAACTGGTGGACGATGAAGTGGAAATCGTCGTCCAGCTGAACGGAAAAGTAAAAGCGAAATTAATGGTTCCGGCTGATGCTGATAAAGCAGCGTTAGAACAGCTCGCACAAGCTGACGAAAAAGTAAAAGAGCAGCTTGAAGGAAAAACGATCCGAAAAATTATTGCCGTACCGGGCAAGCTTGTCAATATCGTGGCAAACTGACCGGACGAAGCCCCTCTCCTACAGAGAGGGGCTTTTTTATCAGGCCTCTATCATAGAAATTGCACCGCGGGCTTTGGTATACTTAACACCATAAAGATGAATGGGAGTGTCACACATTGAAAATAAATGAAATCAGCACAGCCGCACTGGAAGAAAAATTAAAAGCGGGAGAAGAGCTGTATCTGATTGATGTCAGAGAAGACGAAGAAGTTGCCGAAGGAATGATTCCGGAGGCCGTTCATATCCGCATGGGGGACATCCCTGAGAAGATGGATGCGTTAGACAAGGACAAGGAATATGTATTTATCTGCCGTTCCGGAAAAAGAAGCATGAACGTTTGTATGTATTTACATGAGCAGGGCTTCCGTACAGTTAATGTAGAAGGCGGCATGCTGGAGTGGGAAGGCGAAACAAAGCCGAAGAAATAACGTTTTGAAGTGAAAGAAGAAAAGGGACGTGCGTCTTTTTCTTCTTTTTTTATAAAAAAAACGGGAGGCGAATCAGGTGAAACCGATGATCCGCGCGATGAAAACAAACGATATCAAACAGGTCCGGCAAGTCGCAGAACGCAGCTGGCATCATACGTATGATGGGATTATTCCCAGACACATTCAGGATCTGTTTCTCGAATCCGCCTATCAGGATGAGATGATGGAACGCCGGCTCTTGCATTCTTTGTTCTTTGTGGCAGAAGAAGAGGGGCGAGTGCTCGGTTTTGCAAATGTCACCCCGGTTCAAAAAGACGGAAATGCGGAGCTGACCGCCATCTATATTGACCCGGATTGCCAGGGAAGCGGGATAGGCACGGCACTTCTTAAAGAATGCATCAGGCAGTCCGGCGGGGTAAAAAAGCTTTATGTCCATGCAGAAAAAGAGAACCGCATCGCCTTGTCCTTTTATCAAGCGAAAGGGTTTCAAAGGGTATGTGGATTTGAAGAAGATTTTAAAGGACACACCTTACAGACGGTCAAACTGGTGCTGAACATATAAAAGCGTCCGGCCCGCCCAGGACCGGATCGCGAATGATCAATGATAAGCCGGAAGCCGGTCTTTGTGCGCTTCAAATAAGTCATCGCACAAAGAGATGATGTCATTCATGGAAAGCTCGGCGCTCGTATGCGGATCAAGCATGGCCGCTTGATATACGGCTTCCTTTTTTAATGTAACGGCTGCTTCGATGGTTAAAAGCTGTGTGTTAATGTTTGTTCTGTTGAGCGCCGCGAGCTGCTCCGGAAGTTCGCCGGAATAGCACGGCATAATTTGGTTTTTGACGGCGGCGCACGGCACTTCAACGACCGCTTTCGCCGGCAGATTCGGTATCAGCCCTGTATTCAGCACATTGCCGCCGAATGTGAACGGACGGCCCGTCTCCATCGCTTCTATAATTCTCGAACCGTATTCTTTCGAGCGTTCATGCGTCAGGTTTTGGTTGTTGATGATCCCGTCTCTCATCGTTTCCCAGTTTTTGATTTGTTCCGCGCATCTCCTCGGATATTCATCAAGCGGAATTTGGAGTTCATCTATCAGCTTCGGATACCGGCTTTTTATAAAATACGGATGATATTCGGCATTATGCTCAGATGATTCCGTTACGTAGCAGCCGAATTTATCCATCAGCTCAAACCGCACCATGTCCTTATGTTTCGTCTTTTGTTTTTCCCGTGCCCGTCTTTTAATTTCCGGATATAAATCAATTCCGTCTTTTTTAATCTCCAAAAGCCAAGCCATATGGTTGATGCCGGCAATGCGTTCTTCCGTACCTTCGTGATCCATGCCGAGTGAGTCAAACAGATCTTTGGTACAGACCTGGACGCTGTGGCACAGGCCGACCGTTTTGACATTTGTATGTCTGAGCATCGCTCCGGTCAGAGAGGCCATCGGATTTGTATAGTTTAACAGCCATGCATCCGGGCAGACCTCTTCCATGTCTTTTGCGATGTCAAATAAAACGGGGATGGTGCGGAGGGAACGGAAAATGCCGCCTATTCCGACGGTATCGGCAATCGTCTGGCGGAGACCGTACCGTTTCGGGATGTCAAAGTCAATGACCGTCGCGGGTTTATAGCCTCCGACCTGAATGGCGTTTATCACATAGCCGGCGTGTGTAAGCGCCTGTTTTCGGTCATCGTAGGAGATGATGGATATACTCGGATTGTAGCGGTCTCTCATGTTTTCCAGCATGAGCTGAGATTCTTTCAGCCGTACAGCGTCAATATCATAAAGCGCGAATTCAAATCCGTTTAATGCTTCAGTCAGTAAACAGTCCCCCAATACATTTTTTGCGAAAATCGTGCTCCCCGCTCCGATAAACGTAATTTTCTTCAACAGAAATTCCTCCCTTTTCTTCTCAGCCTTTGACCGCCCCGGAGGACAGCCCTGAGATAAAATATTTTTGAAGCGCCAAAAACAATACGACCATCGGCAGCATCGCCATAATTGCGGCTGCGGCGACTAAGTGAAGATTGTTCGCGTTTTCGCCGAAGAATCCCGCCATGGCCACGGTCAATGTCTGCACCTTTTGATCTTGTAAAAAGAAAATCGCAAATTGGTAATCGTTCCAGATAAACACGCAGGAAATAATGCAGACCGTTGCGGTAATCGGTTTCAACAAAGGAAACACGATCGTATAAAAAGTCCTGATCAATCCCGCGCCGTCCATCCTGGCGGCTTCCTCAAGTTCTTTCGGAATGGAAGAGCGGATAAACCCTGAATATAAGAAAACGGTCAGCGGCATATATGCAGCCGTATTAATGAGAATGGCTGCGGCATGCGTATTGACCAGCCCCGCATCAGCGACCATTTTGTATAAAGGAACCATGGAAGTCAAAGGCGGGATAATCATGATGGAAATCAAAAGGCCGAAGACGATTTTGTTCAGCTTTGTATTTCTTCTTGCGAGCGGGTATGCGGCAAGCGAACCCATGAAAATTAACAAAGCGGCGGAAACGGCTGTAATGATGATCGTGTTCAGAAAGGATTGCCCGAGAGAGGCGCGCTCCCATGCTTCACGAAAATTCTGAAATGAAAAGGCGGATGGCAGCGACCATTTTGAACTGTAGTCTCCTTTTGCTTTTAATGACGTGGTCAGCAAAATATAAAAGGGGACAATATGAACGCACGAGATAACGGCAGCCAACAGCGTAAAAATCCGCATTCGGGCTGTTTTCATGACATTTCCGTCTCCTTTCGCTTGAAATACACGAGAGCCGAAAAGCTGATGACAAGAATAATAACGGACATAAACACGCCTTGGGCGGCGGCATATCCCGCATCCTGCCGTTTAAAATATAAATCATACATAAACGTCGACATCGATTGAGAGGAATTGCCCGGCCCGCCTGCGGTCAGCGCGAAAATGACATCAAACAGCTTCAGCCCTCCGATGATATTGATGACCATGTTGATGGTGACAGCCGGCATCAATAATGGCAGGGTGATGGTGAAAAACGGCTGAAGACCTCCCGCGCCATCCATTTTTGCGGCTTCGTAATAATCTTTCGGAATGCTTTGCAGCCCCGCCAAATATACAATCATCGCAATGCCTGCGTATTGATACGTGTTAATCATGACGATAATCCAAGGGTTTGCCGCAGGGCTTGCCAAGGCGTTGACAGGACCGAGTCCCAGTGCGCCAAGTACATCATTCAGCGCACCCCCGTCATATGAGAAAATAAAATACCAAATGTATCCCATAATCAGGGGACTGATAATGACGGGCAGGTAGACGATCGTTCTTGTGAGCGCCTTCATTTTTAAGCTCTGATTCAAAAGCAGCGCATATAAAAGTCCGAGCATATTCTGAAAAAAAGTGCTTCCGATGCCGTAAAGCAAAGTGTTTTTCACAATAAGCCACGTGTCCGGATCTGTAAAAAGCCTTTTATATTGAGTGACCCCCACCCATTGATACGTCTGTGAGAAGCCGTTCCAGTTTGTAAATGTGATAAAAGCGCCTTTGACAAACGGAAAAATCATGAAAATAAAAACCGTGGCAAGAGCGGGAACGTACATCCACCACAGTGACGCGGGTTTTACCGGCTTTTGATGTTGAAATCCTTGGGGTTCTCTTGCAAGATCACTCATTCTTTTTCAGCTCCTTGTGAATCAGATTGAAGACGGAGCCGCTTATATTCCCTGCCGAGTTTCGCCGAAATTTCCGCGGGGGTTAAGATATCGGCCATCAGCTCCTGCCCGGCTGTCCCCATCACATCCCACATTCCGTTCGGCAAATAAAGGCGGTCAAAATAAGGCTGCACCTTAATATGCTGATAGCGCTTATAGTCATTTGCGTAGAAAATGTCCGTTTGCACATTCACTAATCCGGCCGGAAGCGAGGTCGCTTCGGCAATTGATTTCGCATGCTCGGGACGGGCCATAAATGCGATGAACTGTTTCGCTTCTTCAAGCCGCGGGGAATCCTTGAATGCCGCCAGCGTGTAACGTTCGCCTCCGATCCAAACCGGCGCGTCTCCCTTGTGGACGGCCGGGGTCGGTATGATGCCGACTTTTACCTTCGGATTGATTTGAGCGACGTCTTGGCCGAGGGTGCCGCCCTGCAGCGTAAAGGCGATTTTGTTTTGCGCCATCAGTTCAATGAGCTGGGACCGTTTTGCCGTCACGGCATCTATATTGAGCAGGTTTTCCTTTTGCATCTCTTTCAGTTTGTCAGATAAATAGGTGAAGTGTGTCCAGCGGAAGGTTCCGTTTAACAGCTGTTTTTTAAAACGGTGTGCGGGATCTGTGATGAGAAGCGGTGCGGCGAATTGATCGTAATATTGGGCAAATGAGCTTTTCTCATAGCCGGCAAACCAAAAGGGGGTGACTGTTCCGCCGCTTTTTTCTTTAATCTGTCTCAGTGCTTTCATAAAATTATCCATTGTTTCCGGCGGCTTGATTCCGTATTTTTCCAACAGCGTGCGGTTGTAGGCCAGTCCGTCCTTTGCCTGATTCAGAGGGAAAGCGTATATTCTGCCTTTGGCGTCTTTGAGCATGCTGTTTAAATTCGGATCGAGCCGCTTCGTCCAAGACATGCCGCTGAGGTCGGCGGTATATTCTCCGTAGCGGATTTTGGCCCAGCCGTGTGTGTCGAAAAGATCGGGCATGTCACCGGCCGCCATTCTGACCCTCATCATATTTTCGTAGCCATTGCCTGGGAAATGAACGTTTACTTGAATGTCCGGATGTTCTTTTTGGAATGAATCAGCCAACTTTCTGAATACGGCGCGTTCGCTGTCTGAGGATATTGTGGAATAGACTGTCAATGTTTTCTGCTTTTCTCCGGCGCCGCTCCGTTCTGCCGAGCAGCCGGGAAGTATCATGCAAGTAAAAGAAAGAAACAAAGCCAGTAAGCGTTTCATCTTTTCCTCCTTTAAATATGATATAAACGCTGCGGGACATGTCACCTCCTTTCTTGTGAGCCGCAGCTTTGTCTGACAATCAATGAAGTGGGGAGCGTCACGGCCAGCGGGACGGTTCTGCCGTTTAAACGGTCGAGAAGCAATTTGACACCCGTCCGGCCCATCTCTTCCGTGTATACTTTTACCGTTGATAACGGCGTGCTGGCGTATTCTGCCTCATCAATTCCGTTGAAGCTGACAATTGCCGTATCGCGCGGGACTTGAAGGCCGGCTTCCTGCAAGGCTTTTAAAGCGCCGACAGCCATCGAATCACTTGCGATAAAAAAGGCATCGGGGAGACTTCCGGCTTTGATGGCTTCATTCATCAGCCGGAACCCTTCGTGCATGCTGTATTCGCCGATCAGTACATGCTCCGGCCCGGCGCCGGCCATTTGTAAGAAGGCGGTCAGACGCTTATCCTCAATCGTTTTATTGCTGTTTACACCGTCTATGACGGTATGCTCCCGCTCCCGGCCGCCGATATAACCGAGCCGCTGATAACCGAGCGACAGAAGATGTTCTATCGCCTTTTGCGCTGCGGCATAAAAATCCACGCTCACGGAATCGTAGCGGGCGGGATCGGGGGTGCCGTTAACAAATACCGCGTGCCTGAAAGCGGCGCTGATATTCGTAAGCGCCTCTTCTTGCAGGCTGCCGATTACGATCACGCCGTCCAGTTCGTGAAACATATGCTCTTGAAAAGAACCGAGATGGATAGAAGATGTGATAAAAACTTTTTGCCGAAAGCATTCTTCCTCAATACCTTTTCGAATCGCTGAAAAATAAGGATCCTGCCGTTCTTCTTCCGGTGACAGGCAGCTGACAACGCCGATCAGGGGCGCTGAATCGCTGCGGCTGCGGTTCTTCCGTTTTTTTGCCGACGGCTGATAGCCCAGCTCATCGGCGATCCTCAGAACTTTTTCTCTTGTTTCATCAGTCACGGCCAAAGAGTCATCCTTATTCAAAATTCTCGATACTGTCGCGCTGGATACAGATGCCTGTAAGGCAATATCTTTGAGACGGACCATTTCGCATCTCCTTTTTACTAAATATTTACTAAACAGAAATGACCTGGTTATTGTTAAAATGATATTATCATATGTTAGTAAGCGTTTTCAATAACTATTTTTGGTTACTTTTAGTAAAAATCAGTAAAAAAGAAAATCTGTTTTTCTCTATCATATTTCAATTGAACCGGAATAAATTGATAGAGAAAGGAGAGGGTGATGTGCTGAAGATAGCTGTTTTTGATGAGGAGCATGAAAAGGATCTGCAGACTGAAGTCAATACATTTTTAAAGGGGATTTCTGATGAACAGCTCGTTGATATTAAATATACGGTAGCGGCGGCCTGTGATCCTGAAGGTGAGCAGCTTTATTGTTTTTCCGCTCTCATTTTATACCGAAAATAAAAAAGCCCGGATGAAATACCGGGCTTTTTTATGCATTATGCTTTTTTGACGCGGGGACTTCTCGGTTTTTGGTATTTCTCCGCTTGTTTGATTCCTTTTCTTTCGCCCGCTAATGACTTGTACAGAGACACGATCATCAGAAGGATCACGACTGAAAACGGAACCGCGGCGAGAATGGCCGTGTTTTGCAGTGCGGCCAGACCGCCGGAATATAATAATACAGCTGCCACGGCGGACTGGATGACGCCCCAGATGATTTTCACCCGGTTTGACGGGTCCAAAGAGCCGTAAGACGTTTGCATTCCAAGCACAAATGTCGCTGAATCCGCTGATGTAATAAAGAATACAGCGATCAGAACAAGCGTTAATACGGATGTCACCATTGTCAGCGGATAGTGGCTGAGTGCGCCGAACAGCATCGTATCCGTTGACATTCCCGCGACATTGAATACGCCTTTCTGCTGAAGATCCATCGCGGATACACCGAAAATCGCAAACCATAAGAAAGCCAATATACAAGGTGTCACCAACACCCCGATTAAAAATTCCCGGATCGTCCGGCCCCTTGATACACGGGCGATAAAAATGCCGACAAACGGCGACCAGGATATCCACCAGGCCCAATAGAAAATGGTCCAGCTGTTAATCCATTCGCGTTTTTGGGGATCATTCGGAGACAAGCGAAAGCTCATCTGCACGATATTTTGGATGTATTGGCCGATAGAATCGGTAAATGAGTTCATAATCAGCACCGTCGGGCCTGCAATGAGCATAAAGATCATTAAAATAGCCGCGAGCGCCATGTTGGTATTGCTTAAGTATTTAATCCCTTTGCCGATTCCGCTCCACGCAGAAATCAAAAATAACACGGTCACGACAGCGATCAGGATCAGCTGAATGGAAAATGTTTTCGGAATGCCGAATAAATAATGCAGACCGCCGTTGATCTGAGTCGCTCCGAGCCCTAAGCTTGTCGCCACACCGACAACGGTCGCAAACACCGCGATACAGTCAATTGCTTTGCCGATCGGCCCGTTTACTTTATCGCCCAAAAGCGGTGTCAGTGTGCTGCTGATCAAACCGGGCGCGTCTTTTCTGAATTGAAAATAAGCGATACATAAAGCGACGACCGCATAGATGGCCCAAGCGTGCAGCCCCCAGTGGAAAAACGTGTACCGGAGCGCATCACGAAATGCTTGGGGTGTTTCTGTTTCACCTGAGGGAGAGCTGATGGCGTAATGGCTGATCGGTTCCGCAGCCCCGTAAAATACCAAACCGATTCCCATGCCCGCGCTGAAAAGCATGGCAAACCATGATAATAAGCCGAATTCCGGTTTTTTCCCGGGTTTTCCGAGTTTTATTGTGCCGATCGGACTCACAATGAGAAAGAGACAGAAACCGACAAATATAGAAACGACCAGCAAATAATACCAGCCGAAAGAATCCGTAATAAATTTTTGTGCCGTATCAGTGACTTGCTGCAGGCTGTCAGGAGAAATGGCCCCCCATAAAACCGCAGCGGCTGTGATGACAATCACAATCCAAAAAACACTGGAGATGTTCTTCTTCAAACGTTCTCACCCTCTGACTATTTTTTTCAATACGCCATTTTTTTAGTATGGTCGCACGATTGCAGATCATTCCTTTCTTCCTGTTCCCTCAATCAGGTGAAACAAAACGCAGAAAACTGTATCATGTTTTTGGTCAATTATCAACGGACGTTCAGGTAAATGCGCTTTAAACCATTTACAGCGAGCGTGAGAAACGTCCTGCATTCAAACCGGCGAGACGCCCCGTGACAAAGGCTGAAGTGATATTGTAGCCCCCGGTATAACCGTGAATGTCGAGTATTTCTCCGCAAAAATATAAGCCTTCCATTTTTTTAGACGCCATTTGTTTCGGCTCAATCTCTTTTACGGAAACACCTCCGCCTGTGACAAACGCTTTGTCCAAAGAAAGCGTTCCGTCAGCGGCAACCGTAAATTGTTTGCAATCTTTGACAAAAGCCCTGAATTGATCCTTCGGCAGTTCCGTAAAGCTTGTCTGCGGATCAAGACCGTTCCGTTCCAGAAGAAAAAGCAGATACCGTTCCTGCATCCACGGCTTCAGCGCGTTTTTGAGCGCTTTTTTCGGTGCGTCTTTCAGTTCCTTGTGCATCTTTTGAAATAACTCTTCCTCGTTGATGCCGGGAAACAGATCGATGCGTAATTTGACATCGGGCTGCTTTTTCAGTTCTTTGACGACAAACTGGCTGCAGCGGAGAATGGCGGGGCCTGACAAGCCGAAATGGGTAAACAGCATGTCCATCACGTGTGTGACAATAGGTTTGCCTTTTTTATTCAGGACGCTGACGGCCGCGTTTCTAAGGGACAGCCCCTGAAGTGTTTTTTGTTTAATAAACGGTTCTGACGACGTAACCGGCACTTCCGTCGGAAAGAGTTCGGTCACGGTATGACCGGCCGCTTCCGCCCATGCATAGCCGTCTCCGGTGCTGCCGGTATGCGGGACTGATTTTCCGCCGACCGCGATAATGACGGCGTCTGCGTTAATGTGTTCGTCATTGTTTGTCGTAATGCCCGCTGTCCTGCCGTTCTCGTACCGCACCTCTTTGATTTTTTCATTTGTGCGGATGGTGACATTCAGTTGTTTTAATCGGTTCAAAAGCGCATCGACAACGCTTTGCGCTTTGTCCGTCACCGGGAACATGCGCCCGTGGTCTTCTTCTTTCAGCTGAATGCCGAGTTTTTCAAAAAAGGCGATGATATCTTCATTATTAAATTCGGAAAACGCGCTGTATAAAAAGCGGCCGTTGCCGGGGATGTGTTTGATGATTTCTTCAACAGGTAGGCGGTTGGTCACGTTGCAGCGCCCGCCGCCGGAAATCGCCAGCTTCCGTCCCAGCTTGTTTCCTTTATCGATTAATAATACGTCCGCCCCTTCTTCGCCTGCCGCAATCGCAGCCATTAAACCGGACGGGCCGCCGCCGATTACAATCACGTCATAATGTTTCATATTCATCAACAACTTTCTTTTTCACGTATAATAGGCGGAAATGTCCGCTTCCTGCTATTATAGCGAAAGAAGGGGATTCCTTAAACGTATTTTGTTTTTTTAAGAGCTTTCCCAAAAAGTTTCCCGCTGTAATTATTACCGTCTAATTGCCCAGTTGTGTTAAAATAGAAAAGTTGAATCTTCGTAGAAAATGGTGATGAGGAAACATGTCAAGCAAATTGTTAAGGGGCACGTTCGTGCTGACGCTCGGCACCTATATATCGCGGATTTTAGGGATGATTTATCTGATCCCGTTCGGAGCGATGGTCGGAGCGACGGGCGGAGCTTTGTTTCAATACGGATATAATCAATATACACTGTTTTTAAACATTGCCACGATGGGATTTCCCGCCGCGGTTTCAAAATTTGTCTCGAAATATAACTCCAAAGGAGACTATGAGACGAGCAGGCGGATGCTGAGAGCGGGAATGTCGGTTATGCTCGTAACCGGGATGATCGCTTTTTCAATTCTTTATATTTCGGCGCCGTTTTTTGCGGAAACATCTCTCGGCGGCACGAGTAACAACGGACTTACGATTGACCACGTCGTTTATGTCATCCGGATGGTCAGTCTGGCACTTTTGGTCGTGCCGATTATGAGTCTTGTGCGCGGTTTTTTCCAAGGTCATCAGATGATGGGGCCGACAGCCGTTTCACAGGTTGTGGAGCAGCTTGCCCGGATCATCTTTTTATTGGGCGCAACGTATTTGATTTTAAGAGTGATCAACGGCGGCCTTGTCATCGCAGTCGGATACGCGACTTTCGCGGCGCTGATCGGATCATTCGGAGGGCTTGTCGTCCTTTATATTTACTGGAATAAGCGGAAGGGCGATCTTCTGGCGATGAAGCCGAATCTCGTCCCGTCTGCGAACTTAAGTTATAAAAAAATGTTCATTGAGCTTTTCAGTTATGCCGCTCCTTACGTATTTGTCGGACTGGCGATTCCTTTGTATTCATATATCGATACGAATACGTTTAATAAAGCGATGATTGCGGCGGGCCATAAGGATATCAGCCAGGACATGCTTGCGATTGTCACCCTTTATGTGCCGAAGCTTGTGATGATCCCGGTTTCTCTGGCGACCGCTTTCGGTCTGACGCTGATTCCGACGATTACTGAATCGTTTACGAGCAGGAATTATAAGCTTTTGAACCAGCAGATTAACCAGACGATGCAAATCATTCTGTTTTTGGTTATTCCCGCTGTTGTCGGGATGTCCGTGTTATCGGGTCCGGCCTATACATTCTTCTACGGCTCTGAAAGTCTTCGCCCGGATATCGGACAGGATATATTGTTCTGGTACGCGCCTGTCGCGATTCTGTTTTCTCTGTTTACCGTAAACGCCGCGATCCTGCAAGGGATTAATAAGCAGAAATTTGCTGTCGTGAGCCTTTTCATCGGCGTCATTATCAAAGTGGTGCTGAACGTGCCGCTGATCAAGCTGTTTCAGGGAGACGGGGCCATCTTGGCAACGGCGCTCGGTTATATCGCTTCTCTTCTGTACGGTTTTATCATGATTAAGCGCCATGCGGGCTATTCGTATACGGTACTTATAAAACGGGTCATTTTAATCGCAGTCCTGTCCGTCGTGATGGGAGTCGCGGTCAAGCTGACTCAATGGCTGCTCAGCTTCTTTGTAACATACCAAAGCGGCCAGATGCATGCGGCGATTGTCGTCTTTGTCTGCGCCGCTGTCGGCGGTGCGGTGTACATGTTTGCCGCATACCGAATCGGATTTTTACAGAAAATGTTTGGAAACCGTCTGCCCCGCGTTTTGAGAAGAGGCAGGCATTCCGCCCATTGAGAAATAATGAATAGTCCGCTTATCGCGGGCTTTTCTTTTTAAAGGAGAGGATCAGGATGAGACTTGATAAGCTGCTTGCCAACAGCGGATTCGGCTCAAGAAAAGATGTGAAAAAAATCGTCAAGGCCGGGGCTGTCATGATTGACGGAGAGCCGGCGAAAGATGTGAAAACCCATGTCGACCCGGAAAAACAGGACATCACGGTATACGGAGAGCCGGCAGACTATCGTGAATTTATTTATGTCATGATGAATAAGCCGCAAGGAGTGCTGTCCGCTACAGAAGACAGCCGCCAGCAAACGGTGGTTGATCTGCTGACGCCTGAAGAACAGCGATTTGAACCGTTTCCGGCGGGACGTCTTGATAAGGATACGGAAGGCTTTTTGCTTCTCACCAATGACGGGCAGCTCGCTCATCGCCTCCTTTCTCCGAAAAAGCATGTGCCTAAAACATATGAGGTCCGGTTAACTTCACCTCTGTCACCGGAAGACATCGTTCATCTGGAAAGAGGCGTCGTCATTGAAGGAGGCTATAAGACGAAGCCGGCAGCCGTTGAAATTATTACAGAAAGCCCGGATGAAACGGTGATACACTTGACCATTACAGAAGGCAAATATCATCAGGTGAAGCTGATGGCAAAGGCTGTCGGAAATGAAGTGGCTTATTTGAAGCGGCTTTCGATGGGGGCTGTTTCTCTTGACCCGGATCTTAAACCGGGAGAATTCCGCGAGCTGACTGAAGAGGAGCTCGAAACGCTGAGAGGCGCTGAAGTGTAATCGATATCAGAAAAGCCCAAAACAGATTTGTTTTGGGCTTTTTATATAGAGGAACAAAAAACAAGGCAAAGACGCTGCTTTGCCTTGCAGCATGTCAGGCCGAAAAGGGCCTTATGTAATTGTTCGCTTAAGATGTAATTTTCACTTTTTTTCGTGTTGTCTCCCACTTGCCTCGGCTAGGACTATGAACAAGATCATTGTATGCTAACACATTTAAGTCTCGCTGAATGGTTCTAGGTGTAATGCCGAATTCATCAACCAGTTCCTGTGTTGTCACAAGGCCTTTTTCCTGGATGAACATGTAAACTGATTTAATCCGAGTCAGCATACGATTTGTTGAAGGTTTCAAAAAACCACTCCCTATCATAAGATCGGATGGACTTGATATACCACAACTTTCGACTCTAAAACTTCGTACGAATAAGCAACAAAGGATGACATTCTGTTTTTTCTCTTTTAACTGCCTCCATTATACACGATATGGACGACATGAATCTAGGAATAAGCGCAGGTAATTTTTTCAAATGGGTACAGCCTTGGTGCATTACTATGTCCGGCCCGCTTTTATTATTATGGAAACTGAAACTTTTTTTATACATGTCCGTATGAAAACGGGGGAGTGAGAAGTTTGGGAGAATTATTGAATGCAAACATTGTCTGCGCCGGTTATGCTGACAGGCCGAAGGTGATTTCTGATGTATCTCTGTCAGTCAACGCTGGTGAAATTGCCGGTTTAATCGGAGCGAACGGCGCGGGGAAAAGTACAGTGATAAAGGCGGTTCTCGGGCTGTCCCGGGATATTGAAGGCGGTATTGAGTGGAATGATTCGTCTTATGCTTACATACCGGAGCGTCCGAGTTTTTACGATGAACTGACACTTTGGGAGCACCTCGAGCTGACCGGGTCATTGCGGGGTATAGAAGGGGAAGAGTGCCGTGAGCGGGCAGGGCGGCTGCTTGAAGAGTTTTCGCTGACGTCTGTAAAACATGATTTGCCTTCCGGTTTTTCAAAAGGGATGCAGCAAAAGCTGATGCTTATACAGGCATTTTTGGCGAAGCCGGATATTTACATCATTGATGAGCCTTTTATCGGACTTGATCCGATCTCAACAAAGCTGTTTACCGACATGCTGATTGCTGAGAAAGAAAGGGGCGCGGGGATTTTGATGTGCACGCATGTTCTGGATACGGCGGAAAAAATCTGCGACCGATTTTATTTGCTGGATCAGGGCGCTCTGCTTCTTCAAGGCACATTAGAGGAGCTTCAGGAAAAAACGGGGAGCCGTTCACTGCTGGATTGCTTTTATTCAGCGGTTCGGAGCAGTCAGCGATGACCGGGCGGGCTTTGTTTTTTCAAAGGCTGTTTCATTATTGGCGGTATCAATGGAAGGTGTTTCAGACGGTCATTGATTGGACGGTCGCGCTGTATATCGTTCTTCCCGCTGCCGCATTTGCCGTTTATCAATATGCTGAATGGCTGAACGGCAGGGGGCTTCTTAGTGGAGCGGCAGGAGTATTAGGATGGGGCTGGCTGTATGTATTCAGTGCCCTGCTGTTGTGCACGGGTTTTATTCATACCTTTTTGCTGGAAGCGGATCACGTGTTTTTGGTGCATGCAAAACATCTGATGCAAAAGCTGAAACGGTACGCGCTTTTGTATTCGATGTTCCTTTCCCTTATCAAATGGGGTGCGCTTGCCGTATTGTTATTTCCCTTATGGCGCCAGTACGGTGACTGTACCTTACCGGCATATTCAGGTATGTTTTGCTGTCTGTTCGGCTTCCATACCGCGATATTAGCGGTGCACCGGCACAGAAAAAACAGCAGGCGGACATTCGGGAATCAGGCGGCGGGCTGGCTGAAAGTGATGGTTCTGATGGCGGGTGCGTTTTTTATGATCGCCTTTGCCGCCGAATGGTATTGGCTTTGGCCGGCGGGATGTATATTGTTCATCTGCTCCGCTTTTTTGACTTGGAAAGGGACGGAGACATTATCAGCCTTTGAGGAAGAAGTGCTTGAGGAGAACAGGCGGAAGCTTTCATTCGCGGCCTCTGTTTTGATGCTCAGCCATGATGTGCAGCTCCCGAATGGTAAAAATAAAGGGCGGAACAAGCCGTTTTTATATCCCGGCTCAAAGCACATCTTTACAAAACGGTCGGCGTATACGGCGTGGAAAGAATTGTTCTTTAAAGTGCTGATCCGAAACGGCGGGTATCTCCGGCAGCTTTACCTTTTAACCGCGGCTTTTACGGCTCTTATTCTCGTTCTTCCGCTCTTAGTGAAGCCGGCAGTCCTTATTTTATTTGCGATCGTCAGCCGCTATGCCGCGTCACTTTTATTTGACCGGATCACGGATAAACCGGTTTTAAGCGGTATCAAGAGAGACAGCGATGACTATTTCCGGGCGCGAAACAGCGCATTAACCGTCATTCAAATTATCTGTTCCGCCTGGTGTCTCATTGCCGCGATTCTTTCCGTTCTTTATATGTAAAAATCCCTTTCCGAAAAGGAAAGGGATTTTTCTTAATGTCCGTTCAAAATAAAAAGCTGAATAAAAAACAGCACGGCGAAGATGAGGACTAGAGGATGGATTTCGCGCCATTTTTTCTTAGCTGCTTTAACAAGCGGATATGAAATGAAGCCGAGAGCGATTCCGGTTGAAATACTGGACGTTAAAGGCATTGCCAAAATGACGAGAAAGGCCGGGAACGCTTCGTCAAGCTCATTCCAGCGGATATTCGACACAGCACCCATCATCAGGCTGCCGACAATAATCAGAGCCGGTGACGTAATCGCGGACACTTCCGATAAGACGCTGACAAGCGGGCTGAAAAACATGGAAACGGCAAACATAACGGCAATCGTCAGCGCCGTCAGACCCGTTCTTCCGCCGGCGGCCACACCTGCTGAAGATTCAACGAACGCGGTCGTCGGGCTGGTGCCGAAGATGCTTCCGACCGTCGTAGCTGTCGAATCAGCCAACAGCGCTCTTCTGGCATTCGGCAGCTGATTGTTTTTGATCAATCCCGCCTGTTCGGCGACACCGATCATGGTGCCGGTCGTGTCAAAAATCGTAACGAGAAGAAAAGAAAACACAACGGCGTACAGACCGTGATGCACGACATCCCCGAGGGCACCGAACGGATTTGTGATCAAAAGCCCCTCCGGCAGGCGCGGGAATGAAACGAACCCTTTCGCAAAATGGATCTGTCCGGTCAAAAAGGCAATGACGGCGGTCAGCGCCATTCCGATGAACAGAGCCCCGTTTACATTCAGCACCATCAGCACGATACTGATGATAAGTCCGATAAGCGTTAAAATGACGGCGGGCGAATGAAGATCGCCGAGTGCGACCAGATTGGATTTATCAGCCGTGATGATTCCGGATTGGCGTAAGCCGATAAAAGCGATAAATAAGCCGATGCCGGTCGTAATTCCGTATTTTAAATTGTCCGGAATCGCTTCTATAAGTTGTTTTCTTAAAGGCGTTAACGATAAAATAATAAAGATGACTCCCGCGATAAAAACGGCGCTGAAAGCCGTCTGATACGTAATGCCGCTGCCTGTGCCGACAACGTGAAAGGCGAGATACGCGTTTAAGCCCATGCCGGGGGCAATGGCGATCGGAAAATTCGCAGCGAGAGCCATCCATAAAGTTCCGACAATGGAAGCGATAATCGTCGCGGTGAACACCTGGTCAAACGGAATTCCCGCATTGGAAAGGATCACCGGATTGACGACAATGATATACACCATTGTGAAAAAGGTGGTCAATCCCGCGGTAATTTCTCTTTTTATTGTCGTTTGATGCTTGTCGAGATGAAACATAAGTACCTCCAATGACGAACATTTTTTCAAAACATCATCTATATTATTCGTTTTATCGACATTTTGCAAGTCTTTATCAAGAAAGGGGATTTGTGATGAACTGGGAAGTTGAAGTCATCAGAAACAAAGAAGATCTGATCCGTGACACGCAGAAGTTTTTGCAGATCAACAGCGTAATGGACGAATCAACAGCCGGTCCCGGCCGGCCGTTTGGAGAAGGCGTCAATGCCAGCCTGACGTCACTGCTGGAATTCGGTAAAAAAGAAGGCTTCACCGTAAAGAATCTTGACGGCTATGCGGGCCATATTGAATGGGGAACGGGTGACGAAATCGTCGGCGTTTTGTGCCACGTCGATGTCGTTCCGCCCGGAGACGGCTGGACGAGCGATCCGTTTTCAGCCGATATCAGGGATGGCCGGATATATGCCAGAGGCGCCATTGATGATAAAGGGCCGACAATGGCGGCGTTTTATGCGCTGAAAATCGTCAAAGACATGCAGCTCCCTTTATCCAAACGCGTGAGAATCATCATCGGAACGGATGAAGAAAGTGATTGGAGATGCGTGGATCACTACTTCAAACACGAAAAAATGCCTGACATCGGCTTTGCTCCTGACGCAGATTTTCCGATCATTAACGCGGAAAAAGGAATTATAGATGCGTCACTGCGCATTGTAAAAAGCGCTTCTGACAAAGACGCAAAAAACGTGCTTCTGTCATTCCGTTCAGGACTGCGCTTGAACATGGTGCCGGATGCGGCTGAAGCGGTTATTGAAGGGAACGGTCTTGATGCCGTGCACGCATATTTCAGCAAATGGCTTGAGCAGTCAAAAACACAAGGTGAAGCAGTTTCGGAAAATGGAAAACTGACGCTTCGGGTGTACGGAAAATCATGCCACGCGATGGAACCGGATAATGGTGTCAATGCCGGCTTAAAGCTTGCTGAATGCCTTAACGGAACAGAGCTGGATGGAGCCGGAAAGCGCTTTGTCAAAACCGTCAGTGACTATTTTTCAAATGATACACGAGGCAAAAAGCTGAAAATTGATTGCAGGGATGACATCAGCGGAGAGCTTACATTGAATGTCGGCACCTTTACATACAGAAAGTGTGAGGAAGGAGAACTCGGCATCAACATCCGTTATCCCGTCACTTCAGACAGCAAAGTCATCCGTGATGCTTTTACGTCTGCTGAAGAATTCCGGCTTGAAGAATTTAAAGACAGCAAACCGCACCACGTTTCTGCCGATCATCCGCTCGTAAAGACGCTTCAAAAGGTTTACGAAGGACAAACGGGAAAGAAAGCGGATCTGATTTCAATCGGCGGAGGAACGTATGCGAGATCCCTTTCGGCGGGCGTCGCGTTCGGGCCGCTGTTCCCCGGCCGGCCTGACAGCGCGCATCAAAAGGATGAGTACATTGAAATCGATGACCTTCTCAGGTCAACGGCTTTATATGCCGAAGCCATTTATGAGCTTGCCAAGTGATAATAAAAAGGGACGCCGAAAGCGGCATCCCTTTTTTCATTCAAATGACCATAAATCCGTTGATAAATAACGTTCTCCCGTATCGGCCGTCATACAGATGACGATCTGTTCGGAAGGGAGGCGTTTGGCGGTTTCAATGGCGGCGAAGCAGGCGGCGCCTGAAGACGGGCCGACGAGTATGCCTTCTTCCCGGGCCAGACGCCGTGTTGTCGTATACGCATCTTCATCAGATATTTTCATGATTTCATCGTAAACGTCCTGATTCAGTATGCCGGGAATAAATCCGGGGCTTGTCCCGACAAGCTTATGAGCGCCGGGTTTTCCGCCAGACAGGACGGGGGATCCCGCAGGCTCGGCGACATGAACAAGCATATCCGGAAAAAGCTCTTTCAGCGTTTCTCCGGTTCCGGTAATGGTTCCGCCCGTTCCCGCCGTTGCCACAAAAGCACCGAGCGGTCTGTTGAGCTGCTGAACGGCCTGATAGATTTCAATGGCTGTCGTTTTTCGGTGGGCATCTGGATTTGCGCCGTTATCGAATTGCATCGGGATAAAACTTCCCGGAATCTGTTCGGCGAGTTCTTTCGCTTTTTTGATGCTGCCGGGCATTCTTTCCGCCCCCGGTGTTAACACAACCTCCGCGCCGTACGCTTTCAGGAGGTTGATGCGTTCTTTCGTCATCGTGTCAGGCATGACGAGGATTGCCTTGTAGCCGCGCGCCGCCGCGTTCATCGCCAGGCCGATGCCTGTGTTGCCGCTTGTCGGTTCGATGATGACAGAGCCGGGTTTTAAATGCCCGCTGTTTTCCGCTTCAATGATCATATTGAAAGCCGCTCTGTCTTTGACACTGCCGCTCGGGTTAAACGATTCTAATTTTAAATAGACCTGTGCTGCATGTTCTGGCTGAAGGCGATTGAGCTTTACGATCGGTGTGCCGCCGATCAGCTCCGCCGTGCTGTTTACGATTTTCAAGGCCGGCTCATTCCTTTCTGTATAAAACGTTCGGTACATAATATCCTATCATAATGAGCGGACAGGGTTCTCCTCTCCGCTTATCCGTTTTATAATAACACCATAACCAAAGAGGGGGAGATCCTCGTATGAAAGCTTCATTGCCGCATTATTTTATCGGCATTCCGATTCCGGCTGATATTGCTGAACCGATTTGGGAAGCAGCCAAAAAGGAGCCGGCGTTATCATTCAAAAAATGGGTGCACCCGCATGACTATCATATTACACTCATTTTTCTCGGAGCCGCGGATGAAGAACGGCTTGCGAAATTATCGTCTCTGCTCGCAGATGCTGCGTCGGCAGCGCAGCCGTTTACCGTACAGTTTCAGCATCTGGATATTTTCGGCGACCGCAGACAGCCGAGAGTGCTTCACCTTGAGCCCGAACGGAATGAACTGCTCTTTGATTTGCGGGAAAAAACAAAACAGGCTGTTTTGAAAGCCGGTTTTCAAGTGGAAAAACGGCCGTATCACCCTCATATGACGATGGCGCGGAAGTGGGCGGGAGACCGGCCGTTTCCTGACGATATGCCGTTTGAAAGCGGCAGGGTGCAAAGTGCCGTCAGCCGGTTTTCCCTGTTTCAGACCCATCTTGACCGGTCGCCTAAATACGAAGAAATCGCACAGTTTCAATTGACATAAACAAATATTCGGAGTGGAGAAATCACATGGCACAGATCATCAAAATTCACGACTGCATATCCAGATATGAACTTGATCCATACCATTATATGAACCAGTTTATCCGGCTGAAGAAAGAACGCTGGGAGGCGCTTCTTGAAGCGTTTGACCGGATAACGGAAGAAACGGAAACGGAAACGGCTGCCGGCGGGGAAACCGGTCAAGCGCCGGCCAGGAAAAAATTTTCCTTAAAAAAGAGAAAAGAAGAAAATACGGCCGATATAAATGAAAAGAGGCACCAATGGTTTGATGAACCGGAGGGAGAAGAGGCGCTGTTCGGGAATCTTCCGTCTCAAAAGTCTGAGCTCGCGCCTTTTTTCAAAGATCAGCTGTATGACTTTCAATTAAAATGGGCGAGCTCCACGCTTTCTCAAAAGTCTGAGCTTTCGCAGGCGGTCAAAAGGGACAGGATGTTAAAAATGCTGGCTCAAAAGCTGCCCGATTCCTATTTTGTGATGTATCATCCGGTTCTGCAAATTCAGCAGGCGTCCGTCGAACTGAGCATCATCATTATCTCGCCGCTGGAGATTTTCTGCGCCGCTTTTATGGAAGCGGAAGAGGACAGTGTATATATCGGATCAAAACATCGTTTTTGGGAAGAAAGAGGCTCCGGCAGCACGCGCCAAGTATTGAATCCGTCTCTCAGCCTGCAACGGACGGGCTCGGTCGTTTCGCAAATCATAAAAGAAAAGCAGGCCGACATTCCCGTGCGGAAGCTTTTGCTCAGCAGAACGTCTTATATTGATTACCCGGAGCCGCCGTATGGGCTGGAAATAGCTGATAAACGGACTGCCGCAGGGTGGCTGGAAAAGCAGCAGAAAAATACGGCGCCGATCAAGCACCACCAGCTGAAGGCTGCGAAGGCCCTTTTGTCTTACGGCTTGAGCGATTCAAGCCGGAGACAGGAATGGCTTGATTAAAGCGGACGTTTGCCGGCTGTCTCTTCATCTATGAAGCAGGTGAAAACAAACGATGAGTCAATGGTTTTTTATTATTAATCCGGTCTCAGGAGGCGGGCGGGGCCGGCGTGTCTGGAAATCAGTTCAAAAAGAGCTGACCAGGCGCGGGGTCAGCCACCGCTCTTTTTTGACCGGGCATCCCGGACATGCGGAGGTGCTGGCGAGGCAGATTTCAATGATGCAGGATCATAAGCTTAAGCGGCTGTTCGTCATCGGCGGTGACGGGACGATGCATGAAGTCATTAACGGACTGAAAGGAACGGATCAGATTGAGCTGACCTTTGTGCCCGCCGGTTCGTACAATGACTTTTCCAAAGGGCTCGGTATTAAGAAGTCGGCGCTCCTCCAAGAAATCAAAAGTCTGCACCGCCCGCTCACACGGAAATTTTTTGCGGGAAACATCAACTTTTTTCATGACAAAGCGCAATCACTTTATTTTATTAACCACCTGTCTGTCGGCTTCGATGCCTCAGTTTTGAAGGCAGCCGCGAATTTTCCGTTTTCGCGCGTTCTTCGGTTTTTGCGTCTCGGCTTTGTGATTTACCCGCTCGCGCATTTACATACGGCCTCGGGGTTTCAGCCGTTCAGATTTGTTTGCACGGCAGACGGCCAGAAGCGTGAATTCCGCAATGTCTGGTTTGTCATTGCGGCTAATCACCCTTATTACGGAGGCGGCATGAAAGCGGCGCCTTCAGCAAATCCCCGTCAAAACCATTTTGATATTGTCATTGCAGAAAACCTGTCCTTTTTTTCGCTGTATCGTTTTTTATGGGCGATGAGCTTCGGCCGGCATATCAAAATGGACGGAGTGACGATGATAAAGGGGAAGGAATTCGTTTTTGAAACAGATGGGAAAATTCCGTTTCACGCTGACGGCGAGCTGATCGGAACGACACCGTTTCGGCTTATGCCGGGCGGCGCGCCGTTGAAAATAAAAACATAATAAACAAATGAAACCCGTCAAATGTTTCACGGAAAAGAGCGGTTCGCGGCATAAATCTTCAGAATTCACAGGTGTTCTTGCTAGTTTTGCTTGACGAAGTTTGTGCTGTAGCGCTAAAATTTATAGGACGGCTATTGATTAGCATATGAGACTCTCAATAGCTGTCTTTTTTATTCTCATGAAATTGTTTATGACAGGCCGCTCCGCCAATAGAGAAAGGCTGGAGGCCTATTCTAAAATATTTTAAGAAATGATGGGTTGAACATTGATATGAACTGGTTGGGACAATTACTAGGTAGCGATTGGGAGATCTTCCCCGCCGGAGGAGCTACAGGAGATGCATATTATGCGAAACATAACGGCCAACAGCTTTTTTTAAAACGTAATAGCTCGCCCTTTTTAGCCGTGTTATCCGCCGAAGGCATTGTTCCGAAGCTGGTTTGGACAAAACGGATGGAAAACGGAGACGTCATTACGGCTCAGCATTGGATGGCGGGCAGGGAGCTGAAGGCAAAGGATATGAGCGGACGCCCGGTGGCTGAGCTGCTCCGCAAAATCCACACATCAAAAGCTTTGCTCGACATGCTGAAAAGATTGGGAAAAGAACCGCTTGATCCGGGCGCCCTTTTGTCGCAGCTGAAGCAGGCCGTCTTTGCCGTGCGGCAATTTTCGCCGCTTATTCAGGAAGGCCTTGCTTATTTGGAAGCTCATGTGGATCAGGTGCAATTCGGTGAAAAAGTCGTTTGCCATTGTGATGTGAATCATAATAACTGGCTTCTGTCAGAAGACAACCAGCTGTATTTAATAGATTGGGACGGCGCCATGATAGCCGATCCGGCCATGGATCTCGGCCCTTTATTGTATCATTACGTCGAAGAGCCAGCGTGGGACAGCTGGCTTGGGATGTACGGCATGAAGCTCACGGAAGGGCTTCGGCTGCGGATGGCGTGGTACATGTTATCGGAGACCATCACCTTCATCGCCTGGCACAAATCAAAAGGAAACGACAAAGCGTATCATGATGCCATGGAAGAGCTTCATGCCCTGATGAAGCGGATTGTCAAGTAGTCAGGAGTACGAATCCATCTGCTCCACCCATTGGGACAAATGGTTTTGGTGCTCCTGAATATGCGTGTCGATGGAATCGGCCGTGATGCCGGACTGGCTGTAGCGGTAGACATCCTCGAGCACGTTTTTTATATTTGAATCAAGCCCGGTGTTGGCCATCAGTGATTTGATGACGCGCTCCAGCTGTTCATACTCGGCAACCGTGCCGCAGCAATCCAATTGATGGTCGGCCAATATGTCCTTTAATAACCGGACCTGATGTTCGCTTGTTAAGCCCATGATTCATATACACATCCTTTCTGTGTCATACATTGTGCAAAGCGGTGCGGTTTTATGCATCACATGAGTGTTCCGGACCGGGGGAGCCTCTTTTTTTATGCAGCCGGCGCCTTTAAAAGGCGCTTGCGGCTCTTTATGTTTCATGGTATGTTGTTACTCGAAATTATAGATAGAGGTGTCAATCATATGAGAATGCGCCATAAACCTTGGGCGAATGATTTTCTGGCAGAAAACGCTGACATCGCCATCAGTGATCCGGCCCAGTATAAAGGGCGGTGGAACACGGTCTTTGGCAATGACAACCCGATCCATATTGAAGTCGGTACGGGAAAAGGGCAGTTCATTTCTGGAATGGCCAAGCAGAATCCGGATATCAACTATATCGGGATCGAACTGTTTAAAAGCGTCATCGTCACTGCCGTCCAAAAAGTTAAGGACAGCGGGGCTCACAATGTCCGTTTGTTAAATATAGACGCGGAAACACTGAATGACGTATTTGAACGGGGAGAAATCAAGCGCGTATATTTAAACTTTTCTGACCCGTGGCCGAAAAACCGTCACGAAAAGCGCCGTTTAACATTTAAAACGTTCTTGAAAAAATACGAAGAAGTGATGGGCGAAACAGGTGAGATTCATTTCAAAACCGATAACCGCGGTTTATTCGAATACTCTCTGAAAAGCTTTTCCGAATACGGCCTGCTTCTGACGGAAGTCAGTCTTGATCTGCACAACAGCGATCCGAAGGGCAATATTATGACAGAATACGAAGAAAAATTCTCCGCGCTCGGCCAGCCGATTTACCGGGCCGAAGTTGAATGGAGAACAAAAGACAGACTCTGATGCGAGTCTGTTTTTTTATGCCGCCATTTGCTACCATTACATCAGGAGGGATCAAGATGGAGACATTGAATATTGGGAATATTTCATTAACATGGCTGGACGGCGGTGTAACGCATATGGACGGCGGAGCGATGTTCGGCGTTGTCCCGAAGCCTTTATGGTCGAGAAAATACCCCGTAAATGACAAAAACCAGATTGAATTAAGAACAGACCCGATTCTGATCAGAAAAAACGGCCTGAATCTATTGGTTGACGCGGGTATCGGCAGAGGGAAATTTTCTGATAAACAAAAAAGGAATTACGGTGTAACACAGGAATCAAATTTAAAACACTCTCTTCGTGAACTCGGGCTTTCCTGTGAGGACATTCATATTGCGGCGATGACCCATCTTCATTTTGACCATGCATGCGGCTTGACGGAATACAGCGGAGAGGAGCTTGTCTCTGTTTTCCCGAATGCCCGCATTATCACTTCTGCAACAGAGTGGCGCGAAATGAGAAACCCTAATATCAGATCGAAAAATACATATTGGAGAGAAAATTGGGAGGCGGTACAAGATCAGGTCGAAACCTTTGAGAACGAGTATCAGCTGACAGAAGGCATTACGATGCACCACACCGGCGGCCACAGCGACGGCCACAGCGTCATCGTCTTACAAGACGGCGGGGAGACGGCTGTGCATTTTGCCGACCTGATGCCGACGAATGCGCATAAAAATCCGCTATGGGTGCTGGCATATGATGATTATCCGATGACCTCTATTCCGCAAAAGCAGAAATGGCAGACGTTCGCGGCAGAAAAAGACGCCTGGCTGATTTTCTATCACGACGCGATTTACAGAGCGGTAAAATGGGGAGAAGACGGCGAAGTGGCTGCATCTGTCAGACGGGAGAAAAAATAGGCGGATCAATGATTTACCTGTATGAATTTCGGGAATAAAAGCAAACCTAAGACAAATTGCTTTGAAAGGAAGAGACAGGTGAATCAATTTCAAGTGACGAAAGATGGAGAAATCAAAACAACTCTGCGCGGATTAGAAGTGCTTTCTACGCCGTTTTTAAATAAAGGGGTGGCCTTTACACAGGAGGAAAGAAAGGAACTCGGGCTCGAAGGATTTCTGCCGCCGAAAGTATTGACAATCGAAGAGCAGGCGAGGCGGGCCTACGAACAATTCAGTTCGCAGCCTGATGAGCTGAGCAAAAATGTCTACTTGACCGCTCTCCATGATCGGAATGAAACATTATTTTACAGGCTGTTAAATGATCATTTAGGCGAAATGCTGCCGATCGTATATACGCCGACCGTCGGCACCGCGATCCAGCGTTACAGCCACGAGTACAGAAAACCCCGCGGTCTGTATTTGTCAATAGATGACCCTGAAGGAATGCGCGCCGCATTTCAGCAGTTCGGAAAAAATGAAAACATTGACTTAATCGTTGCCACAGATGCGGAGGGTATTCTGGGAATCGGTGACTGGGGCGTCGGCGGCATCGCCATTTCTGTCGGAAAACTCGCGGTGTATACGGCGGCGGCCGGAATTGATCCGTCACGAGTGCTTGCGGTCGTATTAGATGCCGGGACAAATCAAGAAAGCCTCTTAAATGACCCGCTGTACGTCGGAAACCAGCATTCAAGAGTGCGCGGCGAGAAATATGACCGCTTTATTGATGAGTATGTCTCGCTTGCCCGGGAAACATTCCCGAATGCGCTGCTTCATTGGGAGGATTTCGGTACGGCTAACGCCCGCGGCATATTAAAACGGTATAAAGATAAAGTCTGTACGTTTAACGATGACATTCAAGGAACGGGCGCGGTGTCGCTTGCAGCTGTTTTAGCGTGTGCGAAAGCGTCAAAAGTGCCTTTAAAAGAGCATAAAGTCGTCGTCTTCGGCGCGGGAACGGCCGGTATCGGAATTGCTGAGCAGCTGCGCGAAGCTATGGTGCATGACGGATTAAGCGAAGAAGAATCATACAGCCGCTTTTGGTGTATCGACAGAAACGGATTGTTAACGGATGATATGAAGGATTTGCGTGATTTTCAGGTTCCGTACGCCCGCCCTGCTGATGAAGTGAAAGAGTACGGCCGCAGCGGTGAAGGCGGATCAATTGATCTGGCGGAGACGGTGCGTCAGGCCAAGCCGACGATCCTGATCGGCACATCCACCGTCTCAGGCGCATTTACGGAAGAAATCGTCAAAGAAATGGCCTCACATGTCAAACGGCCGGCTATTTTGCCGATGTCAAATCCGACGACATTATCAGAAGCAAAACCTGAAGATTTAATTAAATGGACGGAAGGCCGCGCGCTTGTCACAACGGGAAGTCCGTTCCCGCCTGTTGCGTATAACGGCGTTACCTACCATATCGGACAGGCGAACAACGCGCTCGTATTCCCGGGACTCGGACTCGGCACGATTGTGACAAAAGCAAGGCTCATTACGGACAATATGTTCGTTGCCTGCGCGAATGCCATCGCCGGTATGGTGGACGTCGGCAAGCCGGGAGCGCCGATGCTTCCGAAAGTGGAGGATCTCAGGACGGTATCGGCAACAGTGGCGGTAGCCGTAGCTAAAGCTGCGATTCAGGACGGTGTAGCGGAAACGGAACCCGAGGATCTGATCCAAGCGGTGCAGGACGCGATGTGGAACCCCGTATATAAACGAATTCGGCCGATGTAACCGAATAAAGCCCAAAACGCTGATGGTTTTGGGCTTTATTTTTTGCTTGTCCGAATTATGAGGCGACAGAATCAATGACATCGACAATCTGGCCTGTTTTTGCATTAACCATAACTTCATATTGCTCCAGTTCGCCGAATGCCGAACGTGTCACGCCGGTTTTGTATACCTGGATGGTTTCTCCGTTTACCTGGTAGGGCTCGGGCTCTGTGTAAATCCATGATCCGTCTATCGGCCCGCGCTGTTTAAAAGCCGCTTTCACGATACGGAGCGCTTTTTCTGAAGAGATATAAGGTTTCATCGCATACTTTTTCACTGCGATGGCAGCGCATAATCCGACTCCTGCACCTAAGAGAAAATGACGTAATTTCAATATGAAGCACCTCCAATTATGTCGTAGTTTTTATTATACAGAAGATGCCAGACGGTGTTAAGTAAAGCGGCGGTTTTACAGCCCATTCAATCTGAGCGCTTGGAAAACAGTTGTTTTTCTAATAAAATAAAAGCATTACATAGAAATGAGGGGAAAATATGAATGAGGAAACGAAAACGCTTTTCCGGACGCTGACGCAGCTTCCCGGTGCACCGGGAAATGAACATCAGGTCCGCTCCTTTATGAAACGGGAGCTTGCGAAATATGCGGATGACATCGTGCAGGACAGACTCGGAAGTGTTTTCGGAGTAAGGCGCGGCGCTGAAGATGCGCCGACCGTTATGGTAGCCGGGCATATGGACGAAGTCGGGTTTATGGTGACACAGATTACGGATAACGGCATGCTGAGATTTCAGACGCTCGGCGGCTGGTGGAGCCAGGTGCTGCTTGCCCAGCGCGTCGAGGTGCAGACGGATAACGGACCGATTATCGGCGTCATCTCAAGCATCCCGCCCCACATTTTAACGGATGCCCAGCGCGCAAAGCCGATGGAGATCAAAAATATGATGATTGATATCGGTGCCGATGACAGAGAGGACGCGGTCAAAATGGGGATCAGACCGGGACAGCAGGTCGTGCCGGTCTGCCCGTTCACCCCGATGGCCAACGAGAAGAAAATATTGTCCAAAGCGTGGGATAACCGCTACGGCTGCGGGTTAAGCATTGAACTATTAAAAGAGCTGCACGGAAAAGACCTGCCGAACAATCTTTACGCCGGGGCCACCGTTCAGGAGGAAGTCGGCTTGAGAGGGGCGCAGACAGCGGCCAACATGATTCAGCCTGATCTCTTCTTCGCGCTTGATGCCAGCCCGGCAAATGATATGAGCGGGGATAAGGAGCTGTTCGGCCGTCTCGGCGAGGGGGTGCTGCTCCGCATTCTCGATAGAACGACGGTCATGCACCGCGGGATGAGAGAGTTCGTCCTTGATATGGCGGAAACGCACAATATCCCTTATCAATATTTCGCTTCAGGCGGAGGAACGGATGCCGGACGCGTCCACATATCAAACAGCGGGGTTCCGTCTGCCGTCATCGGCATTTGTTCAAGATACATTCATACAAATGCCGCTATCATCCATGTCGATGATTATGCCGCGGCGAAAGAAATGCTCATTAAGCTGGTCATGGCGAGTGACAAACAGACGGTCGAAACGATCAGAGAAAATGTGTAAAAAAATAAGCAGTCAATAAGTCCCTTTGAATACTTATTGACTGCTGTTTTTACATTCTGTTTTAAGCCGCGTGATCGAGACAGTTCATTAAAGCGTATTGAAAATAGAATTAGGTAACACATATTATTTTTCAATATTATTATCAAAATGGTTCCAATCCAAATAAACAACCACGAATCTTTATTGCAATGATAAACGTTTTTAAATCAAAAACATGCTGCAAGCATTGAGATGAGCAGCGATTTCACAAAAGTCGAGTCATTTGCATTTTTTATTTGTTCTGCAAGGAGGTATGATTATGACAAAAAAGACAAACATAAAATTTCCTCTTGAACTGATTCATACTGAAGTGGTGAGTTTAGGTAAGCAGGACCGCATAAAGGCGGCCTGCTTATTCTGTTTCAAATAAATAAGAAAGTGCTTTCATCGCTTGATTTACGGTTTCGACCGTGATATTCGCTTTTCCGGAAAGCTCTTTCAGCGGATGATGAAGTTCTTTCGGACGGATGAGAATGAGCGGCTTTCCTTTTGCGACGGCATAAGAAGCATCCATCGCGGTATTCCACTGTTTATATTTCTCGCCAAACAGGGCGATCACAAAATCGGCTTTTTCCATCAGCACCTCTGTACGGAAATTGTTGATATCAGAAGCTCTGGCGTCTTTTAAAACAGAATCGGGCTGCACGCCCATAATCTCTTCTCCGATATTGTCTGAGCGTTCATGGTTTTCCATCGGGCCGACAAACGTAATCGGCAGGTTCAGCGCTTTTGCTTTTTGTTTGATTTCATCCCGCCAATCACTGTGGATTTCACCGGCTAAATACACGACAAACTGCATCTTTTGCCCCTCCTTATGTACATATTCAGATTTTCGTACGGCTACAAGCAAAATGGTAAACGAAACTTGCTTGATAATGCAAATGAAATATGATAATGATATTGCATATAGTTGGTCTTGCCGTAAACAGTCTGGTATGATCCAATTGGACAAACATCAGCATATAAAAAACTCATAATCCAGATGGAGGAATGACAATGAAAAAGATTGAAAGCACGGAAGAATTGCAAAAAGCGGTACAAGACGATTGGGCGGTATTTATGTTTTCAGCGGATTGGTGCCCGGACTGCCGCTTTGTGGAGCCGTTTCTCCCTGAGCTGGAAGCGGACTTTCCTGAATTCACTTATTACTACGTAGACCGCGATCAATTTATTGATACATGCGCGGAATGGGAAATTTACGGCATTCCGAGCTTTGTTGTGTTTAACGGAGGAAAAGAAGTGAACCGCTTCGTCAGCAAAGACCGTAAAACGAAAGAAGAAATTGAGCAATTTTTAACCGATTCCCTTGCTAAAGCATAAAGGAGGCCACGGGCTTTGAAAATGACGTCAAGGAAGCTGGCGGATTTATTAAAACAGCGCCTGCAGCACGAGAACCGATCCTTCTTTTTTGACAGAGAAAAAGACACCCTCCGTGTTGAGGATCAAACGACCAAAAAAGGCATCACATTGGAGCTCCCGCCGATCATTGCGAAATGGGAGACGAAAAAAGAAGAAGCGATCGACGAAATCGTCTACTATGTGTCAGAAGCGATGGAGGCGATGGAAGGCAGCGGCCAGGAGATGTCCGGAAAGGAAGCCGGAATCTATCCGGTCATCCGCTCCACGTCATTTCCCGATCAAACGAGCGACGGCATTCCGCTCGTGTATGATGACCATACGGCCGAAACGAGAATCTACTACGCGCTTGATCTCGGTAAGACGTACCGCTTAATTGACAGCCGTATGCTCGAGAAAGAAAACTGGACAAAAGAACGCATCAGGGAGACGGCGTCATTCAATCTCCGCTCTCTTCCTTCGGTCGTGAAACAGGATACGGTTGCGGACAATTATTTTTATTTTTTCAGGGCGAATGACGGCTATGACGCCAGCCGGATTCTCAATGATTCAATTCTTCATGAATACAAGCAGGCCGCCGAAGGCGAATTGGCGATTTCCGTCCCGCATCAGGATGTATTAATACTTGCTGACATTCGAAATGAATCGGGTTATGATATTTTAGGGCAAATGTCCATGAGCTTCTTTGCAAGCGGCACGGTGCCGATTACGGCCCTTTCATTTCTGTATAATGAAGGCAGACTGGAACCTGTGTTTATCATGGCGAAAAGCCGGCCGAAAAAGGATTAGAAAGGATTTTTCTTATGAACGCTTTTTACAATAAAGAAGGTGTGGGAGATACGCTTCTGATCTCTCTTAAAGATGCAGCACGCGAAGAAATCGGCTATGAAAGAGAAGGCGATGTCGTCAGAATCTTTAACAAAGAAACAAAAGAAACGACGGGCTTTAACATTTTTAACGTGTCTTCTTACTTACAGATTGAAGACAACGGCCCCGTCGCTTTGTCTGAGACTTTCGTACAGGATGTGAATGAAATACTGAACAGAAACGGCGTTTCAGAAACGCTGACGGTTGACCTTTCTCCGAAATTTGTTGTCGGTCACGTTGAATCGAAAGAAAAACATCCGAATGCGGATAAACTGAATATCTGCCAAGTGAATGTCGGAGAGGAAACCCTTCAAATCGTTTGCGGCGCGCCGAACGTGGACAAAGGGCAAAAAGTCGTCGTCGCTAAAGTCGGTGCGGTAATGCCGAGCGGACTTGTGATTAAAGACGCTGAATTAAGAGGCGTTCCGTCAAGCGGCATGATCTGCTCCGCGAAAGAACTCGCTTTGCCGGATGCGCCGGCGGAAAAAGGGATTCTTGTTCTTGAAGACAGCCGCGAGGCCGGCGAAGCATTTCAATTCTAACTCCCATAAATAAGCGCACAGAATCGAATGATGTGAGAGAAAGCCGTTAAGCAGGCCTGCTTAACGGCTTTCTTCAGTTGGGAGCTTAATCTTTTCTGAACCGCCCGGCAATGGTATACTAAATATCGTCCCAGACTACTAAAAAGGGAGTTAGAGAGTGATTAAACATGAGTTGGCTGAATAAATTTTTTGACTTATTTTTAGGTGAAAAAGAAGAAGAGCATGAACGTGAACCGAACACGCATGCCCAAATCCCGAAACAGCACATACCGGATCAGCCAGAAGGCAAATTAACGCGCATGGAAGATCCTAAAATATATTACGAATATCCGAAAGGGAATTTCCGCTTCCCTGTCGTTCCGGACGGCTATAAGCGAACGGAGCAAAAC
This sequence comes from Bacillus sp. jun7, assembly GCF_051034795.1. Lineage (NCBI taxonomy): Bacteria > Bacillati > Bacillota > Bacilli > Caryophanales > Bacillaceae > Bacillus > Bacillus sp. jun7. Next base: position 3,464,862 of record NZ_CP093219.1, read on the forward strand.
CAAAGACAGCGGGAAAGGCACGAACGCCGCCAGCCGTCCCGGGGTTATGCCGCCGGGAAGGAGCAAACCGAGCGGAAACAGCATACACATAAAGAGCCTGATGCCGTGAAAAAGCCCTTTAAACCGTCATCCATTCCTTCACCGGTTTACGGCTTTCAATCTCAGCACAGCATAAAAAAAGCGCCTATTTCCGAAAAGCGGCGTGAAGAGAACGTAACATTGCTGTCAGAGGAGCAATTTGTTCCGCCAAAATCCGGTCAGGAAACGGAAAAAGAGCCCGTCTTCACAACATCCGGCATAACAAAACAGACGAATGACCGGCCAGAACCGTTTGCGAAACAAGAAACGGAAGAAATCCAGGCCGTTAAAAAAGAGGAGCTTCACACCGAGGCTGAGAATGCAAAAGAGCAAGTGTTTGCAGCACCAGAACCGCAGCAGGCTGAAGAGCGGGAGCACACCGAAAGCGCGGAGTCTGCCGGCTTTACAGAAGAACAAGAGCATGAACAAACCCGCCCGCAGCCTATAATAGAGCCTGAGTATGAAGCATCCCGAACGGCTGAAAACACAGAGGAACAAGCGGCGCTGCAGGGGGAACATCAGGAGCCTGAGCCGGAAAAAGCACCGCCTTTTGAAACCGCAGAAGAACCGGTGTATACATACACAGAACCCGGATACGATGAGGAAGTTCAGCCGCAGTCTGAAGACAAGCCCGAATCAGCTGAACCCGACGCGAAACAGGAAGCAGACTGTCAGCCTGAGTACAATGAAGCAGACCGGCATTCAGACCTCGCGCCTGAACCAGCAAGCATTGAGACGGCTGATGCCCCGTCCCGGCCTGCCGAAGAAAAAACGGAGCATCCCGGACAGCCTCAGACTGTGAGAAAAGCGGAGCGGCCGAAAGAGCGCAATGTTCCGTTTAACGTCATGATGCTCAAAAGCGATAAACACAAGCAGGCGAAGACGCCAGAGGGCGGAGCGAGCTATGTCTTTCCGAATCTGTCGCTTCTGGACGTACCGCCGGCGCAAAGACATGACGACCAATCGTGGATTGAAGAACAGCGCGAGCTTTTAAACGTTACGCTGAAAAACTTTAATGTGCGCGCCCAAGTCGTTCATGTCACACAAGGCCCGTCCGTCACACGTTTTGAAGTGCATCCTGAGCCCGGAGTGAAAGTAAACAAAATTACAAACTTAGCAGATGATATTAAACTGAGCCTGTCTGCCAAGGATATTCGGATTGAGGCGCCGATCCCCGGTAAAAACACGATCGGCATTGAAGTTCCGAACCGCGTAAGCAAAGTCGTCGATTTAAGGCAGATGATCAGAAGCGCCGCTTTCAGGACGAATCCGTCTCCGCTTACAGCCGCGCTCGGTGTCGATATTTCCGGAAACCCGGTCGTCATTGATTTGAAAAAGATGCCGCACGGGTTGATAGCGGGTGCGACAGGATCGGGAAAAAGCGTCTGCATCAATACCATTTTGGTCAGTCTGCTTTATAAGGCGGATCCGAGTGATGTCAAAATGCTTCTGATTGATCCGAAAATGGTCGAGCTTGCGCCTTATAACCAAATACCGCATTTGGTCAGCCCCGTCATCACGGACGCCAAAGCCGCGACCGCCGCGTTAAAATGGGTTGTGGAAGAGATGGAACGGCGGTATGAACTGTTTGCCCATTCGGGTGTGAGAGATATCGGACGCTTTAATGAATTAACGGCCGATCATAAGACAGGCGAAAAGCTCCCTTACCTCGTAGTGGTCATTGATGAGCTTGCCGATTTAATGATGGTCGCGCCGAACGATGTGGAAGAAAGCATTGCCAGAATCGCGCAGAAAGCGAGAGCCTGCGGCATTCATCTGCTTGTCGCGACACAGCGTCCGTCTGTCGATGTCATTACCGGAATGATCAAGGCGAACATACCGACGAGGATTGCATTCTCCGTCTCAAGCCAGGTAGATTCCAGAACGATCATCGACATGGCGGGAGCGGAAAAGCTGCTCGGAAAAGGCGACATGCTGTACTGGGAAAACGGTACCGGAAAACCGGTGCGCCTGCAGGGCAACTTTGTATCCGACAGAGAGATTGACCGCGTCGTCTCTCATGTCAGAAAGCAGCTGCCGCCTTCTTATTTGTTTGAACAGGAAGAACTGATCAGGCAGGGAACCGCCCTTAAGGAAGAAGATGAACTGTTTCCTGAGGCGTGCCAATTCGTCGTGGAGCAAAACAGCGCCAGCACCTCAAGCCTTCAAAGAAGGTTCAGAATCGGTTATAACCGCGCCGCGAGGCTGATTGACATGATGGAAGCCGAAGGCATGATCTCAGAAGCGAAGGGCAGCAAACCCCGTGAAGTACTGATTACGGCCGCTGACATTTCTCAAGAATAAGAATATCGTTCATTTTTCTCACAAACATGGTATGATAGTGGATGGACCATCAAAACTGCATCACTGTCACGCGCTGAAATATCATGCGGCAGGTTTAATCAAAAAGAAAGTTACAGATACTGACGATAACGTAAAAATAAATGGAAGCGCCGCTGTGCGGGCTTTTCGCCCGCTGCGGTCGCAAAATGAAATGAGCGTCATATACTGGGGAACAGATAGACGTTTGTTGGAGGTACGATTATGACTGTTTATCATTTTGTTGGAATAAAAGGGACAGGTATGAGCCCGCTTGCTCAAATCCTGCATGATACGGGGTATCAGGTGCAGGGATCGGATATCGAGAAGCAGATTTTCACTCAGGCTGCCCTTGAAAAAAGAAACATCCCGATCTATCCGTTCAGCGCCGATAACATCAAACCCGGCTTAACGGTCATCGCCGGAAACGCATTTCCTGATTCTCATCCGGAAATTGCAAAGGCGCTCGATGAAGGGATTCCTGTCATCAGATATCATAAATTTTTAGCTGAATATATGAAAAAATACACAAGTGTCGCGGTAACGGGCGCACACGGCAAGACGTCCACAACGGGCCTCTTGGCACACGTGATGCAGCAGGCGAAGCCGACTTCGTTTCTTATCGGGGACGGGACGGGCAGAGGAAATGAAAGCAGCGAATACTTTGTATTTGAAGCTTGCGAGTACCGCCGTCATTTCTTAAGCTATCAGCCTGATTATGCGATTATGACGAATATTGATTTTGACCACCCTGATTATTTCGCCAACATTGACGATGTGTTTGATGCTTTCCAAAACATGGCGCTTCAAGTCAACAAAGGCATCATTGCCTGCGGTGATGACGAGTACCTGCCGAAAATTCACGCCAATGTGCCAGTCGTTTATTACGGCACGGGAGAAGAAAACGATTTTCAAGCGAGAAACATCGTAAAAAATACGGAAGGCACGACATTTGACGTCTTTGTCCGCAATACGTTTTACGATACGTTCTACATCCCGGCATACGGCCATCACAATGTCCTCAATTCCTTAGCGGTCATTGCGCTCTGCCACTATGAAGAGATAGACGTGAACATGATTAAGCTCGGACTTGAATCATTCGGCGGCGTCAAACGCAGATTCAATGAAAAAGTGATCGGCAGCCAGGTACTGATCGACGACTACGCCCACCATCCGACTGAAATCAAAGTCACGATTGAGGCGGCGCGCCAAAAATATCCCGAACGTGAAATCATCGCGGTATTTCAGCCGCATACGTTTACACGGACGCAATCATTCCTGGATGAATTCGCAGAAAGCTTAAGCGCGGCCGACCGCGTGTATCTGTGCGACATTTTCGGCTCTGCCCGCGAGAACGTCGGCAAGCTCACGATCACGGATCTTCAGGAAAAAATCGATAACGCAGAACTCATTGAAGAAAATGACACATCCGTGTTAAAAGCGCATGAAGGCGCAGTGCTGATCTTCATGGGCGCCGGAGACATTCAAAAATATATGAGAGCCTATGAAAACGTCATAGCGTAACAAAAAAGCAGTGGGGCTCTCACTGCTTTTTTGCGCGTGCTGCAAAAGGGATTTACCGATAAACGGAGAAATAGTATACATACAGACCTTTCATATATGTTTATCATTTTGAGAATTGGGTATATACCACTATATCCTGCATTATAAGGAGGTATTAGATGATCATCATTCTTTACTTAAGCGTCGCACTCATTGCCGTTGCATTTCTCATCCTCGTCATCTATCTGTCCAAAACATTAAAGTCCGTGCAGATGACTTTAACAAACGTAGCCTCGACTTTAGACGGCCTTGAAGGGCAGATGAAAGGCATTACCGCAGAGACAACCGAGCTGTTACATAAGACAAACCGTCTCGCGGAAGACATTCAGGAAAAATCAGAGAAATTAAATACGGTTGTCCATGCTGTTCAGGAAGTGGGAACTTCCGTCCAGCAGTTTAATACATCCATAAAGCAGGCAGCAGGTTCCGTTACGGCCTCTGTAAGAGAGAATCAGGATAAGATCAGTCAGGTTGTCACCTGGAGCCAGGCCGCTATGGAAATATGGGACAAGTGGAAGCAAAAGAAAAAAACATCGCTTTAATCATAAGAAAAATCCACTAAGGAGGAATCATAATGAGCAAAGATGGAATCAATAGTAAGGATTTTTTAATCGGAACGCTGATCGGGGGAATTATCGGCGCGACAACGGCGTTGTTTCTGGCGCCTAAATCAGGTAAGGAGCTGCGCGACGATCTCGGCAGTCAGGCTTCTGCGTTAAAGGATAAGACGGACAGAATGACGGCCGATGCGAAAGAAAAAGGCTCTCAATATGTCAGCATCGCTAAGGACAAAACATCTAATATCACCCAGCTGGTAGCTGATCAGTCAGGCCAGATTATGAATAAAGTGAAGGATTTAAAAGACCGTTCTAAGAGCACACTAACCGAGAAAGCCGAAGAGACGAGAAGCGAAATGCAGGACACGGCCCAAAGCATCAAGGCCGAAGCGGAAGACGCCGGGGAAAAAGCCGGTCAGGCAAATCGCTGACCTTCAATAAGGAGAGATAACCGACATGACAAAACAGCTGATATCATCTGAAGAAGAGTTCAAAAATGCCGCTGAGAAAGAAAACACGCTCGTGTTTTTGAAACACAGCACAACCTGCCCGATCAGCCAAGCCGCGTTTCAGGAGTTTGACGCCTTTGCATCGGAGCATTCAGAAGTACCTTCTTATTACCTGCATGTGCAGGACAGCCGGCCGCTTTCAAACTATATCGCCGAGACATACGGCGTGAAACATGAAAGCCCGCAAGTATTCGTCATTACAAACGGCGAAGTGAAATGGCACGCGTCTCATTCACAAATCACAAAAAACGCAATAGAGCAGCACCTTTCATAATTGCTGGCCGCCGGTTGATATCGGCGGTTTTTTTTTTGGAAAAAACTATTGATCATTTCAGCCGGATCATGTAGGATATCAATATATACTGCTTCAACGCATAAAAGCTTAAAAGCGTTTTGGTGATAAAGTCAAATGTGAAAAAATTTATTATTTCATATTCCTATTTTCGCATAACTGTAGTAAGATGCATGTTAACCATTAAAATAAAACATAGCATAGAAGGGATGAAAAAGATGAGCAACAAGGAATTAGAGAGCCTAAGACAGCAGGCAGACGCACTAAACTTAGAAATCCTTAAATTAATCAATGAACGCGGAGCCGTTGTAAAAGAAATCGGTAAAGCAAAGGAAGCACAGGGTGTCAACCGATTTGACCCTGTCAGAGAGCGTACAATGCTTAACCGCATTATTGAAAGCAATGACGGCCCATTTGAAAACTCAACGATCCAGCATATTTTCAAAGAAATTTTCAAAGCCGGACTTGAACTTCAAGAAGAGGATCACAGCAAAGCGTTGCTCGTCTCCCGGAAGAAAAAAGCAGAAGATACGATCGTTGACATTAAAGGCGAAAAAATCGGTGACGGCGATCAGAGATTCATCGTCGGACCTTGTGCCGTAGAAAGCTATGAGCAGGTTGCCGAAGTCGCGGCCGCAGCGAAAAAACAAGGCATTAAAATCCTGCGCGGGGGCGCGTTTAAACCCCGCACAAGTCCGTATGATTTCCAAGGTCTCGGTGTAGAAGGCCTGCAAATTCTCAAATGCGTCGCTGATGAATATGACCTCGCGGTGATCAGTGAAATCGTAACGCCCGCCCACATTGAGCAAGCGATTGATTACATTGACGTCATTCAGATCGGCGCGCGGAACATGCAAAACTTTGAATTGCTGAAAGCCGCCGGCTCCGTTAAAAAGCCGGTATTGTTAAAACGCGGTCTTGCCGCAACAATTTCAGAATTTATCAATGCAGCTGAATACATCATGTCACAAGGAAACGACCAAATCATTCTTTGTGAACGCGGAATCAGAACGTACGAAACGGCAACGAGAAACACGCTCGACATTTCTGTCGTGCCGATTTTGAAACAGGAAACTCACTTGCCGGTGTTTGTTGACGTCACACACTCAACAGGCCGCCGCGATCTCCTGCTTCCGACAGCAAAAGCGGCGCTTGCGATCGGCGCTGACGGCGTGATGGCCGAAGTTCACCCTGATCCTTCCGTTGCCCTGTCAGACTCTGCGCAGCAGATGGATATCCCTGAATTCGAGAAATGGCTGAACGAATTAAAGCCGATGCTGAAAGTAAAAGCATAATACAATGTTCCGCTCTTTAAAGGCCGCCTCGTGCGGCTTTTTTTCGTATCTTCATTTTATTTAATTATAAAATGAAAGTGAACGTTTTCATCACTGGGAAAAACGTGTATAATTTCATGAGAGATATTTAAATTTGATGAATAATGAAAAATAATGTACACTACTGACTTACGCTTACAATCATAAACGACAGAATGCGAAATCGTACGACATTTCTTTACATAAAGTGTTTATGCTATAGATAAGGATAAGTGTATCCAGTAAAAGGAGTGGTTTCAGTGAGCAACATTACGATATACGATGTGGCCAGAGAAGCAAATGTCAGTATGGCGACTGTTTCCCGCGTCGTGAACGGCAACCCGAATGTAAAACCGACGACCAGAAAAAAAGTATTGGAAGCCATTGACCGGCTCGGCTACCGTCCGAACGCGGTGGCAAGAGGGCTTGCAAGCAAAAAAACGACAACGGTCGGCGTCATCATCCCTGATATCTCAAGCATTTTCTACTCGGAACTTGCGCGTGGAATTGAAGATATCGCGACGATGTACAAATATAATATTATTTTAAGCAACTCGGATCAAAATCTTGAGAAAGAACTGCATCTGTTAAATACGATGCTCGGCAAACAAGTGGACGGTATCGTATTTATGGGCGGCAACATTACGGACGAGCATGTCGAAGAATTTAAGCGCTCTCCTGTGCCGATCGTCTTGGCGGCATCAGTGGAAGAACAGGGCGAGACGCCTTCTGTCGCCATTGATTATGAACAGGCGATTTATGATGCCGTTAAGCTTTTCATTGATAAAGGGCATCGCGATATTGCTTTCGTCTCCGGACCGATGCAAGAGCCGATCAACCGTTCGAAAAAACTGCAAGGGTACAAACGGGCGCTTGAAGAAGCGGCGATTCCGTTTAACGAGCAATTCGTAGCGGAAGGCGATTACACGTATGATTCCGGTATGGAGGCGCTTCAAAGTTTGATGGGCCTTGACCGGAAACCGACGGCGATTCTTTCTGCGACGGATGAAATGGCCCTCGGCATTATCCATGCGGCCCAAGATCAAGGTCTTTCGATACCTGATGATCTTGATATTATCGGTTTTGACAATACGAGATTGAGCCTGATGGTCCGCCCTCAGCTTTCAACAGTCGTGCAGCCTACGTACGATATCGGCGCCGTGGCGATGAGACTTTTGACAAAACTGATGAACAAAGAGCCGGTTGAAGAGCATATCGTCGAATTGCCTCACCGCATCGAATTAAGACAATCAACCAAGTCATAAAAAAACGGAAAAGCAAGCTTCACTCTGAGGGGTGGAATCTTGCTTTTTTACTTGAGTAAGGAGAAGATATGAAACGTTTTGATTATCTGACGCCCGTTGGCTTTATGTTAGGCTGTATTATCGTCGCAATCGGTATTCTGTCAGGGACGGGACTGGCGGGAATCAGTTCATTTTTAGATCTGACTTCTTTTTTAATCGTCACAGGCGGCCTTACCGCGGCGGTCTTTATCAGCTTTCCGCCGAGGGATTTAAAGAAAACCCCTTCTGTTCTGAAACAGGTATTCTCCCGTCAGGATGACAATGTGAAAGAGCTTGTCAGAGTATTTGTCAGCCTTTCGGAGCAGGCGCGCAGGCAGGGGCTGCTGTCTCTGGATGACCAGGCGCGGGAGATCAATGATCCGTTTTTAAAAAAAGGGCTTTTGCTTGCGATTGACGGCTGGGACGAGGAAACGATCCGGCTGGTGATGGATTCTGAGATCGCCGCAATGGAAGAAAGACACAGAAAAGGAAGACGCGTTTTTGAAAAAGCCGGTGATTTCGCACCCGCCTGGGGAATGATCGGGACGCTCGTCGGACTCGTTCTTATGCTCAAAAATTTAAATGACCCGCATACCCTCGGACCGAACATGGCCGTTGCGCTATTGACGACGCTGTACGGAGCGCTGCTTGCCAATTTGGTGTTTATTCCAATCGCGGCAAAGCTTGAAGAAAAAACGGAAAGTGAAATTTTCATCAAACAGGTCATGATCGAAGGGGTTGTCGGCATCCAATCGGGCAAAAATCCCCGCAACCTCGAAAGTCAGCTCGTCGTCTTCAGCTCAAGAGAAGACTGGCGTAAAGGACAGCCTGCTAACAAGAAAAAGGGCGCTGTCCATGAAGCTTAGAAAAGAGCGTTTTGAAAGAAGAAACAAACCGGAACATTCCGGCGGTTCACCGAGATGGATGGTGACGTTCGCAGACTTGATCACGCTCATTCTCGTGTTCTTTATCTTGCTTTTTTCGATGTCGCAAATAGACGCGGAAAAATTTCAATCTGCCGTTTCATCGATTCATACAAACGGCGGCGGGGGTGAACCGGCGTCATCAGACAAAGCAAACGAAAATAAAGAACAGGATTTGCTGTTACAAAACGTGAAGACATACATAAAAGCGCATCATTTGAGTTCCAAATTGACGGCGAAGCGCGATGAGCGCGGAGTGGTTCTTGTGCTGCAGGAGGCCGTTCTGTTTCAGACGGGAAAAGCGGATGTGCTGAAAAACGCCGAGCCGGTTCTGCATCAGATCGCGGTGCTTTTAAAAACAATTCCGAATGACATACAGGTAGAAGGCCATACGGACAGCCGCCGGATTTCCACCTATCAATTCCCGTCGAACTGGGAGCTGTCGTCTGCAAGAGCGGCGAGTGTGATCCGGTATTTTACCGCGAATGAAGACTTTTCCGCCAAACGGTTTATCTCTGCCGGGTATGCGGATACGAAACCTGTGAAGGACAACAAAAGTCCCGGACATATGAAAGAAAACCGCCGTGTAGAAATTGTGATCAAAAAAACGACCTCCTCATAAGGTCGTTTTTATTTTGTTTTATACCGCTGCTCAGACCGGATGGCAAAAAGTGCTTTTTCCACGGTTTGGGCATTTTTTTCTGAAATTTCTTCTTTGCGGGGAATCGGAGGATATAATTGTTCAGGATCACTCCAAAAAGCGGGCAGCGTGCAGGGGGAGTGCTTCTGCCATTTATCAATCCATTTCTGCGGTATGCGCTCCCCGGGATCAATCCCTTTCATCTCAAGCCAAATGCGGCTCCATGCTCTCGGGACGACTCTCCAAATATCGTATCCGCCGCCGCCGACCGCGATCCATCTGCCGCTGCAATATTGATGGGCTAATGAATGAGCGAGCTGCGGGATCTCCTGATAAATGGAGATTGTATTGGACAGGTGTGTCAATGGGTCGTAATAATGGGCGTCCGCCCCGTTTTGGGTAAGTATGACATCCGGCTTAAAAAAAGCCGCGATTTCTGAGGCGGCCGTTTTGTAAGCGTGGAGAAAGGAATCGTCCTCTGTGAAAGCGTCCAGCGGAATGTTAAAAGAATAGCCGTAGCCTTGCCCGCTTCCTTTTTCCAGTACCTGCCCCGTCCCGGGAAATAAATAACGCCCGGTCTCGTGAAAAGAAACAGTGCAGACATCAGACCTGTCGTAAAACGTAAATTGAACGCCGTCGCCGTGGTGGGCGTCTGTATCAATGTATAACACTTTTGCCCCGTAGTTCTTCTGGATGTATTGGATGGCCACGGCGCTGTCATTATAGATACAAAAGCCTGACGCCCTGCCGCGGAAGCCGTGGTGAAGGCCGCCTCCTAAATTGCAGGCGTGCCTAGCTTGTCCCGTCATGACGTAATCAGCCGCCGTTAAGGTGCCGCCCACCAGAAGCGACGCAGCTTCATGCATGCCGGCAAAAACGGGGGTGTCTTCCGTTCCGAGACCGTAGCTTTCTCCTTCTGCGGCAGGGAGCCGGCCCGCACCCGCAAGTTCCACCGCCTGTATATAATCCTCTGTATGAACGAGAGCCAGCTCTTCTTTAGAGGCCGTGCGCGGAGTGACGATGTCTCCTTCGTCAAACGCGTCTGCCGCCTGAAGCAGATCGTATGTTAAAAGCACGCGCTGCTGATTGAACGGATGATCCTGATGAAATTGATACGTCTGATAAGAAGGCGAGTAAACAAAAACGCTGTCTCTCATGGCTGATCCCTCAAATGTTTCGGCCATAAGACATTGTATCCGGCTTCATGAACGGCACGGATAAAAGGGAGCGGATTCATCGTCTTCACCCGGAAGACGAGAATGTTCGACCCGGCGGAATCATGGGGATAGACGAGCACACTCAGGATTTGCAGCTGAAGATCACGGCACATGCAGCTGAGATCAGCAAGGCTTTTTGTCATATCCGTCACCAGGATTTCCACCTGGGATCCCGGCTGGGCCGCGCCTGTCAGGCTGACGAAAGTCCGGAGCACGTCGGTTTTCGTTAAAATGCCCGTCAGCTTATGATTTACCGTAATCGGCAGACAGCCGATGCCGTGCTCATAAAAGGAAGCGGATATTTCTTCCACAAAGTCAAGCGGATGGGCGCAGATGACATTCCGCTTCATAATGGTCTCCACTTTGTTTGTCAGAAACGCGCCGCGTTCCTTTTGTTCGAAACTGCCGGGGCCGGCCTGTTTAATGTCTCTGTCTGTGACAATACCGATGACGTGCAGCTCGTCGTCGATGACAGGGAGATAGCGGATATGATATACCTTCATTTTACGGACGGCTGTTTCAATGGAGTCGTGTTTTGAGACGGTGATGACGTCCCGTTTCATGATTTGTTCTGCAATCATCTTTTTATCCCCTTTGTATGTCAGTCAATACATAAATCGCTGATAAAAACGAAGCCTGTCGAACTGTTCAATTGACTCCTGACTGACGTGCCTGCCGATGCGGGCCATCAGACAATTGGCCGGATGAGAGCTGATTTCCGGTTCATCCGTTGCAAACCAGACAAGACCCCCGGCATTCATCATCTTTTCCATGATCTTTCTGTATTCCCACACATCTTTTTTCATTCCTTTTAAATCCCAATGCCAGTAATATTCCGTCGTCATGATGATGTACCGTTCCATCTGTTCATCCATCATGCTGACTGTCAGCAACGTTTTCCCGACAGAACAGCCCCTGTAGCCGGGAGCGACCTCGATCGCACCGAGTTCAAGGAGGTCTTCCATATTTCCGTCAGACCACCGTTCAAGCGGATCAGGATATAAATACGTCACATAGCCGATAATCGTCTGTCCGTCCCTGGCGATAATGATCCGACCTTCAGGAAGCCCGGCGATCTCGATTAACGCTTTGTGCTGTTCATGAGGAAGGCGAAAGGCTGTCAGGCCTTCATGAAACTCATACTGTGCTAGGTCCTCTGGAGGAACGGGCCCTTCTACCAATAGAGGGCCGGCTGCTGTCTGAATTGATGAAGAATGGTACGTTTTATGATGTTTCACTGATTCACCGCCTGTCGGTTCTTAATAAAAACACATCTCTCTTAAGCATAACAAAATATAAAGCGTTTTCAATAGTGTTGTAATTTATATTTTAAAAATTGAGAAAACTGTGAACATCTACTATAATTAGTCTATAGATAAGCAAAGGGGGATGTTGCATGAATTTGAAAGCGTTGCCGGCGGAAAAGGGGAATTATCATCTGCGAAATTATGAGGAAACGTACCGCAGCTTCGATTGGAAAGAGGTCGAAGCGGAGTTTTCCTGGCATCAGACGGGGAAGCTGAATGCGGCGTACGAAGCGATTGACCGTCATGCCGAATCATTTCGAAAAAACAAAGTAGCGCTGTATTACAAGGACGCAAACCGGGATGAAAAATATACATTTAAAGAAATGATGGAGGAATCGAATCGGGCGGGAAATGTACTGAGACGGTATGGAAACGTGGAAAAAGGGGACCGCGTTTTTATTTTCATGCCGCGTTCGCCGGAGCTTTACTTTATTATGCTCGGCGCAATTAAAATCGGTGCAATCGCCGGCCCTTTATTTGAAGCGTTTATGGAAGGCGCCGTCAAAGACCGCCTGTTGAACAGCCAGGCAAAGGTTGTCGTGACGACACCTGAACTGGCCGAACGGATTCCGGCGGACAGCCTGCCCGACCTCGAGCATATTTTCATTGTCGGCGGCAGCAAAGAAGCGGGAGATAAAATCATCCATTATGATAAAGCGGCTGAGGGAGAAAGCACGAGACTTGATATTGAATGGATGGACAGAAGAGACGGCTACCTGCTTCACTACACATCAGGGTCTACCGGAACGCCCAAAGGTGTGCTCCATGTTCATGAAGCCATGATTCAGCAATACCAGACCGGCAAGTGGGTGCTTGATCTTAAAGAAGACGATATTTACTGGTGCACTGCGGACCCGGGCTGGGTGACCGGGACGGTGTACGGGATATTTGCGCCGTGGCTGAACGGAGCGGCGAACGTGATCGTCGGCGGCAGATTCAGTCCGGAAAACTGGTACGGCACGATTGAGAAGCTCGGTGTCAGCGTCTGGTACAGCGCTCCGACGGCTTTCAGAATGCTTATGGGCGCCGGAGATGAAATGGCATCCAAATTTGACCTTACTTCACTTCGTCACGTCCTGAGTGTCGGAGAACCTCTGAACCCCGAGGTCATCAAGTGGGGACATAAAGTATTCGGCAAGCGCATCCACGACACGTGGTGGATGACAGAAACGGGCGGACAGCTCATCTGCAATTATCCTTGCATGGAGATCAAGCCGGGTTCAATGGGGAAACCGATTCCGGGAGTGGAAGCGGCGATCGTTGACAATCAGGGAAATGAGCTTCCGCCGTACCGAATGGGAAATCTCGCTATTAAAAAGGGCTGGCCGTCGATGATGGATTCCATTTGGAACAACAAAGAGAAATACGATTCTTATTTCATGCCGGGCGGCTGGTATGTTTCCGGAGATTCTGCTTATATGGATGAAGACGGTTATTTCTGGTTCCAAGGCAGAGTCGATGATGTCATCATGACATCCGGCGAGCGCGTCGGCCCGTTTGAAGTCGAAAGCAAACTTGTTGAACATCCGGCGATTGCCGAAGCCGGGGTCATCGGAAAGCCGGACCCTGTCCGGGGAGAAATTATTAAAGCGTTTATCGCGCTCAGAGAAGGGCATGAGCCATCCGATCAGCTGAAGGAGGACATTCGCCTCTTTGTAAAACAGGGGCTTGCCGCGCATGCCGCACCGCGGGAAATTGAATTCAAAGATAAACTTCCGAAAACACGGAGCGGAAAAATCATGAGACGTGTGCTGAAGGCGTGGGAGCTGAACCTGCCGGCAGGCGACCTGTCCACAATGGAAGATTAAAGACGGCGTTGACATCGTATTTTATTTATGTTAAAAATGAGTAAGCTTCATACGAAAAGGTTTTGATTGAGACAAGTAGGATATCTGATTGTTCCAGAGAGCTGATGGCCGGTGAAAATCAGCACATAAGATATGCCGAATACACTCATGAACCGCTTTTGCGAACAAAGTCATTCCAAGGCTTTCAGTAGTGAAAGAACGGACACGGTCCGTTATCAAAAAGAGTGATAAAAGCTTTTTTATGCTTTTATTAGTAGGGTGGTACCGCGATTATATCGTCCCTTCGTTTTAAACGAAGGGGCGTTTTTTATTTTCATAAACAAAGGAGCAGACAAAATGACTAACTTATTAGAGGATTTATCATTCCGCGGCTTAATCCAGCAAATGACGGATGAAGAAGGACTGAATAAACAGCTGAACGAAGAAAAAATCCGTTTATACTCAGGGTTTGACCCGACGGCTGACAGCCTGCACATCGGACACCTTCTGCCGATATTGACACTGCGCCGTTTCCAGCTTGCAGGCCACCATCCGATTGCGCTTGTAGGCGGCGCGACGGGACTGATCGGCGATCCGAGCGGCAAAAAAGCGGAGCGTACGTTAAATACTCAGGATATCGTTGTCGAATGGTCGCAAAAAATTAAAAATCAGCTTTCCCGATTTTTAGATTTCGAGGCCGGAGAAAACCCCGCTGTCATAGCGAACAACTTTGATTGGATCGGAAAGCTGAGCATCATTGAATTTCTCCGCGACGTCGGAAAGAACTTCGGAATTAACTACATGCTTGCGAAAGATACTGTAAGCTCAAGAATTGAAACCGGAATTTCTTACACGGAATTCAGCTACATGATCCTGCAATCCTACGATTTTCTGAATCTGTACAGAGAAAAGAACTGCAAACTCCAAATCGGAGGCAGTGACCAGTGGGGCAACATCACGGCCGGTCTTGAACTGATCAGAAAATCAGAAGAAGAAGGGGCGAAAGCTTTCGGTCTTACCATTCCGCTCGTCACAAAAGCTGACGGCACGAAATTCGGCAAAACGGAAGGCGGCGCCATTTGGCTTGATAAAGAAAAAACATCGCCGTACGAATTCTACCAGTTCTGGATCAATACAGATGACCGCGACGTCGTCAAATACTTAAAATACTTTACTTTCTTGTCAAAAGAGGAAATTGAAGCTTATGCTGAAAAAACGGAGACGGCTCCTGAGAAAAGAGAAGCGCAGAAACGTCTCGCTGAAGAGGTGACGGTTCTTGTACACGGCCGCGAAGCGCTTGAGCAGGCCGTTCATATCTCCCAGGCGCTGTTCAGCGGCAATATTAAAGAGCTTTCTGCTCAAGACGTCAAGGTAGGATTTAAAGATGTACCTTCGTTTGAAAAAGACCGCTCTGAAGAACTGTCTTTAGTAGACGTGCTAGTGGAATCTAAATTATCGCCTTCAAAACGGCAGGCCCGCGAAGACATTCAAAACGGAGCTGTTTACATTAACGGCGAGCGCCAGACGGACATCGGGCATCTTCTGACTGCGGAAGACCGCATTGAAGATCAATTTACCGTACTGCGCCGCGGAAAGAAAAAATACTTCCTGATCACGTACTAAAAATAAAAAGCAGTCCGGCCGCTCCATGCGGCAGGCTGCTTTTTTATGTTTTGTGAATACTGCACGGGGAAATGAGTACAGTACATGGTATAAGCAAAACAGGGAAGGGGTGCTGCGCCGTGAATTTTATGTTTACCATCGCCAAAGAAAGATTGCAACGGGATCATTGGGAACAGCAGCAAAGCATAAACGCCGAAGCCGAAGCCGAGGAATCAGAGACGGAAGAAGAAAATCCGATATCATAAAGGTAAAGCCTCCATTCTGCGGAATGGAGGCTTTTGATTGTCACCATATCAGCCTGACGGCGGCCATCAGCACGACTCCTGTGATGACCGTGATGGATAAGCTTTTTGTCAGCATCGCACAAAGCAATGTCGGGATGAGAACGATCATTGCTTTCCAATCAAAGGTCAAAGCGCTGTTTGTTTTCACAATCATGCTTTCCGTTACCAGAGCAGTCAAAATGCAAAGCGGAATAAAGGAGAGCCATTTTAAAGCCAATTCAGGCATCTGAATGTTCCGGACAAATATAAACGGAACAATGCGCGGCACAAGTGTAACAATCATGCAGCCGAGTATAATCCAGATCATTTGTGTGCTGATGCTCATTTGTCCGTCACCACCCCGATCGTTGCCACAATCACGGTTGAGACGATGACCGCGATGTGTGACGGGACGAAATACGATAACAAGACCATAAAAATGATCATATAGAGAATTAAGGAGAGGCTGTGCTTCAGCTTTTCCGAAGCGGATGACTGCAATTGCAGCACAAGCAGCGCCGCGAACATAGCGGGCAAAGCAAAGTCCAGGCCGAGCGCGTAAGGATCAGATATCCATTGCCCGAGAAGCCCGCCCATCACGCAGGAAATAACCCAGCACATGTAAGCGGTTATATTGAGGCCGTTCATCCACTTATCGTGTAACCTGCCGTTCTGAGCCGCTTTGTTCACCGCTACTCCGAAAGATTCGTCAGTAAGCAGAGCCCCGAAGCCGATATTTTTCGCCAGAGAGTATTTCGTGAAATACGGCGCGATGGTCAGGCTCAGCAGAAGGTGCCGCAGATTGACGATAAACGTCGTTAAAATAATGGCGGAAATCGGACTCCCGGAAACAAGGAGCGAGCAAATAATAAATTGGGCGGCGCCGGCATAGACACACAAGGATAACAAACAGATTTCAAGAATGCTTAGATGAGAGGCAACGCCGACGATGCCGAAAGCAAAACCGATGCTCATATAGCCCAGCAGCGTAGGCACACAATCCCGCACCCCCTGTAAAAACGTATCGTTCATTTCCCGGGAAACGGCGGTTTTTTGCACTTCTGTGTTAATCATTTTTTATACTCCTTTCATAGAGATTATAATGATAACGACTAATGAAAAAATCAAAGAAAATACGGTTCACATTTATATGAACCGATTTCCGGTGACGACATGAAATAACGAATGGTTTTGTTTCATCAGGCCTTCAACTTTTTCAGCCCCGACTTCTTTCACAAGCTCTGCGAACATCAGATCGTGCCTCATATATTCCATGGCCACGAGAACGAGAGCGGGATCTTCTGATTTAATGGCCCAGGCATTCGTCTGCGGAGAAAAATTGGCGATTAAGACTTCTTTATTATCTCGGGCAGCTATCGTTAATCTTCCGCCCATCCGTTTCTCCGCCACTTCAGGAGACATATTATGATTTGTCGTATTTCCGAGCTTCACTTCCGGAGGGCCGAACACAATCGAAAAGACGGGCAATTGTTCGGCGGCGCGTTTATTAGCGGCTTCTTGAATAAAGGGAATCTGCTGTTCCCAGACAGACAGCCACAACTCTTCCTCGGCTTTTTCAATCATATCCTTCATCTCATTGATGACATGATCATTCGTGCTGATGCGGCGGATGACATTCATCTCCTGCTCGCTTTCCAGCGCCAATAACTTTTCCTCAAGGTAGCCGAATGAGCTCTCGAAATCGTGCCGGAGCCGGTCGATTAATTCCTTTCCGGCCAGCGGGGCATATGTAACCGGATCAGACGGTACAATATGGACAGCGCCTTTATCAACTAATTTCCCCAATACCTCATAGATCATTGAGCGGGGGACGCCTGACCTTTTGCTGATTTCATATCCGGTAACAGGCGAGTGTTTCAACAAGCCGATATATGCTTTACATTCATATTGAGAAAATCCAAACTTCTGTAATTCTTTCAGAACATCGTCCATAAACATCCTCCGTAGTGGTTATTCATGAAACTACTATAATGTAAGCGGTTATATCTTGTCAATGGGACTTGAGTGCTGAAAGAAAGGTTCGCCTGTTTTGTCGCTTTCCAACTTAGTTTATGATGAGTTACATGTATGGCTTTTGTGAAAAACGTTGCCGTAGACCCACACGAATGCCGTTTGATACGATAAATACAAGAAGTCAAAAAGAGGAGGATCACGGTGGAAAACACCTCTAAAATCGCTTTTTTATCGGTTATAAGCAATTCCCTGGTCGTCATGCTCAAAATAGTGGTGGGGATAATAACCGGATCTGTCGCGATACTTTCTGAAGCCATTCATTCTTTTTTAGATTTGATCGCCGCCTTCATCGCCTTTATCTCCGTCAGGATTTCAAAAAAGCCGGCTGATACAGGGCATCCGTACGGTCATGGAAAAGTCGAGAATCTGTCGGGGACCATCGAGACGATTCTGATTTTTGCGGCAGGGATTTGGATGATATATGAATGCGTTCAAAAACTGGTGAACCCGGCGCCGGTTCATCTGCCCGTATTGGGAATTGTTGTGATGCTTGCTGGGGCTCTCATTAATTTGATCGTTTCGAAGTTCGTAAAAAGAGAAGCCGAAAAGGTTAATTCCGTGGCAATGAAATCAAATGCCCTGCATTTACTGACTGACGTGTACACATCATTAGGCGTAGCGGCAAGCCTTTTGGTCGTTACCTTAACGGAGTGGTACATACTTGATCCCATTATAGGTATGGTGCTGGCGGTGTATATCATATATGAAGCGTTTAAATTAATGAAAGAAGCATTCCCGCCGCTGATTGATACCCGTTTGTCGGAAGAGGAAGAAAAAACAATTTTAAAGATTATCGAAACATTTCAACAGGAATTTATTGAAATTCACGATTTTCGTACAAGACGCTCCGGCCCGCAAGAGTATATTGATTTTCACCTGGTCGTACCCTCTCACGTGACGATTAAAGACGTGCACGACCTGTGTGACCGCATTGAAAGAGATATTACGGATGAATTCAAACAAGCACAGGTAATGATTCACCCCGAGCCGGAGAGCGAGAGGAAGAAATAAATCGATCTTATGTTTGCGTTTGTTCTCAGCAAAATGCCTGCAAAAGGCCCGTTCCCACGGGTCTTTTTGTTGTATAAATGTCCATTTCTCGCTCATATGAGAGAGAAGCTTATACACGTGAGGGATACATTTCATACGTTATGTTGTAAAGAAAAAGGGAGGTGAACAGAATTGAACGCTATTTCTGTTAAAGAAATTGAACATGGAGTTGCCGTTGCGGAAAGAGAAGGTTTAGGAGAGTATTTATACCAAGAACCGGTTTCCAAAAAATGTTCGGGCCGTTCCCGCAGCAGAAAACGGACACACCGTTCCCGCAGCAGAAGACGGAGTCATCACCGGACACACCGCTCCCGCAGCAGAAGACGGAGCCATCACCGGACACACCGCTCCCGCAGCAGAAGACGGAGCCATCACCGGACACACCGTTCACGCAGCAGAAGACGGAGCCATCACCGGACACACCGTTCACGCAGCAGACGGTCCCATCAAAAACGTACCCGCAAGCGCTGTTTTAAATGCTGACTGCAGACTCTATTACAAGTAACGGAGATCTGCTATAATGGCAAGAGAACTGCATAAAAGATCCGGTATCATCATCTGCGGACACTGAACTGACAACATGGCGCTGTTTGTTCGTGTCCGTTTTTCGTGTCAAAAAAAGATGCCGGAGGATAAAAAGGAAGGGATGATGCCGAATGAAGCTGAATGAGGACTTTTATAACTCTGAAGGAAAGACAGTCTCTTCGCAAAACATAAGCAGCAAGCTTTTGCATATCACGGACAGCGGGCATATCAGCGTTGACTTCATCAGCATAAGCAGGCTGCGGAAGGCTTCAAAAATCGCGATCTTAGGTGACAGCGTCGCCCGGGGGCTGCGTGCGGAATACGGCTTTGGTGACATTCTGAAAGACCGGACAGACGCTGAAATAACCAATCTGTCTGTCAGCGGCGTTAATATGAGCAACAACGGAAGCGATAACATTTATCAGCAAGCGCTTAAAACAAAGGGACATGATGTCATTATTGTCCAGGGAACAGATGATGATTGGTGCAACCACATTCCCATCGGCACAGATGAAAAGGATATCACCACATTTTACGGAGGCTTCTGTCAAGTGATTCAGCAGCTGCGAAGCGGAAATAAAGGCGCGAGCATCATTGTGGTGACCCCAACGAGACAAGCAAAAATATCAAAAGGAAAAATCGTCCGCCGTGATACTGATAAAAATAAACTGGGCCTGAAGCTGGCTGACTATGTGAAAGCCCAAAAAGAAGCCTGCACACTCCTCTCTGTACCGTATGCCGACCTGTTTGATACAGATCTCATCGACCCGTATAATCCCGCTTTCCGAAGCATGTGCATGTCAGAAGGTCTTCATCCGAACGAGAAAGGGCATCAAATCATATTTCAGGAAATCTGCCGGAATTATTATTACTATTATGGGTAACACAGCGCTAACAGATTATTTTCGGCCTTGCTTTTCTAAAAGCTCAATTATTCTTTGAGATGCGTGTTTTTGCGCTCTCAAAAGCGAGACGATATTACCGGTAAAACCGATTAAAATGATCAGCAGCAAAATGATCATCCACATCAGTGAACCTCCCGTCGAGTGTTGAAAAACCCACTCTTTATTTTACTTATTATGGATGGGGAAGAGAATAGGTCTAACTATTGGTGTTTCTTTATCAATCCATAAAAAAATGCACAGACTGAACGGGTCTGTGCATTTTTATTCGCTTATTTCAGCAGGTTCAATGATTCACGATTAAAGGCTTCCAAATCGTCAGGCGTTCTGCTCGTTACGATGTTATGGCTCACGACGACTTCTTCATCTTTATAATTTGCGCCGGCATTGATTAAGTCTTTGCGGATGCTGCGGAATCCCGTGATATCTTTTCCTTTAAGAAGGTCGGTATCAATCAGCAGCTGCGGGCCGTGGCAGATCGCGAAAACGGGTTTCTGATTTTCCACGAATGCTTTAGTGAATTCACCCGGGCGGTCATCTCCGCGCAGAAGATCCGGTGAAAAGCCTCCGGGAATCAATAACGCATCGAATTCCTTTGGGTCTGCGTCTGAGATCGCTTGATCGATCTTTACTTTCTCACCGTGCTTGCCCGTCACTTCTTTCCCTGCTTCTAAATCTATTGTCACCACACTGTGGCCCGCTTCTTTAAATGCTTCCGCCGGGCTTGTATATTCAATATCCTCAAATTGATCTGTCATCAGAACTGCAATTTTTTTGCTCATACATCATGCCTCCTGTGAATTTGTATATGACAAGAATATCAGGCGGATTGCCGCCTCACAACGTATTTGCTTGAAGATACGGCATGAAAAAAAGACCCCTCTGAAAAAGAGGAGCCAAAAGGTACGGAGGTCTGCTGAAACTTACGTGTTTAACTTGAGATAAGGCAAGAAATCGAATCAATTACTTTTTGCGTCTTTTTTTATCCTTTTTACACCCGCATTTCCCCGGATCGCCCGGATCAATGACTTCGTGAATTGTTTCTTCCTGATAAACGTGGCGGGGAACATAACGGATATGTTCTCTGTTAATGTGTTTGATGGGATGGACGTAAACC
Source organism: Bacillus sp. jun7 (assembly GCF_051034795.1). Classification (NCBI taxonomy): domain Bacteria; kingdom Bacillati; phylum Bacillota; class Bacilli; order Caryophanales; family Bacillaceae; genus Bacillus; species Bacillus sp. jun7. Next base: position 3,486,164 of record NZ_CP093219.1, read on the forward strand.
ACTTCTTTGTCAGTATACTTGTCAGTCACAATATACTTAGGGTCACAGTAATACACTTTCGATTTTTTACCCATTCATCTCACCTCCCGTACTTTATTAAATGCTGAAAAGGAGGATTTTGCATCGGACAAGTACACCATGGCAAGTCCACAATTTTTCAGCTGCAATTTCGTTTTTCTGGTTTTTCCTGAAGCCGTCTCAAATTGGAATGGCTAACCCTTTTTGAACGGGGAAATCTATAAAAAAGAATTCAAAAACGATTCTTTTCTCAGGTCAATCGAGATGCATACATCTTTAGGGGGATTTCAGAATGCTCGATGAAAAAACGATTGAAATCATTAAAAGCACAGTGCCGGTCTTAAAAGAGCATGGTGAAGAAATCACAGGCCGATTTTATGACCTGCTGTTTCAGCATCACCCTGAGCTGCTGAATATCTTTAATCAGACAAATCAAAAGAAAAAAACACAGCGTACGGCCTTGTCGAATGCTGTGATTGCGGCCGCAGCCAATATTGACCGGCTGGAAAATATAGTCCCCGTCGTCAAACAAATCAGCCATAAGCACCGGAGTATCGGTGTTAAGCCCGAGCATTATCCAATCGTTGGAAAGTACTTGTTAATCTCGATAAAGGATGTGCTAAAAGACGGGGCTGCTCCTGAGGTCATTCAGGCATGGGAAAAAGCATACGGCGTCATTGCAGATGCTTTTATCGGAATTGAGAAGGACATGTATGAACAAGCGGAAACGCAAAAAGGCGGCTGGAAAGACGATAAGGCGTTTAAAATTGATAAAAAGGTAAAAGAAAGCAAAGAGATAACGTCGTTTTATTTAAAACCGGAAGACGGACAAGTTCTCCCCGAATTCAAAGCGGGACAGTATATCAGTGTAAAAGTATACATTCCGGACACGGGTTATACGCATATCCGCCAGTACAGTTTGTCGGATGTATCCGGTAAGGATTATTACCGGATTTCCGTGAAAAAAGACGGAATTGTTTCTTCATATCTGCATGACCAATTACACGAAAAGGATTCAATTGAGATCAGCGCTCCGGCCGGGGATTTCGTATTAGACCCTGATTCCAAAAAGAATCTGGTTCTCATCAGTGCCGGTGTCGGAATTACCCCGATGATCAGCATGTTAAAGACGGTTGCCAAAACCCAGCCGCAGCGAAACGTTCTCTTTATCCATGCGGCAAGGAGCGGAGAGTATCATGCGCTGCGGCATGAAGCTGAAGAAGCCGCAGAACACTCATCCGTTGACACCGTCTTTATTTACAGCGAGCCGTCCGAACAAGACCGTTCAGAAAACATTCGTTTTCGGGAAGGCCGGATTGACAAACAGCTGTTAGAAGAAGTGATGACAGATAAAGATGCTGATTTTTACCTGTGCGGATCACCGTCGTTCATTAAAGAAATGAAAAAGCTGATTTCTGAATTCAATACACCGCCGGAATCGATTCACTATGAATTATTCGAACCCCAGCTGAGTATGGTGTGATTGAAGAAGGAAGGACGATGATTTTAACGTATAAAGCACCCGGATCGGGTGCTTTTTTATTTTATATCGGCCCCGTTTGCGGAGTGGGTATTTTCTTCCTTGAATAAGCAGTTCCTGAAATGTCATTCCATCCTTGGAAATATTGCTTTTACAAGTAAACGGGGTTCTCGGTTCTGCCGATCTCGGAATTTTTGACCGCCATCAAAATCAGCCGCATGTAAAACATATGGCCTGCGAGTTGGATATTTGCGTTATTACGTCAGTCAGCTTTCACGGAGCGTTGAACAGCGGCAGGACATAAGAGAATCGGAACAAATTGAATTGGTCGCGGTTGTCATTGGGTTTCTTCATCGGAAGAATTATTACGAAAAGTAAAGCGAGAGCAAAGTTAAAAGCAGCGAAACGGCCGGTCAAAACTGTTTAACTGAGTTTCGTTAAAGAATACGGTTTGTTCCTGAATTTGGAGCGTAGATTTGACAGTTAGAGATTGCTATAGAGAAACACTGAGGCATAATTATTATTCTCTTATCCTGCTAATTGAGTTTTTTGGTTTAGAGCAAGGATCAGGAATAGGTTGCTAAATTTTTATCTGCAGGAAAATTTAAGGATAAAATAGACGCCTTATTTGTTGGATAAGAACAACGGGTTAAAAAAGGAGACAAGAGCAAGGGATTTGGAGAATAATAATGAAATCTTATTTGATTGGAAATTAATGAAACTATCCGTCATTCAGATCGTAAGATTAATGGAGGAGTGTTAATATGAATATAGATGTTGAAATATTTAAGATGGCACAAGAGGTAAAATGCGCTAAGAGTGTCAAAAATGTGTTTTGGGCATCGTCTTTCCTAAAATCTAAAGGAGACCGATGGAAAAAGAGGCTTTACTTCTTTCTTGGAGTTGTTAGTATAATAGCTTACTTTTTCATCGGGAGGGAATTTTTGTTTAAGAATTTATATTATTCATTAGAAGATTTGACTGCTAAATTAGATATTTCGAAGTCTAACGCCATTATATTAACTATAAGCCTTTCAATCTTTCCAATTATGGTGATAATTGCGGTTACTTTAAGGAAATATGCTATGTTGGTTGATCGTAAATGGGGAATAAGTGATTTATATTATTCACTTTCTTATAAGGCCTTAAAAAAATATTTACACAGAAAAAATTATAACAATAAAGTTATTGAAAAACGCATTTTACCTTATATAATATCGAAAAACTCCAATCTTGAGTTATATTCCATTGGTTCATTTCTGAAAATTGTGATTCCGTCTATTGTAGTATCAATACCTGTTAGTATATTTGGGGTATTGTTTATCACAAGTATTAATGAATCAGCCAGTTTAGTAGAATTTAAGGGATTTTTATTAACTCTTGGTTCTATTACAATTATGTTATGGTTTATTGGTGCAACATCATTTAAAGCATTACCCACATTAAGTATTTTTAGTGAAAAAAAAAGCATATAAGGAACTGGAACGGATTTTACAAGGATATTTATTAGAGAAAGAAATCAAACTAGGTAGTAGAAAGAAGATAAAGCGAAAAGTTTAAGTAAGCCCTAGACGGAAAGCCTGTGGACACTGATCATTGTACAGATTTATTGTGCTCTGATTGGTGTCCGTTTTTTGTTTTCCGGAAAAGGCGGCAAAGAAATGCTGATATAAATGCGTAGGATTCATCTGTGCGCTTCCCTTACCTTGGGATTGGCAAAGGATGAAACGATCCGGGAGCGGCTTTTTTAAGGGGAAATAACAGGAGGAAACATATGAAGGATTTAATCATTGAATATAAAAGCGCATTGACAGATATTAAAAAGGTATACCGGCAGTGAGCCTGATGGAGAGGCAAGCGATTGGGATATAGGGAAAGAATAGCGGATGCTTTATCTGTACTGACAGACCGCGAGAAAAATATTTTTATCATGCACGCTGTGCAAAATATATCTTATGAAGAAATAGCGGCTCTATTCAATATAAAAAAGGAACCGTCCAAAAGAATATTGAACGACCCCGCTTAAAAATAAAAAATAGAGCAAATGACAGTTTTTTGTTTATCTTGAACTGGCTGTTTTTTTATTATGATCTTTTATTAATGCCAAGTCGCTCACGTAATGCAAATTGAAGAGCTACCCGAAAAGTTTACACCTTCTTTTTCTGCTGTTTCTGCAAGCGATTTAGGTACAGTAAGTGTCTTTTTCACCGATTTGTTTTCCATTTCATCACGGACAATATCTGTCCAAGTGCTTATCATAACAACAAAACCGGTTGCCAACACTTTAATATCCTTTGGAGATGAGGGGGAAGGGATGTCTTCGCCGTCTTCTTCCATTCATATAAAAAGCCTTCTAGCGTATTTTTTGCCATGCTCATAGCTCATCCACGTTATCACCTTCTGAAATGCAGCTGGGTAAACCGGGGAAAGTAATTGTATAGTCGTCGCTACCGTCTTCTCCTGCATCAAAAATCGCCGGAAATAAATACTTTGCCATATATATAAAACCTCCTTACAAGGGGGGTGTTTAAGTATAGAGTCTAGTGTGCCGAGTTTGAAGTCTTTTTTTGATGTTTGACTGTTACCGTGCCCGGTTTGGTTGGGTGTTTAAAGTGATGATGACTACTAACAACCTGCTTTAAATACTACTCACCTTTAGTAAGTATCTTTTCGATATCTCTTGATAATTTCATGTTTCCCTTCCTTACATATAGGATTATAATGCGTATTATTTATACGTGTTGATACTTATTTGTGAAAAAAAGCATTTTTTGTCTTGCGGTTGAGTCTAATTTGTGAAAGGAACTTTTTGTTCGACAAATTTTTTCAAATGGTTCCTTTATCGCTCTCCTTTACCGATAATAAGGAAGGAGGGATCTAATTTGAGACTTAATATTAAAAACATCATATTCATATTTGTTATTGTTTCTTTATTTCTTGGAGATTTGCTACTTTACTCAGGAATATTAAATATGTTTTTTAAAGATAAAGAAACTATATGGGCTGGGTTAATTGCTTTTGCTGGTGCAATATTAGGAGGTGCAATTACATATTATGGTGTCAAACTTCAGATTCAGCACAGAGAAAAAGAAATTTTTATGAGCACTGTGACTGAAACTTTGACCAAGATAAATGTTTTAATGAGTTTTCTAACACCTAGTTTCAATAGCTTTTTCTTTTTAGAACATTGTTATATGGATGAAGATATTAAGGCAAGGCATATTCGAAGAAGTGTTATAGAATTTAACAAAGTTCTAACGGCACAAAAAGATATTGTTTACAAATATCTTGATTATGAATTGGTAGAATTAATTGAATTTCACCAGAAGTTCTTACATTTGCAAAATGAAAAATTGAGTTATAAAGAGGCGCATGCTGCAATGGAAAAATGCAGAGATATTTACACTGTGTTGAATAATGGAAAAGAGAGAGTAAAACAAAAGTATAGAAAATATAAAAGAACAGAATAGCAATCTTCGGGGTGCTTTTTTATATTCCATGTAAAAAACTCTGGTGAATCGTTCGACAAATTTTGCAAACAGTTCCTTCATTACGCTCTTTCACCGATAATAAGGTGGGAGGGGAAGCAGATTGAAAAAAATATTTATAATTATTCCTATACTAATTTTTGTTCTATCCGGTTGTGGTCTAGAAACAAAAGAGGCTGAAACTTTTTTAAAAGAGCTATCAAAAAATAAATCATTATCACAATATCTTAGTGGGGAGCCAACTTTAGAATATACAAACTCAATAAAAAAATATTATGAATTTAAAATTAATTTATCCATGAATAAGAAATTTAATAAACTCTCTGATAAAGAAAAATATAAAACTCTTTACCAAGTTTATGAGTTAATTAAGGATAAAGGCTTTTCTTATAAGATCAGTTGTGGGGATAAGTATACTTGTTCAGTAGATGAATTACATGCCAAGTATAACAACGATGATTATACAATTGATTTTAAAGATGGTTATTCTTTGAATCAGTTAGAAAAAAACGATGAAGTTATTTTTGATGTGGAGGATGAGAAAGAGAAAAGTAAAGAAAATTTATCAGAAGAAGAGACTCAATCATCTAGTGACCAAATCATATATGATTACATGGAAAACGAATTTAATAGAATTACAAATTACGGGGAGAATTACACCCCTGAGATACATGATTCAATGGTTGCTGAACTTGCAAGCAAAAAGTTCGGTATAACAGCTGAAGAAGCAAATGAAATATACGTGAGCATGTCTATGAATAAATATAAATAACTATAACTGAGATAAATCTTGAAATTAAATCTATAATTATGCTAGCGCCTCAAAATGAGGCGCTTTTTTATATTCTCTGTAAACTTCACCCGGTGATTCTCAGGATAAACAATTGGCGGTTAACAGTCTGAGTGCGGGGGCAGTTTAGAAAGAATATTGGAGGGAGTACATGGAAACAATTAGTTAAGCTTTTGAGGAATTAGGAAGGAATGAGATATGCGGCTGAAAGAATGCCAACCCCCAAGCCGCTTTCCGCGGAAACTTTTATTATGTTGAGTAAAGGAGATTGAGCATGGAAACAATTTATGCGCACTCATTTGAGACGTCATGGTTTATTGCGCTCACGTTCTTCTGCTTGTCGTGTGTAGTCTGTTCAGGTAAATCAGAAAAGGAATAAGCATGGCAAGGCAACTTGACGAATTAGACAAAATCTATAATACAGCAAGCTGGAAGCGAGTAAGAAAAGTCGTTCTGGTTAGGGACGGCTATTTGTGTTGTGAATGCTGTCATCGTGGATTGGTAACGGAAGCGAATACGGTTCACCATAGCATTGCATTAAGGGATGAAGTAATAAACGATCTGTTTAAAGTTCCACAAAACGGAGCAACCGGAAAGAAGCGGTGGGGAGAAGTCAGAAAACGAAGTTCGAATATAAGCTTCTCGGATAAAAAAGCATAAACGGCATATGCAATCCTTGACGGTATTTGGATCGGAAACAAAAGTAAAGAGCGAATCTCTACTAAAACAGGTATTTTAGGATTTCTCAAATGAGATTCCTATTTAAATGGTCAGGATTATTTTACATATTGTTGAAATAAAAGTAAAAATATAGTATGTTAGACTAGAAAACAAATTAAGGAGGATTTGTATGAAATTGTTAAATAACTCAATTTGCTTTCTGGTCGTAACTTTATTGATTGCTACTATTGGATTTTCGCCACAAACGAAAGCAACACAAGAGGACTCGTTTGGATTAGCAAAACCAGTAACCTTTGAAGAAAAAGAAACTTTAACAGTAGATAAGAATGGAGTGGCTAAGAGCAATAATGATGACCAGGTTTCTGCCATTAAGGAGGCACGACAACTTGCCAAGCAGGATAGCCACAATGAAATAACGTATAAGAACCCCCTAGCTAAAGAAGAAAACAATATTGTTAATGTGCCAGTCGTTGAGAAAAAAGAAGAGAAAGCGCACACTAAAGCAGCTAGCTTAGTTACGATGTCCTACACAACAATATATGACCCCAACAAAAAATCCATCACAACTACAATAAAAATAGCAAGCATAGTTGGCGAAAAGCCTATAGTCATTGAAGCAAGAAACGATTTATATGAAAGTAACACTTATAGCGGAAAATATGGAAGGGTTTTTCTCCATAACAGAGAATTTTTAGGAAAAGACATTAAAGTAGGTAAATCATATTCAAAGTCGTATTATCCAAAAAAGACAAAGTTTTTTATGTCCCAACATACTTCAGTAGCCGGCTGGAAAGGCTCACTACCTGATACTTCAACTGGAACGTTGGCTCCTGCTCTTGCGAATAAAATAGCATGGCTGTATCCAAAAATAATAAATACTCACAACAATAAAACAATGCCTTTACCGGCTAAAGCAAATTTCCCTAAAATCCCACTTGAAGATAGAGTAAAATGGGACAGCTCGAAGGATCGAGATAATTATATAAAGAAATATATCGAAAAATATGGTAATCCAAAGTGGAAATGGTCAGAATTTGATATTCACCATGTGCTTCCGAGAGAATATGGAGGGAATAACAGCTTTAACAACTTGTACCCACTGACAAGAGATATACATCAACAAATTGTAAACCCTTGGTGGATGAAGTATTAAAAGAGGTGGCGCAATGGCGATTTTTATTGAAAAAACATTAAATGGCTTAAAAGAATTACTTAATGAAAAAAGACAATTAAAAATTTTACGAAGTGAAGGAGATCTGGCTGAAGTGGAGTGTACCTTTTCTAATGGTGCCACAGACGAAGAGATTGCACTTTTTGAAAAGAAAATAAATGTTTCGCTCCCTAATGACTATAAAGCTTTTTTGAAACTGCATAATGGGGCCAGAATATTTGAATCGTTGATTTACGGTGAGAATGTGGGTGGGGGTTTGCATATTCTTAATTTAGAAGAGATTGAAAAGTATATGCAAAATGGTTTTTTAGAGCCTCAGTTTATTCCTGTCGCACATCTGTTAGACGGATGTTATTTGTTAATTGACAAAACCAATATTTCCACAGATCCAAACTATTTATGGTTCCACGGATTTGTCGAGTATGAACCCATGCAACTTAATTTTGAGATATTTTTAGATAGGTATATCTTGTCTCAAGGAGCAAATTTTTGGGAGTGGAATATTTACACTGCTGAAAATTATTACAGAACTCACCAGAGTGATGAGCTTTAATCATTCGTATACGACCGATTTAAGCCCATCAGGATAAACAGCCGGAACAATAATGCCTTATAAAAGAAGCATTGAATTTTCTAAGCATGATATTTTAGCCGAGGAGAAAATGAGGCACCTGGAGGGATTGTAATTGAAAAAAGTTATTCTTTGTGCAGCTCTCACCTTCGTTACGTTAAGTGGTTTAGCTGCAGTCAAAATGAATCATGCATCATCGGATGTTAAGATAACAGAGCGCCCGGTCGGTACTCTGCAATTAGCAGAGCGGCCAGTTGGCACATAAAAAAAGCCCCTGTCCGGGGCTTTTTTTAATAAAGAGAGGGAGCATCTGTCCACCATTCTGACAGCCCAAAAGAAAAACCCCGGAAACATTGTCATTGACAACATGTCCGGGGTTTAATCCAATGCTCTTTAAAGAGCGTTTTACTTAACGGGAGTAGAACTCAACGATAAGCGCTTCGTTAATTTCCGGAGCAAGCTCAGAGCGCTCTGGAAGACGAGTGAATGTACCTTCAAGCTTTTCAGCGTCGAAAGTAAGGTACTCAGGAACGAAGTTGTTTACTTCTACAGATTCTTTGATGATAGAAAGGTTTCTTGATTTTTCGCGAACACCGATTGTTTGACCAGGTTTTACTTGGTAAGACGGAATGTCAACGCGGCTTCCGTCAACAAGAATGTGACCGTGGTTAACTAATTGGCGAGCTTGACGGCGAGTGCGTGCAAGACCGAGCTTGTACACAACGTTATCAAGACGTGCATCTAAAAGAATCATGAAGTTTTCGCCGTGTTTACCAGTCATTTTTGCAGCTTTGTCAAACAATGTGCGGAATTGACGTTCGTTTACACCGTACATGTGACGAAGTTTTTGCTTTTCTTGCAATTGCAAACCGTATTCTGATAGTTTTTTACGCTGTCCCGGACCGTGGGGACCTGGTGCGTAAGGGCGTTTTTCTAATTCTTTACCTGTACCGCTAAGAGAGATTCCTAAACGGCGGGACAGTTTCCAAGATGGACCTGTATAGCGAGCCATAATGTGACTCCTCCTTTGGTTTTATTTTGTGGAAAATAAAAACCGTCTGTTCGATCCGACCGTGCACATTTTGTTTTCATGTATCCTCGCTCCAGCAGCAGAGAGTTACACGATACACCTTACAGCTAAGGAACAAAATGCAAACACAGAAGCTGAACAAAAAGGCTGCAATATTTCACACAAAGAACATTATATGATTTTTCCCCGCCGCCGTCAACCATTTCTCCATGAAGAGTGCCGGTTTATGATATAATGTACAAAAATGAGTAGTACATGTTTAGGTGATAAAAATGAAAAAACAAACAATTGATGAAGTGACGGCCTTTCATCAGAAAATGCTTTCTTTTTTCTTAACGAAATCTGAATCCGTCTCATTATCCGACTCGCTGTTATGGCTGGCCTCAGCTCTAGAATCCTGCTTTACATCTCTTTCATTGACCCTTTCACCGGCAGAATCAACACGTTTCACCATAAAAACAGAAGATGAACCGCATTATGCTCCGCTGAAAGAGAGTGACGGCCGTTTTATGATCAGGAATCAGACGTCCGGCAGATCCTTTTATCTGCGCTCGGAAGGCGGGCTGCCGATCCCGGAATCATTGCCTGAGATCGTTACTCAGTTTATCAATCAATCTGTGAGACAAAGCGGGCTGTTTGACAAAACGAAGCATCAGCGGAAAATTCACAGAATGACAGAAATGTTCCATTCGCTTTTGGATCAAAATGAGGTTTTGGAAAAACTGCAGGCAAGTTTGAGTACGGCTTTCCGGTCTTTCCGCTTTTCACTGTTTATCACGCAGGATCAGGATACGGACAGACAGCTTTCCGCAAAAGAATTACATATGGATGGAAAAGATGCCGATCCGTCTGCCCTGAAGGTTTATTTATCGGGGAGACTGCTCAGAAAAGGCAGGTCATCTGCTTACCTGCCGATCAAAGGCCAGCAGGGGACTTACGGGGTTCTGAAGACGGAGGGGCTGCAGGATGCCGTTCTTTCGTGCAGTACTCTCAGTGAAATGCTGCTGCTTGCGGGCGCAGCGGGAAAAGCATTTGAAAATGCGCAGCTCTATGAGCAATCGAAAAAAAGCATTGCGAATCTGGAGCTCATTAATGAAACATCGCGCCAGCTGAATCAGCGCCTCAGACTCACTGACACGATGCGGGAACTCGCCGCCATTATGACCCAATCATTTCATGCGGAAGAAGTGGCTTTTTTTCATATTGATCATTTTGAGACGCAAAATCTGCTTCCGGGACATACCGCTTTTTTTAAGACAGAACGTGCGAACCCCTATATCAGCATTGTGAAAGAAAAGCTGTTCGAGGGAGAAAAGGGCGTGTTTATCGGCAGCGGAAAGACTGTATTCGGCGAAAATGGCTTCGGCTCGCTGATGGCGGTGCCGATGATCGAAAATGACACCGTCTTCGGGTTCGCGATTTTATTGAAAAAGGATTTGTATGCTTTTACGTTTGAAATGTATAAGCTTTTTCAAGCGCTCATTCACCATGCGACATTGGCGGTCACGAACTCCATGCTGCGCGACAGGCTTGAGCATCTTGTTCAGACAGACCAGCTGACGGAGCTGTATTCAAGAACCTATTTGGATGAGAAAATTCAATACAGCATGAAAATTCATAAACGGGGTGTATTCATCCTCGTTGATATCGATAATTTCAAAACCATTAATGATACATACGGTCATCAAACGGGAGATTCGATCCTGATTCAGGTGGCCTCCGTTATGAAAAACCATATTCGTGAGCACGATGTCGCTGCAAGGTGGGGGGGCGAGGAGCTGGCTGTCTATCTGCCGAATATCAACGTGTCATCCGGAGAACGCATCGCTAAAAGGCTTGTTCGCGCCATCCGGGAAAACACCGAGCCGCGCGTGACGATTTCCTGCGGCGTTTCCTGCTGGTCAAAGACAGGCCCGATGCCGTTGAAAATGCTCGTTCAGCAAGCGGACGAGGCGCTTTATATCGCCAAACGGAACGGCAAAAACCGGCTGATCATCCATCAAAACAGCACGACGACATAAAAAAGGAGCCGGCCTGCCGGCCGGGCTCCTTTTTTTATCCTAATCGTTTTTCAAGCGTTTCAACAAACTTTGCTAAATAGGCTTCGTCCGTTTCATCAAAACGGTTTTTCACAGGGCTGTCAATGTCCAGCACACCGATCACTTCACCGTTTACGCGGATCGGGAGGACGATTTCTGACTGGGAAGCCGCGTCACAGGCGATATGTCCCGGGAACGCATTCACATCGGCAATCCGCTGCACGGCGCCGTTAGAGTAGGCAGTGCCGCATACGCCTCTGCCGAACGGGATGCGCACACAGGCAGGAAGTCCTTGAAACGGTCCGAGCACGAGCTCGCCCTCTTTCGCAAAGTAAAACCCCGCCCAGTTGACTTCATGTAATGAATGGTATAAAAGCGCTGATGCATTCGCGTAATTTGCGATCGCATCCGTTTCATCTTCTGTCATGGCTTCGAGCTGTTTAAGCAGAAGCTGATAACTTTTTTCTTTATCTCCGGATTGTTTTTCGACATGAAACATGGAAAACCCTCACTTTTTCTATAATATCAAACAAAGTTCCGGCCGTTCTGCCGGCATTTGTCGAGAAGTTCTTACAGGAACGGCGCCTTTCTGCTTGAATTGTTACACATAAAGGGGTGAGCCGTATGAAAGTAAGCACCAAAGACAAAATTATTAACGCCGCTGTCCAGCTGTTTAACCAAAAAGGTTATTCCGGCACGTCCGTCCGTGAAATCGCAAAGTCAGCTGATGTAAATGTTGCGCACATCTCCTACTATTTTAAAGGGAAAGGCGGATTAATGGAACATTTAGTTTCCGAGTTTTACGAAGGCTATACTGAAGCGCTGGAAAAAGCCGCCGTCAGTATGAACGGTGAAGACGCGCAGGAACGCATCCTGCGGGTGATTTTCGATATTTTATCCTATCAGCACGATAACCGTCAATTAACGCGGTTTGTGTACCGGGAAGTGACGATTGATTCCGTGCTTATCAGGGAAATTATGTCTACTTACTTAATGAAAGAAAAATATATTTTCCAGCTGGTGATTGAAGAAGGGCAGTCACGCCACAGACGGCTGACGCTGCCCGTGCCGCATTTTATTCTGCAGTTGAAATCCCTCTTGATGATGCCGTATCTTCAGCCTCAATACATTACGGAGGTGCTCTATATGCAGCCTCATGAACCGTACTTTTATAAAAGGTATTTTGAAGAGGTGAAGATCTGGATCGAAAGCGTGTTCCGACGGCCTGATGCGGCGCTTATGAAGTAATGATGCTTTTGTACGTTTCATAGGAACTGCCGACATCTTCCGCTTGATGGGCGTCCGACCCGAATATGAGCGGGATTTTTTTTTGCTTCGCCGTCTCAGCCATCCAATCCTCCATGTATACTTCCCCGGCAAACTTCTTTCTGAGCCCGGATGTATTCACATCCAGCTCCATTCCGTGTTCTTTCACGGCGTCAAGACAGCGGGCCGCAAGCTCTCTTATTTGAGGTGAAATGCTGTAAGGGAAAAGGCGTGCGAATTTTTTGACGAGCGTGATATGGCCGACCCGTTTTGGCTTAAAGGGGCCGAGAGGTGTTACAATGGAAGAATACACAGTTTCATAGTATTGTTCATATACGGCTTCAACGCTTCCGAAGTGCGCGGCAAGCTGCTGAAACGCGTGCTCGTCAAAATCGAGGCAGATATAAGACGGACCGGTCTTCAAAAAATGAACGGATAAAATGCCGTCATCCAGTGAGGGGCCGTACGTGTTCAGAAACGCCGCGGTTTCCTCTTCATACCCTGTGATAAAATCAGTTTCTAGCCCGGTCAGAATGCTGATTTGTCCATCGTATTCCTTTTTCAGCTGTGAAAGCCGCTCCAAATAAACCTCCATCTGTCTGAGATCCATCGCGCTGTCCTGAAGCGGTACGGGATCTTGAAATGACGGAGGAAGGGGGGCGTGCTCTGTAAATGTGATCGAGTCAAAGCCTCTTTCCAGGGCCTTTTCGACATATTCTTTCAGCGCATCCTTCGAGCCGTGAGGGCAAAAAGGCGTGTGGATATGAGCGTCTCGTTTTTCCATTTGTGTCACTCCATTAAAAAATTGCAGAATCCTGCCGAAATTATGCAAAAAGTTTTTGATTTCTGGTCAAAAAATGTTGGTTACATGGTATCATAATAACAATGAAAACGACAGATTTTCTCAATACATATATTGAAATCTTTCTGAATACATAAAACACCCTGACAGATTAAGAGAACAACAAGGGGGCTCATTATGGAGTTAGTCATCGGATTATTGGTTATACTGCTCGCGCTCTTTGCGGCGGGCTACTTTTTCAGGAAAAAAATTTATACGGAAATTGACCGGCTGGAGTCATGGAAGATTGAAATTTTAAACCGTTCGATAGTGGAAGAAATGTCCAAGATCAAACATCTGAAAATGACCGGAGAGACGGAAGAGTTCTTTGAAAGATGGCGCGAAGAGTGGGATGAAATTGTCACAGCCCATCTGCCGAAAGTAGAAGAGCTCCTTTATGATGCCGAAGAGAACGCCGACAAATACCGGTTCAAAAAAGCGAATCAGGTGCTTGTCCACATCGACGACCTCCTCACTGCAGCCGAATCAAATATAGAAGGCATACTGCGTGAGATCAGCGATCTTGTGACGAGCGAGGAAAAAAGCCGCGGAGAGATTGAAGAGGTGCGTGAGCGGTATTCAAAAGCGCGAAAAAACCTTCTGGCGTACAGCCATCTCTACGGAGAGCTATATAACAGCCTGGAGACGGATCTCGACGAAATCTGGAGCGGCATAAAAAAGTTCGAAGAAGAGACGGAAAGCGGCAATTACATCAAAGCGAGAAAAGTGCTGCTTGAACAGGACCGCAGACTGGATCAGCTTCAAACATACATAGATGACGTTCCGAAACTGCTCGCGGACTGTAAACAGACCGTGCCGAACCAAATTGCCAAGCTGAAAGACGGCTACCGGGAAATGACGGAAAAAGGCTACAAATTGGAGCATATTCAAATTGAAAAAGAGCTGGAGACACTCACAAATCAATTGAAACGGGCCGAAAGCGCGCTTTTGGAAGAATTAGATGTCGACGAAGCGTCCGCCATTCTTCAGCTGATTGATGAAACCATTCAATCAATGTATGAACAGCTGGAAGGAGAAGTGGAAGCCGGACAGTCCGTATTAAGCAAAATGCCTGAGCTGATCATCGCGTATGAGAAGCTTGAGGAAGAAAAAGACCGCACAAAAACCGAAACGGAGCTCGTCAAGGAAAGCTATCAGCTGACGGCGGGAGAAATCGGCAGACAGCATGCTTTCGAAAAACAGCTGGAAACGATCGGCCGGCTCCTTGAGCAGGCGAGAGAAAAGCTTGACGGCGAGCATGTCGCTTACTCGCTGCTGATTGAAGAAGTCGAGGCCATCGAAAAGCAGATGGAAGAGGCTCAGAAAGAACATGCCGAATACCGTGAAAATCTGCAGGCGCTCAGAAAAGAAGAACTGCAGGCGCGGGAAACGCTGATGAATCTTCGGAAAACCATTTCTGACACGGCCCGAATGCTGCAAAAAAGCAACGTGCCGGGAATTCCTGAACAAGTCAAGGACAAGCTCGAGACGGCAAATCATCATATAGAAGAAACCGTCAGCCAATTGGAAGAGCTGCCGTTAAACATGGAGGAAGCCGCCAAACATCTGACCGAAGCTGAAAAGGTGGTTGCGGAAGTCAGCGAAGAGGCGGAAGAACTTGTGATTCAGGTGAAGCTGATTGAGCGGATCATCCAGTACGGCAACCGCTTCCGAAGCCAGAATCATATTTTATCCGAACAGCTGAAAGAAGCGGAACGGCTGTTTTACGCTTACAGCTATAATGAAGCTTATGAGATGGCAGCAGCTGCTGTTGAAAAAGCAGCTCCCGGCGCCGTGAAAAAAATTAAAGCTGATCAATCTGCTTCATAGACGCACAAGCAAAAACTGCACCCTGATGGAAATCAGAGGTGCAGTTTTTTTGTTTCTCACGGAATATAAAAAGCGCCTATGGCTGATATACATCAAACCGCAGGCGCTGAATGTTACGATTTTGCTTTATTTAATTCGATGGGCGGGCTGATAAAAAACGTGATGATGCAGCCGATGATCGCTCCGGCAATGCCCGGAAGCACCCAGCCGATTCCCATGCTGTAAAGCGGAAGATTTGCGTTTAAGAATGAATCTAATGATCCGAGCGGAATGCCTGCTGCCTTCAAACCGTCCAGGATACTGAACAGTCCCGTTCCGATCAGGCAGGCGATATAGACTTCGCGTCTTTCCTTAAAGATTTTATCAATAAAGGAAAGGACGATAATGACAATCGCCAGCGGATAAATGGCTGATAAAATAGGAACTGAAAATGCAATAATCTCAGCAAGTCCGAAATTTGAAATCGCCAGACTGAACAGCGTGACAATCGTAACCACCATTTTGTATGATAAAGCGGGAATCAATTTTGAAAAATATTCGCCGCAAGATGTGACAAGCCCGATGCTTGTCGTTAAACACGCAACGGTGATGGCGGCGCCGAGAACGATGTTTCCCAGTGAACCGAACAGGTAATCAGATGAAGCTGATAAAATCTTTGCGCCTTCGCCGAGCGGCCCGACAGCGTCCGTGCTTGTCGCTCCCAGATAGGCCAAAGATAAATAAATGAATGTCAAACCCGCCGCTGCAATCAGACCCGCTTTAATACAAGCGGCCGCGAGCGCTTTACGCTGGGTGACGCCCCTGCTTTTAACAGCGTTGACGACAACGACGCCGAAGACGATTGAGGCGAGCGCATCCATTGTTTTATAGCCTTCCAAAAATCCTTTGAACACCGGCGTTCCGGAATATGCCTGATGTACGGCGCCCAGCCCGCCCATTGGAGTGACTATGGCTTTTACGACAATGATTAAAATGATACCGAATTTAATGGGAGTCAAAATCTTTCCGACTCTGTCCACGATTTTGGACGGGTTAAGAGCTAAATAATACGTAATAGAAAAAAAGATCAACGTGAAAACAAATAAAGATAATCTTTCCGGGATGCCGCTTAAAAACGGAACTGCACCGATTTCATATGAAACGGTTCCGGTTCTCGGAATCGCGAAAAGCGGCCCGATTGATAAATAAAGCACAACGGTGAAAATAGTGCCGAATACCGGGTGAGCTTTATCGGCAAGTCCTTTCGCGTCTTTGCCTGTTAATGCGATGGCGATAATACCCAAAAGCGGCAGTCCTACGCCGGTCAGTAAGAAACCGCCCATCGCTTTCCAGACATTATGCCCCGCCGCTTGCCCAAGCTCCGGCGGATATATCATATTTCCTGCCCCGAAAAAAAGTGCGAAGAGCATGAAACCGATAATAACGGTATCTTTGACAGGTAGTGAGTGTTTCATAAAAGTCCTCCTAAATACTATGTTGAAATATTCTGTCAATTAATTGTCAGATAATATAACAAAACGAACATTACTTATTATATGGCAATGTACAGAGAAGTCAATACTCGATTTATTGCAAATTTCTATTTACTTTTGTTATGGTAGCATAAATATCATACGATGTACCGTTTTCATAAAAGGAGTAAAAAAAATGATATATTTAGACAACAGTTCAACGACCGAGCCGTATGAAGAGGTTTTGGAAGTGTATAAACAGACGAGCAGCCGTTATTTCGGCAATCCTTCGTCTCTGCACCAGTTAGGAACTGAGACGGAACAGCTCCTTGAAGCGGCCGCTCAGCAAATAAAAAGAACCTTACGTTTAAAAAATTATGATATTGTATTTACATCAGGCGCGACTGAAGCGAATAACGCTGCGTTAAAGGGAGCGGCCTGGGCAAACATGAGTAAAGGAAGACATATCATTGCTTCGGCGATTGAGCATCCTTCTGTGACGGAGACGCTTGATCAGCTGACAGAGCTGTTCGGCTTTGAAGTCACATATCTTCCGGCCGATCAAAACGGCTTCGTTTCTTTGAAAGACGTCAAATCGGCTATCAGGCCGGATACGATAATCGTCAGCGTCATGCATGTCAATAACGAAGTCGGCTCCATTCAGCCCGTAAAGGAAATCGGCGGGTTTTTGAAGCAGCACCGGAATATTCTGTTTCATGTTGATCATGTGCAGGGCATTCATAAAGTTCCTCTGTCTATAGAAGAAGCGGGCATTGACCTTTGCACCGTTTCAGGGCATAAGTTTCACGGCTTAAAAGGGACCGGAGCGCTTATCGTCAAAAAAGGAACGCGGCTCATTCCGCTTATAACGGGCGGCTCGCAGCAAAAAGGCGTCCGGGCCGGAACAGAACACACGGCAGGCGCCGTTTCCCTTGCGAAAGCGATCAATCTTTCCGCGCGTGACATGAATGAGCGGCTTTCTTCCGTTGAGGCTGCCAAGAATGCGCTCGTGGAAAGGCTGAGCGGGACGGACGGGGTCGTCATCAACACTCCCGCCGAAAACAGCGCGCCGCATATCATTAATTTTTCCGTTCCGGGCGTGAAGGCGGAAGTGCTGCTGCACATGCTTGAGGAAAAAGGAATATATGTCTCCACAACCGCGGCATGTTCGGCAAGAGAGCACAAACCGAGCCGTGTTCTTCTGCAAATGAATAAAGGCGAACAGGTTGCATCAAGCAGCATCAGAGTCAGCCTGAACTTCAGCCATACGGCTGACATCACGGAGCCGTTTATGGCCGCGCTAGTGCCGGCTGTTCAAAAACTAAAAAAAATGATGAGGTAGCATATGAATTACGATCATATTTTAATCCGTTTTGGTGAAATATCCACAAAAGGAAAAAACAGACGCAGTTTTATTGAAAGATTAAAACAAAATATCCGCCTGGTATTAAAGGATTATAAAAAAGTAAAATACTTTTCAAACCGGGACCGGATGTCAATTACACTTAATGGAGAAAACCCGGAGGAAATTTGTTCCTTATTAAAGAATATATTCGGCATTCAAAGTTTCAGTCTCGCAATTAAATGCGAAAGCAAGCTGGAAGACATTAAAAAAACGGCTTTAGCCGCGATAGAAGGCGAATATAAACCGGGGAATACGTTTAAGGTCGAGACCAAACGGGCTTACAAGCAGTTTGAATTAGATACGAATGCGATGAACGCTGAAATCGGCGGCCATATTTTGAAAAACACGGATGGATTAACCGTCGATGTGAAAAATCCTGATATTCCGCTTCGGATTGAAATCAGGGAGGAAGCGACATTCCTGACCATTCGTAACGAAAAAGGCGCCGGAGGCCTTCCTGTCGGTTCCGCGGGTAAAGCGATGCTGATGCTTTCCGGCGGTTTTGACAGTCCGGTCGCCGGTTTTTACGCGATGAAACGGGGATTATCAGTTGAAGCCGTACATTTCTTCAGTCCGCCGTATACGAGCGAACGGGCAAAGCAGAAAGTCATGGATCTCGCGGGATGCCTCGCGAAGTTCGGCGGCAGTATGACACTTCATATCGTGCCGTTTACAAAGACGCAGGAACTCATTCAAAAACAAATCCCGGAAAACTATACGATGACGGCGACGCGGCGTCTTATGCTGCAAATCGCGGACAGAATCAGAGAAGAACGAAAAGCGCTCGCGATCATTACGGGGGAAAGCCTCGGGCAGGTAGCGAGCCAGACCCTTGAAAGCATGTATGCGATCAATGCCGTGACGGCAACACCGGTTTTGCGCCCTTTAATCGGAATGGACAAAACAGAAATCATCGAGAAATCAAAAGAAATCGGCACTTATGAAACAAGCATTCAGCCGTTTGAGGACTGCTGCACCATCTTTACGCCGCCAAGTCCGAAAACACGTCCGAAAAAAGAAAAAATCGAGCACTTCGAAAGCTTCGTTGATTTTGAACCGCTGATTGCAGAGGCCGCTGCCGGCATCGAAACCATCACTGTTTACTCAGAGCAGGAAGCTCACGATAAGTTTGCCGGCCTGTTTTAAAACTGTATACAATTACCAAAGTTTTTTTGAATGAAGACATGTGTTTTATCACATTCTATACTCACAAGGAGGTGATACACATGTCACAATCAAACAGCGGAAACAGCAACCAGCTTTTAGTGCCAGGCGCTGCTCAAGCTATCGACCAAATGAAGTACGAAATCGCTTCTGAATTCGGTGTAAACCTTGGACCGGAAACAACTTCTCGCGCCAACGGTTCTGTCGGTGGAGAAATCACAAAACGTCTTGTCTCTTTTGCTCAGCAAAGCATGGGCGGAAGCAGCCAGCAGCAGTTTTAATCACAATTTCACATAATGGCTAAGAGAGCGGGGAATTCCCCGCTCTTTTTTCATGAGTATAGATAGAAGCGGGAAGCAATTTATGCATATTTTTATTGTAATGGCCTATGTTTATGTATAATGGGGAAAGAAAGTGAGGAGTTGTTCGTGTTAAAACGAGAAGATTTAATCGCCCCAAAGAACTATAACCTTGTAAATGAAATCGAAAAGTTCAGCCGTTCCAAAGAGAAGAACGCGCTTATTTGGGAAGATCAAACAGGCGGCAAGAAAGTCTGGACGTATGAAAAATTGATGGAAGAAACGAATAAAATCGGAGCCCGCCTGAAAGGTCTCGGATTTGAAAAAGGCGATAAGCTGATTGTCATGGTTCCGAGAGTGCTTGAAGCGTATGCCGTTTATTTAGCGATCTTAAAAGCGGGGATGGTCGTCATTCCTTGCTCGGAAATGCTGCGCGCCAAAGACCTTGAATACCGGATCAAACACGCCGAAGTGAAAGGCGCTATCGTTTATCCTTCATTTATAAACGCATTTGACGAGGTGAATACCGAGCAGCTGGTGACATTGTCAATCGGTGAAAATGATGCCGGCTGGAAAAACCTCTTAACGATTGAAGCGGACGGAGACAGTTTTCAAACAGCTGATACAACAAGAGAGGACATGGCGTTTTTGTCCTATACTTCAGGCACGACCGGCCAGCCTAAAGGCGTTGTACATACACACGGCTGGGCCTTTGCCCATTTAAAAACATCAGCCGGTGCATGGCTGGATATTTCCGAAGACGATACAGTGTGGGCCACCGCGGCGCCCGGCTGGCAGAAATGGGTGTGGAGCCCGCTGCTCGCCGTTCTGGGAAGCGGCGCGACAGGATTCATTTATCACGGCAGATTCAACGCCAAGACGTATTTAGAGCTGCTGGAGCGCCATCAAGTAAATGTCTTCTGCTGTACCCCGACGGAATACCGCCTGATGGCAAAAGTGGAGGAGCTGAACAAATATGATCTTTCTGCTCTTCACAGCGCAGTTTCTGCGGGTGAGCCATTAAACCGGGAAGTCATTGACGTATTCCGGAAGCACTTCGGCATTAAAGTGAGAGACGGATACGGCCAAACGGAGAGCACCCTGTTAGTCGGCGTCCTGAAGGATATGGATATTAAGCCGGGAAGCATGGGCAAACCGACCCCCGGAAATCAAGTAGAGATTATAAACGATAAAGGCGAAATATGCGAAACAGGCGAAACGGGCGATATCGCCGTACATTTGAGCACACCGGCTTTATTCAAGGAATATTATAAAGATCCCGAAAGAACGAAAAAGCAGATTCGCGGAGATTACTTTCTTACAGGAGACCGCGCGAAAAAAGACGAGGACGGCTACTTTTGGTTTGAGAGCCGCAATGATGACATTATCGTCAGCTCCGGATATACAATCGGGCCTTTTGAAGTAGAGGACGCGCTCGTGAAGCATCCGGAAGTGAAAGAATGTGCAGTCGTGGCAAGCCCGGATGAAATCAGAGGTTCAATCGTAAAAGCTTATGTCGTTTTACAAGACGATGAAAAGCGCAGTGACGAACTTGTCAAAGAACTGCAAAACCACGTAAAAACAATTACGGCGCCTTACAAATATCCGAGAGAAATTGAATTTGTCGAAAGCCTGCCGAAAACGGCGTCCGCAAAAATCAGACGTGTGGAGCTGAGACAGCGTGAAGAACGGCTGAAGGCTGATAAAAAAGCATAATACAGGATAAAGGGTGAGCGGGGATGAAAGCGATTTGGCACGGCGGCACCATCTATACAATGCTTGACAAGAATCATGTCACTGAATCCGTTTATACCGAAGAAGGCGTCGTCAGGCAGACGGGCAGCTACCGGGAGCTCCAAGGAACATACGGTTCGCCTGATACGGAGGAAATCGATTTACATGGAGCTGTCATGTTCCCGGGGTTTACGGACAGTCATATGCATTTAATCGGACACGGGGAAAAACAGCTTCGCCTCGATTTGTCGCAGCTGACGTCAAAAGAAGCGATCCTGCGGGCCGCAAAAGAAGCAGAGCGTGAATTGGAAGATGGCGAATGGCTGATCGGCGAAGGCTGGGATGAAAACCTGTTTGAACGGCCGGATTACGTCACGAAGCATGACCTTGACCCGCTCTTTCCCGACCGCCCCGTCCTGCTGAAGCGGGTATGCCGGCACGCCGTTGCGGTTAATTCGGCCGCATTGCGCGAGGCGGGAATTACAACCGAAACACCTGATCCAAACGGCGGGATTATCGTCCGGGACGGCACCGGTCCGACAGGCCTTCTGCTGGATAAAGCCCAAGAGCTTGTGACACAGGCCCTGCCGCCCGTCTCACTTCACTATGTCAAACGCGCGCTTCAAACGGCGATTACGGACTGCTGGTCAAAAGGCCTGACAGGCGGGCATTCAGAAGATCTGGCATACTACGGAGACCCGTCCGTTCCCGTTGCCGCGTACGAGTCTTTAACCGGCAGCGGCCTTTATCCTTTTCGCGCCCATCTGCTCGTTCATCACGAAGCCGTCGACAGCTGGAGCGCTCTGGATAAATCGACCGGACCTTACCTGGAATACGGAGCGATGAAAATTTTTGCTGACGGCGCGCTCGGAGGCAGAACCGCTCTGTTGAAAAAGCCTTATCATGATGATCCGTCAGTTTCCGGCGTTCAGGTGCACGATGACGAGACCCTTGCCGCTCTTGTTTATAAAGCGAGAGAGAAAGGGATGGAGATCGCCGTGCACGCGATTGGCGACCTTGCATTTGAAAAGGTGCTCGATGTTATCGAAAGATACCCGGCAAAGCCCGGACAGCTAGACAGGCTCATTCATGCGCAAGTATTAGATGCCGGATTGATTGAAAGAGCCGCCCGGCTGCCGATCGGACTTGATCTTCAGCCGCATTTTGTGGCCAGTGACTTTCCGTGGGTGATTGACCGGCTCGGAGAAGAGCGGATGAAAACGGCTTTCGCCTGGAAAACACTGCTGTCAAAAGGGCTGCTGTGCGCCGGAGGCTCAGACGCCCCGATTGAGCCGGCCGATCCGCTTCTGGGCATTCAATCGGCTGTGCTCCGTACAAGCAAGCAGCATCCGGAAGGTCCGGCCTATTATGAAAAAGAGTGCCTGACCGTGTACGAAGCCATTCAGCTTTACACGGAGGGAAGCGCGGCCATCATCCATAAAGAACATAGCCGCGGACGGATCGCCCCCGGCTATGATGCCGACTTTACCGTACTCAGCGGTGATCCGTTCGGGACGGATCCGAAAAAGCTTCATGAATTGGAAGCTGTCAAAACCGTCGTCGGCGGCCGTATCGTATATGAAAAAGAGGACAGGCAGTGATGCCCGTCCTCTTTTTTTATGATAAAAATGATCGCTTTACTTTTTCCCAGAAAGAGTTGTCTTTCAGTTTCACCGTTTTGATTTTTTTATCGGATAGTGTAATCTCAACCTTTTTGACATTCCGCGTGCTGAGCGCTTCATTATCAAGCCCGATAATCGGATGCTCATTGCCGTCCTGGACCACCTGCAGTGTCAGCTTCCGGTCTGAGCTTAAAATAAACGGAGATCCGAGTGTACGGTATGTGTTGTTGTTCAACGACGCCAGTTCGGATACCTGCATGCAGGAAATCAAAGGATCAACAACGGCGCCTGAGACAGACTTATTGTAGGCGGTGCTGCCCGTCGGGGTGGAAATGATCATCCCGTCTCCTCTGAACGTCTCAAAATGAAGATCATCAATTAACACATCCATCACAAACGTTTTAATAATGCTTGAACGGATGGAAACCTCGTTTAAACAGTGAAAATGATTGCTGCCGTCCACCGTTACGTGAATGAGCGGGTATTTTCTGACCTCTAGCTGTTCCGCGGTCATGCTGGCCGCCATTTTTTCAGGCTCATCGCTGTGAAAATCACAGTACAAATGGGCTTTCCCTTTTTTAGCGATGCCGACATACAGGCAGTCATCACGGAATCCGGTTTTTCTGACGGCTTGCAGAAATGAGCCGTCGCTGCCGATGCTGGCGATAATACCGGCATCCTCCGGGTGAGCCGCAACTGTAAAACCGTGCGATTCAGCAAGCTGCTTCAAGGAGCTGACTTGTTCTTTTGTTTCGTTGTTTTGTTTGTGAAAAAAATAAACATTGCGGCGAAGATCGGTCATATCCCCATTCTCCTTTGCTGTCATATTTACGTTTTTCTCCCAGCAGGTATTGTGTTAAAATACCTGTGGCAATAGTGTAACATGTTTCCTGTTTATCCGTTAAGAGAAAGCGCTTCATGAAAAAAATGAATCTTTTTTTACGGGGGAACGTACGAATATTGACAGAAAAGGAGGAGAACAAATGAATGCAAAAAGATGGATTGCGCTCGTCATCGCGCTCGGCATTTTCGGCGTATCAGTCATTGCAAGTGTGACCGTCGGGGTGCTGAAGAATATCGGAGATACAGGGTCTGACTTTGCATCACTGACAGATGACACAGAGGAAGTGACGCTGGATAAGGGCAGCCCCGGCAGTAAAATCGCCGTGCTTGAAGTGGACGGCACGATTGAGGATAACGGCGGGTCCGCTGGCCTGCTCAGCTCAGGCGGGTATGATCACAGATCATTTTTAAAACAGGTTGAGCGTGCGAAAGAAGATAAAAGCGTCAAAGGAATTGTACTGAAAATCAATTCTCCCGGCGGAGGCGTTTACGAAAGCGCGGAAATACATAAAAAACTGGAAGAACTAAAGAAAGAAACGAAGAAACCGATTTATGTATCCATGGGCTCCATGGCGGCATCGGGAGGCTACTATATTTCAACGGCCGCCGATAAAATCTATGCTTCACCGGAAACGCTCACGGGTTCACTGGGCGTCATCATGGAAAGCGTCAATTATTCCAAGCTCGCCGATGAACTCGGCATCAAGTTTGAAACCATTAAAAGCGGCGCGCATAAAGACATCATGTCCCCGACCCGCGACATGACGAAGGAAGAAAGAAAGATCATGCAGACAATGGTCAACGATTCTTATGAAGGATTTGTCAATGTCATTTCAAAAGGCCGGCACATGTCAAAAGCGGATGTGAAAAAAATTGCCGACGGCCGTGTTTACGACGGCAGACAAGCGAAAAAAATCGGCCTCGTTGATGAGCTCGGTTTTTACGATGATACGATCAGCGCGATGAAAAAGGACCATAAAAATATGAAAAACGCTTCAGTCATCACATACGAGGAAGGATTCGGATTAGGCTCGCTCTTTTCCATGAGCGCAGCGAAAATGTTTAAAAGCGAAATTGATTTTCTGAATATGAAAGAACTCATTTCGCAATCCGGTTCGCCGCGGATGATGTATCTCTATGCAAAGTAGGGGGGAAGAAAGAATGGACGCGACTTACGAAGGCTTTCACGGCAAAGAAGAGGAAGCCGAACAACAGAAGGCGCCCGAGCAGGCATATGCGGGCTTTTGGATCAGGTTTTGGGCGTTTCTTCTTGATTGGCTGGTGGTCTGGGGACTTAACCATCTCATCGTTTCACCGATTTTCACGCTGATGAAGCTCCCGGCAACAAGCGGAATGTTTACAATCTCAGCTTATTCCGTCACAACTCTGATCGTCTACCTCGCCTATTTTGTGTTCATGACGAAATGGTTTCATCAGACACTCGGCAAAATGGTCTTCGGGTTAAAGGTCACTTCTTTGACGCCCGGAAAGCCGCTGACTTGGAGCACCGTCATTTTCAGA
Organism: Bacillus sp. jun7; assembly: GCF_051034795.1. Lineage (NCBI taxonomy): Bacteria > Bacillati > Bacillota > Bacilli > Caryophanales > Bacillaceae > Bacillus > Bacillus sp. jun7. The sequence continues at coordinate 3,511,408 of NZ_CP093219.1, forward strand.
GAAGCGGTGGGGCGATATATCGATAAAATCTGGATTCTCTATATCGTCATTGCGTTTACGCCCAAAAAGCAGGGCATTCACGATTTGATCGCCGACACAACGGTGATTCACGAAGCGCTGTACCGCAAATAAAAGCAGTAAACCCGGAATAAACGTCCGGGTTTATTTTTTTGGGTTTTGGCGATAATGCTGCTAAGGAAGTGAAGCTTATGGGATATGCCGCAGCAGCTGTTATTCTCATTCTCATTTTGGTCTGGCTGCTCATGAGGATGAAAATCCATCTGACTTTCGAATATCTTCACGATAAAGATAACGACAAACTGACGTTTAAACTCTCGGCCTTATACGGGCTGGTCCGTTTTAAAAAAACGCTGCCCGTCATTAAAGTAAACAGCGAAGACGCGTCTATTGATGTCAAACAGGACACGAAATCAGAAATGAAAGGTCAGAAAAAAGAGAAGAAAAAAATCACATATGAAGATGTCAAACAGAGCATTCACAGAATAGAAATGATTCTGCACCAAGTCTTTCAGATGCGCCAAATCGCCGCCTCATTTCTTGCGGGAGTCCGTGTTACGAAGTTCGAATGGGTGACGGTTATCGGAATAAAAGACGCCGCCGTTACGGGAATCGCCGCCGGCGGATTGTGGGCCGTAAAGGGAGGCCTTACGGCGATGCTGTATGATCATCTGCGTTTCATACATAAACCGGTGTACGAAGTCATTCCGTCTTTTCAAGTGCCTGCATCCAAGACGCATTTGCAGTGTATATTCTTTTTTCGTTTTGGACATCTTATAGGTGCAGCTTTCAAATTGCTCAAATACGGGCGGAACGGACTTTCTATCATACGAAAGAAACAGCCGGTTCCGGTTGCTTCAAAGAATGATTCATCAGTTTAAGGAGGAGCGCATATGGCAGACCACCCCATTCAAGGTTTAATGAAAACCGCTATGGAAAATTTAAAAGAAATGATTGACGTGAATACAATCATCGGCGATCCTGTTGAAACGCCTGACGGCAGCGTAATCTTAACGGTTTCAAAGGTCGGATTCGGATTTGCGGCGGGCGGAAGCGAGTTTGGAGGAAAGCCGGCTGAAAAAAGAACCGATGATGAAAGAAAAGAGCAGAAGCTCCCGTTCGGCGGCGGAAGCGGCGGCGGAGTATCCATTACGCCGATTGCGTTTCTGATTGTCGGAACAAACGGCGTGCGTATGCTTCATTTAGACGAAAACACCCATCTGATTGATAAACTGTTAGACTCCGCGCCTCAAACGATTGAACGCATCCAGCATATGTTTAAAAAGAATGAAAAAGGCCGGAACCAAAAAAGAACGGATATCGATTTATAACAGAAAAGTTAACTGCCGCCCGCAGTTAGCTTTTTTTACGATGCGGCATAACCTTTGCAGTTTGCATAAAACTCGACTATGATAGAGCTATACATAGATAAAGGGAGGAATCAGAATGGCTGAAATTACATTTAAAGGCGGAGCCGTGACGCTGATCGGACAAGAAGTGAAACCGGGTGACCAAGCTCCTGACTTCACGGTTTTGACAAACGGATTAGAAGAGAAGACATTAGCAGATATGAAAGGGAAAGTAACGATCATATCCGTTATTCCTTCCATTGACACAGGCGTATGTGACGCGCAGACACGCCGCTTCAACGAAGAAGCCGCAAAACTCGGTGATGTGAACGTTTATACAATCAGCGCCGACCTTCCGTTTGCACAAGCGCGCTGGTGCGGAGCGAACGGAATTGATAAAGTGGAAACATTATCGGATCATAAAGAGATGTCATTTGGTGAAGCATTCGGTGTTCACATCAAAGAACTTCGTCTTTTGGCACGTTCCGTATTCGTCCTTGATCAGGACGGAAAAGTCGTTTACGCGGAATACGTAAGCGAAGCGACAAACCACCCGAATTATGAAAAGCCTATCGAAGCTGCAAAAGCGTTAATCAAGTAAAGAGAGAAAAAGAGCTCCGGGTGCTGCCGCGGAGCTCTTTTCATGGCAAGGAGGAAACAGCATGCAACACGACCATGTCGGTCAGATTTATGAACTTTTAGATGAAGCCGCTCAAGTGATAGCAGAAGGCCTTGAGATTTCTTATATTGAGGGGCTTGCGGAGGCGGGAGAGATGTATTTTCTTGAAACGACCGACCAGCTTCCGCTTCAGGAAAAGCACACCGGCGAGCTTAAAAGCCTGCTTGCGAAAGCAGACTTCAGAAAATGGGAGCATGAATGGATCCGCAAGGCGTTCCAGCTCGCCATTTTAAAAGGACTGAAAGATAAGTCCCATCCGAACAGACAGATGACGCCTGATACGATCGGCCTTTTCATCAGTTACCTCGTGAATAAATTTACGGGCGGCCGAAAAGACCTGACATTGCTGGACCCCGCCTGCGGCACCGGAAATCTTCTGCTGACCGCGGCAAACCAGCTTTCTGACAAAGCGGCAAAAAGCTTCGGCATTGAAATCGACGATGTCCTTCTGAAGATCGCTTATGCTCAGGCGAATCTGCAGGAAAAAGAAATGGAGCTGTTCTGCCAGGACAGTCTTCAGCCGTTATTTATCGAACCGGCCGATGCGGTTATCTGCGATTTGCCGGTCGGCTACTATCCGAATGACGAAGGCGCTGAAGCGTTTGAGCTGAAAGCGGATGAAGGCCACTCATTTGCTCACCACTTATTTATTGAGCAGAGCGTCAAACATACAAAACCGGGCGGATACTTATTTTTTATGATTCCGAACCATCTGTTTGACAGCGCGCAAAGCGATAAACTGAAGCGGTTTTTTGCGGAAAAAGTGTATATCAACGCCCTTCTCCAGCTGCCGGCTACGATGTTTAAAGACGAAGCGCAGGCAAAGAGCATTTTAATCTTGCAGAAAAAAGGCGAAGACACAAAGCCGCCGAAACAAGCGCTTTTGGCGAATCTTCCTTCTTTTGCGAACCAGCAGGCGATGCGGGAGATGATGGCAAAATTGGATCAATGGATTCAAAAAGAAAAATAATGACGAAAAAGCAGTGTGAGACGCAAAATCCCGCGCTGCTTTTCGCTTTTTAAAATGAATGGAAATCAGGGCGAAAACACAAATTAAGGAAAGAAAATAATATTCCGTAAGGCCGTGCCGTCCATTTGGCACAAATGAGATTTATCAGAAAATATCGACTTCGTGTTGTAAGCGGTACCAATGTGGATGTTGACTTGAAATGCTGGGTTGACAATGTTTAAATGGAAAAGTCAGATATTTTTTGGACCGCAGTTATGGTCTGGGAAAAAAGAACGAACAAACGAAGAAGAATTTTGATAGGAGCGTCATTTATGTCTAAAATTATTGCAATTAACGCAGGAAGCTCATCTTTAAAATTTCAGTTATTCGAAATGCCTTCAGAAAAGGTGCTAACAAAAGGTTTAGTAGAACGGATCGGTATCGCCGACAGCGTTTTCACTATCTCTGTTAACGGCGAAAAAAATACAGAAGTGACAGATATTCCGGATCATGCGGTTGCGGTGAAGATGCTGCTTCACAAGCTGACTGAATTCGGTATTATAAAGGATTTAAATGAAATTGACGGAATCGGCCACCGTGTGGTTCACGGCGGAGAAAAATTCAGCGATTCTGTTTTGCTTACGGATGAAACAATCCGTGAGATTGAAGAGATTTCAGAACTTGCGCCGCTTCATAATCCGGCTAACATCGTCGGCATTAAAGCCTTTAAAGAAGTGCTTCCGGATGTGCCTGCGGTTGCAGTGTTTGATACGGCGTTCCACCAAACGATGCCTGAGCAATCTTACCTGTACAGCCTTCCGTACGAATACTACGAGAAATACGGCATCCGCAAATACGGTTTCCACGGCACTTCTCATAAATACGTGACACAGCGCGCAGCTGAGCTTCTCGGCCGCCCGCTTGAAGATTTGCGTCTGATTTCCTGCCACCTCGGTAACGGCGCAAGTATTGCGGCCGTAGAAGGCGGAAAATCCATTGATACGTCAATGGGCTTCACACCGCTTGCGGGTGTTGCGATGGGAACACGTTCAGGAAACATCGACCCTGCATTGATCCCGTACATTATGGAAAAAACGGATCAGACGGCAGATGAAGTATTAAATACGTTAAATAAAAAGAGCGGACTGCTTGGCATATCCGGTTTCTCCAGCGACCTTCGCGATATCGTAGAAGCTTCAAAAGAAGGAAACGAAAGAGCGGAAACGGCTCTTGAAGTGTTTGCAAGCAGAATCCATAAATACATCGGTTCTTATGCTGCGAGAATGAGCGGCGTTGACGCGATTATTTTCACTGCGGGTATCGGTGAAAACAGCGTTGAAGTCAGAGAACGCGTGCTTCGCGGCTTAGAATTCATGGGTGTATATTGGGATCCTGCGCTGAACAACGTGCGCGGCGAGGAAGCGTTTATCAGCTACCCTCACTCTCCTGTCAAAGTCATCATCATTCCGACTGACGAAGAGGTCATGATCGCACGCGACGTTGTCCGCCTTGCACAGTAATGATCGAAAAAAGCACATCCTTTAGGGTGTGCTTTTTTATTGAATGCCCCAGAGTCAAACGTTACGATATGTTTAATACATAAACGATGAGGTGAAACAATGAGTGTGCATGAACATAAACAAGAAGCCCCGTCAGCCGTGCGCTGCAAGGTGGTTACAGTCAGCGACACGAGAACGAAAGAAACCGACAAAAGCGGGCGCGTCATGATGGATTTCATCAGAGAAGCAGGATTTGAAACGGTCGCTTATGACATTGTAAAAGATGAAAAAGATGAATTGCAGAAAGCCGTTTTATCCGGCTGTATGGATGAATATACAGATGCGGTGCTGTTAAACGGAGGGACGGGCATTGCCGAAAGGGATGTCACAATTGAAGCGGTCACGCCGCTGTTTTCAAAAGAACTCCCGGGATTCGGCGAGCTGTTCCGCATGCTGAGCTATACGGAGGACATCGGTTCCGCCGCCATTTTGTCCAGAGCGGCAGCGGGTGTGATCCGAAATACCGCAGTCTTCTGCACGCCCGGCTCCTCAGGCGCCGTAAAGCTTGCAATGAGTAAACTGATTATTCCTGAACTGCCTCATGTGCTCCGGGAAATCCGAAAAGATTTATAAATGTATAAAAAGGCTTTGCTCCGCTCAAAAAATTGGGTGGGGTTTTTTTTATAAAAGGCTTGAAAAAACAGAATTTACTTGTTACAGTGTATACATACAAAATGCATTTTTATTAATTAAAACTAATTTTTATACAAAGGGAGCTTTTAACATGGCAGAACAAAAAAAGGTTGTATTGGCATACTCAGGAGGTCTTGATACTTCTGTAGCGATAAAATGGCTGCAAGAACAGGGATACGATGTTGTTGCCTGCTGCTTAGATGTTGGGGAAGGAAAGGATTTGGCATTCGTTCAGCAAAAAGCGCTGGAAGTTGGCGCCGTAAATTCGTATGTGATTGATGCGAAAGAAGAATTCGCCCGGGAGTACGCGCTCATTTCTATGCAGGCCCATACAATGTATGAAGGCAAGTATCCGCTCGTATCTGCACTATCCCGTCCGTTAATCGCGAAAAAACTCGTTGAAGTGGCGGAAAAGGAAAACGCGGTGGCCGTAGCGCACGGCTGCACGGGAAAAGGCAACGATCAGGTTCGTTTCGAAGTATCCATTAAATCATTAAATCCTGATCTGGAGGTCATTGCTCCGGTCCGTGAGTGGCAATGGTCGCGTGAAGAAGAAATTGAATACGCTGCAAGCCGCGGCATACCGATTCCGATCAATCTTGACAGCCCGTATTCCATCGACCAGAACCTATGGGGACGCGCCAATGAATGCGGTATATTAGAAGATCCGTGGGCGGCGCCGCCTGAAGGGGCATATGACCTGACAGCATCTCTTGAAAACACGCCGGACGTTCCGGAAATCATCGAAATCGCATTTGAAGCCGGTGTTCCGGTTTCAATCGACGGCGTAACCTACCCGCTCGCTGATTTAATTCTCAAGCTGAACGAGACTGCCGGAAAACACGGCATCGGCCGGATTGACCATGTGGAAAACCGCCTGGTCGGCATTAAGTCCCGTGAAGTTTATGAGTGCCCGGGCGCCATGACTTTGATTACGGCTCACAAAGAGCTTGAGGATCTGACTTTAGTGAAAGAAGTGGCCCATTTCAAACCGGCAATTGAACAAAAACTGTCTGAAATCATCTATAACGGTTTATGGTTCTCGCCGTTAAAAGACGCGCTGCTTGCATTCCTGAAAGAAACCCAAAAGCACGTCACCGGCGTTGTGCGAGTCAAGCTGTTTAAAGGCCATGCCATTGTAGAAGGACGTAAGTCGGAATATTCACTCTACGATGAAAAACTTGCGACATATACAAAAGACGATGCGTTTGACCATCATGCGGCAATCGGCTTTATCGAGCTTTGGGGACTGCCGACAAAAGTAAACAGCATTGTGAAAAAGAAGGAGCAGATTGAAGCATGAAGAAGCTTTGGGGAGGCCGTTTTCAAAAAACACCGGAAAAGTGGGTCGATGAGTTCGGCGCATCCATCACATTCGACCAAAACTTAGTCAAAGAGGATATTACAGGGTCTCTCGCTCATGCGGCAATGCTGAAAAAATGCGGCATTCTGACGGAAGAAGAAGAAGGTGCCATCCGTCAAGGGCTGCAGACTCTCCTGCAAAAAGCTGAGGAAGGAACGCTTGAATTCTCTGTTGATTATGAAGATATTCATTTGAACATTGAAAAAATGCTGATTGAAGAAATCGGACCGCTAGGCGGAAAGCTCCATACAGGCAGAAGCCGGAATGACCAGGTGGCGACCGACATGCATCTATATTTGAAAGATCATGTCTCGCATATCATCGTGCTGATTGAACAGTTCCAAAAAGCGCTGATCGAAAAAGCGGAGGCCAATGTCGAGACCATTCTGCCGGGGTACACCCATTTGCAGCGGGCCCAGCCGATTTCTTTCGCCCACCATCTGCTTGCTTATTTTTGGATGCTTGAACGGGATAAAGAACGTTTTCGGGATGCTATGAAGCGGATTAACATATCGCCGCTCGGATGCGGGGCGCTTGCCGGAACTACGTTTCCGATAGACCGTAACTATTCGGCGGAGCTGCTTGGTTTTGACTCCATTTATGAGAACAGTCTTGACGGAGTCAGTGACAGAGATTTTATTCTCGAGTTTTTAAGCGGCAGCAGCATGCTGATGATGCACCTTTCACGTTTATCAGAAGAAATCATTCTATGGTGCTCGCAGGAATTCAGATTCATTGAACTGGATGATACGTACGCGACGGGAAGCAGCATGATGCCGCAGAAGAAAAACCCCGACATGGCGGAGCTGATCCGCGGTAAAACCGGACGCGTATACGGTGATATGATGGGGCTTTTCACGATTATGAAAGGGCTCCCGCTCGCTTACAACAAAGACCTGCAGGAAGATAAAGAGGGCATGTTTGACACGGTGAAAACCGTAGAAGGAAGCCTTCAGATTTTCACGGGCATGATTGAAACGATGAAAGTAAACAAAGACATCATGAAACAAGCGACAAAACAAGATTTTTCAAATGCGACGGAACTTGCCGATTATTTAGCTAAAAAAGGCATGCCGTTCAGAGAAGCGCATGAAGTGGTCGGCAAGCTTGTGTACAGCTGTATTGAAAAAGGAATCTATTTAAGTGACATGGCATTTGAAGAATTCCTTCAAGCCAGCAGTCTCTTTGAAGAAGATATCTATACCGTGCTCGATCCGCATCATGCGGTTGAAAAAAGAATGAGCGACGGCGGAACGGGTTTTCAGCAGGTAGAACAGGCGCTCGTAAAAGCAAAAGCCTGCGCCGGCATTTAATTTGCTGAAATTTCCTTCATATTTTCCCGTCATATCAGACACCCTACATCTATAAAAGATGGGAGGTAGAAGGAATGCGCAAAGAACAAGACCGTTACATCTATGATGAAAAAGAAAGTGAAGAAACGGCCAGGCTTATCTCAGAGGCATACCAAAGCGGTTATGTCGGCATGGAGGAAGCCTCTGCTCCTTCAGAAAATTAAGCTGTCTGTAAAGACGGCTTTTTTTTCGTGCGGACGAAGTGCAAAAAAGTGATATTGCCGTTTGTTTATAGTAAAGTAGAGGGAGAAACGTCTTGATTTTATTGAAGCGGCTACGTTGCCTGGGGAGGGTATTCAATGTGCGACATGCTCTAATCACTGCCGGTACAAAGGGATTGGGCCGAAAAGTGACTGAAATGCTTCTGGAAAAAGGCTTTTCTGTCACAGTGAATTACAGACAGGACGAAGAAGCGGTCGCTTGTCTGAAGGCGGATTATCCCGGGTGCCATGACAGATTGCAATTCGTTAAGGGCGATGTAACCCGGAAAGAAGATCTCATGCGGATCGCCGATGCAGCCCTTCAGCGGTTTGGAAGGATTGACATACTGATTAACAATGCCGGGCCGTACATATTTGAGCGCAAAAAGCTTGCCGATTACTCCGATGACGAATGGTATGGCATGCTTGAAGGGAATTTAAGCGCCGTTTTCCATCTGTTTAAAGCGGTTATCCCGGTCATGAGACAGCAGCGCTTCGGCCGGATTATTACATACGGTTTTCAAGGAGCGGACCATGCCCCCGGCTGGCTTCACCGTTCCGCTTTCGGAGCGGCTAAAGTCGGATTGGCTTCGTTAACGAAAACCATTGCGATTGAAGAAGCCGAATCAGGCATTACAGCCAATATGGTCTGCCCGGGCGATATTGTAGGAGATATGAAAGAAGCGTCTATAGAGGAAGCAAGACGGAAAATCGGCAAAGAAAAGACGCCGATCGGCAGGTCCGGAACCGGAGAGGACATTGCGAGAATCATCGCCTTTTTATGTGAAGAAGATTCCGATCTTGTAACCGGAACGGTCATTGAAGCAACAGGCGGGCTGAATGTGATTAACAGGCATCAATCCCTGTAAGTTTTTTCGTTTGTCAAAAAGGGAACTTGATAAATATTAATTTTTTATGAGGTGAAAACGATGAAAGTGACTTATCACGGACATTCTGTCATTCAAGTGGAAACGAAAACCCATAACATTATTTTTGATCCGTTTCTGACCGGAAACAGTCTGACAAATTTGAAACCGGAAGAAGTGAAAGCGGATGTCATCCTGCTTACTCACGGACACAATGACCATGTCGGAGATACAGAGCAGATCGCCAAACAAAACGATGCGCTCGTCATTGCGCCGAACGAGCTGGCCGTTTATCTCGGCTTTAAAGGGTTAAAGGTCCACCCGATGCATATCGGCGGGGCGCACCAATTTGATTTCGGCAAAGTAAAACTGACACAGGCGTTCCACGGATCGGCGGTCACTGATGAAGAAAACAAAACCATCACATACACCGGGATGCCGGCCGGGATTTTATTAACGATTGACGGCAAAACGATTTTCCACGCCGGCGATACGGCGCTGTTCTCAGATATGAAACTGATCGGGGAACTGAATCACATTGACCTGGCGTTTCTGCCGATCGGTGATAACTTCACCATGGGGCCTGAAGATGCGAAACTCGCGGCTGAATGGCTGAGAGCGAAACAGGTCGTTCCCGTTCATTACAATACATTCCCCGTCATTGAACAGGACCCTGACGCTTTCGCTGAAAGTCTGCCCGGAGGCGTCGGCAAAGTCATGGCGGTCGGCGAGACCATTGAGCTTGCCTGACATATGTGTCAAAGACCTTCTGAATCAAGCATTCAGAAGGTCTTTTTTGTGATGCCGCCTTTTTTCGGGCGTCTCATTGCGAATGAATCCCCCGTACCCTTATAATAAAAGCAGAAGACTGTCCTTAGAGGTGAAACGCTTGGCAACAAAGCATGAACAAATCCTATCATACATAGATTCGCTTCCTGTCGGTGAAAAAATTTCGGTCAGAAGAATTGCGAAAGAAATGAAAGTCAGTGAAGGAACGGCTTACAGAGCCATTAAGGAAGCCGAAAACAAAGGATTCGTTTCCACTATTGAACGTGTGGGGACCATCCGGATTGAACAGAAGAAAAAAGAAAATATTGAAAAGCTGACATACGCTGAGGTCGTCAATGTGATCGACGGCCAGGTGCTCGGCGGAAAAGCAGGTCTGCATAAAACGTTGAATAAGTTTGTGATCGGGGCGATGGAGCTTGACGCGATGATGCGTTATACGGCCGCGGGGAACCTGTTAATCGTCGGGAACCGAATCAACGCCCACCGCCAGGCGCTTGAAGCGGGCGCGGCCGTTTTGGTAACAGGAGGGTTTAATACCGACGACAGCATTATCGAGCTGGCCGATATGCTTGAGCTTCCGATTCTCTCCACGAGCTACGATACCTTTACGGTAGCCGCGATGATCAACCGGGCGATCTATGATCAGCTCATAAAAAAAGAGATTGTGCTCGTGGAAGATATTTTGACGCCCGCAGATCGGACAGTGACGCTGTTCCCTAAGGATAAACTGGAGAAATGGTACGAAAAGAACTATGAAACCGGACACGGCCGCTTTCCGGTTATCGATCAGCAGATGAAAATCCACGGAATCCTCACGCCGAAAGATATCGCGGGGCATGACCGGTCAGTTCCCATTGAAAAAGTAATGACCAAAAACCCTGTCACGGTGATCGGAAAAACATCTGTCGCCTCAGCGGCTCAAATGATGGTTTGGGAAGGAATTGAAGTGCTTCCGGTGACAGACGGGCATCACAAACTGATCGGAATGATTAGCCGCCAGGATGTCTTAAAAGCGCTTCAGATGGTTCAAAAGCAGCCTCAGGTCGGAGAAAAGCTGGATGATATTGTTTCAAGGGGATTTAAAGAAGAGGAAGATAACAAAACGCCGGCCGTTTATCAATATGAAGTCACGCCGCAAATGACCAATCAGCTCGGCACGATTTCTTACGGGGTGTTTACCACGATTTTAACCCAGGCCGCCAGCCGATTTTTACGCTCCCGCAAACGCGGCGAGCTGGTCATTGAAAGCATTACGATTTTCTTCCTGAAGCCCGTACAGATGGAGTCGGTCATTGAAGTGAAACCGCGCATTTTAGAGGCGGGCCGGAAATTCGGGAAAATGGAAGTGGAAGTGTCAAGCCAAAGCGGCATCGTTTCAAAAGCGATGCTCATGGTGCAGCTGATGGAGAGAAGTTAAGGGACGCACCCGGGTCCCTTGGCATTCATTATGCGTGGTCCCTCTCCGCTTCCTTTGCATGGATGGGCTCATAATGCTTATAGGCTTTATACCCGGCCCATGCGCTGCCTGCTCCGATTAAAATGAAGACGCCGCCGATGACCAGGGTCAGGACAGAGTGAAACAGAATCATTTGGTTTACTCCGTACAAAAGCACCAGCGCGCCTAATGCCATACTTGATTTAGCCGAAAAACATTCCTTCTCCAGCGCCCGTTTCGTCTGGATTCCTTTTACTTTGTAATACACGTAAAAGCAGGCAGAAAGCCCGATGAGAAAAACAAAAACCAGCATAAATGAAATCCTCCATTATATGAGTTTGCAAAACCGTTTATACCGTTGCTGAAAGATTTTCCTTTTCCATGGATAAAGAGTATGATTAAATGAATAAAAACGAAAAGGAGAAAACGATGAAATCCGAACTGATCAGAACCATATCATTATATGACACCATTATCTTACATAGACATGTGAGGCCTGACCCGGACGCCTACGGTTCACAGTGCGGCCTTACGGAAATCCTGCGGGAAACGTATCCCGAAAAAAATATTTTTGCCGTCGGACAGCCTGAACCGTCCTTGTCTTTTTTATATTCCCTCGATGAGGTGGATGACGAAACCTATAAAGATGCTCTTGTCATCGTGTGCGACACCGCAAACCAAGGCAGGGTCGACGATCAGCGCTACCATTCCGGCGCAAAGCTCATGAAAATAGACCACCATCCAAATGAAGATCCGTATGGCGATCTGTTATGGGTCGATACGAATGCAAGCTCCGTAAGCGAAATGATCTATGAGCTGTACCTGGAAGGAAAGCAGCACGGCTGGAAACTGAATACGAAAGCAGCTGAGCTGATCTACGCGGGTATCGTCGGTGATACGGGGCGCTTCTTGTTCCCGAACACCACAAAAAAGACATTAAAATACGCGGGAGAGCTCATTGAGTTCCCATTTTCATCGTCAGAGCTGTTCAATCAATTGTATGAAACAAAGTTAAATGTGGTGAAGCTTAACGGCTTTATTTATCAAAATGTGTCACTGTCTGAAAACGGCGTCGCTTCCGTTTTCATTAAAAAAGACATTTTGGAGACATATGGAACCACCGCTTCTGAAGCGTCGCAGCTTGTCGGAACACTCGGAAATATTTCGGGTATCCGCGCTTGGGTGTTGTTCGTAGAAGAAGACGATCAAATCAGAGTCCGGTTCCGTTCAAAAGGTCCGGTCATCAACGGAATTGCCCGGAAATACAATGGCGGCGGACATCCGCTTGCGGCGGGCGCATCCATCTTCAGCTGGGATGAAACCGATCAGATTCTTGCTGATCTGGAAGAGGTATGTAACGAACACAAGTAGAGGGGAGACCCTCTTTCTTAGTGTTCATCTGTCACGGGGATGAACCAGCAGCCGAATTCAGTCAGGTCTTCGTAGACGCGGAGATTACAGATTTGGAGTTCTTTTTTTATGAGGGAAGCGAGTGTGTCTGTTTCTGCATATGCGGAATAGCCTTGTCTGATTCGGGCTGCATGATCTTTTGCCAAGCGGCGTTCACTAAAAACCTCCATTTTCCCTTCCTCCCTTCAGAATCGTTGAAAATGTCTCATCTACAGTTTATAAAAAAGCGGAGAAAAAAGCGACAGATCTATGGAAAATTTTTAAAAATGACATAATTACGTCGCAAAAGAAATATGAATTTCGACAGACAATCTCGTATAAATCGTCAGTTCCTTTACTTCAGCTTTAAATTCCTTCTCATTTATGGTGTATATTTTGTTTTCGATCGTCCGTTTTAAAAGTTCCTTTGTTTTATACACGCTTTCAATATCCTTTGTGATGACTTCAGAAATATTATCTTTCACCTGCTCCTCAAATTTCATCTTGTCAGGCTGGGCAATTCTGTATTTTTCCCAATTAATCAGCTTCACATCAACACTTTGGATGAGAAGTCTTTGCTTATTATCCTCATTTAATTTATGAAGATCTTTCTGATAGATGGAGATTTGGTTTTTTAAATCCCGCGCGTGCTCCCGCTGCTTTTCAATTAACGTCACCTGTTCTTCCTGAAACGTTCCGTATGTAAACAGAAAGAACAGCCAGCTGACGATGGCTCCGCACATCATTCCCGCAAAAAAACGCTGCCATCCCGGTTTTTTATAATACTCTGGAATTCTCATGATGACATATTCTCCTGGGTCAGCCATGAAATAATCAGCCAGCCGGTCTGCGCGCCGCCCATTGCTGAAATAATTAAAAGAAGCTGTTTGAAGATGTCGCGCGTGTTGCCTTCAAACAGCCCCCGCTCGAAACTGTATACCGCGTCAAATGTTCCCCCGATGGCCGCGACAAGCGCCCAGATCTTCAGCCTGTTCGCCAATTTTGTGATCGCCGTCAGCGGAGGCTCGCCTGATAAATAAGCTCCGAGGCCGCCGATCAGCGCGCCGCCGAGCAACACACCGAGGGCGATAAAATAACTGCTGATGAAATTCGCCATAAAGCCGGCTTCCTGATCCATATGTACACCACCTCACTTTTCTATCATATTGATGGAAACGGACAAGTATGATGATGAGTCAAAAAAGAACATTTGTTTCTTAAGAAAACCCGTCTTATAATGTAGAAAGGCAAAATGAACGTATGGGAAAGGAGTGGCGGCATTGTCTTTTGTTCACCTGCAAGTACATAGCGGCTACAGCCTGTTAAACAGCGCCGCTTCTGTAAAAGAGCTTGTTACACAAGCGAAGGAACTCGGATATTCATCATTGGCGCTGACGGACGAAAATGTGATGTACGGCGCCATTGAGTTTTATAAAGCATGCAAATCAAACGGAATTAAGCCGATTATCGGTCTGACGGCTTCTATATACACGGACGATACGGAGCTTGAAGCACACCCGCTCATTCTTTTAGCGGAGACAAACACCGGTTATCAGAACCTGGTGAAAATCTCAAGTGCGCTGCAATCCATGGCAAAGGGCGGCATGAAGCGAAAATGGATGAAGAGCTATCATGAGGGGCTGATCGCCATTACGCCCGGTGAAAACGGGTACATTGAAAGCCTGCTTCAAGCCGGGAAGTTTGAAGAAGCGGTCCGGGCTGCCGAAGGATTCCGGGAGCTGTTCGGAGACGGCCGTTTTTATTTAGGGTACCAGCCGTTTAAAGGACATGAGACGCTATCAGAAGAGATTCTCCGCCTGTCAGCCGAGACGGAAATCGCTGTCTGCGCTGCGGGGGATGTCCGCTATATCAAGAAAGAAGATCAAGATGCGTACAGCTGTCTGTGCGCTATTAAAGCCGGAGAGAAATGGGAGGATCAGAGCGGGAATCTGCCGGACTTATACTTGAGGGCGCCTGAAGAAATGGCAGAGCTTTACACGCGGCATCCGGAGGCGATTGAAGCAGCCGCGCGTATCGCCCGGCAATGCCGGGTCGATGTCAGCCTCGGACAGACACAGCTTCCGTCTTTTCCGGCGCCGGACGGCAAATCAGCCGATGACTATTTGGCGGAGATCTGTCATGAGGGTCTGCGCATCCGTTTCGGCACTCCTGATGAGCGCGCTGTCCGCCGGCTTGAATATGAGCTGGACGTCATCAGGCGCATGAAATTCAGTGATTATTTTCTCATCGTATGGGACTTTATGAAGTACGCGCATGAAAAGGGCATTGTGACAGGCCCGGGAAGGGGGTCCGCGGCAGGCTCGCTTGTCGCTTACTCGCTTTTCATTACCGACGTGGACCCGCTTAAACATTCTCTGCTGTTTGAGAGATTTCTTAATCCCGAGCGGATCAGCATGCCGGATATTGATATCGATTTCCCTGATACGAGAAGGGATGAGGTCATTCAGTATGTACAAAATAAGTACGGGGCCATGCACGTCGCCCAGATTATCACCTTCGGGACATTGGCCGCAAAGGCGGCGTTAAGGGATACCGGGAGAGTGTTCGGAATCAGCCCGAAAGAAGCCGACCAGCTTGCCCGCCTGATTCCGTCAAAACCGGGAATGACGCTTAAGGAGGCGAGGCGGCAGTCCGCTCAGCTGAACAGGCGGCTGTCCGAATCCTCCGTTCTTCATAAAGTGTTTCAGATCGCAAGGAAAATTGAAGGTCTTCCGAGACACACGTCAACACACGCGGCCGGGGTCGTTCTCAGTAAAGAGCCGCTTTCGGAAGTTGTCCCTCTTCAAGAAGGGCATGACGGCGTGTATTTAACGCAGTATGCGATGGATCACCTGGAAGATCTCGGTCTTTTGAAAATGGACTTTTTAGGTTTGCGCAACCTGACGCTTATTGAATCCATTAAAACGATGATTGAAAAAGAGACGAATACGAAAATTGATTTTTCCGAGATTTCTTATCAGGATGAAAAAACGTTCTCGCTATTGTCAAACGGTGATACGACGGGCATTTTTCAGCTGGAATCATCAGGGATGAGAAACGTGCTGAAGCGCCTGAAGCCGTCAAGACTGGAAGACATTGTCGCGGTTAACGCGCTTTACAGGCCGGGACCGATGGAAAATATTCCGTTATTTATCGATCGGAAGCACGGCCGCGCGCGTGTGGAAGTGCCGCACGAGGACGTAAGAAATATTCTCAGTGACACTTACGGCGTCATCGTCTATCAAGAGCAGATAATGATGATCGCCTCGCGCATGGCAGGGTTTTCATTAGGTGAAGCGGATCTGCTCAGACGGGCTGTCAGCAAAAAGCAAAAGGACATTCTGGACAGAGAGCGAAGCCATTTTGTTGAAGGGTGCTTAAAAAAGGAGTATTCTGTAGTCACTGCAAACGAGGTCTACGATCTGATTGTAAAATTCGCTAACTACGGATTCAACAGAAGCCATGCTGTCGCATACAGCATGATCGGCTATCAGCTCGCCTATTTAAAGGCGCATTATCCGTTATATTTTATGTGCGGGCTGTTGACGAGCGTCATCGGCAATGAGGACAAAATATCGCAATATCTGCATGAAGCGAAGGGGAGCGGGATTCAAGTCCTTCCGCCGTCAATAAACAAAAGCGGTTTTCCGTTTGCGCCGGAAAACGGAGCCGTCAGATACAGTTTGCGGGCCGTTAAAAACGTAGGCGTCTCGGCAGTGAAAGATATTTATAAAGCAAGAACACATAAACCGTTCGAGGATCTTTTCGATTTCTGCTTTCGCGTACCTGCAAAAAGCGTGAATCGGAAAACCATCGAAGCCCTTATATTTTCTGGCGCCATGGACGAATTCAATCAAAATCGCGCCGCCTTGCTGGCTTCCGTTGATGTGGCTTTAGAGCACGCTGAACTTTTTCGTGCAGACGATGACCAAATGGGATTGTTTTTGGAAGAATCGTTCTCCATTAAGCCAAAATATGTAGAGGCTGAGGAATTTCCGCTCGTGGACAAGCTTCGGTTCGAAAAAGAAGCTCTCGGTGTTTATTTCTCAAGCCATCCTTTGTCTGCTTTCAGGGATCTCCTGAACAAACGGGGGGCGCAAGCGATCACAGCAGCGCGGCAGATGCCGAAGGGACAGCTGTCAATCGGCGCTTTGCTCGCGGGCATTAAAACGATTCGGACAAAGACAGGTCAGCATATGGCGTTTCTCACATTAAGCGATGAAACGGGAGAAATGGAAGCCGTCGTGTTTCCTGACCAATATAGAAGGCTGTCTCCGCTGTTAAAAGAAGGCGCGCTTTTATTCGCCGCCGGAAAAATGGAAGAGCGTCAGGAGAAGACACAATTCATCATGTCATCCGCCTCTCTTCTTGAACAGACGGAGGCAGACAGAGCGCCGTCTGTTTACATCAAAATCGAAGGCAGCCGGCACAATCAGGAGTTTTTGGAAAAGATGAAGCGTATTTTACTGGAGCATAAAGGGGAAACCGGCGTTTATCTATATTATGAAAAAGACAAGCAGACGATCAGGCTGCCGGATACTTTTCATATTCAGGCGGACCATCAGGCGTTATACCGTTTAAAAGAGCTGCTGGGCCGCGAAAACGTCGTGTTAAAATAGTGGTAACAATAATCGTTTTGTTATACAATTGAAACAATTGTGCTATCTTATTTAAAGATTCTGAAATTTTTCACCTCCAGCGATTGTACCAGTCTATGCGGCAGAATATGTAACAAAGTACTTAAAAGGAGTGTTTAGAATGTCATTAAGAGAAGAAGCGTTACATTTACACAAAGTAAATCAAGGAAAGCTGGAATCAAAAGCAAAGGTAGAAGTCAGAAACGCGGACGACTTAAGCCTTGCCTACTCTCCCGGAGTAGCTGAGCCTTGTAAAGAGATTTATGACGATAAAAATAAAGTATATGATTATACAATGAAGGGGAACATGGTAGCAGTCGTAACAGACGGATCAGCCGTTCTCGGTCTCGGTAATATCGGGCCTGAAGCTTCACTTCCGGTCATGGAAGGGAAAGCGGTGCTGTTCAAAAGTTTCGCGGGCGTGGATGCATTCCCGATCGCGCTTGACACAAACGATGTGGACAAAATCATTGACACTGTGAAGCTGCTTGCACCGACATTCGGCGGTGTCAACCTTGAAGATATTGCGGCGCCGAACTGCTTCATTATCGAAGAGCGCCTGAAAAAAGAAACAAACATTCCGGTTTTCCACGATGATCAGCACGGCACTGCCATCGTAACCGTTGCCGGACTTGTAAACGCGCTGAAATTATCAGGAAAATCCATGTCATCCATTAAAGTTGTGGCAAACGGAGCGGGAGCGGCAGGCATCGCGATCATTAAGCTTCTTTACCATTTCGGCGTACGCGACATCGTGATGTGCGACTCTAAAGGAGCGATTTACGAAGGGCGTCCGGCTGGCATGAACGCGGTGAAAAACGAAGTGGCAAAGTTTACAAACCAAGACCGCAACGACGGTTCGCTGCAGGATGTCATTAAAGATGCAGACGTCTTTATCGGCGTATCAGTCGAAGGCGCGCTGACAAAAGAAATGGTGGAGAGCATGGCGAAAGATCCGATTATCTTCGCAATGGCCAACCCGAATCCGGAAATCATGCCTGAAGACGCGCGCGCAGCCGGCGCTAGCGTAATCGGAACAGGCCGTTCTGATTTCCCGAACCAGGTTAACAACGTACTGGCATTCCCTGGAATTTTCCGCGGGGCGCTTGACGTTCGCGCGACTCACATCAACGAAGAAATGAAAATTGCTGCGGTTGAAGCGATTGCTTCCCTTGTTTCAGAGGAAGAATTAAGCGCTGATTATGTCATCCCGGCTCCATTTGACAAACGCGTGGCTCCTGCCGTTGCGAAAGCTGTTGCGAAAGCAGCGATGGAAACGGGCGTCGCCAGAATTACGGTCGATCCTGAAGAAGTGGCTGAAAAAACAAGACAGCTCACGGTCATCGGCGAATAATAACACAAAAATGAAATGGCAGCGCGTTGGAAAAAAACAACGCGCTGCTGTTCAATATACGGACTGCCGGCATTTTTTTAAGGGCAGGTCTTAAAAAAATTTCAGCAGAATCCTTATTTCTTTTGAAAACGCTGACAGATAAGGCTGAACAACGCTTTTTACGGTATGAAATCCGTCCGTTTCCGTCTGTTTTGCAGCAAAAAATGTCGAATGGAGGATGACACCGTTTGACAAAAAAAGTACAATAGTTTCGGTAAAGTTATTATTAAGTCTATCTAATCGGAAGACATGCAGTGAAGAGAACCCTTCACAAAAGGGAGGTAATCATTTGTTAAAGGATATATTCACAAAAAAGAAAAAATATGCTTCCGTGCCGTCTGAGCAGGCAAAACATGATGTTCCGGAAGGCATTATGACAAAGTGCCCCAAATGTAAAAAAATCATGCTCACAA
The DNA here is from genome assembly GCF_051034795.1 of Bacillus sp. jun7. Classification (NCBI taxonomy): domain Bacteria; kingdom Bacillati; phylum Bacillota; class Bacilli; order Caryophanales; family Bacillaceae; genus Bacillus; species Bacillus sp. jun7. Next base: position 3,530,432 of record NZ_CP093219.1, read on the forward strand.
AAGAGTTAGATAAAAACCTGCGCGTCTGCATGAACTGCGGGCACCATTTCCCGATGAATGCAAAGCAGCGCATTGAAAGCCTCCTGGATGAAGATTCATTCGAAGAATTCAACCAGGGAATGATATCTGAAAACCCGCTCGGTTTCCCGGAATACTTAGAAAAAATCGAAAAAGACCGTGAGAAAACATCGCTGAATGAAGCGGTGGTTACCGGAAAAGGAACCATCAGCGGTTTCCCTGCCGTGATCGCGATCATGGATTCAACATTCCGAATGGGCAGCATGGGTTCGGTTGTCGGCGAAAAAATCACGCTTGCAATTGAAAAAGCAAAAGAGGATAAAGTCCCGTTTATCATCTTTACCGCTTCCGGCGGCGCACGTATGCAGGAGGGGGTCTTAAGTCTTATGCAAATGGCAAAGACAAGCTCTGCATTAAAACTGTTCAGTGAGGAGCAGGGACTGATTATTTCTGTCATGACCCACCCGACGACAGGCGGCGTATCGGCCAGTTTCGCGTCTCTCGGTGATTATAATTTCGCTGAACCGGGCGCCTTGATCGGATTTGCCGGAAGACGTATTATTGAACAGACGATCGGGGAAAAACTGCCGGAAGATTTCCAGACGGCGGAATTTTTATTAAAGCACGGCCAGCTTGATGCGGTGATTCACCGAAACGACATGAAAGACAAACTCGCATTTCTGCTGGACATGCACCAAACAGGAGGTGAGCATGAGTGGCTGCAAGATTAGAATTTGAAAAACCGGTGATTGAACTGCAGACGAAAATCGCCGAACTGAAAAAATTCACCCAAGATTCGGAGATGGATTTAAGCGCTGAAATCGCAAGGCTTGAAGACCGGCTCAGCAAGCTCCAGGATGAGATTTATAAAAATCTGAAGCCGTGGGACAGAGTGCAGATCGCACGCCTTCCCGACCGGCCGACGACGCTTGATTACATTCAATACCTGTTTACCGACTTTTTTGAGTGCCACGGAGACAGAACATACGGAGATGATGCTGCGATTGTCGGCGGAGTCGCCAAATATCACGGCATGCCAGTCACCGTCATCGGACATCAGCGCGGAAAAGACACGAAAGAAAACCTTGTCCGCAATTTCGGGATGCCTCACCCTGAGGGCTACCGCAAAGCGCTTCGTCTCATGAAGCAGGCGGATAAGTTCAACCGCCCGATTATCTGCTTCATCGACACGAAGGGAGCGTACCCGGGTAAAGCGGCGGAGGAACGGGGACAAAGTGAAGCCATCGCCAAGAACCTGTTCGAGATGGCCGGCCTGACAGTGCCTGTCGTTTGTATCGTCATCGGGGAAGGCGGCAGCGGAGGCGCGCTTGCGTTAGGTGTGGGCAACCGCATGCTGATGCTTGAGAACTCGACGTATTCCGTTATTTCTCCTGAAGGAGCCGCATCCATTTTGTGGAAAGACTCCAGCCTTGCAAAAAAAGCGGCCGAAACCATGAAGATTACTGCGCCCGATTTATTAGAATTAGGAATTATTGATGATATGATTAAAGAAGTGAAGGGCGGAGCTCACCATGATATCAAGCAGCAGGCGGGCTACATTGACGGTATTCTTAAAGAAACGTTAAAATCTCTTCTTCAATTGAACGCCGAAGAGTTGATCTCACAGCGCTATGAAAAATATAAAGCAATCGGGAAAGTTTCGGTTGAGGATCAATATATCGGGGTAAACTGAATAGACGTGAAGCCTATGGCTCACGTTTATTTTTTGTGATTTTTGTGATATTCCTTAAATTTTATTTAAAAACAATTTATTTAATTGTATAATAGGTAAGGTTTCATGGGAGCTCAGGCGTCCCTTTTCATTGTTTTAGGGCAATGATCATGATATGTTTAACATATATATGTTGCTGAGGTGAATAGGAAATGAAGCGTATAGGAGTTTTAACGAGCGGCGGGGATTCCCCGGGTATGAACGCTGCGGTGCGCGCGGTTGTGCGGAAAGCTATCTACCACGACGTCGAAGTGTACGGAATTTATAACGGTTATTCAGGATTAATCAGCGGAAAAATAGAAAAACTGGAGCTGGGTTCGGTCGGTGACATCATCCACCGCGGCGGAACAAAGCTGTATACGGCCAGATGTCCTGAATTCAAAACAGTTGAAGGCCGTGAAAAAGGAATCGAAAATTTAAAGAAACTCGGCATTGAAGGTCTTGTCGTCATCGGCGGAGACGGTTCATACATGGGTGCGAAAAAATTAACGGAACACGGGTTTCCGTGTGTAGGTGTACCGGGTACGATAGATAATGACATCCCGGGAACTGATTTTACGATCGGATTTGATACGGCGTTAAACACCGTAATTGATGCGATTGATAAAATCCGTGACACCGCTACGTCTCATGAGCGTACATACGTTATTGAAGTGATGGGGCGCCATGCGGGCGACATTGCTTTATGGGCAGGTCTTGCAGGCGGAGCGGAATCAATTTTAATTCCTGAAGCGGACTACGATATGGAGGAAATTATCGGCCGTTTGAAGAGAGGGCACGACCGCGGCAAAAAACACAGTATCATCATCGTTGCAGAAGGGGTAGGCAGCGGGGTTGAATTCGGAAAACGCATCGAAGAAGAAACGAACCTTGAAACACGGGTATCCGTTTTAGGGCACATCCAGCGCGGCGGATCTCCAAGCGCTTCTGACCGGGTTCTTGCAAGCCGCCTCGGCGCTTACGCGGTTGAGCTTCTGCTTAAAGGAAAAGGCGGACGCTGCGTAGGTATACAAAACAACAAGCTTGTAGACCATGATATTATAGAAATTTTAGAATCAAAACATACTGTTGAACCAAACATGTATCAGCTTTCAAAAGAACTGTCTATTTAAGGCGGAAGAAGCTGAAGATTTCAGAAGGAAGTGAACGAGTTGAAAAAAACAAAAATCGTTTGTACAATCGGTCCGGCCAGTGAAAGTGTAGAAATGCTGACAAAATTGATGGAAGCGGGTATGAACGTTGCTCGTCTGAATTTTTCACACGGTGATTTCGAAGAGCACGGCGCAAGAATCAAAAACATCAGAGAAGCCAGCAAAAAGCTCGGCAAAAACGTGGGGATTCTCCTCGATACGAAAGGTCCGGAAATCCGCACGCACGATATGGAAAACGGCGCGCTTGAGCTTCAGGCGGGAAATGAAATTATCGTTTCTACGAAACAGGTGCTGGGAACGCTTGAAAAATTCTCAGTTTCTTATGAAGGCCTGGCAGACGACGTGTCAGCAGGGTCTATCATCCTGCTGGATGACGGTTTAATCGGATTGGAAGTGCTGGAATCAAATCCGGAAAAACACGAAATCAAAACAAAAATCTTAAACAGCGGCACGCTGAAAAATAAAAAAGGCGTAAACGTTCCCGGCGTCAGCGTCAACCTTCCCGGAATTACTGAAAAAGACGCCAAAGACATCGTATTCGGTATCGAGCAAGGCGTTGATTTCATCGCTGCGTCATTTGTACGCCGTTCTACGGATGTCCTGGAAATCCGCGAACTGCTTGAAGAGCATAACGCGTCTGACATTCAAATCATTCCTAAGATCGAGAACCAGGAAGGCGTGGACAACCTGGATGCGATCCTGGAAGTATCTGACGGCCTAATGGTAGCGCGCGGAGACCTCGGCGTAGAGATTCCGGCCGAAGAAGTGCCGCTCGTGCAAAAAGAAATGATCAAAAAATGCAACGCGCTCGGCAAACCGGTTATTACAGCGACACAAATGCTTGACAGCATGCAGCGCAACCCTCGTCCGACACGCGCTGAAGCAAGTGACGTTGCCAACGCTATTTTCGACGGCACAGACGCTATCATGCTTTCCGGTGAGACGGCTGCGGGACAATATCCTGTTGAGGCGGTTCAAACAATGTTTAACATCGCCACACGTACGGAAGAATCTCTGAACTACAAAGAAATTCTGTCTAAACGCAGAGATCAGGTCGGCATGACGATTACCGATGCGATCGGCCAATCAGTTGCGCACACGGCGATCAATCTGAGTGCGGCAGCTATCGTGACGCCTACAGAAAGCGGCCATACGGCGCGTATGATCGCGAAATACCGTCCGCAGGCTCCGATTGTAGCCGTTACGGTTAATGAGTCTGTATCACGCAAACTCGGCCTTGTATTCGGTGTATTCCCGTCAAGCGGCCAAAACGCGAATTCTACCGATGAAATGCTTGAAGACGCGGTTCAAAAATCACTTGACAGCGGCATCGTGAAACGCGGTGATCTGATTGTCATTACAGCAGGTTCTGTCGGTGAATCAGGCACGACGAATCTGATGAAAGTCCACACTGTCGGCAGCATTATCGCGAAAGGGCAAGGCATCGGACGCAAATCTGCATTCGGTCCGGTCGTTGTTGCAAAAAATGCGAAAGAAGCTGAACAAAAAATGACAGACGGCGCAGTATTGGTTGCTTCAAGCACTGACCGCGACATGATCGCTTCACTTGAAAAAGCATCAGCGCTCATCACTGAAGAAGGCGGTCTGACAAGCCATGCAGCCGTTGTCGGTTTAAGCTTGGGCATTCCGGTTATCGTCGGCCTTGAGAACGCAACTTCAGTTTTAACAGAAGGACAGGTTATCACAGTTGACGCTGCCCGCGGCGCTGTGTATGAAGGCCGCGCAAGCGTTCTTTAAACAGCTTTAAAAAAGAGAGGGGGGTTCTCCCTTCTCTTTTGTCTTTAGGCTGATTTTCCTATTCCCATGCGGGCGGTGACGCGCTTTTAGAAGGGCAGGAGGGCAGAAAAATGAGAGTGTTATTCTTACTGTTTATCGTATGTCCGGCAATTGAAATCGGTTTGTTTCTGTTGGCGGGAAAATGGCTCGGTATTTTTCCGACCTTCCTTCTCATCATTTTGACAGGCGTGTTAGGCGCTTTGGTGGCAAAAAGACAGGGAACCGATGTGTATCATCGGGTGATGCGCGACCTGCAGCACGGCAAAATGCCGGGGGAAGCGCTTCTTGACGGAATATGCGTCTTTTTCGGAGGCCTGCTTTTGATGCTTCCGGGTTTTCTGTCCGATATTGCAGGGGCCTGTCTTCTGATTCCGTTCACTCGGAACCGCATGAAGCCGTTTTTGTTCAAATGGCTGAGAGGGATGTCAAAAAACAAGCGGATCATTATCAAATAAAAAACGGCAGCCTTCTTACAGGGCTGCTGTTTTTATTTGGATTGAACAGTAATATAGGCCCATATTTCTTTTAGAGCGCCCGTTGTGATAAAGGCCTGAATGAAAACGAGCAGCGCGGGCCCCGCAGCCAGTCCTAAAATTCCGAACAATTTAAAGCCGGCAAACAGGGCGATTAAGGTCGCAAGCGGATCAAGTCCGATTGACTTGCTTAAAATTTTCGGCTCCGTCAGCTGGCGCTGAATGAGAACCACAATATATAAAACACCGAGACCGATCGCTTGAGGAAGCTGACCGGCAATGGCTAAATACATAATCCAGGGAACAAAGACCGACCCGGCGCCGAGATACGGGAGCAGATCAACCAGGCCGATAAAAAAGGCGATGGTTGCCGCATGCTCAATCCCTAAAAGAAAAAGTCCGATAAAGACAATGATCATCGTGAAAAGTATGAGCACGGCCTGCGCCTTAATGAAACCTGCCATCGCTTTTTTCAGCTCTCCCGATACGGCCTTGGCGTTTGCCGAAACCCGTTCCGGAAAAATGGAATAAAGCAGCGCCTTCAGCTTATGCCAGTCCTTTGTCATAAAAAAAGTCGCCAGCATTGCGAAAATGAAGACGGCAGCTGTATTGGGAAGGAAGGCAATCCATTTCGGCACCAGCTCCAAAAGATGTGAAAGCATGAGCCCTGCATTTTTAGCGGCTGTATCACCGAGGGTCTGAATATGCGTCACGATGGAAGCCTGCTGATTGGTTTCCAGCCCGTTAAATAAGACGGTCAGCTCGTGATACAATGGCTGAATGCGGGAAGTGAACAGTTCTTCGCAATACGTCATAAAGGCGCTGATATGGGGAGGGAGCGTTTTGGCCAGATAGGCGGTTCCCGAAATGATTTCCGCAACGAGAAATGTCGCCGCGCCGAGAAGAATAAGCAAAAAGAAGACCAGGACAATGACTGTATTGACTGACCGGGGCAGCCCCGTCAGTTTGTCCAGCCAGTCAACTACGGGAATGATCGCTGATGACAGAATAAGGGCGATCAGAAACGGATAAGTTAACGGAAATGAGGCGTAACCGGCCGCTAAAGCGCCGCCGGCCGCAGCGAGTACAAACAGCGCGCGGAAAAAAACAGTTGCATAGTGCGGATTCACATCGATCCTCCTCTCGGTCGGCACGTCCTATTACATTAGTTTATTCGTCAAAAAAAAGGATATGATTACAGATATGATGAAAGAGGGTGCTTTCAGGATGTTTACACAGGCGAATTTATTTTTACTATTATTGCTGGCCATCGCATTGGTAGCCAAAAATCAGTCATTGCTTTTTGCCGTCGGCTTTCTCATTGTGATAAAAGCTGTCGGTCTTGATCAGAAACTATATCCGGTTATTCAGTCAAAAGGCATCAACTGGGGGGTCACCGTCATTACAATCGCCGTTTTAGTGCCGATTGCCACAGGTGATATCGGTTTTAAACAGCTTGGAGAAGCGATGAAATCATATTATGCGTGGATCGCTCTCGGTGCCGGGATCGCGGTTGCCTTAATCGCCAAAAACGGTCTTACCTTATTGGAAAACGACCCTCATATTACAACGGCGCTGGTCATCGGCACGATACTTGCCGTCGCGCTTTTCGGAGGCGTTGCCGTCGGCCCGTTAATCGGCGCCGGAATCGCCTACTTGGCCATGCAAATCGTTAAAATATTCACTTCATAAAGTAAAAAAAGCGGCGTAAAGCTGCTTTTTTTTGCGGGTGAAAATAAGAGTTTGCAGCGCATTTTGTAGTTCAGACAAATGCCATTTGCATTATCCCGAGGAATGAAGTGGCTTACCATGTAACAAAGAACTTCGGAATCGACGGCGCATATTGTGCGATGACAGCGGATGCAGTAAGACGATTCCAATTGATGAATGGATTAAAAGCTGATGGAATTTATGCACTTGAACCAAATCAAAACTTGAAGTGTTGTTAAAATAAGCGGAGACCCTTTCCTTCAATTTGAAAGTTTGTTAAATTTATAGTGAGAATGAAAAAACACAATTCGGTTGGTAGTCCGGATGCATTATTTAAAATGTCAGTAACCTTCCCCTCCTCGGGATGTCCATCATTCTTCAGTAAATTTAGGAGGAGGGAATCGTTATGAAATTAACGGTTTACTACGATGGTCAGTTTTGGGTAGGAGTCATTGAAGTTGTGAATGATGGGAAATTAAGAGCCATTCGTCATTTGTTTGGACAAGAGCCCAAGGATTCAGAAATCATGCATTTTGTTCATAATCAACTTTTACAGACTCTCTCCCGTACTGAACAAGCAGGGGTTTGTGTTAAAGCAAAATCTAAGAAGTTAAACCCAAAAAGATTACAACGGCAAGCTTCTGAAGAGATGAAAAATATCGGGATATCAACTAAGGCGCAAAAAGCGATAAAACAGGAGCTTGAAGCAAGAAAAGAAAAGAAAAAACAACTGAACAGAAAACAAAGGGAAAAAATAAAGGAACAAAAATATTTAATCAGAAAACAAAAAGCAAAAGAAAAGCATAGGGGCAAATAGTTGGAGAACCCGATGGAGCCCTTCGATTGAAAAGTTGAGCGGCATCCGTTTTTTCTTCGGACTGATTTAGAAAGAAGAAGCAGAAATCGAGCCCTTCTCGAGATGAGGAGGGTTTTTCTGCATTTATTTAACTTCACTTACATCAGTAAATGAGTCAGTTTCAATTGATGAACGGTTTGATGAGGATATTTACGGGCTGAGTGCAAAAGCGAAAATCTTGTCTTAGCTGAAGTAATCATAAACTCTCTTTTTTATGAAGGGAGATGATTAATTTGAAAAACTAATTGTATTGTTGATCTTATATTTTCGTTAAGCTCTATCACAGTAGCTGCTGTTAAAACAGAACACCGCCAGAACCTAAAAGATTCTCAAGAGCTATTTGATGTTTTTATGTAAGAACTTTTATGTAAAGATATATTAACAATGTCCGTAAATTCTATAAGGCTGCCACTAAGAGACATTAATGGGAAGGCTTTATATTATAGCAAGGACCATATTTTCGTCTTTGTCTTTGGCCCATAAATGCCGTCAGCAGTCAGGCCGTACATTGGACTGGAATCGTTTGACTGCATTTGCTGTTTTCGGTCCGATAAAATTGAGAACTCTGCCCCATTCATATTATTCACTTTCCTAAGAAGGGGATTAAATTTGCGGTGAAGTTGTCGCGCCTGTCCTTTTAAAAATTCCCCAAAGCTCCCCCAAATGAAAACATGAGAATACATGGTTTTACAAAGCATCTGAAAGCAAGCGATTAAATTTATCAACGCCAAGCCTTGATATATAGGGCTTTTAAAACATTTTTAGTTAAAAGTCTACAAATTAATCAGATTATTGTTTATAATAAGAATAGGCTTAAACTTAAATAAGCTTATAAGAATTTGTTATGTTCCTCTATAAGCATACCGGTTATGTAACCGCAACCAGTGAAATGTAAGCATTTTCTTAAAGGGGAAAGGGATTGTTTGCATGACTCATTTTAAGTAAGCCGTATGTTTTATATACTCTTTAAAGGGGAATTTTGATTGAAAAGGAGAGGTTGAATATGACAGCAACACGCGGTCTTGAAGGGGTTGTAGCAACAACATCATCTGTAAGCTCTATTATCGACGATACCCTTACATATGTAGGGTACGATATTGACGACTTGACAGAGAATGCAAGTTTTGAAGAAATCATTTATTTGCTGTGGCATCTGCGCCTGCCGAATAAAACGGAACTTGCTGAACTGAAAAAACAGCTTGCGAAAGAAGCAGCCGTTCCACAAGAAATCATTGAGCACTTCAAATCCTATCCCCTCAATAACGTACATCCAATGGCTGCGCTCCGGACGGCGATTTCATTACTCGGTCTGACTGACAGTGAAGCCGATGTCATGAATCCGGAAGCGAACTACAGAAAAGCCATCCGTCTGCAGGCGAAAGTGCCGGGCATTGTCGCCGCTTTCTCAAGAATCCGCAAAGGACTTGATCCTGTTGAACCGAAGGAAGAGTACGGAATCGCGGAGAACTTCCTTTACACCTTAAACGGTGAAGAGCCTTCTCCGATCGAAGTGGAAGCGTTTAACAAAGCGCTCATTCTTCATGCGGATCATGAGCTGAACGCATCAACATTTACGGCGAGAGTATGTGTCGCCACCTTATCTGATATTTACTCAGGCATCACTGCCGCCATCGGCGCTTTAAAAGGACCGCTTCACGGCGGAGCCAATGAAGCCGTCATGAAAATGCTGACAGAAATCGGCGAAGTGGAAAACGCCGAGCCTTATATCCGCAGCAAAATGGAGAAAAAGGAAAAAGTAATGGGCTTCGGACACCGTGTGTATAAGCATGGGGACCCGCGGGCCAAACACTTAAAAGAAATGAGCAAACGCCTGACGAATCTGACGGGTGAAAGCAAATGGTACGAGATGTCAATCCGTGTCGAAGAAATCGTGACGTCGGAGAAAAAACTCCCGCCTAACGTTGATTTCTATTCCGCATCTGTATACCACAGTCTCGGCATTGATCACGATCTGTTCACGCCGATCTTTGCAGTCAGCAGAATGTCAGGATGGATCGCCCATATTCTTGAACAATACGATAACAACCGCCTCATCCGCCCGCGCGCTGATTACACGGGTCCGGATAAGCAGACTTTTGTTCCGATTGATGAAAGAGCCTGATCAAACGGGAGGCTGGTGATTTTCATGTCGTTAGCCTCTTGTTAATCAAGCCCGGATTGGTTTACAATTTTGATAGAATCTTGAGAAAAGTCATTTTATTTTTTATACAAGAAAAATAAAATGTTTTCTAAATATGAATTACATACTGGGAGGTAATATTGTGTCACAAGGTGAAAAAATTACAGTCTCTAATGGAGTATTAAACGTACCAAATAATCCGATTATCCCGTTTATTGAAGGCGACGGCACAGGCCCTGATATTTGGAACGCCGCTTCTAAAGTATTGGAAGCCGCTGTTGAAAAAGCATATAAAGGCGAGAAAAAAATTACGTGGAAAGAAGTTTATGCCGGTGAAAAGGCTTATAATAAAACAGGTGAGTGGCTTCCTGCCGAAACGCTGGAAGACATCAGAGAGTACTTCATCGCCATCAAAGGTCCTCTGACGACACCGGTCGGCGGCGGTATCCGTTCACTGAACGTGGCGCTGAGACAGGAGCTTGATTTGTTTACGTGCCTGCGCCCTGTCAGATATTTCACGGGAGTGCCTTCTCCGGTCAAACGTCCTGAAGATACGGATATGGTCATTTTCCGCGAGAATACGGAAGATATTTACGCCGGAATTGAGTATGCGAAAGGTTCTGAAGAAGTTGAAAAGCTGATCAGCTTCCTGCAAAATGAAATGGGCGTTAACAAAATCCGTTTCCCTGAAACGTCAGGAATCGGCATCAAGCCTGTTTCTGAAGAAGGCACAAGCCGCTTAGTCAGAGCTGCCATTGAGTATGCGATCGAAAACGGCCGTAAGTCTGTCACGCTTGTCCACAAAGGAAACATCATGAAGTTCACTGAAGGGGCATTTAAAAACTGGGGCTACGAGCTTGCCGAAAGAGAATACGGAGATAAAGTATTCACTTGGGCTGAATATGACCGCATTGTCGAAAAAGACGGAAAAGAAGCGGCTGATAAAGCGCAGAGCGAAGCGGAAGCGGCAGGGAAAATCATCGTCAAAGACAGCATCGCTGATATTTTCCTTCAGCAGATCTTAACCCGTCCGAGCGAATTCGACGTCGTGGCGACAATGAACTTAAACGGAGACTATATCTCTGATGCGCTTGCCGCTCAGGTAGGCGGAATCGGGATCGCGCCTGGAGCGAACATCAACTATGAAACAGGGCATGCGATTTTCGAAGCGACTCACGGAACGGCTCCTAAATATGCCGGCCTTGACAAAGTCAACCCGTCATCTGTCATCCTTTCAGGAGTGCTTCTTCTTGAACACCTGAACTGGAATGAGGCTGCTGACTTGATCATTAAATCTATGGAAAAAACGATTGCTTCAAAAGTAGTAACGTACGATTTTGCTAGATTAATGGACGGTGCAACTGAAGTGAAATGTTCAGAGTTCGGTGAAGAGCTCATCAAAAACATGGACTGAACCTAAAGCAGACTTCTAATGAAGCCAAAAAAGGAGAAGAGAATCATGGGAAAAACACGCAGTAAAGTTTCTGTTATCGGAGCAGGATTTACGGGAGCGACAACAGCCTTTCTTACAGCTCAAAAAGAGCTTGCGGACGTTGTGCTCGTTGATATTCCGCAATTAGAAAACCCGACAAAAGGAAAAGCGCTAGACATGCTCGAAGCAAGTCCGGTTCAAGGATTTGACGCGAAAATCACAGGCACGTCCAACTACGAGGACACAGCCGGTTCTGATATCGTCGTCATCACAGCCGGAATTGCGAGAAAACCAGGCATGAGCCGTGATGATCTCGTATCTACAAACGAAAAAATCATGAGAAGCGTCACACGTGAGATCGTGAAATATTCTCCTGACTGCATTATCGTTGTATTGACAAACCCTGTTGATGCGATGACATATGCGGTGTACAAAGAATCAGGCTTCCCGAAAGAACGCGTCATCGGACAATCCGGAGTGCTTGACACTGCGCGATTCAGAACATTCGTTGCTGAAGAATTAAACCTGTCTGTAAAAGATGTGACCGGTTTTGTTCTTGGCGGACACGGTGACGACATGGTTCCTCTCGTCCGTTATTCCTATGCGGGCGGCATTCCGCTTGAAACGCTTATCCCGAAAGACCGTCTTGATGCGATTGTAGAACGCACAAGAAAAGGCGGCGGGGAAATCGTCAACCTTCTCGGAAACGGAAGCGCCTACTACGCGCCTGCTGCATCATTGACTGAAATGGTAGAAGCCATTTTGAAAGATCAGCGCCGCGTGCTTCCGACCATCGCTTACTTAGAAGGCGAATACGGTCATGAAGGCATTTACTTAGGCGTACCGACGATTATCGGAGGAAACGGCCTAGAGCAAATCATCGAGCTTGAACTGACAGACTATGAAAAAGCGCAGCTGAGTAAATCAGTTGAATCTGTCAAAAACGTGATGAAAGTATTGTCATAAGAAAAAAGGGAAGGCTTCCGAATCAGAAGCCTTCCTCTTTTTACAATTAATGAAAGCGTTTTCTTTTTCTCTGAGCGATCCTTTCTCTGAAAATGATCAAAAAGGCGAATTGTCTGAACGGGCAGTATTGGATAAAATGAAATCATAAAGTGATATGCAGCACATAAAATAGAGAAAATTGGATGTCGGGGAAAATAGACAGCGGAGGGCGCAGCATGAACAAAAAAATTTTAGTTGTAGATGATGAACAATCTATCGTTACTCTTTTACAGTATAATCTGGAACGGTCCGGCTATGATGTCATAACCGCATCAGACGGCGAAGAGGCTCTGGAGCTGGCAGAGAATGAAAATCCGGATTTAATCGTACTGGATGTCATGCTGCCGAAAGTGGACGGAATCGATGTCTGTAAACAGCTCAGACAGCAGAAAATGATGGTTCCGATCTTGATGCTGACAGCAAAAGATGAGGAATTTGATAAGGTGCTGGGACTGGAGCTCGGAGCGGATGATTACATGACAAAGCCGTTCAGTCCGCGGGAAGTCACTGCGCGGGTGAAAGCCATTTTAAGAAGGGCTGACATTTCTTCGCTGTCACAAGGCAGAGAAGAGGAAAAGGACGGGCAGATCCTCATCGGCGAGCTGAAAATTCTTCCTGAGCATTACGAAGCGTATTTTAAGTCAGAACAGCTGGAATTGACGCCTAAAGAATTTGAACTGCTTCTGTATTTGGGAAAACACAAGGGAAGAGTGCTGACGAGAGATCTTCTGCTGAGCGCGGTCTGGAACTATGATTTTGCCGGGGATACCCGGATTGTTGACGTTCATATCAGCCATCTGCGCGACAAAATCGAATCAAATACCAAAAAACCCATCTATATTAAAACAATCAGAGGTTTGGGGTATAAACTGGAGGAGCCAAAAATGAATGAATAAAGTCCGTGTGCGTCTGTTCGCTTTACTCGTTGTATGTATCATATTGGTTTTCAGTGTTCTCGGCCTTTTTTTACAGCAGCTTATTTCTTCATCCGCTGAAGAAAGAACGGCGGATCAGCTGAAAAAGGAATCGGTATACATAGCGGGCCTTCTTGACACCGGCCGAATCGGCAATAAAAGCAATGAAACGGTAATCCGTGACGCCGGCCGCACCCTCGGTATAAACGTCTCCGTGCTCAACGAGAAGGGTGACGCCGTATATCATTCCGGCAGTCGTGCTGATGATTCAGCCGTAAAGGAGTTCATTTCTCACAATAAAAGCGAGGAAGCCGTACAGTCGAAAAGCAAAGTCATCCGCGGCACTGCTGTAAAAAATGACGCAGGGAAAATTGCGGGGTATGTACTCGTTTCCTCGGAGATCAACGGCGGTTCAAGCGTTACCGGAGAAATGTGGGGCATGCTGGCAGCAAGTCTTTGTACCGCTTTTATCATTATCGTTTTCTTTTATACAAACATGACGTCGCGTTACAAAAAATCAATCGACGCCGCGACAAAGGTGGCGACGGAGCTGTCCAAAGGGAATTACGACGCCCGCTCCTACAGCGGCTACGCAAGGCGGTCGGACCGTCTTGGGCGTGCGATGAACAGCCTGGCGGTCGATTTAATGGAAATGACAAGAACGCAGGATATGCAGCGCGATCGTCTGTTAACCGTCATTGAAAATATCGGATCCGGTTTGATTTTAATAGACGGGAGAGGTTTTATCAATCTCGTGAACCGGTCATACACGAAGCAGTTTCATACAAAGCCTGAACGTCTGCTTCGGCGCCTTTACCACGATGCGTTTGAACATGAGGAGATCATTCGGCTTGTCGAAGACATTTTTATGACGGAGACGAAAAAATGCCAGCTGCTCAGACTTCCCATCAACATTGAGCGGCGCTACTTTGAAGTTGACGGCGTTCCGATCATGGGCCCTGACGATGAATGGAAGGGCATCGTCCTCGTTTTTCACGATATGACGGAAATTAAAAAATTGGAGCAGATGAGAAAGGACTTCGTCGCCAATGTCTCCCATGAACTGAAAACACCGATCACCTCAATTAAAGGATTTACGGAAACACTGTTAGACGGAGCGATGAAAGACGAAAAGGCGCTTTCAGACTTTCTGTCTATCATTCTGAAAGAAAGTGAGCGGCTCCAATCTCTCGTGCAGGATTTATTGGATTTATCCAAGATGGAGCAGCAAAACTTTACGATGCGCGTAGAGTCCTTTGATGTTGCAAAAATTCTGCATGAAATTGAGGCGCTTTTGCAGCATAAGGCTGAGGAAAAAGGCATCAGCTTTCAGCTCGATCTCCCGGAAGAGCCGATTTTTGTGACGGGTGATGCGCACAGGCTGAAGCAGGTATTTTTGAATCTGGCGAACAATGCCCTGACCTACACGCCTGAAAAAGGGACGGTGGGGATTTCAGTACATGTGAAAGAAACCGTCGTCGATATCAAAGTGTCCGATACGGGAATCGGCATTCAGAAGGAAGAGATCCCGCGGATATTTGAGAGATTCTACCGCGTGGATAAAGACAGAAGCCGCAACTCGGGAGGAACCGGACTCGGCCTCGCCATCGTGAAGCACTTAATAGAAGCCCATGAAGGTAAAATCGAGGTCACAAGCGAGCCGGGACAGGGAACTGTGTTTACCGTGACGCTGAAGCGGCAGCCGGAAGCGTGATCAGCTTTACAAAGGATTAACAATTTCTTCATGACCTGTTAAACCTATCTTGTTAGGATGTAACAGAACCCCTTCATCCAAGGAGCCAATTTTGACGGCGGGAACGCGTTTTCTTGTTCCCGTCCTTTTTTGCGTTTTCACGGGGTTCGCTCATTTTCCTTTCAAATTGAACTTTGTTAAAATAAGAGAAGCTGTGAGATTAAAAAACAGAGGAATGACGAGCTTTTGCTCTTAGGAGGATATTGAATGACGGAACGAAAAAAATTAGTGCTTGTCGACGGAAACAGTCTGGCGTACCGGGCGTTTTTTGCATTGCCGCTTTTAAGCAATGAAAAAGGCATTCATACAAATGCCGTATACGGGTTTGCGATGATTTTAATGAAAATGCTGGAAGATGAAAAACCGACCCATATGCTGGTGGCTTTTGATGCGGGAAAAACCACTTTCCGCCACAGCACGTTTAAAGAATATAAAGGCGGAAGACAAAAAACGCCGCCGGAGCTTTCAGAACAGATGCCGTTCATCCGCGAGCTCCTTGATGCCTACAACATCAGCCGCTACGAGCTTCCTGAATATGAAGCGGACGATATTATCGGCACGCTTGCCGTATCTGCTGAAAAAGACGGCTTTGAAGTGAAGGTCGTTTCGGGGGACAAGGACTTAACCCAGCTTGCCACCGGGAAAACGACCGTTGCCATTACGAGAAAAGGCATTACCGACGTAGAAGATTACACGCCGGAGCACGTGCAGGAAAAGTACGGTCTGACCCCTTTGCAGATCATTGATATGAAGGGATTAATGGGGGATTCATCCGATAACATACCGGGCGTCCCCGGCGTCGGAGAAAAAACCGCGATTAAGCTCTTAAAGCAGTTCCATTCGGTTGAGAAACTGCTTGATTCCATTGATGAAGTCAGCGGAAAAAAATTAAAAGAAAAGCTTGAAGAATATAAGGAACAAGCCCTGATGAGCAAAGAGCTGGCGACGATTATGACAAATGCGCCGATTGAAGTCAAGCCCGAAGATTTAGATTACCAAGGGTTTGACCGTGAACAAGTTGTTGCCATTTTTAAAGACCTCGGTTTTAATACGCTTCTTGAGCGGCTCGGTGAAGAAAGCGGGGAAACGGCGGAAGAAAATTTTGAAGACATCAATGTCGAAACGGCAGAAGAAATCACCGAAAATATGCTCGTTTCGCCGTCCGCTTTGGTCGTCGAACAAATCGGTGATAACTATCACG
Source organism: Bacillus sp. jun7 (assembly GCF_051034795.1). Lineage (NCBI taxonomy): Bacteria > Bacillati > Bacillota > Bacilli > Caryophanales > Bacillaceae > Bacillus > Bacillus sp. jun7. The sequence continues at coordinate 3,546,614 of NZ_CP093219.1, forward strand.
AAGAACCGATCCTCGGCTTTTCCATCGTGAATGAAACAGGTCTTTATTATATCCCGAAAGAAATCGCCATTCAGTCTGAAGCTTTTAAATCTTGGGCTGAAGATGAATCGATGAAAAAATGGGTGTTCGACAGCAAACGTTCCGTCGTCGCTTTGCGCTGGCAGGGAATTGAGCTGAAGGGAACGGAATTTGACGCGCTCCTTGCTGCCTACATTATAAACCCGGGCAATTCGTACGACGATGTCGCGAGCGTAGCGAAAGAATACGGGCTGAATATCGTTTCAAAAGATGAAGCGGTATACGGAAAAGGCGCAAAACGCGCCGTTCCCGCTGAAAAAGAGCTTGCCGATCATCTCGCGCGGAAAGCGTCTGCCGTTAACAGCCTCCGTGACAAACTGCTTGACGCTTTGGAAGAAAATAATCAGCTTGAACTTTATCAAGATCTTGAACTCCCGCTTGCGCTAATTCTCGGAGAAATGGAATCAATGGGCGTCAAAGTGGATGTTGAAAGACTGAAGCGAATGGGAGAAGAGCTCAAGGCAAAACTGAAAGAATATGAAGAAAAAATCCATGACATCGCCGGTGAGCCGTTTAACATCAATTCACCAAAACAGCTCGGCGTCATTCTGTTTGAAAAACTCGGCCTGCCGCCAGTAAAGAAAACAAAAACAGGCTATTCCACTTCAGCTGATGTGCTTGAGAAGCTCGCCGACAAACATGATATCGTCGCGTACATTCTGCAATACAGACAAATCGGCAAACTCCAATCGACTTATATTGAAGGGCTGCTGAAAGTCACGCGCAAGGATTCTCATAAAGTGCATACACGATTCAATCAGGCATTGACGCAAACCGGACGCCTGAGCTCAACGGATCCGAACCTGCAAAATATTCCGATCCGGCTGGAGGAAGGGCGGAAAATCCGTCAGGCTTTCGTACCGTCCGAACCGGACTGGCTTATTTTCGCCGCCGATTATTCACAAATTGAATTAAGGGTGCTTGCGCATATTTCAAAAGATGAAAATCTGATCGAAGCATTTACGAATGACATGGACATTCACACAAAAACCGCCATGGACGTGTTTCATGTCAGTGAAGATGAAGTGACACAAGCGATGCGCCGCCAGGCAAAGGCCGTCAATTTCGGGATCGTTTACGGCATCAGTGATTACGGGCTGTCGCAAAACCTCGGCATCACCCGGAAAGAAGCGGGCGCTTTTATTGACCGCTATTTGGAGAGCTTCCCGGGCGTCAAGGCATATATGGAAGAATCGGTGCAGGAAGCGAAACAAAAAGGATATGTGACGACACTTATGCAGCGCCGCCGCTATATCCCTGAGCTGACCAGCCGCAACTTCAACCTGCGGAGCTTTGCGGAACGGACGGCCATGAATACGCCGATTCAGGGAAGCGCCGCTGATATTATTAAAAAAGCCATGATTGACATGGCAGCTGAGCTGAAAGAGAAAAACCTGAAGGCGCGGCTGCTGCTTCAGGTGCACGATGAATTGATTTTTGAAGCGCCTAAGGAAGAAATTGAAATATTAGAGAAGCTGGTGCCTGAAGTGATGGAGCATGCTTTGGCATTAGACGTGCCGCTGAAGGCTGATTATGCTTCAGGGCCGTCCTGGTACGATGCAAAATAAACAGAAAAAAAGGAAGTGATGATTGTGCCGGAATTACCAGAAGTTGAAACGGTCCGGCGCACTCTGACCGGTCTTGTGAAGGGGAAAACGATTGAATCGGCGGATATCAGATGGCCGAATATCATCAAAAAACCCGCCGAGCCGGAGGAATTCGCGCGGCAGATTGCAGGAGAAACGATCCGATCCATCGGAAGAAGGGGAAAGTTTTTGCTTTTCCATCTGGATCATTATGTCATGGTGTCCCACCTGCGGATGGAGGGGAAATACGGTCTTCATCAGGCCGATGAGCCTGACGATAAACATGTGCACGTCGTGTTTCACATGACGGACGGAACACAGCTCCGCTACCGGGATGTCCGGAAATTCGGCACGATGCATTTATTTGCGCCGGGAGAGGAACGGATTGCATTGCCGCTTTCACAGCTCGGGCCCGAACCAGATGATGAAGCATTTACCGCCGATTATTTAAAAGAGCGGCTTGCAAAAACGAACCGCGCGGTGAAAACCGCCCTGCTCGATCAAAAAGCGGTCGTCGGCCTCGGCAACATTTATGTCGATGAAGCTTTATTCCGGGCGCGTATTCATCCTGAGACAAAAGCGAACAGTCTGTCGGACGGGCAGATAAAAACGCTTCATACAGAAATTAAAGACACCCTTCAGGAAGCGATTGACGCGGGCGGGAGCACCGTCCGGTCTTATATCAATTCTCAAGGGGAAATCGGAATGTTTCAGCTCAAACATTACGTATACGGCAAAAAGGATGAACCGTGCAAAACGTGCGGCACGATGATTTCTAAAATCGTGGTCGGCGGAAGGGGAACGCATTTTTGCGCCCGCTGCCAAAAAAAAATCATAAACTGAAGCTGTTCAAGCAGGCGGCAGCAGAATGACTTTTTTCTAACACAGTTGATGACCTTTCTCCATATATATATTGTGATTCACCCAATAGGCATATGCCACAATTGCCGATCAAGAGAAAGGGAGAAACGGATATGGAGATTGTTTCTTTGCTGCTTTTGGCTTTTGCTGTCAGCTTGGACAGTTTTTCAGTCGGGTTTACGTACGGTTTGAGAAAAATGAAAATCCCGTTCAAAGCGATTGCCGTGATCGCCTGCTGTTCAGCCTCTGTGATGTTTATATCCATGCTGATCGGCCATTTTCTGACAAAGATTTTTCCCGTATCCGTCACGGAGAAACTGGGCGGGCTGATCTTAATCGGAATCGGGGCATGGGTCATCTGGCAATTTTTTAAACCGGCTAAAGAGCCGGATTACTTATTGCATGAAAAAACGCTGCTTAATCTTGAAGTGAAATCGCTCGGCATCGTCATTCATATTTTGAAAAAACCGACCAGCGCCGATATTGATCAATCCGGAACCATTAACGGAGTCGAGGCGCTTCTGCTCGGTATCGCCTTATCCATTGACGCGTTTGGCGCCGGGCTGGGAGCGGCCATTCTCGGCTTTTCTCCGGTTATGATGAGCGTGACTGTCGGGGTGATGAGCTCGCTGTTTGTTTCACTCGGCATAAACGCTGGGCATTTGCTCTCAAGATGGAATTGGATAGATAAAATGACATTTTTGCCGGGAGTCCTGCTGATTATCATCGGGATTTGGAAAATGTAAGAAGGAGTGGGCTTTTTGAGCTTGGTCATCGGTTTAACGGGAGGCATCGCAAGCGGCAAAAGCACGGTAGCGCGTATGCTGATCGACAAAAAAATAACAGTCATTGATGCGGATGTCATCGCGAAACAGGCGGTGGAAAAAGGAATGCCGGCTTACGGACAAATTGTGGAAGCATTCGGAAAAGACATCCTGCTGGAAAACGGCGGCATTGACAGAAAAAAACTCGGTTCTATCGTTTTCACTGACGAACAGAAGCGTCTGAAGCTGAATCAGATCGTTCATCCGGCAGTGCGTGCGGAAATGCTGAAACAGCGGGATGAAGCCGTTGCGAGAAAAGAGCAGTTCGTCGTTTTGGATATACCGCTTTTGTATGAAAGCGGGCTTGATTATCTTGTCGGCAAGGTGCTCGTCGTCACCGTACCGGCAGACATTCAGCTCAAACGGCTGATGGAGCGGAATTCCCTGACAGAAGAAGAAGCGATGAGCCGGATAACGTCGCAAATGCCTTTAGCGGACAAAGCAAAAAAAGCTGACGCCGTCATTGATAACAGCGGCAGTCTTGAACATACAAAGCACCAGCTTGAGGAAGTATTGAGCGGCTGGGCATAAACAAACACCGTTCGGAAAGCCGAACGGTGTTTTTCTGGTTAAAAATCAAAATTGTCAGGGTCCGGACCGACACGGAGATTTTCGTTCAGATCATCAATCCGCTTCATATCGTCAGCTGACAGTTCGAAATCAAAGACATTTGCATTTTCTTCAATACGGTGTTTTTTAGTTGATTTCGGAATGGTGATGACACCGTTTTGCAAATCCCAGCGCAAAATCACTTGAGCGGCTGATTTGCCGTATTTCTCAGCGATCTCCTGTAAGACGGGGTGATCAAGCAGCTGCCCTTGCATCAATGGCGACCACGCTTCAAGCTGAATGCCTTGTTCAGTGCAGAAAGCAAGCAGTTCTTTCTGTGTCAGGCGCGGGTGGTACTCCACCTGGTTGATCATCGGCTTGATTTCCGTTTCTTTCATGAGATGTTTCAGATGGTGAATTTGGAAATTGCTGACCCCGATCGCCTTAATGCGTCCATCCCGGTAGAGGGTTTCGAGCGCCCGCCACGCATCGATGTACTTTCCTTCGACAGGCCAATGGATCAAATATAAATCTAAATAATCTAAACCGAGTTTTTCTAAGCTTGTGTCAAACGCTTTTAACGTTTCTTCATATCCTAAATCGGCATTCCATACTTTTGACGTGACAAAAATGTCTTCACGTTTTAATCCCGCTTCTTGCAGCCCTTGGCGGATGCCTTCGCCGACACCTTCTTCATTTCCGTAAATCGCGGCGGTATCAACGCTGCGATAGCCGTGCACCAATGCCGTTTTCACCGCGTTGACGAGTTCCGCGCCTTCCTCTACTTTGAAAACTCCGATGCCGAACCAAGGCATCTCTACTCCGTTATGCAATGTTGCTTTTGCTTGTAAATGTGTTGTCATGTATATATTCCTCCTATTATTTGTCTGTTGAAAAAATCAAAATGCGCTGAAGAAAAACTCACCTCCTTTCAATGGCAGTGCGATCCCGCTTTTCAAGCTTCCTGCTCCATCCGGTTAATACGACCGCGCTGAGCACCATCAGCGCCCCGATCCAAGCGGTATGAATGATTCCGATTGAGTCTGTAATGATTCCGCCGGCAAACGAGCCGATCGCGATTCCGGCATTAAATGCTGCGATATTTAAGGCTGATGCTGTATCAACGGCGCTTGGCGCAAAACGTTCACTCAGCATCACGACATATACCTGAAGCCCCGGCACATTCATAAACGCCAACAGCCCCATGAAAATAATGGTGATCAGCCCGGCTGTTTTAAACGGCGCGGTAAAAGTCAGGACAAACAGCACAGCAGCCTGGACAATGAACATATAAAACAAGGCTTTCAGCGGATTCCGGTTTGATAAACGGCCGCCAATCATGTTTCCGATGGCAATCGCAATTCCGTAAATGAGCAGGATGGCCGCGACGGTTTCTTTCTGAAAACCGGTTACCTCCTGAAGAAGCGGAGATAAATACGTAAACACGACAAACGTTCCGCCGTAGCCTAACGCCGTAATAATAAATAAAAGCAATAACCGGCCGTTTGTGACGAGTTTGACCTGCTCGGAAAATGCGGTTTTCGTCCCTTTTCGCAAATGTGACGGAACGAGAAGCGCGTTTGTGAGGAATGCGATGATTCCTACCGCCACAATGACGGCAAAGGCAATCCTCCATCCGAATTGCTGGCCGAGATAGGTGCCGAACGGAACGCCGGTCACCGTAGCCACCGTCAGCCCCGTGAACATAATGGAAATCGCGCTTGCTCTTTTATGCTCCGGCACGATATTGGCGGCGATCGTTGCCCCGATTGACATGAAAATGCCGTGGGAAAAAGCCGAAATGACCCGTGCCGCCAGTAAGACGCCGATTGAGGAAGCGCTCGCTGCGAGTGTATTTCCGGCGATAAAAATCAACATCACCCAGAGCAGCAGCGTTTTCCGCGACATGCCGGATGTGAGAGACGTTAAAACCGGCGCGCCGAATGTCACGCCCAGAGCATACATGGAAACGGTAAGTCCCGCCGTTGTCACAGGTATATGCAGATCTTGAGATATAAGCGGCAGCAGTCCGACGCTGATAAATTCGGTTGTGCCGATCGCAAAAGCGCTGACGGCTAATGCCAGCAGCGCTGGTAAATAGCTTTGGCGATGTGAAGACATCTGTTTTCCTCCTTAAACGATAATGTATGGTTGAAATGATGCCGGGTAAACGATATAAGTATAAGAGTACATTCCTTTTCAGCCGGCAAATGTCATTATGATTGATAGAAGTGTCATTGAAAAGAACGTACTTTTAAGTGCCATAGGCACTTTTTAGTTCCTATAGATGAGGAGGAATTACCGTTGCTGAAGAAAAAATACAATATATCCGTAGAGGCGGCGCTTGAAGTGATCGGCGGAAAATGGAAGTGTGTGATCCTCTGCCACCTCATGCGCGGGAAAAAACGGACAAGCGAATTGAAGCGGCTTATGCCGGACATCACCCAGAAGATGCTGACACAGCAATTGCGGGAGCTGGAAGCTGACGGCGTCATCAACCGGATCGTGTACAATCAGGTGCCGCCGAAAGTGGAATACGAGCTGAGTGAATACGGGCACAGTCTGGAAAGAATTTTAAATGCGCTGTGTGACTGGGGCGCGATGCATATTGCTAAACGGTACGGCGAGGTGTCTTCCGTTTTAGAGGACAGCATTTTAAATGACAAATTTAAAGAACCGGGACAAATATAAGAAAAAAGCAGGCAGCCTGAGACGCTGATCCTGCTTTTTTTATGGAAGAAAGATCATTTTATATGCAAAAAAACCGATTGAACAACATATTGATCGGTATAAGGGTGGATTTTTATCAAGTTGTACTGGCGGATTTCTTTTAATGTGTTATACTATATATAAATAAAGGTAAATTAGAGTGGCATATTAAAAAGGGGTGACCTGAGCATGAAGGTAAAAGTAGCAATCAACGGGTTTGGAAGAATCGGAAGAATGGTGTTCAGAAAAGCAATGGAAGATGATCAAATTCAAATAACAGCCATTAATGCAAGCTATCCCCCGGAAACGCTTGCTCATTTGATAAAGTATGACACAATTCACGGCAAATACGATCAAGAAGTTGAGACCGCCGACGACAGCCTGATCGTCAACGGAAAACATATTATGCTGTTCAATCGCCGGGACCCGAGAGAGCTTCCGTGGAAAGAATGCGGAATAGACATCGTCGTAGAGGCAACGGGGAAATTTAATTCAAAAGAAAAAGCGATGAGCCATATTGAAGCAGGGGCGAAAAAAGTCATTTTAACGGCTCCGGGCAAAAATGAAGACGTTACCATTGTCATGGGAGTAAATGAAGAGCAGTTCAATCCCGATGAACATGTCATTATTTCAAATGCATCCTGCACGACAAACTGTCTTGCGCCGGTCGTCAAAGTGCTTGATCAGGAATTCGGGATTGAAAGCGGCCTGATGACGACTGTTCACGCTTACACGAATGATCAAAAAAATATCGACAATCCGCATAAAGATCTGCGGAGGGCGAGAGCGTGCGGAGAATCCATCATTCCGACTTCTACAGGCGCCGCTAAAGCGCTGTCGCTCGTGCTGCCTCATTTGAAAGGAAAACTTCACGGTCTTGCTTTGCGTGTTCCCGTTCCGAATGTGTCATTAGTGGACCTTGTCTGCGATCTGAAAACAGATGTGTCTGCCGAGCAAGTGAACGCCGCTTTCCAAAGAGCCGCAAAAACGTCGATGTACGGAATTCTTGATTATTCGGATGAGCCGCTCGTTTCTTCGGATTATAATACGAATTCACACTCTGCGATCATCGACGGACTGACAACGATGGTGATGGAAGACCGAAAAGTAAAGGTGCTCGCCTGGTATGACAATGAATGGGGATATTCCTGCCGGGTCGTTGATCTTATCCGTCACGTCGCCGCGCGAATGAAACACCCGTCAGCTGTGTAGACTAAAGATCATGGACATTTGTTAGAAAAAAACCCTTAACGGCATATTCGCAAAAAACACACCTTGCAAAATAAACTTAAACACAGTATACTATCTTTCGTGAACTTCTTGCTCGTGACTGCTTCGGAATTACTTAAAGGGTTAGGACCTCTCCGGACTAACTTTCCCCCGTGGTAAATGGCCGGGTCAGTTCTCGGAAATTCACTTTTTTAATTCTTGTTAAGGGGGGTCCATGATTATGGAAACAATGGGGCGTCACGTCATCTCCGAGCTGTGGGGATGCGATTTTGATAAGCTCAATGACATGGATTTTATTGAAAAAACGTTTGTAAATGCTGCTTTGAAATCAGGAGCTGAGGTGCGCGAGGTCGCATTTCACAAATTTGCACCGCAAGGCGTAAGCGGAGTCGTTATTATCTCTGAGTCACATTTAACGATTCACAGTTTTCCTGAACACGGATATGCAAGCATTGATGTTTATACTTGTGGAGACCTGGATCCTAATGTGGCTGCGGATTACATTGCGGACGCATTACATGCAGATACAAGAGAAAACATTGAAATACCGAGAGGAATGGGGCCTGTACAGATTAAACAGGCACAAGCGAAAGTACTGTAATTTTCAAAACGCAAACACAAGGGAGCTAAGCTGAAAAAGCCATTACGCGCTTTGAAGCTGATGCTCCTTTTCTAATGTAAAAAAACAGCATTGCTTTTTCTTTAAGCATTTTTTTTGTAAAATAGAAAAGATAAGGCCGGTCTATCGGCTCTCCCAACAAATAGGCTCATCCTAGAAACGTTGGCGGGCATTTACCGGAAGCTTGCGAACCGCATTACAGCAACGAAACAGATGGGAGCTGATCCAATTTGAAATGTCCTTCATGCCAGCATAACGGTTCCCGCGTACTTGATTCACGGCCTGCGGACGAAGGGAAATCAATCCGCAGAAGGCGGGAATGCGAAGCCTGCCATTACCGCTTCACTACATTTGAGAAGTTTGAAGAGATGCCTCTGATCGTCGTGAAAAAAGAAGGCGTCCGGGAAGAATTCAGCCGTGAAAAAATGCTGCGCGGGTTAATTAAAGCTTGTGAAAAAAGGCCCGTTCCTTTAAAAACATTGGAAGACATGTGCTTTGACATTGAAAAAGAGCTGAGAAACCAAGGCGTATCTGAAGTCAAAAGCGAACTTGTCGGAGAAATGGTAATGGACCGCCTGGCGAAAATCGATGAGGTGTCTTATGTCCGCTTTGCCTCCGTCTACCGGCAGTTTAAGGATATAAACGTGTTTATCGATGAATTGAAAGATTTAATAAAGAAAGAACGCTGAGAGAGCTAAGAGATTGTGTCTGGCTCTTTTCTCATGAGCAAAATTGGCATTTGATAGATCGCAGAAACGGTGTAAAATGAGAGTAGAAACATATCGGAAGGTTTGAGAATCATGGCTGACTATTGGAATGACGTATTGCCTGTAGATCCTTATACGGTCAAAAGCCGTTCGCTTCTTCAGGATGTCGACAGACAGGTTTTGACACATCTGTACCAGCCGCTGATCGGTTCTTTTGCATTCTCCCTTTATATGACCTTATGGGGGGAGCTTGAGCAGAACCGCTTGTGGGGAGCGGAATCCACGCACAGGCAGCTGATGGGCATGATGCAGTCAAATTTAAAAAAGATTCATCATGAACAGGGAAAGCTTGAAGGAATCGGGCTGCTGAAAGTGTATATCCGGGAGTCCGAGCAAAAAGAGCGGATGTTTATTTATGAGCTGCTGCCCCCGCTCAGGCCGAATGATTTTTTTGAAGACGGCATGCTGAATGTCTTTCTTTATAACAGAGTCGGTAAAACGAAATACCAGCAGCTGAGACAATTTTACACGCACCCTTCCGTCGGCGCGGGCGCAAGGGAAATTACCCGTCCGTTTAATCACGCCTTTGCCTCTTTTCAGCCGAGTGAATGGAAAATGACGCCTGATATGGAAGAGGCGATGAAGCTCCCCGAGGACTATGAGACGGCGTCTGTCGGACAAGCGCCTTCCTATACGGTGACGGAGGAAGTGTTTGATTTTGAGCTGTTTTTGGCGGGGTTATCAGAAACGATGATACCGCGCAAATCAATCACACAGGATGTGCGGGAGAGCATTAAAAAGCTTTCATATTTATACGGAATAGATCCTATCTCCATGCAGCACGTCGTCATGACCGCAATTAATGAACAGGATACGATAACGGCAGAAGCGCTGAGGAAAGCGGCCAGCGACTGGTACCAAATTGAAAGAAGCGGCAAGCTTCCGGAACTGATTGATAAAACACAGCCTGTCACCTTGAGAGAAAACCGGACGGAAAAGGACGATTCATTGAACGGCGAACTCATCGCACAGCTTGAGACCATATCACCGAGAAAGCTTCTTCAGGACATTGCGGACGGGACCGAGCCGTCAAAAGCCGACCTGCAGATCATCGCCGATATTATGTTCGAACAAAAGCTTGAGCCCGGCGTCACCAATGTGCTGATTTATTATGTCATGCTGAAAACGGATATGAAGCTGTCCAAAAACTATATCCAAAAAATCGCCGCCCACTGGGCCAGAAAGAAAGTCAAAACGGTACGGGAAGCAATGAAGCTCGCAATAGAAGAGCACAGACAATATCTTGATTGGGCGGACGGCAAAACAAACGGCGCGGCGCGCAGCAAAAAAACCGTCCGGGAAGAAAAGCGCCCTGATTGGATGAAAGAAGAAGAAACCGGGAAGAAACAAGAACAGCCGGCTCTTTCCGCACAGGATCTTGAAGAACAGAAGAAAAAAATGATGGAAGAAATGAAAAAACTGAAAAAATACTCTGCCTATTGAGACAGAGAAGCGGGGTGATATTGAATGGAACCGATCAGCCGATCCTTAGAAGGCGTGACGAAAAGACCTGACTTTCAAAAACGCCTGGAACGAATGCAGCAGCAAGTCATGGCCGACGAAGACGTCCAGGCTTTTTTGAAGGAACAGAAAGATGTAATCAATCAAAGCATGATTGACAGAGGGTTAAATAAACTGTACGAATTCGTTCAGCAAAGCAAACAGTGCGCCTTCTGTTCGAAAGACAGCCGGACGAACAGCCTGCTTGAAGGCTACCATCCGAAGCTTGTGATCAACGGGCGTTCCATTGATATTGAATATTACGAATGTCCGGAAAAGAGAAAGCTCGACCGCCAGAAAAGGCAAAAGTCCCTGATGAAGAGCATGTATATCCAGCAGGATCTTCTCGGCGCGACGTTTCAGCAGATCGACATTACCGATCCGAGCAGACTCGGCATTTTCCAGCATGTGACGGATTTTCTGAAGAGCTATAATGAAACGGGAAAAGGCAAAGGCCTGTATCTGTACGGAAAATTCGGAATCGGAAAGACATTTATTTTAGCCGCCATTGCCAACGAACTGGCGGAAAAAGAGTATTCATCAATGATCGTATATGTTCCCGAATTTGTCAGAGAGCTGAAAAACTCGCTCCAGGATCAGTCGCTGGAGGCGAAACTGAATATGGTGAAAACGACGCCCGTACTGATGCTTGATGACATCGGAGCGGAATCAATGACAAGCTGGGTCAGGGATGAAGTCATCGGCACCGTGCTTCAGCACAGAATGAGCCAGCAGCTTCCCACTTTCTTCTCGTCTAATTTTTCACCAGACGAGCTGAAGCATCATTTTACGTATTCACAGCGGGGAGAAAAGGAAGAAGTAAAAGCGGCAAGACTGATGGAGCGGATTTTATATTTGGCTTCGCCCGTCCGTCTTGACGGGGAAAACCGCCGCCGTTCATGATGCCGGCGTCCAATGGGAAGGATTTGAGGGAATGAGGAATAAGAAGGCTGTCACTTGGGCTGCGGCTGCGGCGGGAGCGGGTCTTTTGCTGTGGGCAAACCGCAAATATCTGAATCTGTCGCCTAAGGAGATCCGGCTGTGGGTGTTATCGTTCGGTGTTTTTGCGCCGCTTGTGTTTATCGGAATTTCCATCGTCAGGCCTTTTGTGCTGTTTCCCGTATCAATCGTTTCCGTCGCCGGAGGATTGGCGTTCGGCCCGTTTTTCGGCACCATGTATACGCTGGCGGGCTCAATGGGCGCTGCCGCCGCGTCTTTTTTTGCGGCGGGGCTGTTTGCCTTTAATGAGAAAAGCCGTCATGGAAAAATGGAAGCCATTCAAAAGCAGATGAAAACCAATGGCTTCTTTTATATTTTTATCCTGCGCATTCTGCCTGTTAACTTTGATGTGATCAGCTATGCCGCGGGCCTATCGAAAGTCAGGCCGGTAACGTATTTTTTGGCGACCGCAGCGGGCATCATTCCGGGGACGATCGTCCTGAATGTGCTCGGCGCGAGCTTTATGTCCGGCAATGTGCTGACCGTACTCTGCGTGATCTGTCTTTACGTCGTATTTTTATCGCTTCCCGTTATATTTAAAAAGAAGGTGCGTCATTTGTTCGGCGGTGAAAGCTAACCTTTACGTCTATTTTAAAAACATCCCCCATATACTTGTAACAGATGCCGTAAGGGGGGACAAATATGCTTGAAGTGATCTTTGAAGATGACCACGATACCGCCGCTTTTTTACATCTCATTCAGCAATCGGACGACCGGAGACATTTTATTGTCCGTGAAGGCATAAAAAAAGTCGGAATCGCAAGGTCTGAAACGGCTTTTTGCGTTCAGCGCTTTATTGAGCCGATACTTGTCAGGTTTTTTTTGGAATGCAAAGAAGACGAGCATATGCTTTCGCTTATTGAGGACGCATACTGCTTCACCGATCAGGATGAACAGCAGCAAATCCTTCAGCTTGCACACAGCATTATGGAAGGAGAGCTTGAGGATCATCCGTTTGAGCCGAAGAAAGAGCCGCGCACACAGTTTATTTCAGATGCGCTCCGGACGATTTCACTTGATGCGGGTGTTTTTTCCGTGCGTTCGTTTCAGACGTTCCGGCTCGGCAGGTATTATGAGAGGCTCAGAGAATACGCGGAGGCTGCGATAGATGAATACCGGATGGAACAGGAATATCAAAACTTTATCCAGTCTCTGAGAGATTATGTGACATCCAATCCGCCGCGGATGAAGAAAGTCCGCATCGTACATGACCGGGCTTTTACGCTGTGGGAGCTGCGCTATGTGTCAGAACGGGAACAGAAAAAATACATAGACAGACGGTTTGTGCGGGAGCACCCGATGTATATAGATTCCCATCTCCTTGCGCCGCTGATCTCCATTGCGCCTGAGACGGTAGAACTGTATACGGACAAACCGGAACATATGATGTCCAGAACGATTCAAAACGTGTTTCAGGAGAGGGTGCGCCTTTTTCCGTTGGGCGCGTTTGCAGCCGAGAAGACGGAAGGATAGCCGCTCGGACGGCCTTGCGTAAGCGGCAGGGCTGTCTGTGCGAAATCAGACGGAAAACCGAGTTGCATTTTTCTCACAGACATTTTATAATACATAAAAGATTAATGATTGCTACACGTATTGATAAGGACATGAAGCATTGATACCGGCTTTATAAGAGAGGAGAGCCCAGGCTGAAAGCTTTCCAGCTATGGATCATTGTCTTTACCGCCTTTGAACTTCAGCTGTGAACGCCGGAATAAGCGCCAGTAATAGCTGACGGGAACTCCCGTTACAGAGTTTAGAGCCGCAGGTGCCGAAACAATCGGCCGTGCGGAAAAAAGGGTGGAACCACGATTCCGTTTATTTAACCTCGTCCCTTTCATAGGGGGCGGGGTTTTTGATTTGCATAAAAAAAGGAGTGACGAAGATGTCAGATATGATCAACATCACATTTCCGGACGGAGCGGTAAAGGAATTTCCGAAAGGAACAACAACAGAAGATATCGCGGCATCCATCAGTCCGGGATTAAAGAAAAAGTCTTTAGCCGGAAAACTGAACGGACAGGAAATTGATTTAAGAACGCCGATTCAAGAGGACGGTGCCGTAGAAATCATTACAGAAGGCACAGAAGAAGGTTTGAACATCATGCGGCACAGCACGGCGCATTTATTGGCCCAGGCGATTAAACGCATTTATAAAGATGTGAAATTCGGAGTCGGCCCCGTCATTGAAAACGGGTTCTATTATGACGTTGAAATGGAGCAGGCGCTGACGCCGGATGACCTTCCGAAGATTGAAAAAGAAATGAAACGCATCATTGGTGAAAATCTGCCGATCATCCGAAAAGAAGTGAGCCGTGATGAAGCAAAAGCCATGTTTGCGGAAATCGGCGATAATCTGAAGCTTGAACTGCTGGATGCGATTCCAGAAGACGAAACGGTCTCCATTTATGAGCAGGGCGAATTTTTTGACCTGTGCCGCGGCGTGCACGTGCCGTCTACAGGCAAAATTAAAGAATTTAAGCTGCTGAGCCTTGCGGGCGCATACTGGCGCGGCGACAGCAAAAACCAAATGCTTCAGCGCATTTACGGCACGGCCTTCTTTAAAAAGGATGACTTAAAAGAGCATTTGCGCATGCTTGAAGAAGCGAAAGAGCGTGACCACCGAAAACTGGGCAAAGAATTAAAATTGTTTGCCAACTCTCAAAAAGTCGGACAAGGTCTGCCGCTCTGGCTGCCGAAAGGCGCGACCATCCGCCGCGTGATCGAGCGCTACATTGTGGATAAAGAGCTGAGCCTCGGTTATGAGCACGTCTATACGCCTGTTCTCGGAAGCAAAGACCTGTACGAAACATCGGGCCACTGGGATCATTATCAGGATACAATGTTCCCGCCGATGGAAATGGACAATGAAACACTCGTGCTCCGTCCGATGAATTGTCCTCACCATATGATGATTTACAAACAGGACATTCACAGCTACCGCGAGCTTCCGATCCGGATTGCAGAGCTGGGAACGATGCACCGATACGAAATGTCCGGGGCGCTTTCAGGTCTTCAGCGCGTACGCGGCATGACGTTAAATGACGCGCACATTTTCGTCCGCCCTGATCAGATTAAAGAAGAATTCATCCGCACCGTCCGTTTGATTCAAGACGTATACGAAGACTTCGGCCTGAATGATTACACATTCCGCCTGTCTTACCGCGATCCTGAAGATACGGAAAAATATTTTGATGATGATGAGATGTGGAACAAAGCGCAATCCATGCTGAAGGCGGCAATGGATGAGATGGGGCACGACTATTATGAAGCGGAAGGCGAAGCGGCGTTTTACGGCCCTAAGCTTGACGTGCAGGTGAAAACGGCGATCGGCAAAGAAGAGACATTGTCAACTGTACAGCTTGACTTCCTTCTTCCGGAACGCTTTGATCTCACTTACGTCGGAGAAGACGGCAAACAGCACCGCCCTGTCGTTATTCACCGCGGCGTCGTGTCAACGATGGAGCGTTTCGTTGCTTTCTTAATCGAAGAGCACAAGGGCGCCCTTCCGACATGGCTTGCGCCGGTGCAATTCCAAGTCATTCCTGTATCACCGTCCGTGCATCTTGACTATGCGAAAAAAGTGCAGGAGCGCCTGCAGCGCGAAGGCCTGCGTGTCGAGCTTGACAGCCGGGACGAAAAAATCGGCTATAAAATCCGTGAAGCGCAAATGCAAAAAATCCCGTACATGCTTGTGGTCGGTGACCAAGAAGCGGAAAACGGCGCGGTAAACGTCCGGAAATACGGCGAGCAGAAATCAGAAACCGTCTCATTGGACGATTTTGTGAAAAAGGCTGTAGCCGAAGCGAAAAAATAACCGGAAATACAAAAAACCCCGTTCATTCAGAATGGGGTTTTTTTGCGTATAAAATTATCTTTCTTTTTGTTTCTCTATAATCGCAAACAGCTCGTGAAGATCGCTGATCACGTAATCAGGCGCAATGTCCGTATCATTTTTCTTTTGCGTCCGGTTTACCCAGACTGTCGTAATGCCTGCCCGTTTCGCTCCCAATATATCAGTATTGAGGTTATCTCCGACCATAATGGCGTCTTCTTTTTTCAGGTTCAGGAGGCCGAGGCAATGTTCGAATATGGAGGCATCGGGTTTCCCTTTTCCGAAAGCGCCTGAGATGACGATTTCATTAAAATAAGGCGCGAGCTCAGGAACGCCGGCGAGTTTTTCTTTCTGCAGGCTGGGATCGCCGTTTGTCAGCAGAAGCAATTCATAAACACCTTTCAGCTTATCAAGCACCGCAAACGTTTCATCATACACATACGGACGCTGTCTGCGTTCCGCCGCGAAAAACTCCGCCAAATATTCGCCGTAAGCCGCATCGTCTATACCGACGCTTTTTAAGCCGTTCGTCCAGGCGTTTCGTCTGTATTCCGGCGCAATCCGATTCAGCTGTTTAAATCCTTCGCTGACCGGCTCGGAAAAATTCGCCCACAATCCTTCAAACGGATTAATGCCGATCATGACCGTATAAGGATAGGTTTCGTATGACATATACAATTCCCGTGCCGCTTTCCGAACCGCCTCTTCAAATGTATGCGGGTCAAGGTCATATTTTTTTTCCGCTTGTAAACATGTTTCCCTGAATGTTGTTCTGACGCTTTTTTCATCCCATAACAGTGTATCGTCCAAATCAAAAAATACGGCTTTCATGATCTTCTCCTCTTTGTTATATTCTGAAACTCTCTGCCGCAAGGCTCCCGTTTATTCTACAATAGATACATAGACTGTGAAAGATGTTTTCAGATGATTTGAAAAAAACAGGCAGGTTTGTGTCAGATTCTGTCTCAGGCTCTAAAACGTGATAAAATACAATTTGAAAGAACAGGTGAAAAGTATGCTGCATTTGATCATCATGATGCTGGAAAGAGTCGGAATTATCGTCATATTGGGATTTGTTCTGGCTCATACCAGATTGTTCAGACAGGCGCTCCAGCAGCCTGAGAGCTATAAAGGCAAAGCGGTGCTGATTTCAATTTTCTCGCTGTTCAGTATCATCAGCAACTATACGGGAATAGAAATTCAGCGGAATACAATCATGAATAATGACTGGGTGTTTCAAATTAATCCGTCCGGTTCAATTGCCAATACAAGAATTATGGGCGTTGAAATCGGCGGACTCTTAGGCGGCCCGTATGTGGGAATCGGCGTCGGCATACTGGCCGGCCTGCATCGTTTATCACTCGGCGGCGCGACGGCAGTCAGCTGTGCCGTCTCATCCGTTTTAGCGGGCATTTTGTCCGGCTGGATCGGACGGTATTTCAGAAAACGCTATGCGATGCCGACACCGCGTGTGGCCGCGCTTGTCGGACTCGGAATGGAATCGCTGCAAATGCTGCTCATCCTCTTGATGGCCAAGCCGTTTTCTGATGCTTGGACGCTTGTGAGCATCATCGGCATCCCGATGATATTGGTAAACGGGTCAGGGACTTTCATTTTTCTTTCGATCATTCAGTCGATTATCCGAAAGGAAGAACGGGCGAGAGCCCTTGAAACCCACAGGGTGCTGATGATTGCCGATCAGACGCTTCCGTTTTTCCGCCAGGGACTGAATGAAAGCTCATGCAAAAGCGTCGCCGCCATCATTCACAGGCAAACAGGAACGGACGCAGTATCGCTTACGGATAACGAAAAGATTTTGGCGCACGTCGGCGCGGGTGCCGACCATCATATTCCTTCTGAAAGCCTGATCACCGGATTGTCAAAACGCGTCATTAAAACGGGTCATATTATGAAAGCGACATCAAAGGAAGAAATTGAATGCACGCACGATCCCTGTCCGCTGCATGCGGCGATCGTATTGCCGCTGACGTCAAACGGCAAAACGATCGGGACGCTGAAAATGTACTTTAAAAGCCCGTCAGGATTAAGCCGGGTTGAAGAAGAGCTTGCAGAAGGACTCGCCATGCTGTTCTCCACCCAGCTTGAACTCGGCGAGGCGGAACTGCAGAGCAAATTGCTGAAAGACGCAGAAATAAAGGCGCTTCAGGCACAGGTCAATCCGCATTTTCTGTTTAATGCGATCAATACGATTTCTGCTCTTTGCCGTACGGATGTGGAAAAAACCCGAAAGCTTCTGCTGCAGCTCAGCGTCTATTTCCGTTCCAATCTGCAGGGGGCAAGGCAGCTGCTCATCCCGCTTTCTAAAGAACTGAACCATCTGCAGGCGTATTTATCATTGGAGCAGGCCCGTTTTCCCGGGAAATATAAAATCAGTCTTGAAATCGAACGCGGTTTGGAGGACATCGAAATTCCTCCTTTTGTGCTGCAGATTCTCGTCGAAAATGCGCTTCGCCATGCATTTTCAAGAAAGCAGGACAGCTGTGCCGTCAATGTCAGCGTGGTATCCGCCGGTCAGTCGGTTTTAATGCGGGTTGGAGATAACGGTAGGGGAATTGATCCGGAATTGCTGTCCGTGCTCGGAAACCGTCCGCTCCCGTCTAAAGAAGGGACGGGAACCGCGCTTTACAATTTAAATCAGCGGCTGATCGGGCTGTTCGGCCCACAAGCAGCCCTGCGATTGGAAAGTGAGGCCGGCAAAGGTACGGACGTATCATTTGAGCTGCCTTTGAAACTGATGACTAAAGGAGAAGAACATGCTGAAGGTGTTAATCGTTGATGATGAAATGCTGGCAAGAGATGAATTAGCTTATTTGCTGAAACGGACGAATGAAGTAAGTGACATAAACGAAGCTGAAAATATTGAATCCGCTTTTGACAGTATGATGGATCAAAAACCGGATCTGCTGTTTTTGGACGTTGATTTGTCAGGAGAAAACGGATTTGACATTGCCAAACGGCTGAAAAACATGAAAAATCCGCCCGCCGTCGTTTTTGCGACAGCGTATGACCAATTTGCTTTAAAAGCTTTTGAAGTCGACGCGCTCGATTATTTAACGAAGCCTTTTGATGAAGAAAGAGTGCGCCAGACGATCAGAAAGTTTAAAAGAGTGAAGCTGGACAGGGCAGGAGCCGTCTCGGAGCAGCCGTCCGCAGCCGGAGCGCATAAACTGGCTGTATCAGCCGGTGAATCTATTGTCATTTTAGATACGAAGGACATTATTTACGCCGGCATGGAGGACGGACACGTTTCCGTCAAAACGTTTGCCGCGTCTTATTCCGTTCATGAAACTTTGGCGGTCATTGAGAAAAAACTGCCTGATACGGGTTTCTTGAGAGTGCACCGCGCGTTCATCGTGAATACGGAGCATATTACGGAAATTCATCCGTGGTTTAATTCGACTTACAATCTGATCTTAAAAGACGGCTCTAAAATCCCCGTCAGCCGTACATACGCAAAGGACTTAAAAAAGCTGCTTCATATTATATGAGGCGGCTTTTGCATTTCACCAGCCGTTTTTTGCATTTCAGAATGAATATTCAGCCGTTTGTTATGAAAGCGCTTTAAAAATCAATTTCTCTTTTATAATGGACCTAACAAAGAGAAAGAGGTGAAGAAAATGAGTGCGAAAAAAGTGTACGGATTTCTGACACAAGCATTTATTTTTGCCGTAATTATGCTCATATCTAATGGGATTGCAGCGATTGTCCCCATTCCTATACCCGCTTCCGTAGTAGGTTTGGTGTTATTATTTGTCCTCTTATGCCTGAAAGTGATTAAGCTTGAACAAGTAGAAACGCTGGGAACATCATTAACGTCACTGATCGGATTTTTATTTGTCCCGTCGGGCATCTCCGTGATGAATTCACTTGGCGTCATGCAGCAGTACGGCGTGCAGATCGCACTCGTCATCTTACTCGCCACCATCATTCTGTTAGGGGCGACGGGCCTTTTTTCTCAGCTGATCTTGTCTGTCAGCCAAAAACGTCAGAAGGCTGCTCCGGCTGATAAACAAACGGTGCGCCGTTCCAATCAGGAAAACGAACTTGTGCAGCATTAGGAGGGAAAACGGATGAGTCCATATTTCGGTATTGTCGTTTCACTTGCGGCCTTTGGCATCGGCACGTTTTTATTTAAAAAAACGAGAGGCTTTTTCCTCTTCACCCCGCTGTTTGTCGCGATGGTGCTTGGAATTCTTTTTCTGAAGCTCGGCGGTTTTTCATATAAAGATTATAAAAGCGGAGGAGACATTATTAAATTCTTCCTGGAGCCCGCGACGATCGCTTTTGCCATCCCTTTATACAAACAGCGTGACAAGCTGAGAAAATACTGGTGGCAGATCATGTCTTCCATCATTGTCGGCTCTATCTGCTCAGTCACGATTGTCTATTTGATCGCAAAAAGCATTCATCTTGACGCGGCCGTTATGAAAAGCATGCTTCCGCAGGCGGCGACAACGGCAATTGCCCTTCCGCTGTCAAAAGGGATCGGCGGCATCACCGACATCACCGCTTTCGCCGTTATTTTCAACGCCGTTATCGTCTATGCTCTTGGCGCTTTATTCTTAAAACTGTTTAAAGTAAAGCACCCAATCTCTAAGGGACTGGCTCTCGGCACATCAGGACACGCACTCGGTGTTGCGGTCGGAATTGAGATGGGGGAAGTAGAAGCGGCAATGGCAAGTATCGCGGTTGTCGTCGTAGGAGTGGTGACGGTGCTGGTCATTCCGGTATTCGTTCAGCTCATCGGAGGATAAACCCGGGTTATAGACCCGGGTTTTTTATTGTGTTGGCACGTCCGCGGGCGGCAAAGAACGAAATTTCACATTTTTCCTTGCGCTCACACTGGCATCGTGTTAAAATGAGAAAGTTGATCCGGAGAAGTCATTCTTGACTAATGATCCGGTATTGTGTAGAATAGTTATTGAATTGAATATAAATCACAAGCAGAGGCACCCGCTTCTCACCTGATTGACACATTCATGTAGTTGGCAGGTTGACCGTACATTTTTATTTATGCAGATGTTCGTAGTGTGGGTGTGTTGTCATGCCCGCACTTTTTGTTTGCCTGCAGAATGCAGTCAAAAAGCGTTGTGAATCAATTCGAAGAAACTATGGAGGTGGCTCATTATTAGCAAAGATCAATTGGTTAATGAGGGTATCCGTGCACGTGAAGTTCGTCTGATCGGACAAAATGGCGATCAGCTCGGCATCAAGTCCCGTCAGGAAGCGCTTGAAATCGCCGGCCGCGCAAATCTTGACCTTGTGTTAGTTGCAGCAAATGCAAAACCGCCTGTCTGCCGCATCATGGACTACGGTAAGTTCCGATTCGAGCAGCAGAAAAAGGACAAAGAAGCACGCAAAAATCAAAAAATCATTAACTTAAAAGAAGTTAGATTAAGTCCGACGATCGATGAGCATGACTTTAACACGAAATTGCGCAATGCGATTAAATTCCTTGAAAAAGGCGATAAAGTGAAAGCTTCTATCCGCTTTAAAGGGCGCGCAATCACTCATAAAGAAATCGGCCAGCGCGTATTGGACCGTTTCTCTGAAGCATGTGCGGAAGTTGCGACAGTCGAAACAAAACCAAAAATGGACGGCCGCAGCATGTTCTTAATGCTCGCGCCGAAAAACGAAAAGCAATAAGGAGGAAATCCCATGCCAAAAATGAAAACTCACCGCGGATCTGCTAAACGTTTTAAAAAGACAGGTTCTGGGAAGTTAAAACGTTCTCATGCATACACAAGTCACTTATTCGCCAACAAATCCCAAAAGCAAAAGCGTAAGCTTCGCAAGGGTGCTATTGTGAGCGCAGGAGACTTCAAACGCATCAAACAACAGCTTGCCAACATCAAGTAATCGGACAAGGAACAATTAGGAGGGAAATCTAATGCCAAGAGTAAAAGGCGGAACTGTTACACGTAAGCGTCGTAAAAAGGTTCTTAAATTAGCAAAAGGTTATTTCGGTTCAAAACATACATTATACAAAGTAGCAAACCAGCAGGTCATGAAATCAGGAAACTATGCATTCCGTGACCGCCGTCAGAAAAAACGTGATTTCCGTAAGCTTTGGATCACTCGTATCAACGCTGCTGCACGTATGAACGGTCTTTCTTACAGCCGTTTAATGCACGGTCTTAAGCTTTCAGGCATCGAAGTAAACCGCAAAATGCTTGCTGATCTTGCTGTAAACGATCTTACTGCTTTCAATCAGCTTGCTGATGCTGCTAAAGCTCAGTTAGACAAGTAAGTTGAAAAAGCCGCTCTCTTTCCGGGAGCGGTTTTTTTACGTAAAGGGTGACAATCAATGGCTCTCTTCATTTACGCCGTATTGATAAACGGATACGGCTTTTGGATCATGGGCGCTGATAAAAGAAGAGCAAAGGCGCACAGGTGGAGAATATCAGAGAAACGAATATGGCTCACAGCCGCCATGTTCGGCTCACTCGGCGTATGGATCGGCATGCGCACCTTCAGGCATAAGACGAAGCACAAATCCTTTTTATACGGGGTGCCGCTGCTTTTTCTCACTGAAGCCGCCCTTATGCTCATGTATTTGATGTATAAAAAATAAAAAGCAGGAGAGCTTATCGCTCGCCTGCTTTTTTCGCTTTTTTGATGGGCTGGTCCCAATCAATCTTGCAATTCGGGTACCGCTCCAATACCTTTTTTTCGACTTCTTCAAAATCACCTGCAGAAAAGCGGTTCAGCTTTTCCGGATTTTCGGTCCATACAAATATCGTATGAATAAACAGCGGATGATCTTTGGAAGGGATATGCTTTTCTCCTTCAAAGAGCACTCCTTTATAAGTAAGCTGGAGATTTTTTCGCGTGTTTTTCTGTTCGTCAATAAAATAAAAATTCTCTTTTGATTGCGCCAGTCTGAGCCTTCTTTTCGGGTTTGCGTAAAATTTGACGCACATGTAAATAAAATAAATAAGAAGTGCAAGCAAGACAATCCTCAATACTGTAATGGCCATATGTGTGAAGGCACCTCCTCACCTTTGTCATGATCTGATGTAATACGAAAAACAAAACAAAAAGTTTCATTTTTTTAAAAGAAATAGATAAAAACATTTACCCGTTTTTCAGGCGAATTAATCGTATGCTTCAGCATTGGTTTTGTATAATAAGAAGGGTAGTGAAAAAAAGGAGGTTTATTGATGACAAAATTAGATGAAACGCTCACCATGCTGAAAGCGTTAACGGATGCAAAAGGGATACCGGGAAATGAGAGAGAAGTAAGACAAGTGATGAAATCATACATAGAACCATTTGCCGATGATGTCACAACAGACCGGCTGGGAAGTTTAATCGCCAAAAAAACCGGCAAAGAAAACGGTCCGAAAATCATGATCTCAGGGCATTTAGACGAAGTCGGTTTTATGGTGACGCAAATCACTGATAAAGGTTTTCTCCGCTTTCAAACCGTCGGCGGCTGGTGGTCTCAGGTCATGCTGGCCCAGCGCGTCACCGTCGTGACAAAAAAAGGGGACATCACGGGGATCATCGGTTCGAAACCGCCTCACATTCTGCCTCCTGACGCCAGAAAAAAAGCCGCTGATATTAAAGAGATGTTCATCGATATCGGGGCGTCCAGCCGTGAAGAAGCAATGGAATGGGGCGTTCTTCCGGGTGACCAGATTGTGCCGTATTTTGAATTTACAGTGATGAACAATGAAAAGCATTTATTGGCGAAAGCATGGGACAACCGTATCGGCTGTGCGATTGCCATCGATGTATTAAAAAATCTGAAAAACAGTGATCACCCGAATGAAGTATATGGGGTCGGAACGGTTCAAGAAGAAGTCGGGCTGCGCGGGGCGAAAACAGCGGCACATACGATCCAGCCTGATATCGCGTTCGGTGTGGATGTCGGAATTGCCGGAGATACACCGGGAATTTCTGAAAAAGAGGCGCAAAGCAAAATCGGCGAAGGGCCGCAAATTATTCTGTATGACGCGTCAATGGTATCTCACAAAGGGCTGCGCGACCTTGTCGTGAACACGGCGGAAGAAGCGGGAATTCCGTATCAATTCGATTCCATTGCCGGAGGGGGCACGGATTCAGGTTCCATTCATTTAACCGCAAACGGAGTGCCGGCGCTGTCCATTACGATCGCGACGCGCTACATTCACACTCATGCCGCTATTTTGCATCGGGATGATTATGAGAATACGGTAAAATTGATCACAGAAGTGATTAAAAAATTAGACCGGGAAACGGTTGACCGTATTACTTATCAATAAAGATACGGAAGAATCTGCTTTTTTAAGCAGATTCTTTTTTTTGTCTGTACAAATATGAGCCTTGCGTCTACAATAAGAAAAGACATAGAAAAATCTGACAACATGTTTTTGAAAGCGCTTTAAAAAAAGGGAGGTTTACAAATGAAAAACAGATTCAGACGCATGATCCGCTTTTCATGCGCAGCCGTTACAGCCGGTCTGCTTCTGATGTCTTCATCTCCGGCATCTGCCGCGTTTTGGGGGGCATCAAATGAATTGCTTCATGATCCGACAATGGCGAAGGAAGGAAACACGTGGTACGCTTTCGGAACCGGTTTGGAAGGGGAGAGGGGGCTTCGCGTCTTAAAGGCGGGCAGCGGCGGCGTATGGACCGTTCAGAAATCAATCTTTACTTCCCCGCTGTCATGGTGGGGCAATTATGTGCCGAATTACGGGCTGAATCAATGGGCCCCCGATGTTCAATATTTTAACGGAAAGTATTGGCTGTATTATGCCGTTTCTTCATTCGGCAAAAATACCTCCGCGATCGGTCTTGCATCATCTACAAGTCTCAGTTCGGGAAACTGGAAGGACGAAGGGCTCGTCATCCGTTCAACAAGCGCCAATAACTACAATGCAATTGATCCGGAGCTGACAATTGATAAAGACGGAAACCCTTGGCTTGCCTTCGGTTCTTTTTGGAGCGGCATTAAGCTGACAAAGCTTGATAAAAATACAATGAAACCGACGGGATCACTTTATTCCATCGCTGCCAGACCGAATAACGGCGGAGCTTTGGAAGCGCCGGCCATCACCTACCAGAACGGCTACTATTACTTAATGGTGTCGTTTGATAAATGCTGTTCAGGCGTGAATAGTACGTACAAAATCGCTTATGGAAGATCCAAAAGCATCACCGGCCCATATCTCGATAAAAGCGGGAAAAGCATGTCTGAAGGCGGAGGGACGATTCTTGATTCCGGCAATGACCGCTGGAAAGGCCCGGGCGGTCAAGATATTGTGAACGGGAATATTTTAGTGCGTCATGCGTATGATGCCGAAAACAGCGGGATTCCGAAGATGCTCATCAATGATATCGATTGGAGTTCAGGCTGGCCTTCCTATTAATTGATCAGCCGGGCATGTGTGTCCGGCTTTTTTACTTGCAATAAAAGATTGACAGTTTGATTCCTCCTTAACTATAATGAAGTTGTTCGTACAAATAAAAGAATAAAAGTTTTATTATTTATATTCGTACGTATATTTATTTAAAAATGCAAGCGCTTTATTTTGATGGGAAGGGGAAATGAATGTGCTTCAGAACAAAGAATATGAATTTTGGTTTGTAACGGGAAGCCAGCACTTATACGGAGAGGAAACGCTGCAGCTTGTCGATAAACACGCAAAGGGAATATGTGATGGTCTCAGCGGGGTGTCATCAAGATACAAGATCAGGCATAAACCGGTTGTCACGTCATCTGAAACGATCAGAGAGGTTTTGCGGGAAGCGCAGTATCAAGAAAACTGTGCCGGGGTCGTGACATGGATGCATACATTTTCCCCTGCGAAAATGTGGATTGAAGGTCTTTCCGCTTTTCAAAAGCCGATGCTTCATCTGCATACCCAATATCACCGCGACATCCCGTGGGAAACGATTGATATGGACTTTATGAACAGCAACCAATCCGCTCACGGAGACCGGGAGTACGGATATATCCAGTCAAGAATGGGGCAGACGAGAAAAGTCATCGCAGGCTATTGGGATGATGAGGAAGTCAAACATGACATTTCGCAATGGATGAACACGGCTGCCGCTTGGAATGAAAGCAGGAATATTAAAGTAGCCCGGTTCGGCGACAATATGCGGAATGTGGCGGTTACTGACGGAGACAAAGTCGGCGCCCACATTCAATTCGGCTGGCAGGTTGACGGGTACGGAATCGGCGATCTTACCGAGGTGATAAACAATGTCACCGACGCAGAAATTGAGGCGCTTTATGAGGAATACGACAAATTGTATGTCATCAGCGACGAAACGAAACGGGATGAAGCAAAAGTTGCTTCTATTAAAGAACAGGCGAAAATTGAACTCGGATTAACGGCCTTTCTCGAACGGGGCGGATATACAGCGTTTTCGACCTCCTTTGAAGTTTTGCACGGAATGAAGCAGCTTCCGGGTCTTGCCGTTCAGCGTCTCATGGAAAAAGGGTACGGATTTGCTGGAGAAGGCGATTGGAAAACGGCTGCCCTTGTGCGAATGATGAAAATAATGGCGGACGGAGAACAAACCTCCTTCATGGAAGATTATACGTACCATTTTGAACCGGGGCGTGCGATGATTCTCGGATCACATATGCTTGAAGTATGTCCGACGATCGCCCTTGATCAGCCGAAAATCGAAGTCCATCCTCTCTCAATCGGAGGGAAGGAAGATCCGGCCCGGCTGGTCTTTAACGGAATCGGCGGTTCAGCCATCATCGCCAGCATCATTGATATCGGCGGGCGATTCCGTCTCATTCTGAATGAAGCGGAAGGCAGGGAAATTGATCATGATATGCCGAATCTCCCTGTGGCGCGGGTGCTGTGGAAGCCGGAGCCATCGCTGAAAACAGCTGCAGAAGCATGGATTTTGGCGGGAGGCGCCCACCATACCTGTATGTCCTTCCGGCTTACGGCTGAACAGATGCTTGACTGGGCTGAGATGGCAGGCATTGAAAGCATCTTTATTTCCCGCAATACTGAAATACATGAGCTGAAAAAAGAGCTGAAATGGAATGACGTATTATACCGGCTGGGAGGGAATTGATATGGCGTATACGATTGGTGTTGATTTCGGCACATTGTCCGGCCGGGCGGTGCTTGTCAATGTCCGCACGGGCGAAGAAATCGCGTCTGCGGTAAAAGAATACACTCATGCCGTCATCGACCGCACGCTGCCGAAGACGGGTGAAAAACTCTCTCGGGACTGGGCGCTTCAGCATCCTGCCGATTATATCGAAGTTCTGGAAACGGCGATCCCGAACCTGCTTGAGCAGGCGGGCGCTGATCCAAAAGACGTGATCGGCATAGGAATTGATTTTACCGCCTGCACGATTTTGCCGATAGACGGCGCGGGGCAGCCGCTTTGTATGCTGCCGGAATTTGAACGGGAGCCCCACAGTTATGTGAAGCTGTGGAAGCATCATGCGGCTCAAAAACATGCAGACCGTTTGAACACGATTGCCGAAGACACAAAGGAACCATTCCTTAAAAGATACGGCGGTAAAATTTCTTCTGAATGGATGATCCCGAAAATCATGCAAATCGCGGAAGAAGCGCCGCATATATACAAGGCGGCAGATCGGATTGTGGAAGCGGCAGACTGGATCGTCTATCAATTGTGCGGTTCATTGAAGCGAAGCAACTGCACGGCCGGCTATAAAGCAATCTGGAATGAGGAGACGGGATATCCGCCGGATCATTTTTTCGAAAAGCTCAACCCGTTAATGAAAACGATTACACAGGATAAATTAAGCGGCACGATTTATTCAGTCGGGGAAAAAGCAGGAGGTTTGACCGAAAAAATGGCGGAGCTGACCGGGCTTCTGCCGGGGACTGCCGTTGCCGTCGCCAATGTCGACGCTCACGTGTCAGTGCCCGCGGTCGGTATTACAGAGCCGGGGAAAATGCTGATGATCATGGGAACGTCTACCTGCCATGTGCTGCTCGGCGAGGAAGAACATATCGTCCCCGGTATGTGCGGAGTCGTCAATAACGGCATTTTGCCCGGATATGCGGGATATGAAGCGGGGCAGTCCTGTGTCGGCGACCACTTTGAATGGTTCGTCAAAACGTGCGTTCCGAGAGACTATGAGAAGGAAGCTGAGGATAAACACATAGACATTCACGAGCTGCTCAGCAAAAAAGCAGCTGAACTTGTTCCCGGGGAAAGCGGCCTTCTCGCGCTTGACTGGTGGAACGGAAACCGCTCAACCTTGGTGGACGCCGATTTGACGGGCATGATGCTCGGCATGACGCTGCACACGAAGCCGGAAGAAATCTACAGGGCATTGATTGAAGCGACGGCGTTCGGAACGAGGATGATTATCGAAACATTCCGGGAAAACGGTGTTCCGATCGAAGAGCTTTACGCAGCCGGAGGAATCGCCGAAAAAAATCCGTTTGTCATGCAGATTTACGCAGACGTCACAAATATGGACATTCAATTATCCGGATCTCCGCAGGCGCCTGCACTGGGCTCCGCGATTTTCGGAGCGCTCGCCGCGGGACGGGAAAACGGGGGATTCTCCAATATTGCTGAAGCATGCGCGCATATGGGGAAATTAAAAGACGGCTTTTATGCCCCGAACCGGGAAAGAGCTGAGATTTATGACAGCTTATATGCGGAATATAAAGAGCTCGTACACTACTTCGGCAAAGAAAACAATGTCATGAAACGCCTGAAAGCCATTAAAAACCGCGATTTTGCGAAAGGGGGGAGCCTCCATGCTTGAAGCGTTAAAAGAAGAAGTGCTCGCGGCCAATCTGAAGCTCGAGGAACATAACCTTGTCACGTTTACATGGGGGAATGTCAGCGGCATTGACAGAGAGAGCGGGAGAATCGTCATTAAACCGAGCGGTGTCGATTACAGTGAGCTGACCGCTGACAAACTGGTCGTTCTGAATGAGGACGGAGACATTCTGGAAGGCTCGCTGAAACCGTCTTCTGACACGCCGACCCATCTTTATCTGTATAAAGCGTTTCCGGCTATCGGCGGAATCGTTCATACTCACTCCCGCTGGGCGACGAGCTGGGCGCAGTCCGGAAGAGACATACCCGCTCTCGGAACGACTCACGCGGATTACTTTGAAAGCGCTATACCCTGCACGAGGGAAATGTATGAAGAAGAAATTGTGAAAGATTACGAGTATCATACAGGCAAAGTTATAGCCGAAACCTTTCAAAACGAACCGTATGAACAAAATCCGGGTGTCCTCGTCCACAGCCACGGCCCGTTCTGCTGGGGAACGGACGCGCTGAATGCCCTGCATAACGCCGTTGTGCTCGAAACGGTAGCGGAAATGGCCTACCATTCGCTTATGCTGAACAAACAGCTTAGTCCGATCGACAGAGTGCTGCATGATAAGCATTTTTACAGAAAACACGGGGCGAATGCTTATTATGGCCAAACTTGACGCAGCCGGGTTTCTGATTGATTTAGACGGAACCGTATTCAGGGGGCGGGAGCTGATTGACGGCGCAAAAGAAGCCGTTCATACCCTTCAGTCACTGGGCAAAGCCGTTGTCTTTTTAAGCAACCGCGGCAATCTATCAAGAGCAATGTGCCGAAAGAAACTGCTGGGTGCAGGTATCCGCACGGATGAACGGAGCATCGTGCTGTCCTCCAGTGTGACGGCATCATTTTTAAAGAAGCATTATCCTTTGTCAAAGGTCTGGGTGTTAGGAGAGAAAGGGCTGACTGATGAACTCGCTTTAGCGGGTGTCGTCCTGGCGCAAAACCCGCAGGCGGCAGACTGGCTTGTCATCTCCCTGCATGAAACCGTCACCTATGAGGATCTGAATCTCGCTTTTAAGGCGGCTTCCTCCGGCGCGCGCATCATCGCCACGAACCGGGACCGCTCCTTTCCGAATGAAGGCGGCCATGCCATGGATGTCGCGGGAATGATCGGGGCCATTGAAGCATCCGCCGGAGCAAAAACGGAGCTTGTCATCGGCAAACCGTCTTGGCTGATGGCTGAGGCGGCATGTGAAGCGCTCGGACTTCCCCCTGAGGAATGCGCCATTATCGGAGACAGCCTCGAATCTGATATCGCAATGGGCAGGCTGTACGGAATGAAAAGCGTATTGGTTCTGACGGGGTCGGCCAAACTTGGGGAGCCCCGTCTATATGAACCTGACATCGTCCTTGATTCTATTAAAGACCTGACAGAATTAGCGAAGGAGGGAATCCTTTTATGAAACGTTCTCCTGAGGACATTCAATCCGAGTTTGACAAGGAAGGGGCCAGCCGCTCACCGATTCAAATAGAAGATATCGTGATCGGGGCGAATGCAAAAGAAGAGCTTCTCAGATTTCTGCAAAAAAAATGCTGGAATCATCCGGTCCTCGTCTGTGACCGGAACACGTACGAGGCGGCGGGACGTCTGCTTGCGGACGAATTAAGGGCAGGCGGAATCAAAGCATCAAAAGTCATCATTCCGGAGCATGAAGCCGGGGCCGCCGCGGCTGATGAGAGGACATTGGTCTATACGCTGATCAATCTCGCGGAAGAGACGGATGTCATCATTGCGGCTGGTTCAGGAACGATTCACGACATTACGCGGTTTGCCGCTTATCAGCGCGGTTTGCCGTTTATCTCATTCCCCACCGCTCCGTCAGTCGATGGTTTTACATCGGCGGGAGCGCCGCTCATATTAAACGGAATCAAAACGACGATCCAAACGAAAGCACCGATCGCCTTATTTGCCGATACGAATGTATTAAAAGAAGCGCCCCGTTCAATGACAGCCGCGGGCTTCGGAGACATGCTCGGAAAAATAACATCGCTGGCAGATTGGGAGATTTCCCGCAGTCTTGCGGGTGAGCCGTACTCAGAAGCAGGGGCGAAGCTTGTGAAAGACGCGCTTTGGCAGTGCATTGATCACCGCGCTGACATTGCCATGGGGACTGAGGAAGGCGTTCAGATACTGATGGAAGCGCTGATCGTTTCGGGTCTTGTCATGCTTGCTCTCGACCACTCCCGCCCCGCCTCAGGAGGAGAACATCACATCTCGCATTGGATTGAGATGGAAATGCTGAAGGCAAAACAGCCTCCGATTCTCCACGGTGCGAAGGTCGGCTGTGCGTGCGCGTTGCTGAGTGATATTTACAAAGAACTGGCTTGTCACGAAAAGCTTGCTGAACTGCCGCCGCACTTTCGCGAGGCGATTCAGTCTGCATATGAAGGGCTTCCCGACGGCAAAACAATTGCCGGGTGGCTCTCATCTGCGGGAGGTCCCGCCTGTTTCGATGAGATCGGTGTAAAAAAGGACCTTGTCAGCGATGCGCTTAAGCATGCGCACACACTGCGAGACCGTTATACCGGTTTAACCATCATAAATGAAAATGCAGCGCTCTTTGCACATCATTTGCATCAATAGCCGCACGGCCTAAAGTGGAAGGGGTAATGACATGAAAAAAACAACCGCTGTATGTTTGGTGCTGATGATGCTCTTCTTGTTTACCGCCGGCTGTTCACAAGAACGGACTGCCGGCCGGCCGGGAGAAACGGAGCTGACGTTTTGGACGTTTAACGGCCTGCACGAACAGTTTTATCAGGAAATGGTCAAAGAATGGAATCAGAAGTATCCGGATCGCAAAATCAAGCTGAATACCGTTGTTTATCCTTATGGACAAATGCATGATAATTTATCGGTTTCGCTGATCGCGGGTGAGGGGCTTCCCGATATAGCCGACGTGGAATTAAGCCGGTTCTCGAACTTTCTGAAGGGGAAGGATATCCCGCTTGCCGATCTGACGCCGCTGATTGAAAAAGACCGCGATAAGTTTGTGGAAGCGCGTCTGGCCTTATACAGCAAAAACGGAAAATTGTACGGCCTTGATACACATGTGGGGACGACCGTCATGTTTTACAACATGGATATCATGAAAAAAGCGGGCGTTGATCCCGCCTCCATTAAGACATGGGAAGATTACCGGCGGGCAGGAAAAAAAGTGCGTGAAGCCGCTGGGAAACCGATGGGAACGGTTGAAACAAACGACTCCGCCACATTCCTATCCATGATTTCGCAGCAAGGGTCAGGCTACTACAGCAAAAACGGAAAATTGATTCTGAACAGCAAGACGAATACAGATACACTGAATGATGTAAAGGACATGGTAAATGATAAAACCCTTCTGCCGGCTCCCGGCGGCGGCCATCACAGCGAAGAATATTACGGTTTTATGAATCAGGGCGGGGCAGCCTCAGTGCTGATGCCCATTTGGTACATGGGACGGTTTATCGATTATATGCCTGATTTAAAAGGGAAAATGGCGATTTACCCTATGCCGGCCTGGAAAGAAGGCGGTGACAGATCAGCGGGTTTAGGCGGAACAGCCACCGTCGTGCCGAAGCAGGCTGAACATCTGGAGCTCGCGAAAGAATTTCTCGGATTTGCGAAAGGTTCAAAGGAAGGGAACATAAAGCTGTGGACGGTGCTCGGCTTTGACCCGCTCCGCTGGGACGTGTGGGATTCAAAAGAATTGAAGGAGAAAAACAAGTACACGGATTTCTTCCGGAACGGTACGTCAATTTTTTCCTCGCTCCTTGAAATAAAAGATGAGATCAATCCGATTTATCTGCATGAAGACTTCTCTAAAGCGGCTGATCTCGTTGTCAGACAGGTGCTGTTCGATGCGCTGAAGACGCAGGAAAAAACACCTGAGGAAGCCTTGGACGAGGCGGCAGAGCAATTAGAAAAATAGGAGAAGCCGCCCTATTTAACAGTGAAAGCGGGGGAGCTTTTATGAGACCTGTAAAGACAGAGACAGCGCAAACCGTTTCTGCAGTCCGGAAGAAGCCGCGCCGGCGCAATGTGCTGTATTCAAAAAAAGCGGCGCCTTATCTTTTTACGGCGCCATTTATCATTTCGTTTCTCGTTTTCTTTTTGTATCCGATCATCAGCGTGTTTATCATGAGCTTTCAGCGGATACTGCCGGGAGAAATTACATTTGTCGGGTTTTCCAATTATACCGCTCTTCTTAATCCAACCTTTTATACGGCATTATTTAACACATTGGAATATACTTTCTGGACGCTGATCGTGCTGATTCCGGTGCCGCTTCTTTTAGCGGTGATTCTGAATTCGAAGCTCGTCAGGTTCAGAAATGTGTTTAAATCGGCTCTGTTTGTACCGGCTTTAACATCGACGATCGTAGCGGGGATTATTTTCCGGCTGATGTTCGGAGAAATGAATACGTCGCTTGCAAACGAGCTGATGATGAAGCTTGGCGCATCACCCCAAAACTGGCTCAACAACAAAGGTACCGGCATGTTTTTAATGGTGCTGCTTGCGTCATGGAGGTGGATGGGGATTAACATTCTTTACTTTCTGGCGGGTTTGCAAAATGTGCCGAAAGAATTGTATGAGGCGGCTGAAATTGACGGGGCGAGTACGTGGAAAAAGTTCCGGCATATCACCCTTCCATTTTTAAAGCCGGTGTCCGTTTATGTGTTAACGATCAGTATGATCGGCGGTTTCAGAATGTTTGAGGAAAGCTATGTGCTTTGGCAGAATAATTCCCCGGGCAATATCGGCCTCACGCTTGTCGGTTATTTATATCAGCAGGGGCTTGCATACAACGAAATGGGGTACGGGGCCGCAATCGGAATTGTCCTTTTGCTTGTCATCTTACTAGTCAGCCTTGTTTCACTGAAACTGTCCGGTTCGTTTAAAGGGGAGGGATAAGCGTTGCGTAACAATCACATGTTTTCCGTGTACAGAGTCGCGTTTACCTTGTTTTTTATCATGCTGAGCCTGTTGTATATCTTTCCGATGATCTGTCTATTGCTCGGTTCATTAAAGCCGTCATCTGAGCTGATGCGCATCGGGCTGAATCTGCGTCTTGATCCGGATGTGATGAGCCTTGATAACTACACCTATTTGTTCAACGGGGGGAGCATTTATTTTAAATGGTTTTTTAACAGCCTGCTGCTCGGCGTCCTCACCACGGTTCTCACGCTGTTTTTTTCCTCTTTGATCGGCTACGGACTCGGTGTCTACGAGTTTAAAGGCAGAAATATTATTTTTGTTCTTGTGCTGATCATTATGATGGTGCCTCTTGAAGTGATGATGCTTCCGTTGTTCAAATTGACGGTGGGTCTTCATTTGATCGATTCTTATACGGGGGTGATTCTGCCGTTTATTGTGTCGCCTGTCGCCGTGTTCTTTTTCCGGCAATATGCGCTCGGACTTCCGAAAGATCTGCTTGATTCAGCGAGAATGGACGGCTGCACCGAATTCGGCATTTTCTTCAGAATTATGGCGCCGCTCATGAAACCGGCATTCGGAGCAATGATCATTCTTCAATCTTTAAACAGCTGGAATAACTTTTTATGGCCGCTGATCGTGCTTCGGTCGAAAGAAATGTTTACGCTTCCAATCGGACTTTCAGGGCTGCTGAGTCCGTACGGCAACAACTATGACATGCTGATTTCCGGGTCCGTTTTTGCGATACTGCCGGTGATCATCATATTCTTGTTTTTCCAAAAATACTTCATTTCCGGCCTCACAGTAGGCGGAGTGAAGGGATAGAGAGAGGGAGGAAATGTAATGAAAAAAGCGGGGATTACAGCAGATAAAGAATATATCATCGGTGAAGTGGACAAACGGATGTACGGATCTTTTATAGAACATATGGGCCGGGCGGTGTATGAAGGCATTTATGAGCCCGGACACCCGAAAGCCGACAAGGACGGTTTCAGAACAGACGTGCAGGAGTTAATCAAGGAATTGCAAGTGCCGTTCATCCGCTATCCGGGAGGGAATTTTCTCTCAGGCTACAATTGGGAGGACGGCGTCGGGCCGGTGAAGAACCGCCCGCGGAGGCTTGATTTGGCATGGCAGACGACAGAAACGAACGAAGTGGGGACGAATGAATTTTTAACGTGGGCGAAAAAAGTGAACGCCGAAGTGAATATGGCGGTCAATCTCGGGACGAGAGGAATCGATGCCGCCCGGAACCTCGTCGAATACTGCAACCATCCTGAAGGATCATACTGGAGCGACTTACGAAAATCGCACGGATATGAAAAACCTTACGGCATCAAAACATGGTGCTTAGGAAATGAGATGGACGGCCCTTGGCAGATCGGTCATAAAACGGCGCATGAATACGGACGGCTTGCCGCTGAAACAGCAAAGGTGATGAAATGGACGGACCCGACGATCGAATTGGTGGCTTGCGGAAGCTCAAACAGCGGCATGCCGTCCTTCATCGAGTGGGAGGCCGAGGTGCTTGAGCATACGTACGAGCATGTGGATTACATTTCACTGCATACGTATTACGGCAACCATGAAAATGATCTTGAGAACTATTTGGCGAAGTCTATGGATTTAGACCATTTTATTAAATCCGTCAAAGCCGTATGTGATTATATGAAAGCGAAAAAACGCAGCAAAAAAACGATTCACCTTTCTTTAGATGAATGGAATGTGTGGTATCACTCAAATGAAGCGGATAAAAAAGTGGAGCCATGGATTACGGCCCGGCCGATTCTCGAAGACATCTACAATTTTGAAGATGCGCTGTTGATCGGTTCACTGCTGATTACGATGCTGCAGCATGCGGACAGACTGAAGATCGCCTGTCTCGCCCAGCTTGTCAACGTGATTGCGCCTATCATGACTGAAAAGGGCGGAGAAGCATGGAGGCAGCCGATCTTTTACCCTTACATGCACGCCTCTGTCTACGGGAGAGGGACTTCAATGAAGCTGCTGGTCACCTCCCCGAAATACGACTCAGCGGATTTTACGGATGTGCCGTATGTTGATGCCGCGGCTGTTTACCATGAAGAGGATGAAGCACTGACCATTTTTGCCGTCAACAAAAGCAAGGAACTGATGGAAACGGAGATCAAACTGAGAGGGTTTGAAGATTACCGCATCCTTGAGCATATCGTGCTGGAGCATCAGGATATGAAAGCAACCAATCAAAAAAAACAGAAAAGAAGTCATTCCTCACTCCAACGGAACGTCTTCGGCAAACGCTGAAGGGATAACGGCACATTTTACTCCGCTGTCCTGGAATGTCATCCGTTTATCAGGAAAATAATGTTCCGAAAAGCCGGGCTGCCGCTGCCGGCTTTTTTTTTACGCAAAAATCATCTCCTGTTATCTGATAATTGTGATAATATTTAGAAAAAGAGAAAAGGGGCTGGGATTAAATGAATGCGATTACAATCGTCATAGCGTCTATATGTATTTTGGCGATCGCCTATCGGCTTTACGGTACCTTTATGATGGTCAAAGTATTAAAAATCAATGATCAGACACCGACTCCGGCCCATGTGCTTGAGGATGGGAAAGATTATGTGCCCACGAATAAGTGGGTGTCATTCGGCCACCACTTCGCGGCAATCGCCGCTGCCGGCCCGCTTGTCGGACCGATTCTGGCAGCTCAGTTCGGCTATCTGCCCGGGCTTTTATGGCTGTTAATCGGAGCGGTGATCGGGGGAGCCGTGCACGATATTGTCGTATTGTTTGCATCAATGCGGAAAAACGGGAAAACGCTTTCTGAAGTCGCCAAAGAAGAGCTCGGCCCGGTGGCGGGCTTTTGCACCGGTCTTTCGATGCTGTTTATCATTACGATCACGATGGCGGGGCTGTCCATGGTTGTGCTGCACGCGCTTGAGAAAAACCCGTGGGGAACGTTTGCGGTGGGGATTACGATTCCGATCGCGATGGGGGTCGGCCTCTACTATAAAAAAACGGGCAATCTCAAACTCGCATCAACTGTCGGGTTTCTTTTGTTAATGGCCGGTGTTGTAATCGGGCCGCGGCTGCAGACAACGGCTCTCGGGGACATGCTGACACTGGATGCGAAAACGCTTGCAGTGGCGCTTCCCGTCTATGCGTTTTTCGCTGCGGCGCTTCCGGTTTGGCTTTTGCTGGCTCCGCGTGACTATTTAAGCAGTTTTATGAAAATCGGAGTTTTTGCCGCTTTGATCGCAGGCGTCTTTTTCGTCAATCCCGCCATTAAATTCCCGGCCGTAACGGAGTTTATTCACGGCGGAGGGCCGGTGATCGCGGGTCCTGTCTGGCCGTTTATTTCAATAACGATTGCCTGCGGCGCCATTTCGGGCTTTCATGCATTTGTCGGTTCCGGCACAACGCCGAAAATGCTGGATAAATGGAGTGATATAAAACCGGTTGCTTTCGGAGCGATGCTTGTGGAATGTCTCGTCGGAATTATGGCGCTCATTGCAGCTGCCGCTCTTGAGCCCGCCGACTATTTTGCCATTAACAGCACGCCTGAAATATTCCGCGCCCTCGGGATGAATGTCGTCCATCTGCCTGAATTGAGTAAAGAAATCGGGCTCAGTCTGGAAGGAAGAACGGGCGGAGCCGTTACGCTTGCCGTCGGAATGACGTATATCTTTACGGAGATTCCGTTTTTCAGTCATTTGGCTTCATACTTTTTTCAATTCGTCATTATGTTTGAAGCGGTGTTTATTTTAACGGCGATTGATGCGGGAACCCGTGTCGCCCGGTACTTGATTCAAGAGTTTTTCGGAGAGGTCTATAAGCCGCTGAAAAAAACAGACTGGCTGCCGGGCTCGATTTTCTCAAGCGCGCTCGCCTGCCTGCTGTGGGGCTATCTTCTGTATTCGGGCGACATCAGTTCCATTTGGGCGCTGTTCGGCGTATCCAATCAGCTTATGGCATCTGTCGGCTTAATCATCGGTGCGACCGTCGTATTAAAAATAGCGGATAAGCGGCGCTATATGCTGACATGCCTGATTCCTCTCGCTTATTTGTACGTGACCGTCAACTATGCGGGTTATTGGATGGTGCGGTATGTGTATTTGAACCCCGAAGCGGCGGGATACAACGTGCTGAATGGCGTTTTATCCATTATCATGCTCATTCTCGGCCTTGTAATTATCATTGCGGCTGTGAAAAAATGGGCGAATGTATGGCGTGATCCGAGTGCCAGACTGGAAGCATCAATACCCGGATAAATCCGCGGCCGATCCGAACATTGCAGCATCATAAAAGCAGAGAGCCGATCGGTCTCTCTGCTATCAGCTTATGACAAATCCGCCGCTTCCAAAAGGTAATCCGCCAAATGAACCGCGCGGACACGGTCTGTTAATCCTTCGCGTAAAATGCCGAGCTGCATTTGCAAAAGGCATCCGGGATTGGCTGTCACGATGACGGCCGCCTCCGTTTTTCCGGCGGCTTTCATCTTGCTGTCTAATATTTTCATAGACATCTCTGACTCTGTTATATTATAAATTCCCGCCGACCCGCAGCAGCTGTCGGCCTTTTCCATTTCTCTGTACTCAGCCCCTTTAATGCTTTTCAAAAGCGTTCGCGGTTCCTCTGACGTATGCATCACATTGCGGAGATGGCAGGAGTCCTGATATGTGACGATATGAGGAGACTGCGCCCGCAGGTTTTTTTGATGGAACTTCAGATCAACCAGTACGGATGAAAAATCTTTGAGCTTCCGGACAAATTGTTCGGCACGTTCCGCCCATCCAGGTTCATCTTTCAGTAAATGCGGATATTCCTGAAGAAAGGCGCCGCATCCGCCGGCGTTTGTAATGATATAATCAGCGTCAAGTGCCTCAAAAGCGGCGATATTCCGCTTGGCCAGTTCTTTTCCCATCTCTTTTTCTCCGCTGTGCCCGTGAAGCGCGCCGCAGCACGCCTGGCCGTCCGGAACCGCGATTTCACACCCGGCCGCCTGTAAAAGCGCCGTTGTCGCATGATTTGTCGCTAAAAACATCGTATCCATTAAGCAGCCCGAGAAAAAAGCGGCCCGTTTTTGGACGGGACCCGCGGCAGGAAGAAAACGCGGCCTTTCCTTCATGTCTTTCCGTTTCGGGGCGGGCGGGAGCACTTGTTCCATCGTGCGCAGATGTTCAGGCAAAACGCGCAGCATACCGGTTTTTCTGACGGCTGTCTGCAGTCCCGATCTTTGGTATATTCCGAGAAGATTCACGGCTGCCTGCATGCGGTTTTGATGAGGGAAAAGCCCGGTGAAGGCGGCTTTCCGCAAGAGGCGCACGCCCGGCTTATGTTTTTTATTTTGATGAATGATATCCCTCGCTTCTTCAAGCAGCTGTCCGTAATTGACCCCTGCCGGACAAACGGGCTCGCATGCCCGGCATCCGAGACACAGCGAAAGTGAGCGTTCGACATCTTCATCCGGTTCGATCAGTCCGTCTGTGACGGCTTTCATCAGTGCGATCCGGCCGCGCGGCGAATGGGATTCTTGAAATCCCGATTCGATATAGGTCGGACAGGAAGGAAGGCAAAAGCCGCAGCGCATACAGTTCAGCAATTCACCTTCATCCATGCGGGTTTTGAATTCTGTTTGAATGTGTTGCTGCTCTTTAGCCGTTGTCATTTCATCACCACCACGCGTTTCCTTGATGAATTGGCGAATATTTTTCCCGGATTCAGCAGATTTTGGGGATCAAGCGCTTGTTTGATCGCTTTCATGGCGGTGATGCCTTCTGTTTTCAGCTTCATTTCTAAATACGGCGCTTTTACGATGCCGACCCCGTGTTCACCCGTTATCGTCCCGCCCAGCTCAATCGCTTTTTCAAAAATGGCGGCAAAAGCTTTTTCGACACGTTCCATCTCCTCTGTATTTCGGATATCTGTGGTGCACGTCGGATGAAGGTTGCCGTCTCCGGCATGGCCGAATGTGCAGATGGACAGGCCGTATGTTTCTGCAATCTCGTTAATGGCTTTGACCATGCCGGCAATTTGTGATCTCGGCACGGTCGCGTCTTCCAGAATCGTTGTCGGTTTCAGCCGGGCAAGGGCTGATAATGCGGACCGTCTGGCCTCTGTAAGCGCGAATGCCTCTTCCTCGGTTTCGGCCGTTTGGACGGATACGGCTGCTCCGTTTTTACAGATGGCTTCGATTTTTTCCATATCCCGTCTGACCGTTTCGATGTCACCGTCCTGTTCGATCAGCAGCACCGCTTTTGCGTCGGTCGGAAGCCCGATCTTGGCGTAATCTTCAATGACCTGCAGTGTCGGCTGATCCAGAAATTCGAGTGTGGCCGGAATGATTTTTTCAGCGATGATGGCAGAAACAGATTCCGCAGCCGCTTCAATATGTTCATAGAGTGCAAGCAGCGTTTTTTTCGTTTCCGGCTTCGGAACCAGCTTTAAAGTCGCTTCCGTCACAACGCCGAGCGTACCTTCTGATCCGACGAAAAGCCGGGTCAGATCATAACCGGCGACATCCTTTGTCAGCTTTCCTCCTGTGCGGATGATATCGCCTGAAGCCAAGACGGCTTCAAGGCCGAGGACATAATCCCGGGTGACGCCGTACTTCAAACCGCGCAGTCCGCCGGAATTTTCATTAATATTCCCGCCGATCGTCGATATTTTCATGCTGCTCGGATCAGGCGGATAAAATAAACCTTTTTGCTCAACCGCACGGATCATATCTTGCGTAATCACGCCCGGCTGGACGGTTGCCGTCAAATTTTCTTCATCAATTTCAAGAATGCGGTTCATATGTTTGAATAAAAGCACAAGCCCGCCTTCAGACGGACATGTGCCGCCGCATAAGTTTGTGCCTGAACCCCTCGGCACGATCGGAATGTCATGCCTGCTGCAAATCGTTAATATACGGGACACGTCATCCGCGCTGCGGGGGGCGATTACCGCATCCGGCATGGCTTGCAGCTGAGGAGCCGCATCGTAAGAATACACAAGACGGCCCGCCGCCGAATCATCATAATTCTCCTTCCCGACCGTCCGGATGAACGCTTCTTTTGCCTCTCGTGAAATCATGTTCTCCAACCTCCCTGATAAGAAAAGCGTTTTCATTTAATTGTAAAGAAAAACGATTCCGCACACTATGGAGAAACATATGAAAAATGATGATTTGATTACGTGCTTTTTGTATGTTGATCTAAAAAGCGGAGCGCCAAATAAAAAGCCGTTATGTCTTCAGGACGGTCAAGCTTCATATTTGTCAGTGATTCCAGTTTGGAAAGACGGTAGCGCAATGTATTGATATGAATATGCATGTCGTCGGCGGTGCGCTTTAACGATAATTGCCGGTCGAAAAAGGCGCGCAGCGTATCCAGAAGTTCTTCCCGGCCGAGTACATGCTCGAGAACCCGCCGTGAAAATTCCGACTGCGTGCCGGGTGCGATATCGGCAATACACATATCCAGTTTTAAATCTTCTTCAAAGACGGCCTGCTTGTCACCGATTCCGGCTGAAAGTGCTTTATCCGCCTGTTCGTATGATTCCGCGAGGCACTCTCCCGGAACGATCCGTCCGATGCCGGCGGTGACAGGCTGCCCAAAAACGGCGCCGATCTTTTTGATGAGCTGTGTTTTGGAAGCCGAATTTGCTTCATGATTAATGAGAATGCGTTCATTTCCCCAGCGGACAAACAGGTCTTCAGGGCATTCGTTCTGCCAGAGCCGCCCGAGCTCCTCCGCTTTATATTGCTCATAACGTCCTTGAATGAGTATGATCCGGCGGTATGCGTGAAGGTCTGCGCCGATGAGCTTTGCTTTTTCTAAAAAGCCCGGAGACCATTCTTTCAGCTGCAGCCAATCAACCATAAAGGATTCAAGCATTCTCGCACGCCACTGCGCTTCTTCCATATGGCGCGTTTCTTTAATAAACAGCTCCGTCATTTTCCTGAGCAATTCTCCGAAAGGCAGGATATCGTCAGGGTCTCCTGTCAGACCGAACACTCCGATTACCTCATGGCCTGAAAAAACGGGGAGGTTCAGTCCTGCTTTTACGCCCTGGAGGCGTTTTTCATCTTCTTTCGTAATGATGACATTCCGTTTTTCGCGGGCGCAGATCAGTGCGCCTTCATGAAACCATCCGGCGCGCGCCTCATTGGTGCCCGCGATGATCATCCCTTTTGTATCGGCAATAATCACTTCGCGGCTGTACATATGTTTGACTTCGGCAATCAATTTCTTTGCCAGTTCCGGCTGTAACTGCATGGCGATCCCCCTCGCCATTATTATACAAAAAAAACCGGGTGTGCCATCACCCGGTTCATGCTTATTGCGCAGGTTTTAATCCGCCTTCAAGTGTTTTGAGCATTTCATTTTTTTCTGAGTCTGACGCATGCTGCCAAAGAACTTCGAATAAGACGCCGAGGCCCGGAAGCATTTTTTCTTCACCGCTTTGGATGGCGTCAACGATAGTATGCTCCAGCTGATCCTGGTTATTGCCGGTTACATTGGCAATAACGGCGTTGCGTAAATTAAGATCCATTACAACCGCTCCTTTTTCCTGAATGTGATACGCATATTCTTACCGCGCACGCGGTTTATTATGTGCTGTTCTTGAGATATAATAACAACATGCATGAAAAAAGGAGAGCACAGACATAAAGTGAAACGAATCGACTCTGCAAAAAACCAAAAAGTGAAGGACTGGAAAAAACTTCACACAAAAAAAGAGAGACTTAAAACGAATACATTTCTGATAGAAGGAGAGCATCTGGCAGAAGAAGCGCTCAAATCAAAGGGAACGGTAAAAGAAATTCTCGTAAACGATGAGAGCGCCATTCCGGCCGATCTGGATATGAGCATTCCGTGCTACGTGCTGAGCGAAGACGCGTTTTCAGCCGTGACGGAAACGGAAACGCCGCAGCGGATCGCCGCGGTCTGCCATATGCCGGATAAGCGGCCCGATCAGCTGAAGCGGCTGCTTCTTATTGATGCCGTACAGGACCCGGGGAATTTAGGAACAATGATCAGAACGGCAGATGCGGCGGGAATCGACGCCGTTGTCCTTGGTGAGGGAACGGCAGACCCGTACAACGGAAAAACGCTGCGTTCAGCGCAAGGATCTCACTTTCATATTCCCATTTTAAAACGTCCGCTTGATGAGTTTACCGCCGAGCTGAAATCACAAGGCGTCGCGATCTACGGCACGGCGCTTGAAAACGGTGCGGCTTATCAAAGCGTGAAGCCTGAAGAATCGTTCGCGTTAATCGTCGGGAACGAGGGGGCGGGAGTGGACGCCGGCCTTCTGCAAAAAACCGATCTCAATCTGTACGTTCCGCTGTACGGACAGGCTGAATCGCTGAATGTGGCGGTAGCGGCCGCCATCCTCGTTTATCATCTCAGAGGATAGGTTGCGAAAAACCTTGGATTTCACTATAATAGATAGCAATAATGTAAAAACCGTGACAGAGGACGTCAATTTTTGCACACGCTGCCTTCCAGGGAGAAAATGCCGCTGACTGAGAGCATTTTTATCGCAGCACAGAAATTGATTTTCACCTCTCGAGTTGTCACCGGGACCGCGCCAAACGCGCGTAAAGGTGAACCGGAACGATCGTTTCCGTTATGTCAATGAAGCTGTCGGCAGATGAAGTCTGCCTTAAAAAGGGTGGTACCGCGGCCACAACTCGTCCCTTCTCTCAAGGGGCGGGTTTTTTTGTTTTCTGAAAAAGGCATAGAACGGTTTGGTTTACATAAAAGGAGGATGCATGATGGAAGAGAAGCTTAAACAGCTCGAACTGGAAGCTGCAGAAAAAGTAGAAGCGGCGGGTTCATTAAAAGAAGTTAACGACATTCGGGTGCAATATCTCGGAAAAAAAGGGCCGATTACAGAAGTTCTCCGCGGCATGGGCAAACTGTCCGCCGAAGAGCGTCCGAAAATGGGAGCGCTCGCCAATGAAGTGAGAGAGCGCATTGCAGCAGCCATTACGGCGAAAAATGAACAGCTTGAACAAGAAGAGATGAATAAAAAACTCAGCAGCCAGACGATTGACGTCACGTTGCCGGGCAGTCAGGTAAACATCGGCGGACGCCATCCGCTGACGGTCGTTATTGAAGAAATTGAAGATTTATTTATCGGCATGGGATATACCGTCGAAGAAGGCCCTGAAGTGGAAACGGATTATTACAACTTTGAGGCGCTGAACCTGCCGAAGGAACATCCGGCCCGCGACATGCAGGACAGCTTTTACATTACAGAAGAAATGCTGATGAGAACGCAGACGTCACCGGTGCAGACGCGAACGATGGAAAAGCATAAAGGAAAAGGCCCCGTCAAAATCATTTGTCCCGGTAAAGTGTATCGCCGCGACAACGATGACGCGACACATTCCCATCAGTTCATGCAGATCGAGGGTCTCGTCGTGGACCGCAAAATCAGCATGAGCGACCTGAAAGGCACGCTTGAATTGGTTGCCAAAAAAATGTTCGGCCAAGACCGTGAAATCAGGCTCCGTCCGAGCTTTTTCCCATTCACAGAGCCTTCTGTCGAGGTGGATGTAACCTGCTTTAAGTGCGGCGGACAAGGCTGCTCCGTCTGCAAAAAAACAG
This sequence comes from Bacillus sp. jun7, assembly GCF_051034795.1. Taxonomy (NCBI): domain Bacteria; kingdom Bacillati; phylum Bacillota; class Bacilli; order Caryophanales; family Bacillaceae; genus Bacillus; species Bacillus sp. jun7. Next base: position 3,590,474 of record NZ_CP093219.1, read on the forward strand.
GCTGGATCGAAATTCTCGGCGCCGGTATGGTTCACCCGAACGTGCTGAAGATGGCCGGATTCAATCCTGAGGAATACCAGGGTTTCGCTTTCGGAATGGGTGTTGAACGTATCGCGATGCTGAAATACGGCATTGAAGATATCCGCCATTTCTATACCAATGATGTCAGATTCATTTCGCAGTTTAAACAGGCGTAAGAGGAGGATACACATGTTTGTTTCATATAAATGGTTAGAAGATTACGTTGACTTGCAGGGAATCGATCCGGCCGTGCTTGCAGAAAAAATTACAAGAGCCGGTATTGAAGTTGAGGGTATCGAGTATAAAGGGGAAGGCGTAAAAGGCGTTGTCATCGGACACGTGCTTGAGCGTGAACAGCACCCGAATGCCGACAAACTCAACAAATGCCTTGTTGATATCGGTGCGGAGGAACCCGTGCAGATTATCTGCGGCGCCCCGAATGTTGATAAAGGACAGAAGGTTGCCGTTGCAACGGTCGGAGCCGTGCTTCCCGGCAATTTCAAAATTAAAAAAGCCAAGCTGCGCGGCGAAGCGTCTCACGGCATGATCTGTTCCCTTCAGGAGCTTGGCATTGAGAGCAAGCTCGTGGCGAAAGAATATGCGGAAGGCATTTTCGTTTTTCCGAATGATGCTGAAACGGGAGCTGACGCAATGGCGGCCCTTCAGCTTGATGATGCGATTTTAGAATTGGGCTTAACGCCGAACCGCGCCGACGCGATGAACATGCTTGGGGTGGCTTATGAAGTGGCGGCTATCCTCGGCGCAGAGGTAAAGCTTCCGGAGGCTTCATATGAAAAAGCGGCAGAAAAAGCGGCGGATGCTGTTTCCGTCAAGATTGAAGATACGCAGGCCAATCCGCATTATGCCGCAAAAATCATTAAAAACGTCAAAATCGGCCCGTCACCGCTTTGGATGCAGACGAAGCTGATGAATGCAGGCATCCGCCCGCATAATAACGTCGTGGACATTACAAACTTCGTCCTCCTTGAGTACGGACAGCCGCTTCACGCTTTCGATTACGACCGGTTCGGTTCAAAAGAGGTCGTCGTCAGAAAAGCGGCGGAAAACGAAACCATCGTGACGCTGGATGAACAAGAGCGCAAGCTGTCAAGCAGCCATTTGGTCATCACAAACGGAAAAAAAGCGCAAGCCGTTGCGGGAGTCATGGGCGGAGCTGAGTCTGAAGTCCGTGAAGACACCACTGCGATTTTACTGGAAGCCGCTTATTTCGACGGACAGACCGTCCGCAAAGCATCGAGAGACCTCGGACTGAGAAGCGAAGCGAGCGCCAGATATGAAAAAGGCATTGATCCGGCCCGCGTTTTGCTGGCGGCTGAACGGGCCTGCAGTCTCATTCAGGCATATGCCGGCGGAGAAGTGCTCTCAGGCACGGTTGAAGAAAACCATCTGAAAATCGAAGCAAACAACATTCACGTGTCTGTTGAAAAAGTGAACGCCGTGCTTGGCATGGCAATCGCTAAAGAAGAAATCATCAGCATTTACAAGCGCCTCGGGTTTGCAGTCGGTGAAGCTGAAGACGTTCTCGTCGTAACGGTGCCGTCGCGCCGCGGAGATATTAGAATAGAAGAAGACCTGATTGAAGAAGCGGCGAGATTGTACGGATATGACAATATTCCGTCCACGCTTCCGGAAACGGCCGGCACGACAGGCGGCTTGACACCGTATCAGGCAAAACGCCGGAAAGTGAGACGTTTCCTTGAAGGAGCGGGTCTTTCACAAGCGACCACTTATTCATTAACGAATGATAAAAAAGCGGCCGCTTTTGCGATCGAAAAATCATTCAACACGATGCTTTCTCTGCCGATGAGCGAAGAAAGAAGCATTCTCAGACACAGCCTCGTGCCGAATCTTCTTGAAGCCGTTTCATACAATCTGGCCAGACAGACTGATTCCGTTGCTTTATATGAAACGGGTTCTGTATTTCTGACGAAAGAAGAAAACACAAAACCGGTTGAAAAAGAACGGGTTGCCGGAGCTGTAACCGGATTGTGGCGCAAAAATTTATGGCAGGGTGAGAAAAAGCAGGTTGATTTCTTCGTCGCCAAAGGAATCGTTGAAGGCCTGCTGCATCAATTGAATGTGTCAGACCGGGTTGAATTTGTCCAGTCTGAACGCAAAAACATGCATCCCGGCCGGACGGCAAACATTCTATTGAACGGTTCGCTTGCCGGATTTATCGGCCAGGTGCATCCGGCAATGGAAAAAGAGCTGGATATCAAAGAAACGTATGTGTTCGAGCTTGATCTGCACGCGCTTCTGACCGAGGAAACAGAACCTGTCGTGTATACGCCGATTCCGAAGTACCCGTCTGTCACGCGCGACATTGCGCTTGTGGCAGATAAAACCGTTACAAGCGGACAGCTCCAAGCCGTGATCAAAGAAGCCGGCGGCGTGCTGCTGAAAGAAGTCACCGTATTTGATGTGTACGAAGGTGAGCATATGGAAGAGGGCAAAAAATCCGTCGCCTTCTCGCTCCAATATGTTAACCCTGAACAAACATTGACAGAAGAAGAAGTGACAAAAGTACATGAAAACGTGCTGAAAGCGCTGGAAGAAACGTATCAGGCGGTATTAAGAGGATAAAGAAAAAGCTTGCAGATCATTCTGCAAGCTTTTTTATTATGACCGTTTCCGTTCTACAAGGCGTTTCGCTTTTTGCGTATTGGCAAAATGAAGTTTGGTGAACGTTCTGAGCGCACCTTCTCCCTTATTGATGATCAGCTTGGCGGCAGCTTCATCGACGTGCGGCCCCGCGCCTTTTGGAATCGTCATCCCAGCCTCACGGGAAAGCTTATCCATTTCAATTAAGAAAGAATATCGCGCAATGATAGAGGCTGCGGCGACGGAAAGATGTATGCTTTCCGCTTTCGTGCTGAAAAACGTTTTTTCTTTTACGATATCCCGTCCGGAAAGATGCTTAAAATAAATGCCGGGCTCTGCGAATTGGTCAATCAGAATCGCTTCCGGTTTAACGCCGTTCATTTTTCTCAGCAGATTGGAAATCGCCTGATTATGAAGGAGCGCCTTCATTTTTCCTTGGCTCATGCCTTTTTCCTGCATCTGATTGTATTTTTCGTTTTTTAACACAAGCAGGCTGTAAGGAATGGTTTTAATTAACAGTTTGGCGATTTCAATAATCTGCGGATCTTTTAAATCCTTCGAATCCTTCACACCGAGTTCTTTCATTAAAGAAAGCTTTGTTTTGTCGGCGTAAGCGCAGGCAACCGTTATCGGCCCGAAGTAATCGCCTGTTCCGACTTCATCAGAGCCGATCACTGACATGGAGGCAATGCCCGCCGGGGGAGCGTAAAGCGGGTCGGCCGCTTTTTTGACGGTTTTCTTTGCTTTCGGCGCCTCAGCCGTTCCCCAGCGGGCCGCTTCTGTGCCGGCGTTTTTTCCTTGAAAGAGAACCTTGCCCGAGCGGTAGGCTGTAATGGTACAGCCCGGAGGCTTGGCCTGGAAGACGGCGCCCTGCGGAACGGCGGGAGTTAGGGAGCCGGCATAGGATTGTTTCATTTGTTCCATAGCGGAAGCGGATACTTTTATAACAGAATGGGACACGATATAATCTCCTTTTTTGGCACTTTTCACTGTATATACCAGTGTATCATAACAGCCCGAGGCTCGTCTTTCCATTCAAACGATAATCGTGGTATGATAGGAACTAGGATTCTCGCGGAATGGAGGAGAAACGTTGTCTGACGGCAAAAAAACCAAAACGACAGTAAACATTTACGGCCAGCACTTCACCATTATCGGAGAAGAAAGCAAAGCGCACATGCGCCATGTGGCCGGAATGGTTGATGATAAAATGAGAGAAATCAACGAGAAAAATCCATATCTTGATATAAATAAGCTCGCTGTATTGACTGCGGTCAATGTCGTGCATGATTATATGAAACTGCAAGAAAAATATGAAATACTGGAGCGGCAGCTTAAAGAAAAGGAATGAACACCATATGATAGATATCATCATCTTAGTTCTGCTCTTAATGGGCACATTGCTTGGATTAAAAAGAGGGTTTATCCTCCAATTTATATATTTAACGAGCTTCATCCTCTCGATTGCGTTTGCGGCGCTTTTTTACAAAAATCTGGCCCCGCATCTGAGTTTTATACCCGCGCCTGATTTTTCCGGCGGGCAGGCGGCTCTGTCTTTTATTAAAGGAAACGTGGAGACGGCTTATTACAACGCGATCGCGTTTGTCATTTTGTTTATCATCGCAAAGATTCTGCTCCGGATTATCGGAGCGGCGCTTAATATCATCGCCGGCATTCCGGTCATTAAACAGATCAACAAACTGCTGGGCGGGGTGCTTGGATTTCTGGAAGTCTATTTATTTGCGTTTATCCTGTTATACGTCGCATCCGTACTGCCGGTAAGCGCGCTTCAGGATATGCTCGCACAATCGACGCTTGCAAATATCATCACACATCATACGCCGTATCTGTCAGGGCTCCTGCAAGAACTGTGGGCCCAGTACGGGGCATAAAAAACTTCTCTTGACCGGAGAAGTTTTTTTTCAAGCTCTGCGTCAGTTGTGCCGGAGGAGAAAAATTTGTATGATGAAAAGCAGGAAACGACTGGGGGTTAACAGTATGCATAAAAAAGATATCATCAGGCTGCTTGAAACGATTGCGGTCTATATGGAACTGAAAGGGGACAACCCGTTTAAAATATCAGCCTTCCGAAAAGCGGCAGCGGCGCTTGAGCAGGATGACCGCAGCCTGTCGGAAATCGACGACATGATGTCTTTATCCGGAATCGGAAAAGGCACCTACGGCGTCATTCGTGAATATATGCAGGAAGGTGTGTCCGGCACGCTTCTCCAATTGCAGAAAGAAGTCCCGGAAGGCTTGGTTCCTCTTTTGAAGCTTCCGGGCCTCGGCGGCAAAAAAATCGCCAAGCTGTACCAGGAACTGGGTGTTCATGACGCGGAATCGCTGAAAGAAGCATGCGAGCAGCAAAAAGTACAGGGGCTCGCCGGTTTCGGCAAAAAAACGGAGGAGAAAATCCTTCAGGCTCTCGGAGAAGCCGGAAAACAGCCGGAACGGTTTCCGATCGGCTATGCGCTCAGCATTGCTTCAGTCATTGAAGAACATTTGGCCCGGCTGACGGATATTCAGAAATATTCCCGGGCCGGCAGTCTCAGAAGAGCGCGGGAAACCGTAAAAGATCTGGATTACATTATCGCTACAGATCATCCGGAGGCTGTCAGAGAACAGCTTCTTTCCCTCCCGAACGTAAAAGACGTGATAGCGAGCGGGGATACAAAAGTATCGGTTATCCTTACATTTGAATATGAGACGAGTGTGGATTTCCGGCTTGTGACAGAGGAACAGTTTGCCACCACACTGCATCATTTTACCGGTTCTAAAGATCACAACATTAAAATGCGCCAGCTGGCGAAAGAGCGCGGTGAACGGATCAGTGAATACGGAGTAGAAACCATAGAAACGGGAGACGTCAAAACATTCCCGAGCGAAGAAGCGTTTTACGCCCACTTCGGTCTGCCGTTTATTCCTCCTGAGCTCAGAGAAAGCGGGCAGGAGGTCGACACGTACCGGGAAGAAACGGACCTTGTGGAGCATAAAGCGATAAAAGGCGATCTCCACATGCACTCAGCCTGGAGTGACGGCGCTTTTTCCATCAGAGAAATGGCAGAAGCATGTATGGCAAAAGGCTACCAGTACATGGCGATCACCGACCATTCCCAATATTTAAAGGTAGCCAACGGGTTAACGGCCGAACGGCTCAAAAAACAGGCGGAAGAAATTGACGCGTTAAACGCTGAATTTGAACATTTTCATATTTTTAAAGGCGTAGAAATGGACATTCTCCCCGACGGTTCGCTTGATTATGATGACAGTGTTCTGTCTGAAATGGATCTTGTCATCGCATCTATTCATTCAAGTTTCAGCCAGCCGGAGCATGTCATTATGAAACGGCTTGAACAGGCGCTGACGAATAAGCACGTGGACATTATCGCCCACCCGACGGGCCGCCTGATCGGCAGACGGGCCGGCTATGAAGTCGACATCGATATGCTGATTGAGCTCGCCGCCAAAACAAATACGGCGCTTGAACTGAATGCAAACCCCGCGCGCCTCGATTTACGGACTGAGCATCTGATCAAAGCAAATGAAAAAGGTGTGACTTTGGTCATTAATACCGATGCCCATAATATCGAGATGCTCGATGATATGAAAACGGGCGTGACCGCTGCGCGCAAAGGCTGGACGGAGACAAAACATGTGTTAAACGCCCGGCCGCTACATGAGGTCAAAGCATTTCTGACGCGCAATGATTAAGTAAGGAGGACCATAAAACCGTGCAGCAAAAAGTGTTATCATCACTTGAATTTCATAAAGTAAAAGAACAGATTACCGCACATGCCGCCTCATCGCTCGGCCGGGAGAAACTTCTGCAGCTGAAACCTTTGACGGATCTAACCGACATCCAAAAACAGCTGGATGAAGTCGAAGAAGCATCCGCAATCATGCGCTTGAGAGGCCATGCTCCGTTCGGCGGCCTGACCGACATAAGATCCGCTTTACGGCGGGCGGAAATCGGCAGTGTGCTGACGCCGGCGGAATTCACCGAATTGTCCGGGCTGCTGTATGCCGTTAAACAAATGAAGCATTTTATCAGCCAAATGACAGAAGACGGCGTCGGCATTCCGCTGATACAGGCCCATGCAGAAGAGCTGATTACATTAGGCGATTTGGAAAGGGAGATTAACTCCTGCATCGATGACCATGGTGAAGTACTTGATCATGCGTCTCCCGCTTTAAGGGGAATCCGCACACAGCTCAGGACGCTTGAATCAAGAGTCAGAGACCGGCTTGAATCGATGCTGCGTTCATCTTCCGCTTCTAAAATGCTGTCTGACACCATCGTTACGATTCGGAATGACCGCTTTGTCATCCCGGTCAAACAGGAGTACAGATCAAGCTACGGCGGAATTGTCCACGATACATCTTCATCCGGTGCGACACTGTTTATTGAACCGCAGGCGATCGTAGATATGAACAACTCGCTTCAGCAGGCGAAAGTAAAAGAAAAACAGGAAATCGAACGGATTCTCCGGATGCTGACGGAGCATACGGCTGAACACACACAAGAAATCGCTCAAAATGTGGAAGTGCTGCAGACACTGGATTTCATTTTCGCCAAAGCGAGATACGCAAAAGCGATGAAGGCGACAAAACCATTCATGAACGGAGACGGCTTTATCCGTCTGAAAAAAGCGCGCCATCCGCTGCTGCCCCAAGATCAAGTCGTGGCCAACGATATTGAACTGGGCGGAGATTATTCAACGATCGTCATCACGGGACCGAATACGGGCGGTAAAACCGTTACGTTAAAAACACTCGGGCTGCTGACGATAATGGCGCAGGCAGGATTGCACATACCGGCTGATGAGGGATCGGAAGCAGCCGTATTTGACAATGTGTTTGCCGATATCGGCGATGAACAGTCGATCGAACAAAGTCTGAGTACGTTCTCATCCCACATGGTCAATATCGTCAATATATTAAAAGACGTGTCTGAAAACAGTCTTGTGCTGTTCGATGAACTCGGTGCCGGAACAGATCCGCAGGAAGGGGCGGCGCTTGCCATGAGCATCCTTGACGAAGTTCACCGGACAAACGCCAGAGTGCTTGCGACCACGCATTATCCGGAACTGAAAGCATACGGATATAACAGACAAGGCGTCATGAATGCCAGCGTTGAATTTGACATTGAAACGCTTTCGCCTACCTATAAGCTCCTGATCGGAGTGCCGGGCCGAAGCAACGCATTTGAAATCTCAAGACGCCTTGGGCTTCCGGAGCATATCATCGGCCAGGCGAAGTCAGAAATGACCGCCGAACATAACGAAGTCGATTTGATGATTGCATCGCTTGAAAAAAGCAAAAAAAGAGCGGATGAAGAGCTTTCTGAAACCGAATCACTCAGAAAAGAAGCAGAAAAACTGCACAAAGAGCTTCAGCAGCAAATCATTGAGCTGAATGCCCAAAAAGATAAAATGATGGAAGAAGCCGAGCGGAAAGCTGCTGAAAAACTGGAAGCCGCCGCAAATGAAGCCGAACAGATTATCCGCGAGCTCAGGTCCATCAAGCAAGAACACAGATCCTTTAAGGAACACGAGCTGATTGACGCCAAAAAACGTCTCGGAGACGCGATGCCGGCTTTTGAAAAATCAAAGCAGCCGGAAAGAAAAACAGAGAAAAAACGCGAGCTGAAGCCGGGCGACGAAGTAAAGGTGCTCACATTCGGACAAAAAGGGGCGCTGCTTGAAAAAACCGGCGAGAAAGAATGGAACGTCCAAATCGGCATCCTCAAAATGAAGGTGAAGGAAAAAGATCTCGAGTTTCTCAAATCGGCTCCTGAACCGAAAAAAGAAAAAGCAATCACCGCCGTAAAAGGGAAGGATTATCACGTATCCCTTGAACTTGACCTCAGGGGAGAGCGTTACGAAAACGCCCTCAGCCGCGTCGAAAAATATTTAGATGACGCGGTGCTTGCCGGCTATCCGAGAGTGTCCATCATTCACGGAAAAGGCACGGGCGCCCTCCGAAAAGGGGTGCAGGATCTTCTGAAAAACCACCGCAGCGTGAAAAGCTCGCGGTTCGGGGAAGCGGGAGAAGGAGGATCAGGCGTAACGATTGTCGAACTAAAATAAAAAGGGAGAAAACGTCATGAATGCTTTTTGGGAAAATGAGCTTGTTGAAATCGCGGCTTATTACAGTGTGGCCGTCTTGTGTCTCGTCATTTTTCTGACCGTGTTTGAATTGGTGACATCCTATAAAAACTGGGTGGAAATCCAAAAAGGCAATCTTGCGGTGGCAATGGCGACCGGAGGGAAAATTCTCGGTATCGCAAATGTCTTTCAGCACAGCATCGCCCAGCATAATTCGCTTTTGCAAATGATCGGCTGGGGCGTATACGGATTTATTATGCTTTTAATCAGCTATTTTATCTTTGAATTTCTGACGCCCCGGTTTAAAATTGATAAAGAAATTGAAAAAGATAACAGAGCTGTCGGCTTTATTTCATTTGTCATCTCAGTCGGCCTGTCATTTGTGGTGGCCGCCGGGATTTAAGGGGACGGGGAAAAATGGAGAAGCTTGCGAAAGTGCTGCTGTCGGCAGCGGGGATTTTTCTGTTCATCGGACTTATTTATCTGGTCATGACATCTTAATACTGAAAAAAGGCTGCCGAACTAAAATCGGCGGCCTTTTTTATTGAGAATACCAGTTTATGCAGGCCGTATCAGAGCAAATGACGGCTTCCCAATTCATGGCGCGGACGACAGACTGTATGTCTTGATCTTCCATAAGAAAGAGTGTCGTAAAAGAATCATATATGCTCATAAAAGCGGCGCGCCGTTTTTCATCGGCAATGATCATGTCAGCCCGCAGCAGTCCGCATACATCCGAAGCCGCCGTTTGATTGAGTGAAAATATGCCTTTCTCTTCGACAGGTTCATAATAAGTGCAGCGCTTTATGCCTTTTGAACGGAACACATCCAAAAGTCCCGGAATCAAAAATGGCGAAGTGACATCATCGCTCGGCAAGTACAGATCGGGATGATGGAGCCGATTTAACCGCTCGGCGGATTCAGGATGTGCATATTCCTCCCGCAATGCCATGACAGCAGTCATAAGCGCAAGCGCCGTTTCTTTTTCAGAACGCAGGCCGCAAATGCTCATGACGGTTTGCCAGGAAACGGGTCTGCCCATCGCGATGATCTCCTCATCACTCGGATACATATATTCATAAGGCCGTTTGCGCTTTTGCTCTTCCCGACCATCCGGCATCCGGACAAAGGGATGGAGCAAAAAGGCGGCCGACGTAAACGGCTTCGGCAGCTGGCGCAGGATAGGAACTCCCTCTTCAAAATGCAGCGTTTCCAGCAAACTCAACACCTCCCGAAACTCGAAATTTCACATGAAACGCTTTCCCATTCCAATCACCCTTCTGCTATAATAATAGCGTATAGGAAAACAGAAGGGAGAGGTATTATGCAGTCTGAAAAGCCATGGCTTTCTCAATATCCCGAAGAGATTCCGCATGAGCTTGAATTTACCGATCAAACCCTGCCATCCAATCTGACAAACTCCGCAGCTCAATTCCCGAACCATACCGCCATTTATTTTCTCGGAAAAAAACTCACATTCCAAGACGTTCTCACAGATTCATTAAAGCTAGCCACTTTTTTACGCAAAACAGGCCTGAAAAAAGGTGACAGAGCCGCCATTATGCTGCCCAATTGTCCGCAGTCGGTCATCGCTTTTTACGGCGTATTGTTTGCCGGCGGCATTGTCGTTCAGACCAATCCTCTCTACACGGAACACGAGCTTGAGTATCAGCTGAAAGACAGTGCGCCGCGCGTGATCATCACCCTCGATATGCTGTTTCCGAAAGTGATAAAAATGAAAACGTTATCACTCGTCGAACGCATTATTACAACAAGTATAAAAGACTTTTTGCCGTTTCCGAAAAATATGCTTTATACGCTCACGCAAAAACAACAGGTGCATATTGATTATGAGGGCTGCGAACAAATTCACAAATTAGCGGATATTTTAAAAAATGAAAAAGCGGAGGAAGCAGAGCCATTTGATATTGACCCTGCGCATGACATCGCCGTGCTTCAATACACGGGCGGAACAACCGGCTATCCGAAAGGCGTCATGCTCACACACCGAAACATTCAGGCCAATACAGAAATGTGCGCCGCCTGGATGTACAAAATGAAAAAGGGAGCCGAAAAGGTGCTCGGCATCGTGCCTTTTTTTCATGTGTACGGATTGACCGCCGTGCTCAATTTTTCCATTATGCAGGGATGTGAAATGATCCTTCTTCCTAAATTCAATCCTCTTGATACCCTGAAAACAATCGACAGGCTGAAGCCGACGGTTTTCCCCGGGGCGCCGACGATTTACATCGGGCTGCTGCATCATCCGGAGCTGAATAAGTATGATTTGTCCTCCATTGAAAGCTGTCCGAGCGGTTCAGCGGCACTGCCGGTTGAGGTCAAACAGAAATTTGAAAAAGTGACCGGAGGAAAGCTTGTGGAAGGCTACGGATTATCCGAAGCATCACCGGTTACCCATTCAAACTTCATCTGGGGAAAAAATAAACCCGGCAGCATCGGCTGTCCCTGGCCCAATACCGATGCGGGAATCTATTCAGAAGAAAAAGGCGGGCTTGCGGAGCCGTATGAACACGGCGAGCTGATCGTAAAAGGCCCTCAGGTCATGAAAGGATACTGGAATAAGCAGGAGGAGACGGCGCGTGTCATCAGAGACGGCTGGCTGTTTACCGGAGATATGGGATATATGGATGAGGAAGGATTTTTCTACATCGCCGACAGGAAAAAAGACATCATCATTGCCGGCGGATATAACATTTACCCCCGGGAGGTGGAGGAGGCGCTTTATGAGCATGAAGCCGTTCAGGAAATCGTCGTAGCGGGCGTCCCTGATTCCTACAGAGGGGAGACGGTGAAAGCATTTATCGTTTTGAAAAAAGGCGCCGAGGCAGATGCCGATGAGCTTGATGCGTTTGCAAGAGAGCGGCTTGCGCCGTACAAAGTCCCGAAGCTGTACGAATTCAGAAAAGAGCTTCCGAAAACGGCCGTCGGAAAAATATTAAGAAGGCGTTTAGTCGAAGAGGAAGATGCTTCCCATGAAAACAAGGTGCCTTAAAAGAAAAACTTGACAAAATCCGGATTCCTTTTTATCATGAAGTTATGAATGAATAGTCATTCATTTATCGAAGGAAGGAACGATGACATTGAACCAGAAACGGCCAAAGTATATGCAAATTATTGATGCAGCAGTAGAAGTCATAGCGGAAAACGGCTATCACCAATCACAGGTGTCCAAAATCGCCAAGCAGGCCGGCGTTGCGGACGGCACCATCTATTTATATTTCAAAAACAAAGAGGATATACTCATTTCTCTTTTTAAAGAAAAGATGGGCCAGTTCATTGAACGCATGGAAGAAGAAGTGAAAGAAAAAACGACGGCAAAAGAAAAACTCGCTCTCGTTATTAAGCAGCCATTTCACACTGCTCGGCAATGACCGCCACCTCGCGATTGTAACCCAGCTTGAGCTCAGACAGTCGAATATCAAGCTGCGCCTGAAAATCAATGATATTTTAAAAGGTTATTTAAACATGCTGGACACCATTTTGACCGAAGGAATCGAGTCGGGCGAATGGAAAGATAATCTCGACGTCCGCCTCGCCCGGCAGATGATATTCGGGACGATAGATGAAACAGTGACAACATGGGTGATGAACGATCAGAAATATGATCTTCCGGATTTGTCAGACAAGGTATTGGAGCTGTTGGTGTCAGGGATTCATCAAAACTAAAGGGGGTTGACGGATGAACAGCCTTTCGATGGCGGTAGAACAATCTGTTGCGGTGATCACCATTAATCATCAGCCGGCCAACGCGCTGTCCGGTGCGGTTTTAGATGAGTTGTCCGGTCTGTTCGACCGCTGTGAAACAGATGACAGTGTCAGAAGCATCATTATTCGCGGAGAGGGGAAATTTTTCTCGGCGGGCGCCGATATAAAGGAATTTACGTCGCTTGAAAATCTTGAGCAATCTTCTGCCATGGCGGATAAAGGCCAGCAGCTGATGGAAAGAATTGAAGGGTTTCCGAAGCCCGTTATCGCGGCGATTCACGGCGCTGCGCTCGGCGGCGGCCTTGAGCTTGCCATGGCCTGCCATATCAGAATCGCAACATTGGATGCAAAGCTCGGCCTGCCCGAGCTGAATCTCGGCATTATTCCGGGCTTTGCCGGGACGCAGCGGCTTCCCCGGTACGTCGGTACGGCGAAAGCGCTTGAAATGATCGGCACTTCAGAACCTGTGACCGGAGAAGAAGCGCTCAGCCTCGGTCTTGTCACGATAGGCGCCGAACATGAGGAAGAGCTGCTGCAAAAAGCGAAAACGCTCGCGGGCAAGTTTGCGGAAAAAAGCCCGCAGTCGATGGCTTCTCTGCTTGAGCTCCTTTATTCAAACAAGGTCTATTCTTATGACGGCGGCTTAAAGCTTGAAGCAAAGCGATTTGGGGAAGCATTTGCATCAGATGACGCAAAAGAAGGCATTCAGGCATTTCTCGAAAAAAGAAAGCCTCAATTCGGTGGGCGAAGATAAAGGGGATAAGAATATGAATCTATTTGTACTGATGAAACGGACGTTTGACACAGAAGAGAAAATCGTCATTGAAGCAGGAAAGATTCAGGAGGACGGGGCCGAATTTATCATTAATCCGTATGATGAATACGCCATTGAAGAAGCCATTCAGCTGAAGGAAGAGCACGGCGGAACCGTGACCGCCGTAACCGTCGGCGGAGAAGATGCGGAGAAAGAACTGAGAACCGCCCTTGCGATGGGCTGTGACCAGGCGGTGTTAATCAATATTGAAGATGATCTGAGCGATCCTGACCAATACTCCGTTTCAACTATCTTATATCATTATTTCAAGGACCGGGAATATGATCTGATTCTCGGCGGAAATGTCGCGATTGACGGCGGTTCCGGCCAAGTGGCTCCAAGGCTTGCCGAACTGCTGAACATTCCTTGCGTCACAACGATTACAAAACTGACAATCAGCGGCGATGAAGCTGTGGCAGAGAAAGACAACGAAGGGGATACCGAAATCATTAAAACCTCACTTCCTTTAGTCATCACGGCACAGCAAGGCTTAAACGAGCCGCGCTATCCGTCGCTTCCGGGCATTATGAAGGCGAAGAAAAAACCGCTGGAAGAACTTGAGCTCGATGATCTCGGCATTGATGAAGATGATGCCGCACCGAAGCTCAAAACGATCGAACGTTTTCTGCCGCCGCAAAAAGAAGCGGGCAGACTGATCGAAGGAGAAGCCGCTGAGCAGGCGAAAGAGCTTGTGTCACTGCTGAGAAAAGAAGCCAAAGTCGTATAAACTGATATTAAAGAAACTGGGGGATGTCAGAATGGGAAAAAAAAGTGATCGTACTCGGAGAAATTCGTGACGGCGCCTTACGGAACGTCACCTTTGAAGCCATAGCCGCAGGCAAAACCATTTCCGGCGGAGGAGATGTCATCGGCGTGCTGATGGGAAAGGGCGCGGCTGATGCAGCCATCAGAACTCATTCAGTACGGCGCCGACAAAGTATTTACGGCCGATTCGCCGGGGCTTTCTCAGTATACGGCGGACGGATATGCCGCGGTTCTCGGGGATTTGATCGAAAATGAAAAGCCTGATGCGGTCATTTTCGGCCACACTTCTATGGGAAAAGATTTGTCACCTAAGCTTGCGGCCCGGTTTGAAACGGGGCTGATTTCAGACAGCACGGATGTAAGCGTTACCGGAGATAACATCGTTTTTACAAGACCGATCTATTCCGGCAAAGCCTTTGAACAGGTGATTTCAACCGATCCTTTCATTCTGGCGACAATTCGTCCGAATAATATTCAGGCATTAGAAAAAGACGCGAACCGGACGGGTGATATTGAAGAGCTTGCGGCGCCTCCGGCAGATTTGCGGACGGTCATTGAAGAAGTAGTCAAAAAAACGGCGGACGGCGTGGATTTATCAGAAGCGAAAATTATCGTAGCAGGCGGCCGCGGTGTAAAAAGCAAAGATGGATTTGAACCGTTAAAAGAACTTGCCGAGGTGCTCGGAGCAGCGGTGGGCGCTTCGCGCGGCGCGTGTGACGCGGAATACTGCGACTATTCTCTTCAAATCGGCCAGACGGGAAAAGTCGTCACGCCGGATTTGTATATCGCCTGCGGCATTTCCGGAGCGATTCAGCATTTGGCGGGCATGTCAAACAGTAAGGTCATCGTTGCCATTAACAAAGACCCGGAAGCGGAAATATTTAAAATAGCGGACTACGGAATTGTCGGCGATTTGTTCGAAGTGGTTCCGCTTCTGACCCAGGAATTTAAAAATGCCAATATTCATTCATAATCAAAACCCTCTGGCTTATTTGTCAGAGGGTTTTGGTTTGTGTTAATTGATTCGTACAAATTATAGATTAATAAAACAACAGATTGACATGTACGAACCAATGTAATAAGCTTTTGTAAAGCGCTTACAAACTTATCCATACAGCATACATCCCAGATAGATCGGCTGTAGTGCTTTCATTCTTATTAAGGGGAAGGAATGATCAAGTTTGTCTCACAATACGGCAGTCATTCAAACTGATATCACACGGGGAACCATTAATAAAAACATATACGGACATTTCGCGGAACACCTGGGAAGAGGCATATATGAGGGCATCTGGGTCGGAAAAGATTCCGATATTCCGAATACCGGAGGGGTCAGGACGGATGTCGCCGCCGCCCTCAAGCAGCTTCAGATTCCCGTCCTCAGATGGCCGGGCGGCTGTTTTGCTGATGAATATCATTGGGCAAACGGCGTAGGGAAACGCAAAACCATGCTGAATACCCATTGGGGCGGGACGATTGATTCCAATGAATTCGGCACGCACGAGTTTATGATGCTTTGTGAACTGCTCGGATGCGAACCGTACATCGCCGGAAACGTCGGCAGCGGAACGGTTAAAGAAATGGCTGATTGGATTGAATACATGACGTTTGAAGCGGGCACGCCGATGTCCGACTGGAGAAAAGAAAACGGGCGGGAAAAACCGTGGAAGCTGAAATATTTCGGAATAGGAAATGAGAACTGGGGCTGCGGCGGAAACATGCATCCTGAGTATTATGCCGACCTTTACAGAAACTTTCAAACCTATGTCCGCAATTACAGCGGTAATGAAATCTATAAAATTGCCGGCGGCGCGAATGTCGACGATTACCGCTGGACTGAAATTTTAATGAAAAAAGCCGCTGATCTCATGGACGGGCTGAGCCTGCATTATTACACAATACCGGGCGACTTCTGGAAGGGGAAAGGATCAGCGACGGAGTTTACGGAAGATGAATGGTTCATCACGATGAAAAAAGCGGCGCATATGGATGAATTGATCACAAGGCACAGTGCCATCATGGATCAGTACGATCCCGAAAAAAGAGTCGGGCTGATCATTGATGAATGGGGCACGTGGCTTGACCCTGAGCCGGGCACGAATCCGGGCTTTCTGTATCAGCAGAATACGATCCGCGACGCCCTTGTCGCCGCCGCGCATTTTCACATTTTTCATCAGCACGCAGACCGCGTACAGATGGCCAATATCGCGCAAACCGTCAACGTGCTTCAGGCAATGATCCTGACAGAAGGGAACGATATGCTGTTGACGCCGACGTATCATGTGTTTGATATGTTTAAGGTGCACCAGGACGCATCTCTTTTGGCGGCAGAAACAAATGCAGCCGGGTACGAATGGAATGACGGCCGGCTCCCGCAAGTCAGCATTTCAGCGTCCAAACAGCAAAACGGAGACATACATATCAGCATTTGCAATATCGATCATCTGCACAAAGCTGACGTGAAGATTGAACTGCGGGGCATGAAAAAGACAGGGACGCCTTCGGGAACGATTCTGCACGCGGAAAAAATGAATGCCCACAATACATTCAGCAGTCCGGAAAACGTCAAACCGAAGCCGTTTTCCGGGTTTGCTCAAAAAGGAGGAAAACTTGAGGCGGAGCTTCCTCCGATGGCGATTGTATTAATCACGCTGCCTGCGGGTCCATCTTAAGTTTTGAACGCCCGCCGCCCGGTTATAATACACTGTATAAATAAGATTATTTCCGGCGGGTTCGGGAGAAAATAATATAAGCATTAAATTAGCATGAACGAATGGGAGATGCTATACTAAAAATCATCATTTGACAATTGGAGGAATAACAAATGGCTATCGTAAAAGCAACTGATCAATCGTTCTCAGCTGAAACAAGTGAAGGTGTCGTATTGGCTGATTTCTGGGCTCCTTGGTGCGGACCTTGTAAAATGATCGCGCCCGTTCTTGAAGAGCTTGATCAAGAAATGGGAGACAAACTGAAAATCGTCAAAATCGACGTGGATGAAAACCAAGAAACTGCCGGTAAATACGGCGTCATGAGCATCCCGACACTTCTCGTGCTAAAAGACGGAGAAGTCGTTGAAACATCTGTCGGCTTCAAACCGAAAGAAGCTCTTGAAGAGCTTGTAAACAAACATCTGTAAGCCGAAAGCTTCCGTTACGGCAGGGCGATTCCTTTGAAAGGGAATCGCCTTTTTTTGATCTTCCAAAAGCTGAGAATGGAGAAAAACAAATGTTCGTGATACACTGAATGGACACGAGAAATGAATGTAAGGAAGGGTAACGTATGAATAAACAACTGAAAGAAAAGCTGGCCCTCCTTCCCGATCAGCCGGGCTGTTATTTAATGAAAGACCGTCAAAAAACAGTCATCTACGTGGGGAAAGCGAAAGTCTTGAAAAACAGGGTGCGGTCTTATTTCACCGGTTCTCACGACGCAAAAACCCAACGGCTTGTGACGGAGATTGAGGACTTTGAATATATCGTGACTTCCTCCAATCTTGAAGCGCTTATTTTGGAAATGAATCTGATTAAAAAATACGATCCGAAATACAATGTCATGCTGAAAGATGATAAAACCTATCCTTTTATTAAAATCACCCATGAACGCCATCCTCGGCTGATTGTCACCCGGAATGTCAAAAAAGACAAAGGACGCTATTTCGGCCCGTATCCGAATGTGCAGGCGGCGCGGGAAACGAAAAAACTGCTGGACCGCCTTTACCCGCTCAGGAAATGCTCAAAGCTTCCGGACCGCGTCTGTCTTTATTATCATCTCGGACAATGCCTCGCTCCATGTGTAAAGGATATATCTGAGGAGACAAACCGGGAGATTGTTGAAGACATCACCCGTTTTTTAAAGGGAGGGCATAACGAAATCAAAAAAGAGCTTGAAGCGAAAATGGCAGAAGCGGCCGAAAAGCTTGAATTTGAACGGGCTAAAGAATTCCGCGACCAGCTTGCTCACATTGAATCGACGATGGAGAAGCAGAAAATGACCATGAATGACCTTCTGGACCGCGATGTGTTTGCATATGCCTACGATAAAGGCTGGATGTGCGTCCAAGTCTTTTTTATACGCCAAGGAAAACTGATCGAACGCGATGTCAGCATGTTTCCGATGTATCAGGAAGCGGATGAAGAGTTTCTGACCTTCATCGGCCAGTTCTATTCCAAAAACAATCACTTTCTGCCTAAGGAAATTCTGGTGCCTGACAGCGTTGACAGGGACATGATCAGCGAGCTGTTGGAAACCGCCGTGCATCAGCCGAAAAAAGGCCCGAAAAAAGAGCTGCTTTTGCTTGCGCACAAAAATGCGAAAATCGCCCTGCGGGAAAAATTCTCGTTAATCGAGCGGGATGAGGAACGGTCAATCGGTGCAGCCGAACGGCTTGGCGACGCACTGAATATTTACACGCCGCATCGGATTGAAGCGTTTGACAACTCCAATATTCAAGGCACAAACCCCGTATCGGCCATGATTGTCTTTATAGACGGAAAACCGAATAAAAAGGAATACCGCAAATATAAAATTAAAACCGTAACAGGGCCTGATGATTACGGCTCAATGAGGGAAGTCGTCAGAAGAAGATACACGAGGGTGCTCCGCGAAAACCTTCCGCTGCCGGATTTAATCATCATTGACGGCGGAAAAGGGCAGATTAACGCGGCGCGCGACGTGCTCGAGAATGAGCTCGGCCTTGATGTCCCGGTAGCGGGATTGGCGAAAGATGATAAACACCGGACATCGAACCTGTTGATCGGCGACCCGCTTGAACCGGTGTTTCTGGAGCGGAACAGCCAAGAGTTTTACCTGCTTCAGCGCATTCAGGACGAAGTTCACCGTTTTGCGATCAGCTTTCACAGACAGATCCGGGGAAAAAGCGTCTTTCAATCCGTTCTGGATGATATCCCCGGAATCGGCGAAAAACGCAAAAAAATGCTCTTAAAACATTTCGGATCTGTCAAAAAGATGAAGGAAGCAAGCCTTGACGATATCAAAAAAGCCGGTGTCCCGGCCGCGGCGGCCCAGCTGCTGTTTGAAAAATTGAAAAAATAGTATTGTGCTTTCCTGAAAAATCTGCTAGAATGTGAACTAATTTCATAAGATCGTGTTATATGGTGAAGATAGAGGTGCGAACTTCAATAGTAAGCCTTTGGAGAATGATGGATTCTGCGAAAAAGGCTGAAAGGGGAGCGTCGCCGAAGTGTATCACATCCCATCGGTGTGATTTGCTGGCCTTGCATTAAATAAATGTAAGGCTGTCAAGAATTCATTTTCTTGGAGGGCTATCTCGTTGTTCATAATCAATCGTACTGATATGAAAAAGCAATGAGAGCTATTCCTCTCATTGCTTTTTTTATTGTGGACAAAACGCTCTTTTCTCCTCACCCGCACGAACCAAAATGTAAAGGGTGGTCTAGTATGGGTCTTATCGTACAAAAATTCGGAGGCACTTCCGTCGGCTCTGCCGAAAAAATTCAAAATGCCGCAAATCGCGCCATTGCTGAAAAGCAAAAAGGCCATGATGTCGTAGTCGTCGTTTCGGCAATGGGAAAATCAACCGACGCGCTCGTTAACCTCGCGGCTGAAATCACATCTGAACCAAGCAGACGCGAGATGGATATGCTTTTGTCTACGGGGGAGCAGGTCACGATTTCGCTTTTGGCCATGGCGCTTCAGGAAAAAGGATATGACGCCGTCTCTTATACGGGCTGGCAGGCGGGTGTCCGCACGGAAGCCGTTCACGGCAATGCGAGAATTACGGATATTGATATCACGGCGATTCGTTCGCAGCTTGCAGAAGGCAAAATTACAGTCGTTGCCGGTTTTCAGGGCGTAACGGAAGACGGCGGCATCACGACGCTCGGACGGGGCGGTTCCGATACGACGGCGGTCGCTCTTGCAGCAGCGCTGGAAGCGGATAAATGCGACATTTATACAGATGTTCCGGGCGTATTTACGACAGATCCGCGGTATGTCCGGTCAGCGAGAAAACTGGCGGGGATTTCTTATGATGAAATGCTGGAACTTGCAAATCTCGGAGCGGGTGTTCTTCACCCGCGGGCGGTTGAGTTCGCGAAAAACTACCAAGTGCCTTTAGAAGTGCGGTCAAGCACGGAGCATGAAGCCGGAACATTAATTGAGGAGGAATCATCAATGGAGCAGAATTTAATCGTCAGAGGAATTGCATTTGAAGACCAGATCACGAGGGTGTCCGTCACGGGCCTTGCAAGCGGATTGACAACACTTTCAACAATCTTCACTGCGCTGGCAAAACGAAACATCAACGTTGACATCATTATTCAGACACAGTCGGATGATGGGGAAGCGGATATTTCTTTCTCGGTGAAAACGGAAGATGCCGCGCAAACGGTCGCCGTGCTTGAAGAATATAAAAACGCGCTTGACTATGAAAAAATTGAAACCGAAAGAAAACTGGCGAAAGTCTCCATTGTCGGGTCGGGCATGGTTTCAAATCCCGGCGTCGCCGCGGACATGTTTGCCGTACTGGCGGAAAAAAATGTACAAGTCAAAATGGTGAGCACATCCGAAATAAAAGTATCAGCGGTTGTCAGCGAAAATGATATGGTGAAAGCGGTCGAAGCGCTTCATGACGCGTTTGAGCTTTCTAAACAGCCGTCTGCCGTATAAACGGGCAGGAAAAAAGGCGGGACTTGGAGTCACCGCCTTTTTTCAATTATACAGGGTCCTTCATATCCCATTTTACGGTCAGGACGACTTTATCCGCTCTCTTTTTTACCTGTTCATAAGATTCTGCAATCTGATCGTTCATCAATTGAATCTGTTCGGCTATAAAACCGGCTTCAAGCTGGAAACAAGGCTCTTTCTGATGTTTGAGCCTGTTGGACACGAGCGGTCCTTCCAGTTCAAATTCCAATTCTTGTTTTTTTGATCCTGCGTTTGTCAAAGTTCCCCATCCGGCTTTTTCAAAAAAGGCGGGGATTTCTTCCCACGATTGAAGAGGGAATTTGCGGGCGAGGCGTTTTCCCGCCCAATACATCATCGATGAATGATCCGGGCCGAGGATATCCGGAAGCACGATTTCCCGGATTAATTCGTAGCCGTATGCGCTGACGTCGAGTTCAGTTAAAGGTTCTAAAGCTGCTTCATAATTATTCTTCATATTATGTATTCCCCTCTCTCCTTCGTTTATTATAGCTTAAACAGGGGGGAGGATTACAGGATGATCCTATAAAACACGCGAAAAAATGTGAGAAAGATATCGCAGGAAAATAAAATTTTCCCTCCAGATAATCAATTCCGAAAATTATAATTTATGTACACGTTTTCTTGACGCCCTTTTGAGGGAGGAGTAAAATGAAATTGTCAATAAATTTTAATAAAGTGCTTACAATTGAAACGAAGTGGGGGCAGAGATTTTAGTACATTTCGCACTTAAATCAAACAGGGGGTAAAGTAATGTCTGGGAACAGAGAGTTTTATTTTCGAAGATTGCATTCCTTGCTCGGTGTTATTCCGGTCGGCATCTTTTTGATCCAGCATTTAGTCGTCAACCAATTTGCCGCAAGGGGAGCGGATGCGTTTAACAAGGCGGCCGGCTTTATGGACAGTCTGCCGTTCAGGTATGCGTTAGAAATTTTTATTATTTTCTTACCTTTAATTTATCATGCGGTTTACGGTGTGTACATAGCATTTACTGCGAAAAACAACGCTGGCCACTACAGTTATTTCAGAAACTGGATGTTTGTGCTTCAGCGTGTCACTGGTATTCTCACCCTTATTTTCGTCAGCTGGCATGTATGGCAGACGCGGATTGCCGCGCAGATGGGCGCTGAAGTCAACTTCGATATGATGGCGAATATTCTGAGCTCGCCGTTTATGCTCGGCTTTTACATTGTAGGCGTTTTATCGGTCATTTTTCACTTTTCAAACGGCTTATGGTCTTTTGCGGTCACATGGGGGATCACGGTCACGCCGCGTTCTCAAAGAATTTCGACTTACGTGACGCTGATTATATTTTTAGCGCTTTCATATGTAGGTTTAAAAGCGATTTTTGCGTTTGTGTAAGAGAACTAGATTACTAGAGGGAGAGGGGCTATCATGAGTCAATCAAGCATTATCGTAGTCGGCGGGGGTCTTGCCGGCCTCATGGCGACAATTAAAGCAGCGGAATCAGGCACGGCCGTTAAATTGTTTTCCATCGTTCCGGTCAAACGCTCTCACTCGGTCTGCGCGCAGGGCGGGATAAACGGAGCTGTCAACACAAAAGGGGAAGGAGACTCTCCGTTTGAGCATTTTGATGACACGGTATACGGAGGCGACTTTTTGGCAAACCAGCCTCCTGTAAAAGCGATGTGTGAAGCGGCGCCGTCCATTATCCACTTATTGGACCGCATGGGGGTTATGTTTAACAGAACGCCGGAAGGGCTTTTGGACTTCCGCCGTTTCGGGGGTACACAGCATCACAGAACCGCATACGCGGGAGCGACGACGGGTCAGCAGCTTCTTTACGCACTGGACGAGCAGGTGCGCAGATATGAAGTGGCGGGTCTCGTCACAAAATACGAAGGCTGGGAATTCCTCGGCGCCGTTCTTGACGATGAGCGCACGTGCCGCGGTATCGTAGCCCAAAATCTGACCAATATGCAAATCGAGTCATTCCGTTCTGACGCCGTTATTATGGCGACGGGAGGACCCGGAATCGTATTCGGAAAATCAACAAACAGCATGATCAACACGGGATCTGCCGCATCAATCGTTTATCAGCAGGGCGCTTATTATGCAAACGGCGAATTTATCCAAATTCACCCGACAGCAATCCCGGGGGACGATAAACTGCGTCTGATGAGTGAATCGGCGCGCGGCGAGGGCGGAAGAGTCTGGACGTACAAAGACGGAAAACCTTGGTACTTCCTTGAGGAAAAATATCCGGCTTACGGAAACCTCGTGCCGCGGGATATTG
Source organism: Bacillus sp. jun7 (assembly GCF_051034795.1). Classification (NCBI taxonomy): domain Bacteria; kingdom Bacillati; phylum Bacillota; class Bacilli; order Caryophanales; family Bacillaceae; genus Bacillus; species Bacillus sp. jun7. Next base: position 3,613,473 of record NZ_CP093219.1, read on the forward strand.
CGACACGTGAAATCTTTGACGTGTGCGTGAATCAGAAACTCGGCATCAACGGAGAAAACATGGTGTATCTCGATCTGTCGCACAAAGATCCGAAAGAGCTTGACGTTAAGCTTGGCGGCATTATCGAAATCTATGAAAAATTCATGGGCGATGACCCGCGCAAGCTTCCGATGAAAATTTTCCCTGCCGTTCACTATTCAATGGGCGGACTGTGGGTTGATTATGATCAGATGACAAGCATCCGCGGACTGTTCGCGGCGGGAGAATGTGATTATTCAATGCACGGAGGAAACCGTTTAGGGGCGAACTCTCTGCTTTCCGCCATCTACGGAGGAATGGTGGCCGGACCGAATGCGGTGAAATATGTTTCCGGACTTGAAACATCAGCGGAAGACCTGTCTTCTTCATTATTTGATTCCTATGTGAAAAAAGAAGAAGAAAAATGGGCCGATATCATGAAGATGGACGGCGACGAAAATGCCTACGTGCTTCACCGCGAGCTCGGAGAATGGATGACGGCCAACGTCACGGTGGTCCGCCACAACGACAAACTTTTGAAAACGGATGACAAGATCCAAGAGCTGATGGAACGCTTTAAGAAAATCAATATCAACGATACGACAAAATGGAGCAACCAAGGGGCGATGTTCACCCGCCAGTTCTCCAATATGCTTCAGCTTGCCAGAGTCATCACGCTCGGCGCATATAACCGAAATGAAAGCCGGGGAGCGCACTATAAACCGGATTTCCCTGAAAGAAATGACGATGAGTGGCTCAAAACGACGATGGCTAAACATGCCGGTCCGTTTGAAGCTCCGGAATTTGAATATCAGGATGTCGATGTATCACTGATTGCGCCCCGTAAACGCGACTACTCGAAGAAGAAGGTGGCGAAATAATCATGAGTGAGAAAAAGATACGGTTTATCATTACACGTCAGGATACGCCCGAAAGCGCGCCATACGATGAAGAATTCGAAATCAATTACCGCCCGAATCTGAACGTGATTTCCGCCCTGATGGAAATCCGCAGAAATCCCGTGAATGCAAAAGGAGAGAAAACCACTCCGGTCGCATGGGACATGAACTGTCTTGAAGAAGTATGCGGCGCCTGCTCCATGGTCATCAACGGGAGACCGCGCCAGTCATGTACGGCGCTGATTGATAAGCTGGAACAGCCGATCCGTCTGAAGCCGATGAAAACATTCCCGGTTGTCCGTGACCTTCAGGTTGACCGCAGCAGAATGTTTGATTCACTGAAAAAAGTGAAAGCATGGGTGCCGATTGACGGGACTTATGATTTGGGGCCGGGGCCGAGAATGCCGGAAAAACGCCGCCAGTGGGCATATGAATTGTCTAAATGCATGACATGCGGCGTCTGCCTCGAAGCCTGCCCGAACGTCAACAGCAAGTCGAAATTCATGGGGCCTGCCCCGATGTCGCAAGTCCGTCTGTTTAACGCCCATCCGACGGGCGCGATGAACAAAGCAGAACGTTTAGAAGCGTTAATGACAGACGGCGGCCTCGGAGATTGCGGGAATTCACAAAACTGTGTGCAATCCTGCCCGAAAGGCATTCCGCTTACGACTTCAATCGCTGCTTTGAACAGAGATACCAATTTACAAGCATTCCGTAATTTCTTCGGAAGCGACAGAGTATAAGAAAGAGAAAAAGAGCCTCTTCCGTACGGGAGAGGTTTTTTTATAAGGAGCTGAAGATGATGAAACAACCGCAATATATTGATATTCCGTTTGAAGAATGGAGACAGTCGTTTTCTTTCTTTACTGAAGTATCGGTTCGTTTTTCAGAAACGGATATGTTCGGCCATATGAATAATGTAACCCCTTTCATCTATTTTGAAGAAGCACGGATCGCTTATTTTAAACAGCGGGGCATAACGGCGCAAAACTCGGAAACGATGACGGTCGTCGCAAGCCAGCAGTGCGACTATATGCGTCAGGTGATGCCGTATGAAAATCTGCGGATTTATGTGAAAGCAAGCGCTGCCGGAAATGCGTCCGTCACCCTTCATTACCTTGGAGAAAATGAGTCGGGCCTGCCGTGCTTTACAGGTTCCGTCGTTATGGTTCAAGTGTCGAAGAAAAGCGGCAAAGCGGTCAGCTGGACGGAGCGGGAGAAAGGCATTCTGCTCGCCTGAACGGATAACTATTTCTCTAAGAGACGTCACCTCCGAAGCGCCCTTTACATATGATATCTTGACTATATAAACCCATTCGTTTCAGATTCGCTCTCACCTTAGCAAGGAGGGTTACAATACTTGAAGGAGAAAGATTTTCAATCAAAGCCGCTGCTGACCAAAAGAGAAAGAGAAGTATTCGAATTGCTCGTTCAAGACAAGACAACAAAGGAAATTGCAAGCGAGCTATTTATCAGTGAAAAAACTGTACGGAATCACATTTCAAATGCCATGCAGAAGTTAGGTGTGAAAGGGCGTTCGCAAGCTGTTGTCGAGCTTCTTAGAATGGGTGAGCTAGAGCTCTGATTCTTGCCGGTTTTCCTTCTTTTCGAGAAGGAGCCGGTTATTTGCGTTGGCGCCCGGGCTGATGGGCATGCGGTGAAAATCCCGGTTTTTCCTTTTTCTCCGTCAGTCTTGCATTTTCTTAAAAAAAGAAGGAAAATAGACACGGAGCGCATAGCCCAGAAAGATCCTTGAGTGAGGGATGGACAAATGACATCAAAATCTGTAGAGCATGTTGCGGATATCGAAAAATCACTCCGCCATATCGCTGCGATCATTAAACAAAAAGGAAGAGAAATCCTTAACCAATATGCAATTACACCGCCGCAATTCGTGGGGCTTCAATGGCTTTATGAATTGGGGGATATGACAATAGGCGAATTATCAGCCAAAATGTATTTGGCTTGCAGCACGACGACGGATCTGATAGACCGCATGGAAAAAATAAGCTTGTCGAGCGGGTCAAAGACCCGGCTGACAGACGGGTCGTCAGAATTCATCTTCTCGCTGAAGGAGAGCGCATTATCCAAGAAGTGATTTTGAAAAGACAGGCTTATTTGCGGGATATGTTTGCGACATTTTCCGAAGAAGAAACAGCCGCTTTCGAAAAATCATTATTGAAACTGCAGCATGAAATGAAAAGAAAATGAGGCGATTTTGTTGGAACAGCCGATAGGAGTCATTGATTCCGGGGTTGGCGGGTTAACCGTTGCTAAGGAAATCATGAGACAGCTACCGAAGGAAAATATCATCTATGTGGGAGATACAAAACGCTGCCCGTACGGCCCGCGTCCTGAAGAAGAAGTTCTTCAATACACGTGGGAAATGACCGATTACCTGCTGGAAAACCACCATATCAAAATGCTCGTGATCGCCTGCAATACGGCCACAGCCATTGCCTTGGAGGATATTCAGCGCAAAACGGATATTCCGGTTGTCGGCGTCATTCAGCCGGGTGCGAGAACGGCGATAAAGGTCACGAAAAACCAGCATATCGGCGTCATCGGCACGGTCAATACCATTAAAAGCAGAGCGTATGAGCAGGCGCTGCTCGGGTTAAACGCAGAACTTCAAGTTGAGAACACGGCTTGTCCGCTGCTCGTGCCGTTTGTAGAAAGCGGACGGTTTCTTCAGGAATCAGCGGAGGAAGCGGTTGAAGCATCGCTTGAGCCTTTAAAAGGTACATCAATTGACACCTTGATTTTAGGATGTACGCATTATCCGATTTTAAAAGATCCGATTCAGAACTATATGGGGGAGCATGTGAAAATCATTTCCTCCGGAGACGAGACGGCGAGAGAAGTGAGCACCATCTTGTCTTATAAAGGTTTGTTAAACCAATCGAAACATGCACCGGAGCATCAATTTCTTACAACGGGAGAGCGGAACGGCTTCGCAAAAATTGCCGAAGACTGGTTCGGCCACGAAATCGGCCATGTCGAGTGCATCTCCCTTCAAGAGCCGGTCAGAAAATAAATCAAAAAACCCGCTGTTTACGGCGGGTTTTTTTGCGCTTCCCGGTCTATTTCCCGGACAGGGCTCGTATACATCATAGTACAAACAGCCTTAGGAGGGAAAAGTATGCTGAAAAAAGGACCTGCAGTCATTGCTGCAACATGTCTTACTTCGGCTTTTGTGTTATCTGGATGCGGTTTGTTTCAATCCGATAAAACAGCCGGGGAAATTGACCCGCCTCAAGACATTTCATATGTAAAGGATGAAGCGGGAATTCAGGCAAAACCAAAGCAGTCAGAGAAAAACGGCACTTCTAAAGCCGACCAGCCGGCCAATACAGTCATGCGAGAGCTGTATCTGATTGATAAAAACGGCTATGTCGCAGCACAGACACTGCCTCTTCCGAACAGTGAGGGAACCGCAAAGCAGGCCCTTGAGTATTTGGTTCAGGGAGGGCCTGTGTCAGAAATCCTGCCGAACGGCTTCAGAGCGGTGCTCCCTGCGGATACGACGGTAAATGTCGATATTAAAAAAGACGGCACTGCCGTCGCTGATTTTTCGAAGGAATTTAAAAACTATAAAAAAGAAGACGAACAAAAAATCCTGCAATCGATTACATGGACGCTTACCCAATTCAGCTCAATAGATAAAGTCAAAATCAGAATCAACGGGCACGAGCTGAAAGAAATGCCTGTGGGCGGCACGCCGATTACGGGCGACTTAAGCAGAAAAGACGGGATTAATATTGAAACGGCCGGAGTGAATGATCTGACAGACACCCATCCGCTGACTGTATATTATCTGGCGGAAACAGAGACAAGCGAATACTACGTGCCTGTCACAAAGCGGATTGACAATTCGGAAACAAATGACATCACCGCTGCCGTTGAACAGCTCGCTGACGGACCGGGCAAAGCAAGCGGGCTTTTGACGGACTTTAATAACGATGTTAAGCTTCTCAGCAAGCCGAAAGTGAAAGACGGCCAGGTTACACTGGACTTTAACAGCTCTATTTACGGAAGCGCCGACGAAAAAACAAAAATGGTATCATCGGGCGTACTGGACAGCATCGTTCTCACGTTAACCGAACAGCCGTCGATCAAAAGTGTTTCTATAAAAGTAAATGGAAAATCAGAACTGGTGAATGAAAAAGGAGAATCCCTTTCAAAACCTGTTTCGAGGCCGTCACAAGTGAATACGGGTAGTTTTTAATTTGCGATTTTTGATATACTAGTAAAAAAGAGGTTAGCGTTCCGGCTGCCTCTTTCTTTATTCACAATCCGGAACAAAAGGTTTATGTACATATAATCGGAGGTAAAATATGAGACACGACGGAAGACAGCACGATGAGCTGCGCCCTATCACATTTGATTTGGATTTTATCACTCACCCGGAAGGCTCTGTTTTAATTACAGCGGGAAATACGAAGGTCATCTGTAATGCATCTGTGGAAGACCGGGTGCCGCCATTTTTACGCGGCGGAGGAAAAGGCTGGATCACAGCGGAATACAGTATGCTTCCCCGCGCGACGAATCAAAGAACGATAAGAGAATCTTCAAAAGGAAAGGTCTCCGGCAGAACGATGGAAATTCAGCGGCTGATCGGGCGCGCGCTCCGGGCCGTCGTTGATTTGGAGAAGCTCGGCGAACGCACGATCTGGATCGACTGTGACGTCATTCAAGCCGACGGCGGAACAAGAACGGCTTCCATTACGGGCGCCTTCTTGGCGATGGCCATTGCGATCGGCAAACTCGTAAAAAGCGGCGTTATCAAAACCTCTCCTGTGACAGATTATCTCGCGGCCATTTCTGTCGGGATGGATAAAGAAGAAGGCCTTCTTTTGGATCTGAATTATGAAGAGGATTCGGCGGCTGAAGTCGACATGAATATTATCATGACGGGAAGCGGACGTTTTGTAGAGCTTCAAGGGACGGGCGAAGAAGCCACATTCTCCCGCGAAGATTTAAACGGACTGTTAAGCCTTGCTGAAAAAGGAATCCAGACGCTTATTCAAAAGCAAAAAGAAGTGCTGGGAGAAACATTGCCTGAACTGAAATAAGAAAGAGAGGCCTGATCACCGTGAAAGAAGCCATTATTGCGACACACAATCAGGGAAAAGTGAAAGAATTCAAGGAAATACTCGAACCGAAAGGCTACAGCGTCTCTTCTTTGGCGGAAATCGGATTTACGGAAGAAATTGAGGAAACCGGACATACCTTTGAAGAAAACGCCATCTTAAAAGCGGAAGCCGTGGCAAAAGCCGTAAACAAAATGGTCATTGCAGACGACTCCGGTTTATCGGTGGACAACCTTGGAGGCAGACCGGGCGTTTATTCGGCCCGTTATGCCGGAGAAGCAAAAGATGATAAGGCGAATATGGACAAGGTGCTGTCAGAATTAAAAGGCATCGAAAAAGAGCAGCGCACGGCCCGTTTCCGCTGCGCCCTTGCCGTCAGCATGCCGGGGCAGGAAACAAAAACGGTCGAAGGTCATGTTGAAGGGTATATTGCGGAAGGACCCGAGGGGGATAACGGGTTCGGCTATGATCCCATTTTTATTGTAAAAGATAAAGATAAAACCATGGCCCAGCTGACAAGCGCTGAGAAAAACAAAATCAGCCACAGGGCTGAGGCGCTCAAGAAACTGTCAAAGCTGCTTGATTCATAAGGGGGAGCGTATGCAATGAAAGTGCTGATAATAAGTGACAGTCACGGCCTTGAAGATGAGCTGGAGACGATTGCAAAGCGGCACGAAGACGAAGCGGATCTGATGATTCATTGCGGTGATTCAGAGCTTGACGCCGCACATCCGGCGCTTACGCCGTATCACACGGTAAAAGGCAATTGCGACTTTGGCGGCGGGTTTCAGGATGAACTCCTTCTGGACGCCGGTTCAAAGAAAATTCTGGCCGTTCACGGGCATCTTCACGGCATTAAACAGTCACTTTTAACTGTTTTTTACCGGGCGGAAGAGCTTGGGGCGGATATCGTCTGCTTCGGCCATTCACATATTGCCGGGAGTGAAGAGCTTCGGGGCAAGCTTTTGATTAATCCGGGCAGCATCCGTCTTCCGAGAGTCCGCAATGTGAAAAGCTATGCCATTCTTACTCTTACAGAAAGAGAAGGCGCCGTGACATTTTACGACGAAACGGGTCGGGAATTGAAGGACTTGGGGAATACAATCAGTTTTTAACAACTGATGGGGGAGATTTCATTCTTCCCCATCAAAAGTTTTTAAAAAAATATTGACTTATGATTTGAACCTGTATATAATAAATCTTGTCGCTGATACATAAAGCAAAAGCTGTCCCAGTAGCTCAGCTGGATAGAGCAACGGCCTTCTAAGCCGTCGGTCGGGAGTTCGAATCTCTCCTGGGACGTACAAAAAAAGAGCTGGTGACATCAGAGTGAAAACTGATGCCGCTGGCCTTTTTTATCGGATGACTATATTGTCAATTCGCTGATATCATGGTAAAATGATCAGCAGAACAATTTGATTTTCATGTCCCAGTAGCTCAGCCGGATAGAGCAACGGCCTTCTAAGCCGTCGGTCGGGAGTTCGAATCTCTCCTGGGACGTATCAAAGTAAACCCCGTCAAATCAACCTTCTATATCGTTTAGTGAAACGGTCAGTATAATGGTCACGTAAGAAATTACACCTGTTATTGGCTTATATCACTTTCGGTATAGGAGGTTTTTTGTTGTGACCAAAAGAAAAGGATTATTAGATGTTGATGTGGATGTAAAGGGATTATTAAATGGATTAACCATTACTAGTACTAGTTCCACCGCTCCAAAAGAAAAAATAAAACAATTTGAGGTCTTGGATGACTCAATGTTGGTTTCTGATGTTCTCGAAACCAACACTAGGCAAATGAAGGTGAGCGGGAATAGAAGCCGTACAATAAGCGATTATGTCCTCCATGTAGAGTATTTTCAGAGTGGAACAAACGTAAACCATGTTGCTGATATTACAGCCGATACGGTCTATAAGTGGCTAGACAGTATGAATGTAAGCAATCAAACCAAATTAACACGATTGAAATGTCTAAAAGCCTTCCTCTCCCGCTGTTTTGATAACGGTTGGATTGAAATAAAATTTTGGAAAACGATTAATATAAAGGTCGATCAAAAGGTTAAAGAAGGGGATGCAGAGCGTGAAGTTATGTATTGCTCTCTTTATTGGACTTAAGCAATTTCATTCAGCTGAGGGATGCTACAGCTTTCCTATCATAAATGAGAATGAAGCTGACTATGTGCTGAAGCGTAAGGTAAATATCATGAAAAAGGCTGAGAAACATCACGAGCAAAGGCTTCAGGAATACAAGGAACAGAATATTAGATTTGCCACTGAGGAGGAGGAAGTATTTATTAGACTCTTCTACACGCAGCAAGAACTTGAAGATATCTTTGCTGGCTATGACTTGGGAGTTAAGAGGTTACACTTGCAGAATCTATATATGGAGCGGATGCGGCAATTATTCGATTTATATAACCTAAAAGGCACAAACTTTGTAGGAGTCTCTTAATTGAGGCTCTTCTTTTTATCGATCAAATCTGATGTCGCAGCTCCGATATTTAAACAATAACTAATAAAACCCGTCTTTTATTCACTTGGTTAAAGAATGAACCTAAACTAAGGAGCAGAGTAGAAAAAAGAGCGATACATATTATTCCTAATTTTTGCATGATTATAGTATAATAGACACAAACAACCTTTTAGGAAAACCGGTGATAACAATGAGTGGCAACTTTTCATTTTTTCAAGGGAAATGGGATGTACTTGCTAACTTGGGAGAGACAGCTGAGAGAAATGTATATCATGACCCCCATACAACAGTAATGAAACTGCGATTGTTCGCTGAAACACTAACTAAATTTATTCTTGCCGCTGAAAATATTAAAGAGGCATATGGTACAACGCAAGTGGATCGCATTAACACTTTGCGTCGGGAAAGGTTACTTGAGCCTGAATTAATTGATATATTAGAGGCTCTTCGTCGCAAAGGGAATGTAGCGATGCATGAAGCGGATTATGGAAAAGTAGAAGAAGCAAAGGCTTTGTTGCAATTAACGTTCCGCTTGTCCATTTGGTTCATGGAGGTATATGGTGATTGGGATTTTCAAGCACCAGAGTATACAGAACTTCAAGAACAAACAGAACAGAGTACAGAAACACTTCAGCGAGAATATGAGGAGAAAGTCAAAAAACTTGAAGAAGAATTAGAGGCAATTCGTCGACAGGCGGAAGTGGAACAAGAAGAGGTAAAAATCGAGCGTAAAAAAATATCCAAAAACTTTATGCGTCGACAGCAATTAACTGAAGCCGAAACGCGTACGATTATTGATGGAAAACTACGTGCTGTTGGATGGGAAGTAGACACAACTGTACTCAATCATCAAAAGAACGGAACGCTGCCAGAGAAAAATCGAAACATGGCAATTGCTGAATGGAAGGTCAATGGCGGCAGGATTGACTATGCGTTGTTTATTGGCTTAAAGCTTGTTGGCTTTATTGAAGCTAAGGCAAAAAAGAAAACGATTCCTGGCGCATTAGAAAGTCAAACAAAAGTGTATGCAAAAAATGCGGCACAAGTCGAAGATGAAGTCATCACACCTACAACAGGTGAATATAAGGTGCCGTTCTTATACGCAACGAACGGCCGACCATACTTGAAACAACTTCAAGAAGAGTCGGGCATCTGGTTTTGGGATTCACGTAAACCGTTAGAACATGCTCGCCCATTAGAAGGCTGGCATTCACCTGACGACTTGCAGCTTCTTCTTAGTCAAGATGATAAGGATGCGAATAAACGATTAGAAGAAGAGGATATTACGAAGTTTGGTTTGCGTCATTATCAGCAAAGAGCGGTACTTTCCGCTGAAGAGGGATTAAAAGAAGGGCAACGAAGAATGCTTATTGCGATGGCAACTGGAACTGGGAAAACTCGTACAGCTATCGCCCTCATGTATCGCTTAATTAAGTCCAAAAAATGTCGTCGTATTCTTTTCCTTGTAGACCGTAATTCGTTAGGAAAACAGACAGAGGATGCACTTAAGGATACAAAAATTGAAGGCTACTCATTTGCTGATATATACGATGTGAAGTCTTTAGAAGACATGTCTCCAGAAGTTGAAACGAAGGTGCAAATTGCGACGGTGCAGGGAATGGTTAGAAGACTTTTCTATAGCGATAACGAAAAGCTTCCAAGTGTCGGGCAGTATGATTTCATCATTGTAGATGAAGCACATCGTGGCTATACAAGTGACAAAGAAATGTCAGAGGAAGAATTGAAATTCCGTGACCAAAATGATTATATTAGCCAATATCGACGTGTAATTGATTATTTTGATGCGGCATGTTTAGGACTTACTGCAACACCAGCTCTTCATACAACAGAGATTTTTGGTATGCCTATTTTTAAGTATTCTTATAGTGAAGCGGTTCTGGATGGCTACTTAGTTGACCATGAACCACCATATCTGTTTAAGACAGAACTTTCACAAGTCGGCATTACTCTTGAAAAAGACGAAGAAGTTGAAGTGTATGATGTTGATAAAGGCGAGATTCAACTAGAAAAAATGGAAGATACCATTCATTTTGAGGTTGAGCAGTTTAATAAACGGGTAATTACTGAACCTTTTAATCGGGCGGTTCTAAACAAACTGGTTGAATACATTGATCCGACAGGAAAAGAGAAAACTCTTATCTTTGCAGCCACTGACCAACACGCAGATTTGGTTGTTCGGTTATTAAAGGAAGCCTTTAAAGAACGTGGCGATGAAATTGAAGATGATGCTATTATGAAAATTACTGGCTATATCTATAAGCCATTAGATGCCATTAAAAGGTTTAAGAACGAGCGGCTGCCAAATGTCGTTGTAACGGTTGATTTACTCACCACAGGCATTGACGTTCCTCCAATAACAAATCTAGTATTCTTACGGCGTATACAGTCTCGTATTCTTTATGACCAAATGCTTGGACGTGCAACCCGTCTTTGTCCCGACATTGGAAAAACACACTTTAACATTTACGATGCAGTGGGCATCTACGATAAATTGCAAAGCTATACGGAGATGAAACCTGTTGTAAAGAAACAAAATTACAGTATCGTTGAACTATATGAATCACTTGCCAATGCTACTGCAGAAGATGAAGCTTCGTTTTATCGTAACCAATTGGCAGCGAAAATTCAGCGTCGCAAGCAAAGGCTGAATGAAGAAGGAAAACAAAAGTTTGAAGAATTGTCGAATGGAAAAAATGTGGATGAGTGGGCGAAAGAAATTCAGTTATATACTCCGCAAGAAGCAAAACAGCACAACATGTTATTTGAATATATGGAAGCCTATCGGGTAAAAGGCGAGAAACGATATATCTCCAACAAAGAGGATGAAGTAACAGATGTGGTTCGGGGATATGGTGAAGGAAACAAGAGACCAGAAGATTATTTAGAAGGTTTCGTTCGTTTTATCCAAGAAAATATTAATGAAATTCCCGCTCTTCATCTTATTTGCACACGACCGAAAGATTTAACAAGGCAGGATTTACGAGAACTTATTACCATTCTAGAAACGAAAGGCTTTAAGCAATCGCATTTGCAGACAGCTTGGAAGCAGACAAAAAATGAAGACATTGCAGCAGACATTATTAGCTTTATTCGCCAAGCTGCATTAGGTGAAGCACTAGTTGCCCATGAAGCACGTATTAAACAAGCGATGCAAAAAGTGTATTCACTGCATGATTGGACTCCAAGACAGAAGAAATGGTTAGAGAGAATAGAAAAGCAATTACTTAAAGTGCCTGTATTAGCACCGACTGCAGAAGAGGCATTCTCGGAAGAACCATTTAAAACTCCGGGCGGCTATAAATTGCTGAAGCGGGAGTTCGGTGACTATATTGATACGGTTGTTACCACTATAAATGAGAACCTTTATATTAGTTAACAATGTGCCTCTTCATAGGGGCACTTTTTCAGTTATAATAGATAAGTTACTTTATCTTTGATTTTCACTTTAATGAGGTTTGAATGAGAATCCAACATTAAAATATACTCGGAGTTAGCAGGAGGCTGAAAAATGAACAACCAAGAAATCGTTCAAAAACTATGGAATTTATGTAATGTGTTACGTGATGATGGGATTACCTATCAGCAATATGTAACAGAGTTAACCTACTTATTATTCCTCAAAATGATGAAGGAGCAGGAAACAGAAGGTGTGATTCCAGAAGGATATCGATGGGATGATTTGTTAGAAAAAGAAGGTTTGGAATTAAAGACATTTTATCAGCGATTATTACTTGAATTAGGAAGCAGTGAAAATGAGCGGCTGCGTCTAATATACAGTGATGCTTCTACAAGTATTGCTGAGCCGAAAAACTTAGAGAAGATTATTAAATCGATTGATGCCCTTGATTGGTACAATGCAAAAGAAGAAGGACTGGGCAATCTTTATGAAGGATTGTTAGAGAAGAATGCCAGTGAAAAGAAATCGGGAGCGGGGCAATACTTCACACCTCGTGTATTAATTGATGTGATGGTTCAATTAATTGACCCGAAAATTGGTGAGCGGTGTGCTGACCCTGCAGCTGGAACATTCGGTTTCATGATTGCTGCAGACCAATATTTAAAGAATCAAACAGATGATTACTTTGATATAGAACCACAAGAAGCCGAGTTCCAAAAGAAAGAAGCCTTTGTAGGGATGGAACTTGTTAAAGATACGCATCGTCTGGCACTCATGAATGCGTTGCTTCATAATATCGAAGGTCGTTTGGAACAAGGAGACACGTTATCGGGCAACGGGAAATGGATGAAGAACTTTGATGTTATTTTAACAAATCCGCCGTTCGGTACAAAAAAAGGCGGGGAACGGGTATCCCGTGACGATTTAACGTTTGAAACATCGAATAAACAGTTGAATTTCTTACAGTTGATTTATAACGCTTTAAAAGATGATGGAAATGCAAGAGCAGCGGTTGTCTTGCCCGACAACGTGTTGTTCGAAAGTGGTATTGGCGCACAAATTCGTCGTGACTTGATGAACAAGTGTAATCTACACACGATTTTACGCTTACCAACAGGAATTTTTTATGCGCAAGGTGTAAAAACGAATGTCTTATTCTTTACAAGGGGAACAACAGACCAAGATAACACGAAAGATGTTTGGGTCTATGACCTTCGCACAAATATGTCTTCATTTGGAAAACGTAATCAGCTAACGATGGCTCATTTTGAAAACTTCATGAAGGCATATGTGGCAGAAGACCGATCGAAAGTGGAAGATGAACGTTGGAACAAGTTTTCGCGAGAAGAAATTGCAAAGAAGAATGACAGTCTAGATATCGGATTGATTGCTGACGAGTCTTTATCATCATATGAAAACCTACCAGACCCTATTGAATCGGCAGAAGAGGCGATTGCGAAACTTCAACAAGCAATGGATTTATTAGGTGAAGTAGTTGAGGAGTTACGTGCTGTTGAAGAGGATGAGGTGGTCAAACAGTGAGTAAGAAGAAAGAAACCGTCGATGAGTTATTAGAAGAAGTATTATTGCCAGAGGATGGGCAGACGCACGAAGTTCCTGAGAATTGGGTATGGGTAAAGTCAGAATTTGTTGCTAAATGGGGTTCTGGAGGTACACCTTCCCGAAAAAATTCAGAGTATTATAATGGAAACATACCTTGGTTAAAAACAGGTGAGTTGAGAGATACTGTTATACTTGATTCGGAAGAAAAAATTACAGAAGAAGGACTCAAAAAATCTAGTGCAAAACTCTTTCCAAAAGATTCAGTGGCTATTGCCATGTATGGTGCGACAATAGGTAAACTTGGAATCTTAGGAATAGATGCTGCCACTAATCAAGCTTGTGCGGTGGGAGTTCCGTATGCTTTGACGGATAAAAAATTTATGTTTTATTATTTTCTAACTCAAAGAAAAAACCTTATTAATAGAGGTAAAGGTGGAGCACAGCCAAATATTTCTCAGACAATTATTAAAGAATTTCCGTATATTCTCCCCCCTATAAACGAGCAAAAACGGATTGTTGACAAAATAGAGCACCTTTTAAATAAAATTGAAGAAGCAAAGCAGTTGATTGAGGAAGCGAAGAAAACGTTTGAACTTCGTCGAGCGGCTATTTTGGATAAGGCGTTTAGGGGAGAGTTGACGAGGAAGTGGCGAGAAGAACACCCTGATATAGAAAATGCAGAAGTGTTATACGATAAAATAATTAGTCTAATTAAGCCTGAAAAATTCGAGATTATTGAAGAGCAAAGTGAGTATATTCCATGTAAATGGAAATGGGTCAGGCTGGGAGAAGTTGTACAAGTAAATCCCCCAAAGAAAAAGTTAAATGAAGTATCTGAAGAACAAAAATGTACATTTATACCGATGCCTGCAGTGAGTGATAAAACTGGTAAAATCGAAGAACCAGAAGAAAGAGAATATGGAAAAGTTAAAAAAGGCTATACGTTTTTTTTAGAGAATGATGTACTGTTTGCTAAGATTACCCCTTGTATGGAAAATGGAAAATCAGCTATAGCTAGACAATTAAAAAACGGATTTGGCTATGGTTCAACAGAATTTCATGTTTTACGTACTTCTGAGTATGTGAATGAACAGTATATTCACTATTTGGTTCGTTCACAAAGGTTTAGGGCAGAAGCTAAGAGAGAAATGACGGGAGCGGTTGGTCAGCAACGAGTGCCAAAAGAATTTTTATTGAACTATCCATTTCCTCTACCTCCTAAAGAGGAACAAGATGCTATTGTAAACATTTTGGATGATATCTTCGCTAAGGACAATTATTCAAAATTCAATCTTCAACTCGAATCTGAGTTGGACATATTGAAACAATGCATCCTTTCGAAAGCTTTTCGTGGCGTACTTGGAACAAATGTTCCAAGTGAAGAAAGTGCTGTTGAATTGCTAAAAGAAGTGCTACAAGAACAAGTAAAATAGTTATAAGAAGGCATCCAAATTAATTGGGTGTCTTTTATGGTTGTATACATGCCAAGTTGTGGTATTGGTTTGATACAGAACCACTCTCATTCACAAACTACAATCGGTAAATTTTCGATACGACTCAGATTCTCAATGTGATTTAACATGGTAAAGTAATAAGAGTTGCAGTGAAACCCTATTCGAGTTCGATAATAATATCGATAGCAGAGGGTGTAGACTTATAAGTGATATCAAAGAAAAGATACCGATGCCTCAAGGTGGAATCAATTATGGACAACAAAGAATTTGGACACGTTAGAGTAAGCAGCAGAGACCAAAATGAAGCATGACAACTGGATAGTATGTATGCTCTTGGAATTGATGAGCGTGATATACATATCGATAAGCAAATCGGGAAAGACTTCAATAGACCTCAATACCAAGCTTTGAAATTGCGTTTGCGAAAAGGAGATACGTTATACATACATTCATTAGATAGGCTAGGTCGTAACAAAGAGAGGATTTTAAACGAGTGGAAAGATATCACACAGAGCATTAAAGTACATATTGTTGAAATGGATATGCCATTGTTGTATACACAATGACTCATCGATTCTTTCATAGCTTACTTGGTGTTACAGGTATTATCGTGGGTTGCATCAGCATCGCAATAGGGACAGCATTCTTTGTTATCTCTCATGAAACCACTCCTTTAAATAAATACCTTTACGTTTTATAGCAGATTTAAGTACAACTGTTTTACCTTTTAAATAGGGTTGTTTTCTACTATATGAATGCTTGAATTATAAAGTGTAAGCAAATATAATAGAAAGTAAGTCAATCGGTCAAAGTTCGGAAAGTGACCGTTATACATGAACGTAACGATAGCGATATGTAAAGGATGAAGGCCGGATAGAGCAACGGCCTTCTAAGCCGTCGGTCGGGAGTTCGAATCTCTCCTGGGACGTATAAAAACCTCAAGCCCTGACAATGGGCTTGAGGTTTTTTTGTATTTTATTTTACGAAACAAAAGTTCCGTATTTGATGAAAATTGTAAAGTAATTTTAATATAAATGAAACTTAATGTAATATTTACCATAATAAATATATGTATAAAGATACTTAAGGCGCCCTTGAGTGATAAATTATCTAATTTCTATCATACATTTTGTCAATGATTGATAGAAAGACAGCAGGAGGAATTAGCTTTTGAAGTACGCATTTGCATATAAAAATCACAATATAGAAACAATCTTTTGCGGAAAAGACGAGCTGTTTGAGGAACTGAAACAATTTTTAATCACTCAATGCGGTTTAATCATTGTTGAGGTTTCAAGGGCTGATTACTATACGGAGCAGGAAATGAATCAATGGAATGACCGTTATACTCTGTGAATAAGAAAAGAAACCGGCCGTGTGAGACCGGTTTTTGTATCATCTGAATCCGCTCGGAGCGCTGAAGCCCCCGGCATGGCCGCTGAAACCGCCCCCGAGCGCGCCGGGATGTGCCCCGGCGCCGAGGCTTCCGCCGACGTCACTGAAGGATTGGCCGTAGTACCCGGATGTATAAGGGTATGGGACGAATTGCTGTCCGGCGAATGACAGCGTGCTTTGCGGGGTCTGCTGTCCGTATCCGGATGACGGGAATCCCTGCTGAAAAGAAGGGCCGCCTTGATATGGTGCTGTATGCATCGGGGCCGGAGGATAATAAGACTGCGGCGGTAAGACCGGTAAAGGCGGAAATCCAGGAGGCAGGCCCTGCATGCCTGATAACATCTTATTCATGACATCACTCATTTCTTACGAGATAAGAACAGTGTATGCGTATGTCTGTAGAAAGAGCCTGTTCAATCGAACAGAATATCTGACAAGCATGCCGGAAGGACAGAGAAAAATTGTGTAATAAAATGTGACATATTCGTATATGAACGGAAAAATTTCATGTAATCTTGAGAGATTAATAAAAAAATGATAAAAACTTTTAATATTTACAGATCCCTTTGTACCAGTAATGAAAGCGTATACAAAGTAGATTGATTAATCTAAATTGTCTAATAATTATAAAAATGCTGTTGACACTGCCTGCAAACGGGCGTAATATGAGTTCAAACAAAAATAAATAAATGATTCACGCTAAAAAGAAAAATCATAAAACACTGAAAAAACAAACAAGTGAAGGTTCTTTTTTAATAAAAGAGCTGCCATAATAAAAAGCGCAGAAGAGGATAAGTAGCTTTGCTGAAGTTTTTCACAGAGAGCCGGTAACGCTGAGAGCCGGTAAAACAAATCAAAGTGAACTCCCCTCAGAGTGCCGGTCTGAAATGTAAAGAGTAGGACTCGGCCGAGTGAACGCAATGTTTACTCGTTATCAAAACGGATAATCATTATCCATGAGACGGTCTGCATATGACCGTAAACAAGGGTGGTACCGCGGAGAGCAAAGCCTTTTCGCCCCTTTTGGCTATCGCATGAAATGCTTGGCTGAATGTGGGTGGGAAGGCTTTTTTATTTGCGTCAGCCGGCGCTGCGTTTTATGAATTGGATTTTAGAAGGGAACATTGAAAAGGAGGAACTGAAAATGGGCACAAATGTACAGGCGGATTCTTTGTCTGCCGAATGTACAAAAACAATGAACGGGGCTCTGATGCTGATTGAATCATTAAAGAAAGAAAATGTCGAGATGATCTTCGGCTATCCGGGGGGAGCCGTCCTTCCGATTTACGATAAGCTGTATCAGTCGGGATTGGTTCACATCCTGCCCCGCCACGAGCAAGGCGCGATTCACGCGGCAGAAGGGTATGCGAGAGTCTCCGGAAAGCCGGGGGTTGTGATTGCTACCTCCGGACCCGGAGCGACAAATTTAGTTACCGGTCTTGCGGATGCGATGATAGATTCATTGCCGCTCGTAGTGTTTACCGGTCAGGTGGCCACTTCGGTCATCGGCAGCGACGCTTTCCAGGAAGCCGACATTTTAGGAATTACGATGCCGATTACGAAACACAGCTACCAAGTCCGCCGTCCGGAAGATCTCCCCCGTGTGATTAAAGAGGCATTCCATATCGCCACGACGGGAAGACCGGGTCCGGTATTAATTGATATACCGAAGGATGTCGCAGCATTTGAAGGAGAGTTCAGATATGATCACGAGATCAGCCTTCCGGGTTATCAGCCTGTAAAAGAGCCTAACTATCTGCAGATCCGAAAGCTCGTGGAAGCTGTCAGCAGTGCGAAAAAGCCGGTTATTTTAGCCGGAGCGGGTGTTTTGCACGGTAAAGCTTCAGAAGATTTAAAAAATTATGCCGAACAGCAGCAAATTCCGGTAGCGCACACGCTCCTCGGTCTGGGCGGTTTCCCGGCAGACCATCCTCTTTTTCTGGGAATGGCGGGGATGCACGGCACATACACAGCGAATATGGCGCTTTACCACTGTGACTTGTTGATCAGCATCGGAGCGCGGTTCGATGATCGCGTGACCGGAAATCTGAAGCATTTTGCAAAATCGGCCAAAGTGGCGCATATCGATATTGATCCTGCTGAAATCGGAAAAATTATCGAAACGCAGATTCCGGTGGTCGGCGACAGTAAAATCGTCCTTCAGGAATTATTGAAGCAAAACGGAAAACAGGGACAGACAGAGGAATGGAAACAGCAGCTTTCAGAATGGAAAGAAGAATATCCGCTTTGGTATACAGACAACAGAGAAGAGGGCTTGAAACCCCAAAAGCTGATTGAGTATATTCACCAATTCACAAACGGTGAGGCGATTGTGGCGACGGATGTCGGCCAGCACCAGATGTGGGCGGCTCAGTTTTATCCTTTCCGAAAGGCTGATAAGTGGGTGACCTCGGGGGGACTCGGCACAATGGGCTTCGGCCTTCCGGCGGCTATCGGAGCGCAGCTGGCCGATCGTAACGCCACGGTCGTTGCCATCCTCGGAGACGGCGGTTTTCAGATGACCCTTCAGGAATTAGATGTCATCCGGCAGCTGAATCTTCCTGTCAAAGTGGTTATCTTGAACAACGAATGTCTGGGCATGGTCAGACAGTGGCAGGAAATCTTCTATGAAGAACGCTACTCTGAATCCAAATTCTCGGCGCAGCCTGACTTTGTCAAATTGTCAGAAGCCTACGGCATTAAAGGCGTCCGGATTTCATCGGAAGAAGAGGCGGAAGAAGAGCTTAAAAAGGCGCTTTCATCAAAAGAACCGGCCGTTATTGACGTCCGGGTCGCCAAAAGCGAGAAAGTATTCCCGATGATTGCGCCGGGTAAAGGACTTCATGAAATGGTGGGGGTGAAACCTTGAAACGCATTATCACATTAACGGTGGTCAACCGCTCGGGAGTATTAAACCGGATCACCGGCCTGTTTACAAAAAGACACTATAATATCGAAAGCATCACTGTAGGCCACACGGAAACAAGCGGTGTTTCAAGGATTACATTTGTCGTCCATGTGGAAGGCGAAAATGACGTAGAGCAGCTGACAAAGCAGCTTAACAAACAAATTGACGTCCTGAAAGTGACGGATATTACAAACCAATCAATTGTACAGCGTGAGCTGGCATTAATCAAAGTTGTTTCCGCACCGTCGGCCAGAACGGAAATCAATGGAATCATTGAGCCGTTCAGAGCTTCCGTCGTTGATGTCTCAAGAGACAGCATCGTCGTTCAGGTTACCGGCGAATCTAATAAAATCGAAGCGCTCATAGAGCTTCTCAAACCTTACGGAATTAAAGAAATCGCGAGAACGGGCACAACGGCTTTTGCGAGGGGAACCCAGCAGAAGGCGTCATCCAATAAAACAATTTCAATTGTATAACACAAAAAAGGGAGAGATTAAAATGGTAAAAGTATATTATAACGGTGATATCAAAGAGAACGTATTGGCAGGTAAAAAAGTAGCGATTATCGGTTACGGTTCACAAGGTCATGCACACGCGCTGAACTTAAAAGAAAGCGGAATTGATGTCATTGTCGGCGTCAGACAAGGCAAATCATTTACACAGGCCCAAGAAGACGGTCATAAAGTCTTTTCGGTAAGAGAAGCGGCTGCCCAGGCTGATATCATTATGGTTCTTCTTCCGGATGAACAGCAGCAAAAAGTATATGAATCTGAAATCAAAGATGAATTGACGGCGGGCAAGTCATTGGTATTCGCACACGGATTTAACGTCCATTTCCATCAGATCGTGCCTCCTGCTGATGTGGATGTATTCCTTGTCGCCCCTAAAGGACCTGGACACCTTGTCAGAAGAACATATGAACAAGGCGCGGGCGTACCGGCATTGTTTGCCATCTACCAGGATGTATCAGGCGAAGCGAAAGATACGGCTCTTGCTTATGCAAAAGGAATCGGCGGAGCGCGTGCGGGCGTTCTTGAAACAACATTTAAGGAAGAAACGGAAACGGATTTGTTCGGTGAGCAGGCTGTTCTGTGCGGAGGTTTAACAGCGCTTGTCAAAGCGGGTTTTGAAACGCTGACAGAAGCCGGCTACCAGCCTGAACTCGCATACTTCGAGTGTCTGCACGAACTGAAGTTGATCGTAGACTTGATGTATGAAGAAGGATTGGCGGGCATGAGATACTCTATCTCCGATACGGCTCAATGGGGAGACTTTGTATCAGGACCGCGCGTAGTCGATGCGAAGGTAAAAGAATCGATGAAACAAGTATTAACGGATATTCAAAACGGTACATTCGCAAAAGAATGGATCGTGGAAAACCAAGTGAACCGTCCTCGTTTCAATGCGATCAATGCAAGTGAAAACGAGCATCAGATTGAAAAGGTCGGCAGACAGCTTCGTGAAATGATGCCGTTTGTCAAACAAGGCAAAAAGAAGGAAGCGGTGGTCTCCGTTGCGCAAAATTAATGTTTTCGACACGACCCTTCGTGACGGTGAACAATCCCCCGGGGTCAACCTCAATTCCCGGGAGAAACTGGCGATAGCCAAGCAGCTTGAAAGACTCGGGGTGGACATTATTGAAGCGGGATTTCCCGCTTCATCCCGAGGTGATTTTTTAGCCGTGCAGGAAATCGCAAGAACGATTAAAAATTGTTCGGTAACAGGGCTTGCCCGATCTGTCAAAGGTGACATCGACGCAGCCTGGGAAGCGCTGAAAGACGGGGCCAGCCCGCGGATTCACATCTTTATCGCCACCTCTGACATTCATCTGAAGCATAAGCTGAAAATGACGCGGGAAGAGGTTAAGGAAAAAGCGGTTGAAATGGTGAAGTATGCAAAAGAACGCTTTCCGATCGTTCAATGGTCAGCAGAAGACGCATGCCGCACCGAACTTCCGTTTCTGGCTGAAATCGTAGAAAAAGTGATTGATGCCGGCGCGAGCGTCATCAACCTGCCGGACACTGTAGGTTACCTGACGCCGGCTGAATACGGAAACATCTTTAAATATATGAAGGAACACGTTCCGAATATCGGCCGGGTAAAGCTTTCAGCCCATTGCCACGATGATCTCGGAATGGCGGTTGCCAACTCACTTTCGGCAATTGAGAACGGCGCAGATCAAATTGAATGCGCCATTAACGGCATAGGAGAAAGAGCCGGGAACGCCGCGCTAGAGGAAATCGCCGTTGCGCTTCATGTCAGAAATGACGCGCATCAAGCCGATTCATCCCTCAATCTTCATGAATTGAAGCGGACGAGTGATCTTGTCAGCAAACTGACGGGCATGGCCGTTCCCCGCAATAAAGCAATCGTCGGAGATAACGCTTTCGCACATGAGTCCGGCATTCACCAAGACGGTTTCCTGAAAGAAAAATCAACATATGAAATCATTTCACCGGAACTTGTCGGCGTGACTGCTGATGCGCTCGTACTCGGAAAGCATTCCGGACGCCATGCGTTCAAAGACCGCCTGAATGCGCTTGGATTCCAGTTTGATAGTGAGGAAATCAATAAATTTTTTACGATGTTTAAAGAACTGACCGAAAAGAAAAAAGAAATCACCGATGATGACTTGATTTCTCTTATTTTAGAAGAAAAAGTGACGGACAAAAAAATCGGCTATGAATTTTTGTCTCTGCAAGTGCATTACGGGACGTCTCAGGTGCCGACTGCAACAGTCTCTTTAAAAAATCAGGAAAACGAACAGCTGATTCAAGAGGCGGCAACGGGGGCGGGCAGCGTAGAAGCCGTTTATAATACGCTCGGGCGCTGCATCGATAAAAATATTGAACTGACAGACTACCGCATCCAATCCAACCGGAAAGGCGAAGACGCGCTGGCTCAAGTTTTTGTCAGAGTGACCGTGAACGGAAAAGAAACATCAGGGCGGGGAATCGCGCAGGATGTTCTGGAAGCTTCTGCTAAAGCTTATCTGAACGCCGTGAACCGGCAGCTGGTGCTGGATTGCAATTTAGACGGATTAAAGAGACAGACTGCGGTCGGCTCGTAATAGAAAGGAGAACGTTTGATTTGAAAAAACGCATTGCTTTGCTGCCCGGTGACGGAATCGGACCGGAAGTGGCGGAATCAGCGGCAGATGTATTGAAAAGCGTTGCCGAACAATTCGGACATGAATTTGAATTTGAAAACGGGCTGATCGGGGGAGCGGCCATTGACGCCCATCAAAACCCCCTTCCTGAGGAGACGGTGGCTCTTTGTGAAAGATCTGACGCCATCCTGCTCGGGGCAGTCGGCGGGCCGAAATGGGACCAAAATCCTCCAGAGCTCAGACCGGAAAAAGGCCTGCTTGGCATCAGAAAAAAACTCGGCCTGTTTGCCAATCTGCGTCCCGTGACCGTATTTGAAAGCCTGTCTGAAGCGTCTCCGCTGAAAAAAGAATATATCAGCGGCGTCGACTTTGTAATCGTCAGGGAACTGACGGGCGGCCTCTACTTCGGAGAACCGAGCAGACAGTATGTCAATGAAGCGGGAGAAAAGGAAGCGGTCGATACCCTTTTTTATAAGAAAGAAGAAATCGAACGCGTTGTAAGAGAAGCCTTTAAGATGGCTGCCGGCAGAAAAGGAAAAGTGACGTCCGTCGATAAGGCGAATGTGCTTTCTTCAAGCAGGCTATGGCGGGAAACAGCGGATGAAATCGCAAAAGAATTTCCTGATGTGACGCTTGAACATATGCTTGTCGATAATGCCGCGATGCAGCTCATCTATGCTCCGAGCCAGTTTGACGTCATCGTAACTGAGAATATGTTCGGCGATATTTTAAGCGATGAAGCCTCCATGCTGACAGGCTCGCTCGGCATGCTGCCGTCAGCCAGTTTATCAAGTTCAGGTCTTCACTTGTTTGAACCCGTGCATGGATCTGCGCCTGACATCGCCGGTAAAGGGATGGCCAATCCGTTTGCGGCGATTTTATCAGCGGCGATGCTTTTGAGAACATCTTTCGGACTTGAAAACGAAGCTCAGGCGGTGGAAAAGGCGGTCGCAAAGGTGCTTGCAGACGGCAGCCGTACACGTGATATCGCCCGGGACGGCCAATATGCCGGAACGCATGACATTACTGAAAAAGTAAAAGCCGCATTAGCCGGCTCGAATACAAAATCTATAGTGTGACGCTTTAAAGAAAGCGGTCTTAGTTCATAGGTAGAGGGAGGAAACAAAGATGATGCCTCGAACAATCATCGAAAAGATTTGGGATCGGCATGTTGTAAAAAGCGGTGAAGGAAAACCCGACCTTCTCTATATTGATCTGCACCTAATTCATGAGGTGACGTCTCCTCAGGCGTTTGAAGGGTTAAGGCAGAAGGGGAGAAAGGTCAGACGGCCGCAGAACACATTCGCGACGATGGACCACAATATTCCGACCGTCAACCGTTTTGACATTAAAGATGAAGTCGCAAAGCGCCAAGTAACCGCGCTTGAACGGAATTGTGAGGAGTTCGGCGTCCGTCTTGCGGATCTTCACAGCGCAGACCAGGGAATCGTTCACGTGGTCGGGCCTGAGCTTGGTCTGACACTTCCGGGAAAAACGATCGTTTGCGGAGACAGCCATACATCGACTCACGGCGCGTTCGGAGCGCTTGCCTTCGGTATCGGCACAAGTGAGGTGGAACATGTTCTTTCCACACAGACATTATGGCAGCAACGGCCGAAAACGCTTGAAATCCGCGTTGACGGAACGCTCCAAAAAGGAGTGACCGCGAAGGATGTCATCTTGTCGGTCATCGGAAAATACGGGGTGAAATTCGGTACCGGATATGTCATTGAATACACCGGGGAAGTATTCAGAAACATGTCTATGGACGAACGCATGACCGTCTGCAATATGTCAATAGAAGCGGGAGCACGGGCGGGACTGATCGCTCCAGATGACACGACGATTGAATACTGTAAAAACCGTAAATACGCGCCAAAAGGCGAGGAATTTGAAAAAGCCGCCGCAGAATGGAAAGCGTTAAAAACCGATCCGGGCGCCGTATACGATCATTCCATCGTGTTAGACGGCAGCGAGATTTCTCCAATGGTAACATGGGGCGTCAATCCCGGCATGGTTCTTCCGGTCGATGCCCAAATACCGGCGCCGGAAACGATTGATTCTGAAGACGGTAAAAAAGAAGCCATCCGCGCGTACGAATACATGGGAATTTCACCGAATCAAAAAATTGAAGATATTAAAGTCGAGCATGTGTTTATCGGCTCCTGTACAAATTCGCGGATGACCGATCTTCGCCAGGCTGCGGATATGATCAAAGGCCGAAAAGTCGCCGACAGCGTCAGAGCCATTGTGGTGCCGGGTTCTCAAAGCGTGAAACAGCAGGCCGAGGAAGAAGGGCTGCACCGCGTGTTTCTCGAGGCCGGCTTTGAATGGAGAGAATCAGGCTGCAGCATGTGCCTCAGTATGAATAATGATGTCGTGCCTGAAGGGGAACGATGCGCTTCCACTTCCAACCGCAACTTCGAAGGCAGACAGGGAAAAGGCGCGAGAACACACCTTGTCAGCCCGGCGATGGCGGCAATGGCGGCCATTCACGGGCATTTCGTCGATGTAAGAAAGTTTTATCAAGAAAAAACAGTTGTGTAAGGAGTGCGCGAAAAGATGGAACCTTTAAAAACGCATACGGGAAAAGCGGCCGTCTTAAACCGGATCAACGTCGATACGGACCAGATTATTCCGAAACAGTTTTTGAAAAGAATTGAAAGAACCGGATACGGCAGATTCGCGTTTTTTGATTGGAGATACCTTGAGAACGGTGAGCCTGACCCTGAATTTGAATTAAACCGTAAAGTCTATGAAGGCGCGTCCATATTAATTGCCGGAGAGAATTTCGGCTGCGGATCATCCCGTGAACACGCTCCTTGGGCGCTGGATGATTACGGCTTCAAAATCATCATTGCTCCGTCATTTGCCGATATTTTTCATCAAAACTGTTTTAAAAACGGTATGCTTCCCATCCGTATGCCGTATGATCAGTGGAAAAAACTCGCCGGCCAATATGAAAATCAGTCTCTTAACATGACGGTTGATTTGGAAAACCAGCTCATTCATGACAGTGAAGGAAAAGAGATTTCATTTGAAGTCGATCCTCACTGGAAGGAAATGCTGATTAACGGTTATGATGAAATTTCATTAACACTTCTGCTGGAGGACGACATTCAGCAGTTTGAATCGAAAAGGAGTTCATGGCTTCAAGCCTGAAAAAAGCTGCCCGGCATCTGTCCGGCAGCTTTTTTTACCGTGTGCATCATCCTTTCTTGTGTTTCATGACGCGTGTTGATACACTTGAACAAAATAGCGCCTGAAAGGAAATAAAGTATGACGCATGACAAGAAAAAAGCTGATATCATTCCTTTCCCCCGTCTGAAAGAACGCTTGGTTGATAAAGGGATGGCCGCCATGAAGGATAAACAGTATGAGGAGGCCCTCGAACTGTTTTCAGAGGCGGTAAGCCACGGCGATACCGAGTCCGACGTACATTTAGGCATGGCGATTTGTTTTCTGGAACTCGGGGAATTGGAAGAAGCAAAACAAGTTTGCGAGAAAATGCTGAATGAAGGGTACGGCCATTATTTCACCGTGCTGCAGGTGTACATGACCATTTTAATTCAGCTGAAACAATATGAAGAAGTCAAAAGCACAATTGAAGCTGTGCTGGAAGAAAACCAGCTGCCCGCAGAAAGTGCGGAGCAATTCTACCGGCTGCTCGAATTCAGCCGCAAAATGACCGATCCCGATCAGCAGGATGAGGCGTGGGAGGAGGAATACGAGGACATTCTTGATGCGGAAAAAGTGCTGAACAGCCCCGCTGAACAAATGAATCTGATTCATTCTCTTAAAGACCGCAATATTGCAAAATACACGGGTCTCTTAAAAACGATTCTTCAAGATCCGGGCGCGCATCCTCTTATTAAGACAATGATTTTGACACTGATGGCGGAGCACGACTACAGCAAGCCGGTCCATATTACAAAATTCGGCGATTCAATGACCGCGGTTCCGAGTGAAACGGTTCAGCCTGATGCGGCTCCGATTTTGCACCGCGTTCTCCGGGTGCTTGATGAAACGCTCGGCAATGAAAACCCTACATTATACGCTGCCGTCGAGGAGCTGTGGAGAAGGCATCTGTACGTTCTGCACCCTTTTATGCCGGAGTTTTTGAACGCGGATTTATGGGCGGCTGCGCTTCATAAGGTCGGTTACGAGATGCACGGCATTGACATTGAGCCGGAGGAACTTCATATGATGTACGAGTTTGACAGCCGCGAACTCGAAGAAGCCTGCACGATGATTAAGGATATTGAAGAAATTTCTTATTTGTAAATCACACCATATAGTTGAAAGCGGTAGGCGTTATGTTATAATATAGTGGTTGTATTTATGTATAGCGGTTTAACTGAAATGAGAATTACGGTTGGACAGGCTGCCAGTTCATTACATAATGATTCTGATTCAAAGCGGTTTTTTCTTTGACAAAGCCGCGGATTGCTTTAGAATGGAAGACCGACACAACCTGAATAGATTTTTGGAGGGAAACACATGTCTGTAAAATGGGAAAAACAAGAAGGCAACGAAGGCGTATTAACGGTTGAAGTTGATGCGGATACGTTCAAAACAGCTCTTGATGATGCATTTAAAAAAGTAGTAAAACAGGTTTCTATTCCTGGATTCCGCAAAGGGAAAGTTCCCCGCGGTTTATTCGAACAGCGTTTCGGCGTTGAAGCTCTTTACCAGGATGCTTTAGATATTTTACTTCCTGTAGAATACCCTAAAGCGGTTGAAGAAGCCGGCATTGAGCCTGTAGACCGCCCTGAAATCGATGTTGAAAAAATCGAAAAAGGCGAAAGCTTAATTTTCACTGCAAAAGTGACTGTAAAACCGGAAGTGAAACTTGGCGATTACAAAGGCTTAGGAATCGAAAAAGATGACACTGCCGTTACTGACGAAGATGTACAAAACGAACTTAAAGCGCTTCAAGAGCGTCAGGCTGAGCTTGTCGTGAAAGAAGAAGGCGCTGTTGAAAACGGCGATACAGTCGTTCTTGACTTCGAAGGTTTCGTTGACGGCGAAGCGTTTGAAGGCGGAAAAGCTGAGAACTACTCACTTGAAGTAGGATCAGGTTCATTCATCCCGGGCTTCGAAGAGCAGTTAACAGGCCTTGAAGCAGGCGCTGAAAAGGATGTTGAAGTAACATTCCCTGAAGAGTACCACGCTGAAGAGCTTGCCGGAAAACCAGCTGTTTTCAAAGTGAAAATTCATGAAATCAAAGCGAAAGAGCTTCCTGAGCTTAACGACGAATTCGCAAAAGACATTGACGAAGAAGTTGAAACGCTTGCTGAATTAACTGAGAAAACAAAAAAACGCCTTGAAGAAGCAAAAGAAAACGAAGCTGACGCTAAATTGCGTGAAGAGCTTGTTCTGAAAGCATCTGAAAACGCTGAAGCTGATGTTCCTCAAGCGATGATCGACACTGAGCTTGACCGCATGCTGAAAGAATTCGAACAGCGTCTGCAAATGCAAGGCATGAACCTTGAGCTTTACACTCAATTCTCAGGCCAAGACGAAAACGCGTTAAAAGAGCAAATGAAAGAAGATGCCGCAAAACGCGTAAAATCAAACCTGACTCTTGAAGCGATCGCTCAAGCTGAAAACCTTGAAGTAACGGACGAAGAAGTTGAAGCTGAGCTGACTAAAATGGCTGAAGCTTACAACATGCCGGTTGAAAACATCAAGCAGGCAATCGGTTCAACTGACGCGATGAAAGAAGATTTAAAAGTTCGAAAAGCAATTGATTTTCTTGTAGAAAACCGTTAATATGGTTCATAATAATAGACATAATAAAACAGGGCGCGATTAATTCGTGCCTTGTTTTGTACAATTATGATATAACTCTTTTTCTTGGGGCAAGATAGTCATTGCCGGGCTGTTTTTCGTCATACATATAGAATGTGCAAGTGCGAAACACATTGTTACCGTCTTACTGGAAAGTATGGTAAAATGCAATACATACTCGATCGTAGCAAGAACCGTTTTCTTTTGCCCTTCAGGTAAAAGAAAAAGTGAGACAAGATTAAGGGGTGAAAGAATGTTTAAATTCAACGAGGAAAAAGGACAATTGAAATGCTCGTTCTGCGGAAAAACGCAAGATCAGGTTCGTAAGCTGGTTGCAGGACCGGGTGTATATATATGCGACGAATGTATTGAGCTCTGTACAGAAATCGTAGAGGAAGAGCTTGGTACAGAAGAAGAAGTCGAATTTAAAGACGTTCCGAAGCCGCAGGAAATCCGTGAGATTCTGAATGAATATGTCATCGGACAGGATCAGGCGAAGAAATCACTTGCGGTTGCGGTATACAACCATTACAAACGCATCAATTCCAACAGTAAAGTGGATGATGTTGAGCTTTCTAAAAGTAATATTTCTTTAATCGGACCGACTGGAAGCGGGAAAACACTTCTTGCCCAGACGCTTGCGCGTATTCTGAACGTTCCGTTTGCGATCGCGGACGCTACATCTCTGACTGAAGCCGGATATGTCGGTGAGGACGTAGAAAATATCCTCCTCAAGCTGATTCAGGCAGCAGACTATGATGTGGAAAAAGCAGAAAAAGGCATTATTTATATCGATGAAATCGATAAAGTAGCGCGGAAATCTGAAAACCCGTCCATTACACGCGACGTATCAGGCGAAGGCGTTCAGCAGGCGCTGCTGAAAATTCTTGAAGGAACGGTTGCAAGCGTGCCGCCTCAAGGAGGACGCAAACATCCTCATCAGGAATTCATCCAGATCGATACGACCAACATTCTGTTCATTTGTGGCGGTGCATTTGACGGCATTGAACAAATCATCAAACGCCGTCTCGGACAAAAAGTCATCGGCTTCGGCTCAGATAATAAAGCGGCAGACCTGGAAAAAGAAGAACTGCTTTCTAAAGTTCTTCCGGAAGACTTGCTCCGTTTCGGTCTGATTCCTGAATTCATCGGCCGTCTTCCTGTCATTGCAAGCCTTGAGCAGCTTGACGAAACGGCACTGGTTGAAATTCTGACTAAACCGAAAAACGCACTCGTCAAACAATACAAGAAAATGTTAGAACTTGATGATGTCGAGCTTGAATTTGAAGGCGAGGCATTATCTGAAATTGCGAAAAAAGCGATCGAGCGTAAAACAGGCGCACGCGGCCTGCGTTCTATCATTGAAGGCATCATGCTTGACGTCATGTTTGATCTGCCGTCCCGTGATGATATTGAAAAATGTGTCATTACCGGAGCGACAGTCGCAGACGGTGAAGCGCCGCGTCTTGTATTAAAAGACGGCACTGTTGTCGGCCAAGATAAAACATCAGCATAACATGACAAAACCTCCTGACCCGAATTGATCAGGAGGTTTTTTTTCTTGTCCTGACCCTTCTGAAAATGTTTATTCCGGGCTTTGCTGGGAGATACTAGCGGACAGAGGAATGAATTGGATACATAAATCGTTTTTTCAGGAGGGACCAGCATGAGTTGGACAGGGATCGCATTATTTGTACAGCTGTTTTTCGGGATAGTCATCGGACTATATTTTTGGAATCTGCTCAAAAACCAGCGAACACAAAAAGTGACGATAGATAAAGAATCAAAAAAGGAAATGGAACAGCTGCGCAAAATGCGCGCCATCAGTTTATCAGAACCTTTATCAGAAAAGGTGCGGCCGAAAAGCTTTCAGGACATTGTCGGCCAGGAAGACGGAATTAAAGCGTTAAAAGCAGCGCTTTGCGGACCGAACCCGCAGCACGTCATTATTTACGGTCCTCCGGGAGTCGGTAAAACGGCTGCGGCGCGGCTGGTATTGGAAGAAGCGAAAAAACATAAACAGTCACCGTTTCAAAAGCAGGCTGTTTTTGTTGAACTTGATGCGACGACCGCGCGGTTTGATGAACGGGGGATTGCCGATCCGCTTATCGGTTCAGTGCATGATCCGATTTATCAGGGAGCGGGTGCGATGGGCCAGGCAGGCATTCCGCAGCCGAAACAGGGGGCTGTGACCCATGCTCACGGCGGGGTATTGTTTATTGATGAAATCGGCGAGCTTCACCCGATTCAGATGAATAAAATGCTGAAGGTGCTTGAAGACCGAAAAGTATTTTTAGACAGTGCGTATTACAGTGAAGAAAATACGCAAATACCGAATCACATTCATGATATTTTTCAAAATGGGCTTCCGGCGGATTTCCGTTTGATCGGAGCGACAACGAGAATGCCGACTGAAATTCCTCCGGCCATCCGTTCGCGCTGTCTTGAAGTATTTTTCCGCGAGCTGGAAAAGGATGAACTTAAAATCGTTGCGAAAAAAGCAGCCGACAAAATTCAGAAAGAGATTTCTGACGAAGCTCTCAGCGTGCTGACCGCATATACGAGAAACGGACGTGAAGCCGTCAATATGATCCAGATCGCCGCCGGCATGGCGGTGACTGAGGACAGAAAAGAAATCACGACAGAAGATATAGAATGGGTTGTTCATTCCAGTCAGCTCACACCTAAAAATGAGCAGAAAATCGCCGATGAACCGCAAGTCGGCATCGTGAACGGACTCGCCGTCTACGGGCCGAACAGCGGCGCGTTGCTGGAAATCGAAGTGAATGTCACACCTGCGCAGGACAAAGGAAGCCTGAATATCACGGGAATTGCAGAGGAAGAAAGCATCGGCAGCCAATCGAAGTCGATCCGCCGCAAAAGCATGGCGAAGGGATCTGTGGAAAATGTTCTGACGGTTCTCCGCACAATGGGCATCAAACCTTCAGACTATGACATTCACGTCAATTTTCCGGGCGGAGGCCCGATTGACGGACCTTCAGCAGGTATCGCGATGGCCGCGGGGATTTTTTCCGCGATTCACCGCATCCCGATCGACCATACGGTGGCGATGACGGGAGAAATCAGCCTGACGGGGCTTGTCAAACCGATCGGCGGCGTCATTCCGAAAATTAAAGCCGCAAAACAGGCCGGAGCAAAAACGGTCATTATCCCATATGAAAATCAGCAGTCCATTCTGAAACGAATAGACGGAATCACCATTAAAGCGGTAAAAACGTTCCAGGAAGTGCTTGACGTCATATTGGTTGACCCTCCTTCAGAACAAAAACCGTTTGATATCCAAATGAATAAAGAATCTGTATAAACCCCATTTTTATAATGGGGTTTTTTTATGGAGGACATCTTTTCCTTTTTCAGAACAGAAAGAAAGGGTATACTACGAAGAGACTGTTTTATATACAGGGCAGGCGGATAAGCCGATTAAAGCCCGATCCCGGAATTGTACAACGATGAAAAAGTTGTATTATAATGGTTCATACTAAAGTCACGGAGGTGTCAGTCACATGGCAGAAGATACAAAACGCAGCATCCCGCTCCTCCCTTTAAGAGGCTTATTGGTATACCCGACAATGGTTTTACATTTAGATGTAGGCCGTGACAAGTCGGTTCAGGCTCTTGAACAGGCAATGATGCATGATCATATGATTTTTTTAGCCACTCAGCAGGATATTTCGATAGACGAACCGGGTGAAGAGGATATTTTCGCCGTCGGCACTTATACAAAAATTAAACAGATGCTGAAGCTGCCCAACGGTACGATCAGAGTGCTTGTAGAAGGCATTCAGCGGGCGCAGATCCTTGAATACACCGAACTCGAAGATTATACTTCGGTCGATATACAGCTGATGCATGAGGATGATTCAAAAGACGTGGAAGACGAAGCGCTTATGCGGACGCTGCTGGACCATTTTGACCAGTACATAAAAATTTCTAAAAAAATCTCCGCAGAAACGTATGCGGCTGTGACTGATATTGAAGAGCCCGGCAGAATGGCGGATATCGTCGCTTCTCATCTCCCGCTGAAATTAAAGGACAAGCAGGACATTTTAGAAACGGCGGATATTAAAGAACGTCTGAATAAGGTCATTCGTTCCATTCATAATGAAAAAGAAGTGCTGGAGATTGAGAAAAAAATCGGTCAGCGCGTCAAACGTTCGATGGAACGCACTCAAAAAGAATACTATTTGCGTGAACAGATGAAAGCCATTCAGAAGGAACTTGGCGACAAAGAAGGAAAAACCGGCGAAGTTCAGTCGCTCACGGAAAAGATAGAAGAAGCAGGCATGCCTGAGCGTGTCAAAGAAACGGCGCTTAAGGAATTAAGCCGTTACGAAAAAGTGCCGTCAAGCTCAGCGGAAAGCTCTGTTATCCGCAATTATATCGACTGGCTCATCGCCCTTCCGTGGTCGGATGAAACAGAAGATAAACTTGATATAAAAAAAGCCGGGGAAATTTTAGATAAAGAGCATCACGGCTTAGAGAAAGTGAAAGAGCGGATTTTGGAGTATTTGGCCGTGAAACAGCTGACGAAAACGCTGAAAGGGCCGATTCTTTGTCTCGCCGGACCTCCGGGAGTCGGTAAAACATCTCTTGCAAAATCAATCAGTACGAGCATGGGGCGCCGTTTTGTGAGAATTTCACTGGGCGGAGTGCGCGATGAGTCTGAAATCCGCGGGCACCGGCGCACATACGTCGGGGCGATGCCGGGCCGGATTATCCAGGGAATGAAAAAAGCCGGCAAACAAAATCCGGTTTTTCTCCTGGATGAGATCGACAAAATGTCATCTGATTTCAGAGGCGATCCGTCTTCGGCGATGCTTGAGGTGCTGGATCCGGAACAAAACAGCACATTCAGCGACCACTATATTGAAGAGACGTTCGATTTATCGAAAGTGCTGTTTATCGCGACTGCGAATAACCTTGCTTCCATCCCGGGCCCTCTCAGAGACAGAATGGAGATTATCAGCCTGTCAGGCTACACTGAAAACGAAAAGCTGGAGATCGTGAAAGACCACCTGCTTCCGAAACAAATCAAAGAGCACGGCCTCACAAAGAGCAGCCTGCAGATTCGGGATCAGGCGATTACGGACATCATCCGCTACTATACGAGGGAAGCCGGCGTGAGAACGCTTGAACGCCAGATTGCCGCCATTTGCCGAAAGGCTGCGAAAGCCATTGTGTCTGAGGAGAGAAAACGCATTACGGTTACAGAGAAAAATCTGGCCGACTATCTCGGAAAACGGATATTCAGATACGGACAGGCGGAAACCGAAGATCAAATCGGGGTTGTCACGGGGCTCGCGTATACGACGGTCGGCGGAGATACGCTGTCAATCGAAGTGTCATTGTCACCGGGAAAAGGAAAGCTGATTCTGACCGGGAAGCTTGGAGATGTCATGCGGGAATCAGCGCAGGCCGCTTTCAGTTATGTCCGTTCGAAAGCGGAACAGTTCGGAATCGACCCGAAATTCCATGAGAAGTATGACATTCATATCCATGTCCCTGAAGGAGCGGTGCCGAAAGACGGCCCTTCTGCCGGAATTACGATGGCCACGGCGCTCGTTTCAGCATTAACGGACCGTGCGGTAAAACGCGAAGTCGGTATGACGGGAGAAATCACGCTGCGGGGCCGCGTGCTTCCGATCGGCGGACTGAAAGAAAAGGCGCTCGGCGCGCACAGAGCGGGCCTGACCACGATTATTGCCCCTAAAGATAACGAAAAAGATATAGAGGATATTCCAGAAAGCGTCAGAGAAGGACTGAAGTTTATATTCGTTTCTCACCTGGATGACGTTTTGGAACATGCCTTAGTAGGAGAGAAGAAATGAAAGTCACAAAGTCAGAAATCGTGATCAGCGCGGTCAAACCTGAGCAGTACCCAGATGGGGGGCTTCCGGAAATCGCGCTGGCGGGAAGATCAAATGTAGGAAAGTCATCTTTTATCAATTCATTAATCAATCGGAAAAACTTGGCCAGAACGTCATCAAAACCGGGGAAAACACAGACTTTAAACTTTTACATCATCAATGATGAATTGCATTTTGTCGACGTTCCCGGGTACGGATTTGCGAAGGTTTCTAAAAGCGAGCGGGAAGCATGGGGGAGAATGATTGAAACCTATATGACGACCCGCGAAGAGCTGAAAGCCTGCGTGCAGATTGTCGACCTCAGGCACGCGCCGTCTGCTGAAGACGTGAACATGTATGAATTCCTGAAGTATTACGGCATTCCCGTCATCGTTATCGCGACAAAAGCGGATAAGATTCCAAAAGGAAAATGGGACAAGCACTTAAAGGTTGTCAAACAGACGCTTGATATGGATCCTGAAGATGAGCTGATTTTATTTTCCTCTGAAACGAAAAAAGGCAAAGATGAAGCATGGGGAGCCATTAAAAAAATGATCAGCCGGTAATGAAAAACCCAAAACGCAGTGCGTTTTGGGTTTTATCGTATAGTTTTGTTCCGCTTGATAAATAATAATAAAAGGCTGATTCCGATGAAAACATACGGCCAGTATGTTTTGAAGTGTTCCGTCGGAATATGGACGGACTCCAGCCACGCCGTAATTTGTTTAAAGAAGTATAAAAAGAGGGAAAAACCAATCATGGCAGCCGCTTCGTATACATATTCTTTTCTGGCTGCCGCAAATAAGGAGAATCCGAAGACGAAGAGAATCATTTCAAAATCTCCCGGCCACCATGAGAGCTCAGGTTTGGCGAAAAAGTGTAAACCTATGCCGAAAAGAAGCATGCCGATCAGGACGTGAGGCCCGGCCGCTTCCCTTTTGCCCTGATACAAGAGCACGGCCCCCAAGAGCATAAGGAGCACCGGCCATTCCCCCTGATTCGCAAACAGGTGAACCTGTCCGCTCTGAAGCCATGCGAATAATGAAGCGGCAAGCAGAAGTCCCGGTAATAAAATTGATGTTTTTTTCATCCTGTCACCTACCCGCAGTAAAGGATTTTTAGTATGATGATTACAGTGGAAACGAGCTTTTTATACTATAGCATAACATTTTTGAAATCTGTTCACATTTTCCCGAAGAAACTATGTTATAATTATTATAAATAATAAATTCTATGTTAGAATGATTATAAATAAATTGCGATGTACGGGGGTGCATGAAAGCGATGCATATTCTTGTTGTGGGAGTAGATTATAAATCCGCCCCTATTGAAATACGCGAAAAAATAAGTTTTCAGCCGGATGAGCTTGCAGAAGCGATGCTCCGTTTAAAAGAAGAAAAAAGCGTTCTTGAAAACATTATCGTGTCAACCTGCAACCGCACCGAAATATATGCGGTGGTCGACCAGCTTCATACCGGCCGTTATTATATAAAGACATTTTTATCCGAATGGTTCTCGCTGCCGAAAGAAGAGCTGTCTCCGTTTCTGAAATTTTATGAGAGCGACGCGGCGATCGAGCATTTATTCCGTGTGGCGTGCGGTTTGGATTCCATGGTCATCGGAGAGACGCAAATACTCGGCCAGGTCCGCTCGAGCTTTAAAACGGCGCAGGCAGAAAAGACGATCGGCACCATTTTCAATGAGCTGTTTAAACAGGCGGTGACCGTCGGCAAACGCACGCATGCCGAAACCGATATCGGCGCCAATGCCGTTTCCGTCAGTTACGCCGCCGTTGAACTCGCGAAAAAAATCTTCGGCTCATTGTCAAATAAGCACATTTTGATTCTCGGTGCGGGAAAAATGGGCGAGCTCGCCGCAGAAAACCTGCACGGTCAGGGTATCGGCAAAGTAACGGTCATCAACAGAACGTTTTTGAAGGCAAAAGCGCTTGCTGACCGTTTCTCCGGAGAAGCGCGCAGCTTAAACCAGCTTGAACATGCACTTGCTGAAGCTGATATTTTAATCAGTTCGACAGGCGCAAGTGATTTCGTCGTGTCTAAAGAAATGATGGAGAGAGCGGGCAGACAGCGTAAAGGCCGTCCGTTATTTATGGTGGATATCGCTGTGCCGAGAGACCTCGATCCGGCGCTGAACGATCTTGAAGGTGTTTTTCTGTACGATATTGATGACCTTGAAGGAATCGTTGAAGCCAACTTACAAGAACGCCGCGAAACCGCTGAAAAAGTCGAGCTGTTTATTGAAGCGGCAATTGTTGAGTTTAAGCAGTGGCTTAATACGCTCGGGGTCGTGCCGGTCATTTCGGCGCTGCGTGAAAAGGCGCTGTCCATCCAGTCCGATACGATGCAGAGCATTGAGCGCAAGCTGCCTCATCTGACGGTAAGAGAGAAAAAACTTCTCAGCAAACATACGAAAAGCATCATTAACCAAATGCTGCGCGACCCGATTCTGAAAGCGAAAGAGCTTGCGGCTGAAGCGGATTCAGATGAAAAGCTGAAGCTGTTTATGCAGATTTTCGATATTGAGGAAGAGGCCGGCCGCCAGCTGGACAAAAGCCTGGATAACCGCCAGACGGTTCATTCGTTTCAAAAGGCAGAAGCAAAAACGGGCTTACGTCCGCTTGTAAGTGAGTGAGGGCTGTATGATTGATACAGCAATGGCAAGACTTAATGAAGCGACAATTGTTATTTATGCAGTAAGCGTCCTTTTTTACTTTATAGATTTTCTTCAACACAACCGGAAGGCTGGAAAAATAGCCTTCTGGTTGCTTTCTATTGTCT
Organism: Bacillus sp. jun7; assembly: GCF_051034795.1. NCBI lineage: Bacteria > Bacillati > Bacillota > Bacilli > Caryophanales > Bacillaceae > Bacillus > Bacillus sp. jun7. The sequence goes on from NZ_CP093219.1 coordinate 3,650,260, forward strand.
GGACTCTGCAAACCGTCTATCTTTCTTATTTCATGTGGCAGACGGGCAGATTTCCGGTCTTGAATATTACAGAGGCCCTTTACTTTTATGCGTGGGTGCTTGTCACGCTTTCACTTGTGGTCACGCAGATTCTTCGGGTTGATTTTATCGTGTTTTTCACGAATGTCATCGGTTTCTCGATGATTGCGATCCATACGTTTTCACCGACGGATCAGCATTCGGCCGCCTTTTCCGGCCAGCTGGTCTCAGAGCTTTTGGTCATTCATATTACAATGGCGATTCTGTCTTACGGCGCTTTTTCCCTTTCTTTTGTCTTTTCGCTTCTTTATCAGTTTCAATATTCTTTATTAAAGAAGAAAAAATGGGGAAAATGGCTGTTGAGAATTGAAGATTTGTCAAAACTTGATTATATGGCTTACGTTTTAAATGTCATCGGGGTTCCGATGCTGCTGTTGAGCCTGATATTAGGCGTGATCTGGGCGTATGTGTCGCTAGAAACGCTGTACTGGTTTGATTCAAAAGTGCTCGGCTCGTTTATTGTGCTGCTTTTATACAGCTACTATTTATATATCAGAATGATTAAGGAACTGCAGGGAAAAGTGGCGGCGTTATGGAATTCAGCATGTTTTCTCGTGCTGATGATTAATTACTTCCTGCTCGGAAGCCTGTCACAATTCCATTGGTTCAGTTAACGCACGCGCCCAAACAGATTCGGGAGGAAAGAAAATGAGAACGATTAAGGTAGGTTCCAGACGGAGCAAACTGGCTATGACCCAGACAAAATGGGTGATTAACAAACTGAAGGAATTGAATCCTTCCTATGACTTTGAAATCCGGGAGATTGTCACAAAAGGCGACCGCATCCTCGATGTTACACTGTCAAAAGTGGGCGGCAAAGGTTTGTTTGTCAAAGAGATTGAACAGGCGCTGCTGCATCAGGAGATTGATATGGCGGTTCACAGCATGAAAGACATGCCCGCCGTTTTGCCTGAGGGTCTTGTCATAGGCTGCATACCGAAACGTGAGGATCCGCGTGATGCGCTCATTTCAAAAGGGCATCAAAAGCTGGACGGCATAAAAGAAGGGGGCATCATCGGCACCAGCAGTTTAAGAAGAAGCGCCCAGATTCTTGCTGAACGCCCTGACCTTACAATTAAGTGGATCAGAGGCAATATCGATACGAGACTTCAAAAGCTTGAAACGGAAGATTACGATGCTATTATTTTAGCGGCTGCGGGGCTTTCGAGAATGGGCTGGAAAGATGATGTCGTATCTGAATTCCTCGAACCGGACCGCTGTCTGCCTGCGGTCGGCCAAGGCGCTCTTGCCATTGAATGCAGAGAGTCGGATGAGGAGCTTTTGAAGCTGTTTGCGCAATTTACCGATGAGTATACGCAGCGCACGGTGGCAGCCGAACGGGCTTTCTTACACGCGATGGAAGGCGGCTGCCAAGTGCCGATAGCCGGGTATGCGTCCGTCAATGACCGGGATGAGGTTGAATTGGTCGGTCTTGTCGCGTCTCCGGACGGAAAGACGATTTATAAAGAAACAGCGGCGGGACATGATCCGGAAGAAATCGGGAAACGCTGTGCGGCGATGATGTCTGAAAAAGGAGCCAAAGCACTAATCGACAGCGTGAAACAGGAGCTCGATCAGGATGGCAATTGACCTTCCTTTACAAGGAAAGACCGTGCTCGTCACCCGGAACAAAAGACAGGCAGCACCGTTCCGAAAAAAAGTGGAGGCGCTCGGCGGAACGGCTGTTTCCGCCTCTCTGATCGCTTTTCAGGAAGCGCTCCCGGATGAATGTGCGGACAGTCTGCGGGAAGACCTTTCTGAACCGGGCTGGCTTGTGTTTACAAGCGTAAACGGTGTCCGGTTCTTTTTTTCCTACCTTGATCAGCACGGCCTTGCGCTTTCGGGACGGAAAAAAATCGCAGCCGTCGGTGAAAAGACAGCGCGCGCCCTGAAAGAGCGGGGAGCCCGGACGGATGCGATGCCTGACGAGTATGTGGCGGAATGTCTGGCTGATACTTTAAAACGGCACGCATCAGCTGCCGAACCCATTTCAGTGATAAAGGGCAATTTATCACGCGATGTCATAAAAGCGGAGCTTGAGCCGCTTGGCTATCAAATAAGGGAATGGGTGTTATACAATACCATTCAGGATGAAAAAGGCATGGACGAGCTGAGACGGGCTGCATCCCGCTCTCATTTTGATTTTATTACGTTTACCAGCTCATCGGCGGTGCATACGTTTATGCATGCGGTCGGAGACGGAGAAAAAGCGTGGGAAAACAGCGGTGCGAGCTATATCAGCATCGGCCCTTTGACAGAGAAAGCGCTCTTGGAATACGGGATCTCATCCCATGTGCCTGACACCTACACGATTGAAGGCATGCTGGACGTCATGTGCAGCATGTCGGGAAAGGATAGATAATGATGAATCAAACATTTAACAGACACCGCCGTTTGCGCGCGAACGCTGCGATGAGAGATTTAGTAAAAGAAACACGTCTTCACCCTTCAGATTTTATTTACCCGTTATTTGTCGTTGAAGGACTCGAAGGAAAAAAAGAAGTTCCTTCCATGCCGGGGGTTTATCATGTATCACTCGATTTGTTAAAGGATGAAATGGCTGAGCTGATATCGCTCGGCATTAAGTCGGTCATCGTTTTCGGCGTGCCGGAAGAAAAAGACGCCTGCGGAACCCAGGCTTTTCACGACCACGGCATTGTGCAGAAAGGGATTGCTGAGATTAAAAAGCATTATCCTGAAATGATCGTCATCGCTGATACATGTCTTTGTGAATACACGGATCACGGCCATTGCGGCGTCGTGAAAGACGGAGTAATCCTGAATGACGAGTCGCTTGAACTGCTGGCGCAGACAGCCGTCAGCCAGGCTAAAGCCGGCGCTGACATCATCGCTCCTTCAAATATGATGGACGGTTTTGTCACAGTGATCAGGGAAGCGCTCGACAAAGAAGGATTCACGAATGTTCCGATCATGTCTTATGCCGTGAAATATTCAAGTGAATTTTACGGTCCGTTCCGCGACGCGGCTGACAGCACGCCGCAGTTCGGTGACCGAAAAACATATCAGATGGATCCGGCCAACCGCCTGGAAGCGCTACGTGAGGCTGAATCAGACGCGGCAGAAGGCGCTGACTTTTTAATCGTCAAACCGTCTATGTCATACTTAGATATTATGCGTGATGTGAAAAACCGCCATCACCTGCCGCTGGTCGCATATAATGTGAGCGGGGAGTATTCCATGGTGAAAGCGGCAGCCCAAAACGGCTGGATTAAAGAAAAAGAAATGGTGCTGGAAATTTTAACGGGCATGAAACGTGCAGGAGCCGATCTGATTATGACGTATCATGCAAAAGACGCAGCAAAATGGCTTGCTGAGTAACGATTTCATTTGACGGGAGCTGAGGCAGATGAGAAGCTATGAAAAATCAAAAGCCGCTTTTAAAGAAGCGCAGAAACTGATGCCGGGCGGAGTGAACAGCCCGGTGCGCGCGTTTAAATCAGTTGATATGGACCCGATCTTTATGCAGCGCGGAAAAGGATCGAAAATTTTTGATATTGACGGCAATGAATATATCGACTACGTCCTGAGCTGGGGGCCGCTCATTTTGGGTCACACGAACGACCGGGTCGTTGAAAGCCTGAAAAAAGTAGCCGAGAACGGGACAAGTTTCGGGGCATCCACTGAAGTGGAAAACGAACTGGCCAAATTGGTCATTGACCGTGTGCCGTCTGTTGAAATCGTGCGGATGGTCAGCTCCGGCACAGAGGCGACAATGAGCGCCCTGCGTCTGGCAAGAGGATACACCGGCCGCAACAAAATTTTGAAATTTGAAGGCTGTTACCACGGCCATGGTGATTCGCTGCTGATCAAAGCGGGATCCGGAGTGGCGACACTCGGGCTGCCGGACAGCCCGGGCGTGCCGGAAGGAATAGCAATGAATACGATTACCGTTCCATACAACGACTTGGAAAGCGTTGCACTCGCATTCCGGGAGTACGGTGAAGATATTGCCGGGGTCATTGTTGAACCGGTAGCAGGCAATATGGGCGTTGTTCCGCCGCAGGAAGGCTTTTTACAAGGACTTCGCGACATTACGGAACAGTATGGCGCGCTGCTCATTTTTGATGAGGTCATGACCGGTTTTCGCGTGGATTATAACTGCGCGCAAGGGTATTTCGGCGTGACGCCTGACTTAACGTGTCTCGGCAAAGTCATCGGCGGCGGTCTTCCTGTCGGTGCGTATGGCGGAAAAGCTGACATTATGGAACGAATCGCGCCGAGCGGTCCGATCTACCAGGCGGGAACATTGTCGGGAAATCCGCTTGCCATGACAGCGGGACTTGAGACGTTACAGCAGCTCACACCTGAATCTTACCAAGAATTTGTGAAAAAAGGCGATATGCTTGAAGAAGGCATTTCAAAAGCAGCTGCAGCACATGGCATTCCGCACACGTTTAACCGGGCGGGGTCAATGATCGGCTTCTTTTTCACAAATGAGCCTGTCATTAACTATGAAGCAGCCAAATCTTCTGATTTAAAGCTGTTCGCCAAGTATTATAAAGGGATGGCCGACGCAGGCGTATTTCTGCCGCCGTCTCAATTTGAAGGATTGTTTCTCTCCACTGCGCATACAATGGAGGATATTGAAAATACCATTCAAGCCGCTGAGAAAGTGTTCCAGGCGATCAGCCGCTGATACCGAAAAGCCGATGCAAGCAAGACTTGTATCGGCTTTTTTCAATGCCTCCATTATCATATTTTCCCGGATTGCGGCATACACCTTTAGTGACATCTAATTGTATGGATTAGATGAAAGGAGGATATGAACTTGCCGCATAATCACCGATTGCAATTTTCTGTTGAAGAATCAATCTGTTTCCAAAAAGGACAGGAAGTTTCTGAATTACTTTCGATTTCATTAGACCCTGACATCAGGGTGCAGGAAGTAAATGATTATGTCTCAATTAAAGGATCATTAGAACTTACTGGCGAGTACAACATAGATCACAGCAGTCATTTTGAAGAGCTTGATAGGGAGCTGAGGCATGTAGAGGAAGTGAGGGCGAGGGAGGATGGCACGGCCGAGCTCATTCATTGTTTCCCGGTGGACATCACGATTCCGAAAAATAAAGTGAGCCACCTCAATGATGTTTTCGTATTTATTGATGCCTTTGATTATCAGCTGACGGATTCAAGGATCTTAACCATTCAAGCTGATTTGGCAATTGAAGGGCTGCTTGAGGAATCCGAGCCGAAAGAGCCGGAGATCCCTTTGTACGTGGCGCCTGAATTTGCCAGAGAAGAAATGATCAATCTTGCCGGACATCATTCTGAGGACGAAAATGAACCAGAATTAATGATACGCCATGAGCCTGAAATACCTTTGACTGTATCAGAAGAAGCAGCACAAGAAACAGAGAAGAACGAGGAAGAAATCCCGCCTTTACTCAGGCAGGAGGAAGAAGAGCAGGAAACAGCCCCGCTTCTGAGGGAGCAGGAAGAAGAGCAGGAAACAGCCCCGCTTCTGAGAGAGCAGGAAGAAGAAAAGCAGGAAGCAGCCCCGATTCTGAGGGAGCGGGAGGAAGAAGAGCAGGAAGCAGCCCCGATTCTGAGGGAGCGGGAAGAAGAAGAGCAGGAAGCAGCCCCGATTCTGAGGGAGCGGGAAGAAGAAGAGCAGGAAGCAGCCCCGATTCTGAGGGAGCGGGAAGAAGAGCAGGAAGCAGCCCCGATTCTGAGGGAGCGGGAAGAAGAAGAGCAGGAAACAGCCCCGATTTTGAGTGAGCAGGAAGAAGAGCAGGAAGCAGCCCCGATTCTGAGGGAGCGGGAAGAAGAAGAGCAGGAAACAGCCCCGATTTTGAGGGAGCGGGAAGAAGAGCAGGAAGCAGCCCCGATTTTGAGGGAGCGGGAAGAAGAAGAGCCGGAGACTGCCCCGATTTTGAGGGAGCAGGAAGAAGAAGAGCCGGAGACTGCCCCGATTCTGAGGGAGCAGGAAGAGGTGCCGAAACCTGTTTCCTTTACTGAGCCTCCTCCTCCCGTTTCCTTTCAACACGAAGAAGAGCCGGAAGAAGCTGAGGAGCCTGCAATCATGTCGGCTGTGAGGAATGAACCTGTATTTGAGGATGATTCAGCAGAAGTGCAGGAAGAGTCAAAAGATGATAACGAGCCGGTTTTCCCTGCGTTCACTCTGACTCCGCATGCGGAAAAACCAAAAATTGCGGAACAGCCCTTCCTTCAAAAAGAAGAACAGCCAGAGGCCGAGCCGCTTCTCCGTCAGAGTGATCATGAGGCGGCAGAAGACGAAGATGAGCCTGCGGTTTTTCAAGAAGAGCAGGCGCCCGTTTATCGCGAGTTCGTTCCGGAACGGCAGGAAGAGGAGTTTTACAGCGCTCCTAAGCTGCTTGAAGAAGAGGCTCATGATGAAGAAGGGTTTGAAATTGAGGTAAGGAAGATGGCGCAGCCGGAGGAGGAAACCGGGAAGCCTCTCGATTTGTCTTTTCAGTTTTCCAAACTGCCGCCTGAGGAGCCGGCGCAAGCTGAACCGCCTGAGCCGCTTAAGTCTGAAAGAAAGAATAAAGAAGCGGCACCGGGAACCGAGCAGAAGGAAAATGACAACTCTCATTACTTGACAAAATTATTTACAAGGGAAGAAGAAAAGTTTTCAAGAATGAAAATTTGTATCGTACAGCAGCAAGATACTATCGACCGGGTGTGTGAACGATATGACATAACATCCCAGCAGCTCATCAGAACGAATGCTTTATCGTTTGATGACGAGCTTGAAGAAGGTCAGCTTCTGTATATACCTGAATATAATAACAGCCATGCGTAAGCACAAAGAGGCCGTAAAAATGTGGTGAATGGAATGGAAGCAGTCCAATCAGTGCTTCAGGAATACGGGCTGGCGGCAGAGTATATTGAGCCTGTCAGCCCGCATGTTTGGAAGGTCTACTCAAACTACGGCATTTTTGCTTTGAAACAGCTCAAGCCGGCCCGCAGCAGTGAATTTACGGATCTTATGATTGAGATTGAGGAGAAGGGCTACCGATCATTTGTGCCGATCTGCCGCACGTATGCCGGCGATTTTTTTGCGGGAAGACAGACGGAGAATTCTTATTATTTAATGCCTTGGCTTCAGTACGATCAGGAAGAGGAACGGGATCAAAAACATGTTTACCTTTTTAAAGAGGTCGCGAAGCTCCATTCCGCGACTGTGCGGGACATCCAAATCCGGACTGAAGATATCAGCGGCTTTTATGAAGCAACGAAAAGAGATTGGGAAAATGATAAGCTTGTCTATGAACAATTCGCCGACCGGGCGGAAAAAGAGTGGTACCTTTCACCTTTTGAACTGCAGGCTGTTACGTATCTTACAGAAACGGTTTCCGCCGTCAATTTTGCTCTGGAACGTCTGGAAGAATGGTTTGAGGCGGCAAAGGACCATGACAAGACGAGAGCGGTGATCAACCACGGCAGCTTATCGAGCCGCCACTTTCTGTATAATGATGCGGGATCGGGCTTTTTCACGAATTTCGAGAAAGCTGCGCTGGGCCCTCCGCAAAACGACCTGCTCGGCTTTTACTCCAGAATGTTCAGAAGCTATCCGAAAGCATGCCCGGAGTGTCTGGACTGGTTTTATACGTATCACAAATCATTCCCGCTCCGTGAAGCGGAAATCAGCCTGTTTCTCAGCTATATGGCTTATCCGTCCGCCATGTACAAAGTGCTGAAACGGTATCAGACCGGCCAAAGGGGCTCTGAAAAAGAAGAGTGCACGCAATTATTAAGAGCGTTTTGGCAGATGAAAAATGTTGAGCCTTTTCTCATGAAGGTTCATCAGATTGAGCGGGAGAAAAAAATAAAAGCGGAAAACGAGTCCTCTTCATAACGGGACTCGTTTTTTATATCCATTCCAAATGCAGGGCGCACGCTAAAAACAGCAGGATGGCAAGCAGCAGGACATCAAAAGTCGTCGGGAAGAAAATCGTCCTGATCCCCTGAAAGATCGTAATCGGGATAATGACTTGCACGGATACAAGGCGGACCTGTCTGGCCCACTGGGGGAGCGAATAAGAATTGAATTTTTTTCTCACGGGCAATTCCTCCTCACATTCGCCTTTCTATGTATCGTATGTAAGGGAAAGGGCGGGGTGCATGCCCATTTATGTATGACGGCAGCGGTTTTTGGAAAAGATGATTGACGAATCAAAAACACTTTTACTATAATAAAGAACATAATAAATAAGATCATGAGCTGATATAAATACACCTGCTTTGAACGGGAAGAGTACAAGAAAGACGCATGAAGAGAGAGAAGCTACTGTGCTGAAAGGCTTCTTATGCCGTCTCATTGGAAGGTCGCCCGGGAGCATAATTTCTTGAACATACAGTAGAGAAATTCGGGCCGCACCCGTTATCCGTTTAAGTGCATGAACAAATCTGTTCATGAAAAAAGGTGGTACCGCGAAAGAGCTTTTCGTCCTTTATCAGGATGAAGGCTCTTTTTTAGTTGCTCAGCCATTTCTAAACATGCTGGAGGGTTATCATGGATACAAACGAACAAACAATGCCGACAAAATATGATCCGTCTGCGATTGAAAAAGGCCGCTATGATTTTTGGCTGAAAGGAAAATATTTTGAAGCGGGCAGCGATCAAACGAAACAGCCGTATTCTGTCGTCATTCCGCCGCCGAACGTGACGGGCAGGCTGCACCTCGGACATGCGTGGGATACGACGCTGCAAGATATCGTTACGCGTATGAAACGCATGCAGGGCTATGACGTGCTCTGGCTTCCGGGCATGGATCACGCCGGCATCGCCACTCAGGCAAAAGTCGAAGCGAAACTCCGCGAACAGGGCACAAGCCGTTATGACCTCGGCCGTGAAAAGTTTTTAGAAGAAACGTGGAAGTGGAAAGAAGAGTATGCTGATTTCATCCGCAGCCAATGGGCCAAGATGGGACTCGGACTCGATTATTCACGCGAACGTTTTACTCTTGATGAAGGGCTGAACAAAGCCGTGCGTGAAGTATTCGTCAAGCTGTACGAGAAAGGCTTGATTTACAGAGGCGAATATATCATCAACTGGGACCCTGCCACAAAAACGGCTTTATCCGATATTGAAGTGATTTACAAAGACGTACAGGGCGCGTTTTATCATTTGCGCTACACGTTAGCAGACGGTTCAGGCTCAATTGAAATCGCGACCACCCGTCCGGAAACGATGCTTGGCGACACGGCTGTCGCGGTTCATCCTGAAGATGAGCGCTACAAACACTTAATCGGCAAAACGGTGATTCTGCCGATTACAAACCGCGAAATTCCGATCGTCGGCGATGATTATGTTGATATGGAATTCGGATCAGGCGCTGTTAAAATCACGCCTGCCCATGACCCGAATGACTTTGAACTCGGAAACCGCCACAATTTAGAGCGGATTCTCGTCATGAATGAAGACGGAACAATGAATGAAAAAGCGCTGCAATATAACGGCATGGACCGGTTTGAATGCCGCAAAAAACTCGTCAAAGATCTTCAGGAATCCGGTGTTCTCTTTAAAATCGAAGACCATATGCATTCTGTCGGCCACAGTGAAAGAAGCGGCGCCGTTGTTGAGCCGTACCTGTCCACACAATGGTTTGTCAAAATGCAGCCGCTGGCCGATGCTGCGGTTGACCTTCAGGCAAAAGAAGAGAAGGTTCACTTCGTTCCTGACCGGTTCGAGAAAACGTACCTGCACTGGATGGAAAATATCCGTGATTGGTGTATTTCCCGTCAGCTGTGGTGGGGCCACCGCATCCCGGCTTGGTATCATAAAGAAACAAAAGAAGTGTACGTCGGCCTTGAAGCGCCTGAGGACAGCGAAAATTGGGAACAGGATTCAGACGTGCTTGATACATGGTTCAGCTCCGCGCTTTGGCCGTTTTCTACAATGGGCTGGCCTGATGAAAACGCTGAAGACTTTAAGCGTTATTACTCAACCGATGTTCTTGTAACGGGATATGACATCATTTTCTTCTGGGTATCCCGGATGATTTTCCAAGGTCTTGAGTTTACCGGCGAGCGTCCGTTCAAAGACGTGCTGATTCACGGCTTAATCCGTGACGAGCAGGGCAGAAAAATGAGTAAATCCCTTGGGAACGGCGTGGACCCGATGGATGTCATCGACAAGTACGGAGCGGATTCCCTGCGCTATTTCCTGGCAACCGGAAGTTCACCGGGACAGGATCTCCGTTTCAGCTATGAAAAAGTGGAATCCACATGGAACTTCGCAAATAAAATTTGGAACGCCTCCCGTTTTGCATTAATGAACATGGACGGCATGACGTATGACGAGCTTGATCTGTCCGGTGAAAAATCAGTTGCTGATAAGTGGATCCTCACAAGACTGAATGAAACGATAGAAGACGTGACACAGCTTGCGGATCGTTATGAATTCGGTGAAGTCGGACGCCACCTGTACAACTTTATCTGGGACGATGTGTGCGACTGGTATATCGAAATGGCGAAGCTTCCGCTGTACGGGGAAGATGAAGCGGCGAAGAAAACAACCCGGTCTGTTCTGGCATACGTGCTTGACCAGACGATGCGTCTTCTTCACCCGTTTATGCCATTCTTAACGGAAGAAATCTGGCAGCACCTTCCTCATGAAGGCGAGTCAATCACGATCAGCTCTTGGCCGGTTCCGGTGCCGGAACATACGGATAAAGAGGCAGCGGCGGATATGAAACTGCTCGTTGAATTAATCCGTTCTGTCCGCAATATCCGGAGCGAAGTCAACACGCCGATGAGCAAGCAGGTTGAACTTTACATTAAAACATCTACCGAAGACATTGCCGGCCGCCTTGAGAAGAACCGTTCTTACGTTGAACGCTTCACGAATCCGAGCACGCTGAAAATCGGGACGGATATCACTGCGGCAGACAAGGCGATGACAGCGGTCGTCACCGGAGCGGAAGTCATTCTGCCGCTTGAAGGGCTGATTAACATTGATGAGGAGATCGCCCGTCTGCAAAAAGAATTCGACAAGCTGACAAAAGAAGTCGAACGCGTTCAGAAAAAACTCGGCAACGAAGGATTCATTAAAAAAGCTCCTGAGCATGTCATTGAAGAAGAACGCGAAAAAGAGAAAGACTACACGGCAAAACGCGAAGCTGTCCGGCAGCGGATTGCAGAGCTGAAAGGCTGATAAAACAGCGGGGCGGTTTCCTAAGAAACCGCCTTGTCGTATAAAAGAGGGGATTTCATTGTTTAATACGTACAAAGAAGCGATCAGTTGGATTCACGGCAGACTCAAGTTCGGCGTTAAGCCGGGCCTTCTCCGTATGGAAAAGCTGATGGAAAAACTGGAACACCCGGAAAAGAACATTCGCGCCATTCATGTGGCGGGCACAAACGGCAAAGGATCAACCGTCTCTTTTATCCGTTCCGTGCTTCAAGAAGCCGGTTATACGGTCGGCACGTTCACATCGCCTTACATGATTATGTTTAATGAGCGTATCAGCGTCAACGGCACGCCGATTACCGATGAGGAATGGAGAACGCTCGTTAATGACATAAAACCGATAGTTGATGAGCTCGATAAGACTGATGCCGGAACGGTGACAGAATTTGAAATCATTACAGCGTGTGCATTTTTATATTTTGCGAAGCGGGCTGATATCGATTTTGTTATTTTTGAAGCGGGGCTCGGCGGCACATTTGATTCAACCAATATTGTGAAACCGCTTCTGTCGGTCATTACAAGTATCGGACATGACCATATGGCCATTTTAGGCAATACCATCGAGGAGATCGCCGGGCAGAAAGCCGGTATCATTAAAAATTCCATTCCGGTCATTACGGGTGTCAATCAGCCGGAAGCACTCGGCGTTATTGAAGCGGAAGCCGAAAAAAAGCAGGCTCCGTATCAGTCACTTTATAAAACGTGCAGACTGTTTAATGAAGCGGCGCTTCCGTCCGGCGAAAGCTTTTCGCTGGAAACAGAAACGAAATGCTATGAAGACATTCAAACGTCGCTGATCGGCATTCACCAAAGGCAGAATGCGGCATTGGCGATATTGGCCGCTGAATGGCTGAATCGCCTGGAAGCCGCAGTCATTTCAGAAGAAGCGATGCGAAACGGCCTGAAAAAAGCTTCCTGGCCGGGCCGGTTTGAACGTCTTCAAAGCCGCCCTTTAGTGTTTGCGGACGGCGCGCATAACGAAGAGGGCGTTGAAACGCTGACAGAAACGATCAGGCAGCGCTTTGCCGATAAAAACGTCCATGTCGTATTCAGCGCATTAAAAGACAAACCGTATCAGGAAATGATTAAAAAGCTTGAAACCGAAGCAGATTCCATTCACTTTGTATCATTTGACTTTCCGCGTGCTTCAAGCGCCGAAGCTCTTTACAATGCAAGCAGTCATGCGTCTAAGAGCTTCGATGAGAACCCGGACAGTGTGAAAGAATGGATAGAACAAAAAGACGGGGCGGATGATGTCATCATCATTACCGGCTCCTTATATTTTATTTCAGAAATGAGAAAGCGGCTGATCTGACAGCCCCTGGAACACCCGGCAAGCCATTTTACGGTTTTGCCGGGTGTTTTTATGAGGAAAACACATTTTCAGCCATTTCAGGCATGATATTTTTCTATGCTACAATCTGAGCCAGATTGATAGAAAAGGTGTGGTCTGAATGCTTTTCATTCTGTTTGTTCTCGGTCTGATTTTCGGTTCTTTTTTTTATACAGTCGCATGCCGTATTCCGCTTCGAATCTCGGTTATTTCGCCGCGTTCATCCTGTTCGTTCTGCGGCTTGCCGCTCTCCTGGGGGGAGCTTGTGCCCGTTGTTTCCTATATCCTGCAAAGAGGAAGGTGCAGAAACTGCCGTGCGAAGCTGTCAGTGATGTATCCGGCAGCGGAATGCTGGACGGCATGTTTATTCACGGCTGCCGGTATCCATTTCGGTTTCTCAAAAGAGCTGCTAACCGCGCTGTTATTTCTGTCTCTGCTGATGATTGTTACTGTGACGGATCTGCAATATATGCTGATTCCTGACAAGGTTCTGCTGTTTTTTCTTCCGCTTTTCATCGCCGGCCGTATGTTTTCTCCGCTGGATTCATGGTATGCGGGGTTTGCCGGAGCTGTTTGCGGATTTGCTCTGCTTGTTTTTATCATGTTTGTCAGTAAAGGAGGCATCGGCGCAGGTGATGTGAAACTGTTTGGGGTGATCGGCCTGACGCTCGGCGTGAAGCTCGTGCTCATTGCATTCTTTCTTTCCGTTATGATCGGAGCCGTATACGGTATGTGCGCCGCAGCCCGGGGCAGGCTTGGTAAAAAGCAGCCATTTCCGTTTGCGCCGGCCATCTCAGCCGGGAGCGCTTTGAGTTATTTATACGGTGATGAGCTGTTTTCGTTTTACATCAAGCTCGCTTCAGGCGGAGCTTGAAAAATTTGGCGAACGTTTTTTGGACAAGACGACAAAAGTCTTGTTCTTTTTTTTTTCGCCTATGCTAAAGTGTGAACCATGATCAGTTCAAGGTACGGCCAAGACGAATGCAAGGGGGAAGAGACGTTGAAAAAAAGGAAGAGCAAAAAGCACAGCAAAGCTAAAAACAATGCCCTTAAAGTAACCATTAACGGACAAGAAGAAACGATGTATGGACAAGAAGATGTGAATGAAGGCGGGGAGAAGACCGTCACATTTTCCAATTGGGAAGAAACAAAAAAGGCGGAACAGGAGACCGCCGCTTCCCATGAAGATCCGAAAGAAGAAGATTTCAATTGGGATCATGAGAAGAATTCTGAGGTATTTGAAGATGACCCGAAAGTCGTTCCGCCATACCAGAAGAAAAAAACAGGCCCTCATTTTCCGAAAAAAAAGCAGCCGTCTTCTCCAGTTAAAAAAGCGGTCACGACAATTGCCGTTGCGGCTGTTTTAGGCACCGGGCTCGGCCTTGTCGCCTTAAATATGTCGGGAAGTAAAGAAGCCTCCGCTCCGGCATCAGCTGACAAAGGTTCACAAGGGCAGACGGTGAAAGCGGGAGATGTTTCTAAAGACAAATCTGAAACAGCCGGCACAGGAGATGCGGAATCTTCAGTGGGAAACTATAAAACATATGCGGTGCAGGCCGGAAAATTTTCATCAGAAAAAGGAGCGCAAACGCTTGTTGACCAGCTGACTGAAAAAGGATACTCGGCCGTCTCTCTGGCAAAAGAAGACGGATACACATACGTGATCGCCGGGCTTGCAGCGGAAAAAAGCTTATCACAGCAATTGGGTCAGACACTGATAGACCATGATTTTGAGGCTTGGGGCGGAAAAGAGCTCAGCTTTGCGGTCGATTCAGGGCTGGAAGACTCTTTTAAACAGGCATCTGAGCTCTCCGCCAAAGCGATTACCGGCAAAGATCTTTCAAAAACGGAAGTGGCTGAAGCGGCAAAAGCGGCAGACGGCGCAGACGCCGCTGACAAAAAGCAGAAAGAGGCCGTGCTTCAAGCGCTGAAAGAGCTGGAAACGTCGGGGGCAGAATCCGGCTGGAAAGCCCAAAAAGAGCTTTTAAGTGTTGTAAAATAGTATCTCATTTCCCGTCATCCGGCGGGATTTTTTATTTTGTCATCAAAAAGTTATTTTTCTGAAATTGTGGTTGCCCGTTTGATTTGGTAGGATAGACAAGTATCTTTTTTTCTTAAGCAAACCCTGAAAGGATGACAACCATGACAAAACGCTTAATACTCGCATCACAATCTCCGCGAAGAAAAGAACTCCTTAATCTTCTTCAGATTCCTTACAGCATTATTGCGAGCCGCACAGAAGAAAAATTAAATCGAAACCTTTCGCCGGAAGAAAACGTCCAATGTTTGGCCGAGCAAAAAGCCGGTGCTGTATTGGCCGAAAATCCCGATGCAGTCGTTATCGGGGCTGACACGATGGTGTGCATAGACGGCGAGTGCCTCGGCAAACCGCGTGACAGGGAAGAAGCGGCACAGATGCTGCGGAGGCTTTCCGGCCGAAGCCATCAAGTCATTACGGCGGTCAGCATTCAGACGCATGACCGGAAAGAAACATTCTGTGACACGACGGAAGTGACGTTTTGGCCGCTCAGTGAAGACGACATACAGCTCTACATTGAAACAAAAGAACCGATGGATAAAGCAGGTGCATACGGCATCCAAGGAAAAGGCGCGCTTTTAGTGAAAAAAATAGACGGTGATTTTTATTCTGTCGTCGGGCTTCCTGTCGCTAAAACAATGAGAGCCTTGAAAGAATTTAATATAAAAGCTTGATGTTCAAACCGGGAAGGGGAACAAGGAGGGGTTGATCATCCGTGATCTGCCGTTAAAATTAAGAGATTTCCCCGAAAAAGAAAAACCGAGAGAGCGGCTTCTGCACTTCGGAGCCGAACATCTCTCTAACAATGAATTGCTCGCCATCCTGCTGCGGACGGGAACGAAACATGAGTCCGTCATGAACCTCGCTCACCGGCTGCTGCGGACGTTTGACGGGCTGCGCCTGTTAAAAGGCGCCTCTGCCCAGGAGCTTTCCAGCATTCCGGGAATCGGCACGGTGAAAGCCGTTCAGATTCTTGCCGCAATTGAGCTGGGGAGCCGCATTCATAAGACATCCGCCGGGGAGCATTGCGTCATCCGCTCTCCGGAAGACGGGGCGAAGTATGTGATGGAGGATATGCGCTTTTTATCCCAGGAGCATTTTGTCTGTTTATATTTAAATACCAAAAATCAAGTCATTCATAAACGCACCGTTTTTATCGGAAGTCTGAATTCATCTATTGTCCACCCGCGGGAGGTGTTTAAAGAAGCTTTCAAACGATCCGCCGCGTCCTTCATTTGCGTTCATAATCATCCTTCAGGAGATCCTACACCGAGCAGGGAAGATATAGAGGTAACCAGGCGGCTTTTTGAGTGCGGAAATTTAATCGGCATCGAGCTGCTGGATCATTTGGTCATTGGTGATAAAAAATTTGTGAGTTTAAAGGAAAAAGGATATTTGTAACACTTTTTTTTTCGTTGATTTAAGATATAATAGATTTTATGAGTTTTTCCCTTTAGGGTATTTTTGCTTTAAGAAAGGAAGATACATACATATGTTCGGAATTGGTACAAGAGACCTTGGTATAGATTTGGGAACCGCGAATACGCTTGTGTTTGTTAAAGGTAAAGGAATCGTAGTGAGAGAGCCGTCTGTCGTTGCTCTGCAAACGGATACGAAGTCAATCGTTGCGGTCGGTAACGATGCGAAAAACATGATCGGAAGAACTCCGGGCAACGTGGTTGCGCTCCGTCCGATGAAAGACGGCGTTATCGCTGACTATGAAACAACTGCGACAATGATGAAATACTACATTAATCAGGCTGTGAAAAATAAAGGATTGTTTGCGAGAAAGCCGTACGTTATGGTGTGTGTGCCGTCAGGTATTACGGCCGTTGAAGAACGGGCGGTCATCGACGCGACAAGACAAGCGGGCGCACGTGACGCTTATCCGATTGAAGAACCGTTTGCGGCAGCAATCGGCGCGAATCTTCCGGTATGGGAGCCGACGGGCAGCATGGTCGTTGATATCGGCGGCGGAACAACTGAAGTGGCGATCATTTCTTTAGGCGGCATTGTCACGTCTCAGTCAATCCGCGTAGCCGGTGACGAAATGGACGACTCAATCATCAGCTATATCAGAAAAACATATAATCTGATGATCGGTGACCGTACGGCGGAAGCCATTAAAATGGAAATCGGTTCAGCAGAAACCGGTGAAGAAAATGCGTCAATGGAAATCCGCGGCCGCGATCTTCTGACAGGTCTGCCGAAAACGATCGAAATCACGGGAACGGAAATTGCAAATGCACTGCGTGATACAGTTCTCTCAATCGTTGATGCGGTGAAGAGCACGCTTGAAAAAACACCGCCTGAGCTGGCCGCTGACATTATGGACAGAGGTATTGTATTAACAGGGGGAGGCGCCCTGCTCCGCAATCTCGACAAAGTCATCAGCGACGAAACGAAAATGCCTGTTCTTATCGCTGAAGATCCGCTGGATTGTGTTGCGATCGGCACTGGAAAAGCACTGGAGCACATCCATCTTTTCAAAGGAAAAACAAGATAATCAGGAGTTAAATAGAAGAGGTGTATCACGATGCCGAACAAACGGTTAATGCTATTACTTCTGTGTATTATCATATTGGTGGCTATGATTGGATTCTCGCTGAAGAACGGCCGTAATACCACCTGGCCTGAAAAGCTGATCGGTGATACGACGGGAGTATTTCAAAACATTTTTCACACGCCTGCCGAATATTTTGCAGGGTTCTTCGGGGACATAAAAGACCTGAAAAACACGTACAAAGAAAACGAACGCTTAAGACAAAAGCTGGACGGACAGACACAATATGAAGCGAAGCTCCAAGAACTCAAAGATGAAAACAAGAAGCTGCGTGATGAACTCGGGCATGTCAAATCAATTTCCGACTATGATCCGATTTTAGCGACCGTTATCGCCAGAAACCCTGATCAATGGTACAAGCAGATCATGATCAATAAGGGAACGAAGCACAAAGTGGCCAAAGACATGGCTGTCACGAACGAAAAGGGTGCGCTGGTCGGGAAGATCAAAAGCAGCGGACTCAACAGTTTCACATCCGCCGTTCAGCTGCTGAGCGATGTTGACCGCAATAACAGAGTTGCCACCAAAATCTCCGGCAAAAAGGGAAGCAAAGGCTACGGTTTAATTGAAGGGTATGATAAAAAGAAACAGACCCTGAAAATGACCATCCTTGAACCGGATGAAAAACGTGAAGTGAAAAAAGGCGACCTCGTGGAGACCTCCGGAACGGGCGGCGTATTTCCTCAAGGGCTGACGGTCGGCGAAGTGACCGATGTAGAATCAGATGCTTACGGCCTGACGAAAATCGCTTACGTGAAACCGGCTGCTGACTTGTACGATCTTGACCATGTCATCGTCGTGAACCGAAGCGTAGCAACAGGGGAGGAAGGATCGTGAAACGTTTCCTTCTCCCTTTGATTATGATTTTGGTCTTTTGTGCTGAAAGCATCTATACGGATCTGGTGCGTTTTCCTTTCGTTTCCGTCGAGCAGCAGGTCGTTCCGCATTTTCTTTTGCTTGCGCTGATTTTTATGTCGGCTTATATCAACCAAAAGCATGCGGTGATCTACGGTTTCATTTTCGGATTTCTTTATGACATCAATTATACGGGTGTTTTAGGCGTTTATATGTTTGGTTTTGCCGGATTATGCTATCTGGCGGCCAAAGCGTTTAAAGTGCTGCAGACAAACGCCCTGATGGTTATTCTGGTCGCGGTGCTGAGCGTATGTGTGCTTGAATTTTACGTCTACGGCATTCAGACGTTAATCCGCAGCGGCACTATGACGTTTAACGATTTTGTCATTCAGCGGTTCTTGCCGACCGCTTTGCTGAATATCGCGGGAGCCGTTATATTAGTCCTGCCCTTTAGGCTGTTTTATATAAGTCTGAAGAAAGAATTAAGAGATGAGTAAAAAGGATTTTATCTTTTTTTGACGAAAAGAGTATGTTGTTGAGGTGAACATTGATGAAGACCAAAAAGCAGCAATATGTAACAATAAAAGGAACAAAAAACGGCTTAACATTGCATCTGGATGATGCGTGTTCTTTTGATGAGCTTCTCGATGGTCTTCAAAACATGCTGTCGATTGAACAATATACTGATGGCAAAGGCCAAAAAATCAGTGTTCATATTAAACTCGGGCATCGGTATCTGTATCAGGAACAGGCAGAGCAGCTGACTGATCTGATCGCGTCAAAGAAAGATTTAGTCGTGCATTCAATTGACAGTGAAGTCATCGCCAAAGAAGAAGCGCAGCGGATGAAAGAGGAGCAGGAAATTGTTTCGGTTTCCAAAATCGTCCGTTCGGGCCAGGTGCTTCACGTGACGGGAGATTTGCTTTTAATCGGAGATGTGAATCCCGGCGGTACGATCAGAGCCGGAGGAAATATATTTGTTCTCGGTTCATTAAAAGGGATTGCCCACGCGGGTTATAACGGAAATAACCGGGCTGTGATCGCCGCATCCGAAATGATGCCGACACAATTGAGGATCAATCACGTGTTAAATCGCTCCCCAGACCACATTCAAAAAGGGAACGACATGGAATGTGCTTATTTAGATACTGACGGAAATATGGTCATTGAACGCCTTCAGCAATTGGCTCATTTAAGACCTGATCTAACAAGGCTTGAGGGAGGAATGTGAAATTGGGTGAGGCTATCGTAATAACTTCGGGAAAAGGCGGAGTAGGTAAAACAACAACATCTGCAAACCTCGGTACCGCCTTAGCCATTTTAGGGAAGCGCGTCTGTTTGGTAGACACAGATATCGGACTGCGCAACCTTGATGTCGTAATGGGTCTTGAAAACAGAATTATTTACGACTTAGTAGATGTAATTGAAGGCAGATGCAAGACGCATCAGGCGCTTGTCAAAGACAAACGTTTTGATGATCTGCTTCATTTAATGCCGGCTGCCCAGACAAGCGACAAGACGGCTGTTGTCCCTGAGCAGATCAAATCGCTTGTGCAGGAGCTTAAGCAGGAATTTGATTATGTCATTATTGATTGTCCGGCCGGAATTGAACAAGGCTATAAAAATGCCGTCTCCGGAGCTGATAAGGCGATTGTTGTGACGACGCCGGAAATATCAGCGGTGCGGGACGCTGACCGCATTATCGGACTTTTGGAGCAGGAAGATATCGAACCGCCGCGCCTTATCGTGAACCGTATCAGAAATCACCTGGTGAAAAACGGTGACACGATGGATGTGGATGAAGTTGTTCATCATCTGTCTATTGATCTCCTCGGAATCGTTGCTGACGATGATGAAGTGATCAGGGCTTCAAATATCGGCGAACCGATTGCCATGAATTCCAAAAACCGCGCCAGCATTGCGTACCGCAATATCGCCCGGCGCATTTTAGGAGAATCCGTTCCTTTGCAGGTGCTTGAAGAGCAGCAAAAAGGGATGATGGCGAAAATCAAGTCATTTTTCGGCGTGCGTTCATAATATATACCAGAATACAAAGATCTGATGAAGCCCAGCTTATCAGGTCTTTTTTGTTTTGTAAGAGCGCATATTTGCAATGGACAAGACATAGGATGTACAAACCCAACGATTGCAAAGGATGATGGCGATGAGTCACAGAGCTGATGAAATTAGAAAAAGACTGGCCAAAAGAAGAAAACAGCGGCCTGAAGCAAAACGGACTTTCGTTCAAAACGCTCAAACGCAGAATTTTCCCGCGTGGCAGACGGTCAAGGAGCAGGAAAAGCACAAGCTTCTTCCGGACTACGAATATCAAACGGAACACCCGCCCGAATTTAACGGGCGGCATCCATTGATCAGCGCTCATTCTATTATTTTAAAATGCCTGCTGGCCGCCTGTCTCGTACTGATCTCCGCTATTGCCTATAAAACTGACAAACAGCCGCTGAGTCAGATCAAACCGGCAATCGCACAAACCTTTCAAAAGGAATTTCAGTTTGCTGCCGTAAGCAATTGGTTCGTATCTTCCTTCGGAAACCCGCTCGCTTTTCTTACGCCGGGAACGAAAAAGAAGGACGGTCAGGTGGCGGTCAGTCAGGATATGGCCGTTCCTGCCGCGGGGAAAATCCAGCAGGACTTTCAAAATAACGGAGAGGGCGTCGTCGTCGAAACCGCCAGTGAAGCCATTGACAGCGTAAAAGAAGGCTACATTATGGAAGTGAGCAAAGATAAAAAAACAGGGCTGACGGTGAAGGTGCAGCACGCCGACAATACAAGCAGCATTTACGGCCGGCTGAAAGATGTTAACGTTTCATTGTACGATTTTGTCGATAAAGGGAAAAAGATCGGTTCGATCAAGCTCAACGATAAAAGTAAAGGCCAGTACTATTTCGCGATCCAGGATGGCGATAAATTCATAGATCCGATCCAGGTGATCACATTTGATGAATAAATGGCTCATCCTCCTTTTTAAAATTCATGTCCATCCTTTTCTTTGGATTATCATGGGGCTCGGTCTTATGACGGGGCACATCAAAGCGCTGCTGTGTCTTTTGCTGGTCGTATCCGTTCATGAGCTGGGGCATGCTGCTCTGGCTGTGTTTTTTTCGTGGCGCATTAAACGCATCTTTCTGCTCCCTTTCGGCGGGACGGTTGAGGTGGAGGAGCACGGAAACCGGCCGCTAAAAGAGGAATTCGCGGTCATTTTGGCGGGCCCGCTTCAGCATGTGTGGCTTCAGGCGGCAGCCTGGCTCTTTTTCATGTCAGGCTTTGCAAGTGAGCAGACATTTGAGATGTTTACCTTTTATAATCTCTCCATTCTTTTCATCAATCTTTTGCCGATCTGGCCGCTTGACGGCGGCAAGTTCGTGTTTTTATACTTCTCTAAACAAATGGCTTTTCAAAAAGCGCATCTCCTCAGCCTGCAGACATCGGCCGTTGCCGCTCTTTTGCTCTGCTGCTGGATTGTGCTGGCCGTCCCCCTTCAGGTCAGCGCATGGGTGCTGTTCGTCTTTCTCGCCGCTTCTTTATGGGATGAATACCGGAAGCGGCATTATATTCAGCTGAGGTTTCTTTTGGAGAGATACTACGGCAAAAACCGCGATGTCGCCATGCTGCATCCTTTGACGGTCGCGGCCGATGCCAAAGTAAAGCATGTCATGGCCGAATTCAAACGGGGATGCAAGCACCCCATTATCATTGAAAAAGCCGGAGAAAAGCTCAGCCAGCTCGATGAAAATGAAGTGCTTCATGCGTATTTTGCCGATAAACGGACAGATTCCTCTATGGAAGACCTGCTGCTGCCTTACTAGAAATAGATTGACATATCCTTTTGGTTCTGATATATTTTTTAATGTTATGGATGTAGCACCAATGCTACAACCGCTCGGGACAGGTGATAAGAGCTTTAAAGCCCCCTGTTGCTGGCGAGTCTTAGTCTAATAGGAGGTGCAGAGAATGTACGCAATCATTAAAACAGGCGGAAAACAAATCAAAGTTGAAGAAGGTCAAACTGTTTACATCGAAAAACTTGCTGCTGAAGCAGGTGAAACAGTGACGTTTGAAGACGTATTGTTTGTTGGCGGAGACAGCGTGAAAGTCGGCAACCCAACAGTTGCAGGCGCGACAGTTACAGCTAAAGTTGAAAAACAAGGCCGTGCGAAAAAAATCACTGTTTTCCGTTACAAGCCAAAGAAAAATGTTCATAAAAAACAAGGTCATCGTCAGCCTTATACTAAATTGACAATCGAAAAAATCAACGCGTAAGCATGATTGAGGCAACAATTCGAAGATCCCGGGATGACGGGGGCATTTTGTCCTTTGAAATGACGGGACATGCCGATTTTGCTGAACATGGACGAGATCTCGTTTGCGCCGGGGTCACGGCTGTCGTTTTCGGAGCGGTCAATGCGGTTATCGCGCTGGCTCCTCTCGAACCGATTCTTGATATAGGCGAGGACGGGGGTTATTTCTACTTTGAATTCCCTGAAGCCGCTGATCAGGAAGCTTTGCAAAAAGCGCAGCTGCTGATTGAAGGCATGATTGTTTCTCTTGAAACGATCGAGCGGGATTACAGTGAACACTTACGGTTGACTGCAAACCAAATATAGGAGGTGAGTTACATGCTTAGATTAGATCTTCAGTTTTTCGCTTCTAAAAAAGGTGTAGGTTCTACAAAGAACGGACGTGACTCTGAATCTAAACGTTTAGGCGCTAAACGTGCAGACGGTCAATTCGTAACAGGCGGATCTATCCTTTACCGTCAACGCGGAACGAAAATCTACCCAGGTGAAAACGTGGGCCGCGGAGGAGATGACACTCTTTTTGCTAAAATCGACGGAACTGTTAAATTCGAACGTTTCGGCCGTGACCGCAAAAAAGTGAGCGTATATCCTGTAGCTCAATAATGACACAAAAAACTCCGGTCGTTGACTGGAGTTTTTTTTGCAGTAAGCGGAGTAACATCAAGAATGAAAAGCAGAGGATGCGTGAGTGAACCCCGCCTTGAATGAGGACATCAGCTTCTCATACCCACTGGATATGTTCCCCAAGCAGTGATACCAAAAATGTTTCTGCCTGGCATCCGCATTGTATGCGATCCGAAAAAGGAACATGATGAACCAGGAAAAACAAGTGTTTTTTTAACAAAGCCTTCTCTGTTATAATTCATAGTACACACTTATCAAGACTCCTAAAAAGAAATTAAACGATTGGGAGTGCGAAAATGAAGGATGTATCGAAGAAACAAGAAGAACCTGTAAGCGATGCGGCTCTGATCAATGAACTGATCCAATTAATGGGCCATTTCCGTCATGATTGGATGAATAAGCTGCAGCTGATAAAAGGAAACTTAAGTTTGCAGAAGTATGACAGGGTCGTTGAAATTATTGACGAAATGGTCATAGATGCAAAGCACGAATCAAAGCTCTCAAACCTGAAAACCCCGCACTTGGCGTTTGACTTTCTGACATTTAATTGGAAGTCCCGTTATATGAGGCTCGAATACGAAGTGCTCGGAGAAATTAAAGATTTATCGGCATATGATCAAAAGCTGTCGAACCTGATGAGAAAACTGTTTCATCTGTTCGGTCTGGCGGTAAGCAATGAAAGTGAAAATCATCTGACCGTATCGCTGCAGACAGATCACCCTGACAGACAGCTTATTGTATATCTCGATTTTCATGGAACGATTGCAAATGCAGATGTGTTTGATGAATTTCGCAAATCGCGGTATGAGGACTTTGATGTCATGCAATTTGAGCTGACCGGCCATGAATGTGTGGCCGAAATTGGAATGAACTAGCGGTTTTTTACGGTTTAGAACGGAGGATATTATGTTTGTAGATCAGGTGAAAGTATATGTAAAAGGCGGCGACGGCGGTAACGGAATGGTTGCGTTCCGCCGTGAAAAATATGTGCCGAAAGGCGGGCCTGCCGGCGGTGACGGAGGTAATGGAGGCGACGTCGTTTTTGAGGTTGATGAAGGACTGCGCACGCTTATGGACTTCCGGTACCAGCGCCATTTCAAAGCGATACGCGGCGAGCACGGCATGTCTAAAAACCAGCACGGCAGAAATGCGGACGATATGGTTGTTAAAGTTCCGCCCGGCACAGTCGTAACGGATGACGATACAAAACAGGTCATTGCCGATCTGACTGAGCACGGGCAGCGCGCCGTCATCGCAAAAGGCGGACGCGGCGGACGCGGAAATACCCGCTTTGCGACACCGGCCAACCCGGCACCGCAGCTGTCAGAGCACGGAGAGCCCGGAAAAGAGCGCTATATCGTGCTTGAACTGAAAGTGCTTGCAGACGTAGGTCTCGTCGGCTTCCCGAGCGTCGGAAAATCTACGCTTCTGTCTGTCGTTTCATCGGCAAAGCCGAAAATCGCCGATTATCATTTTACAACGCTTGTTCCGAATCTGGGCATGGTGGAAACGGATGACGGAAGAAGCTTCGTCATGGCGGATCTGCCCGGTTTGATTGAAGGAGCGCACGAAGGAGTCGGCTTAGGCCACCAATTTCTCCGCCATATCGAACGGACGCGCGTCATCGTTCACGTCATTGACATGTCAGCGATGGAAGGCCGTGATCCGTATGAGGATTATGTGACCATTAATCAGGAGCTCAGTGAATATAATCTGCGGCTGACGGAGCGTCCGCAAATTATCGTTGCGAATAAAATGGACATGCCCGAAGCGGCTGAAAATCTAAAAGCGTTTAAAGAAAAGCTTCAGGATGACCATCCTGTCTTCCCGATCAGCGCGGTGACGAGAGAAGGACTCCGCGATCTTCTGTTTGAAGTCGCCAACCAGCTGGAAACAACGCCTGAATTCCCGCTGTATGATGAAGAAGAACTGGCGGAAAACCGTGTAATGTACACGATGGAAGATGAAGAAATTCCATTTGACATTACCCGTGATCCGGACGGCGCGTTTGTGCTTTCAGGTGACAGTCTGGAACGTCTCTTTAAAATGACTGACTTCTCCCGTGACGAATCCGTCAAGCGTTTTGCAAGACAGATGCGCGGTATGGGCGTTGATGAAGCGCTCAGAGAACGCGGTGCTAAAGACGGCGATATCATCCGGCTGCTGGAATTTGAATTTGAATTTATTGATTAAAAAGACGGAGAGCTTGCAATGCAGGCTCTCTGATGTAAAAGGGAGGGGTGCAGGTGAAAGAAGAGACATTTTATTTAGTGCGTGAAGACGTTCTGCCTGATGCGATGCGGAAAACCCTTGAAGTCAAAAAGCTGCTCGACAGAAAAAAGGCTGAATCGGTTGCAGATGCCGTGCAGAAAGTTGATTTAAGCAGAAGCGCTTTTTACAAATACCGAGATGCGGTTTTCCCTTTTTACACGATGGTTAAAGAACAAATAATCACACTTTTCTTTCATTTGGAGGATCGGTCAGGCGCGTTATCCCAGCTTTTGCAGGCGGTGGCTGACTCAGGAAGCAACGTGCTTTCCATTCACCAGACGATTCCGCTTCAGGGCAGGGCGAATGTCACGCTCTCAATCAGTACGTCCGCAATGGAAGAAAACATTCATACGTTAATGAATAAACTGAGAAAATTTGATTTTATAGAAAAAGTTGAGATCTTAGGGTCAGGCGCGTAAGGAGAGAAGAGACATGAAAGTCGGTTATTTAGGGCCAGAAGCCACATTTACACATCTAGCAGTCAGTTCCTGCTTTCAAAACAGCGTGACACAAGCACCTTATCAAACAATACCGGCATGCATGGATGCGGCGGTTGCGGGAGAAGTTGATCTTGCATTTGTTCCTTTGGAAAACGCGCTGGAGGGCTCGGTTAACTTAACGATTGACTACTTGATTCATGAGCAGCCTCTTGCGATCGTGGGGGAAATGACGCTGCCGATTCACCAGCATCTGCTCGTTCACCCTTCGAGAGAAAATGAGTGGAAAAAGCTTGAGAAAATTTATTCTCATTCCCATGCGATTGCGCAATGTCACAAATTTCTTCACCGGCATTTTTCGTCCGTTCCTTATGAGTATGCGAAGTCAACAGGTGCGGCTGCCAAGTATGTCAGTGAGCATTCGGACCTTCCGATCGGCGTGATTGCAAATGAAATGGCGGCCGCTACATACGGATTGAGCATCGTGAAGCGGGATATTCAGGATTATCAGGACAACCACACGAGATTTGTCATTCTTTCGCCTGAAAAAGACGTCTCATTCGAAGTGAATGCGAAACTGTCTTCACGGCCGAAAACGACGATGATGGTAACGCTTCCCCAAGATGACCAATCAGGCGCGCTGCACAGGGTGCTGTCCGCTTTTTCATGGAGAAACCTGAATTTATCAAAGATCGAATCGCGCCCGACCAAAACGGGTCTCGGCAACTATTTCTTTATTATTGATATTGAACAGGCGATGGATCAGGTTCTCATTCCCGGTGCCGTTCAAGAGATGGAAGCCCTCGGCTGCCGGGTCAAGCTTCTGGGAACATATCAATCCTATTCGATATAAAAAAAGCTCCCCTTCAGGGGGCTTTTTTTTTAATCTTTTATTAAAATACCCGCGTCGTCCAGCGCTTGACAGGCTTGGTCAATCCGCTCTTTTGTCGGGGCGCTTAACGTATGGAGATGCACGCCTCCGGTCAGCTGTGAAAGGTAAGCGGCATTTGTCGAGTTAATGTGATCCATGAATTGTTTGACTTCTTTCCGTGTGCTGACTCTTATGGCGGCGGTTAAATCGCCGTATACGGGGTGTTCAATAATGACGTCCTTTATGGTGACGCCTTCATCGACAATGAGTTCAAGCTCTTCTTCCGTCCGCTCCGGGCCGTGCAGACAGGCGACAATCCGTTCGGCGTTTTTTTCGCCGCCGGCATTCATGCTGATGTATAAATAGCCTTGGCTCGTCGCGATAATCGGTTCGCTTTTTGCTTTCAAGAGCGATATGTCCTGCACGATCACCTGTCTTGAAACATTTGCTTTTTTGGCCAATTCGCCTCCTGTTAATGGCGAGCCGGCTTCTTTCAGCCAATGAAGCAGCATGTCGCGTCTTTTCGCCCCAGTAAGCTTCGTTCCTTCTGTCAAATTGCTGATTCTCCTTTCTTTTGCTCCCACAGCGCCGTAAATGTATGTATCAGCATATCGAGCTGTTCACATGTTGTTTCGTTTCCGAATGAGATCCGGAAAAACTGCCGTGCTTCCCGTTCGGTTTTTCTCAGCGCCTTCATAGCTGAAGAAGGGCCGTGGCTGCCGGCGGAACATGCGCTCCCGGTTGAGATGCAAATATCGTTACGATTACATTCTAACATAATATATTGTCCTTCAAAGGAGTGAAAAAAACACCCGACAATGTGGGGCAGGCATTCACCGTCAGTTTCTTCCTCTGAAAATGAAATGGGGAGGCCTTGACGCCGAATTTGGTCATACAAATAATTCCTCAGCCTGTCAGCATGCTCACGGTGTTCCTCCATATGTTTCACTGCATACTCCGCAGCAGCGGTAAAAGCGCCGATGGCCGGCACATTCACCGTACCGGGCCTGAACCCGTTTTCATGCACGGTATGCGGATAAACCGGATTCCAGCTGACACCCGGCCGAATGTAAACAGCCCCGGTGCCTTTCGGGCCGTATACTTTATGACCGGAGACGGAAAGGGCGTCGATTCCCGCCTGATCCGCATCAATCGGCAGTTTGCCGAAACTTTGAACACAATCGCAATGCAGTAAAATGTTTCTCTGGTGAAGAAAAGCGGCCAGACGATTCACAGGCTGGATGAGGCCGGTTTCTGAATTGGCGTGCTGTATGGATACGAGCCCCGTGTCAGGACGGATATGAGCCGCCAGTATGTCCTCGGTTATAAGGCCGTTTTCGTCGGGATATATGATGGTGACATCAATTCCCCGGTCAGCTAAAAACGCCGCGGCATTATGGATCGAGTGGTGTTCCATTGCGGTCGTAATAAAATGTTTTTTGTGGTCGGGCAGACCGTGCAGCAACGATTGGACGGCCAAGATGTTCGCTTCCGTTCCGCCGCTTGTAAAGTAAATGCCGTCTGCCGCTCCGCCGATCAATTTTCCTGCAGAATGTCTGCAATATTCCAGCACGTCCGCCGCTCTTCCTCCGGCGTCATGAAGGCTGCTTGCATTGCCGTATACCTCTGTGCTGAGATGCTGAAAGACTTTCGCGGCTTCTTTGCTTAAAGGCGTTCCCGCCGCGTAATCAAGATAAATCATACAGCCCGTCTCCTATCCGTTTATGTTAAAAAAAGCTTGAGTTTATTTTATCGTTGTGTAAATATAGGTGTCAAGACAGGTGTAAATATAATGGGAGGGTGATGTATGTCTGAAAAAACAATTATCGTCATTGGTTCGGGGACGGCGGCCCTTGCCTGTGCTTCCTCATTTCCTCCGTCATACCAAGTGACCGTCATTACAAAGAGAAACGTAACGAACAGCAATTCGCATTATGCTCAAGGCGGGATTGCTGTTTCATACGCAAAAGATGACTCTATAGAATCCCATGTGAACGATACACTGTATGCGGGATGCGGACACAATGACGTGACAGCCGTGCGGCATTTGCTGAAAAGCGGACAGAGCATGATAAACAGGCTGATAGAAGGCCGTTTCCCTTTTGATACGAAGTCGGATGGAACCTTTTGTCTCGGCAGGGAAGGCGCTCATTCCAAAAGGAGGATTCTGCACGCCGGGGGAGATGCGACCGGACGGATGCTGGTTGAGTTTCTGGTTCAGCAGCTGAGGGACGGCATTCGGATCATTGAACACGAGACGGTTGTTGATCTGCTGATTGAACACGGGCGATGCGCAGGCGTTGCCGTAAAGGATGCTTCAGGCGCCGTTTCTTACAGAAGAGCGGATTGTGTAGTGCTTGCTTCAGGCGGCTGCGGCAGTCTGTACCAATATCACACAAATGATTCCGCCATAACAGGAGACGGCATCGCTCTTGCCTTCCGCGCGGGAGCTGAGATCACGGATATGGAGTTCACCCAGTTCCACCCGACCCTCCTTGTGAAAAACGGGACTGTGTACGGCCTGATTTCTGAAGCAGTGAGAGGAGAAGGCGGATATTTAGCGGATCGCTTCGGGCGCAGGATCATGGCTGGCAGACACGCGCTTGAGGATTTGGCGCCCCGGGATGTGGTTTCACGGGCGATTTATGAAGAAATGATGAAAGAAAATCCTGTTTTTATAAATTGCAGCCGAATAGCCGATTTTAACAAACGTTTTCCGACCATAACAGAAATTTGTCAAACAGCCGGCGTTGATCTTGAGAGCGGGATTCCTGTAGCACCCGGAATGCATTTTTTAATGGGCGGAGTAAAAGCCGATACCTGGGGGAAAACGTCCGTGCCTGATTTGTACGCTATAGGCGAGACAGCCTGCACAGGATTGCACGGGGCGAACCGCCTTGCGAGCAACTCACTGCTGGAAGCGCTGGCAAGCGGGCAACGATGTGCTGAACATATCACTCAAACGCCGTTAAACGGAAGATATAAAAAAACCCCGAAGAAATCTGATGTCATCTTACAAGTGCCGGACACAACGCTTCATGTGCTCCAAGCCAAAATGACAACCGGAGCGGGCATCGTCAGGGATAAAGAAAACCTGCAGGCGCTGGCATCCTGGCTTAACAACGTATCTGTGCGTCATATAAATGTGAAGGATATCACAATGGAACAAGCCGAGCTATCCTGCCTATGGAAGACTGCGCAACTTGTTGTCACCTCAGCCCTTATTCGTGAAGAAAGCAGAGGCGCTCATTTTCGCACTGATTTTCCCGGGACGGAGAATGATTGGCACGGAAAACAAATCATTCATTCAACATCTGGAACGGTTATCAGAAAAAACGAAAGGATTGGGGAACTATGGACATTCTGCAGCTGAAACAAATGCTGACTCATTTTTTTCAGGAAGATATCGGAACGGGTGATGCGACGTCACAAGCGATTTTTTCTGATCAGCAATGTAAAGCGCGGATCATCGCAAAAACAGACGGCGTGTTTGCCGGAGAAGACGTTATCCGTGAAGGATGGAAGCTTTTACACGATGATATCCGCATCCGCTCCCTGAAAAAAGACGGAGAACGGATGAAAAGAGGAGACGTGCTCGCTGAAATGGAAGGCCGGGCGGCAGCTCTTCTTACGGGGGAGCGGGTCATTCTGAATCTCATACAAAGAATGTCAGGCATTGCGACCATGACGGATGAGGCCAAAAGGCGTCTTGATGATCCGTCCATCAAGCTTTGTGATACGAGAAAAACGACACCCGGGCTCAGAATGCTGGAAAAATACGCTGTGCGCATCGGAGGCGGCTTTAATCATCGCTTCGGCTTATATGACGGCATCATGATTAAAGATAATCATATTGCCGCCTGCGGATCGATAAAGGCAGCTGTGGAGCGGGCAAGAAAAACGGCGGGGCAGATGCTTGCGGTGGAAGTCGAAATCGAATCCGAACAGCAGCTGCTCGAGGCAATAGAAGCGGGCGCAGACATTATTATGTTTGACAACTGTCCGCCTGAGTCCGTCCGGCGTTTTGCAGGCATGACACCGGGTCATATCAAAACGGAAGCATCCGGAGGCATAACACTCGATACATTGCCCGCTTATAAAGGGACGGGCGTCCAATATATTTCACTCGGATTTCTGACTCATTCAGTAAAAAGCGCCGACATCAGCATGGATGTTGAGGCTGCGGAACAGGGGGATTTATAAGATGTCTATTTTTGACGTGTTAACTGCATCAGCCGAAATGATGCCGAGCCATTATAAAGACATGAGCACCGGAGAAATGGAAAAGCGTGTCGCCGCCATTAAACGGGCTTTCGGAAAGCGCTTATTCATTCCGGGGCATCACTATCAAAAAGACGAAGTGATACAATTCGCCGATACGGCAGGTGACTCCCTGCAGCTTGCTCAAGTGGCAGAAAAAAATAAAGAGGCGGAATATATTGTGTTTTGCGGCGTGCATTTTATGGCGGAAACCGCTGATATGCTGACTGATGATAACCAAACCGTCATTTTGCCCGACATGCGCGCCGGATGCTCGATGGCTGATATGGCAGATATTCAGCAGACGGACAAAGCATGGCAAGAGCTTCAAGAACTGTACGGTAACACCATCATTCCGTTAACATATGTTAACTCGACGGCGGAAATTAAAGCATTCGTCGGACGGCACGGAGGAGCGACCGTCACCTCTTCGAATGCCCGGAGTGTGCTGAAATGGGCTTTTAAACAAAAAGAAAGAATTTTATTTTTGCCGGATCAGCATTTAGGCAGAAATACGGCCTATGACCTCGGCATTCCGCTGACAGAAATGGCTGTATGGGACCCGGGGCAGAACCGATTGCTTACTGACCATCCGGAAAACATTAAAGTCATCCTTTGGAAAGGGCATTGCTCCGTACACGAAAAGTTTACAGCGGAAAATATTTCTCAGCTGCGGCAGCGGGATTCCGGCATCCGCATTATCGTTCATCCGGAATGTTCGCGGGAAGTGGTCTCGCTCAGTGACGACAGCGGGTCTACCAAATATATTATTGATACGATTGAACAGGCAGAACCGGGAAGCAAGTGGGCGATCGGCACGGAAATGAATCTTGTTCAGCGCCTCATTCACTCGCACCCGGATAAACAGATTGAATCATTGAATCCCGATATGTGTCCGTGTCTGACAATGAACAGAATCGACCTGCCGCATTTATTGTGGTCGCTTGAGCAGCTTGAAAAAGGCGAGCCGAAGGGTGTCATTAAAGTTCCGGAAGCGGTTCGGACAGAAGCGCTTCGTGCTTTGAACAGAATGCTGAGTCATACGTAATCATAAAAATTTCCCCTCCTTCCCAAATTTTTTATCATCATGCCCAGTCCACCGGCATATAGTGTGAAGAAACGTATTGTAATGACAAATGTACCGTTCACGTTTTGTGCATAGGAGGGGAAAACGTTGAAAATTCATATCGTTCAAAAAGGCGATTCGCTCTGGAAAATAGCTGAAAAATACGGAGTTGATCTTGAAGAGTTAAAAAAACTGAATCATC
Organism: Bacillus sp. jun7; assembly: GCF_051034795.1. NCBI lineage: Bacteria > Bacillati > Bacillota > Bacilli > Caryophanales > Bacillaceae > Bacillus > Bacillus sp. jun7. Next base: position 3,682,359 of record NZ_CP093219.1, read on the forward strand.
AGCTTAGCAATCCAGACTTAATTATGCCTGGAATGAAGATAAAGGTGCCTTCAGAAGCCGTTCCGGTCAGAAAAGAGCCCAAGGCCGGCTTCGGAACGTCTGCGCATAAGCATGAGCATCCATATGCCAAAGAAAAACCGAAATCAGTTGTGGACATTGAAGACACCATACCGGAAGAACCGAAGCCGTCAATTCCGTATGTGCCGCCAATCCCTGAAAAGCATGAAAATGTGCTGCCGGAAGCTGATATGAACCAATATTATCCGTCCAATCAGCTGTTTCAGCCGTGGTCGCCTCCTAAGCCGGAGGAACCGGTGACACATTTTGTCGAGCCGAAAGAAAAAGAGCATGACAATAACATTCCACAACAGGAGGAAATGATCAACATGGAAAACGCGAATTACCCGAATATGCCGAAGGCGCCTGAAGCCGGTAAGATGGAAGAAGAAAACGCCGCTTATCATCTGCCGAACATGCCAAACATTCCGAATGTCCCGTTTCCGAATATGCCGGCCGTTGAACCGCCTTTTATGCATTACCCGATGCCGTGCATGCCTTGTCCTTGTCCGGTTCCGGTGACACCGATGCTGCCGGGTTCGGGACTATGCCATCCGTGCTTCCCGGTAGGCGGAGGTTTCGGCGGTTTTGGAGGAGGTTTTGGAGGCTTTCCGGTAATGCCGATGCCGTTACCGTACGGATTCCATCATCCGGGATTTGGGCCGCAGGCGGGTTACGGTGAATATGAGAACCAGGCCCATGAAAATGCAGAGCATTATGATGGTTCTGCATCAGGTTTCGGCGGTGCTCCGTACGGTCAAATGCCGTATTACGGCGGATATTCGTCACATTACGCAAACGCGCCTCATCATGATGGAAAATATAAGGATGATGATTGCGGCTGCCATGATTCACATCACCACCACCATCATCACCACGGTTCACATCACCATCACGCAAATGTGCCTGTGCAGCCGTATCCGAATGTGGGTGCAAACGCCGGATATTTTATGCCTTACGGCGGAACAAATCCTAATGCCGCGCCGAATCAGCCGAGTCCAAATCAAGTATTCGGACGGCCGGAGGAAGAAGAAGATTAATGTTTCGGGACGATGTATGTCGTTCCTTTTTTTATGTCCAACTGAGGAATGGACATAACTGACAAGCTTAAACCCGCCGTCGGCCGCACATCCTAAACATGAGCGGAAAACGCTCAAACAGCGATGAATCCACGGGGGGTTTTTCCATTGGGTAAAAAACTGATGACGATCGCAGGCGTTTTAGCCGTGACGGCAAGCTTAACGGCATGCGGAGCAAATAATGCCATGAATGACGGACGCTACAATCAGTCAACACGTCCGGTCGGATATTATTCGAATGATAATGATAACGGCAGACGCCAGTACGGAATGGACCATCAAGGACCCGTTTCTGAAATGATGGAAAACCGAAACGGCCGTCATAATACGACAAACGTGTCCGACCAGTATGCGCCTAATGACGGGGTTCCGTTAACGACGGACGGCACATATAACGGCCGAAATGTCAATACGCCGCCGGCAGCAATGTCTTATAATGGGTATGACAACGCCGAAAACATCAGGCTGGCGGCAAAAGTTGCAAACCGCGTGAAAAAAGTAAAAGGCGTACAGGATAGTCAGGTCATCGTGACTGACACGAGAGTCGTCATTGCCGTCAGAACAAATCATCCTTTTACGAAAAATGATGATAAACATGTCAAACATGCGGCCAAAAAATTTGCGGACGGCCGTACAATTCAAGTGTTTACCGACAACGCTACTTTTACAAAGCTGCAAGACATGAACAGAAACAGCCGTTAAACGGGACTGCCGGATGATTTCATCCGGCAGTATTTTTATGGATAAAGCTTCATCATTTCTTTACATATTCTTAAAACGCTCTTTATGTTGCGGTGGTAACATAAAAGTAATAAAACGTAACGGAGGGGCCGGAATGAAAAAAACGGAGCATGACAAAAGCCGCGGAGCAAAAACTGTGTATCTGACCGTAAGGGGATACCGGCTCAAACTGACGCCCGGACAAATGAAACTGATTTCAGCCGGCCGGGCATAATCATCGGGGCAGCCCTCATATAGAGGCTGCTTTTTTTCGGCTGAAACAGACAAATGAAAGAAAACGGTTAAGCACCGGCATCTTTGGTCAAACTAGCATCAAGAGTTTGATTGAATAAAGAGGTGTTATTGGTGAAACGAATTTGCGGTGCTCGTCTATTGTTTATGCTTATCTTATCGGCTGCAGTCCTGATTTGCGGAGGAAAAGGCGCATACGGGGCGGAGGTTGAGCATTACGGGCCGCTTCGGGTGCACGTCCAGCTGGAAAAGGTCTATCTGGACGGTGATGTCGGCATCGAACATACGGATGAAACCGTTTTGGCGATGGAGGATTTTTGGGCCGCATATGCGGGCTGGACGCTCGTTGAGCAGAAAAAAGGCTTCGTCCTTTTCCGTAAGCATGTTGATGACATTTCTCCGCTCAGTAAGGTTAACGGTTATATCGGCGTCACGGACGGAGGCGTCATCTCCACTTTTCACGGCCGTCCCGGATCGCTGGCCGAGCCGATTCAATCTTTCTTCCAGATTGATATAGAAAGGCTGGAAAGCCGATTGCAAAAGCACTTGGAACACGGCATACCGTACAGGACAAAAGCGGAGTTTGAGAGCGTGATCGATCATATTAAGACTTACAGCGGCTGACTTTGACGCAAGACATGTGACACATGTCTTTTTTTTTCTGAATGGAAGGTGTCAAAGCGAACATACGTTAACTTTTCTATAAGACTTTGGCTGTTTTTGTGTTACAATGATAAGCAGTCAAAGAGGTGAATAGGTGTGATTGAATTCGTGAAGGGGACGATTGATTATGTATCTCCCCAATACATCGTGATTGAAAACGGCGGAATCGGCTATCAGGTCTTCACTCCGAACCCGTTTATTTATAAGGTAAGCAATCAAGAGACCATTTTTACGTATCATCATATAAAAGAAGACGCCTTTTCTTTGTACGGTTTTTCAACCCGGGAAGAAAAAGCGCTTTTCACAAAGCTGCTGAACGTCACCGGCATCGGGCCGAAAGGGGCCCTCGCCATCCTCGGTTCCGGTGACCCCGGAGCCGTCATCGAAGCGATCGAACAGGAAGATGAAGCCTTTTTGGTGAAATTTCCGGGTGTGGGCAAAAAAACGGCGCGGCAGATTATTCTTGATTTGAAAGGCAAACTGGCCGACGTCGTGCCTGAAATGATTGACAACCTGTTCAATCATGAAGCGCGCATTGAAAAACAAGAGGCTGAAACGGCGCTTGACGAGGCGCTTGAAGCGCTTAGGGTTCTCGGCTACGCCGAAAAAGAAATTAAAAAAGTGCTTCCTCACTTAAAAGAGGAAACGGCGCTTTCAACAGATCAATATGTGAAAAAAGCATTGCAAAAATTATTAAAGTAAGGTGATGTTCATGGATGAACGGCTCGTTTCAAGTGAAGCAGACAGCCATGAATCAATAATCGAGCAAAGCCTCAGGCCGCAGAATCTCGCCCAGTATATCGGCCAAAAGAAGGTGAAAGAAAATCTGCGCGTGTTTATCGATGCGGCGAAAATGAGGCAGGAAACGCTGGACCACGTTCTTTTATACGGGCCTCCGGGTCTCGGGAAAACAACGCTTGCGTCTATCGTGGCCAATGAGATGGGGGTGGAGATGCGGACGACGTCAGGTCCCGCCATCGAAAGACCGGGAGATTTGGCAGCCATCTTGACGGCGCTCGAACCAGGGGATGTGCTGTTTATAGACGAAATTCACAGGCTGAACCGCTCGATTGAGGAAGTGCTGTACCCGGCGATGGAGGATTTCTGCCTTGATATCGTCATTGGAAAAGGCCCGTCCGCCCGCTCCGTCCGTCTCGACCTTCCCCCTTTTACGCTTGTAGGAGCGACGACAAGGGTCGGATTATTGACCGCACCTCTCAGAGACCGGTTCGGGGTGCTGTCGCGCCTTGAATACTATACGCAGGAAGAGCTGACAGATATCGTGTCAAGAACGGCTGACGTTTTTGAAGTGGATATCGAAGAAGCTCCGGCTCTGGAGATCGCCAGACGGTCAAGGGGAACGCCGCGGGTTGCAAACCGGCTTCTCAGAAGGGTGAGAGATTTTGCCCAGGTGCTCGGCGACAGCCGCATCACGGAAGAAATCGCTCACGACGCGCTCGAACGTCTTCAAGTCGATGCGCTCGGCCTTGACCATATCGACCATAAGCTGCTGATGGGCATGATCGAAAAATTCAGCGGCGGTCCCGTCGGCCTTGATACGATTTCCGCGACAATCGGCGAAGAACCGCATACAATAGAGGATGTGTACGAACCGTATCTGCTGCAGATCGGATTTCTCCAGAGGACGCCGAGGGGACGGGTCGTGACTCCGGCTGTGTATGAACATTTTCGATTGGAGGCGCCCGCCCGTGACTGACTTTCCGAAGGTTCTCATGGTTCTTGGTGCCGTTTTGCTTATTGCCGGCGCAGTCTGGCACTTTGTCGGAAGGCTGCCCGGAGATATTTTCGTTAAGAAGGGAAATGTTACATTTTTCTTTCCTGTTGTCACTTGTATTGTGATCAGTGTGATACTATCCATTCTGCTTAATTTTTTCGGCAGAATGAAATAACAATAGACAGAATAAAGGTGAAATGATGAAAGTCGATTTATTTGATTTTGAACTGCCTGAACGCCTCATTGCCCAAGTGCCGCTGAAAGAGCGTGACGCATCGCGGCTGATGGTGCTCGACAAACAGACGGGCGGGCTGACGGACAGTTCATTTAAAGAGATTGTAAGCTTTTTTAATGAAGGGGATTGTCTCGTCTTGAACAATACCCGTGTGCTGCCTGCAAGATTATTCGGCACAAAAGAAGATACGGGAGCGAAAGTGGAGCTTCTGTTATTAAAACAGGAAGAAAATGACACATGGGAAACGCTCGTAAAGCCGGCGAAACGCGTAAAAAAAGGAACGGTCCTGACATTTGGCGACGGCCGGCTGACAGCGGTCTGCACGGAGGAGCTTGATCACGGAGGCAGAAAAATAGAATTCCGGTATGACGGGATTTTTTACGAAGTGCTTGAATCACTCGGTGAAATGCCGCTGCCTCCTTATATTAAAGAGCAGCTTGATGATAAAGAACGGTATCAGACCGTCTTTTCAAAAGAAATCGGATCTGCCGCAGCTCCGACGGCCGGACTTCATTTTACGGAAGAGATTCTGGACGAGCTGAAGCAAAAGGGTGTGCGGATTGAATTTATCACACTTCATGTGGGACTCGGCACATTCCGCCCAGTCAGTGCGGATGATGTGGAAGAGCATAACATGCACGCGGAATTTTATGAAATGACGGAAGAAACCGCCGCCTCTTTAAACGAGGTCAGAAAGGCGGGAGGGCGCATCGTGTCGGTCGGGACGACATCAACGCGCACCCTGGAAACCATTGCCGGCGAGCATGACGGCGTATTTACCGCTTCAAGCGGCTGGACGTCCATCTTCATTTATCCGGGATATGAATTTAAAGCGATTGACGGCATGATCACCAATTTTCATCTGCCGAAATCTTCCCTTATCATGCTCGTTTCTGCGCTTGCCGGCAGAGAGCATGTTCTTTCCGCCTACCGTCATGCGGTAGAAGAGGAATACCGTTTCTTCAGCTTTGGCGACGCCATGCTGATTATCTAATTTGAATGACAGGAGGCCTCATACAAAGTGGCTGAACAACCGATACGTTATGAATTTATAAAGGAATGCAAACAAACGGGAGCGCGGCTGGGCAGAGTTCATACGCCCCACGGCTCCTTTGAGACGCCTGTATTTATGCCGGTCGGCACGCTTGCTACGGTAAAGACGATGTCTCCGGATGAGCTGAAATCTATGGATGCGGGCATTATTTTAAGCAATACGTACCATTTATGGCTCCGTCCGGGACACGATATTGTAAAAGAAGCGGGCGGGCTTCATAAGTTTATGAACTGGGACCGCGCGATTTTAACAGATTCCGGCGGTTTTCAGGTCTTTTCATTGAGCAAGTTTCGTAATATAGAAGAAGAAGGCGTTCATTTCCGCAATCACTTAAACGGAGACAAGCTGTTTTTATCTCCGGAAAAAGCGATGGAAATTCAAAACGCCCTCGGCTCTGATATCATGATGGCGTTTGATGAGTGTCCGCCGTATCCGGCAGAGTATGATTACATGAAACGCTCTGTGGAACGGACCAGCCGCTGGGCGGAACGCTGCCTGGAGGCGCACGGGCGCTCAGATGAGCAGGGTCTGTTCGGGATCGTACAGGGCGGAGAATACGAAGACCTGCGGACACAAAGTGCAAAAGACTTGGTTTCGCTTGATTTTCCGGGTTATGCCATAGGCGGATTATCTGTCGGCGAGCCGAAGCACGTCATGAACCGAGTGCTTGAGTTTACAACTCCGCTTTTACCGAAGGACAAGCCGAGATATTTAATGGGTGTGGGTTCACCGGATGCCTTAATTGACGGCGCCATCCGCGGCGTGGATATGTTTGACTGCGTACTGCCGACCCGGATTGCCCGAAACGGCACGGTGTTTACGAATGAAGGGCGTCTGAATATGAAAAACGCCAAATATGAGCGTGATTTCCGTCCGATTGACGAAGAGTGCAGCTGCCATACATGCAAAAATTACTCCCGCGCTTACATCAGACATTTGATCCGCTGTAATGAAACGTTTGGAATTCGATTAACAACTTACCATAACCTTCATTTTCTGTTACACTTAATGGAGCAGGTCAGACAAGCCATCCGGGAGGATCGTCTTGGTGATTTCCGAGAAGAGTTCTTTGAGCGTTACGGCTATAATAAGCCAAATGCGAAAAGCTTCTAAATAAAACCATTCTTGAAAGGAGGGAAACAGATGGGTACTTTAGGCACAATCGTTCCTATTATTTTAATGTTTGCAGTGCTTTATTTCCTGCTCATCCGTCCGCAGCAAAAGCAGCAGAAGGCCGTACGCCAGATGCAGGAAGAGCTGAAAAAAGGGGATTCAGTGGTGACAATCGGAGGATTGCACGGCACTGTTGATTCAATTGATGAAAGCAAGGTCGTCATTAAAACAGGTGATAACACCCGTTTAACATTTGACCGCCGCGCAATCAGAGAAGCTTCCGCTGAATAACAGCGAAGCTCATACATACAAAAAAAGAGCGGAGAATCCGCTCTTTTTTTATTACGCTGATCTGCTTCCTTTCAAATTCACTCCGAAAATGCCGCCCAGCATACTGACTCCCAAAAAGCCGAGATGAAACAAAAGCTGACCGGATGTAAACGTTTTTCCGAACCCTAAATATTGAAACAGCAAGATGATTAATGAAAAACAGACGGCGGTTAACGCTCCGATCATCCAGCCTTTTTCCTTCGCTTTGCCGCCCGATATAAAACCTCCCGCAAATAAAGAAAGAAAAGAAAGCGCGGTGATCAGCCAGCTGAAAGATGATTCTTCCATTGAGGTAACCGTCAGTAAAAGCGAAATCGCCAAACTTGTAAGAAGCATCACCGCAAAAATAGCCACTAAACCGTACAAAACGCCTCTTCCCACTTGTTTCGTTTCTTCCATTTTTATCTCCTCTCCGCACTGCGGCCTGATATATGACAAGCCGGAGCCCGTCTTTTTCTAAATGTATTCTCTGAATGTTCGAATTAGACGTAAATGCATGATGTTCAGCCCGTTTATTACATAATTCAGAGCCGATGGCAAATGCTATGACCGTTGGAGGTGCGATATGGAAGATATTTTCATTATTACGTTTCGTACGATTGTGCTTTATTTTATCATTCTTGTGATTTTCAGACTGATGGGAAAACGGGAAATCGGAGAACTGAGCATTTTAGACCTTGTCGTCTCCATTATGATTGCCGAGATTGCCGTATTGGCAATTGAAAATGTAAAAGATAAGCTTTTGCACACAATAGTGCCGATTGTCGTTTTAATGATTATTCAAGTAAGCCTTGCTTTTATTTCGCTCAAAAGCCAAAAAATACGGCAGCTGCTTGACGGAAAACCCACCATTATTATAAAACAGGGAAAAATTGATGAACGAGCGATGAGATCGCAGCGCTACAATTTTGACGATCTTCTTATGCAGCTGAGGGAGAATAACATCGATAGAATCTCTGACGTGTCGTACGCCATTTTGGAGTCTTCGGGCAAACTGTCAATCGTCAAAAAGAAAAACAATAAGGATAAGCAGATGGAAACATCGCTTATCGTTGACGGGGTCATTCAGAACGAGCATCTGGACAGAATCGGGAAAGATAAACACTGGCTTGAAAAAAATTTAGCAAAAAGAGGATATCGCGATCTTTCGGTTATATCATTCTGCACGTTTACGGACGGCGCTTTTTTTATTGATCTTAAAGATGAAAAAGGGGAGCCATAAATCGGTTTCACCGCGTCACGAACTTGCCGATGACCGGAATCCGGATCAGCTCTTCCCTTTTAATCAGCCTGAATAACAGAAGAAGCGCAATGTACAAAATCGAGGTCATTGCAATCCAGCCTGTGAGATTAACAGCCTCTGATCCTGAAAAATGAACGGCGTGCTTGATGATGCGGCTGACATAACCGCAAATGAATATGACGGCAAAACAGAGCGCGTATTCTTTTATTTTAATGCTGATCGGAAGCACCTTGCTTACGGTGGCCGCATGCAGCAGGGTGACAAGGACCATCCCCGTTACAATCGCAAGTGCGGCGCCCATGATGCCCAAGGAAGGCCTGGTCGCCAAAACAAAAATTAGGCCGGTTTTGACAGCGGCGCCGATAAAACTGTTCATCATGGCGGCCCCGGCTAAATTGAGAGCCTGCAGCACCGCCTGAAGGGGCCCCTGAAAATAGTAAAGCAGAAAAAACGGCGCCATCACTTTAACAAATACCGCCGCATTAGTTGATCCGTACATGACGGACATCAGTTCATCAGCGAAAGAGAATAAAATAACCACCGAAATGCCTCCGCTTAAAAGACACAGCCTCATCGCCTGTTCCAGACGGTATTCGACAACTTGCAGCTTTTTTTGCTCCATTCCTTCACTGATCGCAGGAACAAGCGCTGTTGACAGAGAATAGGTTATAAAGCTGGGCAGCGTCAAAACCGTCATGGCAAATCCGGTCAGCTCTCCGTACTGGCTGGTGGCGGCAGCGGTGGCCACTCCTGCAATCGCAAGGCTCTGCGCGACGACAATAGGTTCAAAAAACCAAGATAAATTTCCGATGAAGCGGCTTCCGGTTGTCGGGAGCGACACGCTCATCAGCTGGCGGAAGGTTTCTTTTCCATTTGCGATCGACTTGAAAAATTGTTTTCTGATTCTGATTGTTTTATTTGCTTTAAAACAAATGAATAAATAAATAAGAGAGGCAAGCTCCCCGATGACAGACGAAATCATGGCTCCTGCTGCGGCATATTCAATCCCGTACGGCAGAAACACCGTCGTGCAGACTGCGACAAGTGAAATCCGCACGATCTGCTCAAGCACTTGGGAAAACGCCAGCGGGTTCATATTCTGTCTGCCCTGAAAGTAACCGCGGAGCACGCTGGAGATCGCGATAATCGGCACGACGGGCGTAATCGCCAGAAGCGGGTAAACCGTGCGCTGATCCGTCAGCATCGTTTCGGACATAATCGGCGCAAAGCATAAAAACAGCGGCGTGAAGATGAGACTTAATATCCCGGTGACGGTAAGCGACATCACTAAAATGTGTTTCATTTTCTGCCGGTCCCCCCGCGCGCTTGCTTCAGCGACAAGTTTGCTGATGGCAACGGGGAGGCCGAATTGAGTCAAAGTGGTGGCCAAGAAAAATGTCGGGGCAGCCATCATGTATAAACCGACCCCTTCTTCACCGATAAACCGGGCGATAACCACCCGGTTGACAAAGCCGAGCATTCTCGTAATCATCCCGGCTGCGATGAGAATAAGAGTGCCCCTTAAAAAAGTCTGTTTTGCCATTTTATAAACCCCTGCCTTCTCAAACTACCTGGAATCATATACAATAAAGATATGCGCCGATGTCGTCCGAGCATGACAAGTCTTCGAGAAAAATGGAAAAAGGAGCGAGCGCCCAGTGGAGAAACATCCCGCCGAAATGTACAAAGATCATTTGCGGCCTTTCTTGTACAGTAAACTTGAAGAGTTCAAAATCCTCGGATACGATGATGTTGAGCACGAGAGTTTATGGTCATACTTAATACATAAAAAGTGGAAACAGAAAAAGGAACTGCCGCTGCATGAATTGGCCGGTCATATTTTATCAGTTAAAATTGGCGATTTTATGAACTATGCAACCGTTGAAGCTTTTAAGTCGTCTAATTGGCTGGAAAGCGATGAGGGTCAGGAAGCTTTGGATGAACTGCTGAGATAATGATTTGACGGCATAGGTTTAAGGAGGAAATACATAATGAAAAAAGGACGCTTGATTGCGTTTTTCCTGATCGTATTATTGATCGGCACAGGGCTGGGGTATTTTACAAAACCGGCTGCCGATAATATTACGTTAGGATTGGATTTACGCGGCGGGTTTGAAGTTCTGTACGATGTGCAGCCCGTCAAAAAAGGCGATAAAATCACAAAAGACGTGCTCGTCAGCACGGTGCAGGCGCTGAACCGCCGGGCTAACGTTCTCGGCGTAAGCGAGCCGAACATTCAGATTGAAGGAAATAACCGTATCCGCGTTCAGCTGGCTGGCGTCACGAACCAGAACAGGGCGCGCGAAATTCTGTCAACGGAAGCGCAGCTCTCGTTCAGGGATACGAATGATAAAGAGCTGTTAAACGGCTCTGATCTCGTGGAAAACGGCGCGAAGCAAACCTTTGATCCGACGACGAACGAACCGATTGTCAGCGTTAAGCTGAAGGATGCGGATAAGTTCGGAGAAGTGACGAAAAAAGTCAAGAAAATGGCGCCAAATAATCAGCTTGTGATCTGGCTTGATTACCAAAAAGGCGATTCATTTAAAAAAGAAGTCGGTAAAAAACATCCGAAATATGTATCCGCTCCGAATGTGAGCCAGGAATTAAACACGAAGGATGTCACGATTGAAGGCCAGTTCACCGTTCAAAAAGCGAAGGACTTGGCCAATATTTTAAACGCGGGCGCGCTGCCTGTGAAACTGACCGAAAAATACTCTACTTCAGTAGGGGCGCAATTCGGACAGCAGGCTTTGCATGATACGGTAGAGGCCGGCATCATCGGTATTGCAATTGTTTTCTTATTTATGCTGCTTTATTACAGACTGCCTGGACTCATAGCGGTCATTACGCTTTCTGTATACGTGTATATTACGCTTCAAGTGTTTGACTGGATGCAGGCGGTGCTGACGCTTCCGGGTATTGCGGCTCTCATTTTGGGTGTCGGGATGGCGGTTGACGCCAACATCATCACCTATGAACGGATAAAAGAAGAACTGAAACTCGGCAAATCCGTACGCTCAGCTTTCCGTTCAGGGAACAGACGGTCATTCGCGACGATTTTCGATGCGAACATCACAACGATCATCGCAGCGGTCGTGCTCTTTATTTTCGGGACAAGCTCTGTAAAAGGGTTTGCGACGATGCTGATTCTGTCAATTCTGACAAGCTTTATTACAGCTGTCTTCCTTTCAAGATTCCTGCTCTCCCTTCTCGTGGAAAGCAGATGGCTTGACCGGAAAAAAGGCTGGTTCGGCGTCAAGAAAAAACATATTATGGACATTCAAAAAACGGATGAAAATACTGAACCGCATACGGCATTCCAAAAATGGGATTTCACGAGCAAGCGAAAATATTTCTTTATTTTCTCAAGCGCTGTAACCATTGCGGGAATTATCATCTTGCTGGTCTTTAAGCTCAACCTGGGAATCGATTTTGCAAGCGGTGCGCGGATTGACGTGCAGAGCAATCATGCATTGACGGCGCAGCAGGTTGAAAAAGACTTTGACTCTCTCGGCATGGATCCGGAAAACATCGTGCTCTCGGGTAAAGAGAACCATGTTGCCGCGGCCAGGTTTGTCGGAGAGCCATCTAAAGAAAAGATCGCTGAAATCAAAACGTACTTTAAGGACAAATACGGATCTGAACCGAACGTCAGCACGGTATCGCCGACAGTCGGAAAAGAACTGGCCCGTAATGCTTTATATGCTGTCGCCATTGCATCAATCGGCATCATTATTTACGTATCAATACGTTTCGAGTACAGAATGGCTATCGCCGCAATTGTATCCCTGCTGTATGACGCTTTCTTTATCGTCGCGTTTTTCAGCATTACAAGGCTGGAGGTTGACGTAACCTTTATCGCCGCTATTCTCACCATAATCGGTTACTCGATAAATGATACGATTGTTACATTTGACCGGATACGCGAGCAGATGAAAAAACGCAAGCCGAAGTCATTTGCCGATCTGGAACACATCGTGAATCTGAGTTTGCAGCAAACCTTTACACGTTCGATCAATACGGTCTTGACCGTTGTGATTGTGGTCGTCGTGCTGCTCATTTTGGGCTCATCGTCAATTACAAACTTCTCCGTCGCCTTATTGGTCGGTTTATTGACGGGCGTTTATTCCTCTCTTTACATCGCCGCGCAGCTGTGGCTTGTATGGAAAGGAAAAGAATTTAGAGGGAAAAAATCAATCGAAGAGTAAAAGGAAACAGGCTGTCTTCCGGAAGGCAGCCTGTTTTTTTTAGGCCGCATTGAACTTAAAACCTGCATTTGCTATAATGACATACGCTTACATAATCAATCATCATTGTAAAAACATGTAGGAGGGTTCTTATGAACGTTCGTGAGTCGGAGCTTCCGGGCATCGGCCAGAAAGTAGAAGTCATTACGAAAAATCACGATAAAATCAGTATTATTCTTCATGATGACGGCAGAAAAGAGCTCTATTACTTCGATGAGAATGATCATGACGAATGCTTGGCATCCGTTGAATTTAACGACGAAGAGGCAAGGCAGATTTCCGCTATTTTAGGCGGGATGACGTATAAGCCGAAAGCGCTGGAATCTGTGGAAGTCGCGCTTGATGACCTCGTCATTGAGTGGTTTAAAGCCGAATCTCATGCACCGGCTGTCAGCCGTACAATCGGAGATTTGGAGATCAAGAAACATTACAACGTCCAGATTATTGCGATCGTGAAGAAAAACCGGCAAAAACAGCTGAGTCCCGGTATTGATACCGTAATTGAAGAAGGGGACACCCTCGTCATATCGGGAGAAAGAAGCGGACTGAAAAAGCTGGTCCGCGAGCAGTTGACGGCCCGGATTTCCTGAGGCCGGGGTTTACTCCCGGGAAAACGGGGGAAAAGATAAGAATCAATAATTGGGGGCAGACGCATGAATAAACAATGGACTATTATATTTGCTTTACTATTTACTCTGATTGTCGCCATCTTTGCTGTCATTAACGTGCGGGCGGTTGAGGTTGATTATCTGTTCGGAACCGCTGAATGGCCGCTGATTTTAGTCATTTTAGGCTCTGTGTTAATGGGAGCGCTGATCGTGTTTTCAGCCGGTATATTTCAAGTGATGAAACTGAAGCGCGAAATTAAAATGCTGCGGAAAGAAAACAGATCCGCAGGTGAATTGACGGCTGATTCGGACGGCAAAAAAACAGCCGCTCCGCCGGAAGAAATGCTTGAAGAGAAAAAAGGATCAGAATAACATTTGAAACCCCTCAGTCCGCTCTAGTATAATAGGGTGGTTGAGGGGTGAATTTATGTTAGCGTCAAAAATGCGCTGGGAAATCCAGCAGCCGGATCAGGAAAAAGTCAAATCACTCACAGAACAATTGGACATAACACCTCTTGTGGCATCACTGCTTGTAAAAAGAGGTTTTGATACTGCCGAAAGCGCAAGGCTGTTTTTACATACAAAGGATGCAGACTTTTATGACCCGTATGAATTAAAGGGAATGCGGGAAGCAGTTGATCGGATAAAACTGGCGGTTTCTCAAGGGGAACCGATTATGATTTACGGAGATTACGATGCAGACGGCGTTACAAGCACGTCAGTGATGCTGACGGCACTCAGACAGCTGTCGGCGGACGTTGACTTTTATATTCCCGACCGTTTTACAGAAGGCTACGGCCCGAATGAACAAGCTTTCCGCTCCATAAAAGAGCGGGGATTTTCGCTGATCATTACAGTGGATACGGGAATCGCCGCCGTCCATGAAGCTGAAGTCGCAAAAGAGCTGGGCTTAGACGTCATTATTACCGACCACCATGAGCCGGGACCCGAGCTTCCTGACGTATTTGCGATCATCCATCCGAAGCAGCCGGGATGCGGCTATCCGTTTAAAGAATTGGCCGGCGTCGGTGTGGCGTTTAAGCTTGCCCACGCGCTTACGGGTTCTTTGCCGGAAGCTATGCTGGACTTGGCGGCAATCGGTACGGTTGCAGATCTGGTGCCTCTTCATGATGAAAACAGATTAATTGCGTCACTCGGAATTGAAAGGCTTCGGACGACAAATCGGCCGGGCCTCAAAGCTCTGATTAAGCTTTCCGGCGGAGATATCGGACAAGCTGATGAGGAAACGATCGGATTTCAGGTCGCACCGAGGCTCAATGCTGTCGGAAGAATAGAACAGGCCGATCCCGCCGTTCACCTGCTGATGACCGAAGATCAGTTTGAAGCGGAGGAACTGGCTTCGGATATTGACCGGCTGAATAAAGAGCGGCAGAAAATGGTGAAAACCATGACCGAAGAGGCTGTTGAAATGGTTCAGCAGCAAGGCGGAAACCCGTCTGCCATTGTAGTGGCAAAAGCCGGCTGGAATCCGGGAGTCGTCGGTATTGTCGCATCGAAGCTGGCTGAACGTTTTTACCGGCCCGCTGTTGTGCTTGGAATAGATGAGGAGCAGGGAATCGCTAAAGGGTCGGCGCGAAGCATCAGGGGCTTCAACCTTTTTACGAGCCTTTCACAGTGCAGAGACATTCTTCCTCATTTCGGCGGGCATCCGATGGCGGCCGGAAT
This sequence comes from Bacillus sp. jun7, assembly GCF_051034795.1. NCBI lineage: Bacteria > Bacillati > Bacillota > Bacilli > Caryophanales > Bacillaceae > Bacillus > Bacillus sp. jun7. Next base: position 3,697,384 of record NZ_CP093219.1, read on the forward strand.
GACGTTGAAGGCTGAAGATGTGGCGGAATTAAGGGACAGGCTGAATCAAATGGCTGAAGAAACCCTGACGGAAGAGGATTTTATTCCCGTTCAGGAGGTTGATCTTGTCTGCGGCGTTGAAGACATAACCGTTGAAAGCATTACAGAATTGAATATGCTGTCGCCGTTCGGCATGCTTAACCCTAAACCGCATGTGATGGTGAAAAATGCCGTGCTTGATGATGTGCGCCTGATCGGAGCGAATAAAAACCACGTAAAAATGACGGTGAAAAGTGATTCCGCCGTCCTTGACTGCGTCGGCTTTAACAAAGGAGAGCTGGAAGCCGGAGTTGTTCCCGGATCAACGATTTCCATTGTCGGCGAGATGTCCATTAATGAATGGAACAACAGAAAGAAGCCCCAGCTGATGATTAAAGATGCTGCGGTGCCGGAATGGCAGCTTTTTGATATTCGAGGCAAGCGGACGTGGGAAGATACGGTCACCGCGCTGCCGAAGGAAAAACGGGTGCTCATCAGCTTTAACGAAAAAACCGCTCAGAAGCTCCGTGAAAAAGAGCTGTCGGGCGAGCTTGCCGAGATCACTTCGGAATCCGAGGCGGAAGTTCTCCAGCTTGACGGAAAATATGCCGTTTTTCTGGATGTGCCGCCGTCAGCGGATCGCCTGCAGCATTTGCTAGACGGAAAGAAGCCGGAACGGATTTATTTTGTTTTTATCAATCATGAAGAACATTTCCTGTCCTCATTTCCATCGCGGAATGATTTCAAGTGGTTTTACGCATTTCTCTTGAAAAGGGGCGCTTTTGACTTCGGCAAGCATGGTTCAGAGCTTGCGAGACACAGAGGATGGTCAATTGACACAATCAATTTTATGACAAAGGTGTTTTTTGATCTCGGTTTTGTTAAAATAGAAGATGGTGTGCTGTCTGTCGTGAACGGCGCGAAAAAACGCGACCTGGCAGATTCGCAAACCTATCAGGTAAAACAGCAGCTGATGGAATTAGACCAGAAGCTCAATTATTCCGCAGCCCATGAGCTGAAGGAATGGCTGAATAAGCTGATGAACCAAGGTTCAGAGGCTTATGAAAGTACGAGGAGGACATAGAACAGATGGATCTTAAAAAATACGTAACAATTGTGCCCGATTACCCGAAAGAAGGCGTACAATTTAAAGATATTACGACATTGATGGACAAAGGCGACGTATACCGTTACGCCACTGACCAGATTGTTGAATATGCAAAAGAAAAAGAAATTGATTTAGTTGTCGGGCCTGAAGCGCGCGGCTTTATTATCGGCTGTCCGGTTGCATACGCGCTCGGAGTCGGTTTTGCCCCGGTTCGGAAAGAAGGAAAACTTCCGCGTGAGGTCATTAAAGTCGATTACGGTTTGGAGTACGGAAAAGACGTACTGACGATTCATAAAGATGCGATCCTGCCGGGACAGCGCGTGCTGATTACTGATGACTTGCTTGCAACAGGCGGCACGATCGAAGCAACGATTAAGCTAGTCGAAGAACTGGGCGGCGTCGTAGCCGGTATTGCATTCTTAATCGAGCTTTCTTACCTTGACGGCAGAGACAAGCTTGACGATTACGATATTTTAACATTAATGAAATATTAACCGCATATGGAAAAAAGCACTCGTGTCAGGGTGCTTTTTTCCTATTATTTCATCATCCTGACAGATTCTTTAGGTGTTTTGAACTTCTGCCCTTTACATCTCTCGTTTTTTTCTTGATAATAAACTAATACAGTTTACATTTAAAAAAGGTGATTCCATGGCGAACGAACAAGTATTGACTGCCGAGCAAGTAATAGATAAAGCGCGCACTTATCTGCCGGAGGAGCAGATTGCGTTTGTTGAGAAAGCTTACCTGTATGCGCAAGACGCGCATCGCGAACAGTACCGCAAATCAGGTGAGCCGTACATCATTCATCCGATTCAGGTGGCGGGGATCCTCGTGGATCTGGAAATGGACCCTTCCACAATTGCGGGCGGATTTCTGCATGATGTGGTGGAGGACACGGATGTCACCCTCGACGACCTGAAGGAAGCATTTTCTGAAGAAGTGGCGATGCTTGTCGACGGCGTGACGAAGCTCGGTAAAATTAAGTATAAATCTCAAGAGGAGCAGCAGGCGGAAAACCATCGAAAAATGTTTGTCGCTATGGCTCAGGATATCAGAGTCATATTGATCAAGCTGGCGGATCGCCTTCACAATATGCGGACGTTAAAGCATCTTCCGCAGGAAAAGCAGCGGAGAATTTCAAATGAGACGCTGGAGATTTTCGCTCCGCTGGCCCATCGGCTCGGGATTTCTAAGATCAAATGGGAGCTGGAAGACACCGCTCTCCGTTATTTGAATCCTCAGCAATATTACAGAATCGTCAACCTCATGAAGAAAAAGCGCGCGGAACGCGAACTTTATGTCGAAGAGGTTGTCAATGAAGTGAAAAAACGCGTTGAAGAAGTGAATATTAAAGCGGACTTTTCAGGACGTCCGAAGCACATCTACAGCATTTACCGCAAGATGGCGCTGCAAAATAAACAGTTCAATGAAATATATGATCTGCTCGCCGTCCGTATTCTTGTCGGAAGCATTAAAGACTGCTACGCCGTACTCGGCATTATTCATACGTGCTGGAAGCCGATGCCGGGCAGATTCAAAGATTATATTGCGATGCCTAAGCCGAATATGTATCAGTCTCTGCATACGACCGTAATCGGGCCTAAAGGCGATCCGCTGGAAGTGCAGATCAGAACGTTTGAGATGCATGAGATCGCTGAATACGGGGTGGCCGCACACTGGGCATATAAAGAAGGCAAGGCTGCAAACGAAGAAGCGACATTTGAGAAAAAACTGTCCTGGTTCCGTGAAATTCTGGAATTCCAAAACGAGTCTACCGATGCGGAAGAATTTATGGAATCGCTGAAAATCGATCTGTTTTCTGACATGGTATACGTATTTACGCCAAAAGGCGATGTCATTGAACTGCCGTCAGGCTCTGTGCCGATTGATTTTTCCTACAGGATCCATTCGGAGATCGGCAACAAAACAATCGGGGCGAAAGTGAACGGAAAAATGGTGACGCTTGACCATAAGCTCCGGACGGGCGACATCGTCGAGATTCTGACGTCCAAGCATTCTTACGGTCCGAGCCAAGACTGGGTCAAACTGGCGCAGACGTCCCAGGCGAAACACAAAATCCGCCAATTCTTTAAGAAACAGCGCCGGGAAGAAAACGTCGAAAAAGGCCGTGAGCTTGTCGAGAAAGAAATTAAAAATCTTGATTTTGAAGTGAAAGATGTTTTAACGCTTGAAAATCTTCAAAAAGTTGCCGACAAGTTCAATTTCTCAAATGAAGAGGATATGTACGCGGCGGTCGGGTATAACGGCATTACCGCTCTTCAGGTGGCCAACAGGCTCACCGAAAAAGAACGGAAGCTGCGTGACCAGGAAGAGCAGGAAAAAATCGTTCAGGAAGTCACTTCCGAGCCGAAACATTATCCGCAAGGGAGAAAACGGGAAGCGGGTGTGCGCGTAAAAGGCATTGACAACCTTCTCGTCCGCTTGTCGAAATGCTGCAACCCGGTGCCGGGCGACCATATTGTCGGTTTTATTACAAAAGGGCGCGGTGTATCCGTTCACCGGGATGACTGTCCGAACGTCAAAACGAATGAAGCGCAGGAACGTTTGATCCCCGTTGAATGGGAGCATGAATCACAGGTTCAAAGGCGCAAAGAATATAACGTTGAGATTGAGATTTTGGGGTATGACCGTCTCGGGCTTTTAAATGAGGTGCTCCAAGCCGTAAATGAAACGAAAACCAACATCTCCTCTGTCTCCGGCAAATCCGACCGCAATAAAGTCGCTACGATTCATATGGCGATTTTTATTCAAAACATCAATCATCTGCACAAAGTGGTCGAGCGGATTAAACAGATCAGAGACATCTATTCAGTCCGCCGGGTAATGAACTAAAAGGAGCTTGCTATGAAATTAGTTGTTCAGCGTGTAACAGAAGCGAGTGTGACGGTTGACGGCGCTGTCGCCGGCCGGATCGGACCCGGTATTATGGCGCTTGTCGGTATCACTCATGAAGATACAGAAGAAGATGCCGCTTACTTGGCGGATAAAATCGTGAATCTTCGGATTTTTGATGATGAAAGCGGCAAGATGAATTTATCGCTTTTGGATACGGGCGGGGAGATTTTATCCGTTTCCCAGTTTACGCTTTACGGCGAAACGAAGAAAGGGAGACGCCCGAATTTTATGAATGCGGCTAAACCGGATCAGGCTGTGCTCCTTTATGAAAAGTGGAACGAACTCCTTCGGGAAAAAGGAGTCAAAGTGGAAACCGGAATATTCGGAGCCATGATGGATGTTCAGCTGACGAATTCCGGGCCGATTACATTGATTATGGATTCTAAACAATAAAAAAGCTGCCGTTCGGCAGCTTTTTTTATGATTGAAAATAATGTTCCAATCCGCTTTCAATTCCGTCTGTCACTTTTTCCTGGTAAGAGCCGCTATGTATGATTGTTTCTTCTTGCGGTTGACTGAGATAGCCGAGCTCATACAGCATGGCAGGCCGTTTATTTTCCCTCAGGACGTAATAATCGCCAAACAGAACGCCGCGATCCGGGATAGGGGAACGCTTCACTACTTCAGAATGGACGTCTGAGGCAAGCTGGCGGTCCTTAGACGGACTGTAATAATAAGCCGTGCTTCCCCGCGTTGACGTATCGGCATAGCTGTCATAGTGAATGCTGATAAAGGCATCCGCATTCCGGTAATGAGAGGTTGAAACCCTGGCCTGCAGGCTGATAAATGTATCATCCTGTCTGGTGATATACACGTTTGCACCGGCCGCTCTCAATTTTTGGGCCAGCAGCTTAGCTGTTTTAATCGTTACGTTTTTTTCAAACTTTCCGGAGTAGCCGATCGTTCCGCTGTCTTTTCCTCCGTGTCCGGGATCAACGACGATCGTTTTGTTTTTAAGTGAGCCGCTGCCGCCTGACGTGATGGGAGAAGGTGCTTCGCCTGTTTCCTCACCGCTTTTTGACGTTTGTACGACCCAGTTTGCCACATATGCGGTTTGTCCGTTCTCAAGCCGGACTTCATACCATTTGCCGCTTGAGCCGACAATCGGGTAGGCTGCGCCTTTATCTGCTCTTTTTACGATAGAAGCGGAAGTCGAGGCCGAGCTCCTTAAGTTGGTGCCGCCGTAAACAATATACGCTTTTTTCGAGGAGCCTGAGCCCGCAGAACCGTCTCCCGAGCCGGATGCGCTGCCCGATGAGTCAGAATCCTTTATGATGTAGTGGCTTGCTGCCCAGCCTTTTTGACCGTTTGCTTCAATTTTCAGCCAGCCGTGGTCTTCACTTAAGATGGAAACCTTTGTTCCGCGTGATAATTTAGTCATAATCGCTGAATCATGTGACGCTGCACTTCTGACATTCAATGAAGAAACGCCGACAGTCCCGCTTTTTGACCCGCTTCGGGCCGAAGTTGCTTTCGTATCCGATCCGCCGCTGTCCGCAGTGACGTATTCGGAAGAAACCCACCCGGTTGTGCCTTGATAAGAAATGTTCACCCATCCGCTGTTCTTGTCCAGCACGGATGCATGCGCGCCTTGCGGAAGTTTGCCGATGACTTCATACGATGTCCCCGGGCCTTTTCTGATGCGGAGGTCAGGATCGGTGGAAGTGACCGTTCCGCTTGTTGCGGATGAATTGTCTGCTCCCCCGGCTGTTTTTGATATCAGCCAGGAAACGACCCATCCGGTTTTACCGGGGCTCAGCTGAAGCTGTACCCAGTCTCCCTCTTCTTTAGTGATCGGGTATCTTTCCCCTTTTTTCACTTCAGCCTTAATTCCGTAGCTCAGGCCGGGACCGCCTCTGACATTGATCTTGTCTGTCGCGATGACCGCTTCTCCTTCTGCGGCGATTGCGGTGTGAAATGACGGAAGAAGCGCTGTGATGATGACGCCGCATAAAATAAGAGCAAGAGTTCTCTTCTTCATGGCTGTCCTCCTTTCTGAACTAACTAAAATACATTCTTGTATAATATCGTATTTTCCTTGCTGAATGTTAAATAAAAATAAAATGGTTTGTTTATACTAGTCATAAATACAGCGAAAAGGTGTGCAAATCATGAAATATCAACCAAAAATGGGACGCGCGCTGCACGATGCGGAAGGAAATCTGCACTTCAGTGATCAGAGCGATAGAGAAAAGGCGGGTTTTCTAGAAGAGACGTCGACGGAGTTCGGTCTCTTATCGAAAGAAGCGGTCGCAAGGAAAAACAGACGGAATAAAACTTGACAGGGGAGTGCAATCCCATTATTATAATAGAAATTGATGTACATAAGTCATGATAACGATTTTGAACCGATAATGGAGAAGAGTAGGTCAGAATGCATGGAGAAGAGAGGAACCGTCCCGGGCTGAAAGCGGATCCGCACTGCATCTTTCTCGAAACAACACTCCGGAGGTTCCCTGCTGAACGCTTTTGCAAGTCATTAGGCAGCGGACGTGAACCTGCGTTAAAGGTCAGAGCGGGGATGCTTCGGCATTCCAACTAGGGTGGCACCACGGGTATAACTCTCGTCCCTACTATACATGTATAGTAGGAGCGGGAGTTTTTTTATTTGAAGAAAGACATTAAGGAGGCCTGTAACATGGCATATCACATTCCAAGAGGCACACAGGACATACTGCCGGGTGAATCAGACAGATGGCAGTTCGTCGAACAAATTATGAGGGAGACGTGCCGCACTTATCAATATAAAGAAATCCGCACGCCGATCTTCGAGCATACGGAATTATTCGCAAGAGGCGTCGGTGAGTCTACAGATATCGTGCAGAAAGAAATGTACACGTTTGAAGACCGTAAAGGGAGAAGCTTGACGCTTCGGCCGGAAGGAACAGCCGCCGCAGTCCGTGCGTTCAATGAAAATAAATTATTTGCGAACCCGGTGCAGCCGACGAAGCTTTATTATGTCGGACCGATGTTCCGTTACGAACGTCCGCAGACAGGGCGTTTCCGCCAATTTTATCAATTCGGAATTGAAGCGATCGGCTCCAAAGATCCGGCCGTGGATGCAGAAGTCATTGCGCTTGCGATGAGTATTTACCGTAAAGCCGGTTTGAAACATGTCAAGCTTGTGCTGAACAGCCTTGGTGACCAGGAGAGCCGCAAATCCTACCGGGAAGCGCTCGTCAAACATTTTGAACCGCGCATCGGAGAGTTTTGCTCAGACTGCCAGTCGCGCCTGCACACAAATCCGCTCAGAATTCTTGACTGCAAGAAAGACAGAGAGCATGAACTGATGAAAACGGCTCCGTCCATTCTTGATTACTTAAATGAAGAATCAGCCGCTTATTTTGAGAAGGTAAAACAATATTTAAACGATCTCGGCATCCCGTTCGAAATAGATCAGAACCTTGTCAGAGGGCTTGATTATTATAACCATACCGCTTTTGAAATTATGAGCAATGCCGAAGGATTCGGAGCGATTACAACCCTTGCCGGCGGGGGCCGCTATGACGGGCTTGTTGAACAGATCGGCGGACCTGAAGCGCCGGGTATCGGATTTGCGATGAGCATCGAACGTCTGCTGGCAGCCATTGACGCTGAGAAAACAGAGCTTCCCGTCAATCAGGGGATTGACTGCTACATCGTGACGCTCGGAGAAAAAGCGAAGGATTATTCCGTTTCCCTTGTGTACAAACTGAGAGAAGCGGGCATCTCAAGTGAAATCGATTATGAAAATAAAAAGATGAAGGGCCAATTCAAAACGGCTGACCGTCTCGGCGCACGTTTTATTGCGATTTTAGGGGAAGATGAGCTTGCTCAAAATAAAATCAATGTAAAAGATGCGGAAACAGGAGAGCAGCGTGAAGTGGTGTTAGACGAGCTGATACAAGTGTTAAAGGCAGATCAAAAGCAGTGAAGGAGAGGAACGCTATGTTTGGAAGAACATATTATTGTGGCGAGATAACTGAAAAAGCGATTGGCGAAACCGTCAAACTGAAAGGGTGGGTGCAGAAACGGCGCGATCTCGGCGGCTTGATTTTCATTGATTTGCGGGACCGCTCGGGTATTGTGCAAGTCGTGTTCAACCCTGACGTATCGAAGGAAGCCCTTGCCGCAGCGGAAGCAATCAGAAACGAATATGTGCTTGATATCGAAGGCACGGTTTCTGCCCGTGAAGAAGGCACGGTGAATCCCAACCTGAAAACCGGTAAAATTGAAATCAAAGCTGAAGCGGTGACGGTGCTCAGTACGGCGAAAACGCCTCCGTTTCCGATCAGTGACCAGGCGGCTGACGTTTCTGAAGACGTCCGGTTAAAACACCGCTATTTGGATTTGCGCCGCCCGGCGATGTTTCAAACATTGCAAATGCGCCATCAAGTCACAAAATCCATCCGCCATTTCTTGGATGAAAACGGATTTCTTGATATTGAAACACCGATTTTAACAAAAAGTTCTCCCGAAGGCGCCCGTGATTACTTAGTGCCGAGCCGGGTGCATGAAGGGGAATTTTACGCCCTTCCGCAATCGCCGCAGATTTTTAAACAGCTTCTGATGGTGTCGGGCTTTGAACGGTATTATCAAGTGGCCCGCTGCTTCCGCGATGAAGACTTGCGTGCCGACCGCCAGCCGGAATTTACGCAGATTGATATTGAAATGTCCTTTATGAGTCAAGAGGACATCATGGCTCTGGCGGAAGAGATGATGGCGAAAGTCATGCTTGAAACAAAAGGTGTTGAAGTACCGCTGCCGCTTCCGCGAATGACATATGAAGAAGCGATGAACAGCTACGGTTCCGACAAACCCGATACCCGCTTCGGCATGCTGCTGACGGACGTGTCAGACATAGTGAAAGATACTGAATTTAAGGTGTTCTCATCAGCCGTGGCAAACGGCGGCGTTGTAAAAGCGATCAATGTCAAAGGCGCTGCCGGCGACTATTCCAGAAAAGATATCGATGCGCTCGGCGTTTTTGCCGGAAATTACGGCGCGAAAGGTCTCGCTTGGGTGAAAGTTGAAGCTGACGGCGTAAAAGGCCCGATTGCGAAATTCTTTGATGAAGAGAAGCAGGCAAAACTGGCTGAAGCGCTGGATGCTTCTGAAGGCGATCTGCTCCTGTTCGGCGCTGATAAGTTTGAGGTTGTGGCTCAATCCCTCGGAGCGCTTCGCTTAAAACTAGGTAAAGAACGCGGCCTGATTGACGAAAGCCTCTTCAACTTTCTGTGGGTTGTGGACTGGCCGTTACTGGAGCATGACGAGGAAGAAGGCCGTTTCTATGCGGCTCACCATCCGTTTACAATGCCTGTCCGTGAAGATCTTGACCTGATTGAAACGGCGCCTGAAGATATGAAAGCGCAGGCTTACGACCTTGTCTTAAACGGCTATGAACTCGGCGGAGGCTCAATCCGTATTTTTGAAAAAGACGTTCAGGAAAAAATGTTCGGGCTTCTCGGCTTTACAAAAGAAGAAGCGGAGGAGGAGTTCGGATACCTTCTTGAAGCCTTTGAATACGGCGCCCCTCCGCACGGCGGAATCGCGCTCGGCTTAGACCGGTTGGTTATGCTTCTTGCAGGCCGCACTAACTTAAGAGATACGATCGCTTTCCCGAAAACGGCAAGCGCAAGCTGCCTTCTTACGGAAGCGCCCGGCGAAGTGAGCGACGCCCAGCTTGAAGAACTTCACCTTTCTGTCAAAAGAAAAGTGAAACAGTAAAGATCAGCAGTTTGTTTCTTGAAAATCAAAATCTGCTGTGATATGATTTTGACAAGTTAAATAAAGTCCTGATGTGTTAGTTGTACACCTAGTTTTGACCGAACATTTTTTTGATTTGGGAGCCCGCATTTTTAAATGGCGTACATGCCTCTTTTCATTCGCTAAAGAGGACTTACAAGATTTAAAAAAGGGCACCCACCTGCTGAGAGCGGGTTCAAAACGAAGGAAAGCTGCAACGGCACAATTGGGACTTTATTTTTTGTGCGCTAAAACCAGCGGCTTTCTGACAAGCCGAGTTTATAAAACCAGAATGTGGAGTGAGTCTCTTGTTACATCAGTTTTCCAGAAATGAGCTAGCGATTGGAAAAGAAGGGCTGGACACGTTAAGAAACAGCACGGTTGCCGTTCTCGGCGTCGGCGGAGTCGGTTCATTCGCAGCCGAAGCATTGGCGAGGTCCGGAGTGGGGCGGATCGTGCTTGTCGATAAAGATGATGTTGACATTACAAATGTAAACCGCCAGCTGCATGCGCTATTGTCGACGGTGGGACAGCCGAAAACAGAATTGATGAAAGAGCGGATCGCTGATATTAATCCGGATTGTGACGTCGTCGCCTTAAAAATGTTTTATACAGAAGAGACGTATGAGCAGTTCTTTGAGTATCCGCTTGATTACGTCATTGACGCGTCGGATACGATTCATTATAAAATTCATCTGATGAAAGAATGTCTGAAACGGAATGTTCCGCTGATTTCAAGCATGGGAGCGGCGAATAAAACAGACCCGACACGCTTTCAGATTGCTGACATTTCAAAAACCCATACTGATCCGATTGCCAAAGTCGTCCGCACAAGGCTTCGTAAAGAGGGCATTAAAAAAGGCATACAGGTCATTTTTTCTGATGAAAGCCCGATCGTCATCCGTGAAGACGTCAGAAAAGAAGTCGGGAATGATGAAGCGAAAATCCGCAAAGCGCAAATGCCGCCGTCTTCCAACGCCTGGGTTCCGTCAGTGGGCGGTCTGATTATGGGCGGACATGTTGTCATGGAGCTCTTAAAGGACATCGACATTAAACGGGTTAAAGATAAGTAAAAAGAAAAACAGCCTTCTTCAGGAAAGGCTGTTTTTTTATTTGAATCCGCCGTTTACACGAAAGATCTTGTCCGGTTATTTTTTCTGCTTCATCAGTTTTTCATACACTTGCTTTATGGCGGCTTCAAATTTCCCCGTTTGTTTCGGTTTATAGTATTGCTTGTTTTTTAACGGATCGGGCAAATATTGCTGTTCGACCCATCCGTTCTCGAAATCGTGAGGATATTGATAGCCGATCCCGCGTCCGAGCTCTTGGGCCCCTTTATAGTGAGCGTCTTTTAAATGTTTCGGCACATCGCCGATTTTACCAGTCCTGATGTCTTTGAGCGCCTCATCAACGGCTGAGATGGCGGAGTTTGATTTTGGCGAGAGGCATAATTCGATTACCGCATTGGCCAGCGGAATTCTCGCTTCCGGAAAGCCGATCCGTTCTGCGGTCTGAATCGCGCTCAGCACCCGGGGGCCTGCCTGCGGGCTTGCGAGGCCGATATCTTCATAGGCGATCACGAGAAGTCTTCTTGATATGCTTTCAAGGTCTCCGGCTTCGATCAGACGGGCCAGATAATGAAGGGCGGCGTTTGCATCCGAGCCCCGGATCGATTTTTGGAACGCGGATAAGACGTCATAATGCGCATCGCCGTTTTTATCATGGGTATAGCTTTTTTTCTGCAGACATTCCTCCGCCGTTTCCCGTGTAATCCGGATCGTGCCGTCGCTTGATTCCTTTGTGGAGAGCACGGCAAGCTCCAGTGCGTTCAAAGCGGAGCGGACGTCTCCTCCGCATCCTTGTGCGAAATGATCCATCGCGTCGTCGTCCACCGAAACGCTGTAGGAACCGAGTCCCCGGTGTTCATCTGTGAGCGCTCTTTTCAATGCCTGCTTGATCAGGTCGGGTGTTAACGGTTCAAGCTCAAATATCTGGGTTCGGCTTCTGATGGCCGGGTTAATGGCATGATAAGGATTGGCGGTCGTCGCGCCGATTAAAATAATCATGCCGTTTTCTAAATAGGGCAGCAGAAAATCCTGCTTTCCCTTATCAAGCCTGTGCACTTCATCAAGGATTAAAATGACCTGACCTGACATTTTCGCTTCCTGTACGACAATCTCCATGTCTTTTTTATTATGAATGACGGCATTCAATTTCCTGAATGCGATGCTTGTCGATCCTGCGATCGCTGTGGCGATGGACGTTTTTCCGATGCCCGGCGGTCCGTACAGGATCATGGATGATAAGTGCTTCGCACGCACCATTCTGCCGATGATTTTATCTTCTTTGACCAAATGTTCCTGGCCGATAATGTCTTCGATATTGGCAGGCCGCATCCGATATGCCAATGGTTTCATGAACATCTCTCCTTACATATACAGGGTAACGGAAAACGGCCGATTAGAAAAGCGAATTGCGGCGGGCCCCGTGTTTCAATGAAAATTAGGATAAGTTATGTTATAATAACAGTTGGTCTATAAGATACTAAACAGATTATTCATATCCATTTACTTGTATAAATTAACAATTAGAATTGACTGGGGTGTTCATATTGAAAATATCGACAAAGGGAAGATACGGGCTCACCATTATGATTGAATTGGCGAAAAAGCACGGAGACGGTCCGACGTCGCTCAAAAGCATCGCCCAAACAAACAGCCTTTCTGAGCATTACTTGGAACAGCTTGTATCACCGCTCAGAAACGCCGGACTCGTAAAAAGCATCAGAGGCGCTTACGGGGGTTACGTGCTCGGGGGCCAGCCTGAAGAGATAACGGCCGGAGATATTATCAGAGTGCTGGAAGGGCCGATCAGCCCGGTAGAAGTGCTTGAGAATGAAGAGCCTGCCAAGCGGGAGTTATGGATCCGCATCCGCGACGCTGTAAAAGACGTGCTGGACAGCACGACGTTAGAAGACCTTGCGAGCTACACGGACGGCGAGCAGGAAGCTTATATGTTCTATATTTAAACCAGAGGTGTAAAGACAATGGAACGGATTTATTTAGATCATGCCGCGACTTCCCCGATGGATGAACGTGTGCTCGAAGAAATGAAGCCCCATTTCTTCGGCAGTTTCGGCAACCCGTCAAGCATTCATTCATTCGGGAGAGAATCCCGGAAATGGGTCGATGAAGCGAGAGCGGACATCGCGCGCCAAATCAGTGCGAAAGAACAGGAAATTATTTTCACAAGCGGCGGCACGGAGGCTGATAATTTAGCGATTTTCGGAACGGCTGCCGCCCGGAAGAATGAAGGAAAGCATATCATTACGACCGCTGTTGAGCATCATGCTGTATTGCACGCCTGCGAAAAGCTGGAAGAAGACGGCTTTGAGGTGACATACCTCATCCCCGGCCCTTCAGGACGGATCAGTGCAAATCAGGTGAAAGAAGCGCTCCGTGATGATACAATCCTTGTTACCGTCATGTATGGCAATAACGAAGTCGGAACCATTCAGCCGATTGACGAAATCGGAGAGCTGTTAAGCGGGCACCAGGCCTATTTTCACACAGATGCCGTTCAGGCATTCGGTTATATGCCGATTGATGTGAAAAAAAGCAGAATTGACATGCTGTCTGTTTCCGGTCACAAGCTTAACGGGCCTAAAGGGACAGGCTTTTTATATGTAAATCAAGAGGTGAAGCTGTCACCGATTCTTCTTGGGGGAGAGCAGGAACGAAAGCGCCGCGCGGGGACGGAAAATGTACCGGGCATCGCCGGCTTAAAAGAAGCGGTCGTCCTTTCAAACCGTGAGAGGGAAGAGAAAACAGCGAAGTATAAGGAGTTTAAGAACATCATCATGAGCACGCTGGAAGAAGCCGGCGTCACAGCGGAGGTGAACGGAGATGCCGAGAAATGCCTGCCTCATATTTTAAACCTTTACTTTCCCGGTGTGCCGGTGGAAGCGCTGCTGGTCAATCTTGACATGGAAGGCATTGCCGTATCCAGCGGATCTGCTTGTACAGCGGGATCCGTTCTTCCGTCCCATGTGCTTACGGCCATGTTCGGAAGTGAAAGCGGCAGGCTGACTTCGTCAATCCGCCTCAGCTTCGGCCTCGGCAATACGGCGGAACAAATCGAAACAGCCGCCGAAAAGCTTGCCGCCGTCGTTAAACGGCTTGCTTAAAACGGCGGACTTACGTTTTTAATGGAGTGAATGCAAATGGAAAAACGGCCGGAGGATACAAGAGTCGTAGTCGGCATGTCCGGCGGCGTGGACTCTTCCGTGGCGGCCCTTCTGCTGAAGGAGCAGGGCTACGATGTAATCGGAATCTTTATGAAAAACTGGGATGATACGGACGAAAACGGTTTTTGCACGGCGACGGAAGATTATGAAGACGTCATCCGGGTCTGCAACCAGATCGGAATTCCGTATTATGCCGTCAATTTTGAGAAGCAATATTGGGAAAAGGTATTTCAATATTTCCTTGATGAATATAAAGCCGGAAGAACCCCCAATCCGGATGTCATGTGCAATAAAGAAATTAAGTTTAAGGCTTTCTTGGATCATGCTTTGTCACTCGGCGCGGATTATCTTGCGACGGGCCATTACGCCCGCGTGGATAGAAGCGCAGGTACAGTGCGCATGCTCCGCGGTCTGGATGAAAACAAGGACCAGACTTATTTTCTGAATCAGCTCAATCAGGAACAGCTCAGCAAAGTCATGTTCCCGATCGGTGATCTGCAAAAAAGCCGCGTGCGGGAAATCGCCAAAGAAGCGGAACTTGCGACAGCTGCGAAAAAAGACAGCACGGGAATCTGCTTTATCGGCGAACGCAACTTCAAAACGTTTCTCAGCCAATATCTCCCCGCTCAGCCGGGCGATATGATGACAATGGACGGAGAAATAAAAGGGCGTCATGACGGTCTGATGTATTATACAATCGGACAGCGCCACGGTCTTGGAATCGGCGGAAGCGGCGAGCCGTGGTTCGCCGTCGGTAAAGATCTTGAAAAAAACATTCTGTATGTTGATCAAGGATTCCATAATCCGCTTCTGTATTCCGATAAGATCACGGCGACAAATGTCAGCTGGACGCGTCTCGGTCTGATGGACAGCGGCGAAATGACATGCACGGCGAAATTCCGCTACCGTCAGGAAGATCACAAAGTAACGGTGAAAATGACGGGTGATGATGAAGCGGAAATCATTTTTGACGGGCAGGTACGCGCCGTTACGCCGGGACAAGCCGTCGTTTTTTATGACGGAGAAGAGTGCCTCGGCGGCGGAACGATAGATGACGTTTATAAAGACGGAACAAAACTGTGGTACGTATAACACATGTAAAAAACCTCAACTCGCATGTTGGGGTTTTTTAGCGAAAGGAAGTTAAAAATGGATTATAATAAAATCGGGATTGACGCCATGCAGGAGGGCGATTTTGAAAAAGCGGCAGAGGCTTTTACGAAAGCGATTGAGGAAAACGGCCAAGACCCGGTGCCGTACATCAACTTCGCAAATCTGCTTTCTTCTGTGAACGAACTCGAACGGGCGCTTGCATTCTATAACAGAGCGCTTGAATTGGACAATTCGGCGGCAGCCGCTTATTACGGTGCGGGAAACGTATATGTGATGAAAGAATCGTTTTCCGAAGCGAAGGATATGTTTGAAAAAGCGCTTCGCTCCGGAATGGAAAACGGAGATTTGTTTTATATGCTGGGGACCGTTCTCGTTAAATTAGAGCGGACGAAGCTTGCACTGCCGTATTTGCAGCGTGCCGTTGAATTAAACGAAAATGACACGGAAGCGCGCTTCCAGTTCGGAATGTGTCTCGCAAATGAAGAAATGCTGGATGAAGCTCTTGCGCAGTTTGAGACGGTGATCGAGCAGGATCCGGGCCACGCGGACGCATTTTATAATGCCGGGGTCGCTTACGCATACAAAGAAAATCGTGAAAAGGCGCTTGAGATGCTGGAAGGCGCAATCGGCATACAGCCTGATCATATGCTTGCGCTTCATGCGAAACAGCTTATCACCCAGTCATAACAAAAGGAGGGAAGGCTCGTGGATCAGCTGAACATCGAAGAACAGCCGTATGTAAAAGGCGTCATTCATACGGTCATTTATCATAATGACACCAACCTGTATACAGTGCTGAAAGTCAAGGTTGCAGAAACGTCTGAGGCGATCGAAGACAAGGTCGTATCCGTAACGGGCTACTTCCCTCTGCTGCAAGAAGATGAGACCTACACATTTTACGGAAAAACCGCCACGCATCCTAAGTTCGGCCTGCAATTTCAGGCTGAACACTTTAAAAAAGAAATTCCGACCACAAAAGAAGGGATCATTCACTATTTATCAAGTGATCTGTTTGAAGGAATCGGAAAAAAAACGGCGGAAGAAATCGTCAAAAAGCTTGGAGACGGCGCGCTCAATAAAATTCTGGCTGATGCATCGGTGCTTTATGATGTGCCGAAAATGTCAAAAAAGAAAGCGGACAAACTGGCGGGAGAGCTGCAGCGGCATCAGGGTCTTGAGCAGATTATGATCTCTCTGAACCAATACGGTTTCGGGCCCCAGCTATCCATGAAAATATATCAGGCCTACGAAACGGAAACCTTGGAGAAAATTCAGGAAAATCCTTATCAGCTTGTAAAAGACGTTGAAGGCATCGGCTTTGTGAAAGCTGACGAGCTGGGCGGAAAAATGGGTCTGTCAGGAAACCACCCGGAGCGGATCAAAGCGGCAATCTTATATACGATTGAATCGACCTGTCTTTCAGAGGGCCATACGTACATAGAGACAAAGCAGCTGATTATCAATACGCAAACGCTTCTGAATCAGTCAGCTGAAGGCGGCCGCGTCACGGAAATGGATGCGGCTGACGGCATCATCGCCCTCGGGGAGAGTAAGGATATCGTCATCGAAGGAGAGCGCTGCTATTTTCCGTCCTTGTTTTATGCGGAACAAAACGTCGCAAAACGCGTGCTCGACATTGCGGCCCAGACGGAGTATGCCGATCAGTTTCCTGAATCGGAATTTCTGCTTGCACTCGGTGAACTGGAAGAACGGATGAATGTTCAATACGCACCAAGCCAAAAGGATGCCATTCAAAAAGCGCTGTCTTCACCGATGCTTTTACTGACCGGGGGACCGGGAACGGGGAAAACGACCGTTATTAAAGGAATCGTGGAATTATACAGTGAACTGCACGGAGTATCGCTTGACCCTGGTGATTATAAAAAAGATGAAGCATTTCCGGTGCTGCTTGCCGCGCCGACCGGAAGAGCCGCAAAACGAATGAGCGAATCTACGGGTCTGCCGGCTGTTACGATTCACAGGCTGCTTGGCTGGAATGGCGCTGAAGGCTTTACCTATAATGAAGATCAGCCGATTGAAGGAAAACTGATCATTATAGACGAAGCGAGTATGCTCGATATTTGGCTCGCCAGCCATTTGTTTAAGGCGCTTCCTAAGCACATTCAGCTCATTATAGTCGGTGATGAAGACCAGCTTCCTTCAGTAGGACCGGGGCAGGTGCTCAGAGACCTTTTGGCTTCTGAGGTGCTGCCGACCGTACGCCTGACAGATATTTACCGTCAGGCTGAAGGATCATCCATTGTGGAACTTGCCCATGATATGAAAAAAGGGCTGCTTCCAAAGGGGCTGACCGCGCCGACAAAGGACCGCTCATTTATCCGCTGTAATTCTTCACAGATTAAAGAAGTCGTGGACCAGGTCGTCTCGAACGCGTTAAAAAAGGGGTATACCTCCAGAGATATTCAAGTGCTTGCCCCGATGTACAGGGGAAAAGCGGGAATTAACGAGCTGAACATGCTTCTTCAGGACATCATGAATCCGCCTGAAGAAAAAAGGCGGGAGCTGAAATTCGGGGATGTCGTCTACAGGACGGGCGATAAAATATTGCAGCTTGTCAACCAGCCGGAAAACAATGTGTTTAACGGCGATATCGGCGAAATCGTGTCCATTTTTTATGCCAAAGAAAATACGGAAAAAGAAGACATGGTCGTCGTCTCGTTTGACGGCAACGAAATCACCTTTACGAAAAAGGATTTCAGCCAGTTTACCCACGCGTACTGCTGTTCCATCCATAAGTCGCAGGGAAGCGAATTCCCGATTGTCGTCCTGCCTGTCGTCAAAGGCTACTATCGAATGCTCAGGAGAAATCTGCTTTATACCGCCATTACAAGAGCGAAAAAATTCCTGATTCTTTGCGGAGAAGAAGAAGCGCTTGAATGGGGCGTCAAAAACAATGATGCCACCGTCAGACAGACATCGCTTAAAAACAGGCTCACAGAGCAGACTGAAGAGATGGATGCAGAACTGGCCGCCCTGCAAAAAGAGCTGCCGTTCAGTGTATACGATGCGAACATCGGAATGGAAGGCATCACGCCTTTTGACTTTATGGAAGAAAAAGCGTAAATAAAACCCGGCGTATGTTTATGCGCCGGGTTTTCGCCTGTGGAAGTCATTTCAAAGTATGCTGCCCGGCTTCTTGGCAAAACCTATACGTGTTCAACAAAAGGTGGTTGATCACACTTTGAGAACATGCCATGCAGCTGAAGGACGAACAGTATATGACGAAAACACCGGGCGCAGTCTTGGAATGATATCGGATGTATGTTTCTCTCTGGACGGCCGGTTTCTCGGTTTCGTGCTGGAGCAGAAACGCTTGTTTCACAACCGCCATCTTTTTTTAGGGGCAAGTGATATAAAAGAGATGGATCAAGAAGCCGTAGCTGCCGGTCATGCTCATTTGCAGCCTTTGCCGAAGAGCTGTTTCACCTTTGAACAGATTAAAATGCAGCCGGTGAAATCGCCTGATGGTGAAATGTTCGGTTTGCTGGAAGATGTATACTTTTGTTTGGACAGGGGCATAATCGTAGCATATGAACTCTCGGACGGCTTCTTTTCAGATCTGGCTGGCAGACGCCAAGTGCGCCGCGCCGCCGATACGCTTATTGAAGCGGGGAAAGAAGGCATCGTCCTGAACGGATAAGAGGTGTAGTCTGTGCTTGTATGTCCGAACTGCAAAAGTAAAGATATCGGCAAAATCGGCGTAAACCAATACTATTGCTGGGGCTGCTTCATTGAGCTGACGGTGGCCAAAGGCAAAATTGCGACACATCAAGTAGAGGAAGACGGCACGTTAAGCAGTCTTGATGATTTGTTTTCTGAAGACGAACGCAGTATCAATTTTTAAAGTTGAAAGGAGATACGCGCGATGGGCAGAACAATGACCTCTCTGTTGGCTTTAGGAGCTGGAGCCGTTATGTATCGTATGGCTTCTCAGTCCGATATGCTGAATAAAAAAGGGATGAAACGGATGAGAAGACGAGTCATGAAAATGTTTTAAGCAGAAAAAAGGATACTTCTCCGGAAGTATCCTTTTTACGTTTGTCTCGCTTCCAGCCGTCTGGCTGCGAGAGACAGGCTGTAATTGACCGCGAAATACATCAGGGCCGCCAGCAGAAAGATCGGGAAAAAATACCCCCCGTCAGCGCTTTGTCCGTTTAAAATCTGCGCGTTATGAATCAGTTCGGGCAGAGCGATGACGACCGCAAGTGACGTATCCTTTAATAAGGAGATAAACTGGCTCACAATCGGAGGAACCATACGCCTGAGCGCCTGCGGCATGACGACGAGAAAAAGAGTCTGCGTGTACGTCAGTCCTGAAGAATGCGCCGCTTCAATCTGTCCTTTGTCAACGGATTGCAAACCGCTTCTGATGATTTCTGACAGCATGGCCGATTCAAAAATCGTCAGCGCCGTGATGGCGGCCGCGGTAATTTCCAGTTTGATCCCGATTTCCGGAAGGGCAAAAAACGTAAAGAAAATGATTAATAACAGCGGCAGGTTGCGGATTGTTTCCACAATGGCCGCTATAATGCCCGAGACGATAGGAATGTTCGCATAGCGCAAAGTACCGGCGGCAAGCCCGAACATAAAACTCAGGACAATGGAGATCAGCGCAACATAAAGTGTGACCAAAAAGCCGTCCCATAAAAACAGCAGGTGGTCAGGTGTATAGGCGCCGCTAAAATCCATGTTATTCACTCTCCTTCTCTAATAACTCTTTCCGAGACGTCTTTCCAAATAGTGAACCCCGATGCTGAGCGGGATCGTTAATATCAAATAAAAAAGCGCGACGAAAATATAGACATCAAACACGACAAGAGTGCTCGAGGACACGAGATCCGCCTGATACATCAAATCGAGTCCCGCCACCACTCCGAGTATTGATGAGTTTTTGACAAGGTTGAGAAATTGGTTTCCGAGCGGGGGAATGACGATTTTTACGGCCTGAGGAAGAATGATATATCTCATCGCCTGACTGTAGGTGAAGCCTGACGATCTGGCCGCTTCCATCTGCCCTTTGGGGACAGTCTGAATTCCGGCTCTGATGGCTTCTGCGATAAAGGCGGACGTGTAAATCGTAAGCGCAATCGTTCCCGCCTGAAAGCCGTCCAGTCTCAGCCCGGCGTTCGGAAGTCCGAAATAAAAAACGAATGTGATGAGGAGAAGAGGGATGTTCCGGATAAATTCCACATACGCAGTGCCGATCCATTGAAGGGGTTTGAAAGCCGTGATTCTCATGACTGCGATCAGAACGCCCACCGCAAAGCTGCCTGCCAGCGCGATGAAGCTCGCAAGCAATGTGTGCAGGAAACCGTCCATATACATATCGAAGTTTTCCGTTAAAATTGAAAAGTTCATCTATGTCACTCCTTATAAAACGGGGATGAGCATGCCTGCTCATCCCGCGGTCCGTCCTATTTTGCCGGTTCTTCTTTTATCCATTTTTTATAGATTTTTTCGTACCTGCCGTCGGCTTTCATTTTTTTCAAAGAGGCGTTGATTTTTTTGACAAGGCCGGATTGGCCTTTTTTGACGGCGATTCCGTAAGGTTCATCGGTGAAGGTTTCGCCCGTCAGCTGATATTGTTTATTTTCATCCGCCATGCCGTATAAAATCGCATTATCGGTTGTGAGCGCATCTCCCTGTCCCGCTTTAAGCGCAGTGAACGCTTCGGCGTAATTTTCAAATTCCAGCACTGAGGCGTCAGGCGCTTTTTCTCTGATGTTCTGTGAGGAAGTGGAGCCTTTTACCGCTAATACTTTTGAGCCTTTTCCCAGGTCTTCGGTGCTTTTGATGCTGCTTCCTTTTTTGACGAGCAGGGATTGCCCGGCTTCAAAATAAACATCTGAGAAATCAACTTCTTTTTTCCGCTCATCCGTTATCGTCATCGTGGCGGTGATGGCGTCGATATCGCCGTTTTGCAGCATCGGAATTCTCGTTTTTGACGTCACTTCTTTAAATTCCGCTTTCTTCTCATCCCCCAGAATATCTTTTGCGAGCTGTTTTGAGATATCAATATCGAAGCCTTCAATATCACCGGAGCTTGGGTTTTTCAGCCCGAATAACCTCGTGTCGGTTTTGACGCCGAAGATGATTTTGTCTCTGTCTTTAATAGAGGCTAACGTGTCTTTTCCCGTTCCTTTTGAATCCCCGGACGTTTCTTTCCCTCCGCAGGCTGCCAGCATAAAGACGGCCAGCAGTGATATCAATCCGAATGACAACCATTTTGTTACGCGTGACATAAGCGCTCCTCCGTTTCTTTTCAGTGATTTAAAATACGGCTTAAGAATAAACGCGCCCTCTCTTCACGGGGGCTTTCGTAAAATTCAGCCGGTGCAGCTTCTTCTAAGATGGATCCGCCGTCGATAAACACGATGCGGTCCGCCACTTCTTTTGCGAATCCCATTTCATGTGTGACGACTGCCATGGTCATGCCTTCCTTTGCAAGTGTTTTCATGACATCCAGCACTTCCCCGATCATTTCCGGATCAAGCGCGGATGTGGGTTCATCAAACAGCATAATTTCGGGCTTCATCGCAAGCCCCCTGGCGATGGCGACACGCTGCTGCTGGCCGCCGGAAAGCTGTGAAGGATAAGCGTCCGCTTTGTCCGGTATACCGACTTTTTTCAAATAGTATAAAGCCGTTTCCTTTGCTTCTTCTTTTGATTGCTTGAGCACTTTGATCGGTGCGAGCATGATATTTTGCAGAACGGTTTTGTGCGGGTACAGATGAAAATGCTGAAACACCATGCCGATATTCCGGCGGACCTGATTGATATCCGTTTTCTTGTCATGGATGGAGACGCCGTTTACCGTTAAGGCGCCTCCATCAACTGTTTCCATCTGATTAATGCAGCGGAGAAGTGTGCTTTTTCCCGATCCTGAAGGTCCGATGATAACGACGACTTCCCCTTTTTTAATGTGCAGATTAATGTTTTTCAGCACGTGGAAATGTCCGTAGTGCTTATTTACATCCTGAAATGAAATCATGGCCATCCTCCTTAAAAAACATGAGTCATATTGACTGGACAGTTTTGAAATCCTTTAACACATTACGATGGTTATACAGACTTTTATGAATATTAGTTAGATTATTTCGTAATTTCTGATAATTATTTCCGTCAAGAGGTCTGCGTCATAAGGCGGAGTTTATGAATCGGGAATAATTCCGGCTTTCTGTCAAAAGATAAAGCAAGAGGTGAAACGTCATGCTTCAAAAACCGCTGCAGCTCTTAATGTGGACGGCTGTATGTCTGCTCGTTTTGTTAACAGTGTATGTCTTTTGCATGCTCGATATGTTATGGTCTCCCATTTGGCTTGTTATAAAATCTCTCTTTATTCCTATATTCATCGCAGTATTTATTGCTTATCTTTTACTTCCGATTACTGAATGGCTTCATAGAAAAGGGATGCCTAGAACTTTAAGCCTGCTTCTGATTTATTGCCTGTTTTTCGGCGGAATCGGCTGGGGGGGTTTATAAAGGGGTTCCTGTTTTAATTGAACAGCTGCAGGATCTGTCTGAGAGCATTCCCGGTCTTGCCGAAAACTACAACAGCATGCTGAGGCATCTGCATAATCACACAGATCATTGGCCTGACGGCATGCACCATCGGATGGACAAAATGATTCAGCAGACAGAAACGTTTCTTGCCGGCACGATTGAAAGCACGATCAGAAGCATCCGTTTCGTGCTTGATTATATCCTGATCGCGGCGACGATTCCTTTTCTCGTGTTCTATATGGTGAAGGATATAGACGTTATGAAAAAGACGGTCTG
Organism: Bacillus sp. jun7; assembly: GCF_051034795.1. Lineage (NCBI taxonomy): Bacteria > Bacillati > Bacillota > Bacilli > Caryophanales > Bacillaceae > Bacillus > Bacillus sp. jun7. Next base: position 3,720,312 of record NZ_CP093219.1, read on the forward strand.
GTATTTGACGCCGAAATCCTGGAGAAAAAGGGGGAGTGAATTTCTGCGGGATGTGGACGACTCTCTCGGTGATTACATCCGCGGTCAGCTTCTCGTTTGTTTTTTGCTCGGGTTCATAGCCGGCGTTTCATTTTGGCTGTTCGGGCTTCCTTACCCGCTGATTTTGGGCCTTGCCATCGGGATTACGAATGTCATCCCGTATTTCGGTCCGTTTATCGGCGCTGTGCCGGCGCTGCTCCTATCGCTGGCGATTTCCTCCAAGGCTGTGATCATCGTAATCGTCACGATTTTTATTCTTCAATTTATAGAAGGAAACATTTTGAGCCCGCTCATTGTCGGGCGAAGTCTCAGGATGCACCCCGTCGTGATCATGCTTGCGCTTCTTGCCGGAGGGGAGCTCGCGGGCATTCCCGGCATGATTCTCGCTGTTCCGGCGGCAGCCGTTTTAAAAGTGACGGCCATTCACTTTTTGCGGATCAGGACGGAACATTGACATTCGGGTTCTGCTTGTCTATAATTTCGAGTAGAATACATACGAATCTCGAGTGACGGATATGAGTACGCCGAAGCCCTGTTTAAGAGAGAAGCTCCGATACGCTGAAAGGAGCTTCAGCAGAAGATCGGCCGAAGCTAATCCTGAGTGCAGTTAAAGGCTGCCGCAATCCTGCGTTACGGGATGAAAGGTGACAGGCCTTTTTCGGCCTGTAATCAGGGTGGTACCGCGAGACAGCTCTCGTCCCTGTGTGAACGCATGGTTTGCATAGGGAGAGAGCTTTTTTGCTGTCGCAAAAGAGAATTTCGGGTAGTGATAAGGAGGAATATAGATGAAACACTTAACTTCTGCTGAAGTGCGTCAAATGTTTTTAGATTTCTTTAAAGAAAAAGGCCATGCCGTTGAACCGAGCGCCTCATTGGTTCCGCATGAAGATCCGTCTTTATTATGGATCAACAGCGGCGTTGCGACGCTGAAAAAATACTTTGACGGCCGCGTTGTGCCGGAGAATCCGAGAATTGTAAACGCGCAAAAATCAATCCGCACAAATGATATTGAAAATGTGGGGAAAACGGCGCGCCACCACACGTTCTTTGAGATGCTCGGAAATTTTTCCATCGGTGATTATTTTAAAGAAGAAGCCATCACGTGGGCTTGGGAGTTTTTAACGAGCGAAAAGTGGATCGGCTTTGATCCGGAGCTGCTGTCTGTAACGGTTCACCCTGAGGATGAAGAAGCTTATACGCTATGGGCGGAAAAAATCGGCGTTCCGGAAGAAAGAATCATCCGTCTGGAAGGGAACTTCTGGGATATCGGCGAAGGCCCGAGCGGACCGAATACAGAAATTTTCTATGACCGCGGCGAGAAATACGGCAATGATCCGTCAGATTCTGAATTGTATCCGGGCGGCGAAAATGACCGCTATCTTGAAGTGTGGAACCTGGTATTCTCAGAGTTCAACCACAACCCGGACGGCACGTACACACCGCTTCCGAAGAAAAACATTGATACGGGCATGGGGCTTGAACGGATGGTCTCCGTGATTCAGGACGTCCCGACAAACTTTGACACTGATTTGTTTATGCCGATTATTGAAGCAACAGAGCGCATTTCCGGAGATGCTTACGGAAAGGATGCAGTGAAGGATACGGCCTTTAAAGTGATCGCCGATCATATCAGAACGGTCGCATTTGCGGTAAGCGACGGAGCTCTGCCGTCAAACGAAGGGCGCGGGTATGTTCTGAGACGCCTCCTTCGCCGGGCTGTACGATACGCGAAAACAATCGGTATCAGCCGTCCGTTTATGTACGAGCTGGTACCGACTGTTGCAGGAATTATGGACGCTTTCTATCCGGAGGTGAAAGAAAAGCAAGAGTTTATTGCCAAAGTCATCAAAACGGAGGAAGAGCGCTTCCATGAAACATTAAACGAAGGTCTGGCCATTTTATCCGACGTGATAAAGAAAGAGAAGGAAAAAGGCAGCGGCATCATCTCCGGAAAAGACGTATTCAAACTGTACGATACATACGGATTCCCGGTTGAATTGACGGAGGAATACGCGGAAGATGAGCAAATGAAGGTTGACCATAAAGGCTTTGAAGCCGAAATGGAAAAACAGCGTGAACGGGCGAGAAATGCGCGCCAAGATGTAGGAAGCATGCAGGTGCAGGGCGGCGCATTGCGCGACATTACCGCAGAAAGCACATTTGTCGGCTACAGTTCCGTAAAAGCTGAAGCGACGGTAATCGAGCTTCTTCATGACGGTCAATTAATCAGCGAGGCGCAGGAAGGGGATACCGTCCAAATCCTTCTCGACAAAACGCCTTTCTATGCTGAAAGCGGCGGACAGATCGGTGACAGAGGAGTGCTGAGAAGCGAGCAGGCTGTCGTAACCATTAAGGACGTGAAAAAAGCTCCGAACGGTCAGCATGTACACGAAGGCACGGTGGATAGCGGCACGATTCAAAAAGGCGCAAGCGTGACGGCTGAAGTTGAAGATCAAATGAGAAGCGGCGTGGTGAAAAACCATACAGCAACCCACCTTCTGCACCAGGCGCTGAAAGACGTTCTCGGCACACATGTCAACCAAGCGGGTTCACTCGTTACCGAAAATCGTCTGCGTTTTGACTTCTCTCATTTCGGTCAAGTGACAAAAGAAGAACTTGAACGCATTGAAGGAATCGTCAACGAAAAAATCTGGGAGAGCATTCCGGTAGCGATTGATTTGAAACCGATCAATGAAGCGAAAGAAATGGGCGCGATGGCCCTGTTCGGCGAGAAATACGGCGATATCGTCCGCGTCGTACAAGTCGGAGATTACAGCCTTGAGCTTTGCGGCGGATGCCATGTCACGAATACGGCTGAAATCGGTCTGTTTAAAATCGTATCCGAATCAGGGATCGGCGCAGGTACGCGAAGAATCGAAGCCGTAACAGGAAAAGGCGCTTATCAGGAAATGAACAGCCAGCTCAGCCTTCTGCAGCACGCTGCGGACGAGCTGAAATCAAACGTAAAAGACGTACCGAAGCGAATTCAGTCTCTTCAAGCAGAGCTGAAGGAAGCGCAAAGAGAAAATGAATCATTGCTCAGCAAACTTGGCAATGTGGAAGCCGGAGCCATTCTGTCTAAAGTAAAAGACATCGGCGGCGTAAAAGTGCTGGCTGAAAAAGTAAATGCGAAAGACATGAACCACCTTCGCACTATGGTGGATGATCTGAAAGCGAAGCTCGGTTCTGCGGTCATCATTCTCGGCGCCGTGCAAAACGAGAAAGTCAACCTTTCAGCAGGCGTGACGAAAGACCTGATCGAAAAAGGCCTTCACGCCGGCAAAATGGTCAAACAAGCGGCTGAAGTCTGCGGAGGCGGAGGCGGAGGCCGTCCGGACATGGCGCAGGCCGGCGGAAAGCAGCCTGAAAAATTGGAAGAGGCGCTCGCATCTGCGGAAGATTGGATAAAATCCGTTTTATAATCCTTTCAACTAGTGTAGAATGATGATAAGATGAGGACCTCAGGCTGAACTTTGCCTGCGAATTTGGGAAAGAGGTGCAAAACGGTGAGCTCGTTTGATAAAACGATGAAATTTAATTTCTCCGATGATTCTGCTGAAACAAACGTCGAAGAAGTGCTGAATACGGTATATGATGCGCTTCAGGAAAAGGGGTACAATCCTATCAACCAGATTGTCGGATACTTGCTGTCTGGAGATCCTGCATACATTCCTAGGCATCGCGACGCCCGGAACTTAATTCGCAAACTGGAACGTGACGAATTAATCGAGGAATTGGTAAAATCCTATCTAGAACAGCATAAAGAGGCGTAAATACATTCATGAGAATATTGGGACTTGATCTTGGTACGAAAACACTCGGCGTAGCTTTAAGCGATGAAATGGGCTGGACCGCTCAAGGCATTGAGACGATAAAAATAAACGAGGCTGAAGGAGATTACGGTCTGGACCGTTTATCCGAGCTGATGAAAGACTATAATGTAGAGAAGATCGTGCTCGGTTTTCCGAAAAACATGAACGGGACGATCGGTCCGAGAGGCGAAGCCAGCCAAACATTTGCGAAACTGCTTGAAACAGCGTACAATGTCCCTGTTGTGCTGTGGGACGAGCGTCTGACGACGATGGCGGCTGAAAAAATGCTGATCGCGGCTGACGTCAGCAGGCAAAAACGAAAAAAAGTCATTGATAAAATGGCGGCTGTCATGATCCTTCAAGGATATCTGGACAGTTTAAACTAAGAGGTGAAAGAAATGGAACACGGCGAAAAACACATTACAATTGTCGATGATCAAGGCAACGAACAGCTTTGCGAAGTGCTGTTCACATTTGAAAACGACACATTCAACAAATCTTACGTACTTTATTATCCGATTGATGCTCAAGACGATGATGAAATCGAAATTCACGCTTCAAGCTTCGAACCGAACGAAAACGGTGAAGACGGCGAACTGATGCCGATTGAAACTGATGAAGAGTGGGAAATGATCGAAGAAACGCTGAACACGTTTTTAGCGGAAGAAGACGAAGAATAAAATGAACAGAAAAAGCCGGAGCGCATATGTGCTTCGGCTTTTTTTTGTAATAAATTGCCGAATGCACATGAATCATGTAGTATAAGAGCTGTTGGGAGGAAAATACTTGTATGAATATCAATCAGACTAAAAATTCATTTCCGCGTAAAAACAAAAAAACAACGATAATACTGTCCTCCGTGATCGCTCTGCTTATCATCATTTGCGGTGCTTTTTTCTATGGAAAATCTCTGCTGTCCCCGGTTGACAAAGGCAGCAAAACGGCAGTCAATATTAATATTCCGAGCGGTTCTTCCGTTTCGGCAATCGCTGAAATTCTTGAGGATCAGCATGTCATCAAAAGCAAAAAAGCATTTCAGCTGTATGTGAAGTATAAAGGCGCTTCCGGGTTTCAGGCGGGATTTTACCACCTGAATAAAGGAATGGATGCGGATGCGATTATCAAAAAACTGACCGCGGGATCAACGGGATATGCCTTTCAGATCTCCGTTCCTGAAGGAAAACAGCTTACACAGATTGCGGATGCGATCGCAAAAGAAACATCATATTCAAAAGAAGAGATCATGGCAAAACTGGATGACAAAACATTCATCGGCAAACTGAAAAAACAGTTTCCTGATACAATAACGGACGCACTTTCAAACAAGAAGCTCAAGCATCCGCTCGAAGGCTATCTGTATCCGGCCACATATCCGTTTAATGATCCGGATGCATCGCTTGACACGATTTTGACGGCAATGGTTCAGGAAACAAACACCCGTGTTGAAACGTATAAATCTGAACTGGAAAAAAAAGAAACTTTCCGTCCATAACGCGCTGACGATGGCATCGCTTATTGAAGAAGAAGCCACCGCCAAAGCCGACCGTCACAAAATCGCCAGCGTTTTTTACAACAGGCTTGCAGAAAAAATGCCGCTGCAGACTGACCCGACGGTATTATATGCGGCCGGTAAGCATAAAAGCCGGGTCTACTACAAAGACCTGAAAATTGATTCTCCGTTTAATACGTATAAACATAAGGGGCTTGCCGCCGGGACCGATTGCAAATGCCGGTGATTCATCATGGGAAGCGGCTCTCCGCCCTGACAAAACGGATTATCTCTATTTCCTTGCAAAATCAAACGGCGAGGTCGTTTTCACCAAAACATTAAAAGACCATAATAAAGCGAAGGAAAAGTATATTTCCAAAAAAGACAGCGAATAAAAGGAGGGCAAAAGCTCTCCTTTTATTCCATTCTGAAAGGTTTTATGATAAAATATATCGGGTTGTTTACTTATGGATAAAGAAGTGTCTTAAGAGAGTGTCCCCGCGGATTCGTCAGGGGCACTCCTTTTTAGAACGGAGGCTGTTTGCCGTGAATGATCGGTATGAACAAATAAACGAGTATATAAACGCGATGCTGAAGCCTCGGCCTGATAAAGTAAAAAAGCTTGAAGCCTATGCAAAAGAGCACCATGTTCCGATTATGGAAGAAGCGGGTATTGAAGTGCTGCTTCAAATGCTGTCGATTCAACAGGCGAAAAACATTTTGGAAATCGGCGCGGCAATCGGATATTCCGCCATACGGATGGCGCTTGAGCTTCCGGATGCGAATATTTACACGATTGAACGGGACGACAAACGCTATGAAGAAGCTGTGAACAATATAAAAGACTTTGAAATGGAAAAACGGATTCACGTAATGCACGGGGATGCGCTGGAACTTTCTGAGTCTGTCCGTGTCACGGCTCCTTATGATGCCATTTTTATCGACGCGGCCAAAGGCCAGTACACGAACTTTTTTGAGCTCTATGAACCGATGCTTGCGCCGGATGGAGTCATTTTTACGGACAATGTTCTGTTTAAAGGACTGGTGGCACAAAATCACTCGGACATTGAGCCGAAAAGAAGACGGAAGCTTGTTGAAAAAATTGATCAATATAACCAATGGCTGATGAACCGGCCTGACTATCAAACGGTCATACTTCCGGTCGGAGACGGCATCGCCATCAGTAAAAAGAAGAGGTGAATGATCATGAAAAAACCTGAACTTTTGGTGACTCCGACTTCTGTACAGGATATTCTTCCGCTCATTCAAGCGGGCGCAACGGCCCTGTTAGTCGGAGAACAGAGATACGGCCTGAGACTGGCCGGGGAATTTTCAAGAGAAGATATAAAAGAAGCCGTAAAGACAGCTCATCAGGAAGGCGCGAAAGTGTACGCCGCCGTCAATGCTATTTTTCACAACGAAAAAGTGGACGAGCTGAACGGCTATCTTGCCTTTTTGCAGGAGGCCGGCGTTGATGCGGCTGTTTTCGGTGATCCGGCCGTTTTAATGGCGGCGCGTGAAGCGGCTCCCGATCTCAAACTGCACTGGAGCACGGAAACAACGGGTACCAACTACTATTCCTGCAATTACTGGGGACGCAAAGGCGCACGGCGGGCAGTGCTGGCTAAAGAATTAAATATGGACAGCATCATTGACATAAAAGAAAACGCCGAAGTGGAAATTGAAATTCAAATCCACGGCATGACGTGCATGTTCCAATCGAAGCGTTCTTTAGTGGGCCATTACTTCGAATACCAGGGAAAAGTCATGGACATCGAACAGAAGAAAAAAGAAGCGGGAATGTTTCTGCATGACAAGGAACGGGGCAATAAATACCCGATTTTTGAAGATGAAAACGGCACGCACATCATGAGCCCGAACGATGTGTGCATGATTGATGAATTAGAGGACCTGATGGACGCCGGCATCGATTCTTTCAAAATTGACGGAGTTTTGAAGTCTCCTGAATACTTAACTGAAGTGACCCGCATGTACAGAGAAGCAATCGATCTGTGCTTTGAAAGCCGAGAGACATACGAAGAGAAAAAAGAGAGCTGGATAGAGCGGATTGAAAGCATTCAGCCTGTGAACAGAAGCATCGACACAGGATTCTTCTTTAAAGAAACGGTCTATTAAAAAGGAGGGTGCAACGGATGACAGCCGTAAATCAAACCATTTCCAAAGTCGTAAACGGAAAACGCGTCATTACGAAAAAACCTGAACTCCTTGCTCCGGCAGGAAACCTTGAAAAATTAAAAATTGCCGTTCATTACGGAGCGGACGCGGTTTTTATCGGAGGACAGGAATACGGACTCCGCTCAAATGCGGATAACTTCTCAATAGAAGAAATCGCAGAGGGCGTAGAATTTGCCAAAAAATACGGGGCAAAAATATATGTGACAACAAACATTTTCGCCCATAATGAAAATATGGACGGTCTGGAAGAATACTTAAAAGCGTTGGGAGACGCAAAAGTTGCCGGAATTATCGTCGCTGATCCGCTGATTATTGAAACATGCCGGAGAGTGGCCCCGGACGTAGAAATTCACCTCAGCACACAGCAGTCCCTTTCCAACTGGAAAGCGGTGCAGTTCTGGAAAGAAGAAGGGCTTGACCGCGTGGTGCTTGCCCGTGAAACGAGCGGACTGGAAATTAAAGAAATGAAGGAAAAGGTGGATATTGAAATCGAAACCTTTATCCACGGCGCTATGTGTATCGCTTATTCAGGACGATGCGTGCTGAGCAATCACATGACAGCCCGGGATTCCAACCGCGGCGGCTGCTGTCAGTCCTGCCGCTGGGATTATGACCTGTATCAGACAGACGGTGCAAACGCGGTCGCGCTCTATGACGAAGAAGACGCTCCGTTTGCGATGAGCCCGAAAGATTTAAAATTGATTGAATCCATTCCGCAAATGATCGAGATGGGTATCGACAGTCTGAAAATTGAAGGCCGGATGAAATCGATTCATTACGTTGCGACGGTTGTCAGCGTGTATCGCAAAGTCATCGACGCATACTGCGCTGATCCTGAAAACTTTGTCATTCAAAAAGAATGGCTGGATGAGCTGGACAAATGTGCAAACCGGGATACCGCGCCTGCTTTCTTTGAAGGCACGCCCGGGTATGAAGAGCAGATGTTCGGCGAACACGGAAAGAAAACAACATTTGATTTTGCCGGTCTCGTGCTCGCGTATAACGAGGAAACTCAAATGGTGACGCTCCAGCAGCGCAATTTCTTTAAACAAGGTGACGAAGTGGAATTTTTCGGTCCTGAAATCGACAATTTCACATTCACAATCGGCACTATTTGGGACGAAGACGGAAACGAGCTTGATGCTGCCCGCCATCCCCTGCAAATCGTTACATTTAAAGTAGACAAAAAGATTTATCCGAGCAACATGATGAGAAAGGGGAAGTAATCACCAATGGGTAAGAGTCCTGTAGTTATAGGCATCGCAGGAGGTTCCGGATCAGGAAAAACAAGTGTCACCCGTTCCATCTATGAACAGTTTAAAGGACACTCGATTTTAATGATCCAGCAAGACCTTTATTATAAAGACCAAAGCCATCTTCCGTTTGAAGAAAGGCTGAACACAAACTATGATCACCCGCTCGCATTTGATAATGACTATTTAATCGAGCATATTCAAGAGCTTTTGAATTACCGGCCGATAGAAAAGCCGATTTATGATTATAAACTGCATACGCGTTCTGAGGAAACCATTCCGGTTGAGCCGAAGGATGTCATTATTCTGGAAGGCATTCTCGTCCTCGAAGATAAAAGACTTCGCGACCTCATGGATATGAAACTTTATGTCGACACGGACGCGGATCTCCGTATCATCAGACGGATTATGAGAGATATTAACGAAAGAGGCCGTTCAATCGATTCTGTCATTGAGCAGTATGTGTCCGTCGTCAGACCGATGCACAATCAGTTTGTTGAACCGACGAAACGCTACGCGGACATCATTATTCCGGAAGGCGGACAAAACCACGTCGCAATTGATCTGATGGTCACGAAGATTCAAACGATCCTTGAACAAAATGCAATTTTGTAATACCATAGCATAGACATAAATAACTCAGACCATATTATGTATAGGCTGGAAGGGAATGAGACAGTTCCCTTCTTTCCCTGTTTATAAACCGAAACATTTGCAGAAAACACACATTCAGTTTAAGATAAACAGTACCTATATGGGAGAGAAGAACGAGGACTGCCCTGTGTTCTCATTCTTGATTTTTTCGTTTATGCTCTCATACATAATCACACGTTATTGTTGAGGGACAACCACCAAGGAGTGAAGGAACATGGCACAAGAAAAAGTTTTTCCGATGACTCACGAAGGAAAACAAAAACTTGAACAAGAATTAGAGCAATTGAAAACGGTTAAACGTAAAGAAGTAGTAGAACGCATTAAAATCGCAAGAAGCTTCGGAGATCTGTCAGAGAACTCTGAGTATGATTCCGCAAAAGAAGAACAGGCATTTGTGGAAGGGCGCATCACGACGCTTGAAAACATGATCCGCAATGCGAAAATCATCGAGGACGACGGCGGTTCAAATGTAGTCGGTTTGGGAAAAACCGTATCATTCATCGAATTGCCGGACGGTGAAGAAGAATCTTACACGATTGTCGGAAGCGCTGAAGCTGATCCGTTTGAAGGAAAAATCTCAAACGACTCGCCAATCGCAAAAAGCCTGCTCGGCAGAAAAGTGGACGAAGAAGTGACAGTTCAGACGCCGGGCGGAGAAATGCTCGTGAAAATTGTGAAAATTTCATAAGATCCGTTTAACAATGAAACACCTCGTCCAAAATGTGGATGAGGTGTTTTTTATGATCGTATCAAAAAGGCTGAAAACGGCCGTGATTTGTTTTCTGCTCGTGTTTTTCTTTCTGCTTGCAAGGCTGGCTGAAATTCAGCTTTTTTTTACAGAATCTTTTTCAAAATCCAATATTAATCTGATTCAGGAAAGCGTCAAGCAGCGGACGGAAGAAGTCCTTATTTCAGACGGACGCGGCTCTTTTCTTGATCGGAACGGCAAAGAGCTGACCGGAAAAAAGCAGCCTGCCGTCATACTGTTTCCCTTTCTCGTGACGCAGGATTGGCCGGTTGACCGGGTATCAGACATTCTCGGAATGAAACAGGGGGAGCTCAGGCAGCTGCTCACGGAAGCAAAAAAACCGGTGATCCTGAACAGCAGAAAAATAAAACATTTAACGAAACAATCCGTGGCAAATATCAATTCTTTGAAATATCCCGGCATTTACGGCGTATATATGAAAGACAGCAAAGAAACAAACATAGCCGCTCATCTGTTGGGCGCGACAAACCAGGACCCTGAGCTTTTGAAAAAGAAATACCCCGGGAGGAAGGAACTGCCGATCACGGCAAAAATCGGGACAAGCGGGATGGAGCGGACGTTTGATGAGTTTTTACTGGCGGATCAGGACACAAAACTTTTGTATCATGTCGACGGAAGGGGAAACCCTTTATTCGGAATGGACGTCAAATATACGGCTGAAGCAAACGCGTTTTATCCGCTGCAAGTCAAAACCTCCATCGACCGCAATATTCAAGAAGCAATGGAAGATGTATTGAAAGACCGCGGGTTAAAAAAGGGGGGAGCCGTCCTTTTAGACATTGAAAAAAGCAGTGTGCTCGGAATGGTATCAAAGCCTGACGCTGACATGTCAAAGCAGCAGACACTGCAAAATTACATGCTGACGCCGATTTATCCGGGATCAGTGTTTAAAACGGTGATTGCCGCAGCCGCAATAGAACAAAACGAAGTGAAGCCGGGCACATCCTTTAACTGCAATCTCAACCTGTACGGAGAGCCGGGGGATGACAAAGGCACGCTCAGTTTTGGAGAAAGCTTTGCCCAAAGCTGCAATTATACGTTTACAAGTCTTGCGGAAAAATTGATCAAAAAAGATGATTCCGTTATTGAAAACATGGCGGAAAAACTAGGTCTCACACAGCGGGCGGGCTGGGAAGGCAAGCTGTACCGGGAAGACGGATTCAGGCAGCTGTATAATGAAAAAAGCGGGGTCATTTGGGGAGATGACAAAGACAAAACCGTAAAAAAAGCCGTCGCACAGACGGCGATCGGGCAAAAAAACGTGAAAGTCACGCCTCTTGAAGTCGCCAATATGATGGCGGCGATCGCGCGCGGCGGTGAAAAAAAACAAGTCAAAATCGCGGACAAAATTGAATACAAAAACAAAACGACGATGGCGTCATTCAAAGATCAGCCGTTAAAAGGGGAAAACATCGACAAATATACGGCGCAGCAGCTTCAAAAAATTCTCAGAGAAGTCGTCACCTCACCGAAAGGAACCGGCCGAAGGTTTCAGGATCTGCCGTATGAGATAGCAGGCAAATCGGGAACGGCCCAGACGGGAATGTTCACAAAAGAAAAACAGACGCTTTACCACAAATGGTTTGCGGGATACTTTCCCGCGGACAAGCCGAAATACGCTCTCGTGGTGCTGCACATGGACACGCCGGGGGATAAGGCTCTGACAAATACAGTGTTTTATGATATTGTTAAAAAGGTACATGAAAATGAAACAAATCAGACATAGAACAACCGCTCAGCCCATGTTAAAATATATGCTGAGCAAGAGGGATAAAGGAGTGCAGAATGATTGAGCAATAAACAATCTCGTTTTGAAAACCGTGATAAGCGCAGAAAAGCAAATATGGTGCTTAACATTTTAATTGCTATCGTATCTATTCTTATTGTCGTCGTTGCAGTCAGCCTCTTCATCAACAGTCCGTCGAGCGACGTGAGCGAAAAAGCGGACACGAGCCAGAAGCAGGAAACACCTGCATCAGGCAAGACGAAGCAGACATCCGATGAAGACATAAAAGACAGCAAAAAAGATAAGGCATCAGACGATGACAAAAAAGATAAACAGGATAAGGACACATCTGATTCATCTTCAGACTCTGACAGCAAAAAAGACGATGATTCATCGAAAAGTGATGACAGCAGCAAAAAAGACTCTGATTCAAGCGATCCTTTTAAAGGAGCAAAAATAACAGAGGGCGGCTCATCAAGCGATGTCGAGAAAACAATTGTTAACCCAAAATGGAAAGCGGTCGGAACAAAGCAGACGGGAGAACATGCGGCGACGTATGACTCAAGCTCTGAAGACTGGTCCGAAATGCTTGACGCCATCTCTTACGCAACAGGCGTGTCAAAAGATCACATGACAGTGCTGTGGCTCGGAAACAATGGAAGCCCGCAAGATGCGAAGGGTAAAGTTTTAGACAAAACGAACGGCAAAAAGTATCAGGTCACCATCACTTGGAAAGACAAAAAAGGCTGGAAGCCGACAAAAGTAGAAACGTTAAAATAACCGCAAAAAAGCAGCTGATTATTCAGCTGCTTTTTTCTGTCATACGTCAGCTGAAAAATGCACCGACGCGCTGTAAAGGATTCTGCCGTCAACGGCCGTCACCTGATGGGATACAGAACGGACGCGAAGCATAATCGCCTGGTTGTTTTCAATCTGAACGTTTATTTTCTTTTCAAGCTCCTGCAAAGATGCCGCTTCGAAAAATTCTACTTTATCTTTGATTAAATCCAATTGAAAATTCATCAGTACAGATCCTCCTGATTTTTCTTCTGAGTCAATGAAAGTATAAGCCTTTCTGCCGTAATTGCGCAATAATCCCAAAGTATTTTAGTACCCTTCCATTCTTTTTTGTGATAGGATAGGAACTGTTCCACGATTAATCCATACTATACTCATAGGAATTATAAATTATGGAGAGTGAAAAATATGGGCCGTGAATTTATTCCATTATTTGAAGATTGGGCAGCGACTTATGATGCCACAGTGCACGGGGCAGACAAACAATATGCTGATGTTTTTAAAGGGTATGACAATATTCTTGACAGCATCGTCGCACTTTCAGGTTCAAACGTTTTAGAGTTCGGACCGGGCACAGGGAATTTAACGGCGAAATTAGCCGCCGCGAACAAAAAGGTGTTTGGTGTAGAACCGTCTCCGTCAATGAGAAAACTGGCGGCTGACAAGCTTTCTGACAAAGCCGTGTTCAGTGACGGAGATTTTCTGGAGTTTCCCGCTCCGCCTTTTCAAATAGATACCATCGTCAGCTCGTACGCCTTTCATCATTTAACCGATGAAGAAAAGCGAACGGCTGTAAAGCAGTATGGCACAATCCTTCAGAAGCATGATAAAATAGTGTTTGCCGATACCGTCTTTAAAGATCATGAAGCTTATGATGAAACAATTAAAAAAGCAATCCGAAACGGCTATCATCAATTAGCGGACGATTTAAAGACGGAACATTATCCGACACTCGGGACAATGAAAAACATCTTTTCAGAAGAGGGATTTGCCGCGCGGTTTACGCAGCAAAATGACTTTGTCTGGATAATGGAGGCGATTAAACGGTAAATCGAAGGGATTGTGTATAAATGAAACTGGCAGTCATCGGAGCAATGGAAGAGGAAGTTACGATTTTAAGAAGCAAACTGAAAGACGCAAAACAAGAGATGATCGCTCACTGTGAGTTTACGACGGGCAGCTATGAAGGCGTCGAAGTTATCTTGCTGAAATCGGGGATCGGAAAAGTCAACGCCGCGATCAGCACGACGCTTCTGCTTGACCGTTTCAAACCTGATTATGTGATTAACACAGGCTCAGCGGGCGGTTTTCATCATACATTGAATGTAGGCGACGTCGTCATCTCAACAGAAGTCCGCCATCATGACGTGGATGTGACGGCGTTTGACTATGAATACGGACAGGTGCCGGGTCTTCCGGCAGCATACAAAGCTGATGAAAAGCTGATCAGTATTACTGAGGAAGCGGTTTCTGAACTGAACGGCATTCAAGTCGCCAAAGGCACAATCGCTACGGGAGATTCTTTTATGAATGATCCGAAGCGGGTTGAAGACGTACGCGCCAAATTTGCGGATTTGTACGCGGTTGAAATGGAAGCTGCGGCTGTCGCACAGGTGTGCCACCAGTTCAAAACGCCTTTTGTTGTCATCAGAGCTTTATCTGATATTGCCGGAAAAGAATCTGACGTTTCATTTGATAAATTTTTAGAACAGGCTGCCGTTCATTCAACTGAGCTTGTCCTGAATGTCATCAAACGAATTCACTAAGCGGGGGATTCTCGTTCTCCTCCGCTTTTCCAGGAGGAGGACATATATTGAACGTGATAACAGATATTACAGAACTGATCGGAAATACACCGCTGCTCCGTCTCAAGCATTTTGATATACCGGAGGGAACAGCGGTTTATGCTAAACTTGAGATGATGAATCCGGGCGGAAGCATTAAAGACAGGCTGGGCGGAATGCTCATTGAAGATGCGCTACGCACGGGAAAGGTGAAACCGGGCGGTGTTATCATCGAAGCGACTGCCGGAAACACCGGGATCGGACTCGCTCTGTGCGCCAGAAAGCATCAGCTTCGCGCCGTTTTTTGCGTCCCGGAGCATTTCAGCAGAGAAAAGCAGCAAATTATGAAAGCTCTCGGAGCGGACATCGTGCATACGCCGAGAGAAGAAGGCATGCAGGGAGCCATTCGAAAAGCGCTTGAACTGGAGAGAGAGATTAATAATTCTTATGCCGTTCTGCAATTTAAAAACCGAGTAAATCCATTGACTTACTATAAAACGATCGGACCTGAAATATGGAACGCGCTCGGCGGGGATATCCACACCTTTGTCGCAGGAGCGGGTTCCGGCGGCACCTTTGCCGGTACGGCAGCTTATTTAAAAGAGAAAAATCCTGCCGTCAAAACGGTGATCGTTGAACCGGAAGGCTCGATCCTGAACGGAGGAGAGCCGCATGCCCATAAAACGGAAGGCATCGGCATGGAGTTTATCCCGGATTATATGGACGAGAACCATTTTGACGCCATTTACACAGTGGAAGACGATACGGCGTTTTCGCTTGTCAGAGAAGCGGCCGAGAAAGAAGGCCTCTTAATCGGCAGCTCTTCAGGGGCGGCTCTTTATGCAGCACTTGAAGAAGCGAAAAAAGCGCCCGCCGGATCAAATATCGTCACTATTTTCCCTGACGGCAGCGATCGATATATAAGCAAAAACATTTTTCAAGGAGGTCAGTAAGATGAAGAAAAAAAACGCTGATGGTGCACGGAGGAATTACGGGAGATGAAAAAACAGGAGCGGTTTCCGTACCGATTTATCAAGTAAGCACGTACCGGCAGCCGAAAGCGGGCGAGCACACGGGTTATGAATATTCAAGAACGGCCAATCCGACGCGGACGGCGCTTGAAAGCTTAATTGCGGAGCTTGAAGGCGGCGCGGCGGGATATGCGTTCGGCTCAGGCATGGCTGCGATTACTGCCGTCATGATGCTGTTTGACAGCGGCGATCATGTTATTTTGACGGATGATGTATACGGCGGCACTTACCGGGTGATGACAGGTGTGCTGAACCGCTTCGGTATTGAAGCGGACTTTGTTGATACGAGCAGTGAAGAAAAAGTCAAAAAGGCCATTCGCCCGAATACGAAAGCCATTTATATCGAAACACCGACAAACCCGTTATTGAAAGTGACTGACCTCAAACTGATGTCTGACATCGCAAAAGAAGCGGGCGTATTGCTTATCGTCGATAATACGTTTTACACGCCGTATTTCCAGCAGCCGCTCAGCTTCGGCGCGGACATCGTGCTTCACAGCGCGACAAAATATCTCGGCGGCCACAGCGATGTCGTCGGCGGCTTAGTCGTGACGGCTGATAAAGAGCTCGGTGAAAAGCTTCATTACGTGCAAAACTCAACGGGCGGCGTTTTAGGACCGCAGGATTCATGGCTTTTAATGAGAGGCATTAAAACACTGGGACTCAGAATGGATGCCATCAATCACAGCGCCGGGAAAATCGCCGAGCTGCTTGAAGCGCATGATGCCGTTCAGACGCTCTACTATCCGGGATCAGCGAAACATCCGGGCCATGAGCTGACAAAAGCGCAAAGCTCCGGTTTCGGCGGAATGATTTCCTTTGATATCGGCAGCAGTGAACGCGTCGACGCATTTTTAGAAAAATTGAACCTGTTTACAATCGCTGAAAGCTTAGGAGCGGTTGAAAGCTTAATCTCCGTGCCGTCCAGAATGACGCACGCTTCGATTCCGCGCGACCGCCGGCTTGCGCTTGGCATTACCGACGGGCTCGTACGGATCTCAGTCGGTATTGAGGATACTGAGGATTTAACGGCGGATGTGAAACAGGCGCTTGATTCCCTTTTATAAAGAATGGATAGATTTACATTCTCTGTCGGCTGTCAGCTTGTATTATAATGTTGGTAGACTATAAAACTGGCAGGTGACCTTATATGGAGAAGAAAAGACTGAAATCATTAATAGAAGATTTTAAGCATTACGCATTTATTCTGCTTGCAGTCAGCACCTTCATTTATATCGGCGCGGTTCTTCCCGGACAAGGGCTGACTGCGGGCCAGAAAATGCTGATGTTTGTAACGGATTGTGCATTTTTAGCGGGCGCTTATTTCTGCGTTGACCGTTCACTTATTTATAAAAAGAGGCTGGAAGAGGCCGATGAATAAAAAAAGCCATTGTCTTTTGACAATGGCTTTTTCATTTCTTATTCAGACGGGGTTTCGCGTAATTCTTTTCCCATTCCTTTTAAAAACTGCAGCCCGAAGCCGAGCGCGCGGTTAATATCAGGATCACCGACGGCTTTCATCAGTTCAAACATACTGACTTTCCTGTCCTCTTTTAAAAATCTTTGCGCCTGATCCGTCCCGGCCATGGCGCTTTCTAAAAGTCTGCCCATAAATTCGGGATCAGCTTTTGACAGCGCGCCTCCCGCGGCCATCATCGTATTCAGAAGATTGGTGACAGGTTCCCGGGAAATCTGTCCGAGTGCGATTTTGGCAATCTCCTCTTTTGCCTGGAGCATATAGCCGGCGGCATCAAAAATGCCCAAGCCATTCAGCTCTGCCATAATAGACATCGTTTTCGCGACGGCTTCTTCATTTTCTGCGAGAAGCGTCTTCAGTTCTTCCAGTTTTTCAGCTTTCAGCTGTTCCTCTGTTTTCGTTTCTTTTTGAATTTCAGTAATTGGGCTTGCCATAATGTTTCCCCCTTTCCTTAATCAGTTAAGTGCACATAGCCCGGACGGTTCCATTTTCGCTGAGCTTCCACACCGTTTTGCGGATGACGTTTTTTGTTCCGCGGATTCGTTTTCGGAAGCGGCGGTGTATCACAGGAACCGAGCACTTCCATGCGGACTTTTGTCTGTTTATAGGCAGGTGTATGTGTCCGTGAATCATACGCAGGCCCGGTCAGGAAATTAATCGCAGAATCTTTATCTGTAGAGTTCATCGGCAGATAAAGCTCATTTGCGCGGACACGGTCTGTCACAAGCGCATTCAATTTAACCGCCCCAAAAGGAGAGACGAGCCGAATCATTGTTCCGTCGCAAATTCCGCGTTCAGCCGCGAGCTCCGGCGATACTTCAACAAATACATCCGGCACTTTAGACTGAATGCCCTTCGATTTGTTTGTCATGTTTCCTTCGTGGAAATGTTCAAGCATCCGTCCGTTGTTAATATGCAGGTCATATTCTTCAGGGAATACGGCAGGCTCCACCCAATCGCTCAGCGCAAAACGGGCCTTTTTGTCCGGGAAGTTAAAGCCGTCTTCATAAAGAAGCGGAGTGCTTTCTCCCGTAAAGCTTCCCCACAGGAAGCTGTTCCAGCCGCTAAGAACGTCGTAGCTTGCTTTTCCGAACAGCGGAGAAAGGCTTGCCATTTCTGAGAAAATGTCGCTTGGATGCGTGTAATTCCAATCAGCGCCTAAACGATTGGCGACTTCCTGAATAATCCACCAGTCGGGTTTGGCATCGCCTAGTGTCGGAAGCGCCTGATACAATCTTTGTACACGACGCTCTGTGTTTGTAAATGTTCCGTCTTTTTCAAGAGATGGAACCGCAGGCAGGATGACATCCGCGTATTGCGCCGTTCTTGAAAGGAAAATATCCTGCACAACAAAGAAATCAAGGCTGGATAAAATGTCATGAACATGGTTGGCGTTTGAATCGACGAGCGCCATATCTTCACCGACAAGATACATGGCTTTCATGTTTCCTTCTTCAATCGCATGGAGCATTTCGATATTATCAAGACCCGGCTTGCCGTCAATTTCAACACCGTAAGCTTTTTCGAATTTAGCGCGTGCCGCATCATCGGTAATATGCTGATACCCCGGAAGCCAGCCTGGAAGAGTTCCCATATCGCAAGCGCCTTGAACGTTGTTATGTCCCCGCAACGGATAGGCTCCGGCGCCCGGGCGGCGGTAGTTTCCTGTGGCAAGCAGCAGATTGGAAATCGCCGCTGATGTATCAGAGCCGCCTGTATTCTGGGTAACGCCCATGCCCCAAAGAACACAAGTGCCGTCTGCATCACGAATCATTTCGGCAATGCGGATGATCGTATCCTGAGAAAGTCCGGTGATGCGCTCCGCATATTCTAATGTATACTTTTTCAGCGTTTCTTTATAATCTTCAAAGTAGTTGACATTCTCATCAATAAACGCTTGATCGTGCCAGCCTTGGTCAATCATATATTTTGTCACTGCCATGAGCCAGACTTGGTCAGTCCCTTGTTTCGGGCTGATAAAGAGGTCGGACCGTTCAGCCATTTCATTTCTGCGCAGATCGGCAACAATTAATTTTTGTCCGTGCAGCTTATGGGCGCGTTTCACGCGTGTGGCCAGAACCGGATGTCCTTCCGCCGGATTGGCGCCGACGATGAGCACGAGGCCCGCTTTTGCGATATCTTTAATTGTGCCGGCGTCACCGCCCATACCGACTGTGCGGAATAAGCCGTCCGTTGCCGGTGACTGGCAGTAGCGTGAACAGTTATCCACGTTGTTGGTTTCAAATACTTGACGCGCTAATTTTTGAATAACGTAGTTGTCTTCATTCGTAATTTTAGAAGAAGAAATAAAACCGACAGAACCATTTCCGTGTTCGGCCTTGATCGAACCGAGTCTTGAAGCGACAAGATCAAGAGCTTCTTCCCATGACGATTCAACAAATGCGCCGTTTTTCCGGATAAGCGGTTTTGTAATCCGTTCTTCCGAATTCACGAAGTCCCAGCCGAACTTCCCTTTCACACAAGTGGAAATCGCGTTAACCGGAGCATCGGAAACAGGCTGAATTTTAAGGATGTCACGGCCTTTTGTCCATACTTCAAAAGAGCATCCGACGCCGCAGAACGTGCAGACTGTTTTTGTTTTTTTCGTCCGTTTATCGCGCATAGCCGCTTCCACTTCTGACACGGCGAAGATGCTTGTATAGTCGGGTTCAACATTTTTCACTAAATCAATCATCGGTTCCATGACATCTTCTTTTATTCCTGTCATAAATCCGGCTTGGCCGAGCATTGATTTTTCCATCAGTGCGTTACAAGGGCAGACAGTGACACATTGGCCGCAGCTGACGCAGGATGATTCATTAATGGCGACGCCTTCATCCCAAATGACCCGCGGGCGGTCGCGCTCCCAATCAATTGAAAGGGTCTCATTCACCTGAAGGTTTTGACACACTTCCACACATTGGCCGCAGGCGATGCATTGGTTCGGATCATAGCGGTAAAACGGGTGAGACATATCAACCGCGCACTTTGAATCATCTTTCGGCGTATACGGATATTTCTGATGCTCAATTCCCATCATTTCCGCTGTATTATGCAGTGTGCAGTTGCCGTTGTTGTTATCGCATACCGTACAGTAAAGCAGGTGATTCTCGAGCAGGCGGTCCATGGCCTCTGTCTGAGCCTCTTTTACCCTTCCCGACGTAAGCGAGATGGACATCCCGTTTTCTGCAGCCGTGGAACAAGAGCGCTGCAATTTCCCGTTTACTTCAACAATACAGGTGTCACATGTTTGAATCGGATCTACTTCCGGTACATGGCATATTTGCGGAATCTCAATTCCGTTTTGGTTTAAAATATCTAAAATCTTTGACCCCTCTGGTGCTTCATACTCCGTGCCGTCAATTTTGACACGGATAGACTGAACGTCTGTCACTTCCAATTCCCCTCCATCTTTTAAACTCGAAAAAAAGCCATGCACATAGATACCGGCCTCCTGTCTGGAGAACGGTATAAATACGCATGGCGGAATAGTTCACTAGCAAGTCTTACTAACAGACCAATCCTATTTGTATAAAACGATAGACTCGTAACACGTTTCCTATTACAAATCCATCTTCACTGCTTTTATTATAAGGTGATATTTATTATAATACAATACGAAAGGAAAACTTTAACCAGGTGAAATGTCAAAAAGGGGAACCGGGAATGTCTTTCATAGGCTGAAATCGGAGGGGACAATATGTCTAAAAAAATTCATGAATTTAACGATATTATCCGGAAATTGCGCAAAGAATTATTTGGAAAGGGGCCGGAACGAATTCACACCGTTTTTGTGGATAACATGGCGGTATCAACGCTTTACGGCAATCTAAGCGCAAGTGAGCAGTTTATCGCACGCACGCCTGAAGGAAGAGAAATGGTTCATGCGGCGCGGACCAGCTTAATTCAGGAACTGTATTCAAAACAAACGCCTGACGGAATGGAAGAGCTCATCGGAGCAAAGCTCGTGCATCTGTTTTCAGACATCAAGATCGAAGAGAATATTGCGGTGTCTGTATTTGTCTTTGACCGAACCATTGAAGAGCGCCGTGAAGAAATCAAAAGCTGAAAAAAATTCAATTGACACGAAATTGTCACATTTGATATGATATGAACTGCCAGCAGTGGCTTAAGGACGATTTTTTTATGGAATGTGTGCATGATCTGTACATTTTCTATAGCTAATATTTTCATTCTGCTTGATATTGTTGTATGGGTATGCATACAAGTTAGGCAGCATTCAAACCCGTTTTAGACGGGCTGTTTGAATGCTGCCTTTTTTGTTAGGCGTCTTTGGAAACTGCGGGCTGAAATGATAAATGGAGGGGTTATTATGGCTTTTCGTAAACCGGACGAAATAGCGGAGCTTGCGGTCGAATCAGGGGTAAAAAAGGTGCATTCACCGCTTTCAGCACTGATTGTATTAGGATTTTTGGGAGGAGCGTTTATCGCACTCGGTTATTTGCTTGATATCCGTGTCATCGGCGACCTTCCGAAAGAATGGGGAAGCCTGTCGAGTTTAATCGGGGCGTCCGTGTTTCCCATCGGATTGGTGCTCGTCGTTCTTGCCGGCGCGGAGCTGATTACGGGAAATATGATGTCGGTATCTATGGCGCTGTTTTCCAGAAGAATATCCGCCGGTGCATTAGTGAAAAATTGGGTGATCGTGACGTTGATGAATCTTGTCGGCGCACTGTTTGTCGCTTACTTTTTCGGACATGTTGTCGGATTAACCGAAACAGGACCTTACTTGGAAAAAACGATTGCGGTCGCACAAGGCAAATTGGATATGCCGTTTGGAAAAGTCATTGTTTCGGCGATCGGCTGTAACTGGCTTGTCTGTTTGGCCGTCTGGCTTTCTTTCGGCGCAGAAGACGGAGCCGGAAAAATCGCGGGTATATGGTTTCCGATTATGGCGTTTGTCGCAATTGGTTTTCAGCACGTTGTAGCCAATATGTTTATCATCCCGGCTGCGATTTTTGCAGGTTCTTTTTCGTGGGGTGATCTGATTGGCAATCTCATTCCGGCCTTTATCGGGAATGTAATCGGCGGGGCAGTGTTTGTCGGCCTTATTTATTTTATTGCATATTCAAAAAAAGATCAGAAAAAGCAAGGGATGAAAAGAGTTTCCTGAGGTAAGAAAGATGCCGGAAAACACGGACAATTGAAGCGGAATGCCAGCACATTTTCCGTCCAAACCTTGAAAAAAATGTTTACAAAATGGAAACTGATGGATATACTTACAAAGTAAGAAAAAAGCAAAGGGAGGTTGAATCACATGACGACGTTAAACGGCAATCAAAATTTACAATTGAACCGATTCAGCCTGTGGAAGAGTTCGTGTCCTTCCTTAACCTCTGCCCGTCAAGCACGTTAATTTCGGAGTATCAGGACATTCGCAGCTCCCCGCAGGGAAAGAAGCTCCGTCTTCTTTTGTCTGCGGATTTAGTCTGCCCGCAGCGCATATGAAGTTTGCTGCGGGTTATTTTCGCTTGTGCGGATATTGAAAGGGGGTGAGCGATAATGACCATTAATCTTTTCTTTTTAACACTGACCATTTCAAAGCGTTTTAAAAGTGCGGAAGAGTATGAACGAGAACAGCAGGTCGAAGAGTTTTATAATGAAGCGAAAGAACGACAGCTGAAACACTTTTATATGAACTGAACGGACACGAAGGGCCAAAACGGAGGAGAAGGAGGAGATCATCATGTTCAGAATTGAACTGCTGAATCATTACACAATGGAGAAGGACCAGGTTTAGCGAGGATGTTGCTGTCACGTCGCAGACGGCCTGCATACCATGGTAAAGAAAGAAAAATTGGTAAGCGGGTGATAGCATGCAAGGCGGTCAGAACAGAATTCCATCCATCGGGCACGGGTATGCGTCAATGCCCCATTCATTTAAACACGGCTACGGCAACCCGTATCGCCGGCAGAGAATGGCGGCGCTTTCCCGGCAGACAAGATATATAGCACCGTATTATTGGTACTAGAGCAGGCGGAAAACCTACGTTTTCCGTCTTTTTTTTATGAAAACAAATATAAATTTCAAATAAATCGAAACGTTCATGAAGAGAAGTGCGTCTAGTTAGTACCTCATACTAATACGAGGTAATATTATTTCTGAATAATAAATCACAGGAATGGAAAAGCGGGTGTTATACAATGTTGCAACATACATCTTCAGCATTAAAACGAATGCGCGCGAAATACTTTGCTGCATCAGAACCGGCAGAGTCAGTCATTCAGCAAATCTTGATGGACATACAGGAATACGACCGCATTTTGGAAATCGGGACCGGAAACGGCTCAATGTTTAAACAAATCATCGGACAGCTTGAAAAGGGCAGTCTTAAAAGCATAGAAACATCGAAACGTAAAATACGGAAAACACAGCGCGCAAACCGTTCGGTTATAAAAGCCGGGCTCGGAAACATTCAGCAGGGGAGGCCTGAAAGCTTACCGTTCCGCGATCGCAGCTTTCATAAAGTTTTCTCATTACATACTGCTGAAACAGTCAGCGATTACCGGACAGCATGTAAAGAAGTGTACCGCGTTCTTCAAATTGACGGATGTTTCTATATGGTTTTGAAACCTTCGCGGATGAGTGAGAAGGATGTGATTCAGGTGCTCTATGATCAGCATTTCAGAGACATTTCAGTTGTCAGCAGAGATTCATTCCATTTTATTACTGCCATTAAATAGAATATTTCTTGGGAAATAAAAAGAGCTGCTTAAGTCACTGCAGCTCTTTTTGTGAAATTGGGCATATTTCCTTATTTTTGGTTATTTCACATCTATTTTATATTAAAAAAAGTTTTTTTCTTATACAATGGTAATCAGATGACCGTACATTTTAAATATTTTGAACAAACGGAATGAACATTCATTCCGCATTTAGAAAGGGGGATGAAATGACAGCTTCAAACAAGGTTGAACTCATTATGAAAGCGTCGCTTACTTTGTTTACAGATAGAGGATTTGACGCCACGACGATTCCGATGATTGCCGCTCAGGCCGATGTCGGAACCGGCACAATCTACCGTTACTTTGACAGCAAAGAGACACTTGTGAACGTACTGTATCAGGAAAGTGCGCAGCGTTTTATGAAAAAAGTCAAAACGGACTTTCAGGGTATCTCTGTAAGAGAAGGGTTTCATCACCTGTTTTATTGTCTGATTGATTTTACGAAGGAAAGTGAGTATGCATTGTTTTTTCTTGAAACGAATAAGGACGCCTACTTTCTGAATGAAACGAGCCGTAAGCTTCTTGATGAAATAACACAGATGCTTGACGTCTTTTTTCAGCGCGGCAAGTCTGAAGGTGTGCTCCGCAATCTGCCGTCCAATGTGCTGATGGCGCTGCTGCTCGGGGCATATCTCAAACTCTATCAGCTTATCCGGACGGGAAGCGTCGAAATAACAAAACCGTTTCTGAAAGAACTGGAACAATGTTCTTGGGATGCCATCAGAACTCATTAATTATTCGCCGAAGGAAGGAAGATCGATATGAAACAGCTAAGCGCTATACCGCAGCCGAAAACATACGGACCTCTGAAAAATCTCCCTCACTTGGAAAAAGAAAAACTGTCACAATCGCTCTGGAAAATTGCCGAAGAATACGGCCCGATCTTTCGTTTTGAATTTCCGAGCTCTGTCGGGGTCTTCGTCTCAGGCCGCGAGCTCGCGGCAGAAGTCTGTGATGAAAAGCGATTTGATAAAAACCTCAGCAAAGCCTTGCTGAAAGTCCGTGAGTTTGGCGGTGACGGACTATTTACGAGCTGGACTCACGAAAAGAATTGGCAGAAAGCGCATCGGATTTTATTGCCGAGCTTCAGCCAGAAGGCGATGAAAGGCTATCATTCAATGATGCTTGATATTGCCATGCAGCTCGTGCAGAAGTGGAGCAGGTTAAATCCGAATGAAGAAATTGACGTCGCTGAAGATATGACGCGCCTGACGCTGGATACAATCGGCCTGTGCGGATTTCATTACCGCTTTAACAGCTTTTACCGCGACACACAGCATCCTTTTATCACGAGCATGCTTCGCGCGCTGCAGGAGGCAATGCGCCAATCACAGAGACACAGCCTGCAGGACAAGCTGATGATCAAAACGAGACATCAGTTCCAGCAGGATATTGAAGTGATGAATGAACTCGTAGACCGGATCATCGCTGAGCGGAGAGAAAATCCGGATGAGAATCTGTCTGATCTTTTAGCATTGATGCTTGAAGCGAAAGATCCTGTAACAGGGGAAAGGCTGGATGATGAAAATATCCGTTATCAAATCATTACCTTTTTGATCGCGGGGCATGAAACCACAAGCGGGCTGCTTTCTTTTGCGATATACTGCCTGCTGAAAAATAAAGATAAATTGAAAAAAGCCGTTCAGGAAGCCGAGCGGGTGCTGACGGGAGAGACACCTGAATATAAGCAGATTCAGCAGCTGACATATATCCGCATGGTGCTGAACGAGACTTTGCGGCTGTATCCGACTGCCCCGGCATTTTCCCTGTACGCGAAAGAAGATACGGTTCTCGGCGGGAAATATCCGATTGCGAAGGGACAGCCGGTGACGATTCTGACTCCGCAGCTGCACCGGGATAAAAGCGCGTGGGGAGAAGATGCCGAGTTATTCCGTCCGGAAAGGTTCAGCGATCCCGCGGCAATTCCGGCTGATGCGTATAAGCCGTTCGGAAACGGACAGCGCGCATGCATCGGGATGCAGTTTGCCCTGCAGGAAGCGACAATGGTGCTCGGCCTTGTCCTTAAACACTTTGAACTGATTGATCATACTGATTATGAGCTTACGATTAAAGAAGCTTTAACCATTAAGCCCGGTGATTTTAAAATCCGTGTGAAAAACAAGGATGTGTCTAATCAGCAGTCCGCACAAGTCCATAAAGCTGAAGGCAGCGGTCACAAAGAAGAAACGAAAGAAATCCCGTCCCATGGAACGCCGCTTCTCATTCTTTACGGATCAAATTTAGGAACTGCGGAAGGAATTGCGGAAGAGCTGGCTGATATCGGCAGAAGCAAAGGATTTTCAACTGAAACCGGACCGCTCGATGATTATGCCGGGAAACTGCCTGTAAAAGGCGCAGTCGTTATTGTGACGGCTTCTTATAACGGGGCGCCGCCTGATAACGCGGCGGGCTTTGTGAAATGGATGGAAACCCTTGAAGATCAGGAATTAAAGGGTGTTTCTTACGCTGTCTTCGGCTGCGGAGACCGCAACTGGGCCGCCACTTACCAGAGGATCCCCCGCCTGATAGACAAAGTGCTTGAAGAAAAAGGGGCAAAACGGCTGACTTCTATCGGGGAGGGCGACAATGCCGATGATTTTGAGTACAGTCAGGAAGCCTGGGAAGACTCATTCTGGAAGGACATCATGACGGCTTTTCATATAGAGGCCGCTCCAAAACAGGCAAACAAATCACAGTTATCAATCGAATACGTAAGTGAAGCAGCCGAGACGCCGATTGCCAAAACGTACAAAGCATTTGAGGCGGAAGTCATCACAAACAAAGAGCTTCATACCGAAAGCAGCAAGCGTTCAGTCCGGCATATTGAGCTGCGTCTCCCGAAAACCGAAACGTATCGGGAAGGAGACCATCTCGGGGTGCTTCCGCAAAACAGCGGGGAACTGATCAGCCGTGTCATTCGCCGATTCGGTCTTGATCCGAACCAGCACTTTAAGATCAAGGGCCGGCAGCTGCCTCATCTGCCGATGGACCGGCCGGTTAATGCGCCGGAGCTTTTGGCGTCATATGTAGAGCTGCAGGAACCGGCAACGAGAGCCCAGCTTCGCGAACTTGCCGCCCATACCGTGTGCCCGCCGCACCAAAAAGAATTGGAGCATCTTTATTCTGACGATGCGGCATATAAAGAAAACGTGCTGAAAAAACGAATGACCATGCTGGACCTGCTGGAAGCTTATCCGGCTTGTGAACTGCCGTTTGAGCGCTTTTTAGAACTTCTGCCGTCCTTAAAGGCGCGCTATTATTCAATCTCAAGCTCACCGAAGGCAAACAAAAGGGAGCTCAGTATCACGGTCGGCGTTGTGACGGCTCCGGCGTGGAGCGGCCGGGGAGAATACAGGGGCGTGGCTTCGAACTATTTAGCCGGATTACAAAATGGCGATTCTGCGGTCTGTTTCATCCGCTCGCCGCAGTCGGGTTTTGCATTGCCTGAAAATACGAAAACGCCTCTCATTATGATCGGAGCAGGCACCGGAATTGCACCGTTCAGGGGATTTATCCAGGCGCGGGCTGCAGAAAAAATGTCCGGTAACAGCCTGGGCGAAGCTCATTTATACTTCGGCTGCAGACATCCTGAAGAAGACGATCTGTACAAAGATGAATTCGACCATGCGGAGAAAAACGGCCTTGTCACCGTGCATCGGGCGTATTCCAGATTAGATCAGGACTGTAAAGTTTACGTACAGGATGTCCTGCTTCGCGAGGCTGCACAGATTATTGCGCTTCTTGACCAAGGCGGCCATCTCTATATATGCGGAGACGGAAGCAAAATGGCTCCGGCTGTCGAAAATGTACTGCTTCAGGCGTATGAAAAGGTGCATAACACTGATTCAAAAGTTTCCTTGAATTGGCTTGAACAGCTGCAGGCGGAAGGAAGATATGCGAAAGATGTTTGGGCAGGTGTGTAACAGAAGCGTAAGGCAATTGAAGATTGTGTTTTAATTGAAGAAAGCCGGCACGATATTTGAAATCTACTGAATCAAAAGGAATAGTTATAGGGAGTATCGTGCCGGCCTTATCTTTAGTATCGGACAAAAGACACAAATCTTTAATGTTTTTATTGATTTACATGCAGGCGGCTATGTCCCTTTTTTCTGAATTCCGCCAGAAATAAAACCGGATAAGACAGCAATAGCAAAACCGAAATAAATGAAATGATACCGATCCAATGAAAATGCGTCCAAAAGAAACCGCCGCAAGACCCGGCCACGCTTGACCCGATATAGTATGCAAGCAGATATAATGAAGAGGCTTGCGCGCGCTGATCACCGGCTGCGCGGCCGACCCAGGCGCTTGCGATCGAATGTGCGCCGAAAAAGCCGAAGGTAAAGACGGCAATCCCCGCGATTTTAAGGGCAAGCTGGGGCAAAAGTGTCACCGCTGCACCGGCCAGCATAACAAAAATCGCAATCTTAATCATTTTTGAACTTCCGAAAAGGTCCGCTTTTTTCCCCATATAGACAGAGCTGAACGTTCCCGCGAGATAGACAATAAAAATAAAACCGATCACAGTCTGTGACAAATGATAAGGAGCCGCCATTAAATGAAAGCCGATATAATTATATAATGTCACAAAACTCCCCATTAATATAAATCCCAGAGATATTAACAAAAGCAGCCGTTTGCGGTGTAGAACCGCTCCGTATTCCTTACATGCCGCTTTTACGCCCGCATGCCGCTGAGATGAATGGCGCGGAGCCGGAAGAAAACGCCAAAACAAATAGCTTAATACAATAGAAAGAATGCCGATAATGGCAAGCGCCGGCCGCCAGCCGAATACATCAGTCAGAAGCCCCGTTAACAGCCTGCCGCTCATTCCCCCGATGCTTGTGCCGCTGATATACAGGCCCATCATTTTCCCGAGGCCCTTCGGATCAAACTCCTCGCCTACATATGTCATAGCGACAGCAGGAACGCCCGCCAGAAAAATACCGAGCAGCCCCCTCATCGCCAAAAGCGCCGGAAAAGCCGGACTGAACGCTGTTAATAGACCTAAAACAGAAGTAGCTGTTAACGACAGCACCATTAATTTTTTTCTGCCGAATCCGTCAGACAACGAAGCGGCGGCCAATAATGAAAATGCCAAAACGGCTGTTGAGATGGATAAAGTTAAGCTGGCAGCCGCAGCGGAAATATGAAACTCTTCCGAAAACAAAGGCATAAGCGGCTGTGTCGTGTAAAGCGTGGCAAATGTCACAAAGCCGCTGATAAACAGAGCCAAGCTGGCCTTTCTGTAAGCCTTTGTATGAGGCTGAATAAACGTCATGAATGTCCCTCTTTTCTCACTGTTGGTTATATATGTATCGTACGCTTTTCATTTCAATGTGTCTAATTTATAATAACTATAGAATTAATGCGTGTAGGTTATGAGGAAAGGGGAGAAGGAGAAAATGGAGCTTCATCAAATTGACAACTTCATTGCGGCGGCAACTCATCAGCATTTCACAAATGCGGCAAAAGAAAGGATGATTTCTCAGCCGGCATTAAGCCGATCGATTATCAGGCTCGAAGAAGAATTAGGCGCGCCGTTATTTTACAGAGAGACAAAAGCCGTCCGGCTGACAAGGCACGGAGAGCAGTTCTTAATAAAAGCAAAACAAGCGAGACGAGCTTTAAATGAAGGCGTTGAACAAGTGAAAAAAAATATGAGCCTGGAGCACGGCGAAATATCTGTATCTTTTCTTCATACGCTCGGGCTGCGCTTGATGCCTCAGCTGATTGCCGAATTTAAAAAGCTATACCCAAACGTCACCTTCCGGCTTTATCAAGGCGCAAATGAAACGCTTCGCAAAATGGTGGAAACGGGAGATGCGGATATCTGTCTCAGCTCCCCGCCGCTTCCCAGCGAGCTTTTACAATGGACAGTGCTGGAGAAAGAGCCTCTTTATGCGGTGCTTCCTGAGAACCACCCGCTTGCAGGAAATAAAAGCATTCAAATGAAAGAGATGCAGGACGAGGATTTTGTCGGATTTAAACCGGGATACGGGCTGAGGTATATGTTTGATCTGATGTGCCGGGATTTGAATATACACCCGCATCTCGCATTTGAAGGAGAGGAAGTGTCAACCATATTAGGGCTGACCGCCGCGGGTCTTGGGGCTGCAGTGCTGCCGAAAACCGCGGAGCATTCATACTTTCCGGTCGTTTTTCTCCCGGTTGCAGATTACCAATGCGAACGCACCATAGCGTTAGCCCAGTTAAAAAACCATGCTCTCTCTCCCGCTGCTGAGCGTTTTAAACAGTTTGCACTTGATTATTACAAAGCACGCAACTGAGCGGTCATTTTATTAAAATCGAAGTTGAAAATAAAGCAGAAAGAAATACAGAAAACGGAGGATAACCATGGCGAAAAAAACAGTGAAAACAAATGCTGTCCGTATCATTGAGCAGCAAAACATTCCCTATGAGCTATTAGGTTACAAAACAGAAGGGGGACAGCCCGCAGACGGTCTTTCCGTTTCACAAAAAATCGGATACTCTGCCGAATATGTTTATAAAACCTTAGTGGCATCTGCAGGAACTGATCGTTATTACGTCTTTGTCGTTCCCGTTGCAAAAGAACTGAATCTGAAAAAGGCTGCGAAGGCGGCAGGTGAGAAGAAAATAGAAATGATTGCCATGAAGGACCTTTTGGGAGTGACCGGCTATATACGCGGCGGCTGTTCTCCGATCGGAATGAAAAAAAGGTTTCCGACTTTTATTGATAGATCCGCTGAAACACTGGGGTTTATGATTGTCAGTGCGGGGAAAATCGGAATGCAGCTGAAAGTAGCGCCTCAAGATTTAGCCGAAGCAAGCGGAGCGGTATTTACAGACATTGTATAAATGTCCGGTGGATCTAATGGAATACACGTTTCAAGGGAGAATGATAATGAAAAAAAGATATGAAAACTTGAATGGCGTGAAGAATGAACATGGATTCATGGACATGTGGAAATGGATGAAAGAACGAAGAGAAAAAAGTAAAGATTTAAGCGAGAATATTCCGAAAGCGGTCACAAGGGATGTCCGTGATGTTGCCGTCAATCGGACGGAAACCGCCATAACATGGATCGGCCATTCTTCATTTCTGATCCAAATACAGGGGCTTAACATAATGACCGACCCTGTATGGGCGCGGAGGATGGGTTTTCAAAAACGGCTGACAGAGCCGGGATATGAATTGAGCGAACTGCCTGACATTGATGCCGTGCTCATCTCACATGGGCATTATGACCATCTTGATTTTCCGAGTATAAAAAAACTGAGAGGAAACCCGGATTTTTACGTGCCTGCGGGACTGAAAAAGCTGTTCATCAAAAAAGGCCGCAAAAAGGTTCATGAAATGAATTGGTGGGATCGTTTTGAGATGCGGGGGGTGAATATATCATTTGTTCCGGCCCAGCACTGGACACGGAGAACGCTTTGGGATACCGATACTTCTCATTGGGGAGGCTGGGTCATAGAAAGCGAAAACGGCGAGTCCATCTATTTTGCAGGAGATACAGGCTATTTTGAAGGCTTTAAAGAAATCGGAGAGAGGTTTCGTATTAAGGCGGCCCTGATGCCGATCGGAGCATACGAACCCGAATGGTTTATGAAAGTGTCACATATCAATCCGGAAGACGCCGTGAAAGCGTTTTTGGAGCTGAAGGCTGACAGCTTCATTCCCATGCATTACGGGGCATTCCGGCTTGCTGATGATACAGGCCCGGAAGCATTAAGCAGACTGCACGGCGAGTGGGCCCGGCGTGCATTACCTCCTGAAAACCTGAAAGCATTAGCGCTTGGCGAAACATTTTGGCTGTAACAGCAGGTTTTCGCTGCCGACACCAATCGTTTAAAAACGGTTGGTGTTTTGTTGTCAACCAAAGGTGAACAGACTCAGTATAAAACATGATTTTTCCGGAATCTGCGGTAAAAAACAAAACTTTTTACTCTTTTGTTTCACTATACAATGAAAACGGTTTCGTATGCGCGGTATATTTAACCTATCACAATTGCTCCAGCAGAAACGGACAGGAAGGATAGAAAAACAGATGAAATACATGAATTCAAGACAGAAAAAGATTTTGTATCTGTTGTTATCTGAACCTGATGACTACTTAGTTGTGCAAGATTTCGCAGACAGGGTCCGCTGTTCTGAAAAAACGATCAGGAATGATTTGAAAACGATTGAAGATTTCCTGAATGAACATGCTCAAGCTCAGCTGATCCGCAAACCGGGATTAGGCGTCTATTTACATATATCTGAACAGGAAAGGTCACGGTTAAGCCGGCACATTTATAATGAGCACTTTACATGCAGGCACAAGACCGATGAAGAAAGAATACTTCACATCGCTTATGATTTATTAATGAATTCAAAGCCCGTTTCCGCAAAAGAAATTGCCGCACAGCATTTTGTAAACAGAGCTTCCATTAAAAAGGATATCAGTGCGGTTGAAGAGTGGCTGAAGCGATTTGATCTCACACTGGTTTCTAAACAGCGGCTCGGCTTAAAGATTGAAGGAGACGAAAAAAACAAAAGAAAAGCATTGGCGCGAATTTCAGATTTGATTGATAATGCGGAGTTTACAAGCCAATTTATAAAAAGTAAGTTTTTAAGTCATGAAGCGGACTTTGTGAGAAAAGAAATCAAGTTATTACAAAAAAACCATTCTATCTATTTTACGGATGAAACATTTGAAAGTTTGCTGCTGCATACATTGCTGACCATCCGCCGTATCAAAATGAAACAGCCGGTCGCCATCTCTGCAAGGCAGCTGGAGGCGGTAAAAAAGAAGAAAGAATATGAATGGACACTGGCTTGTTTAAAACGGCTTGAGCCGGTATTTGCCATCCGGTTTCCCGAGGAAGAAGCCGTCTATTTAACTTTACATATAATAGGCGGGAAAGTGCGCTATCCATTGCAGCAAGAAAAGAAGCTTGATCTTGAAGATTCTGAGCTTTCCAAAGTCGTCAGGCATTTGATCAATCGCGTTTCAGAACTGAAAATGCTGGATTTTCACAAAGACCAGGAATTGATCAACGGATTGAACATTCATCTCGATCCGGTGTTGAAGCGGCTGAGCTATGATCTCTCTGTTTCAAACCCCATGCTTCACGACATCAAAAAAATGTATCCTTATTTGTTTCATCTTATCATTGACGTTTTAGAAGACATCAATCAAACTTTTGATCTTTATATTCCTGAAGAAGAGGCGGCCTATTTGACGCTGCATTTTCAGGCAGCGATCGAACGGCTGCGCCGAAGCAGTCATAACCCTAAAAGGACGATCATCGTCTGCCATATGGGCATTGGCATGTCGCAATTGCTGCGGACTAAAATTGAACGCAAATTTCATCACATTACGATAAAAGACTGTATCGCAAAAGCGGAACTGACAGAGTATATCAAAAAGCATAAAGATATAGATTTCGTCATTTCTACGATAGGGCTTGGAAATGTAACGATCCCTCATATCGTCGTATCACCGCTTTTGGAGCCTGCTGATGAAAAGAAGCTCAGCGCATTTATGCAACAGCTTGATACATCACACCGCCTGGAGCAAAAAACGTTTAAAATGCTGAATGATACGACTCCGTTTCTCGTTTTTTTACAGCAAGAGACAGAGCACCGTTATCAGGTCATTGAAAAGCTGGCGCAGGCTTTGTATGAAAAAGGCTATGTAGAAAAAGAGTATGGCATTCATGCAGTAATGAGAGAAAAAATGTCGGCGACAAATATCGGGGCGGGTATTGCCATCCCTCACGCGAACTCTAAATATATCAAACAATCAGCCATTGCAATCGCCACCTTAAAAGAGCCCATTGAGTGGGGGACGGAAAAGGTGTCGCTTGTATTTATGCTTGCCGTCAAACACGAAGATCAAAACAAGGTAAAGCAATTATTCAGTGAGCTTTCCTATCTTAGCGAGCAGCCGGCATTTATTCAAAAACTGACGGAAGAAAAAAATGTGATGACGTTTTTATCGTATTTAAACTATTAAAAGCAGGGAATGGCTCCCTGCTTTTTTTCTGTTTATAGGGAAAAATGCCGTTATTTCCGGAACTTATGGTAAAAAAACGCGCTTATCACAGGCTGATTTCAGTATAAAGTTGAGACAAGATCTTGAAATTCAGACTGCAAAGGAGGATTTATATGAAACTGTTAGCGATTACATCATGTCCGAACGGCATTGCCCATACGTATATGGCTGCTGAAAATTTACAAAAAGCAGCCGGCAGATTAGGCGTTGAGATCAAAGTGGAAACCCAGGGCGGAATCGGGGTGGAAAATAGGCTGACCGAAGAGGAAATCCGGGAAGCAGACGCAATCATTATCGCGGCGGACCGTTCGGTGAACAAAGACCGATTCGCGGGAAAAAAGCTGCTGGCCGTCGGGGTTCAGGAAGGCATCCGCAAACCGGAAGAATTAATTCAAAAAGCGCTTAGCGGTGAAGTGCCGGTCTATCAATCTGCTTCAAAAGCTCAAACCGCAAGTCAGCAGGGCAA
This sequence comes from Bacillus sp. jun7, assembly GCF_051034795.1. Lineage (NCBI taxonomy): Bacteria > Bacillati > Bacillota > Bacilli > Caryophanales > Bacillaceae > Bacillus > Bacillus sp. jun7. Next base: position 3,754,578 of record NZ_CP093219.1, read on the forward strand.
AAAACAAAACCCGATTTACCGTCATTTAATGAACGGCGTTTCTTTTATGGTTCCTTTCATTGTCGTCGGCGGATTATTGATAGCGGTTGCATTGACGCTTGGAGGAGAAAAAACACCAAAGGGCTTAGTCATTCCGGATGAGTCTTTTTGGAAAACGATTGAACAGATCGGCAGCGCTTCTTTTTCATTCATGATCCCGATTTTAGCTGGGTACATCGCGTTCAGCATCGCCGATAAGCCGGGTCTTGTACCCGGAATGATCGGCGGATATATTGCGGCATCCGGCAGCTTTTACGACAGTGCAAGCGGTGCAGGATTTCTTGGAGGAATCATTGCGGGATTTTTGGCGGGATATGCGGCGCTTGGAATCAAAAAATGTAAAGTTCCTAAAGCAATACAGCCGATTATGCCGATCATTATTATTCCGGTGTTTGCCTCACTGATCGTCGGTTTGGCGTTTGTATTTCTGATCGGCGCCCCCGTCGCTCATATTTTCGCATCATTAACGGTTTGGCTTGCGGGAATGAAAGGCTCGAGCTCAATTCTCCTGGCATTGATTTTAGGAGCGATGATCTCCTTTGATATGGGAGGACCCGTAAACAAGGTGGCCTTTCTATTCGGATCGGCAATGATCGGAGAAGGAAATTATGAAATTATGGGCCCGATTGCCGTTTCCATTTGTATACCGCCGATAGGGCTTGGGATTGCGACGTTTTTAGGAAAAAGAAAATTCGCCGCCGCAGAAAGAGAAATGGGAAAAGCGTCATTTACGATGGGCCTTTTCGGTATCACGGAAGGAGCCATTCCATTTGCGGCCCAAGATCCCCTTCGTGTGATCCCGAGTATTATGGCGGGTTCTATGACCGGCTCGGTGATAGCGATGATCGGCCATGTGGGGGACAGAGTGGCACACGGCGGCCCCATCGTTGCTGTACTTGGAGCAGTAGATCATGTATTGATGTTTTTTATCGCTGTAACAGCAGGCTCTCTTGTCACCGCTCTGTTGGTTAATGTACTGAAGAAAGATATGGCGAAATCCCCCGCGCCCGGTGAGGTGCTGCCGTCTGCCGCACCAAATGAAGCTGCAGCGGCAAAAGAAACAAAGGAACCATCTCAGGCTGACAGCCGAAAAGCCGGGATGACCGAAATCAAAAAACTGACTGACATTATCAGCACGGACTTGATTGAACCGCATTTATCCGGCGAAACGAGGGATGACATTATCGATGAAATGATCGAGAAATTGTCCCATAAAGGTATGCTTCTGTCTGACAGCGGATTTAAACAGGCCATTTTGAGCCGTGAACAGCAGGGAACCACGGCGATAGGTATGAATATCGCCATTCCGCACGGAAAGTCTGATGCCGTCAGAACGCCGGGTGTCGCATTCGGAATAAGACGTTCGGGTGTTGACTGGAACAGCCTTGATGGTTCTGATGCAAAACTGATTTTTATGATTGCCGTACCGAAGGAAAGCGGCGGAAATCAGCATCTGAAAATATTACAGATGTTATCCCGAAAACTGATGGATGACAGCTATCGGGAAAGGCTGCTCTCCGTTCAGACAAAAGAAGAGGCGTATGAGCTTCTGGAAGAAATCGAATAAAGCGGGGGATGATCATGTCTACTGAACCGATATTTTTCAATCCGGTTTTCAAAGAAAGAATTTGGGGAGGCGCCGCCCTGCGTGATTTTCACTATAATATTCCGTCCGAGCGGACAGGGGAGTGCTGGGCCTTTGCCGCTCATCAAAATGGACAGAGCACAGTTCGAAACGGCATGTATAAAGGATGTACGCTCGGTGAATTGTGGGAGCATCACAGAGATTTATTCGGAAACCTTGAAGGAGACCGTTTTCCTCTTCTTACAAAAATTTTGGATGCGGACCAAGATCTGTCCGTTCAGGTGCATCCGAATGATGACTTTGCCAAAATGCATGAAAACGGGGAACTTGGAAAAACCGAATGCTGGTATATCATTGATTGTGAAAAAGATGCGGAGATCATTTTCGGCCACAGCGCAACAACAAAAGAAGAACTGATATCCATGATTGAGCGCGGAGAATGGGACGGACTTCTGAACAGAGTTAAGGTAAAGCCGGGAGATTTCTTCTTTGTCCCAAGCGGCACCGTTCACGCGATTGGAAAGGGCACACTTATTTTAGAGACGCAGCAAAATTCAGATACGACTTACAGATTGTATGATTACGGAAGAAAAGATGCGGACGGCAGGCTGCGCGAGCTCCATTTGGAAAAAAGTATAGAAGTGACAGACGTTCCATCTGTCCGTGAACGGCCGACCGTTCAATATAAACAAACAGATGATCTGCTGGCAGCTGTTTTAATAGAATGTCCTTATTTTTCAGTCGAAAAGTGGGATGTAAAAGGTGAAGCGAATTTATTCCAGAATCATCCCTTCCTTCTTGTCAGCGTGATCGAAGGAGACGGAATAATAATTGCAGGCGGGCATGAACATCCCTTTAGAAAAGGAGATCACATTCTCCTGCCTTCCGGTTTGGGAGAATATAAACTGGCGGGCCATGCAAAGTGTATTGTGTCTCATCTGTAATCTTCAAAACCCTTCTCTGGCAGCAGAGAAGGGTTTTTCATCACTTTTACAAAAAGGCCGAAATTTCCGTGGTCCGTTCCTGAATTTAATCTCTCAATTTGTATATCTCCCGAGCCATTGATTCAAGTATGTACATAGCGGGGATTTGGGTGGTGATATTCGCATTTTCAACCCATTCTTCCGTCACGTAATATGAAATATTCACATCAGACATTTTGGCAATGGTTGAATGTTTATGATTTGTAATACTGATGACCCGGCTTCCTTCTTGTTTCAGCTGATTCAGATGAGTCACCGTAGAATCTCCTTCACCTGAAACCGATAATGCGATCGTGATGCTGTTATGGCGGAAATGGGAATGGGCCGGAAAGTAAGGATCTTTAATATACATTGAAAGTTTCCCTAAGCACGAAAAATATCTGGCTCCGTATTCGGCGAGAATTCCTGAACTACCCACTCCGATAAAAATGACGCTTTCTGCATCGGCTGCAAGGGCTGCTGCTTCCTTCAGCTTTTCTTCCATCCCTCCGCTTACTGTTCTTTCAAAAAACTCGGCAACGGAATGATGGGGACTCTTTAAAATCGTTTTTTTATTTGCCTCCGCATACATTTTCAGCTTCACCTTAAACTCCGAAAACCCTTCACAGTTTATTTTTTTGCAGAAACGTAAAATAGAAGCCGTAGATACATGGGTTTCATTTGCCAATTCACGGATTCGCATATAGACGACTTTCTCGCTGTTTTGGGAGATGTAGTTGTATAAAGAAGTTTCAAGCTCGTTAAATAAGCAATCATTTCGTGTGTGAACATGCAGGGGGATTCTCCTTTTTATGAGAATGGTGAATGTACATCTCATCGTAACATATCATTTTTAAAAGAAACATAGTGTTATTTTTATGTGACAAATCACTTTTTGTGTCATTCAAAACAAGACGTCAGCCAATGATTTACGGTGCAAAACAACTGCGGATATAATTCGTTCATACGCTTTATGTATGATCTCTTCAAGGGTTGCTGACAAAAGCGGCCGAAAAAAGGAGGACAATATGAGTATCAAACTGATAGCGGTTGATATGGACGGAACGTTTTTGAATGATGAAATGGCATATAACGAAGAGCGTTTTATGAATCAGTATCGTGAATTAAAAGCGCGGGGAATTAAATTTGCCGTAGCAAGCGGAAACCAATATGCGCAGCTTACATCCTTCTTTCCGGAAATCAAAAGTGAAATCGCTTTCGTTGCCGAGAATGGCGCTTTCGTCGTGAATGCCGGAGAAGAATTATTCACGGGTAACATGTCTGAAGACACTATAAAAGCAGTGATCCGTGCTTTAGAGCAGTATGAGGTGAAAAACGTCATTGTCTGCGGAAAAAAAAGCGCGTATATTCATGAAAATGCCAGTGAAGATGAATATCTGCATGCCAGTAAGTATTATTATGTGTTAAAAAGGGTGCCGCATTTTGAAAACATCGATGATGACATTTTAAAATTTTCCATCAGTTTTCCCGCCGAACATTGTTCCGCACTTCTGAGGCATTTAAAAGACGCCATCGGGTCTTTCGTCACGCCTGTATCAAGCGGGCACGGTGACATAGATCTGATCATACCGGGGCTTCATAAAGCAAGCGGGATTAAGTTTCTCCAGAAACAATGGGGGATAAATGATGAAGAATGCGCGGCCTTTGGAGACAGCGGCAATGATTTGGAGATGGTGTCTGCCGTGAAATACGGAGTCGCTATGGATAATGCGCAGGAAAGCATTAAACAGGCCGCGGCGCATATCGCGCAATCAAACAATGAGGAAGGGGTCTTAAACGCGATTGATTCCATTCTCAAATGTGAAAAACCCTTTGTCTGAAAAAAGACATTTTAACTGCGGAGGTGCTGAACGATGATTAAATTAGTGATTACGGATTTAGACGGCACATTTTTAAATAATCAAGGCGATTTTGACAGAACGTTATTTGAAAAGACAAAACGAGTAATGGAGGAACAGCATGTCGCTTTCGCCATCTGCACCGGGAAACAGTGTGAAAGGGTGGAAGCCTTATTCGGAGAAGACGCGAAAGATTTTTGGATTTTAGGAGACAGTGCCGCACGTATGAAAAAGAACGGCAAATTCGTATATGAATCTTTGATCAGCAATAAAGCCGGACTGTCAATTATAGGCGCTTTAGAAAAAATCAGCTGCGGGCACACCATTATCGCGTGCACAAAAAAAGGCGCGATCGTAAAAGAAAATCTGTCTGAAAGTGAAATGAAATATGTAAATGCCTCTTATGCACATGTAACGAAAATAACTGATTTTACTAAGATAAAAGACGATTTTATCAAGATTACGGTTCATGACCCCGACGCCAACTGTCCGGAAACGAGAGAAAAGCTGCATGAATTTTTTCACCAATTATATATCGTAGCATCAGAAGATACCTGGATGGACATATCAAATATCGGAATACATAAAGGATCAACAGTACAAGAACTGCAGCGATTATTAGGGGTTTCGGCTGATGAAACAATGGCATTCGGAGACGGCCGCAATGACAAAGAATTGATGGAAGCGGCATCCTACAGCTTTGCGGTTAAGAACGCCATTGACGAAATAAAAGATGCGGCGCACTTTGTCATCAAATCAAATGACGAAAGCAGCGTCATGCACACGATTATGAGAATATTAGCGCTGCAAAAACAATGAGAAAGCAGATCGGCTAAAGCCAATGCGGCAGGGCTTACTAGGAAAAGAAAAAGCGGGCTATCCTCCGACTTTAAATCACTCCTGATTTTCCGAAAATATGTTAAAAATGAATAAATATCTATATTTGACCCAATTGTATTGGTATAATATGTATAAAATGAATGAAACGGCGTAATATCAAGATGAAATAAATCACTTCATATCATTTGATATCAGACAAAAAGTAGGAACTTCCTCGTTTTGAAATTGGGAGGTGTTTGTATTAGCCCGCTGTTGAGTCCCGCGTATATCATTCTCATTTTTCTTCCGGCAGCTTCTTTTCTGTTAGGGATTTTAGGATATTTCATCTTCAAAAAAGTATGGATGATGGTTGTTATTGTATTCATTTTGTCCTTGATATTTATGTTTATTGTAATAGGTGCCGAACCGACATTTTTCATTTGGGTGGCTATGATGACGGGGAGCTGTTTTATCTCCGGTTCAATCACTAAGACGGTATGGACTTTTGTAAAGCGAAAATATTAGACACTGAAGAATCCTGTTTGAACAGCTATCCTTTTTTGCCGATTGAAGAAAAGGAAGTATAGAGTGATCTGTTTGTTCTTATATTTTGTCTGTTATTGTATTGTCTGTCTATCGTTTTGTTCTTTTTTAACTAAACGGAGCACTATAATTGAACTGCAGATACATAGAATTACAAAAAAGGATAAGGAGGATTTTTATGTTTCAAACCTTAGACCATTTTTTGAAATCTTGGGAATTCGAAGCCGATGCGACACAAAAACTGCTGAATCATCTGACTGATGAATCACTTAAACAAGAAATCACTTCACAACATTGGACTTTAGGCCGTATTGCATGGCATACTGTCGCGGCCATTCATATCATTACCTCGAACACAGATTTAACGTTCCACGCTCCGGCTGAAGATTATCCTGTTCCTGCATCGGCGCGGTTTATTGCTGAGAGTTATCATCAAGCCAGTAATGCATTTGTGCAGGCGTTAAAAACGCAATGGACTGACGATACACTTCAAGAATGTGTCAACTTTATTGGTCAGCAATTGCCGAATGGTTCACTTTTGATGTTTTTAATTCAACATCAAAACCATCATCGAGGACAAATGACTGTCCTTATGAGACAAGCAGGTTTACCTGTTCCGGGTATTTATGGTCCGGCAAAAGAGGAATGGACAACATTTGGTTTGGAAGCTCCGAAATAGGATGTTGTTGTAAGGGCTCGAACGAATAGATGATACCAATCAATGTTGGTATCTTTTTTGTATTAGTCTTCGTGACATGCAGACGAATCAACAGTTCAAAAGGTGTAAAGTGAGTTCAATAACTGCAGAAAGGCGATTATGATGATAACTAAAATGACTCAATTCAATATGAAAGACTTCAATAAACCAAACGAACCTTTCGTTGTTTCAGGGAGAATCATCCCTTCATTTGAAAACAATGTTTGGACATATACAGAGGAGAAATTTGCTGAACCTTATGTCAAAAAATATGACGATGAAGACATTGATGTCAGTTATGCTGAAGAAGAGGATAAAGTTGTCTTTTTTTATTACGCAGAGAACGACTGTGTCGGCCGGAGTAAGCTTCGTTCTAATTGGAATGGATACGCACTGATTGAAGACATTGCCGTTGCAAAAGATTATAGAAAAAATGGTGTCGGGACGGCTTTATTACATAAAGCGATTGAGTGGGCAAAGGAGAATCATTTATGCGGTCTTATGCTTGAAACACAAGATATTAATGTTTCAGCTTGTCATTTTTATGCCAAAAATAACTTTGTCATAGGAGCGGTCGATACAATGCTTTATTCCAATTTTTCAACAGCAAATGAGATTGCGGTTTTTTGGTACTGTAAATTTTAAATATACAGTATTTGATGTTTCGTCATTTAGCGGGTGTGTGCCGCAAAGTATTCAAAACATCGGCTTGAGGATTTATAATAAGGTATATCAATCAATGCAGGGGGAGTTATGTATGAAGTGCAAAAAAATGAACAGGGTACAATTAAAAGAGGGAAGCGTATCAATGGCCCTATAAACTGCGTCTGCCCTCATTAATGGAGGGAAATTTGTGAATACGCCTTATTCACAGTCAGCTTTACGGCACAACCAAGTGTTCATTTGGCTTTGTGTTTTGTCATTTTTCAGCGTATTAAATGAAATGGTTTTGAACGTCTCGCTACCTGATATCGCTAACGATTTTCATAAACTGCCAGCGAGTGCAAACTGGGTGAACACGGCTTTTATGTTAACATTTTCCATCGGAACTGCTCTGTATGGGAAGTTATCAGATCAGCTGGGCATCAAAAAACTGCTCCTATTTGGAATTATGGTAAATGGCTTCGGATCGATCATTGGATTTGTCGGACACTCTTTCTTTCCTGTACTCATTCTGGCCCGATTTATTCAAGGGGCTGGTGCAGCCGCATTCCCGGCTCTTGTGATGGTTGCAGTAGTACGCTATATTCCGAAAGAAAACAGGGGTAAAGCATTTGGTCTGATCGGGTCGCTGGTGGCAATGGGGGAAGGTGTCGGACCAGCTATTGGCGGAATGATCGCTCATTATATTCACTGGTCATATTTGCTGCTTATTCCGACAGCAACAGTTATCACCGTTCCATTCCTGATGAAACTGCTGGAAAAGGAAGAAAGAATCAGCGGGCGCTTTGATATGACGGGGATTATATTAATGTCTGCAGGCACCGTATTTTTTCTGCTGTTTACAACGTCATATAGAATGTCTTTTCTGATCATCAGTATTCTGGCTTTCCTGATATTTGTGAAACATATTAGGAAAACTCAAGATCCCTTTGTTGACCCTGCACTGGGGAAAAATGTTTTGTTTATGACGGGCGTCCTTAGCGGAGGCCTGATATTCGGCACTGCTGCAGGATTTGTGTCTATGGTTCCTTATATGATGAAAGATGTTCACCATTTAAGTACTGCGGCAATTGGAAGCGGGATTATGTTCCCCGGGACGATGAGCGTCATCATCTTCGGTTACATTGGAGGATTGCTTGTTGATCGGAAAGGTTCTTTGTGTGTGCTGACCATTGGGATTGTATTGATGTCTTCCAGCTTTTTAATCGCTGCCTTTTTCATAGATGCGGCACCTTGGCTTATGACCGTCATAATCGTTTTTGTGTTTGGGGGGGCTCTCCTTCACAAAAACGGTTATATCTACAATTGTGTCTGGCAGTTTGAAACAAAAGGAAGCCGGCGCCGGAATGAGTCTGCTTAATTTTACGAGCTTTTTATCAGAGGGAACGGGTATTTCGATTGCAGGCGGTTTATTATCGATCAGCTTGCTGAATCAAAGGCTGCTGCCTGTTAACGATGATCATTCCGCTTATTTGTACAGTAATATGCTCATTCTTTTTACAGGAATCGTTGTTATGAGCTGGCTGGTAACCATGAATGTCTATAAACGTTCGCGAAGAAATGACTAAAAAGGGAAAAGGATCAAACTTGATAAAAGTTTTGATCCTTTTTTTTGAGGAGCTTCCTTATTACGGAACCTTTTGCCGATCAATGAAAGGGGAGTTAAAGTGAATTACATTTATAAGAAAAAGGAAAAGAAAAATGGAAAATTGTATCATTTCAATCAGAGATAAATGGGAGAATGCACTTATTGAGTCTGAACAAAAAAATAATCAAATTGAGATCGTAATCAATTACCGCAACGAGAAAACAACCAAGTTTTCACTGCCAATCGAGACTTTTGAAAAAGTGTATGAGGATATTAAAATAGGCCGGAGAGAAAGTTAATCACTGTTTGAAAATGACTATGAAGTTCGTAAGCGGTATGGTTTTAACCGCATCTGGATTCCCCTGGCAAAGTAAAGGTCTTTAGGGATTTATGTCAAAATAATAGTAAGTATCTTATGCAACAGGGAGTTTGGTTGCTTCATAAGGAGGGGGAAGTATGAAAAATAAGATTCACATATTGGGAGCCTCTGGTGTCGGAACGTCAACATTGGGTGTTGCATTATCAAAGCATTTGCCGCATACGCATCTTGATACTGATGATTACTATTGGACAGATAAATTCATTAAAAAAAGAGAAATCCCTGAAAGAAGAAAGTTGCTTAAAAAAGACTTGACAATAAATGAGAAATGGATTCTTTCTGGCGCAGTGTGCCGCTGGGGCGATGATCTAAAAAGTTATTTTGACCTTGTCATCTTCTTATGGATTCCGCAGGATATACGGCTTGAGAGATTAAGGCATAGGGAATTTCAGCGTTATGGAAACGAAGTGTTAGCCGGCGGCAGTAAATATGAACAATCAAAAACATTTTTAGAGTGGGCTTCTTTATATGATCATGCCGGAATGGAAGTTAGAAGCAAAGCTTTACACGAACATTGGATGGCGGATTTATCTTGTCCATTGTTAAAAATTGAAGGAGATTACTCAGTCAATGAAAGAGTTGATCGTGTCTTGGATTATCTGAATTCTAATTAAACTAACGGATGGAGATAACTGCAAAATCCAAAAGCCAAAGACAGTTCCGTCCATTTTAACGGAGCTGTTTTTTTATACCGCTATCAGTTTGTCTGTTGTGAAGTGATTTATTCTCGGAAAGAAGCGGCGGAATTAATAGAGAACTCACTTCGGGAAACCGTGAAGGCAGGAATCAAAACGGGAGACTTGGCGGTCAATCATCAACGTCAGACTTTGCAGAAGAATTGCAGAAATGATCGGATGTTAAGGCGGAAAATAAGAAGTGAGAAGCAGATCATCAAAACGCAATACACCTCAATTTATATTTTCAGTAAGATCGGCTCTGCTCATTAAAAAACTCAATTCAAAGATTAGTGGCATCAATATTGCCGCAGATCGGGTTAGTGACATAAAGAGGAAGGGATAAGACCCCTTCCTTAAAACCTTTAATTCCTCTAATTTCATTGTCAGATATATTCCTTTTTTGAAATGGGTATCCAAATTTCACTTTTAAAAGACGGCGATGTTACATCCTTATGCTCGTTCCACAGGATTTCTGGGCCTTCAATTTGTTCATAATGTGACGATGGAAACCATTCGGAATAAATCCGCCCCCATACTTCCTGCAGTGCATCCGGAAATGATCCGGCTGCTTCGAATACAGCCCATGTTGAGGCAGGGATTTCAAGCTGTGATAGGTGATTTGGGCAATGTTTCGTTGTGGCTGCGCCAATATAGTGATCAAGCTCTCCGTTTTCCTCTGTCCGGCCTTCAGAAAAGTTCGTGGATGCACTGATGAGTCCTGCAGGCGTTGCATTAGAAAGCTCTTTTAGTTGATTGATTGCTGCTTCATCTAAACTTTCCCACATCGATGCAATGTCAGGATTCACGCCTTTGAACAAAATAGGGACTCTTTTTTTTAATGCCGACGATGCGAAATTTTATTATGCAATAGTTCACTCTATTTCTGCTTTCAATTTTTCGAACCACTCTAAATTAACCAAGTGATGTGAACGGGAATTTTCATTCATACGGCGAAAGTAATTGATTGTGCCGGGAATTTCTTGAGTGATGGACAGGTATTCATCAAGGAGCTCGATTCGAGTTTTAGTCTGATCGATTTGTGATTGGATCAGATCCAGTAATTTATTTTTGTCGAATTCATCGGCAAAGAGTAACGCGCCATAAAATTGCAGGTTCACATATTCCGATTTGGTGCCGTATTTGATCATTAATTTTTCGAATTCTGCCCTTCCCGAATCTGTGACTTTAAAGTTACGGATTTCACGCCCGCTGGTTGAGGGTTTCTGCTGAATCTGTTCAATCAAACACTTTTCTTCAAGTTGCTGCAGATTGTAATAAAATGAACCTTTCGTGAAGTTAACAATGTATTTGTAATGACGTTTTTCCATTAAGGCCAGAAGTTCATAGCCGTGAGCTCCGGGGTTTTGAATGAGCAAGCCAAGGATAAGTAAGGGAATTATGGTTTCATCACCTTCGCCATCCGCGCCTCAAATTCCGCGTACGTGATTTCACCCGAAGCCAAATCCATACTATGAAGGTAAATCTGTTCTGTTTTAGAATAGTCACCCTTCACTTTCAGTGATTGCTCCTCTCCCGAAATGGGTTTCAGGATATGGTGCTTTTTCGAAAAAGCCTCGAAATAGCGGTAACCGAATTTACGTTGTGAAGCTGCGTCTAAATGAATGCCATCAGGATTCGCAGTCAAACCTGCTGCAGTAACAAAATAACAATTCTGTTGTTCATTAGCAAAACGCAGCAATTGTTCATTAACTTGTCGAAATTCAGTGGCGTGCTGTCCAAAACCGGTCTTCCCAAGAAAGTCACCAAGCCCTCCAATAATCAACGGTACCTCATCAAGTTTCAACTCGTTTCTTAGCGTCTCAATGATAAGAGTTAATTTCTCGTAATAAGTTTCATGCAGCGAACGATAACTGTCACTCTCACCTTGGTGCCAAAGGATCCCGCAAATTTGACTGGAACGGAGGGCGAAGCGGGCTTCGGACAAAGCATGCTGAAAAAGGATGCCTTCCGGATGCCAGTCATTCAATGAACTGCCGCCTTCCGCACACGGGATCAAGCCAATTTCTTCATCGGGATGAGCTTTCGACCATGCATCTGCAAAAGATGCCGCCAGGCCAACGCCGGAAACCGGACGGTCGTAATTAATCGGCTCTGTCATCATCTGCCATTGTCCATTGCGTAGCATTTTAATTTTTTCATTATAGATAGGGTCTACTTCATTCAAAAATCCACGGCCCGCCATATTCGACTGCCCCAACATTATAAAAGACTTTATCATCTAATTTTTCACTTCTTTACATCAATATTTTAGTCTAATTAGACTATAGTCAATTCAGCTTGTCTTGTAAAGTTTTAATAAGGTTTTATTATGATGTATGAAAAGCGTTCCTGTGAAACAGCAAGGAGCGATCATGAAAGGCTAGCTTTCTTCCACCACCCCTTATTAAGCGATTTGAGGAAGTGTCAGGAAAGAGGGCTGCACAGTTTACTGCTTCTATCTTAAGTCTTGATAACAGCGAGCAGATGCTGCAGAAAACAGATCTTATGAGTGCCATCTCATCTGCAATGGTGGCAGACACTCGACCTGCCTATAGATAAAAACTTAGGGTATGCCTGGATAGTTCCTTATGGAGGAAAGGCTCAATTCCAGCTAGGATACAAAGGGTACATACAGCTTGCTTTGCGAACAGGCCAATATAAGTCCATCAATTGCATACCGATTCATGAAGGCGAATTGGAGAAGCGGAATCCGCTGACTGAGGAGATCGAGATTGATTTTGAAAAGTGTGAATTCAGACGTAGTGATTGGTTATGCAGCTTATTGTGAGTTGATAAATGGCTTCCGAAAAACAGTGTACTGGACAAAGGCACAAGTAGAAAAGCACAAAAAGAAATTCAGTAAGTCTGATGTTGGATGGAAAAATGACTGTGATGCGATGGCTCTTAAGACTGTATGAAAAGCAGTTTTGAGCAAGTGGGGGATTCTTTCAAAAAAGCAGTTATTAATGAAGCAGACAATTCAGAAATTATCGATTCCGAGCCTTCGAGCAAAGAAAATACAGAAAACCAAGCGCGCGAGAAGCCGATCCTTTTGATGGCAAGCCTATTCAAGCTTCAACTTTTATTCGAATGGTTCAAGATACGCCAACGATTTTAAGAGTTGCGCTGACTAAGGATCAAAAGTCTGTTCCATCAATTAGCACAGCTAACTTAAGCACAAAAGAAGTAATTGCTGAAGTTAACATTACCTCTGACACACTTGAAAACAACATCGAACAAGAAGTCGCATACAGATGCGACTTCTATTAATTTCTAATTAATAGAAAGTAACCTTAAGGACTTGCAGCCTTATAGCCGTATATAAACAAATTTAATCGCTCATAACATGTCATCAAACTTAGCCTATTCAATATGGATTCCAATTTAGGAGTTTAAGATCCATTGATGTGCTCATAAATATCTTTCACATCTACCGGACAGTGGGCGAGTAAAATACGTCACTATGCATATGCTGTATTTTTTCCCAGTTGGCGGGATTAGTTGTATCAGGAGAGCGGTGCTCCACAATGGCCTGATATAGGGCGGTTTTTTGTTCCAAATGGGCAATGTGCTGTTTGGCTTCTTCGAGCTGAGCGAGTGCTTCTTCTTTATGCTCCATCATGAGTGTGTACCGTTGTGGGATGGTCGAATCTCCTTCGAGACAGAGATTCACGTACGTTTTAATGTCTTCAATCGGCATTCCGGATTGCCTGAGGCATTTGACGCCAAACAGCCAGTTAATTGATTCTTCATCGAACAAACGGATATTGTTTTTATTGCGCTGTACGCTCGGCACCAGGCCTTTATCCGTGTAAAAGCGCACCGCATGCTCAGTGAGTCCGGTTATCATCGCTGCTTCTTTGACTGTATGCATGTGTAATCCTCCTTTAAAAATTTTTTAAAAAAGTGCTTGCCTTCGTGTTGCACGAAGGTAATAAGCTTATTATAACGCAAACCAGCCGCAGCGGAATTCATTCTGCAGTGCCCGATTTTCGGGATGCGTGCCGTTTGTCGTTCTACATTTGAACAATAGGAGGAATTACAATGCAAACCGTAACATTAAACAACGGAGTGAAAATGCCAATTATCGGCTTCGGTGTATACCAAGTCCCCGATGCTCAAGATTGTGAAAACGCAGTATATGAAGCACTGATGGCCGGTTATCGCCTGATTGACACTGCTTCCGGCTACCTAAATGAGGAGGCAGTCGGACGTGCAATCAAGCGGAGCGGCGTACCGCGTGAGGAGCTGTTCATTACGACCAAGCTCTGGATTCAGGATGCCGGCTATGAAAGTGCCAAGGCGGCATTTTCCAAATCTTTAAATAAGCTGCAGCTGGATTATCTTGATTTATACCTTATTCACCAGCCATACGGCGATTACTACGGCGCTTGGCGCGCGATGGAGGATCTGTACCGCGAAGGAAGAATCAGGGCAATCGGAGTCAGCAACTTCCATCCCGACCGTCTAATGGATCTGATCATGCATAATGAAATCGTGCCAGCCGTCAATCAAGTCGAAACGCATCCATTCTGCCAGCAAAAAGAAAGTGCTGCTTTTATGAAAGAGCAGGGAGTTCAACACGAGTCATGGGCACCGTTCGCTGAAGGGCGCAATAACATGTTCAGCAACGGCGTGTTGACTTCCATTGCGGAAAAACACAATAAATCCGTCGCCCAGGTCGTGCTGCGTTGGCTTGTTCAGCGTGAAGTCGTTACGATTCCAAAATCGGTGCGCAAAGAACGGATTGTCGAAAACTTTGACATTTTTGATTTTGAGTTGAGCTTAGAGGATATCGAAAAGATTTCCACCCTTGATAAAGGAGAAAGTCTTTTCGGGTCGCACCGAGATCCTGAAATTGTAAAATCGATAGGCGCCATGAAATTCGATCTGTAAGCTTTGTCTAATAAAACAGTTAAGTTTAATGAACTTAAAAGGTTAATTCCATGGATTACACAGAGGATATTGATACGAAAACTTAGGGAATTAGAACCTTATCGGGTATGAAAATTATTAGAAAATGCCAAGTTTGTTCATAAGGAAGGGTTAATGCTAAAAAGACTGCGTGCAGCTTACATTATTAACGGAAGAACAATGTGATGAGATGGTTAAACCAGAAAATCCGAAACCTAATATTTGAATCTTTTAAGATAAAAACTAGTTACTAATCAGTAACTAGTTTTTCTTTTTTCCACCGTTGAAAATCACCTCAGTAGGACAAACAGTTATTACGTAGTATAACCAAAGGGGTGATGCATTTAAAGAAGGTGATAATCTTCGAGAGCCGCAAACTGGCAAATGCATAACGATTTCTATCATTATTTAATAAAACTGTATAGGAAGAAGATTCAGGATGATAGCCATTAGCTGTAAGGTTATCAACCGAGGAACAAGGGCTCAAGCATCGGCAGCCAGATCGAGGTCTGCATATAGAAAGCAGGGACTGAAGTATGCCTGTGAAAGATTTTCTGAGGAGTTTTTAGAGCGTCCGGCGTTGAATCGTTTGAGAGAAGACGCAAGTTAAGGACTTATAAGTCAAGTCATTTGATACCAAAATGCAGTAACGAATGAGAAAAATGATTTTCATAACTGTCACATCTCTTTTTCTATATTCTGACTTTATTGGATCTGAGTCACCGGTGGATATTATGCCGGCTGAAGTGATTTCCGTTTCATCTATTGAAATAAGGCTTAATGAAAATGACAAATTAATAATACCTGCTGATTTGATTATTATTCCTAAACGGTTGCGCTCTGGAGAAGATGAAGAACTGAAAATGGGTGAAAATTTGATGGTTGTCTCCTTAAAAGGCGGGCAATCTTTTTTTATTCTCGATAAAATTTAATAATAGTAATCCTGAAAAAATAAATAATTGTAAAGACCTAATCTATGCTATAGAATAACTATAATATTTTGAAAATTTCATCCGAGGTGGGTTATGAAAACTATTGGTCTTATTGGCGGAATGAGTTGGGAATCTTCAGCTGAGTATTATCGAATTATCAATGAAGAAATAAAAAAGAAGTTAGGAGGGCTTCACTCGGCAAAATGCCTTTTATACAGTGTTGATTTTAAGGAAATTGAACATTATCAATCCATAGGAGCTTGGGATAAAGCAGGTGAAGCTTTAGGTCAAGTTGCAAGATCATTAGAAAAAGCAGGTGCAGATTTTATTGTAATATGTACAAATACTATGCATAAAGTTCTTGGATATATCCAAGAAATGATCACTATACCTATTTTGCATATTGCCGATGCAACTGCAGAACAAATTATTAGACAAGACATTCGCTCAATAGGATTGCTTGGTACTAAATATACGATGGAACAAGATTTTTATAAATCACGTATTGCGTCTCATGATATTAATGTCATTGTTCCTGATGATGATGAAAGGGAATTAATAAATAATATTATTTATCAAGAACTGTGTCTGGGTGAAATTAAACAGTCTTCCAAAAACATTTATAAGAAGATCATAAATAATTTGGTAAATAGAGGAGCAGAAGGAATCATTCTTGGATGCACTGAAATTGGACTATTAGTAAAGGCAGAGGATTCAAAAGTGCCATTATTTGATACGACTTTAATCCATGCTCAAAAAGCAGTAAATAAATCCCTTTCGATTTCTTCTTAGAATGATTATTTCTTATATTTTAAAACCGCTCTTTAGGAGCGGTTTTTATTATGGTTCATTCAATCAATAAATGGAGGAACGTTATAGGAGTGATCTTATCATGACCCTTTCCTCAGAAATTGAATTTGATGATATTGAAGATGACAGCGAAGTCATAGGGACCTCTCAAACCTACAAAATAGATTTTGAAAATGGCCGTATCACAAATGAATTCATCACAGGCCTTGACGCGATTAAACAGTTTGTATATTTATCCCTTCAAACTGAGCGCTACGCATATTCTGTTCATAGTCATGATTGAAAAAGATAAAGTAGAAAAAGCCGGAGTGTCAGATCCGGCTTTTCGCTCACTTTCCTTTCTTCTTCCGCTTCTCCTTTTCCGCCCGGTAAAACTCATGAAACATCTTCATCAATGCGCGTTTTTCAATCCGCGACACGTAACTCCTTGAAATGCCGAGCTCCTTTGCGATCTCGCGCTGCGTTTTTTCTTTTTTTAGATCAAGCCCGAAGCGGCCGACGATGACTTCTTTTTCGCGATCGTCTAAAATATCGATATATTTTTTGACCTTTTCAAGTTCCATGTTGAGCTGAATGGTGTCGATCACATCTTCGCTTTCCGACTTGAGGACATCGATCAGGCTTATTTCATTCCCTTCTTTATCCTGGCCGATCGGATCATGAAGGGAGACGTCTTTTTTCGTTTTTTTCAATGCGCGCAGATGCATTAAAATCTCATTTTCAATACATCGTGCGGCATATGTGGCAAGCTTCGTGCCTTTTCCGGCTGAATAGCTTTCAATTCCTTTGATCAGCCCGATTGTACCGATGGAGATCAGATCTTCTGCGTCCTCTCCCGTATTTTCGAATTTTTTCACAATATGGGCGACTAAACGGAGATTGTGTTCGATCAGCATGTTGCGGGCATGTTCATCGCCTTCAGCCATAAGGTCTAAGTATTTTTTCTCCTCACTATTTGAGAGCGGTTGTGGAAAGGCATTATTTTTCACGTATGATACTAAAAACACGAGTTCTTTCACAATAAACCCGAGCGCTGCAAAAACACCTGTCACCATCCTCACCTCCACAAAGTTATGTAGGCAAAAGCCTATATGTAACTGTATGTGGCAGTCAGGCTGTTTGTGTCTGTACAGGGAAATTAATCAAAGGCAGGTATTATTTCTTACAGCCTCTTGATTTTTGCTGATTGAGCCTGTATATTGTTAAAAAAAGTAAGGGTGAAAAGAATATAACGAAAAGCGCTGAAGAGACGAGTAGACAGATATCATTCATGACAGAGAGCTCCGGGAGCTGTGAAGGAGTATGAATGGATGTGTTGAAACAAACCTCTTAGCTTCGCATCGGAATCATGAAAAACGAGGATGATGCGGCGGATACTCCTGTTACCGAGTAAGCTTTGTACCCGGCAAGGCCGGCACCAAACCGAATTGAGGTGGCATAGCGGGCTGTTTCCCGTCCTCAAGACTTTATTGTCTTGAGGGCGTTTTTTATTTCTAAGGGAGGGATAAGATGAAAAACCTGAAGTCTTGGCGGTACCCGATGCTTCTGTTAACCGGAATCGGGATAGCAAATATTGGTGAATGGATTTATTTTTTGTCTCTTAATCTTATTGTTTTAAAAGAAACGGGGTCTGCTTTTGCGGTTTCCATCCTTTATTTAATCAGGCCTGCGGCTGTTTTGATGACAAATGGGTGGGCGGGCAGCATCATCGACAGGTGTAACAAACGGAATATGATGATGTCGCTTGATTTCATCCGGGCTGCATTCATTGCCGTTCTGCCGCTGATGTTTACTGTAAGGTCTTTATTTTTCATTTATTGTATCGTGTTTTTGATTCAAATGGCCAATACGATGTTTCGTCCGTGTTCCATGGCGTATGTGACGATGCTTATTCCGGCTGAAAGGAGAAAACGATTCAATTCACTAAGGGCTTTGTCGGAATCAGGGGCTTTTCTCCTCGGGCCGGCTGCGGCCGGGCTGCTTTTTTATCGCCGGCACGCCGATTTTTGCGATTTGGGTGAATGCGGCGGCTTTAGTGCTGTCCGGTTTCATCACGATGATGCTGCCGAGCCTTGAAAATGAGCCCCACGTACATTCTCCCGCACGGAAGCTTTCTTTGGCAGTGTACAAAGAAGATTGGAAGCTCGTCTATCGCTTCAGCCGAACGGCGCGAAACGTCATGATCATTTATTTTTTATTCAGTCTGGTCATGACTGTTATGCTATCCGCGCTTGATTCGCTTGAAGCCGCTTTTGCAAAAGAAGTTCTTCAGCTGACTGATGCCGATTACGGTTTTCTCGTCAGTGTCTCAGGGGCAGGCATTATTGCGGGGGCGCTTGTCAATGTAATCTTAAATAAAAAAATGCCGGCTTCTTTATTGATGGGAATGGGCTCTTTATTCACAGCGGCCGGATATATGATTTATGCGTTTTCTGACGTTTTTTGGACGGCTGCTTTCGGATTTTTCCTTCTCGCTTTTTTTCTGGCGTTTGCCAATACAGGCTTTCTGACGTTTTATCAAAAGAATGTTCCGGTGGACATCATGGGGAGAGTGGGGAGCTTTTATTCATTAGTCGAAGCCGTCTTCATTATATTGGTAACGGCGGTTTTCGGAGCGGCGGCTGTCGGTTCTTCCGTCCGCGTCATCGTCATCGCAGGGGCTGCTGTTATGCTGGCGTTGGCAGCCGTTTTATGCTCGTTCTTATTTGCGGCCTCAAACAGGAGGACTCCCGATGTGTTTCAAGCGGATCAATTTAAAGAAACATAAAGAGACGGCCGTTTCATTTCGTGAGGATGAGTATCTCAGGTGGCTGTCATCCCAAATCTAATGCTCACCCGACAATTTTAAGCTGCTTCTTCATAACGGGCAGCCGATCGGACAGCTTGAAGCTTCCATCAACTTTTACCGCAGCCAAAAAATCGGTTATGTGCACCTTTACTGAGCAGCAAAGAGAACGCGGAACGAAGCTGCATCAATTTAGAATTAAACGGAAAAGTTCTCAGAATGAGAGGAGCCGTACCGCCGGAATAGGAGGCGGTACGCGCTTCATTTTTTCGTTGTTTTTAAAAGACCGGGAAACTTCTTATAAATGACCGCCATTAAGACGAGCATATACATTCCGTAAATCCCGAAAGACAGCAGTTTGTTGCTTGTAAATGAAGCGCCTGCGACGGTCACGATCACAATGTTCGGAATTTTGCCGAGCACCGACGCAGAAAAAAAGATCGGCCATCGTATATTACTCAGCCCGCAGACGGTATTCATGGCAAGCGACGGTATAATCGGAATGAGCCGCCCGAAAAGCACCGCCGTAAACGCGTGCTGATGAAATGAACCTTCATATTGAGCCGCGGCCGGGTAAGCCACCAGTTTTTTTCTGGCCCAGTCTCTGAATCCGTACCGGACGAGAAAAAACAATGCCATTGTTCCGAGCATTGCGCCTGACAATGTAATCCACACTCCGTTTACAATCCCGAAAACCGCTCCGTTTAAGGCCGCGATAATGGCGAATGGAACGATCGGAAAAAATACGTCAGCTGCGACCAGAAGGATACTCATAAGCACGGCGTACATGCCGCCCGCGCGAATCATGCTGAGCCAGACGTCTTTTTGCATAAAGCCGATCATCACGACAGCAATGATGACGGCAAGACTGAATCCCTTTTTTATCATCTGTACGTTCACCTCTTTTCAATTAGTATACAGCACAAATCTATCTCCTTCTATTAAAATAAGCTGTCCGATAAGCGTACTTGTTTATCAGCATTTGCCGTTTGATGAGAAACGACTGGCAGCCGGGTTTGGACAAAAACAGGCGGGAAGCGGGTGATGTGCATCATTTGATGCAGAGAATGATTTTATACAAAAGGGGACACGTTAACAGTAGTGTTTACTGGAGGTGTAAACGTTGAGATGCTTTCATCTGATCATCATGATATGCGTCCTCACGGGTCTCACTGCCGTGTCCGCCGATGCGAAATCTTTAAAAAGAAGTGACATGGAGAAGACGGGAAACGTGTACTGGGATATAAGGTCTGAAAAAAAGAAGCTATCTTTAACCTTCGATGACGGCCCCCATCCTGTCTATACGGAGGCTGTGTTAGACGTGCTGAAACAGCACAATGTTAAAGCAACCTTTTTTTGTATCGGGAGCCGTATAGACAAATACCCCGTAACGGCAAAACGCATCGTTGAAGAAGGGCATGAAATCGGCAACCATACGATGAACCATGTTTATTTTCACCGTTTAAAACGCAAAGACATTTTACAAGAGCTTCACAGCTCCGCGCATCATATCAGATCGCTGCAGCCGGAAGGGGACAAGTTATTCCGCCCGCCGGGAGGGTCGCTGAATCATACGGCTTTCAAAAGCCTCTTAAAAGAGGGCTATCATATCATCATGTGGTCATGGAACCAAGATCCGAGAGACTGGAAAAGGCCCGGAAAAGGAAAAATCGTCAGGCACGTTGTTTCACATGCCAGAGATGGAGATATCGTTCTTCTGCATGACGGCGGAGGAAACCGGCGCCAGACGGTTGAGGCTTTGAAAGAAATCATTCCCCAGCTGAAAAAGCAGGGCTACACGTTTGTTAAGGTTTCGGATTTGATCGGACAGGATTCCGGTCCTTTTCATATCCAGTAAAGAGAGCGCCGCGTTGAAAGCCGCCAAAGAGATGTGTACCATAGGAGGTAAGGTTTGGGGGGAGAGAAAATGAAGTTTGCTGTTCTTTTTATTACGATAACCTGTCTGTTATCAGGATGCGCTGCGGGCAAAGAGAAAAGTGTTGTCGCGTTCGGCGACAGCAATACGCGCGGTTCCAACTGGGATTATCGTGATTATCCGAAGGCGCAGCAGTGGGTAAATATTTTAAAAACAGCGGAACGCGGCCGTCTTACGGTTATAAATGCGGGAATAGGCGGCCAGACGACTGAGGATGCGCGCCTGCGCTTTCAAAGCGATGTGCTGGAGCGTAAGCCCCAATATTTATTTATCATGTTCGGAACAAATGATGCGGGCATTTTGACGGGAGATCAGCCGCGAGTATCAAAGAAACGGTTTAAAGAAAACCTGACTTATTTCATAAACGAAAGCAGAAATCACGGCATAAAGCCGATTTTAATGACGTGCATCCCGGTTATAGAAGGAAACGGAACGCATCATCTCTATTACTATTCGAGATATAAAGCCTCAGCCTTTAAAGAAAAAGGCGGCGCGAGAAAATGGCATAATTCCTATAACGGCGTTACGAGGCAGGTTGCAGCTGAGTTGAAAGTGCCGCTGGTGGATAACTGGAAACACTTTATACGCGCGGACGGCGGCAAAGATACAGACCGGGCGCTGATCCAATCCGGACTGATAGATCCCTCCGGAAATCATATGACGCCAAAAGGCGCCAGAATCTTAATTGAAGGCATAAAAAATGGGCGGGTTTTGGAACGCTGACGCCGTCAGCTGCCTAAACCGTTTTGCTTCTGCTTCATAGGCTGTAGAAAAAACATCTTTTGGAGGCGATTGCTATGAACCGCGGTTTCCCTCCGCAATATCCTGTATGCCCGCCTCCTCGGGTGAATGCGGGGTACTGGTACGCATTTTTTGTTGTGCTGCTCGTCGTCATTCTCATCCTGGGCGGTCTGTATTGGTTCAATATATAGCAGCCGTCCTCTTAAACACCTCTATTTTAGGGGTGTTTTTTGTTGAAAGTGGTAGTAATGCGCATAACCGAAGTGATATAATATCAGTCATCTGAGTAAAAAAAGGAAATTCGCCCGGGAATTTTTTTCTGTTTAAGAAGAAACGGAAATAATGTGTCCGAGCGATCTTCTTTTGATTTCGTTTTCAATTAACTCGATAAATTCACGGCTCAAATTCATTTCATTGGCTTTGAAATAAGATTCTATTAGTAATTCATCAGAAAGCTTTCTCATGCCGGGGACCCAATTAATGGGAGTGGCACCTCCTTACAATTGTAATCAATCATCAGACGCAAGCATATGATGGAAGGTTGCGTTTCAATCATGGTGAGGTTATCTTTAATCTACCATGAAATACAAATAAGAACAATCGTTCTGTTATCCACACTCGTAAGTGGATAACTTGTTAGTATCTTGTTTATAATCTGGATAAATCCGGATGTAATAAGAGTGGATAATGTGTGTAATTTTATCCACAACTGGTGAAGAAACCCAATTTTTGTCGAAATTTTTTTACTGAGTCCGACTTTGTTTTTAAATCTGACAGGTTTCGACATATAGATGATAGAAAGAAAAGGAAGGGTGCGGGTTTTGTTAAAAAAGTTTTTTTTACCTGACGAATTTGTGAAAAATATATTTCATATCACACCGGAAAAGCTCAAGGAACGCAATGTGAAAGGGATTATTACAGACCTTGACAACACGCTTGTGGAGTGGGACAGACCGAGTGCGACACCTCGATTAATCGAGTGGTTTGAAGAAATGAAGGAGCACGGCATTAAAGTCACGATCGTCTCCAATAATAATGAACGAAGAGTGAAATTATTCTCGGAGCCGCTTGGCATACCGTTTATTTATAAGGCAAGAAAACCGATGGGGCGCGCCTTTAAAAGAGCTGTCAACAGCATGGATCTGAAAAAAGAAGACTGTGTGGTCATCGGCGATCAGCTGCTTACTGATGTTCTCGGCGGAAACAGAAACGGGTATCATACGATCCTCGTCGTGCCTGTCGCTTCCTCTGACGGAGTCATGAC
Organism: Bacillus sp. jun7; assembly: GCF_051034795.1. Lineage (NCBI taxonomy): Bacteria > Bacillati > Bacillota > Bacilli > Caryophanales > Bacillaceae > Bacillus > Bacillus sp. jun7. The sequence continues at coordinate 3,777,771 of NZ_CP093219.1, forward strand.
GCGCTTTAACCGCCGGATTGAACGGAGAATATTGAGTTCTTTGAAACGTAAAGGCCATATTCAGTGGGAGGATTAGGAATGGAAAAGGTTGTTTGCATCGGCTGCGGAGTAACGATCCAGACCGAGGATAAACAAGGTCTCGGATACGCGCCAAAGGCATCGCTCACGAAGGAGAATGTCATTTGTCAGCGCTGCTTCAGACTGAAAAATTACAATGAAATTCAAGATGTTTCATTAACGGATGATGACTTTTTAAATATCTTGCACACAATCGGCGATACTGACTCTCTAATTGTCAAAGTCGTTGATATTTTTGATTTTAACGGAAGCTGGATAAACGGGCTGAACCGCTTTGTCGGCGGTAATCCGATCATTCTTGTCGGTAATAAGGCCGATATCCTGCCGAAATCCGTAAAGCGGGAACGGCTCGTCCAATGGATGAAACGCGAAGCGAAAGAATACGGCTTAAAACCCCTTGATGTCTTTTTAATCAGCGCTTCCCGCGGACAAGGGATGAAGGAAGTCATTGACGCCATTGAACATTACCGCGAAGGGCGCGATGTGTATGTGGTGGGCTGTACCAATGTCGGCAAATCCACATTTATCAACCGGATTATTAAAGAGGTCTCAGGGGAAGAGAATATTATTACCACCTCTCAATTTCCGGGCACGACGCTTGATGCGATTGAAATCCCGCTTGATGACGGATCTGCGCTTTATGATACGCCGGGAATCATTAACCATCACCAGATGGCGCATTACGTGGACAAGCGTGACTTAAAGGTGCTGACACCGAAAAAAGAACTGAAGCCGCGCACTTTTCAGCTGAATGAAAAACAAACGCTTTATTTCGGCGGGCTTGCCCGGTTTGACTATGTATCAGGCGATAAAACGGCGTTTGTCTGCTATATGCCGAATGAATTGATGATTCACAGAACAAAGCTTGAAAATGCTGATGCCTTATACGAAAAGCATGCGGGAGAACTGCTTACCCCGCCCGGAAAAGATCATTTGGATGAATTTCCGGAGCTTACGGCCCACACGTTTACGATTAAAGAAGGAAAGACGGATATCGTTTTTTCCGGACTCGGCTGGGTCACGGTGCAGCAAGCAGATAAAAAAATAACGGCATACGCTCCGAAAGGCGTACACGTATTTGTCCGCCGTTCATTAATATAGAGAGAAGGGGAGAGGGAGCATGAAACAATTGTACGGAGTAATCGGAAATCCGATCGGGCATTCAATGTCACCCGATATTCATAACGCGGCTTTGCAAGATAAGAACATCAACGGGCAGTATTTTGCGTTTCAGGTGGAACCTCGTCATCTCAAGGACGCCGTTAACGGAATCAAGGCGCTTGGCATCTGCGGAGTGAACGTCACAGTCCCGCATAAAGTCGCGATCATGGAGCATCTGGATGAAATACATGAAAGCGCGAAAGTACTCGGGGCCGTAAATACCGTCAAAAGAGAGGGAGACAGGCTCATCGGGTATAATACTGACGGAGATGGGTTTTATAAATCCTTAGTCAAAGTATTGGACAAACCGATATCAGAGCTCTCTATCCTCATGATTGGGGCGGGAGGGGCGGCAAGAGCGATCTTTACGACAATCGTCCGCAGAGAGCCGAAACAATTTGACGTTTGCAACCGCACGCCGGAAAAAGCGGAAAGTCTGATTGCGGCTGCTCCCTCTTTTCAGCAGAAACGCGCCCTTACTTTAAAAGAAGCTGAAAATCAGCTTGAACAATATGACGTCATTATTCATACAACATCTGTCGGCATGTATCCGAAAACGGATGCCGTGCCGCTCTCATTGGAACGGGCCAAAACGGGCGCCATCGTTTGTGATATCGTATACAACCCGATTCAAACGGCGTTCTTAAAAGAAGCTGAAAAAAAAGGTTTAACAACCCTTGACGGTGTCGGCATGTTTGTGGAGCAGGCTGCACTGTCTTTCAAGCTGTGGACGGAACAAGAGCCTGACAGCGGCTTAATGAGAGCAATTGTTGAAGGAAAACTAGGAGGAACACAATGTTAACAGGAAAACAAAAACGGTTTTTGCGTTCAAAAGCGCATCATTTAACGCCTATTTTTCAAGTGGGAAAAGGCGGAGTCAACGAAAACATGGTGAAACAGATTGCCGAGGCTTTAGAAGCAAGAGAGCTGATTAAAGTCAGCGTGCTTCAAAACTGCGAAGACGATAAAAACGATGTCGCAGAAGCCCTTGTGAAAGGCAGCCGCTCACAATTGGTGCAGACGATCGGAAATACGATCGTATTGTATAAGGAATCAAAGGAAAATAAACAAATCGAGCTTCCGTAAGGTGGTTGACATGAAGAAAATCGGAATATTCGGGGGCACATTTGACCCTCCGCACAACGGACATCTTCTGATGGCTAATGAAGTCCTTCATCAGGCGGAGCTCGATGAGATTTGGTTTATGCCCAATAAAATCCCGCCGCATAAGCAGAATGAAGACTTTACAGACAGCCGGCACCGGGTGGAGATGCTGAAGCTTGCCATCAGCTCTAATTCCTTCTTTAAGCTTGAGCTTGCGGAAATGGACCGGAAAGGCCCTTCTTATACCTATGATACCGTCCGTTTACTGAAGGAGCGGCACCCGAACGACAAGCTTTTCTTTATTATCGGGGCGGATATGATTGAATATCTGCCGAAATGGTACAAACTGGACGAACTGCTCACGCTCATTCAATTTATCGGAGTGCGGCGCCCGGGGTATCATATTGAGACACCGTACCCGCTGCTTTTTGCCGACGTTCCGGAATTTGACGTTTCGTCAACGATGCTGAGAGAACGTCTCAAAGCAAAAAAGCCGACGCAATACTTAATGCCGGATAAAGTGAGGCAGTATATAGAGGAGAATGATTTATATGAATCGTGAGGAAGCACTTGCCTGCGTCAAAGAACAGCTGACCGAGCATCGCTACATCCACACAATCGGCGTGACAGATACGGCGGTTATTCTCGCAGGCCGGTTCGGAGCAGATCCGAAAAAAGCGGAAATGGCGGCTATTTTTCATGATTATGCAAAATTCCGGCCGAAAGAAGAAATGAAGCAGATCATCGTGCGGGAAAAAATGCCGGCTGAGCTCTTGGATTACAATGCCGAGCTGTGGCATGCCCCTGTGGGAGCGTATTTGGCTGAGAAAGAAGCGGGGATCACTGATCCTGAGATCTTGGATGCAATCCGCTATCACACGTCAGGGCGTCCCGGAATGACCCTTTTAGACAAAGTCATCTACGTTGCGGATTACATTGAACCCGGCCGCCATTTTCCCGGAGTGGAAGAGGTGCGCCGTCTGGCGGAAACAGATCTGAACGAAGCGCTCATACAAGCGATGAAAAATACAATGATATTTCTGATGAAAAAAAACCAGCCGGTCTTTCCGGAGACGTTTGCAACCTATAACTGGCTGGTGTCTCAAAAATGACAGGAGGAATATGGAAAATGAATCAAGCTTCCGTATTAAAAATCGCGGCAAAAGCATGCGACGATAAACGTGCAGAAGATATTTTAGCGCTGGACATGGAAGGAATCTCACTTGTAGCGGATTACTTTTTAATCTGCCACGGGAATTCTGATAAACAGGTTCAGGCCATTGCGCGTGAAATTAAAGATCAGGCAGAAGAAAACGGCATTGATGTCAAAAAGATGGAAGGGTTTGATGAGGCCCGCTGGGTTTTAGTTGATCTCGGCGACGTCATTGTCCACGTTTTCCATAAAGATGAAAGAAGCTACTATAATCTTGAAAAGCTATGGGGCGACGCGCCGCTCGCAGAGCTTGAACTCGGCTTGAACTCATGATTTACCAAGGCTTCGCCGGTGTATATGACGAGTTAATGTCCCATGCGCCGTATGATGAATGGGCGGGCTGGATCGAAGCGTCTCTTCCGGAAAAGGGAAGGGTGCTTGATCTTGCCTGCGGAACCGGAGAAATATCCATCAGGCTTGCTGAAAAAGGCTGCGAAGTCACGGGGATTGATTTGAGTGAAGATATGCTGAGCTGTGCCCAGCAGAAAAAAACGGGAAAGCCGATTCTTTTTCTCCAGCAGGATATGAGAGAGCTTTCCGGTTTTGAAGAACAGTTTGATGCCGTAGTCATCTGCTGTGATTCCCTAAATTACTTAAAAACGAAAAATGATGTCTTAAGCACCTTCAAAAGTGTTTTTCAAGTTTTGAAGGAGGGCGGCCTGCTTCTGTTTGACGTCCATTCCCCGTATAAAATGACGGAGCTTTTTCCGGACAGCACCCATGCGGATCAGGATGAGCAGATCAGCTATATCTGGCAAAGCTTTGCCGGCGATGAAGAGCTTTCTGTCATCCATGATATGTCCTTTTTCGTATGGAACGGACAATCTTATGACCGCTATGACGAGACGCATGAGCAAAAAACATTTTACATTGAAGAATATGAACAAATGCTTGCAGAGACCGGATTTGAACTGAAGAAGGTGACGGCTGATTTTACAGACCGGCCTCCTTCAACAGAGTCTGAACGTCTTTTCTTTACGGCAGGCAAACCAAAAACCATCGTTTAAACGGAACGATGGTTTTTAAAATGCATTTTTTGCGATTGGCGCGATAAAGCTCTTTATGGCATACTCAGTTACACGTGAAATTGCTTCTTCACTAACGATATATCTTCATCGTATTTGTCATGTGTACGCTGAAAGACACGATTGAACATATCCTGAACACCGCTTTCGAGAGCCTTCAGTCCTTCTCCGGTGACGCCGCCTTTTACGCATACTTTTTCCTGCAAGGCGGGAAGCGTGTAATGCCCCGTTTCAAGAAGCTTTCCGAGACCGACAAGCATTTCTGTCGACATAATCACGGCTTCTTCTTTGGTGATGTCCGTTTCTTCCACTGCCGCGTCAATAAAGCGCTGAACGAGATAACTCATAAAAGCGGGTCCGCAGCTGACAATGTCTGACGCCGCTCTTGTAATGCCGCTGCTGATTTCAACAGGTTTTGAAATATGAGTGAACAGCGTTTGAATATCCGCTTTTGCAGACTCGCTGCAGCTTTTGCCGAACGTAACAAGCGAGACGCCGGCCAAGGCGCGGTTCGTAATGCTCGGAATGACGCGGGCCGTCTGACACGGAACCGTATGTTCAATCTGATCCGTCTGAACGGGGCTGGTAATGGAGATTAAAATGTGATCTTTCCGTAAATGCGGTGTGAGTTTTTTCAGCAAAGGATATATATCCAGCGGTTTTACACAAATGAATATTATTTCATTATCCTGTACGAGCTTTTCCTGATCCTCAGTGACATGGATGCCGCTGAAACGTTCTTTTAGTTTTAATGCTTTTTCGATTGTTCTGTTTGTGATGGTGATATGTGAGGGATCGGCAGCGTTTGATTCGATAAACGATTCAATCAGGATCGTTCCCATGTTTCCGGTGCCGATAAAGCCTATTTTCAATGAATTCCCCTCCTTTTTCCCTTAATCCTCTAAACCTTATGCGGGGAGGCAATGCAATATGACGAAAGCGATGATGACGGAGCGGCTGCGGCGGAACCTGAAAATTCTGGGCGCTTGTCTTGCGGCAGGGGCGGTTTTTATCTGTATTTGGCTGTTTCGTTCTGAAAAGGAAGAGCCGGTCAAACAGCAGTCCGTGCTCGGCCAAACAGCCTCGGCATCCGTCGCGGACAAAAAAGACACCGCAGACGATAAGATTATGATTGATGTGAAAGGTGCGGTCCGAAATCCCGGCGTGTATGAAATGAAAGCGGGAGACAGAGTGACGCAAGCCATTGAAAAAGCCGGAGGCCTGAAGAAAAAGGCGGATGAATTGAATGTTAATTTAGCAGAGCAGCTGCAGGACGGGACGATTGTTTATATTCCGAGTGAAGGCGAAGAAGAGAATCACCCGAAAACAGCAGCGGGTGAAAAGGAGAATGCAGCTGTCAATATCAATACGGCATCTTTGGACGAACTTCAGGCGATTTCCGGGGTGGGGCAGAAAAAAGCGGAAGCCATTATCGCCTACCGAGAAGAAAACGGACGGTTTCAGACTGCTGAAGATTTGATGAATGTATCAGGCTTTGGAGAAAAGTCATTTGAGCGGATAAAAACTTCCATTACGGTAAAGTGAATTGACGGTTCTGCTTAAATCTATGTAAACTTAGAAAAGCAACAAGACTTTTTGGAGGGAACACTTGTGGAACGAATCTCATGGAATCAATATTTTATGGCGCAAAGCCATTTGCTGGCGCTGAGAAGCACATGTCCGAGACTGTCAGTCGGGGCAACCGTAGTCAGAGATAAGCGGATGATTGCCGGCGGATACAACGGCTCAATCGCCGGCGGCGTCCATTGCGCTGATGAAGGATGCCTTTTAATAGATAATCATTGCCAGAGGACCATACATGCAGAGATGAATGCGATTCTGCAATGTTCTAAGTTCGGTGTTCCGACGGAGGGCGCCGAAATTTATGTGACGCATTATCCTTGTATTCAATGCTGCAAATCAATTATCCAGGCAGGCATCAAAACGGTCTATTATGCCGAAGATTACAAAACACAGCCTTATGCAAAAGAGCTGTTCAGCCAAGCCGGAGTCAAGGTGGAGCAGGTCGAACTTGATGAAATGATCATCGATCTGAAAAACCGCGAAAAATTGTCTTTTGTCGCAGGTCTGATTCAGCAATTATCTGATGCGGGAGTTAAGGCAGATGAACTGAAAAAAATTCATGAACAGGCCAATGAGCTGTTTACCAGTTACGTATAAATGAAATATAAATACCTTCTTCTGCCTCTGGCGGCGGTTTCTGCAACTGCGGGAATTGCCGCCGCTCATGTCTTCTGGGTTCTGCTCCTTTTTCTTCTGTATCTTCTCTTTATTATGATAAAAACAAAGCAGCCTGCTCCGGTTGTTGTCTGCCTCGTTTCTTTTTGTGTTTATTTCTTTCTTTATACGGTTTGTGACGCTGCGAATGTAACGCGGTATCAGGCCGGCAGTTATACTGAACAGGCCGTCATCACTAATATTCCGAAGGTTGACGGAGCGAAAATGTCAGCCGTTATCCGTACACATGACAAGGAAAAATGGGCGGCTTTGTACAAAATCCGGTCTCTTGAAGAAAAGAGACGCATTGAACAGCTTGAACCGGGGATGCGCTGCACGTTTACAGGCTCTCTGGAACAGCCTGCACATGCGACGATTCCCGGGGGTTTTGATTATAAGGAATATCTTTACTCTCAGCAGATTCACTGGTTATTTACCGTGACTTCTATTCAGCAGTGTGAAAAATCCAAACAGCCGCTGTTTAAACTGCTGAGCATCAGAAAAAATTTGATTTCAATCATTCGGAATCACGTGCCTGAATCTTCCGCCGGAATTGTTGAAGCGCTGACCTTAGGTGAAAGATTTTCTATAGAGGACGATATACTGAGTGCATATCAAAATTTGGGAGTCGTTCATTTAATGGCGATTTCCGGAATGCATGTCGGTCTTATTACGGCAGGACTATTTTATGCTCTGATCAGAATCGGGCTGACAAGAGAAAAGGCGGGGATGTTGCTGCTGCTGTTTTTACCGGTGTATACGCTGCTGAGCGGTGCCGCCCCATCCGTATTGCGCGCATCCCTCATGCTGGGATTTTATATCGCCGGAACTCTTTTTAAACGCGGCATTCATTCCTCTGCTGCATTGTCTCTGTCTTATCTGCTGCTCCTGCTGTTTAATCCTTACCTCCTTTGGCAGGCGGGCTTCCAGCTTTCCTTTGCGGTAAGCGCCTCTTTAATTCTGTCATCCTCCATTTTAAAGAAAGCAGGGAAAAGCAGACTTGCCGGGCTTGCGATGGCTTCATTCATTGCAGAGCTCAGCTCACTTCCGTTTCTTCTCTATCATTTTCAGCAAATTTCACTTGTCAGTTTTCCGATGAACATGGTGATGGTGCCATTTTATACGTTATTTGTCATTCCGGTTTCTGTCATCGGTTTCCTTCTTCTTTTGCTTTCAAGGCAGGTGGGAGAATGTTTGTTTGATATGTTTGACCTTGTGATGAAGCCTGTGCATGATTTCATTACATATGCGGCATCCGTTGATTTATTTACTATGATTGTGTCAAAGCCTGACTTTCTTTCTCTTCTTCTGCTTGCGGTTTCCGTTTTTACGCTTTTTGCGGCTTTGGAAAAGGGAGGTTTTTTAAAACTCAGGAAATCGGCTCTTTTTTTCTGCGCGGTTTTGGCTTATTTAATATGCCGTCCGTATTTCAGTCCATGGGGAGAAGCGGATATGCTTGATATCGGGCAGGGAGACTCGCTGTTTATAAGCGCGCCGCACCGCAAAGGGACCGTAATGGTTGATACAGGGGGAGTGATTGCTTATCCCGGAGAATCATGGAAAGAAAAACGCCACCCGTATTCTATCGGCGAGAAGGTTTTGATTCCGTTTTTAAACGGAAAAGGGGTGAAAAAGCTGGATGCGCTGATTTTAACCCATGCGGATCAGGATCACATCGGGGAAGCCGGAGTGTTAATCAAAAATCATAGAGTCAAACGGTTAATTGTCCCCGTGGGATTCGTAAAAGAACCGAAGGATCAGAACATATTAAATATGGCGAAAGAAAACAACATTCCCGTTGCCGAAGCAAAGCGGGGCGACACCATTACAGCGGGTGATCTTCAGTTTCAGGTGCTGTCTCCGGAGTCATCTGACGGAAAGAGTAAAAATGATTCATCACTGGTGCTTTGGACGGTTTTAGGCGGAGTGAGCTGGCTTTTGACGGGAGATTTAGAATCGGACGGCGAAACAGAAGTGCTGAAAACGTATCCGAAACTGAAGGCTGATATATTGAAGGCGGGTCATCACGGCAGCAAAAGCTCAACGAGTGAAGCCTTTTTGAAACAGCTTCAGCCGGAAGCAGCGCTGATTTCAGCAGGAAAAGAGAATCGATACCATCATCCGCATGAAGAAGTGCTGGATCGTTTGAAGGCGTACTCTGTCAATGTGCTTCGCACCGATATCAGCGGAACGATTCAATACAGATTTGAAAAAGGCGCCGGAACGTTTTCCGTCTTCCCTCCATATGATATAGAAGAAACCAGGGCGCAAGAAGTAAAAAAGACTGCCGATTGACAGCAGCCCGGAATGCGGCTAAGAGCCGATAAGATGGATGGCTGTTGCCATCACGAACAAAAAGGCGAAAAATCCGAAGGACACGACAAAACCGACAGCTGAGTCAACAGCATCATTTCGTTTGCTTTGAACGTTTTTTTCAAAATCATTCAATTTCATCCCTCCTGACTTCCCTAAGTATACTGGAATTGTTTTGAAAAATCTAGAAGTGATGGTAACGTTTTCTGTTCTTGTGATTATCGCCTTTTTACAAGCAGACCCGGGAGCTTGTGAATCAGGCGTTTATTATAAATGAGGAAGCTGTCCTTTTTAAAGCTTCCTCTTTACTATTTGCCGAACTCAATTTAGGATAGAAGGGGATCAAGAAAGAGAGGAAGTCATACGATCATGGTATTTGATGTTTGGAAAGCCCTGAAAAAAGGGGATGTCCGCTCCGTTTATTGCTTATACGGAAAAGAAACGTATCTGCTCCAAGAGACTGTCAGCCGGATCAGACAAGCTGTCGTTGATGAGGAGACTAAAGATTTTAACCTGTCTGTTTTTGATCTTGAAGAGGATCCGCTTGACCAGGCCATAACCGATGCGGAAACGTTTCCGTTTATGGGAGAGAAGCGGCTGGTTATCGTAAAAAATCCGTCTTTTTTAACAGGGGAAAAAAAGAAAGAAAAAATAGAGCATAATACAAGCGCTTTGGAGACTTACCTGAAGGAGCCTGCGCCTTATACGGTCTTTGTGATTGTGGCTCCGTATGAAAAGCTGGACGAACGGAAAAAGCTGACGAAAGCGCTGAAGCAAAAAGCCCTTATGATTGAAGCTAAGGAGCTGAATGCAAAGGAGACGACTGATTTTACGATTAATCTGGCGAAATCCGAAAATAAAACGATGGATACAGAAGCTGCCGAGCATTTGGTTCTGCTTGCAAACGGCCATCTGTCTTCCATATATCAGGAAATACAAAAACTCTCCGCCTACACCGGTGACAGACATGAGATCACGCTTGAAGATGTCCGGGAGCTTGTCGCAAGAAGTTTGGAGCAGAATATTTTTGAGCTGATCAACAAAATCGTGAACCGAAAACGGACGGAAAGTCTTCAAATATTTTATGATCTTTTAAAACAAAACGAAGAACCGATCAAAATTATGGCGCTGATCGCCAACCAATTCCGTCTGATTATGCAGACAAAGTATTTTGCGGGACAAGGATACGGCCAAAAGCAAATCGCTTCCAACTTAAAGGTGCACCCTTTCCGGGTAAAGCTGGCGATGGATCAGGCGAGGCTTTTTTCTGAAGAAGAGCTGCGGCGTATTATAGAAAGGCTCGCAGTGATGGATTATGAAATGAAAACGGGGAAAAAGGACAAGCAGCTCTTGCTGGAGCTCTTTCTCCTTGAGCTTCTCCGGACTGAATGAAAAAAACGATCCCCGTTAAAGGGATCGTTTTTGTATTATGCAGAAAGTCCGTTCACTTGTTTCGCAAGTCTAGATTTGTATCGAGCTGCGGCATTTTTGTGTACAAGACCTGTTTTCACTGCTTTATCAATGCGTTTCGCTGCTTCAGAAAGAGCAGTTTTCGCTTTATCCGCTTCGTTGTTAGCAACAGAAGCTTCAACTTGTTTGATTGCAGTACGCATAGCAGATTTGATTGTCGCGTTATGAGCGCGGCGTTCGTTGTTTGTTTTTGTACGTTTAATCGCTGATTTAATGTTTGGCATGTGTTTCACCTCCTAAGATACAACCTGTAGCACAGTGTCTTAAGGTTAAATCTTCTTCACAATAGAACAAATTGTATTCTATCAAACAGAACTTTAGATTGCAATATAAATGTAAAGTATTTTTCGTTGATGGGTAAATTCGCATGATTCGTTTTGTAAATGGCCACACTATGTACCACGATGATTGAAGGAGGTCTTTCCTGTGAAAAACAACGAACTGGATGTCAATCAATTTCTGATACGGACGGATTTAGCGGTAGAAACGAAACAGGCGGTAAAAGACGGACAAGCCGGTCAGACAAAAGAAATAAACGGGTTTATTGAAAAAGAACGCGACAAGGGCGGCATTAAAGTCAGAACCGTCGATATTACCAAAGAAGGCGCCGAGCTATCGGGGAAAAAGCAGGGACGCTATGTCACGATCGAGGCTCAAGGGGTTCGGGAACACGACTCTGACATGCAGGAAAAAGTAACGGAAGTGTTTGCCGAGGAATTTTCCGCCTATCTGTCGGCATTAAAGATTCCAAAGGATGCAAGCTGTTTGATCGTCGGTCTCGGCAACTGGAATGTGACGCCAGATGCGCTCGGCCCTCTCGTGACCGAAAACCTTCTTGTGACAAGGCATCTGTTCAGGCTTCAGCCGGAAAACGTACAGGAAGGGTACAGGCCGGTCAGCGCGCTTGCTCCCGGTGTGATGGGATTAACGGGAATTGAAACGAGCGATATTATTCAAGGTGTGATCAAAGAATCAAAGCCGGATTTTGTGATTGCGGTAGACGCTCTTGCGGCAAGAGCCGTTGAAAGGGTGAACACGACCATCCAATTTTCTGATACGGGCATTCACCCGGGATCAGGCGTCGGCAATAAGAGAAAAGAATTAAGCAAGGAGACGCTCGGCATCCCCGTCATCGCAATCGGGGTACCGACTGTCGTTGATGCGGTTACGATCGCAAGCGATACGGTGGATTATATATTAAAGCATTTCGGCAGAGAGATGAAAGATGACAGCCCGTCAAGATCCCTGGTGCCCGCCGGAATGAACTTCGGCAAAAAGAAGGTGCTGACAGACGAAGACCTTCCCGGAGAAAAAGAGCGCCAATCCTTTCTCGGTATTGTCGGCACGCTGGACGAAAACGAAAAACGCCAGCTGATTCACGAAGTGCTTTCTCCGCTCGGCCATAATCTGATGGTCACGCCGAAGGAGATTGACACCTTTATTGATGATATGGCGAACGTGCTTGCAAACGGGTTAAACACCGCCCTTCATGAAAAAGTGTCACAAGATAACAAAGGCTCTTATAATCATTAAAATGGTTCTACCTCCTCTAGCTTGTTCATAGAGTAATTACTAGACAAGCGCTGGAGGGATTCAAATCATGAGAAAAAAACGCAGAAACCGTCAAATTGTCGTTGCAGTAAACGGTGGAAATGCGCTCAAGGGCATGTTTTTGTTTATGACAAGCCTTATCGTTATTTTCGTATTATCGGGTGTGCTCACATCGCTTCGCCCTGAACTGAGGCTTTCTTCGGATTCTCTTCACGGAATTGCCGGAGAACTTCCGGGTGACGCGTTTGCACACCTCCTCGGTATGGAAAATCATTATTTCGCCTCAGAGCTTCCTGAAAAAGACTCTTTTCAGCTGTCCCGGCTTTCCTTAAAACTGGCGACAAGTATTAATATGGAAGACCCGCGGAGTTTCTTGGGACGTGAGCTGCCGGGATTTGCCCAATACGATACGGAGATCCTTCTGGCGGGGCAGGGGACGGATTATACGAATATGCCTGCTGAATCTCCGCCGCCGTCAAAGGTGATGGAAAAAGAAAAAGAAGTGAACCTGGCAGAAATCGAAAACAAAACGAAAAAAGAAGAAACGGCGCCGCCGAAACATTCAACAGGCAGCAAAAAAGTCGTTTTTATTTACCACACTCATAATACCGAATCCTATCTTCCTCTGTTAAAGGGGGAAACAAATCCGGATAACGCCCGCCATTCGAAGGCCAATGTCACGCTTGTCGGAGATATGTTCGGAAAAGCGCTTGAAGCGCAAGGTGTAGGAGCGACCGTAGATAAAACCGACATTCAGGCCCGCCTGAACAAAGACGGCTTAAATTATGCGCGAAGCTATGACGAATCAAGGCCGGTCGTAAAAAGCGCGCTCGCCAAAAATAAAAACCTGCAATATACCATAGACATTCACCGGGATTCCCGCCGCAAGAAAAATACGACAGCCGACATCAAAGGAAAAAGCTATGCCAGAGTCGCCATCGTGGTCGGCAAAAAAAGCGCTAATTTTGAAGAAAACTATAAACTCGCAAGTGAACTTCATAAGCTGATGGAGAAAAAATACCCCGGCTTAAGCGTCGGTGTTTTATCAAAAGGCTCTCCGGGAGATAATGGAGTATACAACCAGGATTTAAACGACAGGTCGCTTCTGCTGGAATTCGGGGGCGTGGATAACAATCTAGAAGAACTGAGGCGCGCATCAGATGCCGTGGCCGATGTGTTCAGCGAACTGTACTGGGATGCAGACAAGGTCAGCTCGCAATCAGGAGAGAAGAAAAAACAATAGAAATCAGGTGATTCGAATGATCCGTTTTACCGGCAAATGCCTGCTGATCGCCATTGTCATGTTTTTCGGCGTTTTGTTCGGCATGCAGCAGGCAAACAGCGGAATGCTTGATATGAAAGGATACAAAGATCCCTCCTTAAAAGGAGCATTCACGCTCGGCGGCGGAGAAGGACAGGAAAAAGAAGCTTCCATTTTGGGGCAAACCGTTACGGCGAAAGATCTGGAAGAAAAACAAAAACAGCTGGAACAGGCGGAAACCTTCAACCTGTTTTCAAAAGCGGGAGAAACCCTTTCAAATACCGTGACGGACTCGGCGCAGGCGATGTACGAGTGGGTTTCGAAACTGAACCGATAGCATTGATGAAGAGAAAAGCGGATGATTCCTTAAAGGAAGCTTTTCTCTTTCTTGTTTTAATTGAATGTTTACAATCCTATTGATATAATCTAAGCTAGTGTATTTTGCGTTTAATAGTAGGAGTGATAGATTGTGACAGATAAAGAAAAGCGTTTAGAGAGGCAGTCAAGAATCCGGAATTTCTCCATCATCGCCCACATAGACCACGGCAAATCGACCTTGGCGGATCGGATTTTAGAAAAAACATCGGCGATCACCCAGCGGGAAATGAAAGAACAATTGCTTGATTCAATGGACCTTGAACGCGAACGGGGAATTACCATCAAATTAAATTCCGTTCAGCTGAAATACAAAGCAAAAGACGGAGAAGAATATATATTCCATCTCATCGACACGCCCGGACACGTCGACTTTACATATGAAGTTTCGCGAAGCCTGGCTGCCTGTGAAGGCGCGATTCTCGTTGTTGATGCGGCTCAGGGAATAGAAGCGCAGACATTGGCGAACGTCTATCTGGCGCTTGATAATGATCTTGAGATTCTTCCTGTCATTAATAAAATCGATCTTCCGAGCGCAGAGCCAGAACGTGTGCGTCAAGAGGTTGAGGACGTTATCGGCCTTGACGCTTCAGACGCCGTCCTCGCTTCAGCGAAAGCGGGCATCGGCATCGAAGACATTTTAGAACAGATCGTAGAAAAAGTGCCGGCTCCCGCGGGAGATCCGGAAGCTCCGCTGAAAGCGCTCATCTTTGACTCGCTTTATGACGCGTACCGCGGAGTCGTCGCGTATATCAGAGTCGTAGAAGGAACGGTCAAACCGGGCCAGAAAATTAAAATGATGGCAACCGGAAAAGAGTTTGAAGTCATCGAAGTCGGCGTCTTCACGCCGAAAGCGCAGCCGGCTGACGAATTGACAGTCGGTGACGTAGGCTATTTGACAGCCGCAATCAAAAACGTCGGCGACACCCGTGTCGGTGATACGATCACGAGCGCGGTTAAGCCTGCGGCAGAAGCGCTTCCGGGTTACCGCAAACTCAATCCGATGGTATACTGCGGACTTTATCCGATTGACACAGCCAAATATAATGATTTGCGCGAAGCTCTGGAAAAACTTGAATTGAACGATTCATCTCTTCAATACGAGGCGGAGACGTCACAAGCCCTCGGCTTCGGTTTCCGCTGCGGTTTTTTAGGAATGCTTCACATGGAAATCATTCAAGAGCGGATTGAACGGGAATTTAAAATTGACCTTATTACGACCGCGCCGAGCGTTATTTATGACGTTTATATGACGGACGGCGAAAAGATCATCGTGGATAACCCGTCAAACATGCCTGACCCGCAAAAAATAGAGCGGGTGGAAGAACCTTATGTCAAAGCGACGATGATGGTTCCGAACGATTACGTCGGAGCGGTTATGGAGCTTTGCCAGGGGAAACGGGGCAACTTTATCGATATGCAGTACTTAGACGCCAACCGGGTCAGCATTGTATATGAGATGCCTCTTGCGGAAATCGTATATGAATTTTTTGATCAGCTGAAATCCAGCACGAAAGGGTACGCCTCTTTCGATTACGAGCTGATCGGCTACAAACCGTCCAAACTCGTCAAAATGGACATTATGCTGAATGCAGAAAAAATTGATGCGCTGTCATTTATCGTGCACCGCGATTACGCATACGAGCGCGGGAAAGTCATCGTCGAAAAATTGAAAGAATTGATTCCCCGCCAGCAATTCGAAGTGCCCGTGCAGGCAGCGATCGGACAGAAAATCGTGGCCCGCTCAACCATTAAGGCCATGCGGAAAAACGTCCTTGCAAAATGTTACGGAGGAGACATCTCGCGGAAACGGAAGCTTCTTGAAAAACAAAAAGAAGGAAAACGCCGGATGAAGCAGGTCGGCTCGGTAGAAGTGCCGCAGGAAGCGTTTATGGCCGTTCTTAAAATGGATGACAGCCCGAAAAAATAACGGAAGCCGCCGCAGTCCCGCGCTGCGGCTTCTTTCTGTAAAGAAGAAGGTGTTTCAAAATGAAATCAGCTTATATTCATATTCCGTTTTGTGAGCATATCTGCCACTATTGCGATTTCAATAAATATTTTATTCAGAGCCAGCCTGTCGATGAGTACTTAAACTCACTCGAAAAGGAAATGATAAATACAATAGAACGGACGGGACGCCCTGATCTCCGCACGATTTTTATCGGGGGAGGCACGCCGACATCGCTCTCACCCGTCCAGCTGGAAAAATTGATGGATTCCATTCACCGCGTGCTGAAACCTTCTGACGGACTCATAGAATTTGCCGCGGAAGCGAATCCGGATGATTTGTCCCCGGAAAAATTAAAAATCATGAAAAATGCCGGTGTCAACCGGCTGAGCTTCGGTGTTCAAACCTTTGAAGATGAGCTTTTACAAAAAATCGGCAGAGTGCATAAACAAAAGGACGTATTCACTTCCTTTGAACGTGCGAGGGCTCTCGGCTTCGACAACATCAGTCTCGATTTGATGTTCGGCCTGCCGGGTCAGACGCTGGCCGATCTTGACAATTCCGTCAAAACGGCTTTGTCTCTTGGTGCGGAGCACTATTCCGTTTACTCGCTGATCGTAGAGCCGAAAACGGTGTTTTATAATTTAATGCAAAAAGGCCGCCTGCATCTCCCGGCGCAAGAACAAGAGGCCGAGATGTATGAAACGGTCATGAGGCAGATGAGTGAAGCAGGCATCCGCCAATATGAAATCAGCAACTTTGCAAAGCCCGGATACGAGTCGCAGCATAATCTGACGTATTGGAGCAATGAAGCGTATTTCGGTTTTGGCGCAGGCGCTCACGGGTATATCAGCGGCACGCGCACCGTCAACGCCGGGCCTGTGAAACATTACATTCAGCTCATCGAAGAAAAGGGGCTGCCTTATCGTGACACGCACGAGGTGATACGTGAGGAGCAGATTGAAGAAGAAATGTTCCTCGGTCTCAGAAAAATGTCCGGCGTACAAAAGCAAGCTTTCCTCGATAAATTCGGACGCTCGGTTGACGAACTGTTTCCCGATGTTCTCAAAGATTTAACCGAAAAAGGCCTGATCTGTGACACGGAAGAATCGGTTGCATTAACGCATGAGGGCAAATTATTAGGAAATGAGGTTTTTGGCGCTTTTTTGGGTGAGTTATAATTGACATTTTTCTTTTGGTTTGTTACTTTTGATATAGAATTAGCACTCGCTGACCTTGAGTGCTAACAGGGGTGATGATGATGTTAACAAATCGTCAGCTGTTGATCCTGCAAGTGATTATTAATGATTTTATACAATCAGCGCAGCCTGTAGGATCAAGAACTCTTTCAAAAAAAGACGAGATTACATTCAGCTCTGCAACGATCAGAAACGAGATGGCTGACTTGGAGGAATTGGGCTTTATTGAAAAAACCCATTCATCCTCAGGACGGATTCCGTCGGAAAAAGGGTACAGGTATTATGTCGATCATTTGCTGTCACCCGTCAAGCTGACAAAAACCGATCTGGATTTAATTCACTCGATATTTAAAGAAAAAATCTTCGAGCTGGAAAAAACAGTCCAAAAATCAGCGCAAATCCTGTCCGACCTGACAAACTACACATCGATTGTCCTCGGGCCGACGCTGAGCGAGAACTATCTTAAACAGATTCAAATCGTTCCGATCCAGCCGGATAAGGCGGTCGCCATCCTCGTCACGAACACGGGGCATGTCGAAAACCGCACCATCAATTTCCCGGCTAAAGTGGATTTGGCCGATATTGAAAAACTGGTCAATATATTAAACGATCGATTAGCGGGCGTGCCGATGGACGAACTGAATGAGCGCATTTTTAAAGAGGTTGTCACATATTTAAGGCAGCATATCGCCAACTATGACAGCATACTTGAATCGCTCCGCTCCACATTCCATCCGGCGGCCCACGTTGAGAAATTGTTTTTCGGCGGAAAGATCAACATGCTGAATCAGCCGGAGTTCCATGATATTGAAAGGGTTCGCTCGCTTTTATCTTTAATTGAAAAAGAGCAGGATGTTCTGAAGCTGTTTCAGTCATCAAAAGCGGGGATTTCAATCAAAATCGGGAAAGAAAACGACTACGAAGAAATGGAAAACTGCAGCTTAATCACGGCCACTTATACAGTTGATACGAAACAGATCGGATCAATCGCGATTATCGGGCCGACGCGCATGGATTATTCAAGAGTCGTCAGCCTGCTGCAGCATGTGACTTCAGACTTGTCAAAAGCATTCACAAGTTTGTATGATGAATAAGGGAATTTTGGCAATCATTTTCAGTCATCTTTTTACAGCATTTGAGGGAGGTGAACACAATGTCAGAAGAAAAACAAACCGCAGAACAGGTTGAAGCAGCAGAACAAGAAGAAGTGACAGAACAGGCAGAACAAGCGGCTTCACAAGAGCAGCATGAAGAAACGGCAGGTCAGGAAGAAGCCCTTCAGCACCAAATTGATGAATTGCAGGGTTTGCTTGATGAAAAAGAAAACAAGCTTTTGCGTGTTCAAGCAGACTTTGAAAACTATAAACGACGCAGCCGCCTTGAAATGGAAGCTGCTCAGAAATACCGTTCTCAAAACGTCGTAACGGAAATCCTTCCGGCTCTCGACAACTTTGAACGGGCGTTACAGGTAGAAGCTGAAAGCGAGCAGACAAAAAGCTTGCTGCAAGGTATGGAAATGGTCCGCCGTCAGCTGATGGACGCACTTGAAAAAGAAGGCGTTGAAGCCATCGAAGCTGTCGGTCAGGAATTTGATCCGAACCTTCACCAAGCCGTCATGCAGGTGGAAGATGAAAACTTCGGCAGCAATATTGTTATCGAAGAACTGCAAAAAGGCTACAAACTGAAGGATCGCGTCATCCGTCCTTCAATGGTAAAAGTGAATCAATAACTACATAGCAGGAGGTAATTCAAAGTGAGTAAAGTAATCGG
The DNA here is from genome assembly GCF_051034795.1 of Bacillus sp. jun7. Lineage (NCBI taxonomy): Bacteria > Bacillati > Bacillota > Bacilli > Caryophanales > Bacillaceae > Bacillus > Bacillus sp. jun7. Next base: position 3,796,477 of record NZ_CP093219.1, read on the forward strand.
AATTGACTTGGGTACGACAAACTCATGTGTGGCAGTGCTTGAAGGCGGAGAGCCTACAGTAATCGCCAACGCTGAAGGAAACCGTACGACTCCGTCAGTCGTTGCATTTAAAAACGGCGAGCGCCAAGTAGGGGAAGTGGCGAAACGCCAATCAATCACAAATCCTAACACAATCATGTCTGTTAAACGCCATATGGGTACTGACTATAAAGTGGAAATCGAAGGAAAAGACTACACGCCTCAAGAAGTATCAGCTATTATCCTTCAGCATCTGAAAGCATACGCTGAAAGCTACCTCGGCGAAACAGTTTCAAAAGCCGTTATCACGGTTCCTGCATACTTCAACGATGCAGAGCGCCAAGCGACAAAAGATGCCGGTAAAATCGCCGGTCTTGAGGTAGAGCGTATTATCAACGAGCCGACTGCAGCAGCGCTTGCATACGGACTTGATAAAACGGACGAAGACCAAACGATTCTTGTTTACGACCTTGGCGGCGGTACGTTTGACGTATCTGTTCTTGAACTTGGCGACGGCGTGTTTGAAGTCCGTTCAACTGCCGGTGACAACCGTCTTGGCGGGGACGACTTTGACCAAGTCATCATCGATCATCTCGTAGCAGAATTCAAAAAAGAAAACGGCATTGATCTTTCAAAAGACAAAATGGCGCTTCAGCGTTTGAAAGATGCGGCTGAGAAAGCGAAAAAAGATCTTTCCGGCGTATCATCCACACAAATTTCTTTACCGTTTATCACAGCGGGAGAAGCAGGTCCTCTTCACCTTGAGCTGACACTGACCCGCGCTAAATTCGAAGAGCTTTCCGCTCACCTTGTTGAGCGCACAATGGCTCCTGTCCGTCAGGCTCTTCAAGATGCGGATCTTTCTGCGAGCGAAATCGACAAAGTTATCCTTGTCGGCGGATCAACACGTATTCCTGCCGTACAGGAAGCAATCAAAAAAGAAACGGGTAAAGAAGCGCATAAAGGCGTAAACCCTGATGAAGTTGTAGCGCTGGGTGCAGCGATTCAAGGCGGCGTCATCACGGGAGACGTAAAAGACGTTGTTCTTCTTGACGTTACACCGCTTTCTCTCGGTATTGAAACAATGGGCGGCGTGTTCACGAAACTGATCGACCGCAACACGACAATTCCGACGAGCAAGTCTCAAGTATTCTCAACTGCAGCTGACAACCAAACGGCTGTTGACATTCACGTGCTTCAAGGTGAGCGCCCGATGTCTGCGGACAACAAAACGCTCGGCCGCTTCCAGCTTACTGATATCCCGCCTGCACCGCGCGGCGTACCGCAAATCGAAGTTTCTTTCGATATTGACAAAAACGGTATCGTAAACGTAAGAGCGAAAGACTTAGGCACAGGAAAAGAACAAAACATTACAATCAAATCTTCTTCAGGTCTTTCTGATGATGAGATCGAACGCATGGTAAAAGAAGCGGAAGAAAACGCTGACGCTGATGCGAAGAGAAAAGAAGAAATCGAAGTCCGCAACGAAGCTGACCAGCTTGTGTTCCAAACGGAAAAAACATTAAAAGATCTGGAAGGCAAAGTGGACGAAGAGCAAGTGAAAAAAGCAAACGACGCGAAAGACGCGCTGAAAGCCGCTATCGAGAAAAACGAAATTGAAGACATCAAAGCGAAAAAAGATGAGCTTCAAACAATCGTTCAAGAGCTTTCTATGAAGCTTTATGAAGAAGCGGCAAAAGCGCAGCAGGCTGAAGGCGCAGCAAACGCTGAAGGCAAAAAAGCGGATGACAACGTTGTCGATGCGGAATACGAAGAAGTAAAAGACGACGAAACGAAAAAATAAGTTCTTTCCCGCATGGCTTTAGGCGGAAGAACACACAGCATATTCTGATTCAACAGACAGAAAGTCAAAGTCAGGCATCTCTTGGCTTTGACTTTTTTTCTTGCCCGGGATAAAAGGAATTGAAAAAACATAATTCAAAATGATACAATCTAATTTATGTGAGAAATTCGGGAGAGTGAAGCGAGATGAGTAAGCGTGATTACTATGAAGTGCTTGGGGTAAGTAAGAGCGCTTCAAAGGATGAAATCAAAAAAGCCTATCGGAAGCTTTCAAAAAAATATCATCCTGATATCAATAAAGAATCCGGAGCAGATGAAAAATTCAAAGAGGTAAAAGAAGCGTACGAAGCGCTCTCAGACGACCAAAAACGCGCTCAATATGACCAATTCGGCCATACAGACCCTAACCAGGGATTCGGCGGCGGTTTCGGAGGCGGCGGAGACTTCGGCGGCTTCGGTTTCGATGACATATTCTCAAGCATCTTCGGAGGCGGCACGAGACGCCGTGACCCGAATGCGCCGCGGCAAGGCGCGGATCTGCAGTATACAATGACCCTGTCATTTGAAGACGCGGCTTTCGGAAAAGAAACGATCATTGAAATTCCGCGCGAAGAGAATTGCGAAACATGTAAAGGATCGGGCGCAAAGCCGGGAACAAAGCCGGATACGTGCTCGCACTGCGGAGGTTCAGGCCAGCTGAACGTCGAACAGAACACGCCGTTTGGCAAAGTGGTTAACCGAAGAGTCTGCCACCACTGTGAAGGAACAGGAAAAATCATCAAAAACAAGTGTTCTGACTGCGGCGGCACGGGCAAAGTGAAAAAACGGAAAAAAATCAATGTCACGATTCCTGCCGGTGTGGATGACGGACAGCAGCTGCGCGTTCCGGGCCAAGGTGAACCTGGCGTAAACGGAGGGCCTGCGGGAGATCTGTTTGTCGTATTCCATGTGCGCGCCCACGAGTTCTTTGAACGCGATGGAGACGATATTTATTGCGAAATGCCGTTAACGTTTGCCCAAGCGGCACTCGGAGACGAAGTGGAAGTGCCGACGCTTCACGGAAAAGTGAAATTGAAAATACCTGCCGGCACACAAACCGGCACGAAATTCAGATTAAGAGGCAAAGGCGTTCAGAACGTCCGGGGCTACGGACAAGGCGACCAACACATTGTCGTCCGCGTCGTCACACCGACGAATCTGACAGACAAACAAAAAGACATCATCCGCGAGTTCGCTGAAGTCAGCGGAAACCTGCCGGATGAACAAGAAATGAGTTTCTTTGACAAAGTAAAACGCGCATTTAAAGGCGAGTAATGATTGGATAGGAGTTGGTAGTTTTGAAATGGTCCGAAATCAGCATTCACACAACACATGAAGCGGTCGAACCCATCTCAAATATTTTGCATGAAGCTGGTGCGAGCGGGGTTGTCATCGAAGATCCGCTTGATTTAATGAAAGAGCGTGAGAATGTTTACGGGGAAATCTACCAGCTCGACCCCAATGATTACCCCGATGAGGGTGTCATTGTCAAAGCGTATCTGCCGATTAACAGTTTCCTCGGCGAAACGGTGGACGGCATTAAAGAGACGATTAATAATCTGCTTTTGTACGACATTGATTTAGGCAGAAACACAATCACCATTTCTGAAGTTAATGAAGAAGAATGGGCGACAGCTTGGAAAAAGTATTATCATCCGGTGAAAATTTCTGAAAAATTCACGATCGTACCCACATGGGAAACGTACACACCCGTGAATACCGATGAACTGATTATCGAAATGGATCCGGGCATGGCATTCGGTACGGGAACGCATCCGACAACCGTTCTGTGCATTCAGGCGCTTGAGCGTATCGTTCAAAAAGGCGACCATGTCATTGATGTCGGCACCGGTTCAGGAATTTTAAGCATCGCGGCCGCCATGCTTGAGGCCGAATCGGTTCATGCATATGACCTTGATCCGGTCGCTGTTGAAAGCGCGCGTCTGAATCTAAAATTGAACAAAGTGAGTGATACGGCCGAAGTGAAGCAGAACAATTTGTTAGACGGCATCACGGGCGAACATGATGTCATTGTCGCAAATATTTTGGCGGAAGTGATTCTCCGCTTTACATCACAGGCGTACGACCTGCTCAAAGACGGAGGCCATTTTATTACTTCAGGCATTATCGGCCAGAAAAAACAGGAAGTAAAAGAAGCGTTGGAAAAAGCCGGCTTTACCATCACAGAAATTCTGTCTATGGAAGATTGGGTCAGCATCATCGCGAAAAAATAACAGTTAGTAGGTGTCACAGCGTATGCAACGATATTTTATCGAGCTCACGAAGCAGGAGATGGACGAAACTCCCGATTTTCAAATTACGGGGGAAGACGTCCACCATATAGCGAACGTCATGAGAATGAGTGCGGGAGACCGGATAATCTGCTGTTCGAAAGACGGCCATGAAGCGTTATGCCTGCTCAAAGCGGTTTCTAAAGATCATATATCATGCAGCATTGCTGAATGGACGGGTGAAAACCGTGAACTGCCTTTGAAGATCAGGATTGCCAGCGGCCTTCCGAAAGGCGATAAGCTTGAATGGATTATCCAAAAAGGGACCGAGCTGGGGGCTAGTATGTTCATCCCCTTTCAGGGCGCCAGATCCGTCGTTAAGCTAGACGACAAAAAGGCAAAGAAAAAGCGGGAGAGATGGGCGAAAATCGCGAAGGAAGCGGCGGAGCAATCGTACCGCAATGAAATTCCCGAAGTGAAAACCGTTTATACGTTCCGGCAGCTGCTTGAAATGGCGGAGAATGTCGATAAATGTGTCGTTGCATACGAGGAGTCATCAAAGCAGGGAGAAACGGGCGCTTTCGCCGCGGAGCTTAAAAGCCTTCCGCAAGGTTCGTCTCTTTTAATCGTATTCGGCCCTGAAGGCGGTCTGACTGAGTCTGAAGTTCATCAGCTTTCAGAAAAAGGCGCCGTCTTATGCGGCCTCGGACCGAGAATTTTACGGACTGAAACTGCGCCTCTTTACGCGTTAAGCGCAGTTTCCTATCATACAGAGTTATTAAGAGGTGATCAGTAATGGCAACTGTTGCTTTTCATACCCTTGGCTGCAAGGTCAATCATTATGAAACAGAAGCAATCTGGCAGCTGTTTAAAGATGCGGGTTATGAACGAAAAGAATTCGAACAGACAGCAGATGTATATGTCATTAATACATGTACGGTAACAAACACGGGAGATAAAAAAAGCCGTCAAGTCATCAGACGGGCGATCCGCCAAAATCCTGACGGCGTCATCTGCGTAACAGGGTGCTATGCGCAAACCTCTCCGGCAGAAATTATGGCCATACCGGGTGTTGACATCGTCGTCGGCACGCAGGATCGTGAAAAAATGCTCGGTTACATTGAGCAGTACAGGGAAGAGCGTCAGCCGATCAACGGCGTCGGCAATATTATGAAAGCACGCGTGTTTGAAGAGCTGGATGTTCCCGCTTTTACTGACCGCACAAGAGCGTCGTTAAAAATCCAAGAGGGCTGCAACAACTTCTGTACGTTCTGCATTATCCCTTGGGCGCGCGGTCTGCTTCGTTCCCGCGATCCGGAAGAAGTCATTAAACAGGCGCAGCAGCTGGTGGATGCCGGCTATAAAGAAATCGTCCTGACGGGGATTCATACGGGCGGCTACGGCGAAGATATGAAAGATTATAATTTCGCCAAGCTTCTCCGCGAGCTTGATACACGTGTAGAAGGACTGAAGCGGATCAGAATTTCATCTATTGAAGCAAGCCAAATCACTGATGAAGTGATTGAAGTGCTGGACGCGTCTGATAAAATCGTCCGCCACCTTCATATCCCGATTCAGTCAGGATCAAACACCGTTCTGAAACGGATGAGACGCAAATATACGATGGAATTTTTCGCGGACCGTTTAAATAAGCTGAAAGAAGCGCTGCCGGGTCTTGCTGTCACATCTGATGTCATCGTCGGTTTCCCGGGTGAAACGGAAGAAGAATTTATGGAAACATACCGGTTCATTAAAGAACATAAGTTTTCAGAGCTTCACGTATTCCCTTACAGCAAACGCACCGGAACACCTGCGGCCAGAATGGAAGACCAGGTTGACGAGAACGTGAAAAACGAACGGGTGCATAAGCTGATTGCGCTGTCTGACCAGCTTGCCAAAGAATACGCCTCCGATTATGAAGGAGAGGTTCTGGAAATCATTCCGGAAGAGGCGTTTAAAGAGTCTGATGAGGACGGCATGTTCGTCGGCTATACGGACAATTACATGAAAGTCGTCTTCAAAGGCACGGAAGATGTAATCGGCAAACTTGTCAAAGTCAAAATTCAAAAAGCGGGCTATCCGTATAATGAAGGACAATTCGTCCGCGTCGTTGAGGATGAAATGACCCGGAACATGCGCATGTCTTCATAACAGATAAAAAAACCGGTGCCTTCCCGCATCGGTTTTTTTACGGTTTCGGAGGAATCATCCTGTCAATCAGCCGGTAAAACAAATGTGTGAACGGCAGAAACAATAAGGCGGTGACTACGTTAAATAACAGGCTGAAATGCGCAATCATCTGCGCGGGATCATCAGACAAGCGCTCCGTAATACCTGCTGATGCAGACAGGAAGGGAAAGACGAGCAGCACGCCGAGAATATTAAACACTACGTGAGCACCGGCGGTCTGTCTGGCGGCATAACCGCCTGAAACAGCAGCCATGACGGCCGTGACGCATGTCCCGATATTAGATCCCAGAACGACGCTGACCGCTTGTTCAATGCCGATCACCCCTTCGTTCATAAAACTCATCAAAATGCCGATGCAGACGGAGCTTGAATGAATGATTGCCGTCAATATCATACCGATAAAAAGAGCGGACCAGCTCGAATCATTCACATGGCGCAAAACCTCCGCCCCCGCCTTCATTTCTGTCAGCGGAACGGCAAGTCGGCTGAAGCATGTGATGCAAAAAAAGATGATGCTGAGACCGAGGAAGCTTATACCGATCTGCCTGAACGGATATTTACGGATGAGGATAAACACAAGGCCTCCGATAAAAAGCACCCAAATGAGCACATCCATCTTTATGGCTAAAAACTCCGTCGTAAATGTGGAGCCGACATTCGTGCCGAGAATCATCGGAATGGTCCGTTTAAAAGATAAAGCGCCTGCGCTGACAAAGCCGATGACAATGACCATGAAGGCTGAGCTGCTCTGAAGAAAACCGGTGAATATGATGCTTATGAGAAAAGCTTTCAAAGGGTGGTCGGTAAATAAGAGCAGGCTTTTCTCAATTTTTGAATACGTTAATGCGATCAGGCCCTGCCTGAGCAGGCTCATTCCGAGTAAAAAAAACAGGATAAGTGCGGTAAAGAGAATCAGTATTATCAAACGAAACACCCCTTTCCATCATTATATAGACAAGCAGCCTTATTCATGACGGAAAAGTGAGCTCGCTTAGTTGACCTGACTGATGGCTTATATTATAATGTCAAAGTACATGTTTATATATGTATCTTTTTAAAGGTAGTCGATTGGTGTATTCGGAGGGAGGGAAAGAGAATGTCAAAAACGGTCGTTAGAAAAAACGAATCGCTTGAAGATGCTCTTCGTCGCTTCAAACGCAGTGTATCAAAGACAGGTACTTTGCAAGAAGCAAGAAAGCGCGAATTTTATGAAAAACCTAGCGTAAAGCGCAAGAAAAAGTCAGAAGCTGCTAGAAAACGCAAATTCTAAAAGAGGGTGGATTTATGAGTCTTCTTGAGCGACTTAACCAAGATATGAAGCTGTATATGAAAAGCCGTGAGAAAGACAAACTGACTGTCGTTCGAATGGTGAAAGCTTCACTTCAAAACGAAGCAATTAAGCTTAAGAAAGACAGTTTGACCGAGGATGAGGAACTTACTGTCCTATCTCGTGAACTTAAGCAACGTAAAGACTCCCTCCATGAATTTTCAAACGCTGATCGTTTAGATTTAGTAGATAAAGTTCAAAAAGAGCTGGACATTTTAGAAATTTATTTACCGAAGCAGCTTTCTGAAGAAGAGCTGCAGACAATTGTAAATGAAGCCATCGCTGAAGTCGGTGCGAGCTCCAAAGCGGACATGGGCAAAGTGATGAGTGCTATTATGCCTAAAGTAAAAGGTAAAGCTGACGGCAGCGTAATTAACAGACTTGTCAGCAGTCAATTATCTTAATTGACAAGAAAAAAGACATCTTTCCTAGAGAGATGTCTTTTTTTATACATAAAAAATGAAACTAAAGTACATTTGTTACGTATATAAAGAAGAACGAAACGGGAAGGAGGGTATATTTGCCTTGTTCCGAAAAAAAACCGGAATTGCTGTTGCTCTATTGGGCTTATTTGTATTATCTTTATTAGGGGTTCAATTGAACGCGAAAGCTGATCATCCATCGGTTTATGTCATCCCGGTTGAGAAAAATGTCGAACAGGGGCTCGCCTCGTTTTTATCGCGTTCTTTCAAAGAAGCGAAGGAGTCCGGCGCGTCACACATTATTCTTGACATCAATACACCGGGAGGCGCCGTTCAATCAGCCTTGGATATTGCGGATATCATCGGCCGCGCGGATGTGCCTGTTACCGCTTACGTTAATAAACGGGCGCTTTCTGCCGGAGCGTATATAGCGCTTCAGGCAGATGAAATCTATATGGCGCCGGGCGGAAAAATGGGTGCCGCAGCCATCATTGACGGAAAAGGAAACGCGGCGGACAAAAAGGCTCAATCACTGTGGCATGCAGAAATGGAGGACGCAGCGGTTAAAAACAACCGAAATCCGAAATACGCCCTGGCTATGGCTGATCCCGCCATCAATGCAAAGGAAGCGGGCGCCCCAAAGGGAAAACTGCTGACACTGACAGCTGAAAAAGCCAAGGAAGTCGGATATTCGGAGGGCACGGTTTCAAACCTTGATGCTTTATATACAAAGCTCGGTTTTGACAAAGCGGATGTTCACCATGCAAAAGAAGGTTTCGTCGGCAAACTGGGCAGATGGCTGACAAATCCGTTTGTTGTCCCCGTCTTATTAACGCTTGCTTTGCTTGGTTTGACCATTGAATTGTTCTCGCCGGGCCTCGGGATACCGGGTGCCGTCGGACTGACGGCCATGCTGCTGTTTTTCACCGGGCATATCGCTGCCGGATTCGCCGGCTATGACAGCGTATTCTTATTTTGCGCGGGATTGGTTTTTATCCTTTTAGAGATATTTCTGCCCGGAGGCATAATCGGTCTTATCGGTATTGCAGGCGTCATCGCGAGCCTCTTTCTCGCTGCGGGCAGCTTTACCGTAATGGCGGTTTCTCTCTTGATCGCCATTGCTGTGTCTATTACAGCCTTTATCATATTAACAAGGGTGTTGGGGAAACGAATGAAATTCTTTAAAAAATTAATATTAACTGATTCAACAAGCACGGAGAGCGGTTATGTTTCAAATCAGAACCGGACGGAGCTGTTGGGGAAAGTCGGCATTACCGCTACAGCCCTCAGACCGTCAGGCACCGTCATTATTGATGATGAACGTCTGGATGTCGTCTCGGAAGGATCGTTCACTGAAAAAGACAGACAGGTGAAAGTAGTGAAAGCGGAAGGCTCACGCATTGTCGTGAGAGAAATATAGATGATAACCTTGAGGAGGAATTAGATGGAACTGTCAAGTTTGGCGATTTTAGCAATAGTTGCAGCTGCCATAATCGTGTTAGCCATATTCTTCACCTTTGTACCGGTGATGCTATGGATTTCGGCGCTTGCGGCAGGAGTCAGAATCAGCATTTTTACTTTGGTCGGAATGAGGCTGCGGCGCGTCATACCAAGCCGCGTTGTCAATCCGTTAATTAAAGCGCACAAAGCCGGCCTATCCGCAACAACAAATCAGCTCGAAAGCCATTATCTGGCCGGTGGTAATGTCGACAGGGTGGTCAATGCCCTGATTGCGGCACAGCGCGCCAATATTGAGCTGACATTTGAACGCTGCGCAGCCATTGACCTGGCCGGGCGTGACGTATTGGAAGCCGTACAGATGAGCGTCAATCCGAAGGTCATTGAAACACCGTTTATCGCGGGTGTCGCCATGGACGGAATTGAAGTAAAAGCAAAAGCCAGAATCACCGTAAGAGCCAATATCGAGCGCCTTGTCGGAGGAGCGGGAGAAGAGACGGTTGTCGCCCGTGTCGGAGAAGGGATTGTCTCGACAATCGGTTCCTCGGGTAATCATAAAAAAGTGCTGGAAAACCCTGATATGATTTCGCAGACCGTACTTGGCAAAGGGCTGGATTCAGGCACCGCCTTTGAAATTCTTTCGATTGACATCGCCGACGTTGATATCGGCAAAAACATCGGAGCGATTCTTCAAACGGATCAGGCAGAAGCAGACAAAAACATTGCGCAGGCCAAAGCCGAAGAGCGCCGTGCCATGGCGGTCGCCCAAGAGCAGGAAATGCGCGCTCGCGTAGAAGAAATGCGTGCAAAAGTCGTGGAAGCAGAAGCCGAAGTGCCGCTTGCGATGGCAGAAGCGCTGCGTGAAGGAAACATCGGCGTCATGGACTATATGAACATAAAAAATATCGACGCGGATACGGACATGAGGGATTCTATCGGCAAGCTGACGAATGACCAGCAAGATGAAGACCAACAATAACCTCTCTATTAAGGAGGGAGCCGCTATATGCACGAGATTCTGACAAATCCGCTCGTCATTGCCGCCGTCATCGGCATTATATCGGCAATATTCGGCAAGAAAAACAAAGATGAAAAACGGCCGCCGGGTACACGTCCCGAAAATCAGGCAAAAAAGCAGGATCAAAAACAGCCGCAGAAAGAGCATAAGCCGGAAGCGGAAGAATTGCCTGCCGTTTCAGAAGAGAACCCTTTTGAGCAAAAAAGAAGGGAAGCTGAAAAGCGCCTAGCGGAGACGGAGCAGATGTTTAACGGGCTTGAACATAAGCTGACATCTCAACGCGCACGAAACGCATCTCTGAAGAAATCAGCCCTCAAAATAAATAAAGAAACTGCGGTCCAAGGCATTATATTCAGTGAGGTTTTGGGTCCGCCCCGTGCAAAAAAACCGCATCGGACCATGCGGAACATCGGTAAAAAATAAAGTGTTAGAACCCCTTTTCAAATCATACATATGAGATGAAAGGGGGTTCTTTTTTTATGGGGCAAAGAAAGAATCGTGTAAAGGCATGGCTGACAAGAGCATTGGAAATTCCCCCGGACGTTATGATGGATCTGCCTCGTATTACGATGGTCGGCAGACTTCATATCTACATAGAGAATCACAGAGGCCTCCTGCTGTTCAGCGAAGAAGAAGTCAGGCTGATGCTCAAGCAGGGGCAATGTATCATATCAGGAAAAAACTTGGTCATTAAGGCAATCCTTCCAGAGGAAATCCTTTTGGAAGGCACGATAGATCACGTACGATATGTCGATTCATAAAGCCGGGGGGAAATAATGTGAAAAACAAATGGCTGTCATTTTTTTCAGGTAAAGTCCAAATGGAAGTCAAAGGAAAAGGGATTGAACGGCTGCTGAATGAATGCACGAGAAACGGAATCGCCATCTTTGCGGTGAAAAAAAAGCAAGACTGTGTTCTGCTGATGATTCAGCTTCAAGATGTACATGCTTTCAGAAGAGTCATCAGAAAACATGAATGCAAAGCAAGCTTTACAAAAAGAAAGGGTCTTCCCTTTCTGCTTCTCAAATCAAAATTAAACCTGGGCTTCACTGCGGGATTTGTGATGTTTTTCGTTATATTGTTTCTTTTGTCCAACATGATTTGGGACATTGATATTAAAGGGGCCAAGCCCGAAACCGAGCATCAGATGGTAAAGCACCTTGAAGAAATCGGTGTGAAAAAAGGCCGTTTGCAATTTTTAATGATGACGCCGGAGAAAATTCAAAAATCATTAACAAACGGCATTGATAATATTACGTGGGTCGGTGTGGAATTGAACGGGACAGCCCTTCATATGAAAGTGGTCGAAAAAAACGAACCGACAAAAGAAAAGTACGTGAGCCCCCGCCATATCGTTGCCAAAAAGAAGGCGGTCATCAAAAGGATGTTCGTGCAAAAGGGGCAGCCGATGGCTTTTGTGAACGATCACGTTGACAAAGGACAGCTTCTCGTCTCAGGACTGATCGGAAATGAAGACCGGAAAGTCGCCTCAAAAGCGGAAATTTACGGAGAAACATGGTACAAGTCTGAAGTAACCGTGCCTCTTGAAACATCATTTACGCTATATACGGGTAAAGTAAGGACGAAGCACAAGCTGTCTTTCGGATCATGGGGCGTGCCTTTTTGGGGCTTTGAATTTAATGAGGAGCCGCTGAAACATCCGAAAACAGAGGAAGAAAAGCACCCGTTTCAATTTCTGGGGATGAAGCTTCCGGTGTCTTACGTTCAAGAACAGACAAGAGAAAGTGAAACAACCGTGCGGACTTATACGAAAGGCGAAGCGGTTCAGGCCGGTATCAAAATGGGAAGACAAGATGTAGAAAAGCGATTAAACGGCAGCGGAGAGGTGGAAAGTGAAAAAGTTTTGCACCAATCCGTTGAGAATGGTAAAGTAAAGTTGATTATTCTCTACCAAGTTATAGAAGATATCGTTCAAACCACACCTATTGTTCAGGGAGACTAAAGAATGGCAGAACATTTACTTGCGATTAATCACAAACTGAAAAGCCCGGACGAAGCACTTTCTTTGTTCGGCAGCCAAGATGCCTTTTTACATTTAATGGAGAAGGATCTGGGCATTAGCCTCATCACACGCGGTGAAACCATTTACGTTTCCGGGAATGATGAAACATTTGAGATCGCTGACAGATTATTGGGCTCGCTCCTTACTTTAATTCGCAAGGGGATCGAGATTTCGGAACGTGATGTGCTGTATGCCGTGAAAATGGCAAAAAAAGATGAACTGGACTATTTTGAAAGCATGTATGAAGAGGAAATAACGAAAACGGCAAAAGGCAAACCGATCCGTGTCAAAACCCTCGGCCAAAGAGAATATGTGGCGGCGATGAAGAAAAACGACATGGTGTTCGGCATCGGGCCGGCGGGAACCGGCAAAACTTATTTGGCGGTCGTAAAAGCGGTGCATGCTTTAAAAAACGGCCACATTAAAAAAATCATTTTAACAAGACCCGCTGTGGAAGCCGGCGAGAGCCTCGGTTTTCTGCCCGGAGATTTAAAGGAAAAAGTAGATCCTTATCTGCGCCCGCTGTATGACGCGCTCCATGATGTGCTCGGAAGCGACCATACGGAGCGTCTTATGGAAAGAGGGGTTATCGAAATCGCCCCGCTTGCCTATATGAGAGGGCGGACGCTTGACGACGCGTATGTGATTCTTGATGAAGCCCAGAATACCACTCCCGCTCAAATGAAAATGTTTTTGACGAGATTGGGTTTTGGCTCTAAAATGATCATTACGGGCGACGTAAGCCAAATTGACCTGCCGAAAGGCGTCACATCGGGACTTGCAGTAGCGAAGGATATGCTGAAGGACATAAACGGCATCTCCGTGATTGAACTTGACCAGACAGATGTGGTCAGGCATCCGCTTGTTGCAAAAATTATTGAAGCTTATGATAAGCAAAAGTAATGCGAAAATGACCCGATCTCCCGTTATCGGGTCATTTTTATATGATGTGTTCCTGATGTTTCAGGGAGGAGGTTCTTGTTTTGAAAAAGAAGGGAAAGGGCAAAAGCGCCCGGGAACGGTTCCGCAGTTTCAGACATGCCCGCTCAGCCCATGTGCTGCTGTACCTGCTGCTTTCAGCGATCATGTTTGGTTTGCTCTTTATTCATGTAAAACCTGAATCACTTAATTTGGATTTGTTTTCAGTCAGTGATAAGACGATTTACGCGCCCGCCACAGTGGAAGATCAGCAGGCGACGGAATCGAAAAAACAGGCGGCCGAAGATGCGGTGGAAGATCAATACACTCTGAAAAAAGGCTATACCGACAACCGGCTTGACCTGATCACTTCCATTTTTGACAGCATCGGCGAAGTGAAAAAAGATGCGGAAAAAGACAAAAAGTCACCTTCGGAAAAATCACTGGTCAAATCGGTGAAAAACAAGCTGACACAGGATGTCAATGAATCCGTCTCGGAAGATGCCATTAAATCGCTTCTCCATGCAAACAATGAAGATTTCTCATTTGTGAGGGATTCCGTCATTACCGCGGTGAATACGGTGATGAGCAGTGAAATTCCTTCTGAAAAGCTTGCCGAAGCGAAGGATAAGGTCGCAAAAGAGCTCAAAAGCGCTTCTGTGCCGTCAAAATATTTAGCGGCTGCGACTGAAATCGGAAAATACGCGGTCATCCCGAATTACGTATTTGATCCGAAAGCGACGGATGAAAAACGCCAGGAAGCGTCAGACAGCGTCCAGCCGGTACAGATCAAACAGGGACAGGTTCTCGTGGAAGAGAATGATCTGATCGACCGGGAAGTATACAGGAAGCTTGAACTGACGGGGCTTTTGAATAATTCCAACCTGTTAAAACCGATCAGCGGTCTGCTTCTGATGATCGGGCTGTTTATTGCCACGCTTGTCTACTATTTTGAGAAACAGCAGCAGGAGCTTAAGCTGAAAAATAAATCTCTTTTGCTGTTTTCTATCATTACAACGCTTATTCTCGTCATTATGGAAGTCGTCAGTCTCTTTCAGAAGATTGAATACACCAATATCGGCTATCTTGTGCCGATCGCCGCCGGCGCGATTTTAATCAGGCTGCTGCTCAATGAAAGGCTCGCCATTTTAGGAAGCATCATTCTGGCGATCTGCGGCAGTATGATGTTTAATCAGGGTGTGACGGGAACATTTAATTACGTCATCGGCATTTACTATTTAATCAGCAGCATTTCAGGCATTCTGTTTTTGGGGAAACACAATGCGAGATCAAAAATATTGCAGGCGGGACTGTTCGTCTCATTTATTAATATGATTATCGTGCTGTCGCTTTTATTAATACAAAATACGGCGCTGTCACCTGTTGAAATCGGAACGCTGATGCTGATGGGGGTCGTCTCGGGACTTGCTTCATCCGTTTTAATTATCGGTCTGATGCCGTTTTTTGAGACGGGATTCGGCATTCTTTCAACGATGAGGCTGATTGAACTGTCTAATCCGAATCATCCCCTGCTTCGAAAGATTTTAACGGAAACACCCGGTACATATCATCACAGCGTCATGGTGGCAAATCTGTCGGAAGCGGCTTGTGAAGCCGTAGGGGCAAACGGTCTTTTGGCACGGGTCGGAGCGTATTATCACGATCTCGGCAAAACGAAACGTCCGCAATATTTTATTGAAAATCAGATGAATATGGATAATCCGCATGACAAGCTGTCTCCGCAGCTCAGCAAAAATATCATTATCGCACATACGACAGACGGTGCGAATATGCTCAGAAGCTATAAGTTTCCGAAAGAGCTTGTGGATATCGCGGAGCAGCATCACGGAACGTCCCTTTTAAAATTCTTTTATTATAAAGCGAAAGAAAAGGGCGACCAGATTACAGAGAAAGAGTTCCGCTACCCGGGGCCGAAGCCGCAATCGAAAGAAGCGGCTATTATCTCAGTGGCCGACAGCGTTGAAGCCGCCGTCCGTTCCATGCATAATCCCAATCCCGAGCGGATCGAAAAACTGGTGCGGGGAATTATATCCGATAAGCTTCAGGACGGACAATTCTCAGAATGTGATCTCACGTTCCGAGAACTGGATACGATCGCCAAAACACTATGTGCGACTTTAAAAGGAATTTTCCACTCCCGGATTGAATATCCGGAGGCTACGAAGAAGGTGAAATAAATGGGTTTACTCATAGATATTGTTGATGAAACGAACAGCGTCTCAGCTGATGCGCTCCAAGAAGTGGAGAAGCTGCTCCAATTCGCGGCGGAAAAAGAAGGCGTTCAGGATCAGGCTGAAGTATCGGTCACGATTGTGACAAATGAAGAAATCAGAGAAATCAACAGAGACTACCGGGGAAAAGACACTCCGACTGACGTCATTTCGTTTGCGCTTGAAGAAGAAGGCGAAGACGAGGTTGAAATCGTAGGCGCCGACATGCCGCCTGTTTTAGGAGATATTATCATCAGCGCAGACAGAACGAAAGAGCAGGCGGAAGAGTACGGCCATTCGTTTATGAGAGAGCTCGGTTTTCTGGCCGTGCACGGCTTTTTGCATTTGCTTGGCTATGATCACATGACAAAAGAAGAAGAGGAAGAAATGTTTTCAAAGCAAAAGGATTTGCTGGATGAGTATGGACTCACGAGATCATAAAAATGAGTGGAGCAGGTTCCTGAAGAGCTTTGTCCATGCATGGAGGGGAATCTGGAAAACGGCGCGGTCAGAGCGGAATTTTCAATTTCATATTACCGCGGCCTGCGCCGTTATCGTTTGCGGTTTTCTCACCGGGCTGAGCACAGCCGAATGGGCCGTTGTTTTGGTGCTGATCGGAGGGATGCTTGCTTTGGAGCTTTTAAATACGGCGATAGAGCATGTTGTGGATTTAGTTACCGATCAGTATCACCCGCTCGCAAAAGCGGCAAAGGACGCGGCCGCCGGAGCCGTTTGCGTCTTTGCCGTGATATCGTGTATCATTGGTTTACTCATCTTCCTGCCGAAGATATGTTAGCAGAAGATTCTTACAATTATTTTACATTGCCAAAAATGGGCGTGAAAAATCGATCATAATTATGTAAAATAAAAGTGACAGCGGTATCATACAGGATAAAGGTAAGAGAGGAATTAAGTACACATGAACAGACAAGAATTGATTGCAGAAGCATTAAAAGCACGGGACACAGCGTATGTGCCGTATTCAAATTTCAGAGTGGGAGCCGCTCTTCTTACCAAAGACGGAAAAGTGTACAGAGGCTGCAACATTGAAAATGCGGCATACAGCATGTGCAACTGTGCTGAACGCACGGCGATATTCAAAGCTGTTTCCGAGGGGGATACGGAATTTGCGATGCTCGCCGTGGCTGCGGATACTCCGGGACCGATTTCGCCGTGCGGAGCCTGCAGACAAGTAATTTCCGAGCTGTGCTCAAAGGATATGCTTGTTATTCTGACCAACTTACAAGGACAAATAAAAGAAATGACTGCGGAAGAATTATTGCCGGGCGCATTTTCATCGGAGGATTTACATGACGAACGAAAGCTTTAAATCAGGATTTGTATCTATCATCGGAAGACCGAACGTAGGAAAGTCTACCTTTTTAAACAGGGTCATCGGTCAAAAGATCGCCATCATGAGCGACAAACCCCAGACGACAAGAAATAAAGTCCAAGGGGTACTGACAACCGGCACGTCGCAGACTATTTTTATTGATACACCGGGCATTCACAAACCAAAGCACAAGCTTGGCGACTTTATGATGAAAGTGGCGCAGAATACGCTGAAAGAAGTTGACTTGGTGTTATTTATGATTAACGCCGAAGAAGGGTACGGAAAGGGCGACGAGTTTATCATTGAAAAGCTCGGACAGACGTCCACGCCGGTCTTTCTGATCGTAAACAAAATTGATAAGATCCACCCCGACCAGCTGCTTCTTTTAATTGATGAGTACCGTACGCGCTATCCGTTTAAAGAAATCGTGCCGATCTCAGCTTTGGAAGGGAACAACGTCGAAACCCTTCTCGCGCAGATTGAAGCGTATTTACCGGAAGGGCCTCAGTTCTATCCGAGCGATCAGGTGACTGACCATCCCGAGCGGTTCATTATTTCTGAACTGATCAGGGAAAAGGTGCTCCATCTGACAAGGGAAGAAGTGCCGCACAGCATCGCTGTCGCTATCGAGTCCATTAAAGGGCAGGAGAACGGCTCCGTCCATGTCGCCGCCACCATTGTGGTCGAGCGGGATTCTCAAAAAGGGATCGTCATCGGGAAAAAAGGAGCGCTTCTGAAAGAAGTCGGCAAAAGAGCGCGGGCTGATATTGAAGCGCTGCTGGGTTCACGCGTTTACCTCGAATTATGGGTGAAAGTGCAGAAGGACTGGCGGAATAAAATGTCTCAGCTGCGTGATTTCGGCTTCAAAGAGGATGAATATTAATTCATCTAAAGCGCATGCCTGATGTGTGGGATTACCTCACAGAAACAGGGTTTCGTTAGCAAAATTTGTTTAACATGAAAAGGAGGACATCAGGTCAAGATAAGGGTAAGAATTTGGATTGGCAAGCTAGTTTAATGATGAAAGGTGGGTTTTTTGTGTTGAATTTTACCTGGAACGTATTTTCTCAAACAGGAAGTGTTGATACGTACCTTCTTTTTAAAGAACTGGAAAAAGAGAACCTGGAAAGACCCGAAGAACCGGAAGATGAGCTAGCCCGAATTGATTTTCCAATTTTGTAAACCTCTTGGCCCCTCCCGTTGTTGGAAGGTGCGGAAATGCTGACTAAATGTGAAGGAATCGTGCTCCGTACGAATGACTACGGGGAGACGAATAAAATCGTGACATTGCTGACGAGGGAACACGGCAAAATCGGCGTCATGGCAAGGGGCGCCAGGAAGTCAGCCAGCCGGCTGTCAGCAGTCAGCCAGCCGTTTTTGTACGGATCATTTTTAATGCAAAGAACATCCGGACTCGGCACGCTCCAGCAGGGTGAAATGATTCTCAGCATGAGAACGATCAGAGAAGATTTATTTTTGACGGCGTATGCCGCTTTTATCGCTGAACTCACTGACAAAGGAACGGAAGAGAAGAAACCGAACCCCTATTTATTCGAATTGATTCTCGAATCCTTTAAGAGGCTGAATGACGGGACTGACCCGGACGTGATCACCTTCATCGTGCAGATGAAAATGCTCGGCGTCATGGGGCTGTATCCGGAGCTGAATCATTGTGTCCACTGCAAAAGCGGGGAAGGGACGTTTCATTTTTCGATAAGAGATAACGGTTTTATCTGCCACCGCTGCTTTGAAAAGGATCCGTACAGAGTTCCGATTTCGCCGCAAACGGCTAGGCTGCTAAGGCTTTTTTATTACTTTGATATCGGAAGGCTCGGCAGCGTCTCGTTAAAACAGGAAACCAAAAACGAAATTAAACAGGTCATTGATCTGTATTACGAGGAATATTCAGGACTTTATTTAAAGTCAAAACGGTTTTTAGACCAGATGGAAAGCATGAAGAACCTTTTGGATGAAAACAAAAGTTGACATTCTGCCCATCTTTTTATATGATCATTTATTATAAAATATGTTGCAGTGACAGAAAGAAGTACTTGCGTCCAACTCATACAAGCGACCTTAGGACAGTGTAAGCTAAGGATGAGCGCGCAACGAAAGGCATTCTCGAGCAACCCTTTAAAAAGAGGCTGAGTGATTCACATCCTCAGCAACTAGGGTGGAACCGCGGGAGAACTCTCGTCCCTATGTTTGCGGCCGGCAAGCATAGAGACGGGAGTTTTTTGGTTGCCGCCGCACTTGTAAAAGAATGGAGAAAGTGGAGGTGCTTGAAATGAACATTCAAGATATGATTTTAACCTTGCAGAAGCACTGGTCGAATGAAGGCTGTGTGCTCATGCAGTCGTATGATGTGGAGAAAGGCGCAGGCACAATGAGCCCGTATACATTTTTACGAAGCATCGGGCCGGAGCCGTGGAGAGTGGCTTACGTTGAGCCGTCCAGACGGCCTGCGGACGGACGGTACGGTGAAAACCCGAACAGGCTCTATCAGCATCACCAATTCCAAGTCATTATTAAGCCGTCGCCTGATAACATTCAAGAGCTTTACCTTGATTCATTGCGTGCGCTCGGCATTGACCCGCTTGAACATGATATCCGTTTCGTAGAAGACAACTGGGAAAACCCGTCTTTAGGCTGTGCAGGTCTCGGCTGGGAAGTATGGCTTGACGGGATGGAAATTACTCAGTTTACATATTTCCAGCAGGTGGGCGGAATTGAATGTAAACCGGTGTCCGTTGAGATCACATATGGTATTGAACGTCTCGCGTCATATATTCAGGATAAAGAAAACGTCTTTGATCTTGAATGGACGTCAGGATTTACTGTGAAAGATTTATTTATGATGGCTGAATACGAGCATTCCGTTTATACTTTTGAAACATCTGACGTGGATATGCTTTTCCATTTGTTCAGCACCTATGAAAAAGAAGCGATCAGACAAATGGATAACGGGCTTGTGCATCCGGCCTATGATTATGTGCTGAAATGCTCTCACACATTTAATCTGCTTGATGCAAAAGGCGCGATCTCGGTGACAGAGCGGACGGGATATATCGGCCGTGTCCGCAACTTAGCGAGAAAAGTGGCAAAAACGTATTATGAAGAACGGGAAAAATTAGGGTTCCCAATGCTTAAAGAGGAGGGCTCTTCCCATGAGTAAACAAGACTTGCTTTTAGAGATCGGACTCGAGGAAATGCCGGCGCGGTTTTTACATGACAGCATAGTGCAGCTCGGTGAAAAGCTGACCGGCTGGCTTGCTGAAAAAAATATCGCCCACGGCGAAGTGAAACTTTTTAATACGCCGAGACGTCTGGCAGTATATATAAAAGACGTAGCAGAAAAACAGGCTGATATTCAGGAAGAAGCAAAAGGCCCTGCGAAAAAAATCGCTCTGGATGCTGACGGAAACTGGACAAAAGCCGCTATCGGATTTTCAAAAGGCCAAGGCGCCGGAGTGGATGACCTGTATATAAAAGATGTAAACGGCACGGAATATGTCTTCGTTCAAAAATTCCAGGCGGGACAAGAGACGAAGACACTTTTACCGCAGCTGGAAAATTTGATTGCCGGAATGCATTTTCCGAAAAACATGCGCTGGGGCACGCAGGATCTGCGCTATATCCGTCCGATCAAATGGATTGCCGCCCTCTTTGGAAAAGACGTCATTCCGTTTGAAATCACAAATGTCGAGACGGGCCGGAACACGCAGGGACACCGCTTTCTCGGCCAAGAAGTATCTGTTGATGCGCCGTCATCATACGAAAAGCTGCTGAAAGAACAAAGCGTCATTGCTGACCCGAAAGAACGCAAACAAATGATCCAAAGCCAGCTGGATGCGCTTGCGGCCAAGAAGAAATGGAACATTCCGGTCGATGAGGATCTGCTGAACGAAGTCAACCATCTGGTGGAATATCCGACGGCGCTTTACGGATCTTTTGAATCCGAGTTTCTTTCTATCCCTGAAGAAGTGCTCGTGACAACAATGAAAGAGCATCAGCGCTACTTCCCGGTAAAAGATGAAAACGGGAATCTGCTTCCTCATTTTATTACGGTGCGAAACGGGAACAGCCATGCAATTGAAAATGTTGCCCGCGGAAACGAGAAAGTGCTGAGAGCAAGGCTTTCAGATGCTGCGTTCTTCTACAAAGAAGACCAAAAGCTGAACATTGATGAAAACGTGAAGAAACTGGAAAATATCGTTTTCCATGAAGAGCTCGGCTCCCTCGGGGATAAAGTGAGAAGAGTGGTCACCATTGCGGGCAAACTTGCCGTCCGCCTGAAAGCGGATGAACAGACGCAAAAACTTGTGAAGCGCGCCGCAGAGATTTCTAAATTTGACCTGGTTACACATATGATCTATGAGTTCCCTGAGCTTCAAGGCGTGATGGGAGAAAAATATGCGCGCATGCTCGGTGAAGATGAAGCCGTCGCTGCCGCTGTCAATGAGCACTATATGCCGAGAGCGGCCGGGGGAGAAGTGCCTTCAACCTTTACCGGCGCGGTCGTGGCGTTAGCTGATAAACTGGACACGATTGCTTCCTTCTTCAGCATTGACGTAATTCCGACAGGTTCTCAGGATCCGTACGGATTGCGCCGTCAGGCAAGCGGCATTGTTTCCATTCTGATCGACCGCAACTGGGGCATTTCTTTTAAAGAACTGCTGTCGTTGACAGAAACGGAAAAAGAAAATGAGCTCCTTGATTTCTTTACACAGCGTCTGAAATACGTCTTAAACGCTGAAGACATCCGTCATGACGTTATTGAAGCCGTTCTGGACAGCACAGAACTTGAGCCGTATGCAGCCGTTCATAAGGCAAGAGTGCTTGAGAAGCACCTCGGCACACCCGGCTTTAAAGAAACGGCTGAATCACTCGGCCGGGTTATCTCCATCAGCAAAAAAGGCGAGAGCCGCGATATCAAGCCGGATCTGTTTGAAAATGAACAGGAGAAAAAGCTGTTTGACGCTTATGAAAAAACAAAAGACAGTGTCGCGGAAAGCTTTGCCTCCAAAAACTATGAACAGGCGCTTGCCGTGCTCAGCGGATTAAAAGAGCCGATCGAAGATTACTTTAATCACACGATGGTAAATGCGGACGATGAAGCATTAAAAACCAACCGTTTAGCGCAAATGACCGCTCTTGCAGATGTGATCAAGTCTTTTGCTAATATGAATCATCTTATTGTAAAATAAAGAAAAAGACGGTTGCTGTGTGATCGGCAATCGTCTTTTCCCCTTTTACATAAACATCACAGAATGAAAACATAGATAAAGAAACCCTTCCATAAAGGTGGTGAGTACGATCGAATTAAATAAACGGCAAGAACAAATTTTACAGATTGTAAAGGAAAACGGCCCGATTACCGGAGAGCATATCGCAGAGCAGCTCAATTTAACGAGGGCCACGCTGCGGCCGGACTTGGCCATACTCACCATGTCAGGCTTCTTAGAGGCCCGTCCGCGGGTCGGTTATTTTTATACGGGGAAAACGGGAAATCAGCTGCTTGCGGATAAATTGAAAAAGCTGCAAGTGAAAGATTTTCAATCGATCCCTGTTGTCATCAATGAAAATGTCTCGGTATACGATGCCATCTGCACCATGTTTTTAGAAGATGTCGGCACGTTATTTGTCGTAGATCGTGATGCTGTCTTAGTCGGTGTGCTGTCACGCAAAGATTTGCTGCGGGCGAGCATCGGCCAGCAGGAACTTGCCTCAATACCGGTTCATATTATCATGACAAGAATGCCGAATATCGCCGTCTGCCGGCGTGATGATTATGTGATGGACATCGCCAAGTATTTAATTGAAAAACAGATCGATGCCCTGCCCGTTATTAAAGATACGGATAAAGGCTTTGAGGTCATCGGCCGGTTTACCAAAACGAATATGACTAAGATACTTGTCAGTTTATCAGAAAATGAAATCATATAAGCTTGAAAACTAACGGGGGGATAACATGGACAATCGCATCATTTATGTAGTATCAGACTCAGTCGGAGAAACCGCCGAACTCGTTGTAAAAGCCTCGCTCAGCCAGTTTAACGGCTCAGCCGATGATACGCATATCAGAAGAATACCTTATGTGGAAGATATCGGCACCATTAATGAAGTCGTGTCTCTCGCCAAAGCGGACGGCGGCATTATTTGTTTTACGCTCGTTGTTCCTGAAATGCGCAAATACCTGGTTGAACAAGCGGAAAAAGCGAATGTGCTGTATTACGATATTATCGGTCCGCTCATCGATAAAATGGAATCGGCTTACGGTCTGACCGCCAAATATGAGCCCGGCCGCGTCCGCCAGCTTGATGAAGATTATTTCAAAAAGGTCGAGGCGATCGAGTTTGCCGTCAAATATGACGATGGCAGAGATCCAAGAGGCATTTTAAAAGCCGATATCATCCTGCTCGGAGTATCCAGAACGTCTAAAACCCCATTATCACAATATCTTGCCCATAAGCGTCTGAAAGTGGCCAATGTGCCGATCGTTCCTGAGGTCGATCCGCCGGAAGAACTGTTCAGCGTTGATCCGAAAAAATGTATCGGCTTAAAAATCAGCCCTGATAAACTGAACCATATACGTAAAGAACGGTTAAAATCTCTCGGCTTAAATGACAAAGCCATTTACGCCAATATCAACAGAATTAAAGAAGAGCTGGAGTATTTTGAGAAAATCGTGGACCGGATCGGCTGCCAAGTCGTTGACGTTTCGAATAAAGCAGTCGAAGAAACAGCGAACATCATTCATCATCTCAAAACAAAGGGCCGATAACTCAGGACGCTTTATCCTGGGTTTTTGGGTATGCAAATAGGGAATAAACAAAAAGGATGGCATCTTCGCGAAGTTTGTATTATAATAAAAAATTGTGATAAAATGTTTATTTTTAGGTTTAAGCTTCGTGTGATACGAATAAACTATTATGGGTAAGATGTCAAGAATAACTCCCGGAAATTTTTCGACAAAGCTCAAAATAGATCCGCAGTCATGGAGCATATGCGATTTCGCTTGTTTTTATGCAGGAGATTGATGGAGGGATGGAGAATTAGTCTTCTAAATGAAAAAGAAAAGACGATTTTTGTCGATGCAGACGCATGCCCCGTAAAAGAGGAAATAATGCTCATTGCATCGCAATTCAGCGTTCGGGTTATTTTCGTCGCATCATTTGAACACTACCAGCTTTCCAGAAGCAAAGACGAGAACTGGGTATACGTTGATCCTCATAAAGAAGCGGCAGATTTATATATCGCAAACCATGTGAGATCGGGAGACGTCGTAGTCACGCAGGATATCGGTTTAGCATCTCTTTTGCTGAACAGAAATATTGCCGTCTTATCGGAAAGGGGCCGTTCTTATACTGAAGACACGATTGACTTCGCTCTGATGAGCCGTCATATGTCAGGCAAAATGAGAAGAAGCGGCATTCATTCCAAAGGACCTAAAAAATTAAATAAAGAAGATCGGAATCGATTTGTTACCCTGCTTAAAAAAATCCTGTCGAATGATGAAGGGATTTCAAATCAAAACATCGAATAATGTACGACGGAGTGTTATAAGATGGGAAACCGCATACCAGATGAAGTAGTTAATCAGGTGCAGCAGTCAGCAGACATTGTTGAAGTCATAGGTGATTATGTCCAATTGAAAAAGCAAGGCCGCAACTACTTTGGGCTCTGTCCGTTTCACGGGGAAAACACGCCCTCGTTTTCCGTCTCCAGCGATAAGCAGATCTTTCATTGCTTCGGATGCGGAGCGGGCGGGAACGTTTTCTCTTTCTTACGGCAGATGGAAGGCTATTCATTTACGGAAGCTGTTTCTCACCTTGCGGATAAATATCAGATTGATTTCCCTGATGATATAACGATTCACTCTGCATCCAGGCCGGAATCTTCCGGAGAGCAGAAGATGGCGGAAGCCCACGAGCTTCTGAAGAAATTTTACCATCATTTGCTAATAAATACAAAGGAAGGCCAGGAAGCGTTAGATTACCTTTTATCAAGGGGTTTTACGAAAGAGCTCATAGATGAGTTTGAAATCGGCTACGCGCTGGATTCCTGGGATTTCATGACGAAATTCTTGAAAAAGCGCGGTTTTGAGGAAGAACTGATGGAAAAAGCGGGTCTGCTGATCAGAAGGGAAGACGGCAGCGGGTATTTTGACCGTTTCAGAAACAGAATTATGTTTCCCATTCATGATCACCACGGAGCCGTGGCGGCTTTTTCAGGAAGGGCGCTCGGAAGCCAGCAGCCGAAGTATATGAACAGCCCGGAAACGCCGCTGTTTCATAAATCTAAGCTGCTGTATAACTTTCATAAGGCGCGCCTGCCGATCAGGAAAGAGGAGAGAGCCGTTCTGTTTGAAGGCTTCGCTGACGTCATATCCGCCGTCAGCTCAGGCGTAAAAGAAAGTATCGCCACAATGGGGACGTCGCTCACCGAAGAGCATGTGAAAATCCTCAGAAGAAATGTTCAGGAGGTCATTCTCTGCTACGATTCGGATAAAGCCGGGTACGAAGCTACGCTGAAAGCGGCCGGCCTGCTCCAGAAAGCCGATTGTAAGGTAAGAGTAAGCATGCTGCCTGACGGGCTTGATCCTGATGATTATATCAGAACCCGGGGCGGAGAAAAATTCCGGACCGATATCATTGATGCAAGCGTTACGGTCATGGCTTTTAAAATGCAATATTTCCGCAAAGGGAAAAACTTATCTGACGAAGGAGACCGGCTCGCTTACATGAAAGAAGTGCTGAAAGAAATCAGCGCTCTTTCCGGGTCGCTTGAGCAGGAAATGTATGTGAAGCAGCTCGCCTCTGAATTTTCTCTTTCGGTAGAATCTTTGACGGAACAGCTTTCCATCTACGCCAGACAAAACGCCCCCGGCGACAAAAACGCCGAACCGCAGACAAGACGGGCCCGGGTGACGACAAAAGCGAAACGGCGCCGTCTCCGTCCCGCATATGAGAACGCGGAAAGACTTCTGCTCGCTCATATGCTGAGAGACCGAAACGTCATAAAGAAAGTGATTGAGCGTGTCGGCTTTGAATTTAACATTGACGGACATCGTGCGCTGGCAGCATACCTGTACGCTGTTTATGAAGAGGGTGCTGACATGACGCCGCAGCATCTTATGGCGAGAATGCAGGATGAGGAAATCAGCCAGCTGCTTTCAGATATAGGGATGCTCCAAGTAAACGAGGAGCTCTCAGAGGCCGAGTTATCCGATTACGTAAAAAAAGTGTTGGATCACCGAAAATGGTCAATGATAAAGGAAAAAGAAGCAGAAAGAGCGGATGCGGAGAGGCAGAAAGACTTCGTGAAAGCTGCGTCTCTGGCTCAAGAAATTGTTGCATTGAACCGATCATTAAAGTAACACCAAAAAGAGGCTTGCGTTCTGATTGGCAATGATTCCTTGCGGAGGAGCAAATAGATCGCTTAACCTCATCATGAATTGTCATTTATTATCCGCAGCCCTGCATGCTGAAAAAGAGAGAAGGCTTCCGGGGCGGATAAGAAACATACCGCTTTTAGAATTCGTTGCAAGCTTTGGAAGGAGGGATCCATAATGGCTGATAAACAAACCCACGAAACAGAAACAGAACTTACATTAGACCAGGTAAAAGAGCAGCTTACTGAAACTGGAAAAAAACGTGGTGTTTTAACATATGAAGAAATTGCTGAACGCATGTCCAGCTTTGAAATTGAATCAGACCAAATGGATGAGTATTATGAATTTTTAGGAGAACAAGGTGTTGAATTAATTAGTGAAAATGAAGAAACGGAAGATCCTAATATTCAACAGCTTGCCAAAGCCGAAGAAGAATTTGACCTTAATGACCTCAGCGTACCGCCTGGCGTAAAGATCAATGATCCAGTCCGCATGTACCTTAAGGAAATCGGACGGGTAAATCTTCTTTCTGCTAAAGAAGAAATCACCTACGCTCAAAAAATTGAAGAGGGTGACGAGGAATCTAAACGCAGACTGGCTGAAGCAAACCTTCGTTTAGTTGTCAGCATTGCTAAACGGTATGTCGGCCGCGGCATGCTTTTCTTAGACTTGATCCAAGAAGGAAACATGGGTCTCATGAAAGCCGTTGAGAAGTTTGACTACCGTAAAGGATATAAATTCAGTACGTATGCGACTTGGTGGATCAGACAGGCGATTACACGCGCCATCGCTGACCAGGCGAGAACAATCCGTATCCCGGTTCATATGGTGGAAACCATCAACAAATTAATCCGGGTGCAGCGTCAGCTTCTTCAGGATCTTGGCAGAGAGCCGACACCGGAAGAGATTGCTGAAGACATGGATCTTACGCCTGAAAAAGTCCGTGAAATATTAAAAATTGCTCAAGAGCCAGTTTCTTTAGAAACGCCGATCGGTGAAGAAGACGACTCACATCTCGGTGATTTCATCGAAGACCAGGAAGCGACATCTCCGTCGGATCATGCGGCATATGAGCTTTTAAAAGAACAGCTGGAAGATGTGCTGGATACGTTGACAGATCGTGAAGAAAACGTGCTGCGTCTCCGTTTCGGTCTGGATGACGGACGCACAAGAACTTTAGAAGAAGTCGGCAAAGTGTTTGGAGTAACGAGAGAGCGTATTCGCCAAATTGAAGCAAAAGCGCTTCGTAAATTGAGACATCCGAGCAGAAGCAAACGTCTGAAGGATTTTCTCGAATAGAATGGAACGGGTCTTTTTGATCCGTTCTTTTTTATGTATAAGATATATGGATAATATACCTTTATTTTACTGGATAAGCATATGTTTTGCAAATGGGTTCGGAAAAAATGCGGCATGTCCTGAAAGAGGGAAAATGAGATAAGTTTATTTTATATTCTTTATTGTAAGCGTATACAATTCATTATACAATAGAATAAAGATAATTTTGTGATAAACAAAACAGTTATTTTTGCTTTTTGTATAAATTGTGAAATCAATGAAATTGCTGAGCAAGACCATTTACTTTTTGTAAAAATAAGTTAGAATTAGAAGTGTTTACATAGGGGGAGAATGAAAAAGGGGGATGGAGATATGAAGTGGAATCCGCTGATTCCTTTTTTGCTCATTGCAGTGCTGGGAATAGGGCTGACTTTCTTTTTAGCTGTAAAAGGCAATGGAGATGCGCATCAGATCGCAAGCGGCGGTGAAAGCAAAAATGCCGAGAAGGAAACTGCAAACGCTTCACCTGAAGAGATTTATAAAGCGAACTGTATCACCTGTCACGGGGAAAACTATGAAGGTGTGTCAGGGCCGAACTTAAAAGGCGTCGGCAAAAGAAAAGATGTCGCTGAGATTAAAACAAAAATTGAAAAAGGCGGCAACGGGATGCCCGCGGGCCTTGTGCCGGCCGAAAAGCTGGATGACATGGCAAAATGGGTTTCTGACATTAAATAAAGCCTTACCGGTCCCTATATAAAAGACATATGAAAAACTCTATCCGCCGCTTGGATTTCGGGCGGTTTTTTTATATGATAGTAAAGGAAAAAGAACCTGAGAAAAGTTGTGATATTGTGAATGAAATGAAGTTATCTAAAAGATTGCAGTCTGTGGCGGAATATATCCCTCCGGGTGCCCTGGTTGCTGATATCGGGTCAGACCACGCGTACCTCCCTTGCTATGCCGTTTTGAATCATTTGGCAAGCCGCGCAATCGCCGGTGAAATTACAGACGGACCGTTTCTATCCGCCAAACAGCAGGTGGAAAAACTGGACTTAAGCACTCTTATCTCCGTAAGGAAAGGTGACGGGCTGAGCGTCCTTGAAAAAGGAGAAGCCGGCGCCATTACGATCGCTGGCATGGGCGGAGCGCTGGTCGCTCATATTTTGGAGTCGGGAAAAACGAAATTGACGGGGCGTGAACGGCTGATTCTGCAGCCGAATATTCATGCCGTTCATATAAGAGAGTGGCTGTATCAGGAAGGTTATGAACTGCTTGATGAAGTGATTCTCGAAGAAGACGGAAAGTGTTATGAAATCCTCGTTGCGGAAACTGGCGACCGTGATGCGCCGTATCGGGACGTGCCGATGGCTGCAGGAATGCTTGCGGGTCCGTTTTTATTAAAAGAGAGGAACGAAGTGTTTCTTCGGAAATGGAGCCAGGAACTTAAGCATACTGAACAAATTTATGAACAGATCAGCCGCAGCGCAAAGCATGAAAATCATGAAAAATTAGCTGAATTGAAAGAGCGGATTTCTCTGCTGAAGGAGGTAATCGGACATGCCTAAACATGTGAACGGACAGGAAATCATCCAGCTGTTTGAACAATTTTCACCGAAGGCTTATGCGGTGGAAGGAGATAAAATCGGACTGCAGATCGGTACATTGAATAAGCCGGTGAAAAATGTCATGGTGACACTGGATGTTCTGGAACAAACGGTAGATGAAGCCATTGAGAAAAAAGTTGACTTAATTATCGCCCACCATCCGCCGATTTTTCGGCCGCTTAAACAGATCACCACTGATCAGCCGGGCGGAAGACTGATTGAGAAATGTATAAAGCATGATATTGCCGTATATGCGGCTCATACGAATCTTGATGTAGCGGACGGCGGTGTTAACGATCTGCTTGCCGAAGCTCTCGGTCTGACAGACACAGAAGTGCTCGTCCCGACATATTCGGACCCGATGAAAAAACTTGCCGTATACGTTCCGAAAGATTATGAAGAAGCTGTAAGAACCGCGCTCGGCAACGCCGGAGCGGGACATATCGGCAATTACAGCCATTGCGCGTTCTCTTCTGAGGGAATCGGGAGCTTTAAGCCGCTGGAGGGGGCAGACCCGTTTATCGGACAGACGGGAGAGCTGGAACTCGTCCATGAAGTGAGACTTGAGACCGTTTTTCCGGCAAGTATGGAGAAAACCGTCGTAAAAGCGCTGAAAAAAAGCCATCCGTATGAAGAGGTGGCGTATGATATTTATCCGGTGGAGCAGTCTCCGCTTGAAAAAGGCCTCGGCCGGATCGGAAAACTTCAGCAGGACATGACGCTTGAAGAGTTTGCTCTGTTTGTGAAAGAAAAGTTTGACGTTAACGGAGTCCGGATGGTCGGAGAGCGAAACAGCAAGGTGAAAAAAGTCGCGGTTCTTGGCGGCGACGGAAATAAATATATTAATCAGGCAAAGCGGAAAGGTGCAGATGTTTACGTGACGGGCGACCTTTATTTTCATGTAGCGCATGATGCGATGATGATGGGATTAAACGTCGTGGACCCGGGGCATTATGCTGAAAAGATCATGAGAAAAGGCACGGCTGAGAAGCTTACGGCAATGGCCGTAGAGAAAAACTATGACGTGCGCATTTTCGCTTCCGAAACAGATACAAACCCATTTACCTTCTTATAAAAAAAACTGAGGCCCCGGGCCTCAGTTTTTTATTTTTACTTTCGGAAGGATTTTTTTGAGCGGCACACTGTGTTCAAGCTGCCATGTCGATTCATCGTTGTGGTCAAACTGCTCTAAAAAGCGGATGACTTCCTTTGTAATCGGTGTCGGTGTTGATGCGCCCGCGGTAACGGCGACGGTATTGACGTCTTTCAGCCATTCGAGCTTCAGTTCACTGATGTCTCCGATTCGGTAGGCTTTTGTTCCGGCGATTTCTTCTGACACTTGAGCCAGCCTGTTGGAGTTATTGCTTTTCGGATCGCCGACAACAATGGTTAAGTCCGCTTTTTTTGCCTGCTCTGATACAGCTTCTTGACGAACCTGTGTGGCCAGGCAGATTTCCTGGTGGTATTCCACGTGCGGGTACTTTTCTTTGACTGATTCCATAATATCGTGGACGTCCCACTGGGACATTGTCGTTTGGTTTGTAACGATTAATTTCTCAGCCTGAATATCGAGATTTCTCACGTCTTCTTCTGTTTCAACGAGATGAACGATTTCAGGAGCGACGCCGACGGCTCCTTCAGGCTCGGGGTGGCCTTTTTTGCCGATGTATATGACGTGATAGCCTTCAGCTTTTACTTTTCGGATTAAGTCATGTGTTTTCGTGACGTCCGGGCATGTGGCGTCAATCGTAACAAGCCCTTTTTCCTCAGCGGCTTTTCTTACTTCCGGAGATACCCCGTGAGCTGTGAAAATAACGGTTCCTTTTTCCACCTTCTTTAAAATCTCCAGACGGTTTGTGCCGTCAAGCGTGTAAATGCCGTCTTCCTCAAACGCATCTGTGACATGCTTATTATGAACAATCATTCCGAGTATATATATAGGTCTTGGCAATGTTTTATCGAGTGACGCGTTTTTGGCTATGACCATGGCATCAACAACGCCGTAACAGTAGCCGCGCGGCGATATTTTGATAACGTCCAATGTAGATGTCCTCCTATCAAAAGTGAGTGTAGAGGCAATATAAAAAGCCGTAGTTAAACGGCTCAAATCTTGCATTCTTCTGATCTCATTATAGCTAATCTTTCGTGAGATATCAAAGAATGTTAAATATATAATTTCGGCTTTGATCTGCCCGATGTTCTTTTTGGACGCGGCTGTTCCGCTGATTCTGCCTGTGCGGCGTCTTTTTCTTTTGAAG
The DNA here is from genome assembly GCF_051034795.1 of Bacillus sp. jun7. Taxonomy (NCBI): domain Bacteria; kingdom Bacillati; phylum Bacillota; class Bacilli; order Caryophanales; family Bacillaceae; genus Bacillus; species Bacillus sp. jun7. Next base: position 3,828,022 of record NZ_CP093219.1, read on the forward strand.
CGGATGCTTTTTTTGACGTCTTCTTTGATGTTTTGGATGAGGCGTCTGATTTGTTTTCATCTTCTGTTTCATCTGTTTTTTCGGCTTCATCCTTTTTGTCCTGTTCGTCTGTTTCTTTTGTCTCGTCAGATTCATTCTCATCATCGCTGCTGCTTAATTGGCTGTAAAGCTTCATCATGGCGGGCAGACTCCGTACTAAAGGACCGTACTGCTGGATCATCGGCGTAACCTGCTGCGCCACGCCGAGCACCTTCTGAACGTTGCCGAGCATGCTCGACAGGGATGCCGGACTTGCCAGGTTCTGTATTCCCTGCAGTCCTGCACCTGCTCCTCCGCTGGCCGCCGGTGCAGACGCGGCTGCGCTTCCTCCTCCTGAACCGGGTAAAAAACGGGAAAGCATCCCTTTTAAGCCCCCTCCGCCGCCCGTGCCTGCGTTTCTCAGGCCCGCTCCGGCAATCTGCTGCTGAGGGAAAAGCTGCCGGCCCTGCTGCATCAGCTGCCGGCCCGGCAATGACGGTCTTCCTCCCATCCTCATACGCGGATTCATCAACGGCCGGCCCTGCTGCGCCATATTTCTCATCGGCTGCTGTGGAAACATACTTGTACCTCCTTTCTGTCTCTCTGCTATTACAATATGCATCGGAGGGGGCATTTGCTTTTCTGTCTCGAAAACAGGATTCCCCCAAGACATGGTGTTTTTAAATAAAATCGGTTATAATGTGATGATGGACACAGAATGTGCCGCTTTAAGGAGCTGGGAAAAATGAAAGAAACTAAATTTGATGGATACAACTTAAAACCGTTTATTATAGATGCAGTTCACCGCCTTGGTTTTTATGAACCGACAGATATTCAAAAGCGGCTGATACCTGCCGTACTGAAAAACGAAAGCGTGATCGGGCAGTCCCAGACGGGGACGGGGAAAACCCACGCCTATTTATTGCCAATTTTGAATCGGATTGATCCGGGTTCTGATACGGTGCAGGCTGTTATCACGGCGCCGACGAGAGAGCTTGCCAATCAGATTCATCAGGAAGCGCTCAAAATCACACAGGGTGCGGAAGATGAGCCGATCCGGACAAAATGCTTCATCGGCGGGACGGACAAGCAAAAATCAATTGATAAGCTGAAAACACAGCCTCATCTCGTCGTCGGAACGCCGGGCCGGATCGCGGATCTGATTAAGGCGCAGGCATTGAACGTCTATAAAGCGCAGTCTCTCGTCATTGACGAAGCTGATCTGATGCTTGACATGGGCTTTTTAGAAGACGTTGATTATATCGGATCGCGGATGCCGGAAGAACTTCAGATGCTTGTGTTCTCAGCTACGATTCCGGAAAAGCTGAAGCCGTTTTTGAAAAAGTATATGGAAAATCCGAAGTACGCGCATGTTGAGCCGAAAAGAATCACAGCCGAAAAGATTGAACATGTTTTGGTTCCTTCTAAACAGCGTGATAAAGACAAACTGCTTTTTGATATGATGTCTCATCTGAACCCTTATCTGGGCATTGTGTTTGCCAATACGAAAAACACGGCTGACCATATTGCGAAATACCTGACTGAAAAGGGCATGAGGATCGGTCTTCTGCACGGGGGATTAACGCCGCGTGAGCGTAAGAAGGTAATGAAGCAGATTAATGATCTGGAATTCACTTATGTCATTGCGACAGACCTTGCGGCAAGAGGAATTGACATTAAAGGCGTAAGCCACGTCATCAACTATGAGCTTCCGGACGATCTGGATTTTTATGTTCACCGCGTCGGGAGAACCGCACGCGCCGGTTCATCAGGCCAAGCACTGACCATTTATGAGCTTTCTGACGAAGATGCGCTCGTAAGACTCGAAAAGATGGGTATTGTGTTTGAATATGCGGAGCTTGTAAACGGCGAATGGAAGAAAGGCGATGACCGCCACCGCCGCAAAAATCGCAAAAAGACGGCAAATGAGGCTGACCAAATGGCGAAACGCCTTGTGAAAAAGCCGAAAAAAGTAAAGCCGGGCTATAAAAAGAAAATGAGCTACGAAATGGAAAAAATCAGAAAGAAGCAGAGAAGAAACCAATCTAACAGAGGAAAGTAGGGGGAATCGGGTTGCTGAAATTAGGCTCACACGTCTCAATGAGCGGAAAACATATGCTCCTTGCCGCAAGCAAGGAAGCCGTTTCATACGGGGCGAACACATTTATGATCTATACGGGCGCTCCCCAAAATACGCGCCGCAAAAAAATTGAAGACTTGAATATTGAAGCGGGCCGCGCCCATATGAAGGAAAACGGCATCGACGAGATTGTCGTGCATGCGCCGTACATCATTAACATCGGAAATACGACAAATCCGGCAACGTTTGAGCTGGGCGTTGATTTTCTGCGTTCTGAAATTGAAAGAACGGCAGCGATCGGCGCGAAACAGATCGTGCTTCATCCAGGAGCGCATGTCGGAGCCGGGGCTGAAACGGGCATCAAAAAAATCATTGAAGGTTTAAACGAAGTGATTGTTCCCGGTCAACACGTGCAGATTGCGCTGGAGACAATGGCGGGCAAAGGATCAGAATGCGGAAGAAGCTTTGAAGAGCTGGCCGAGATCATTTCGGGGGTTACGCATAATGAACATCTATCCGTCTGCTTTGACACTTGCCACACCCATGATGCAGGATATGATGTCGCCAATGATTTTGACGGCGTTCTTAACGAGTTTGATAAAATCGTCGGCATCGATCGGATAAAAGTCCTTCATGTGAATGACAGTAAAAATATTAAAGGCGCCCGGAAAGACCGCCATGAAAATATCGGGTTCGGAGAGATCGGTTTTGACGCTCTGCAGTACATCGTTCATCACGAGCAGCTTGCCGATATTCCGAAAATCCTCGAAACACCGTATGTAGGCGAAGACAAGAAAAATAAGAAGCCGCCGTACCGTTTTGAAATCGAAATGCTGAAAGAAAAGCAGTTTGATCAGGAGCTTCTTGAAAAAATATCAGCTCAATAAAAAAGGAGGGGGAATTGCCCTCCTTTTTTATCCTGAGAATTGATTGAAAAGTTCGTCAACTTTCCGAGCCGTTTCTTTTGAGGTTATCGTTTCCACTTTTTTCAGCAGGCGCAGCCGCTCCTGTTCATCAAAAATATTGATGTTTTTTCCGTGCATCAGAGCCGCTACCTCAGCCGCTTGACTTCTCGTAATGCTGATTCCGTATTGCTTGGAATATTTCAGAAGATCGTCCGCAGTGACTTGATTGAGCCGCTGCAAAATAATTCTTTGTATTAAAATCATCGATACTTTCACCTCTTTAGACATAATGTATTGAGCAAATCATTAAAATGTTACGGCTTTTAATGGTAAAATGAAGTTGCTTACTGTTTAAAATAGTTATTACAGGAAAGGAGATTTTATGACCCCAAATAAACAGCACAAAAGAGAATCATTTTTACACTTTATCTTCAGGGTCATCATGATTCTGATCGGGGCGGGTTCAGCCGCCGTAAGTATTGAATTGTTTCTGGTCCCTAATAATTTTATCGACGGAGGCATTATCGGTGTTTCATTAATTTTAGACCACCTCTTTATGTCCAATCCCCTCCTCAATTTCGCCTTATTCGTTGTGTTACTCAACATTCCATTTATGATTTTCGGATATAAATATATCGGAAAAACATTTCTCATCTCTACTGTTATCGGAATTGTCGGTTTAGCGCTGATTGAATCCTCCTTGCACCATGTGGAGGCCATTACGACCCAGCCTATTTTGGCGACGGTATTCGGCGGGCTTTTGCTCGGTTTCGGGGTAGGCCTTGTCATCCGAAACGGAGGCTCGATGGACGGTACTGAAATACTCGGTATCCTTCTCACAAAAAAGCTGCCCTTCTCAGTCGGAGAATTCGTTATGCTCATCAATGTGTTTATTTTTATTTGGGCCGGTTTTGTGTTCGGTCCGGAGCAGGCGATGTATTCTTTCATGACTTATTATATTGCCATGAAAACGATTGACGCCGTCATCCAGGGGCTTGATGAAACAAAAGCGGTCATTATTGTGGCAGATCAGTATGCGGAAATTTCAGATGCAATCTTGCATCGGCTTGGAAGGGGAACCACCAAGCTTCAGGGAAAAGGCGGATATACGGATGAATCCAAAGAAGTCATTTACGCGGTCGTGACAAGGCTTGAAGTGACTAAATTGAAATCCATTGTGTTTGAAATTGATAAAAACGCCTTTATTACGATCATGAATACCCATGAAACGAGGGGCGGTAAGTTCAAAACCGCGATTCACTAGGCTTTCATTTACTTTTCATCATTTTATAGGTATAATTTGATACATCATAAGAAAATGGCCTGCTGTTCAGACAGCTGCCATTTTCTTTTTGGAGCGATACCGTGTTGTAAAGGGGAGGTCCTCATGAACGTACAAGAAGCGTTGAACCTGCTGAAAGAAAAAGGGTATAAATATACGAGTAAGCGAGAAGACATGCTGCAGCTTTTTGCTGATTCTGATAAATATCTGACCGCCAAAAACGTGCTTGCCGCATTAAATGACGACTATCCGGGTCTGAGCTTTGATACCATATACAGAAATCTTTCGTTATATGAAGAACTCGGCATTTTGGAAACGACGGAGCTTTCCGGAGAAAAACTGTTCCGTTTTACATGCTCTTATACCCATCATCATCACCATTTTATCTGTTTAACCTGCGGGAAAACGAAGGAAATTGAGTCCTGTCCGATGGATAAGCTGCACGATGATTTGGAAGGGTATGAAATCAGCGGCCATAAGTTTGAAATTTACGGCACCTGTCCGGCGTGCCGATAAAAAACCTCCTGCTTATACAGGAGGTTTTTTTCAGCTTTTAACATGCTGAAAGCTGTGTTTGTTTTTATGAACCCAGGCGACGGCTTCAAGCCAATTCTGCACCCTGATAATATTGGAATCGATGGGGAGCTGATTATATGGGGAGTTAAAAAGGATAACCGGAATGCCTGCTTCTTTTGCGATCATTGTCGCGTTGCCGTGGTGATCTTCGAAAAATAAATCAATGCCGTGTTTTTTGACGGCTTCCACTTTGTGATGGCCTCCGACAAGCTCAATGTGATCGTAATGAATGTCCCGGTTTGCAAACCAGTCCAGCGTAACATCTTCTAAGTGGCCGCGTCTTGCCGTAATGTAGATAAGACGGTGCTCTTCTTTCAGTCCGTCCAGTGCCTGCTTGGCAAATTCCGCGAGCTTCGCTTCTTTATATATGGCTGCTTCATGAACGTTCATCCATTCCCAAAATTCCTCGTCTGTAATGTTCAAAAGCTTCGTCAGATCATAATCAGTCATATCATCCAAGGTAATGGAAAGATGAAATGAGCGGTTTAAATAAGGGACAAATGTATCCTGTGCCGTAACTGTGCCGTCAATATCTATACCTAACCGTAACATGTCCACACTCCTATAAATTCATCCCTTCAAGTGTAACATAAACAATTAACAATACCAGAAAAGTTTAGCAAACATGAATTCGTAAAAAACGCGGAAACTAAAAAAGCTCCTTTCATAAAAGAAAAAGGGGGAATTGAAGGTGGCATACGATTACGAAAATCGAAAAGGCAACGATTACTATGTAGATCATGGATCGGAAGGAACCGATATCACGCGTGATGTTTATTCAGAAGAAACAGCGGCCGAAATCTCAGAGCCATATCGTGCTTCTGACCGGGCAGCAGACCGTGATGATAATCGGGACGGAGTAAGTGAAGGCCGGGGGATAGGGTATGCAGCATTGGCTATTTCTATCATTTCCCTGTTTGTGCTCCCTGTTTTATTAGGGGCATGCGGCATTATCGTCGGCTATATCGCCAGAAGAAGAGGAGCAGGCGCTTTAGGCGGATGGGCGATGGGAATCGGTATTGTTTCCCTTGTGCTTGGCATCTTCATTACACCGTTTTTTTAACACAACGCAAAAAAAAGCTTGGCGGAATATCCGTCAAGCTTTTTGTGTTTCTTGTTCTGCTTTTGCTTTTTCTGCTTCAAGCTTTGCATAGTGTTCTTCTGCCAGCTTGTCGATTTCTTTTTTGAGCTCTTCGACCATTGTTTCTTCAGGGACTTTGCGGACGATTTGGCCTTTGCGGAAAAGAAGTCCTTCGCCGCGCGCGCCGGCAATCCCGATATCGGCTTCTCTTGCTTCTCCCGGTCCGTTAACGGCACATCCGAGAACCGCTACTTTAATCGGCGCTTTGACTTTAGAAATGTATTCTTCCACTTCATTTGCGATGCTGATGAGATCAATTTCGATCCGTCCGCATGTCGGGCATGAAATAAGCGTAGCCGCGTTTGAAGCGAGACCGAATGATTTCAGCAGTTCTCTGGCTACTTTCACTTCTTCAACCGGGTCGGCGCTCAGAGAGATCCGGAGCGTGTTTCCTATTCCTTTGCTTAAAATCGCTCCGAGTCCGGCCGCGCTTTTTACCGTTCCGGCAAACAGCGTGCCCGATTCTGTAATTCCGAGGTGAAGCGGATAATCAAATGCTTTTGACGCTTTTTCGTATGCTTCTATGGCGAGATTGACGTCAGAGGCTTTCATGCTGACGATGATGTCATGAAAGTCAAGGTCTTCCAGGATTTTGATATGATGAAGCGCACTCTCAACCATTCCGTCAGCAGTCGGATAGCCGTATTTTTCTAAAATACGCTTTTCCAAAGATCCCGCGTTTACGCCGATCCGGATCGGAATTCCTTTTTCTTTCGCCGCTTTTACGACGGCTTCCACTTTTTCGCGCCGGCCGATGTTACCCGGGTTGATTCTGATTTTGTCGGCCCCGCCCTCAATTGCTTTTAATGCAAGCTTGTAGTCAAAATGAATATCGACAACGAGAGGGATGGAAATTTGTTTTTTGATGTCGGCAATCGCGTTAGCAGCGCGTTCGTCCGGACATGCCACCCGGACAATTTGGCAGCCGGCTTCGGCTAAACGGTTGATTTCCGCAACTGTTGCTTCTACGTCGTGTGTTTTGGTCGTCGTCATACTCTGAATGACGACTTCGTTATTTCCGCCTATTGTTAAAGGTCCCACTTTGACGGGACGCGTTTTTGTACGATGTGTGATTTCACTCACTTGTCAATCGCTCCTTAATTGTAGTTACCGCTTTTGCAGGCTGAGCCTTTTACATGTCAGGCAACTTCTATTTACATGTTATATTGTAACAGTGTATTTGCCGAACTGACAAGAAATTAACGTTTAATTGCGGTAGACGGGGAATTTATAAGCGGTGCCTGCCTGAATGGCGTTTGCTTTTACATTCGGATTCAGCGCCTCAAAATCTTGTGCAATATCATCTGGCGCTTTATGTGCGCCGACTATCGACATCACCGTATCGCCTTTTTTGACCGTAACCGTTCTGTATGAAGCTTCCTGTTGGGCTGGCTGTGCCGCCGCTGCGTATGCTGGAAGGTCTTGAGAAGGGATCGTGCCGATTTTAAGATCGTAAAAGATAATGAATATCACAAATAAACTGCCGAATACAAAAGTAAGCCGCTTCATTCCAACCGCCTCCCGCATACATTTTTACTTCATTGTATGCTTGTCCCGTTTTGTTCATGACAAAAAAGAAGACCGCCGGGGGCAGTCTTTGTTACACAGCTGTTTTACTTCGCGGTATCTCTTTTAAGACGAGGAAAAGGATGATAAAGTTTACAAACCAATTCACTAAAAATTCACTCGGCACCGTAATAACAAGCGCGCGCATGATCGTAAAGAATATGGTCGAAAGTGTAATGGAATAAGCCGAAAGCTTCCAGAGCTGCTGGTAATTCAATGTCTTTCTTTGCGCATTTTTCAATATCAGGCCGATGACGGCGAGAAATGATACTTCAATGAATTTGCCGGCCGCTGTCATGATGAACAGCAAAACGGACAGGACGGTGACGATCATTGTTTTATTTTGGTTTAATGCTGATATGATTTCTTTTTTTGTGATATCGGCAGGCATCAGCGAATAATTCATTTCTGTCGCCTGTCCGTCTACAGCAAGCACCATTTTATTTTTCAAAATGCCGATCGCATTTTGTTTCGCCGCTATTTGTTTAGCGCCGTAAGCATCTGTGGGATCAAACACGATGACGAACCCGTTCGCTTCCGTTTCCTTAGAGGCGGATGCTTTCGTCTGCAATTCTCCGTTTGAAATGCTGAAATCAGGGAAATCTTTCTTTAACACGGTTTTGAAACCGTTCATTGAGTTTACGGTGCCGGAGCAAAGGTAATAAGCGCTTGGCAGCGTAAAAAGGACAGACAGCAAAAATACATAAAGGATCGCTTTTCCTATCCCCTGAAACCGTGTTTTTGCAATATCTGCCGGAGAGTATGTACTTTTCAATAAAGCCGTAAATATGTTCAACATCTTCACTTCCTAGCCTAAACTGGTATATGTTGCTTATTGTATCGTTCACAGGGGATGAACACAAGTGAGAGTATTTAAAGCGGTGATAAGGAATCATACATAATAAGATAAAGCGGGAAGCGGTGATCGCCCGCAAAACAAAGGAGGGTGTTTTTGTCATGAGTGTTTTGTATTGGCTGATTATCATTGCGGTCTTCGTCATTGCTTTTATCGGGCTTGTATATCCGGTGATTCCAAGCGTTATTTTTATTGTGGCCGGTTTTCTTCTCTACGGATTTTTGTTTTCCTTCAGTCCTTATTCTTACCTGTTTTGGCTCATTGAGGCGGTATTTGCGGCCGTTTTATTTGCAGCTGATTATGTGTCAAATTTACTTGGCGTTAAAAGGTACGGAGGAAGCAGGGCGGCAATCTGGGGAAGCACGATCGGATTGTTGATAGGGCCCTTCGTTATTCCCGTGGCAGGCATTATAATAGGCCCGTTTATCGGTGCTGTCTGCGCTGAGGTGTTTGTTCATCAAAAGGATATCAAGTCCGCGGCAAAAGTGGGGCTCGGCTCGTTAATCGGCTTTTTAACAAGCGTGGCGGCAAAAGGCGTCATTCAGCTCTTTATGATCGGATATTTCTTATGGACGGTGCTTTAGAAAGGTTTAATTTCGGCAGTGAACGGATAAAGTGTAATATGTCTGCTGGAATCGCCGGATTGTGAGCTTTTTCATTGATTACCATGCTTTCTTTTGTTACATTGAGATTAGAAAAGTTCGCGTTAAGCGGCATTTCAGTACATATATTTAAAGGAGGAAAAAAATTATGGCTTACAAACTTCCAGAATTGCCTTACGCTTATGATGCTTTAGAACCTCATATCGATAAGGAAACGATGACGATTCATCATACGAAGCACCATAACACATACGTGACAAACCTCAACAAAGCGATCGAAGGATCAGCGCTTGCAGAGAAATCTGTAGATGAGCTTGTTGCTGATTTGAACGCAGTGCCGGAGGACATCCGCACAGCTGTCCGCAACAATGGCGGCGGACATGCCAACCACTCTTTATTCTGGACTCTTTTATCTCCGAACGGCGGAGGCGAACCGACTGGTGAGCTTGCTGAAGAGATCAAAAGCACGTTCGGAAGCTTCGATCAATTTAAAGAAAAATTCGCCGCCGCAGCTGCCGGCCGTTTCGGTTCAGGCTGGGCTTGGCTTGTTGTAAACAACGGCAAACTTGAAATTACAAGCACGCCAAACCAAGATTCACCGCTTTCAGAGGGTAAAACGCCTGTCCTCGGTCTTGATGTTTGGGAGCATGCGTACTACCTGAACTACCAAAACCGCCGTCCTGATTACATTTCAGCTTTCTGGAATGTTGTGAACTGGGATGAAGTTGCCCGTCTTTACAGCGAAGCAAAATAAATAGTTCGATCAAACAAGGTCTCCCGCGGGAGGCCTTGTTTTTTTATTGACTTTGAATCCTTTTACATATCTCAGTTTGAGTGAGACAAACTAATGTGTAGTAAAGGGGAGTCAATGATGAGCAAAATAAAAAAAATTATCGGCGACATCGAAATAAATAAAGGGCTGCTGCTGTTATTGACGATTGGCGGCCTTTACTCATTGGGCATCGCGCTGTCAAATACATTTGTCAACGTGTATTTGTGGAAGCAGTCGGGAAAATTTATTGATTTGGCCATATACAATTTGTCGGTCGTAACGATGCAGCCGGTTACCTTTCTGCTGGCCGGCCGGCTGGCTAAAAAAATTGACAGGGTGTTTATTCTCAGGTTCGGCGTTATCTTTTTGGCTGCTTTTTATTTAAGTGTGCTGCTTGCCGGAGAAACTGCGGCTTCCCGTCTCGTTTTGATAGGGGCCGTGCTCGGAGTTGGATACGGCTTTTACTGGCTGGCTTTTAATGTGCTGACGTTCGAAATCACGGAACCGGAAACGAGAGATTTTTTTAACGGGTTTTTAGGCATTTTGTCTTCATCGGCGGGCATGATCGGTCCGATTGTAGCCGGATATGTCATTTCAAGACTTGAAAACAATACGGGTTATACAATCATTTTCAGCTTGTCGCTCGGCTTATTTGCCCTTGCCGTGGTCATGAGCTTTTTTCTGAAGCGGAGGGAGTCGAAAGGCCGGTTTATGCTGAAAAAAGTTTTTGATGAGCGCCATACGAATCTGAATTGGCGCCGGATTACCAACGCGCACTTTTTTCAAGGCTTGAGAGAAGGGATTTTTGTTTTTTTAATCAGCGTATTTGTATTCATTGCGACAAACAGTGAGCTGGCGCTCGGAACATTCGGTCTCGTCAATTCCGCGGTTTCTTTTTTTGCCTATTATTTTGCATCAAGGCTCATCAAAAAAAGAGCGCGGAAAAAGGCGATTCTTATCGGCGGATTGATCTTGTACGGCGCCCTGTTTCTCATCATTTTTAAAATGAGCTTCACGACGCTCCTTTTGTACGGAGTGTTTATTGCGATCGGCTATCCAGTTCTGCTCGTGCCGTATGTCTCGCTTACATATGATGTGATAGGCCGGGCGCGTCTTGCCAGAAAAGCCAGAATTGAATACATTGTGCTCAGGGAGTTATTTTTAAATGCGGGCCGGATCGTTTCCATCCTTTGTTTCCTTGTAATCGTTACATTATTCAAGGAAAAAGTGGGAATACCGGCGGCGCTCGTGCTGCTCGGAGCCGGCCATCCGCTGATTTATTACTTTATAAAAGACATCAGACTGGATACGGAAACTTCTGATGAAACAGTAGAAGAAGACCGACAAAAACAGGCGGCGGAACCGAATTTTATAAAAGGAGAAAGATAAAAGGGTTATCTGTAGAAAAATATCGAAAAAACCTTTAGAATGAAAAATGGCACCTGAACAGAAGGTGTCATTTCTTTCTGTAAATAAGAAAAGGTGATGTCATGAGGAGAAATAAAAAGAAAATAGCTGTAAACAAAGAAAAGAAAAAATCACTGCCGATCCGGCTTAATTTTTTGTTTTTGGCCGCGTTTCTTATTTTTACTTGGATTATCGTCGAGCTTGGCATCAAGCAGATCGTTCAGGGTGATGATTATAAAAACGCCGCTAATAAGCAGGAGGAGTCTGATGTCAGCACGGCGGTTCCGAGAGGGAAAATATACGACCGGAACCTAAATCCCATCGTAACGAATAAAGCATTAAATGCGATTACATATACACGTTCAGCCTCAACCACCCAGGCGCAGCGTTTAAAAATCGCAAAAAAACTGTCGGGTATGATTAAGGTAAGCACCAAAAAGGTGACTGAGCGGGATAAAAAAGACTATTGGATGTTAACGAGGCCTGATGAAGCGAAAAAACTGATTACGGCCGAAGAAAAGCAAAAAGCTGAAGACAAAAAACTGTCTGAAGATGATTTATATCAGCTTCAGCTGAAACGTATCACAGACAAACAGCTGAATGAGCTCACTTCAAAAGATATGCAGATCCTTGCAATCAAAAGGCAGATGGATTCAGGCTACTCACTGACGCCTCAATACATCAAAAATGAAGGGGTGTCGGCAAAAGAAATGGCCGTCGTCAGCGAACATTTAGATGAACTGCCGGGAGTTGACGTGACGTCTGACTGGGAACGGTCTTATCCAAATAAAGGGTTGTTAAAATCAGTTCTCGGCAGTGTCTCGAGCTCCAATGAAGGACTCCCTTCAAATCTTCTTGAGCATTATTTGTCACTCGGCTACAGCAGGAATGACAGAGTAGGAAAAAGTTATTTAGAGTATCAATATGAAAATCTGCTGCAGGGCCAAAAAGAGAAAGTGAGAAATGTGACAGATTCCTCTGGAAACGTAACAGATACAGAAACGGTTTCAAAAGGTAAAGCCGGGGATGATTTAGTACTCACTATAGATACCGAATTGCAAAAAGACGTTGAAAAAATTATTGAGAAAAATTTAAGGGCTGCAAAGGCAAGACCGAGTACACAGTTGCTTGACAGAGCATTTGTTGTAATGATGGATCCCCGTAATGGAGAAGTGCTTACAATGGCGGGTAAACAGATTAAACAAGCAGGCGGCAAATATAAAATTGATGATTATGCACTAGGAACAATGACTTCCTCTTATAACATGGGCTCAGCTGTAAAAGGGGCAACATTGTTAACAGGTTATCAAACAGGAGCTATTAAAATCGGAAATATATTTACGGATGAAGTTTTAAATATTAAAGGCTCTCCTCCTAAAAAATCGGTAAGTGTAATGGGGCCGATAAATGATTTAACTGCACTTGAGCGTTCATCTAACGTTTATATGTTCAAAACTGCGATTGCAATTGGTAAGGGTAAATATATATCAGGACATTCACTTCCGCTTGATTACAGCGCATTTGATAAATTTCGTTATTACTTCAGTGAATTCGGTTTAGGGGTAAAAACAGGAATTGATCTGCCTAACGAAGCTACAGGATATGTGGGAACAAAAAGACAGTCAGGTTTCTTGCTTGATTTTGCGATCGGCCAATATGACACATACACTCCGCTTCAAATGGCTCAGTATGTATCGACCATTGCTAATGGCGGCTATCGTATGAAGCCCCAAGTCGTGAAAGAAGTAAGAAAACCTTCAAAAAAAGGTATCGGGGCCGTCGTTGAATCTGTTAATCCGGAAGTGATGAACCGTCTTGATATGACTGAAAGTGAAATTAAACGTGTTCAACAAGGTTTTAAACTTGTTATGAATGGAGCTCAAGGGACTGCGAGAGCAAATTTTGCTAATAAAAGTTATCACCCTGCCGGTAAAACTGGAACAGCACAAGCTTTCTATGATGGACCTATAAAATCAAGAACTGGTGCTTCTACTTATAACACAACTTTGGTGGCTTATGCTCCTGCAGATCATCCTGAAGTTGCTATTTCGGTAGTGGTTCCATGGGCTTATGAAAATTACAATGACAGGTATTCAATAACTAATGACATCGGGGAAGCAGCTCTGGACAAATACTTTGAGCTGAAAAAGAAACAAGAAGATAATAATACGAAGCAGAAAAACGAAGATAAAATTCAGGAAGACGCTGAAAACGGCAATACAAGCAACTAACAGAAAAACGCTCACAACCTGTGAGCGTTTTTTTTATACAAAAAAACATCCGGATTTACAAAACCTTAACACTTGATTTATACGCATTTTACAAGAACCCTTTACTCTATACGTGTAGGACAAATTACACATTAAATGCAGGGGGAATTCAGGAAATGAAAAAAAACAAATGGATGCTTATGCTTCTGATGGCTGCTGTTATGATTGTTGCTGCAGCATGCGGAAATGCAAAGGAAAGCGGCAAGACAGACAGTCAATCTGCAAGTGAGGATAAAAAAGCATCAGGTTCTTTAACCATTTCTGGTTCATCAGCCATGCAGCCGTTAGTACTGGCAGCGGCGGAAAAGTTTATGGAAAAACATCCGGATGCTGATGTGCAGGTGCAAGCGGGAGGTTCAGGAACAGGACTTTCGCAAGTGTCTGAAGGGGCAGTGCAAATCGGCAACTCAGATGTCTTTGCTGAAGAAAAAGAAGGCATTGATGCGAAAGCCCTAAAAGACCACCGAGTAGCGGTAGTGGCGATGGCGGCTGCGGTCAACCCCGGTGCGGGCGTAAAGGATATAACCAAAAAACAGCTGACAGACGTCTTTACAGGAAAAATTAAAAACTGGAAAGAGCTTGGCGGTAAAGATCAAAAAATTACACTCGTGAACCGTCCTGATTCATCTGGAACACGCGCTACGTTCGTCAAATATGCTCTTGACGGAGCAGAGCCTGCAGAGGGCATTACAGAGGATTCCTCCAATACAGTCAAAAAAATCATTGCGGAAACGCCGGGAGCAATCGGTTATCTGGCATTCTCTTATATAAACGATGACAAAGTAACGCCTTTATCGATCGGAGGCATCAAACCGGAAGAGAAAAACGTCGTCACAGGCGAGTATCCGATTTGGGCTTACGAGCACTCTTATACGAAAGATGAAGCGTCAGGCCTTACAAAAACGTTTCTTGACTATATGAACAGCGATGAAGTACAGAAAAGTATCGTAAAAGATCAGGGCTACATTCCGATCTCTGATATGAAAGTCACACGTGACGCAAACGGCAAGCAAAGCTGAGGGGAGGGCGGGCTCCCCGCCTCTTCTTCTTTATAGGAGTGTAAACAAATGATAAATCACAGAGAAAAAGAGTCTGTAAGCGAACGCTTAATAAGCTCAAAACAAAACAGGCAATTGGATGAAGTCCGCGGAAGGGTGATTGTGTCTGTGTGTGCCGCGATTATCATTGCGGCATCAGCGGCGATCACAATTTTTCTCGGCATAAAGGGGCTGCAATCTTTTTTTGTAAATGGTGTAAGCCCGATTGAGTTCTTAACAAGTCTGAATTGGAATCCAACCCAGGCAAAACCTGAGTTCGGCGCGCTGCCTTTTATTTTCGGATCATTTGCGGTCACGGTTCTGTCCGCTCTGATCGCAGCGCCCCTCGGTATTGCGGGTGCCGTGTTTATGACGGAAATTGCGCCGACTTGGGGAAAGAAGGTGCTGCAGCCGGTAATTGAGCTGCTTGTCGGCATTCCGTCCGTCGTTTATGGATTCATAGGTCTTACAGTATTGGTTCCGTTTATCGGCTCATTTAAATCAAGCGGAACGGGTCACAGCCTTCTGGCGGGGACGATCGTACTCTCGGTAATGATTCTGCCGACTGTTACATCGATTTCCGCTGATGCGCTTGCGTCACTTCCGAAACACCTTCGCGACGGTTCATATGCGCTTGGTGCGACGAGGTGGCAGACAATCAGAAAGGTGCTTATCCCGGCGGCGTTTCCGACATTGCTGACCGCTGTCGTGCTCGGGATGGCAAGAGCGTTCGGAGAAGCACTCGCCGTACAGATGGTTATCGGAAATACAAAGCTTCTGCCGGAAAGCCTGCTTGATACGGCGGGAACATTAACGACGATTATCACGTTAAACATGGGCCATACCACATACGGCAGTATTGAAAATAATACGTTATGGTCTATGGGGCTTGTTCTTCTCATCATGTCGTTTCTGTTTATATTGCTCATACGCTACTTGTCATCTAGGAGGAAAGTGTAATGAACCGGAAAATAACGGATAAATTGGCCACCGGTGTATTCGGGTTATGCGCCGCTGTAATCGCGGCGATTTTGGCAGGATTGTTTTTGTACATTCTTATTCACGGCGTCTCTGAAATCTCCTTGCATTTTCTTACGTCAAAATCGAGCGCCATTGCCTCAGGCGGCGGAATACGGGATCAGCTTTTTAACTCCTTTTACATTCTGTTTATCACCATGCTGATCACGATACCGCTTGGTGTGGGGGGCGGCGTCTTTATGGCTGAATATGCGCCCCGAAATAAAATCACCGATTTTATCAGAACGTGTATTGAGGTGCTGTCTTCGCTTCCGTCCATTGTTATCGGGATGTTCGGCATGCTGATGTTTGTAAACCTGACCGGATGGGGCTACACGATTATCGGGGGCGCGCTCGCATTAACGGTCTTTAACCTTCCCGTTATGGTCCGGGTGACAGAAGGCGCGCTCACTGCAGTCCCTAAGGAGCTGAAAGAAGCTTCTCTCGCTTTAGGCGTATCGAGATGGCATACCGTCAAAACGGTGCTGATTCCGAGTGCGATTCCTTCAATTTTAACCGGAGCCATTCTGGCATCAGGAAGAGTATTCGGAGAAGCGGCCGCATTGTTATTTACAGCTGGGCTGACAACGCCGCGGCTGAACTTTACGGATTTGAACCCGTTTTCTGAATCATCTCCTTTCAACATTTTCAGGCCGGCTGAGACGCTGGCGGTTCATATATGGAGTGTCAATACGCAGGGAATTATCCCTGACGCCGAAGCGATTGCAAACGGCGGCTCGGCGGTGCTGGTGATTTCGGTTCTCTTGTTTAACCTTTCTGCGAGATGGCTCGGGTCTGTCATTTATAAAAAGCTTACGGCAAATTAATCGGAAAGAGGCGAAAACATGATTGATCACATCATCAGGGAACAAGCGGAACAGACAAAGCGTTCGCCGGAGTCTTCGATTTTGGAAGTGAAGCATTTATCAATTTATTACGGTGACAAACAAGCGGTAAAAGATGTAAACATGAATATTGAAAAACATGCGGTGACGGCTCTGATCGGTCCGTCAGGCTGCGGGAAATCAACATTTTTGAGACAGATTAACAGAATGAACGATGCCATTGCTTCGGCAAGAAGCGAGGGAGAGATCCTTTATGAAGGGCTGAATATTTTGGGTGAAGCGATTAATGTCGTGTCTCTCAGACGGGAGATCGGTATGGTGTTTCAAAAACCGAATCCGTTCCCGAAATCCATTTACAATAACATCACACATGCGCTGAAGTATGCAGGGGAACGCAGGAAAGCCGTTTTGGATGATGCGGTCGAGGAAAGCTTAACGAAGGCGGCGCTTTGGGATGAAGTCAAAGACCGGCTTCATTCATCGGCTCTGTCGTTATCAGGCGGCCAGCAGCAGCGCCTTTGTATCGCCCGTACGCTTGCGATGAAACCTGCCGTGCTTCTTTTAGATGAACCGGCATCCGCTCTGGACCCTATTTCAAACGCCAGAATCGAGACGCTTTTGACAGAACTGAAAAAAGATTATTCGATTATTATCGTTACGCATAACATGCAGCAGGCGCTGAGGGTGTCTGACCGAACGGCTTTCTTTTTAAACGGGGAAGTGGTGGAATACGGGCAGACAGAACAAATTTTTACGAGTCCTAAAGCGCAAAAGACAGATGACTACATTAACGGAAAGTTCGGATAGGGGGAAGGACTGTGAGTCTTGTGAAGGAAGCGGTGCACACACAGAATTTATTTGATATTCACGGCATGAACGTATGGTACGGAGCCCATCAGGCTTTAAAAGACATTACGATCGGTTTTGAGGAGCGGAAGGTAACTGCGATCATCGGTCCGTCCGGCTGCGGGAAATCCACTTTTATTAAAACATTAAATTTAATGCTGCAAATGGATCCGAATGTCAAAGTGACAGGCGACATGATCTATAACGGGCGCAATCTGCTGAAGGAAAAGACGGATGCGGCAGAATTAAGAAAACAGATCGGTATGGTGTTTCAAAAAGGCAATCCGTTTCCCCAGTCAATATTTGAGAATGTCGTGTACGGTCCGAGAATTCACGGCGAAAAAAATAAAAAGAAACTGCTTGAAATCGCTGAGGAATCTTTAAAAGCAGCTGCGCTCTGGGATGAAGTGAAGGATCGCCTTCACCAGCAGGCGCTTTCACTGTCAGGCGGTCAGCAGCAGCGCCTGTGCATCGCAAGGGCGCTCGCCACCAAACCGGACGTCCTTCTGATGGATGAACCGACGTCCGCTCTTGATCCCGTGTCCACGCGGAAAATAGAAGAGCTGATTTTGATATTGAAAGAAAAGTATACAATCGTCATTGTGACTCATAACATGCAGCAGGCTGCGAGGGTCTCTGATCAAACCGCGTTTTTCTATATGGGCGAACTGGTGGAGTGGGGCGATACAGGAAAAATATTTTGTCAGCCGGATCATCAAAAAACACATGATTATATCACCGGAAAATTCGGATAAAAAAACGGGCCCGGCCATTGACCGGGTCCTTTTTATATGCCTATTAAAAAAGCCTGCCGGCCGTATCCATCTGAATGGACGATGCCTGCAAGCTTTTTTAGCGGGTTAATGTTTTGACGATTTTTTTAAAGCTCATATCTGAGTCGACTTTGAAATGGCCGGCGCGGATTTCTTTGTGGTAGCCTGCGTCAATGACGTAATCATTGAAGTCTTTCGCTGAAGGAATAATCCCTTCTTTTTCAAGAATGGATGACACATCAGCAGTGCTCATTCCGTCTTTAATCGTCAGTTTGTATGTTACTTTTTTCTTTTTAGCGTCTGTGTTTTGGTCGTTGTTTAATGATTTTTCTTTAGAATCAAGCAGTTTTTGATAGTCATCCCGGTTGACGGAGACTTTGTGCTGATCGTCGAGGTAGCTGTTT
The DNA here is from genome assembly GCF_051034795.1 of Bacillus sp. jun7. Taxonomy (NCBI): domain Bacteria; kingdom Bacillati; phylum Bacillota; class Bacilli; order Caryophanales; family Bacillaceae; genus Bacillus; species Bacillus sp. jun7. The sequence continues at coordinate 3,846,419 of NZ_CP093219.1, forward strand.
ACTTCTTTTTCTGTCAATGCTGTTTTTTCAGTTTTAACGGCGGCTGCCTGGTCATGGTCAGTCAAATAGAAGACAGCGGCGAGAACGGCCGTCGCTAAAATCATGCCTGCTGCAAAAGCCTGAATGCCCCGTTTTGTCATACGAGCACCTTCTCATTATCTTTAATAATGGTATTGACGTCCTCGACAGACACGTGCTCCGCTTTTGCGATGGCTTCCGCAGACATTCCGTTGTTATATTTTGAAATGATTTGTTTGGCGATTTTTTGGTTAATGCCGCTGCTTTTGGCTTTGCGGATCACGAGGTTGGTTTCCAGCAATTCTTCTTCAAGCACCGTCATTTTCTTTTTCAACTTGTAAATTTCCTGCATGGCGGAAAGCTGAAGCGTTTCTAGCTCCTGTTCCACGTCTTTCATCGGATCTCTTTGAGAATATGAGAATGCAATAAGCGCTATACTGACGATAAACAACGCAATAATAGCAATTTCCACGTTTCATCACCTTCTATTATTAATTTGCCCTTCTTTTTTATACCATAAAACGCCGCCATTCTAAAGGAAATAGAGAAAAAAACGGAATTTTGTCGGAAAATCTTTTTTACTCGGGGAGCAAACGGTTATTTCTCTATAGATTTCGTATCGGAAAGCCCTTTTTTGTCCTGTTTCGTCATATTTTGCCTTCTTCTGACGCAAGCTCATTCAGAGGATCAGAAGCGTAAACTGATGTTTTCTGCACTTAAACAACATTTCATGTAAATCAGCTCTAGCATTCCGTCCATTATAGTGGTATTATATATAAGTCTGAATAAGTAAATGATATTTAGTTTGGAGGGAAAATAATGCGCGTTAATATTACTTTGGCTTGCACTGAATGTGGTGAGCGTAACTATATTTCTAAAAAGAACAAACGCAACAATCCGGACCGCGTTGAATTTAAAAAATATTGCCCACGTGATAAAAAATCTACGTTACACCGTGAAACAAAATAAGCTGTTTAACACAGCGGAAAAAGCTGGAGCTTTCAATAAAGTTCTGGCTTTTTTGTCTTTCAGGGAGGTTTGAGAAACGTGAAAGCACAAATCAGAACCGATATAAAAGCAAAGCTTTCTGACATGACAGAAAGTGAATGGGAGAAAAAATGCCGAAGCATGCGTGAAACGCTGTTTTCTTTAAAAGAATGGAAACAGGCCCGCGTGATCGCCGTTACCATCTCGACACGCCTGGAAATTCCGACACGGCCGATTATTGAACAGGCCTGGAAAGAGAAAAAACAAGTCTGTATCCCAAAATGCTTTCCGCAGACGGGAGCAATGGAGTTCCGTACATTTTCTGCGTATGATCAGCTGGAAACCGTATATGCGGGCCTCAGTGAACCGATCGAGAGTCTGACGGAAAAAGCCGCCCAAAATGACATTGACCTTGTGATTGTGCCCGGCGTGGCTTTTGACCGGGAAGGCTTCAGAATCGGATACGGCGGAGGATATTATGATCGGTACCTGTCCGGTTATAAAGGCCGTACCGTGTCGCTTCTCTTTGACTGCCAGCTGACAGACCGCATTCCCCGCATGCCCCACGATATTCCGGTCGATATGATCGTGACTGAATCTGAAACCATCGCTTAATCGCATAAAAAACTTCTTGCACCGGAATAATTCTCGCTGTTTGACAAACGATAGGGGCAGGAGGGATAAGATGAAAAAATTGTTGATCTACTCATTATGCGCCGTATCTGTTTTAGCCGTTTACCAAAACCGCTACCGTCTGATGAACAGCGTGCTCAGCCAGCCGGGGATCAGACGGACATTCATTCATTTCTTTTTAAAAATACCGTTTATCAGAAACAAATTCATTCAGCAGGCATTTTAAACAAATCCCGTTTTTTCAGCGGGATTTTTTGCATAAGAAAACCTGCCGGTAAAAAACGGCAGGTTTTCTCGTATTGTCAGCTTTTTTTCAGGAAACCGAGCAGAATTGAGATCATAGGAGAAATGTACAGGAAAAAGGTAAACGGCAGGTAGTCGATGACGGAAACCCCTAATGCGCTTGCCATAAAAGCGCCGCTTACTCCCCAGGGAATCAGCGGGTTGATCAATGTTCCGCCGTCCTCAAGCGACCGCGCAAGGTGAATCCGCTTAATACTGAGCTTGTCATATAAAGGTTTATAAGATTGACCCGGAATTAAGATCGACAAATACTGTTCACCTGTCGCAAGGTTTACGCCTATACTTGAGAAGACGGTCGCCATGACAAGACGTCCTTTCGTATGCACGCCTTTTATCAATCCTTGAAGCAGCGCCGCGATCAGGCCCGTTTTTTCCATCAGGCCGCCGAGCGCAAAGGCGATCATGATCAGAGAGACTGATCCCATCATCGATTGGAGCCCGCCTCTGTTGATAATGCTGGCCACAGCCTGGTCGCCGGTTTTAAACGCCGTCCCGCTTTGCAGGGCGGATATAAATCCTTGAATGCTGCTGTCAGGAATAAAAACAGCAGTCAGAAGCCCTGCGGAAATAATACCGGCGGTAAGCACCGGAATCACGGAAACCCGTCTCACAGCTAAAATGATCACCAACAGAGGTGAAAGAAGCGACCAAGGCGTAACGTGCACGGCCTCTTTTATTCCGGAAATGACCGCCTCAATATTTTGCGTTGAAGCGGCATTTATTGAAACAGATGAACCGAGAATATAAAAAAGAACGATCGTGATCAGCAGTGCCGGAACGGTAGTGCCCATCATATGGCGAATATGCTTAAAAATCGGAATTTCGCCGATTCCGGCGGCAAAATTCGTCGTGTCGGACATCGGTGACATTTTATCACCGAAACAAGCTCCGCAAATGACTGCTCCCGCCGTCCATTCGAGCGGAACTCCCGCCGCGCTTGCTACCCCTAACAGCGCGACGCCGATTGTACTGACAGTTGTCAGACTTGAGCCGACAAGCGTGCTGATAATCATGCAGGAAAATAATGCGGTCAAAAGCAGCTGACTCGGCTGTATAATTGACAGAGCGTAAACGGTGACGGTGGGAATGGCGCCGCTGTACATCCAGGCGCCGATCAGCACACCGATCAAAGCCAGCACGATAATCGGCTGCACACCGTTTTTCAATCCGCTGACAATTCCTTTTTCAAGACTGTCCCACGAGAAACCGAGCCATAAACCTGCCAGAGACAGAATAATGACGCAAAAGAACAGCGGCATATGCGGCTCTGTATGAAAGAAAAACAGGCAGGAAATGATGACTGCTAACATCAAGACAAATAAACTGATGGCTGAGATGAACGTCAGCCTTTTTTCTTGTTTCAAAACAACACCCCATCAAACTTTAATCCTTTTGTGCTTTTGGGCACGAAAGTATTGTAACAGAAAAACGCATAAATGAGTGTTTTTTTACAATTGTGAATATACAATTTATGAAAATAATACAAGGATATTTTCTCCAATCGTTTTTTGCTTGACGCCCGGATCAGAGATGAAATACGCTTATACTAAGAAGAATAGAAATGGTGAAGAAGATGAATTCATTTTATGACGTGCAGCAGCTGTTTAAGTCATTCGGACATATCGTTTATTTCGGTGACAGACAAGCCGAAATTGACTTTATGAAAGATGAATTAAAGGAAATGTACTTGTCAAACGTGATTGAAAGAGAATTATGGCAAAAAGCCGCCGGAGTTCTTCAGAGAGAATCGGAGCGGATCAAAGGCAGATAACACAGCAGGATTTTAAATAAGAAAAGGAGATTATTATGGAAGATACATGGTTTGCGGGGATTGATCTTGGCGGAACAACCATCAAGCTGGCCTTTATCAACATGTACGGTGAAATTCAGCATAAATGGGAAGTTCCGACCGATAAATCAGGAAACACAATTACGGTCACGATCGCCAAAGCGCTTGATCAGAAGCTGGAAGAACTGAACAAGCCGAAACGGATCGTAAAATGGATCGGAATGGGAGCGCCCGGACCCGTGGAAATGGCGACGGGAATGGTCTATGAGACGACAAATATGGGGTGGAAAAACTATCCGCTGAAAGACCATCTCGAGGCGGAAACGGGTATTCCGGCCGTCATTGAAAACGATGCCAATATCGCGGCGCTCGGAGAAATGTGGAAGGGTGCAGGTGACGGGGCCAAAGATGTCATTTTAGTGACGCTTGGAACCGGAGTCGGCGGAGGCATCATCGTCAACGGAGAAATCGTTCACGGTAAAAACGGGGCCGGCGGAGAAATCGGTCATATTTGCAGTATTCCGGAAGGAGGAGCTCCGTGCAATTGCGGAAAATCCGGCTGCATCGAAACGATTGCGTCCGCAACCGGCATCGTCCGCATCGCGAAAGAAAAGCTTGCAGCGGTTTCCGACTCTTCGCTCTTACAAGTGCGCGATCTGACGGCACGTGACGTGTTCGAAGCGGCTAAACAGCAGGATAAGACAGCGCTTGAAGTCGTTGATTACGTCGCAAAACATTTAGGCCTCGTGCTCGGAAATCTGGCAAGCGCCATGAATCCGACGAAAATCGTGCTCGGCGGAGGCGTGTCTAAAGCGGGTGAAATCCTGCGGTCAAAAGTGGAAGAGACCTTCAAAATCACCGCGTTCCCGCGTTCTGCGGAAGCGGCCGATATTTCGATTGCGGCACTTGGAAATGACGCCGGAGTCATCGGCGGGGCGTGGATTGCCAAAAATGAATGGCTCAAACATCAAAACTGCTGAAGAAAGTCTGCCTGCCCATATCGCGGGCAGCTTTCTTTTTTTATCTCCCCTGTCATATAGTTTTAAAAAAAGGGGGATGAACATGGCGGGAATTCGTGTCAAACCTGAATTGAAACAGCATATGAAAGATATTGCAAAGGTGCTTTCAATTGATGAAAAACTGTTGAAAGCCGCTGATAAAATGGCGGAAAGCGATGAATTATTTTGTCCCGGCTTTGCCGTGAGCGGGCAGTCAGAGGGTCCGCCGCTTGAGACGCTGAGCGGGCTTTCGCGATACATCCGGCACTGTGAAAGCGTTCTTTCCGCTGATCAATGGGTGAAGGAAGAAAAGGTGTACGGCTCCCAATCGGTTTATGAAGAAATTGAGAAAATAACGGATGTCTTTCCGTTTGTCACATGCCGTAAAATCGGCAGTTCCGTATTGGGAAAGCCGCTTTATGAGCTGAAAATAGGTGCGGATACGGCCGAAAGAAAAGTCCATGTAAACGCCTCATTTCATGCCAATGAATGGATCACCACCTCGGTCGCGCTTAAATGGTGTAAAGAATATTGCGCGGCATTATGCGAAAATAAAACCGTTTTCGGGCACTCTGCGCTTGATATATTCAGCCGGACATCATTGTCATTCGTTCCGCTCGTAAATCCCGACGGGGTTGATCTCGTACTTTACGGGTGTGGAGATTTATCAGAAAAAAATGAATTCCTCAACGAATTAAATGAGCACCGCCCGGATTTCCGCGAATGGAAGGCGAATATAAACGGTGTGGATTTAAATAAACATTTCCCATCCAATTGGGATATTGAGCAAAGGCGCAAACCGAAAGCCCCTTCATACCGTGATTTTCCGGGAACGGCGCCGCTCACTGAACCGGAGGCGCAGGCGATGCATCGGCTGATAACGGATCAGCCGCCTGACCGGCTGATCGCGCTTCATACGCAGGGAGAAGAGATTTATTGGGGATACGAAGGATGTGAACCGGAGCAATCATCTCAGATGATTCGGGAGTTTGAAGCGATAAGCGGAAACCGCTATCAAGGCGTTAAAACCATTGACAGCCATGCCGGTTTTAGGGATTGGTTTATACAGCAGTATGGAAAAGAGGGCTATACCATTGAGCTCGGGAAGGGAAAAAACCCTTTGCCTTTTCATCAGTTTGCTGATATTTATCAAGCGACGGAAGGTATTTTGTGGAGGTCGCTTGTTTTTTGAGACATCTGTGAAATTTCTCATTTGTTTACATAAACAAATATGGGACAATAGAAAAGAATGGAGGGAAGGCTGATGAGATACTTGGTTTGTGTTCTGCTGTCCGCATTCGTTCTGTGTTTAGCGGCCTGTGAACCATCTCATCAGCAGCAAGACACAGGCGTTTCGGCAAAATCGGCAGAACAGAAAATCGTTCCGCTCAGTAAAAAGGAAGCGGAAAAAACGGAAGGATGGCTGGATAACAGAACAATTCTGTATACAGCACATCATCAGCTGATGAAATATGATCTTTTCAGCGGAAAATCCGAACGGCTCTATGAAACAAAGGGCAATATTGTCAATGTAAAGATCAGCCGGAAAAAACAGCTGATTCTCGTACAGGTGACAAGCAGCGGTCAGACTGAGCTTGTGCTTATGAACAAGCAGGGGAAAAGACTTTATCACAAAGCCTTTAACTCTTATGAGCTGGAGACGGCTTGGAATCCGTATGACCCGTATCAAATGATGATTACCGTTTTTACTGAAACATGGGACTTCACAGCCTATACGGCCGATATGAACAACGGCATTTTAAAAAAGAGTCCCGTTCAGGCCCCTTTTGTTCATTGGACCTCCACTGATGAATTCCAATATATCAAGCAAGGAAAAACGGAGGAAGAGGGTCCTTTATATTCTTATGACTTGCAGACGAAAAAAGAAAAAAGAGTGCTTCATCACGTCATCTGGGCTGATTCCCGCCCGGGCATGACGATTGCCGTCAGACAAACGGATCAATCGGACGGAGACGGCGAGTTCCTTTTCCAAAAGCCGGCATCCGTGACACACCGCTTTCCTCTCCAAAAAAAGTATGAGAGCTTTGCGCCGATGGAATATGATTACGATCAGACACACAAGCGGTTTTACATATTTAAGCCTGAAGGCCGCTCTTACAATCTGATCAGCTTTGACTTAGGAGACGAACGGGAGCGGACGGTGCTCAAAAACACGGAAATGGAGCCGATTCAGATCTCTCCGAACGGGGAATACGCTTTATACGGCTTTACGTATGACCGTCTGATTTCACTGAAAACAGGCATGACAGAACCAATCATAACAAATGAAAAAGGAGTTTGAACCAAATGGCAATTGCAGATGTCACAATCATTCCGATCGGAACAAAAACACCGAGCGTCAGTGAGTATGTAGCGGATGTGCAAAACATTTTGGAGGGTTACAAAGCTGCCGGCAAAATCAAATTTCAGCTCACGCCGATGAACACGTTGATTGAAGGTGAGCTGAGCGACTTATTCGCAGTCATTCAGGACATTCACGAAGCCCCGTTTCAAAAAGGGCTGCACAGAGTGGCGACAAATATCCGCATTGATGACAGACGTGATAAAGAAACGACGCTGGAGAGCAAAATCAAAAGTGTCAGCAAACATTTGCAGCAATAAAAAATAAGCCTGTATCCATTGGATACAGGCTTTTAATGTGCAGTCGGATAGCCGCTGGTTACAACGGTCATTACGGTAAACCAGCCAAACACGCCCAGCGTGGCGGCGGCTAACAAAAATCCCAGGATATTTCTCTGTCTGACAGCCCGCAGGACTCCTAATACAGCTAATAATGCGACAAGGCCGAAGATTACAACAAGTAACATCATGCTCCTCCTTTGTCATTGGAACCTGAAAATCTTTCCATTTTATTTTAACCGTTTTCATTTTGTTTGTCGATAGCGTTTTCCCGGCCGCATTCATTGAATCTTCCGCAGAAAACCTTCATAATAAGGGCATATACATAAAGAGGTGATGAAAGTGAAATGGAGACGAATGCCGGCCGGTCCGATTCAGGCAAACGCGTATTTTCTTGTCAGTGAGGATCAGTCCTGTCTTATTTTTGATCCGGGCGGGGAAGCGGACAAAATCAACAATTACATAAAAGAAAACAATCTGAAGCCGCTGGCCATCTTACTGACGCACGCCCATTTTGACCATATCGGCGCACTTGACGAAGTAAGAGACAGATGGGATGTTCCCGTCTATCTTCACAAAAATGAAGAAAAGTGGCTGGAGGACTCTTCCTTAAACGGATCAGGCATATTGCGGGGCATTGCCGTAACGGCACGGCCCGCCGAACGGCTCATCGAAGGCGACGGCATTTTGGACATCGGGCCTTTCCATTTGGAGACATTGTTTACGCCGGGACATTCACCGGGAAGCGTTTCTTATTATGTGAAGGACGCGGATCTGGTGATTTCAGGTGATGTGCTCTTTCAGGGAGGCATCGGCCGAACTGATTTACACGGCGGAAGTCAGGACGTATTGCTTGATTCCATTCATCAAAAACTGCTCACGCTTCCCGGACATACACTTGTATTAAGCGGGCACGGGCCGGAAACGGACATCCAGACAGAGCAGGAGCGAAACCCGTTTATCAATGGTTTTTCACTGTAAATGAAAAAAGACAGACCATAATCGGTCTGTCTTTTTCTGTTCAATGGGTTCCGCCGCCCGGTGTCATAATAAAAATAGAGTAATATGTAAATCCGGCGAAAAATACGGTTAAGTAAGCTCCAAAAATATAAATATACATCCGCTCAGTCAGATTCAAATAAGAAAGAAATACGAAAAAGATCGTCTGTCCAAAAAACAAAAGAGAAGCGTCTTTCATGCCCCCTAGAAAAAACATGACTGCAAATATCCCCGTCCAAAATCCTAACACCCGGAACATGCGATTCATTCCTTATCCCCTCCCGAGAGTCTATCTGAAGTTTATTATAATAGATCGGCACTCAAAATGTAAACATTTTCATGATTATATTTATTGTGGAATTTATGTCTTTCCCTGTGTTTTATATCTTATGCCGCTCTCTAAAAAAGATCCGAAAAATCTTTTTGAAATACGTTTAGGGAAAAAAAGTTCAGGGTACTTATGTTAACAAAGAGACGGATTATCCGAGGGAGGAATTTTTAAAAATGAAAGAACTTATTTTTTATTCATACCCGAGCTGCACATCATGCCGAAAAACGAAACATTGGCTAAAAGCCCACAATGTTGACTTTCAAGAGCGCCATCTATTCAGGGAGACACCGACAATTGATGAATTGAAGCAGATCTTATCATTAACGACCGAAGGAATTGATGAAATATTGGCGACGAGAAGCCAAACATTTAAAAACCTCAACCTGAACATTGAAGAAATGACTGTAAATGAAGTGCTGAAGCTTTTGACTGAGAAGCCGAAACTGCTGCGGCGTCCGATTCTGATCGATCGCAATAAGCTCGTTATCGGATACAATCCGGGAGAACTGATGAAGCTGACGAAGAAAAAAACGGTACATCAATCTGTATCATAAGAGAAAAACGAAGATCCGCTGATCAAATTTATCAGCTAATCTTCGTTTTTTGCGGTTGCGGGACTGGGCTAGCTGGATTCGAACCAACGATCACGGAGTCAAAGTCCATTGCCTTACCGCTTGGCTATAGCCCATCGGATGTAATTACAGTATGTGCGTCCGGCGCCGATTTATACATACAAAGTAATTTGAATGGAGGAGACCCGTGAAACATTTGAATGAAACATTATCTCGAACCTTAATTGAAGAATCAGGTGAAATCACACGCCAGTGGCTGCTCATACCAAAATCGGGGCGGCCTTCAAATGATCAGAAAGCGGAAATGCAGCACCGTCTGTTAATTGAAATCGTTGCCGGCATTTTATCGGAAAAAGACGGCGGGGAAGAGGAGCTGACAAAGTGGGCGCTTCAGTTCGCAAGGGACCGGGCCGTCCATGAAGTACCGGTCTATGAAAGCGTCACGAGCTTTAAAGAATTCCGGAGATTGGTCTGGAACCGCATACAGACATGCTGTGAAACGATGTCTGAGAAGCCCGGGGCGAATGCGGTATTCCATTGGGGAGAGAAGCTGAACAAAGCAATTGACCATATGATTGAAGTATTTACAGAGGAATATTATAAAGTGACGGTTACACAATTAAACGCCCAAAAGGAAATGATTAACGAACTAAGCGCGCCGATTATGCCGATTGCCGACGGTATTGGAATTTTGCCGCTCGTCGGCGAAATTGATACCTACCGGGCAAAAATGATTTTGGAATCGGTGCTTGACCAATGTTCTTCACTCCGTCTTTCTTATTTATTTTTAGATATATCAGGAGTGCCGATTGTGGATACGATGGTCGCTTATCAGATTTTCAAAGTGATTGACAGCACAAAACTTCTTGGCATAGAAACGACAATCTCAGGCATCAGACCGGAAATCGCGCAGACCGTCGTGAAGCTCGGCATCGATTTTTCTCAGGTGAAAACAGAGCAGAGTCTGGCGAAGGCGCTGGCAAAAAACGGATTTATCGTAAAGGAATCATTAAGATGATAAAAAGCTGAATGGCCGGGGAGGATTTCTCCCTCAGCTATTCAGCTTTGTCAGCTTCAATCGTCATGATATGATGGCTGTCGATTTCTTTTACCGTAAATGTGTAGCCTTCAAAATCAATGGTGCTCCCGGGCTTCGCCTCAATATGCTGAGTAAGAAACCAGCCCCCGAGTGTATCGACTTGATCAGCCGTAATCTCTGTTCCGAGTAAATCATTGACGTCACTGATCAGCAATTTGGCGTTCAGGAGATAGCGGTTCTTCCCAAGCTTTTGAACGGAAGGTGTTTCGTCTGTATCAAATTCGTCGCGGATTTCGCCGACGATCTCTTCAATGATATCTTCCGCCGTTACTAATCCCGCGGTCCCGCCGTACTCATCAATGAGAATGGCCATATGGGCGTGTTCCCGCTGCATTTTAACGAACAATTGATAAATCGGAATCGTCTCAATCACGTGGATCGCCGGCTGGATGTAAGGGCTGAGTTCGTGTTTTGTAAACGCCCCTCCTTCTGACAGGAATCTGAATAAAACTTCTTTAATATTGATGATGCCGACTACATGATCTTTATCTCCTTTTACTACGGGATACCGGGTATATTTATTTGTTTTGATAATGTCCCGGAGCATATGTCCCGATCCGCTGTCTAACGGCAGGCTCACCATTTCATTCCGGGGCACCATAATTTCTTTGGCAGTGCGCTTATCAAATGTAAAAATGTTATTTACGTAATGCAGCTCGCTTTTTTTGATCATGCCGCTTCGATAGCTTTCGGCAAGGAGCACCCGCAATTCCTCTTCCGTATAAGCCATTTCATGTTCGGAAGCAGGCTTCAAGCCGAACATGGCTGTAATCAGGCGGGCGGAATGATTGAGCAGCCAGATGAACGGAAACATTAACTTATAAAACAAAATCATCGGTCTGGCAGATAAAAGTGTAATCCGCTCGGCTTTTTGGATAGCAAAACTTTTCGGGGCGAGTTCGCCGATGACGACATTCACATATGTAACCAGCAGAAAGGCGATGATCAATGACAGTACTTGGGCAACCGCTTCGTGAACTCCGGTTTTTAAAAATAACGGCTGAAGCATTGCTTTGACTGTCGGTTCACCCAGCCAGCCGATCCCCAAAGCGGTGACGGTGATGCCCAATTGGCACGCCGATAAATATTCATCGAGGTGTGTAATGACATGCTTGGCTGCTTTTGCTCCTTTTACATCTTCCTCAATGAGCTGATTAATGCGGGAGCGCCTTGCTTTAACAATTGAAAACTCTATGGCGACAAAACACGCCGTTAATAAAATAAATAGTACGATGGCAGATAGTTTGATGATATACAATGTAACGCCTTCCGCGAAGGAAGGCTTGCACCTCCCTTTTTTCGGAATAATACCACTGTAGAAAGCTGCTCAAACATCGAACCTGGTTTAGCCTGCTTCATTTACGGTAATAAAACAAGAAAGCGATACTGGAGGATGACAAGAGATGAAGGTACATTCGGGAGCGGACTGGCTGTGGTACCAGCTCGGTCCGCATGAAAAAGCGGAAGCGAAAAAAATGATCCATCACAATCACTGGCCGCAATGCGAAAAGTGGTTTGAACATGAAAATCATATAAACTTTCTGCGCTCAGATACAAATGATCAGAATAATGAAGCGGTTTTCGGATCTTTAATCTATCATCAAGGATTAGATGATGAAAAAAACCATACCGTATTTCACTTTTATATTACGAGAGACTTCTTTTTTACGATTAATTTTGATTTTTCGCTGCTGCGCGGTGTAAAAGAAAAGCATGCCACACAGCAGATTCAAACCTGTGAAAATCCGATTGAAGGCTTTTTTGTTCTGCTGGGAGAGCTGATGAATTCCTATCTGATCGGACTGGATGAATTTGAAGTCAAGCAGCGGACGCTGAAATGGCAGATTCATGATGACAACAGCAAAGGAATCTTGGAAAATGTGCATAAACTGCGCCATGAGCTGTTCATTTGGAAAGGTCTTACACTGGGAGCTAAAAAAAGTGGAAATGGCTTTAAAAGAAGCGTTTCTCCCGAAAAATGACAGGCAGAAAGATTACCTCAGGGCTCATCATAAGATGGAAAGAGGGATTACATATATCAATGAGTTTGATCAGGAACTGAGCAATCTGCTGCACGCCGAGGAAGTCATTACCTCCCAAAGAGGAAATGAAATTGTGAAAGCCTTGACGATCTTTACAACTCTCTTTACACCGATGACCGCGCTTGGAGCTCTCTGGGGGATGAACTTTGATAACATGCCGGAGCTTCATTGGAAATATGCGTATATCTGTTCCATCGTGCTCATTATTGTATCAACCCTGCTGATTTATATTTATCTGCGGCAGAAAGGCTGGACAGGGGACATTTTGAGGGAGCATCAAAAAAAATATTTGCGGAAAGAAAAGAAACGCTAAGAAGAGCAGGCATACGCCTGCTTTTTTGATGGCTGAAAATGGCCGAATGGTTCCGGATTTCATTCAGTAAATCAAAGTCAGGGGGCTTATTTTTTATTTTTTTGCGTTTTACACAGTGTAAAACGCATAATCTCTCCTTTGCCGGCTTTTGTGTATCTGATTTACAATACGTGCGGAAGGAGGAAAGTCTTGTGAAAAATATTGAAACATACAGCAGGAACATCATAAATGAGGCCTATACAGCAAGGGCTTCAGATATACACATTGTGCCGAGAGAAAAGGATGCTTTCATTCATTTTCGCATCGGCCATGCTCTTGTGAAAAAAAGAGTCTTAAAAAAAGAGGAATGCGTAAGGCTTATTTCTCATTTCAAGTTTTTATCGGCCATGGATATAGGAGAAAGACGTAAGCCGCAAAACGGGTCATTGTCTCTGCCGCTTCCGACGGAAACCGTTCATTTGAGAATGTCAACCTTGCCGACAATGAATGATGAAAGTCTTGTCATCAGGCTTTTGCCTAAGCGGCAGATTCCCCCTCTGGATAAACTGTCTTTATTTCGGGGGGCGGGCGCCGCACTATTGTCCTTTCTGAAGCATTCGCACGGCCTGCTTCTGTTTACCGGACCGACCGGATCTGGAAAAACGACCACCCTTTACTCGCTTGTCAACTATGCAAAAAGGCATTTCAACCGGCGGATTGTCACGCTTGAAGACCCCGTAGAAACAAGAGATGAGGATGTGTTGCAAGTCCAGGTGAATGAAAAAGCCGGAGTCACATATTCCGCCGGTTTAAAAGCGATTTTAAGACATGATCCCGATATGATCATCTTAGGGGAAATCAGGGATGCCGAGACGGCTGAAATCGCAGTCCGCGCGGCCATGACGGGACACCTCGTTCTTTCAAGCCTGCACACAAGGGATGCTAAGGGCGCCATATACAGACTGCTGGAGTTTGGGGTGAACATGACAGAAATTGAACAAACCGTCATTGCCATCGCTGCTCAGCGTCTGGTTGATTTAACATGTCCGTTCTGCAAAGAGGAAAACTGTTCGGTGTACTGCCGGATGTACAGGCAGACACGCCGTGCGGGCATTTATGAACTGCTCTACGGGAAAAACCTCACCCAATGCTTTCGGGAAGCAAAGGGAGAGCACGCCAATTTTCAATATCAGACGCTCCGCAGGCTGATCAGAAAAGGAATCGCGCTCGGCTATGTCACGACCGACAATTACGATCGGTGGGTGTATCATGAAGCGGATTAAACGAACCTGGCCGTTGAAGGATCAAGCGGCTTTTTTGAAAAGGCTCGGTGAAATGACGGAAAAAGGATACAGTCTGATTGAAGGGCTCAGACTGCTGAAACTCCAGCTGCATAAACGTCAGCTTGCAGAGCTGACGGACGGAATCCGCCGGCTGAGGGAAGGTGATGCGTTTTACGAAGTGCTTGAGGCACTGTCTTTTCATAAAGAAGCCGTCTCTATCTGCTATTTCGCAGAGAAACACGGAGAATTGCCGGGGGCGATGAAACAAAGCGGCGAATTATTACAGAGAAAGCTCATGCAGACGAATCAAATCAAAAAAATGCTCCGGTATCCGATGTTTTTAATTTCTTCCGTCTGTGTCATGTTTTATATTCTGCAAAGTTTAATTATTCCGCAGTTTTCTGGGATTTATCAATCAATGAATATGAATACATCCGGTGCGACTGCTTTCATCTTTGCGTTTTTTCGGCATTTTCATGAAGCCTGCGCACTGGCGCTGTCCGCCGCTTTCTGCTTGTTTTTGTACGTTTGGTTCTTATGTAAGAAAAAATCCCCGCAAGATAAAATGCTCATTGTTGTGAAAATACCCCTCTTAGGAAAAGCGGCCGTTCTTTTTAACAGCTACTTTTTCTCTTTACAGCTCAGCAGTCTTCTGAAATCCGGCCTTTCTATCTATGACAGCTTAACAGCTTTTAAAGAACAATCTTTTCTGCCTTTTTATCGTGAAGAAGCAGAGATGCTCATTACACGTCTGAAAGCCGGAGAAACCATAGAATCCGCTCTTTCCGGGCATCCGTGTTATGAAAAAGATCTTGCGGCTGCAGTCAGCCACGGACAGGCAAACGGCCTGCTTCACCGCGAACTTTATACGTACAGCCAGTTTATGATGGAGCGTCTTGAACAAAACGCGGCGAAGTATACCGGCATTCTCCAGCCTGTCATTTACGGTGTTGTGGCCGGTATGATTTTAATTGTCTACATGTCAATGCTGATGCCGATGTACCAGATGATGAACCAAATGTAAGGGAGTGCTTCGTCTGAAAAATCAAGATGGATTTACTTTAATTGAAATGCTGATCGTTTTATTTATCGTTTCCATTCTGCTTTTAATCACCATTCCTAACGTTACAAAACATAATCAAAGCATTCAGCATAAAGGCTGTGAAGGACTGCAGAATATGGTGAAAGCCCAAGTGACGGCGTACGAAATCGACCATGAAGGTAAAATGCCGGATATGAACGATTTACAATCAGAGGGGTATATCAAAAAGAATACAGCCTGCCCGAATGGTAAACAGATCTTAATTAGTGGCGGAGAAGTTACAGTTGAACAATAACAGGCGGACAGAAAACGGGTTTACCCTTCTTGAAAGCCTGATTGTGTTAAGCCTGGCGTCCGTCCTGCTGACGGTTTTGTTCACGACGGTTCCGCCGGTCTGCACCCACCTTGCCGTGCGGCAAAAAACAGAACAGCTTCAAAAAGATATTCAGCTTGCGCAGGAAACGGCTATCGCAGAACATAAAAGAACAAAAATCACTTTTCTTCCAAAAGAGCATAAATACAAACTGCAGTCAGCCGGAAGGATTGTCGAGCGTTCTTTTGATTCGCTTCACATTACACTTGTGACTTTACCGGAGAGCCTTGAATTTAACGAAAAAGGCCATCCGAATTCGGGAGGAAAGATTCAATTGAAGAGCGCCGGGTTCACCTATGAGATCACAGTTTACTTAGGGAGCGGAAATGTCCATGCTAAACGGAAATAAAGGGTTCTCTACTATTGAAACACTATCAGCAATGGCCATTTGGCTGTTCCTTATGACGTCTATCATTCCGGTCTGGACGGGCATGCTGACAGATGGTCTGAAAATAGAAGATCGCCAGGAAGCGTACCAGCTTCTTCAGAAACATATCAGCACTTATATGATGACCGGAAAAAAGCCGCCGTCTCCCGGTGTGAAGTGGAAGGAGGATGGTGAGTATTACAAAGTGTGTGCGGCTGACCGCGGCGAAAAAGAAATGTGCCTCAGCATTCTCAAAACAGACTGGCTTTACGCTTCTTAATGTTTTGTTCTCCTTGGCAGTCTGTCTTTTCCTATCAGGCACCCTGGGCCCGATTTTACATCTGTTTTTATCAAACCGGACCGATAACGGCGGATTAGACAGCCGGGAGCATCAAATTGCCGTTCAGCAGATCATGAACGAATGTAAACAGGCTGAGACTGTGAAGCCGGCGGACGGCGGACGGGCGTTAGCATGCCGGGAAACAGGAGGCGAAGAAGTGCGTTTTGAAATTTATCATAAGATGATAAGGAAAAGAGTAAACGGAAAAGGCCACGTGCCGATCCTGCAAAACGCGGCATCATTAACGGCTGATGTGAAAAACGGCCTGCTCTTATTAGAGATCTCAAGCGTTACAGGTAAAAAGAATCAGGCGGTCATTCCGGTTTACAGCTCTTTAAAAGGTGATTAAATGCACAAATCTGACGGTTTTATCTATCCCGCGGTTCTGTTTGTTTCTGCCGCAGTTTTACTTGTCATCAGCTATACTTCATCTGATTTCATCACCCGAAAAACATTTGCGAAAGAGGCCGGGGAGTACTGGATCGGAGAGAATCTGCTCCAAAACGGCGCGCTGCTGTCAAGCCGCCATATGACACAGGGACAAAAGGTCCAAACTGGTACACAGCGTTTTCCGTACGGAACTGTTTCCTTCCACATCACCGGGAGTGATCGCCGGGAAACGGTTCAGGTTACAATTCAGGCCGAAACAGTGTCAGGCACGAGACGCGAGGCTCACCTTTTGTTCGATCAGAAGAAGAAACAGCTGATTCAATGGACGGAAGTATAAAAAAGAGGCGGCGGGACAACACTTCATAGTAAAGACAGCACTATGAGGTGAGAGCCGTGAAAACAAATGATTATGTAAAATATATGACTGAGCAATTCGTTAAATATTTCGATACGCCGAAACAGGAACGGAGAGAGCGAAAAGAAGTGCGGAAAGAAAAGAAAGTGCCGGCTTCTCAGCACTGGTTCGGAATATTGCCGTACAGTTTTAAGCTGTGGATGCAGCGGAAAAAATAAAGTGAATCACACGAAAGGTCCTCCTGTATCAGGAGGGCCTTATTGGTATTCCTCAATGACGGCAATTTTATTTACCTTTTGGCTGTAGGGATTAAAAGAAATCGTAACAAACACACCAAATTCTTTTGCGCCATCCCGCAATGTCAAGTGGTATTGTTTGACTGCTTCATCCGTTCTTTTCCGATCCCACACCTTTTGAATAAATAATGTTTGGGCGAGCGGATATCTTTTTTTAGCTTCTTTTTCTGCTAACTTTTCCCATTTTGATTTATGGTGAACAGCATAATAAGGCACCGTTTCCGCCTGAGCTGTTCCTGAAACCCCGAAAACAAGAAGAGAAAGGCAAATCAGACTTTGTGTGATCATCATTCTTCGTCCTTTCGCTGTATATACTTTCCATTTTGTTCTAGTCACCTCGTTATTTTCTCACGTTTTATTAGAAAAAATTCCAAAAAGGTGTGTAATTTGAAGCAAAACGATGTTTTTGAAAGATACCATTCTTAAAAACGAACAATTTGACCGATTTTGACATTTTTCAAGACGATAATCCTTGATTATACTTTGTTCATGCGGTTCTTTAAAAAGAACGGTTCTCATATTTATTAACAGTTTTACAGGGGGTAAGGCATGTTCCGATGGTTGCGAATGGAAAAAAAGGGCAAGGTGAGATGGCGGATGATGCTATTTTTACGGCTTTCGTTCATTTTTTGCCTGTCCGTGACGATATGTGCTCAGTTCACAGGTGATACAAGTTCCTCCTTCAATGATGTGAAAAGCTTCAGTCTCCCGGTTCAAACGTGCGGAGATTTTCAATATACGGATGACGATTGCCGTTATGACGAACGCTGGGATCAGAGTGATTTACATATAACAAATCAAACTGATACGTCAGGCACCGTGTGTGCGCCGCTTCAACTCTATGCCGAGCTGGAGAATAAGGGAAAAGAGCGGACTGTTTCTGACTGGAAATGGGAGCTCCATAAAATCGCTTCTCAGCAGCAGCCTTTACGAAACGGCAATGTTGTGGATAAAGGGCTTATTACTGATAAAAAAAGCAAAACGATTTATAAAATTGAGTCAAAGCGGTCTTTGCAGCCGGGCATATACGCATTCAAGGTTTACAAGCCTGAAGGGTATCCGGCGGACGAAGAAAAATTTGAGTGGTCAAAACCGATGAAACTCGTCAAATGCCGGGAACAGGCAACCGTTTCTGATCTAAAGAAAACGGAGAAAGAGCCGGCTGAGCCGGTAAAAGAAAGCGGGGAAGAACATGAAAAAAACGCTGAAACTGATCAGTAATATTTTGTATGCCGTCATCTTCAGTCTGATTATTGTGCTGACGTTAACGGTGATTTCGACCCGGGCTTCCGGGGGTGAGCCGGCCATCTTCGGCTATACGCTGAAATCCGTGCTGTCGGGTTCAATGGACCCGGAATTTAAGACGGGTTCGCTCATAGCGGTAAAGAAAATTTCTGACGTGAATGACTTAAAAAAAGGGGATGTGATCACCTTTACGCAAGATGACGGAACAGCCGTCACACACAGAATAATCGGGATCACAAAAAAGGACGGGAACCTGCTGTTTGAGACAAAAGGGGACCATAATGCCGCCCCGGATGCCGCACCCGTTCAAGCTGAAAAAGTGGCGGCCCAGTATACGGGATATCAGCTTCCGTATGCAGGATATGTCATACATTTGGCAAGCCAGCCGATCGGAACGGCGATTCTGTTAATCGTTCCCGGCGTCATGCTTTTGATTTACTCAATAACAGTCATCGTCAGCGCCCTCCGCGATATTGAGCGGAAAACGAAAGCGCTGGAAGAACATGCGAAAAAGGGAACCATCTCCACATGAATACGGTTGCAACCTGGCGACAGGATTTGATAACAAAAAATAAAAAGTAAGGGGAGTACAAACATGGGTATGAAAAAGAAATTAAGCTTGGGCGTTGCCTCTGCCGCACTCGGTTTAGCATTAGTAGGAGGAGGCACATGGGCCGCATTTAATGATGTGAAGTCGACGGACGCTACATTTGCGTCAGGAACACTTGATTTATCGGCTAAAGAACAATCAGCCAATGTCAATTTGTCAAACTTAAAACCAGGTGATAAATTGACGAAAGATTTTGAATTCAGAAACAACGGTTCACTTGCCATTAAAGAAGTGCTGATGGCTTTGAATTTTACTGACTTTAAAGGAGCAAAGAAAGGAAATGAATCTGCGGAGGATTTCCTCAACCAGTTTGAAATTACGGTTCTGACAGTCGGTAAAGAAGGGGGCAACGGCTATCCTAAAAATATCATTTTAAAGGCGGCCAGCCTGAAAGACTTATACTTAATGTCAACAAAACAGGATAAAGCAGCTGCCGAAGCGATCAGCAAGCACATTGATCCGAAATTCCTGAGTGAGAGCGGAAAAGTCAATGTGGCAACCATTAACGGCAAAACAGCTCCTGAGTACGACGGAGTTCCGAAAACGCCTGCTGATTATGACCAGGTGAGAATGGAAATCCAATTTAAAAATGACACCGCAAAAACTGCGGACGGATTAAGTGTGCAAAACAAGTTCCAAGGCAATGCGATTTCTCTTCAATTCTCTTTTGAAGCAACGCAATGGAACGGCTTGACCATTACGAAAGATCATACGGATAAAGACGGTTACGTCAAGGAAAATGAAAAGGCTCACAGTGAGGATAAAAACTAATCCGAAAGTCGGACAGTTAAAAGAGGAGTTGTGCACATATGGCGGCACTACTCCTCTTTTTGCGCTTTTCTCCATTTTTGATAATCTAAAAATTCACGAAATTGTTTTTTTGATACCCCGGATGTCATCGCATCGCGAACTAATTTCTCCCATTCACTATCTAATTGACCATCGTATTCGGTTTCATGTTTTTCATCAAGTAAAGTATGAACCGAGACGTCCAGAACAGCGGAGACTTTTTCGAGAAATTGAATGGAGGGGTTCGTCTGTAAATTTCGTTCTATTGAGCTTAAATAAGACTTCGCTACCCCAGCTTTTTCAGCTAGTTCTGATAGTGAGTAGCCTTTTTCTTTTCGGTATTGTTTAATACGCTGGCCAATCAATGTCATCACCTTCCTTGTGATATTATAGCACATTCAGAAAGGATTTACGGTATGACTTCTGGCTGCCTGGATATGTTGAGAAGACTTTTTATGCGAAAGCAGGTATTTGCGTATTTCTTCTAGGCTGATATTTGCTTTTTGGGCTTCTAATATCAGCTCAACCCATTCCTTATCTAATTGCGAAAATTCCATTTTTGCATTTTTCATGCATTTTCTCCTCCTAAAATACTTGTTTATGTATTTCAGCCAATCCGCCCATGACCTTATCTTTACATGTCTGGAAGTGATTCATCGCATGCGAAACGCCAGAAATTTTTTCTATATACTTTTATTATAATATAGAATTTCCAGAAAAAACGGGAAAGGTGTCGAATGGATAACGCTTATCCAGAAAAATTACTTTGCAGGAAAAATAAACCGCCATTTTCAATCTGAATGTGAATTTTCGGCTGATATAAGGCTTTCAGCGCTTGTTTTTCCAAATGGTATTCCTCAGGTTTTTCTTCTGTCTGCTCATAAAACTGATCGAGCAGCCTGAGGTCCTTTTTCCATCTGGCGATCGCGCTGTCAGCCCAGTCTGACGGCTCTTTGGCGGCAGCGTCTTTTAAGTAATGCTCCATCCTTTTAATCCCGCTTTCCGGCTTAATCATTGGCGATATGGTAAAGCAATAGTCTGATATTTGCGAGGTCAGCGGAAGCGGTGCAAGCTTCTGCTGAAACCCTTCTATAATTGTTCCAGAAACAAGATGCAGGCCTAAAGACAAAAGTCTGTCTTTTTTCATGTCGGATTGGTATGAAATCACTACATTTAATCCAAGCCAGGGCTGAAGCGGCACTCTGGCTCCGGCTGATACAATTTTCTCATATATTCT
This sequence comes from Bacillus sp. jun7, assembly GCF_051034795.1. Classification (NCBI taxonomy): domain Bacteria; kingdom Bacillati; phylum Bacillota; class Bacilli; order Caryophanales; family Bacillaceae; genus Bacillus; species Bacillus sp. jun7. The sequence continues at coordinate 3,867,449 of NZ_CP093219.1, forward strand.
TGTAAATCTCCCATTTTGTTTAACTGCTTGAAAGATTTGAAAGAGGCGCGGGGCTCCAAAGTAAATAAACTCGCCGTCCATATCCTCCGGAGCCGTTTCTTTATCAGTGATGAACGTAATCTTCATCGGGTTCGGTTCGCCGCCCGTTTTTTCACGCCAATGCCAATAAAACGGGCGGTTCATAATTTGTTTGTCCATCTCGACCGTCAACTGAACCGTCATAAAACCCGGCCCGTGTTCTGTAATCGGGCAGTGGTTCGCTTCAAAAAAGCGCAGTAAAAATTGGTGAACCTCCTGCTGTCTCATGTCGCGCTTCCTCCTTTTTAAGAGCCTTTTTTTGTGGCGGGCTTTTCCGTACTGTACGACAGAAAAGAGGTGAGATTGTCCATTTTGATTCTCATTTCCTCCTCTGTCAGCGAATGGCATAAAATATCATGCAAATGGTCTTCAAAATTGCTCACTTTGATTTTTGTTAAAATGTCATCTAATTCTCCGACGACATTTTCAAATAAATGAATTTTGTCATACAGAAGTTTTAAGATATGCTCTTCCACCGTATGTTTTGTCGCCATATTGTAGATATGGACATCTCTTTCCTGACCGAGTCTGTGAATCCTTCCGATTCTTTGTTCAAGCCGCATCGGGTTCCACGGGAGGTCATAATTGATAATATGGTTGCAGAATTGCAGGTTGATCCCTTCGCCTCCTGCTTCTGTAGCGATCAGCACCTGCACTTTGCCGCGGAAGAGATCCTTCATCCAGTCTTTTTTTCCGCGTTTAAATCCGCCTCTGAACGGAACGGAGCTTATGCCGTTCTGCTGAAGGAACCATTGCAGGTAAATCTGTGTCGCCCTGTATTCAGTAAAAATAATGACTTTGTCATTAATCTTTTGGATCAAGTCAACAACTTGAATCGCTTTTGAGTTTTGCGTGACTTGATTGATGCGGTCCATTAAATTAGCGATCGTCTGTTCATCGAATGCGGGCGCTTGTTTGTCTTTTTGGTCAAGCATTTTTTTGAGCGTCATATACACGGCTTCCCGGCTTGAACAGCACTCTCTTTGCAGCGTCATAATGGAAAATGCGCTTGCGGGCTTTTCCGTGCCGTTTTTCAGTGCGGCAATGTCATCGTAAAGCGCCTGTTCCGTCGGTGAAAAGGTGATCGGCACTGTTTCCACGTGGCGCTTCGTCCATGTAAGGCCGGTGTCGCTCCGCGTGTTGCGGATCATCACCTTATTGACGAGTTCTTTCAAATGCTCATGAGCGTCAATCCCGTCCTTCTGATTGAAGGTTTCTTGAAATCCGCTTTCGTTTCCTAAATGGCCGGGCTTTAACAGTGACACTAAATTGAAGATTTCTTCGATCCGGTTTTGAATCGGCGTCGCCGTCAGAAGCAGGCAGTATTTCTTCACAAGACTTCTCGCAAATTCATAATTTTTCGTTTTGCTGTTTTTGAGCTTGTGCGCCTCGTCAATAATGACGAGATCATACGGAATAGAAAGGACAATGTCTTTGTGAGGGGAGCGTTTGGCCGTATCAATAGAAGAAACGACGATATCGCACTGTTCCCACACATAGCTTTTCTTCTGTTCAACAGCGGGTATTAAAAACTTCTCCTGAAGCTCTTTCACCCACTGGGAAACGAGTGATGCCGGCACAAGAATCAGGATTTTCTTGGCCAGCCCGCGAATCATATATTCTTTTAAAATCAGGCCTGCTTCCACCGTTTTTCCGAGCCCCACTTCATCAGCCAAAATCGCCTTGCCGTTCATTTTTTCAACGACTTTCTGCGCGACCTCAAGCTGATGGGGAAGCGGAGTGAAATCGGGCAGGTATAAAGGAGCTCTCAACCCTTCAAATTCAGGAATGGCAAGGGTCTGCTGGACTTCAGCCGACAGTTTGTACAGCTCCCAATTTGACCAGGGACCGTCCGTTTTCAGCCGCTCAGAAAACTCTCCCGGCCAGTTTGCATCAAATATGATCTCTGCTGTCATATGTAACAAAACCGCCTTTCTTTTAAAAAACTGATTTATCATAATTTTTGTTGCCGGACGTAAATGAGGGTGGTAGGATATAAGTAATGATTTCACTAAAAGATATTGCTTTAGTATGTCCATAAAATTGGTAAATATGAGCGAATGACAGCAAGGGGAGAGACTCGGACGAAAGATGGGCGTCCGGGCGCCGAAGGAGCAAACTGCGGAGTGAATCTCTCAGGCAAAAGAACTCTTGCTCGACGCAACTCTGGAGAGTGTCTGCACTTAGAAGAAGCAGGCCACCAAAGGGGACGTCTTTATGATATGTTCATAAAGTAAACTTTCAGGTGCCGGGACAGAGAAACCTTCATTTTCATGAGGTGTTTCTCTGTCCTTTTTTATATGTTTTTACAATGCGCCAATGACTGAAGGGGGAAGATGATGCTGAAACGAACACCGCTTTATGACGTGTATAAAGAATACGGCGGAAAAACGATTGATTTTGGAGGATGGGAGCTGCCGGTTCAATTTTCTTCTATTAAAGAGGAGCATGAAGCCGTCCGCACAAAAGCGGGACTGTTTGATGTGTCTCATATGGGGGAAGTTGAAGTATCCGGTAAAGACGCCCTGTCTTTTCTGCAAAAAATGATGACAAATGACGTTGCCGATTTAAAGCCGGGAAACGCGCTTTATACCGCCATGTGTTATCCTGACGGCGGTACGGTTGATGATTTGCTGATCTATCAGAAAAGCGAGAGCTGCTATCTGCTCGTGATAAACGCGTCTAATATTGAAAAAGACATCGCCTGGCTGACGGAACATGCGGAAGGCGACGTCACGCTGACGAATCAGTCTGACGGGATTTCACTGCTTGCCGTTCAGGGGCCGAATGCCCAGACGGTTCTTGCGAAGCTGACTGAATGTGATTTGTCCTCCTTAAAACCGTTTGCATTTATTGACGAGGCGGACGTTGCCGGACGCCAAGTCCTGCTTTCAAGAACAGGCTATACCGGTGAAGACGGGTTTGAGTTATATTGCCGAAATGAAGATGCAGTTCATCTATTTAAGGAGATACTTGCAGCGGGAGAGCATGAAGGCCTCGTTCCGTGCGGCCTCGGCGCCCGTGATACGCTGAGATTTGAAGCGAAGCTTGCTTTATACGGTCAGGAATTGACGAAAGATATTACACCGATTGAAGCCGGAATCGGATTTGCCGTGAAACACAAGAAAGATTCCGATTTTTTCGGGAAATCTGTATTGCGTGAACAGAAAGAAAAAGGAGCCCCGCGAAAGCTGGTCGGACTTGAGATGATTGAAAAAGGGATTCCGAGACACGGGTACGCCGTGAAAAAAGACGGTGTTCCGATCGGGGAAGTCACGACAGGCACGCAATCTCCGACTTTAAAGAAAAATATCGGCCTTGCCTTAATCAAAACGGAATTCAGTGAAGTCGGAACGGAAGTAGAAGTGGAAATCCGTAAAAAAACGGTAAAAGCGAAGGTTGTCCGCACACCGTTTTATAAACGTCCAAAACAGAACTGAAAAAGGAGAGTCATATGAAGCATCGATATTTGCCCGCGACAGAACAGGATAAAAAAGAAATGCTGAAAGCCATCGGCGCAGAAACAATTGATGAACTGTTTGCCGATATTCCGGAAGATGTGAGGTTTCAAAAAGACTACCAAATTAAACAAGCAAAATCTGAAACGGAGCTGACGAGAGAGCTGACAAAGCTTGCGGCGAAAAATAAAGACGCTGTTACATATGCATCTTTTCTGGGCGCAGGAGTGTACGATCACTATCAGCCGGTTATCGTCGATCATGTGATTTCCCGATCAGAGTTTTACACGGCTTATACGCCTTACCAGCCTGAAATCTCACAAGGGGAGCTGCAGGCGATTTTTGAATTTCAAACGATGATCTGTGAATTAACGGGAATGGATATCGCAAACTCCTCTATGTACGACGGGGGAACGGCGCTTGCGGAAGCGGCGATGCTTGCATCGGGACATACGAAAAAGAAAAAAATCGTCATTTCCGCAGCCGTTCATCCGGAATCACGGGATGTTTTGAAAACATACGCAAAGGGCCAATATATTGAGGTTGTAGAGGTGCCCGCGAAAAACGGCGTCACAGATCTTGAAGCATTGGAACATGCCGTTTGTGATGAGACGGCCGCCGTGATCGTTCAGTATCCGAACTTCTTCGGACAAATCGAGCCGTTAAAGGGCATTGAGCCGCTCGCACATAAAGGAAACAGCCAGCTGATTGTTTCTTCAAACCCGCTCGCGCTCGGTATTTTGACACCGCCCGGGGCATACGGAGCTGATATTGTCGTCGGGGACGCGCAGCCTTTCGGCATACCTGCGGCATTCGGCGGCCCGCACTGCGGCTATTTTGCAGTAACGAAAAAACTGATGAGAAAGGTGCCGGGCCGGCTTGTCGGCCAAACGGAGGATGAAAACGGGCGAAGAGGTTTTGTTCTCACTCTTCAGGCGCGCGAGCAGCATATCAGAAGAGACAAAGCCACGTCTAACATTTGTTCAAATCAGGCGCTGAATGCTTTAGCGGCTTCAGTCGCAATGACGGCGCTCGGAAAAAACGGCGTCAAAGACATGGCCCGTCAAAATATATTGAAAGCTGATTACGCGAGACGCCAAGCGGAAAAAGCCGGCTTGCACGTAGCATTTGACGGCCCGATATTTAATGAATTTGCCGTCAGGCTGAATCTTCCCGTCAAGGAAGCAAACCGGCGGCTCCTGCAAGACGGCATCATCGGCGGATATGACTTAGGTCTTGCGTATCCGGAACTGAATCAGCATATGCTGATTGCCGTCACAGAGCTGAGAACGAAAGAAGAGATCGATTCGCTTATTGCGGGATTGGGGGATCAACATGAATAATCAAGATCAGGCGCTTATTTTTGAAATGTCCCGCGAAGGGCGTGTCGGTTACAGCCTTCCGGAGCTTGATGTGCCGGAAACAGAGCTTGAAAGCCTTCTTCCCGGTGACTATATCCGCGATGAAGACGCAAAGCTGCCGGAAGTATCAGAGCTTGATATTATGCGGCATTATACCGCTCTTTCTAAGAGAAACCACGGAGTTGATTCAGGCTTTTATCCGCTCGGCTCCTGTACGATGAAATACAATCCGAAATTAAATGAAAAAATTGCCCGGTTCGCAGGTTTTTCCGCTATTCATCCGCTTCAGGACGAGGACACAGTTCAGGGGGCGCTTGAGCTTTTATACGATTTAAGCGGACACTTGGAGGAGATTACGGGCATGGACGAGGTGACGCTGCAGCCTGCGGCGGGCGCTCACGGCGAATGGACCGGCCTGATGATGATCCGCGCCTATCACGAAGCGCGGGGAGACTTCGGACGGACGAAGGTGATTGTCCCTGATTCAGCCCACGGTACGAATCCGGCATCCGCCACGGTCGCCGGTTTTGAAACGATTACCGTTAAGTCAAATGAGCACGGGCTGGTTGACATTGAAGATTTGAAAAGAGCGGTAAACGAAGAAACAGCGGCGCTGATGCTGACGAATCCGAACACCCTCGGGTTATTTGAAGAAAACATTACGGAAATGGCTGAAATCGTCCATCAGGCCGGCGGAAAGCTTTATTATGACGGAGCGAATTTAAATGCCGTTTTAAGTAAAGCAAGACCGGGAGATATGGGATTTGACGTCGTTCACCTTAATCTGCATAAAACATTTACCGGGCCGCACGGCGGGGGAGGACCGGGCTCAGGGCCGGTCGGAGTGAAAAAAGAATTCATTCCGTATCTGCCGAAACCCGTTCTCACGAAAAAAGAGGGCCGTTTGACTTTTGACTATGACCGGCCGCAGTCGATCGGGCGCGTAAAACCTTATTACGGCAACTTCGGCATTAATGTCAGAGCCTACACGTATATCCGTTCCATGGGGCCTGACGGCTTAAAAGCTGTGACCGAAAACGCGGTTTTAAATGCAAATTATATGATGAGAAGACTCGCGCCTTATTATGATCTCCCGTTTGACCGTCATTGCAAGCATGAATTTGTGTTATCGGGAAGAAGGCAGAAAAAGCTCGGCGTAAGAACGCTTGATATTGCCAAACGGCTTTTGGATTTCGGCTATCATCCGCCGACTGTGTATTTTCCTCTCAATGTTGAAGAAAGCATCATGATCGAACCGACGGAAACGGAATCGAAGGAAACGCTTGATGCGTTTATAGATGCCATGATTCAAATTGCGCGGGAAGCGGAGGAATCGCCTGAAATCGTTCAGGAGGCGCCGCATACAACAGTTGTCAAAAGAATGGATGAAACCAAGGCGGCAAGAAAGCCGGTTTTAAAATACGAACGTACACCTGACGTCAGCCGCTGACACGGTATAAAAAAAGAGCTTCCGTATAAAACGGACAGCTCTTTTTTCATGATTAGTTTTTTGCTTTAATTTTTCCGCCCCATTTTTTAAATCCGCCTTTCAGGTTGTAAATATCTTTGCAGCCGTGTTTGCGGAGCGTCTGTGCCGCGCGTCCGCTGCGGACATTGTTTTGGCAGTACAGATAAACGGGTTTATCAGGACGGATTTCACTTTTGCGCTGTTTCAGCTGTGACAGCGGAATGTTGCGCGCGCCGAGAATATGGCCGCCTTCAAATTCATTCGGTTCACGGACGTCAATCAGCTGCGCTTTTCTGTAGCCCGCGCGGAATTCCTCTTCCGTAAGTGTTTTCATTAAACGCTGCTGGTAAAAATACGAAACGATCATATAAACGATAAACGCCGCAACAATAATTAAAGCAATCATATTAGACAATGCAATTCTACTCCTTTAGCTTATAAAATCAAAACCCTGCTTCCTGAAAACAAGGCTTACCGGACGTTTTGGGACAAATACTATTATAGTAAAGCATGAAGCGATTGTCATCCTTAATGAAACGAAATATTTTTCATTTTCAAGGCAGTTTGTTAAACTGATTTTATTAAAACGATAAAGGAGGGTTCAGTGTATGGAAAAAGAAACATGGCGGTTTATTGACTCAGGGAATGAAAGCCCGGCATTTAACATGGCGCTGGATGAAGCGCTTTTATATTGGCACAGCCAAAAAAAAATTCCTCCGGTGATCCGTTTTTACGGCTGGAATCCGGCAACTTTGTCTGTCGGGTATTTTCAAAATATTAAGAAGGAAATTAACTTTGACGCAGTACATAAACACGGCCTCGGGTTTGTCAGAAGACCGACAGGCGGACGGGGTGTTCTGCATGATAAAGAATTGACATACAGCGTAATCGTTTCAGAGGATCACCCGGAAATGCCGGCCACGGTGACAGAGGCGTACCGGGTGATTTCAGAAGGTATTCTGCAGGGATTCAGAAACCTTGGACTTGATGCCTGCTTTGCGATTCCGCGAACGGAGAAAGAAAAAGAAAGCTTGAAAAATCCGCGCTCGTCCGTCTGCTTTGATGCGCCTTCGTGGTATGAACTGGTCGTTGAAGGACGGAAAGTTGCCGGAAGCGCACAGACACGCCAAAAAGGCGTCATTCTTCAGCACGGTTCCATCCTGCTTGACATTGATGAGGATAAACTGTTTGATCTGTTTTTATATCCGAGCGACAGAGTCCGTGAGCGCATGCAGCGGAATTTCAAAAACAAAGCGGTAGCCATCAACGCCTTAGCGCCGAAACGGGTAACGATGGATGAGGCCAGAATCGCTTTTAAAGCCGGTTTTGAGGAAGGGCTGAACATTCATCTTGAGCCTTACACACTCACGTCTGAAGAGCTTGCATTTGTCAATGAGCTGGCTGAGACGAAATACGCGTCTGATGAATGGAATTATAAGCGCTGATAAGGCTTGACAGACCGGAAGCATCCTTGTTTTTTCATGACCGTTAGTGTAAACTTGTAATGGTTTATAAAGTTAAGGTGCTTTTTGGGAGGGTTACTTATGACAACACCAAGTATGGAAGATTATATTGAACAGATTTATATGCTGATAGAAGAAAAAGGATATGCACGGGTTTCTGATATCGCGGAAGCTTTGGCAGTCCACCCCTCCTCTGTAACGAAAATGGTTCAAAAACTAGATAAAGACGAGTATTTGATTTATGAAAAATATCGCGGGCTCGTATTGACGTCAAAAGGCAAAAAGATCGGCAAACGGCTCGTATACAGACACGAATTGCTTGAGCAGTTTTTAAGAATCATTGGTGTTGATGAAGAGAAGATTTACAATGATGTTGAAGGAATCGAACATCATCTGAGCTGGAACAGCATTGACCGCATCGGCGACCTCGTTCAGTATTTTGAAGATGACGAAAGCCGGAAAAAAGAATTGAAATCCGTACAGAAAAAAACCGAAAATCCCGGTGAATAAAGGGCAGCCCGAAATGGGGCGCCCTTTTTTTAATGTCTTCATTCTTTGGTCTATTTCGCCCAGCCGTTTCTTAAAATAATAATACACCTTGAGATGGAAGGGAGAGGGCGCGCTATGCAGATTGACGGCGTATTTTCGGGCGGGGGGATAAAAGGGGTGGCGCTTGCCGGCGCTTATGAAGCGCTGGAAGAAAAGGGCTTTCGCTTTGAAAGGCTCGCCGGAACAAGCGCCGGCGCGATTATTGCCGCATTTATCGCTGCGGGCTATACGAGCAGAGAGGTTCATTCCATCATAGATGAGGTGGACGGAAGGCAATTGCTTGATCAGAGATACTCATTCCTCCCGCTGAAAATCCTGCAGTGGGTGTCGATATATTGGCGCCTCGGACTATACAGAGGCGATATGCTGGAAAAGTGGATTGCGGATAAATTAAAAGCGAAGGGCATCATCGCGTTCGGCGATTTGAAAAAAGGCTCGCTCCGTCTCATCGCTTCAGATCTGACGAACGGAACGATGATCGTGCTTCCTGACGATCTTCCCCGCTACGGATTAAATCCGGAGATGTTCCCGGTTGCCAGAGCCGTCAGAATGAGCTGCAGCATTCCTTATTTTTTTGAACCGATAAAACTGAAGACCGAAAAAGGCACCTCAACGGTCGTTGACGGCGGCGTGTTAAGCAATTTCCCGATTTGGCTGTATTCAAAAGAACGCAAACGGCCGGTCATCGGAATTTCGCTTTCGCCCAACGAAAAAGAGCGCCCGAAAAAATCAATCCGCAACGCTTTTGAGCTGTTCGGGGCTTTGTTTGAAACGATGAAAGACGCTCATGATGCCAGGCATATCGCGACAAAGTACGAACAGAATATTATTTTTATTCCGGTGGAACATGTGATGGCGACGGAGTTTCATCTCACACCGCAAAAAAAACTAGCTCTCATTGAGCTAGGAAAAAGCAGAACAGAGCAATTTTTGAAGCAATGGAGCTATTAAAAAAGCGCTCTGTTTTTCTTTTTATTCTTTTTGCCTTCTATGACGGTAAGCTGGGTCTGGCTTTTTTTCTTAAGAATCATCGGCTTCGGTCTGCTGCTGCTCGGCACGCTCCGCAAATGGCTGACCCGGCCTCTGTGTCCGGCGCGGTGCTTCGCTTTTTGCTCCTTCATTCGGAGCCGCGATTGTCTGGCCGCTTTTTTGAAAGCGGTTCCGTCACGGCCGGTGCGTCGGTTCAGGACCGTCCTCACGATAAAATAAATAATAATGCCTGCGATAATAACGGTGATTGCTCTTGAAATCATCTGCCCGGGGTTGGTTACCGCCGCATAAATGAAACCGAATGCGCCAAGCGCTATCAATACAGCAAAAAAAGGTTGTACACGATGATTCATAACTGCCCACCTCCAAAATAATAACGGTAACGGTTCAGATTACGTTGTGAGACGGCTTTTCGCTCTGTTCTGAAATGTCTTCCAGTCTGAGAAGCTCGTTAAAGCTTTCTATGGCAACCTCGACCTGGTCATCCGCCGGTTCCTTTGTCGTTAAAAGCTGCAGCCACAGGCCGGGATAACCGAGCACTTTCAAAACGGGGATATTCCGTACTCTGTTCGTCAGCTGGAGCACTTCAAAGGAGATGCCGAGAACGACCGGTATAAGCGCAATCCTGTCTAAAATCCGCACCCAAAGCGGATCTGTCGGAACGAGTAAATAGACGAACATGCCGACAATGATCGTAAATAAAATAAAGCTTGAACCGCAACGGTAATGAAGCCGTGACTGTTTCTGAACATTTTCTATTGTAATTGGCAAATTCTGTTCATAACAGTTTATGACCTTATGTTCGGCTCCATGATATTGAAACACTCTTTTAATTAACGGCGTCATTGATAAAAAATAAATGTAGCCGAGAAGCAGAATCAGCTTAAACAGACTTTCGATTCCGATCTGCGCGGCGTCTGAGGAAAATACGGGCCTTACAAGCTCCGCTAAGAAGACCGGGACGAGCGTAAAAACGAATTTGCTGAACAAAAACGACAAAACGCCGATCACCGCCAGGCTGAAAAACATCGATAAGCCGGAACCCTTCTTATCTTCCTGCTCCAGCTTGGCGTCATCCTGAGGATCAAGCCCGTAACGTTCGCTGGAAAAGTTTAAATGCTTTGTGCCGTTGGCGCTCGCCTCAATGATGGCGACGATTCCCCGCAAAAAAGGAATCTTTTTTAAAGCCGAAAGCTTGGCGTTCGGCACTCTCGGAAGCTTGAAAAAATCAATGCTTCCGTCATTCCTGCGGATGGCGGTAACATAATTTTTTCTGCCGCCGAACATTACCCCTTCAACGACAGCCTGCCCGCCGTATGCAGGGGGCGTTTTTTGTTTGGACATTGTTTATCAACCTGCCTGTTTTCTTAGGATTTACTAACCATTTCCTTTCACTCTATTGTACAGGAAACCGCGGTAAACCTCTAGTTAGACAGCCGGAAAATCAATGCTTTTTCTACATGCAGTATACCCCGTTTCTTTAGATTTTACTCATTGAATGAAAATATGGCGCAGCTTTTTATGACTTTTCAATTTTTGGGCAGTCTATGACTGGAGGTGCCATGATGACAAGCGAAAAACATTCAGAACAGGAAGAAAAAAAGAAGCGGGATGATGATCAGCAGCCTGTTTCATTTACCGGCAGAATTTGCGGTATCGGATTTGCCGGCGGTGTATTTTGGAGTTTGATCGGCTATCTCGGGTATGTCTTTCATTTTTCAGAGATCAGCCCCAACATGATTCTTCAGCCGTTTATGATCGGAGAATGGAAAAAACAATGGCTGGGCACGATGGTCAGCATCGTTGTCATCGGATTCATTTCAATTGCCGGGGCGTTTATTTATTTCGTCTGCCTGAAGCGTTTTAAAACCATGTGGCCGGGGATGGTGTACGGCGTCATTTTATGGTGTGCGGTTTTTTTCTTATTCAATCCGATTTTCGAAGATGTGAAATCCGTCACTGAATTGAAATCAGATACAATCGTGACGACGCTTTGCCTTTACATTCTGTACGGTTTGTTTGTCGGCTACTCAATTTCCTTCAACTACAATGAACTTACGTCAGACAAGCTTGCAAGGGCGCTCGGCAACAAGTGAATAAGTGTATAATCCCTGTCCGGTATGGTAAAATGTTCACGAGAAGTGAACATTTTTTATGCTGAAAACCGGGCGGGGATGCTCCCGCGTTGTCAGGCGGCAGTCAAGAATCGGCGAGGAGGAGAAAGGGAATGAAACTTGAGAAATTGCGAAATCTTTTCGGTCAGCTGGATATAGACGGAATGTTGGTGACAAGCTCCGCCAATCTGCAGTATATGACGGGATTTACGGGTTCGTCAGGCCTTGCGGTCATATCGAAAGAACGTGCGGCATTTATCACGGATTTCCGTTACACCGAGCAGGCGAAGACGCAAGTGAAGGGTTTTGACATTATCGAGCACGGCGGAAGCTTAATCCAAACGGCTGCGGATACGATTCTTGAGTACGGCATTAAAAAACTCGGCTTCGAGCAAAACAGCATGACGTACGGAACATATGCATCCTACCAAGCGGTGCTGCAGGAAGCGGAGATGGTTCCCGTCGCGGATTCCGTTGAAAAGTTGCGCTTGATTAAGTCAAGTGAAGAGATTAAGATATTAGAGGAAGCTGCGAAGATTGCGGATGATGCGTTTGAACATATTCTGACGTTTATCAAACCGGGCATCTCAGAGATTTCAGTTGCAAACGAGCTTGAATTTTATATGAGACGTCAAGGAGCAGACGGCTCTTCCTTTGATATGATCGTCGCCTCGGGAGTCAGATCCAGCCTTCCCCACGGAGTGGCAAGCGGCAAATTGATTGAAAAGGGAGACTTGGTCACGCTCGATTTCGGCGCTTATTATAAAGGCTATTGTTCTGATATCACACGCACCGTCGCGGTCGGAGAGCCAAGTGATAAACTGAAAGAGATTTATCAGGTCGTATACGATGCCCAAGCGCTTGGTGTCCTGCATATTAAACCCGGCATGACGGGAAAAGAAGCGGATGCCCTGACGAGGGATCATATCACCGCAAAAGGCTACGGACAGTATTTCGGCCATTCGACAGGACACGGGTTCGGAATGGAAGTCCATGAATCACCGGGGCTGTCTTTCAGGTCATCGGCCGTTCTTGAGCCGGGCATGGCGGTAACGGTTGAGCCGGGCATATACATACCGGAAGTCGGGGGCGCAAGAATCGAAGATGATATCATCATCACTGAGGACGGCAACCGGACAATTACGCATTCCCCTAAAGAATTAATTATTTTGTGATCGGAATATAGGAGGACATCAAACATGATTTCAGTTAACGATTTTCGTACAGGACTAACGATTGAAGTAGACGGCGGCATTTGGCGCGTCGTTGACTTTCAGCACGTAAAACCGGGAAAAGGAGCGGCATTTGTCCGTTCTAAATTGCGTAACCTGCGCACGGGCGCTATTCAGGAGAAAACATTCCGTGCAGGTGAAAAAGTCGCGAAAGCTCAAATCGAAACAAAAACGATGCAGTATCTTTATGCCAACGGTGATCAGCACGTGTTCATGGATACAAGCTCATATGAACAGCTTGAATTGAACGAAAACCAAATCGAAGAAGAATTGAAATACCTTCTGGAAAATATGTCTGTGCATATCATGATGTATCAGTCTGAAACGCTCGGTATTGAACTGCCGAACACAGTTGAACTGAAAGTTGTTGAAACAGAGCCGGGAATTAAAGGCGACACGGCGTCAGGCGGCACGAAACCTGCCAAAACGGAAACAGGCCTTGTCGTAAACGTACCGTTCTTCGTGAACGAAGGCGATACGCTGGTTGTAAATACATCAGACGGTTCTTACGTGTCAAGAGCGTAGTTAAAGAAATTCGGAGTCTGCTCCTTTTACGGGGCAGGCTTTTTTTGCGTTCTGCCTCAGAATCTTTCTTCTATATGAAAATAGTGAGACTACTTCCGTCAGCTAGAGCATATAGTGTAACAAAATGCTTGAAGTTGGGGGATTGCAATGAAATTTTTGTTCGGTTCAATCAATTCTACTGTTTTAACGATGGCCGGTTTACGAGTTTTGTCCTCGCTCATTGAATTATCTGCCGCTATTATCATGCTTTTGACAAACGACATCAGAAAAGCGGTTGTGGTGAATAGTATTTTGGCAATCGTCGGCCCTCTGATCTTTATCATCACAATGACGATCGGCATTTATCAGATTGCCGGACAGCTCTCATATGCAAAATTAATATTGATTTTTGCGGGGGTGGTGCTGATTTTGGCCGGTGTGCATAAATAGAGGGCCGGGGTGTCATAAAGTCTGTCCCGGATCATACATTTTAAAGAAGCCAATCGGTAAAAAGGAGGGGACTCTATTGAATGAAATTACAGAGGTTCTCCCTGAATTATTGAGAGATGCCATCTCCGCCGTGCCCGAAGAAGCGAGGCGGGATACAGAAGAAATCAGAATCCGGGTCGACAGGCCGGTTGAACTGATCCAAAAAGGACAACCTTTGTATTTGTCATATGTGTGTACGGCCGGCGACGCACAGCTGATCCTCAGCCGGCTCAGCAACTACAGTATGTACACGCTGGAAGAAGAGCTGAAAAAAGGATACATCACAATCAGAGGAGGCCACCGTGTGGGGCTGGCCGGAAGAGTCATCGTCGAAAACGGAGCCGTCAAAGGACTCCGGGATATTACTTCTTTTAATATCCGAATCGCCCGGGAGAAGCTGGGGATCGCAGAACCGCTCATTCCTTTCTTATGGAAAGAAAACTGGCTGAACACGCTGATCATCGGTCCTCCGCAAACGGGGAAAACGACCTTGCTTCGTGATTTGGCCCGGCTTTCCAGCACCGGATCAAAACGCATCCCGGCAAAAAAGACAGGTATCGTAGATGAACGGTCGGAAATTGCCGGCTGCCTGCGGGGCATTCCCCAGCACAGTTTCGGCCGCAGAGTCGATGTCCTTGATGCCTGTCCGAAGGCGGAAGGGCTGATGATGATGATCCGTTCTATGAGTCCTGATGTCATAATTGTGGATGAGATCGGCAGAATGGAAGACTCACAAGCGCTGATGGAGGCGCTCCATGCGGGCGTATCCGTTATCGTCTCTGCGCACGGATGGAATATGAAAGACTTGGTCAAGAGGCCGTCGCTGAAAATGCTTTGGGAGGAAAACGTGTTTGACCGGTATGTTGAACTGTCAAGACGCCGCGGTCCGGGAACGATCAGCAGGATGTACGGAAAGGACGGGGAACCTGTTCCGCATGCTGAAAGCGTGATGACATGCTGAAGCTTTTGGGTGCCGTGTTCATTCTGACAGCGACGACATGGACGGGATTTGAGATCGCCAAAATGTATATTGAAAGGCCGAGACAGATCCGTCAGCTGCGCGCGGCGCTGCAATCGCTTGAAGCGGAAATCATGTTCGGGCATACGCCGCTGCACATAGCTTCGGGACAAATCGCCGCACAGCTTTCCAAGCCTGTATCGTCATTGTTTCAAGCTTTCAGCAGGAGGCTTGAGCAGGGAAGCGATTCCGCCAAAACGGCCTGGGAACAGAGCTTGAAACATAACTGGCCCTCCATGGCGATGAAAAAAAGCGAATACGATGTGCTGAAGCAATTCGGAGAGACGCTCGGGCTCCATGACCGTGTTTCTCAGCAGAAACATATCAAGCTTGCGCTTACACATTTGGAAGCGGCGGAAGCGGATGCCGGACGGGCGCAGGCGAAAAATGAAAAAATGGTGAAAAGCTTAGGATTTTTAGCCGGACTGTTACTCATTCTTCTATTGATGTAAACATGAGGGGAGCAAACATAAAATGGGAGTCGACGTAAATGTCATTTTTCAAATCGCCGGAGTCGGTATCGTGGTTGCGTTTCTGCACACCATACTTGACCAAATGGGAAAAAAAGAATACGCCCAATGGGTGACGCTGCTTGGCTTTATCTATATTTTATTTATGGTGGCGACGATTGTCGATGACCTGTTCAAAAAGATCAAAGCTGTGTTTCTATTCCAAGGATAGGGGGGCTTACAGATTGAGATTGTTCAAATTGTAGGTTTAGGCCTGATCGCCACATTTCTCTCCCTGATCGTAAAAGAACAGAAACCGACTTTCGCGTTTATGATTGTCGTCTTCAGCGGCTGCGTGATCTTTCTCTATCTCATCGATCAGATTTACGACATTATCAGAATGATAGAAAAAATAGCCGTCAATGCAAATGTCAATATGGTCTATGTGGAAACCATTTTAAAAATTATCGGCATCGCCTACATCGCTGAATTCGGTGCGCAGCTGACAAAGGATGCGGGCCAGGGAGCGATTGCTTCGAAAATAGAGCTGGCCGGAAAAATTTTGATACTGGTAATGGCCGTGCCGATACTCACCGTCATTATTGAAACGATTCTCGGACTTATTCCTTCTTGATCATCAATAAAATGGAAAGGGGGGGGCACAAAAAATGAAGCGCTTTCGGTGGGCGGGGGCTTTTTTGTTCATCCTCTTATTTTTTCAGACTGAATGTGTACAAGCTGCCGGAACAGACGGTGCGTCGCAGGAAACCGCAGTTCACCAAGAATCCGCTGATGAAGTGGCGAAAAAGCAGGCTGAAGCGCTGAAAACAGAAGGCATCGGAAAGTTTTGGGACGACATCATGACAGAATACGGCGGTCTTCTGCCTGAAAGCCAAAAGGGAAGCATCATCGACTTTATTAACGGAGAAAAAACGTTCTCGCCGGAGGCATGGCTGAAGGCTTTATTTTCATACTTGTTTCATGAAGTGCTCGCAAACGGAAAGCTCCTGGGAACTTTGATTCTTCTCACCATTTTTTGTGTCATTCTGCAGCTTTTGCAAAATGCGTTCCAGCAGAGCACCGTCAGCAAAGTGGCTTATGCAATCGTCTACATGGTGCTGATTATTCTCGCTTTAAACAGCTTTCATGTTGCCGTCAATTATGCCAGTGAAGCGATCCAGACGATGACAAGTTTCATTCTCGCGCTCATCCCGCTTTTACTCGCGCTTTTGGCGTCTTCCGGGGGAGCCGTCTCCGCAGCTTTTTTTCACCCCGTTATTTTATTTCTGATGAATACGAGCGGCCTTCTCATTCAAAACATTGTCATGCCGCTTATCTTCCTGTCAGCGATTTTAAGCATCGTCAGCACGATGACGGATCAATATAAAGTCACGCAGCTTGCCAATCTGCTCAGAAATATCGCGATCGGCGCGCTTGCCGTATTTCTCACCGTGTTTCTCGGCGTCATCTCCGTACAGGGGGCTTCGGCTGCCGTGACGGACGGGATTACCCTCAGGACTGCAAAATTTATCACAGGCAATTTTATTCCCGTGCTCGGCCGGATGTTTACGGATGCGACGGATACGGTCATCAGCGCCTCGCTCCTATTAAAAAACACCGTAGGAATCCTAGGAGTCGGAATTTTGATCTGCATCTCCGCATTTCCGGCGATTAAAGTGCTCTCGCTCGCTTTTATTTATAAGCTCGCGGCCGCTATTCTGCAGCCGCTCGGAGGCGGGCCCGTCATTACGTGCCTCGGCGTCATCAGCAGAAGCGTGCTGTATATTTTCGCGGCGCTCGCCATCGTCTCTCTCATGTTTTTCCTCAGTATTACAGTCATTATTACAGCAGGCAACCTCACCATGATGATGAAATAAAGGAGGCCCATTGGATATGAGCTTTTTAACAGAATGGCTGACAAGCATTATTTTATTTATCTTATTCGCCATCGTCATCGACATGCTGCTGCCAAGCTCCAGTATGCAAAAATACGCCAAGATGGTTGTCAGCCTGCTGTTAATCATTGTCATGCTCAACCCGATCTTCAAACTTTTCAAAACAGACCCGGAAATCATCTTCGATTATTTGACAAAACAAGAGCAATCTCAATCCGCTGATATAAAAAATCAAATCAAATCAGAAAAAAAAAGAAATACAAGCATCAAACCGCGCATATGTTTTAGAAGAAATGGCTGTCCAACTAAAAAAGAAAGCGGAGGAGATGTTCAGTCATGACGAATACAAAATAGACGACATCCGCCTTACAGCGGAAGAACAGGTTCGTTCAGAAGAAGATGTAAAAACGATCAGCGTGTATATGGCCCCATCTTCTGAAAAAACCGTGCAAACCGTCGCACCGATCGACATCCGCACAGACCGCAAATACGAACCGGAAGGCGCAGCCGACAAAAAAGAGGCCGCAGACATCAAAGAGAAACTTGCGGATATATGGGAAATCGGCAGTGAGAAAATTACGGTTTATATGGAAGGCGGGGAGAAAAACGGCCATGAATAAAAACGGACTATGGACCATACTCAAAAAACAGCTGATGATCGGACAGGCGAAAGACGGAGAAAAACCAAAACTGACAAAATATCATTACTTTCTGTTCGTGTTTGTGCTCGGGGTATCTTTTATGCTGGTGAGCCAGCTGTTCTCTTCACCGGAGAAAACCGGGAAGGACCAAGCGGCGCAGACCGTCATGTCCGGCCGAACGGAAGACAAAAGCGGGCAAAAAAGCGCACCCGTTTTTAAGGCATCGAAAGACAGCAGCGCCAAAAACACGATCGATGATTATGAAAGAGACTATGAAAACCAGCTGAAAGAAATCCTTGAAACGATTATCGGCGTGGAGGATGTATCAATTGTCGTAAACGTAGACGCAACATCTTTAAAAGTGTTTGAGAAAAATAAAACGAAAAAAGACACCACCACCGAAGAAACCGATAAAGAAGGCGGCAAAAGAAGCGTAACCGATCAAACCTCAGAGGAACAAATTGTCATGATTCGAAACGGGGATCAGGAAACCCCGGTCGTCGTCCAGACGAAAAAACCCGATATCCGCGGTGTACTCGTTGTCGCTCAGGGAGTGGACAACGTTCAAATAAAAAAAACCATCATTGATGCCGTCACAAGGGTGCTTGATGTTCCGAGCTACCGTGTAGCGGTTGCCCCTAAAAAAATCAAGGAGGATTCATAAATCATGCTGAAAAAACAAACGGTTTGGCTTTTAACAATGCTCAGTCTCGTCGTGGTATTAAGTGTTTATTATATTATGTCGCCGGAAAGCAAAAATGCCGTGCAGATGAAAAGCGAAAAAAGCAGCGGAGAAGTGGCAACTGAAAAAACGCCGGCTCCTGAAACGAAAGATAAGAACGGAAGCGGCACGGATAAAGAAGACGGAACAAAAGGAACGAAAGATTCTAAAGGCACAAAAGAAGATAAAGAAACATCAGCCGAAGCATCGGACAAAGACGGAGCGGTCGCTACAGAAACAGCTGATGAAAACTTATTTACCGCATACCGCATGGAGCTTGAAGACGCGAGAAGCAAAGAAAGGGAACAGTTAAACAGCATTGTTTCAAGCGATGATGCGACCGCAAAGGAAAAAAGCGAAGCCTACGATAAAATGACGGCGCTGAGCAATGCTGAAGGGACGGAAAAACAGCTGGAAACGCTGATTAAAACACAAGGCTACAAAGATGCGCTCGTGGATGCTGAAGGAGACAAAATCAATATTACGGTCATGTCTGACAAACATTCAAACGCAAAAGCTTCCGCTATCATTGACCTGGTGGAAAAAGAAATCAAGACGATGAAAGACGTCGCCGTCACGTTTGAACCGACAAAATAAGAGATCTCCACCGCCCGCACCTGCTGCGGGCTTTTCTGATGTCATTTTAGATCAGTGTTGAATTTACACAAGCGCTCCTGTAAGATAAACATAGTATGTACTTTTAGTAGCAACCCATAAATTTCTATTTTTTATACATAGGAGTGGAAACTGATGTTAAAAATCAACGAAATTCATGAACTGATAAAAAGAATCGATGAATCTTCCATCGACGAATTCGTTTACGAAATCGAAGGCGTAAGCCTCAAACTGAAAAAAAATGAAGCGCCGGCAGTGAATGTAACGGGACAAGCCCAAGCCGTTCCCGCCGCTTACGCACCTGCTCCGCAGGCTGCAAAACCGGAAGCGCGTGAAGCCGCTCCTGTTCAGGAAGCGCCGAAACAAGACGAAAACCTGCACAAAATTACGTCTCCGATGGTCGGAACGTTTTATGCTTCTTCATCGCCGGAAGCCGGCCCTTACGTAAACCAAGGTTCAAAAGTGAGCGAAAATACAGTTGTTTGTATCGTAGAAGCAATGAAACTCTTTAACGAGATTGAAGCCGAAGTAAAAGGAGAAATCGTTGAAGTGTTAGTTGAAAACGGCCAGCTGGTCGAATACGGACAACCTCTATTTCTTGTAAAAGCTGAGTAAGGAGACCTGCTATTATGATTAAAAAGCTATTGATCGCCAACCGAGGAGAAATCGCCGTCAGAATCATCCGGGCCTGCAAAGAGCTGGGCATTGAAACTGTAGCCGTTTATTCTGAGGCAGATAAAGACGCCCTGCATGTCCAAATGGCCGATGAGGCTTTTTGTATCGGGCCGAAAACATCAAAAGAAAGCTATTTAAATGTAACGAACATCGTCAGCGTCGCAAAGCTGACCGGCACGGATGCGATTCATCCGGGATACGGGTTTTTAGCTGAAAACGCCGACTTTGCCGAGCTGTGCGAGGAATTAAACGTAACGTTTGTCGGCCCTACGGCTGACGCTATTTCAAAAATGGGAACAAAAGATATCGCGCGCGACACGATGCAGCTGGCGGGCGTGCCGATTGTACCCGGTTCAAAAGGAATCATAAAAAATACGGAAGAAGCGGTTTCGCTTGCAGGTGAAATTGGGTATCCTGTCATTATAAAAGCCACTGCGGGCGGAGGCGGAAAAGGCATCCGGGTCGCACGCACAGAAGAAGAACTGATCAAAGGCATTGAGATTACCCAGCAGGAAGCCGCTACGGCATTCGGAAATCCGGGTGTGTACATCGAGAAGTACATAGAAGATTTCCGCCATGTTGAAATTCAGGTGCTTGCGGATAATTACGGAAACACGATCCATCTCGGAGAGCGTGACTGTTCTATCCAAAGACGTCTGCAAAAACTTCTTGAAGAGTCACCGTCACCTGCGCTTGATTCTGAAATCAGGGAGCAGATGGGCGAAGCTGCGGTAAAAGCAGCGAAGGCCGTCGGTTACACGGGAGCCGGCACAGTAGAATTCATTTATGACTACAGAGAACAGCGCTACTACTTCATGGAAATGAACACGCGTATTCAAGTAGAGCACCCTGTCACAGAAATGGTGACGGGAACGGATCTGATCAAAGAACAGATCAAAGTGGCATCCGGACAGGAGCTTTCGCTCAGACAGGAAGACGTTGAATTTAACGGCTGGGCGATTGAATGCCGCATCAATGCTGAAAATCCTGCGAAAAACTTCATGCCTTCACCCGGTAAAATTAACATGTACCTGCCGCCGGGCGGACTCGGCGTACGCGTGGATTCAGCCGCATATCCCGGCTATTCGATCCCGCCGTACTATGACAGTATGATTGCTAAAGTCATCACATACGGAACAACGCGTGATGAGGCAGTCGCACGGATGAAACGCGCGCTGAGCGAATTCGTGATTGAAGGTATTGAAACGACGATTCCGTTCCATCTGAAACTGCTTGAACACGAAACATTTGTCAGCGGAGAGTTTAATACAAAGTTTTTAGAAACATATGATGTAATGGGCTCATAATTTTTGCGGGAGGTGAATTGAATGGAAGACAACAGTGTGCTTAAAATGGATCATGACGAGGCTCATTTAGGCAAGGTTGAAATTGCTCCTGAGGTCATTGAAGTCATTGCCGGCATCGCCGCTTCCGAAGTTGAAGGAGTTGCTGAAATGCGCGGCAATTTCGCCACCGGCGTCGTAGAACGCTTCGGCAAAATCAATCACGGTAAAGGCGTAAAGGTCGATTTAGCCGATGACGGGATTACCATCGACGTCTATTGCGTCGTTCAATTCGGGATCTCGATCCCGAAAGTGGCGGCAAGCGTTCAGGAGAATATCCGCCAAACCTTATTAAACATGACGTCTCTGACCATTAATGAAATCAATATTCATATCGTCGGCATTCAATTTGACACGAAAGCCCAAGAAGTCGAAATCGACGAAGAAATGTAATGAGCGTATAAAAACCAAGGGGATGGGCAGCCCTTTGGTTTTTTATACGTTTCCCGTCATTTCAGGCATGAAGAAAGCCGGCTTACAAACGGCAGCCGAGTTTCTTCATGCTGTGAAATCCGAATGAAATTAATACGGTTTGTGAAAATATTCGGCATTAGGGTGAAAAAACCTAAATTTCGACATGCGATTGAGAAAAAAATATGTTATGATCTCTTTAAGCTTAACGACAAGCGGATAAAGCGGATCTGAAGGAGAAAGAAAATGAAAAGAAGAACAGCTAGAGAAAAAGCTTTGCAGGCACTTTTTCAGATTGATGTCAGCGATATTGCACCGAACGAGGCCATTGAGCACGCGCTTGATGGTGAAAAAACAGATGCCTTCTTTGAACAGCTGGTGTACGGAGTGATCGAACATCAGGTTCAGCTTGATGAAATGATTTCCGGCCATCTCGTCAATTGGAAGCTTGACCGGATTGCAAACGTAGACCGCGCGATCCTGCGTCTGGCGGTGTATGAAATGGTTTATACTGACGACATTCCTGCTAACGTGTCATTAAACGAAGCAATCGAGCTGGCAAAACGGTTCGGCGACGATAAAGCTGCAAAATTCGTCAACGGGGTTCTTTCTAACATTAAAACTGATATCGAATCATAGGAGGAAAGAAAATGACTGCAACAATCATCGACGGAAAAGAAACGGCTAAAGAAAAACGCGAACAATTGGCAAAAGAAGTAGAAGAGCTGAAAGCACAAGGCGTAGTGCCCGGTTTGGCGGTCATTTTAATCGGAGACGATCCCGCTTCTGTTTCATATGTGACAGGCAAGAAAAAAGCCGCTGAAACAATGGGAATGAAATTTAAGCTTGACCGCTTTGACTCAAGCTTAACCGAGGCGGAGCTTTTAACAGTGATTGATCAGTATAATCAAAATCCGGAATTCCACGGCATTCTCGTCCAGCTGCCGCTCCCGGATCATATTTCTGAAAAAGCCGTAATCGAGCGGATCTCTCCCGATAAGGATGTTGACGGTTTCCACCCTCTCAACGTCGGGAAAATGCTGCTTGGCGAAGATACATTTCTTCCATGCACGCCGCACGGAATTGTCGAGTTATTGAAAAAGACGAACGTAGATCTTTCCGGCAAAGAAGTTGTTGTAGTCGGACGAAGCAATATTGTCGGTAAACCGGTCGGCCAGCTGCTGCTGAACGAAAACGCGACCGTCACATATTGCCATTCCCGCACGAAAAATATGTCTGAGCATACGAAAAAAGCAGATATTCTTGTGGTAGCGGTCGGTAAAGCGAATTTCATCAAAGCCGATCAAATCAAAGAGGGCGCCATTGTCATTGATGTCGGCGTCAACCGTCTCGAAAGCGGAAAACTCTGCGGAGACGTTCAGTTTGATGAAGCGAAAGAAAAAGCATCTTTCATTACGCCGGTGCCGGGCGGAGTAGGTCCGATGACCATCACAATGCTTGCGCATAATACTGTTAAATCTGCCAGACGTACGTTATCATAGATAACCGGAGACAGTCACAAAAAGTGTGACAATGAGCACGATACCCGCTTCTTAAGGCTCCTTTCAGCCAGAGCGGGTTTTCTTAGTTTAGGGCAAAAAGCCTTTATGAAAGGAGTGCAGGATGTGAGTGAAGCGGCATATGTCACGGTTTCCGCGCTGACCAAATACATTAAACGAAAATTCGATGTGGACCCTCATCTTGAAGACATTTGGATTAAGGGTGAGCTCTCCAATGTTAAAATTCATACGAGAGGCCACATCTATTTTACATTAAAAGATGAGCATGCCCGCATGCAGGCCGTCATGTTTCAAAGACAAAGTTCGAGGCTTGCGTTTAAGCCCGAGGACGGAATGAAGGTCATCGTAAGAGGCGGCATTTCCGTCTATGAACCGAGCGGAAGCTATCAGCTGTACGCGAAAGAAATGCAGCCGGACGGTGTGGGGGCGCTCTACTTAGCATATGAAGAATTAAAGAAAAAACTTGCCGGCGAAGGGTTGTTTGATGACCGGCATAAGCAGGCCATCCCCGCTTTTCCGGCCACGATCGGGGTCGTCACGTCACCGACGGGAGCAGCCGTCAGAGACGTCATTACCACACTCAAAAGAAGATACCCCCTTGTGAAAGTCATTGTGCTTCCCGCGCTCGTTCAAGGTGAAAATGCCAGCAGATCGATTGTGAAGCGCATTGAAGAAGCCAATGCACAAAAAATGTGTGACGTCCTGATCGTCGGAAGGGGAGGGGGCTCGATCGAAGAATTGTGGGCATTTAACGAAGAAATCGTGGCCCGGGCGATTTTTGCTTCCGCCATTCCGATTATATCAGCCGTCGGACATGAAACGGATTTTACAATCAGTGATTTCGTCGCGGATATCCGGGCGGCAACGCCGACAGGAGCGGCAGAAATCGCCGTCCCGCACACGACGGACTTAATGGAACGGACAAAAACGGCGGAAGTCCGGCTGACAAGAGCGATGCAGCAGCATATCAGCAAGAAAAAAGAACGGGTTCAATCGCTCCAGTCATCCTACGCGTTCCGTTTTCCGAAACGATTGTATACCCAAAAAGAACAGCAGTTTGATCTTTTGTATCAGCAGTTCCAATCACAGCTCACAGGGCTTACGGACAGGAAACAAAGGCAGCTGGAGCGGAATACGTACAGATTAACGGCGCTCCACCCTGAAACCCAGCTGAAACAGGCGAAAAAACGGTACGAGGAGCGCTCAAATCAGCTCGCCCGAAGCATGAATGTCCAGCTGAAGCAGCTTCATTCGCAGTTTCAGACGGTTCTTGGTAAACTGAATGCATTAAGTCCCCTTCAGGTGATGGAGAGAGGATACAGTCTGGCCTATAAAGATAAAGAGCTGATCAAAAGCGTTGATCAAGTGGAACAAAATGATACGCTTGAAGTAAAGATGACAGACGGCGTTCTGACGTGTGAAGTATTGCAAAAGAGAGGCGAACGAAAATGACAGAAACCAAAAAAAGTGAAGAGCTGACATTTGAAGAGGCGATGAAAGGCCTTGAAGGCATTGTGGCAAAGCTTGAAGAAGGAGACGTGCCGCTTGAGCAGGCGATTAATTATTTTCAGGAAGGGATGGCCCTTTCAAAAATGTGCCATGAAAAGCTTCAGCATGTCGAAAAGCAAATGGACTTTATTTTAAAAGATAACGGCGAACTTGCACCTTTCAGCGTTCAGGAGGAAGACGAAGGTGACAAATAAACTGGACGCATTTTTAGCATCGCGCAAACAACTGATTGAACAGCAGCTTTCTTTGTATACGGAACGGCTTGCGATGCCTGAAATCCTCAAAAAATCTATGCTGTATTCTTTGGAAGCAGGCGGAAAGAGGCTGCGCCCCCTCGTCGTCTTAGCCGTTCTGAATGCTTACGGAAAAGATGAAAAAGACGGGATTCCGGTCGGATGCGCTGTCGAAATGATTCATACGTATTCCTTAATCCATGATGATCTTCCTTGCATGGACGATGATGATCTGCGCCGAGGAAAGCCCACAAACCATAAAGTCTTCGGAGAAGCGGCAGCCGTATTGGCCGGAGACGGGCTTCTGACAGAAAGCTTTAAATTGATCACATCTCACGTGTCTGAGGCGGTTTCAGCAGAAAAACGGCTCCGTCTCGTCGATGAGCTGATCAGCGCGGCAGGAACGGAAGGAATGGTCGGCGGGCAGGCTGCCGACATGGAAGCGGAACAAAAGCGGATAACGCTTGAGGAGCTGGAATCCATCCACGAGCGGAAAACGGCCAAGCTCCTCGGTTTTTCTGTGACGGCGGGCGCCATTTTGGCAGATGCGCCGGAGGATGAAGTCGAAAAGCTGCGTCTGTTCAGCAGCCATATCGGCATCGGATTTCAAATCAGAGATGACATCCTTGATATTGAAGGGCATGAGGAGAAGATCGGCAAACCGGTCGGCTCAGACACGTCGAATGAAAAGTCAACGTATCCGTCGCTTTTAACGCTTGAAGGCGCGAAAGAGAAGCTGGCGTATCATATCAGCGAGGCGAAACGGATCATCAGCGGCCTTTCTCTTCAGAAAGAACTGCTGCATGACCTCTGTGATTTAATCGCGGCGAGAGATCATTAAAAACGGTCCTGATTTGAAGGGGCTGCCGCTCCTATGGTAAAATGTAAGCAGTTTCGATGAAAATACAAAGGGAGTCTTTTTCTTTTTTCAAAAAGACACTGTTTAATTTGCAGAAATTCATGCTGAAAGTGAGTTGATCCGCTTTGGATCTTTTATCAATACAGGACCCGTCATTTCTTAAAAAGATGTCAATTGAACAGCTGGAAGAGCTGAGTGAGGAGATCCGCAATTTCCTCATCACATCGCTGTCTGCCTCTGGCGGCCATATCGGGCCGAACCTCGGGGTTGTCGAGCTGACAATTGCGCTTCACAAAGAATTTGACAGTCCGAAAGATAAATTTTTATGGGATGTCGGACATCAGTCCTATGTTCATAAACTGTTAACCGGGCGCGGCAAGGAGTTTGAAACCTTGCGCCAATATAAAGGGCTTTGCGGTTTCCCGAAACGCAGCGAAAGCGAACATGACGTATGGGAAACAGGCCACAGCTCAACATCGCTCTCAGGCGCGATGGGAATGGCTGCCGCCCGTGATATTAAAGGATCGAAAGAATATATCATCCCGATTATCGGAGACGGCGCTTTAACCGGAGGAATGGCGCTTGAAGCGCTGAACCATATCGGTGATGAGAAAAAAGATATGATCGTCATTCTGAATGATAATGAGATGAGCATTGCGCCGAATGTCGGGGCGATTCATTCTATGCTGGGACGGCTTCGCACGGCCGGCAAATATCAATGGGTAAAAGACGAGCTTGAATATTTATTTAAGCGCATCCCGGCCGTCGGCGGAAAATTGGCCGCCACAGCGGAACGGATAAAAGACAGCTTAAAATATATGCTTGTGTCAGGTATGTTTTTTGAAGAGCTGGGCTTTACGTATTTAGGCCCGGTTGACGGTCATTCCTACCACGAACTGTTTGAAAACCTGCAATACGCCAAAAAAACGAAAGGCCCTGTCCTTTTACATGTCATTACGAAAAAGGGCAAAGGCTATAAACCGGCTGAGACCGACACAATCGGCACATGGCACGGAACGGGTCCTTATAAAATCAATACGGGTGATTTTGTCAAACCGAAAGCCGCGGCGCCTTCATGGAGCGGACTTGTCAGCGGCACCGTGCAGGAGCTGGCGCGCGAGGATGACAGAATTGTCGCGATTACACCGGCTATGCCGGTCGGCTCTAAGCTTGAAGGATTTGCGAAAGAATTTCCTGAGCGCATGTTTGACGTCGGAATCGCAGAACAGCATGCGGCGACAATGGCCGCGGGAATGGCGCTTCAGGGTATGAAGCCGTTTCTTGCGATCTATTCGACCTTTTTGCAGCGGGCGTACGATCAGGTCGTCCATGATATCTGCCGTCAAAACGCGAATGTATTTATCGGCATTGACCGCGCCGGTTTGGTCGGCGCTGACGGGGAGACGCATCAAGGCGTCTTTGACATCGCCTTTTTGCGGCATATACCGAACCTCGTTTTAATGATGCCGAAGGATGAAAATGAAGGCCGCCATATGGTCAATACAGCCCTTTCCTATGAGGAAGGTCCGATCGCGATGCGCTTCCCGCGCGGAAACGGGCTCGGCGTTAAGATGGATAAAGAGCTGAAAACCATTCCGATCGGAACATGGGAAGTGCTCCGTCCCGGAAAAGACGCGGTCATTTTAACATTCGGTACGACCATTGAAATGGCGCTTGAAGCGGCTGAAGAACTGCAAAAAGAAGGCCTGTCCGTGCGTGTCGTGAATGCGAGGTTCATAAAGCCGATTGATAAACAAATGATGAAGGCCATTCTTAATGAAGGTCTGCCGATTTTAACGATAGAAGAAGCCGTGCTTGAAGGCGGATTCGGCAGCACGATTCTTGAATACGCTCATGACCTCGGCATGTATCATACACCGATTGACAGAATGGGCATCCCTGACCGGTTTATTGAACACGGCAGCGTAACCGCCCTGCTTGAAGAAATCGGTCTCACGAAGGCTGAGGTTATGAACCGGATAAAACTGCTGATGCCGCCGAAGACACATAAAGGAATTGGATCATGACAGCAAAAAAAGAACGATTAGATGTACTTCTTGTAGAAAAAGGCCTTGCGGAAACGCGGGAAAAAGCGAAACGCGCCATTATGGCGGGCATCGTATACTCAAATGAAAACCGATTGGACAAACCGGGTGAAAAAATCGCCCGGGATCTTCCGTTAACGGTAAAAGGAAACCCTCTTAAATACGTCAGCAGAGGCGGATTAAAGCTTGAAAAAGCCTTGGAAGTGTTTCCTGTCTCGGTAAAAGGCAAAACGATGATTGACATCGGCTCGTCTACAGGGGGATTCACGGATTGCGCCCTCCAAAACGGAGCTGAGCGGTCCTACGCAGTGGATGTCGGCTATAATCAGCTTGCTTGGAAGCTCAGACAGGACGAGAGGGTCGTCGTCATGGAACGGACGAATTTCCGCTATTCCGAGCCTTCCGATTTCACAGAGGGTTTGCCGGAATTTGCGACAATCGATGTTTCTTTCATCTCACTCCGCCTCATTCTGCCGGTTTTAAAAACGCTGCTTGTACCGGGGAGCGATTGTATCGCACTGGTGAAACCGCAATTTGAAGCCGGACGGGAATCCGTCGGAAAAAAAGGCATTGTCAGAGATCCCGGCGTTCATGCTGACGTTCTCCGCCGCATGAATCAATTTGCCGCTTCTGAAGGATATACAGTAAAAGGACTGTCCTTCTCACCGATTACGGGGGGAGACGGCAATATTGAGTTTCTGCTTCATTTGGAATGGGGCGGAGAAGACGGAAACGGCGCTGAACTGCCGGAAGAAGACATTCTCCGTACCGTCCGTGAAGCACATGAGACATTAAAAGCCAAAAAGACAGATGTACCGGAATAATAGGGGGCTATTATTCCTTTTTTCTGCCATCATGTACTTTTTATCAAGAAGCGGTTAACATAATGACAAACAGCTTGAAAACAGAGGTGCTTACATGACAAAAGGCCAAAGGCATATAAAAATCAGAGAGCTTATTACAAGCCATGAGATTGAAACGCAGGATGACTTAGTTGACATGCTGAGAGAAGAAGGATATAAGGTAACCCAGGCGACTGTCTCCAGAGACATTAAAGAGCTGCATCTCGTAAAGGTGCCGACGAACAACGGCTCCTACAAATACAGCCTGCCGGCGGATCAGCGGTTCAATCCGCTGTCAAAACTGAAGCGTTCATTAATGGATGCGTTCGTAAAAATTGACTCAGCAAGCCATATGATCGTATTAAAAACGATGCCGGGGAATGCTCAGGCAATCGGCGCTCTGATGGATAACCTCGAATGGGAAGAAATCATGGGCACGATCTGCGGAGATGACACGATCTTAATCATCTGCAGGACGCCTGAAGATACGGAAGGCGTACAAAGCCGTCTTTTGGAGCTGCTGTAGCGTAATTATCAGATAAAAGGTGGAATGCTGTTTGTTAGCTGAACTATCAATAAAAAACTTTGCCATTATAGAGGAACTGACGATTTCGTTTGAACGGGGGCTCACCGTCCTGACGGGAGAAACAGGGGCCGGCAAGTCAATTATTATAGACGCCGTTTCCCTATTAGTCGGCGGCCGCGGCTCGTCTGAATTTGTCCGTTACGGTGAAACAAAGGCCGAGCTTGAAGGACTGTTTCTATTGGACAGCGGTCATCCCGTTTTTGAAGTATGCCGTGAGCAGGGAATAGACGCATCTGACGACATGATTGTCATGAGAAGGGACATCAATGCCGGAGGAAAAAGCGTCTGCCGTGTCAACGGAAAATTAGTGACGATTGCGGCTTTAAGGGAAATCGGCAGACTTTTATTAGATATTCACGGACAGCATGATAACCAGCTGTTAATGGAGGACGACAAACACTTGGAGCTTTTGGATAAATTTGCGGGCGCTGAGGCCGAATCCGCGCTTCAGGCTTACCATGAAGGCTATGAGCGTTATATGAAGCTGCTCAAAAAAGTGAAGAAGCTGTCAGAAAGCGAGCAGGAAATGGCGCATCGGTTAGACCTGATTCAATTTCAGCTTGAAGAAATCGAGTCGGCGAAGCTTGAATTGAATGAAGACGAACTTCTTCAGGAAGAGCGGAAGCAGATATCCAACTTTGAAAAAATTTATGAATCATTGCAAAACGCCTATAATGCGCTCCGCAGCGAGCAGGGGGGGCTTGACTGGGTCGGAATGGCCTCTGCCCAGCTTGAAGATATTTCGGATATCAATGAACCGCTGCAAAAGCTGTCTGAAAGTGTGTCAAGTTCCTATTATCTGTTGGAGGAT
Organism: Bacillus sp. jun7; assembly: GCF_051034795.1. NCBI lineage: Bacteria > Bacillati > Bacillota > Bacilli > Caryophanales > Bacillaceae > Bacillus > Bacillus sp. jun7. The sequence continues at coordinate 3,897,328 of NZ_CP093219.1, forward strand.
GCAACCTTTCAGATGCGCAATCTGTTAGATGATCTGGAATATGATCCGGAACGGCTGAATTTTATTGAAACCCGTTTAAATGAGATCAAACAGCTGAAGCGCAAATACGGAGCGACGGTAGAAGACATTTTGGAATACGGCTCTAAAATAGAAGAGGAAATCGATCAAATCGAGAACCGCGACAGCCACCTTGAAGCCCTGAAGAAGGAATTGGAGTCGGTCGGCAAAGATGTGGCCGTAGAAGCCGCCAATTTATCAAAAATCAGAAAAGCATGGGCCAAGAAACTGGCGGAAGCGATTCATCAGGAATTAAAAAGTCTGTATATGGGCAAATCAACGTTTGATACGGAATTTCTCGTGAAAACCGATCCGTCAGCCAGTGAAGCACCGGTTGTCAACGGGCAGCCCGTGCAGCTTACCCAAAAGGGGATTGACCTTGTGAAGTTTTTAATTTCAACAAACACCGGTGAGCCTTTAAAACCGCTGTCAAAGGTCGCTTCCGGAGGCGAGCTTTCAAGGGTGATGCTGGCGATGAAGAGTATTTTTTCTTCCCAGCAGGATGTCACCTCCATCATCTTTGACGAAGTGGACACCGGTGTAAGCGGGCGGGTTGCCCAAGCCATCGCGGAAAAAATCCATAAAGTATCGACCGGTTCACAGGTGCTCTGCATTACACACCTGCCCCAGGTTGCCGCCATGGCGGATACGCACCTTCTGATCGCAAAAGAATTCAAAGACGGACGGACTACAACGCATGTCACGCCGCTTTCCAAGCAGGATAAGGTAGCGGAAATCGGCCGTATGATTGCGGGTGTTGAAGTGACCGAGCTGACGAAGCGGCATGCACAAGAGCTTTTAAAACAGGCCGGACAGGTAAAAACGACAGGATAAGCTGCTGATACAGGCAGCTTATTTTTTTGTTCCATTTCTCTAACAGTGTATCCAATGTTTTTCTTCGTATGCCGGTTATAAATCAAGCGCAGGAAGGCAAAAGTATAGATGTAGCAGAAAAAGAAAGTGGTGTGGGATAGGAGCGAGGAGAGTGAAGGAATGAATGCACGATAACATGAGGAAAGCAATAGGTGTAATTCTCCTTGTTTCTTTACTAAGTGTAGGCTTTTTTAAGCCGTTTAAAGAATATTTACTGATACCGTCAGAAATGAGCGTCTTTGAAAACCAGACTCAGGCCGTTCCGGTCAATGCATCAATAAGCGCTGAAAAGGGCGAATTATCAGAAGCCTTTACGCTGAAAGAAGAGCACGGTCATGCAAACATAACAGGGCAAACACAAGGCCGGTCAGAAGTAGTATATGATCTTGCCGGGTTTCCCATTAAAAAAACGAAAGTGCGTGTCCTTCCAGAATTGAAGGTCATTCCGGGCGGACAGTCCATCGGTGTAAAACTGCATTCAGTCGGTGTTTTGGTCGTCGGTTTTCACCAGGTGATGACAAAGGATGGGAAAAAGTCTCCGGGAGAACAAGCGGGTATTGAATCTGGCGACATCATTATTAAAATGAACGGACATAAAATTGAAAAAATGAGCGACATCGCCCCGTTTATTCAAAAAGCGGGCAAAACCGGTGAATCTTTGGATTTATTGGTGAAACGCGATAAGCAAAAAATCAAAACAAAGCTGATTCCGACAAAGGACGAAGCCGAGGGGAAATATCGAATCGGCCTTTATATCCGCGATTCGGCAGCCGGCATCGGCACCATGACATTTTTTGAACCGAAAACAAAAAAATACGGCGCATTGGGCCACGTCATCTCTGATATGGATACAAAAAAACCGATTGTTGTAGAAGACGGAGAAATCGTCCGTTCTACTGTAACATCGATTGAAAAAGGAAAAGGCGGCAATCCCGGCGAAAAACTGGCAAGGTTTTCGTCAGAACGGAAAACAATCGGCGATATTAACCGCAACAGCCCGTTCGGCATTTTTGGGACACTGCATCAGCCGATTAAAAACAACATTTCCGACAAAGCGCTTCCGATTGCTTTGTCAAATGAAGTAAAAAAAGGACCTGCGCAAATGCTGACGGTTATCGAAAACGATAAAGTAGAGAAATTTGATATTGAAATCGTCAGCACCACGCCGCAAAAATTCCCGGCGACAAAGGGAATGGTGTTGAAAGTGACAGATCCGAAACTGCTGAAAAGAACCGGCGGAATCGTTCAGGGGATGAGCGGAAGTCCGATCATTCAGAATGGAAAGGTCGTCGGAGCCGTAACCCACGTATTTGTCAATGATCCGACAAGCGGCTACGGCGTTCATATCGAATGGATGCTGTCTGAAGCGGGTGTTGATGTTTACGGGAAAGACAAAGCAAGCTGACTGCCGGATGATCCGGCAGTTTTTTTATGTGATGCGTTCTTCACTTCTTTCCGGGATTCATGTAAAATAAGACATGAAGATTTTTCGACAAATTCACGTTTCCTGATTTGTCAAACTTAATTTTTAGTCGAAAAACCTAGAAAATGCTAGAAAAACAAAGATATACCACTATTATTGGTAAATATGGATTTTTTAAAAGGGGAAGTAGTGGTTTTGTCGAATGTAACATATAGCAGTCAAATGGGTTGCGTCCTGTTAATACATTGGGGGAGGAAGAAACGTGGAGAAAATTAAAGTTTGTGTTGCTGATGATAATCGAGAGCTTGTAAGCCTGTTGAGTGAATATATAGAGGGACAGGATGATATGGAAGTGATCGGCGTTGCTTATAACGGACAGGAATGTCTTTCTTTGTTTAAAGATAAGAATCCCGATGTGCTCGTGTTAGACATTATCATGCCGCATCTGGACGGACTTGCGGTTTTGGAGCGTCTGCGGGAATCAGAGCTCGAGAAGCAGCCGAACGTCATCATGCTGACGGCATTCGGTCAGGAAGACGTTACGAAAAAAGCCGTCGATTTAGGCGCGTCCTATTTTATCCTGAAGCCGTTTGATATGGAAAACCTTGTCGGCCATATCCGCCAGGTAAGCGGAAATGTCAGCAGTGTCACACACCGTGCGCCGTCCGCGCAAAGCAGCATTATCCGCAGCCAGCCGGAGCCGAAACGGAAAAATCTCGATGCCAGCATTACAAGCATTATCCATGAGATCGGTGTGCCTGCCCATATCAAAGGCTATCTTTATTTGCGTGAAGCCATTTCCATGGTGTATAACGATATTGAACTCCTCGGCAGCATCACAAAAGTCCTTTATCCCGACATTGCCAAAAAATTCAACACGACCGCAAGCCGTGTAGAACGGGCCATCCGCCACGCCATTGAAGTCGCATGGAGCAGGGGAAATATTGATTCCATTTCTTCACTGTTCGGATATACCGTAAGCATGACAAAAGCAAAACCAACCAACTCAGAGTTCATCGCGATGGTTGCTGACAAGCTGAGATTGGAGCATAAAGCTTCGTAACGCAAGCCTTTGGCTAAATGTCTTTTTGCGCCTTCTATTCCGTGCATGAACGCGGAAGAGAAGGCGTTTTGAGATTTTGCTGACGAAAACAATGGGAACCACTCACGCTGGTACTTGTTCTATACATAAATGCGGGAACTATGGCGTCTATACGTATAATACCGGAGCTGATATTTTAATGATTTTGCCCTCTCTGAAATAAAAGCGGGGGATGCGGCGGCTTAACACAGACAGGACTTCGTAGCTGATCGTACCGAGCATTTCGGCAATTTCATCAACGGAAATCTCGGCTTCTTTTTGTTTGCCGTAGATGACGACTTCTTCTCCTTGTTTGCCCTCATTCTCACCTAAACTGACCATTATCATATCCATTGTCACTCTCCCCGCTACCTGCACCCGTCTGCCGCGGTGCAGAATAAACCCGCGGTTGGACAGGGCGCGGGAGTAACCGTCAGCATAGCCGATCGGAATCGTCGCGATGATTTCACCCGGTTCGGCGATATATGTGGCACCATAACTGACGGTCCGGGGATCTGTCACCATGGCTTTCACATAAGCGATACGCGCCTTTAAACTTAGTGCGGGCGTGAGATCCACGAGGCTCAGCTCTTTTATCGAGGCGGACGGATATAAACCATATAACCCAATACCTAAACGGATCATGTCGGCGCTGAATTCCGGGAATGCGATAGCGGCGGCTGTATTGCACATATGCACGGTGGGCAGCGTAATGTCTTGATTCCTTAAAAAGCGGAGAAAGCTGATAAACTTTTCGTGCTGCAGCATCGTCAGCTCAGTGTCCGGTTCATCCGCTGTTGAAAAATGTGTAAAGATGCCATCCCATGACAGGTATGTACTCGACTTGAGCGCTTTCACCACTGCTAAAAGATCTTCTTCCGTGCGCACACCCAGCCGGCCCATTCCGGTATCCACATTGATATGAATGGACAGCCGTTTCGAATCTGCTTCTTTTTCCAATATCCGATTCGCTTTTTTGATCCAGCTGACCTGAAACGCTGATAATGTGATGTTCCAAACGGCAGATTTTTTCACACAGCTGAGAGCTGTAAAGCCGAGCACGAGAATAGGTACCGTAATTCCCGCTCTCCGTAACACAATTCCCTCTTCGACGCTTGCGACAGCAAGCTCGCTCGCCCCGCTTTCCAGTGCCTGCCGCGCTACTTCCACAGACCCGTGGCCATAAGCGTTCGCTTTTACGACGGCCATAATTTTAGACGTATTCGGAATATGGCGGCGGATCGCCCGTACATTCTTTTTTATCGCATCAAGGTCAACTTCAATCCAAACTTCCCGGCAAAGTTTTTTCATCACGATTCCTTCTTTCCTTAATGAGATTCAGTACTCATGCTTTCAATCTGCATTCTATTCATCTTTAACTGAAATCATTCAAAACATGAGAAGGTGACCGCTGATGTTTAAAATCAAGTTTTCGGGAAATCAGTGTGCCTGCTTTATTTATGCAGTTAGGGCTGCTTGGCAGCCCTTAAATTGACTTTACAATATTCTGATCTGAAAATTGATGTTCAAACATTTTGGACTGGCTTACAGCATTGTTTTGAATGACAATGCCGATATTTCCCCCTCCGGCACCGAAAACGGTTTTTGATGCAGTCAGCGGACTGATGGATATGGCGCCGCCAACATTGACAACTCCGTTTCCTGATACGTTGTTTATCGTAATCGGGCAACCGCTCATTCTATTTTTTCTCCTTTCTCTCTCAGTCTACTAACTATATGTACGCTGTGATATTTGAATAAGATTAAACAAAACGGCAAAAAAGAATCCGGCTGCTTGCCAGCCGGAAAGGGAGGGAAATACGGATGTCATAATGTTTTCGTTACATTTTGATCAGAGTATTGAGAGTTTGAAGATTGAGATGTGCTGGATTGATTCATTTGCAGGACCATACCTGTATTTCCCCCTCCTGAGCCGTAGACGGTTTTTGATACGGTTAAATGACTTATCGAAAACGCACCGCCGACATTGACAACCCCGTTTCCGGAAAGACTGTTAATCGTAATAGGGAAACCAGCCATCATATACGGTCTCCTTTCTATTAATCTATTTACTATATGTACGCTGTGTGTTGGAAATAGGAGTAAACAAAGCGGTAAAAACTTGTGAATCAAAAAAACTGCCGGACATCCGGCAGTTTTTTTAGTCTACTTTTCAAACGGCACCCAGCCGCCTGTATTCTGAATCATTTCCCATAACGGTTCAGGAAGTCGGTATTTCTCAATTTCAGATGCTTGAATGGCTTTTTCGATTTCCTGTTCGCGGCCTTCTTTGACCAGCACCGCCCATTCGGGGTTAATCAAAATGACACGTCCCAGAGCCACCAGCGGAATTCCGCTTTCTAATACGGCAAGCGCTTCGTCCGCGGTATAGATGGAACCGACGGCCATCAGCGGCACTTTATGGCCGACGCGTTCGTTTAATAAATCCATCCGGGTCCGTGAAGTATCCGCGCCGCGGCGGGCTTTGGAATTGACATCCATCAGTGAAATATGCAGATAATCCAAGTTCTCTTCCGCAAGCGCGTCGGCGAGCATGAATGTTTCTTTCATTGTAAGCCCCGGTGTTTCCGGCTCTTCCGGTGACAGGCGGTAGCCGAGAACGAATGGATTTTCAGCGTGTGTATCAATCGCCTGTTTGACAGCGTCAACGACTGCAAGCGGGAACGCAAGGCGCTTTTCATCGCTTCCGCCCCAGCGGTCTGTGCGCCGGTTTGTTTTCGGTGAATAAAATTGGTGAATCAGGTACCCGTTTGCCCCGTGAATTTCAACACCGTCAAAGCCGGCTTCAATCGCTCTGCGTGTCGCTTCGCCGAATGCTTTCACGATGTGCTCAATTTCTTGTTCGGTGAGAGCCCGGGACGTTTGTCTGCCGTCTTCTTCTGAGCCGCTCGGACTGACGACGTCGTTGTTTGGCACGAGTTCAGGAGGGCATTCCAATCCTCCGTGATGAATCTGCACAACGGCTTTCGCTCCTTGAGACTTGATCGCCTGAGCGAGTTTTTTCAAGCCGGGAATGTGAGAATCATCATAGATGCCGGGCTGGCCTGGAAACGCTTTGCCGTCCGGCGTTACGTTTGCACATGCCGTAATGACCATGCCCATTTCTTTTGAACGGGGAGTAATGTAGCTTAATTCACGGTCGGAAATCGTTCCGTCATCATTTGATGAATAATGTGTCATCGGTGCGACTGAAATACGGTTTGGTATGGTGACGCCGCTTTCGAAAGTAAAAGGTTCAAACAGCGGTTGATAAGTTTGCTTCATCATTTCGCCTTCTTCCTTAGGAGTTTAACTCGTCCGTATTCTAGCTTATGTTTTCATTGTGTGCAATTATTTTGCTTGTTCTTCTTCCGGAGGTTATGACCGGCTGAACCATTTAAACGAATGAAACGGTTTTCTCCGTTCCTTTTCAGGATCTTTATATCCTCCTGAAATTTGATGGCCGATCGAGCTGAATATGACAGCGGCGGCGAAGAGGAGAATGATTTTTTTCATATGCATATCTTCTTTCTTATCTTTTACAAGGTTATTTATAAGCATACGCTTGTGCGAAAAAACCGTCAATTTGTTTATTCTTTTTTCCACTTTGCTGCGGCGAATATCGTTCCGATCTGAATCACAACACTTAACAGAGCGCACACTGCCACTACTGTGTTGCTGTCCATAGAAGACACCCTCCTTTTTGTTAGGTTGATGTATCATATGACAGCTGTCTCTGTTTTGACAAAACCGTAATGCGGTGTTTCATATTTTTCAACACAAAAAGGGCGCTTTTTTAAGCGCCTTTACTTTTTTTTTTCAGCCGGTTCAAAGCGATTTGAACGGCGATGGCGTCATCCAGGTAGCCGATCGGAAACATGTAATCCGGAATGACGTCGGTCGCTAAAATATAATACAGCAGCGCGCTCCCGAGAATCGCGCGGTCTTCAGCCGGTGTTGATTCATCCATATACTGATGATGCATGTTTTTCAAATGATCAATAAAAGGGCCGACGCTTTCTTCATTGTCCATTTTCTTTTGAAACTCATCGCAAATCAGGCGATGGCCCTGCTGGGTTTTGGCGTATTGTTCATATCTGGTCAGTTCGCGCTCAATTTGCTCCCGGGAAAAAGGCTGATCAAACATCTCGGCCATATTCAGCATATCCTGAATCGCGTGCATCGGGTCTTGCGGCGCAGCTTCTTTTTCATGACCGATGTCTATGCCTGACGCCTCAAGCAATTCCTCCAGCGGGGTGCGGAGGTGTTTTGAAAATTCCTGAAGATGCTTTAAATTGGCCTTCTGTTTGCCGTTGATAATCCGGGAGATGGTGGCCGTATCAATGTTTGTTAAGGCGCCGAGCTTTCTCATGGAGAGCGAGTGCTTATCAAGCAGTGATTTTAAAAGGGGTCCCAGTGTCTTATTTTTATTTTCTGTCAAGGGTGTCACCTCGTTTCCGCCGGAATGATGATCGTCAATCAATAATTTTTGCAGAAAAGGTACCTTTTCTGTGCTGCTGAATAGGATAGTGTAGATTCAACGGCACAACATGTTGAAAAGACATCAAAGAATGGAGAGAAACGAACATGGCTTGGTTATTGATTTTAGGTTTGGCAGTGTCCTCAAGCATTGATAATTTAGGAGTGGGGATGTCATACGGCATCAGAAAAATCAAAATATCGCATGCGTCAAATATGATGATCGCTTTTATCTGTTTTGTATTCAGTTATATCGGAATTTATTTCGGCAAATGGATTTCAGCCGTTTTACCGGGCTTTCTTCCTGTATTGCTGGCGGCGTTTATTTTATCTGTCATCGGTATCCGCATCATTCTGCTGGCTGTGCCGAGAAAAACAGCGCGTGTTGGCGCGTCAGGAAAAAAAGGCCGTTTTGCCGGTCTGCTGCAAAATCCGGAGGCAGCGGATGCCGACGGTTCGGGAGAAATCGGTATATTGGAATCCATGGTTCTCGGGGTGGCCGTATCCGCAAATGCGCTGACCAACGGATTAAGCGCGGGGTTGATCGGGCTTTCTCCCGCTGCCATTTCCATTACTGCGGCGGTCGGAAGCTTTCTGACCATATGGATCGGCTGCTCGCTTGGAAAAAAAGCCGCTTCATTGCGCATCGGTTCTTTTCACGTCGGACAGTTCAGCACGGTGCTGAGCGGAGTGATTATTCTCATCATTGCCGCCAATACGCTGCTCTTTTAAGTTGTCCCGTTCATTTTATGAAAAGCTCAAAATAAATATGAATGTTTCTATTCGGGAGAGTGCATGACGCGGCTCTCTTTTTTTTGCCGATCTGATATTTTTTCAAAATGAACAGAAAGTCGTCCGTTTCCGTTAAATTCTGCATATTCGGCCTTCAGACAGAACCTTTTTCATAGACTGATCAGCTTGTTTTCTTTCTAAGTTCAGGTAAACAGCAGGTCAGATAGCCTTCATTCCAAATATGGAAAAACGCTGGAGGAATGGAGGCTCCCTTTACAAATCGGCCATTCTGTTCAAAGATAAAGCCGAATGAGAAAACGTGAGGTGATCTGTGTGAAGTCTGTCATACTTCTGATCTTCACCGCATGGCTGTTATCAGGCTGCGAGTATACCGCGGAGGCTGATGCGGCGCCGTCATTTACACAGGAAGGAACATTTATAAAAGCGGCCGGAAACGATACGATCGCGGTCGAAATTGACGGAGAAAGGCAAGAGGTGAAGGTGCCTTTCGCTAAGCGGTTTGAATGTCAGTCGCTGCCTGAACATACGGCGGTGCAAATCACCTATAAAAAAGAGAGCAACGGACAATTACGGCTTGAGAAACTGAAAAAAGAAACAGATATGTGAAAACGGGGAGGAAAAAACGTGGGTTTACTGACAAAAAGCGCTGCTGCCTTCGGTGCCGCTCTGCTTCTGCTTGCGCCGTCCGCTTATGCAGCCGAACCTTTGCAAGGGAAAACCATTTATATCGATGCCGGACATGGCGGAGAAGACAGCGGGGCCGGCGGAAATGGACTGCTTGAGAAAAACATCAATTTAGCGGTGTCAAACAAGGTGATCGCCAAATTGGAGGCAGAAGGTGCAAAACCTGTAGCTTCAAGGACTGACGATACTTTTTTACGTTTGGACGAGCGGGTGGCGAAAGCGAGCGCCAGCCAATCCGATTTATTCGTCAGCCTCCATACGAATTCAGCCGTATCAACGGCATCGGGCACGGAAACGTATTTTAATTCGACATATGAAGGCGCGGACAGCGAAAGGCTTGCTTCCGACATTCAGCAGCAGCTTGTCACGTCTTTAGGGATGAGGGACAGAGGCGTAAAAGAAGCTCCTTTTTATGTTATTACATATTCAAAGATGCCGAGTGTGCTGGCTGAATTAGGTTTTATCACAAATCCTCAAGATGCGGACAAGCTGAAAAGCGATAACGGACAAGAGCACGCCGCGGACGCCGTTGTAAACGGAATCGAAACCTATTACAGCGGACGGTAATGATAAAATATGTGTAAATAGCGCCCTCCTGATGTGCATAACGATTATAATAGAGAAAACCGATGACAAACATCTGAGGTGACACATATGACGAATATTTTTGCCCACCGGGGGGCGTCGGGCGACTGCCCTGAAAATACGATGCCCGCATTCAAAAAAGCGATTGAGGACGGGGCTGACGGAATCGAACTTGATGTACAGATGACAAAAGACGGCCGGATCGTGGTCATTCACGATGAAACCCTCGACCGCACGACGTCTTTGAAAGGATTTGTGAAAGATACGGCGTATGACAAAATCAGAACCGCCGATGCCGCCGGAAAATGGAAAGATGCTTTTAAAGGTGTCAGAGTTCCGCTTTTGTCAGATGTGCTGCGTTTTGCGGAACGTGCTGATTTTCTGATAAACATTGAGCTGAAAAACAGTGTATTCCGTTACGAAGGAATGGAAGAAGAAGTGATTAAAAAAGTCAGATATTACGGACTGGAAAAGCGCGTTATTTTTTCTTCATTTAATCATGAGAGTCTCGCGGTTTGCCACGCCCTGGCGCCTGAAATTGAACGGGCGGTGCTGACAATGGATGTGCTGTACCGGCCTGAACGGTATCTTGCCGCCATTCCCGCTTCGGGTTATCATCCGAAGCTCGGTACGCCTGCGGTCAGCGCTGAAGTGATCACACATCTTGCAAAACACCAAGCGGCGCTCCGTCCGTTCACTGTCAATCGTCCTGAGGATATGAAGCAGATGATGAAAGCGGGGATAGACGCAATTTTTACCGATTATCCAAAGCTGGCTGTTTCTATAAAAGAAGAATGCCGCAGCTGAGAAGACTGTTCAGACAGTCTTCTTTTTTTATGGGCGGGAAAAAGGCGGTGCACTCATAACTCGGTCAGCCGGTTCATATATTGTAACAGGGCGTTTTCTGTAAGCGTTATCTTTTATCTTATTGAAAGTGAGGCAAAATTGTGGGAAAAACGGTTATCGTCAGTGCGGCAAGAACGCCGTTCGGAAAATTCGGCGGTGCATTAAAAGAGGTAAAGGCAGCCGAGCTTGGCGGCATTGCCATAAAAGAAGCAATGAAGCGCGCCGCTATCAGTGAAAGCGAAGCGGAAGGAGCGGTGATAGGAATGGTCGTCCAGGCGGGTGCCGGGCAGATTCCGGCACGGCAGGCTGCAAGATATGCCGGGCTTCCATGGTCTGTTCCGGCTGAAACCATTAATAAGGTCTGTGCATCAGGGCTCAGGGCCGTTACTATCTGTGATCAAATGATCCGGGCGAAAGATGCGGACGTGCTGATTGCAGGCGGAATGGAAAGCATGAGCAACATTCCGTACGCCATTCCGGCCGGCCGCTGGGGTGTGAGGATGGGGGACGGGGTTTTTCAGGATTTAATGGTTCATGACGGGCTCACCTGTGCGTTCGACCAGGTGCATATGGCTGTCCACGGAAGCACTGCGGCCAAAAAGTACGGCATTTCCCGGGATGAACAGGATCATTACGCTCTTTTGAGCCAGAAACGCGCGGCTGAGGCGGCTGAGGCGGGCAAATTGCGTGAAGAAATTGTCCCCGTCACCTGGATCGGCAAAAAGGGCAAACAGCATATCGTTGAAGCGGATGAGGGGCTGCGTCCTGATACAAGCCTTGAGCAGCTCGCAGCGCTCAAGCCAATTTTTACAGCCGACGGAACGGTTACAGCCGGAAATGCTCCCGGTGTAAATGACGGGGCCGGAGCATTTGTGCTGATGTCAGAGGAAAAAGCAGCAAAGCAGCATGTCAGGCCGCTCGCAGCAATACTTGGCTTTGCGTCAGTCGGACTGGAAGCGTCCGAGCTGGCAAGCGCGCCGGGAGAGGCCATCAGCCGGCTCTTGAAAAAAACAGGACTGTCCGTTGACGATATTGATTTGTTTGAAGTAAATGAAGCATTTGCGTCCGTCGTGCTCGTGAGTGAAAAAATAGCCGGGTTCAGCCGGGAGAAAGTGAATGTAAACGGAGGGGCAATCGCGTTCGGCCACCCGATCGGCGCAAGCGGAGCGAGAATCATCATGAGTTTAATATACGAATTAAAGCGTCGCGGAGGAGGTTTAGGCATAGCGGCTATATGCAGCGGAGCGGCTCAAGGAGATGCCGTCCTGCTGGAGGTGTACTGATCAAAGGAGGGAGCGCCGGATGAAGATGAAAACAATCATGGTCGCAGGTGCCGGTCAGATGGGAGCAGGCATCGCTCAGACGGCTGCAGAAGCCGGGTTTGCCGTCAAGTTATACGATTGGGAGCCGGAAACGGTAACAAAAGGTCTTCACCGCATAAAGACAAACCTGGAGAAAGATCAGGCAAAAGGACGGAAGTCACAGCAGGAGACAGATGCCGTTTTCAGCCGTATTTCCCCGACAGAGCTCACAGAAGCGGGAGATGCTGATTTTATCATTGAAGCCATTGCCGAAAACAAAAAAGCAAAAGCGGAATTGTTTGACACACTTGATAAAATCTGTCCCCCTCATGCCGTATTGGCAAGCAATACGTCTTCTCTTCCCATTACGGAGCTTGCCGCGGCCACAAAAAGGCCTGAAAAAGTAATCGGCATGCATTTTATGAATCCGGTTCCTGTCATGGAGCTTGTCGAAGTCATCAGAGGACTCGCCACATCGGAAGAAACGGCGGAAACAGTAAAGAAGCTTGCCGTCCGGATGAATAAAACCCCTGTCGAAGTCAATGACTTCCCGGGCTTTATATCTAATCGCATATTAATGCCGATGATTAACGAAGCCGTTTATTGCCTTTACGAAGGAGCAGCTTCAAAGGAAGCGATTGATGAGGTGATGAAGCTCGGCATGCGTCATCCGATGGGTCCTTTAACATTAGCTGACTTCATCGGGCTGGATACGTGCCTTTCCATTATGGAGGTTCTCTACGCGGGGCTCGGAGATCCGAAATACCGCCCATGCCCTCTGCTCAGAAAATATGTCAGCGCCGGCTGGCTCGGCAAAAAAAGCGGGCGCGGTTTTTATGAGTACGGCAGATGATGTAAAGATCATGAGGGGAGACGGCAGCCATGCATTTTACAGAAGAGCACATCATGATGAGAAAAATGGTGCGTGATTTTGCCCGCAAGGAAATCGCGCCGGTGGTTGAGCTCATGGAATCAACAGATGAATTTCCGGAGCGGCTGATTAAAAAAATGGGCGAAGCGGGATTGATGGGCATTCCCGTCCCGGAAGCTTACGGCGGGGCGGGTGCTGATACAACATCTTACATTTTAGCGATTCATGAAATATCAAAAGTCAGCGCGGCCGTCGGCGTCATTTTGTCCGTCCACACATCGGTAGGCACAATCCCGATTTTGCATTTCGGGACAGAAGCCCAAAAACAAACGTATATTCCGAAGCTGGCAGCGGGCGAATATATTGGGGCTTTTGCGCTTACTGAGCCTCAATCCGGATCTGATGCGGGAAGTCTGAAAACAACAGCCGTGCGACGAGGCGGTTCATATATTCTGAACGGTTCAAAAATCTTTATTACAAACGGCGGAGCGGCAGATCTGTATCTGACATTCGCCATAACCGATCCGGGTAAAGGGAGAAAGGGAATTTCAGCGTTTATCGTTGAAAAAAACACACCCGGTTTTTCTGTCGGAAAAAAAGAAAAAAAGCTCGGATTGTTAGGTTCCAATACTGTCGAATTGCAGTTTGACCAAGCGGAAATTCCGATTGAAAACCGGCTCGGCGAAGAGGGCGAGGGTTTTTCAATCGCCATGAAAAACCTTGACGTCGGACGGATCGGCATAGCGGCTCAGGCGCTCGGGATTATCGAAGCGGCGCTCGGCTGCTCGGTGGAGTACGCCAAAACCCGCAGCCAGTTCGGCAGACCCATCGCTTCGAATCAGGCCGTTTCATTTAAATTATCTGACATGGCAACGAATGCGGAAGCTGCCAAATTATTGGTCTATCATGCGGCTGACCTGTATCAGCGAGGGCTTCCGTGCGGAAAAGAAGCATCTATGGCGAAGCAATTCGCGTCCGATGCGGCGATGAAAGCGGCGGTGGAGGCTGTGCAGATTCACGGCGGCTACGGCTATATGAAAGAGTATCCCGCGGAGCGTTTATTTCGGGATGCGAAAGTCACGCAAATCTATGAAGGAACCAATGAGATTCAAAGGCTGATTATTTCTAAGTATCTTCTTCAATAAAAAGTGCGCAAAGGAGCGAAACCATGGAATCTTATTCTCCCGGTTTAGATGGCGTCATTGCGGTGGAAACGGGGATTTCTTTCCTGGATACACAGCAGGGCAGTATTTTAATCAAAGGCCACGATCTGATTGAGCTTTCTAAAACGGCCGGCTATATGGACATTGTTCATCTCTTATTGGAAGACAGACTTCCTGATGCGAAAGAGAAGAAGGCGCTTGAAGAAGACGTTCGGCGCGGCGGACACCTTCCCGAGGAAATCTTGCGTATATGCCGTCTGCTGCCCGAACGTACTCACCCGATGGACGGACTGAGGACAGGTTTGTCCGCGCTTGGAGGCTTTGATAAGGATATTGATAACCGCACCTCTTCTGTAAATCGGCACCGTGTCCGCGGGCTGATAGGCAAAATGCCCAATCTGACCGTCAACAGCTATCGAGTCATCAACGGACTGGAGCCTTTAGCGCCTGTCGGAACCTTATCGTACAGCGCAAACTTTTTATATATGATTACCGGAAAAACGCCGTCCTCCTTGGAAGAAGAAATATTCGACCGGTCGCTTCTTTTATACAGTGAGCATGAATTGCCGAACTCAACGTTTACGGCCCGTGTCATTGCTTCGACGCAATCGGATATTTACGGCGCTCTGACCGGAGCCGTCGCCTCGCTTAAGGGAAACCTTCACGGCGGAGCGAATGAAGCAGTTATGTACATGCTTGAGGAAGCGAAGGATACAGACGGGTTTACACAATTATTAACTCAAAAACTCGCAAACAAAGAAAAAATCATGGGCTTCGGCCACCGTGTCTACATGAAAAAAATGGACCCGAGGGCGCTCATGATGAAAGAAGCATTGAAAAAACTGTCTGATCTTTCAGGTGATTTCCGTCTTTATCATATGTGTGAAGCAGGAGAAACCGTCATGCGGGAGAAAAAAGGCCTTTATCCGAACTTAGATTACTACGCAGCGCCGGTCTATTACATGCTCGGCATCCCGATCCCGCTGTATACGCCTATATTCTTCAGCGCACGGACGGTCGGGCTGTGCGCCCACGTCATTGAACAGCACAGCCGAAACCGGCTTTTCCGCCCGCGTGTCCGCTATACCGGAGCGCGTCTGTAAACAGATGAGAAAGGAAGATGAAAACATGACAGAACCCCGCCGAATGGACGCCGTAATCGAAGAGATTTCTGACTACGTGCTCCATCAGGAGATTGACAGTTCGGAAGCTTTCACTACGGCAGGACATGTGCTTCTTGATACGATAGGCTGCGGAATTTTGGCGCTCAGCTATCCCGAATGTACAAAGCTGCTCGGCCCGATTGTCCCGGGAACCTCAGTACCCAACGGCAGCAGAGTCCCGGGCACGCCTTTTGTTTTAGACCCGGTCACGGCTGCCTTTAATATCGGCTGTATCAACAGGTGGCTCGATTATAATGATACGTGGCTTGCGGCCGAATGGGGGCATCCGTCTGACAATCTCGGAGGCATATTGGCTTGTGCGGATTATATATCCAGAGTGCGGATTTCAGAAGGGAAAGAACCGCTTACCGTGCGTGATGTGCTTTGCGCAATGATCAAAGCGCACGAAATTCAAGGAATTCTCGCTTTGGAAAACAGTTTAAACAGAGTCGGGCTTGACCATGTGCTGTTTGTGAAGGTGGCGACTGCGGCTGTTTGCGCACAAATGCTGGGCGGCTCAAGAGAGGAAATCAATAACGCCGTATCTCACGCTTGGATTGATAATTCAAGCCTCAGAACGTATCGTCATGCGCCGAACACCGGATCACGCAAATCATGGGCGGCCGGCGACGCGACGAGCAGAGGCGTATATTTGGCCCTTATGGCGCAAAAAGGTGAGATGGGGTACCCGACGGCTCTGACCGCATCCGGGTGGGGATTTCAAGACGTATTATTTAACCGGCAGGAAATGAAGCTTGCCCGCCCGCTTGGGTCCTATGTGATGGAGAATGTTTTGTTTAAAGTATCCTACCCGGCTGAATTCCACGCCCAGACAGCGGCGGAGTGCGCGGTCCGGCTTCATCCGGAGGTGAAAGACCGCATCGAAGACATTGACAGGATCACGATTATGACCCATGAGTCGGCAATCCGGATTATCGATAAAAAAGGGCCGCTTCACAATCCGGCTGACCGGGATCACTGCCTCCAGTATATTACGGCAATCGGGCTGCTTTTCGGAGATATCACGGCGGATCATTATGAAGAGGAAACGGCGTCTGACCCGCGAATTGATACATTGCGGAGCAAAATGGAGGTGACAGAACATAAAGCGTACTCAAAAGATTACCTAGACCCGAATAAGCGATCCATCTCAAATGCCGTACAGGTGCATTTTACAGACGGCACGGCTACGGGACGGATTGAATGTGAATATCCGCTCGGGCACCGGTTCCGCAGAAAAGAAGCCGTTCCGAAGATTCTTGCCAAGTTTTCAGCAAACATCAGCACTCATTTTTCATTGAAGCAGCAGCGGAAAATCGAAGAGGCCTGTAAAGATAGCGGCCGAATGCAGAAGCTCAGCGTTAGTGAATTTATGGACTTATTTCTCATATAAAATAGGAGGGTGACAAACATGACGTGGATCGTCAGCAAGCAGTCGTCTCAAGAGGAGCTTGCAGAGCGGTTCCGTGCGCTGATGGCAGCGCCGGATCTATTGCAGATTCCCGGCGCTCACGATGCGATGGCCGCTCTTATTGCCAAGAAAACGGGTTTTTCGGCTCTTTATTTATCAGGCGCGGCTTACACGGCGAGCAGAGGGCTGCCCGATTTAGGCATCATCACGTCGGCGGAAATGGCTGAACGGGTTAAAGATCTGGTCCGCTCGTCTGATCTGCCCGTCCTCGTCGATATTGACACGGGTTTCGGAGGCGTGCTGAATGCCGCCCGGACGGCGAAAGAAATGTATGAAGCGCGCGCGGCCGCCGTCCAAATGGAGGATCAGCGCCTGCCGAAAAAATGCGGACATCTGAATGGGAAGCAGCTCGTGCCGATTGAAGAAATGGCGCAAAAAATCCAAGCGGTCAAGCGGGCAGCGCCGACTCTTCTTGTTGTTGCGAGAACAGACGCCAGACAGCAGGAAGGGCTGGAGGGGGCATTAAAAAGGGCGTCCGCTTATATAAAAGCGGGTGCTGACGCTGTTTTTCCGGAAGCGCTCCAATCCGAAAGTGAATTCAGAGCGTTTTCCAAACAAATCAGTGTGCCGATTCTCGCAAATATGACTGAATTCGGACAAACGCCGTATTACAGTGCTGATGAATTTTCCGATATGGGCTGTCAGATGGTCATTTACCCGGTCACGTCACTCAGAACGGCTGCCAAGGCTTTTGAGCGTATTTTCCGCCTTCTGAAAGAAGAAGGCTCTCAAAAAGAGGGGCTTTCGGATATGCAGACGAGAAAAGAATTATATGAAACGATCGCTTACGATGACTATGAAGAACTGGATCAATCCATTGCCAAAACGATACTGCCGGACGACTGAAAAAGCCCTTTTTTGCAAGGGCTTTTTTTACAGCTTTTTTTTCCTGAACCGCGGGCTGACTTGATTGCGTTTCCGATCTCTGTACAAAATAAACCCGGCCAGAACATAAAGGCCGAACAAAAAAAACGCCAATCCGGCCGCCCCCTGAAGAAAAAGGGACGGAAACGGGGAAAACGCATGCCCGAATAATGCATCTCTCATCAGCTTAATGCCGAGCGCCGCGACAGCGCCGGGGAGGACCAGAATCAAAAGCGCAACAAGCCGGCTCATATTCAGAAAACCCCTTTACGATATGATTTCCTTTATTGTCCAATCGAAAAAATATTTTGTCAAGAGATCAAAACGTGGTAACATAGGGGTTGTGCAAATTATTGCAACGGGAAATACAGGTGTGCAAATTTTTTCATATAAAGGGGTATCGGGATGCAGAAGGTGCTGATTATAGGTGCTGGTAAAGGAGGCACGGCGCTCCTACAGATTTTGATGAAAACAAAACTGATCCGGATTATTGCGGTGGTTGATCAAGATCCGGAGGCGCAAGGGCTGCAAGAAGCCCGGAGATATGGAATTGCAACCTCATCAGATTGGAAACCCTACATAACTGAAGATATAGATATTATCATCCATACAACAGGCGATAAAGCGGTCATGGATGAGCTGCTCCATGAGAAAAAAGAACAAACCATCGTCATGCCGGGAAAATTGGCGTACATGGTGTTTCAGCTGATGGAGGAAAAACAGCAGCTTATCCAAATGCTGAAGTCGCAGACGTATAAGCATGACCGCATTTTTAATTCAACGCACGACGGTATGATTTTTATAGACGTCAACGAAACGATCATTTTATTTAATCAGATGGCAGAAAAAATGGTCGGCCGAAAACGGGAGGATGTCATCGGCCGCCAAATTAAAGATGTAGTGCCGAACACAAAGCTGCCGCGGATTCTGGAAACGAGAGAGCCGGAATATAACCAGAAGCAGCTTCTCGGCAAGCACCTGCAGATTGTCACGACAAGACTGCCGATCATTGATGAAGGCGGAAAACTTCTCGGCGCGTTATGCGTGTTTAAAGACATCACCGACGCAGTTGAACTGGCGGAAGAGGTCACGAACTTAAAACAAATCCGCACCATGCTTGAAGCGATTATTCAATCGTCAGACGAGGCCATTTCCGTCGTTGATGAAAACGGCATCGGAATGTTAATCAACAAAGCTTATACAAAAATGACCGGGCTGTCAGAAAGCGAAGTCATCGGAAAACCCGCTTCCACCGATATCTCAGAAGGGGAAAGCATGCACCTGAAAGTATTGGGGACAAGGCGGCCCGTGCGGGGTGTGAGGATGAAGGTCGGCCCCAATAAAAAGGATGTCATCGTAAATGTTGCCCCCGTTATTGTGGACGGTATTTTAAAAGGCAGCGTCGGCGTCATCCACGACGTGTCAGAAATTAAAACGCTGACTGCTGAGCTGAATCGGGCGCGCCAGATCATCCGCACCCTTGAAGCGAAATACACGTTTGATGACATTATCGGCACGAGTGAACAAATGCTGGTCGCCCTTGAACAGGCGAAGCTCG
This sequence comes from Bacillus sp. jun7, assembly GCF_051034795.1. NCBI lineage: Bacteria > Bacillati > Bacillota > Bacilli > Caryophanales > Bacillaceae > Bacillus > Bacillus sp. jun7. The sequence goes on from NZ_CP093219.1 coordinate 3,916,500, forward strand.
GGGCGAAAACGCCGGCGACGATTCTGCTGCGGGGAGAATCCGGCACAGGGAAAGAACTTTTCGCCCACGCCATCCATAATGAAAGCGACCGAAAATACAATAAATTCATCCGGGTCAATTGTGCGGCCCTGTCTGAATCCCTGCTTGAATCCGAGCTTTTCGGCTATGAGGAAGGCGCGTTTACGGGCGCGAGGCGCGGGGGCAAAAAAGGACTTTTTGAGGAAGCGAATAACGGCAGCATTTTCTTAGATGAAATCGGAGAGCTGACCCAAAGCACCCAGGCAAAGCTGCTCAGAGTTCTGCAGGAAAAAGAAATTATCAGAGTCGGCGGCGCTAAAGCGATTTCTGTCAATGTCAGAATTATCGCAGCGACAAACGTCAACATCGAAAAGGCCATGGCGGAAGGCGCGTTCCGTGAAGACCTGTATTACCGGATTAACCGCTATCCGATCTCAATCCCGCCGCTTCGGCAGCGCAAAGAAGATATTGAAGCGCTGAGCATTCGGCTCATTGAAAAAATCAATCAGGATTACGGCCGCAATGTAAAGGGGCTCACGCCGAACGCGCTGCGAGCTTTATCAGCCTACAGCTGGCCGGGAAACGTACGGGAGCTTGAAAATGTTCTCGGACGGGCAATGATATTTTTAGAGCCGCACATGGAACGGATCGAACAGCAGCATCTGCCTGTTTTCGAATCAGAGCTGAATGAAAAAAACGGCACCCAAAGTGATTTTCCGGATATAGAAGGGGAAAAGCTGTCTCAGGCTGTTGAAAAATTTGAAGCGCACGTCATTCAAAAAACGCTTGAAAAGCATAAATTCAACCGAACCAAAACGGCGAAAGCGCTTGGTGTCAGCATTCGGAATCTGTACTACAAAATGGACAAGTACGGCCTTGCAAATGACGGCATGCAATAAGTTGCAGAGAAAGCGCAAACAGCTGCATGTGTTCTTGAAAAAAGCCGGAATAAACCCTTTCGCATATTTGGCACGGAACTTGCATTGTTAAAAGCGGATTCGCACAAGAAAGGTGGTACAAAATGAAGCTGAAAGACCTAGTTGAAAAAGCCGCGGCAAAAAACGCAAAAACCATTGCAGTGGCCCACGCAGCAGATAAAGAAGTGATCCAGGCCGTCAAAATGGCGGCAGAACACTTGTCGGCACGATTTTTACTGACGGGTGACAGCGGAAAGCTGAAAGAGCTTCTGGCAAGTGAGCCGAAGTTCAATGCTGACATCATCCACGCCGATTCACCCGAAGAATCTGCGGCAAAAGCAGTGCGCGCAGTGCGTGAACAAGAGGCGGACGTTTTAATGAAAGGGAATCTCCCGAGCTCAACTCTTCTGAAATCGGTTTTAAACCGCCAGGAAGGGCTTCGTTCAAAAAGGGTGTTATCACATGTAGCCGTTTTTGAGGTGCCGGACTATGACCGGCTGATGTATGTGACTGATTCAGCGCTGAACATTGCCCCGTCTCTTGAAGAGCTCGGGCATATTCTGCAAAATGCGGTTCATGTCGCACATTCTGTAGGGAACCCTATGCCGAAAGCCGCAGTCCTTGCCGCTATTGAAACGGTTAATCCGAAAATGGAGGCGACGCTGAACGCGGCTGCGATCGTCCAGATGTGCAATAGAGGACAGATTACCGGCTGCATTGCGGACGGACCGCTTGCTTTGGATAATGCCGTATCCCAAGCGGCTGCGCTGCAAAAAGGGATTTCCGGAAGCGTAGCGGGCCAGGCGGATATTCTCTTGGTTCCTTCAATCGAGGCCGGAAATATGCTTTATAAGTCAATGATTTATTTTGCGAAAGCAAATGTTGCTGCCGTCATCGCCGGTGCAAAAGCGCCGATCGCATTAACGAGCAGAGCGGATACCGCAGAAAATAAACTGTATTCAATTGCGCTTGCGATTTGCGCATCACAAGAACAGTAGGAGGAACGAACCTATGGAAATTTTCAAATATATGGAGACTTACGATTACGAACAATTGGTATTCTGCCAAGATGAACAATCCGGATTAAAAGCGATCATCGCGATTCATGATACGACGCTCGGCCCTGCACTCGGCGGAACAAGAATGTGGACATATGACAGTGAAGAAGCGGCGATTGAAGATGCACTGAGACTCGCAAAAGGCATGACTTATAAAAATGCGGCTGCCGGTTTAAACTTAGGCGGCGGGAAAACCGTTATTATCGGAGACCCGCGCAAAGATAAAAATGAAGAAATGTTCCGCGCGTTCGGCCGCTACATCCAAGGCTTAAACGGAAGGTATATTACGGCGGAAGACGTCGGCACCACCGTTGAAGATATGGACATTATTCATGATGAAACAGACTATGTAACCGGAATTTCTCCGGCATTCGGTTCATCAGGAAATCCGTCCCCGGTTACGGCGTACGGCGTCTACAAAGGGATGAAAGCCGCAGCGAAAGCGGCGTTTGGCACTGATTCACTGGAAGGTAAAACAATTGCCGTGCAGGGCGTGGGAAATGTGGCTTACAATCTATGCCGCCACCTTCACGAAGAAGGCGCTTCTTTAATCGTAACGGATATCAATAAAGAATCTGTTAAACGTGCCGTTGAGGACTTCGGCGCCCGCGCAGTTGATCCCGGCGACATTTACTCACAGGCGTGCGATATTTATGCCCCATGTGCTCTCGGCGCCGTCATTAACGATGACACGATTAAACAGCTGAAGGCGAAAGTCATTGCGGGAGCGGCCAATAACCAGCTGAAAGAAACACGTCACGGCGATACCATTCATGAAATGGGAATCGTGTACGCTCCGGATTATGTCATCAATGCAGGCGGCGTCATCAATGTGGCCGATGAGCTTTACGGCTACAATGCTGAGCGGGCTTTGAAAAAAGTTGAAGGCATCTATGCAAACATTGAGCGGGTGCTCGATATTTCCGCGCGTGACGGCATTCCGACATACTTAGCGGCCGACCGTCTGGCTGAGGAACGAATTGAACGCATGCGCCGTTCAAGAAGCCAGTTTCTGCAAAACGGCCAAAGTATATTAAGCAGACGATAGGAATTTGATCTGGAGGTATGAAAATGTTCGAAAAGGAAAAACGCATTCTCATTCTGAATCCAGGCTCAACATCAACGAAAATCGGTGTCTTTCACAATGAACGCTGTATCTTTGAAAAGACGCTGCGACATCCCGAAGAAGAGCTGAAAACATTTAACGGCATTATCGACCAGTACGAATTTCGAAAAATAAGCATTCTTGAGTCTTTGCACGAACAGGGCATCAACATTTCAAAGTTTGATGCCGTTTGTGCCAGGGGCGGCCTGCTCAGACCGATTGAGGGCGGCACATATGAAGTGAATGACGCCATGATCACTGATTTGAAAAACGGCTACAACGGCCAGCATGCTTCTAATCTGGGCGGAATTATTGCCAGGGAAATAGCTGACGGACTAAATATCCCCGCGTATATCGTCGATCCGGTCGTGGTGGATGAGATGACTCCGCTCGCTAAAGTATCAGGGATGCCTGAAATCAAGCGGAAAAGCATTTTTCATGCTTTGAACCAAAAAGCTGTTGCCCGTCAGGCGGCGGCGTCCCTCGGCAAACGGTATGAACAGATGAAGATGATCGTCACTCATATGGGCGGCGGCATCACAGTCGGTGTCCATGATTGCGGACGGGTGACGGATGTCAACAACGGGCTTCACGGAGAAGGGCCCTTCAGCCCGGAGCGCGCGGGAACCGTTCCTGCGGGTGATTTGGTGGAGATGTGTTTTTCCGGCAAGTATTCAAAAGCCGATATGATGAAAAAACTTGTCGGCACGGGCGGACTCTCCGGCTACCTGGGGACAACGGACGCGGTGAAGGTGGAAAAACGCATTCAGGCCGGAGATGAGCATGCGAGGCTCATTTATGACGCCATGGCTTATCAAGTAGCAAAAGAAATCGGGGCGGCAAGCGCCGTATTAAAAGGAAAAGTAGACATTATCGTCCTGACGGGCGGATTGGCGTACGGGAAAAGTTTCGTATCCGCCATCAGATCGTACATAGATTGGATTTCGGATGTACTGGTGTACCCGGGAGAAAATGAACTGCAATCTCTCGCGCAAGGCGCGCTTCGGGTTTTAGCCGGTGAGGAGCAGTCAAAGCAATATCAGATCGGCGAAGGAGTGAAAACAAATGGCGACTGAATATGATGTGGTCATTCTGGGCGGCGGGACGGGCGGTTATGTAGCCGCCATCAGAGCGGCCCAGCTCGGCTTAAAAACGGCCGTTGTAGAAAAAGAAAAGCTCGGCGGAACATGCCTGCATAAAGGATGTATCCCGAGTAAAGCGCTGTTAAGAAGCGCGGAAGTGTACCGAACCGCAAAGGAAGCGGCAGCATTCGGCATTGAAACGGAAGGTGTCTCCCTCCGCTTTGACAGCGTGCAAAAACGAAAGCAGGGAATCGTTGACCGTCTGGCCGGCGGTGTCGCCCACTTGATGAAAAAGGGGAAGATTGATGTATTCAACGGGTACGGACGTATGCTCGGCCCTTCCATCTTCTCACCTCTTCCCGGTACGGTTTCTGTCGAATACGCAAATGGTGAAGAAAACGACATGCTGATACCGAAACAATTGATTATCGCAACCGGTTCAAGGCCGAAAATGCTGCCGGGTTTAGAAGCAGACGGTACATATATTCTGACATCAGATGAAGCGTTAGAGCTTGAGCGTCTGCCCAAATCCATGATGATCGTCGGCGGCGGTGTCATCGGAATTGAATGGGCATCCATGCTGAACGATTTCGGCGTCAATATCACTGTGATTGAATATGCGGACCGCATTTTGCCGACTGAAGACCGTGATATTTCAAGCGAGATGGAAAAACTGTTAACGAAAAAAGGAATTAAGATCGTAACGGGTGCGAAAGTGCTTCCGGATACATTGGAAAAAGCGGACGGCGTTTCAATTGCCGCTGAAAAGAATGGAAAAAAAGAAACGTATCACGCGGAACAAATGCTTGTTTCCATCGGCCGCCAGCCGAACATTGAAGGGATCGGCCTTGAAAACACGGATATTGAAGCGGAAAACGGTTCTATCATCGTGAACGAAGCCGGGCAGACGAAGGAATCGCACATTTATGCGATCGGTGATGTTGTCGGCGGTCTTCAGCTTGCACATGTGGCCTCCCGTGAAGGCATCATTGCTGTTGAGCATATGGCGGGTCTTAATCCGGCTCCGCTTGATGCAGCTCTTGTGCCGAAATGCATTTATTCAAATCCGGAAGCGGCGAGTGTCGGGCTGACAGAAGAGGAAGCAACCCGAAAAGGACATGAACTGAAGATCGGGAAGTTTCCGTTCATGGCAATCGGAAAGGCTCTTGTATACGGAGAAAGCGATGGCTTTGTTAAAATCGTCGCCGATCGGAATACAGATGATATTCTCGGTATTCATATGATCGGCCCGCACGTCACCGATATGATCTCTGAAGCGGGGCTTGCCAAGGTGCTCGACGCGACTCCTTGGGAAATCGGCCAGTCCATACATCCGCATCCGTCGCTTTCAGAAGCGATTGGAGAAGCTGCGTTAGCCGCAGACGGAAACGCGATTCATTTTTAAAAGGAAAGAAGGAGGGGTTTGAATGACTACAAACCGCCATCAAGCATTAGGGCTCTCTGACGAAGAAGCCGTTGAAATGTATAGAACCATGCTGTTAGCCAGAAAAATCGACGAAAGAATGTGGCTCTTAAACCGCTCGGGCAAAATTCCGTTCGTTGTTTCATGTCAAGGACAGGAAGCGGCTCAAGTAGGCGCGGCCTATGCTTTAAACCGTGATACCGACTATGTGCTTCCTTACTACAGAGATATGGGAGTTGTGCTTGCATTCGGTATGACTGCAAAGGACTTGATGATGTCCGGTTTTGCGAAAGCGGCTGACCCGAACTCAGGCGGAAGGCAGATGCCTGGCCACTTCGGGCAAAAGGAAAACAGAATCGTAACGGGCTCATCCCCTGTGACAACGCAGGTGCCTCATGCAGTCGGAATCGCGCTTGCGGGACGCATGGATAAAAAGGATATCGTCTCTTTCGTTACCTTTGGAGAAGGATCTTCCAACCAGGGGGATTTTCACGAAGGGGCAAACTTTGCCGCCGTGTATAAATTGCCGGTCATTTTCATGTGTGAAAACAATAAGTATGCTATTTCTGTTCCGTATGACAAACAGGTGGCGTGCGAAAATATTTCCGACCGGGCGGCAGGCTACGGCATGCCGGGAGTCACAGTTGACGGAAACGACCTGCTGGAAGTTTACCGGGCCGTGAAAGAAGCGCGCGAACGGGCATCTAAAGGCGAAGGTCCTACATTAATAGAAACGGTTTCTTACCGGTTGACGCCCCATTCCAGTGATGACGACGACAGCAGCTACAGAGAACGCGAAGAAGTAGAAGAAGCAAAGAAACAAGATCCGCTTCTTTTATATAAAGCATACTTGCAAGAAGCCGGGCTTCTAGGTGAAGAAGAAGAAAAGACCATGCTGGATGACATCATGGCTATCGTAAACGAAGCGACAGACGAAGCGGAGAAAGCGCCATACGCATCTCCTGAATCAACGCTTGATCACGTTTATGCGAAGTAGGGAGGAATACTTATGTCTGTAATGTCTTATATTGACAGTATTAATGCAGCAATGAAAGAAGAAATGGAAAGAGATCCGCGCGTTTTTGTTCTCGGGGAAGATGTCGGGAGAAAAGGCGGCGTGTTTAAAGCCACGGCGGGTCTCTATGAACAGTTCGGAGAAGAGCGGGTGATGGATACGCCGCTTGCGGAATCAGCGATTGCCGGTGTCGGGATCGGCGCCGCGATGTACGGCATGCGCCCGATTGCCGAGATGCAGTTTGCCGATTTCATTCTGCCTGCGGTCAACCAAATCATTTCAGAAGCGGCCAAAATACGCTACCGTTCAAACAATGATTGGAGCTGTCCGATGGTCATCAGAGCGCCTTACGGGGGCGGCGTGCACGGCGCGTTGTATCATTCCCAGTCTGTGGAGGCCATTTTTGCCAACCAGCCGGGTCTTAAAATTGTCATGCCTTCAACTCCTTATGACGCAAAAGGGCTGTTGAAAGCCGCAGTCCGTGACGAAGATCCGGTGCTGTTTTTCGAACATAAGAGGGCGTACCGTCTGATTAAAGGCGAAGTCCCTGCGGATGATTACGTCCTTCCGATCGGAAAGGCGGATGTAAAACGCGAAGGCAGCGACATTACTGTCATTACGTACGGATTATGCGTCCATTTCGCTCTGCAGGCTGCCGAGCGTCTTGAAAAAGACGGAATTTCCGCGCACGTATTAGATTTGCGTACGGTTTATCCGTTAGATAAAGAAGCCATCATTGAAGCTGCGTCTAAAACGGGAAAAGTATTGCTGATCACAGAAGATACGAAAGAAGGCGGTATTATGAGCGAGGTCGCCGCCATTATTTCTGAAAACTGCTTATTTGATTTAGACGCGCCGATCAAGCGGCTTGCAGGTCCTGATGTTCCGGCAATGCCTTATGCGCCGACAATGGAAAAATACTTCATGATGAATCCTGACAAAGCAGAAGCCGCGATGAGAGAATTAGCGGAGTTTTAAAGACGTAAGGAGGTTTTTGACATGGCGATTGAACAAATGGCTATGCCTCAGCTCGGAGAGAGCGTGACGGAAGGGACGATCAGTAAGTGGCTGGTATCCCCCGGTGATCAAGTGAATAAATATGACCCCATTGCGGAGGTCATGACGGATAAAGTGAATGCGGAGGTGCCGTCTTCTTTTACCGGTACGATTACAGAACTTGTAGGAGAAGAAGGCCAGACTCTTACAGTCGGCGAGATCATCTGCAAAATTGAAACGGAAGAAACGGAAACCGAAGAGGCGCCGAAGCGGGAAGAAGAGCAGAATACCCCTTCAGACACCGATGCAAACCGTAAAGGTAAAGACCAGTCAAATAAAGCGCGTTATTCGCCGGCCGTGCTCAGATTAGCGGGAGAACACGGCATTCAGCTTGAAGAAGTTGAAGGAACGGGCGCAGGCGGAAGAATTACGCGAAAAGACATTCAAAAGATCATTGATTCGGGAATGCAGCAGAAGTCGGAAGCACCGGCGCCGGCTGCCGTTCAAACAACGCAACAAGCGCCGAAACAACAGCAAAAACAAGCGCCGGCACCAGCTCTGTCAGCCGGTGATATTGAAATTCCGGTTACAGGCGTCAGAAAAGCCATCGCCGCCAATATGCATAAAAGCAAAACAGAAATTCCGCACGCCTGGACGATGATGGAAGTCGACGTCACGAACATGACGGCGTACAGAAACAGGATAAAAGACTCATTTAAACAGAAAGAAGGCTTCAATTTAACATTTTTCGCTTTCTTTGTAAAAGCGGCGGCGCAGGCTCTCAAAGAGTTCCCGCAGATGAACAGCATGTGGGCGGGAGACAAAATCGTCCAAAAGAAAGACATCAACATCTCCATTGCCGTTGCCACGGAAGATTCGCTGTTTGTTCCGGTTATTAAGCATGCTGATGAAAAAACGATTAAAGGCATAGCCAGAGAAATAACGGACCTTGCGAAAAAAGTGAGAAACGGAAAACTTACCGCGGAAGATATGCAGGGCGGCACATTTACCGTCAATAACACGGGATCTTTCGGCTCAGTTCAATCTATGGGCATTATCAACCATCCGCAGGCGGCCATTCTTCAGGTAGAATCAATCGTCAAACGTCCGGTTGTCATGAATAACGGGATGATCGCAGTGCGTGATATGGTTAATCTTTGCCTGTCTTTAGATCACAGAGTGCTTGACGGGCTCGTATGCGGCCGATTCCTCGGACGCGTCAAAGAGATCTTAGAAAACATTGATGAACATACTTCCGTCTATTAAAAAAACTCCTTTTGCCCGGGCGGCAAAAGGAGCTTTTTTATTTTCATTGTGAGTCCTCGGGAACAAGCATAGTGAGATGATGTTTTTTCACTTCGATCGTACAAGGTGTTGTTCCGTATACCTCGCCATCTGTATCCGCGTCCATTTCACGTCCGGTTTCGATTTCAATCCTCGAGGCCTGAATATAGGACAGCTCCCCTTTGAAATCATCAAATGAACCCTGCTCCATCGTCATCAGCTCCCGCAACGCGGCAAGGCTTGTGTTGCGGCAGATTAACACATCGGCTAAGCCGTCCCGGAGGCTGGCATCAGGCAGGGGAACTCTGTTTGTCCCGATATAATGCCCGTTCATGACAAGCACCATTACGGCTTCGTCTTCTTTCACCTCGCCGTCAATCGTCAATTTGACAGGAAACGGGTTCGCGCTTGTCATCGTTCGCAAGGCGCTCGTGAAGTAGCTGATTTTACCGAGCCATGCTTTTTCAGTTTCATTGATATGGCTTGATGCTTCAGTGATCAATCCGATGCCCCAAAAGTTCAGAAAATAGCCGTCATCCGTTTTACAGACGTCAATCATCCGTTTATGTCCGGCCGCGAGCGCTTCAGCGGCCTTTTGAAGGTTTTGCGGGATGCCGAGCGCCCGTGAGAAATCGTTGCACGTTCCTCCCGGCAAAATGCCGACAGCGGGCCTGTGATCAAGCTTGCTGATGCTGTTGATGCATTGATGCACAGTGCCGTCTCCGCCTAAAATATATAAATGGTCAACTGAACTGTCGAGGTTTTCACAATACTGACGGGCATCATCCTGATGTTTGGTCGGTTTAATCAAAAGTTCGTCAGCTGACTGGGCCAAAATGGGGACGACCGTGCCGAGCGTTTTATCAATCTGTTTTTGACCGGCGTTTCCGTTATAAATTAATACTGCTTTCCGTTGGCTCATACGACTGCTCCTTTATTTCAGACAATCTCTTTAACAAGTTTCCCGTTTTTAAAAGGTCATAAACTTACATCGGGTACATAAAAGGGACAAAAACAATTGGATATGAGCGGTGTCATTTGCCGATAGGGAGGTTCCTTGCTATCATAAGAAGAGATGATCAAAAAGGAGAGGTCCCAGTTGAATATGGATTTTAATTTATTTATGAATGATGTTGTGCGTCAAGCCCGCCAGGAAATCACGGCCGCCGGGTATACAGAGCTGAAAACCGCTGAGGAAGTGGACGAAGCGCTTTCGAAAAAAGGAACGACACTCGTTATGGTCAACTCTGTGTGCGGATGCGCAGGCGGTATTGCACGGCCTGCCGCGTACCATTCCGTACATTACGATAAACGCCCGGATCAGCTTGTGACGGTATTTGCCGGACAGGATAAAGAAGCGACAGCCAAAGCGAGAGAATACTTTGAAGGCTATCCGCCGTCCTCTCCGTCATTTGCCATTTTAAAAGACGGGAAAATCATGAAAATGGTGGAACGCCATGAAATTGAAGGCCATGAGCCGATGGCCGTCGTCACAAAACTGCAGGAAGCATTTGAAGAATATTGTGAAGAAGTATAAGTGAAAGAAAAACCCCGGAGCCGAGCGCTTCCGGGGTTTTTTATATGGAATCTGTATAAATATAAATATTTATACGCCGGCATTCAGCTGTCACTAATCGGAAAAACAATGACTATAATAAACACAGAAAGGAAAATACATTTTTCAAAAATAGTATTGCATCACAATTAAAAAGTGTTTAAAATACAAGTTAACGAATAAATATTCAAATTTAAGAGATCAGTAGATATGGGGGAAATGAATCATGAAGAAATGGCTGTTGGTATTAGCTGCCGCATGTATCACCTTTGCGCTGTCCGCCTGCGGATCAGGCAATTCAGGCTCAGAGGGCGGAAAGAACAAGCTGATTATGGGTACATCGGCTGACTATAAACCATTTGAATATAAAGACGGCGATCAGATCACCGGGTTTGACGTTGATCTGGCAAAAGCTCTGGGCAAAAAGACCGGCTATGACGTTGAGGTGCAGGACATGGACTTCAACAGCCTGATTACAGCCTTAAAGTCCAAGCAGGTAGATATGATTTTATCTGGAATGACACCTACGCCGGAACGGAAAAAGCAAGTTGATTTTTCTGATATTTATTATACTGCTAACAATATGATCGTTACGAAAAAGGGAAGCAGCATTAAATCCCTGAATGATCTGAAAGGCAAAACCGTCGGTGTTCAGCTCGGCTCCATTCAAGAGGAAAAAGGCAAGAAGCTCGCTTCGAAATACGGTTTTCAGCTCGAAGACCGCAACCGGATCTCAGACTTAACGGAAGAGATCAAATCCGGGCGTTTTGATGCCGCGATTATCGAAGACATCGTAGCAAAAGGCTATTTCAGTTCAAATAACGATCTGCAGGGCTTTGCCTCAGCAGATGCGAAATCAGACGAATCGGGCTCCGCGATTGCGTTCCGCAAAGACAGTGATCTGACAGCGAAGTTTAACAAAGCGCTGAAAGAAATGGAGAAAAACGGAGAAATCGAAAAACTGAAGAAAAAATGGTTCACCAACGAGAAATAAAAGAAAGCTCAACTTTTCGTTGAGCTTTTTATCTTGAATAAAGACAAAGGAGATCACACGTATGAATTTGGATTTCTCAGCGACAATCCCCCAAATTCCTTTTATATTGGAAGGCCTTGCGGTCACATTAAAAATTGTGCTCGTTTCAGCGGTCATCGGTCTTGTATTAGGAATCGTGCTCAGTTTATTTAAAATCAGCACGATTAGTCCGCTGAAATGGATTGCGGATTTTTATACTTCGATATTCCGCGGCACGCCGCTCGTGCTGCAGCTGATGATCATCTATTTCGGTATGCCGCAGCTTCTCGGCTTTCAGATCGATCAATTTTGGGCGGCGGTCACCGCATTATCGCTCAATTCAGCCGCTTACGTCTCTGAAATTATCAGAGCGGGAATCAACGCAATTGACAAAGGACAAAAAGAGGCTGCCGTCGCTCTCGGCGTGCCGTACGGTAAAATGATGAAAGATCTGCTGCTGCCGCAGGCGTTTAAAAACATTTCTCCGGCTATTATTAACGAATTAATCACCTTGACGAAAGAATCGGCGATCGTCACGGTAATCGGTCTCGGAGACATTATGAGACGGGCCTACCAGTCCGGCGCCGCAACATACAACTATTTAGAACCTCTTATTGTGGCGGGCTTAATCTATTACGTGCTCGTTTTGATCTTAGCATTCATCGGAAAAGGCGTAGAAAGGAAGCTGAAAGCCAATGATTAAGGTCGACAACCTGTCAAAATCATTCGGGAAACATGAAGTACTGAAAAACATTTCAACACAGATCGAAGAAGGGGAAGTCGTCGCTGTCATCGGCCCTTCCGGTTCCGGCAAATCAACGTTTCTGCGCTGCTTAAATCTGCTGGAAACCCCGAGCGGCGGAACGATTGCCATTAAAGAAAACGAAATCACCGCAGCTAAAACGAATAAACTGAAAGTGCGGGAAAATATCGGCATGGTATTTCAGCATTTTCATCTGTTTCCTCATAAAACGGTGCTTGAAAATATCACATACGCGCCGGTCAGCGTGAAGAAAGAGTCTAAAAAGGAGGCGGAGGAAAAGGCGTGCGCTCTCCTTGAAAAAGTCGGACTGCTTGACAAACGGAACGACTATCCGAACCGTTTGTCAGGCGGACAGAAGCAGCGGGTCGCCATCGCGCGGGCGCTTGCCATGAATCCTGACATCATGTTGTTTGATGAACCGACCTCGGCTCTTGACCCGGAAATGGTCAAAGAAGTTCTTGAGGTGATGAAAGAGCTCGCGCAGACGGGCATGACAATGGTGATCGTAACGCACGAAATGGGATTTGCCAAAGAAGTCGCAGACCGCGTATTATTTATGGATGAAGGGGCGATCGTGGAAGACGGTCAGCCGGAAGAATTTTTTCTTTCTCCGAAGTCAAAAAGAGCACAGGACTTTTTAGAAAAAATATTATAAAATATAACTGTAAGAAAAGAAGAAGAATGCTCTTCTTCTTTTTTTTGAGAAAGAAACAAACAGAATGGAGCAAGCAATGTTTAAAATCGGTTACCGGACACTAAAGACCGCACTTGGAACGGCGCTGGCCATTTATTTAGCCCAGCTGTTGCATCTGCAAAACTTCGCATCCGCAGGAATCATCACCATATTGTGCATCCAAATTACGCAAAAGCGGTCGCTTCAGGCCTCGTGGGCCCGATTTGCCGCCTGTTTATTGGCGATCGTCTTTTCATATGTCTTTTTCGGACTGATCGGCTATTACCCGTTTGCGATCGGAATATTGCTGGTGCTGTTCATTCCGACTACAGTCGCTTTAAAAATAAATGAAGGGATCGTCACCAGTTCAGTAATCATTCTTCATTTATATATGTCCGGCGGCATTACGATGGCGTTTATCTGGAATGAGTTCCAGCTGATCACCGTAGGTATCGGCGTCGCGCTGTTAATGAATCTGTATATGCCGAGCCTCGACAGAAAACTCGCGGCGTACAGGAAAAAAATCGAGGACAACTTTTCCGTCATCTTCGCCGAAATCGAACGGTATTTGTTAACTGGTGAGCAAGATTGGACGGGGAAGGAAATACCGGAGACGCATCAGATGATTCAAGAGGCGAAAAACCTCGCCTATCGGGACGTGCAGAATCATATTTTGCGTCATGAAAATCTCTACTATCATTATTTTAAGATGAGACAGAAACAATTTGAAATCATTGAACGGCTGCTGCCGAAGATTACCTCTATTTCAATAACGGTGGAGCAGGGCAAAATAATCGCCCATTTCATCCATGAATTAAGGGAAGCCATTCATCCCGGCAATACCGCTCATAAATTTTTAAAAAGACTTGCAGAAATGAGAACGGAATTTGAAGAAATGCCGCTCCCGGCAACGCGCGAGGAGTTTGAAGCGCGGGCGGCTTTGTTCCACCTCCTCGGTGAGATGGAACAATATCTCGTGATTAAAAGTTATTTCAAAGGCATCAAGCTGTAAAAAAACATATGGATCAATCGCATGAGTCCTCCTTTCATTGGTCATTCTAATGAAAAAAGGAGGGGAGCCCATGCGATTTTTTTTATTGTCAGCCGCCCTGCTGCTGTCTCCGCTTTGGCCGCTTGGCGCGAACCCTTTGCCGGGTGACCCTTATATTATCGTCAATAAAGCCACAAATGCGCTTGCTGTTGTGAAGGATAACCGAATAGAAGGCATTTATCAGGTGGCGACGGGAAAAACGGATGATTTGACGCCTGAAGGAGAATTTACGGTAACGGTCAAAGCCGTCAATCCGTATTACCGGAAGAAAAATGTAGAGGGAGGCGCGCCGGAAAACCCGCTCGGCGTCCGCTGGATCGGTTTTGATGCGAAAGGAACCGACGGCAGGATATACGGCATTCACGGAACAAACAGAGAAGAGCTGATCGGGGGATTTGTATCAAACGGCTGCATCCGTATGAAAAACCGGGATGTCATCCGTATTTTCCGGATTATCCCTCCCGGAACGAAAGTATTGATCACAAAAGAAAACCGCTCATTTGAGGACATTGCAATAGAGCGGAAAGCCCTCATAAAAAAGCAGGAAACCCCCTTGCAATGAGGCGCCTGCTTTTTTACCGCAAATACATCATAATACCTGAGAGGAGGGTTGAAAGTATAAATACGCCCAAAATGACGATGACGGCGCTTTTCATAAATTTTTGAGACATTGTTTCACTCCTTAAGATTACTGTCTACCATTTTAACGTGTTTTGCTTGTATGAACAAGCCATATCCTATGGCGGAAAGCAGGTGGCCGCGCTATGAAAAAACTTGATCATGTCGGCATTGCCGTCAGCTCTATTGAAGCCGCGAGAGGATTTTACGAACGGATGCTCGGGCTTACGTATATGGGAGACGAGCTGGTAAACGGCCAAAATGTGAGAGTTGCTTTTTTAGAAGCGGGAGGCACAAAGCTTGAGCTGATTGAGCCGCTGTCGGACGCGTCTCCCGTCAGCTCTTTTTTACAGAAAAGAGGCGAAGGGCTGCATCATTTGGCATTCCGCTGCGCCGATATGAAGGAAACGATCAAGGAGCTTGAATCATGCCGCATGACCTTGATTCATCATGAACCGCAAAACGGAGCGGGCGGGAAGAAGATCGCATTTCTCTCTCCAAAAGAGGCGAACGGGGTCCTGATTGAGCTTTGTGAAACAATTGAAAAAGGAGAAACTCAAGATGAGCATGAGTGATCATATCAGACACTTAAACGAAAGACGTTCCTTTTTAACAAACGGCGGCGGAGCGGAAAAAAATGAAAAACAGCACAAAAAAGGCAAGCTGACGGCAAGAGAAAGAATTGACTATTTATTGGACGAAGACAGTTTTTCAGAGCTGCAGCCGTTTGCCAAAAGCCGCACGCCCGGGTGCCAGAATGCTCCGGGAGACGGCGTTGTTACCGGATACGGCACAATTGACGGACGGCCCGTGTATTTGTTTGCCCATGACTTTACCGTACTCGGCGGGACGCTCGGCGAGACACATGCGGAAAAAATCGCGGCGGTAATGGATCTGGCGGCGAAAAACAAAACCCCGATCATCGGGCTGAACGACTCAGGTGGTGCGAGAATTCAAGAGGGTGTGGTATCATTAAATGGATACGGTCATATCTTTAGGCGCAACGTCCTTTACTCGGGAGTGATTCCGCAAATTTCTGTCATCCTTGGGCCGTGTGCCGGCGGTGCTGTTTATTCACCCGCTTTGACTGATTTTGTGATTATGGCGGAACATACGTCGCACATGTTTATTACAGGCCCGAAAGTCATTGAACAGGTGACGGGTGAACAGATTGACGCGGAAAGTTTAGGCGGTGCGGGAATACATAATGTGATAAGCGGAAATGCCCACTATTCTGCACGAACGGAAAAAGAGGCACTTTCCGCTGTGAAAACCCTGCTTTCTTATCTCCCGCACGGCGGACAGACGGCATTACCCGTTAAAAAGGAAGACGCCAGACCGTTATTAAACACCCTCGTTCCCGCGGACAGTTCGAAACCTTACGATGTGTTACAGGTAATAAAAGAGCTGGCGGATGACGGAACGTTTTTTGACATTCAGCCGTATTTTGCCAAAAACATTGCTGTCGGTTTTCTGAAACTCGGACGGCGTACAGTCGGTGTTGTCGCAAACCAGCCGAAACACTTGGCGGGGAGCCTCACGATTGATGCCGCTGACAAAGCGTCGAGATTCATCCGTTTTTGCGACGCGTTTCATATTCCGCTATTGACGATCGCTGATGTTCCGGGATTTCTTCCGGGCCTTCAGCAGGAACATGCGGGAATCATCCGTCACGGAGCAAAATTGCTGTATGCTTTTGCCGAAGCGGCGGTGCCGAAAGTGACGCTCATCATCAGAAAAGCTTACGGAGGCGCCTATGTCGCCATGAATTCGAAAGGGCTCGGGGCAGATCTTGTATTCGCCTGGCCCAATGCGGAAATCGCCGTGATGGGAGCGGAAGGCGCGGCGTCGATTTTATACAGCAGAGACATACAGGCTTCTGGCGACCCGGAGAAGACGAAGCGCGAAAAAAAAGCCATATACGAAAAGGAAAACGCCGGTCCGTATAAAGCGGCGGCCTGCGGAATGGTGGATGATATCATCCGGCCGGAAGACTCGAGGAAAAAATTGATTCAGGCATTTGACATGCTTGCGCATAAGGAAGAGGAAAGACCGAAAAAAAAGCACGGTAATATACCGCTTTAAACGGAGGGAACTGAAAATGGTAAACGAAAAACGTCTGCTTGAAGAATTTCTTGAACTCGTTCAAATTGATTCAGAGACAAAACATGAAGCGGAAATCAGCAAGGTGCTCAAACAAAAATTCACTGATTTAGGATTGAGCGTAAAAGAAGATGATACAAAAGAAGTGACCGGGCATGGAGCCGGCAACTTAATCTGTACGTTAAAGGGCACAAAAGATGCGGATACGATTTATTTCACTTCGCACATGGACACGGTTGTTCCGGGCAAAGGCGTTAAGCCGATTGTGGAAGACGGCTATGTAAAATCCGACGGCACGACGATTCTCGGCGCTGATGATAAGACGGGTCTTGCCGCAATGTTTGAAGCCATTAAAGTGCTGAAAGAACAAAACATCGAGCACGGCACCATTGAATTCATTATCACGGCCGGAGAAGAATCGGGATTAGTCGGGGCAAAAGCAATGGATCGTTCAGACATTACCGCGAAATACGGTTTTGCGCTTGATTCAGACGGAAAAGTCGGCAACATTATTGTAGCCGCGCCGACACAAGCGAAAGTGAGAGCAACCATTTTCGGGAAAACGGCTCATGCGGGAGTGGAACCGGAAAAAGGCATCTCCGCGATTACCATCGCATCAAAAGCAATCTCTAAAATGCCGCTCGGCCGTATTGATAAAGAAACAACGGCTAATATCGGCCGTTTCGAAGGCGGCACGCAAACCAATATCGTCTGCGACCAGGTTGATATTCTGGCTGAAGCGCGTTCATTAGTGCCTGAAAAAATGGAAGCGCAAGTGCAGAAAATGAAAGAAGCTTTCGAATCTGCTGCAGCTGAGATGGGAGGCCGCGCGGAAGTGGACATCGCGGTCATGTATCCGGGTTTCAAATATCAGGACGGTGATCAGGTTGTGGAAGTCGCGAAAAAAGCAGCGGCAAAAATCGGCCGTCCGAGCGAACTTCAGACAAGCGGCGGCGGAAGTGATGCAAACGTCATTGCCGGCCACGGCATTCCGACAGTCAACCTGTCAGTAGGCTATGAACAAATCCATACGAAAAATGAAAAAATGCCGATTGAAGAGCTCGTCAAAACGGCGGAAATGGTCGTTGCCATTATCGAAACAGCGGCCAACTAAAAACGAAGCACCCAGTTGATTGGGTGCTTTTTTCATTCTTCATGATAATTGGCGTAAAGCTTCGCAGATACAAGAAAAAAACCCTGCCGGATAGGTTCCGGCAGGGTTTCAGTATTATGATTTGGCGGGCTCCGCCTGAGCCGCAGCCTGTTTCTTTTTATGATGCGTCTGCTGTAAAAGTACGTTCTGCACTGTCAAAAACAGTCCGCTTGTAAACCAGTAAAGCGGCAGCGCAGCCGGTACGTTAAGCGAAAAAACGGTCATCATGACAGGGAAAATAAAGACCATGATTTTTGCTGACTGCATCGCGGCCGGATTTTGAGCAGCCGGTGAATATTTCTGGTTTAATTTTTGGGAAATATAAGCCTGTAAGAAATACATGGCCCCCGCGCACAGTGATACAAGAATATCAGAATGCCCTAAGCTGAACCACAGAAATGAGTGTGAAGCAATTTCCGGCGTTGAGCGGATGGCGTAATAAAAACCGATCAAAATCGGGAATTGCACCAGCATCGGAAGACATCCCATTGCCATCGGATTCAGATTGTGCTCACGGTAAAGCTTCATCATTTCCATTTGCAGTTCTTTTTGTTTTTCCGCATCTTTCGTTTGTTTTATTTTAGCCTGGATGCTGTCGACCTGCGGTTTGATCACAGCCATTTTTTCCTGAAACACCCGCTGTTTCTTAAATTGGTTCACAAACAAAGGCAATACAACGATCCGGACGATAATCGTCACCAGAATAATCGACAGTCCGTACTCACCGTGGAACAGGCCCGCCACCCCTTTTAAAAGTGCCGAAAACGGCTCGATCAGGTAATCGTGGAAAAAACCGATATTCCCGAGGCCTCCCGTCTGAGTCTGAGATGTCGCCGCAAAAGCCGAGCGGCCTGTGCACAGTACGATAAAAAACAATCCGAATGCAATCCATTTTTGATATGTTTTAGACAATTATGTCTCCTCCTTTTTATCTTCACTTGCCGTTATAAAAGGAGGAAGCTGACATCTTCATCATCATTCGCCGGTGAATTCATGCGGATGACTTTACGTATCCAAGTTGTAATGCGATGATATATAATAATAAGAAAGTCTGTTCGGTTCAGCTGAACGACTGCTTGATGTTCATCTATTCGTTTCGTTCTCCAATGCTCGCCTGCGCGGCGCTCACGCAAAAGAAAAGCGATGCCGATCGCGGTCAGAGCGGGAAGAATAATTGTGAAAAAATCGACTAAAAATAAAAAGTCATTCATTGACTCAAGAATCATTTTATCACATCCATTCAGCTCTTATTTTACTACATATATATAAGGTTGTCTATGTAAGGAAAGGAGGCGCCGGGAGTGGCCGGAAAAGGGAGAATTATATTTCATATCGATATGAACAGTTTTTATGCCTCTGTAGAAATGGCGTATGATCCGTCTTTAAGAGGAAAACCTATCGCCGTTGCCGGAAACGTGAAGGAACGGAAAGGAATCATCGTCACCTGCAGCTACGAAGCGAGAGCGCGGGGCGTAAAGACCACCATGCCGGTGTGGCGGGCAAAACGCCTCTGTCCGGAACTCATCGTCGTGCCTCCGAATTTTGACCGCTACCGGAGTTCGTCAAAAGAAATGTTCAGCATTCTGAGGGAGTATACGGATTTAGTCGAGCCTGTTTCTATTGATGAAGGATACATGGATATTACGGACACACCGCACAGACACAGGGCGTATGAGACAGCCGCAGACATTCAGGCGAGACTGCAAAAAGAGCTTTTGCTTCCGTCAAGCATCGGCATCGCCCCGAATAAATTTCTCGCTAAAATGGCGTCTGACATGAAAAAACCGCTCGGCATCACCATTTTAAGAAAAAGAGAGCTGCCGGACGTCTTATGGCCTCTTCCGATTGAAGAGATGCACGGTATAGGAACGAAAACTGCGGAAAAAATAAAAACGCTCGGCATCAAAACGATCGGTGATTTGGCAAAAGGAGATGAACATGCGCTGAAAACGCTTCTCGGCATAAACGGCCCGAGGCTGAAGGATAAAGCGAACGGCATCCATCCTGCAGAAGTCAATCCCGAGCGGATTTATGAATTTAAAAGCGTCGGCAACTCATCCACCCTGTCGCATGATTCGGCTGACTGGGATGAATTAACGGGCGTGTTTGACCGGCTCGCGCTGTCTGTGAGCGAACGGCTCCAGCGTAAGGAGGTCATGGCCTGCCGGCTGTTCATCATGATTCGGTATGCGGATTGGAAAACGGTCACAAGAAGCATGACCCTCAGCAATCCGGCTGATCAGAAAAAAGACATCATGGAAGCGGCGATGGAACTGTTTGACAAGCACTGGAACCAAAATCCGGTAAGGCTTCTCGGCATCACCGGGACGGAACTGGTTGAAAAACAGCAGGCGTATAAACAGCTTGATCTGTTTTCATTCAAGGAGGACGCAAAGGATGAGCCGATTTTTCAGATGATGAACGAGCTGAATGAAAAGTACGGCCAAAACCTGATCAGAAAAGGCGCCGTTATAAAAAAAGAAGAAAGCAAAACAAGGGGAACGAGCTTTAACAGAGACTTTTTTCAGGATGAAAAGAAAAGGTGAATAACTTGAAAAAAGGGGTTATGTATGATAATTTCTTTAGTATAAATATCATTTTATTTTAATTTAAATTTTAAAATGGTTAAACGTTTGAAGAAGGGACGTTAGAATATGTCAAAACAACAAATCGGAGTTATCGGTCTTGCGGTAATGGGTAAAAATCTGGCTCTTAACATCGAAAGCCGGGGATTTTCTGTGTCTGTATACAACAGATCAAGCAGCAAAACGGAAGAGTTTTTAGAAGAGGCAAAAGGCAAAAATGTTGTCGGCACATACAGCATTGAGGAGTTTGTCCAGTCTCTTGAAACACCCCGTAAAATCTTATTAATGGTTAAAGCGGGAACTGCAACGGATGCGACGATTCAATCTCTTCTTCCTCATCTGGAAAAAGACGATATTTTGATTGACGGCGGAAATACATACTATAAAGATACACAGCGCCGGAACAAAGAGCTTGCCGAAAGCGGCATTCACTTTATCGGAACGGGTGTATCAGGCGGTGAAGAGGGAGCGCTGAAAGGGCCTTCTATTATGCCGGGCGGCCAAAAGGAAGCGCACGAACTCGTAAAACCGATTTTAGAAGCCATTTCTGCTAAAGTGGACGGAGAAGCTTGTACGACATACATCGGCCCGGACGGAGCGGGGCACTATGTAAAAATGGTGCACAACGGTATCGAATACGGTGACATGCAGCTGATCTCTGAGTCATATTTCATTCTGAAACAGGTGCTCGGATTGTCTGCCGAAGAGCTTCACGAAGTATTCGCTGAGTGGAACAAAGGAGAGCTTGACAGCTATCTGATTGAAATCACGGCTGATATTTTCACTAAAAAAGATGAAGAAACGGGCAAACCGCTTGTTGACGTCATCCTTGATAAAGCTGGCCAAAAAGGAACGGGTAAATGGACAAGCCAAAGCGCTCTTGACTTAGGCGTGCCGCTTCCGATTATCACTGAATCTGTTTTTGCGCGTTTCATTTCCGCAATGAAAGAAGAGCGTGTGAAAGCAAGCGGCCTTCTGTCCGGACCAGACGTTAAGCCGGTCACTGAAAATAAAGAAGAGCTGATTGAAGCGGTCAGAAAAGCGCTCTTCATGAGTAAAATCTGTTCTTACGCACAAGGCTTCGCCCAAATGAAAGCCGCGTCTGAAGAATATAACTGGGATCTGAAATACGGTGAAATCGCGATGATCTTCCGCGGCGGCTGTATCATCCGCGCGGCGTTCCTGCAAAAGATCAAAGACGCATATGACCGTGAACCGGAGCTTGACAACCTGCTGTTAGACAGCTACTTCAAAAACATTGCAGAAAGCTACCAAGGCGCCCTTCGCCAAGTGATTTCACTTGCCGTAGCCCAAGGCGTGCCGGTACCTTCGTTCTCAAGCGCACTTGCGTATTACGACAGCTACCGTACGGCAGTGCTTCCTGCAAACTTGATTCAAGCGCAGCGTGATTACTTCGGCGCGCATACGTATGAACGCACAGATAAAGAAGGCATTTTCCATACTGAATGGATGAAGTAATGAAGAAGCCCCCGCATTGATTGCGGGGGCTTTTCCTGATATTAAAAACCGCGGGCCGTCATGAACGGCGCCGCGGTTTTTTAATTTTTTCTTATATATTCCACCAGTGGAGGCCGTCTTTTTCAAGAAGATCGTCCGAAGCTTTCGGTCCCATTGACCCGGCTTCATAATTCGGAGAAAGGGTTTTGTCGGCTGCCCACGTTTCGGAAATCGCATCGACGAAATTCCAGGAAAGCGCCACTTCGTCCCAATGGGCAAAGTTTGTCGCATCACCGAGCAGACAGTCATGGATTAATTTTTCATAGGCTTCCGGTGTGTTCATTTCATCACTGCAGTTGCTGCAGTAATCCAGCTTAATCGGCTGAGCATGAGCGGCTCCGCCTAATTTTTTAGCGTTCAGATATAGTGTGATGCCTTCATCCGGCTGAATATGGATGACAAGCAGGTTCGGATTTACATTCGTTTCATTGCCGTAATAAAGGTTCATCGGAATGTCTTTAAATTGAACGACGATTTTCGTTGATTTTTCTTTCATCCGTTTCCCTGTGCGGATATAAAACGGAACGCCGGCCCAGCGGAAGTTATCGATTAACAGCTTTCCGGACACGAATGTTTCCGTATTGGAATCCGGTGCTACATTTTGTTCATCTGTATAGCTCGGTACAGCGTTTCCGTCAATCTTTCCCGCTTGGTATTGTCCGCGGACGAAGAAGTCACTCACTTCGTTTGGAGCGACAGGGCGGAGAGCTCTCAGCACCTTCACTTTTTCGCTGCGGATTTCTTCCGTGTTCAGTTTAATCGGCGGTTCCATCGCCAAGAGAGCGACCATTTGTAAAATATGGTTTTGAACCATATCACGGAGTGCGCCTGATTTTTCATAATATCTCGCACGGTCTTCAACGCCGAGATCTTCACTTGACGTAATCTGGATGTTTGAGATGTAGCGGTTATTCCACAGCGGCTCAAACAGCGCATTCGCAAACCGGATGACTTCGATATTTTGAACCATTTGTTTGCCTAAGTAATGGTCGATCCGGTAAATTTGATCTTCCGTGAAAGCTTCGCGTATTTCTTTGTTAAGCTCTTTCGCACTCGGCAGATCATGGCCGAACGGTTTTTCAATGACGAGACGGGACCAGCCATTTGTCGCTGTGACACCTTCGTTTTTAAGTGATTTTGCGATCGTGCCGAAAAACTCAGGAGCCATCGCCAAGTAAAACATTCTGTTGTTCGGGATTTCATATGTATGTTCAAGCTGATCAAGCAGGACATTCAGCTCCTGATAGGAACCCGGATTCGTTACATCAAACGGATGGTAATAAAAATGAGATGTGAAATCGTCTATGTCTTTTTGCCCGGCAGAAGAAACAGACGTTTTAACCGTTTCCCGGAGGTCCTCGTTTGACCAAGGTCTTCTTCCAACACCTACAACTGCAAACTCTTCACCAATTTGACCATTTTTATATAAACGGTGAATGGATGGGTAAAGTTTTCGTTTTGCCAAATCCCCTGTGGCACCAAATATTACAATTACTGCTTTTGGTTTGTCGTTTGTTTTCACTTAGAGTACCTCACTTTATCTGAAGCATGGTTTAAAACCCCGCATATTTCCTTCATTTTAAATCTAAAATTCGTTGAAAGCAAACATTTCAGCCTGTTTTTTGCGGTTTGCGGAAAAAAATTAATCAGGCCGGAGAAGGCCCGGGTGAATTCACATTTTCAGTCTGATCCTGTATCCTTAGTAGTACAAAGATCTAGGAGGAAGCATTGTGGAATTATTATTTTTAGGGACGGGGGCCGGCATGCCGGCAAAGACGAGAAACGTAACGTCCGTCGCGCTGAAGCTTCTTGAAGAAAGGCGTTCCGTATGGCTGTTTGATTGCGGAGAAGCCACTCAGCATCAGATATTACATACAACAATCAAACCGAGGAAAATAGAAAAGATTTTCATCACCCACCTTCACGGCGACCATGTTTACGGTCTTCCGGGTCTGTTGGGGAGCCGTTCATTTCAGGGCGGTGAAGAAGAGCTGACGATTTACGGGCCAAAAGGCATTAAAGCCTTTATCGAAGCAAGCCTGAACGTGACGGCGACTCATCTGACGTATCCTCTTACCGTACATGAAATCGAAGAGGGGACGGTTTTTGAAGATGAGCAATTCATTGTTACCGCAGTATCCGTCATTCACGGTGTGGAAGCGTTCGGCTACCGGGTTCAGGAAAAGGATATTCCCGGCGCATTGCAGGCCGGCAGATTGAAAGAAATGAATATCCCGCCCGGACCCGTCTATCAGAAACTTAAAAAAGGCGAAACGGTCACACTTGACGATGGCAGAATCATTAACGGGCGGGATTTTCTGGAATCCCCGAAAAAAGGGAGAATCGTCGCTTTTTCCGGGGATACGAGGGCATCAGAGCGGGTAACGGAGCTTGCGCGCAATGCGGATGTGCTTGTTCATGA
The DNA here is from genome assembly GCF_051034795.1 of Bacillus sp. jun7. NCBI lineage: Bacteria > Bacillati > Bacillota > Bacilli > Caryophanales > Bacillaceae > Bacillus > Bacillus sp. jun7. The sequence continues at coordinate 3,940,851 of NZ_CP093219.1, forward strand.
AGCGACGTTTGCCAAGGAAGATGCAAAGCTCGCACATAATTATTATCACGCGACGACAGAACAGGCTGCGCAAACGGCAAAAAAAGCAGGCGCCAAACAGCTGATCTTAACTCATATCAGCGCAAGGTATCAGGGTGAATCGCCGATAGAGCGTCTCGAACATGAGGCGAAAGCGGTATTTGAGAACAGTAAGATCGCATTTGACTTCATGGAGGTCACTGTGGAGCGGTCTTAAAAAATAGACGCTTGACATTTTTTTCTGATGAGATATAATAAAACGTAATAATTACGATTTATATAAGGGGTGAAAATGATGCATGTGAATGTTACATTGGCCTGTACAGAGACAGGGGACAGAAATTATATCACGACGAAGAACAAACGGACGAATCCGGACCGGTTAGAAATGAAAAAGTATTCACCCCGGTTGAAAAAGTATACTTTGCATCGTGAGACAAAATAGATCACGATAACAAAAGCCATTGTGCCGTTGCACAATGGCTTTTGTTTTATCAGTTTACCGCCTGATAGGCAGGAGCATTCATTTGCTGGCGCACCGCGCACCAAACATCATAAATGGCAAGGTGGACGATGTGCGGTTCATCGTGGTGAATGGCATGAGAACTGTTTTTGGCCTGAATCCATCCGCTTTGATAAGAGACATCAAGCATGCTTCTGTGCAGTTTCACCCATTGTTCATGAGCGTGCTTTAAGCGCTCATCCCGCTCTCCCGATGATAAAATCAACAGCGGCATATCGCCGAAGTGAATCTGCTGATGCTGGATCTGCCTAAGGCTCGTTAAAAATTCCGCGTGTGATCCTTCCAATTTGAACTGTTTCAAATAGGCGGCCTTCATTTCTTCAGGAAGAAGCGGAAGCACTTTCGTCTCCTGATCCTCAGAAACCGGATCAAGCAGCACCATCCCGAGAATATCCCGGCGGTTCCGGCTCGCCCAAAGTCTGCTGATAATCGTGCCGTATGAATGCGAGACGACAAGGTAAGGAGGCTTGACGCCGGCCTTCAGAAGAAGAGCGTTTAATTCCTGTACCATATGGTCCGCCGTTCTCTTGTTTCGGCTTCGTCCGCTTTTGCCGATTCCGGCTCTGTCATATGTGAAAACCCCAAATTCTTCATCTATGTCAGCGAGTAATGATGTCCATGTTTCAGAAGAAGTGCCGTAGCCGGCTTCAAAGACGATCGTCACTTCGCCGGCGCCTTTACGGTGTTTCGTATAAAACGGACACCCGTCAATCAGATATGTCCTTTCCATCCATGCTGCTTTCATTGGAGTCATCTCCTCTAATTGGTTCTATAGGGAAGACGGAGAAGCTTCGGCAATCGTTTCTCGAAAAATAAAAAAAGAGACAGCCGGATCGAAAAACTCCGGCTGTCTCTTCATCACCATGCTCTGTCGTATTGGACCGGTGACGGTATTTCAGTATTCAGCTGCTTCGCTGCACTCCTTGCAAAGTGCGGATCGCGCAGAAGTTCTCTCGCGACAAAAATAAGGTCAGCGCGGTTGTTTTGCAGAATTTCTTCCGCCATTGTTCCCGTCGTTATCAAACCGACGGCGCCTGTTGCAATTTCGGCCTGTTCACGGATTTTCTCCGCGAAGCTCACTTGGTAGCCGGGGAAGACGTTAATATCAGCTTGAACGAGTGCGCCTGAGCTGCAATCAATGAGGTCGACTCCCTGTTCTTTCATCCACTTCGCAAAACCGATATGATCCGCAATGTCCAGCCCTTTGTCTGTATAATCCGATGCAGAAATACGGACAAATAACGGGCCGTCCCAGACTTCCTTGACGGCTTCAATGGTCTCGCCTAAGAAGCGGTAGCGATTTTCATGTGAGCCTCCGTATTCGTCTGTACGGTGATTGGACAGAGGGGACAAAAATTCGTGCATTAAGTAGCCGTGTGCGGCATGAAGTTCAATAATGTCAAAGCCGGCTTCTTTCGCGCGCGCCGCTGCCTGTTTGAATTCCTGAATGGTTTCTTTAATTTGTTCTGTCGTCATTTCAGCCGGTGTTTTGGACTGCTCATCGAACGGAATAGCTGACGGAGCGTAAATGTCTCCCTCAAGCTCAGCTTTACGTCCGGCGTGCGCAAGCTGAATGCCGATTTTAGATCCTTGCGCTTTCACTTGTTCCGTCAGTTTGGCAAAACCTTCGATATGATCATCGCTCCAAATGCCCAAATCCTGATCGGAAATGCGCCCCTGAGGATTAACGGCTGTCGCTTCCACGATAATCAGGCCGACCTGTCCGATTGCACGCGATATGTAGTGCGCCATATGAAAAGGCTGCAGTTTTCCGTCCTTCTCATGTGAGGAATACATGCACATCGGTGCCATAACAATACGGTTTTTGATCGTTACATCTTTAACGCTCCATGGTGTGAATAATTTTCTCGCCATTTATTTCGCCTCCCGGAATGTTTTTAGACATTGATTATAACAACTCATGATCATTCAGTCATATAAACTGCTCACAACTGAACAGATCGTTCTTATTGTTCTGGACGGGCATTTTTTTATACACAGCGGTGCTGTATCTTCATAACAGGCATTTACAGCCGATCATATAGCAAATATAGATGAGAAACGCACCGATGACTGCGTGGCCTCCTTTGAACCAGTTTGTCAGGATGAAAATACTGCTGATGAAGATCACTGCGCCGAAGGCACCGAATATTCCGTTTTTTTGAGCGGCTCTGAAATCGTCGGGGCTCATATTTTTCAGCTGCAAGTGAATATTCAATAACGTCATGATCGGCAGCAATGTGATAACGCCTGATAAAAATAAGTATTTCGACTTGCTTAAATACGCGGCGGCCACCATAACGGTGCCGCCGATAAAAAATTGAATGAGAAAACTCATGCTGAAACGCTCACCTTCTGTTTGTTATCAAGTATAATGATGGAGACATTGCCATTTTATTTTTGATTGATGTATAAGTAAACTAAATATAACTAATGCATTGGATAATAAGTAATGATATCTGGGAGATGAAGCCGGTTGGATTTAAAGAAGCATTTAGCCTTTATTAAAACGGTAGAAAGCGGCAGCCTGACCCAAGCCGCTGCCATATTGAATTACACACAGCCGAACATCAGCCAAATGATCAGTAAATTAGAGGAAGAGTACGGTTTTCCGCTTTTGATCAGACAGCGGCATGGAGTGAGGCCCACCGCAAATGGGTTGAAAGTGTTACATATTATGAAGGAAATTCAAAAAAACTATGAAAAACTGTCTCAAACCGTTGATAATATTAATGGGTTAGAAAGAGGGGAAGTCCGGCTCGGCACTGTTACGAGCGTGGCGGTAAAATGGCTGCCGAAAATTTTGAGGGAATTTAATGAGCTGTATCCTTCTATTAAGGTGCATTTGTTTGAAGGAAATTCTACTGAGCTGGAACAATGGCTGAAAGATGACCGGATTGATGCGGCGATCGGGACATCCCACAGCGAGAAGTGGCATTTTTACCCGTTGGCCGAGGACCCGATTGTAGCGGTGATGAGCCCGCAGCATGAATTGGCGCAATGTGAAACGGTTCCGTTACATGTCATGGAGTCCGTCAAATGTATCGTGCCTTATCCGGAGACACATTTTGATGTGCTGAAAGTGCTGAAGGAAGAAAAGATCACACCGCGGGTCGCTTATCAAATCAGAGGGGATGAAGCGATTATTGCAATGGTGCGGAACAATCTGGGGATCAGCATCTTGCCGCAGCTTTTGGTGAATGATTGTGATGTGCTCATCAAACGGTTCGACCGGTATGTCTCCAGGCAGCTCGGCATTTTGACAGCTCATGCAAGGGAGACGCAGACACCTTCTGTCCAGAAACTGATTCAATGCATACAAGAATGGGTTGCGGTCCATCAGGCTTCTGTCTGAAGAAGCCTGATATGCGTTTAAGCCGGTTCAGGATAATAGACCAGCATAAAATATGTCACCGGTTCATCCGAGGAATGAAAATAACTGTGCGGCACCGCCCGAAGTCAGCACATGGTTTTCGTCATGAAGCTAAACCGTCAATTCACCGCTCTTGATTAAAATGGATTCTTCCCCTAAATGTGATTGTCTCATAGGCGCAGCCCGGCTTCAGGTTAACTATGCCTTGAAAACAAAAAGTCTGACCGTGACGGTGGTGAGCGGGGTTATTTTGATGTCGGGCTTTCGTCTGTTTATATAAAAAGGGCATCAACGGCACATGCTGTTGATGCTTTTTTTGAAATGCTAGGGCTTGGAGAGCACTTCAATTCCGACGTTGACCATTTTGTCCAGTCCCATAAAAGACAGGCAGATTTTGGCGCGTCTTTTTCTTTTATCGATCTTTTTAATAATGCCTTCCATTCCTTTAAGAGGCCCTGAGGCAACGGTTACTTTTGAATTTTCAATATAGACTTTTGAATAATCTACAGTGTCTCCTTCTCCGATCAGCCTGATAATAGGGAGGATTTCCTCATCCTTAATTGTCGTGAAATAGGTTTTGCGCTCTTTGGAATAATATGCGCCGTTATTCACGATTCTGCATGAAATGGGGAGTTCTTTGATTTTATGAAATGTCCGCTCTGTCATCTTTGTTTTAAACAGAACATATCCCGGAAACATCTTTTTGAGTGCCTCGTATTTGATTCCGGCTTTTCGTTCTGTGACTTTTTTCTTGGGTATGATTGAGTAGAGAGCCTGCTCATCAAACTGCAGACGCAGAAATTTTTGAACTGCTTCTTCTTTTCCCGACTCTACAAAAAGTGCGTACCATTTCATGACTGGATCCTCCTTAGAATAATAAGAAATTATTATACAAAGAAAGTATTTAATGGATAGTATTTAAAGTGATTAAAAAATTTTCTAATTCGTCTTTTTTTTACATAATATATGAAAATGAAAAATAAGTATAGACCCAATTGACAGAGAGGTGATGAATTTTCTTTGACATGAAAAGGGTTCAGGGAATTATCTGACATTTATCCCGAAACAATTATGCAGACTGTCCACCGAACATAAAACTGTGGAATAAATGTCAGAAAATAACGAAATAAAGCCTTGACATTATTATCTATAAATTGATATTATTCTCTTTAAATAGCAACTATTTGTTAAATTTATTAAATTAAAGTAAAGCACCTATTAAATTTCAATCGCTGTTTCGGCACGTTGAAGAGGAAATAGGGATTATAAAAATGATTTCAGTGTATATATCTACATATACATGATAAGGGAGAAGTGTGCCGTCATGGCTGTTTTCGGGCATATTGGCACTGCAGCTTGTCATGCGAAACATTCAGTAAACAAGCAAGATGTCTTTATATAAATTATGTTAGAAAAGGAAAACACAATGCGTTTGCGATTTTTAAACCTGTGCTGAATCGCAAACGCGTTTGTGTTTTTATTTTTATGGCGGTGTTTACACCAGTCAATATATGAAATGAGCGAGACGTTTTTGCATTGAGAACCACATGTGATATTCAAATTGACAATGCGGAAAGGATGAGGATAAGATGCTTACGTTTGTGTTCCCGGGGCAGGGTTCTCAATTTAAAGGAATGGGAGCCGGGCTGTTTGATGAATTTCAAGATCTGACACGTCAGGCTGATGACATATTAGGCTACTCTATAGAAGAATTGTGTCTGGAGGATCCGAATCATCAGCTGGGGAAAACGCAATTTACCCAGCCGGCGTTATATACGGTAAGTGCACTCAGTTATTTAAAGAAGATTAAAGAGTCCGGCAGAGAGCCCGATTACGCCGCAGGGCACAGTTTAGGAGAATATAATGCGTTATTTGCGGCCGGCTGCTTTGATTTTAAGACCGGTTTGCAGCTTGTGAAAAAAAGAGGGGAGCTCATGAGCAAGGCAGCTCCCGGAGGCATGGCGGCGGTTTTGGGGTTTACGGCTGAACAAGTAAAAGAGGTTCTATCCGATTATCATCTGACCGGCATTGATATCGCTAACCACAATTCACCTACGCAAATTGTGATCGCCGGAACGAAACAAGACATTGAAAAAGCGGGCCCCGTCTTTGAAAAAGCCGGCGTGAGAATGTATCTTCCTTTAAATGTGAGCGGCGCCTTCCATTCCCGCTATATGAAAGATGCTGAAAAAGAGTTCGCGGATTATTTAGAAGAAACGGCGTTTATGCCTCTTCGTTTTCCGGTGATTTCAAATCTTCATGCCGCACCTTATAAGAATGATGAAATCAAAACAAATCTGACTTTGCAAATGACCAATCAGGTAAAGTGGACGGACACGATACGCCGTCTGATGGGGCTTGAAAATAATGAAATTGCAGAAGTCGGGCCCGGGGAAGTGCTGACAAAACTGACGCGGCAGATTAAAAAAGATGCCGTCCCATTACCAATGCCGAAAGAAGAGTCTGATACTGCTGATGTTAAAGCATCGGCAGCTGATTCACAAAAAACGGCGGGAATGAGATTAGGGAACGAAGATTTTAAAAAAGATTATAACATCCAATATGCTTACATGACGGGCTCCATGTACAGAGGAATTGCTTCGGAACAGATGGTCATTAAAGCGGCAAAAGCGGGAATGCTGGGCTTTTTCGGAACGGGCGGATTGAGTATCGAACGGATCGGACAGGCCATCGGAACCATCCGGTCTGCACTGCGGCAAGGGGAAACATTCGGAATGAATCTTCTTCATCATATGATGTCACCTGACAAGGAAGTCAGAATGATAGATTTATATTTGAAAAACGGCATTCATCTTATTGAAGCATCGGCATTTATGGGCATAACCCCGGCTCTCGTGATATACAGGGCAAAGGGATTAAGCAGGAATCATGACGGGTCGGTGTCAGTTCAAAACAGAATCATCGCGAAAGTATCCCGGCCTGAAGTCGCTGAGGCCTTTCTGAATCCGGCTCCGGCTCATGTGCTGGAAAGACTTGTGTCTGACAATCGGCTGACAGCCGGGGAAGCGGCGCTTGCAAAAGAAATTCCGATGGCTGATGACATTTGCGTTGAAGCGGATTCAGGAGGGCATACCGACCAAGGGATTCCGTATACATTAATGCCTGCCATGATCAGACTCAGAGACCGCATGATGGAGAAGCACGGGTATGCGAAAAAAGTAAGAATCGGCGCAGCGGGCGGCATCGGCACTCCGGAAGCGGCTGCTGCCGCGTTTCTGCTCGGCGCCGAATTTATCGGAACCGGTTCTATTAATCAATGCACGGTCGAAGCCGGGACAAGTGATTCAGTGAAAGATCTGCTTCAGGAAGCGAACGTGCAGGATACGTCATACGCTCCCGCGGGAGATATGTTTGAAGCGGGTGCAAGGGTGCAGGTGCTGAAAAAAGGCCTGTTTTTCCCGGCAAGAGCCAATAAACTCTTTGACTTGTACAGACAATACAATTCTTTAGATGAAATAGATGAAAAAACGAAAACATTAATTGAAGATAAGTATTTCCAGCGCAGTTTTGAGGAAGTGTATGAGCAGTTGAAACGTGATAAATCTCCTGAACAGATCGCCAAAGCCGAACAGAATCCGAAACACAAAATGGCGATGGTATTTAAATGGTATTTTTCCCATACGACGAGACTCGCTCTGGAAGGAAAAAGCGAAAGTAAAATAGATTACCAAATTCATTGCGGCCCTGCACTCGGGGCGTTTAATCAATGGGTGAAAGGAACCCCGCTTGAAAATTGGAGAAACAGGCATGTCGACTTGATCGGCAAACAGCTCATGGAAGAAACAGCCGGCCTTCTTGCGCAAAGGCTGGTATCGATTACAGGCTGAGTATGACCAGACATTACATTTTTTCTGCGGAGGACTACCATGCTGATTGAAAATCATGAATTAACGATGAGCCATGTCGGGTTAGGGAATTTGAATGAGTACGCGCTGCTGCTGTTATTCGGCAACGCACACAGTCACCATTTAACGGACGGAACGGGATTCCGGCCTGATCAGATGGCCGATCACCAAGGGCTGATTTTGTATCCGGCTTATTTTATGACACATCTCAAAGTTCCTTCAGATCAGCCTCTTGATCAGTACCGATTATGGGACGAGGTTTCCGTCGGAGTCGATATCTCCCGGTTTGGAGAAACCATATTAGAATCTGATTATTTGTTCGGGCCGAAAGGAGCGGTCAGCTCTGATAAAAGCGAGTGGGACCGCGGACGGTTTCCTTCTATGAAAGCCAATAGTTTAATTGTCGTCGACGTCACGCAAACAGAAGGTTCGACCCGCAAAGTCTCAGCGCCGAAGGCTGAATGCATTGCGGAACTTTCTAAGCTAGCCAAGCCGCCTTACGCGCTGATGCGGTCAAAGAAAATCAGAACGGACGCTTTCGGTATGGAGCCGGGCAACCTCAAAACAGCGGACCCCGTTTCATATCGGGTTCCTGTTGATCAGGATGCTGCGCCGGGGCATGCCATGGTGTTTGCGAAATTCAGCAAGATAATGGATGCGGCGGAATTTGAATGGATGACGCGCCGGTCGAAGCCGGGTTTTCCGGTTTCAATCGCGCGGCATTTATTTTTGCTTGAAAGAGAGACGTATTATTACGGAAATTGTTTTGCAGATGAAGAGCTTGATATTTATATGACGGGACACATTGAAGAATGCGATCCCGACTTTCACGGTGAGTCCCTCGGTATGATCTCAGTGGCGAAAATCAGCTATCAGATTGAAGTCTATATGAAAAGGAATCATACATTGCTGGCCATTTCCAAGGTGGATAAGCTGCTGGCGGTGCCGACCTCTTCACAAGATCATATTCCGGATTATAAACGGGTCATCAGAAGTTTATAAAATGAAGAATGGAGCTGAAAGCAAATGGAACAAACCAAGGAAATGAAGCAGATCATCGCTCAAATTATTCAGGATATTCAAGAACAGCAGTCGTATCGGGCCGTCGAAGCGGGAGATGATGTGAGAGTCATAGAGGATCTGGGCTTCTCATCACTGGATATCGCTCAATTAGTCGCACAGATGGAGATGGAAACCGGAGTAGATCCTTTTTCCCAAGGAGAAACGATTTCCAGCATTACAACCGTCGGCAGCATTTGTGATATTTATCAAAAATATATGGACAGTGCTCAATCATGAAAACAGAAAGCAGGGGAGATATCAGCTGGGTGACTGATAAGCTTCGGGAAACGCAGGACAGTGAGTTTCTCATTTTTAAAGGGCAGACTTTTACGTATGATGATTTGCTGACACGAATCAGCTTTTTTCAGAAAGAACTTGAACAAAACGGAATACGTAAAGGAGAATGTGTGGCGCTTATCGGGGATTATTCCCCGAACGCCATTTTTTTGCTGATGGCGCTTTTGTTAAACCGAAATATCGTTGTCCCTCTCAGCAATGAATCAAGGGAGAAGCATCTCGATATGTTTGAAGACGCGAAAGTGAATCAAATCATTGAAATAAATGAAAATGACAGCTGGACGCTTCGTGAAGGTTCTGAAAGCGCCTCTCACCCTCTGCTTGATGACCTGCGCGAGAGAGGGGAGTCAGGCATTATTATTTTCACATCGGGAACCTCCGGCAAAAGCAAAGCATCCGTGTTAAGCGCCGGCCGGCTGCTTGAAAAATACAAAACGGCGAAGAGAAAACCGCTGCGTACGCTCATTTTTCTGAAATTGGATCATATAGGCGGCATTAATACGCTGTTTGCGATTCTGTTTAACGGGGGGACGATCGTCACATCAGACAGCAGAACGCCGGAGTCCGTTTATCAGGCGGTCGACAAACATGCTGTCCAAGTGCTCCCCGCCACCCCGACCTTTTTAAACATGCTGCTGATGTCCAAGGCGGATGCCGGCTATAACCTGTCTTCACTCCAGCTGATCACTTACGGCACAGAACCGATGCCCCAATCAACGCTGCGCGGCATTCACCGGCTGTTTCCGGATGTACGGCTGAAACAAACATACGGATTAACTGAACTGGGTATATTCTCAACGAAATCAAAAGACAGCCAATCCACTTGGATGAAAGTAGGCGGTGCCGGAACAGAGACCAAAATTACCGGAGGCACGCTTTGGGTCCGTTCTGAGTCGGCGATGCTCGGCTATTTAAACGCACCCTCACCTTTCGATGAAGACGGCTGGTACGACACCGGTGACCAGGTGGAAACAGACGGCGAATATATAAGAATTCTCGGAAGAAAGAGTGAAATCATTAATGTGGGAGGAGAGAAAGTGTTTCCGGCAGAGGTGGAAAGCGTCTTTCTGGAGATACCGAATGTCCGGGATGTTCTCATAACGGGCCGAAAAAATCCGATTACGGGCGAGATTGTCGCGGCAGAGGCCGTGCTTGAAAAAGAGGAAGATATCAAATCTTTCAGAAAGCGGGCCGTAGCTCATTGCAGACAGAAGCTGCAGCCATATCAGATACCGCAGATCATCTCTGTTACAGATCGGAAACTGTCTAATGACCGATTTAAAAAAATAAGAAACGTGTAAAACAGGAGGCAAATATGAATAACGGAAAAGTAGCGGTCGTCAGCGGAGGTAGCCGGGGGCTCGGAAAAGCGATTGTACAGGCGCTTTTGGATGAGAATTACAAAGTAGCCGCTTTCAGCCGCAGTGAATCTGATTTTATTAACACATTGAGAGAGAGTGAAAAGTACCGTGACCGCTTTTATTGGGAAGCGGCGGATGCGGCGGATGATGCCGCCATGAAACAGTTTGTTCTTCAAGTATACCGCAAGTTTTCCAGAATAGACGGCTTGGTCAATAACGCCGGTTTGAACCTTGATCAGCTGCTGCCCCTGACCAATGATGAAGACATTGACCGCATCCTCAATCTGAATATCGGTTCAGTCATCAAGCTGACCCGAAACGTTTCCCGGGTCATGCTGAAACAAAATTCCGGATCAATCGTTAACATAAGCTCCATTATCGGTTCAAGAGGATTTAAAGGCACTTCAGTCTACAGCGCATCCAAAGCGGCTCTTGACGGCTTGACGCGAAGCCTGGCCAGGGAGCTCGGGTCCAAAGGAATCCGTGTCAATTCACTTGCGCCCGGTTTTGTGGACACCGATATGACGAAAAATATGCCGGAAAAACAAAAATCGCAGATTATCAGAAGGACGCCGATGGGGCGTTTAGGCGAAACAGACGATATGACCGGACTCGTTCGTTTTCTGCTTTCTCCTGAATCGTCCTTTATGACCGGACAGACAATGGCAATAGACGGCGGATTAACTTGTTAAAGCACAGAAAAATTCTTTTGTACAAGGGATGGTATCCTCATGAAATGTATTAACGAATTTTTAAGAACGGTAATAGCGGAAAAGCTGGGTGCCGAGGTGACCGAAGCAGAAGATAAAACCGCTTTTTTTACTCTTGGCGTGACGTCTCTCATCAGTGAAGAAATCATGACCATATTGCATAAAGAATTTACCGGCCTTTCTGAAACGCTGCTGTTTGAATATCCGAACATTGAGAAATTGAGTGAGTTTTTAAGTGCGCAGAAACGAAATCCCGAAAGCGTTCTTGAATTCAAAGAAACGGAGCCTGATACGGGAAGCCGGCAGGAAGAAGAAGTGCTTCCTGTACAGGCGGCTGAAAAGGTGCCTGAACCGGGAACGGACAGGAGTTCTGATATTGCGGTTATCGGAATGAGCGGGATGTTTCCGAAAGCGGAAAACCAGCATGATTTTTGGGACAATTTAATGGAAAATAAAGATTGTGTCTCCGAAATCCCTGAGGACAGATGGGACAGCTCTTATTACTCGGAAGAGAAAACGGCAGAATACGCGTCATACAGTAAATGGGGAGGTTTTATTGATCGTCCGGATCGATTTGACCCGCTGTTTTTTTCTGTTTCCCCGTGGGAAGCTGATTTAATGGACCCTCAGCAAAAATTGTATGTCACGTGCTGCTGGGAGGCGATGGAGGATGCCGGTTACGGGAACCCGGCGGCGAGGCCGACGGATCAAATCGGTGTATTCGCCGGAGTGACCTGGAATGAATATTCATTAATTGCACACGAAGAAGGTTTCCTCAAAGATCAGTATAAAGGCCCCGGCTCCTTATATTGGGGCATTCCGAACCGGGTTTCTTATTTTCTTGATCTCCATGGGCCGAGCATCGCTGTTGATACGGCGTGTTCTTCATCGCTTGTCGCCGTCCATCAGGCTTGTCAGGCCATTATGTCGGGCGACTGTGAAATGGCGCTTGCCGGAGGCGTCAACCTCAGCTTACACCCGCAAAAATACATGTTTTTAAGCCAATCGCATTTTCTGTCTTCTGAAGGAAAATGCCGCAGCTTCGGTGAAGGCGGAGACGGTTACGTGCCCGGTGAAGGCGCGGGAGCCGTTTTGTTAAAACCATTGAAAAAAGCGATTGCGGACAACGACCACATCTACGGTGTCATTAAGGGGTCCGCCACTAATCACGGCGGCAAAACGACCGGGTATACGGTGCCGAATCCGGAAGCGCACCGGGAGCTGATTTTATCCGCTATAAACAGAGCCGCGGTAAGTCCGGCGGATATCAGCTACATTGAAGCTCACGGTACCGGCACGGCACTCGGCGATCCGATTGAGATACGCGGTCTGTCTATGGCATTTGAGAAACAGGCCGATGAGAAAAATGACTGCGGAATCGGCTCGGTGAAATCCAATATCGGACATTTGGAAGCGGCGGCAGGGATCGCCGGTTTAATCAAGGTGCTTTTAAGCATGAAACATGAAACGCTTCCCGCCAGTCTGCACGCCGAGGAACTGAACCGCAAGATTTCTTTTTCTGATTCGCCATTTTATGTCGTTCGAAACAACCGTCCGTGGCCGGCTGAAGGAGATAAACCGAGAATCGCCGCAATCAGTTCGTTCGGCGCAGGAGGCTCTAATGCCCATCTGATCGTAGGTGCTTATCAGCCAAAACGGCAAGCGGACGGGAATACTGAGCAACAACCGCATGCCGTCGTACTAAGCGCACATTCCGAACAGCAGCTGAAAGAATATGCCGGGAAATTGAGCTCCTTTCTTGCCCGATTGGAAAACTCGCCTTCTGCCGGCGGATACAGCCTGGAAAATATCGCTGCCACCCTATTGTCAGGCAGAGAGCCTTTCTCCTTCCGGCTTGCGGTAATCGCATCATCCCTTTCTGAGCTGAAACAGCGATTGGACGGATTTGTGAGCGGTCACAGCGGCGGCAGGCATATTTACTTCGGAAAAGCGTCACCCGGGCGGCCGGACGTTTCAGGCCAATCCGTTTCAGATCCTGAAAAATTTGCCGCGCTGTGGGTGAAAGGCTTTCAAGGTTGCAAAAAGCCGGAGACGCCGTATCAGAAAGTTCCGCTTCCTACGTATCCGTTTTTAAAGGAAACGTCCTGGCTGACCGATCAAAAAAAGCGGTATACAAAAAAGCTCCAAAATACCAAAAGGCGTGAAGCGCTGCATCCGCTGCTAGATGAGAATGTTTCATCCGCCCGGAAAGGGACGTTTCAAAAGATATTTTCCAAGGATGAATATTTCTTTAAAGATCATTTAGTGAACGAAAAATATGTGCTCCCCGGAGTCTGTCATCTGGAAATGGCGGCATACGGCGCGGCATTGTGGGGAGAACGCCCGGCCGTCACTCTTCAAAATGTGTGGTATATGGAGCCGATTGTGACAGGGACAGACCCAAGATCCGTCATGATAGAGTTTGAAGCGGAAAAAGAGCGTATAAGCTATGTCATTAAGGAAAAAGGAGCGGCCGGCACTCTCTTTTCGCAAGGAGAAGTGATTTGTAAAGAAAAAGGAGCGCCTTTTGAGGCCTCGGTCTTTCAGCTTCCGGCGCCATTTGTGCAGAGAACGGAGCCGAAAGACATCTATCACTCGTTCTCTGAGGCGGGAATCGTGCAAAAGGACAGTTTTCAGGTCATCCGCGAATTCTCTTATACAGAAAGGAAAGCACTGGCCAAATTAACGCTCCCGTCACACTTGGAAGCCGATTTTAAACAGTACATCCTGCACCCGTCCTTAATGGATGGCGCTGTTCAAACCGCAATGGCGCATGTGCTGCAATTTCAAAAAGAGCCTGCGCTTATCGTACCGTTTTCCTTCGGAGAAATACAGCTGCTTAAACCGTTAGCGAAAACCGTATTTGTGCATGCGGAGGTAAAAGCCGCCTCCGTTCACCAATTTGATCTGCATATTTGTGATGAGCGCGGCGTGCTGCTGGCGGCAGTGAAAGATTTTATCATAAAAGAGGTGCAGGAAAGCGCCGGGTTTAACCAAAAAGCCGGCGTCACGCCGAAGAAAAGCCGTGAAACGGAATTGCTTATGACACCGGTTTGGAACACCGTCACCATTCCGGAAACCGGCATGTCTTTCATGCGTGAAGAAAAAATAATCGTCATCGGGGGCGGGCCGGATTTTCAGCAGGCTTTGAAAGAGATGTATTCCGATGTCCGTTTTCCGGACATCACTTCTTTGGACAGCGCGGAACAAATGGCTGAAACACTGAAAGCGCAAGGCTCTTTTCAACACATGATATGGGCGGCGCCGGATCATCCCATTCCATCCGTTTATGATGCGGATACGGCCGACGGACAGGAGCACGGGGTCATGCAGCTTTTCCGGCTGGTAAAAGCGCTTCTGCTTCTGAATTTTGACACGGAACAACTATCATTGACAATCTGCACGTTTCAAGCACAGCCGATTCATGAACATGATGAGGTCAATCCGAGTCATGCAAGCATACACGGATTAGCGGGGTCGCTCGCAAAAGAATACAGTAATTGGAGCATCCGGCTTCTTGATTTGGAATCTCAAAGGGGAGACCGGCATCTTCCCGATGTTTTTTCTTTACCGGCGGACCCCGAGGGAAATCCGTGGGTCTTTCGTGCAGGTCAGTGGCACCGCCAGCAATTGGCCGTCTGCCAGCCTCATGCAGGTGAGCCTTCATTATACCGGCACGGCGGGGTTTATGTGATTATCGGCGGAGCAGGCGGAATAGGAGAAGTATGGACTGAATATATGATTCAGACCTATCAGGCGAAAATTGTCTGGATCGGGAGACGGAAAAAAGATACACAGATTGAAAGAAAGCTGAAAAGACTTGCGGCTTTAGGCCCCGCACCGCAATATTTCAGCGCGGATGCTGCGGATTATGATTCTCTCAAGCGGGCGTATGACACCATTGTGAAGGAACATGGAAAGGTGCGCGGAATCATTCATTCCGCCATCGTGTTATCAGACCGAAGTTTTGCCAATATGGAAGAGGAGCAGTTCCGCGCTTCACTTTCTGCAAAAACTGATGTCAGCTTGCAGATTGCCCGGGTAGCTGAAGGGGAACCGCTGGATTTCTTGCTGTTTTTCTCTTCGATGATGTCGTTTCAAAAAGCGCCGGGACAGAGCAATTATGCCGCCGGGTGCACGTTTAAAGACGCTTTTGCTAAGCGGATCTCACAAAAAGCGCCGTATGCCGTAAAGGTTGTCAATTGGGGCTTTTGGGGAAGTGTCGGCGTTGTCGCTTCAGAACAATACCGGAAACGGATGGAGCGGGACGGAATCGCTTCTATTGAGGCGCCCGAAGCGATGAAAACGCTGGAAACCCTGCTTTCGGGACCTTATGACCAGCTGGCGCTGATCAAAACGACAGATCCGGTTTTTATGAAAGATGATCTGAAAGAACAAGTAACGGTTTATCCGGAAAAGATTCCTTCCGCACTCGGACAATTAGCGGTTAACATCACGCAGAATGACGAAGCTGGGCGGGTAAAAGCATCAAATGTCATGAGCTGCATGAGAGAGATGGAATCCCTCATTGAAAAAATACTTGTATCAACCCTTTATGAGATGGGCGCAAGGCTTGATGAGACTTTGCCGTTATTTCAATCGGCTGCCGGCATAACGGAACAATACAGCAGATGGCTGAAAGAGAGCTTTGTCTTCCTGACTGAATTAGCGCTTGCTCCGGAAAAAACGGATCTAGGGGAGGTGTGGGAGGAATGGGAGCGGAAAAAAGTGACTTGGCTGCGCCAGAAAGACATGAGGGCGCATGTCAGATTGGCAGAAGAGACATTGCGTGTGCTTCCAGACATTTTAACCGGTAAGCTTCCGGCAACGGAAGTGATGTTCCCTGACTCCTCCTTCCGTCTTGTGGAAGGCATTTACCGCAATAATATCATTTCTGATTTTTTCAATGACAAGCTTGCTGACACATTGATTGCAGTTTTGCGGGAGCGTCTGGAAAAAGACCCGCAGGCGAAAATCCGCATTTTAGAAATCGGAGCCGGAACGGGCGGGACGAGCGCCGCGGTCATGAGAAAATTGAAACCGTATGAAGCGCATATTGCCGAATATTGTTTCACGGATATTTCTAAAGCATTTCTTTTACATGCAGAAGACGTATTCGGTCCGGAATATCCTTATATCACTTATAAAATATTCAACGCTGAGCAGCCGGTATCAACAGAAGTGCCGGACATCGGCACGTATGACGCAGTGATCGCGACCAATGTGCTTCATGCGACAAAAAATATCCGCTCTACGCTGCGCCATGCGAAAGCAATGCTGCAAAAAAACGGCCAGCTGTTTATAAATGAGATCAACAGCCGCACCGTATTCAACCATGTGACGTTCGGCCTTCTTGAAGGCTGGTGGCTGTATGAGGATCATGATTTACGGATTCCGGGCTGTCCGGGGGTTGAGCCGGCCGGCTGGGCGGAAGCGCTTTCACTTGAAGGGTTCGTCCATCCTCTGTTTCCGGCTGAAGCCGCACACGACTTAGGCCAGCAGATTATAGCGGCTGAAAGTGACGGAACGGTCAGGCTTGCCCTCCCGCAGGCGTCAGAAGAAAAACCGGAGCGCCGTCCGTATGACGCAGATGGTATTTCGGATGATACATTGCATTTCAGCTTGAGAGAAAAAAGCGTTGAACTGATGAAGAAGGTAATCGGTGAAGCGCTTAAAGTGCCGGCGCATCGTCTTTTATCCCATGAACCTTTAACCGCATACGGATTGGATTCCATACTGGTCGTCAGACTGACCAACGCGTTAAAAGACGTCTTCGGTTCTGTCAGCAGCACTTTGTTTTTTGAATATCAAACCATTGATGAGCTTGCTGATTACTTTCTGTCTTCCCGTAAAGAAGCGCTCGAGCGGCAATTCGGGAATGGACGGGCTCATCCTGAAAACGCCGAACGGGTGCAGGCTCCCGCAGAAAGCGCCGCGCCGATTCCAAACGTAAGGGAACGGGGCATCACATATCTGACGGAATTAATAGGAAAAACGCTGAAGATTCCGAGCGGGAGAATGGATCCGTCGGTTTCCTTAACCGCATACGGTTTGGATTCTATTCTGGTCGTCAGGCTTACAAATGCTTTTCGTAACGTGTTTGACCAAATGACCAGCACCCTCTTTTTTGAATATCAGACGATAGAAGAAATCGCGGATTACCTGCTTCTTTCTCAGCGGGGAGCATTTATGAAAGCAATGGGTGTGCGTGAGGAGCAGCTGTCTGATCACACAGATAACCTGAATGTAATTCCTCAAAACGAGGAAGGCAGCAGGACAAACGGAGATCCCTATATCCAGGATATCGCTGTCATCGGTCTGTCAGGCCGGTATCCGGGCGCCGATCACGTTGATGAGCTGTGGGAAAATGTAAAAGCCGGCAGGCATTCTATTACTGAAGTGCCGAAAGATCGCTGGGACTGGAAAACGTTTTATAACGAGGAACGCGGAAAATGGGGGTCCATTTATTCAAAATGGGGCGGTTTCCTCGATGACATTGATAAATTTGATCCGCTGTTTTTCCGTATATCTCCCGCGGAAGCTGAAAGGATGGACCCACAGGAAAGGTTGTTTCTGCAGACTGCTTATTCAAGCATTGAAGATGCGGGGTACACCCCGGCCACGCTATGTGACAGCCGGAAAATCGGAGTCTTTGTCGGTGTGATGAACAGCAATTACCCGACAGTTCCCAGCGACTGGTCTATCGCAAACAGAGTATCGTTTTTGTTCAATTTTCAAGGGCCGAGTATGGCTGTGGATACAGCCTGCTCTTCTTCTTTAACAGCTGTCCATCTCGCTGCAGAAAGCCTGCGGAGCGGAATGAGTGAAACAGCGATTGCCGGCGGAGTCAATCTTATCGTTGATCCGGCTCACTATGAGCGGCTGTCCGCTTTTTCAATGCTGTCTCCCGGTGATAAATGCAAATCTTTCGGAGACAGGGCGGACGGTTTTGTTGACGGTGAAGGAGTAGGGGCGATTGTGTTAAAGCCGCTTGCTCAAGCGGAGAAAGACGGCGATCATATTTACGGCGTTATCAAAGGAAGCATGCTGAACGCAGCAGGCAGGACAAACGCTTATATGGTGCCGAATCCGAAAGCGCAGTTTGATCTGATCGCAGAGACGTTGAAACGGACAGACATTCACCCGAGAACGGTCAGTTACTTGGAAGCCCACGGAACGGGCACTGCGCTCGGTGATCCGATTGAAATCGACGGGTTAACGAAAGCTTTTCGCCTGACAACAGAAGACCGGCAGTTTTGTTCCATCGGTTCAATTAAATCAAATATCGGACATTTAGAAAGCGCTGCCGGGATTGCTGGAATCACCAAACTGCTTCTCCAATTGAAACATAAGAGGATTGCCCCTTCATTGCATGCGGCGGAATTGAATCCGAATATTGAGTTTGAGCACACTCCGTTTTTCGTACAGCAAAAAGAAACGGAATGGAAACGACCTGTCTTAAATATCACGGGTGAAATGAAAGAATATCCGAGAATTGCCGGTATTTCCTCTTTTGGAGCAGGAGGGGCAAACGCGCATGTCATCATTCAGGAATATGTGCCGTCTGACAGCCTGAAACCAATGGAAAACGCGTCTGTTTCTCCGCAAAAACCGGCTGTTATTATTTTATCAGCGCGAAATGAGCAGCAATTGAAAGAGTGCGCCCGCCAGCTTCTGGATGATGTCATAAGAAAAAAACGTTCTGACGGGGATTTGGCCAAAATCGCTTACACGCTTCAGGCGGGAAGAGAACCGATGGCTGAGCGGCTTGCATTTACGGCCGAGTCGATAGAAGAACTGAAAATGAAGCTTATGAGTTTCTCAAACGATCATATCGAACATGCTCATATCTGGCGGGGCAGGACAGCCAAACATCATTCATTGGCGGCTTCGCTCACTTCTGATGAAGATATGGCGCTTACCATAAATGCCTGGCTGAAAAAAGGGAAATACGGAAAGCTGCTTGACCTTTGGGTTAAAGGACTTGACGTCGATTGGTCAGCTCTTTATCAGCGCAACCCGGGCCGCATCAGTCTCCCGGCTTATCCTTTTGCCAAAGACCGATATTGGGTCACAAAAGCTGATGTGTCACTTGACAAAACAGGCTCAGCGGAAAGTGAGAAAGCAGCCAGACTTCACCCGCTGCT